>NZ_CP110636.1:4800000-6901780 GCF_026153355.1 Streptomyces endophytica | reverse complement strand
TGTCGCCACGGCACGAAACCCGGGAAGCCGGCCGACCCCTCCACGTCCCGCTGCCAGCCGTCACGTCGGCGACGTGGAACGCGTCCTGATCCGCAGGTACGGGCCCTCGGAAGATGCCGTTCTCCGGGTGCCCGAGGAAGCGTTCGAGGCGCGCTTCGGGTGTCCTCGTCGGCGAGGGAGTACCGTGGTGAGGTACTGCGTCAGACTGCCGCGCAGCTGCGCGGCCGCCATGGTGGGCTTCACGACGGTCCCCCTTGCGTGTCGGTGCCCTTGGATCGATACCACCGTATCGGGACTACTGACAGGTCCTGACGGTGCGTCGGCTCCGCCGATCAGGCGACTTCTTCCACCCCCGCCAGGTCTCCGCGAGTCGCGAAACGACCGGTTTGTTGCCGCCTCGGCCTGTGGAGACATGGCCGCCTGGACCGCGGCCCGCATGATGGCGGGTGCGTCGGACTCGCGGTACCGCGGCTTCCCCAGGTACTTCTCGAGGTGCTCCTTGGCCTTCTCCAGCTTGGCGAGGTCGCGGCGGCAGTCCGCCTCCCGTACCCTCCAGCCCGGTTTGACCTTCGGAAAGGCGTCGGGAAGAGCATCAGCCAGGCTTCGATCTCGTAGGCCGCCCAGCGCCGAGGGCCGAAGGACAGTCCCTGAAGGTCCCCCGCATCTCCTCGGATGATGCGTCTGCGGAGCCTGTCGTAGGCGTCGTCGGCGACACCGTCGAGATCGACGTGTATGACGACACCGGCGAGCCTCGCGGTGTCGGCCTGGGCCACCGCGAACCTCTTGATCTCCTGCAGTCGCGGAGACAGCTTCGACTGGGCGCGGGCCAGCCGGATGGGCCTGCGCATGGAAACCACCTCCGGGCAGGTGCCCGGATGCAGAGCGGGAACGAGGTGCTGGAGCACCTTGCGGTCGTAGTCACCTTCCCCGGCCACCACGATCACCGACCGCTGACGGCCCCGCGCAGGCTTCTGATTCACAGGCCACCCCCAGGGCGCCGGAGTACCAGAGGTCGCCCATCGGCTCGTACTCGGACTTCTCGATAACGCGTTGGGTGTCTTCAGGTCGTCGGGCCGGGATGAGGGAGGCGCCGCTGCGACGGCGCTCGCACACCACGAACTCCTCGGGCTCCAGGTCGTTCACGAAGACCGGCGAGTGCGTGGTCACCAGGAACTGGCTGCGGGTGCTGGCCTCGCGCAGCCGCCCCGCCAGCAGGCTCAACGCGTGCGGGTGGATGCCGTGGTCGATCTCCTCGATGCAGGTGAGGAGCGGCGGCTCCGGATCATGGAAGATCGCGAGCATGCACAGGATGCGGACGGTGCCCCAGGAGGCCTCCGTCAGCGGGGTGCGGCCCCTGAGCCCCTCCTCTTCGAGCTCGACGGCGATATGGCCGGCTCTCCCGGGGGCATCCACCAGGTGGATGTCCCGGATCTGCGGTACCACCGTCCTGACGTCTTCCAACAGCGCTTCCCAGGCGACGCGTTCACCTTCGTCGCCCCTGAGGTCCCGGAGCGTCTTGAGGAAGTCCGCCAGGTTGGCGGCATCGCTGTGCAGGTGCTGCGCCGCGTCGGTGATCGGTGAGGGCTGACGTGCCTTGCGGACGTCCGGATCGAACACCCGGATCTGGGCGAGGTGCCGCCGCACGGCCCCGACCGCGACGGCCGAGGGGCCGTCGTCGGTGGGCAGCAGGCTCGCGTTGTGGAGGGCGGACGCCATCCGCCCGACGGCGACCGGTTCGCTGCCGCCTTCCGCGGCCAGTGTGCTGCGAAGCGTCAGGGAGCCGCTCGCCAGCTCCACCACCGTCTCGGTGTGCTCCGCCGGGTGCTGGGTGAAGTGCTCCCGCCGGTACGTCGTGTAGCGCTCGCGGGATTCGTCCGGTAACCGGGTGCGCGAAACGCTCAACTCGTAGCGGTCCGGCGCGTCTTCCGAGGCGAAGTCCGACCAGATGCCCTCGAAGCCGACGGTGATCCGGGACACCGGTCTCCGGCCGCCCCGGAAGGCCAGGACGTCGAACCCGCCCCGTTCTTCGAGCGCCGGCTCGATGTCCTTGCGCGTCACCTCGCCCAGGAACTCCAGGGCGTGCAGCACATTCGATTTGCCTGCCGCGTTGGGGCCGACCATGACGGTCAAGGGCCCGAGAGGCAGCTTCGTGTCGGTCAGGGTGCGGAAGTTGCGCACCGTCAGACCGAGTATGCGGTGGTTCAAGCCTTGCGCCCATCGTGGAGCAGCCGGGCCGCCGATGACCCGGTGGACTGGTTCGGCGCGCGGCGGACGGGAGTGGCGACGCACAGGACTGAGTGGCACTCAGTTCCCACGCGGGCCGTCCACTTGACGTATCCGACCACCGAGCATCACGAACAGTACATCGTGCGTCACAGCGCTACCAGGAACTTGCACATCTCAGCCAGTGGGACCGAAAGGGCGCTCTTTCCCGGTGCCGTGCCGGCCGCCCACTCTGACGGGGAGGGAAAGCGCGCGGGCAGTGCCGAGGGGGAGCCGCGATGTCCGAACCGTTCTATGTTCCCGTCCTACCCGTCCGGCAGTACGCCAGGACGGCCTACGCACACCTCCGCCCGGACGTACAGGCCGCGACGGCCCCGCTGTGGAACCTTCCGCCGAGTCCCGGCGTGACCCTGGAGGCACTGAGGAACGCCCCTGGCAGAAGGAACTGAACCGGGTGCGGGGAGCGCACCGCCGCCATCCCGGCTGGCTCGACGCCCCGTTCGCCGAGGAGGCACAGATACCGGCGCTTGCGGAGGTCCTCGCCGAGTGCACCGGGCTCTCCCGCCTGCTGCGGCCGGTGACCGGGCCGGAGCGGAGCCGGGCCCAGCAGTCCGCCGCCCTGGAGACCGCCTCCCGCTACGGCTGCGGGGTCGGTGTCCGCGTCCGCGTGCCGGGGGAGTGGGACAGCCGTGCGCCCGAAGCCGTCGAACGGCTCCTGACCCGGGCCGACCCCGAGGTGCCCGTCGATCTGTTTGCTGGACATGGGCGGTGTGCTCCCGGGACGCCCCGACGCGGGCAAGGAGGCGCTGCGAGCCCTGGACGCCCTGCACCCCCTGGCGCCCTGGCGGACCGCCACCGTCCTCGGCGGGGGCTTCCCTCAGGTCACGGACGACCTGCTGGAACTTGGCGAGCTGCACGAAGAGCCGCGCACCGACTGGCAGATGTGGCACGAGGTGCGTGCGAGTGATCGCGACTACCTGGCACGTCTCACCTATGGCGACTACGGCGTGCAGCCGGTCACTGCTCTTGCCCAGGAGCGGGGCGGCGGAGGCCCGCCCTGGGGCGTCCTCCGCTACACCACCGACCACTGGTTCGTGCTGTGCAAGGTGCTGAACGGCGGGCCCGACCGCACGGCGGGCATCCGGGCGGCAGCCGGCCGGATCCGCGACCTGCCCGAGTTCAGGGGAGCCACCGCCAGTGCCGGGGAGACCTGGCTGCGCGACTGCGCAGACGGTCCCCTCACGACCAGTAAAGGCACGGGCCAGGTCGGCGAGTGGCTGCGGACCGGGAACGTCCAGCACTTCACCTACGCCGTCCGGTGCCTTCGCGGGCGCTGACCGGCCGCGTTCCCTTCCACCCCGGGCTTGCACCGGCTCAGCCGAACAACGACTCCAGCGCGTCGGCACCCGCCAGGATCCGCCACGCCGGCACCCGCACCGTCCGGCCCACCTCGCATGTCTTCGCCCCGTGACCGCCGGACGGCAGTCCGGTCAGCAGGTCACCGCGGGCGTGCGTCAGCCGGAGGTGCCGGGCCGGGGCCCGGCCCGGCGGCGGACCGGTGTCGATCAGCACCGCCGTGTTCTCCCCGTCCACCGTGAACAGGAGGTCCACCGGGTGGCCGCCGACCGCCGCCGCGCGCTCCAGCTCGGTGACCCCGCGCCCGGCGAGGTACTGCTGAAGCCGGTCGGTGAGCTCCTCCCGCCACGCCGTTCCCGGGCCGGCCGTACCCTGCACCCCGCCGACGCCGTCCCCGGCGCCCGGGGTGTGGCCACCGCCAGGTGCCGCGCCCAGCGGCACCGAGCGCGCGGCGAGCATCGCCGGCAACCCGCTCTGCCCCTGCCAGAACGCATGGCTGCCCACCGTGATCAGCTGCGACTTGGCACGGGTGACCGCCACGTTCCACAGGTTGACCTGGCTCGCCACCCAGTGCGTCGTCCTCGGCGGGGTGTTCAGCGTGGCCACCGGGCTCAGCACCATCACATCGCGCTGCCCGCCCTGGAACGCGTGCACCGTGCCGACCCGCACCCGGTCGTCGTCGCGCCACACCCGCGCCAGGGCCTCCTTCTGCGCCCGGAACGGCGTCACCACGCCCACCGTCGCGTCCTGCGGCAGCCGCGCGAGCAGGGCGTCCACCACCCGCCGCACGGCACCGGCCTCGGCGGCATTGCGCCAGGACCGCCCGCCACCACCCCGCGCCGACTCGCCACCCGGCACCTCCACCCAGCCCAGCACCGGCGCCGGACCGGCCGACCCCACCGGGTCCAGCGCGGGGATCTGCCGCCGTACGTCGGTGAGCACCTGCAACTGGCCCGCGTAGCAATGCCCGTTGACGACATCGGCGATCTCGGGATGGCACCGGTAGTGCTCGTCGAGCAGCAGGGCGGTGTCACCGTGCTGCGCCGCCGCGTGGTACGCGGAGTACAGGTGGTAGGTGAGCCGGTGGTGCTCCAACTGCGCCGCGCTGAGCCCGGTCCGGACCCGCGCCTGCCGCTCCCCCTGCTGGGCGATGCCTGCGATGTGGGCCAGCTGCATCGGGTCACCGATGATCAGCGCCCGCCGGGCCCGGAAGAGCAGTGGCAGCACCGACGGTACGGAGCACTGGCTGGCCTCGTCGATGACGACGAGGTCGAACAGCTTCGGGGTGAGTTCGAGCTGCCGCACCGAGTGGGTGCTGATCGCCCAGCCCTTGAGGTGCGCCATCAGGTTCCGCTGGCTCCTCTGGAACCCGGACCGCGCCCGGAGCGCCTGGAGCCGCTGTCCCATCAGCCCCCGCGCCCGCGCCAGGACCTCCGCCGACACCGCCCCGGACAGCTCAGCGGACAGCTCCGACAGCGCAGCCGCCGTCTCCAGCCGCGACTGCTTCAGCCCTTCCTCGTCCCATCCGGAGTGCCGCGGTACGAGCTCCCGCAGTCGGCGCTCCACGGCCACCGCGTCCGCCAGGTCCGCCAGCAGCTCCGGCGGTACGGGCCGCCCGGTCGCCCACCCCGGCCACGGCGGGCCGTCGCTCTCCGGGGTACCGTCCGCCGCGACCAGCGCGGCCAGTGCCCGCGCCCTGCGCCACCCGCCGAGCAGCCACCAGCGGGCCCCGGCCGCCTTCCGGGCCCTGCCCTCCCAACGGCCCAGCGCCGCCACGCCGTCCCCGTGCGCCCGCGCCGCCCAGGCACCCTCCAGCAGCGTCAACGGCAGCTCCAGCGCGGCTGCCCGTTCCTCCCGGTCCCGGAGCAGCTCCAGCAGCTGCCCCTCCTCGCCGACCCGACGTTCCGCCTCCGCCTGATGCCCGGCAGCCCGTGCACGGGCGTTGCGCAGTGCCCCGCCCACGGTGGCCGAGCCCCGCCGCGGTGCCTGGGCGGGTTCGCCGAGCAGCCGCTCCAGCTTCTCCGCCTCCCGCTCCAACGCCTCCTTGTTGCCCGTCCGCATCAACAGCCCCGGCGCGATCGCGTCGCAGCGCTCGGCGACGACGTTCACCGCCTCGTTGTTCGTGGACGCGACCAGCACGGACTGTCCCGCGGCGACACAGGTGGCGACGACGGCCGTGACCACTTCGCTCTTGCCCGTGCCGGGCGGCCCGTCGCCACCGTCAGCGCCTGCTTCATCGCGGAGGAGACCACCAGCTCCTGGCTCTCGTTGCACGGCCCCGGCGCCACCACCACGGCCGCGGACTCCGCCGCAGTGTCCGCCGCACCGCCGCTCAGCAGCGCGTCCAGCGCGGTGCCGGGGATCTGCTCGGTCCGCGTCGACATCTGGAGCAGGTTGTCCACCAGCGCCTGCGTGGCGTTCGCCTCCGCAGCCGACGGCACCAGCAGCACCGCCGCGTTGTGCGCGCCGGGCCGCAGCGCCTGCATCACCGTCCGCTCACTGAGCGCGGACGGAACGAGCGGCTCCAGCTCCGGCAGCTCCAGCTCCTCCAGCAACTGCCGTACGGCCTGGAGCATCTGCGCCTCGTTGCCCTCCTGCCAGGTCGGTTGCCAGCGGGCGACGAGGGCGGCCGCATTGTCCGCGTCCAGCAGTTCCGCGAGAACGCCGGTGTGCAGGGACGGCACCCCGGTCGGGCGGAGCACGTCCCGGCCGTTCTCGTCCGGGGCGAGTTCCATCTGCTGGATCAGCAGCGGCGCGAGGTGCACCGGTGTACGGCGCCCCCGGCCGCCTCCCTCGCGCACGGGAAGGGTGACGGCCGGGTAGCCGTACCAGTACTCCTGCTGCGTCGCCCCACCGCCCGCCCTGCCCTGCTTGGCCTGCGGCCGGGGCAGCTGGGTAGGGGCCGGGAAGGTCGCCCCCCGCCCCGACTGGATCGTCTCCTCGCCCCTCCCCAGAAGGAAGTACTCCGAGTCGCGCCCGCCGTCGCGGTCGGGCAGCATGCCGGCCGCCGCCTCGGCGGTGAGGCAGTGCGCGTAGTAGCGCAGCAGCCGCTGCCGGTCCATGCCCTCCCGCGCATCCAGCACGGCCTGTTCCCGGGCCTTCGACTGGGCCGGCGAGAGCGGCGCTGCTCCTGTCCCGCCACCGGGCAGCGCCGGAAGATGGACCGGCCGTGCCACCGACCGCGCGAAGGGCAAGCTCCGGGTGGCCCGGATCGTGGACTTGGTGGGGCGCTGTTCCTCCGGCACGCCGTTGCGCGCCATCTGCGCCGTCAGGTAGTCGAACAGCTCGTCCGGCGAGATCCAGCCGCCGCTCTTGATCCGCCCGTTCCGCAGCCCCTCCACGATCTCGCCGGTGAACCGGGACGTGCCGAGTGTGGACCCGGGCGGCGCCATCGCCGACGCGGTCTGCAGCGCGTCGGAGGCGGTGATGAAGTACACGCCGGTCGGCCGCAGCAGGGTGCTGGGCGCGGGCTTCCGGTCCGTCTCCGGGGCGCCCTTCGAGGTCCAGCCCTGGACGACGGACCCGCTGGAGCAGCAGTCCAGCAGTACGAGCTTCGACGCGGCGCGGCAGGACTGCAACATCCGCTCCAGGAACTCCGCCGGCACCGCCGTGCCCGGCAGGTCCGCCGGATCGGTGTCGCGGGTGAGGAAGTAGAGCTGGTTGTCGTCCTCGCAGAACTCGCCGTGCCCGCTGAAGTACAGCAGCGCCGTCTCGCTCGGCTGCCGCTCCTCCAGGTACGTCTCCACGGCGTGCAACATCTCCGCGCGGGTCGGCTCGGCGACCATCGCGGGTTCGTTGTACATGCCGATCTCGGTGTTCCGCAGCACCGCCTGCATGTAGTGCAGGTCGGCGCGGACGGGCGGCAGATCGGGGTAGGTGTCGCTGTCGTACGTGGACACGCCGATGAGCAGGGCGTACCGGTCGTTGTCGGACATGCGCGCTCAGCCCGCCGCGGTTCCGCTGTCGCCGTCGCCGTCCTCGCCACCACCCGCGAGGAACCGCTCGATCCGCTCGTCGTCCTCGCGGGCCTCCCGCCCGGTGATCTGGAGCGTCGAGCCGTCCGGCCGCCTGACCACAACCGTCCGCTGCGGTACCCGGGCCAACCAGATCTGCACCCCGGAGGCGACCAGCGAACCGGCACTGATCAGCACCCCGACCGTGTCGGCCGACAGCCCGCCCTTGTCCGAGCCACCGGGGGTGCGCTGCCGGGGGATGTCGAGCGCCGCGGCCGGATCGGCGTCGGCGATCTCGGCGAGGAGCTCACGCGCGTCCTTGCGAGCGCGCAAGGCGTCCTCGTCGACGATGGAGATCCGGTACCCGGCAAGGTCGTTGGGCTGGGTGGTCACGGTGCGTTCCCCCGGGTCTTCCGCGGCGTGGACAGGTCGTGCGGCCGCACGACCGTACGGAGCGCCCGAGACTAGTCCGTGGGTCTGACAATGGGCGCCTTCGTTGCCGAAAACCACTGGTCGTTGGCGCGAAAGGAGCTGGCCGGAGGCGGGCGCCACCCCTCCTTCACGTCAGGTGCAGCTCCGCCCACACCGTCTTCCCCGGTGCGCCGACGCGCGGCGAGACTCCCCAACGCGTCGCCATCCGGACGACGATGAGCAGCCCCCACCCCGACTCGGCATCACCCGCCGGCTCCTGGCGGGTCAGCAGCGGTACGCGTTCGGTGCGGGTATCGGTGACCTCGACCCGCAGCCTGCGGTCTGTCGCGGTCAGACGGAGGTGGAAGTCCCGGCCAGGTACATGCCCGTGACGCACGGCGTTCGCGACGAGTTCGGCGGTGATCAGCGTCAGCGTCCCGTTGGCGTGACCGTCGTACGGGTGGCCCCAGGCGTCGAGCCGGTACGACACGAGGCGACGGGCGAGGCGGGCACCGCGCCGCGAGGACGTGAACCGCATCGAGAACTCGGGGTCGGGGGAGGGGTGTTGGGTGTGGTGCACCAGGGGCCGACAGCCTTCCGGGGCGGCGGCTGCTCGGGCGTGCGTCGGCGCCCCGGTGCGGGGGAAATCTCGCTGTTCATGTGGTCCACGCTTCTGCCCTGCACCTAGCGTGACGAGGTGTGACGCGCACACGGGCAGTTGCTGTAAGTGGCCCGTCTGCGCCTGTAGGCGGGGCGGAGCGTGACGGTCGACGCAGGGCCGTGTTGGCCGGTGGAGGTGATACGGGATGAACGACCCGACGGGTCAGGAGGACGGCGACGCTTTCGGGCGCGGGGACGGACAACAGCCGGAACCGGGAGCGGAAGCGGGACCGGGATCGGACCCGGGGGCGGAACCGGAGGCCGGCTCGGGCATTCTGCGGGTATTCGGGCGGCAGTTGAAGCGGTGCCGGTTGCGGGCGGGCCTGGAGCGCACGGAGTTCGCCGCGATGGTCGGCTACTCGGTGTCCACGATCGCCGCCTACGAGCAGGGGCGGCGGATCCCGCAGCCTCGGCTCATCGACCAGGCGGACGAGGTGCTGGACGCGGGCGGGGTCCTCCTGGAGATGAAGGAGGAGGTCGCTCGGGCGCAGTATCCGGCGTTCTTCCGGGATGCGGCGCGGTTGGAGACCGAGGCGGTGGAGCTGCATGTGTACGCGAACCAGGCGGCTCCCGGGTTGCTGCAGACGGAGGAGTATGCGCGGACTGTGTTCCGGATGTGGCGACCTCTTGCGGAAGAGGAGATCATCGAGCAGCGCCTTACAGCGCGCCTGGCGAGGCAGGAAATCTTTGCGCGTCGTCCACGCCCGCATCTGAGCTTCGTCATCGAGGAGGCCGTGCTGCACCGGCGTATCGGGGGTCGACAGATCTGGCGGGGGCAGTTGGAACAGATCCTCCTGACTGGTCAGGCCCGCAACGTTGACATTCAGGTGATGCCGCTCAGTCGTGGCGAGCACGCTGGTCTCGCCGGCCCTTTCACCTTGATGGAAGTCAAGGATGGGCGGAGGATCGCCTACACGGAGGTGCAGAGCGACAGCCGTCTGCATACGGAACGAAACAAGGTACGGGAGTTGGAAGCCACCTACGGCTGCCTTCGTGCCCAGGCTCTCACTCCGCAGGAGTCACTGGCCTTGGTTGAGAGACTGCTTGGAGAGGAATGAGCGTGGACACGTCGGGGAAGCAGATCGAGGAACTTGCCTGGTTCAAGAGCAGCTACAGCGCTGGAGACGGTGGCGAGTGCATCGAGGTTGCCATGGAGTGGCCCAGGTCCAGCTACAGCACCGGTAGCAGCGGAGAGTGCGTCGAGGCGGTCGCTTGCCCTCAGGTCGTCCGTGTCCGGGACTCTAAGGACATAGCCCGCCCCGGGCTTGCGGTCGGTGCTGCCACCTGGATGGCGTTCGTCAGCTTCGCCGTCCGGTAGATGCGTGTGCTGGTCGGGCGCTGACGGTCTGCCCCTGACAGCGTGCCAGGGGCAGACTTGATTCAGGCCGCTCTCGCTACGCACGGACGCCTGAGGTGGGCGCAGTCCAGCGCCCAGCAGCGATCTCTGTGTCCAGCCGCGTCTGGAAGTGCGCGTGTGCCGCTCTCATCTCCGCCTCACGATCCGCCTTGTAGAAGGGGGCCTGGTAGCCGTCCGGGGGTGGGGTGTGCTCCGGGTCTTCCAGGTGGGCGAGGAGATCGAGGTAGTCCTGCTTGGTCTGGCCATGGCCGTAGGTGTTGAAGTCGCCTGCGATCTTGCGGCCGTTGGCGTCGAAGTAGGTCGCCGACTCGTAGTCGTACAGCTGCGGGTAGTGGGACTTGAAGATCGCTGCTAGTTGGTCGGCGGTGATGCCCAGCCAGACGGCAACCAGCGCGTCGAGTTCGACGAGGGCGGCCCGCCGCTCGTGTTCGGTGCGAAGGGGAGTGCCGTACTCCCAGGATGGCTTGAGGCCAGCAGCGAGCGGCTTCAGGCGGGGCCAATGGCGATTGGCCCAGTCCTCGTAGCCTGCCCACTTGGGATCGAACAGTTCCGCCCAGAGGGGAGCGTAGTGGGTAGTGAGGGCGTTCAGGCGGAGGGTGCGGAGGAGGAGAGCGGGGGCTAGGGGGTGTGCCGGGTTGGGGGCGGGCATCTTGCGGGCCTCGCTAGTCTGCAGGCTGGAGCGACCCGTCGTTCGTAGCAGATAGTCCAGGGGAAGAGCTGCCCAGAATCCTGCGTTCAGGGCGGTGAGTCGATTGTTTTCCAGGGCCATGGAGTGCACGGTGTTTACGTGGATAGGACCAGGAGGGATGAGGGCGGCTTGAAGGCTGCGGCTGGTATTGAAGGGAACCATCCTTCGCCACGCCACCCTGAAATACGAAGCGGATGGTTTTCCGAGCCAACTTTGTTGACGCGTGAGGTACGTTGCCTCGTCGGTGGATCGAACGTAGTTGCTTACTGGGACGTATGTCTCGGTAAGTTCAGTGAGGACGAGAGAGTTCCAGTCCCTGTTGCTCCGGCAAGGGATTCTCGGCTCCTTAGAGAAAGGGAGCGCCGAGGCGAAGTGCGGCCCTTGGAGGATAGCGTCAGCCAATTCGGAGACAGCCTGATTGCCCCAGCGGATTATCCCCTCCTTCTTGGCAGCACCCTCATCGAACCCAATGGTAATTAGCGGACGATATACGTCGAGTGTTTCGGGATAGGCGGCTAGTGCCTCAATCGCGCCTTGCTCACTTACCACAATTGGGTAGAGGAGAGGAGTTTGCGAAGCTTCGCCTGTTGAACCGCTCAGAGCGTGCCAACTCGTGAGCAAAGTTGCGTCAAGGTGAACCACGCGTTCGCGGTGTGGTCGGATGTCCCATGAGCCGTTGTGCTTGATTCCGGGCGTTGCGCCTTTTCCGTCATGGGCCAGCGAGGCAGGCAGGACCTCCGCGTCGCGGAGCTGGCTGAGGTGCAGGAAGTCAGGCTCCTGTGCTGTGCCGTAAATATGCATCCCGAACTGCTGGGCACGGTCTAGGTCTTCGAACGCCCAGTTTGCTGAGTTCACAAAGTGTGCGTGAATCCGAAGGTGTCGATACGCGGCGGCACGGATGAGGCCCTCGTGCACGCCACTGAGATGTGTGTCCGGGTGGAGAAGACCCGCGCTGCCGCCTAGCCTCATGTGCCGCCACACCTGAACCATGAACGCGCGGTAGAGGTCGCCCTTCGTTCCCACAAGCAATGGATAGGTAAGTGGACTGCGCAGCGTGGCCGCGACCCCCGCGTTCGCAGCCAGCTCGTCTAGGAAGTATGCCTTGTTGCCGTCTGATGTCCTGAGAACTTCTTCCTTACGTAGGCGCCACTCTGCCGCGCTCGGCTTCTCAGTCAGCGTAAACCATGGCTCGCGCTCCGCGAGGACTTGATCCTCGTGCCACTGAGGCTGGACCCACGGCGGATTCCCCACCTGCAGATCAAACCCACCCCGCGCAAAAATCTGCGCGAACTCCAACTCCCAATGGAAGAAACCCTGTTCCTCGGCGACGTCCTTTGCGACCGTCATCCAGAGGAACCGCGGAACCAGCTGATAGGACCGGTCCATGCCCATCCAGCCGGGCAATTCCTCCTCATAGGCGTAAAGATCGGCCAGTGTCTCGAAGGTCGACACCAGCGACTCCCCCGGCACATCCTGCGTGCCCAACAGCGCCTCCGCGAAGTCGAGCCAGTCGTCCAGGTTCGCCAGTGGGATGACGGGCCGACGCTGCCCCTTGACCTGTTCCACGCGGCGGCCGGTGCGGCGGCGGGAGAGTGAGTCGCGGGTCAGGGTCATCTGCTGTGGCTCGGCGCCGAAGCCGGGGAGGGCGTCCGCCTCCCAGGTCATCAGGACGCCGGAATCTTCGTCTGCGGCCTCAGCCTCAGCCCCCGCCTCGGACTCACCCGCGAGGCCGAGCTCCGCAGTCGTCACGCCCGCCGCTTCGAACTCCGCCGCACGTTCCGCCAGCGCCTCCGCCCGTGCGTACTGCTCATGCGTACCGTTCAGCAGCGAGGCCTCCTGGACCGGCCAGAACCACAGCGCGCACCAGGTGTCCATGAGCGTCTTGAGCCGCCAGTACGGGGTGTCCTCCGCGTGCAGATCGCCGAGCACCTTCTCCCGCTGCACAGCGACCTCCGGCCGGCGCAGCCAGTCGTCCTCCGCGCCCCAGACGCCGATCCGCCGGGAGATGTCCCGCTCGGACAGCTCCAGCCGTTGTACGACCAGTCCCCACAGGTACTCGGCCCGTCGGGCCAGTCCCTGAAGGCGGGCCGTCTGCTTGGTTGTTGGCGACTTGGTGATCGCCTTCCGCCAAGTGCCCAGCGCCTTCGCGGCCTCCGGCGCGAGCGCCTTCGCCTCCTTCTCGGCCGCGACCGCGCCCCACTCCTTCGCGGGCAGCAGGAAGTGGTGCACCGCCCCCTCCGGCAGCGGCTCACCGGCGAGCGCGTCCGCCAGCGGGAAGCGCTCGGGGGTCGTGCCGAGCCAGCCGCCCTTCTTCAGCCGGTCGGCGGGGTACACCTCACGCCGCCCGCCGATCAGCGAGTTGCCGCGCCGCAGGTGCAGGCCGAACCAGGGAGCTTCCATGCCCGGGTGCATGGTGTTGAGCCACAGGGAGACCTCGGCCAGCTCCACGGCCGTCTCGTTGAGGTCCACGCCGTAGGAGTTGTGCAGGGCGATGTACGCCTTGACCTTCTGGAGCTCGACGGCGTGCTGCTCGGTGTCGATCGACTGCCCCAACTCACCCTGGCGGCGCCGCAGGTACTCGGCGGCCACCTGGTTGATCGCCTCGTTGAGGAACGCGCCGGAGCCGAGCGCCGGCTCGCAGATCTTCCAGTTCAGCAGCTCCCGCGCCGCGGTCTCCGTGCCGTCCTGGTCCAGGCGGTGCTGGAGGGCCAGCTGCACGGTGACCTTCGTCAGCGACTCGGGCGTGTAGTAGGAGGCCGAGGTCTGGCGGTCGCGGCAGGACAGGCGGTAGACGAACGAGCCCGGGGCGTGCCGCACCCGCTCGTCCTCGCCCGTGTGCTTGTCGCGCCGCTTGATGAACACCCGGTCCGGGTACTCGTCGATCTTCGACTTGGGCACCAGCCAGGAGCCATCCTTCGGGTCGCCGCCCTTGGCGACCTCGTACAGCTCCTCGCCCGCGATGAAGCCGCTGTAGGACATCAGGCCCTCGTACACCGCGCCGAGCTGGTTGATGCCGAGCTGCGCGTAGGAGATGAAGCCGCCGCGCTCGCCCTTCTTCCCGCGCGTGATCATCAAGCGGTGCAGTACCTCGTACAGCGTGGCGTTGCGCAGCCGCGTGTCGAGGTAGCGGACGGACTCGCCCCGGGCGAGGGCCTCGTCGGAGTCGTGGCGCGGGTCGGGGAGGGTATCGGCCCCGATCAGGCGGATCGACTCCGGCTCGAACAGCGTGCTGTGCAGCGGCTCGAAGCGCAGGCCGACGTCCTCGCTGGTCTTCGCATCGACGGGGGCGCTTTCCACGCCGTGGGTGCGGCGGGGGCGGTACCCGTCCTGCACCTTGCGGAACAGCAGGTCCAGGGACTCGTACAGATAGAAGCCCGCGCGGGCCTTCTCGCCGACCGGCTGCCGGTCGGCGATCAGCTCGCCGAGCCGGCCCAGCCCGTACCCCTGCTGGTACTCGGGGTAGTCGGCCGGCAGGATGCCCAGCTCGGGGCGGGCCTCGGCGTACAGCAGGAACAGGACGCGGTAGAGGTAGCGGAGTGATTCGCGGGTCAACTGGCGCCCTAGATCGGCGAGTTCGCCGAGGTCTTCGGGGCGGACGCCCTGATTGCGCAGGCGGGCCAGTACCTCGTTGGCGATCAGTTCGACGCTTGTCCGCAGGCCGTCGCGCAGTTCGCCGGAGACGCCCACCGCGTGCTTCGCGGACTTGCCGACGAGCTCGGCGAGGGGGTTCTCGCCGCCCTCTTCGGGGGTGCGCAGTGAGTCGGCGCCGAACAGCGCGGCCACGGTGTCGAGTTCGCCGCCCGCCCTGGTGTCGTTGCGCTGCAACGCCGTGTCCAGGGAGACCGCGAGGTAGCGGCCCTCGCCCCACACCGCGCGGTCGGCGAGCACGGTCACCCCGCCGCCGAGCAGCAGTACGTACCGCGGCGGCCCCTCGCAGGCGAACAGGAACGAGGCCAGCTTCGCGCCCGTGGTCAGGGTGGTCGAGGGGTCGAGTACGACCTCCTCCAGCAGGCGCCCGCGGCCCGCCGAGTCGAGGGCCGCGTCCGGTTCGGCGGCCCATCCGCAGTCGAGCGCGACCAGGCCCTTCTCGGCGTGCGCGACCGGGATCTCGTACGGCTGCTTGGCGCGCTCCACCGTGAGGGTGCGGGGCTTGGCGTCGTACCCGAGGGCGCGCAGTACCTCCGCATTGAGGGTCCGCACCCGCTCGCGCCAGTCCGGGGAGCCGTACGTCAGGGTGTCGTCGTCGGTGTCGCGTACGGCGATGATGCCGTCCTCGTCCTCGGGGAGGGCGAAGAAGGAGCGGGCCCGGAAGTAGGGGCGGCGCAGTTCCCGCAGCCCCGCCCGGGGCGTCACGGGAAGTTCACCGCCACCGGGGACGGCCGCCTCGGGCTCACCGGGCTCGGGGGTGTCGCCGGTCCGCGCGGCGGGCTTGGCGGCCTCCTCGCGTTCCTTCCAGGCTTGGAGCAGGCCGGACTTGAGGTCCTTGGGCAGCACCTCGGCCAGGTAGTGGGCCGAGAAGTAGTCGCCGCGGTTGACCAGGGAGTCGTACGTCATGAGGGCTTCTCTCAGCGGGTCACGGGGGTGGAGAGCCACCAGACGGCGGGCAAGGACAGCGGTGGGGGACCGAGGGTGACGAGCGGCGGACCGTCATCGCCCCGCCCGCGGTCGGGGTCGGGCAGCAGCACCGCCAGGACCCGCAGCAGCGGCCGTCCGGTCGTCAGCAGGGAGTCGGCGAGGTCGGCCAGCCGCTCCTTGGTGCGCTCCCCGGCGAGCGTCGGCTGGTGCCAGGTGGCAAGGCGGCGCTTGTACTCGGCGATGGGCTCGCGCAGTGGCTCGTCCCAGGCGTCGCGGCGCTCGTCGAGGAACGTCTCCGCCGTGCGCAGGATGTCGGGAAGGGCCTCGTGCAGCGGCTCGGGGTCGCGGAAGTGGCGCTTGTTGGCCGTGTGCGGGCCGAGCCCGCAGCGGCGCAGCAACGACACCATGTCGTCGTCGACCGCACCCGCGCGCGTCACGCCCATCCACTTGACGACGGTGGGCCTGCCGAGCGTGTTCGAGTACACGCCCTGCACGAGGAAGACCGGCTCCGTCACATTCGCGGTGATCATGGGGGCCTCCTGGCGGCCCATGCCGACGAGGACCTTGTCGGTGAGCCACTCGACCACCGGATGCAGGTCGGTGAGCAGCGAAATCTCCGGCCAGCTGGAGCTGGACGACTCCCGGGCCCGCTGGAGGGAGTGCTCGGCGAGGCGGCGGTTGAAGGTGACCAGGAGCCGTTCGCGCAGCCGCTGCTCACGGAGGTAGTCCATGGGCAGGGCCTTGAGGCGGTGGACGAGGTCCGAGGGCGGGCGGAAGGAGAGCAGACCGGACTGCGGGTCGCGGTCCAGCTCCAGCCGCGAGTGGGCGTCGGGTACACCTCGCCCAGCGCCTCGTCCAGGAAGTGCGCGGTGGAGTCGAAGAGGCGGGGGAGCACGGCCGACGCGACGGTGCCTGCGGACCCCGTCGAAGCGGTGCCCGGTGCGGGCGGCGACGCGGAGTTCTTCGAACCGGCGGCGTCCGCCGACCCGGCCTGGGCCGCTGGGTGCGCCGGCGCCTCCGGTTCCGCACCGACCGAGCCGAAGAAGTCCGCGAGGAAGTCGTCCATTCCCGCGTCCCCGCCGTCTCCGCCGGAGCGGTGGGAGTCCAGGGACTCGTCCACCGACTTCCCCCGCAACAGGTCCTGGATGAGGGACTTCTCCTCCGCCTCCGCCCGGTACAGGCCGGTCACGGCCTCCGCCGTGCCCAGCGAGCGGTGCGCCTGGCCCTCCCGGTCCAGCAGCCGCTCGGCGACCACCGTGTCGTCCTTGGCGCCGTCGACCTCACTGGTGAGGATCAGCGCGCGGAACTGCGGCGGCCGAGCCTGCCCGTACCGGTCGATGCGGCCGTTGCGCTGCTCGATGCGGATCAGCGACCACGGCACGTCGTAATGGACCAGCTGGTGGCACTGGCGGTGCAGGTTGACGCCCTCGGAGGCGACATCGCCGGTCAACAGTACCCGTACGGACGTGTCGGCCAGGCCGAAGTCCTCCACGCAGGCCATCTGTTGCTCGTCGGAGAGGCCGCCGTGCATGACCCGGACGCAGTCGCGGGCCGCCCGCCCCTTGAACCCCAGCGCGGCCGGGAGCACGTCGGCCAGCCACTGGAGGGTCTGGACGCGCTCGGAGAACACCACGACCCGCGCATCGGAGTGCGGGCCGACACCGATGTCCTCCTTGAGCTGCTGCACCAGGGCGGCGAACTTCGACGAGTCGGCCTCCCTGAGATCGGCGGCCAGCTCCGACAGCCGTTGCAGGGCTGCCAGTTCGTCGGCGGTGCCGCGCGGGTCGTCCTTCTTCTCCAACGTCTTGATGCGCGCAGAGACGGTGGCCTTCAGCGCCGCGTGGGACGACAGGAACGACTTCAGCAGGGTGTACGGGAAGAGGGGGACCGGGCTCACCGACGGACTACCGTCGCGAGGCAGCCAGACGGACGCCAGCTCCTCGAAGATCTTCTCCTCGGCGGGCGTCGCCGGGCAATGCACCGACCGGGACGGGCCGCGGTCCGCCCACTGGCCCTTCATCTGCTCGCGGACCTCGGGGCTGACCTTCGTCCGGCGGATGAACAGGTGCCTGATGTCGTCGGCGCGGTAGCGCTCCGGGTCCCGGATCGCCGCCGGGTCCAACAGGCCGATCAACTCGGCGAACGACCGCGCGTCGCCATTGTGGGGGGTGGCGGAGGCCAGGATCAGGGCGTCGGTGCGGGGGGCGAGGATCTGCGCGAGCTGGTTGCGTAGTGAGCCGCGGTTGATCAGGTTGTGGGACTCGTCGATGACGACCGCGTCCCAGCGGATCTGCTCCAGGTGGTGCCGGTACTGGTCGGTGTTCTTGAGGGTGTCGACGGAGATGATGACCCGCTTGAAGGAGTGGAAGGGGTTGCGGCCCGCCGGGATCTCCCGCTGGATCCGCTCGATGCCGACCGAGTCCAGCCGCACCAGCGGGATGGAGAACCTCGTCCACAGTTCGTGCTGGAACTGCTCCAGCACGTGCTGCGGGGTGACGACGAGGATGCGCTCGCCCCGGCCGCGACGGATCAGTTCGGCGAGCGTCAGGCCGATCTCCAGGGTCTTGCCCAGTCCCACCACGTCGGCGATCAGCAGGCGGGGGCGGAGGTTTGCTCCGGACAGGGCGAGTTCGGCGGGGCGCCGCTGGTAGGGCAGGGAGTCCAGCAGGAAGGAGTCGGCCAGGGCAAGGCGGCGCTCGGACTGGGGCAACGCGGTGCGGCGCAACACCGCCTCCAGGAACAGGCGGGAGCGCCGGTAGTTCGGTGAGTCGTCCGGGACCAGCCGGGTGTCACGGGGGTCCAGCAGTTCGATGCGGTCCAGGCCCGAGAAGAACACGGCCTCCTGGTCGCGTACGAACTCCGACACGCCGACGACGTCGAGCCGGGTGCCGTCGTCCGTCGTCGGGGTGGAGCTTCTGACCAGCCACTCCTCGTCCCGTACGAGGACCTGAGCACCGGCAGGGTACTGCTCCCGCACCGTCCGGTCCGCGGTGGCGCCGCTGTGCTCTGCGCTGGTCTGGACGGCGGTCACTCATGGCCTCCTGGGGCGGTTCGGGTCTTAGGGGGCGGGGTCCTTCACCGGGCCCGGTCAGTATCGCGGGCCAGCGGGGCGTGGGGGATCAGACAGGGCGTAGGGGATCAGAAGGGCGTACTGGCGGCGTAGGCCTCGCGCAGCCGCTGTGCGGTGATCCGGACCTGCGCGCTGTGCAGCAGTGAGCGCCGTCCGGAGCGACCATGGTCCTTGCTGCGCGCGGCGGGCCGTGCGGTGGTCTGTGGGCGCGCCGCACTGGATGCTTCCGCTTCGCCCGGGCCTTCTGCGGGCGTCGCATTGGGAGAGTCCGCGGACAGGCTGCCGGGCGCGGCAGGGGGCGACACCAGCGGTTGTGGTGACGGCGGGGCCAGTACCGGTGGCTGCGGTCGGCCGGGCGGGGCGTCGGCCGGAACGTCCGCCGTGTCCGAGTGGCCCTTCGCGGAACTCCCGGCCCGGGAGGCGCCGAGCAGCTCGTCCAGGAAGTGCTCCGGAGCGGCCGTGTAGCTGGTGAGACGGCGTCGGGCCTGGGCGACCTTCAGCCCTGGGCCTCGATCAGCCCCCGGCACCGGCGCACCACGTCGTCGAGCGGGGGGCGGTCCTGCGCCCGATGGGTCAGCATCGCCGTCAGCAGCGGCACCAGCTCCGCCGGTGTCCCTGACAGATCCGGTGCGGTGCCGGCATCGATGACCTGGTGGAACAGCACATGGACATTGTCGGCACGGTAGGGGAGGTGGCCCGAGGCGGCGAACAACAGCACGGCGCCCAGTGCGTACACGTCGACCGCCGGGGTCAGCGGCTTCGCACCGTTGGCCTGCTCTGGCGGCATGCAGGAAGGGGTGCCAACGACCGTGTGGGGAGCGGTCAGTGACGCGCTCGACTCGGCGAACACCGCGAGCCCGAAGTCGATGATCTTCGGGCCGTTGGGGCCGAGGAGCACATTGGCGGGCTTGAGATCGCGGTGCAGCAGACCCTGTTTGTGCACGGTCGCCAGCCCCTCGGCGAGCGTCGCTCCCAGCGAGGCGGTGAGCAGGGCGGGCAGCGGGCCGTGACGGCCTACGTGCCTGCTCAGGTCCAGCCCCTCGATGTACTCGGTGGCCAGCCACGGCCGATCCGCCTCCGGGTCGGCATCCAACAGGCCCGCGATCCGTCCGCCGTACACCGTCTTGAGGATCTCCACTTCCTGCGCGAACCGCTGCCGCGTCTCGGAGTCCACGACGGACGGCTTGATCACCTTGACCGCTGCTGGCTCCCCGCCCGGTGACTCGCCAAGGAACACCTGGCCCATGCCGCCGTGCCCGATCCTGCCGAGCAGCTCGTACCCGCCCAGTTCGTCGGGGTCCTCGGGGCTGAGGGGCGCAATGTGCACGTGAGGCCTCTCTTTCGGGGACAGGGGCCGTGGTGGGATGACGCTGCCCGTCACACGCTAGACCACTTCTGGAACGTGGGTAACGGTCTGTGTGGCTGCTGTCGCAAGGGCTATGCGTAGACGAAGTCAGGCTGCGTCGTTCATGACAACTGTGGCCCCTCATCCGGCCTTTGTGGTCACCTCGACCAATTTGAGACTGGGGTCGCCTACCGTCCCTGCCCCATCCCGCTGGACATGCACGCCTTCAGACAAGCACCGCCACCTGTACGCACTCGGCGACGACCGATCCGGCGGCTGCGGTGAAGTGACCTGCGGGTGCACGCCGACGCGCTCCTTCGCACGCGACCAGAGTTACCTGAACGCGGTGACCGTGACCGACGTCTGCGCCGAATGGATCACGGCAAGAGTCCGGGGAGGCGGAGCGTACGGAGTCGAGCTCGCGCGTGCGACCCGGTCCGCCGACGCACTGGGCATCTACCGGCGCTTGGCGGACTCTCTCCAGCAGCAGACCGGCAACCCGATCTGCGAACAGCTGACCGGCCTGCTGCTTGGCATGCGTGATGGCCACCGCTGTCTGGGCACAGAAGCGGAGTTCACCGCATTCCTCACCGCCCTGCGCGCCGGCCAGAGGCGGGAGCGGAACCTGCTGCGGACCCTGGACGCGCACGGTCTCTGAGTCCCCTCGGCTGGCGGGGTGCGGCCCGTACACGCCCTGCCGGCGTGCTGGACATGCCCATACGGAATGCATGGTGAGAGCGACGTGAGGTATGTGGCCAGCGTCTCTTTGGCTATTTCGGCGCGGCTTCGCAACGTTTCGGTACCCCGTTCCGCATCGCATTCCGGCGGCCCCTCGGAGCGGAAAGGTTCCATGGCTCACACTTCCCAACTCGGCGCGTCCAACGGCGAATTGATGACCAGGGCAACCACCCCCTCTGACCTCCCTCTATAGCTCCCAGTAAGCACCGACGCACCGGTCGTTTTTTTGCTCAATGGTGAACGGGGAGCCGGGAGTTCGGAGGTGATTCGGGCTTACAGTCCTGTTTGACCGGCTCGACGACATTGTTCTGAGGCGAGAGACGTTCTCTGAAGGAACGGGGGATCACGGTGCTGGAGGCAGGGCAGTTAGCGCAGGTGAACGGCCAGGTGCAGGTGAATGGCCGGGAGCAGGTGAGCGGTCAACGGGAGCAGGCGAGCAGTCCGCGGGAGGCGAACGGTCAAGAGCAGGCAAACGGTCAAGGGAAGGCGAGGGAGCGGGAGCGGGCGGCCGAGCGGGAGCACGGCGACGACCGGAGGGGCGGTAGCGGGAGTGTTCACGGGGCCGGTGGTGGGAGTTTTCACGGTCAGGGGCACGGTGGAGGTCTTCATGCCTCCTATGAGAGCGCTCACGGGCACGGCGGGAGCGTGCACGCGTACCGGGCGCCGGGTGCGCCGGGGGTGCCGGGCGAGTCGTTAGCCCGGCCCGTGGTGCGGGTCATGTTGGTGGCGGAGCAGTCGGTGACGCGGGCCGGGTTGCGGTCGATATTGACCGCGGCGCCGGAGTTGCGGGTGGTCGCCAGTTTCGGGAATCCGAAGAAGGCCGTCGAGGCGTCGCGCGAGGAGCAGCCCGAGGTCATCCTCGTCGGTACGAGGGAAGGGCTGACCGCGGATGCGGCGGCCGCGCAGAAGCTGGTGTCGGTGAACGGTGCGCCGGGGGCGAAGGCGATACTGCTGCACCCCGCGGAGACGAGCGTGGAGGTCTCCCAGGTCCTCACGGGGGGCGTGCACGGGTGTATCGATCCGGCGGTGGATGAGGAGCAGATCATTCGCGCGGTGACGACCGTGGCGCTGGGCGGTGCGGTGTTCCTGCCGGCGCCCAAGGTGCAGCCGGTCGAGCTGACGCTGGCGATCGACGGGCCCAGTCCGGCCGAGGCCAGTCTGACCGAGCGGGAGCGGGCGGTGCTCGGCAAGCTCGCGCGGGGGCTGAGCAACGCGGAGATCGCCACGGAGCTGTTCCTGGCGGAGGCCACCGTCAAGAAGCATCTGACGCAGGCCATGCGGAAGATCGGGCAGCCGGACCGGTTGCGGGCCGGGCTGTACGCCTACCAGCACGGGGTATTTGGGTAGTTGACCGTTGGCGTGGTGGGCGTCCGAGGGGCGCGCCTGGGCGACCATCGGAGCGGCTGCCGGTGACGATCGGGGGACCGGCCCGCAGCCGGACAGGCTGCGGGCCGGGCCGTACGGCTACCCGCACGCCGTTTTCGGGTGGTTGGCGATGACTGGGTGGCACCTGGAGGCGGTCCGGCGGGCGACCATTGGAGCAGGGGCCGGTGACGATCGAGGAACCGCAAGTCTCCGAAGGTGTGTTCTGTCAGGTGTCAACCAGCGGTTAATTTTGTTTCGCTCTTTCGGTTCGGCCGGCCGCCCGATATAGGCGACCGGTGGGCCGTATCTCGCCATACAAACAGCGGGGGTCCCGTTGAGCGACTACACCGTCAACCATGTCGAATTCCATGTCGGGGATGCCCGGCAAGCCGCCTATTACTACCGCACCGCATTCGGGTTCGAAACGTTAGCCGAAGGGGGTCCGGAAACCGGGCTCGCGGACCGCAGGTCCATTCTTCTCGGACAGGGGGGCATTCGCCTCCTGATGACCTCCGATCTGACCGCCGACGGGCCGGTGGCCCGCTATGTGGCGCGCCACGGTGACGGCGTGGCCAATATCGCGCTGCGGACCGGGGACGCCGAGGGCGTGTTCCGGCGGGCCGTCGAGAACGGGGCGGAGGTGGTGGCCGAGCCGGCCGAGGTCGCGTACGAGGACGGCTCCGTAGCCGTGTCCGCCGCGGTCAGGGCGTTCGGGGACACCGTGCACACCTTCGTGCAGTACGCGGACGCGGACCGGCAGTTGCCGCATCCCCGGCTGCGGTGGACGGGTCCGGAGGCCGGCGGGCAGGCCGCCGGCGAAGCGCAGCTGCATTCGCTCGACCATTTCGCCGTTTGCCTTCCGGCCGGTGAACTCGCCAAAACCGTGGCCTTTTACGAAAAGGGTCTCGGATTCGACGAGGCATTCGAGGAGTTCATCGAGGTCGGGGACCAGGCGATGGAATCCAAGGTGGTCCGCAGCCCGTCCGGGGCCGTCACCTTCACATTCCTGGAGCCCGATGTGCGGCGTAAGCCGGGGCAGATCGACACCTTCCTCGACGCGCACGGCGGTGCCGGCGTACAGCATCTGGCATTCGGTACGTCGGATATCGCCGCCGCCGTGCCGCACATCGCCGCGCAGGGGGTGGAATTCCTGCACACACCCGCCACGTACTACGACGCGGTGGAGGGCCGGGTCGGCTCCCTCGGGGGCGACCTGGAGGTGCTGCGCGACCTGTGCGTGCTCGCCGACCGCGACGACTGGGGGCTGCTGTACCAGATCTTCACCCGCTCGCCGCACGCCCGCGGCACGTTCTTCCTCGAACTCATCGAGCGGCGCGGCGCGCAGACCTTCGGCAGCGGCAACATCAAGGGCCTCTACGAGGCGGTCGAGCGGGCCCAGGCCCTCACCGGCGCTCAATGACTGACACCGGCACCGATCCAGTCAACGGTACCGATCCAGTCACTGACACCGGTCAAGTCACTGGCACCGGCACCGGTCCAGTCACCGGCCCTGCCACCGCCACTGACACCGACTCCGCCACCGACGCCGGTCACGACCCCCGGCCGCTGACCGTCGGCGGGTACGCCGCGCTCGCCAAGGACCGGCTGCCCGCCGCGACATGGCACTACTTCCAGGGCGGCGCCGGTACGGAGAGCACCGTTCGGGCCAACCGCGCCGCGTACCGTCAGGTCCGCCTCCGGCCCCGGGTGCTGGCCGATGTCTCCCGGTGTGATCTGTCGACCACGGTGCTGGGGGACCCCATCGGCGCACCCCTGGGTGTCGCGCCGATGGCGTACCACCAACTGGCCTGCGCGGAGGGCGAAGTGGCCACCGTGCGGGCCGCCGGTGGGCCGGGGCTGCGGGTTCCGACCCTCGTCAGCATCTTCGCCAGCCGGACCTTCGAGGACCTCGCCGCCGAGGCCACCGGACCGCTCTGGCTACAGCTCTACTGGCTGCACCGGCGGGACGTGCTGCGCACGGTGGTGCGGCGCGCGGAGGCCGCCGGGTTCCGCGCGCTGGTGCTCACCGTGGACACCCCGCGGCTCGGCAGGCGGCTGCGCGAGGTGCGGCACGGCTTCCACCTGCCCCCGGGCATCGCCGCCCGCAACCTGGACGGCGAGGTCACCGGATTCCTGCACGACCGGCAGGACGGCAGCTCGGCCCTGGCCCGGCACGCCGACGCCTTCATCGACCCCTCGCTGAGCTGGTCCGACCTGGACTGGCTGCGGGAGCAGACCCGGCTGCCGCTCGTCCTCAAGGGCGTCCTCACCGCCGAGGACGCGGCCCGCGCCGCCGGGCTCGGCATCGACGGGATCGTGGTGTCCAACCACGGGGGCCGCCAACTCGACGGCGCCGTCGCCACGTTGGACGCGCTGCCGGAGGTCGTGGCGGCGGTCGGCGGCCGCTGCCCGGTGTTCCTCGACGGGGGCATCCGGCACGGGACCGACGTGCTGAAGGCGCTGGCGCTGGGCGCCCGGGCGGTCTTCGTCGGCAGACCCGTGCTGTGGGGACTGGCCGCCGGCGGAGAGGCCGGGGCGCGCGAGGTGCTCACCCTGCTGCGGGACGAACTGGAGGACGCCATGGCGCTGGCCGGCCGACCCTCCCTCGCCGCCCTCGGCCCGGAGCTGCTGGCCCACGGCCCGGCCGCGGCGGCACCGAACGAATCGTACGAGGACCCGGATCTTCGGAAAGGACCATGATGACCACCGAGCCGTTCCAGCTCAGCGACCACGACCGGGCGTTGCTGCCCACCGACGACGACGTGCAGTTCTACCAGGAGCACGGCTGGTACCTGTCGAAGAAGCTGCTGACCGACGACGAGGTCGACACGCTCGTGGAGGCCAGTGAGCGGTTCTACGCCGGTCACCGGGACCGGACCCTTCCGGTCCGGCCGCCGCGGCTGGCGTACTGGGAGCCGGAGAAGGGCGACGTCCACCGGCACAACGACTACATCTTCTACGAGGACGACACGATCCGGAGCATCCTGTCCAAGCCGCTCATCGGGGCGGTCGCCGCGCGCATCGCGGAGACCAGCCAGATACGGCTGTGGAACAGCACCCTGATCTACAAGCCGCCGCGTCCCGAGGACGAGGGCAACATCGTGCCCTGGCACTTCGACCGGCACTACTGGCAGACCTGCACCTCCGACGAGATGCTGACCGCCTTCATCCCCTTCCACGACTGTGACGAGGAGATGGGCACCATCACCATGGTCGACGGCAGCCACCGGTGGAAGGAGATCGGCGGCAACGACGCGACCACCAAGCACTTCGCCGAGCGGGACCGTTCCGAACTCGACGAGATGCTGGAGGAGAACGCCGCCTTCAACAACGAGACGGTCCGCAAGGTGCCCGTCGTCATCCCGAAGGGGCACATCAGCTTCCACCACTGCCGCACGTACCACGGCAGCGGGCTCAACCGCAGCGACCGGCCGCGCCGGGCGGTCTCGTTCCACCTGCAGGACCGCACGAACCAGTGGCGGCCGTTCGAGATCTCCACCGGCGAGCGGGTCGTCTACAACAACGACGTCCTCGTCCGCAAGGACGCCAACGGCAACCCCGACTACCAGGACCCGGACTTCTGCCCGGTGCTCTGGCAGGAGCAGGCGTAATGCCGCGGCCCGGACCGGACGCCGAGCTCAGGCCGGCCGATCTGCACGCGTCCCTCTCGGACCCGCTGCTTGAGGTGATGAACTTCCTCAACGAGGTCACGCTGCGGTACCCCGACGCGATCTCGTTCGGTCCGGGCCGCCCCTACGACGGGTTCTTCGAGGTGGACCGGATCGGCGGCTACCTCGACACCTACACGCGCCACCTGGAGCAGGACCTCGGCCGCTCACCCGAGGAGGTGCGCACCGCGCTGTTCCAGTACGGGCGCACCAACGGCCAGATCCACGACCTGGTGGCCCGGACGATCGCGCACGACGAGGGGATCCACACCGACCCGTCGGCCGTCGTGGTCACCGTCGGCTGCCAGGAGGCGATGCTCCTGGTCCTGCGGGCGCTGATCGCCGGCCCGGACGACGTCCTGCTGGTCACCGACCCCGGCTACGTCGGCATCACGGGCGCCGCGCGGCTGCTGGACGCCGCGACCGTCCCGGTGCCCGAGGACGACACCGGCCTGGACCTCGACGCGCTGCGCGCCACCGTCCGGGAGCTCCGCGCCCGGGGCAAGCGGCCGCGCGCGGTGTACGTGATCCCGGACTTCGCCAATCCCTCCGGGGCGTCCATGCCCACCGGGAAGCGGCACGCGCTGCTCGATCTCGCGGCGGAGGAGGACCTGTTGCTGCTGGAGGACAACCCGTACGGGTTCTTCAGCCGCACCGGGGAGCAGCGGCCCACCCTGAAGTCCCTGGACACCCGGCACCGGGTGATCTACTTCGGCTCGTTCGCCAAGACCTGCTTCCCAGGGGCCCGGGTCGGCTACGTCATCGCCGACCAGCCGGTCATCGGTGAGAACGGCGAGCGCACCCTGCTCGCCGACGAACTGTCCAAGATCAAGAGCATGGTCACGGTGAACACCCCGGCGATCGCCCAGGCGGCCATCGGGGGCATGCTCCTCGCCCACGGGTGCCGGCTGCGCGACGCCAACAAGGACCTCATCGAGTTCTACCGCGGCAACATGGAGGCGCTGCTGGCCGCCCTCGCGCGCCACCTGCCGCAGGACCGGTGGGAGGTGCGGTGGAACGTGCCGGACGGCGGGTTCTTCCTCGTCCTGACCCTGCCGTTCGCCGTCGACAACGCCTTCCTGGAGGAGTCGGCCCGCGACCACGGCGTCATCTGGACCCCGATGAGCTACTTCTACCTGGGCGACGGTGGAGAGCGGCAACTACGGCTGTCTGCCAGCTACTTGACGCCCGAGCGGATCGAGGAAGGGGTGCGCCGGCTCGCCGCGCACATCATCCAGCGGATCACCCGGGGACAGTAGATGACCGCGAATGCACTGCGTACCGTCGCCGTCGTCGGCACCGGGCTCATCGGGACCTCCGTCGCCCTCGCCCTGGCGGCGCGGGGCATCACGACCCATCTCATCGACCGGGACGGCGCCGCGGCCCGCACCGCCGCCGCGCTGGGCGCCGGGACGGCCGGCGCACCGCCCGGACCGGTGGACCTCGCGGTGCTCGCCGTACCGCCCGGGAGCGTGGCCGGCGTTCTGGAGGAGCACCAGAAGAACGGTCTGGCGCGGGCGTACACCGACGTCGGCAGCGTGAAGGGGCCGCCGCTGGACGAGATCGCGGCCCGCGGCGGTGACCTGGCCTCCTTCGTCGGCGGACACCCCATGGCGGGACGGGAACGCTCGGGTCCGCTGGCGGCCCGGGCCGAGCTGTTCGAGGGCCGGCCCTGGGTGCTCACACCCGACCCGGCCACCGAACCGGCCGTACTGGGGCGGGCGCTGGAACTGGTCCGGCTGTGCGGCGGGACGCCGGTCGTCCTCGACGCCGACGCCCATGACCACGCCGTCGCGCTCATCTCCCACGTCCCGCACCTCCTCGCCACCTTGTTGGCGGCCCGGCTGGACGACGGGGAAGAGGTGGCGCTGCGGCTCGCCGGCCAGGGGCTGCGCGACGTCACCCGGATCGCCGCGGGCGACGCCGATCTGTGGACGGACATCCTGGCGACCAACGCGGAGGCCGTGGCGGCCGTGCTGGACGGGCTGGCCGGCGACCTGGACGCCGTACGCCGCGCGCTGCGCGAGCCGGCCCGGCGGAGCTGACCGCGCTGCTCGAACGGGGCAACGCGGGATATGCCCGGATCCCCGGCAAACACGGCGGAACTGCCGTAGCGTACAGATCAGTTCGGGTGGTCCTGCGTGACCGGGCGGGTGAGCTGGCCCGACTGCTCTCCGCCGCTTCGGCGGTGGGGGCGAACATCGAGGACGTCCGCCTGGAGCACGCCACGGACGGCTCCGCCGGACTGGCGGAACTCCTGGTGGCGGACGGCTCGGCCGGCACACTCACGGCCGAACTCCGGCGCCGCGAGTGGACCGTCCACGCCTAGCGCGCCGCGCGTGACCCCCGAGCCATACCGGGCCGGACCGGCCCTCGTCGAGCGAATCCAGGAGTACGACCGTGCGGGCAGCAGTGATGTTCGGGGCAGGGGACGTCCAGGTGAAGGAGGTGCCCGACGCCCGGATCGACCGGCCGACCGACGCCGTGGTGCGGGTCACCCACGCCGCGATCTGCGGCAGCGACCTGTGGCGCTACGGGAAGATGCCGCCGAACCCGGACGGGGTGCGGCTCGGGCACGAATTCATCGGCGTGGTCGAGGAGACCGGCGCCGAGGTCACCTCCGTACGCCGCGGAGACCTCGTCCTCGCGCCCTTCAAGTGGTCCGACGGCCGTTGCGAGTTCTGCCGGGACGGGCTGCCCAACTCCTGCCTGAACGGCGGGTTCTGGGGCGGTGAGCTGGACGGCGGCCAGGGCGAGGCGGTCCGCGTCCCGCAGGCCGACGGCACGCTCCTCCCGCTCCCGATGGAGCCGGACGACCCCCGGGTGCCGGCGGTGCTGGCCCTGTCCGACGTGCTGTGCACGGGGCACCACGCGGCCCGCGCCGCGCGGGTCGGCCCGGGCCGGACGGTCGCCGTGGTGGGGGACGGCGCGGTCGGACTGTGCGGCGTGCTGGCCGCCTCCCGGCTGGGCGCGGAGCGCATCATCGTCCTCGGCCGGCACACCGCGCGGACGGACCTCGCGCGGCGGTTCGGCGCCGTGGAGGTGGTGCCGGAGCGCGGCACCGAGGCCGTCGAGCGGGTCAAGGAGCTCACCGGCGGCCACGGGGCGCACGCGGTGCTGGAGTGCGTCGGGACCGGCGCGGCCCTGCGGGACGCCCTGGACATGGCCCGCCCCGGCGGTGCCGTCGGCTACGTCGGCGTGCCCCAGGACGGCGACGGCGTCGACGCACGGCGCTTCTACCGCCGCAACGTCACCCTCGCCGGCGGCGTCGCCCCGGCCCGGGCCTACGCCCCCGAGCTCCTCCCCGACGTGCTGTCCGGACGTCTCGACGCGTCCGCGGTCTTCGACCGCACCGTCGGGCTGGACGGTGTCCCGGACGGCTACAAGGCCATGGCCGAACGCGAGGCCCTCAAGGTGCTCATCCGCCCCTGAGGACCGGCCGGCCGTCTCGTTCCCGCGCCCCGCTTTCCGGCCGTACCGGGAAGCGGGGCGCACGTCGTCGGGCCGGCCGCCGTACCGCGTCAGCTCCCCGTCGCGCTCGTCGTACTCAGCTCCCCGTTGAACACCGTCACGGCCTGCCCCAGCAGGGTCACCCGGTCACCGCGCAGCTCGACGCCCACCCGGCCGCCGCGGGGCGACAGTTGGAGGCCGGTCAGCTCGGTCCGGCCGAGCCGCTCGGACCAGAAGGGGGCCAGTACGCAGTGGGCGGCGCCGGTGACGGGGTCCTCGGGTATGCCGGCGGCCGGGGCGAAGACCCGGGAGACGAAGTCGTGGTCGGCGTCCTCCGGGGCCGCCGCGGTCACGATGACCGCCCGGCCGCTGAAGGCGGCCAGCGCGACGATGTCCGGGGCCAGGTCCCGTACCGCGGCGGCTTCCGCCAGTTCCACCAGCAGGTCGTGCCGGGCCCGGCCGGTCCACACCGGGTCGGTGCCCAGCGCCTTGGCCAGCCCCAACGGCACCGGCTCGGCGGCCGGCGGGTCCGCCGGGAAGTCCAGGGTGATGTCACCGCGGCCGTGCCGCCGGGCGGTGAGCACCCCGCTCAGCGTCTCGAAGCGCAGGGGGGAGTCGTGGGCGGCGGCCCGCGTCGTGTGGAGCACATGGGCGGTGGCCAGGGTGGCGTGACCGCAGAGGTCCACCTCCACCGTCGGCGTGAACCACCGCAGCCCGTAGGAGTTCTGCCCGACGCGGTGCACGAAAGCGGTTTCCGACAAATTGAGTTCGGCCGCGACCTGCTGCATCCAGGCCACCTCGGCCGGCTTCTCGAGCAGACACACAGCGGCGGGATTACCGGCGAACGGCCGGTCGGTGAACGCATCGACGATGAAGGTGCGCATGGCTTGAAGCTACTGTCGGTAAGGCCCCAAGGGGTGAAATGAGGGCAGTTGCCGCTATTGGTACCGCATTCCGGCGCCCATCGGATCAGGGGGAACGGTCCGAGAGGAGCCTGTTTACCCCTCCACGCGATCACTAGGATTCAGATCCGAACGTCGAACCGCCGGCCACCGCCCCGGAATCGAGGCGGCGGGCCCAGGGGGCGCATTCCGCGTCCGGAAGGGCATGCATGCAGACCACGGAAGCCAAAGTCCCGCCCTTACTTCTCGCGGTGCTCATCTCCTTGAGCGTGGGCGGCCTGATGTCCTCCGACATCAACCTCCCCGGCCTGGCGCAGACCGCCCACGCCCTCGGCACCTCCGTCTCCGCGGTCCAGGCGACCTTCAGCCCGTATCTGGTCGGCCTGCTCGTCGCCCAGCTCATCTACGGCCCCTGGTCCGACGCGATCGGCCGGCGGCGGCTCGTCATCGGCGGCTTCACGCTCTACGCGGTGGCCTCGCTCGGCTGCGCCCTCTCCCCGAACATCGCGGTCTTCGCCGGCGCGCGCCTCCTCCAGGCGCTCGGCGCGGGCGCCGGTCTCGTACTGGCCCGGGCCATCGTCGGCGACCTCTACGGCCAGCAGACCGCGGCCCGCGTCTTCACCACGATCATGCCGGTGGTGGGCGCCTCGCCGGCCATCTCCCCGCTCATGGGCGGCTATCTGACCACCTACCTCTCCTGGCGCGCGCCGTTCTTCCTGACCGCGCTGATCGCCCTGGTCACCGTGCTCGCCGTCGCGCTCAGGGTGCCCGAGTCGCTGCCCGCGGAACGCCGCGCACGGCGGCTGCGCACGACGGTGGGGAACTACCGCCGGCTGCTGGTGAGCGGCAAATTCTGGGGGTACGGCCTCAACCTCGGTGTGGGGTACGCCGTTTACACCGGCTATCTGGTCGCCTCACCGGTGATCTTCCAGCGCCTGGGCATGAGCACCGAGATCAACGGCTACTGCTACATCAGCATCGCCGCCGCGTACATCACCGGCAACCTCGTCTCGCGCCGCCTGGTCCAGCGCCACTCCATCGACCGGCTGCTCGTCCGGGGCCACCTGATCTTCTCCAGCGGCGCCCTGGTGCTGCTGGCGGTGGGGCTGACCGATCCGCAGACCCCCTGGCCGCTGCTCGTGCTGATGACGGCCGTGACCATCGGCAACGGCTTCCTCTTCCCGATGTCCGTGGCGGGCGGGGTGACCTCCTTCCCCGCCATGGCCGGCGCCGCCTCCGGGCTGCTGGGGGCGGTCCAGATGGCCGGCGGCAGCTTCGCGTCCCTGGTCGTCAGCAAGATCCCGCCGGACATCAGGTCGTTCGCGATCCTGGTCGCGGTCCTCGCGCTGACCGGACTGACCGCATTCCACTGCCTGCGGGCCGTCACGGCCCGTTCCGCCACCGAACCCGAGGCACCGCAGGCGGCCCCGCCCGCCGCGCCGGTGGCCTCCGCCACACCGACCGACGAATGACCACCACGTATTCACGTACGCACAATTGAGGGGAAAGAAGCAATGGGTCAGGTATCCCGCCGGCTGGAAGAACTCGGACTGACGCTGCCGCCGCTGCTGCCGAAGCTGGCGAATTACGTGCCGACGAAGACGGTCGGTGATCTCGTCTTCGTCTCCGGGCACGGCCCGCTGAATCCGGACGGCTCGGTGAAATACCGGGGACGCCTGGGCGCGGATTTCACCATCGACGAGGGCAAGGAAGCCGCCCGGCTCGTCACGTTGAACATCCTCTCCGCGCTCAACGCCGAACTCGGTGATCTGGACCGGATACGGGAATTCGTCAAACTGCTCGTGATGGTGCAGTCCGCCCCCGATTTCCAGGAACAGCACGTGGTCGCGGAGGGCGCCTCCGACCTCCTCACCGACGTCTTCGGCTCCGAGCGCGGCTCGCACGCCCGCTCCGCCGTCGGCATGATGGCCCTCCCCTTCGGCATCGCGGTCGAGATCGAGGCCGTGGTGCGCATCGACGCCTGACGCTCGCGCCGTGCGCCCTCTTCCGGGGCTCAACCGTCCCGGAAGAGGGTGAGCCACGGCAGCAGGTCCTCGCGGAGCTCCGGGTCGCGTACGCCCAGACCGTCCCGCGGCGCGAGGCAGCGGATGCCTACCTTCCCGCGGTGGTGGCCCGCCCGTACGGCGGCCACGGCATCGGTGGTGGCCTCCAGGGGGTGGGTGACGGACAGCGGCGGATGGATGCGGCCCTTGAAAACCAGGCGGTTGGCCTCCCACGCCTCCCGGTAGCTGGCGAAGTGCGTACCGAGGATCCGCTTGAGCCCGGTCCACAGTGAGCGGTTGTCGTAGAGCTGCCCGGGGCCCGTGGTGGAGGCACAGGTGACCACGGTGCCGCCGCGCCGGGCCGCGTACACCGAGGCGGCGAAGGTGTCCCGCCCCGGATGCTCGAAGACGATGTCCGGATCCTCCCCACCGGTGAGGTCCCGCACATGCCGGGCGAAGCGCCGCCACTCACCCGGGTCGGGGGTCTCCGGGGCCTTCCAGAACTGGTAGTCCTCGGCCGAGCGGTCGATGACCAGGTCCGCGCCCATCCCGTGGCACAGCGCGGCCTTCTCCGGCGATGAGACCACACACACCGGCGTGGCCCCGCCGGCCAGCGCGTACTGCGTGGCGAACGAACCCAGCCCGCCCGCCGCGCCCCAGATCAGAACGGTGTCCCCCTGCTTCATGGCCGCACCGTTGTGGGAGACGAGCTGCCGGTACGCGGTGGAGTTGACCAGCCCGCAGCAGGCGGCCTCCTCCCACGTCAGATGCGGCGGCTTGGGCATCAGCTGGGTGGCCTTGACCAGCGCGAGTTCCGCCAGTCCGCCGAAGTTGGTCTCGTATCCCCAGACGCGCTGCGCCGGCACGCGTATCGCGTCGTCCTGGCCGTCCAGCTCCACCACGAGGCAGTGCGCGACGACCTCGTCACCGGGCCGACAGTGGCTGACGCCGGGTCCGGTGCGCAGGACCACGCCGGAGAGGTCCGACCCCAGGACGTGGTACGGCAGGTCGTGCCGCCGCCCGGCCGGTGACCTGCGGGCGTACTCCGCCAGGGAGCGGAAGGTCGGCTCCGGCTCGAACAGCGCGGACGCGATGGTGTGGTGGTTGACCGACGAGGCCATCACCGCGACCAGCACCTCGGCGTGCCCCGGCTCGGGGACCGGCACCTCGTCGAGGTGCAGCGAGGCACGCGGGTCGCGCTCTTCGTGCGGCACCCCGGTGAACAGTGCGGCGTCCGCGCGGTGCACGGTCACCGCCCGGTACGTCCGTGGCAGGGGCAGCGCGGCGAGCTCCCGGGCCGTGACGTCCGGATCGAGCAGGGCGGCGACGAGTTCGTGCACGGTGCGGCTCCTCCCTGGCGGTGCCTCTTTCACGTGCCTTCACGCCGCCATGGAAGACCACACTCCCCGCCTGAGCCAGAAAAACCGCCCTAAACCACCCATAGGGGCAATAGTGCCCCGGTCCACGACGGTCCCGCTCGGTACCTGCCCCTCACCGGGCGGCGGGCTCCGGTGTCCAGCGGAGGGTGAGGGCCGGCAGGTTCTCCATGTTGCCGCTGCCGTCGTCGGTGCCCACGACCCGGAACCCGTGGTGCGCGTAGAACGCCCGGGCCGCCACGTTGAGTTGGAAGACGTGCAGGGTCAGCCCGTCCGGGGAGTGCTCCCGCGCCGCACCGAGCAACCGGCTGCCGATGCCGGTCCGCCGGACGTCCGGCCGCAGATAGAGCTGATCGAGCAGCTCGCCGCGCACCGCGGCGTACCCGAGGATCTCCTCGCCCTGGACGGCGACGAGGGTGTGGCTCTCCGGCAGCACGATCTCGCGGATCCAGTAGGTGACTTCGCCGTGCGAACGGCGCTGCGGCGGCAGATACGGCATGGTGGCCGCCCGGGATGCCTGATGAACGGCGGCTATCGCGGCTGCGTCACCTTGCTCGGCGCGGCGGATGGTGATGATGGCTGACCTCGCAGGATCGGTCCGAGGGGGCGGGCGTCGTCGCTCCACTGCGCGAGCGTAGGCGGTCGCGTCCGCCCCCACCGGGCTTTTTCCTCCCCCTCATGGGAGGGGGAGGGCCGACCGCGTACGTACGGGGCTACTTGACGGCGTCGAGGAGCAGTTGGGCGACGTCGACGACCTGGATGGATTCCTTCGCCTTGCCGCCCGCGGCGGAGCCGCTGTCGGATGCAGCCTTCTTGCCGTTGACGGAGTCGGTGAGCATGACGAGGCAGAAGGGGCAGGCGGTGGAGACGATGTCGGGGTTGAGGGAGAGGGCTTCGTCGACGCGTTCGTTGTTGATGCGCTTGCCGATGCGCTCTTCCATCCACATGCGTGCGCCGCCGGCGCCGCAGCAGAAGCCGCGTTCCTTGTGGCGGTGCATCTCCTCGTTCCGCAGGCCTGGCACCTTGGCGATGATTTCGCGCGGGGGTGTGTAGACCTTGTTGTGGCGGCCCAGGTAGCAGGGGTCGTGGTAGGTGATCAGGCCTTCGACGGGGGTGACGGGGATGAGTTTGCCCTCGTCGATGAGGTGCTGGAGCAGCTGGGTGTGGTGGATGACCTCGTAGTGGCCGCCGAGCTGCGGGTATTCGTTGGCGATGGTGTTGAAGCAGTGCGGGCAGGTCGCGACGATCTTCTTGGCGGCCTTGGGCTTCTTGGTGGATTCGTCTTCGTCGTCCTCGCCGAAGGCGGCGTTGAGGGTGGCGACGTTCTCCGCGCCGAGTTGCTGGAAGAGGAATTCGTTGCCCAGGCGGCGGGGGGAGTCGCCGGTGCACTTCTCGTCGCCGCCCATGATGGCGAAGCTGACGCCGGCGATGTGGAGGAGTTCGGCGAAGGCCTTGGTGGTCTTCTTGGCGCGGTCTTCGAGGGCGCCGGCGCAGCCGACCCAGTAGAGGTAGTCGACTTCGGTGAGGTCGTCGACGTCCTTGCCGACGACGGGGACGGGGAAGTCGACGTCCTTGGTCCATTCCAGGCGCTGCTTCTTGGCCAGGCCCCAGGGGTTGCCCTTCTTCTCCAGGTTCTTGAGCATGGTGCCGGCTTCACTGGGGAAGCTGGATTCGATCATGACCTGGTAGCGGCGCATGTCGACGATGTGGTCGATGTGCTCGATGTCGACGGGGCACTGTTCGACGCAGGCGCCGCAGGTGGTGCAGGACCACAGCACGTCCGGGTCGATGACGCCGCCCGCGGCGAAGCCGCCGTCGGATGCAGCTTCGAGGGTGCCGATCAGGGGGCGCTCGGCCTCGGCGAGGGCGCTGGCGGGGACGTCGGCGAGCTGCTCCTCGGTGGCCTTCTCCTCGCCCTCCATCGTCTTGCCGCCGCCGGCGAGGAGGTAGGGCGCCTTGGCGTGTGCGTGGTCGCGCAGGGCCATGATCAGCAGCTTGGGGGAGAGCGGCTTGCCGGTGTTCCAGGCGGGGCACTGGGACTGGCAGCGGCCGCACTCGGTGCAGGTGGAGAAGTCCAGCAGGCCCTTCCAGGAGAAGTGCTCGATCTGGGAGACGCCGAACTGGTCGTCCTCGCCCGGGTCCTCGAAGTCGATCGGCTTGCCCGCCGAGGTCATCGGCTGCAGCGCGCCCAGGGCGACGTCGCCGTCGGCCTCGCGCTTGAACCAGATGTTGGGGAACGCCAGGAAGCGGTGCCAGGCCACACCCATATCGGTGTTGAGGCCGATGGTGATCGCCCAGGTCATGGTCACCCCGAGCTTGATCATCGCGAAGAGGTAGACCAGGTTCTGCAGGGTCGGGACGCTGAGGCCCTTGAAGGCGGCGACCAGGGGGTACGACACCCAGTAGCCCGCCTCGTAGCCCTCGACGTGGTGCAGGACGCCATCGAGTCCGCGCAGGACGAGGATGCAGATGCCGATGACGAGGATGACGTACTCGACGAAGTACGCCTGCCAGGCGGTCGATCCGGCGAAGCGCGACTTGCGGCCGGCCCGGGAGGGCAGGTTCAGCAGCCGGATCGCGATCAGCACCAGGATGCCGACGGTCGTCCCGAGCGCGATGAACTCGATGTACAGCTCGTACGGCAGCCAGTCGCCGATGGCGGGGATGATCCAGTCGGCCTTGAAGAGCTGGCCGTACGCGGTGACGATCGTCAGGCCGAGGGTGAGGAAGCCGACGGCGACGAACCAGTGCGCGACGCCGACGATGCCCCAGCGGTTCATCCGGGTGTGGCCGACGAACTCCTTGGCCAGCGTGAGGCTGCGCTGCTTGGGGGCGCCGGTGCGGCTGCCCGCAGGGACGGGTGCGCCGAGTCTGACGAACCGTACGAGGTGGGCGACGGCGCGGCCGATGAGCGCAACACCGACCGCTGTGAGGACCAACGACACGAGGATCGCGGCGAGTTGCATGGGGCTCCTCAGGGCCTGGGCAGACGGGCTGCACGAGTCTGAAGTTGAGTGCTACTGAACGGTAGCTTAGTGGTTCTGTCCGTCGGGTGTGGCGTGTTTTGCACTCTCGGCCCAAGGGGGGCGAGTGGTTGGATCGGTCATTCGTTCGCCTGGGTGCTCGTGGGGATGAGATCATGCGGGCGCCGGCCCGGCGGCGCTTCTTTCGTGCGCCCGGAGCCGCCAGTTGACTCCACGACCGAGGTCGTCCGTCCCTAGACAGGTCCATGAAACGAATACCGTGGGCGCGGGCCGCCGCGCTCGGAGCTTGTGTGTCCCTCGCCATCGCCGTGCCGGCGCTCGGCGCCCGGGACACGGAGAGCCAGCCCGTTCCCCCGCGGCTGCCACCGACGCCGCGCCGAGCCCGCCGCCCGTGACGGCGGAGGCGATCCGCGATGCGCGCGCGACCGAGCAGTACTGGACGCCGGAGCGGATCCGCGCCGCCGTGCCGATGGATGCGGTGCAGGACGGCGGGAAGGGCCGGGAAGCGGCGGGTGCCCCGGGTGCGGGGCGGCGTTCGATGGTGCCGACCCATCGGGCCGACGCGGGCGTGGCCACCGTCGGGGTGTTCCTGATCCGCAGTGCGGACGGGTCGGCGACGCCCAACCAGTTCTGCAGCGCCAGCGCCGTGGCGTCGCCGACCAAGAGCCTGGTGCTGACCGCCGCGCACTGCCTCACGGGCGACAAGCCGTACCGCGACGCCGCGTTCGTGCCGGGCTATCGCGCCGGGGCCTCGCAGGCGGGGGAGGCCGGGGAGACGCCGTACGGGCTGTTTCCGGTGCAGGTGGGGAAGGTCTGGATCGACGGGCGGTATCTGACGTCGTCGCCCAGCGACGACGTGGACTTCGCGATCGTGCGGGTCGGGCCCAACTCCCAGGGGCAGTTGCTGGAGGACGCGGTCGGCGGCGGGAACCGGCTCACCTCCGTTTCGTCGGCGCAGCTGGCGCGCAAGGACGTGACCCTCGTCGGCTATCCCGGCGGCCAGAAGACCCCGTTGAGTTGCGTGAACGACACCACGGCGTTCCAGGGCCGGTTCCTGCAGATCCAGTGCGACGGGTACCGCTCGGGCGTCAGCGGCGGGCCGTTCCTGGAGCACTTCGACGGGAGCCGGGGCGACCTGGTGGGCGCCATCGGCGGCTACAAGACCGGTGGGCCCACCGCCGACGTCTCCTACTCGTCGCAGTTCGACGGCGATGTCTTCCGGCTCTACCGCCAGGCGGTCGGCGACGCGGTGCCGGACAGCGCCGGTCCGCTGGGCGACGGCTCCACCTGGCAGCACGCCACGGCCATGACCGGCGGACGGTTCCACACCACTTCGGTGCGGAACGGCACCGGTGACCTGATCGTGCGCTGGTCCGACGGCGAGCTCTCCCTCTACCCCGGCAACCGGCAGTACGGCTTCGGCGAGGACATCACGCTCGTCAAGAAGAACGAGCTCTGGAAGCAGGCCAAGGCCATCACCGCGGGGGACTTCACCGGCGACTCCACCGACGATCTGCTCGTCCGCTGGGCCAACGGCAAACTGACCCTCTACAAGGACGTCAACGAGACCAACAAGCTCCGCAACGAGATCCAGCTCAAGGGGCCCAACGGGACGTGGACGCACGCCTACGGGCTCGCCGCCGGCCGGTTCGGCGGCGGCAACACGCGCCGCGACGATCTGGTGGTGCGCTGGTCCGACGGCGAGGTGACGCTCTACACCAACGTCGACGGCAAGGGGCTGCACGCCGAGAAGCAGCTCGCCAAGCGGAACCCGACCTGGACGCACGCCGCCGATCTCGCCGCCGGGGACTTCCGGACCGCGGCCGGCGACCAGGACCTGGTCGTCCGGTGGTCGGACGGCGAGGTCACCGGGTACGAGGACGTCGCGGCCAAGGGCCTGAACGGCGAACACCGGCTCCGGCCCGCGAAGTCCGCCTGGCGCACCGGCCGTCTCGTCACCGCCGGGGCGTACGGCGGCGGCACCCGTCAGGACGATCTGATCGCCCTCTGGCCGGGCGGCAAGCTCGCCATGAACGGGGACACCACGCTCACCGCCCTGGGGCGGGAGCGGGTGCTGGTGCCCGCTCGGGTCGGCTGACGCCCTGCGCGAGGCACGGCGCGAAGCCCCGGTTCCCGTGGCGGGAGCCGGGGCTTCGGCATGCTCTCGGCGTCACGCCGCCGGAACCAGGCCGTCCGCGACCAGGCCGGCGTACACCGCCTCGCTGAGGGCGTCCACGGCGGACCGGGGCCGGACCATCACGGTGAACTCCTTGATCCGGCCGGTGGCGTCGTCGAGGTGCAGCAGGTCGATGCCGTGGATCTGCCGGCCGTTGACGGTGGCGCGGAAGAGCAGCACGTCCGCGGCGGCCTGGGTGCCGTCGGCGGTGGTCTCGGCCTCGCCGCGGAAGCCGCCGACGTAGCGGAAGTCCTCGAACGTGCGCAGCAGCACCCCGAAGAGCCCCATGACCATCGGCTTGCCCTCGAAGGGGGAGAACTTCACCGGGCTGTAGAAGCGGATGTCGTCGCTGAACAAATCCTCCAGGGCGGGAAGATCGCGGTTCTCGACGGCGGCACGGAAGCGGTCTGCGGTGGTCACAGGGGTCTCCTCGCTCGCGGGCCACGGGACGGGCGTCCTCATGGCCCTCGATCGTCCTCATACTCAATAATCTGACTACTCACTTTCTTGAGTATCATGCCCGGGAGCGGTCCGGAAGAGGGTGACCGGGCAGAGGGCGAAGGAGAGGAGGCGGCGCATGGCGCTCCGACATGCCGTCCTGGCGGCGCTGCTGGACGGGGAACTCAGCGGCTACCAGCTGGCCAAGGCCTTCGATCTGGGCGTGGCGAACTTCTGGCACGCGCTGCCCCAGCAGCTGTACGCCGAGCTGACCAGGCTGGAGAAGGAAGGGCTGGTCGCCGGGCGGGAGGTGGTCCAGGACGCCCGGCCGAACAAGCGGCTGTTCCACGTCACCGCGGGCGGGCTCGCCGCGCTGGAGCAGTTCGCGGACGACGCCGCCAAGCCCTCCTTCATCCGCGACGACCTGCTGGTCAAGGTCCAGGCCGCCGACCACCTCGACACGGACGTGCTGATCGCCCGGCTCGCGGAGCGCGAGCGGTTCGCCGAGGCCAAGATCGAGCTGTTCGGCGGCCTGTTGCGGCAGATGCGCGGGGACCGCGACGAAGCGGAGTTCCTGCGCCACGGCGAACGGATCGGCCCCTACCTGACCTGTCTGCGCGGCCTCGCGTTCGAGCGGGAGAACCGGGACTGGTGCCGGCGCAGCGCGGAGATCCTCCGTGCGCGCCGGCACCCGCCCCGGCAGGCGGCCGAGGACGCTACGAGTCCGTCGTCCAGCTCCCCAGCGCGATCTCGGCCGTGATGCCCGGGCCGAAGCCCGCCAGCAGACCGCGGTGACCGTCGTCCGCGCAGCCCTCGTCGAACATCCGGCCCAGGGCGTCGAGGACGACCGCGCTGGCGATGTTGCCGTACTCGGTGAGCGTGGCACGGCTGAAACGGAAGGCGTCCGGCGGGACGTCGAGGAAGCGGCTGAGGTCGTCCAGGATGCGCGGACCTCCCGCGTGGACGAGGTAGAAGTCCAGCTTTCCCGCGTTCCATTCGTGCTGCTGCGCGAGTTCCCGCAGGGCCGGGGCGAGCGGTTCCATGGTGCCCGGTACCCGCTTGTCCAGCTGGAAATGGAATCCCGTCGAGCGCACCGCGTAGGAAATCCAGTCCTCGGTGTGCGGAATGAGGTACGAGCCGTTGCGCTCCAGAGAGACGCCGGTGCCGCCGCGCCCCCGGACCACGGCGGCGGCTATCGCGTCGCCGAACAGTCCGTTCGACAGCAGCGATCCGACGGCGAGGTCCGTGGGCTGGTAGCACAGCGAGCAGAATTCACAGGCGACCACCAGGACGTTGGCGTCGGGATAGGCCGTGCAGAAATCGTGCGCACGGTTGATCGCGGCACCGCCCGCGGCGCAGCCGAGTTGCGCGATCGGCATCTGCCGGGTGTCCGTACGGAAGCCCATGGTGTTGATGAGCCACGCGGTGAGGGACGGCATCATGAAGCCGGTGCAGGAGACGTAGACGATCAAGTCGATCTGCTGCGGCTCCAGTTCGGCCTCGTCCAGGGCCTGGCGCACCACCGCGGGCACCCGCGCCTTGGATTCCTGCTCGTAGACGGCGCTGCGGGCCTCCAGCCCGGGGTGTTTGAGCACCTTGTCGATCGGCTGGATCAGCCGCCGGGTGAGTACACCGGTGTGCTCGATCAGCCGGAGGACCAGTCGCAGCTGCGCGTGGTCCTTGTGCAGCCGCTTGGCCAGTTCGAGGGTTTCTTCTTGGGTGATGACGTATTCGGGGACCGCGATTGCCGGTTTGCACAGTACCGCCATGGGATGCACTCCTTGCAGCAGAACTGTGGTCCGCCCGGTGCAGTTCCTGCTCTGCAGTGTGGAGCCGCACCGGCCGCCGGTTTCAGGAAATCCGCCGGCCGCCGGTATGTCCGGGCTCTTGGGAAAATGCGAGCGAACCAGTCGTCGAAGAATGAACTCTCCCGATAGGAACTCTCCCGATCTCCCCGTGATTTCGAAGGTGAGCGGAACGGCCTTTCTGCGGCCGAGCCGTTCGAGTTAGATACGGTACGCCGGGTGGTTGATCTCCGCATGTCGCGGCCGGTACCCGGCGCCTGTCGGCACCTCTGCCGGCCTCACCACACCACCGGCAATTCCAGCGGATAACGCCAGATGGAACTCTGGTTCCAGCGGATTTCCCCGGGCGGCTTCGCCAGTGCCAGCTCGGGGAAGCGCTCCAGCAGCGAACCGAGCGCGACCTCCAGCTCCGTGATGGCGAGCGGGGCGCCCAGGCAGTGGTGCCCGCCCCAGCCGAACGTCATGTGGTTCGGGCCCTCACGGTCGAGGTCCAGCTCGTCGGGCCGGTCGAACTTGCGCCCGTCGCGGTTGGCCGTCAGATACGAGACGTGCACGATGTCGCCGGCCCGGATGGTCACCCCGCTCAGTTCCACGTCCTCAAGGGCGACGCGGGGGATGCCCACGCCCTTGCGGAACGGGATGAAGCGCAGCATCTCCTGGATCGCCTGCGGCAGCAGAGCGGGACGGGAGCGCACCTGAGCCAGCACCTCCGGCCGCGACAGCATCAGGCAGGAGAGGTTGGCGATCTCGTAGGTGGTGGTGTCCTGGCCGGTGATGAGCAGGACCATGGCCATCACGGTGAGTTCGTCCTCACCGAGCATCTCGTCCCCGTCGCGGGCCGTCGCCAGGACGCTGATCAGGTCGTCGCCCGGATTCCGGCGCCGCTCCGCGGTCAACTCGCGGAAGTACTCGCGCATCTCGGCCTTGGACCGGATGGCGTTTTCCTTGTTGTCGACGCGGAGGTTCATCATCGTCCGGGCGTGGGCGCGCAGTTGCGCCTGGTCGCCCTCGGGGATGTCGAGGACCTCGCAGATCGTGATCAGGGGCAGCGGGCCCGCGAGGTGCTCCATCAGGTCGGCCGGTGGACCGTGCTCGGCCATCCGCGTCAGCAGGTCGTCGACGACGTGCCGGGTGCGTTCCCGCATCCGCTCGACGTGCCGCGGCGCGAACGCCTTGGACACCAGGCTTCGCAGCCGGCTGCTGTCGGGCGGGTCCATCACGTTGATCGCCTCGTCCTGGACGATCGGCTCGGGCGTCATCCGCGGGAAGTCGCGGCCGACGACCGCGTGGCGGCTGAAGCGCCGGTCGGTCGTCACCGTCCGCACATCCTCGTAGCGCGTGACGAGCCAGGCCCAGCCCTCGCCGTGCGGTAGCCGGATGCGGGCGACCGGTTCCTCGGTCAGCAGGCGCTTGAGCGAGGGATCGAACTCCAGGGCCTCGGCGTAGTCGAAGGGACAGTTCCAGACGGTGGAGTCGGGCTCCATGCTGACCTCCCGGAAGGGCGGAGACAGGCCTTGACATCCCGATCAGCGTAGAAGCGGCGGGGCGGGTCGGCCCGGCTGTCCGGGGGCCGGGGGACGGCGGGAGGGGCCGCCGCCCGCCGTCCCCAAGGCCGAGCGGGGTCTCGCGCCGGTGCGTGTTCGCGTTCGTCCGATCGGGTGACGCCGAGCCGTGGCCGGTAACGCCCCGGTACCCCTCAGCCGGCCGCCTCCACCTTCCTGACCTCGGGTTCCGCGGAATTGCGGATGGCGCCCCAGCGGGTGGCGGTCTGCTCGTGGATGAACCAGATGTCGTCCTCGGTCAGGCGCCGGGAGACCACGCCGGGGAACGCCTCCTCGAAGAAGATGTACGGCGGCCGGTTCTCGATGTCGGGGGAGTGGTAGTCGAGCCGGTCGTGCATGCCGTGCGCCCGGGTGATCTTGGTGGCCGGGTGGTAGGTCAGGATGTTCGGGCTGGCCAGCATGATCAGCCCGTCGTCGACCAGCCGGCCGACCTCGTAGACGGTCTCCTCGATGGTCTTGCGGGTCTCGCCCTCCAGGCCGAACAGCACCGAGCTGCCGACCGGGATGCCGGCGTCCCGGATGCGCTCCAGGGCCGTACGGACCTTCGCCTTCCACGGGAAGTCGGTGATCCGCCGGATGTTCTTGTGGACGTGCTGCATGACGTCCGTCGACATGCTTTCGATGCCCATGTAGAGGTAGGTGCAGCCGGCGTCGCGCAGCGCCACCAGCAGGTCGCGCACCTCGTCCTCCTTGTGCAGGGTGGTGAGCAGGTCGGCGGTGACCTGGCAGCCGAACTGCAGCTGCCGCAGCCGCTGCCAGTCACCCTCGTCGGTGATCCACCGCCGGCAGCCCTCGGGCAGTTTCTCCGGACCCGGGGCGGTGCGGGCCGCGTGCAGCAGGGCGCAGAATTCCCGCATCAGGGGGAAGGAACCGGTCCAGAAAATGGAGTCGTCGAAGAAGACCGCCTCGGCGCCGTAACTGACGTATTCGCAGAGCCGCTCCAGCGCGGTCTCGGCCGGCGAGCCCCGGAACCGCTTCAGTCCGCCGACCACCAGCGCCGATTCGGAACAGAAATCGCAGTGGTACGGACAGGCGTTGGACACCGTCATGTGGGCCGTACGGGCCGGCGAGCCGTCCGGCAGCGGAAAGACCGGGAAACGGGACCGGATCGCGAAGCCCTGATAGGGGGACGGGAGCGCGGCCAGATCGAGCTTTTCGCCGGATACCGGAAAGGCGTGCACGGTGTCCAGGTCCAGGGCGCACACCAGGGAACTGCCCGGGACCCGTATGCCGGCGGCGCCGAAGAGCCGCAGGATCCGGACCACCTCACCCACCGTGGCCCGGGTCCGGTCCAGGTCCATGGCCAGGGCGATCGCCTTCATCAGCAGGTCGAGGGCGAACTGCCCCTCACCGCTGACGCAGAAGTCCACCACCGCCTCCGCCCGCCGGTCGTCGATGGCCTGAAGGGTCGAGCTGTATTCCAGAACGACGGACCGTTTCGCCGGGGCGTACCGCATCGTCTCGTCCATGTGGCGGCCGCCGAACACCACCAGGCAGTCCGGCAGTTCCTGCTTGACGATGCGGGCCATCTCCAGCGCGTACCGATGGCCCGGGGAGACCGTACTGACCAGGAACACCCGTGGCCGGTGCCGGCGGAGTTCGGCCCGCAATTCCGCCCGGGCCTCCGCGTCCCACACCCGGGGGTCGAAGACCGTGGCGTCCGACGTGCCGGTACTCGCACGCTGCGACGGAAGCCCGTGTTCCGCGCTCAGCCGGTGCGCTTTCGACGGCGGCTTTCCCCAGCTGGGGCAGAGATCGCTGAACGGGACGTCGGTTCCGGCGCCGAGCCGGGCGGAGCGCAACGCACTGTCGACCGGAACGCTCAGTGCCGCATAAAGACACATCGGATCGCCCGGATACGTGATTTCGCCCTCCGGTGACGTCATGACCGGGGCGAGCGCCGCGAGCACCGGAAAACTCCGGGCGTGCCAGGGCACCTCGGCGGGCCCGGCGCAGCCCGCCCGCGCGACCAGTTCGGTGATCCGCGACTCGCGCAGCAGCGTCAATTCCCGGGCGGAATCCGCAGCCATGTCCGCGGCGGTGCGGAAGTCATCGTGAACGACCGTCTGGCGTATGAGCATGCGTAACTCCTGATCGGTGGTCAACTCGGAGGAGGGAGCTCGGGAGTTCTCGGGTCACTCGGTGCGGCGGGCCCGGCGGTGGGGGGAAGGCCGGCCGGTGGGTTCGGGCGGCGCGATGGAGAAACGTACTGCCGCTCCCCCGAGGGGGAGCAAGACTTTCGCGGTGCGGCCCGGCCGGCCGGTTCTTTATGCGCGGGCGGCACCCTTCCGCCTTGTCCGCCATTTCCGGCCCGACCTACAGTCCGGGGATGGCAGCCCACACCTACCGCGCGCTCCTGACCCGGCACGTGCTGAGCTGGGCCGGCGTCGCCGCCGCGGCGCGCCTGCCGGTGGCGATGGCCCCGCTGGCGCTCGTCTTCCTCGTCCGGGAACGGCCCGGCGGATATGTGCTGGGCGCCGAACTCGCGGCCGTGTACGTGGTGGGTGAGGTTATCGGCGCCGCGCTGCTCGGGGCGAGACTGCGGCCCGACCGGGCCCGGCGCCACCTCGCCGGCGGACTCGGCGCGGGCGCCGCGGCGTTCGCCGGCCTGGGACTGCTGCCCGGCGCCCCCGACCTGCTGCTCGGCGCGTTCGCCCTGGTCGCCGGGGCCGCCCCGGGTGCGTCCCCCGGCGGCCTGCGCACCCTGCTGACCGAGCACGTCGACCCCGGCCTGGTCACCAAGGCACTGAGCGCGGAGGCCACCCTCTCCTACGGGGTCTGGGCCGTCGCGCCCGCCGCGGCCGGTGCCCTCGCCTTCGGCGTGGCCCCCGCCGCCCCGCTGCTGCTGGCGGCGGGCCTGATGGCGCTGTCCGCCGCCGGACTGTGGGCGCTGCCGCCCGGCTGGCGGTCGGACCCCGCCGACCGCGCCGGCGTCCCGATGCTCCGTACCCTCGCCGCGGCCTGGCCGGTCTATGTGTCGGGCGCCGCGGCCATGTCGCTGCTCGCCCTGGCCGAACTCGTGCTGCCCGCCCTGCTGGAACAGCGCCACCTCGCGGTCGGCTGGTCCGGTCCGCTGCTGGCCGGGTACGCCCTCGCCTCCGCGGCCGGTTCGCTGCTCTACGGGCTGCGCAGCTGGCCCGGCCGCCTCGGCACCCAGAGCCTGGTCCTGCTGCTCGCCGTCGCCGCCTGTGTGGCCGCCGCCGGGGTGGTCCCGCTGCTCGGCGCCATCGCGGCGGCCCTGGCCCTGGCCGGGCTGCTGCAGGCCGGGCTGCAGGTGACCCGGGCGCTCGGGCTGCGCGCCGTCCTGCCGCAGAGCGCCCTGGCCGCGGGCTACTCGATGATGTACTCGGTGGTCGGCGCCGGATACGCCGCCAGCGCCTCGCTCTCCGGCGTGGTGCTGGGGGTGGCCACACCGAGCACCGCGATCCTCGCCGGGGTGCTGCTCACCCTCGTCCTCACCGCGGCCGCCGCGATCGGTGAACTCCGGCTGGTCCGGGCCGCGGAGTACGCCCCGGCAGAGCGCTGAGGCCCGCGCCACCGCCCCCACTGCCCCGCCCCCGTCCGGACCGTCAGGCCGCCGGTGTCCCCAGCGCGGCGATACGGGACGGCAGGGTCCGCCACACCTCCGGGGTGTAGAAGTGCCCGCCCGGCAGCTCGTCGTGGCGGAACGGGCCGGCCGCCAGCTTCCGCCACTGCCGCGCCGTCCGCGGATCGATCACCTCGTCGGCCGCCCCGGTCAGCACCTGCAACGGCGCCCGCACCGCCGCGCCCGCCCGGTGGTAGAACGAGTCGCGCACCCGGAGGTCGGCCCGCATCAGCTCCACCGCGATCTCGCACAGGTCCGGGTCGCCCAGCACATGCCCGGGCAGCAGCCCGAACTCCCGCATCCAGGCCATGAGTTCGTCGTCCGACTGGTGCTGCGCCGGGAACATGTCCTGCGGGGTGAGCCCCCGGCTGGGCGCGTTGGCCGAGGACACCACGACCGCCGCCGGGGCCGGCCCGCCGCGCTCCTCGATGCGTGCCGCGACGTCGAAGGCCATCCAGCCGCCCATGCTGTGCCCGAAGAGGACATAGGGCAGGCCGGCGGCGGAGAGCACCGCGGTGACCGCGTCCTCGGCCAGCTCGTCCCAGTCCTGGGCGCAGTCCTCGGCGAACCGGCCCTCCCGCCCCGGATAGCAGACCGCCGCCAGCTCCGTGCCGGGCGGCATCACCTCCGTCCAGGCGAGGTACGAGCCGGCCCCGCCGCCGCAGAAGCCGAGGCAGACCAGCCGCCGCGCGGCGTCCGGGACCGGCTGGGGGCGGACCACGATGGTGTCCTGCATGGGTGCGTCTCTCTTCTCGGGAAGCGGAAGCGCTGCTCGGCGGGGTCTGTCCGTACGCGGACGGGCGGGACGGCGCGCGCTCAGCCGGCCGGTGCGGAGGCCTCGTGGTGGCGCTGGACGTACTGCGCCAGGTCGCGCAGCCGCGGGTGGCGGTAGACCTCCTTGACCGAGATCACCACACCGAGGTTCCGCTTGAGCCGCCCCACGACCCGCAGTGCCATCAGCGAGTGCCCGCCCAGGGCGAAGAAGTCGTCGTCCGCACCGACCCGTTGCCGGCCCAGCACCTCCGACCACACCTCGGCGATCAGCTTCTCGAACGGGCCGTCCGGCTCGGCGGCCGGCGCGTCCGCCCCCGGGCCGTCCGGCGGCTCCGGCAGCGCGGCCACGTCCAGCTTCCCGTTGGCCGTCAGCGGCAGCGCGTCGAGCAGCACGCAGTCCGACGGCACCATGAAGTCCGGCAGCACCGCGGCGAGATGGTCCCGCAGCCGGCCGGGGTCGGGCGCCGCCCCGCCGGACGGCACCGCGTACGCCACCAGCCGCTCACCGGCCGGCCCGCCGTTGCGGACCACCACGGCGGCGCTGCCGACGCCCTCGTACGAGGCCAGCGCGTGCTCGATCTCGCCCGGCTCGATGCGGAAGCCGCGGAACTTCATCTGGCGGTCGGCCCGGCCCAGGAAGGCGAGGAGGCCCCCGGCGGTGCGCCGCACCCGGTCGCCGGTGCGGTACATCCGCTCGCCGGGCCCGCCGAACGGATCGGCGACGAACCGCTCCGCGGTCAGGGCCGGCCGGCCGGCGTAGCCGTGCGCCAGCCGCGGTCCCGCGACGTACAGCTCGCCCTCGGCCTCCTCGGGCACCGGGCGCAGCGCGGCGTCGAGCACGTACAGCCGGCCGCCCGGGAGGGCGTCCCCGAGGTGCGGGGTCCCGCCGGTCATCCACCCGACCGTGGCGTCGACCGTGCATTCGGTCGGGCCGTAGAGGTTCAGGGCCTCCGGACCGCCGGCACCGGCCGCCTCCGCGAGCTCCCGCCAGGTCCGCGCCGGTACCGGTTCGCCGCCCATGAACAGCCGGAGCGTCCGCCCGTCGGCCCGCGGCCCGGCCAGCGTCCCACGCAGCAACTCCCAGTGGGACGGGGTGAGATCGAGGTCGGTGACCGCGTGCGCGTCGAGCACGGCGGCCAGCCGGGCGGGGTCCTTGCGGTCCTCCTCGGTCAGCACGACCACGGTGTCGCCCCGGCAGACCCGCGCCCACTGCTGCACCGACGCGTCGAAGGACACGCTGGCGTTCCAGGCGACCACCCGGGGCGCGTCCGCGTAGGCACCGGCCTCCTCCAGCCCCGCCAGCAGGGCGGCCACCCCGCCGCGGGTCGCCGCCACGCCCTTGGGGCGGCCGGTCGAACCGGAGGTGTAGATCAGGTAGGCGGGGTCGAGCGGACCGCTGCCCACCGGGTCCGCGGGGAGGTCACCCTCCGACGCAGCGGCGTCGCCCGGGACATCCGGATCGAGGACCACGGCCCCGGTCGCCGTCCGGAGCGGGGTGTCCTCCCCGGCGAGCAGCGCCGCGATGCCGGCGTCCTTCGCCATGAACTCCAGCCGCGCCCGCGGATAGTGCGGATCGAGCGGTACGTACGCCGCACCCGCCCGCCACACCGCCAGCAGCGCCACCACGAGCCGGGCCGTACGGGGCAGGGCCACCCCGACCCGGGCGCCGCGGCCGATGCCGCGGGCGGCCAGCGCGCGGGCCAACCGGGCGGTGCGGCGGTCGAGTTCGGCGAAGGTCAGGGATCCCGCGCCGTCCCGTACCGCGATCCGCTCCGGGTGGTCCCGCACCACCCGGGCGAAGCGCCGGACGGCGTCGACCGGCTCCGGACGGAGGTCAGCCATGAACAGACTCCTTGTGCCGCGCGGGGGCGTCCCGCGGAGGGGGGAGGAAGGGGAAGGGCGGTCCGGCGGGCCGTGCGGCGGCCGGTCAGCCGAACGCGGCGGCCGGCGGCACGGTGGGCCGGCAGGCGGACAGTTCGACCGGTGCGCCCATCGACACCGCGATCCGGCGGTCGCCGCGGAACGGGTCGCGGCCGTGCGCGGTGAGGATGTTGTCGACCAGCAGCAGATCGCCCGGCTGCCAGGGCTCGCGGACCGTCGCCGCGTCGTACGCCGCCTGGATGGCCGCCAGGTCCTCCCGGGTCAGCGGGCTGCCGTCGCCGAAGGCCGTGCGGAAGGGCAGTCCGTCCGGTCCGAACTCGTCGAGCAGGATCTCCCGCAGCTCCTCGTCCAGCGACCACTCGTTCCAGAAGACCAGGTGGTTGAACCAGACCTCGTCCCCGGTCACCGGGTGGCTGACGACGCCGGGCCGCACCTGGCCGGTGCGCAGGTTGCCGTCCTCCTGCCAGGCGTGCGCGATCAGGTTGTCCGCGCAGTAGCGCTCCACCGCAGCCCGGTCGTCGGAGCCGAACGCGCTGCGCCAGTCGGTGGAGATGTGGTCGGAGTAGCTGCGGCGGAGCAGCCAGCCGGTCTGCCGCATCTTCGCCACCAGGGGCGCGGGGATGTGGTCGAGCACCTTGCGGCAGTCGGCGACCGGGGTGGCGCCGCCCTCCTCCGGCGCGGTCAGGCAGGCGAACAGCAGCAGGCCGGGGAAGGTCAGGGTGTAGCTGTTCTCGTTGTGCATGTGGATGCGCTGGGACGCCGGCAGGTCCGTGGACGAGTAGACGCCCTGGCCGAAGTCGCTGCGCGGGGTGGCCTTTTCGCGGTACGGCGTGGCCTCGGGGATCAGGACGTCGCGGACCGCGGCGACGTCACCGACCTCCGTCAGGGGCAGGCCGCGCAGACAGACCGCCCCGTGGGTGTGCAGCGCCCGGGTCAGTTCCGGGCGGGCGGTGGCGAGCCAGGCACGGGCCGCGGCCATGTCGGCCAGGCCGGTTATCCGGGCCAGTGCGGGCTTTCCCGGGGCGAGTTCCCAGGCGAGCGACGGGGAATCCGGCAGGTGGGCAGGACGCACGTTCAGCACCTTTCACTCAGCGCCTTTTCGGGTACGGCGTTCCGGGGCACCGGGGGTCAGCCGCTGTAACTGCCGAGCGCGTTGCTGGCCGCGAGGTCCAGCCGGTCCACCATCCAGGTTTCCAGGCTGCTGTCGCTGCGTTCCGCGGCCGCGCGGTAGCGGGCGATGCGTTCCAGGGTGAGCTGGATTCCGACGGATGCGGTCTTGCGGGTGGCGGCCGGTCCGGTTTCCCGGGCGGCCCGGACGTTCGCCCGTAACTGATTGCGCGACCAGCCCAGTTCCTCGGCCCGGTTGAGCCAGTAGTCTTGCTCATGGGGCGGCAGCGACGCCACCTCCGCGTGGTGGTGGAAGCTGAGGCTGTCCCGCCGGCGGGACACCTCGAACCGCCGGGCCACCCAGGCGTAGTTGCGCAGGGTCTGGTAGTCGAGGCCGACCGCGTCGACGGCCCTGCGGTAGCGGTCGGTGTAGCGCCACTGGCCGTAGATCAGCCAGTCGCCCAGGCACCAGGCCGACGAGTTGGCGACGGCCGAGATCCTCCGGCCCGCGCTCTTCCAGGTGTCGTAGCTGACCGCGGCGGGGATCTGGAGGCCGACGCGGGTGACGAACACGCCCCGCGCGGCGTCGTCCGGCGCGGTCTGCCGGGGCCGTACGGCGGGGAGTTCGGTGATTTCCTTGCCCGACCCGGCGCGCGGAGCGGTGCCCAGGGCCGCGGACGATGTGCTCAAAGCTTCTCCTCGGTGCAGTTGCTTCGAACCGGACGGGTTCCGCGCACCTGGCCGGACCCCGTGTGAGGCCCGGATGGGGCGGCCGCCCGTCAGAAAATGCTCAGCCCAGGGCGCTCAGAACGGCCCGGTGTGCGGGGTGGGAACGCGGCCCCAGGCCGAGTCGCCGAGGACGACGCCGGAGGTGAGGTGGCCCGCGCGCGCGACGGACGGAGCGGAATGGTCAATTCCATATCCGGCGGCGGTGGCCAGGACGGCGGCGATGGTGAAAACGCGCAGGATGCGAGGCATCGTGGTCCCCCATTGTGCGGCCAAGGATGTGGCTGGCGCCGCTTATCTTCTTCGGCCGATCAAGATCATTGGACTGCGGACGGGGTGCACAAATGTAACCTGCATAGTTGTGAACGATGAAGAACTGGGTCGATGTCAGTGCAATGGGGGTGAATTACCCTCAGGTCGGGTATGCGGCGATGCGCTGAGCTACTACCGGAGCATTCTCCGTGACGGAACGGCGCGCCGCGAGACCGCCCCGCCGTGCCTGCGCGCACTCGGCCTCATCGCCGACGATCCACGGACTCCCGGCGCCACCACCCCCGTGCCGCCCGAGGCGGCGGCGATCGCCGCGCTGCGCCCCATAGAAGAGGCGATCGCCGACCAGCAGCGCGCCTACCGCTCCGTCCAGGCCACCCTCTCCGTCTTCACCCGGACCTACGACGACGCCAGGAAGCGCGAACAGCCCACGCTCACCGTCCTCAACGGCGCCACGGTCATCAGCAACGCCCTGGAGGCCGCCGTGGCCGGCTGCCGCGAGGAACTCCTCACCACCCAGCCCGGCGGCGGCCGCCCGGAACACCTGCTGAGCGAGGCGCTCGACCGGGACCTGCGGATGCTCGAACGGGGCGTCCGGCAGCGGACGATCTACCAGCACACCGTCCGCTCGCACGCACCCACGCTGGCCTACGTCGAGAAGGTCACCGCCGCCGGGGCCGAAGTGCACACCCTGGTCGAGGTGTTCGAGCGGATGATCATCTGTGACCGGCAGGTGGCCTTCATCCCCACCTCCGAGGAGCGCAGCGACAGCGCCCTGCAGATCCGGCACCCCGCCCTGCTGCGCTTCCTCGCCGCGCTCTTCGACAGTGCCTGGTCCCGTTCGGTGCCGGTCGGACCGGGCGGCGTACCGGCCCGTTCCCCGCTGATCACCTCCGACGTCCAGCGGGCCATCCTGCAGGCCGTGGTGTCCGGCGAGACCGACGACTCCATCGCCCGCCGGATGGGCATGAGCCGCCGCAGCGTCGCCAAGCACATCAGCCGGGTCTCCCAGCAGCTGGGCAGCAACAGCCGCGCCCAGCTCGGCTATCTGCTGGCCACCTCCGGTCTGCTGTGGCTGCCCGAGCCGCCCGGCGCTCCTCCGCGGGAACGGACCTTCTGACCGGCCCGGACGCGGGCCGGAGGGGCTCACCGGGTCGCGTCCGACCTGTTCTCCTGCAACTCCACCGCCTCGTACAGCGCCTTGATGTTGCCGCTGCCGAACGTCCGGGCGCCCAGCCGCTCGATGACCTCGAAGAACAGCGTGCCGCGCGGGTGCCGGGACCGGGTGAAGATCTGCAGCAGCTGGCCGTCCTGGTCCTGGTCGGCCAGCACGTTCAGGTCCCGCAGCTCGTCGACCGAGTGCCGGGAGAGCGTGAGCCGGCCCGGGATCAGGTCGTAGTAGGTGCTGGGGGTGTCCAGGAAGCCGATGCCGCGCGCCGACAGCAGCCCCACCGAACGCACGATGTCGTCCGACGCGAACGCGACGTGCTGCACGCCCGCGCCGCCGTGGGAAGCCAGGAACCGGTCGATCTGGCCCGGCGCCCGGCCGGTGTCCGGCTCTATCAGCGTCAGCGTGACGGTCCCGGCGTCGTTCTGCACCACGACCGAGTCCATCGCCTGTGCGCCGACGACGATGCGCTCGGTGAACACCGCGGCGAAGCCCAGCGCCCGTTCGTAGTACTCGACGGTCGGCCCCAGCCGCCCCGGCTCCAGACACACCGCGAGGTGGTCGATCCCGTGCAGTCCGGTCGCCGACGGGCCGGGGACACCGGCCGCCGGTCCGGGCCGCTGCACGAAGGTGTGCACCACGTCGCCGAACCCGGTGACCGAGGCGGTCACCACCCCGTCCCGCCCGGCCGGCCCGGCCACCGGTTCCGCGCCCCGCCGCACCGCCTCGGCGAAGGCGGCCGCCGCGTCCGGCGTGCGCAGTGCGATGTCCCGGACCCCGTCGCCGTGGCGCGCGACGTACCGGGCGGCCGGATGCCCGGCGTCCTGCGCGGCGGTCAGCACCAGCCGGATGCCGCCGGCACCCACCGCCACCGTGCGGACACCGTCCTCAGGGGCACCCGGGGCGCCGGGAAAACGGTCCAGGACGCCGAAGCCGTAGCGCGCGGTGAACGGCTCGGCGGCCGCCGGCAGATCGCCGACCGCGAAACCGAGGTGATCCAGGCCGAGTTGGCCCAACGGCCCGGAAGGGGCAGAGGTCGTCGCGGGCATCCCGGGTCAGCCCCTGCCGTCCTGCGCCGCGGCCATCGCCGCCACCAGGGAGGCCGGCCGCAGGTCCGTCCAGTGCTCCTCGATGTACGCGGTGCACTCCGCCCGTCCGCGGTCGTCCAGCCGTACTTCCCAGCCTTCCGGGACCTCGGCGAACGACGGCCACAGGGAGTACTGGCCCTCGGCGTTGACCAGGACCTTGAACGTGCCGTCCGTGTCGTCGAAGGGATTCATGATGATGACCTTTCCGGAGGATCGAGGGGGAGTGCGCCGAGCCGCCGGTCCGGGTCGGCGGCCACCTCGCGCAGCAGCCGGACGTATCGGTCCGCCAGCCGCCGCACGGTGGCACGGTCGAACAGCTCGGTCGCGTATTCCAGGCTGACGTCCAGCGCGCCCGGCGCGCCGTCCGGCGCCGTCCGGCTGACCAGGTCGAAGGCCAGGTCGAAGCGGGCCGCGCCGGAGCCGGCCAGCCGCCACTCATGGGCGGTGCCGTCCAGCACCAGCGCCGACCCGGCGGTGTTCAGCAGCCCGAACGCGATCTGGAACACCGGGTGGTGGGCCAGGCTCCGCGGCGGATTGACCGCCTCCACCAGCAGGTCGAACGGCACGTCCTGATGGGCGTAGGCGGGGACCCACGCCTGTCGCACCCGGTGCAGCAGCTCGCCGAAGGACGGATCGCCGGAGGTGTCGGTGCGCAGCACGACGGTGTTGACGAAGAAGCCCACGAGATCGTCCAGCGCCTCGTCCGCGCGGCCCGCGGTCGGCGTCCCGACCACGATGTCCTCGCCGCCGCCCAGCCGGGTCAGCAGTCCGGCCAGCGCGGCCTGCAGCACCACGAACAGCGTGCAGCCGCTGGTCCGGGCCAGCTCGTCCAGCGCCCGGCGCAGCTCCGCGGGGATCACGAACTCCACCACGTCGCCCGCGCCGCCGGCCAACTCCGGACGGGGACGGTCACCGGGCAGCGGGGTGCACCGGGGGATCCCCGCCAGCGCGGTGCGCCAGTGCGCCAGCTGCCGTGCGAGCGGGCTGTCCGGATCGTCGCGGTCGCCGAGGGTCCGGTGCTGCCAGGCCGCGTAGTCCCGGTACTGGACCGGCAGCGGAGGGAAGTCGGGCGCCTTGCCCGCGCGCCGCGCGGCGTAGGCCCGGGACAGATCGCGGAAGAGCGGGGTGAAGGACCAGCCGTCGGCGGCGATGTGGTGCAACACCACCAGCAGCACGTTCTCCTCGCCGGTGCGGAACAGCGACAGCCGCAGCGGCAGCTCGCTCTCCAGGTCGAACGGGGCGCGCACGGCGCGCGTCAGCAGCTGCTCCACCTCGGCGGGCCGGCAGTCGGTGACGGTCAGACCGGGCCGGGCGTCGGCCGGGTCGAGAACCCTTTGGTAGGAGGTCTCACCGTCGGCGGGGAAGACCGTCCGCAGGCTCTCGTGACGGGTCGTCACATCGGCCAGGGCGGCGCGCAGCGCGTCGATGTCCACCGGGCCGGGCAGGCGGAAGACCAGCGGGATGTGGTAGCCCGGGTCGGCGTCCCCCATGAGCTGGTACAGCAGCCACAACCGCCGCTGCGCGTGCGACAGTTCGGCGCGGCCCTCGCGCGCTCCCGCCACCAGCGGGACGCGGGCCGCCGGCCCGGCCTCCATGCGGTGCCGCAGCCGGGCCGCCAGCCCGGCGACCGTCGGCGCCGCGAACAGGTCCTCCAGGCCCGGCCGGACGCCGAGCGCGGCGCCGATGCCCACCGCCGCACGGGTCGCGGTCAGCGAGTGCCCGCCCAGCGCGAAGAAGCTGTCGTCGATGCCCACCCGGTCCACGCCCAGCACGTCCGCGAACACCCGGCACAGCAGCCGCTCGGTCTCGTCGCGCGGGGCCCGGCCGGCACCCTCGAACACCGGCGCCGGCAGCGCCCGCACATCCAGCTTGCCGTTGTTCGTCAGCGGCAGCCGGTCCACCACCACACAGGCGGCCGGGACCATGTGCCCGGGCAGGGCCAGCCGCAGCGCGTCCAGCAGCCGGGCCGGCCAGTCCTCCCCGACGGTCCCGGCGGTGGCCGGCGCGGCCGGAACGACGTACCCGACCAGGTTCTTGCCGCCGTGATGGTCGGGCAGCGGAACGACCGCCGCCGCGGCGACGTCGCCCCGGCGGGTCAGCTGGTGCTCGATCTCGCCGAGCTCGATGCGGAAACCGCGCAGCTTGATCTGGTTGTCCTCGCGGCCGAAGTACTCCAGCAGCCCGTCCGCGCGGCGCCGCACCAGATCGCCGGTACGGTACATCCGGCTGCCGTCCCGCGCGAACGGGTCCGCCACGAACCGGCCGGCGGTCAGCTCCGGCCGCCCCCAGTAGCCGCGCGCCACGCCCCGCCCGGCCAGGTAGAGCTCGCCCACCTCGCCCGGGCCGACCGGCCGCAGGAGCTCGTCCAGCACATGGGTGCGGACACCGGCCAGCGCCGAGCCGATCGGGACCGGCCCGTCGCCCACCCCCGTGACCAGGTGCCGGGTGGCGAACACGGTCACCTCGGTCGGCCCGTAGACATTGACCACCGACCCCGGACCGGAGGCCGCCAGCGTCCGCGCGACCGCGCTGGGGGAGGCCACCTCGCCGCCCATCCACACCTGGCAGCCGTGCGCGAAGGCGTCCGGCGACTCCTCCGTCATCAGGTTGAACATCGACGGGGTGATGAACGTGGAGGTGATCCGCTCGGCGGCGAGGGTCCGCACCAGCGTGGCCGGATCCAGCCGCCCCGGCGGCGCGACGACCACGGTCCCGCCGCGCAGCAGCGGCACCAGGATCTGGTAGACCGACGCATCGAATTCCAGCGGCGACTGCAGCAGCACCCGCGCGTCGATACCGGCCCAGCAGTCGTCGGCCGCGAACTCCACCACGTCCCGGTGGCTGATCGCCACGCCCTTCGGGCGGCCGGTCGAGCCCGACGTGTGGATGACGTACGCGAGTTGCTCCGGTAACACGGGCGGCGGGGGCGCCACCGGGTCCGCCGGCGCGCGGTCCAGCAGCTCCCCGACGACCCGCACCGCCACGCCGGCGAGAGCGCCGGTGGGGTCCGCGGTGCAGCTCGCGCGGAGCGCCGCGGCCCGCTCCGCGGTGTCCACCAGCACCAGCCGGGTCCCGCACTCGCCGATCACCGTCCGCAGCCGGGCGGCAGGGGAGCGGACGTCCAGCGGGGCGTAGGCACCCCCGGCCTTCAGCGTGCCGAGCAGCGCGACCACGACGTCCGGGGCGCGCTCCATCAGGATGCCGACGCGGTCCTCCGGCCGGACCCCGCAACCGGCCAGGGCGCGGGCGAGGGCGTCACTGCGTTCGTCGAGCGCGCCGTAGGACAGCGCGGCACCGCCGCCGCGCCCGACCGCGGGCGCGTCCTTCTTCTCGCCCACCCGGGCGGCGAATACCGATGTGATGGTGCTCGGCGCTTCCGGCAAGCCGAATCCCCTTTCGGCGCGGACGAGTTGACCCGGATCTGCATTCGGCTTCCACCGAGGTCCGGCGACGGCGCTCGGCAACGTAGGTCGGCGCCGGAAGGGGTGTCAAGGAATCCGCGGTGTCCCGCCGGCGGGACACCGGACCTTGCTTGTGCGGATTCCCGGCGGCCGGTTGAATGACCGCCGCATCGCCTTTCCGCACATTCCTTTTGCATTTCCGTAAGAGCGCAATGGGATGAGGTCTTCCCGATGACACTGGACGGCACCGCCACCGCACCGCACGGTCCGCGCGGCGCCCGCGAGGAGATCCTGCGCGGTCTGTTCGCGGAGGTCCTCGACGCCCCCGACGTGACGCCCGACGACAACTTCTTCGCGCTGGGCGGGACCTCCATGCTCGCCGTCCGGCTGATCAACCGGATCCGGGCGGTGCTCGGCGTCAAGATCGGGGTGCGGGCGCTGTTCGGCGCCCAGACGGTCGCCAAGCTCGCCGCCCACCTCGCCGCCGACGACCCCGCGCCCCACCCCGTGACCCGGGTGACGCCCCGCCCGGAATCCGTACCGCTCTCCTCCGGCCAGCGCGGCCTGTGGTTCCTCGACCGGCTCGCCGGCCCCGGCGCCACCTACAACATCCCGGTCGTCACCCGGATCACCGGCACCCTCGACCACCGCGCACTGGCCGCCGCGCTCGGCGACGTCGTCACCCGCCACGAGGCGCTGCGGACCCTCTACGGCGAGCGGGAGGGCGAGCCGACCCAACGAGTACTGCCCGCCGACGAGGTGCGCATCGACCTGCCGGTGACCGACCACACCCCGGACACCCTGTCCGCCGCGGTGGCCGCCGCCAGCGCCCACGTCTTCGACCTCACCGCCGAACTCCCGCTGCACGCCGCGCTGCTGCGGTCCGCGCCCGACCAGTGGGTGCTCGTCCTCGCGCTGCACCACATCGCCTGCGACGGCTGGTCGGTGAGCCGGCTCGGCCGCGACCTGTCCGCCGCGTACGCCGCCCGGCTGCACGGCCGGGCACCCGACTGGGAGCCGCTGCCCGTCCAGTACGCGGACTTCGCGCTCCGGCAGCGCGCCGCACTCGACGAGGAGTCCGTGCCCGGCTCCCCGGTCGCCCGCGGACTGGCCCACTGGCGCACCGCGCTGCGCGACCTGCCCGAGGAACTGCCGCTGCCCGCCGACCGCCCCCGCCCGGCCCGGGCCGGCACCGCCCACGGCACCCTGCGCCTCCCTGTCGACGCCACCACCCGCGCCGGCATCCGGCACCTCGCCCGGACCGGCCACGCCACCGAACTCATGGTCACCCAGGCCGCGTTGGCCGCCCTGCTGACCCGGACGGGCGCGGGCACCGACATCCCGCTGGGCACCGTCGTGTCCGGCCGCACCGACGACACCCTCGACGAACTGATCGGCTTCTTCGTCAACACGCTGGTGCTGCGCACCGACACCTCCGGCGACCCCGCCTTCGGCGACCTGCTGGCCCGGGTACGGGACACCGACCTCGCGGCCTTCAGCCACCAGGACCTGCCCTTCGACCGGCTCGTCGAGGAACTCCAGCCGCCCCGCTCGCTCTCCCGGCACCCGCTGTTCCAGGTGATGCTCTCCTGGGCCTACGGCGGCGACCTCGGTCTGGAACTGCCCGGCGCGACCTGCGTCACGGACCGCGCACAGGCCCAAGGGGCCAAGTTCGACCTGGAGTTCGCCTTCGACGAGCGGCCCGACCAGGACCTGCTGGAACTCACCCTCATCTACCGCACCGCCCTCTTCGACGAACCCACCGCGAGGGCCCTGGGCGAGCGGCTGCTCCGGCTGCTCGACCGGGCCGCGGCCGACCCGCGGCAGCGCATCGGCGCCCTCGACCTGCTCTCCGCCACCGAACACGACCAGGTCACCCGCGGCTGGCAGGGCACCGTCCGGCCGTCCGCACCCGGCACCGTCGTCGAGGCCTTCGACGCCCGGGCCGCCGCCGCACCCGACGCCCCCGCCGTGGTCCACGGCGACACCGCCCTGACCTACGCCGAACTCGCCTACCGGGCAGAGCAGTTGGCGCGCGAACTGATCCGCTCCGGAGTGACCCCCGACACCGCCGTCCCGCTGCTCATGGAACGGTCCGCCGACCTCCTGGTGGCCCAGCTCGCCGTCCTGAAGGCCGGCGCGGCCTACCTGCCGCTGCAGCCCACCCACCCGGAAGCCCGGCTCCGGGCGGCCCTGGCGGCGGCCGGCAGCCCGGTGCTGCTCGCCGACCCAGCGCTCCGGGACCACCCGGCGGCCGCGGGGCACACCGTCCTGACCCCCGGGACCCGCCGCACGGCGGACCGCGGCCGGCCCACCGCACCGCCCGCCCCGCACCCCGACCACCTCGCCTACGTGATGTACACCTCCGGCTCGACCGGCGAGCGCAAGGGCATCGGCACCACCCACCAGGGCGTCCTCGACCTGGCCCGCGACTCCTGCTGGGGCCTCGGCCCCGGCGACCGGGTGCTCTTCCACGCCCCGCACGCCTTCGACGCGTCCACGTACGAGATCTGGGTGACGCTGCTCAACGGTGGCTGCGTGGTCGTCGCAGCGCCGGGCGCCCTCGACGGACCGTCCCTGACCCGGCTGATCACCCGGCACCAGATCACCCACGTCCACCTGACCGCCGGGCTGTTCCGCACCGTCGCCGAGGACCACGCGCACTGCTTCGCCCCCGTCCGCGAGGTGCTGACCGGCGGCGACGCGGTCTCCGGGCAGGCCGTCGCCCGGGTCCTGGCCGCCTGCCCCGACACCGCCGTCCGCGCGCTGTACGGCCCGACCGAGACCACCCTGTGCGTCACCCAGACGTCCTGGCAGCCCGGTGAACGCGCCGACGGACCCGTCCCGTTGGGCCGCCCGATGGACAACACCCGGGCCCACGTCCTGGACGAGGCGCTCCGCCCGGTCCCCGCCGGCGTCGTGGGCGAGCTGTACCTGTCCGGCGCGGGCCTGGCCCGCGGCTACACCGGCCGCGCAGCCCTGACCGCCGAACGCTTCGTGGCCTGCCCGTACGGCGCCCCCGGCGAGCGGATGTACCGCACCGGCGACCTCGTCCGCCGGGACACCGAAGGCCGGCTGTTCTTCCTCGGCCGCGCCGACGACCAGGTCAAGATCCGCGGCTACCGGATCGAACCGGCCGAGGTCGAGGCGGCGCTCGCCGCCCTGCCCGGCGTCGGCCAGGCCACCGTCACCGTCCGCACCGACCCCGCCGGCGAGAAACTCCTGGCCGGCTACGTCGTGCCGGAACCGGACCGGCCCGCCCCCGACCCCGCCGCCCTGCGCGACCGACTCGCCGAGCGGCTGCCCGACTACATGGTGCCCGCCGCGCTCCTCACCCTGGACGCCCTCCCGCTGACCCCCAACGGCAAACTCGACCGCCGGGCACTGCCCGCCCCGCGGTTCGCCGCGGCCGCACACGGCCGGGCCCCGCGCGGCCCCCGCGAGGTCGTGCTCTGCCGCCTCTTCGGCGAGGTCCTCGGCCTGCCCCCGGTCGGCATCGACGACGGCTTCTTCGAACTCGGCGGGCACTCCCTGCTCGCCACCCGCCTGGTCCACCGGATCCGCTCGGTGCTCGGCGTGGAACTCGGCGTCCAGGACCTCTTCCGGGCCCCCACCGTGGCCGCACTGAGCGCCCTGCCGGCCACCGGCGGCACCGGCACCGACCTCGGCGAGGTGCTCACCCTCCGCGCCGACGGCGACCTCCCCCCGGTCTTCCTGATCCCCGCCGCCAACGGCCTGAGCTGGTCCTACGCCCCGCTGCTGCGGCACGTCCCGGCCGGCCACCCGGTGCACGCCCTCCAGGACCCCCGGCTCACCGGCGGCGACCCCGGCCCGCGCACCGTCACCGACCTCGCCACCGGCTACCTCGCCCGGATCCGCGCCCTGCGCCCGCACGGCCCGTACGTCCTCGCCGGCTGGTCGTTCGGCGGCACCGTCGCCCAGCAGATCGCCGCCGACCTGGCAGCACAGGGCGAACCGCCCGCCCTGCTGGTCCTGCTCGACGCCTACCCCGGCGACGTCCTCGGCTGGGGCACCACCCTCGACCCGCGGACCCTGGTGCCGCTCGCCCTGGACGGCATCACCGCGGAGCCGCCGGACGGCGCCGATCTGCCCCCGGCCGCCGCCCTGCACAACGCGCTGCGGGCCGCCGGCAGCGCCCTCGGCTCCCTCGACGAACGGACCGTCGGCCGGCTCGTCGAGGTCGCCCGGCACAACGTCCGGGCACTGGCCGAACACCGGCCGGGCCGCTACGGCGGATCCGTGCTGTGCTTCGACGCGGCCGCCGGCCGCCACCCCGCGGGACCCGCCTCGGAGAACTGGCAGCCGCTCCTCGACGGCCGGGTGGACACCGTCGCGGTCCGCGCCGACCACACCGGCATCGTCACCGCCGCGGCCATGCCCGAGGTCGGCCCGGTCGTCGAGGCCGCACTCAAGGCGGCGGCCCCACCGGACTGACCCGTTCCACGGCCCCGCCCACCCGCCGCAAGGAGGAGCATGCCCCGCCGCCGACGCCCCACGGAGACCGGACCGCGGAAACACCCCGGCAATACCGCCGCCACGCGGCCCAACTACCGTTTGCCCCAAGGAAATCCGGCCCCTGCGGAGGCGGTGACAGGCCCGTGAACGCACACCAGCCCTCCCTGTACTGGGAAGACGGCGCCATCGTCACCACCGACCAGCGCGTCCTGCCGCACACCCACCGGCAACTGCGGCTGCGCACGGTCGACGAGACCATCGAGGCCATCACCACCCTCGCCGTCCGCGGCGCCCCGGCCATCGGCCTGGCCGGCGCCCTCGGCGTGGCCCTCTCCGCACAGCGCCACCGCCGCCCCGACGGCAGCCTGGACGAACCGGCCGTCCGCGCCGACGCCCGACGGCTGGCCGCCGCCCGCCCCACCGCGGTCAACCTCGAATGGGCCGTCCACCGGGTCCTGGCCCGGATCGGCGAGGGCCACCGGGCCGTCCTCGACGAGGGCCTGGCCATGCTGCGCGAGGACGCCGAGGTGAACGGCGCGATGGTCCGGCGCGCCGCGGACCTCCTCGACGACCTGCTCCCGGACCGCCCGCTGCGCCTGCTCACCCACTGCAACACCGGCCGCCTGGCCACCACCGCGATCGGCACCGCCCTCGGCGTCATCCTCGAACTCGCCACCCGCGGCCGGGTCGCCGAGGTCCTCGTCGACGAGACCCGCCCGCTGCTCCAGGGCGCCCGGCTCACCGCCTGGGAACTGCGCGAGGCGGGCGTGCCGCACCGGGTGTGCGTCGACTCCGCGGCCGCCGCCGCGATCGCCACCGGCCTGGTCGACTGCGTCCTGGTCGGCGCCGACCGGATAGCCGTCAACGGCGACGTCGCGAACAAGATAGGGACCTACGGCCTCGCGGTCGCCGCCGACCGCAGCCAGGTGCCCTTCCTCGTCATCGCCCCCGAATCCACCCGCGATCCCGCCCTGCCCACCGGCGCCGGCATCACCATCGAGCAACGCGCCGCGGCCGAGGTCACCGAGTTCGCCGGCACCCCGGTCGCACCGGCCGGCACCGCCGTCTTCAACCCCGCCTTCGACGTCACCCCGGGCGAGCTGATCACCGCGATCGTCTCCGAGAGCCGGGTGCAGCGCCCGCGCGAGGCGGCCGCACCCCCTCCCGGCGCCGACCTCCCCGACGACGGGCAACTCGCCGCCGAGGTCGCCGCCATGTCCCGGGCGCTGTACGCACGGGACTGGATGCCCGGCACCTCCGGCAACATCTCGGTCCGCTCCGCCACCGACCCCAAGACCGCGCTGATCACCGCCAGCGGCCGGGACAAGGGCGAACTGACGGACCGTGACCTGGTCGCCGTGCATGCCGAGACCGCCGACCCGCTCGCCTCCGACGGCCCCCGGCCGTCCGCCGAGACCGCCGTCCACGCGGCCGTCTACCGCACCACCGACGCCCGCGCCGTGATCCACGTCCACGCCCCCCACACCACCGCGGTGGCCGGCCGCTGGGCCCGCGAGACCACCGCCGCCGGCACCGGCCCGGCCCCGCTCCCGCTCCGCGCCTTCGAACTCCTCAAGGGCCTCGGCCTGGCCGACCCGTCGGCCACCGAAGTGCCCGTCTTCCCCAACCACGCGGATGTCGGGAGGATAGCCACCGAGGTGGCCGACCACCTCCGGGACCGGCCGGAGGCACCGCCCGCGCTGCTCATCGCCGACCACGGCATCACCGTCTGGGGCCGGGATCTGGCCCAGGCCCGCAACCGGCTGGAGTGCCTGGAGGCGATCTGCCGGCTCGTCCTGCTCGACGACGGCAACTGGCCGGCCCGGCCCGCCCCGACACCGGAAGGAAACCCCGCATGACGCTCCTTCAGCTGATGCCGGACGACGCACCGGAAACCGTGCTGCTGCGCACCACCGACACCACCGTCATCGCCAAGACCCTCGCCGGCCACGGCGTCGAACTGCGCCACTGGCCGGTCCGCGGCCCGGTCACGCCCCAGGACGACAGCGACGAGATCCTCGAACGCTACTGCGCCGAGGTCGACGAACTCAGCGCCCGCGAGGGCTTCCGCCTCGTCGACGTGGCACGCCTGCACCCCAGCGACGACCCCGCCTGGGCCGAGCAGGCCGCCAAGGCCCGCACCACCTTCCTGGAGGAACACCGCCACGCCGAGAACGAGGTCCGCTTCTTCGCCCACGGCAGGGGCTGCTTCTACCTCCACCTCGACGGCCAGGTCCTCGCCACGGTCTGCGAGGCGGGCGACCTGCTCTCCGTACCGGCCGGCACCCGCCACTGGTTCGACATGGGCACCCGCCCCGACTTCACCGCCATCCGCTTCTTCGAGGAGGAGGACGGCTGGGTCGGCGACTTCACCGGTGACCCGCTCGCCCGCTCCTTCCCCACCCTCGACGCCCTCGTCGGCACGCCCGCACCGGCGGCCCCGTGACCGACCGGCCCCTCCCCGGCACCCCGCCCCGCACCCCGGTCGGCGCCCCCGTCCGCGCCGTCGTCCTCGACATCGAAGGCACCACCGGCTCCGCCGACCACGTCCACACCGTGCTCTTCCCGTACGCCCGCAAGCGGATCGCCGGCTGGCTCGCCGACCACCGCGGCGAGCCCCGCTGGACCGCGATCCTCGACGGTGTGCGCACCGAGACCCACGCCCCCGACCTCGACGAGGCGGGCGCCGCCGAAGCCCTGCACGCCTGGGCCGACGCCGACGTCAAGGCCGCCCCGCTCAAGGCCCTCCAGGGCGAGATCTGGGCGGCCGGCTACGCCGACGGCACCCTGCACGGCCACGTCTACGACGACGTCCCCGAGGCGCTCGCCCGCTGGCGGACGGCCGGCATCGCCCGCCACATCTACTCCTCCGGTTCGGTGGCCGCCCAGCACGACTGGTTCGCCCACAGCAACCACGGCGACCTGACCGGCCTGATCGACGGATACTTCGACCTGACCACCGCCGGACCCAAACGCGAACCGGACTCCTACCGCACCATCAGCCGCACCCTGGCCGTCCCGCCCGGACACACGCTCTTCCTCAGCGACGTCCGCGAGGAACTGGACGCCGCGGCCGCGGCCGGCTGGCAGACCGCGGCGGTCCGCCGCCCGGACGACCCCCGCGGCCGGTCCGTCGCAGGCCACCCCGTCCACGGCGACCTCACCGGGCTGCACCACCTTCCGCCCGCACCGCCACCCCCGGCCGCCTGAGCCACCTCCCGGCCCACCCACCGAGACAGGACACATGACCACCACCGCCACCCCCGCCGCCGAACTCGCCGTCATCGGCGGCAGCGGCTTCTACGAACTCCTCGCCGACGCCGAACGGATCACCGTCGACACCCCCTACGGCGAGCCCTCCGACGCGATCACCCTCAGCGAGATCGGCGGCCGCCGCGTCGCCTTCCTGCCCCGCCACGGCCGCGGCCACGCCGTACCCCCGCACGGCATCAACTACCGCGCCAACCTGTGGGCGCTGCGCTCCCTGGGCGTCCGCCAGATCCTCGCCCCCTGCGCGGTCGGCTCGCTCCGCCCCGAACTGGGCCCCGGCACCGTCGTCGTCCCCGACCAGCTCGTGGACCGCACGAGCGGCCGCGCACAGACCTACTACGAGCGGGGCGCGGTCCACGTCTCGTTCGCCGACCCGTACTGCGCGCACGGCCGGGAAGCGGTCCTGGAAGCGGCCGCCGCCACCGGCACCGAGGCCACCGACGGCGGCACCATGGTCGTCATCCAGGGGCCCCGGTTCTCCACCCGCGCCGAATCCCAGTGGTACGCCGCGGCCGGCTGGTCACTGGTCAACATGACCGGCCACCCCGAAGCGGTGCTCGCCCGCGAACTCGCCGTCTGCTACACCGCCGTGGCCCTGGTCACCGACCACGATGCGGGCATCGACGCCCACCAGAGCGTTTCCCAGGAAGAGGTCTTCAAGGTCTTCGCCCAGAACACCGAGCGGCTGCGCGCCCTCGTCCTGGAAACCCTCGACCGCCTCCCCAAGGAACGCACCTGCGGCTGCGCCGCCACCCTCGCGGGCCTGGAGCTGCCGTTCGAACTGCCCTGACGGGCGGGCCACGGACCGGCCCGACCGCCCCGCCCACCAGGGGGCCGTGTCCGACAGGCCGTGTCCGACAGGCGGTGTCCGACAGGGCCGTGTCCGACAGGTCATGTCCGACAGTCGTGTGTGACAGTCGTGTGTGACATGCCGCAGGTGGCGTAATGGCCGGGCCGGGCCGTCCGGGCACGCGACGCTGAAGGGCCTTGAGCACGGTCGCAGAACCGTGCTCACGGTCGTGTCAGGAGCCCGCGGTGGACAGGTCGGGGATGGACGGTTCGGGGCCGGACGGGACGCCCCGGCCGGTCATGGAACGGATCCGCGGCGATCGCCGGCCGGGCCGCGGCCAGCCGGCCCCCCGGCGCGCGGCGGTCGTGGAGAACAGCGGCTTCGAGGTCCCCCGCCCGCCGGCCTGGATGCGCTGGCTGCCGGTCGCCTACGTCGCGATGGTCCTGCTGCTGGAAACCGTCACCCCCACGGAATGGGCGGTCAGCTTCCTGCTCATCGCCCTCCCCGTGGTCGCCGCCTACACCCTCGGTCCCTTCAGCGTCGCCGCGGTCACCGTCTTCACCCTCGCCCTGGAAGGCGTGATCGCCGGCACCCCCTGCTGCACCGGCCACAACATCCACCAGCTCTGGGAGAACCACCACGTCGCCGCCTACATCGCCACCGCCCTCGTCGGCCTCCTCGGCGTCGCGCTGGCCGCCCACCGCCGGCGCCAGGAGCGGTCTCTGGTCCGCGCCCACTCGGTGGCCGAAGCCCTGATGCGCACCCTGCTCCGGCCGGTCCCGCACCGGGTCGGGCACGTGCTCGCGGCCGGCCTCTACCGCTCGGGCGAAATCGGCACCATGGTCGGCGGCGACCTCTACGACATCCGCGCCACGGAGACGTGCGAACGCGCCATCATCGGCGACGTCCGCGGCAAGGGCCTGAAGGCCGTCCGTACCGTCGCCGACATCCTCGGCAGCTTCCGCGAGGCCGCCTACGACCAGGGCGACCTGCTGAGCGTCGCGGACCGGATGGAACGCCGGATGGCCCGCGAGGCCGCCGAGCTGCGCGACGACGAACTCTTCGTCACCGCCGCCCTGGTCGAGTACGACGCGGTGGCCGGCGAGGTGACGATCGTCAACCACGGCCACATCGAACCCGTGCTGATCTCCGACGGCGAGGTGACCCCCCTCCTCGGACCGCCCGCCCTCCCGCTCGGCCTGGGCGCCCTCGCCGACGTGACGCCCACCGCCTACACCCACCGCTTCGCCCCCGGCGACGTCCTGCTCCTGTGCACCGACGGCCTGATCGAGGCCCGCGACCACGACGGCGCCTTCTACCCCCTCCTCGACCGGCTCCGCCACCACTTCACCGGCCGCCCCGCCCCCGGCCCCGCCGATGTCGTCGACTTCCTCAACACGGACCTGCCCCGGCACACCCGGATCTTCCACGACGACGTGGCCATCCTGGCGATCGCGCCGCAGGGGGCGCAGTAACGGCCGGGTGGGGGGAGGGGCTGGGGTGGGGGAAGCCGAGGGGAGAAGCCAAGAGGGAAGCCGAGGGGGAGGGGGAGGAGGGGCCGGGGCGTGTCCGGGAGCGACCAGGCGCGTCCGGGTGTGGGCGTCTGCCGCCGTCTCCCGCCACCCGGATCACTCCGCCCACGGCAACGGCCGGCTCTCCCCGCCTCCCGGCACGGACGCCCGCCCCGAGGCGGACATGGCCACCAGAGCCTCCGCCGGCTCCCCGCCCGTACGGAACTGCCGCAGCACGCCGGCGGGAACCACCACGGTCTGCCCCGCAGCCACCGTCTCGGTGCGCCCGCCGGCCGTCACCTCGATCGATCCGGCGGTCAGCATCCACACCTGCTCCCGGTCGATCACATGCTCCGGTCCGGCACTCCCGGGCTCCATCCGCACCTGCCAGGTGCTCAGTTCGGCACTGCCCCGACTCGGCGCGGCAAGCCCGGTCATGGCGGCGGCAGGCGTGGTGATGACGTCCTCGGCCGACGGCGTAACCACACACGCAAACAGGTTCACGTCCATAACATCCCCTCAAAACCAACGACATCTCAGACCGACGGACGGCAAGTAAAGCTGCTTTACTCGCTCTTCCGAGAGGCAAGTAAAGCAGCTTGACTCGCCTGTGTCACCATGACTCTGTGCCCCGCAATCAAGAACCCACCCCCCACACCCCCCACACCCCCCACTCCGACCCCGCCAACGCCAACTCCGACAGGAAGACGCCCGCCAACGACGCCCCCGGTACCGCACCCACGCCGCCCCCCGACAACCAGCTCCCCAGCGACCAACTCCCCAACGACCAACTCCCCGACGTCGAGCTGACCTTCCTCCTCGGCATGGCCTTCCAGCTCCTACTCGGAGAATTCACCGGCCGCGTGGCCGAGGCCGGCTATCCGGACCTCCGCCCCGTCCACGGCATGGCCTTCCAGGTCCTGCGCAGCCACGGCGCCACCAGCAGCGAACTCGCCGAACGGCTGGGCGTCACCAAACAGGCCGCCGGCCAGATCGTCGACGACTTGGAAAAGCGCGGCTACGTACGCCGGCAACCCCACCCGGCCGGCGGCCGACGCAAACTGGTCGTCCTCACCGACGCGGCACACCAGCACCTGGCAGTGGCCGGCCGCATCCTCCACGACGTAGAAGCCGAAGCCGCCCGCAGCACCGACCAACAAGACCTCGCCCCGCTACGCACCGAACTGGCCAACCTCATCCGCGCCTTGCACCCCCACACCCCCTCCCACCCCTCCGCCCGGTCTGGTGACCCCCGAGGTCACGCCAAACGCCACACCCATAGGGCGCGGGCAGTCCCCGGAGAGGGGACGACGGGCCCACGGGGCAGGGTGACGGCGGGCTCTACGGGGTGGGGCGACGGGCCCACGGGCAGGGTGAGGGCGGGCTCTACAGGGTGGGGCGACGGGCCCCGGGGCAGGTTGGCGAGCCTGACGATGGCGGGGTGGCGAGCCCTATGGGGGCGGGGTGGCGAGGCCTACGGGGCGGGAGGCGTGCGCCATGGGGGATGACCGGGCCCGAGCAGCAGGGCGACGAGCCTTGCGGGGACGGGTCCCACGGGGGAAGCAGCGGGTCCCACGGGGCGGGTGGTGCTCCATGGGAAGACGGCCCTGCGGCAGGATGTGGGCGCTACGAAGCCGGTGGCGGGTCCCACGGGGCACAGCGGCGGGCTCACGGCGAAGGGGCGGCGGGCCATGACGTGCACGGGTTGAGGGCGTCTACGGCGAGACGACCGGCCCCCTCCCGCGGCGAGGCCCCTGCAACACCCACGGCGGGGATGCGCGACACCCACGGGGGATGGGGCGGGCCCCGCGATACCTACAAGGGCGGGCGCCCTGCGACGCCCACGGGGCGGGGGCCTCCCCCCCGGCCCCCTCCCCTCCGCCCCCACCCCCCAATCAACCCATCAGCCCACCAAGCCACCAACCCACCATCAACCCACGCCAGGTCGCTCCGAGCGCCCCCGGACCGTACCGGGAGGCCCCCTCCGGGAGCACCCCTATCGGAGCACCCCTCCGGCCCCCAGGAGCACCGCCCCAGGCGTGCCCCTCGCGAGCGTCCGTGTCCGCTTCCGCGCGTGCCCGCGTCCACTTCCGCACGTATCCGTGTCCGCGTTCGCTTCCGCTTCCGCTTCCGCCGCTAAGCGTCTGCTCCCGAAGCCTCAGCCCTCTGGTGCGCGTCACGGGCCGCGTCCACGAAGTTCTCCAGGGCCGCCCAGAACGGGCGGTAGGCGACGTCGAACGCATCACAGCCGTCGCCCTCACCGGCCAGCTCCTGTTTGACGGCCGCGTAGAACGGGCCCGTCGCCTTCTGGAGCGACAGCGCCGCGGCTGCGGCCGACGGCGGGCCCTCCAGTTCGACGACACGCGTGCAGCGACGGATCTTGGCGTACTCGGCCACCTCCCTGTCATGCAGCTCAGTCAGCGTCGCCGTCCGGTCGTCCGAGCCGGGCAGCCGCAGTGTCGCAGAGATCTCCCAGTACAACTCGCCCATGCGGTGGGTCTGTTCAATCAGCTCCAGGTACGCGGTGCGCCGGCTCTCACGCAGCCGCTCGGCGCTTTGCGAGCGAGCGGCGATCTCTGCCTGGATGCGCGCCGCCTGCGCGCTGCCACGGCTGGTGACCCAACTGGCCAGCACCGCCGTGCCACCGGTTACCGCCGCGATTGCCAGAGTCCACCAGCTGCTGTCGCCCACCCGACGCACAATACCCAGCCATCGTCGCAGCCCAGCGGCCGCCCGGCACCCACCTTCCGCTCTTGCCCGCCGCCGCCGACCGAACCCTTACGACGGGAACTCGCCCGGCGGCACCGTGCTCGTGGTCGCATTGCCGCCAATCACCTTGTTCAAGGTGAACGTCAGCACCGTGTACTGAGTCCCACCGGAAACCTGGACGGTCCGGAAATTCGCCTTGTCGTCGAACTTCTCGAAGCTGCACTCGCGGGTGAAGGAACTCTTCCGGCTGTTCCAGTCCTCTCCGGTAGTGAAGTACACGGTGTACGAACCGCTGTTGACGCTACGTATGGTGGTGTCGGACCCCTTACGTATGTAGACGGAGAAGGCCGTCCGCGCGCCTCGGGTCAACGTCACCACGGCATCGCTGCTCGTACCGTTCCTCACCGTCAGCCGGCCCAACCCGCCCCGGCTGCTGTCACGTATGAGCGCGCCATTGGCCAGCCGCCGGTGTTGCGCCTTTTCCGTACGTGGCAGCCGTAGCGTGGCCTCGTAGCCCAGGCTCGTGAGCGCGCGGCTCGCCTCTCTCACGCTCTTCGGGCTCTCCGCCGTACTGAGCGTCACGCGCGGCGAGTCGGCACACCGACCGCCACTCCCGCGTGCGCTCCTGAGGTCCTGTCCCAAGGCCCGCAGCGCGGTGGCGAATTGACTGTTGCCCGTGGTGGCGTTCTCCGGCGTCCGGGTGGTCTCCAGGGCGTCCGCGGCCGCCTCGGCCTTGCTGGCTGCCGAGTCCAGCGCCCGGTTCAGCGATCCTCCTTCTTGCGCCCGGTCGACCGCGCGAAGGGCGCCGTTGAGCGGGCCCAGGGCGTTGGCGAGGGCGTGACGGTAGGACTGCGGGTCGACGCTCGGAGTGGGGGAGGGGCTGGGCGACGACGCCGAATCGGCCGCCGACGAACCACCGGATCCACTCACCCCATTCGATCCACCGGCCTCGCTTCCCTCGCCCGACGAACAGGCCGACAGCGGGAGCGAGAGAGCGAGCACCGCCGCTCCGAGCGCGACCCCACGGCGCATCCGCGCCCGTGCCCCTGACCCGCCCCACAGAGACGGCGTACGCCGCACCCACATGTATCTGTTCATGATTCCCCCTGATCCCCCTGAGTCCCCCGGTTTCCCGGTGCCCCGGGCCCCCAATTCCGCTTGTATCCCTCTGTATTGCTGAAGTGCTGTATTGCCGGATTGCTCGGTGTCTGATGGAACTCCGCAGAACCGTCAGAACCCTTAGACCCCGGAGCCCTCAGACCCAGGAACTCTCAGACTCAGGATCCTCAGCCCCCGGAATCCTGGAATCCCTTCGCTGCCCCCAGAGCCCCAGCGCCCCCTGCGTTCGTCTTCCTTCCCCCAAGTCCCGCAAATCCCTCGAGCCCCCTGGACCCCCGGAACCCCCGGAACCCCCGGACTATCCGTACTTCCGGCAACTGTCGAAAGGAACCGGATCCAGAACTAAGGCTTCTCCGGCCCGAGTTGACTGTCAAGGTTGCCCGTCCGGGCTGTGGATAACTTCCTCGCTCGCCGGAATTTCTGCTTCCGCACCCGTGCGCAGCCACCGGTGCGTAGGTAGAGTCCGCTGCCATGGCAGCGCTGAGTGATCTTCTCCCCCTTGCCGCTGTGCGCCTGGACGTTCAGGCCGCGGACTGGCAGGAAGCCATCCGGACGGTTGGCGGATTGCTGGTGGAGACGGGGGCCACGACCGACGCGTACACCGCCGAGATGATCCGTAACGTCGAGGAGAACGGCCCCTACATCGTCCTCGCCCCCGGTTTCGCCTTCGCCCATGCCCGCCCCTCACCCGCCGTCCTCAGGACGGGGCTTTCCTGGGTCCGGCTGTCCCGGCCGGTGGAGTTCGGGCACGAGACGAACGATCCGGTGACGTTGGTCGTGGGCCTCGCCGCTCAGGACGCCGACGCGCACACGGCAGCGCTGGCCGCCCTCGCGAAGCTCCTGGCCGACCCGGCAACGGCACAGGCCCTCCAGGATGCGGCCGATCCAGAGGCGCTGCATACGGTGCTGGCGGAATCAACTGCCCTTCCGGCGGTGCCGGGTGAGGGAGCGGCACCGGAGAAGCGAGGCCAAGAGCCTTCCCGTGGCCCGTCCGTCCACAAGATCCTCACCGTATGCGGCAACGGCGTCGGCACCAGTCTCTTCCTCAAGAACACCCTGGAGCAGGTGCTCGACCGCTGGGGATGGACCCGGCATGTGACGGTCGAGGCAACCGACACCATTTCGGCCCGGGGCAAGGCGTCCGAGGCCGTGGCGATCCTCACCTCCCGGGAGATCGCCAGGACGCTGGGCGACGTCGGCGTACCGGTCAGGGTCGTCGAGGACTTCACCAGCGGCCGCGAGGTCGACCGCGTACTTCGCGATACGTACGACGTCTGAGCCGCCCCGATCCGCCCGCCCCAAAGCCGCCCGCCCCTCCCCGCCCACGGCTGAGGACGCCCCCCACCTTCATCCCACCCCACCACCACCCCTTCCCACCCCACCCCCTCCACCCCAGTCAGCCACAGGAGGACGGACCGCACCATGCACGGGCTCATATCCCTCGCCACGTTCCTCGTGAACGAGATCCTCAGCCAACCCGCGTACCTCATCGGCCTGATCACCGCCGCGGGCCTCATCGCGCTCAAGAAGTCCGCCGGGCAGATCGTCGGCGGCGCCATCAAGGCGACGCTCGGCTTCCTGCTGATCGGGGCGGGTGCCGGTCTGGTCGTCAGCGCGCTCGGTCCACTGGGCGGCATGATCCAGGGCGCGACCGGCGCGCACGGCGTGATCCCCACCAACGAGGCCATCGTCGGCATCGCCCAGGCGAAGTTCGGCGCCCGGGTCGCCTGGCTGATGATCCTCGGCTTCGCCGTCGCCCTGCTCCTGGCCCGCTTCACGCCCCTGCGCTACGTCTTCCTGACCGGCCACCACATCCTCTTCATGGCCACGCTGCTGACCATGGTCCTGGCCACCTCCGGCCAGACCTCCGTGCTCGTGGTCCTCGTAGGAGGAGTGCTGCTCGGCATCCTCCTGGTAGCGCTGCCGGCCTTCGCCCACCCCTGGACCAAGCGCGTCACCGGTAGCAACAGCATCGCCATCGGCCACTTCGGCACCGCCGGTTACGTCCTCTCCGGTGCTGCCGGCCAGTTCGTCGGCAAGCGCAGCCGCAGCACCGAGGACATGAAGCTCCCCGAGGGCCTGCGCTTCCTGCGCGACTCCATGGTGGCCACCGCGCTGTCCATGGTGCTGATCTACGTCATCATGTCGCTGGTCTACCTGGCCAAGGCGGGCCGGGCCACGGCCTTCAAAGCGTTCGCGGCCGGCGGCGGCAGCCCGGCCGCCGACCTCGGCAACTACGTCATGCACTCCGTCATGCAGGGCCTGCAGTTCGGCATCGCGGTCGCGGTGATCCTCTTCGGAGTGCGCACGATCCTGGCCGAGCTGGTCCCCGCCTTCCAGGGCATCGCGGGCCGGCTCGTGCCCGGCGCGGTGCCGGCACTGGACGCGCCCATCGTCTTCCCGTACGCGCAGAACGCCGTGCTGATCGGCTTCCTCGCCAGCTTCGTCGGCGGACTGGCCGGCCTCGGCGTGCTCACCTGGGCGTTCCACCCGGCGTTCGGCCTCGCACTGGTTCTGCCGGGACTCGTACCGCACTTCTTCACGGGCGGCGCGGCCGGCGTCTACGGCAACGCGACCGGTGGGCGGCGCGGGGCGGTCGTGGGTGCCTTCCTCAACGGCCTCCTGATCACCTTCCTGCCGGCGCTGCTGCTCAAGGTGCTGGGGGCGTTCGGCAAGGAGAACACGACCTTCGGCGACGCCGACTTCGGGTGGTTCGGCACCTTGATCGGCAATGCGGCCAAGTCGGGGGCCATCGGGGGCGTCGTGCTGACGCTGGTGATCGGCGGTGTGCTGCTGGGGCCGCGATCCTCTTCCAGAAGCGTGTCGTGGACACCGGCTGGGACCCGGGTGCCGCTCGCGACACCGCCCTGCCGCCCAGCACGGCATCCGGGCGGACCTCCCCGGAGCCGTCCGGCACGGACCCGGCGGCAGCGGCGTCCCGTGTCTACGGAAAGATCGCCCCGCCCGCAGGCGCCCCGACCCCGCCTCCGCCCCGTCCCCGTCCCCGGAGTCCGGCTGAACGGCAGCGGGGCGCTCCGCCTCCTCCGGGGCAGCACCGGGGGCGGGTGCTCTGGCCGGGGGTAAGGCGCCGCAGCCCGGCCACGCGACCCCTCCGCTAGCTCGCACTCAGAGCTAAAATTGAGGCATGGCCATGGGGGAGTTCCCCGATGCGCTCGCCGACGTCCTGGCCGGAGTCCAACGGCTGATCCGGCGCCGCCTGCGGGCCGGCCTCACCGCGCCCCCGTTGCGCGGCGCCGAGGTGGAACTCCTGCGTCTGGTCGTGGCCCGCCCCGGCATCCGCGTCTCGGCCGCCGCGAAGGAGCTCTATCTCGCCGGCAACTCCGTCTCCACCCTCGTCAACCGGCTCAGCCGGACCGGCTACCTCCGCCGGGAGACCGCGCCGGACGACCGCCGCTCGGCCCTGCTGTTCCCCACCCCCGCCGCCTGCACACGGCTGAACGACTGGGAAGTCCGCCGCAGCGCCCTCGTCCGCCAACAGGTGGCCCAGCTGTCCGACGCCGACCAGGCCGCCCTGGCCGCGGCCCTCCCGGCACTACGCAGACTCGCCCACAACCTGCATGAGGAGGCGGAGGGCTGATGACTCCCGACGAGACCCCCGAGGAGATCTGCGGGGAGGCCGCCGACGCGACCCTCGGCGGCGCACCACGCACCGGTGCGCCGGGCTCCGCGGCCGCCCCGAACGCGTCCGACGCCGTGCTCTGCCGCGGCCTGCGCTACGCCTTCGGCGAGACCCGGGCCGTCGACGGGGTCGACCTCTCCGTACGTGCCGGCGAGGTCTTCGGCCTGCTCGGGCCCAACGGCGCCGGGAAGACCACCGCGATCCGCTGCATCACCACCCTCCTGCCCGTCCCGGCCGGCATGGTGCGGGTATTCGGGCACGACGCGGCCAAGGAGCGGATGGCGGTCCGCCGGCTGCTCGGGTACGTCCCCCAGCAGCTGTCCGCCGACGCCGGCCTGACCGGCCGCGAGAACGTCACCCTCTTCGCCCGGGTCTTCGATGTCTCCCGCCGCGAACGCGCCGCACGCGTCGACCAGGCACTGGCGGCGGTCGGCCTCACCGAGGCGGCCGGCCGTCTCGCCAAGACGTACTCGGGCGGCATGATCCGTCGCCTCGAACTCGCTCAGGCACTGGTCAGCGCGCCCCGTCTGCTGATGCTCGACGAGCCGACGATCGGTCTCGACCCGATCGCCCGTACCAGCGTCTGGGACCACATCAACGCGGTACGGGACGCCACCGGCATGACCGTCCTCGTGACCACCCACTACATGGACGAGGCCGACCAGTACTGCGACCGTGTCGCCCTGATGCACCACGGCCGGATCCGCGCCCTCGGCACACCGGACGACCTCAAGTCCGCCCTCCGCACCCGCCGCCGGGCAGCCCCCGCCCCGGCCACGACGGGCACATCGGCCCACTCGCACCCGGTCCCGACCTCACACCCCCACTTCTCCGCTTCACCGCTCTCCTCCTCCCCGCCCTCCTCAGCGGCCCCGTCGCGCTCGTCCGATGCCGCTCCGACGCTGGAGGACGTCTTCCGGGACGTCGCCGGCAGCGGCCTCGACGAGCAGTCAGGAGACTTCCGCGATGTCCGAAGCACCCGCCGCACCGCCCACCGCGTCGGCTGACGTCCGTCACGGCCCCGGGCAGCTGGACCTGCTGCTCGCCCCGCCGCGCGCCCGTACCGGATGGCGGGTGCTGCCCGCCCGGGTCCTCGCGATGTGCGTGGTCGAACTGCAGAAGCTGCGGCACGACCGGACCGAGCTGTACACCCGCGCCGTCCAGCCCGCCCTCTGGCTCCTCGTCTTCGGGAGACCTTCACCCGCATCAAGGCGATCCCCACCGGCGGCACCCCCTACATCGACTATCTCGCGCCCGGCATCATCGCCCAGTCGGCCATGTTCATCGCGATCTTCTACGGCATCATGATCATCTGGGAGCGGGACGCCGGCATCCTCACCAAGCTGCTGGTCACCCCGACCCCACGCGCCGCCCTGATCGCCGGCAAGGCGTTTGCCGCCGGGGTGAAGGCGCTGGTCCAGGCCGTAGTGGTGATCGTCATCGCCGCACTGCTGGGTGTGGCCATGACCTGGAACCCGCTACGGCTCCTCGGTGTGGTCGTGGCGGTGGCGCTCGGCTCGGCCTTCTTCTCCTGCCTGTCGATGACCATCGCCGGCATCGTGCTCACCCGCGACCGCCTGATGGGCATCGGCCAGGCCATCACCATGCCGCTCTTCTTCGCCTCCAATGCGCTGTATCCGGTGGCGATCATGCCTGGCTGGCTCCAGACGGTCAGCAAGATGAATCCGTTGAGCTATCAGGTCGATGCCCTCCGCGGCCTCCTCCTCGGCACCCACGCCCATCTCGCGCTGGACTACGCCGTACTCGTCGCGGCCGCCGTAGCCGGCATCGCCGCTGCCTCCTCCCTCCTGGGCCGCTTGGCCCGCTGACCACCTCGCCGCCATCAGGCCCGTCGGTCATGCGGGCCGGCATCCCGCGCCGGGCACCCGTGCGCGCACCGTGTTCCGCCGGCCATGTGGTCGGCATCCGGCGCCGGACACCCGGCACCCGTGCGCACACCGTGTCCCACCGGTCATGCCCCGCCGGCCGGCCGCCGTTCATCCCGCCATCGCAGCCCCGTCCGTCGCCGCTCCCTCAGCCGCACGCGCGGCGTCCGCCGCCGTACGCTCGGCCTGCTCCAGCCACGCCAGGTACCAACTCCGGAACGTGGCCGGCGTGCCCTCGTCCGTCCCCAGGCGCAGGGGCTGCATGTCGATGCCGTCGCAGCGGGCGTCCGCCCATATCCGTCCCCGTTCCGGCCCGCTCACCACCAACCACCGGCGCTCGGCACACCCGATGTGGCACAGGCATATCGCCCCGACGGTGCGGTCGTCGGACCACATCAGCGTCTCCCACCGGTCCCACCAGGCCTCTTCCGCCTCTTCGTACTCCTCCGCACTCTCGAAGTCGGCCTCGTCGGGCCGCTCCGCCTCCAACGCGTCGAGCAGCTCGGCATCGGGACCGGCCAGGGGAAACGGCTCGGTCAATCGGGCGGGGGTCGTCAGATTGCCCCCGTCGCCCACCCACTCCCAACCGCCGCCCGCCGCCCTGCGTAGAGGAAAGACGCCGTAGGCCGGGCCCGCCCCACCCGCGCCCACCTCCCGCAGGAACTCCCGGTACGCATCAGGCAGACGCACTCCCAACCAGCGCTCAGCGTCCGCCAGTTCGTCCGCCGTGAGCGGATCGGCCAGGGCGAAGCCATGCCCGTGGTACCCGAATACCCGCTCCGCGCCCGGTGCCGAGCGCAGCCGCAGCACCCGCTCGCGGACCCCCGCCCATGTCTGCTCAGTCATGTTCCCAAGGTACGAGGCACCACTGACAACGCCCGCCGCGCAGCCGACGCCGCGACGGTGGGCCGGGCCCGCGGCACGTCTCAGAGCCAGTCCCGCCGCTTGAAAATGAAGTACAGACTCACGCACACCACCACCATCAGCCCGATGGCGAAGGGATATCCGAACGACCAGTGCAGCTCCGGCATGTTCTGGAAGTTCATGCCGTAGATCGTCCCGACCAGCGTCGGCGCGAACAGGATCGCCGCCCACGACGAGATCTTCTTGACCTCCTCGTTCTGCTCGAAACCGGCCTCGGCCAGGGCCCGCATCTCGGCGTTCTGCTGCTGGTTCACCAGGGTGGCGTTGACGGTGAGGATGTCCTGGAGTGCCTGCCGGAAGCCGTCCACCCGCTCCGTCGTGTGCATCACGTGGTCCGCCACGTCACGCAGATAGCGCCGTAGCTCCTCGTCGATCGCGTACTTCTCGAAGCCCGCGGTCAGGCTCTCCAGGATGCCGTTCAGCGGACGGGTCGCGCGCTGGAACTCCACGACCTCCCGGGAGAGTTCGTAAATGCGGCGGGAGACCCGCGGGTCGCCGCCGAACACCTCGGTCTCGATCTCGTCGATGTCGGTCTGCACCCCGGCGACGACCGGCTCATAGCCGTCGACGACCGCGTCCAGGATCGCGTAGAGCACCGCCTCCGGGCCGCGCTTGAGCAGCTCCGGGGCGTCCTCCATGCGGCGGCGCACGGCTGTGAGGTCCGGTGCGCCCCCGTGCCGCACGGTGATGACGAAGTCCCGCCCGACGAACAGGTGCAGCTCGCCGAAGTCGACTTCTTCGGCGTCGTCCAGATAGCGCGCGGCGCGCAGCACGACGAACAGGGTGCCGCCGTAGCGTTCCAGTTTGGGGCGCTGATGAGCCTCCAGGGCGTCTTCCACGGCGAGCGGATGGAGGTCGAACTCCGAGGCAAGCGTGACCAGTTCGGAGGGAGTGGGGCGGTGCAGACCGATCCAGGCCAGGGTGTCCGTAGTGGCGCGCTGCTGCCGGAACGCGTCGGCGAGTGTGTCGTGGGTGCTGACGCGATGTCCGTCGCGATACAGGGCGGCGGTGATGACGCTGCTGGCGTTCTCGGCGGGCGGCTCCTGCTGGTGGGAACCGTCCGCGTCTTCGGCGGGCGGGGGCCCGGCGGCCCGCTTCTTCGCGGTTTTGCGCAGGCCACGCAGGGCACGCGGCCGACGGCCGGGAGGTTCAGAGCTCACGACAGAACCGACCTCCGTCACAAGAGGGGATGAACGGGCACACAGAATCTCGACGCAGGATATCTGCCGCAGATGTCAGCACAGGTCAGGGGCCATGGTGCAGGATGGAACGGGACGTGGCGCGGCGTGTGTCGCGTCCGGCGAGCTTTGTGTGTTTATCCCTAGAATTGCGCGATGCAGATACCGCAGACAGTCATTGCTCCTCCGGGCGAGGTGATTCGGTGAACGGCCCCGATGCCACCGACGAACAGTGGGAAGGGCTCGCCGAGGTCGTCCCGCTCCGCGGCAGTAGTGAGTGGCCCTCCTGGCCCGACCACCGCGCCCTCCCCGAGGACGAACCGGCCGAGGAGCAGCGGCGGTTCATGGTCATTCGCGTCCAGACCTTCGCGGATGCCCGTGAGGTCGCCGAGTACCTGATGGCTCAGATTCCGGTCCTGCTGGACCTCAGCAGCGCCGACACCGATGTCGCCAAGCGCATCCTGGACTTCTCCAGTGGTGTCGTCTTCGGACTCGGCAGCGGTATGCACCGCGTGGACACCAACGTCTTCCTTCTGGCGCCGGTCGGCACCGAGGTCGCAGAGGCGGTGACGGGGGGCATCCCCCGTTCGTAGGAAGGGCGGTCGGGCGGAACGGTTCTCCGGTCGCGCCACTGCATAGCGTCCCCCTATGGATACCGGCAGTGTGCGACCGGCCGTCACCGAGTTACGGCTGTCCGCCTTCAAGACCCATCGCGGCATCAACCTGCCGCTCGGCCCGCTGACCCTGTTGAGCGGCGAGAGCGGAAGCGGCAAATCCAGTGCGCTGCAGGCGTACGAGATCCTCGCCCGCCTGGGAAGTGGGGAGTCCCTGGCCCGGGCAGTACGGGACGTCGCGGGCAGCGCATCGGCGTGTGTGCCGGCGGGGTCCCGCCCCGACGAACAGGGGAGACGGGGCTTCCGCATCGGCTGCACGGTCGACGGCCCGGCCGGCCCCGTCGACCTCGATCTCGCCGTACAGGCCGAGCCCGAACTCCGCATCGTCGGCGAGCGGTTGACCGGCGGCGGTGAAACCTTGCTGACCACCGCCCTCACCGACCCGGCGCGTCCCGCGGTCCAGGCGGCCTGGCACACCGCGGGTGCGGTCCCCGTCACCCGCGCCCCGCTGCCCGACGACCTTCTCGGCACGTCGCTGCTGCCGCTGCGCGTCGCCGGTAAGACGGAGGGCCAGCGGCTCGTCCTGGCCGCCGCCGAGCAGGTCGTGGTCGCGCTGCGCTCGGCATTCGTCTGCGATCCCCGGCCGGAGGTCATGCGGGGGACGAGGGCGGCCGCGGTGGCCGGCGCCGTAGGTGCGGGCGGAACGGGGATCAGGCCCAAGAAGGCGGGAACGGGGAAGGCCTCGGCAAAAGGGGCGGCGACCACGACGACCGCCGGGAGCTGGGGCACGCGGGCCCGCAAGGGGACCGGGGACGGTGGCGAGGCCGGGCGCTGGGGCCGCGACGCCGAGGGAGCGCACGACGAGGGCGGCTGCGGACCTCCTGCGACAACCTGCCCGCCGTATTGGAGCGGACGAGCAAGGAGTGCACACGGCGGCACGCGGTGCTGGTCGCGGCAGTACGGGAGGCATGCGCCGGCCCGGTCGACGGACTGCGCGCCGTCCCGAGACACCCGGATCAGGCGGGGGAGCGGGCGGCCACTAGTCCTTCGCCGGTGGCGCCGTCGGCACCGGCGGGCGGCGGACGCAGCGCGTCCGGTGCTCAGCGGGCGGTGCAGGAGGCAGCGGCGGCGGAACGGCGCCTGCAGGCCGTGGTCGACCGGGGCACCCTCGGCGAGATGCCCATTGAGCAGCTCGGCGACGGTGAGCTGCGGTTTCTCGCCCTGGCGCTGGTGCTGCTGACCGGGCCGGGCGTCCTGGCCATGGATCCGGCCGGGGAGATCCCCTCGGCACAACAGCAGATGACCGTCATGGCCGACGGCATGGACCGCTGCATGGACCGCAGGCAGGCGCGCGAGCTGGTCTCGCTGGCCGTGCGCATGGCGGAACGCGGGCACGTCCGGCTGCTGGGCACGGTACGGGACCCCACGGTCGCCGACGGACTGCCCGGCGTGCAGGTGCTACACCTAGGAGCATGAGCGAGGATCTTCATGCGCTGCAGCGCCGACTGGCCGAGTTCGCGGCCGCGCGGGACTGGCAGCAGTACCACACCCCCAAGAACCTGGCCGCGGCGCTGAGTGTCGAGGCCGCGGAACTCGTCGAGATTTTCCAGTGGTTGACCCCGGAGGAATCGGCGAAGGTGATGTCCGATCCGCGGGTGGCCGGCCGGGTCGAGGACGAGGTCGCGGACGTGCTGGCGTATCTGCTGCAGTTCTGCGAGGCGCTGGGGATCGACGCCTTGGCGGCGCTGGCCGCGAAGATCGAACGCAATGAAACGCGCTTCCCGGCGGTCCGGCAGGCCCCGCCGGACCGGCCGCGGGAGGGCGAGGAGTAGCAGGCGGGAGGGGCGGCGGGTCCGGGAGCGGGGCGCCGCCCTGATGCTGAATTTTCCGGTCATTGTCGGCTTTTCTGGTGCCCTGAGCCGATCGTGTGGCGGGTGGGGGTGATGTGACGCGAGGGGGGCGGGGCGCGCACATATCGGACTCTCGTCACTCTCCGGAGTTATGGATCTATCCACAGCGCCTTGGTTGTCCACAGATTTGCGAATTCCCCTGGCTTTTTTGGCTGTTGACCCTCACTCTGGGTAGTGAAAGGAGTGCGGGGTGCATGCGAAGAAAGAAGGAAGGAGGGAGAGGATGGACGCGGTGCGGATCATCGCGGCCAGCCGGTGCGGCCTGGCGGAGTCGACCACGGTGCAGGACGTGATCGTCGAGGCGTGGCAGGCGCAGGCCTTGGCGGAGGCGATAGGCAGCCATCTCGCGATATTCGGGCCGTACGAGGTGCGGTCCCGGGCCCAAGGGCTGGGCGACGCGAGCGGGCGGTTCAGCGGGGGACTGCCGTGCTCGACGCCGATCGGCGGCGGACTGCGGGCGGCGCAGCTCTCCGAAGTCCGTGATGTCAGGGCTGCCTTGACGGGGCTGTGCCGACTGCTGCGCGAGGTATGCGAAGCACTGGTCGGAGTGGTGCTGCTCGCAGAGGAGGAAGGAACCTACTGGACGTGCGTGGAGGCGATGGACACGCTCGACGAATCGAGAGACCGCGTTACCGGAATACTGGAGAAGCTGGAGGTGCGTGACCGGAACCCTGCCTGAGTACGACCACAGGAGAAGCCCGAGGGCAGCAGTGGCCCTGACGACGGCGATAGCCCTGACTACAGGGGTAGTCGTCACAGGCAGCGCCGCCACTCCTTCCCACGGGATGTCCTGCGCACCCTGTGCGTCGGCCACTCCGCCTGCCGCTGATCACCCGACCTGCTGGCCGGAGACCGACCTGCTGGCCGGAGACCGGCCTGCCACCGACTGGCTCAGCTATCGCTGCCACCGACCGGCTCAGCCACCGCTGCCGGTGCCCCTGCCACTGCCGAGTGCACCTGGCTGTGCCCAGCACCCCCGCCCCTGACCTCGCGCCCTCGCCCGCCGTCACCAGACACCGCCCGTTGCCCGCGGCCAGTCGTGCACCGGCACAGGTCCGGCCCCGCCGTTCATACACCGTCGCCCGTCGCTTTCGTGCCCCCTTGAAGCCCGCTCATGGGTAGGGCCGCCCCCGACGGGCCTGAATCCGCCGATCATCACCGGCCCTTGCCACAGCCGAGGTTTGCCCGAGGCGTGTCGATCGACCGCCCCGCACGGTCGGGCAGCCGGCAGCGATGAATGAGCAGGGTCCGGCCGGGACCGGGCGGGTCCGGTCCGACCTGAAGCAAGGCCAGGCAACGACGCACTGCCGCGGTTGGTCCGCCGCAGGACGTGCAGGATGGAGGTATGGACCTACGAATCTTCACCGAGCCCCAGCAGGGGGCTTCCTACGACACGCTCCTGAAGGTCGCCAAGGCCACGGAGGACCTCGGCTTCGACGCGTTCTTCCGTTCCGATCACTACCTGAGCATGGGCAACGGCGACGGGCTGCCCGGTCCGACGGACGCCTGGATCACCCTGGCGGGCCTGGCGCGTGAGACGAAGCGGATCCGGCTCGGCACGCTCATGACGGCGGGCACCTTCCGGCTGCCGGGTGTGCTGGCCATTCAGGTGGCGCAGGTCGACCAGATGTCGGGCGGCCGGGTGGAACTCGGCCTCGGCGCAGGGTGGTTCGAGGAGGAGCACAAGGCGTACGGCATCCCGTTCCCCAAGGAGAAGTTCGCGCGGCTGGAGGAGCAGCTGGCGATCATCACGGGCCTGTGGGCCACCGAGACAGGAAAGGAGTTCACCTACGACGGGACCTACTACCAGCTGGAGAAGTCGCCGGCGCTGCCCAAGCCCGCGCAGGCCAAGGTGCCGGTGCTGATCGGTGGGCACGGTGCGACCCGTACGCCGCGGCTGGCCGCGCAGTACGCCGATGAGTTCAACATTCCCTTCGCCTCGCTCGAAGACAGTGAGCGCCAGTTCGGACGGGTGCGGGCGGCCGCCGAAGCCGCCGGGAGGAAGGGTGATGAGCTGGTGTACTCCAACGCCCTGGTGGCCTGCGTCGGCAAGGACGATGCGGAGGTGGCACGGCGGGCCGCGGCCATCGGGCGGGACGTGGACGAACTGAAGGCCAACGGCCTCGCGGGTTCCCCCGCGGAGGTCGTCGACAAGATCGGGCGCTATGCCGCCATCGGCACTTCCCGTGTCTACCTGCAGATCCTGGACCTCGATGACCTGGACCACCTGCAGCTGATCTCGGACCAGGTGCAGTCGCAGCTGGGCTGAGTCGGGCAGGGCTGGCGCCGGCTTGGACCGACTGCGTTGCTTCGGCCGGGCCGGGGTTGTGCGGGGGAGCGGGGCTGCCGGAAAAACTGGTGGGGATCGGGGCGCGGTGCCGCAATACTCGGACGGGTGTTCCTGACGATAACCACCACCGGCAGCGCCGACCGTCCTGCGACCGACCTCGGATTCCTGCTGCACAAGCATCCCGACAAGGCGCAGCAGTTCTCGACGGCGCACGGCACCGCGCATGTCCTGTACCCGGAGGCGGATACGGAACGGTGCACCGCGGCGCTGCTGCTGGAGGTCGATCCCATTGCCCTGGTTCGCCGGAGCCGTGGCAAGGGCCGTGGCGGCGCTCCGGACTCGGCGCTCGGGCAGTACGTCAACGACCGCCCGTATGCGGCCTCCTCGCTGCTGGCGGTGGCGTTGCGGAGCGTCTTCTCCAGCGCGATGAAGGGGCAGTGCGCGGCGCGGCCGGAGCTGGTGGCGCGGGCGATGCCGCTGCGCATCGAGGTGCCCGTGCTGCCGGCCCGGGGCGGTGCGGAACTGGTGCGCAAGCTGTTCCGGCCGCTGGGGTGGCAGGTGCTGGCCGAGGCGGTGCCGCTGGACGAGACGTTCCCGGAGTGGGGTGACTCCCGCTACGTACGGCTCGTACTGGAAGGGGAGTGCACGCTCGCCGAGGCGCTGCGGCATCTGTACGTGCTGCTGCCGGTGCTGGACGACGCCAAGCACTACTGGGTCGCGCCCGATGAGGTCGACAAGCTCCTGCGGGCAGGCGAGGGCTGGTTGGAGGAGCACCCGGAGCAACGGGTGATCGTCGGCCGCTATCTCGCGCGGCGCTGGGCGCTGACCCGGGAGGCCATGGCGCGGCTGGAGCTGGAGCGGCTGGCCGAGTCGGACGACGTGGCCGCCGAGGAGATCGACAACGCGGTGGACGAGGAGGCGGACACCGAGGAACGGCCGGTGCCGCTCGCCGTACAGCGGAGGGAGGCGATTCTCGCGGTGCTGCGGTCGGCCGGAGCGGCGCGGGTGCTCGATCTCGGTTGTGGGCAGGGTCAGTTGGTCGGTGCGCTGCTCAAGGACCCGCAGTTCACCGAGATCGTCGGTGTGGACGTGTCGATGCGTGCGCTGCATGAGGCGCGGCGCCGGCTGCGGCTGGACCGGATGTCCGAGCGGCAGGCGGCGCGCGTACGGCTCGTACAGGGGTCGCTGGCGTACACCGACGCGCGGCTGAAGGGGTATGACGCGGCGGTGCTGAGCGAGGTCGTCGAGCACGTCGACCCGGAGCGGTTGCCGGCACTGGAGTACGCGGTGTTCGGGGCGGCCCGGCCGAGGACGGTCGTGGTGACGACGCCGAACGTCGAGTACAACGTGCGCTGGGAGTCGCTGCCGGCCGGGCACGTACGGCATGCGGACCACCGCTTCGAGTGGACCCGGGAGGAGTTCCGGGGCTGGGCGCGGGAGGTGGCCGCGCGGCACGGCTACGAGGTGGACTTCGGCCCGGTGGGGCAGGACGACCCCGAGGTCGGCCCGCCGACCCAGCTCGCCCATTTCCGCAGGGCGGAGGAGGCCGGCGGCGGGAAGGGCGCAGGCCGAGCCGTGGGCCGGGGCGAGAGTGCCGCTGGGGCTGGGGCTGGGGCCGGAGCCGGAGCCGGAAACGGTGACGGTGTCCGTGCCGGTCACGGTGCTAGTGCCGGTGCCAGTCACGGTGCCCGTGCCCGTGTCGGTGAGGGCGTCAGTGCCCTTGCCGGTCATGGTGCCAGTGACGGTGTGGGTGTCGGTCCCGGTGCCGGGGGACGTGAAGACGGAAGCAGTTCTGTGAGTGGGGAGGAGGTTGCGGTATGACGGGCGTCGACCGTGTGGAAGCAGTGGTGGAAGGCGAAGACGAAGGCGAGGGGCGCGTGGGGCGGCGGGTGCTCGAGGTACCGGACCTGTCGCTGGTGGTGCTGATCGGAGCGACGGGGTCCGGTAAGTCGACCTTCGCGGCCCGGCACTTCAAGGCGACGGAGGTCATCTCCTCCGACTTCTGCCGCGGGCTGGTCAGCGACGACGAGAACGACCAGAGCGCGAGCGGCGACGCGTTCGACGTGCTGCACTTCATCGTCGGGAAGCGGCTGGCGGCCGGGCGGCTGACGGTCGTCGATGCCACCAACGTGCAGTCCGAAGCGCGCACCCAGCTGGTGAGACTGGCGCGGGAGCACGACGTCCTTCCGGTGGCGATCGTGCTGGACGTGCCCGAGCAGGTGTGCGCCGAGCGCAACGCGACGCGTGCCGACCGGGCCGGGCTGCCGCGCCGCGTCATCCAGCGCCATCAGCGCGAACTGCGCCGTTCCCTGCGCCACTTGGAGCGTGAGGGATTCCGCAAGGTGCACCACCTCAGAGGCCAGGCGGAGGCCGATGCCGCCGAGGTCGTCAGGGAGCGCAGGTTCAACGACCTACGGCACCTCACAGGGCCGTTCGACATCATCGGAGACATCCACGGCTGCCGTTCCGAGCTGGAGTCGCTGCTCGGCCGGCTGGGGTACGTCCCGGTGCGCGACGGGCTCGGCAGGGCCGTGGACGCGGCGCACCCCGAGGGCCGTACCGCCGTGTTCGTCGGGGACCTCGTCGACCGCGGACCGGACAGCCCCGGCGTGTTGCGGCTGGTGATGGGCATGGTCGGAGCCGGGCACGCGCTCTGCGTACCGGGCAACCACGAGAACAAGCTCGGCCGCTACCTCAAGGGCCGCAAGGTCCAGCACACCCACGGCCTCGCCGAGACCATCGAACAGCTGGAGAAGGAGGACGCCGCCTTCCGGGACGAGGTGGGGGCGTTCCTGCACGGGCTGGTGAGCCACTACGTCCTCGACGGTGGCGGACTGGTGGTGTGCCACGCCGGGCTGCCGGAGAAGTACCACGGCCGGACGTCCGGCCGGGTGCGGTCCTTCGCGCTGTACGGCGACACGACCGGCGAGACCGACGAGTTCGGCCTGCCGGTGCGCTACCCGTGGGCCGAGGACTACCGCGGCCGCGCCGCCGTCGTCTACGGACACACGCCCACCCCGCGCGCCACCTGGCTGAACAACACCATCTGCCTGGACACCGGCTGCGTCTTCGGCGGCCGGATGACCGCGCTGCGCTGGCCGGAGCGGGAGCTGGTGGACGTACCGGCCGAACGCGTCTGGTACGAGCCGGCGAAGCCGCTCGCCACCGAGGCGCCGGGCGGTGCGGACGGCCGTCCGCTCGACCTGGACGACGTGGCCGGCCGCCGGATCGTGGAGACCCGCTCCATGGGCCGGCTCGCCGTGAAGGAAGAGAACGCGGCGGCCGCACTGGAGGTCATGAGCCGCTTCGCGATCGACCCGCGGCTGCTGCCGTACCTCCCGCCGACGATGGCGCCCTGCGCGACGTCGCAGGAGGACGGCTACCTGGAGCACCCGGCAGAGGCCTTCGCGGGGTACCGCGCGGACGGCGTACGGGAAGTGGTGTGCGAGGAGAAGCACATGGGTTCCCGTGCGGTGGCGCTGGTGTGCCGGGACGAGACGGTGGCCGCGGAGCGCTTCGGGGCGCCCAAGGGGGTCCCGGGTGCGCTCTACACCCGTACGGGACGGCCGTTCTTCGACGACCGGGAGGCGACCGGGACCCTGTTGCGGCGGGTCGCTGCGTGCGTCGCGGAGGCCGGTCTCTGGGAGGAGCTGGAGACCGACTGGCTGCTGCTGGACGCCGAGCTGATGCCGTGGTCGCTCAAGGCGACCGGGTTGCTGCGCAAGCAGTACGCGGCGGTGGGCGCGGCGTCCGGGGCGGCGTTCCCGGGCGTGCTCGGCGCGCTGGAGGCGGCGGCCGGCCGTGGCGTCGAGGTGGGACCGCTGCTCCAGCGGCAGCGGGACCGGGCGGCGGACGCCGCGGCGTTCACGGCGGCGTACCGGCGCTACTGCTGGCGCGTCGGCGGGCGGGCGACGCCGGACGGGCCGGACGCGTCGGACCCCTCGGCCCCGTCGGCGCCGTCGGCCCCGTCGGCGCCGTCGGCCCCGTCGGACCCGGTGGTTCCGCTCCAGGCGGCGGAGGCAGTGGACGGGGGCGCCCTCGCGGGTGCGGGTGCGCCTGCGCGTGCGGGCGCGGCGCCGGGTAGCGGCCCGGTGCCAAAGGGACTCGGCCCGGTGCCGGAGGAGCTCGGGCTGGTTCCGGATCGGCTCGGTCCGGTGCCGAAGGGGCTCGGGGCGCTGGAGGGAGTGCGGCTGGCGCCGTTCCAGATCCTCGCCGTACAGGGGCGCAGCCTCGCCGGGCTGGCGCATACGGAGCAACTGGCGCTGATCGACCGGATCGTGGCGGCGGAGAGCACGGTGTCCGGCAAGCAGGACGGGGCGTCCGGAGGCGGACGTGCCGCCGGCGGGACCGGGCTGCTGGCCACGACCCGGCGGATCATCGTCGACACCGAGGACGAGGCGTCGGTCGCGGCCGGCATCCGGTGGTGGCTGGAGCTGACTGCGGACGGCGGCGAGGGGATGGTCGTCAAACCGGTGGAGGCACTGATACGGCAGCCGGACGGACGGCTCGTCCAGCCGGGCGTCAAGTGCCGTGGTCGCGAGTACCTGCGCATCATCTACGGGCCGGAGTACACCCGCCCGGAGAACCTCAAGCGGCTGCGCATACGCCACCTGGGCCACAAGCGTTCGCTGGCACTGCGGGAATACGCGCTGGGGCTGGAGGCGTTGGACCGGCTGGCGGAGGGCGAGCCGCTGTGGCGGGTGCACGAGGCGGTGTTCGGCGTGCTCGCGCTGGAGTCGGAGCCGGTGGACCCGCGGCTGTAGGGGCGGCGGCCCGCTGACCGAGGCGGCGCGCTCGTCGGTCCTGCCCTCGGTGGCGCTCGCTCGGCGGGCCGCCGTGGGCAGGGGGCGTTGGTCAGCCCGTGGGCGGCGCGCCCGGCGTCAGGTCGGTCTCGTCACGCTCGCCGCCAGGTCGGTCTCGTCACGCCCGCTGTCAGGTTGGCCTCGTCACGCCCGCCGTCAGGTCGATCTCGTCGCGCCCGCTGTCAGGTCGGTCTCGTCGCGCCCGGCGTCAGGCCGATCTCGCCGCGCCCGGCGTCAGGTTGGCCTCGTAACGCCCGCCGTCAAGCCGTCCTCGTCGCGTTCGTCGCGCGGTAGGACCGTCGGTAGTCGTTCGGCGGTACGCCTACCGTGCGGGTGAAGTGGCGGCGGAGGTTGGCGGCGCTGCCCAGGCCGGACAGTTCGGCCACCCGGTCGACGGGCAGGTCGGTGCGTTCGAGCAACTCGCGGGCCCGCCCGATGCGTTGGGTCTGGAGCCACTGCATGGGCGTGGTGCCGGTGGCCGCGTGGAAGCGGCGGACGAGGGTGCGCGGGCTGGTGTTGGCGCGGCGGGCGAGGTCGGCGACGGTCAGCGGTCGGCGCAGCCGTTCGGTGGCCCAGTGCAGCAGCGGCGCGAGCGAGTCGTCGCGGCGCTCGGGCAGGGGCGTCTCGATGTACTGCGCCTGCCCACCGGGACGGTGGGCCGGGGCGACCAGTTGGCGGGCCAGCGAGTTGGCCGTCTCGGTGCCGAAGTCCTCCCGTACGAGGTGCAGGCAGACGTCGATGGCCGCGGTCGACCCGGCGCCCGTCAGCACATCGCCGTGGTCGACGTAGAGGACCGAGGAGTCGACGGTGACGGCCGGATAGCGCTCGGCAAGCAGAGCCGCGTACATCCAGTGCGTGGCGGCCGTGCGGCCGTCGAGGAGTCCGGTGGCGGCGAGGGTGAAGGCGCCGGAGCAGAGGGAGACCAGCCGCGCGCCGCGGCGGTGTGCCTCGCGCAGTGCCGCGACGAGTTCGTCCGGCGGATCGCCGTGCACATCCGCCGAGCCCGGTACGAGGACGGTGTCGGCAGTCACCAACTCCTCGATCCCGTAAGGGGTCTGGGCATGGAACCAGGGGCCGGTGCGGGGGGCGGCGCCGTCCGCGCCGATCGCGCACACCCGCAGGTCGTACCAGCCCGGAGGGGTCTGGATGCGGTCGAAGCCGAAGATGTGGCAGGGGATGGCGAGTTCGAAGAACGGGATGCCGTCGGTGACGGCGACGGCGATGGACGGCATGGGCCGAGTATGACAGGGAGGTGGCAGGAATGTAGCGGGTGTTGTCAGGGCTGCCACTCGTGAGGCTGGGCGCGGCGTTCGATGCTGAGCGGCATGACCAGTTCTGTTTCGAAATGCCATGGGACGCGTGGGCCCGCGGAGGAGCCGGCGGAAGGGCCGGCGGAAGCTTCTACGGAAGAGCTCGGGGCCGGACCGGCGGAAGTGTCTGCGGAAGAGTTCGGGAGCGGGCCGGCGGAGGTGTCTGCGGAAGCGCTCGGGGACGGGCCAGCGGAAGCGCCTATGAAAGAGCTCGGGGCCGGGCCGGCGGCGGTGTCCACGAAGGTGCCGGGTGTCGCGGCCCGGGACGACGCCCCCGCCGACCCCCGCCGCTGGCTGGTACTGGCGATCGCGTCCGCGGCCCAGTTCCTCGCCGTACTCGACCTGATCGCCGTCACCATCGCCTTCCCGGCGATCGGCCGGGACTTCGCGCCCGCGTCCGCCTCCGCGCTGTCGTGGGTGCTCAACGGCTACACCGTCGTCCTCGCCGCGCTGCTCGTACCGGCAGGACGGATCGCCGACGAGGCGGGGCGACGGCGCTGCTTCCTGATCGGCATGGTGCTGTTCGGCCTGGCCTCGGCGGCCTGCGGCGCGGCGCCCACGCTGGGGCTGCTGGTCGCGGCCCGCGTGGTGCAGGGCGTGGCGGCGGCGGTGCTGATCCCCACCTCGCTCTCCCTCGCGCTGCCCGTCTTCCCGCCGCACGAGCGGGCGACCGCGGTCGGTGCGTGGACGGCGGTCAGTGCGGTCGCGGCGAGTTCCGGGCCGGTGATCGGCGGACTACTGGCGGCCTCCGACTGGCGGCTGGTCTTCCTGATCAACGTGCCGGTCGTGGTCCTCGCGGTCGCGGCGGGGGTGCGGTTGCTGCCGCGCTCCGTGGGCGGTCGTGGGGCCCGGCAGAGGTGGGACCTGCCGGGTGCGGCGCTGGTGCTGGTGTGCATCGGGGCGCTGGTGACCGCGTGCGTACAGGCCCCGGAGTGGGGCTACACCGCGCCGGCCACCCTGGTCGTCCTCGGCGTCGGCGTGGCGGCCGGTGTCCTCGGCGTACGGCATGCGCGGCGCGCCGTGGAACCCGTCGTGGACCCGGCCCTGTTCCGGACGCCCGGTTTCGGGGCGGCCACCCTGGGGCTGCTGAGCTATTTCGTCGCGTACTCCGTGATGATGCTGGGCGCGACGCTGCTGTTCACCGATGTCTGGCACTACTCGGTCCGGACGGCCGGGCTGGCGCTGGCCCCCTGGCCGCTCACGGTGCTGGTGGTCTCCGCGCTCTCGGGCCGGATCGTCCGGGCGGTCGGCGAACGCGCCGCCGGCGTCATCGGGTCGCTCTGCTTCGTCGCGGCCGCGTCGTGGTGGCTCGGGTGCGTGGACGACGGCGGCGCGGGCACGCACTACGCGGTGCGCTTCCTGCCGGGCCTGGTCCTCGCGGGAATCGGCGCCGGCCTGTACCAGCCGGTGATGTTCGCCGCCGCGGGGCTGCTGCCCGCGCGGCGGTTGTCCGTGGGGTCCGGGGTGCTGATGGTGTCCCGGCAGGTGGGTACGGCGCTCGGGGTGGCCGTACTGATCGCCGTCATGGGAGGGCAGGGCCAAGGCCAGCAGCAGGGGCAGGGGCACGGTCAACAGGGGCCGGAATTGGGCGCGTTGAAGGTCGGCTGGATCGTCGCGGCGGTGACGGGTGCGGTCGCCGTGGGGGCGGCGATCACGCTACGGACGGGCGGCGGTGGCGCCCGGGCCACCGGCGGCCGGGCCACGCACCCGGCCAACCGCCCTCGGGACCGTAGGGCGACCGCCGGGCAGCGCCGACCACCCACCTCCTAGGCAGGCGCCCACCCCGCCCGGCCCCGCTCCGCACCTTCCGCCCACCCACACCCGCAAGTCGCCCGACCCGACCACCACCGGGACCGACCACCACCGGGACCGACCACCACCGGGGCGGGCCAAGACCGGGACCGGCCACCACCAGCCCGCAGCCCACCCGGGCCCAGCCGCCCCCGTCGGCCGACCCGTGTACCCCACATCGCCCGACTCCCTCCACCCGGCCCCCCGAGCGGCCAAGATGGGGAGATGGGATTCCAAGTCGACTCCGAGGCCGGGCGGCTGCGCCGGGTCATCCTGCATCGTCCCGATCTGGAGCTGAAGCGGCTCACCCCCTCCAACAAGGACGCCCTGCTCTTCGACGACGTGCTGTGGGTACGCCGGGCGCGGGCCGAGCACGACGGTTTCGCGGACGTACTGCGCGACCGTGGCGTCGAAGTGCACCTCTTCGGGGATCTGCTGGCCGAGAGCCTGCAGATCCCCGCGGCCCGCGAGCTGGTCCTGGACCGGGTCTTCGACGAGAAGCTGTACGGACCGCTGGCCACCGACCATCTGCGCGCCGCCTTCGACGAACTGCCGGTGCCGGAACTCGTCGAGGCGCTGGTCGGCGGGATGACCAAGCGTGAGTTCCTTGAGCAGCACCCCGAACCGACCTCGGTCCGCTTCCACGTGATGGATCTGGACGACTTCCTGCTGGGTCCGCTGCCCAATCACCTCTTCACGCGCGACACCTCCGCCTGGATCTACGACGGGGTGTCGATCAACTCGATGCGCTGGCCGGCCCGGCAGCGCGAGACCGTCCACTACGAGGCGATCTACCGCTACCACCCGCTCTTCCGCGGCGAGGACTTCCACGTCTGGTCGGAGGGGCAGGCGGACTACCCCTCGACGATCGAGGGCGGCGACGTCCTGGTCATGGGCAGCGGTGCGGTGCTGATCGGGATGAGCGAGCGGACCACTCCCCAGGCCGTCGAACTGCTGGCGCGCGGGCTGTTCGCGGCCGGTTCGGCGCGCACGATCGTGGCGCTGGACATGCCCAAGCGGCGGGCGTTCATGCACCTGGACACCGTCATGACCATGATCGACGGGGACACCTTCACCCAGTACGAGGGGCTCGGCATGCTCCGCTCGTACACCATCGAGCCCGGCTCGGGCGAGACGGACCTCAAGGTCACCGATCACCCGCCGGAGCACATGCACCGCGCCATAGCGGCCTCGCTGGGACTGTCCGACATCCGGGTGCTGACCGCGACCCAGGACGTGCACTCCGCGGAGCGCGAGCAGTGGGACGACGGCTGCAACGTGCTCGCCGTGGAGCCCGGCGTGGTGGTGGCCTACGAGCGGAACGTCACCACGAACACGTTTCTGCGCAAGCGCGGCATCGAGGTGATCACGATTCCGGGGAGCGAGCTGGGGCGCGGGCGGGGCGGTCCGCGCTGTATGAGCTGTCCGGTGGCGAGGGATGCGGTGCCCGGGGCAGGCTGAGGCGTGCGGCGGCGGTGGGCGGGGCGCACATGGCGTGCAGCCGCACGGAGACCGGTCGTCGTATATAGATACGGCATGTCGTATACACTTCCAACCCCGTCCCCCGACCGCTGCTAAACAGGAGCCGACCGATGGCGATAGATCTCACGGGCCGCCACTTCCTCAAGGAGCTGGACTTCAGCGCCGAGGAGTTCCGCCGACTGATCGACCTCGCGGCCGAGCTGAAAGCGGCGAAGCGCGCCGGCACCGAGGTCCCCCGCCTCCGCGGCAAGAACATCGCCCTGATCTTCGAGAAGACCTCCACCAGGACCCGCTGTTCCTTCGAGGTCGCGGCCGCGGACCAGGGGGCCTCGACCACCTACCTCGACCCGTCCGGCTCGCAGATCGGGCACAAGGAGTCGGTCAAGGACACCGCGCGGGTGCTGGGCCGGATGTTCGACGGCATCGAGTTCCGCGGCAGCCGCCAGTCCGACGTCGAGGAACTGGCCGCCCACGCCGGCGTACCGGTCTTCAACGGGCTGACCGACGACTGGCACCCGACCCAGATGCTCGCCGACGTTCTGACCATGGTGGAACACGGCCACGGCCGCCCCCTGGAGGAGACCGCCTTCGCCTACCTCGGCGACGCCCGCAACAACATGGGCAACTCCTACCTCGTCACCGGCGCCCTGCTCGGCATGGACGTACGGATCGTCGCGCCGAAGGAGCTGTGGCCCGAGGAGACGGTGATCGCCCGGGCATACGAGCTGGCCGACGCCAGCGGGGCCCGGATCACCCTCACCGAGGACGTCGCCGAGGGCGTGCGCGGGGCGGACTTCGTCGCCACCGACGTCTGGGTGTCCATGGGTGAGCCCAAGGAGGTGTGGGACGAGCGGATCGCGCTGCTGGCCCCGTACGCGGTCACGATGGACGTGCTGCGCGCCACCGGCAAGCCGGACGTGAAGTTCCTGCACTGCCTGCCCGCGTACCACGACCTGGGCACGGCGGTCGGCCGGGACATCCACGCACGGCACGGCCTCGATTCGCTGGAGGTCACCGACGAGGTCTTCGAGTCCGCGCACTCGGTCGTCTTCGACGAGGCGGAGAACCGGATGCACACCATCAAGGCGGTACTGGTCGCGACGCTCGCCGGCTAGCGGCGGCGGGCTTCACCTCTGTGCCCGGTCTCTCCGGCCAGGGGAGTCGGAGGGCTTCGCCCCCTCTGGTCTCTCCGGTCTCTCCGGTCTCTCAGGTTTCTTCGGCCAGGGGCGTCGCGGTACGGCCGCTCGTCGGCCGTCGGCAACATCACACTGCATAGGCATACGCCCGACAGGGCGATCATGCGGCTCCGGCAGCTACCATCGAGCCGCTCGCGGGGTTCGGACCCACCGGTCCGGACCCCGCTTCGTGCGTGGCCCACCCGTGCCACGCGCACCGCACCACCAGAGAGAGAACTCCCATGCGTGCCCCTGGTCCCTCCGGCCTGCGCATCAAGTCCCCCGACCTCCTCGTCGCCGAATCGGGCGCGGACCGGGAAGGCAACGGCCTCCAGCGCAGCATGGGCCTCTTCCAGCTCGTCTGCTTCGGTATCGGCGCCATCGTCGGCACCGGCATCTTCGTCGGCCTGTCCGACACCGTCGCCGAGGCCGGCCCCGCGGTCATCGTCTCCTTCCTGCTGGCCGCCGTCACCTGCGTCTTCACCGCCTTCTCCTTCGGGGAACTGGGCGGCGCGATCCCGGTGTCCGGCAGCTCGTACTCCTACGCGTACGCCACCCTCGGCGAGCGCACCGCCTTCCTCGTGGGCTGGTGCCTGCTGCTCGAATACGGCGTCTCGGTGTCGGCCGTGGCCGTCGGCTGGGGCCAGTACCTGAACGAACTGCTGGGCAGTCTGACCGGCTGGCAGCTGCCGGCCGCACTCTCCAACCCGCCCGGTGAGGGCGGGATCGTCAACGTCCCCGCCGTCGTCGTGATCCTGCTCGCCGCGCTGCTGCTGGTCCGCGGGATCCGGGAGAGCGCCCGCGCGACCGCCGCGATGGCGGTGCTGAAGCTGGCGATCCTGGTGCTGTTCTGCGCGATCGGCCTCACCGCCTTCCGGGCCGGCCACCTCTCGCCGTTCGCACCGCAGAGCATCGCCGGCATCACCTCCGGCGCCTCGGTCGCCTTCTTCTCGTACATCGGCTTCGACGCGATCACCACGGCTGGGGAAGAGGTCAGGAACCCGCGGCGGAACATCCCGCTCGCGATCATGATCTGCATCGGCGTGGTCACCGTGCTGTACTGCCTGGTCGCGGTCTCCGCCATCGGCGCGCTCTCCTCCGACCAGGTGGCCGACCAGCCGGCCGCGCTGTCGCTGATCGTCAACCGGGTCACCCACTCCGCACTCGGCGGCGGCGTGATCGCCTTCGGCGCGGTGGTCGCCATCGCGTCCGTCGTTCTCGCGGTGATGTACGGGCAGACCCGCATCCTGATGTCGATGTCCCGGGACGGACTGGTCCCGCGCGTCTTCGAACGGATCTCGCCGCGTACGTCCACGCCGGTCGCCAACACCTGGATCGTCGCGGCCGTCTTTGCGGTGCCCGCCGCGGTCGTCCCCCTGGACGTCGTGATGAACCTGACCACCATCGGGACGCTGGCGGTCATGGCGGCGGTCAATCTCAGCGTGCTGGTGCTCCGCCGGACCCGTCCCGACCTGCCGCGCCGCTTCCGCGTCCCGTTCTTCCCGCTCAGCCCGATCCTCGGCATCGCGTTCTGCGGCTACCTGGTCTACGGGACCGGACCGGCGACCTGGCTGCAGTTCGTGGCGTTCCTGGTGGCCGGCGCGCTGGTCTACGCGCTCTACGGACGCCGCCACTCCCGCCTCGGCCAGGGCGCCGGGGGCGGCGGGCTCGGGTCGGCCTCCGCGCCGGCTGCGGACGGCGAGGAGGACGGCCAGAGGGGCGACGGGAAGGACGACGAGAAGAGCGGCGAGAAGAGCGGCGAGAAGGACGACGAGAGGGACGACGGCAAGGAGCGCGGGGCGGCGGTCAGCGCCGGCGCGTCCGGTGCACCTCGGGAAGGGTGAACCACACCGCCTTACCGTCCTGGGTGCGCCGACAACCGGAGCCGGAGCTGAGGGAACGCACCAGGAGCAGCCCGCGGTTCCGGATGGCTGGGACGCGGGGTGCGGTTGCGGCTACCGGAGCGGCGGGGGCTGGGAGCGGTGCGCCCGGTCCGGTCGTGCCTGGCTCGGTCGTGCCCGGTCCGGTTGTGCCCGGTCCGGTCGCGCGCGGTCCGGTCATCGGCAGCGGCTCGCCCGGCCCGGCCGCCGACATCAGCATCGCCATCGGCGCCGGCTCTCCCAGCCCTTCGACGAGCACCGTGTCGCCGTCGTGCACCTCCACCTGGCACCCGTCCGGCCCCCGCTCCACCACCAGCTCGATGGGGTGATCGCCGCCGGTGTGCTTGAGCGCGTTGGCGACCAACTCGGCGGTCAGCAGCTGAGCGGTGGTGCGGTCCGCCGTGGTCCCCAGGTCCTGGAGGGCGCAGCGGACCATCGCACGGGCGATGGGGACCGCCGTCGCGCCCCGAGGAAGCGCGATGCGCCAGTTCGACGACGGAGGCGTTTCCAGCATGCGCGCGACGTTCCGTTCGCGAGGGGCGGGCTCGGACGGTTCCACCGTAGGAAGCGCGGGGGCGGCCGGGGGAGGGCCGGGCGGCCGCAAGGAAAGTGACCCAGGTCATACGCGACGCAGGACGAAAGTCCCGAACGGGCGGGACCTTCGACCCGGCGGACCGGGCGCGGGCTCGTACGGGGGCGGGGAGTACAGGCTGGGCCGTACGGGCAACGGGTAGCGGGCGCGGGCCGGGCGATCGGTGACCAGCAGGCGGCGGGCGAGGCGTGCCCCCGCAGGCGGAGGGCGAGAGCGACCCCGCGGCGGCGGGCGAGCGGTGACCCGATGGTGCCGTCGCGCTGGATCAGGGGTGGTCGGGGGAGGGCCTTAGGGGGCAGGGGAACGGATCCCCTAGTGGTCGCGAGCGCCCCCTCGGGGCCGACAACGCGAAGGCGGGGCGCGGCATTCCCGATGCGCGCGACATTCCCGACGGGCGAGGCATTCCCGATGCGCACGGCGTCCCCGCCGGGCGCGGCGTCCCCCATGCGCAGGGCGCCTCCAACGGGCGCCGTGTCCCCGAGGGGCGCGGCATTCCAAAGGGCGAGGCATTCCCGATGCGTACGGAATTCCCGACGGCCGCAGCGTTCCCGATATCGCGCCCTCATGACGACAGTCACAGAACAGTGATAGCTTCGAAGGGCATCCGGAAGAGCACCACCGGCCGACCCGCCGAAGGGGCAGGCAGTCCGATGAGTCCGTTCGCAGGATCCGCCCGAAGTACAGAGGCCTGGCAGCACATCCGTGTGACCAGGGAGGACGGGGTCGCCACGGTCACCCTGGCGCGACCGGAGAAGCTCAATGCGCTGACCTTCGAGGCGTACGCCGATCTCCGTGATCTGCTCGCCGAGCTGTCCCGGGAGCGCTCGGTGCGCGCCCTCGTGCTGGCGGGGGAGGGGCGCGGGTTCTGCTCGGGGGGTGATGTCGAGGAGATCATCGGCGCCACCCTGGGCATGGACACCGGCCAGCTGCTGGACTTCAACCGGATGACCGGGCAGGTCGTGCGGGCCGTGCGGGAGGCACCGTTCCCGGTGATCGCGGCGGTGCACGGCGTCGCGGCCGGTGCCGGTGCGGTGCTCGCACTGGCCGCGGACTTCCGGGTCGCCGACCCCTCGGCCCGCTTCGCGTTCCTCTTCACCCGGGTCGGGCTGTCCGGCGGTGACATGGGCGCGGCCTATCTGCTGCCGCGGGTCATCGGGCTCGGACACGCCACCCGGCTGCTGATGCTCGGCGACGCGGTCCGGGCGCCGGAGGCCGAACGGCTCGGTCTCATCAGCGAGTTGGCCGACGAGGGCCGGGCCGACGAGGCGGCCGCGGCGCTCGCCCGGCGGCTCGCCGAGGGACCCGCGCTGGCGCACGCACAGACCAAGGCGCTGCTCACCGCCGAACTCGACATGCCGCTCGCCGCCGCCGTGGAGATGGACGCCGCGACCCAGGCACTGCTGATGAACAGCGCCGACTACGCGGAATTCCACGCCGCCTTCACCGAGAAGCGGACGCCCAAGTGGCAGGGGAAATAGCCATGCGGGTCGCGGTCATCGGCGGCGGACCGGGCGGACTGTACGCCGCGGCGCTCCTCAAACGGCTCGACCCCACCCGCGAGATCACCGTATTCGAGCGCAACGCCCCCGACGACACCTTCGGCTTCGGCGTCGTCCTCTCCGACGAGACGCTCGGCGGCATCGAGCACGCCGACCCGGAGGTCTACCGCGCGCTCCAGGCGGAGTTCGTCCGCTGGGACGACATCGACATCGTGCACCGCGGCCGCACCCTCACCTCCGGCGGGCACGGCTTCGCCGCACTCGGCCGGCGCCGGCTGCTGGCCGTACTGCACCGGCGCTGCCGCAGCCTCGGCGTGGAGCTGCGCTTCCGCACCGAGGCGCCGCCCGCCGCCGAACTGGCCCGCGACTACGACCTGGTCATCGCCGCCGACGGGGTGCACAGCGCGACCCGCACCGCGCACGCCGACGTCTTCCGGCCGCAGCTGACCACCCACCGCTGCCGCTACATCTGGCTCGCCGCGGACTTCGCCTTCGACGCCTTCCGCTTCGAGATCGCCGAGACCGAGCACGGCGTCGTCCAGCTCCACGCCTATCCCTACGCCGCCCCCACCTCCACCCCCACCCCCGCTCCTGCCTCCGCCGACGCCGGACCCACCCCGCCCCACGCCCGCCCTGCCGCGGAGTCCGCCGCCCCCGCGTCCGCCGCCGGTGCCAGCACCGTCATCGTGGAGATGCGGGAGGAGGTCTGGCGGGCCGCCGGGCTGGACCGGGCGGATGAGCGCACGTCGGTGGAGTGGTGCGGCAAGGTCTTCACCGACGCCCTGCGCGGCCGGGCCCTGCGGTCCAACAACTCCAGCTGGATCGCCTTCCGCACCGTCGTCAACGAGCGCTGGTCGCACGGCAACACCGTGCTGCTGGGCGACGCCGCGCACACCGCGCACTTCTCCATCGGCTCCGGCACCAAACTCGCCGTCGAGGACGCCCTGGCGCTGGCCGCCTGTCTCCAGGAGCAGCCCGACATCCCCCAGGCCCTCGCCGCCTACGAGGCGGAGCGCCGGCCCGTCGTCGCCTCCACCCAGCGGGCCGCCCGCGCCAGCCTCGCGTGGTTCGAGGAGCTCGCCGGGTACGTCGACCAGCCGCCGCGCCAGTTCGCCTTCAACCTGCTCACCCGCAGCCGTCGCGTCACCCACGACAACCTGCGGCTGCGCGACCCCGGATTCGTCGCCGCCGTCGAGGACGAGGCGGGCATCCCGGCCGGCACCCCGCCGATGTTCACGCCCTTCCGGCTGCGCGGACTCACCCTGCGCAACCGCGTGGTCGTGTCACCGATGGACATGTACTCCTCCGAGGACGGCGTCCCCGGCGACTTCCACCTCGTACACCTCGGCGCCCGGGCCCTCGGCGGGGCCGGACTCGTGATGACCGAGATGGTGTGCGTCAGCGAACAGGGCCGGATCACCCCGGGCTGCGCCGGTCTCTACACGTCCGAACAGGCGGCGGCCTGGCGCCGCGTCACCGACTTCGTGCACACCCGGGCGCCCGGCACCGCGGTCGGCGTACAGCTCGGCCACTCCGGCCGCAAGGGCTCCACCAAGCTGATGTGGGACGGCATCGACGAACCGCTCGACACCGGCAACTGGCCGCTCGTCGCCGCGTCCCCCCTCCCCTACAAGCCCGGAAGCCAGCGCCCCCACGAGCTGACCACCGAGGAACTCGCGGATATCCGGCGGGAGTTCACCGACGCCGCACGACGCGCCGCCGACTGTGGCTTCGACCTCCTCGAACTGCACTGCGCCCACGGCTATCTGCTGTCCGGATTCCTCTCCCCGCTGACCAATCAACGCACCGACGCCTACGGAGGTTCCCTGGCCGGCCGGCTCCGCTTCCCGCTCGACGTCTTCGACGCGGTGCGCGAGGTGTGGCCGGACGACCGGCCGATGACCGTCCGGATCTCCGCCACCGACTGGGCCGACGGCGGCACCACCGCCGAGGACGCGGTGGCCCTCGCGGGCGCGTTCGCCGAGCACGGCGCCGACGCCATCGACGTCTCCACCGGGCAGGTCGTCTCCGACGAACGCCCCGACTACGGACGCTCGTACCAGACGCCGTTCGCCGACCGGATCCGCAACGCCCTCGGCGTGCCGGTCATCGCGGTCGGCGCGATCTCCTCCTGGGACGACGTGAACTCCCTCGTCCTGGCCGGGCGCACCGACCTGTGCGCGCTGGCCCGACCGCACCTCTACGACCCGCACTGGACCCTGCACGCCGCCGCCGAGCAGGGCTACACCGGCCCGGGCGCCCCCTGGCCGCTGCCCTACCAGGCGGGCAGCCGCACCCCGCCCACCGGGCGCACCGACGCACCGAAGCCCCGCCTCACGCTGCGGTGACGGGGGAGGCACGGGCAGCGCGGGCGGGGCCGCTGGGGAGCCGGCCCCTCAGGGCACCGGCACACCGGTGATCCGCGCGGCGGCCACCGGTCTTCCGTGCTGTTCCACGCCGACCTCGACCCGTCGCGCGCCGCCGGCCGTGGCCGGTTCCGGGGTGCGCGCCCACACCCAACTCGGCGCGTCCAGCTCGGCGTACCGCTCGAAGGAGCACTCCAGCGCGACCGGCAGGGTCGGCACGCCGGGCGTCACCGCCTGGGCGGCCTGCCGGGCGGCCTCGACCATCAGCATGCCGGGGGCGTGGTCGACGGGATGGCCGAAGAGCACCGGGTGGGAGGTGTCGACCCGCAGTTGCCAGCGGTCCGGGTGGTCGGTGGGGGAGAGCACCACATCACGCTCGTGGTCCCGGCCGACCAGCCGCGGGCCGACCGGCTCCGGCACCGGCAGCCGACGGGAGTTGGCGAACGCCAGGTCGCTGTATCTGCCGCGCAGCCGGCGGTAGACCGCCGGGCTGTGACAGGAGGAGATCAGCCGGGCATGGGCCAGGTGGGCGCCGTCGCACCGGACGCGGAACTCCTGGCGAGCGCTGATCAGACGCTTCCCGCGGCGCACCACGTCATGGTCGGTGATCCGCAGCTCCACCTCGGCCGGTGCGTCGGCGGTGCGCAGCGCGTGCGGGGCGAGGGCGTAGCGGACGTGCTGCCAGGCGATGGGGTGGTCGAGCGGTACCCGGTGCGCGACATGGCTCAGCAATATCCCCGCCTGCCGCACGGTCTCGATCAACAGCAGCGGATCGTGCAGCCCGCCGACCGGTGCGTAGAAGCCGTGGGCCCCCGGCCACTGGGCGCTCACCACCCAGCTGTCGCCGGAACCGCGCCGCCAGTTGGTGAGGAACACCTCGGAGTCGGTGGTGCGGTGTCCGTACTCGCCGAGAACCGGGGTGTGCGGCGAGGTCGGTCGGATTCCTCCCGCCCACCGGCGCTGCCGGTGGTGTTGATCGGGTGAGGAGGAGGGCATCAGGGTGGCGCTGGCCATAGGCGTCCCTTTCTGCGGTGCGGCGCTCAGCGCCCTCACGGGCGAACGATCGACGACGGCCCAGAGGGACTAAGATACGGACCATGTGGTTTGTTTGCCAGGGGCCACATGTCCCAGGGCCGCATGTCGGAGTGCGGTGAGGGTCAGATGCGGATCTGCGTCCGGCGACCGCGCGGATCGAGGTGGCTCAGCGCGCCGGGCGCGGCCAGCCCCGGCAGGGTGTGCTTCCACAGTGCGGTGACCCGCTCGGGGAGGTCGGCGCGATTGGTGGCGGCCCGCGAGAACAACTGCACGCCCATGTAGGCGGCGACGAAGAACTCGGCCGCCCGTTCGGGAGTCACGCCGGGCAGTAATTCCCCGTTGTCCCGGGCCTCGCCGAACATCGTCGTGATGATGTCCGTCCACACCTGATACGGCATCAGCGGTTCCTCGCTGAAGGTCGTCTCCACCGCGATCCGGGTGCCGGCCTGCAGCATGGGGTCGCTGCGCAGCGCCAGGGACACCTGGTGCGTGAAGTCGATGGCGTCCTGCAGGCGGGACGCGCTGACCTGTGGGAGGAACGGTTCGGCTTGCTCCGTGATGACGGCGCGGGCCAGCGCGTCCTTGGACGTGAAGTGGAAGTACACCGCCCCTTTGGTGACGCCGGCACGCTGGATGATCTCGGCCATGGTGGCCGCCTGGTAGCCGCGATGTCCTATAACATGAGCCGCTGCTTCGAGGACCGTGCGTCGGGTGCGCAGTGCGCGTTCCTGCTTGACCACAGATCATCCTCCGCATGCACTCTTGGAGTTGTTTAGCCTTCGACCGCCGCTCGTGGCCGCGCAGTCTATTTGCGCCATGATAAAGAAGCCAACCATGCGGTATTGAACCCGCGCGCCGCCCGTGCCCAAGGCCCGGCGGGCGTGGGGCACTTCGTGGAGGAAGGCCGGTCCCGCCGCCGCACGCACGTCGGCTCGCGGGTCACGGCGGCGGCTGCATGCCCGGCGTACCCGGGCACCGTCCTTGTGCGGGGCGGAAGTTCACCGCCGAGCAGGGGGACGGCGGTGGCTGCTGGCGCCGGACGGCATCGACGTGCCGGCATCGGCGCGGTGTTCATGGAGTGGCGACGGGGGACGCCCGGTGAAACGGACGCCCGTTGGTGTCGGTGCGGTGTGCGTGCGCCGGAGGCATGAAGAGGGGCCGCGGGTGCGGCCCGGTGTGGCGCGACGGTCCGGTGCGGCGCGGCGGCCTGGGATCAGCCGGCCGCGGGCAGTTGTGCCGGTGCGGGAATGCCGGCGGCCGGCACCCGGTCCGGGGCCTCCGGCAGCAGTGCCCACAGCCCGGCCACGGCCTCCTCGTCCCACCAGGTGCCGTCCTCGCCGCCGAGGTGCAGCAGCCCCACCACGACCGAGGTCAGCAGCTGGGCGGTGCGCCGCGGTTCGGCATCCGGCGCGTCCGCCGCGGCCGGTCCGCCGGGGCTGCCGGTGCCGCAGGTGACCGCCTTGTCGAGGAAGAGCGCGTACCAGCGCTGCTCCAGGGCGTAGATGCCGAGGCCCGGCGCGGTCTCGGGCCGCAGCCGCAGTCCGGCGCGCAGCACGGCGTCGGTCCGCACCCGGCCGAACAGCTCGACGGCGAAGTCCCGTACGGCGTGCGGCAGTGGCTCCGGGGAGCGGGTGAAGGCGTCCTCGATCTCCTGGAGGGTGGCGAGCGCGGAGTCCCGCACCGCGAGGGTCAGGTCGTCCTTGGACGTGAAGTGGAAGTAGAGGGCGCCCTTGCTCAGGCGGGCCCGCCGGCTGATCTCGACCATGCCCGCGGCCGGGACCCCCTTCTCCAGGAAGGTCTCGGCGGCCGAGCGGATGAGTGCCTGGCGGCTCTGGATGGCGCGATGCTGGGTGGGCACGGTGTCCGTCCCGTCTCTAGTACGGCTGCGAGCTGATTGCAGTCTACATAGAAAACCAACCATGCGGTTCGATATGCTTCAGGGGTTTGGCCGGAACTCGCGCCTCCTGACGGGAAGTCGACGGTCCGCCGCCCGTTCGGGGGCATCGGCGGCCCCTGTGAAGCGTGTGTCCCCAGTCTGAACGCCAGGATGGGCGTTGTCGACCCGTCAGGGAGTGACCAAGGCGCATTGACAAACAGCGCAGGCGGTTTTTAAATCTCCGAAGGCGGTAAACGGGACGTTCCCTTCCGTTGCAGCCGCCCCGTCGGTCGCGTGCCGCCGTTGGACAGCGGTGCGCCATGGCGAGACCGCCTCAGCCGTTACGAGTCGTCGACCGCGGGCCGCCGCCCCATCAGCAGAGCCGGCAACGTCACCCGAACCCGCACCCCCACCGGAACCCGAAAGGTCTCCAGCCATGCGCGTAGCAACGGAAGTCCGCGAACGTCCCGTGAGAGGCGCACGGGGTACCGGAGTCGACACGCTCCGAGCCGCCGTCTTCGACCTGGACGGCACCCTCGCCAACACCTTGCCCGCCATCAGCAAGCTGTTGGTCAAGGTGGCTTCGGAGCAGGGTTGCTCGGTGACCGCACGGCAGGCGGCGGCGGCCATCGGCAAGCCGCCCGGCCCGGCCTTCGGACGGCTGCTGGGCTGCCCCGAGGACGACGGCCGGGTGCAGGCCGCCATCAACCGCTACCGCGAACTGTTCTCCTACGAGGTGCTCTGCCAGGGGCCGCAGCTGCTCTTCCCCGGCGTGAGCGCGGGACTGTCCGCACTGCGTGCCCACGGTGTCGAGCTGGCGGTCGCCACGTCCAAGCCCACCCGCAGCGCCGAGGCGCTGCTCGACGTCATGGGCATCCGCGACCTGGTCGGGCCGGTCATCGGCCAGGACATGGTCCGGCGTGGCAAGCCGCACCCGGAGATGGTGCTGCGGGCGGCCGGCCGGCTGGGGGTCGCGGCCTGGCAGACCGCGTACGTGGGGGACACCGTGGGGGACATGAGGATGGCGGTCACCGCGCGGATGGAGCCGGTCGCGGTGACGTACGGAGTCGGCACGTTCGGCGAGTTGGCCGCGGTCGCCGGCACCCGGATGTGCAGTTCGTTCAAGGACGTGGTGTCGGTGATCGCCGCCGCCCGGCCGCGTCCCGCCATGGCCGCCGGAGCCGCGGGCGCCGCGCGGGCCGTGCAGCGCCGCCGCTGAGGCCCGGTCCGGCGCATGGTGCGCCGTGTGGTCCGGCACGCTGACGGCCCTTCACCGTCCCCGCGTACCTCACGGTCCTGCCGTCACCTCACGCACGTAACGGGCGCCCGCCGCCTGCAAGGTGCCGTGCAGCCGGCCGAAGACCTCCGCGGCGCGGCCGCCCGGCCAGTCCTCCGGCAGGAGGGGAGAGGGCAGTCCGGGATCCGCGTACGGCAGGCGGCGCCAGGCGTCCAGGGCCAGCAGATAGTCGTGGTAGGCCGCCTCGCCCGGCACCGTGCGCCGCCGTGACCACCGGCGCAGCACCGGCTCCTGCTCCACCAGGAAGGCGCGGTGCTGCGCGGCGATGGCGTCCAGGTCCCACCAGCGCGCCACCGACCGGGCCGTCGGCGCGAAACCCGCGTGCGTACCGGTGAACAGGTCGACGTACGGGGCGAGTTCGAGCCGCTCCAGGGTGTGCCGGGTCTCCTCGTAGAGGTGCGCGGGGGCGATCCACACACCCGGGGCGGCGGTACCGAAGCCCAGCCGGGCCAGTCGTGAGCGCAGCAGGTGCCGTTTGTGCCGCTCCTCCTCGGGGACGGAGAAGACGGCCAGCACCCAGCCGTCGGACAGCCGCGCGGCGGGCCGGCCGAAGATCCGCCGGTCGCCGTCGTCCAGCAGCTGGCGGCCGGCGTCCGACAGCCCGTAGCCGGCCGCCCCGGTGACGGTGCGCCCGGGGACGAGCAGGCCGCGCCGCTTGAGGCGGGAAACCGCGGAACGTACCGACGGCGGGTCGACGCCCAGCACGCCGAGCAGCCGGATCAGCGCGGCGACCGGCACCGGCCCGGCCGCCTGGTCCGCCGGGCCGGGCTCGTCGCGCCCGTACGCACCGTAGAAGGTGACGATCAGGGACCGTGGGGTGCGCTGTGTCTGCTGGTCGGTCACCGGATCACTGTAGATCGGCGACCGGGTCCGGCCCGCGGGCCGGGGCGCCCGCCCCGTCCGGCGCGCGCAGCCGGAAGCGCTGGAGCTTGCCGGTCGGGGTGCGCGGCAGCGCGCTGTGGAAGACGATCTCGCGCGGGCATTTGTACGGGGCGATGCGGGACTTGGTGAACGCGCGCAGCGCGGCGACGGTGTCCGGCCCCCGGGGCACGCCGGCCCGCAGGACGACGTGGGCGACCACCACCTGCCCGCGCTCCTCGTCCGGCCGTCCGACCACCGCCGCCTCGGTCACGTCGGGGTGGTGCAGCAGCGCGTCCTCCACCTCGGGACCGGCGATGTTGTACCCGGCCGAGATGATCATGTCGTCCGCGCGGGCCACATAGCGGAAGTAGCCGTCCGGCTCGCGGACATAGGTGTCGCCGGTGAGGTTCCAGCCGTCCCGTACGTACTCGGTCTGCCGCGGGTCCGCGAGGTAGCGGCAGCCCGTCGGGCCGCGGACCGCCAGCAGTCCGGGTTCGCCGTCCGGCACCGGGGCGCCGTCCGCGTCCACCACCCGCGCCTCGAAACCCGGCACCGGCAGGCCCGTCGTGCCGGGCCGGATCGCCTCGTCGGCGGCCGCGATGAAGATGTGCAGCAGTTCCGTGGCGCCGATGCCGTTGATGATCCGCAGGCCGGTCGCCTCGTACCAGGACTGCCAGGTGGCGGCGGGCAGGTTCTCCCCGGCCGACACGCAGCGGCGCAGCGAGGACACGTCGTGGCCGGCGAGCCGGGGGAGCATCGCGCGGTAGGCGGTCGGCGCGGTGAACAGCACCGAGATCCGGTGCCGGGCGATGTCGCCGAGCAGCCGCTCCGGACCGCCCCAGTCGGCGAGCAGGGCCGAGGCGCCGGCCCGCAGCGGGAAGATGACCAGGCCGCCGAGGCCGAAGGTGAAGCCCAGCGGCGGGCTGCCGGCGAACACGTCGTCCGGGGTGGGCCGCAGGACCTGCGCGGAGAAGGTGTCCGCGATGGCGAGCACGTCCCGGTGGAAGTGCAGACAGCCCTTGGGGCGGCCGGTGGTGCCGGAGGTGAAGGCGATCAGCGCGACGTCGTCGGCCGCGGTCGGCACCGCCTCGTACGGGGCGCCGCCGGGCCGGGCCAGGTGCCGCAGGTCGCCCGGTCCGTCGCCGCCGTACGTCGTGATGCGCAGCCCGGGAACCCCGGCCTTGGTGAGGTTGTCGACCGCCTCGGCCGCGCACAGGGCGTGCTGTACCTGCGCCAGCCCGCAGATCGTGGCGAGCTCGTCGGGGCGCTGGGAGGCCAGCACCGTCACCGCGACCGCCCCGGCCTTCATCACGGCCAGCCAGCAGGCGGCCAGCCAGGGGGTGGTGGGGCCGCGGAGCAGGACGCGGTTGCCGGGGCGGACGCCCAGCGGGCCGGTGAGCGCGTGCGCGATCGCGTCCACCCGGGCGCGCAGGTCCCCGTACGTCCAGACCCGGCCGGCCGCGTCGCGCAGCGCGGGCCGGTCGGCGCCGTGCCGGGCGAGGGTGCCGTCCAGCAACTCGGCGCCGCAGTTCAGCCGGTCGGGATAGCCCAGGTCGGTCAGGTGCGGCCACTGCTCGCGGGGTGGCAGCCGGTCGCGCGCGAAGGTGTCGGTGTGGGCCGAGGACCGTGGCTCCATGGCGGTGCGCCCCCTAGGACGGCCGGGTGGCCGGCTCGGTCGGCTGCTCGTCCCTCCGGCCGGGACCGGCCGACGAGCCGTCGAGACTGCTCCAGAACTGTCTGTTGTTCAAGGGACTGCTCGTCGCTCAAGGGCTGTCCCTCGCCCCGGGGGCTGCCGTTCGGATCCGTCGTCAGCGTAACGTGTTCGTGACGGCAGTCAACAGACCGCGATAGAGGACCGCTACCAGGGAGCCGACTCGTGACTGTATTCGCGCTGGGACCGGACGAGCAGGAATGGTGCGCCGCGTTGCGCGCCATGACGGCCGAACGGCTGAGCCCGCTCGCCGAGAAGGGCACCGAGGGCCGGGTCAACCGCCCCCTGGTGGCGGCACTCGGCGAACTCGGCCTGCTGCGCCGCCTGTTCCCCGACGACGGGCCGCTGCGCGCCCTGGACCTGTGCCTGCTGCGGGAATCCCTCGCCCAGGAGTGCACGGAGGCGGAGACCGCCCTCGCCCTCCAAGGGCTGGGGACCTATCCGATCGTCCAGTCGGGGACCGAGGCGCAGCGCGCCCGCTGGGTGCCCGAGGTCGCCGCGGGCCGCGCGGTCGCCGCCTTCGCGCTGAGCGAGCCGGACGCCGGCTCGGACGCCGCCGCGTTGTCCCTGGCCGCCGAGCCGGACGGGCCCGGCCGCTGGCGGCTGACCGGCGAGAAGTGCTGGATCTCCAACGCGCCCGAGGCGGACTTCGCCACCGTCTTCGCCCGTACCGGTGGCGCGCCGGGGTCCCGCGGCGTCACCGCCTTCCTGGTGCCCGCCGACCGGCCCGGCCTGAGCGGCGCGCACCTGGACCTGCTCAGCCCGCACCCCATCGGCACGCTGGTCTTCGACGGCACACCGGTGACCGGCGAGGACGTGCTGGGCGAGGTGGACGGCGGATTCGCCGTCGCGATGGGCACGCTGAACCTCTTCCGGCCGAGCGTGGGCGCGTTCGCGGTCGGCATGGCACAGGCCGCATTGGACGCCGCGGTGGCACACGCCGGCACGCGCACCGCGTTCGGCGGCCCGCTCAAGGACCTGCAGTCCGTAGGACACCAGCTCGCCGAGATGGCCACCCGCACCGAGGCCGCCCGCCTCCTGGTGTACGCGGCGGCCACCGCGTACGACACCGGGGCCCGCGACATCGCCCGCCGCTCGGCGATGGCCAAGCTGCTGGCCACCGAGACCGCGCAGTACGTGGTCGACGCCGCCGTCCAGATCCACGGCGCCCGGGCACTGCGCCGCGGCCACCTCCTGGAGCACCTCTACCGCGAGGTCCGGGCTCCCCGTATCTACGAGGGCGCCACGGAGGTGCAGCGCTCGATCATCGCCAAGGAGCTCTACCGGACCTGAACGCCGACGGCGGGCCGGTGCCGGGCACGGCCCGCCGCCCGCCGGTCACCCACCGTTCCGACGGGCGATTGTCAGTGGCGAATGTCAGGCTGAATCCAGAGAGGATCCGCGAAGGGAAACGCCATGATCACTACTGACTTCGTCCCCGGCTCCCCGTGCTGGCTCGATCTGGGTGCGCCTGACGTCGAGGTCGCGACGGCCTTCTACCGCGCGGTGTTCGGCTGGCGGTCGGAGCCGTTCGGTGACCAGCAGGCGGGCGGATACACGCTCTTCCGGCTCGACGGGAAGGCGGTGGGCGCGGTCGGCCCGCTCACCGAGCACGGCGCCGCGTCGGCCTGGACGATCTACTTCCACACCCCCGACGCGGACGCCACGGTCAAGGCGGTGGAGCAGGCGGGCGGCGCGGTCCGTTCGCAGCCGGTCATGGTCGGCGCCGACGACGGCCGCTTCGCGCAGCTCACGGACCCGCAGGGGGCGGACTTCGCCATCTGGCAGCCCGCGCGGTACCCGGGCTTCGAAGCCGCCGACGCCCCGGGCAGCCTGGGCTGGACGGAGCTGTACACCACCGACCCGGCCGCCGCCCAGACCTTCTACCGATCCGTCTTCGACTGGCACACCCAGGACATGCCGCTCCCCGCCGGCGGCGGCACCTACACCCTGCTCACCCCCGCGCACTGCGGCGACGACCGCACGCACGGCGGCCTCATGGGCGTCCCCACCGACCTCCTCGCCCCTCGGGCAAGCCCTACTGGCACCCGGTCTTCATCTCCAAGGACTGCGACGCCACCGTCGGCCTGGTGACCGGCAACGGCGGCACCCTCTCCATGGGCCCCGAAACCGCCGAGGGCGTCGGCCGCCTCGCCGTCTGCACGGACTCCGCAGGCGCCGAATTCGTCATCCTCACGCCGCACGGATCGCTGTGACGCCCACCGCGCGGGCCGTCGTGACGCCCGCCGCACGGGTTGCGTGACACCGGCGATCCCAGCAACCCCAGCGATCCCGGCCATTCCGGCACGCCCCGGCCGACGGCAGCCGGTGGCGCTGGGCCGACCGGAACTGCCGCAGCCGGGGCGGCTCGTCAGATGTCCCGGAAGAGACCAGGGGGCGCCGTGACCTGCCGCGATGGGTGGCTGTGGGGTGCTGACCTGCGCTGATGGCCTTTCGGCTGTTTCACGGTCATGCCCGTTGATGCGGCCGGAAGTCCCAGGAAATTCCCAGGGGGACTCCCACTGCCGACGGCCACTCTTTCGGCTCTATGAAGCTGCGTGGTGCGCGTGAACCGGGGTGCAGCATTGCGGCACTGCGCGAAGGTCTTGGCAACTACCATCGCGGTATGGCAGACCCCTCGGACTACGAGCTCGCGGCATGGCGTGACATCCAACGGTTCAAGGGCCGCCCGCTGTCACGAGTAATGAGAAACACTGGCGAGCAAGTGGCCACCGGCGCTGCGGAACTCGGCAAGCGTGCCGCGAAGTACCTGGAGAACCACCCACGGGCCCAATCGGCCGTTTCGCGTGGACAGGAAATCGCTGCCAAGGGCGCTCACAAGGTCAGCGCCGGGGTTCGCGGAGCCGTCGACGCCCTCCCGGACTGGAGCGGAGCCGCCTTTCAGTCCATGCGGCAGACGGCGGGACGGGTCTCGCGAGCGGGACTCTCCTCCAAGCGGGTGGTGGCGCTCCACAAGAAGCGCGGGCACGATGTTGCATCACTGTCCGACCTGCGCCGCCTCGGCCTCGAGCAGGTCGATGCTGTCCGTGGACGGGCAGCGAGCTGGTACTACCCCGCCGGTGCGGCGCTAGCTGGAGCGGGTGCTGGGCTTGTGATCTCCGGAGGACAGCTCGTCACCGCTGCCTCCGCGGGCGCTGCGGCAGCGCCTTCGGGAGGTGCAATCGTCGGCGCTTTTGCTGCCGATGCCGCAGTCGTCCTCGGACTCGCATCTCGCTCCGTCGGCCAGATCTCGCTGCTCTACGGCTACGACCCCGAAGAGCCTGCCGAGAAGCTCTTTGTGATGTCTGTTGTCAATGCCGGGACGGCAACGTCGGCCACCGCCAAGACCGCCGCGATGGCCGATATCTCACGGCTCACTCAAGCACTCGTCCGCGGTAAGACGTGGGCGGTCCTCAACGAGGCAGTTGTCACCAAGGTTTCCGCGCGGTTCGCGAAGGCGTTCGGCTTTCGCCTTACCAAGAAGGGACTCGGCAAAGCCGTACCCGCATTTGGGATCCTCGTGGGAGGCAGCCTCAACTGGACCACATTGGAGGGGATCGTTGACGCCGCCGACGTGGCGTACCGGCGGCGGTTCCTTCTTGAGAAGTACCCACATCTCGGTGACGAGGAGGCATCCGGATCGTTCCCTGATACCGACCCGGACGTCCCGGACGACGCTGACGAGGCGATCAGTGTGCTTGGCGAGCTCGCCGAGGCGGGCGGACCCGACCTCCGCTGAACCGACGCGGTTCACATGCCCGGAGCGGGGCCGAGAATGCGAGCTGGTATTGCTCGGACGCCCCGGTGGAGCGCCGGCCCTGGCAACAGGCCCTCCGCCGGGGCTTTGACATACCCGCTGCCCAGCGAGGAACAGCGACTAGCACCCGACCGGTGCTGTCGATGTTGCGGCAGCACGAGATGCAGCAGGCGCTTAGAAGGCACCTGGTGGGTGGGGGAGCGAGGCGGCTCTGACCTGCGCGAACGCGCCCGACCACTGGCTCGTCCCGGAAACTTCCGGCGTTTTCGGGACGGCGGGGGTCTTCGACACGGAACGCCGCAATCATTTGCCCGGCACCAACTCCAAGAGCCGACCCACGCGGTGCCAGCCACCGACCAGGTTGGCTGCCAGTACAGAGCATCCGTAGAGGCCACGAGACTTCGTTTGGCGGCAGCGTGCGCTGCGACCACGCTGCACGAGTCGTGGCCCAGCACTACCAGCAGCGAGTAGTCCAGCACACTCACGCCGTGCTCACTACTGCCCAGAATTTCCGGGCCACTCTATGGCATGGGTTCCCGACCGTGGCCGTGGAGTCGGTAGACCAACTCGTCGGGGTAGCGAGTGACGCGGGCTAGTCGCCAGGCCGCGTCGTACGACATACGGCCGTGGGTCCCAGCCCGGAGGCGCAGAGCTAGGAGGCTTGTGGCTGGGTCCAGGGCCCATCGCCACAGGGTTAATCGCATTCTTGCTCCCCTGCGGCGTCGATGAGCGCTTGGGCTGTCTTCTCGTCGCCGTGCACCTTGACAGCCTTTGCGAGGATGGTCACGAATTCCTTGCGGCCTTCCTCTGTAAGGCCGGTCGCGAAGTCGTGGAGCAATTGGGCGATGACTACCCATCGAGCATGTGGTTGCCATCCCTGAACTTCGCGCACCAAATCCGGAAGACTCGTGCCGGCAGGAGGCCCGCCCAGCCGGGGCCAGTGCTCCGCAGAGCGCTCTAGCAGTGTGTAGAGACGGGCTGACGCAGGATTGGCGAGGATCTCGTTACGGAGGAATTCCGCACGCGCTCGCGCTTGCCTGCGGGCTAATGCGTCCAGTTCGTAATCGCGGCGAAGCCGATCCTCCTCACGAGTGTGTTCCTCGTGCCGCTGGGCCTCTTCTCGCTTGCGCTGCAGGCGCAGGTGGGTTTCCTTACGTTCCTGCTCCTGGCGTTGACGAGCCTCCTCGAGGGCGTAGCCCTGGCGCATTCGCTCTGCCAGGAGAGCTGCCCTCTGCGTGGAGTCATCGATGGCGAGGCGGACATGGCTATCCAGTACCTCGATGCCGTACCCAGCTAGCGGCAGCTGGTCCCGCAGGGCTGCGTTGATGTCCTGCTCGGCAACGTCACGTCGTAATACGTCGCACGATCCTGCCGCCTCATCTACGACTCTCCGAACGAGACGTGCTGCGTCGTCGGGATTAACTGCCGTGCCATCGGGCTCTGCCCGCCATGTCACCTGTACTTGCGCACCGAACCGCAGCGTCGGATCGCTGCTGGCCAGACGGTCGGTGAATGTTTGCGTCCACACAGCGGGTAGGGTTGGCGGCTCTTCTGCCGGAGTGTTCCGTCGCGGCCAGGGAATGAATCGCCTCACTCGGTGTCGGTCCCCTTGCTCCTGACGCCATCGCCGCTGGGGTCTGGGTCCTCCTGCTCCTGCACTGCGGCGTACAGGTCCTCGTCGAGGAGGGCGCCCAGTTCTTGTCGCACTGCCTCCCGTTCCTCGGAGAAGGGGCGGTCTTCACCTTGCACCCAGCCGTGTGCGCAGGCGCGTAAGGTCTCGCGCAAGACTCTTCCTTCCTCCGTGCCTCGTACGTCGACGGCCTTCCGCAAGGAGTCGAGGATGAGGGATTTCAGGGGAGGATGCCGTAGGGCTGCGTCCAGCCAAAGGAAGACTGCCGTGTCTACTTGCCTTGCGCCCGTTGGCCCTGGCCCTTCCGCTAACAGGGTTCGCCAACCCTTGACCAAACCCTCTGACGATGGGCGGAATCCTTCTTCATCTCCGGAGTTGGGATTCCCGAGGATCAGCGGGATGCCATCGCTGTTGGGGTCTGTGGTGGTCGCCAGAGCAGCGAAGGTCTGGCGACCGACGGTTTCCTTGATCTTGGCGTTCCCACACCAGCCGACGATGTCCTTGAAGAGCAAAGGGCGCACGGAGTCATCCGCCCAGAGAGTGCGCACGGCGGCCTGCAGTGCGTCTGCCACCTCAGTGTGCTCCGACTCCGCAGCATCCCGTAGGCGTCGTAGTGCCTTTCCGGTGTGGGTACGGCCGAACTTGCCCGCGCAGACAGACACGACTGCCAACGGCAGGGCAACTTCGGTCTTTCGCCTGCCCCAGGCTCGCAACATTGTATGGATGTAGGGGGCGCTGGCAGGGTGAATGGCGGCGTCGTCCAAGAGGGAGGTGGCAAGGGGCCACAACCCCTTAGCGCGCTGCTTGTGCCATTCAGTGACGATTTCCTGCAGCGGTTCCTGACGACGGTGGCGGACTGCCCAGCGGACAGCGAAATCACCGACCCTTTCGGCTAGTGCCCGCCGGTCGTCTATGCCGACGCTTTCCATGGCCACTTTTGGTTCGTCCAGCGGCGCCTGCGCCAGCCATTCTAGGAATGGCACGCGGGCGAGGGGACGGTCAGTCCAGAAGTATTCGAGAGCGGCGTCGTCCCAATGCGGACGCTGGAAGCTGAGTACACCTTCCTTCGTGCGGTCCGCGTGGATGGCTCGGGTCATGGAGATTACGCCGGGTGCCTGCTGTCCTGTCACCTTGACGTCGTCGCCCTCAAGCAGCTTGCTGAGGTCGGCGGCTTTGGCGTAGATGTGGCCAACAGGCGCTCCGCGGAGTACGGCAGCGGTCACCAGGAAGTTGCGTTGGAAACTAGTTCGGTCTGGCTTCTCATGCCATGTGTACAGCTGGTCTTCCCAGTTGTTGCGGGCAGCTGCGACGTTGGCTACTTGCTTGGCGATTGCGTCATCGGTGTCGGCGGTTTCGGCGCGGCGCTGCAACGCATCGAGACCCATGGCTTGGTTAGCGATGGTCCGCAAGGCAGTCCGTCGTGCCTCGCGCATGAGGTCCACGATGCGCAGCACCTCGGTCGGGCTCTGGCCGTCCAGGAGGGCTCTCATCTGTGGGTGCTTGAGCCATGCCGCGACGGGAAAGCTGGGCTCTTCGGCGCGCAACCATCGCTCCGCTACGTCGGCAGGCCGCGCGGCGCCAAGGTCAGGGGCCACACTGTCCGGAGCGCCGCGGCCGATGCGGCGCCACTGATCGGGCGTCGTGATCACGATGAGTCGGCAATTGCGCGGGCTGAGATGCTCCTGGACATCCTTCAGGTTCGCGCCGAACGAGTTGTGAATCTCGAAGTCGTCCTCGTCGGGGGAAGCTCAAGTACGTAGCCACGGTGGTGTTCACGTGGCAGACGCTTTGCAGGAAAGATCGAAGCGCTTCCGAACGAGAGCGGCCACACTTCCTTGATGAGTCCGTCGTTCAAGAGGCGGGACATGAGGGCGTAGGCGGTGATGTTGCGACTCGTGCCAGAGGGCCGGCTGAGGACCAGCACGGACCCTGCCGGTCGCAGAAGCGAGAAGGCGTCGTCGAACGTGCTGCGTTCGTTCTCGCCGAAGTAGCCCCGGTCCAGCTTCGTGTGCAGCTCGGCGTACACCTCACGGACGACGTCCAGGTACCCAGTGGAAATCGGTGCATGAGTATCGAGCGTCTGCTCGAATACATTCTTTACAGCGATCATCTCGCCGTTGTTGATCAGCGCACGCTGAAGGAGAGCTGCCTGATGAAAGGCTTCTACCGTGGACGGATCCGGCGCCTGCCGCTGCGACACGGCAGAAGAGTCCTCTGTCGGCAGATCAGGGGGCGAGCAGGGAGCAGGCTGAGCATGGGGATCAGCGCCGTTTGGCTCGATTGGGGAGGTATCAAGGGCCGCTGGCTCGGCCCGCGTTGTGCCTTGTGAGGAAGCATCCGCCGGAGGCGTGTAGTCCCCTTCCCAGCTTGGCGTCGCTGCGGGTGGCTCTTCTGTGTGACGGCGCTGGCTTTCGTGCGGTGTCGATGGTTCTGGCTCAGAGCCCTTGCCGGCCGCCTCGCCCTCGCTCGAGGCGGTTGCGGGTGAGGGCGTCTCTGTCTCGTGGGCGGAGTCACTATGTAACTGGGTGGTCTTCGCCTTCTCGGGCTCGTGCGGTAATGCTCCCGAGGGGAAAATGACTTGGGCCGGCGGCGAGCTAAGGGGCCTGTCAGCTGTTTGGGCAAGCGGCTCGTGATCCGGAGCGCCAGCCGCGTCAACGGGGCTCGGTGAGTCCTCAGCAGAGCTCGCCCCGTCGTCTACTGCTGCAGTAGCTGGGTCGCTTGGGGCGGGAGTTTCCGCACCTTCCGACAGGTACGGCGCTTGAGGCAGCGAATTGTGTTGTCCGCGCGGGTTGGGGTCTTGTCCGGCCGTCTGAGAGTCGCCGTGCTCGAAGTTCATGGTGTGCCGCCAACCTCAGCCGATTGATCCGTCGATGCGCAGCCCGACCTGCTCGCCGGTTTCCGTGATGGTCTTGGCGGTCTGCACCACGTGGGCTCGGCCGTTGGCCGTCATGCTCTGAGCGCGGATTCCCACCTGCTGACCTGAGACCTCGTCGGCATGTTGGGAGACTTCCGCCCCTGGCCGAGGGCGCTCTTCGTCTCCGAAGGGAAGGCCGCAGCCGTACACCTCTTCCAGGTCTCGCCTCAGCTGTGCGAGGAGGTCGCGAAGGTCATCGTCATCGCCCTGCAGCAAGTTTGGCCGCGATAGATAGACGCGGAGTGCGCCTTGAGCCTGACTGAGGCGCTCGAGACGCGCGTCCGTGAGTTCGGCAGCTCGCACCTGAAGGGCTGCAGATCGCCCGGCTACCTGCTCCGGTTCCTCGATTGGAACTCGCCCCGCTCGCCTATCTAGCACCGCACTTGCGCGGTCGAACAGAAACTTGACTGCCTCGGTCAACACCGTTCCGGCAAGCACCGGAAACGACAGCGGATCCATGATGTGCCCCTCCCCGTTCCCTGTCCTTGACCTGGCACCAGGAAGGAGTGCTGATCAAGGCAAAAGTGTGACTCACGGTATGGTCGCGATCACTGCTCCGGAAGAGGCAAATAAGCCAGTCCCGCGGCGGTAAGGCGAGGTGTCTTCAATGCCGAGCCAGTGCCTGGAAGTTTGGGGAGCGGTGTCCCGTGTGGCTGGAGCACGCCTCCCTCTTGCAGGTCCGTCACATCCTTGAGCCGGGCTGGCAACAGAGTGGATCCTTACCGGGCCTCATGTGAGACGGCCGCAGCGATCCCTCCCGCGCCAGCGGGGCACCGTCCCCTCAACGACGCGGCGACGACGCCCTCATCGCCCAGCTGGACTGGGACCGCGATCTACGCTCTGTCTCCTACAACACGTGCGGGGGGCGGCAGCCTCCAACCGCGTGCTGTGGGAAGGGCCGGTCGCTCGCGGAGGGACGTTTCTCCTGGCCGTGCTCGCCGTCGCGGGCGGTGCTGCTCGGGCCCGGATCGCCGGCGGCTCGGACGCTCAGTGTGGCCTGGTCGGCTTTGGCCGGGCAGCAGAGCTCTTGAGCTTGGAACGGCGGGCCAGCAAGCAGATCGCAAACGCCGTGCGGGAGCCGTTCAGCCGGGTCGCTAGCGCAGCGGCCCCGCTCATGCGGTGCTCGGATCCTGCCGTCGTCGACTCCACCGAGCATCTGCTGAATGCCGTCTCCGAGGTGGAAAACACGGCTCGCTTGGACGCCTCCCTGGCTGCGTTCGGCAGGGCCGTAGATGCAGTCACCGCACCGTGGCATTCCTATTGGGCGCGGTGGCGTGCGAGGCGAGCCGATGGGGCACGGTCATAGGATCAAAACCCTGGTTACGCACAGCAGTCTGCTTCTAGCCTTGTGTGACTGACGATAGTCAGTCGCGAGAACGGCGAACACTGGAGTGCCGGATGGTTCTGCCCGCACGACTCACAGCCGCATTGGGACGACACCCCGACGACCTGGACGAGGATGACCTTCAGCGCGCGGTCGACAGCCAGATACCTGAAGGTGTCGACCTCGACTGGAAGAAGGACTTCTACAAGGGCACCGACGCGGGCAAGAAGGAACTCGCGAAAGATGTGAGTGCCATGGCCAATACCGTCGGCGGCTTGGTCGTCGTCGGCGTTGACGACGGGAGCAAGGACCATGCACACGAACTTTCACCCCTTGAGCCAGCACAGGGCCGCGGCGAGGAGTGGATCCGCTCGGTGCTCGCGAACTGGATCCAGCCGGTCGTCCCCCACATCGGCGTGCGCTCCCTGCGGTCCGCCAAGCACGACGGCAGGATCTACTGGCTGATCACCGTTCCTCGCAGCACGCAGGCGCCGCACGCGGTCGCCGCTCCGGGCAACGACTACAACTTCCGTGTGCACGTCCGGAACGGCACAACAACCCGGAGCCTCGCCGAATCCGAGATCGCGCAGCGCTACCGCGACCGATTCCAAGCCGCGTCCGACGACATCGCCCGCCTCAACTATGTCGCCGAGGCGGGCCTCCGCTATCTGGTGAACGACGTGAACACTCCATTGCCCAATGGCGGCACCCGCGCCACCGACCTCTACCCCCTCTGGGCCAGCCTGACCGCCATCCCAACAATCCGCGGAAACTACTCCGTGACCACCTTGAACGAGCGAAACGCGGCCTTTGAACGCTTCCACAAGCTGGCTGGAGCGGCGTTGACGGACAAGATGCAACCCCGCCATCCCGTCCTGGCCGGTCGCCGCCAGGTCCGCTTCGAGGGCGCCCCTATCGGGCAGCTCCACCAGGACGGCTCCTTCTACGGCGCAATGCCGCTCGACTACAAAGAGGCACAGTGCGACCGCGACGGCGCCAACGCACTGTCCCAGATCGGCCTCGAACTACACCTGGTGACGTTGGTACAAGCCGCTTCCGCCTGGGCGGTGGAGAGCGGCGCGACGGGCGAAATCCTCCTCGCGACGGCACTCCACCGCTTCGACGACAAGGATGTGCGCCTTAACAACTCGGAGGACCCCGGCCTGTGGGGCTCCGCCGTTGCTCTGCCTTCAACGCCAGTACGGACCACGGCGGATCTCGTCGCCGTCGCCACCAACATGCGCGAGGCCATCACCATGGCCTACACGCTCGCCTCCGACCTGTTGGCCGACATGGGAGCCCATGAGCCCGGCATCCTGACTCCCGAAGGAGACCTCAGGGTCGAACGGCTCAACTCCGGCTGGAGACACAGGCTTACGGGCTGGAAGTGGTAGCAGAGGTGCGCGAGAAGGCCGCTGGCGTGGGGCTGCTCGCGCGCCTCTTTCCCTATTCAGCGGCAGGCCACCTGCGATAGGTTGCCGCGTTCTCATCGCGCGGTCGATCCAAATCTCGATCATCGCCCCGCTCGTGGTGTGGATCGACGGTTCGCCCTGGTCGATCGTGCCGCCGTCACTACCATGAGTACTCCAACGGACGGGGGATTCGTGCAGGATGCGCGTCTCAGTGAGCTGGCCGCTCGCGTACGGGAGTTCGGCGAAGGCGGAGATCCGCGACGTGTGCTCGAGGACGACGCTTTGGGCGTCGCGTCGGAACTCTTCGCCTCGGTCAATGGGCGACCCGAAGAGGCCGACCCTGATGTCCTTCACACCATTGCCGCGTTCTACTGGGCCCGCTCCCTGGCGCAGAGGCGCGGCGCCCTTGCAGCCCGGGACCTTGAGACAGCCATCGGTGTATTCGGCCTGCTTTACCTGGTCGATCACCGGCGAGTGCCGCGTGAGCTGTGGCCCCGGCTCGCCGATGAGACCGGATACGACCCGTGGAGCGACCCGGTGCAACATGCGGCAGATCTGGTCGTCGATGCTGAGGAGACAGGTGACATCGCTGCCCTCGACCAGGCCATCAGCCTGATCAGGACCGTCACGGACAGCGATGACAACTCATACCGGGACACCGTCCACGGCCTTGCGCTCCAACACCGCGCGGCTCTTCCCGACCGTCCCGCGGTGGAACGGAGTGCCGACGCAGATGCCGCGGTGGAACTGCTGGGCCGTGTCGCCGCTCTCCCGGAGCCATCCGCTGTACGGCGCGCGAGCCGCGGAATGTCCTACGCCGATGCCCTCGTACAACGCTTCGAGGTCTCAAGAGGCATCAAGGATCTCACCCGAGCCGAGAGGGCCTATCGGGATACTCTCGCGGTCGCTGCCGGGGACGCCCCTACGTATGCGCGTGCGGCGGCCGGGCTTGGTTCGACTCTCGGCCGCCGTGTGGAAGCAGCGGAGGCGACAGCGGGTGACGAGGACGGCGCCGTACCGGTGCTGCGGGAAGCGGCCGGGTGGCTGCGCCGCGCGGTCGACCTGACGAACAGCAATGGTCGCGAGTCGAACCTGGCCAACCTCAGAAGAGTGATGAGGCTTCTTCTCGAACGGACGTCCCACGCCAGGAAGGCCACGGGGGTTCCGCTGTTCAACGACGCCCATGCGGCAGAGGACGACCGAGCAGACCATGCGGACGATCCCGTGGTCCGGCGCCAGGTGGAAGCCTTAGTCGATCTTGCTTCGCAGCTCTCGTCACGCGTGGTGACCGAGAGCGAGGCCATACGCCGAGTGAAGGATCAGTCCCTTGAGCTCTCGGAGGCCGCCGTGGGCTCCGTGGTGCTCGGGGCCTTACGTCTCGTACAGGCCGGCACGCCGTACGATGCGGTGCCGGCGCTGACCCTCGCTCTGGAGGCCGCGCGCTCCCGTTGGGCTGCCGGACAAGGAACGCCCTGGTGGTGGGCGGCCGATGCTTACGTCGAAGCAGGACGGCTCGCGCTGATCGAGGTGGCCGACGGGCTGCTCTTCCGCCGCGCCTGTGCCGTGGCGGACGAACAGATCGCCGTTCTGCGCGACAGCGGCCGCGCCGAGCACATCGCTGAACTCGCCGAGACACTGTTCGCCGCAGGGCTGCTGCGGGTCAGCCCGTATGTGGGGAACATGTCGGGACTGTCCTTCGAGTCGGCCCATGCTCTGTGGCGCGAACGCCAAGCTCGGCGCCGCTCCATCCACCCCGACGATTCCGTCGCACCGGAAACTGCGGAGATGCCTCCTCCACTGGTCGCCGCCGAGGAGGCGGTCCGGTATCTGCGCGAGGCCGCCGACCTGTCGCGCGAGCACGAGCGGGGGCGTGTTCTCAAGGCGTTGGCTGAAGCCCTGTCCATGGTCGCCGGTCTCAAGCAGGAGTCGCATGACGAGGAGATCCGGGCGGTTGCCCGTGAGGCGTTCGACCTGCTGGACCCGGTCAGGGATCCCCTCACCCATCTGTACCTGCTGAGAGTCCTTTGCTTGCTGAGTGAGCTCTCGCTGCCCGGTGACCTTCAGGATGTCCTGCCATTGCCGCTAGCCGCCATCCGGGACCGACAAGGGATGCAGGGGGCCGCGAGCGTCTTCGCCGAGGCGCTCACGCTTGCGGAGGAGGTCCGCCGGCCCGACCTGGAGTTCCAGCTGATCGAGGCCGCGGACCGCGAACTCCCCGACTTGCCCGCGGATTCCTACCGTCGTCGCCGCTGGGCCAGTGAGGTGCACTGTCTGGCGGACAATCGCCTGGGCTGCTTCGCAGGGCTGATCCGAGTGGAGGAAGCCGCGGGACAGCTCCGCACCCGCGCGGACGAAGAGGGCTGGCCTCCCGAGGAACGTGCGGCGACCCTCATCCACCTCGCCGCGCATGCCAGGGGAGACGAGGAGGAGCACATCGGCCGCGCTCTGACAGCGGAGGCTCGGGAGCTGGCTCCGGAGCTGTGTCGCCGGTGCGGTCCCGCACTGGACTATCTCGACGGCACACTCTCGTACGACATGGGGCTGCGCATGTCGGGGACAGGACAAGAGGCCCTCGCCGCACGTCACTTCGCCGATGCACTCGCCGCCTACGCCTTGTGCGGCCAGATCGATATGGCGCTGAACAGCCTCGATGCCGCATCGCGCAGTGCGCTCGCAGCCGACGAAAGCAGCGTCGGCGTGGCCGTGGCAGCACTGATCCCCGCCGCCGTATGGCTGCGGGGCGGCATCGACGAAGTCATCGGCTGGAAGCTCCGGGATCTGTACCAACAGCTGATCCTCAAACTGAGCGGACCCACCATCCCTTACGGCCTGATGATGGCAATTCACCAAGCCGCCAAAGGGATTGACTTCACGGTCATCACCGAACAGCCCGGCCCGTTCACACCCTCCGCAAGCCTCTCGCGACTGCTGGACCGCATCCGGGCGGACGAGGCGCAGCTGTCCGGACCGCTGAGCGAGCCCGAACTGCCGGGCCCCGAAGAGGCCATGCTCTTCTACGTGGGTACCGGCGAGTCCGAACTCGGAAGCGACGCCGAAGCGGAGCACCGCAACACGCAGCGTGCCGCGGACCGGTGGATCAGTCAGGAACTCCTGGCCACCGGCCGCATGGACCGCATACCGATGATGTTCCCTGACGAGTTGCAGGCACTCCTGACCGAGGACACGGTCCTGCTCTCGCTGTATCTCGGCCACGCCCGCCGGGAGGGAACCGAGACGCCGGTGACCTCTCTGTCCGGCATGGCGATGACACGCGACGACACGGAGCACCACACCGTGCTCCTGTCGAACTTCGAAGCCGGACTCGTTCGCTTCACGCGCGCAGAGCACTCTCTCTCCGCACACCCGGTGGCATTTCACGTCGGTGCCCTAAGACAGGCCATCATCGCGGACCCCCTGCACCGGGCTGTCAGCCGTGAGGCACAAAAGCGGCTCAGGGAGGACAGCGTCCCACATCTAGCGGGCTTCACCGCTTCGCTGGACGGCTGGCGGGCCCAGGGAAAGCGGCATCTGTGCATCTGGCCGAACGGCCCATTGCACTACCTCCCATACCACCTCCTGGAGGTCAACGGCCGTCCCCTCGCCGAGGACTGGATCGTCACTCAGGTGCCGAGCCTGGGCTTCCTCCGCACTCCGGCGCCCGGCCCTCACCGTCCGCCCGAGCGTGGGCTCGTCGCCTTCGCATCCGCGGCCGGGGGAACCCGGCACGGTCTCCTCGCTCAGAACGCCCTGGAAACACACGCCGACCAGGTCGCAGTGGCGATGCGCGGTCACGCGGTTCTGGGTGCCGCAGCGACACCGCGGCGACTGCTCGGCGAACTCGCCGACGCGCGTTACGTCCACGTGGCCGCGCACGGGGCCCACAACGAGTGGGCCCCGTGGTACCAGTGCCTGTTCCTGTCGCCGGATGCGGACAACGACGGTCGTGTCTTCGCCCACGACATTCTCCAGGCCGACCTGCGGGGCGTCGAACTCGTGACGATGAGTTCCTGCGAATCTGCTCTGGGTCGCTTCGACGTCAATGACAATCTGCGCGGCCTGCCCGCCGCGTTCCTGTCCGCCGGCGCTTCGGCCGTCATCGGCTGCCTATGGCCGGTTCACCCAGACGTGGCCACGGACTTCTTCGGAACGCTCTACGAGCGTCTCGCGCAGACACCGGACCGGCGGGCCGCCTTCCGCGCCGCGCAGTCGGCCGTCCGCGGCCGCCATCCGGCATTCCGCGATTGGGGCTCGTTCTGCTTCATCGGCGACTGGCGCCATTCCGATTCGAACCAAGGAGTTGCCTCGTGACCCATCTGGAACTGCCCCTGCCCCCGCTCCACGACATCGACCTGGTGGAGGTGCCCCGGCTGCAGTTGCCTGCCCCGCAGCATCGCATCGAAGGGCGGGTATCGCTCAGCACCGCCGTCGTTCATCCACTGACTGCCGAGGAGGCAGCCGCAGGCGAGGCGGATTGGCTCGGCTTCCTGACCGCGGAGGCGTCGCACAGCGACTATCTCCTCCTCAGCCTCACGTGCGCCTTCCGCCCGTCGGCAAATGGTGATCCTTTCGCCGACGCTGCCGTCGGCGTTCGTCTGGAGTCTTCTGATGAGCCTGCAGACCGACAGCCGATCGCTTGGTCGATCTCTCCCAAGAAGCGCTCCCACCCGGTGGAACGGGCAACCACCATTGGACTCAGTGCCAAGCTCGCGATCGTCGAATCCACGCTCGAAATCACCCCCGGCCAAGGCCGGGAGGACCTTTTCGTCATCGGAATGGGCGAAAGGGACAGTGACCCGGAGTGGCGCGTCCAGGCGACCAGCCGTCACCCCCTGATCGGCGACGAGACCTTCACGCTGATCGTCAAGGCCACTGCCGGCGCTCCCGTTCAGGCCCACGTGACGGTGGCAGCCACCATCAAGCATCGGCGATTCGGCCTGATTCCCTACCGGGCAGACCTCCCCGCCACATTGCGAACCATCGATCTGCGTCGTCAGACCGATCGGTGGGACCGAAACACAACGGCTGCCTTGCCTACGAGCGGCGCTTGACACAGAGCGAGCCGCCGGAGTGAAGTGATGCCGCCAGGCCAGTTCTGCTGCAAGGGACTGGACAGCAGGGAGAAGTGCGGGTGTTCCCAGCGGAACGCTGTGCGCGTACTCTCCGCCCGGCTCCGGCAAGCTAGCGTGGAAGTAGCGCAGGAGCGAGAGACCGCGGCGTCCTCATGCATGAGATGGGCTCGGATCGTGCAGCTTCTTCAATTGAAGACCACGCTTCGGAAGGCATTGCGGATGCGGGTCAACGGTTCGCGGTCGCGGGTGTAGTAGAGCTTGTTTGTCAGCAGGACGGCCCAGGTTCCCCGCTTGGGGGAGATCCACATGCCGGTGCCGGTGAATCCGTAGTGCACGTAGGTGCGGTCGGCGGGGTCGGTGCCGGGGGCGGGGTGCCAGAAGAGACCGCGCACGGGCTCCAGGGTTCCGGTCTGGACGCTGAGCGACTCCTCGACCCAGCTCGGCCCGAATCCCGGCGCTGCGGGGGCGGTCGTGGGGTCGAGCATGTACCGCAGGAAGCGGGCGAGGTCGTCGAGGACGGAGAAGGTGCCGGCGATACCGCAGACGCCGCCGAGGAGGCGGGCGGAGAAGTCGTGGGCGGTGCCCTTGAGGTGGCGGCCGGTGTCCTCGTCGAGTTCGGTCGGGGCACAGCGGACGGTCAGCTCGGGTAGCAACGGGCCGAAGCGGGTGTGGGCCATGCCCAGGGGCTGCCAGATGTGGGTGTGGGCGAGTTGGTCGAGGCGCCGGCCGGAGAGGTGTTCGGCGAGGTAGCCGAGGATGAGAGCGGCCCGGTCGGTGTATTCGACGGCCTCGCCGGGCGGCCGGTGCAGGGCTTCGTGAAGCACGCCAGCCCGGATGGCGGCCGGGTCGGTGCCGTAGAGGTTCTTCAGCTGGGCTCGCAGTGGTACGCCGGCGGTGTGGGTGAGCAGGTGGCGGGCGGTGACCTGGCCGAGGGGGCGACCTGTGGCCTCGGGCCAGAAGGTGTCGAGGGGCTCGTCGAGCGGGAAGGAGCCGTCTTCCCAAAGGGCGCCGACTGTGGACCAGACGGCCAGGATTTTGGTCAGGCTGGCGACGTCGAAGACCGTGTCCGGCCGCATGGGGATGTCCGGCTCGGCGGGGTCGAGGACACCGGCGGTACCTCTGGCCTTGATGCCTGTGGCGTTGCCGGTGGCCCACACCGCGCCGGGGTAGACCTTGTCGCGGACGCCGTCCGCCACGAGCTGCTTGATCCGGTCGGTGCTGTCTTCCATGAACATCTCCGATGTCGCGGTGCGGGCCCGCCCGTCAGCGTAGTGACGCGGGCGGGCCCGGCCGGGGAACGTGGCGGGGCGGTCAACTGATCCGGTGGCCGACCTCGGTCAGGGCCCTGGCGGTGGCGCTGAGCGGGTAGCGGGCGGCATTGCTCCGCCCGGCCTGCCGCAAGGCAGCGAGCAGCCCGGGGTTGTACGAAGGCGGTCGACGTCTCGGGTAACGGCTGCGGGGCGGGTGAAGTCGGTCGCGGTGCCGGAGGCGGCGAGCATTTCGGCCAGGCCGGGGACGGGCTGGTAGAGCACGGGCAGGCCACAGGCTTGGGCTTCGAGGGCGACCAGTCCCATGGCTTCGAGGGTGGTGGAAGGCATGACGAGCAGGTCGTGGTCGGTGAAAGTTCTCCACAGCTGTGGGCGGCGGAGCCAGCCGAGGTACCGGATCTTGACGCCGGACCGCCGTACCGCGCGGCTGAGGGTGCGGAACTGGTCTTGCGGGGCGGCGATGCTCAGCTCGACGCCCTGTACGGCCGCCAGGGCCAGCAGCAGATTCTCGGCGCCCTTCTCCGGCGTGAGCCGCCCGGCGTACAGCAGCCGGAAGGGACTGCCTGGCGGACGGGGCCTCTGTGCGGCGGGTTGGCCAGGAGTCGGTCGGGGATGCCCCAGGGAATGTGGGCGATCTTCGCGCGGTCGGTGGTAGGCGCGATGCGCAGGAGCCGGTCTGCCATGGCCGGTGTCGGCACGACGATGGCGTCGGCGAGCCGCACGGCTTCGGTCAGCACTTTGTGCTGGTGGCGGTGGGCTTCGGCGAACAGCAGGTCGGTGCCATGCACGAGTGCGATCCGCGGGTGCTCGCGCAGGGCCCTGATCAGCGCGGGGGTGCCACCGAAGGTGAGGTGCTGGAGGTGAAGGACGCCGATGTGGTCCGGGTCGATTGCCTCGGCCAGGGACCGTTGGAGGGCTGCTACGTAGCGGTGGAAGGCCGGGCCTTCGAGACACTTGCCGACGACTGGCAGCAGGCCGAGACCGGCGGGCAGTTGGGGGCTGGGGCTGGCGGGGGCGAGCATGAAGGCTTGTGCGGGAATGAGGGGCCTGTCCCCGGTGTAGAGGTCGAGGAAGAGCTCGACGCTGCCGCCGGGGCTGGGGAAAGGGAGGTCGAGGGCAGTGGCCACCTTGACGTTCATGGTCGGCAGCCCCCAGGGATCTCCTCGTACAGGCGGGAGGTCTCGATTCCTTGGCTGGCTGTGTACTTGAGGCCGTGCTGCTGGTAGCTGGCCGCAGCGCCGAGGGGCTGCAGGAAGACGAGCTTGCCGAAGGTCATGCCGGGATAGACGCGGACCGGCTGGCTGGCGCGGATCTCCAGGGTCCAGCGGATGGCGTGGCCTTGGTGGCCGAGCGGGGCGGAGACGTGGACCCAGATCCCGAGGGCGCCGGTGGTGCGGTCGCCGTTGAGGAGCTGTGCGTAGGTCTCTGAACCGGTCTTCTCGTGGGTGACGCCGAGGTAGAGCACACCGGGTTTCAGGACAAACCCCGTGCGGGGGATGGAGATCTCGGTGGACGAGGTTGGGGTGGCGGCGTCGAGGTCTCCGTCGCAGATGCGCAGGTGGTTGCCGAGACGCCAGTCGTAGGCATTAGGGGAGAGCCTGTCGGGGTCGTACGGGTCGATGGTGATCTCGCCCGCGGCGTGGGCTGCGGCAATGGCGGGGCCAGTGAGGATCACGGCGCCACCGCTTCCAGTTGGGCGACGTCCCGCCAGAAGGCGGAGGGCTTGGGCCCGCTGGCTGCCTGGTACTTGCCCGAGTAGGGGGTGATGGGCCCGACGGCGACGAAGAACATGATCTGCCCGATCTTCATGCCCGTGTAGACGCGTAAGGGGCGGATGGGGGAGAGCATCAGAGTCCATTGGCCGTGGAAGCCGATGTCGCCGATGGGGCGGTGATCTCGACGAACAAGCCGAGCCGGCCGACGGAGGAGCGGCCGAACAGGAGGGGGACGAAGGTGTCGGAGCCGACCTGCTCGACGGTGTGGCGCAGGTAGAGCTGGCCGGGTTTGAGGACGTAGCCGTCGGCGCCGATCTCGATGCGGTGGGTCGGGTTGGACCGGTGGGCGTCGATGACAGGGGCTTTGTAGGTGAGCAGGGTCGGGCCCAGGCGGACGTTGTAGCTGTTGGGGTTGACCTGCGCGGCGTCGAAGGGGTTGATGCGCAGGCGGCCGTCGACCTCGGCTGCGGTGATTTCGGGGCCGGTGAGGATCATCGGTGAGGTCCTTCGGTCAGGATCCGCTGGAGGGCCTGGCGGAGACGGATGCCGGCTTGGTGGGTGCGGCCGTCCAGGTAGCTCTCGGCGAGGTAGTCGGTGGACAGCACGGTCGGCAGAGGCGGCGGCAACGGTGCCGGTTCGGTGATCAAGGGGCCGGCGCTCTTGGTGAGGTGCGCCAGCAGCGCGCCAGGGTTGTCTCTCAGCGCGTCGGGGACACGGGCGTGGACGAGCTGGTTGTTGAAGGGCTCGATGGTGAGGAGGTCGCCGAAGGTGAGGACGTCGTCGAGCTGAGTGGAACGCAGGGCGGTCTCGTTGAGGACGACGGCTTCGGCGCCGAGGGCGGTGTGGAGTCGGGTGGCGAGGTTGGAGAGGAGGCGTCGTCGATCGAGAGCCTTGCCTCGGTACGGCTCGGCGACGGCGCCGATCGGCAGGGCCAGGCGATCTCTGAGGTCCTCGCTCCGGGCATGGACGGAGGCGAGTTGGGGCGGTAGCGCTGTCGTGCCGGTCGTGCCGGTCGTGTCGGGGAAGCGGGCGGTGTGCCCGGCCCATCGTGCGGGGGCCGGTCCGGCGAGGGCGTAGCCGACGCCCAGTTCGCGGCCCTTGAGGACGAGGGTCTCGCCCACATGGATGGGGCCGTACTGGTCGCTGTGGCAGTGGCCGGCGAAAATCACGTCGAGAAAGGGGCAGGCGGCGGCCAGTTCGAGGTCCTCGTCGAAGCCGCTGTGGCTCAGCACGACCCAGGCGTCGACTTCGTGGTGGTGCGCCAGCATCACTTCGCGCAGGGCCTGGGCCGGGTCCGTGACTCGGTGCCCAGCTCGCTGTTCGACGGGGATGGAGCGGAACGCCTGCTCGCCGATGACCGCAGTGACGGCGACGCGCCGGTTGCCGATGCAGACGGTGTGCAGGCGGCGGAAGAGGGGTTCGCCGGTAGAGCCCTCTACGGCGTTAGCGCACACGGTGATGTCCCGGACCGCGGGTTCGAAGTGGTGGACCCATCCGTGGTTCCCGGGCGCGATCACGTCGTAGAGGCCCTGGAGGATTGCGGTTTCGATACGGCCGTGGCCGAGGCGGTAGTAGCCGCTGCCTTCGAAGAAGTCGCCGCAATCGACGATGAGCGTGTCCCGCCGGATGGCGTGCAGGTGGGTCAGCATCGGCAGGGCGTTGTCGAACGACGAGTGGACATCGGTGGTGGCGACGATCCGTTGCAGTGCGCGTGGACACGGGGTGACCTCGCAGATGTCGGCGCCGAGTGCGAGCAGCTTGGTGGGGAAATCAGCGTGGCCTCGGCGGAGCTGTTCGAGGCCGCCGAGGGTCGTGACGCCGCCGGCGGTGAGGCCGGCGATGAGTAGGGCCGACCCGGTGCGGATGTCGGTGGCCTCCACTCCCGTGCCGATCAGCTGCTGTGGCCCGGTCAGGCGGCACTGGGTGGGGGAGGTCTGGTGGATGTCGGCGCCGAGGCGAGCGAGCTGGGGGATCAGATTGCTGTGACGCCCGGGGTTGATCGCGTCGGCGAACAGATGGGTGCCGTGCATTCCAGCGCCAGTGCCATCAGAGCGGGTTCGAAGTCGGCGTCGAGCCCGCGGGGAGAGAGTGAGGCGATGGCTCGCAGGGGCTGGTGGGTGGGCCGAGTGCCCTCGGCACGGACGTGGAGGGCGTCGTGCTGGGCGTCGACGGGAATGCCGAGCCAGCGCAATGCGGCCACCATCGGCGCCACGTCCTTGCTGCGTACGCCCTCGACGCGGCCGTTTCCGCGGGTGGCAGCGATGGCGCAGGCCAAGGTGCCTGCTTCCACCTTGTCTCCGGGGACTTCCCAGGCCACCGGCTCCTGTGGTGCGGAGGCGGGCGGAGTCAAGGAGAGTACGCGCTCGTCGGCCCGTGTCTCCCAACCAGCCACCTGGAGTGCTTGCAGGACGCTGATGACTTCGGGCGAGAGGTTGGGCTGGCCCAGCCGCAGCGGTCGCCCGGCGACGACGGCGCGCAGTATTGCCGCGATGCTCGCGCCGCGGGAGCGGAACGGCAGCATCACCGACACCGAGCCGGTGCGGCTCTCACCGGCTTCGACGCTGTAGCCGTGGTCGTTGACGAGCGTGCGGTCGCCGAACGCCTCGTACACCTTGAAGTGCTGCTCCATCCCGCGGTCACCGATCCGGCAGCCGCCCGGCCACGGCAACACGGCCCGCCCGTGAACGGCGAGGAGAGCCGGAACCAGGTAGTACGAAGCCCGGATACGAGCAGCGGTTTCGTGGAATTCCGGCGCGATGTGCACACCGTCGCTCGGCAGTACAAGGGCCGTGTCGGGCTTGCCTACCGGGTGGGTGATGCCGTGGCCGGCGTGCTGGAGCAGCCTGAGCATGGCCTGGACATCGTCGTTGGCCGGGACGTTGGACAGCTGGACGGGCCGGCGCAGTACGGCTGCCGCAGCGAGGAGCGGCAGGGCGGCGTTCTTGGAGCCGTCGACGGTCACGGTCCCGGAAAGCGGCGGGCCGGGACGGATGGCGATCACCTCGGAGGTAATGGCTGGTGTCCGAGCGGTTGTCACGGTCGTCTCCTCGGAAGTGGAACGGGTAGTGCGACTTCGGGACTTGAGACTGCTTGGAGGTGGACCTCCGCCCAGCACCGCTTGCCAGACGCGGTCGGTTCGGTGCCGTACCGGTCGGCCAGGGCCGCGACGATGGACAGGCCCCGACCGTGCTCGTCGTCCTGGCTGGGCGACCGGGGCCGGGGCAGATCGCGAGTGCTGTCGCTGACCTCGACCCGAATGGCGTTGCCATCACAGCGGGCAGTCACGGTGACTGCGCCGGGACCTGCGTGCTGCACGGCGTTCGAGAGCAGTTCGCCGGCCATCAGTTCAGCGGCGTGGAGTGGTTCGCTGCCGGCAGGCAGGCCCCAGTCGCGTATCGCGGCGACGAGCCGACGCCGCGCGGACGCCGCGGCAGCGGGTGTACCGAAGACAGACAAGCGGATGTCGTGCACTTCCATGAGTGGCCTCCTGGATGGGTGCGGCTGCTCCACGCAACCGCTCCAGGAGCAAGCGCAACCAGTCCGTGTGCTGGGGCTGCATCACTTATGCACGAGCTGCATCACAGCCAAGTGCCAGTCCATTACGCTCGGTTGAGCAGGCAGGATCGGCGACGGCGGGAGGAGCCGTGGCGCAGATGGCCGAAGCGCAGAGTGAAGCGAGACGGATCGGTGAAGTGATCCGTCAGGCACGCGTGTTACAGCGGCGCTCGCAGAAGAACGTCGCTGCCGCACTGGGGTATCACCAGTCCAAAGTGAGCCGCCTGGAAGCCGGCAGAGGTGCCCAGGACGTCCACATCCTGCGCGAGATCGCGCGGGTGTTGGGCATCCCGCCGCACCACCTCGGCCTCGGCGCTGCTCCGGATGCCACTTCCTCCAACCCAGAGACAGAAGACATGCACCGCCGTACCTTCCTCGCTGCGGGCGTCGCCGCGCTTGCGGCCCCGACCACTCCCGCCGGCGCACACCAGGATCTGATCCAGTCCCTTCTCCCCGGCCCGAGCCCTGCGGCCACAGACCCCGTACCGGGTCTGCAGGAGATGCGAGATCACGTCGCCGCCGCACGCCGCCTCTTCTCCACCTGCCACTACACGCAGCTGGAGCGCACGCTGCCCGGACTGATCGGGCAGCTCCGGCAAGCCATCGGCGAATCCCCCGGCTCGACCGACCTGTCCGGACTACTGGCCACGGCCTACCAGACCTCGGCAAGCCTGCTGCTCAAACAGAGCGATCACGGCAACGCATGGCTCGCGGTCGGCAGGGCCATGGCCGAGGCCGAGCGCTCCGGAGACCCGGTGGTGCTCGCGTCCAGCGTCCGGGTACATGCCCACGCCCTCGCCCGTGCCGGCCACACCACCCAGGCCATCACCCTCGTCCGGCACACCGCCGACCAGCTCACGGGCGGTACGATCAGCGATCCCCGAAATACCTCGCCGCGCTCGGCCTGCTGCTCCTGCGAGGCGTCACCGCCGCCAGCACCGGCGCCGACCGCTCCGCCACACAGGACTTCCTCATCGAGGCCAAGGAAGTCGCCCGCTACGTCGCGCTCGACCGCCCCGACGCCTGGGCGAATTTCAGCCCGACCAACGTAGCCCTGCACGGCGTCAGCGCGGCCGTTGCCTTCGGCGACGCAGGAATCGCGCTGCAGACCGCCCGCCCCCTCATGCGACGCCACATTCCCGTGCCTGAGCGCCGCGCTGCCCTCTGGGTTGAATCCGCCCGCGCCTACAGCCAGCAGGGCCGCCTCGCCGACGGCTACCAGGCGCTGCGCATCGCCGAGAGCTGCGCGGCCCAGGACATCCGCCGCCCGGCGGTCCGGGAGCTGGTCGCTGACATGGCCGCCCGTGACCGCCGTCGTACCCTGCCGGAACTGCATCACTTCAGCCGTCGACTGGGAGTCCCCGCGTGAGCGAACAGCCTGACCAGCAGACCAAGAAGCCGTTCCTGTACGTCGTCGTATGCGCGTCCGGAATCGCCGACGACGTCGGCAAGCTGATCACGGCTGCGCAGGAGACGAACTGGGATGTCGGTGTCATCGCCACCCCACAGGGCCTCGGCTTCATAGACACGACGGCGGTCGAAGCGCAGACCGGCTACCCCATCCGCTCGGCCTGGCGTTCACCCGGCGATCCTCGGCCCCTGCCGCCCGCCGACGCCATCGCGGTCGCGCCGGCCACGTTCAACACGATCAACAAGTGGGCGGCCGGGATCTCCGACACCCTCGCGGTGGGCATCCTGTGCGAGGCGTACGGCTTCGGTATTCCGACCGCCGTCTTGCCGTATCTGAACTCGGCCCAGGCCGCCCATCCCGCGTACCGGCAGAGCTTGGACCGGCTGCGCGAGATGGGCGTCCTGATCGGTGGGTACGAGCCTCACCAGCCCAAGGCCGGCGGCGGGGCCGACCACTTCCGGTGGGAGGAAGCGCTGGAACTGCTCGCCCCGCAGGTGTCGGGGCGGTCGTGATCACCGGAGTCGTGGACGCGGCGCCTCCTGGTGGACGACTGCCTCCAGGGAAGGAGCAGCAGGGGGACTGCTGCGTGGACGCTGCGGCCGGGGTACGGACGCGTTCGGGGCGATGTACCCGAGGTGGTGCAGTCACCAGACCAGGACGTCACTGATCGACTCGGCGCTGCCCAGTTCACGCTGCTGAGCGGCCTTAGTCAGCAGGGCGACGATGTCGTGGCCGGCACCCTCGGCCTGGTCGAGAACAGCGGTCAGCGCGTCCCGGCCAAGCTCGGCCTCGAGGCGGTCGGCGAGGTGGGGGAGCGCGGCGCGGATCGTGGCGGCGTGACGCTCCCGGGCCGGGTCGGGCAGTCGCTGTCCGTAGGTACGCATGGCGGCCAGTGGACCGGCGGCAGTTGCCTGGTACGCGACGCGCAGGCGGTCTGCGGCCTGTTGAGCGGCCTCGGCCTGTTGGACATGGCCGCGGGCGGCGTGCCAGCGGGCAGCGCCGATGACGGCAAGGATCATGACGTCGAGGACCAGGGCAGTGGCGGCACCGTCCTGACCGCTGCTGAGCGCGATCCCAGAGTGGACGATCTGGTTGGCCGCGCGACGCAGGGCGTACATCTCCTCGTTCTTGGCGCGGATGTGGGAGCGAGCGGCGCGCTCGAAGTACCGAGCGGCTTCTCGCAGTTCTGCCTGTGTGGGCCGAGCGAGGTTTGGGCGAGGGCGTCGAGGACCTCGCCGACTCCGATCAGCTGGGCCGCTGTCGCGCTGTCGTCGTCGGACGACATCGACGCCAGTGCGGAGCCAGTGGCCTCGGCGGCGAAGTGGCGGGCGCGGACGGGCGCGGAGGCTGCGCTGCGCTCCAAGACTGCGGGAGGCTCGGGCATGTCCGTCGTGGCCGTCAATCGCTTTCGGATCCTGGGCAGGGACAGGTCCGGGGCGAGTTTGGAGCCGGAGAACCAGACAGGTTCGTTGTCTTTGTTGCGGTCGCCGACCATGGCGACCGAGTAGCCGAGCACGTCGCCGGAGGGCGCGATCCGCTTCTTGACGCGTACGCCTTCGGCGGCGAGCCGGTCGAAGAACTCGCTCTCGTCCATGGCCCCGGCCAGCGCCCGATGGACGCGCTCACGAAGGAGGTCACGTGAGGTGGCGTTCTGACCGCGACGTTCGGCCTTGTGGCGCTCGGCGCTGGTGGGGCGCTTGGCGGCGGTACCGTCACCGGGCGCGATGCGGCGGAGGCCGTAGTCGGCCTCGATGCGGCGGGCCTCGGTCTGGGCGCGGCGGGCTTCGTTGTGGAGGCGTGGGCGGCGGCCGTCGTCGCGGACGAGGGTGGCGATGATGTGGATGTGGTCGTCGGCGTGACGGATGGCCGCCCACCGGCAGGCTTGCTCGTCGCCGTCGGGGCGATGCCGGTGGCGGCGACCGTGCGGCGGGCGATGGCGGCCCAGTCTTCGTCGGACAGCACCGGGTCCTCGGGGCTGGCCCGCACGGAGATGTGCCACACGTGCTTGTCGGGGCGACGGTTCTTAGTCAGGGCGTTGACGGGCTGGTCGAGCAGGCGCTGCAGCTGCTCATAGGTGGCGCTGAGGTCGCGGCCGGGGTCGGGGGTGAGCGGGTCGAAGGCGGCGACCAGGTGCGGGTCGATGTGCTCCTCGTGGGCGCCGGGGCCGTAGAGGTAGCGGATCAGGCCGATCGTCTCGCTGCCGCGCTTGTGGATGCTGGGGATCACGCCGACTCGCTGCCGTCGCGGTGGGCGAGGAGGGCATCGGCGGCTTCCTCCATGCGGCGGGCCGCGTCGTGGACCGCCTGTGCGGTGGCGTTGAGGTGGGGTGCGTCGGCGCCGGAGTTGAGGGCTTTGGCGACCTGGTTGAAGAGGCCGTGGATGCGGCCCAGGTGCCGGCGGGCGGCGAAGATCTCGTCGAGGACTTCCCGTTCGGTGGCGATCTCGGCGGCGGTGCGGGTCAGGTCGCGGGCCGCCTTGTCGACGGCGTAGGCGAGGAAGGCGGCGTTGGTCATCTTGCAGTGGGCGGCTGCGGCGGTGAAGCGCGCGTACTCGGGCTCGTTCATGCGGCAGCTGGGCTGGTGCAGGCGCTTGAGCGGCTTCGGCTGACGGGCGCGCTGACGCTTCGGCGAGAGGGTCTCGGGCTGCCGTTCCCCTCCAGGCTGCGGTCCGCCCTCGGCCGCAGCTTGCCGGTCCGGTGCCCCCTGGCGCCGGTCCGCTCCCGCCACCCCGGGGCGGGAGACCCGGGAGCATTGCTCCCGGTACAACTTGCTCCGCATGGGGCTGGGGAGGCGGCTTCCGCGTTGGGATCGGTGGGGTTTTGTGGCGCGAATGGTGCATGGTCTCTCTGGGTGAGTGGGACGGGTGGGGAGTTGGGCTGTGAGCGCGCAGTGGTTGTGCGCAGGAGATGTCGTTGGGACCGGGGCCGGGCGCGGTTGTCCAGGGGCCGGGGCGGCGACGGGGATCGGTCCCCGCGAAGCACTGCGTTCGGGGACCGCGCTTCTGATGCCTGGTTTCCATTTCCCGCGAGCGCGGCGGTCGGCAGTGCCGCGACGGTCCCGCCCTCGGTTTGCCCTTTCAGTCCCGTTCGGGGACCGGGGCTGGGTGACCCTAGGCGGGGTGACCTGCGCCTTTGTTGGGACTGGTCCCCGAATCTGCTGTATCCGACGGGGACCGGTCCCCGAAGCGTCTGGGGACCGGTCCCAACTTTCGACCGGGACCGGTCCCCGGTTCTTGGCGGGACCGGTCCCCGACGGAGTGTCAGGGGGACCGTCCCCGGCGGGGACCGCGAGCGGGACCGGTCCCCTGGTGAGTCCCTGCTCGGTCCCCTGAGTCGGTGGTGCACGTCCCGAACAGTCTGGGGCTTTCGGTCCCTTGTGCGGTGGGGAATGGTCCCGGGACCGTCAGTTTTGGGACCGGCGCCTGCGGTCGGGGCCGTTGAGGATGACGCGTTCGGTCATCTCGGCGAGGCGGGAGGCGATGCGGTCGCCGAGGGCGGTGCGGAGGGCGTCGGTGGGGAGGTTGGTGGTGATGAGGGTGGGGCGCATGTGCTCGTACCGGTGGTTGATGAGCCGGTAGGTGAGCTCCTCGGTCCACTCGCTGTTCTTGGCCGCGCCGAGGTCGTCCAGGAGCAGCAGCGGGCAGCGCGCCAGGGTCTGCAGGTCGCGTTCGGCGTCGTGGCCGGAGCGGGGGCGCAGGCGGGCGTACAGGTCGGCGGCGGTGACGGCCTCCCAGCGCAGCCGGACTCCGGCGGTGAGCAGGGTGCGGACGGCGCCGTACGCCTGGTGGGTCTTGCCGGTGCCGGTGGGGCCGACGATCAGCAGGGACGGGCCTTCGGCGATGCCCGGTGCGCCGCTGGGGCCGGGGCGCCCGGTGGCGGCGATCGCCTCGGTCCAGGCGGTGACCTGTGGGTGGTCACCCAGGGCGTGGCGGTATCGGGCGGGGATGCGGGCATCGGCCAGCTCCAGGGCCGTGACCGGCTCGCTCGGCGGCTCCTGCGTGCTTGCTGCCTCGGGGGCGATGCCGCGTGCGGTGAGGATGGCGCCGAGCCGCTCGGCGAGCGGGCCGATGCGGTCCGGGGCGTGGGTGAGGGTGGCGGTCACAGGTCACCCCGTAGGCGGCGGCGACGTCGGACGGATTCGTCCACGACCGGTGGACGGCGCCGGATGCGGTCGGGGCGGCGTTCATGGCCTCGTGGACGAGGCTGGGCAGGGTGCTGGGGTGCAGACCCTTGGCCCGGTGACGGTCAAGACCCGCACGTATGTGGTCGGGGGCTATGCCCTCGCCGAGGAGCTTTTTGACTTCGCCGCCGAGGTGTCCGAGCACGCCCGCAGGCGGTCGGTGGCTGCAGGCGGCGGCGTACTCGCCTATGAGGTCCTTCGCCGAGACGGTCTGGGGCGCGGGGGCGCTCGCGCCCCCCAACGGGGTAGATCCTAGATCCTGTTCCTAGGTCCTAGATCCGGACCGTGAGCACTCGTCGCGGGCTCCGTGAGGTCTCCCTGCATCGGCGATGAGGACTCATTGAACCGGTCCTGACCTGCTGATTCGTCGCTCACCGCGTCCTGCGTGACACCTCCGGGAGCCGGTGCGGAGGGCTCAGTGAGGGGTGCGTGCGTCGGCGGTGAGGGCTCACGCGGAACACCCTGATCGTGGTGGGGACAGGCAGGATGGCGCACCCCGCTGGGACGGTTGACCTTCTGGTGCTGGGCGAAGGTGACGACGTGCAGGTACCGCTTGCCGTTGGCGCCTTGGTAACGGCAGACCAGCTCGGCGGTATGGAGCTGGGCGAGGTCGTCTTCGACGCCCAGAGGGCCGTGTTCAGGGCGAAGGGACCACAACAGGCCGGCGATGACGGCAGGCTGGTCGCGGAACCGGCCGTAGTCGTCTGCCTGGGTGAGCAAGCCGAAGAACGTCCGCTCGGCGGACAGGGAGACCGCCGCGAGGGACTCCGAGTGGAACGCCTCGGGCTTGATGGTGCGGATACGGGCGATGTCGATCGACCACCTTCGTCGCAAATCGGGGCAGGGAATTCGGCGGTGCCGGGGGCATGGACAAGACAGCCACACCAGGGAGCAAAAGTCCAGAGTTGGTTCTCAAACTCTGTACTACTTCCGGGCCGGTCGGAAAACAGTAGACCCGGATCCCCGGTTGCCGAAATCGGCCCTTTGAAATCTCTGACGATCGGCGCATCGCTCACAGCAGACGGGAAAGGGTTCCCGTCGCCGGGGAACGCAAGCTACAACACATCCATGCCACCGCATTCCTTTGAAATCGGCCCCGCAGGAAAGACCGCCGCTCGGGCCATCGTGCGCGCCCGCACCGCCCGCGGCTACTCCCAGCGTCAGCTCGCCGCCCGCGTCACCGCCCTCGGCCGGCCCATGACCGCCACCGCGCTCTCCCGCATCGAACGCACGGTCCGGCGCTGCGACATCGACGACTTCGTCGCCATCGCCACCGCGCTCGGAGCCGCCCCGCACACCCTCCTCGCCAGCTCTCCGCGCGACCGGGGCCATGCGGAGCGGGCGGAAACATAGCCGACGATCGCCGGTTGGCCAAACCGGCGATGCTCCGCATCATTGAATATCCCGGCACCCCGTCGTGCCTTCTTTCAGTAATCCGCTCTTTCCATGCGAGGAACCCCTTTGCCCCGACCCCTCATAAGCCCTGCCCGAAACCCCCTCGACAACGAGGAGGCGGGGTGCTGATGAATGGCTCCAGCCGCTCGCGTGACAAAATGACCGTGGACGAACTCTGCGCCGAGCTTCAGGTCTCCCGGTCGACTTTCTATGACCGGCGATAAAAGAGCCAGGTGCCCCGCTGGGTGAAACTTCCGAACGCCATTCTGCGTATCCTCCGCAATCATCTGGAGAACTGACCCACCGATTGCGAGTGCCGCGCATGACGAACCGGTCCTTCAAGGTCCGCTCCCTCCCGTACCTCACAGAGAACCTCCTATGCCTGCCCGATCTTTGCGTGCCCCCACAGCTTCCCCGGGCGCCCTACACACGGCCTTCCTGACCGTGAAGGCCGCCGCCGACTACCTCGGCCTCTCGCCCCACACCCTCTACGTCTGGCGCCACCGTCGACAGGGACCTCCGAGCTTCCGCATGGGTCCACGAGGCCGCGTCATGTACCGACTCGAAGCCCTCGACGCCTGGGTCCGCGAGCAGGAGCAGGCCGACTCGCGCTCAAACGAGGCTCTCAACCCGCTGAACGCTCCTCGTCAGGAACGGCCCACCCGCCTCATCAGCGCTTGACGCTCCAAGCGCCGTAGAACGCCGTCTCCATCCTCGACATCAAGGAGTTCCACCTGACCGGCTACATAGAAGACCGATGGCTCAAGAAGCGCCCCAACCCGACGACCGGCAAGCGCGAACGCACGGCCATGTACGGCAAGTGCACCCGCTACCGAGTCAAGGGCATACCCGGCGTCAAGGACCGTTCCTTCGACGTACTCCAGGACGCCAAGACCTGGCTCGCCCAGGCTCAGACCGACGCACGTCGGGGCGAGTTCGTCGATACACGCGATGGAGCCATCTCTCTCAAGGACTACATCGCGACCCACTGGTGGCCCACCCAGAGTGGCGACCCGTCCACGCTCGAACGCATCGAGCAACGGGTCCGCCGGCACATCGTCCCGCACCTCGGTGCCCTGCCGCTCAATGGCGTCGGTACCGAAGTGCTGCGGAGTTGGAAGAAGCGACTCGAGAAGGACCTGGGCCCCACCTCCATCCGTCTCGTCTGGGCCACACTGTCTGGTGTTCTCCAGGCCGCTGTCGAAGACCGACGCCTCGCACGTAACCCGTGCCGTGCGAGCACAGTTCGCCCTCCGGCGGCTGCACCGGGCCGGGTCGAGGCATGGCTGCCCGAGCGCGTGCTGGCCGTACGCGCAGCTATCCCGGACCGCTACCGCGTGCTTGTCGAGATTGGCGCTGGACTCGGCTTGCGACAGGGGGAGGCATTCGGCCTGTCGATGGAGGACATCGACTTCGACTCGGAGATCGTCCATGTCCGGCGCCAGGTCAAGATGGTGCGGACGAAGCTGTGCTTCGCTCTTCCCAAGGGGCGCAAGGTCCGCGACGTGCCCCTGCCCTCAAGCGTGGCCAAGGCACTACGGCAGCACGTGGAGTTCCTCGCACCCGTGCCGGTCACCATGCCGTGGGACGATCCGCGCCCGCCGCAGACCCGGTAGAAGCCAAGCTCCGTCGGCCCAGGACGTACAACCTCCTGGTGACGGGCCGCGAGCATAAGGCGATCAATCGGAACTACTTCAACTCCTACGCCTGGAAGCCCGCCCTGGCCGAGGTCGGCGTGATCGCTGCGCTGGAGGAGAGCGCACCGGACGGATCCCGAACCTGGGAGCCCTCCCGGGAGCACGGCTATCACGCCCTGCGTCACTTCTATGCCTCCGAGCAATTGGAGGCCGGCGAGTCGGTCGTCTCCCTGGCCAGGTGGCTCGGCCACTCTGACCCCGGCTTCACGCTCCGGAAGTACGCGCACTTCCTGCCCCGCGCCGGTGCACGCGGCGGCGCAGCCATCGACGCGGTCTTCGCGTAGCCGCAAGCCGACCGGCAGTAGCTCGGTCCTGGCGCAAAGTCCCAGAGAAGTCCCAGACATGCCGCCGCACCCCTCCCTAACCCGATAAGTAGCAGGTCAGACGGGGTGTGGCGGCATCCGCACATCAAATGTCCCGGAAGATCTCGATCTGGGCGCCGATCGAGTTGAGGCGGGCCGCGAGGTCCTCGTAACCGCGGTTGATGACATAGACGTTGCGGAGGACGGAGGTGCCCTCGGCGGCCATCATGGCGAGGAGGACGACGACGGCGGGGCGCAGGGCCGGGGGGCACATCATTTCCGCGGAGCGCCAGCGGGTCGGGCCGTCCACCAGGACGCGGTGCGGGTCGAGCAGTTTGACCTGGGCGCCGAGGCGGTTGAGGTCCGTCAGGTAGATCGCGCGGTTGTCGTAGACCCAGTCGTGGATCAGGGTCTGGCCCTGGGCGCTGGCCGCGATCGCCGCGAAGAAGGGGACGTTGTCGATGTTCAGGCCCGGGAAGGGCATCGGGTGGATCTTGTCCAGCGGGGCCTGGAGTTTGGACGGGCGGACGGTCAGGTCGATCAGCCGGGTGCGGCCGTTGTCGGCGGCGTACTCCGTGCTGCGCTCGTGGTCCAGGCCCATCTCCTCCAGGACCGCGAGCTCGATCTCCAGGAACTCCACCGGCACCCGGCGGATGGTCAGTTCCGACTCGGTGACGACCGCGGCGGCCAGCAGGCTCATCGCCTCGACCGGGTCCTCGGAGGGTGCGTAGTCCACATCGCGCTCGATGTGCGCGGTGCCGTGGACGGTGAGGGTGGTGGTGCCGATGCCGTCGACCCGGACGCCCAACTCCTCCAGGAAGAAGCAGAGGTCCTGGACCATGTAGTTGGAGGAGGCGTTGCGGATGACCGTGACGCCGTCGTGCCGGGCCGCCGCCAGCAGGGCGTTCTCGGTGACGGTGTCCCCGCGCTCGGTCAGCACGATCGCGCGCTTGGGGGCGACGCTGCGGTCGACCTCGGCGAGGTACGTGCCGTCGGTCGCGGTGATCTCCAGCCCGAAGTGCCGCAGCGCCGTCATGTGCGGGTGACGGTGCGGGTGCCGAGGTCGCAGCCGCCCGCGTAGGGCAGTTTGAAGTGGTCCATGCGGTGCAGCAGCGGACCGAGGAACATGATGACGCTGCGGGTGCGGCGGGCCGCCTCCAAGTCCATGGAGTCCAGGTCGAGTTCCGCGGGCGGCACGATCTCCAGGTCGTTGCCGTCGTTGATCCAGCGGGTGCGTACGCCGATGCTGCCGAGCACCTCCAGGATGCGGTAGACCTCCTCAATACGGGCCACCCGGCGCAGAGTTGTGCGTCCGGCGTTCAGCAGGGTGGCGCAGAGCAGCGCCACACAGGCGTTCTTGCTCGTCTTCACATCGATGCTGCCGGACAGCCGGCGGCCGCCGACCACCCGCAGATGCATCGGACCGGCATAGCCGAGCGAGACGATCTCGCTGTCCAGTGCCTCGCCGATGCGGGCGATCATCTCAAGGCTGATGTTCTGGTTCCCGCGTTCGATGCGATTCACCGCACTCTGGCTGGTGCCGAGCGCCTCCGCGAGCTGCGTCTGAGTCCAGCCACGGTGTTGCCGGGCGTCACGGATGAGCTTGCCGATGCGTACGAGGTAGTCGTCTGCCATGGGCCGACCGTATCTCAGATATGAGATGGATACGCAATTGATGGTGGTTGAGTTGTTCTAGTAGTATGCGAATAAGTGGGGGTGGTGACTGAGGGTGGGTCAACGTCGGTGCGTACGCGGTGTCGTGGGCGCGTGCCGAGTGGCTCTTTTCGGCTGGTACCCCCTATGGCGCACTAAATGCCGCACAAATGCTTCGTAGCGCGTGAAAGGTGTGAAAGGTGTGAAGGGGATGAAGGGTGTGTCAGAGGTCGGGGTCGGGGTGCGGGCGCGTTCCGGGTTGGCGTCGAAAGGTCCCTGGTGGGCCTGATCGCCGCGTTCCCGTTCGTCGCCGCGCTCACGACCGTCGTGCTCGTGTACGTGGCCGTCGCCGACCGGCTGCCCGAACCGCTCGCGACCCACTTCGCCACCGGCGGCCGGGCCGACGGCTATGGCACCGCCCAGGACCTCCTGACGGTGGCTCTGGGGCTGCTCGTGGTGTCCGGTGCGGTCTTCGGTGCCCTCCTCCAGGTGCGTGCGTTCCGCCCCGCCACCCCCTGGCTGATCGCCGGCGGGTACGCCACGGCCGCGGGGGTCGGCTATCCCGGCTGCATGACCCTGTTCCTCAACGACGGTGTCGCGAAGGCCTCGGCCGTACGGCTGCCGTTGTGGCATCTGCCCGCGATGGTGGCGGTCGCCCTGGCCGCCGGTGCACTCGGCCGGCTGCTGGCCGGCGCCCCGCCCCGGCAGCCGGACCCGGCGTCCGGCGGGGCGCCCCGGCTCGATCTCCCGGCCGGCACGACCGCCGGCTGGTCACGCACCGTCAGCTCGCCCCTGGTGGTCGTCCTCGGCATCGTGCTGTTCGGGGCCGGGCTCGCCGTCGGCGTCCTCGGTGCCTGGCCGACGACCCTGATCCTCACCCTCGTGGCCGTCCTGGTCCTTCCCTTCGCCTCCGTGCGGGTGACCGTCGACCGCCGCGGCCTGACCGTCGCGTCGGCCCTGCTGCCGTCGCGCCTCCGCCTCCGCCGTGTCCCCCTCGACCGCATCAAGCAGGCCACCGGCCGGCCGATCGCCGCGCTGACGGAGTACGGCGGCTGGGGCTACCGCATCCGCCCCGGCGGCAGCGGGCTCATACTGCGCTCGGGTGACGGGATCGTGGTCACGCTGACCGGCGGCCGGACGTTCGCGGTGACCGTCGACGACGCGGCCACCGCCGCTGCCCTGCTCAATACGTACGCCGACCGCGCGCGGTCGCGGCAAGGAGGCTGAGGTGCTCTTCCAGGTCGATCCCGGCTCGTCCGTCCCGCTCGGCGACCAGATCGCGGCATCGGTCCGCGGGGCGATCGCCGACGGCACCGTCGGCGCCGGGGAGCGGCTGCCGGCCGCCCGTGAACTCGCCGGGTCGCTCGGCGTGAACGTGCACACGGTCCTGCGCGGCTACCAGCGCCTCAAGGAAGAGGGGCTGATCGAGCTCCGCCGCGGCCGCGGCGCGGTCGTCACCGGCACCACCTCGCCGGCCCGCGCCCGCCTCGGGGAGACCGCCGCCCGCCTGATCACCGAGGCCCGCCAACTCGGGCTCTCGGACGAGGAGATCGTGGGGGTGGTGCGGGTGGGGCTGAACGGGCGGTGAAGAGGGGAGGGGGCGCGGAGCCGGCCGTCCGCCCGCTGCCGTCCCCCTCCCGGTGCCGGGCCGTACGGATCACACTGCCGCCATGGAACCCACCCAGGACCGGCGTACCGACGCCCTCCTTCAGCGCTTCCGTACCGCCCTGCACACCCACCTCCCGCTCCGGGCCCTGTGGGCGCACGGGTCGCTCGCCGGGGGCGACTACCAGGAGGGCCGCAGCGACCTCGACCTGATCGCGGTCCTCGACCGTCCCCCCACCCCGGAGGACGAACGGCACATCGGTGCGCTGCACCGCGCGCTCGACGCCACCGACCCGCTCGCCCCGCATCTGCACTGCAGCTACCTGGTCGCCGACGACACCGCCGCCGACCCCGGGTGCTGCCACCTCACCTGGGCCCAGCGGGAACTGTTCCACCGCCCGGTCACCCCCGTCACCCGACGCGAACTCCACACGTTCGGCCGCGTCCTCTCCGGTGACGCCCCCGGTGCGCTGCTCCCGCCCGTGACCGATGTTGAGCTCGCCACCCATATCCGTCACGACTTGCAGGGCTACTGGCGGCCCGCCCTGGACCGCCCGGCGCGCTGGCTCCAGGACGTCTGGGTCGACCTCGGACTGCTGACCCTCGCCCGCGCCACGGTGGCCCTGCGCGACGGCACCCTCATCACCAAGGCCGAGGCGCTGACCGTCCTCGGCGAACTCGGCGCCCCGGCCGCCGTCGTCACCGACATCACCAGCCGGCGGTACGGCCCCGGCCCCCGGCCGTCCCCACGGACCCGGGTGCTCCCGGTCCCTCGCCCTGGCACCTCCGCCGCGCCGACCTCACCCGGGCCTTCCTCGGCCCGGCCATCGACCGGACCCTCGCGACGTACGGAAAGGGCCGGGAGTGAGGCGTCAACCACACCGCGAACGCGGCAAGTTGAGCCCCTGCACCGCCGGCCGGGCCCGGCGTTCCGGGGTCGGTGAAAGCGGGCAATTGCCGTGATCTAGATTGGGCCGGGTGACCACTCGCCCCTCCCGTGACGGAGCCCGACGCCGACGTCGACGCCCTCGCAGACGCCCGCGCCCATGCCGGCTTCCGGCCGGTCCCGGTCCCGCGCCCGGGTGCGGGGGATCGCGCTCGGTGCCGTGCCGCTGGTGGCGCTGCTCGCCGTGGCGGCGGTCGCGCCGCTGCCGTACTCCGTCGCGCGGCCCGGGCAGACCACGAACGTGCTGGGAACGCACGGCGGCGGGGAGGTCGTCTCCGTCAGCGGTGCCCCGGTGCGCAAGACCCGCGGCCAGCTGCGGATGGTGGCGATCCAGGCGACCGGGCCGCATGTCGACATCCACCTGGGCCAGCTGGTCGACGCCTGGTTCCGTACGGATCGTGCGGTGATGCCCAAGGATGCAATCTTTCCGCCCGGAAAGTCTGATGCGCAGGTCGCTCAGCACAACACCGCGGACATGAAGTCCTCCCAGCGGTCCGCCGTCGCCGCCGCGCTCGGGCTGCTGCGCAAGGACCCGGACCAGGTGAAGGTGAAGCTGACGCTCGACGACGTGGGCGGGCCCAGCGCCGGGCTGATGTTCTCGCTTGGCATCGTCGACAAGCTGACCGGCGACGGCAGCGGCGTCGACCTCACCGGCGGTCGCACCATCGCCGGTACGGGGACGATCGACGCCGACGGCACGGTGGGTGCGGTCGGTGGCGCGGCGCTCAAGACGCAGGCGGCGCGGCGGGACGGCGCGAGCGTCTTCCTCGTACCGAAGGAGGAGTGCGCGCAGGTGCAGCCCGCACCGGCGGGGCTGCGGCTGGTCCCCGTCACCACGCTCAAGAGTGCGGTGCAGGCCCTGCGCGCGCTGGCCCGCGGCGGCACGGTCCCGCACTGCTGAGGACGGGGCCCAAATCACCGCCGCGGCATGCCAGTTGACCTCACTCATGACCAGCCGGTGACCTCCAGGTCGTCGCCCTCGTCGAGGATGGTCAGGTCCAGGCGCCGCAGCCGTGCGAGGTCGGCCAGGATGTTGATCTCGACGATCCTTCCGTGCGCGACGGTGAAGCCCATGACGGAGAAGAGCCGGCCGTTGTGCACCGTGACCGCCCCCGGCGCGCCGTTGACCAGGGCCGGCGGGCGGAGAGCGCCAACCGGAGAACAGCAGGGCCTGTTCGACGACCGGCCGGGCCCCACGGACGAGCTTCGAGATGCCGCCGGGCGCGGCACCGGCGTCCGCCCGCAGCACCACATCCGGGTCGAGCACCGCGAGCAGCGCGTCGAAGTCGCCCCCGCGCGAGGCGGCGAGGAAGGCGTCGACCACCTCCCGCTGACGGGTGAGGTCGGTGTCCGGAGCCGGTGCGGTGCCACGGACCCGCCGGCGGGCACGGCTGGCGAGCTGCCGGGTGGCGGCCGGCGTACGGTCGACGACCGGCGCGATCTCGTCGAAGGGCATCGCGAACATGTCGTGGAGCACGAAGGCCAGCCGCTCGGCGGGGGCGAGGGTCTCCAGGACGACCAGCAGGGCGAGCCCCACCGAGTCGGCCAGCAGCGCCTCCTGCTCCGGGTCGACGCGGTCCGGGCGGCTCACGATCGGCTCGGGGACGTGCGTGTCGAGGGAGTCCTCGCGGCGCGCCTTGCGCCTCCGCAACTGGTCCAGGCAGACCCGGCCCACGATCGTGGTCAGCCATCCGCCCAGGTTCTCCACGCCGTCCACGCCGGACCGGCCGAGCCGCAGCCAGGCCTCCTGCACCGCGTCGTCCGCCTCGCTGAGCGAGCCCAGCATCCGGTAGGCCACCGCCCGCAGATGCCCCGGTTCCGCTCGAACTGCTCCGCCAGCCACTGGGCGTCGGTCATCGCTCTCCTGCCTTCCCGCCGAGGTGCGTCATGGTGATGACGTAGGGGACCGGCACGATGTGACGACCACGCGACATCGGGTGGGTCTCACGCACTGACCGGATGGCCGACAGAGCCGCGGGCGCCGCCGGTGCAGTACGCGGACGGGCTGCTGGCCGTCCTCGCCCCCGATGTCGTACGCCGGGCCGACCCCGCCGTCCTGCCGCCGCGTCCCTGGTCCGGGGTGCGCGGACGCCGGCCGGGGGCACGATGGCGCTCGCCCGCGACGCGCGGTGCGCGGCACCGGCGCTGATCGACGGAACCCTGGGCATCGTGGTGGCGCCGCACGGCCGCCTGCTCCCGGTCCGGTGGCGGGAAGGCAGCACGGGGAAGTCAGGGCATGACCGCGCCGCCGCGATGTACTAGAGTTATCTCGACATCGAGATATCTGCCGAGAGGCGTACCGCGGCCCGCACCAGTAAGGCATGCCTAACTTAGGTTCACCTTAGCGGATGGGGCGAAAACCTGTGACGGCAGGATTGCGGTGGTACGCGCGAATTCATGCATGAAGGAGACTGTCGTGTCGGCGAACAGCTTCGACGCCCGCAGCACGCTGCAGGTGGGCGACGAGTCGTACGAGATCTTCCGGCTGGACAAGGTCGAGGGCTCCGCCCGTCTGCCGTACAGCCTGAAGGTGCTGCTGGAGAACCTGCTCCGCACCGAGGACGGCGCGAACATCACCGCCGACCACATCCGGGCGCTCGGCAACTGGGACTCGCAGGCCCAGCCCAGCCAGGAGATCCAGTTCACGCCGGCCCGCGTGATCATGCAGGACTTCACCGGTGTGCCCTGTGTCGTGGACCTCGCCACCATGCGTGAGGCCGTGAAGGAGCTGGGCGGCGACCCGGCGAAGATCAACCCGCTGGCCCGGCCGAGCTGGTCATCGACCACTCCGTCATCGCGGACAAGTTCGGCACGAAGGACGCCTTCGGCCAGAACGTGGAGCTGGAGTACGGCCGCAACAAGGAGCGCTACCAGTTCCTGCGCTGGGGCCAGACCGCGTTCGACGAGTTCAAGGTCGTCCCGCCGGGCACCGGCATCGTCCACCAGGTGAACATCGAGCACCTCGCTCGTACGGTCATGGTCCGCAACGGCCAGGCCTACCCCGACACCCTGGTCGGCACCGACTCGCACACCACGATGGTCAACGGCCTGGGCGTCCTGGGCTGGGGCGTCGGCGGCATCGAGGCCGAGGCCGCGATGCTCGGTCAGCCGGTCTCCATGCTCATCCCGCGCGTCGTCGGCTTCAAGCTGACCGGTGAGCTCAAGCCCGGCACCACCGCCACCGACCTCGTCCTCACGATCACCGAGATGCTGCGCAAGCACGGCGTCGTCGGCAAGTTCGTCGAGTTCTACGGTGAGGGCGTCGCCGCCACCTCCCTCGCGAACCGCGCCACCATCGGCAACATGTCGCCGGAGTTCGGCTCGACCGCCGCGATCTTCCCGATCGACGGTGAGACGCTCAACTACCTGAAGCTGACCGGCCGTTCGGAGCAGCAGGTCGCGCTCGTCGAGGCGTACGCCAAGGAGCAGGGCCTCTGGCTCGACCCGCCGCCGAGCCCGACTTCTCCGAGAAGCTGGAGCTGGACCTCTCCACGGTCGTCCCGTCGATCGCCGGTCCGAAGCGCCCGCAGGACCGCATCGTCCTCGCGAACGCCGCCGAGCAGTTCAAGATCGACGTCCGCAACTACGTCGACTCGGTCGACGAGGCGGGCCAGGAGTCCTTCCCGGCCTCCGACGCCCCGGCCGTCGCCCCGAACGGCGCCCCGTCCAACCCGGTCACCGTGACCGCCCCCGACGGCTCGACGTACGAGATCGACCACGGCGCCGTCACCGTCGCCGCGATCACCTCCTGCACCAACACGTCGAACCCGTACGTGATGGTCGCCGCCGCACTCGTCGCGAAGAAGGCCGTCGAGAAGGGCCTGACCCGCAAGCCGTGGGTCAAGACCACCCTCGCCCCGGGCTCGAAGGTCGTCACCGACTACTTCGACAAGGCGGGCCTGACGCCGTACCTGGACAAGGTCGGCTTCAACCTCGTCGGCTACGGCTGCACCACCTGCATCGGCAACTCGGGCCCGCTGCCCGAGGAGGTCTCGAAGGCCGTCAACGACCACGACCTCGCCGTCACCTCGGTCCTCTCCGGCAACCGGAACTTCGAGGGCCGCATCAACCCCGACGTCAAGATGAACTACCTGGCGTCCCCGCCGCTGGTCGTCGCCTACGCCCTCGCGGGTTCCATGAAGGTGGACATCACGCGTGACGCGCTCGGTGTCGACCAGGACGGCAAGCCGGTCCACCTCGCGGACATCTGGCCGACCGAGGCCGAGGTCAACGACGTCGTGGCGAACGCCATCGGCGAGGACATGTTCAACAAGTCCTACTCCGACGTCTTCGCGGGCGACGCCCAGTGGCAGGCGCTGCCGATCCCGACCGGCAACACCTTCGAGTGGGACGCCGAGTCGACGTACGTCCGCAAGCCCCCGTACTTCGAGGGCATGGAGATGGAGCCGGCCCCGGTCTCCGACATCTCCGGCGCGCGCGTCCTCGCCAAGCTCGGCGACTCGGTCACCACCGACCACATCTCGCCCGCCGGTGCGATCAAGGCCGACACCCCGGCTGGCAAGTACCTCACGGAGCACGGCGTCGAGCGTCGTGACTTCAACTCCTACGGCTCGCGCCGTGGCAACCACGAGGTCATGATCCGCGGCACGTTCGCCAACATCCGCCTGCGCAACCAGATCGCGCCGGGCACCGAGGGCGGCTACACCCGCGACTTCACGCAGGCCGACGCTCCGGTGTCGTTCATCTACGACGCCTCGCGCAACTACATCGAGCAGGGCATCCCGCTCGTCGTGCTCGCGGGCAAGGAGTACGGCTCCGGTTCGTCCCGTGACTGGGCCGCCAAGGGCACCGCGCTCCTGGGCGTCAAGGCCGTCATCGCCGAGTCCTACGAGCGCATCCACCGCTCGAACCTCATCGGCATGGGCGTCCTGCCGCTGCAGTTCCCGGAGGGCGCCAGCGCCGAGGCCCTCGGCCTGACCGGCGAGGAGACCTTCTCCTTCACCGGCGTCGAGGAGCTCAACAACGGCACCACGCCGCGCACGGTCAAGGTCACCACCGACACGGGCGTCGAGTTCGACGCGGTCGTCCGCATCGACACCCCCGGTGAGGCCGACTACTACCGCAACGGCGGCATCATGCAGTACGTGCTGCGGTCGCTGATCCGGAAGTAATCCCCGGCAGCCGCACCCGGCGGCAGCGCCACGACGGGCCGCACTCCTCGACCGAGGGGTGCGGCCCGTCCGCGTGCGGGCGGCGGTGTCACCGCCCCGGGTCACCGGGCGTCCGGCGCTCCCAGCAGCTCGACCTCGGCGAGCGTGGCGGTGCCGTCGGGCACCAGCCGGTAGTGCCGGTAGTCCGCGGGGTGGGTGAGCGCGAAGACCCGGGTCTGGCGGTCCCAGGCGAACGACTCACCGGAGCGGCGGTCCAGCGGCGTCCAGTGACTGCCGTCCGCGGAGCCCTCCAGCCGCCAGCCGGTCGGCGCGGTGCCGCGGTCGGCCGAGGTGAGGGTGTACGACGTGACCCGGGACGGCCGGGGCAGGTCGATCGGCGCCGCGGTGAGCGGGGCCGCCGTGTCGGAGGTGTTGTCGAAGAGCGGGCCGGCGGACGGGTCGGTGGTGTCCGCCGGCGGCACCGGCACCTCGTCGTCCTTGGTGAGCGACGTGGGCGCGGCGTGCGGGCCGGTGCCCCAGGAGGACGGCCGGTCGCCCATGGTGAAGGCGAGGGTGCCACCGCGGGCGAGCAGCCGGTGCGGCAGCGCGGTGGAATTCCAGGGCTTTCCGTTGACCCGGAGGCCCTGTACGTAGACATTGCGGGCGTTGTTGCGCGGGGCCTCGATGACGAGATCGCGGCCGTTCTCCAGATGGATCGTGGCCTTGCTGAACAGCGGCGAGCCCACCGCGTATTCGCCCTGGCCCATCACCAGCGGGTAGAAGCCGAGCGCGCTGAAGACGTACCACGCGGACATCTCGCCGTTGTCCTCGTCGCCCGGATATCCCTGGCCGATCTCACTGCCGAGGTAGAGCCGGGAGAGCGCCTCCCGGACCTTCTCCTGGGTCTTCCAGGGCTGCCCGGCCGCGTCGTAGAGATAGGCGATGTGGTGCGACGGCTGGTTGTTGTGGCCGTACATGCCCATCCGGGTGTCGCGGGCCTCGGTCATTTCGTGGATCACGTCGCCGTACGATCCGGCGAACTCCTTGGCGGCGGTTTCCGGGGTGGAGAAGTAGCCGTCCAGCTTCTTCGCCAGTGCGGCGCGGCCGCCGTAGAGGTTGGCCAGGCCCCGGGTGTCCTGCGGTGCGGTGAAGGCGGCGGTCCAGGCGTTGGTCTCGGTGTAGTCGTTGCCCCAGACCCGGGGGTCGAACTTCTCCGGGGGCAGCCGCCAGCGGCCCTGGGCGTCCTTGCCCTGGAAGAAGCCGATCCGGTCGTCGAAGAGCTTGACGTAATTCCGGGCGCGGCCCAGGAAATAGTCGGATTCCTCCTTGTAGCGGGGCTTCTTGGTCTTCTCGTAGAGCGCCTGGCCCATACGGGCGATGCCGAAGTCGTTGAGATAGCCCTCCAGGGCCCAGGACATGCCCTCACGGGTGGCGGTGCTCGTGTAGCCGAGGAAGGGCGCGGTGTTCATGCCCTTGCGGCCGACGCCGGAGCCGGCGGGGCGACCGTGGCGTTCTTGACGGCCGCGGCATAGGCGGCCTCGGCGTCGAACTTCACGCCCTTGACGTAGGCGTCGGCGAAGGCCACGTCGGAACTCGTACCGGTCATCAGGTCCGCGTAGCCGGGCGAGGACCACCGGGAGATCCAGCCGCCGTCCTTGTACTGCTGGACGAAACCGTCGACCATTCTCCCGGCCCGCCGCGGGGTGAGCAGCGAATAGGCCGGCCAGGTGGTCCGGTAGGTGTCCCAGAAGCCGTTGTTGACGTAGATCTCCCCGTCGACGATCTTCGAGCCGGTGCGGGTCGGGGTGTCCGGGCCGGTCTGCGGGGAGAACGGGCTCGCGTAGCTGCTGCGCGAACCCACCTGCTCGAAACCGGAGTTGGGGTAGAGGTAGAGCCGGTAGAGGTTCGAGTAGAGGCTGGTCAGCTGGTCGCGGCCGGCGCCCTGGACCTCGATGCGGCCGAGGAGCGCGTCCCACTGCGCCTGCGCCCGCTTCTCGACGGTGCCGAAGGCGGTGCCGGCCGGGATCTCCCGGTTCAGGTTCGCCCGGGCCTGGTCCACGCTGATCAGGGAGGTGGCGATCCGCATGGTCACGGTCCGGTCGGCGCCCGGGCGGAAGCGGAGGTAGCCGGTAACGTCCTTGCCGCCCCCGCCTTCCAGCCTTCCGCCGCCGGTCACCGGTGCGTCGAAGACGCCGTAGACGAAGAGCCGGGTGGCGCCGACGGACAGCCCGCTGCGGACGTCCGAGAAGCCGGTGACCACCCCGCGGTCGGTGTCCAGGCTCAGCCCGCCCTTGTTGTTGACGTTGTCGAAGATCAGGCTCGCCCGGTCGCCGGGGAAGGTGAAGCGCATCAGCGCGGCGTGGTCGGTCGGGGTGATCTCCGTCTTGAGGCCGTTGTCGAAGGTCACGCCGTAGTAGTGCGGCCGGGCGGTCTCGTTGCCGTGGTGGAACGGCAGCGCGCGGCCGGTGCGGGAGGCATCCGGGGTGCCGTCCGCGACGGACGGCATCACCTGGAAGGTCTGCCGGTCGCCCATCCAGGGGCTGGGTTCGTGGCTGGCGCTGAACGCCTGGAGGGTGGGCAGGTTGTCGGCGTTGTTCTTCCGCGCGTACTCGTAGAGCCAGTCGGCGGAGCCCGCGTTGGTCACCGGGGTCCAGAAGTTGAAGCCGTTGGGGACGGCGGTGGCCGGGAAGGTGTTGCCGCGCGAGAAGCTGCCGCTGGAGAGGGTGCCGCGGGTGGTCAGTGCGTAGTCCGACAGATGGGCGAGCGGCTTCTCCGGCGGGACGGGCCGGAGGGTGATGTCGTCGACCCAGCCGCGGAAGGCGGGCGCGGCGGAGGGGGCCTTGGGCGCGTCGTAGGCGACCAGGATCCGGTCGACGGTCTTGCCGGCGGCGACCGTGCCGATCCGCGAGGTGCGGTGGTTCCACTGGTTGACGTAGAGCGTCTTGGACGCGGCCTGGCCCTGCGGGGTCAGTGGGGCGCCGTGCTGGTCGACCGCCGACAGATCGCTGAGGTACGTGCCGTCGGTGAAGGCCAGATCGACCGCGACATGGGTCGCGGGGTAGGACAGATCGCTTTTGGCCATCTCCGGGAAGACCATGTACGAGAGCGAAGTGGCCGCGGTGACCGGGACGTTGACGTCGAAGATCTTGTTGTACGCGAAACCGTGGCCGTCGGCGGTGTGGGTGCCGGCGTACCGCAGCGCGTGCCCGCCGGTGAAGCCGGCGTGGGCCTTTGCGGTGGGGGAGTCGGTGGGGCCGGTGTCGGGGCGGGTGCTCATGCCGGGCGCCGCCGGGGTGGTCTCCGGGCTGACGCCGGAGGCCCGGGGCCTGCCGTCGGGGCCGGTCTCGGCGGTGTCGGTCCAGTCGGGCCGGGGTTGGCCGGGTTCGAAGGAGGAGCTGAACTCCGCGTCCGCGCGGGGGGCGTGGGGCGGCTCGGCCCGGGCCGGGCCGGGGAGGGTGAGGACGAGCAGAACGGCCGCCGTGAGGGCGGCCGGGCGGGTGATGCCCCGCAGATGACGGTGCCGGTGTCGGATCCGCACGCGAGCCCTCTCAACCAGAGTGACATCGTTGTCAGTTGAATGGCGCCAAGATAAACAGAGATAAGTAACGTGCGTGGGGACTTTGGTGTCAAGGGTGTCGCTGCGATCGGGGTGCCGGTCGTGTCGCGGGTGATCCCGCGGGCCGCCGGCGGCAGATGCGCCGCATGTCCGCGAGGTCTCAACTAGGGAAAGATGCCCGTCCAACCCTGCATTCGATCTTGCCCCTTCGGCTGGAAGTGGACTATACCTGTCGGCGTCCGACCGGCCGTACGACCCAGGCCGTGGATCCGGGGGGAAAGCGGGGAACGGATGATTGACCCGCATTTCCCTAGCAGGCCCGGTGCACATCCCGTACAACTCAGCTTCATCTGACCCGCGGTGCCGGGGTGGCTCCGGTACACCGCCTGAGTCCTGAAGAAGGCGAGGACTTGAGCATGGGATCCACCTCAGAATTCAATCGTCGTGATCTGGTCAAGCGAGCCGCCGCCCTGGGGATCGTTGCGGTACCGGCCATGAGCGTGCTGTCCGCCTGTGCCAGCGGCGGCGGCGGCGACGAGGACAAGGTCGAAAAGGGCAAGAAGTCGGCGAAGAATCCGCTGGCGGTCAACGATTCGGCCGGCCTCGACGTGGTCATCTTCGACGGCGGATTCGGCGACAAATACGCCAAGGACGCCCAGGCCCTGTACGTCAAGTCCTTCCCGAAGGCCGACGGCAAGGTCAAGCTGTCCTCGACCCAGAAGATCCAGTCGACCCTGCAGCCGCGCTTCAACGGCGGAAACCCCCCGGACCTGGTCGACAACTCCGGTGCCGAGCAGATGGATTTCGGCACGCTGGTGGCCAAGGACCAGCTGACCGACCTCACCCCGCTCCTGGACGCCCCCTCCGCCGACGACCCGAACAAGAAGGTGCGCGACACCCTGCGCCCCGGCGTCGTCGAAATGGGGCAGTTCGGCGGCAAGGAGACCTGGATCCTCTACTACGCCTACACGGTGTACGGCGTGTGGTACTCCCGGAGCAATCTGCAGAAGCTCGACGCGGAATACCCCGAAACCTGGGACGACATGCTCGCGCTCTGCGCGAAGGCCAAGAAGAAGGGCGTCGCCGGCTGGACGTACCCCGGTAAGTACCCGTACTACCTGCCCTTCAGCCTCTACCCGTTCATCGCGAAGATCGGTGGCGAAGAGGTCCTCAAGAAGATCGACAATCTGGAGCCCAACGCCTGGAAGGACCCGGCGGTCAAGGCGGCCTTCGAGGCCTATTACGAGCTGTACCGCAAGGGCTATGTGCTGAAGGGCTCGCCCGGCCTGGACCACCTCCAGTCGCAGAAGGCCTGGGCCGAGGGCAAGGCGCTGTTCATCCCCAACGGCTCCTGGGTGGAGAACGAGTCGGCCAAGCAGATCGCGAAGAACCCGAACTTCGACCTCGCGGTCGGCGCCCCGTCCAGCCTGTCCTCCTCCGACAAGATGCCGTACGGCACGATCTGGGCGTCCGGCGGCGAGCCGTACATCGTCCCGAGGAAGGCGCGGAACGCCGAGGGCGGAATGGAATTGCTGCGCATCATGCTCAGCAAGCAGTCCGCGCAGAACTTCATCAAGCAGGTGTCCTCACTGACCTCGCTCAACGGCGGAACGGAAGGGCTGAAGCTGCCGCCGGGCCTGGCATCGGCGCAGGCCGCGCTGCAGAAGGCGGGCCAGAACATCGTCAATCCGCGGCTCCAGGACTGGTACGTGGCGCTGCAGAAGGAACGCATCGGGGTCGGTGCGCTGGGCGAGATGATGGCCGGCCGGATGACGCCCGACGAGGCCATCACGAAGATCCAGAAGTACGCGGACGAAACCCGCGACGATTCCAGCGTGAAGAAGTACAAGCGCTGACCGATACGTCGTCCGACGCGTCACCGGCGGTGGGAACGCAGGCAGAGAGCGGGATCGGTAGTCATGAAACACGGTAAGTACCGTTTCATCGCGGGGTTCTTGGTGCTCCCGCTGGCGATTTATGCGATCTTCGTGATCTCGCCATTCCTCCAGGCCATCTACTACTCCTTCACGGACTGGACCGGCCTGAGTCCGGACCTGCAGGTGGTCGGGTTCGACAATTACGCCCGCCTGTTCAAGGACGAGGTGTTCTGGGCCGCGGTGGGCAACAGTGTCACGCTGTTGCTGCTGCTGCCGGTGGTGACGCTCTCGCTCGGATTGTTCTTCGCGTTCATGCTCAACGTCGGTGGCCGCCGCCGGAAGAAGGCGGTCATCGGCGGGGTGCGCGGCTCGGGCACCTACAAAATCCTCTACTTCTTCCCGCAGGTGCTGTCGGTCCCGATCGTGGCGCTGCTCTTCCAGTTCGCCTACAACCCGGAGAGCGGCGCCCTGAACGCGTTCTTCCAGGCGATCGGGCTCGACAATGTGCAGCCCGACTGGCTGGGGGACCCGCAGCTCGCGCTGTGGTGCGTGATGGCCGCCATGGTGTGGGCCAATGTCGGTTTCTACGTCGTGCTGTTCTCGGCCGGTATGAGTTCCATTCCGAAGGACTTCTACGAGGCCGCGCTGCTGGACGGCGCGAACCGCTTCAACACCTTCTTCCGGATCACCCTGCCGCTGCTGTGGGACACCGTGCAGACCGGCTGGATCTACATGGGCATTCTCGCCCTGGACGTTTCGGCCTTCGCGTTCGTGCAGATCATGAGCGTCGGCCCGGGCGGTCCCGACTATTCGACCGAGGTCCTTCCGCTGTACGTGTACCAGAAGACGTTCCGCGACGGTCAGGCCGGCTATGCGACCGCCATCGGCGTTTCCCTGCTGATCGTGACCCTGATCTTCTCGGGCATCGTCATGCGGCTGGGACGCCGCGAGCGACTGGAGTTCTGATGAGCGCGCAGACCGACCCCGCGGACCTCCCGGGCGTCACCAAGGAGCAGGGGCCGCCCGGCGGTACCGCCTCGCGGGTGCCCGGGCCGCGCGCCGGACGCGGCGGCACGGACGGTGCGGCCGGCCGGAACGGCGGCGGCGAGGGCCGGGTCCTCAACGTCTTCTCACACGGAGTGCTGGTCATCTGGGGCCTGTTGGTGACCATGCCGCTGCTCTGGGCGGTGGTCAGCTCCTTCAAGGACGACACCGAGATCTTCGGTTCGCCCTGGAGCCTGCCCTCGGTCCTGCACTTCGACAACTGGGCCCGCGCCTGGGACAAGGCGAACATGGGCCAGTACTTCCTCAACTCGCTGATCGTGGTGGGCGGTTCGCTGATCGGCACGATGCTGCTCGGGTCGATGGCGGCCTATGTGCTGGCCCGCTTCGACTTCCCCGGCAACCGTTTCCTCTACTTCCTGTTCGTCGGCGGCATGGGCTTCCCGGTCATCCTGGCGCTGGTGCCGCTGTTCTTCGTCATGAAGAACATGGCGCTGCTGGACAGCTACCACGGCCTGATCCTGGTCTACATCGCCTATTCGCTGCCGTTCACGGTCTTCTTCCTGAGCGGCTTCTTCCGGACGCTGCCCACCTCGGTGGCCGAGGCCGCGCTGATCGACGGCGCCTCGCACACCCGCACCTTCTTCCAGGTCATGCTGCCGATGGCCAAGCCCGGCCTGATCAGCGTCGGGATCTTCAACTTCCTCGGGCAGTGGAACCAGTACCTGCTGCCGACGGTGCTCAACGTCGGTGACCCGGACAAGAAGATGCTCACCCAGGGGCTGGTGGCCCTGGCGGTGAGCCAGGGGTACAAGGGCGACTGGTCGGGACTGTTCGCGGGTCTGACGATCGCGATGCTCCCGGTGCTCGCCGCCTACATCATCTTCCAGCGCCAGGTGGTGGCCGGGCTGACCGCCGGCGCGCTGAAGTAAGGCCTGATCAGACCGTGCCTCCCGCCGGATTGCCGGCGGGAGGCACGTGCGCTGTGCTGGTTTCGGGGTCGATGAAGGACTTGACGGGAGGTGGCCCGGGCGGCTCAGCTTAGATTCACATGTTGGAGACAAGCCGGGCCCCGCTGCTGTGGCCCGGCAAGGCGGGCGGTCGTCGCGCCGTCCGTCCCAGGCGGGAGTGGATGAGTCGATGGAGACTCCGGGGTCGCAGTCCTCGCTGCACCGGGCCAATCTGGAGCGGGTGGTACGCGCCGTACGCATGGCGGGCTCGCTCACGCAGGCGGAGATCGCCCGGAGCACGGGCTGTCCGCGGCCACCGTCTCCAACATCGTCCGGGAACTGAAGGACGGCGGAACCGTCGAGGTCACCCCCACCTCGGCGGGCGGCCGGCGGGCGCGCAGCGTCTCGCTCTCCGGCGACGCGGGCATCGTCGTGGGCGTCGACTTCGGCCACTCCCACCTGCGCGTGGCGGTCGGCAACCTGGCGCACCAGGTGCTCGCCGAGGAGGCCGAGCCGATCGATGTGGACGCCTCCGCCGCGGAGGGCTTCGACCGCGCGGAACAGCTGGTCAACCGGCTGATCGCGGCGACCGGGATCGGCGCTGACAAGGTCATCGGCGTCGGCCTGGGCGTGCCCGGACCGATCGACGTGGAATCCGGGACGCTGGGCTCGACCGCGATCCTGCCGGGCTGGACGGGCACGAACCCCCGCCAGGAGCTGTCCGGGCGGCTCGGTGTCCCCGTGTACGTCGACAACGACGCCAACCTCGGCGCGCTGGGCGAGCTGGTCTGGGGCGGTGGCCGCGGGGCCGCCGACCTCGCGTACATCAAGGTCGCCAGCGGTGTCGGTGCCGGGCTGGTGATCAGCGGGCAGATCTACCGCGGGCCGGGCGGCACCGCGGGCGAGATCGGGCACATCACGCTGGACGAGTCCGGGCCGGTGTGCCGGTGCGGCAACCGCGGCTGCCTGGAGACCTTCACCGCGGCCCGGTACGTCCTGCCGCTGCTGCAGCCGAGCCACGGACCCGATCTGACCATGGCGCGGGTGGTTCAGCTGGCCCGCGAGGGCGATCCGGGCTGCCGGCGGGTCATCGCGGACGTAGGCCGCCATATCGGCAGTGGTGTGGCGAACCTGTGCAATCTGCTCAATCCCAGCCGAGTGGTGCTCGGCGGGGATCTCGCCGACGCCGGTGAGCTGGTGCTCGCACCGATCCGCGAGTCCGTCTCGCGGTACGCAATTCCCAGCGCCGCACGGCAGTTGGGCATCGTCACCGGCACGCTCGGCGGTCGCGCCGAGGTGCTGGGCGCGCTGGCGCTGGTGCTGAGTGAGATGGGCGATTCGACCCTGCTCGACGGGGCGCGGAACGTGGACGCACCCGCCTTGGCATGAGCGCTCTGCGTTCACACAGCTAACGCATGGCACCGTTGCCATCTCGTTAAGGATTTACTTCTTGACGGTCGGCTGGCGGCCGAGTTGACTTCCCCCACCTCGGCCGCAAGGACGCGGCCTCGTCAGGGAGGCAACCCCAATGAACGTTTGGACGCGTCGCGTCGTCATAGGCACCGCCGCCGTCTCGATGGCGCTCTCCGTGGCCGCCTGCGGCAAGGCCGGAGACGGCGCCAAGGGCGGCGGTGGCGACAACAAGACCATCGGCCTGCTCCTGCCGGAGAACAAGACCACGCGCTACGAGACCTTCGACCGTCCGATGATGGAGGCGAAGATCAAGCAGCTGTGCAGCGACTGCACGGTGAAGTACAACAACGCGGCGCAGGAGACCGAGACCCAGAAGAAGCAGTTCGACGCGCTGATCACCCAGGGCGTGAAGGTGATCATCCTGGACCCGGTCGACTACAAGGCGACCCAGTCGTGGGTCAACCAGGCCGCCAAGAAGGGCGTCAAGGTCATCGCCTACGACCGTCTGGCCGAGGGCAAAATTTCGGCCTATGTCTCCTACGACAACGAGAAGATCGGCCGCCTCCAGGGGCAGGCGCTGGTCAAGGCGCTCGGCGACAAGGCCAAGGACAGCAATGTCGTCATGATCAACGGCTCGCCGACCGACCCGAACATGCCGTTCTTCAAGAAGGGCGCGCACAGCGTCCTCGACAAGCAGGTCAAGAAGGTCGCGTACGAGCAGGACATCCCGGACTGGTCCTCGGACGAGGCCAACAAGAAGATGAACGCTGCCCTCGACTCGCTCGGCAAGGACGGGATCCAGGGCGTCTACTCCGGCAACGACGGCATGGCCGGCGGCATCATCACCGCGCTGAAGCAGAAGGGCGTCAAGGTCCCGGTCGGCGGCCAGGACGCCGAGCTCGCGGGTCTGCAGCGGATCCTCAAGGGCGACCAGGCGTTCACCATCTACAAGCAGATCAAGCCGCAGGCCGACTCCACGGCCGAGATCGCGGTCAAGCTGCTCAAGGGCGAGAAGATCGACGGCCTGACGTCCACCAAGGTCGACAGCCTCAGCGGCGCGGTCAAGGGCATCCCCGCCAAGCTCTACGACGCGCAGATCGTGACCAAGGACAACATCGCCTCCACGATCATCAAGGACAAGGTCTACAAGGCGAGCCAGATCTGCACCGGCGACCTCAAGAAGGCCTGCGCGGCGGCCGGCATCAAGTAGCCGGCGGCGGCACCTACGCCACCTCACCCACGCGGCACCACGTACTCGGTACCGCGCAAGGCCTCCGGCCTCAAGGCCCCGGCCCGCGCCGACCCGTTCCGGCGCGGGCGGGGCCGTCCCCCTCACCCCGGCCCGCCGAGCACCCCTCTGACCCGCTCGCCGAGCCCCCTTGCCCCCTCTTCTCTCCCTGCTCAACACGCACCCCTCTTCGCACCACCATGCCCCCCGCCGTTGTGACGGCGGCGAAGGAGATGATTCACGTGTCCGCTACGCCTGTGCTGGCGTTGCGCGGAATCTCCAAGCGGTTCGGCGCCGTCCAGGCACTCACGGACGTCACGCTGGAGATCCACCCCGGTGAGGTGGTCGCCCTCGTGGGCGACAACGGCGCCGGCAAGTCCACCCTGGTCAAGACCATCTCGGGCGTCCACCCGGTCGACGACGGCACCATCGAGTGGGAGGGCGAGGCGGTCCGCATCAACAAGCCGCACGACGCCCAGGAGCTCGGCGTCGCGACGGTCTACCAGGACCTCGCGCTCTGCGACAACCTCGACGTCGTCGCCAACCTCTTCCTCGGCAACGAGAGCCGCACCGCCGGCGTCCTCGACGAGATCGCCATGGAGAAGCGCGCCAAGGAACTGCTCGACACCCTCTCCATCCGCATCCCCAGCGTCCGCATCCCGGTCGCCGCGCTCTCCGGAGGCCAGCGGCAGGTCGTCGCCATCGCCCGCGCGCTGATCGGCGACCCGAAGATCGTCATCCTCGACGAGCCCACCGCCGCACTCGGCGTCGAGCAGACCGCGCAGGTCCTCGACCTGGTCGAGCGGCTGCGCGAGCGCGGGCTGGGCGTCATCCTCATCAGCCACAACATGGCCGATGTGCAGGCCGTCGCGGACCGGGTCGCGGTGCTGCGGCTGGGCCGCAACAACGGTGTCTTCGACGTCGAGGGCACCTCCCACGAAGAGATCATCGCCGCCATCACGGGTGCCTCGGACAACGCGGTGACCCGCCGCAAGGCGCGCACGGACCAGGTGAAGAAGGAGGCCGGAGCATGAGCGACCTCACCAAGGGACGGCGGACGAGGCGACGGAGACCGCGGCCGACAGCGCTGCGGAGACCGCGGCCGAGGCCTCGGCGGAGACCGCGCAGGCCACCGCCGTCGACGCTCCCCAGCCCGCCGCCGTCGACCCCCGGCTGCTGGTCCGGGAAGCGGGCCTGGCCGGCTACCTCGCCGACTTCAAGCGCCGGCTGCGCGGCGGTGAGCTGGGCTCGCTGCCGGTCGTCATCGGCCTGATCGTCATCGCGATCGTCTTCCAGCTCAAGAACAGCAGCTTCCTGTCGGCGGACAGCCTCGCGAACATCGGTGTCTACACCTCCGGCCTCGGCATCATGGCCGTCGGCATCGTCTTCGTCCTGCTGCTCGGTGAGATCGATCTCTCCGTCGGCTCGGTCGCCGGTGTCGGCGCGGCCGTCTGGGCGGTGCTCAGCGTCACCCACGGTGTCAACGACTGGCTCGCGGTCCTGATCGCCATCGCGGCCGGTGTGGTCATCGGCGTCATCCACGGTTTCTTTTTCGCCAAGATCGGTGTGCCGGCGTTCGTCGTCACCCTGGCCGGATTCCTCGGTTGGAGCGGTCTGCAGATCTGGATGATGGGCCAGGAAGGCTCGATCAACACGCCGAGCGGCAGCCTGGTCGAGAACCTCACCGGCTACTACTTCGAGGACAAGGCCGCCGCGTACGGCCTGGCGCTGGTCGCGGTCCTCGCGTACGCCGGCTCGCTGCTGCTGGACAGCAAGCGCCGCAAGGCCGCCGAGCTGCCGTCCCGGCCGCTCAGCGAGATCCTGCTGCGCACCGGCGTGGTCGCGGTGATCGCCTTCGTGGTCGCCTACGTCCTGAACGAGCCGGCCGGCGCCCGCGGGCTCCCGCTGGCCCTGGTGCTGTTCCTGGCCGTCCTGGTCATCGCCGATTTCGTGGTGCGCCGCACCACGTACGGGCGGCAGATCTTCGCGGTCGGCGGCAACGCCGAGGCGGCCCGCCGGGCCGGTATCAACGTGAACAAGATCCGGATCAGCGTCTTCGCGATCTCCGGGATGCTCGCCGCCTTCGGCGGACTCTTCATCGCCAGCCTCTCCGGTGGCGCCACGAAGAACCTCGGCTCCGGCAACACCCTGATGAACGTCATCGCGGCGGCGGTCATCGGCGGCACCAGCCTCTTCGGCGGCCGCGGCAAGATCTGGTCCGCGCTGCTGGGCATGCTGGTCATCCAGTCCATCCAGCAGGGCCTGAACCTGCTGGGCATGGCCAGTGAGATCCAGTACATGATCACCGGCGCGGTGCTGCTGGCCGCGGTCGTGATCGACTCGGTGTCGCGGCGGACGCAGAAGACCGCCGGGCGCACCTGACCGCGGGTTTGCCTTTCGGCTGCGGCGGCGCCGCCGGGCGCACCTGACCGCGGGTTTGCCTTTCGGCTGCGGCGGCGCCGCCGGTCGGACGTGAGCACCTGACCTCACACCGTCGTCCCCCGACGGCTGGTTACCGGCCCCCACCGGGCGTGTCCCGGTGGGGGCCGAATCGTGTTCCCGGGGGGCATTCCCGGGGCGGCCGAAAGACGACTTCACCCGAGTGACATACATCGCAAGGCCCGGGCGTCGCGGCAGCGGGCGCGACATTAGACTCATCTGATCGGCAAGCTCGATCGATCGACGGCAGCAGCAGCAAGCAGCAAGGAGGCAGGGGTGGCGTTGCTTTCCCGTATCAGGGGACCGCGCGATCTGGACCGACTGGGCCCGGAGCAGCTGGAGCAGCTGGCGGGGGAGATCCGTACCTTCCTGGTCGACGCGGTCTCCAAGACCGGCGGCCACCTCGGCCCGAACCTCGGTGTGGTCGAGCTGACCATCGCCCTGCACCGGGTCTTCGACTCGCCCAGGGACCGGGTCCTCTTCGACACCGGCCACCAGTCGTACGTGCACAAGCTGCTCACCGGCCGTCAGGACTTCTCCAAGCTGCGGGCCAAGGGCGGCCTGTCGGGCTACCCCTCGCGGGAGGAGTCGGCACACGACGTCATCGAGAACAGTCACGCCTCGACGGTCCTGGGCTGGGCGGACGGTCTGGCCAAGGCCAACCAGGTGCGCGGGAAGAAGGACCATGTCGTCGCGGTCATCGGCGACGGCGCGCTGACCGGCGGTATGGCCTGGGAGGCGCTCAACAACATCGCGGTCGCCAAGGACCGTCCGCTGGTCATCGTCGTCAACGACAACGAGCGTTCCTACGCGCCGACCATCGGCGGCCTGGCCAACCACCTCGCCACCCTGCGCACCACCGACGGATACGAGCGCTTCCTGGCCCGCGGCAAGGACCTGCTGGAGCGCACCCCGGTCGTCGGCAAACCGCTCTACGAGACCCTGCACGGCGCCAAGAAGGGCCTGAAGGACTTCATCGCGCCGCAGGGCATGTTCGAGGACCTGGGCCTGAAGTACGTCGGCCCGATCGACGGTCATGACCTCGAGGCCCTGGAGTCCGCGCTGCAGCGCGCCAAGCGGTTCGGCGGCCCGGTCATCGTGCACTGCCTCACCGAGAAGGGCCGCGGCTACAAGCCGGCCGAGCAGGACGAGGCGGACCGCTTCCACGGCATCGGCGTCATCCACCCCGACACCGGTCTGCCGGTGGCCTCCGGCGGTGCCAGCTGGACCTCCGTCTTCGGCGACGAGATGGTCGAGCTGGGCCGGGAGCGCGACGACATCGTGGCGATCACCGCGGCGATGCTGCAGCCGGTGGGCCTGGGCAAGTTCGCCAAGGCGTTCCCGGACCGGGTCTACGACGTCGGCATCGCCGAGCAGCACGCGGCCGTCTCGGCGGCGGGCCTGGCCACCGGCGGTCTGCACCCGGTCTTCGCGGTCTACGCCACCTTCCTCAACCGCGCCTTCGACCAGGTCCTGATGGACGTCGCGCTGCACAAGTGCGGCGTCACCTTCGTCCTGGACCGGGCCGGCGTCACCGGCGACGACGGCGCTTCGCACAACGGCATGTGGGACATGTCCCTGCTCCAGGTCGTCCCGGGCCTGCGGATCGCCGCCCCGCGCGACGCCGACCAGGTGCGCGCACAGCTGCGCGAGGCCGTCGAGGTCAAGGACGCGCCGACCGTCGTGCGCTACTCCAAGGGCAAGGTCGGCCCCGCCGTCGAGGCGGTGCGCCGGGTCGGCGGCATGGACGTGCTGCGCGAGCCCGCCGCCGAGGCCGAGCGGCCGGACGTGCTGCTGGTGTCTGTGGGCGCGCTCGCCCCGATGTGCCTGGAGATCGCCGACCTCCTCGACAAGCAGGGCATCTCCACGACCGTCGTGGACCCGCGGTGGGTCAAGCCGGTCGACGAGGCGCTGCCCGGCCTGGCCGCGCGGCACCGGGTCGTCATCACCGTCGAGGACAACTCCCGTAGCGGCGGCGTCGGTTCGGCGATCGCGCAGGCGCTGCGGGACGCCGGGGTGGACCTGCCGCTGCGGGACTTCGGCATCCCCGAGCGGTTCCTCGACCACGCCTCCCGCAAGGAGATCATGGCGGAGATCGGGCTCACCGCCCCCGACATCGCCCGCCAGGTGACCGGCCTGGTCGCCAAGATCGACAACCGCGACGAGGAGGCCGTCGGCACCGCGGCGACCGAGGACGCCGCCGGCGCCCAGGGCACGGCGGAGCCCGCCGAGGTCGCCCGCGACTGAACCCCGCGCACTGACGCCGATGGGCCGGCCGGTCATCCGTACGGATGTTCCGCCCGGCCCATCGGCATCACGGCAACCGCACCCCATCGGGTGAATCCCCACCGCCTGGGGGCCCGCCGAAGCTGACTGTTTCACGCCATTGCGGAGACTCGGTCAGTTCAGGAGAGTTGCCAGGGTCGTCCAGGCGGAGGTTCGCCCATGAGCACACAGCACGGACCAGACATCGGACCACGACACACGGCGCGGCGGGACAACGGCCTGTTCCGCACCAAGTCCGTCGAGCAGTCGATCCAGGACACCGAAGAACCGGAACACACACTCAAGAAGTCCCTCTCGGCGCTCGACCTGACCGTATTCGGCGTCGGTGTCATCATCGGCACCGGCATCTTCGTCCTCACCGGAAAGATCGCCAAGGAGCAGGCCGGCCCCTCGGTCGCGCTGTCCTTCATCGCCGCCGGCGTGGTCTGCGCGCTGGCGGCACTGTGCTACGCGGAGTTCGCTTCCACCGTGCCGGTCGCCGGCTCGGCCTACACCTTCTCCTACGCCTCACTGGGCGAACTGCCCGCCTGGATCATCGGCTGGGACCTGATCCTGGAACTCGCCCTGGGCTGCGCGGTGGTCGCGGTCGGCTGGTCCGGCTACATCCGCTCGCTGCTGGACACCGCCGGGTGGCACCTGCCCGCCGGCCTCGCCGGCACGCACGAGGGGCACTTCGGGTTCGACCTGCTCGCCTGCGTCCTCGTCCTCGCCCTGACCGTCATCCTGGTCCTCGGGATGAAGCTGTCCTCCCGGGTGACCGGCGTGGTCGTGGCGGTCAAGGTGACCGTGGTCCTGCTGGTCATCATCGCCGGGGCCTTCCTGATCAGCGGTGCCAACTACCACCCGTTCATCCCGCCCAGCCAGCCCAGCGGGGCCGGTGCCGGGGCGTCCGCACCACTGATCGAGCTCCTCTTCGGGTTCACCCCGTCCCACTTCGGCACCATGGGCATCTTCGCCGGGGCGGCCGTGGTCTTCTTCGCGTTCATCGGCTTCGACGTCGTGGCCACCGCATCCGAGGAGACCCGCCATCCGCAACGGGACGTACCGCGCGGCATCCTCGGCTCCCTGGCCATCTGTACCGTTCTGTACGTCGCGGTCTCGGTCGTGGTCACCGGCATGGAGAAGTACAGCAGGCTGTCGGTCGACGCCCCGCTCGCGGACGCGTTCAAGGACCTCGGCAAGCCGTTCTTCGCCGACGTCATCAGCTTCGGCGCCGCGGTCGGCCTGACCTCGGTCTGCATGATCCTGCTGCTCGGCCAGAGCCGGGTGTTCTTCGCGATGAGCCGGGACGGCCTGCTGCCGCGGGTGTTCTCCGTCGCCCACCCGCGGTTCGGCACGCCCTACCGCTCGACCATCGCCCTGGGCGTCGTCGTCGCCATCGTCTCCGGCTTCACCTCGATCGACGTGCTCGCCGAGCTGGTCAACATCGGCACGCTCTTCGCGTTCGTGGTCGTCGCCGTCGGCGTCATCCTGCTCCGCCGCTCCCGCCCCGACCTGCCGCGCTCCTTCCGCACCCCGTGGGTGCCGGTGGTGCCGGTGGTGTCGGTCCTCGCCTCGCTGTGGCTGATGCTCAACCTGCCCGCCGAGACGTGGATCCGGTTCGCGATCTGGATGGCCATCGGCTTCGTCGTCTACTTCCTCTACAGCAGATCGCACAGCCGCCTCGGCCTCCGCAACCGGCAGAACAACGGCTAGCGCGGCCCGCCTCACGGATCACCCGGGCCGGCCGGGACCCCGACCGCACCTGCCCGGCCCGGGTGATCCCTGAGCACCCCTTACCCCACGACCCCTACGAACCGGCCGCCGTCGGGTTGACCGTGCTCCAGTCCTCCTTGCCGCGGCCCTTGGCCAGTGCCGTGCCGAACAGGGACAGCACACCGTCCAGGACCGGGTGCGGGAGTCCGCCGGCCATGCGGGCCGCGTACGCCAGGTCCTTGTGGGCCCACTCCGCCGAGAAGTTGACCGGCTCCGGCGGGGTCAGATAGCTGCTCCAGGCCAGTTCGGTGACCACACCGCCGGGGCGTTCCAGCAGGGCCGCGCCGACCTGTCCGATGTCCAGTCCGGCCGCCTCCGCCAGCCGCAGCGCCTCCCCGAAGCCCGCCAGGTGGATCGCCTGGAGGGCGTTCAGCACGAGCTTGAAGCGGGTGCCCGCCCCGGCCGGCCCGAAGTGCTTGACCTCCTTGGAGACCGCGCCGAGCACCGGCGCGAGCGGCGGCAGCGCCTCCTGGTCGCCGCCGGCCAGCAGCACCAGCTTCCCGGTCCGGGCGCCGGCCGCACCACCGGTGAGCGGCATGTCGAAGAAGACGGACCCGCGCCCGGCGCACGCCGCGGCGAGCTCCGCCACCCAGCCCACGGACAGCGTCGCCGAGGTGATCAGCACCGCCGACGCCGGGGCCCCCGCCAGGATGCCGTCGGCCCCCAGCCACACCCCGCGGGAGGAGGCGTCGTCGGCGGTGACCTCGAAGACCACCTCCGCGCGGGCGGCCGCGGCCGCCGGGCTCTCCGCCGGCACGGCCCCGGCCGCCACCAGCTCCGCGGCCCGCTCCGGGGTGCGGTTCCATACCACCACCTCGTGCCCGTTCCTCAGCAGGTTCTCGGCCATGCCCCGGCCCATGATGCCCAGGCCCACCACTGCGACGCTCGCCACTTCGACCCTCCCTTTCGCCGTCCCGCCGACGCGGTCCGGCACCTCCTCGGTACGGAAGAAGTCTGCGCCGCGGGGCCCCGCACGTGGGAGACCCGCCCAAGGGGGGCCCTCGCAGGGCCCCTCACCAGGACCCGGGCAGGAGGCATACTCAACGGGTGCAGAACGACACGGGGTTGGGAGAGTTCCTGCGTGCCCGCCGCGCCCGGGTGGCCCCCCAGGACGCGGGCCTGCCGGGCACCACCGGCCGGCGCCGCACCGCGGGCCTGCGCCGCGAGGAGGTGGCGATGCTCGCCGGGGTGAGCATCGAGTACTACCGGCGCCTGGAGCAGGGCAAGCAGAACCGCCCCAGCGCGGCGGTCCTGGAGGCCATCGCGGGCGTGCTGCGCCTCGACGGCGACGAGCGGGCGCATCTCTTCGCGCTCGCCCGCGCGGCGTCCCCGGCGCCCGCCTCCGGCCCGTCCCGGGAACCGGAGCCCGCGTCGCGCACACCGCGCCGGGACGTCCTGCGGATGCTCGACATCGTCGCGCCCTGCCCGGCGTACGTCCTGGGCCGGTCCAACGACCTGCTGGCCGCCAACACCGCCGGGATGCGGCTGCTGCCCGGCATCGAGGAGTGGCCGGACCGGCAGCGCAACACCGCGCGCTACACCTTCCTGCACCCGCGGGCCCGCACGCTCTACGGCAACTGGGACGAGGTCGCCGCGGCGACCGTGGCCCATCTGCGGGCCGCCGCCGGGGCCCACCCGGACGCGCCCGACCTCACCACCTTGATCGGTGAACTCACCGTCAAGAGCGGGGAGTTCGCGACCCTCTGGCAGCGCTATGACGTGCGCTCGCGGACCAACGGCCGCAAGCGCTTCGCCGATTCGGCGGTCGGGCGGATGGAGCTGAGCTACGAGGCGTACACGGTGGCCCGCACCGACGGCCAGCGCCTCGTCGTCTACCAGGCCGAGCCCGGCACCCCGGACCACGACGCGATGCTCCTGCTGAGCCTCACCGGCGCGCCGGCCGCCCCGTCGGCGCCCTGACCCGGGCCGCCGCCTCCGGCCGCGGTCGCGGGCGTCAGGAGCGTCCGCCTCCGCGGACCGACCGCGGGCCGGCCACCCGGGCGCCCAGCGCCTGGACGCGGTCGCGCAGTCCACGGTCCGCGGTGACCACCAGGCAGTCCCGCCCGGTGCCCTCGTCCGCGACCAGTTCCACGATCCGGTCGTCGCCGCTGCCGGGCGCCGGCACCACCCGTACGCCCTCCACGGACGTCACCCCGCGCGCCGCGCCCTCCACCACGAGGACCAGCTCCAGGGGCGGGTCGGCGAGTCCCGGCAGTCCGTCCGCGGCATAGGCCGGCAGGGTGTCGCGCAGCCGTTCCGCCGCGCCGTGCCGGTCCCGCCACCAGCCGTCGGGGACCGAGCCCACGACGTTCGCGGCATCGACGATGACCAAGGTGTCCATGGCGCCACCCTGCCATGCCGGGGCGCCGACGGACCCCGCCCGGACAGACGGCAGCGCGGGCCGGCTCCGCCGAGCCGGCCCGCGCCTTGGTCCTGAGCCTCGTTACGCGGGCACGCTCGCCACGCCGGGGGCCAGGAACTTCTTGCCGGTCACCCGCTCGGAGACGCCCTCACGGTCCAGGTACGGCGTGATGCCGCCCAGGTGGAAGGGCCAGCCGGCACCGGTGATCAGGCACAGGTCGATGTCCTGCGCCTCGGCCACCACGCCCTCGTCGAGCATGAGGCCGATCTCCTGCGCGACCGCGTCGAGCACCCGGTCGCGGACCTGGGCCTCGGTCAGCACCGAGTCGCCCTGCTTGAGCAGCGCGGCGACCTCGGGGTCCAGCTCCGGCTTGCCGCTGTCGTAGACGTAGAAGCCGCGCTTGCCGGCCTCGACGACCGCCTTGAGGTTCGGCGACACCTTGAAGCGCTCGGGGAAGGCGCCGTGCAGCGTCTCGGAGACGTGCAGACCGATCGCCGGGCCGACCAGCTCCAGGAGGACCAGCGGGGACATCGGCAGGCCCAGCGGCTCGATGGCCTTCTCGGCGACCTCGACCGGGGTGCCCTCGTCGATGACGTTCTGGATCTCGCCCATGAAGCGGGTCAGGATGCGGTTCACGACGAACGCCGGGGCGTCCTTGGTGAGGACCGCGGTCTTCTTCAGCTTCTTGGCGACGCCGAAGGCCGTGGCCAGCGCGGCGTCATCGGTCTTCGCGCCGCGCACGATCTCCAGCAGCGGCAGGATCGCGACCGGGTTGAAGAAGTGGAAGCCGACGACCCGCTCGGGGTGCTTGAGCTTCGACGCCATCTCGGAGACCGACAGCGAGGAGGTGTTGGTGGCGAGGATCGCGTGCGCCGGGGCGACCGCCTCGACCTCGGCGAAGACCTGCTGCTTGACGCCGATCTCCTCGAAGACGGCCTCGATGATGAAGTCCGCGTCCGCGAAGCCCTCGGCCTTGTCGAGGACGCCGGTCACCAGGGCCTTGAGGCGGTTGGCCTTGTCCTGGTTGATCCGGCCCTTGCCCAGCAGCTTGTCGATCTCGCCGTGGACGTAACCGACGCCCTTGTCGATGCGCTCCTGGTCGATGTCGGTGAGCACCACCGGCACCTCCAGGCGGCGCAGGAACAGCAGCGCCAGCTGGGAGGCCATCAGACCGGCGCCGACCACGCCGACCTTGGTGACCGGGCGGGCCAGGCTCTTGTCCGGGGCGCCGGCCGGCCGCTTGGCGCGCTTCTGCACCAGGTTGAACGAGTAGATGCCGGCGCGGAGTTCGCCGCCCATGATGAGGTCGGCGAGCGCCTGGTCCTCGGCGTCGAAACCGGCCTGCAGGTCACCGCTCTTGGCGGCCGCGATGATGTCCAGCGCGCGGTAGGCGGCCGGGGCCGCGCCGTGCACCTTGCCGTCGGCGATGAAGCGGCCCTTGGCGACGGCCTGGTCCCAGGCCTCGCCGCGGTCGATCTCGGGACGCTCGACGGTGACGTCACCCTTGAGCACCTGCGCGGTCCAGATCAGCGACTGCTCCAGGAAGTCCGCGCCCTCGAAGAGCGCGTCCGCGATGCCGAGGTCGAAGACCTGCTGGCCCTTGAGCTGCTTGTTCTGGTTGAGCGAGTTCTCGATGATGACCGAGACGGCCTTGTCCGCACCGATGAGGTTCGGCAGCAGGGCGCAGCCGCCCCAGCCGGGGACCAGACCGAGGAAGACCTCGGGCAGCGAGAAGGCCGGCAGGGCCTTGGAGACCGTGCGGTACGAGCAGTGCAGACCGACCTCGACGCCACCGCCCATCGCGGCACCGTTGTAGTACGCGAAGGTCGGCACGGCGAGCCCGGAGAGCCGCTTGAAGACCTCGTGGCCGCCCTTGCCGATGGCCAGCGCGTCCTCGTGCCGCTTCAGCAGCTCGACGCCCTTGAGGTCGGCGCCGACCGCGAAGATGAACGGCTTGCCGGTGATGCCGGCGCCGACGATGTCGCCGTCCGCGGCCTCCTTCTCGACCTGGTCGAGCGCGGCGTTGAGGTTCGCCAGCGAGCCCGGGCCGAAGGTGGTCGGCTTGGTGTGGTCGAAGCCGTTGTCCAGCGTGATGAGGGCGAACCGGCCCGCACCGAAGGGCAGGTCGAGGTGGCGGACGTGCGCCGACGTCACGACCTCGTCCGGGAACAGCTCGGCCGCGCCCTTGAGCAGCTCGGCGGTAGTGGTGGTGGTGCTCACTTGTCGCCTCCGGCGTCCTTGTGGTGCGGGTTCTCCCAGATGACCGTCGCGCCCATGCCGAAGCCGACGCACATGGTGGTCAGGCCGTAGCGGACCTCGGGCTGCTCCTCGAACTGGCGGGCCAGCTGGGTCATCAGCCGGACGCCGGAGGAGGCCAGCGGGTGGCCGAAGGCGATGGCGCCGCCGTACTGGTTGACCCGCTCGTCGTCGTCCGCGATGCCGTAGTGGTCGAGGAAGGCGAGGACCTGGACGGCGAAGGCCTCGTTGATCTCGAAGAGGTTGATGTCCTCGATGGAGAGCCCGGCCTTGGCGAGCGCCTTCTCCGTCGCCGGGATCGGGCCGTAACCCATGACCTCGGGCTCGACGCCCGCGAAGGCGTAGGAGACCAGGCGCATCTTCACCGGGAGGTCGTGCTCCCGGGCGAAGTCCTCGGACGCGATGATCGAGGCGGTGGCACCGTCGTTGAGACCGGCGGCGTTACCGGCGGTGACCCGGCCGTGCGTACGGAACGGGGTCTTGAGGCCCGCGAGGTTCTCCAGGGTGGTGCCCGGGCGCATCGGCTCGTCGGAGGTGACCAGACCCCAACCGGTCTCGCCCACCTCGGCGTTGGTGTTGCGCACCGAGATCGGGACCAGGTCCTGCTGGATCTTCCCGTTGGCGTACGCCTTCGCCGCCTTCTCCTGCGAGCGCACCGCGTAGGCGTCGGAACGCTCCTTGGTGATCTGCGGGTAGCGGTCGTGGAGGTTCTCCGCGGTCATGCCCATGAACAGGGCGGACTCGTCGACGAGCTTCTCGCTGACGAAGCGGGGGTTGGGGTCGACCGCCTCGCCCATGGGGTGGCGGCCCATGTGCTCGACACCGCCGGCGATGACGGCGTCGTACGCGCCGAAGGCGATGGAGCCCGCGGTGGCCGTGACGGCCGTCAGCGCACCGGCGCACATGCGGTCGATGGAGTAGCCGGGCACCGACTGCGGGAGGCCCGCGAGGATGCCGGCGGTGCGGCCGAGGGTCAGGCCCTGGTCGCCGATCTGGGTGGTGGCGGCGATGGCGACCTCGTCGATCTTCGCCGGGTCGAGACCGGGGTTGCGGCGCAGCAGCTCCCGGATCGACTTCACGACCAGGTCGTCGGCGCGGGTCTCGTGGTAGATGCCCTTCGGGCCCGCCTTGCCGAACGGGGTGCGGACGCCGTCGACGAAGACGACGTCCCTAGCGGTACGAGGCACGTTGGCTCTCCTCCAGGTGCGGGATGGCACTGCTGCGGGGCGCCCCCAGGGACGCTTCCCACCGACATGCTACTTACGGGTAACCAACCTGCCCACCCCCACCGCCCGGAGCGGTGAAGGTCACACCGGATGGAGGTGTGGGGCCGCCGGGACGGCGTGCCGCCGACGGGGAACGGGGCGGCGGGAAACCGATGATCGAAAACGTCCGGATGTCGTCGGGTCCTGGCGCAAACCGCATCACATCGCACTTAAAGTGACCGTATGGACACAAAGAGGAGTGCGGCGCTCTGCACCGCCGTCGCCCTGGGTGGCGCCCTGCTGGCGGGCTGCGGAAGCGGGAACACCAAGGGCACCGGGACGCCCGGCCGGGACAGCGCGGCCCCGTCCCGGGCGGTGGCCGCCTCGGCCCCCGGCTCACCGGGCACCACGCTGACCGCCGACCAGACCGAACGGAAGGCGCTGATCCCGGCCGCCAAGGTGGACTACGCGCGGGCGCTGCGGGCGGCGGTCGCCGCGGTGCCGGCCTCGGAGCCGGTCGCGGCCGAACTCAAGGGCACCCCGAAGAGCCCCTACTGGCAGACGGCGGTCGCGACGTCCGACGGGACCGCGCACGCCGTCCGCGTCAACGCGGTCTCCGGCAAGGCCGATCCACCGCGCACCGAGTCCGACGACGCCGACGACAAGAAGGAACTGGCCGCCCGGCTCGGCGAGGCCACCGTCACCGCGCAGCAGGCCGCCGAGACGGCCACCGCCAAGACGAAGGGCACGGTCACCAGCGTCGAGCTGGGCGAGGCCGACAACGGCAGCAGGAAGGCCGCCTGGTCCGTCGACGTGGTCACCACCGACGACTGGAACAAGACCACCTACGACATCGACGCGACCAACCGCAAGGTCCTCCGGATGCACGTCGACCAGGACTGATCCCGGGATCGGTCCTGGTCGGTGCGCGGGCGGGCCGGACGGCTCAGCCGTCCTCGCCGCCCGTCAGCAGGGCCTCGGTGAGGAGCGGGGCGACCTGCTCGATCTGCCAGGGGCGGGCGCCGTAACCGGTGAGGATCTCGGCGACCGTCTCGCGGCTGGGCGCGGCGGGCGGCTCCCAGCACAGCCGGCGCACCGTGTCCGGCGTGATGAGGTTCTCCTGCGGCAGGTTGAGCTCCTCGGCCAGCGCGGTGACCGCGGTGCGGGCGGCCGTCAGCCGGGCGGCCGCGGCCGGGTCCTTGTCGGCCCAGGAGCGGGGCGGCGGGGGGCCGTTGAGCGGCTGGCCGGGCTGCGGCAGCTCGTTCTCGGGGAGCGCGCGGGCGCGGTCGACGGCGGCCTGCCACTGCTCCAGCTGGCGACGGCCCATGCGGTGGCCGAAGCCGGGCAGCGCGGCCAGCGCGTGGCTGTTGGGCGGGAGGTTCAGCGCCGCCTCCACGATCGCGGCGTCGCCCAGCACCTTGCCCGGGGAGACGTCGCGCCGCTGGGCGACCTGGTCACGGGCCGTCCACAACTCCCGTACGACCGCCATCTGGCGGCGCCGACGGACCTTGTGCATGCCGGACGTACGGCGCCAGGGGTCCTTGCGGGGTGGCGCCGGGGGAGCGGCGGCGATCGCCGCGAACTCCTGGTGGGCCCACTCCAGCTTGCCCTGCCGGGTCAGCTCCTCCTCCAGCGCGTCGCGCAGGTCCACCAGCAGCTCGACGTCGAGCGCGGCGTAACGCAGCCAGGGCTCGGGCAGCGGGCGGGTGGACCAGTCGACCGCGGAGTGGCCCTTCTCCAGCGCGAAGCCGAGGACGTTCTCGACCATCGCGCCCAGGCCGACCCGGGCGAAGCCGGCCAGCCGCCCGGCCAGCTCGGTGTCGAACAGCCGGGTGGGGACCATCCCTATGTCGCGCAGGCACGGCAGGTCCTGGGTGGCGGCGTGCAGCACCCACTCGGCGTCACCGATCGCCTCGCCCAGGGCCGACAGGTCGGGACAGCCGACCGGGTCGATCAGCGCGCTGCCGGCGCCCTCGCGGCGCAGCTGCACGAGGTAGGCGCGCTGGCCGTAGCGGTAGCCCGAGGCGCGCTCGGCGTCGACCGCCACCGGGCCGGTGCCGGCCGCGAAGGCCGCCACCACCTCGGCGAGCGCCTCGTCCGTCGCGACCACCGGGGGGATGCCCTCGCGGGGCTCCAGGAGAGGGACCGGCGCCGGTCGGGGATCCGGAGGGGAGTCTCCGGGGGCTCGCAGTGTCGTGTCTGCTGCGGTCTTTTGGGCGTCGGTCACCAGTCAAGGGTATCTGTGTATGCACGTCGCCCGTCGAGGGAACGTTCCCTCGACGGGCGAGCCGGTCGTGTAAAGGGGGTCAGTGGATGATGCCGGTGCGCAGCGCGACCGCGACCATGCCGGCCCGGTCGCCGGTGCCGAGCTTGCGGGCGATCCGGGCGAGGTGGCTCTTGACGGTCAGGGCGGACAGCCCCATCGACACGCCGATGGCCTTGTTGGACTGGCCCTCCGCCACCAGCCGCAACACCTCGACCTCACGGCCCGACAGCTCCCGGTAACCGCCGGGGTGCCCGGGGGCGCCCGGAGGACGGCGCTGCATACGGGCCGCGTTGGCCCCGATGGGAGAGGCGCCCGGACGGCCGGGGATGCCCAGGTTGGTACGGGTTCCGGTGACGACATAGCCCTTGACGCCGCCGGCCAGGGCGTTGCGGACGGCGCCGATGTCGTCGGCGGCGGACAGGGCGAGGCCGTTGGGCCAGCCGGCCGCCCGGGTCTCGGACAGCAGGGTGAGGCCGGAGCCGTCGGGAAGGTGGACGTCGGCAACGCAGATGTCACGCGGGTTGCCGACGCGGGGGCGCGCCTCCGCGATGGACGACGCCTCGATCACGTCACGCACTCCGAGGGCCCACAGGTGGCGGGTGACGGTGGAGCGGACGCGGGGGTCGGCCACGACGACCATGGCCGTCGGCTTGTTCGGGCGGTAGGCGACCAGGCTCGAAGGTTGCTCAAGGAGAACAGACACCGGGCCTCCTGGGGGAGTGGCGGGGGGACGGAAGCCGGCTGGGGGGAGCCGGAATGATCCGTGTTTGAAGGGTCACTGACCTCTTCGGCAGTAATCCGGCGGGACTTTAGACTTTGATCACGATTTAGTTAGGGGCAATTCGGGCAAATCGGATGCGTGATCGATCAGGTGGGCACCCAGTGCATACCGAGATGATCAGAGCCGGCGCGAACGTGATCAATGCGGCCGGAGCGCGGCCGGCCGCGACGGCGGTCAGCGGGGATGGGCGCCGCGGCGCTGCGGCAACGGGACGACCCCGCCGCGCGGTCCCGCGTCCGGCGCGGCCGGCGGCAGCCCCGCCACCTGCGCCAGCAGATCGCACCAGGCCGCCAGGTGCACGCCCAGGTCCAGCGCCCCGCCGGGCCCCTCGGCCGGCGTCCAGGACGCCCGGATCTCGATCTGGGTCGCCGGCTCGCGCGCCGCGAGCCCGCCGAAGTAGTGCGACCCGGCCCGGGTCACCGTCCCGCTCGGCGCGCCGTACCGCACCCCCCGGGCCTCCAGCGCACCCGTCAGCCACGACCAGGACACCTCCGGCAGCAGCGGATCGGCGCCCATCTCCGGCTCCAGCTCCGCCCGCACCAGCGTCACCAGACGGAACGTGCCGTGCCAGGCGTCCTCGCCGGCCGGATTGTGCAGCAGCACCAGCCGGCCGTCCGCCAGGTCCCGGTCCTCCTCGCCCGGCGCCGTCGCCCGCTCGACGACCGCCGCCTCCAGCGCGTACGCGTACGGGGCGAGCCGTTTGGGCGCGGGTGCCGGATCGATCTCGACCTCCGGCCGCAGTCGTGCCGCGCGGAGCGCCTCGACCGCCTGACGGAAGGGGATCGGGGCCTCGTCCGCGCTGTCCGCGAGGTGTTCGTGAGCCGCAGCCATGCCCGGAAGATTAGGCGGAACCGGGCCCGCATACGGGGAGGACACCCGGTACACGCGTCGCCCATTCGGAGGCGCCCCGGAGCGCATGCGAAGATTTGGGGCGTGAGCGCCAACCACAGCCCCGAGGGCACGCAGCAGACCGGTACCCACGACTCGGCCTTCCTCCGGGCCTGCCGGCGCGAGCCGGTACCGCACACGCCGGTGTGGTTCATGCGGCAGGCGGGCCGGTCGCTGCCTGAGTACCTCAAGGCGCGCGAGGGCATTCCCATGCTGGAGTCGTGCACGCGGCCCGAGCTGGTCACCGAGATCACGCTGCAGCCGGTCCGCCGGCACGACGTCGACGCGGCCATCTACTACAGCGACATCGTCGTGCCGCTCAAGGCCATCGGCATCGACCTCGACATCAAGCCCGGTGTCGGCCCGGTCATCGCGAACCCGATCCGCAGCCGCGCCGACCTGGCACAGCTGCGCGACCTGACCCCCGAGGACGTCTCCTACGTCACCGAGGCCGTCGGCCTGCTCACCGCCGAGCTGGGGCCCAAGCCCCTCATCGGCTTCGCCGGCGCGCCGTTCACGCTCGCCAGCTACCTCGTGGAGGGCGGCCCGTCCCGCAACCACGAGAACACCAAGGCGCTGATGTACGGCGACCCGCAGCTCTGGGCCGACCTGCTCGACCGGCTCGCCGACATCACCTCCGCGTTCCTGAAGGTGCAGATCGAGGCCGGCGCGAGCGCCGTGCAGCTCTTCGACTCCTGGGTCGGCGCGCTCACCCCCGCCGACTACCGCCGCTCCGTGATGCCCGCCTCCGCCAAGGTCTTCCGGGCCGTCGCCGATTACGGCGTCCCGCGGATCCACTTCGGCGTCGGGACCGGCGAACTCCTCGGCCTGCTGGGCGAGGCGGGCGCGGACGTGGTCGGCGTCGACTGGCGGGTGCCGCTCGACGAGGCGGCCCGCCGGGTCGGCCCCGGCAAGGCGCTCCAGGGCAACCTCGACCCGGCCGTCCTCTTCGCCCCCCGCGAGGCCGTCGAGACCAAGGCCGGCGAGGTCCTCGACGCCGCCGCCGGCCTCGAAGGCCACATCTTCAACCTCGGCCACGGCGTCCTGCCGAACACCGACCCGGACGCGCTCACCCGCCTCGTCGAGTACGTCCACACCCGCACCGCGCGCTGACCGGACGGCACGCCGGCCGGTCGATGCGCCGAACGCCGCGCCGCGGTCAGACGCCCGCCGCCCGCACCGCCCCCGTGGCCTTGCGGGCGGCCACCAGGACCGGGTCCCAGACCGGGGAGAACGGCGGGGCGTAGCCCAGGTCGAGGGCGGTCATCTGCTCCACCGTCATCCCGGCGGTGAGCGCGACCGCGGCGATGTCCACGCGCTTGCCGGCGCCCTCCCGGCCGACGATCTGCACACCGAGCAGCCGGCCGGTCCGGCGCTCGGCGAGCATCTTGACGTGCATCGGCCGGGTGCCGGGGTAGTAGCCGGCGCGGCTGGTCGCCTCGACGGTGACCGAGACGAACCGCAGTCCGGCGGCGTGCGCCTGGCTCTCCAGCAGTCCGGTCCGGGCGATCTCCAGATCGCAGACCTTGCTGACCGCCGTGCCGACGACCCCCGGGAAGGTCGCGTAGCCACCGGCCACATTGGCGCCGATGACCTGGCCGTGCTTGTTGGCGTGGGTGCCCAGCGCGATATGGCGGGTGCGGCCCGAGACCAGGTCCATGACCTCGACGCAGTCGCCGCCGGCCCACACGTTGTCGTGGCCGCGCACCCGCATCGCCAGATCGGTGAGCAGCCCGCCGGACTCGCCCAGCGGCAGCCCCGCAGCCTCGGCCAGCGCGGTCTGCGGCCGTACGCCCAGCCCCAGGACCACCACGTCCGCCGGGTACTCGGCGGCCTCGGTGGTGACCGCGCGGGCCCGGCCGTCCTCATCGGTCAGTACGCCCGTGACGGTGGCGCCGAGCACCGTCTCGATGCCCATCCCGCACATCGCCTCGTGGACCAAAGCGCCCATGTCCGGGTCGAGGGTCGACATCGGCTGGGCGGCCTGCTCCAGGACGGTGACCTCGTAACCACGGTGGATCAGCGCCTCGGCCATCTCCACGCCGATGTAGCCCGCCCGACGACCACGGCCCGCCGGCCCGCGGACCTCTCCAGCGTGTCCAGCAGCGCCTGGCCGTCGTCCAGGGTCTGCACGCCGTGCACGCCGGGGGCGTCGATCCCCGGCAGCGGGGGCCGTTTGGGCGTCGCGCCGGTGGCCAGCACCAGCTTGTCGAAACCGGTCCAGGTCTCCCGCCCGCCGTCGTCCAGCTCCCGGCTGCGCACCCGCCCCCGGTCCAGGTCGAGTTCGGTGACCTCGGTGCGCATCCGCAGATCGATGTCCCGGGCGCGGTGCTCCTTCGCCGTACGGGCGATCAGCGCGTCCGGCCCGTCGACCTGGCCGCCCACCCAGTACGGGATGCCGCAGGCGGAGTAGGACGTGAAGTGGCTGCGCTCGAACGCGGTGATCGCGAGCTCCTCGGGCTTCTTCAGCCGGCGCGCCTGCGACGCGGCCGACATCCCCGCCGCATCGCCCCCGACGATCACCAGCCGCTCGGCCGTCGCCATGCCGTGTCCCTTCGCCGGATGTACCGGATATGCCGGATGCACCTGATGTGCCGGTCCGTTCGTTTGCTGGGTACCCGGTCGTCGCCCGCGTCTACCGCGTGTCCGTGCGGATGCCGGATCGCCCATGGGCGGGCGTGCCGTGCCGCCGCGGGCCGCCGTGGTCCCGGCCGACGGACGGTCCCGTCACCGCTCCAGTACGAGCGCCAGGCCCTGGCCCACGCCGATGCACAGGGCTGCCAGGCCGGTGCCCGAGCCCGCGGCGGCGAGCTGGTGGGCGACCGCGCCGGCCAGGCGGGCGCCGGAGGCGCCGAGGGGGTGGCCGATGGCGATCGCGCCGCCGCGCGGGTTCACCACGGACGGATCGAGCTCCGGCCACTGGCCCAGGCAGCCCAACGCCTGGGCCGCGAACGCCTCGTTCAGCTCGAACGTGGCCAGGTCGGCGAAGCCGCGCCCGGACCGGTCCAGCGCGCGCCGGACCGCCTCCACCGGGCCCAGCCCGAACAGCTGGGGCTCGATACCGGTCACCGCGCTCGCCCGGATCCGGGCCAGCGGCTCCCGCCCGGTGGCCCGCAGCCCCTCCTCGTCGACCAACAGGAGCGCGGCCGCACCGTCGTTGAGCGGGGAGGAGTTGCCGGCGGTGACCGTGCCCCCGGCCGTCCGGAACACCGGCTTCAGCTTGGACAGCGCCTCCAGGGAGGAGCCCTCACGGATCGTCTCGTCGCGGAGCAGGTCGACGCCGGGGAGCGGGACCACCTCGGCGTCGTAACCGCCCTCCTGCCAGGCCCGGACCGCCTTCTGGTGGCTGGCCAGCGCGAACACGTCCTGCTGTTCCCGGGTGATGCCGTGCGCGTCGGCGATCAGCTCGGCGCCCTCGCCCAGCGCCACCGTCCACTCCGGGCGCATCCGCGGATTGACCATCCGCCAGCCCAGCGTCGAGGAGAACATCTCCTGATGGCCGGCGGGGAAGGCCCGCTCGGGCTTGCGCAGGACGTACGGCGCGCGGCTCATCGACTCCACTCCGCCCGCCACCACGATCTGCGCGTCGCCGTGCGCGATCGCCCGGGCCCCCTGGATGACCGCCTCCAGGCCGGAGCCGCACAGGCGGTTGACGGTGACGCCGGGCACGGTCACCGGCAGCCCGGCGAGCAGCACGGCCATCCGCGCGACATTGCGGTTGTCCTCGCCGGCGCCGTTCGCGTCACCGAAGCACACGTCGTCGATCCGCGCCGGGTCGAGGTCGGGGGTGCGGTCGACCAGGGACCGCACCACATGGGCGGCCAGGTCGTCGGGCCGGACGCCGGCCAGCGCGCCGCCGTATTTGCCGACGGGGGTCCGTACGGCGTCGACGATGTAGACATCCCGCAGGCGTGGCTCGGTCATCAGGCGCTGTCCTCGCTGTCCCGGCTCTCGAACGGTCGGCGGACGGTACGAAGATCGCCGCCGCCGCACCGAGTCTTTGCCCGCCGCCGTCCGCTGTCAACGGGGTCCTCGGTCACCCTCCCCGGCCGGCACGGTCCGGTCCGGGTCCCGCGGGACGTCCGCCGGTCCGTCGTCCGCGGCGTGCTTCCCGACGGCCGGTCCCGGCTGGTCCCGGGTGTCCGCGGCCCGGTTCCGGCGGCGGAGCGCCGACGGCAGCCGGTCGCGGACCAGCCGCCACAGGCCGTACAGCAGCCCCACGGCCACTGCGAACGGCAGCACCGCGCCGAGCGCCACCAGCAGCCACTTCACGGCCGCCAGGAAGGCGCGCCAGCCGCCGGACAGCGCGTCCCCGAAGGACCGCGTGTCGTCGTCCGAGGCGCCGTCGGGGGCGGCGTCCGGTTGCCGCAGCAGCAGCGTGACGGTGGCCATCGCGGTCCGGTCCTTGAGCGACTTCAGCTGCGCCTCCAGGGACTCCAGATCCGCCTGCCGGCGGCTCAGTTCGGACTCCAGCGAGACGATGTCGCCGATCGACGCCGCCTTCTCCATCAGCGCCCGGACCCGCGCCACGCTCGCCCGCTGCGTCCGGACCCGGCTGTCGACGTCCACCACCTGACCGGTGACGTCCTTCGCCGAGATCTGACGGGACACCACGGTGCCCAGCCGGGCCAGCCGCACCAGGACGGCGTCGTACTCCGCCGGCGGCACCCGCAGGACCAGCCGCGACCGCTCATGACCCTCCGGGTCCCGGTCGGTGGTCGGCGCGGCCGGGTAGCCGCCCGCGCCGTCGACGACCGCCCGCGCCCGGGCCGGCCGACGCGCCGCAGCCGGAGGCCGTGAGGGCGACGGCGAGCAGCAGCCCCGCCGTCGCCGGTCGCCCCGCTCGTGCTGTTCCCCGCATGTGCGCTCCCCGCGAAGTGACGTGCCGGTGGCGCTTCTTCGACCGGCGCTTCTTCGACGGGGGCGCCCGGAGGGGGGTTGCGCTGTGCCGGGTCGCGATCCGGTCACGGCGCTGTCGGTGCCCTTTGAGAGAGTGGAGCCATGAGCGCAGCGCACACGAGTACGGCCCCCGGGAGCGGCGGCGGGCATGTCGTCGTCATCGGCGGCGGCATCTCCGGACTGGCCGCCGCCCACCGGCTGCTCGAAGGCGGCGCCCGGGTGACCGTCCTCGAAGCGTCGGACCGGCTCGGCGGCAAGCTGCGGGCCGGTGAGATCGCGGGTGTCCCGGTCGACCTCGGTGCCGAATCGATGCTGGCCCGGCGGCCGGAGGCGGTGGAGCTCGCGCGCGCCGTCGGGATCGGCGACCGGCTCCAGCCGCCCACGACCGCCACCGCCTCGCTCTGGACCCGCGGTGCGCTGCGCCCGATGCCCAAGGGCCATGTCATGGGCGTCCCCGGGGACCTCGCCCCGCTCGCCGCCTCCGGTGTCGTCTCCCCGGAGGGCCTCGCCCGCATCGAGGAGGACGCCGAGCTGCCCCGGACCGAGATCGGCGCGGACGTCGCGGTCGGTGCGTACGTCGCCCGGCGCCTGGGCCGTGAGGTGGTCGACCGCCTGGTGGAGCCGCTGCTGGGCGGGGTCTATGCCGGCGATGCGTACCAGATCTCCATGCGGGCCGCCGTGCCGCAGCTGTTCGAGGCCGCGCGGGCCCACCGCTCGCTGCTGGAGGGCGTCCGCGGCATCCAGGCCCGGGCCGCCGCCACGATGCACCAGATCGGCCCGGCGGCCGCCGGCGGTGGCCAGGGCGCCCCGGTGTTCATGGGGATCGCGGGCGGGATCGGGACGCTGCCCGGCGCGGTCGCCGAGGCCGTGCGCGCGAAGGGCGGCGAGATCCGGACGGGCACCCCGGTCGGCGGGGTCCGGCGGTCCGCCGACGGCTGGCGGATCGAGCTCGACGGCGCGGCGCTCACCGCGGACGCGGTCGTCCTCGCCACCCCCGCACCGGACACCGCCCGGCTGCTCGCCCGGGACTGCGCGCCCGCCGCCCGCGAACTGGCCACCGTCGAATACGCCTCGATGGCCCTGGTCACCATGGCCTTCCGCCGCTCCGAGCTGGAGCGGCAGCCCACCGGCAGCGGCTTCCTCGTACCGCCCGTGGACGGCCGAAAGATCAAGGCCGCCACCTTCGCCGGCAACAAGTGGGGCTGGATCGACCGCGCCGCCCCGGACCTCTTCGTGCTGCGCACCTCCCTCGGCCGCTACGGCGACGAGGCGGACCTGGCGCGCGAGGACACCGAGCTGGCCGCCCTGGCCCGCGCCGACCTGCGCGAGGCGATCGGGCTGACCGCCGCGCCGGTCGCCGCCCGGATCACCCGCTGGGAGGACGGCCTGCCGCAGTACCCGGTCGGCCATCTGGAGCGGGTGGCCCGCATCCGGGAGGCCGTCGGGCAGCTGCCGGGCCTGCGGGTGTGCGGTGCGCTCTACGACGGCGTCGGCATCCCGGCCTGTATCGCGTCGGCCCGCAAGGCCGCCGAGGACATCCTCGGCACCCTGCGGCCGGCCGGCCTCCCCGGCGAGTGAGAATGGACGACATGACAGACGCTTCCACCCCCGCTTCCGCACCGCAGAACCCTGCGGAGCCCGACAAGGCACCGAACGCCGGCAAGAAGGCCAAGGACCTGAACGAGGTCATCCGCTACACCCTCTGGTCGGTGTTCAAGCTGCGCGACGTCCTCCCCGAGGACCGCACCGGCTACGCCGACGAGGTCGAGGAGCTGTTCGCGCAGCTCGCCGCCAAGGACGTGGTGGTCCGCGGCACCTACGACGTCTCCGGCCTGCGCGCCGACGCCGACGTCATGATCTGGTGGCACTCGGAGAGCTCGGACGCCCTCCAGGACGCCTACAACCTCTTCCGCCGCACCCGGCTCGGCCGCGCGCTCGACCCGGTGTGGTCCAACATGGCGCTGCACCGCCCCGCCGAGTTCAACAAGTCGCACATCCCGGCCTTCCTGGCCGACGAGCGGCCGCGGGCCTATGTGAGCGTCTACCCCTTCGTGCGCTCCTACGAGTGGTACCTCCTCCCCGACGAGGACCGCCGCCGGATGCTCGCCGACCACGGCAAGATGGCCCGCGGTTTCCCGGACGTCCGCGCCAACACCGTGCCGTCGTTCTCGCTCGGTGACTACGAGTGGGTGCTCGCCTTCGAGGCCGACGAGCTCTACCGCATCGTCGACCTGATGCGCCATCTGCGTGGCTCCGAGGCGCGGATGCACGTCCGCGAGGAGGTCCCGTTCTACACCGGCCGTCGCAAGGCGGTCGCCGAGCTGGTCGCCGGGCTGGCCTGACCTCCCGGCACGGACGAGCGGGCCGCCCCTGCCCCGGGGCGGCCCGCTCGTCGGTCGTGCGCGGCTACTTCCCCGGGCGCGCGTGCTGGGCCCGGGTCGTCAGCTGGCCGGGCACCGGCTCCGCGCGCGGCGCGCAGTACACCTTGTGCGCCGGGATCTTCCCGCGCAGCAGATACGCCTCGGCGTAGCGGTTCACGCAGTCGTTCTCGCCGAAGCCGATGCCGTGCGTGCCCGCGCCGTTCTCGGTGACCAGCGACGAGCCGGGCAGCCGGCGCTGCAGTTCCAGCGCGCCCCGGTACGGCGTGGCCGCGTCCCGCTCGGCCGCCAGCAGCAGCACCGGGGCAGCGCACCGGGCTCCGTGTGGACGTCGAGCGGGAGGCGCCGGCCGTGCAGCGCACCGTCCAGCTCGGTGGCGGCGGCATGGCCGGCGGCGTCCGCCAGGCCATGGCCCGACCCCTGCCCCACCCGGCGGGCCGCCGCCTCGACCCCGGCCGCCGCGGACTGCGTCCGGTCCGGCCAGAACGCGCACGGCAGGTTCATCCAGGCGTTGTCCCAGGTCTCGAACGGTGCGATCTCGGCGACGTCGGTGTTGTCCCGGTCCCAGGTCCGCCAGGACCGCGGCCACGGCGCGTCGTTGCACTCCACGGCCGTGTAGACCGCGTTGGCGTTCTCCGCGTCCTTGGCGCCGGTCTGCTGGGGCAGGGCCTGGGCGATCAGCGGCTTGGGGTCACCGTGCAGATAGCTCGCGAGCGCCTCGGCGCGCAGCGGCCAGAAGCCGTCGTTGTAGCCGGTCTTGAGGAAGGCGGACTGCAGCTCGCCGGCGCCGATCTTGCCGTCGACCGGGTGGCGGCGCAGCTTCCCGGCGACCGTGTCGTACGCCTGCTGCACGGCCTTCTTGGTCGTGCCGAGGTGGTAGTGGTCGTCGTGCCTGGCGACCCAGCCCAGCCAGTCGCCCCAGCGGCGCTCGAAGGCGACGTCCTGGTCGAGGTTGTTGCGGTACCAGATCTGCCGCGGCTCCGGGTTGACCACGCTGTCGAAGATCATCCGCCGTACGTGGCCGGGGTAGAGCGTCGCGTAGACCGCGCCGAAGTACGTCCCGTACGAGGCGCCGATGAAGGTCAGCTTCTTCTCGCCGAGAGCGGCCCGCAGCATGTCCAGGTCCCGGGCATTGTTGACCGAGTTGTAGAACGGCAGGTCCGCGCCGGCCCGCCGGGCGCAGCCGCGCGCGTACGCCATGGCCTGCGCCCGCTTCTTCCGCTTGAACGCCGCGTCGGGGTACATCCGGCTGTCGGTGGGCGCCTTGGCGAACTCCTTGGGGTCCTGGCACGACAGCGGCGCCGAACGGCCCACCCCGCGCGGCGCGTAGCCGACGAAGTCGTAGGCCCGGGCCAGCTTGCTCCATTTGGGCAGCGCGCCGTAGAGCGGGAATTCCAGGCTGGAGGCGCCGGGGCCGCCCGGGTTGAACACCAGCGAGCCCTGCCGCTCGCGGTGCGCGGTGGCGCGCGCCCGGCTGACCGTGAGCTGGATCTTCTTGCCGTCGGGGCGCGCGTAGTCCAGGGGGACGGTGAGCTTGCCGCACTCGACGGACGACGGCAGGTGTTCCACCGGCGCGCACCGGCCGAAGTCGATGCGGTGCGCGACGGGCGCGGGCGGTGCCCCGGCCGCCTGCGTGGTGCCGCCCGCCGGGGCAGTGGCGAGGGCGGTCACGATCAGCGACCCGATGGTGCCGTACAACGCAAGTGCTCTCACTGGCCGTCCCTTCGTGTGTGCATACAAAAGGGATAGTTGGGGCGGTGATTGGCGATGTAAAGCACCGGGCACCGGTGTCGGACGCTATGCCCCGGAAGAGTGGAGCGCGGCGCGAAGGGCGGGATCGGTGAGGGCGCTGGGCCGTGTAGAGCGAGGGAGATGAGGGAGGTGAGGGGTGCCAGAGGGGTGGAGGGGAGCCGTGAGCCGGGCGGGTCGGCCCTCCCCGGAAGGCGCTGTTCGCCCTCGTCGGTGGCCCAGTCCCGGTACGGGTGGAGCTCGAAGCGCGCCACGGCCAGGGTCCCGAGGCAGAGCACCAGCGGCAGCGAGAACCACCCCAGGAGCAGGGCGGTGTCCGTGCCGGGCGGCGCCATCCAGTAGGCCGCGGCGGCGGTCAGTACGACCAGGAGGGCGGCGGCCCACACCTGGCGGATCCCGCTGCGGATGCCGGGGCGGGCCGCGGCCGGCAGCGCCAGCCCGTCGGCCACCAGCTTGTCGGCCACCGCCCGCACCGCCTCGTCGGCCACCAGGGCCTCCCGCACCGCCGGTATCGGGCGCTGTCCGTCCGGGCCTATCGCGCTGAGCGTCGCCCGCTCGACCGGATCCTGTGCGACCGGCTCGACGACCGTGGCCCAGCCGGTGTGGGCGAGCAGCAGCCGCCGCTTCTGGGCCATCAGCACCAGCACCACGTCGGCGAGCCGCTGCGGCCCGCCGGACAGATAGGCCATCTCGTAGAGGGTCAGTCCGGCCGCGTGCCCGTCGTCACCGGCCGGGTCCGGGGCCGGCGCGGAGACCGGCGGCCGGGCCGGCCGTCCGGTCCGGGCCGCCGCGACCGCGGCCCGGCACACCCGCGCACAGGAGAACACCGCCGCCACCGCGGCGACGAGGAGGAAGAGGAGCCACATGGACCATTTTCTACGGGAAGGTCCATGACAATGGCCACTAATTTTCCCCTTATGTGGATCACGTCACGTACTCCCTTCCCTGATCAGGACGGGTACGGCCCGCAAACCGGACACCTTCCGGCGCAGAAGCCTTCCCGGGCGTAGCAGCCTGCCGGTCGCAGGGCCTGCCGGCCGTGGTCGGCGTGCGGAGCCGGTCCGGTCGGGGAGACGCCCGCTGCGGCGCCGTCGCTCAGCTGCTGCCGCAGCCGGAACCCCCGCCGCAGGACGAGCCGCCGCCGCACGAGGACCCGCCCCCGCAACTCGAACCGCCGCCGCAGGACGAACCGGAGCCGCAGGACGAGCCGCCGCAGGACGAACCGGAGCCGCCGTCGGACGCGCCGCACCAGAAGGAGCTGTCGCCGCCCGCGTCGCCCCCGGAGTCGTAGCCGGACGCCGTGCTGCCGGACGACGAGCCGCCGGCGGTGGCCAGTGCGGTGGTCCGCTGGGCCTCCTCGAACTGCTGGCGCAGCAGCTCGTCCGCTATCAGCGCCGTACCGCCGAGCGCCACCACCAGGCCGGCGGCCTGCCATGCGCCGCCCACGCCGGCCGCGCCGCCCTGGGCGTGGGTGGCCTGCGCGGAGCGCAGCGCGAGGGCGCCGGCCTTGGTGACGCGGTTCCGGAAGACCGTCCGGCACAGCGAGGCCACGATCAGACCGCCGATCAGCGCGGGCAGGATCGTGATCACCACCGGTGGGCCGAACCCCTCGTCGACCCCGTCGTCAGGGCCGGCGTCCGCGATCGAGAGCAGTACCCCGAGGACGAACAGCGCCACGCACACGGCCTGCTGGGCGCTCGCGAACCGGCGCCAGCCCCGGCCCCGCCGCGGATGGCGCATCAGTCCGCGGGCCGCCAGCCGGTCGCCGACGCCCTGGACCGCGGGCTGCGCATCGCCTCGGCGCGCACCGCGGCCAGCGCCCCGCCGGGCGTCCGGGCGACCGCGTCCAGGACCGCGGACTCGACCGCGTGCTGTGCGGTGGCCTGGCGGACGGTCACCACGCCCGGGCCGCCCACCGCCAGCCGGCCGTCCTCGCACATCCCGGCGAGCGCGGCGTCCACCACCCGCCCGGGACCGCCGGCGAGGAACGCCATCTCCCACACGTTGCGGGCCTGCGCCTCGCCCCGGCGGACGGACGGGGTGCCGCGCCGCACCAGGATCGTGCCGACCAGCAGCACCAGCGAGGAGGCGCCGAGGCCGACGTACACCGCTTGCGTGAAGGACATCACCGACATCACCGCCACCTTCCCTGCAGTGCCTGGCGGACGGCGTGGACGGCGCGGGCGAGCCGGGCCGCGGGTCCGGCGGACGGCGGGGTGGGGCCCGCGCGGTCCCGCCACCAGCGGGTCAGCCGCTGCCGGGCGGCGGGGTCCGCGGGGCGGCCCTGGGCCAGCAGGTGCGCCGCGAAGTCCAGTGCGTCCTGGCGGTAGCCGCCGCGCATCGGCCGGTTGCGGGCATAGCCGGCGAACGCCGGGCGGTAGTCGTCGCCGAGGATCTCGGGCAACTCGGGCGCGACCTTGGCGACCACCGCGGACCGCTTGGCGGTCAGCGCCCGGCTCTGCACGCCCAGCCGGGTGCGGTCGAAGCCCTCGGGCGCCGGGGTGCCGGCGACCAGCGCGGAGAGCAGCGCGGTCTGCGCCAGCGCCAGCCGCTGCCGCGCCGCGTCGGTGCCGGTGACGGGGACGGCGGGGGCCGAGGCGGTGGGGGCCACGGCGGAGCGGAAGCCGGCGCGCGGCTCCCGTACGGGCTCAAGCCGCCTGGACATGGCGGGCCTCCTTCAGGACGGTGCGGATCACGTCGAGCTCCCCGGCCAGCTCGCCGGCCTCGGGGAAGTCGTCATCGCGCTCCAGCAGCACACCGGGCGGGGTGATCCGGGCACACAGCTCGGCGAGCACGTCCAGCACCGGCCTGGTCACCGGATGGGCGTGGCTGTCGTGCCAGACCCCGTCGCGCTCCACGCCGCCCGCCACATGGACGTAGGCGATCGCCTCGACCGGCAGTTCGTCCAGCGCCACGGCCGGGTCCTCACCGCGGTTGACGTGGTTGGTGTGCAGGTTGGCGACGTCGATGAGCAGCCGCACCCCCGTCCGCTCGACCAGCTCGGCCAGGAACTGCCCCTCGGTGAGCTCCTCGTCCGGCCAGTTGACCAGGGCCGCGATGTTCTCCAGGGCCAGCGGCACCGGCAGGGCGTCCTGGGCGATGCGGACGTTCTCGCAGAGCACGTCCAGCGCGTCGCGGGTGCGGGGGACCGGCAGCAGATGCCCGGCCTCCATCAGCGGCGAGGCGGTCAGCGGCCCGCCGGCCCGGACGAACGCGATGTGCTCGGTGACCAGCGGGGCGCCCAGCACCTCGGCGCGCTCGGCGAGGGCGGCCAGCCGGCCGGCGTCCGGACGGTCGGCGCCGCCGAGACCGAGCGAGACTCCGTGCGGGACGACGGTCGTCCCGCGCTCGCGCAACTCCCGCAGGGCATCCGGGAGATGGCCGGGGCAGAGGTTCTCCGCCACCACCTCGACCCAGTCCACACCGGGTAGCCCGGCGATCTCCGCGGCGATTTCCGGCCGCCAGCCGATGCCCGTCCCCAGGCGCTCGATGTCCGTTCCCGGACGCTCCATGGATCCCCCTCTCGCTCCGTGGTCGGGGTACTCATGGCCACGTCATGCCGGGCCGAACCCTGCACCTGCCGAGTTCAGAGCTTCATTTGAGCTTCCCGCCGGGGCCCCCGCCGCCCCACGGGAATCCGCCGGCCGCCCCCACCGGTCAGCGGGCGGTCTCGAACCCCACCGCGGCCCCCAGCGCCAGCAGCACCCCACCGGTGGCCTGATCCAGCCGCCGCCGTATGTGCGGCCGCTGGAAGACGGCCCGCGCGCGGTGCACCGCGACGGCGATACCGCCGAGCCACAGCACGCCCAGCGCGGCATGCACGGCGACCAGCAGCAGCGTTGTCGCGAGCACCGGTGCGCCGTGCGGGATGAACTGCGGCAGCAGCGACATGTAGACCACCCCGACCTTGGGGTTGAGGACATTGGTCAACAGGCCCGTCCGCAACGCCCGCAGCGGGGTCACCGGCCGCGCCCCCCGGCCGTCACGGGACCGTCCCCGGGCCGCGGCGGGCGCCGCCCCGGCCTCCTGAGCACCGTCGGTCCGTAGGCGCCGGGCGCTGCGCAGCGCCTGTATCCCGAGCCACATCAGATACAGCGCGCCGGCCACCCGCAGGACGTCGTACGCCGTCTTCGACGCGGCGAGCATCGCGGTCAGCCCGACCGCACCGGCCAGCCCCCACACGAAGCATCCGGCGGCTATGCCCAGCGCGCTGCACAGCGCGGCGCGCCGCCCCGAGCCGAGCGCGGTCCGCAGGACCACCGCGAAGTCGGGGCCGGGCGACACGGTCAGCACCGCGGCCACCAGGGTGAAGCCGAGCAGGGACGTCAGCACGCCGGACTCACCGCCCCCGGGTCACCCACGCGGCGCGCAGCGCCGGATGGTCCGCGACGACCGTGCAGGAGCCCGGCGCGATCTCCGTGAACCCGGCATCGCGGACCACGGGCAGCCCGCTGCGGGTCAGCTCCTCCCAGCGGACGGGATCCGCGGAGCGGACGGCCAGCGGGAAGCCGGCCGTGCGCCAGGCCGCCCGCTCCTCCTCGGACAGCTCCCACCACGCCAACTGGGCGCCGTGGCCGGCCTGCGCCATCTCCTTGCCCGCCGACATCTCCAGCGCCGGGTTCAGCCACAGCACCGGCACGCCCTCGGCCGGCGGCCCGGGTGGCTCGGGGTCGTCCAGCTCCGTGCCGGAGACCTGGAGCTTCACCAGGTCCTTGGGCCAGCCGTCCAGTGGCACCGGGGGATAGACCCGCACCTCGGCCCGGCGCCCGGTGACCGTGATCCCGGGCAGCGCCTCGGCCCGCCGCCACTCCGCGCCGCGGGCCCGCCGCACCACCTTCCGGATCCGGGCGTCCTGCCAGTCCCGCACCGCCGCCGCCCACTCGCCGTCCCCGGCCGACCGCTCGTCCGACAGCAGCACCAGCACCGCCCGGGCCGCCGTTTCCAGCGCGTCCGTACGCGCCGGGGATCGGCCCGCTCCAGCCGCACGACGAGCGGCAGCACGAACTGCAGGGCCGCGTCCCGGTCGCTCTCGTCGGGCCGGAACGGGCTGGTGGAATCGTTGCCGGGCTGTCCGGCGGTCTCGGTCCTGGTCACCCGATCAGTCTGCCAGCCGCCACTGACAACGCCCCCGGCCCGGCCCGCGCAGGCCCCCTCGCCCGCGCACCCCTGACTCGCCGCCGCAGGCCCGCCCATGCCGACCCCCTCGCCCGTGCGGGCCCGCCCACGCGGACCCCGTCCGTCCGCCCGCCCCGCGTCGCCCGCCGCGTCGCCGAGCGGGCACCCCGCGGCCGGTCCCGCTACCGTCGGGGACGGCGGGCGGACCGACGCGGTGCGGCAGCGGACCGACGTGGTGCGGCAGCGACCGATGCCGTACGGCGGTGGACCGACGCCGTACGCCAACGGGCGTGCCGGCACGGGCGATCGGGGTGCTCGGGCCGGGCAGCGCGGGGACACGGGGAGGCAGCGGATGCCGGAGCGGATGCGGCTGGACGGGGTGGGGCGGCGCTACGGGGTCCGCGGCCCCTGGGTGCTGCGCGAGGTCCATCTCACGGTGCCCGAAGGCGCGTTGCTGCGCATCGAGGGGACCAACGGCACCGGGAAGTCCACCCTCCTGCGGCTGCTCGCCGGGATCGACCGGCCCAGCACCGGACGGATCACCGGCCGGCCGCGCCGCGCCTACGTCCCCGAACGCTTCCCGGCGGCCATGCCCTTCACGGCCGCCGGCTACCTCGCCCACCTCGGCCGCGTCCACGGCCTGACCGGCGCGGCGGCGGCCCGGCGGGCCGCCGAGTGGCTGGAACGCTTCGGCGCGGCCGGGCACGCCAGTACCCGGCTGGCCGAGCTGTCCAAGGGGACCAGCCAGAAGGTCGCGGTCGCGCAGGCGCTGCTCGCCGAGCCCGAACTCCTCGTCCTGGACGAGGCGTGGACCGGCCTGGACCGCGGCGCCCGTGAGGTGCTCGACCGGGCGGTCGCCGAACGGGTGGCGGACGGCGGCACGGTGGTGTTCGTCGACCACGACCCGCAGCGTTTGGCCGGCGCGGCCGACGCCCGCTACCGGGTCACCGACGGGCGGCTGCTGGCCCAGGAGGAGCGGCCCGGTAGCCCCACGGATCCGGGCGCCGCGACCGGCCCCCGGGTGACCATCGAGGCCGAGGGCCCACCGGGCGCCGCCCCGCCGGCCGGGCCGCCGGGGACGCCTCCCGGAGCCCCGCGGCTACCGGGCGGCCCGGAGATCACTCCCGGCCCGGACGGCGCGTTCCGGCTCACGGTCCCCGCCGTCCACTCCGACGCGCTGCTGCGCGCCCTGCTCACCGCCCGTCCGCCGTGGCACATCCGCGCCGTCACCACCGCCCCCGGCCCGGCCGTACCGCAGGCCCCGGCAAACCCGCCCGCCCCCGACCCCGACGAGGCCCCCTCCCGTGACCGCTCTCCTCCGCTATCAGGCGGCGCTGCTCGTCGGCTCGCACCGCTGGCTGCCGCCGGTCATCCTCTACGCGGCGTTCCTGGCCATCGGCATCCAGAGCGGCGGCCCGATCCTCGACGCGTTCGGCTACGCCGCGGTCGGTGTGCTGCCGGTCACCGTCTGGCTGACCCGGATCTGCGTCACCAACGAGCCGCCCGCCGCCCGCAGTTGCACGGCGGCCGCCGCCGGGCCCGGCCGTGCGCACCTCGCCTCCGTGCTGACCGCGGCCGGTGCCGCGTTGCTGCTCGGGCTGCTCGGTACGGCCCTGGTGGTGCTGCTGTCCGATCCGCACTCGGCCAAAGGCCGGGTGGCGGTACCCGTCCTGCCCGCGACCGGCGCCGGCCTGTTCGCCGTGCTGACCTGCCTGCTGACGGGCCTGGCGATCGGCGCGCTGTGCACCTGGCCGGTGCTGCGCGTCCCCGGCTGGGGCGTCCCGGCCGGGCTCCTCGGCTCACTGCTGCTGCTCGTCCTGGGCGGCTCGCCCGCCAACGCCGCCATGACGGGCCTGGTCACCGGCTCCCTGCACGGCACGATCAATGTCCCCTGGCTCCCGGCCGCCGTGGCCGCCCTGCTCGCGGCCGCCGCCACCGCTGCCGCCTGCGCCCTGGCGTCCCGTCGCGGCTGAACCACGGGGGAGGGCGGGCCGCCCCGGGACCGGCGGGCGTACCCTCGGCCCCATGCCGCACCCGCCCGCCGCTCCCGGTCCCGCCACCCCGGCCCCCGACGCCCCCGTAGCCGACTGCCTGCACTGCGGCCGGCCCACCGAGTACCCGGTCGACCGGCCGGGGCTCGTGCTCTGCCCGGTGTGCGAGTGGCAGGAGGCACAGCGGACCGCGTGCTCCGGCTGATCCGTGGGGCAGCCCGGCCGCGGCGGCGTCAGTGGTGCCAGGGCCCGGTCACCGCGAACGTCGTGCCGGGCGTGTAGCAGTTGACGTACATCGTGCGGTGGTCGGGCGCGAAGGTCACGCCCGCGAACTCGCCCCACTCCGGCTTCTCCGGGGTGCCGATGTTCTGCCGCCCACGGGCCATCGGGTAGACCTCGCCGCCCCGGGTGAGCCCGAAGACGTGCTGGGCACCGTCGCCGTCCTCGCAGACCATCAGGCCCCCGCTGGGCGCCAGGCAGATGTTGTCGGGGGACTCGCCGGGCAGGTACCACGCACCCGGCCGCCCGGGAACCAGGCCGACCGACGGCCCCGCCGGACCCCCCTGACGGACCTCGCCTAGCGGGCCTCGTCGGTCACCAGGGACTTCGCGTCGCGCGCCAGGGCCGTCAGCCGGGAGATCGCCCGGAAGTACTTCTTGCGGTAGCCGCCGCGCAGCATCTCGTCGCTGAACAGCTCGTCGAAGGGCTTTCCGGAGGCCAGCACCGGCACCTCGCGGTCGTAGAGCCGGTCCGCGAGGACCACCAGGCGCAGCGCGGTGGACTGGTCGGGCACCGCCTGGACGTCGGTCAGGCAGACCGCCTCGATGCCGTCGCACATCGCGCCGTACCGGCTGGGGTGCACCTTCGACAGGTGGTCCAGGAGGGAGGGGAAGTCGTCGAGCGAGGCCCCGGGCGTGCGGTACGCGGTGCGGGTGACGGTCTCGTCGTCGAACGGGGCGGGCGCCTCGGGCAGACCGCGGTGGCGGTAGTCCTCGCCGTCGATCCGCAGCGGGCGGAAGTGGGCGCTCAGGCCCTGGATCTCGCGCAGGAAGTCGACGGCGGCGAACCGGCCCTCGCCGAGCTTGCCGGGCAGCGTGTTGGAGGTGGCGGCCAGCGCCACACCGGCCTCCACCAGCTTGCCGAGCAGCGTGGAGACCAGCACCGTGTCGCCGGGGTCGTCCAGCTCGAACTCGTCGATGCACAGCAGCTTGTGCTCGCCGAGCGTGCGGACGGTCTGCTGGAAGCCGAGCGCGCCCACCAGGTTCGTCAGCTCGACGAAGGTGCCGAACGCCTTCTGTTCGGCGGGCGCCGGGGCGGCGTGCCACAGGGAGGCGAGCAGATGGGTCTTGCCGACGCCGTAGCCGCCGTCCAGATAGACGCCGCGCGGGCCCTTGGGGGCAGCCTTCTTGGGACTCCTGGCGAACCAGCGGCGCTTACCGCCGCCGGTGTCCGCCCCGCCGGCGATGGAGTCCGCGAAGTCGCTCAGGACCTGGACCGCCTCGGCCTGGCTGGGCTGATTCGGGTCCGGGATGTACGTGTCGAACCGGGCGTCCTGGAAGCGCGGCGGCGGCACCATCTCGGCGACCAGGTGGTCGGCCGGGACGTGCGGGGCGCGGGCGGTGAGCGCGGCGGGGGCCGCATCGGCCGGGTCGGCCGCGTCGGCCGGCGGTCCGGCTATCGGGTCGGGCTGCGGCGCGGAGGGCTGGGAAGGTGACACAGCCGTCCAGCCTATCTCGTTCACCCGAGGTGCCGGACCGTGTGGCGAGGCATGTCACACTGCCGCCATGCGACGCCTGTTCCCCCTCCCCGCCCCGCCCGTACCCGCTGCCGACGGGACGGCCGCCGCGCCCGCGGTGACCGGTGCCGGCGACCGTGAGTGGACGCTGGACGAGCTGGCCGACGCCTACGCCTACCCGGCGGCGGACGACCCGGCGCGCGCGGGGCGCCCCGGCTGGCTGCGCGCCAACATGGTGTCCTCCCTGGACGGCGCGGCCCACCACGAGGGGCGCTCGCAGCCGCTCTCCAGCGACGCCGACATGCGGATCTTCGGGGTGCTGCGGGCCGTCGCCGACGTCGTGGTGGTGGGGGCGGAGACGGTGCGCCAGGAGGGCTACCGGCCGGCCCGCGTCCGGGAGGCGTTCGCCGCCCGCCGGGCCGCCGCCGGGCAGACCCCGGCGCCCGCGATCGCGGTGGTCACCGCCGGGCTCGGGCTGGACTTCGGGCTGCCCCTGTTCACCGAGGCGCCGGCGCCGACCGTCGTCCTGACCGGCGCGGGCGCCCCCGCCGATCGGGTGGCCAAGGCCCGGGCGGCCGGTGTGGAGGTGCTGTTCGCCGGCGAGGGCCTGGGCGTCGACCCGGCGCGGGTGGCCGGTGTCCTGGCCGAACGCGGTCACTCCCGGCTGCTCACCGAGGGCGGGCCGATGCTGCTGGGGCAGTTCGGCGCGGCCGGTGCGCTGGACGAGATGTGTCTGACGGTCGCTCCTGTGGTAGCCGTCGGAGATGCGCCGAGGATCATGAAGGGGCCGGCCGTCGAGGTTCCCGAGCGGTTCACCCTGGCATCCGTATTGGAGGAGGCCGGGTTCCTGTTCACTCGCTACCGTCGGTCCTGACAAACAGCGGAATTATCTGTTCCGCTTAGCTTCCTTTGGGCACACTAAAAGCCAACAGGTCCCGCGTGGCGACGGGGCAGGATGGTGTCTGTCGGGCTCCGCGCAATGCGGCGCTGAAGAGAAGAAGGGCGTCCGTCGTGTTCACGAGCGTATTGATGATCGAGAAACCACTGACGCCCGCCGACGTGGAGTTCGTGACCACCCTGCACGGCGACGACCGGGTCTCCTTCGTCGTGCTCATGCAGCCCCGCGGCAAGCAGGACGTCCTGCTGCGGGCCATCGACGACGTCGCCCTCGGGGAGTTCGACGACGCCGTGCGCGAGGGGGCCGAACCGGGCGGGGCGCAGGCCGGGGCCCCTGCCGAGGTCGGGCTGTCGCAGACCCTCCAGGCACTGCGCGGGGCCGGTGCCCAGGCCGTCGGACAGGTCGTCGAGGACCATCCGCTGGACCTGCTGCGCTCCGTCGTGGACGAGACCGGGGCGGACGAGGTGATCGTGCTGACCACCCCGCACTTCGTCGAGGAGTTCTTCCACCGCGACTGGGCCTCCCGCGCCCGCCACAAGGTCGGCGTCCCGGTTCTCAAGCTCTTCTCGCACGCCGCCGACGACCAGCCCCAGGGGACGCCCGGGGGCTGACCGCGCCCCCGGGCCGGCCCCCGGCACCTCACAGCCGGGCGGCCGGGCGGGAGCGCAGCCGCCCGTCGTGCACCTCCGCGATCTCGTCCGCCACGTCCAGATGGCTGTGGTCGTGGGTGACCAGCACCGTCGCCGTCGCCCGCTGGTGGGTCAGGTCCAGCAGCAGCTCCAGCACCGCGGCGCCCCGCTCGTGGTCCAGCGCGCTGGTCGGCTCGTCCACCAGCAGTACCGCGGGGTCGTTCATCAGCGCCCGGGCGATGTTGATCCGCTGCCGCTGACCGCCCGACAGCTGGTGCGGCCGCCGGCCGGCCAGCCCCTCCAGACCGACCGCCGCCAGCAGCTCCCGCGCCCTGGCCCGGGCCTTGCGCGGCGAGCGGCCGTCCAGATGGGCCATCACCTCCAGCTGCTCGGCGGCGGTCAGGGACGGCAGCAGGTTCGGCTGCTGGAAGACCATGCCGAGGGCCGTCCGGCGCAGCGCGGTCAGCTCGGCGCGGCCGAGGCCCGTGGTGTCCGTGCCGTCGATCACCACCCGCCCGCGGTCCGGGCGGATCAGCGTCGCGGCGACCGCCAGCAGGCTGGACTTGCCCGACCCGGACGGCCCGATCACCGCGGTCAGACAGCCGGCGGGGACGGTCAGCGAGACCGCGTCCAGCGCGGTCAGCCGGTCCTCACCGTCGGGGTAGGTCAGGGTCACATCGGTCAGTTCCAGGCTCATCGGGCACTCCCCAGGGCGGTCAGCGGGTCGACGGACGTAATGCGGCGGATGGACAGCGCGGCCCCGGCGGCGCCGAGCGCGATCATGACCAGGGCCGGGACCAGCACCGTCGGCGGATCGAGCACGAACGGCACCGCGCCGCCGATCCCCGCGCCCACCCCCGCCGCCACGGCGGTGCCCAGGCCCGTTCCGATCACCAGCAGGACGACGGCCTGCCCGAGCGCGTCCCGCAGCAGATAGCGGGTCGAGGCGCCGAGCGCCTTCAGCACCGCGACGTCGCCGCTGCGCTGGATCGTCCACACCGTGAAGAACGCGCCGATCACCAGCGCGGAGATGGCGAACAGGAAGCCACGCATCAGCTGCAGCGAGCCGTTCTCGGCGGTGTACGAGCCGATGGCCTGCAGGGCGTCGTCGAGGGGCACCGTCTTCGTGTCCAGCCGCCGGTCGGCGGCGGCGAGGCCCGGCGTCCCCGCGGTGGACAGCGCCAGCACCGTAGCGCCCGGGGAGCCGCCGTTCCCGTTGCCGCCCGTCAGGCCCCGCCAGTCGGCGAGCGACGTCCAGACCACCGGGGTGTGGCTGTACATGGCTGCGCCCGACACCGCCGCCACCCGGAACGTGCGCCCGCCCAGCGACACCGAGCCGCCGGCCCGCGCCCCGAGCGAGGCCGCGGCCTTCTCCGAGAGCACCACCGTGCCGTCACCGGTCCGCCCCGGCGCCGGGGCCAGCGGCGATCCGGGGCGCACCCCGAACGCGGACACCGCGGCGGTCCGGTCGCCCGCCTCCGCCTTCGTCGTGGCGATCGCCAGCGGCTCGGCCCGCCGTACGCCGGGCACCCGCGCCCACTCCCGTACGGTCCGTTCGGTCAGCCGGGAGTCGGTGAAGGCGACCGCACGGCCCTCCAGGGGCGCCGAGAACACCAGGTGGTCGGCGGGCAGGCCGGTGATCGCCGAGGTGTTCTCCCGGCCCAGGCCCGCCGTCAGGCCCGACAGCAGACCCACCAGCACGGTGATCAGCACCACGACGGTCCCCATCAGGGCGAACCGCCCCTTGGCGAATCTCAGATCTCTCCAGGCGACGAACACGGGCTCGGCCATCCTCGGGGTCGGACGCCGGACCCACTGCCCGGCGACTGGACTCCACCGTCGCCCGCCGGAGGGGGCCGCGGCATCGCGCCGCGGAGTGGTCCGCGGAGATCGAAAGGTGCGCCCCGGCATCAACCCTTCGGTTGATGCCCACGGCCGTACCCGCCCGTAGCCTGAAGAGGCCGTGACCGAAGAAGCCGTGACCGCCCACTCCCTCACCCCCGTCCTGCGGGTCCTGCGCAGCTGCCTCCATCTGATGGTGGCCGCGCTGCTCGGGCTCGCCGCCGTCCGCGCGCTCGCCGAGCACCGTCCGCACGCGCCCGCGGTCCTCGCCACCGCCGTCGTGCTGTTCGCGCTCTACGTCGCGGGCCCCCGGCTGCCCCGGCTGCGCAGTTCCACCGGCGCCGCCGCCCTCTGGCTCACCGCCGTCGGGCTGGTCTGGCTGGTGCTGCTGGCCCTCACCCCGGACGGCGTCTGGCTGGCCTTTCCGCTGTTCTTCGTCCAGCTGCACCTCCTCCCGCTGCGCTGGGCGCTGCCCGTCGTCGCGGCCACCACCCTCGCCGCCGTCGCCGGTTTCGGGTGGCACACCCACACCCTCAGCGTCGGCACGGTCCTCGGCCCGGCCCTCGGGGCGGCGGTCGCGGTCGCCGTCGTCCTCGGCTACCAAGCCCTCTACCGCGAGAGCGAACAGCGCCGCCGCCTCATCGAGGAGCTGACCGCGGCCCGCAGCGAGCTGGCCGCCGCGGAGCACGCCGCCGGCGTGCTCGCCGAGCGGGAGCGGCTGGCCCGGGAGATCCACGACACCCTCGCCCAGGGCCTGTCCAGCATCCAGCTGCTGCTGCGCGCCGCCGAGCGCGCCCTCCCCGAGCGGCCCGGGGCGGCGCTCGGGCACGTCCGGCAGGCCCGTACGGCCGCGGTCGACAACCTCGCCGAGGCCCGCCGCTTCGTCCGCGCGCTCAGCCCGCCCGACCTGGAGACCGGATCGCTGCCCGCCGCCCTGGAGCGGCTGTGCGCCACCACGGCGCGCACCTCCGGACTGGCCGTGCACTGCCAGGTCTCCGGCGCGCCCACCCCGCTGCCCACCCCGCACGAGGTCGCCCTGCTGCGCATCGCCCAGTCCGCGCTCGCCAACACCGTCCAGCACGCCGCGGCCGGCCGGGTCGAGCTGACCCTCAGCTACATGGACACCGAGGTCGCCCTCGACGTCGTCGACGACGGCACCGGATTCGTCCCGGCCGAGGTGCCCGCACCGGGCTCCGCCGCGGCCTCCGGCACCGGATTCGGGCTCGCCGCGATGCGCGCCCGGGCCCGCGCCCTCCAGGGCACCCTCGCCGTCGAGTCCGCCCCGGGAGAGGGCACCGCCATCGCCGTCACCCTGCCCTGCCCGGCAGCGCCCGTCACCCCGGAGGCCGCCCCGTGACCAGCCCCGCGCCCCCCATCCGGCTGCTGCTCGCCGACGACCACCCCGTCGTACGGGCCGGGCTGCGCGCCGTCCTGGAGACCGAACCGGGCTTCGAGGTCGTCGCGGACGTGCCCACCGCCGAGGAGGCCGTCGAGCTCGCCGGCCGGTGCGCGGTGGACGTGGTCCTCATGGACCTCCAGTTCGGCGGGCGGATGCTGGGCTCGCAGGCCACCGCCGCGATCACTGCCCGGGCCGGCGCCCCGCGCGTCCTGGTCCTCACCACGTACGACACCGACGCCGACATCCTCGCCGCCATCGAGGCCGGCGCCACCGGCTACCTCCTCAAGGACGCCCCGCCCGAGGAGCTGGCCGCCGCGGTGCGCACCGCCGCGGCCGGGAAGTCCGCGCTCGCGCCCACCATCGCGCTGCGCCTGATGGACCGGATGCGGACGCCCGCCACCGCGCTCTCCCGCCGCGAGACCGAGGTCCTCCAGCTCGTCGCGGACGGCCTGTCGAACGCCGCGATCAGCAAACGGCTCTTCCTCAGCCAGGCGACCGTCAAATCCCACCTTGTCCATATCTACTCCAAGCTGGGGGTGGACTCGCGTACGTCCGCGGTCGCCGCGGCCACCGCGAAGGGCCTGATCCGCCGCTGACCCGCTTGCCCGCTGCCCCTGACCACCGGCTCGGGGCCCGGTGCGGCCCGGTCCGTGGTCGTCCGGGGTCCGAGCACCGCCGCTGTCGGTGCCGGGTGCGACAATCTTCGGCAGTGGGACAGCCGCGCCGGCCGCACGAGGGCCGGTACCGGCCGGCCCGCCGGCAGAACCGCACGACCGCACCACCGCTCGCGATGATCGACGATCAGGGAGACCCGCCCATGGCACCCGCCATCCCAGCCTCGATGGACCGACCGCACTTCATCGGTATCGGCGGAGCCGGCATGTCGGGCATCGCCAAGATCCTCGCCCAGCGCGGCGCCCGGGTGGCCGGCAGCGACGCCAAGGACTCCCCGACCGCCGAGGCCCTGCGCGCCCTCGGCGTCACCGTCCACCTCGGCCACGCCGCCGAGCACCTCGCCGCCGACGCGACCAGCGTCGTGGTCTCCTCCGCGATCCGCCCCGACAACCCCGAGCTGGCCGCCGCCCATGAGCGCGGCATCCCCGTCGTGCATCGCTCCGACGCCCTCGCCGCCCTCATGGACGGCCTGCGCCCGATCGCCGTGGCCGGCACGCACGGCAAGACCACGACCACCTCCATGCTCGCCGTCTCCCTCGGCGCCCTCGGCCTCAAGCCGTCCTACGCCATCGGCGGCGACCTCGACGCCCCCGGCTCCAACGCCGAGCACGGCGCCGGCGAGATCTTCGTCGCCGAGGCCGACGAGAGCGACCGCAGCTTCCACAAGTACGCCCCCGAGGTCGCCATCGTCCTCAACGTCGAGCTGGACCACCACGCCAACTACGCCTCGATGGACGAGATCTACGAGTCCTTCGAGACCTTCGTCGGCCGCATCCGCCCCGGCGGCACCCTGGTCATCGCCGCCGACCACCCGGGCGCCCGCGAGCTGACCGCCCGGGTCTCCGGCCGCGAGGACATCGAGATCGTCACCTACGGCGAGTCCAAGGACGCCGACGTCCGCATCCTCCAGGTCACCCCGCACGGCCTGACCAGCGACGTCACCGTCAGCCTCACCAGCGGCAAGATCCTCACCTTCACCGTCTCCGTCCCCGGCCGGCACTACGCCCACAACGCCGTCGCCGCCCTCGCCGCCGGGGTCGCCCTCGACCTGCCGCCGCACAACCTCTCCACCGCCCTCGGCAAGTACACCGGCGTCAAGCGCCGCCTCCAGCTCAAGGGCGAGGCGGCCGGCGTCCAGGTCATCGACTCCTACGCCCACCACCCGACGGAGATGACCGCCGACCTCGAAGCGATCCGCGGCGCCGCCGAGGACGCCCGCGTCCTGGTCGTCTTCCAGCCGCACCTCTTCTCCCGCACCCAGGAGCTCGGCACGGAAATGGGCCAGGCGCTCGCCCTCGCCGACGCCTCCGTCGTGCTGGACATCTACCCGGCCCGCGAGGACCCGATCCCGGGCGTCACCAGCGACCTGATCATCGACGCCGCGCGCGCCGCCGGCGCCGAGGTCACCGCCGAGAGCGACAAGGCCGCCGTCCCGGACGTCATCGCCGGAATGACCCGGCCCGGTGACCTTGTTCTCACCATGGGCGCGGGCGATGTGACCGACCTCGGCCCCGCCATCCTGACCCGCCTGGGCAGCTGAGCCGGAGGAGGCCCCCAGATGCCGTACGAGATCGACAAGCCCGATGAGCAGTGGCGCGCCGAGCTGACCCCCGCCGAGTACCAGGTACTCCGCCAGGCCGGCACCGAGCCCGCCTTCGTCGGCGAATACACCGACACCAAGACGTCGGGCAGCTACTCCTGCCGCGCCTGCGGCGCCGAACTCTTCCGCTCCGACACCAAGTTCGAGAGCCACTGCGGCTGGCCGTCCTTCTACGACCCCAAGGACTCCGACGCCGTGGAGCTCCTGGTGGACCGCTCGCACGGCATGGTCCGCACCGAAGTGCGCTGCGCCCGCTGCGGCTCCCACCTCGGCCACGTCTTCGAGGGCGAGGGGTACCCGACGCCTACGGATCAGCGGTACTGCATCAACAGCATCTCGCTGCGTCTGACGCCCGACGAGAGCTGACGCCGCCCGGCCGCAAGCGCGATGCCCACGAGAGCCGCGGCTCCCGTGGGCATCACGCATTCCGGACCGGAAGGGCTGTGGCTCTCACGCCGGCAGGGTGATGGCCGTGACGACCAGGCCCTCCTCGACGAGCCAGCGGCCGGTGAACTCGGTGAGTTCGGTGCCCTTGACGAGCGGGCCGGGGACGAGGAGGCGGGCGGTGAAGGTGGCGTCGGTGGGGTCGAGGGTGAGCAGGGCGTCCTCGAAGCCGAGCCAGCGGTGGGCCAGCGGGTACCACGCCTTGTAGACGCTCTCCTTGGCGCTGAAGATCAGGCGGTCCCAGGCGACCTCCGGTTCGAGGTCGGCCAGATGGCGGAGCTGGGCGCGTTCCTCGGGGAGGGTGACGAGGTCCATGACGCCCGGGTCGGAGACCGGCAGGTTGGGCTCGGCGTCCAGGCCGACGGTGAGCATGTCCCGTTGGCGGGCCACCACCACGGCGCGGTAACCGGTGCAGTGCGTCATCGCCCCGACGATGCCGTCCGGCCACTCCGGCGCCCGGTCCCGGCCGGGCAGCAGCGGCGCCGGGGCGATGCCCAGCCGGGACAGTGCGGCGCGGGCACAGACGCGCACCGTGCCGAACTCCCGTTGGCGCTTGGGCACGGCGCCCGCCACCAGCGCCCATTCCTCGGGGAACATCTCGGACAGCGGGGCGTCCTCGAAGGACTCGGCGGTCACGAGCGGCGCCGGGAGCAGCTTGTCGATCATGCCCGGGCTCCCGTGGTGCCGGAGCCGACCGCGGCCGGGGCCGGCAGGATCTGCACCGGACGGCCCGGTGTGCCGGAGCGGCGCCGCCACTCCCGGGGATAGCCGAGCGAGACCTCCTGGTGCGGTACGCCGTCGCAGATCAGCAGCCGGGGGATGTGCAGATGGCCGTAGACGACGGTGGCGGCACGGAACCGGCGCGGCCAGTCGGCGGTCGCCTCCGTACCGCACCACAGCGCGAAGTCCGGGTACCACAGCGGGTCGGTGGGCTCCCGGACCACCGGCCAGTGGTTGATCAGGATGGTCGGCAGGTCCGCCGGCAGGGCCGCGAGCCGGGCCTCGGTGGCGGCCACCCGCGCCCGGCACCAGTCCTCGCGGGTGGGATACGGGTCCGGGTGCAGATGGAACTCGTCCGTGCACACCACCCCGGCCTGCTCGGCCTGGGCGAGCGCCTCCTCCTTGGACGTCACGCCCGGCCGCCGGAAGGTGTAGTCGTAGAGCAGGAACAGCGGGGCGAGCACGACCGGGCCGCCGGCCCCCTCCCAGACCGGGTACGGGTCCTCGGGCGTCAGGACGCCCAACTCCCGGCAGATCTCCACCAGATGCTCGTACCGCGCCACGCCGCGCAGCTGCACCGGATCGTCGGCGGGGGTCCACAGCTCGTGGTTGCCCGGCACCCACACCACCTTGGCGAAGCGTTCGCTGAGCAGGCCGAGCGCCCAGCGGATGTCGGCGACGTACTCGCCCACGTCGCCGGCGACCAGCAGCCAGTCGTCGGCGGACTCCGGTCTTAACCCCTCGACGATCTCGCGGTTCTCGGCGTAGCGGACGTGCAGATCGCTGACCGCGACCAGGGTGCCGGGTCCGTGGGCCGGTGCGGGGTGCGGGGACGGGGCGGGGGCCGGGGCGGCGCTGCGGGGCTGTCGGCGCCGGGGGCCGGGGTGCGGATCTCGTAGGTCACCCTCGCAGTAAAGACGGTGCGCCAGGGAGAGTGAAGGGCGGGCCGGGGGACGGGCGGTGTGTCACCGGTCCGGGCGTGCCGGCGGCGGCGTGGCGGCGGTCCGGCCGGCGGCTCCGGGGAGGGCGTGCCGCCGCGGCGGATACGGGTGGCCAGCCACAGGTCGAAGCGGTCGTCCGGGTCGTCCAGCCGACGCCCCGTCAGATCCATGGCCTTGTCGAGGCGGTTGCGCACGGTGTGCCGGTGCACGCCGAGCCGGCGGCTGGTGGCGTCCCAGACGCCGCCGGTCTCCAGCCAGGCCGCCAGGGTGGCGATCAACTCCTCACCGTTGTCCGCGAGATCGAGCGGGCCGAGCACGGTGTCGGCGTAGCCCTGCAGCGTGCGGCGGTCCCCGAGGTCGAGGAGCAGCCGGCTGGCCTGGCTCTGCCGGGCCTCGGCCGGCTCGCCCGACGCCCGGCTGACGGCCAGCAGGCCGGCCGCCTGCCGCAGCGAGACCCGCACCGCCTCCGGAGCGGTGACCGGCCCGATACCGGCCGGCCGGTGCGGAGCGAAGCGGGCCAGTACATCCCGGATGTCCAGGTCCTCGCCGACCACCGCCTCGACGAGCCGGCCGGACGGCCCGCCCGGCGCGCGGCCCGGTGCGCGGTCCGGAGCACCGGCCGGGGTGCCGTCGGTGGCGCCGCCCACCACCCGGACCAGCCCGCCCGGCACCGCCAGGGCGAGATCGGCGGCCATCTCCTGCGCGGCGGACCCGTCGGCGGACCCGTCGGCGGTCCCGGGGGCCGCCGCACCGGAACCGGCCCCCGCCGCCCGCTTGCGCGCGTCGCCCCCGCTGCCCGCCTCCACCACCACACCGCGCACCCGCTCGGTCGTCAGCCCCACCGAGTGCAGCATGTCCCGGGCCCGGCCGGGTGCCGGATGCTCCTCGGCCAGCAGCTCCGACAGCAGCGCCGACCGGCGCCGGCGCTCCGGCTCGTCGCGCAGGTGGCGGCGCTCCAGTTCCAGCGAGAGCAGCGAGACCAGACCGGGGACCACCGACCGGGCGGCATCGTCCGGACGGCCGGTGAGCAGCAGCAGGCCGCGCAGCCGCCGCGCGCCCAGCGGCTGCACCTCCAGCTGCTGCCCGCCGGCCGTACTGGACGCGCTGCCGCGCAGCCCGCGTGCGGCGACCCGGTCGAGCAGATCGCGGGCCTGGGCCAGCGGAGGGCCCGGCTCCCGCTCGCCGGCCGCCAGCAGCCGCCCGAGCGGATCGAGCACCGCGGCGCCCACACCGGTGGCGGCCGTCCATTCCTCCAGCATCGGCCGCAGCCCGTCGCCGGCCGCGGCCGCGGTCAGTCGCCGCTGGGTGGCGAACGCCCGGTGCAGCGCGTCGCGCTGCTCGGTGGCCCGGGCGTCGAAGACCGCCTTGGTGACCGCGATGAACGGCACCTCGTCCGGCACCGTCAGCAGCGGCAGCCCGGCCTCCTCGGCCGCGGTCACCAGCGGCTCCGGCGCCTCCTGGTACGGCAGGCCCTGGCCCAGCCCGAGCGCCAGGCAGGCCGCCCCGCCCTCGGCGACATCCCGGACGTACGCCCGGCAGGCGGCCGGCTCCATGGGCAGCAGCAGGCCGATGGTCATCAGCAGTTCGCCGCCCTGCAGCCACTTGCCGGGCGACAGCAGGTCCGAGACGGTCGCGGCCTCGATCGGGCGGGCCAGCAGGTGCGGCGGCACGTCGTAGGTGACCGAGAGACGCAGGTCGGGCCGGGTCAGCAGGTCCGAGAGAGACAGCGGCATAGACATAGTGTCCACCACATATCCATCGGATGGACGATCGGGCGATCGAGCCCCGGCGGCGGGGCGCCTGGGTTCGCACCACCGCGGCATCCGCCGACCAGCAGGCCGGGGACGAAGGACAGGTCGGCGCCGCCGAGGGCCTCGGTGGCCGGCACGGACGCGCCGGCGGCCGCCGGCAGCCCCGCCTGAGCCGGCTCACGGGCCCAGGACCACCACCGACTCCGGGGGCAGGCGCAGGATGCCGTCCGCCCCGGCAGCCGGGCCGCCGGCCAGCCCGCCAGGGCCTCCAGCGCCGGCCGCCGGCCGCCGTCCCCCGCCGGCAGCGGCACCGCGGCCGTCGCCTCGGTCGAGAGGTTGACCGCCACCCGCAGCGGGCCGCGGCACAGCAGCAGCCAGCGCGCCTCCTCGTCGAAGCGGACCGAGGTGTGCCGGGGGTCCGGATCGGTCAGCGCGGGCAGTTCGCGGCGGAGCGTCAGCAGCGTGCGGTACCAGGCCAGCAGCCCGGTGTGCGGGGCCACGGCCGGCTCGGACCAGTCCAGCACGCAGCGGTCGCGGGTGACCGGATCCTGCGGGTCCGGCCACTCGGCGCTGTCGCCCGCCCAGGCGTGCTCGGCGAACTCCCGCCGCCGGCCGGCCCGTACCGCCTCCGCCAGCTCGGGATCGGTGTGGTCGGTGAAGTACTGCCAGGGCGTGCGGGCCCCCCACTCCTCGCCCATGAACAGCATCGGGGTGAACGGCGCGCACAGCACCAGCGCACCGGCGCAGGCCAGCAGGCCGGGGGAGAGGGCGGCGGCGAGCCGGTCACCGAGCGCCCGGTTGCCGATCTGGTCGTGCGTCTGGGCGTAGGCCAGCAGCCGGTACGCCGGGGTCTCCCGCAGGTCCAGCGGTGCGCCGTGCGGCCGGCCGCGGAAGCTGGAGTACGTACCGTCGTGGAAGAAACCGCCGGTCAGGGTCTTGGCGAGGGCGGCGAGCGGGGCCCGCGCGAAGTCCGCGTAATAGCCCTGGGACTCACCGGTGAGCGCGGTGTGCAGGGCGTGGTGGAAGTCGTCGTTCCACTGGGCGTGCAGGCCCTGGCCGCCGCTGTCGCGCGGCGCGGTCGTCCGCGGATCGTTCAGATCCGACTCGGCGATCAGGAACAGCGGGCGGTGCAGCCGGCCGGCCAGCGCGTCCACGGCGGCGGAGAGCTGGGCCAGGAAGTGCGGGGTCCGGTCGTCGTGCAGTGCGTGCACGGCGTCCAGCCGCAGCCCGTCGAGCCGGTAGTCGCGCAGCCAGGACAGCGCGCTCCCCAGGAAGTAGGCGCGCACCTCGTCGGAACCGGGCGCGTCGAGGTTCACCGCCGCGCCCCACGGCGTGTGGTGGGTGTCGGTGAAGTACGGGCCGAATTCCGGGAGATGGTTGCCGGACGGGCCGAGGTGGTTGTGCACCACGTCGAGCACCACGCCCAGGCCGTGACCGTGCGCCGCGTCCACGAACCGCTTCAGCCCCTCGGGCCCGCCGTACGGCTCGTGCACCGCCCAGGGCGCGATCCCGTCGTAACCCCACCCGTGGGTGCCGGGGAAGGGGCAGACCGGCATCAGCTCGATATGGGTGATGCCCAGGTCGGCCAGGTGCCGCAGGCGCGCGGCGGCGGCGTCGAAGGTGCCCTCCGGGGTGTACGTCCCGATGTGCAGCTCGTACAGGACCGCGCCGGGCAGCGGGCGGCCGGACCACGGGTGGTGCCAGCCGAACCGGTCGTGCTCGACGACCGCGGCCGGGCCGCCGGGGCCCTCCGGCAGCCGGGCGGCCCGCGGATCGGGCAGCGGCGGCCCGTCGTCGAGCCGGAACGCGTAGCGGTCGCCGTCGCGGGCCGGCGCGTCGGTGCGCCACCAGCCCGCGCGGGCGTCGTCCGGCTCCATCGGAATCTCCGGTTCCGTAGCCCGGTCGCCCGCCCACCGGAGAGCCACCCGGCCGGCGCGCGGCGCCCACACCTCGAACAGCACGGCCGTCCTCCTTCGTTCGCACCCGGTCCGGACGACCCAAGCACGCCGGCGCGCCGCCCGACAGCCCGACGTGGCGGCACGGGCCGACATCGCGCCAATGCGCGCGTCCGTTCCGGCGAGATGACGGGCCGTCGGGCACCGCCCGGAGCCGCCCGGAGCCGCGCACCGGCCTCGCCTGGACAGCGGCTCGCGGGAGCCCGACAATCACGGCATGACTTCGCTGGAGTTCCCCGCGCGTCCGGCGCGGCCGTCGGACGCCGACCGGGAACGCGCCCTTGACCTGCTGCGGGACGGCGCGGCGCAGGGGCGGCTGTCCCAGGACACCTTCCTGCGGCGGCTGGAACTCGTGCTCACCGCCCAGGAGAACTCCGAACTCGACCTGCTCACCGCCGACTTGGCGAGCCGGGGCAAGGTCCAGGGCACCCTGCTGCGGGTGGTCGGCCGGGTCTCGGCGTTCCACCTCCGGGTGCGCCGCGCCTGGCGGATGGAGCGGCTGCCCAAGCTGCTGCTGCCCGAGCCGAGCCCCCTCCCGCTGGTCATAGGGCGGGCACCGGGCGTCGGCCTGCGCCTCAACCACGAGACCGTCTCCCGCGCCCACGCCGAGCTGCGCAGCGCCGGCAAGGGCTGGCTGCTGCGCGACCTCGGCTCCACCAACGGCACCTGCGTCAACGGCCGCCGGGTGGTCGGCGAGGTCCCGGTCGGCCCCGGCGACCACATCACCTTCGGCCACGTGGACTACGTCCTGACGGAGCGCTGACCCCCCGCCTCCGGGACGTCGGAGCGCACCGGACGGTCCCCCGACGGGCTGGACGTCCACACCCCCTCGCCGTGCGTCAGCCCCGGCAACTCCCGCTGGACCGCCGGTACATGACGCGCCGCGAGAGCCCCGCTGATCAGCCAGGACCGCCGGCCGCCGGTGGTCCCCTCCAGCTCCGCGCCGAACGCCGCGAGCCGGGCGGTCACCGGCGCCAGCGCGTCCACCGGAACCTCCGCCTCGAAGGCGTGGTACGGCTCGTAGACCCGGGTACCGGCCCGTTCGAGCGCCCGCAGCAGGACGCCCGGGGTGACCGCCCGGAAGTCCCCGGCCGTGCTCAGCGGACCGATGAACCCGGACCGGGTCAGCACGACCCGGCAGTCCGTCACCGCCAGCCCGCGCGGACCGCTGCGCAGGGTGGCCAGCACGGTCTCCTCGACGGCCTGGTGGAAGCCGTGCGGCAGGGCGCCCAGTTCGGTCTCGTAGGTGAAGACCGGGCCGGAGCCGCGGGCGCCCGGCTCGACCCGCAGCCCGACCGTGGCCCAGGGCCCGGTGTGCCCGCGCCGGGCGATCTCCGCCAGCGCCTCGCCGACCCCGCGGGGACGTTCCACGCACACGATCCGGCTCGGCGCGAAGTCCACCTCGATGCCGTACTCCTGACGCAGCGTCGCCGTCAGGACCTCCTTCTGCACCTCGCCGTGCAGCAGCACCGACGTCGCGCCGTCCGGCGCCGGGCGGACCGCCAGCAGCGGGTCCTGGTCGGCCAGCGCCAGCAGCGCGGTACGCAGGGCCGCGGCACGCTCCGGGTCACGGGCGTGCACCACGGATTCCAGGGTGGGGGAGGGGAAGTGGCGGGGCCGTCCGGGGTGTCGCCGGGCGGGCCCAGCCGGTCGCCGGTCCGGACGCCGGGCAGTCCGCGGACCACCGCGATGTTGCCGGCGGTCAGCGGCCCGTCGTCCCCGGGCGGCCGCCCGACGACGTCGAGCGCGGTGATCCGCCCGGTGAGCGGCCCGCCACCGGCGCGGTGCAGCTCGATCCGCTGCCGGGCCCGCAGCTCGCCCGCGAACAACCGGAGGTACGCGGTCTGCTCGCCCTGGGGCGGCTGGTGCACCGCGAAGACCGTGCCGCGCGGCGGACCGCCCGGCGCCACCGGAGCCGGCGGGATCAGCCGGACCACGCCGTCGACCAGCGCCCGGACGCCCTGCCCGCCGAGCGCCGAACCGAAGAACAGCGGATGCAGCGAACCGTCGGCCGTCCGGGCGGACAGCGCCGCCCGCAGCTGCTCCGCGTCCGGCGGCGTCCCGTCGACGAGCCGGGCCAGCACCGACTCGTCCACCTCCGCGACGGATTCCGCGATCCGCTCGCGCACCTCGGGATCCGTCAGCGCGTACGGCACCGCGCGGGCCCGCGGGGTGCCGAGCCCGGTCACGGACGTCAGGGGCACCACGGCCGGGTCAGCAGCCGGCGGATGTCGGCCACCAGCTCCTCCCCGCGGGCGCCCCGCCGGTCGATCTTGTTGACGAAGAGCAGGGTGGGCAGGCGCAGCCGCCGCAGCGTCCGCATCAGCACCCGGGTCCTGGCCTGGACGCCCTCCACCGCGGACAGCAGCAGCACGGCGCCGTCGAGCACGCCGAGGGCCCGCTCGACCTCGGCGATGAAGTCCGAGTGGCCGGGCGTGTCGATCAGATTGACCTGGACGTCGCCGACGGTGAAGGAGGCGACCGCCGAGCGGATCGTGATGCCGCGCTGCCGCTCCAGCTCGCCGGTGTCGGTCCGGGTGTCACCGGCGTCCACGCTGCCGAGCCGGTCGATGACGCCGGTGTCGAACAGCAGCCGCTCGGTGAGGCTCGTCTTACCCGCGTCGACGTGGGCGAGAATCCCGATGTTCAGGGTGTGCGAAAGATGCATGGAAGGAGGCGTCCTCGAAGACGGTCGTCCGGATGGGGCGATGAGTCGTTCCGAGGAATCCGCGCATTCCGTTGCTCCTGTTCAGTCATCCCTGTGTACCGGGCCATGCTGACAGCCGTACGCCGGACCGCAACCGAATTACACGGTGCGGCCCGGCGCACGGCACCTGCGCTCAGTGCTGGTACAGCCCGCGCCCCGCCAGCGTCAGGAACGTCTCGCCGACCGCTTCCGACAGCGTCGGATGGGCGTGCACGAGCTGCGCCACATCGGACGGTTCGGCGTCCCAGGCCACGATCAGCTGGCTCTCCGCGATCATCTCCGAGACGTGCGGACCCACCAGATGCACGCCCAGCACCGCCCCGGTGGCCGCACCCGCCGCCCCCTCGGCCGCCGCGATCACCTTCACCAGGCCGCCCTTGCCGTGCACCATGCCCTTCGCGGTGGCGGTCAGCGGCAGGGTGTTGACCTGGACCGCCAGCCCCCGGGCGCGCGCCTCCTCCTCCGTGAGGCCGACCGAGGCGGTCTGCGGCGAGGAGTACGTCACCCGCGGCACCGTCGCGTAGTCCACCGGCCGCGACGGCACCCCGCCAGCGTCTCGGCCACCAACAGCCCCTCGGCGAACGAGGCGTGGGCCAGCCCCAGGGACGGCGGCGGCAGCAGGTCCCCCACCACATGGATGCCCGGGACCGCGGTCTCCAGCCGCGACCAGTCCGCCGGCACCACGAACCCCCGCTCGTCGGTGGCGAGTCCGGCCGCCGCCAGCCCCAGCCCGTCCGTCACCGGCGCCCGCCCCACCGCCACCAGCAGCCGCTCCGCCCCGACCACCACCTCCTCCCCCTTGGCGGTCCGTACGGTCGCCCGGACCCCGTCCGCGCGCACCTCCGTGCCGACGACCATGGAGCCCGTCCGGACCGCGATGCCGCGCTTCTTCAGCCCGCGCGCCAGATGGCGGCCCACATCGGCGTCCTCCAACGGCAACAGCCGCTCGGCCGCCTCGACGAGCGTGACCTCGGCCCCCATGGACCGGTGGAACGACGCGTACTCGACACCGATCGCGCCCCCGCCCAGCACCAGCACGGAGCCCGGAAGCTCCGCGGCGAACAACGCGTCATCGCTGGTCACGACGGTCCGCCCGTCCGCCGCCAGCCCCGGCAGCAGCCGCGGCCGGGACCCGGTGGCCAGCACGATGCCGCGCCCGGCCGTGAACTCCCCGGCGCCCTCCACCCGTACGGTCCGCGGCCCGGTCAGCCGGGCGCTCCCCCGCAGCACCCGCACCCCCGCGGTCCGCAGATGCCCCTCCACACCCTGGTGGTTGCGCGACACGATGCCGTCCCTGGTGGCGACCAGCGCCGGCCAGTCCAGCGCGTCGACACTGGCCTTGACGCCCCACCGCTCCCGGGCCTCCGCGATCCCGTCCACCAGCTCCGCGGCGTGCAGCATCGCCTTGCTGGGGATGCAACCGCGGTGCAGACAGGTGCCGCCGATCAGATCCCGCTCGGCCAGCACCACCCGCAGCCCCAGAGAAGCGGCCCGCAGCGCCGTGCTGTACCCGCCGGTGCCCCCGCCGATCACGATGACGTCGGTGAATCGATCCCTCTCAGTCATGCGCCCAGCCTCCGCCCACCTGCACTCATGAGTCCAAGGCAATGTTTTTATGGACCTGATGAGCAACCGTCATACCGACCGGGGCGCCGAGGCACCGAACCGCCACGGCGGGAGCGCCGGGGACGTACGGGCCGGAACAGTGCAGCGGAAGGCACAGCCATGAGCCTGCGGCAGATGGAATACCTGGTGGCCGTCGTCGAAGAGGAATCCTTCACCCGCGCCGCCGAGGCCCTGCACGTCACCCAGTCCGCCCTCTCCCACCAGATCAAGGCGCTGGAACGGGAGGTCGGCGGCCCGCTGCTGGAGCGGATGCCGCGCGGCGTACGGCTGACCGCGATGGGCCGGGCCTACTTCCCGCACGCCGAACTCGCCGTGCGCAGCGCCCGGCAGGCCCGCCGCGCCGCACTGGCCGCGGGCGGCGCGCGGACCGGGGAACTCCACATCGCGACGGTGCATGCGCACGCCCTCGGAGTGCTGCCGGAGGTCTGCGCCCGCTGGGCCCGGTCCCGCCCCGGCGTCCGCCTGGTGCTGCACGAATACGCCACCACCGATGAGCTGGAGGAGCAGATGGCGCGCGGGGTGGCCGACATGGCGCTGGGGCCCCGCCCCAAGGACTGGCCGGGCCGGTCACCGTCGTCGGGCGCGAGCGCATGGTGCTCGTGGTCCCGCGCGGCGATCCGCTCGCCGCCCGGCCCTCGGTGCGGCTGGCGGACCTGGCGGACCGCCCCTGGGTGCGCTGCAGCCTGGAGCCGGTGGTCGACGGCCGGCGCTGGCTGGACCTGGAGTGCGAACGGGTCGGCTTCACCCCGCGCACCGCGGTCCGCACCCAGCACACCTCGACCGCCGTCCGGATGGCCTCGGCGGGCGTCGGGGTGCTGCTCACCGCGGCCCATGAACTGACCGGCCTGGACTGCGCGTCGGTGCCCACCGACCCACCCTGGCGCCGCGACATCACGGTCTTCTCCCGGGTCCAACTGACCGGCGCGGCGGCCGAGTTCACCGAACTCCTGCGCACGGCCGGCCCCGCGACCACCGACCCGGCGGACGCTCCCTGAACCGCACCACACCGGACCTGACCGCACCGGACCAAACCGCACCGCACCGGACCTGACCGCACCGGGCCCGCCCCGACAAGGCCCCGGAAGACGACGCTCCGGCCGGCCCTCACTCCCGTACGAACAACCCCACCGGCGACCGGGACAGCAGCTCGCTCAGGCCCACCAACTCGCCGCCCGGAAGCTCCCGCCCGGTGCGCCCGGCCAGCGCATCGCGCCAGGGGCCGCCCGGCGGCATCCGCAGCCCGGTGTCCCACCAGCCGCCGGTCTCCACCAGCCGCAGCGACAGCCGGGTCACCACCGTCAGCACCCGCCCGCTACGGCAGAAGGCGACACAGTGCTCGGCCGCCGGGCCCTCCGCGTACACCGGGGTGTACGAGCCGGCCGCGCCGAACCACTCCGGACGCGCCCGCCGCAGCCGCAGTGCCGCGACGGTCAGCCGCAGCTTCTCACCGGCCAGATCGAGCGGCGCGCGCCCACCGTCCGCCCCGCCGTCCGGCTGCCCGTCCACACCGGCGTCCGCCCCGCCGTCCAGCCCGCCGTCCAGCGCGGCGAGCAGCTCCGGCCGGAAGGCGGCGGGCCGCCGGTTGTCCGGGTCGACCAGCGCGGCGTAGGTGAGTTCGGTCCCCTGGTAGAGGTCCGGTACGCCCGGCATCGTCAGATGCAGCAGGGCCGCGCCCAGGACGTTGGCGCGGATGTGCGGTGCGAGCTGCGCCGCCAGCGCGGCCAGCGGCGCGGCCGCGGGACCGCACGGCCCGGTCCGGACGAACTCCGTCACCGCCTCCTCGTACTCCGCGTTCGGCTCCGTCCACGAAGTGCGCAGCCCGGCCTCCCGCACCGCCTTGAGGACCGCCGGTGCCACCCTCCCCCAGCCGTCGCTCGGTGCTGCGCCCACCGTCGCGGGGCCGTCGGCGGGTGCGCCCAGGCCGAACGCGGTCTGCCAGGCCAGCCAGGAGACCATCGGATCGGCCGGCCCGGCACCGGGCAGCAGAGCCGCACCGGCGCCGCACACCGCGTCCTCGCCCATCCCGGCCAGCACGTCCCGCCACCGGTCCGGGCACTCCGACAGCACCGCGATCCGCGCCCGGACGTCGGCGCTGCGCTTGGTGTCGTGCGTGGAGAGCACCGTGCCGGTCGCCGGCCAGTCCCGCTGGATCCGGGCGCCGTACGCATGGAACGCCTCCGGGCCGAGCGCGGGCTCGCCGGGGTCGCCGCCCACCTCACAGGCCGACAGCAGCACCGGATAGCGGTAGAAGGCGGTGTCCTCCACGGACTTGGCGTGCAGCGCGGACGCGGTCTGGGCGAAACGGGCGGCGAAGTCGGCCCGGTCGAGACCGTCGGCCCGGTCGCCACCGTCGGCAGGGCCCGCGGCCTCGCCGGGCGCCGCGGCACCGTCCGCGCCGAGCCCCAGCGCCAGATCGTGGACCAGGTCCACGGCCCGGGCCTCCTCGGGCACCCGGAACGCGGTGCGCGCCCCGGCCGCCGCCCGGCCCAGCATCGCCGCGTCCTGCACCGCCCGCGAGGCGTCACCGGCGTACGGCCGGTAGACCGGCAGCCGGACCAGCACCTCCCGGAGCGCCTGCCGCAGCGCCCACGGCGCGTGGTCGCCGGGCCGCGGATCGCGCGCACTGATCCGGGCCGCGGTGCGCACCAGCCGCTCCACCTCGGCGGCCAGGTCATGGCTGACCACCTCGTAGGCGGCCCGGCGCACGGTCTCCTCCCAGTCGCCGCCCTCGTCGGCCAGCGGCGTGACGAAGTCCCGGTAGTGGGAGAAGAGCCTCCCGGCGCCCTGCGGGCAGACGAACAGCCCGTCGATGTGGCGCAGCGCGTCATACCCGGTGGTGCCCGCGCACGCCCAGCTGCCGGGCAGCCGCTCCTCGCCCGTGAGGATCTTCTCGACGACCGTCCAGCGCCCGCCGGTGGCCTCGCCCAGCCGCGCCAGATAGCCGGCGGGATCGGCCAGCCCGTCCGGGTGGTCGACGCGCAGCCCGTCGATGACGCCCTCGCGGATCAGCCGCAGCACCGTGCCGTGCGTCGCCTCGAAGACCTCCGGCTCCTCGACGCGCACCCCGATGAGGTCCGAAATGGTGAAGAAACGGCGGTAGTTCAGTTCGGTGCGGGCCAGCCGCCACCAGGCGAGGCGGTACCACTGCGCCTCCAGCAGGGCCTGCAGCGGCAGTTCCGCGGTACCGGGGCGCAGCGGGAAGACGTTGTCGTGATAGCGCAGCACCCCGTCCTCCGGATCGACGCGGAGGTGCCGTGCCTCGTCGCCGATCCGCCCGCCCAGCACCGGCAGCAGCAGCCGGCCGTCGTGCCCGCCGTCCCAGTCGACGTCGAACCAGCGGGCGTACGGGGACGCCGGGCCGTCCCGCAGCACCTCCCACAGCGGCGTGTTCAACGACACCGGCCCCGGCACCGCCATGTGGTTCGGCACGATGTCGACGACCAGACCGAGGCCGTGCGCCCGGGCCGTCGCCGCCAGCGCCCGCAGGCCCGGCTCGCCGCCCAGTTCGGCCCGTACCTCCGTGTGGTCGACGACGTCGTACCCGTGCGTGGACCCCGGCACGGCCTCCAGCACCGGTGACAGGTGCAGGTGGGAGACGCCCAGCGCGGCCAGATGGGGGACCACCCGCTCGGCGGCGGAGAACGGGAAGTCCGGCTGGAGCTGCAGCCGGTAGGTGGCGGTCGGCGACACACTCGAGGGCTCCGTCATGGGAACACCCGTACCCCGCCGACGGCCCGTTCTGTCATCGCTGCGCGGCATTGGCGCCGTCGTTTCCTCCAACCCGGTGCGCCGGCGCGGCAGGCGGCTTCGTACGTCCGGTGCGTACGGCCCGCGGCCCCGGGGTGGATAGCGTCGGGCGATGACCGCCGTCACCGCCTACCGCCGGGTGATCGCCCTGAGCGGGCCGCTGCTGCCCGTCGTGTCCTTCCTCGGCCGGCTCCCGACCGCCATGTGCCAGCTCGGCAGCCTGCTGCTGGCGGCCGGCACCAGCGGCTCGCTGACCACCGCGGGCCTCGTCGGCGGGGCCCTGGCGGCGGGTCAGACGGTCGGCGGCCCGCTGCTCGGCCGGCTCGCCGACCGGTACGGCCAGCGGCCGGTGGTGCTGGCCGCCTGCTGGTGCGACGCGGTCGCCGTCGCCGCCCTGGTGGCCGCCGCCCTCGCCCGGGCCGGGACCCTGCCGCTGGTGCTGCTCGCGCTGCTGGCCGGGGCCGCCGTGCCGCAGATCGGCCCGCTCGCCCGCACCCGGCTCGTGGCGCTGGCCCGCCGGGCCCGCGCCGACGACCGCACGGTCGCCACCGCGCTGTCCTTCGAGGGCACCCTGGACGAGGTGTCGTTCGTGCTCGGCCCGGCCCTGGTGGGGCTGTCCGCCACGTTCGCCCGGCCGGCCGTCGCGCTCGGCCTGGCCGCGGTGCTGCTGGCCGTCTGCGGTTCGGCGTTCGCGCTGCACCCGACGGCGGCCGCGGTCCGGCCCGCCGCACGCCAACCGGCCGCCGGCGCGCCGGCCCGCGTCCGGATGCCCCGGGCGGTCCACGGGATGCGCGTCTCGATGGCGCTGCAGGGCGTCCTCTTCGGCGCCTGCCAGGCCGGCATCACCGCCCTCACCGCCCGTCTGCACCAGCCCGGCCAGGCCGGCCTGGTCTATGCCGCGATGGGCGTGATGAGCGCCGCCGCCGGGCTCTCGCTGGCGCTGCTGCCGTCCCGGATCGGCCTGCCGGCGCGCTGGCGGGCGGCCGCCGCGGCGCTCATCGTGCTGTCCGTGCCGCTGTTGTGGGTACGGACGCTGGGGGCGCTCTATCTGGTCGTCGTGGTGCTCGGGGCGGCCATCGCCCCGCATCTGATCACCGTCTTCGGGCTGACCGAACGGCTGGTGCCGGCCACCCGGCTGGCCGAATCGATGGCCTTCCTCACCAGCGCGGTGGTCGGCGGCCAGGCGCTCTCCCTGGCCGCCTCCGGCCGGCTCGCCGAGGCGTACGGCCCGTCCGGCGCCTTCGCGGTGGCCGTCTGCGCCGCCGTACTGATCCTCGGCATCGCCCTCGCCACCCGGGGCCCGGCCCCGGCGCCCGCGGCCGCTACGCCGGCCGCCGCAGCACCAGCATGCTCCGGTCGGTGAGCGTCAGCCGGTCGCCCGCCTTGACCTTCGCCCCGCCGCCGTCCGCGACCGCCCGCGGCCGGTCGGTGTCCACCACGACCTGCCACTGCCGGCCGAGGTGCTCCGGAACCGTGAACTCCTTCTCCTGGTCGTGGGCGTTGAACATCAGCAGGAACGAGTCGTCGGTGACCGGTTCGCCGCGCGGCCCCGGCTCCGAGATCGAGCTGCCGTTGAGGAAGACCGTCAGCGACTTGGCGTGCGCCGACTGCCAGTCCCGCGGCCCCATCTCCCGGCCGCCCGCGGTGCACCAGGCGATGTCCGACAGCTCGTCGTGGGTGCCCTCGATCGGGTGACCCTGGAAGAACCGCCGGCGCCGGAAGACCGGGTGGTCGCGCCGCAGCCACACCATCTGCCGGACGAACTCCAGCAGCTCCAGCTGCTCCTTGTCGCCCCACTCCGCGGCCGCCGCCTCGTCCGCCTCCTCCTCGCCCGCCTCGTCCGCCTCGTCCGTCGCGTGGCTGTCTTCCTCCGGGCCCGAAGGCTCCGGCCAGTGCACCCACGACAGCTCGTTGTCCTGGCAGTAGGCGTTGTTGTTGCCGCCCTGGCTGCGGCCGAACTCGTCGCCGTGGCTGAGCATCGGAACGCCCTGCGACAACATCAGCGTGGCGAGGAAGTTCCGCATCTGCCGGGCCCGCAGCCGCCGCACCCCGGGGTCGTCGGCCGGCCCCTCGGCACCGCAGTTCCAGGACCGGTTGTAGCGCTCACCGTCGCGGTTGTCCTCGCCGTTGGCCTGGTTGTGCTTGTCGTTGTACGAGACCAGATCGCGCAGCGTGAAGCCGTCGTGGCAGGTCACGAAGTTGACCGAGGCCAGCGGGCGGCGCCCGTCCTCCTGGTAGAGGTCCGACGAGCCCGTCAGCCGGGACCCGAACTCCGCGAGGGTGCGGGGTTCGCCCCGCCACAGGTCCCGCACGGTGTCGCGGTACTTCCCGTTCCACTCGGTCCACAGCGGCGGGAAGTTCCCCACCTGATAGCCGCCCTCGCCGACGTCCCACGGCTCGGCGATCAGCTTCACCTGGCTGACGACCGGGTCCTGGTGCACCAGGTCGAAGAACGACGACAGCCGGTCCACCTCGTGGAACTGGCGGGCCAGCGTCGCCGCCAGATCGAAGCGGAAGCCGTCCACCCGCATCTCCTGCACCCAGTAGCGCAGCGAGTCCATCACCAGCTGGAGCACGTGCGGACTGCGCATCAGCAGGGAGTTCCCGGTGCCGGTGGTGTCCATGTAGTACTGCCGGTCGTCGCAGAGCCGGTAGTACGAGGCGTTGTCCAGCCCCCGGAACGACAGCGTCGGCCCCAGATGGCTGCCCTCGGCCGTGTGGTTGTAGACCACGTCGAGGATCACCTCGATACCGGCCTGGTGCAGCGCCCGCACCGCCGTCTTGAACTCCAGCACCTGCTGACCGCGGTCGCCCCAGGAGGCGTAGGCGTTGTGCGGGGCGAAGAAACCGATGGTGTTGTAGCCCCAGTAGTTCGTCAGCCCGGCGTCCACCAGCCGGTGGTCCTGGACGAACTGGTGCACCGGCATCAGCTCCAGGGCGGTCACCCCGAGCTTCGTCAGGTGCTCGATGATCGCCGGATGCGCCAGCGCGGCATAGGTGCCGCGCAGCTCGTCGGGGAGCTCCGGATGGCACATCGTCAGGCCCTTCACATGGGCCTCGTAGAGCACGGTCTCGTGGTACGCGGTGCGCGGCGGACGGTCGTCGCCCCAGTCGAAGTACGGATTGACCACCACGGAGGCCATGGTGTGCGGCGCCGAGTCCAGGTCGTTGCGGACCTCGGGCCGTCCGAAGTGGTAGCCGTAGACCGCCTCGTCCCAGTCGATCACCCCGCTCATGGCCCGGGCGTACGGGTCGAGCAGCAGTTTCGCGGAGTTGCAGCGGTTTCCCCGCTCCGGCTCGTAGGGACCGTGCGCCCGGAATCCGTAGCGCTGTCCCGGCATCACCCCCGGAAGATAGGCGTGCCGCACAAAGGCGTCACTCTCGCGCAGCTCGACGGCGGTCTCCGAGCCGTCGTCGTGCAGCAGACACAGTTCGATGCGGTTCGCGGCTTCGGAGAACACCGCGAAGTTGGTGCCCGCCCCGTCATAGGTGGCACCCAGCGGATACATCTGTCCCGGCCAGACCTGCATGCGTAGACTCTTCCACTTTCTCGTCGGGCGCTGCGGCGACTCCACGACACACGTCCGCGGACCGAGGGGAATTCCTTCCCCAACTTGTCGCAACTTGTCCCTCACAGAGGGATTTTCGCGAGATTCCCGCTGAATGGTGGCAACCCGTCGGGATGTCGGATCGTCCTAATGGTCGTCCTACTGGAGGACCGACGGGGGACCGCTACCGCATGTCACGGACGTGACAGCAGGGGGGAACCGTGCACCGACTCCTGCACCGCCACCTCGGGAAGGCCGTCGCCGGCGCCGCCCTGGCGCTCACCGGTACCGCCGCCATGGCCGCCGTCACCCTGCCGGCCGGCGCCGGGGCCACCGGCACGACGGCCACCCCGCCGGCCGCGGCCGGCGCCCCGGCCCCGGGACGCGATCCGGGCGCGCCGCCGCCGGGCGTCGTCGAGCCGGCCGGCACCCAGGGCGCACGCGGCCACGGGCGCGATCCGCTCACCGACGACGAGCTCCGGCGCGCCCGGGACCTGGCGCAGCCGCGCGCCCTGCGCAACGCCGCCAGGAACGTCACCGGCCGCCCGGGCCCGAACCGCTCCTCACCGATCTGGCCGAACGCCGGCCCGCGGAAGCCGGGCTGGCCGACCCGCCGCGCCGCGCCCTGGTCTCGTTCTACGACTACGCGACCGACGGCTACGTCACCACGACGGTCAACCTGACCACCTCCAGGGTGGAGGCCACCGACACCCAGCGTGGCGTCCAGCCGCCGCCCAGCGAGGCCGAGGCGGTCGAGGCGGCCCGGCTGCTGATCGCCGACCCGCTCGGCGCCGGACTGCGGCAGGACTACCGCCACGCCACCGGCCACGACCTCACCGGACCCGACCCGCTCGCGGTCACCGGCTTCGTCTACCGCGGCCGCGCCGAGGGCGACGCCCCGGGCGCCCTGGCCGCCTGCGGCCCGCACCGCTGCGTCCGCCTCTTCACCAAGGTCAAGAACGGCCCGTGGATCGACACCCGGCGCCTCGTCATCGATCTCAGCGCCCGCACCGTCGCCCGCCTCGGCTGACCGCGCCCGCCACCGCCACCCCTCTCCCGGAGCCGCCACCATGCCCGGAAGCCGCACCGCCGGCGCCCGCATCCGCCGGCGCACCACCGCGCTCGCCGCCCCGTTACTGCTCGCCGCGACCGCCCTGCTGACCGCCCCGGCCGTCCAGGCCGCCCCGAAGCCCCCGCCGCCCGCGCCGCCCCGCCCTGCTCCGCCGCGTTCCGTATCACCCGGACGCTGGACGGCGGCACCACCTGGCGGATGTGCTGGCACTACGAGGGAAACGCCGGTCTGGTCCTGGATGACGTCTCGTACCAGCCCAAGGGCGAACCCGCTCCACTCAAGGTGCTCACCAGCGCCCGCCTCGGCCAGATCCACGTCCCCTACGACGACGGCAAGAACGAGTACGACGACCTCACCGGGCAGGGCTTCGCCCAGGGACTGCAGAAACTCACTCCCGCCGAGTGCCCCGGCGGCACCGTCAAGACCGTCCGGGTGCCCGGCGCCTACGACCCCGCCCACCCCGACGTCAGCGGCCTGTGCACCACCACCCGCGCCCGCGGCCACGCCTACCGCATGGGCCCCTACCCCGGCGAGAACGCCCCGACCTACCAGCTCCAGGGCCAGGACCTGCTGGTCTACACCGTCAACAAGGTCGGCTGGTACGAGTACCTCACCGAATGGCGGTTCGCCGGCGACGGCACCATGACGTTCCAGGTCGGCGCCACCGGCACCCTCTCACCCGGCGACTACGACGCCGGCGACGGCCGCGGCATGCCGCTCGGCAAGGGCGCCAAGGACTACGCCACCAGCCACAGCCACAACGTCTTCTGGCGCCTCGACTTCGGCCTGGGCGGCTCCTCCGGCAACAAGGTCGAGCAGTTCGATTCGGCCACCACTAATCGCCCCAGGGGTAACACACCCACCATCCGCACCACCCGTACCCCCGTCACCCGGGAACTCGCCGGCGACGCCGGACCGATGCGCTGGTGGCGGGTGGTCAGCCCGAACGGCCGCAACAAGGACGGCCATCCGCGCTCGTACGAGATCGTGCCGGGCCACACCAGCAAGTACACCGGCCGCGGTTACACCCGGCACGACGTCTATTTCACGGACTACAACACCTGCGAGCGGTTCGCCAGCAACAACCTGGCCAACTGCGGCCCCCGCACCGGCCGGAGCGTGGACACCTGGGTCAACGGGCAGCCGCTGAAACACCCCATCGCGTGGGTCAACATCGGGTTCCACCACATCGCCAGGGACGAGGACCAGGAGCCGATGCCCGTGCACTGGCAGGGCTTCCAGCTGGTCCCGCGCGATGTCACGGCTATGAATCCGCTCACTCCGCCCGCCCTCGCCGGTCACAACGGGCACTATGGATAAGGGGAGTTGGTAGACGACTCGACCCATCCGGCTGCACCGCCTCCCGCACCGCAGTAGTCTGCCTTGATCGTTGGCACGGGGGTTCGGAAGGCGGTGGCAGGTGAGCGGCGGGCTGGAGTTGCCCCCTGGTGACGAGAGTCATGAGGGGCATGAAGGCGGCTCCGTCGACGCACCACCCGGCGCGGTGTCCCTGGCACGACCGCTGGAGATCGGGGCGGAACTGGACTGGGGCGCCGAGGCGTGGAGCGAGGTGCGCACCCGTGCCCGCCGGGCCGGCCGCGCCTACATCTGGCTGAATCTCGTCGAGCAGCGGCTGCGGGCCGTGGTGGCGGCCGTGCTGCGGCCCATCTACGAGCCGGTGCACGGCGACGAATGGGTGATCGCCGCGGCCGGGCCCGCCGGTCAGGAATGGGTGCAACGGGCCGTCGCGGTCCGCGAGGTCAGCCGCCGCAAGGGCTACCTCCTCGACCCCGCGGACGACAACATCGTCAGCTTCTTGACGCTGCCGCAACTCCGCGAACTGATGGTCCAGCACTGGCCCTGCTTCGAGCCGTACTTCGACGACCGCCGGGAGGTCGAACTGGCCCTCGACGAGCTGGAGGTCGCCCGCAACATCGTCTCCCGCAACCGCGCGCTCTCCGAGACCGTCCTCGCCCAGGCCGAGCGCGCCTCCGCCCGGCTGCTGGACATACTCGGCTCCGGTGCCGGCACCCGTATTTCCGGGCGACTGCCCATCGACGCCGTCGAGGACCTCGTCGGGGACCGCTACGCCGACGTCGTCGGCGTCCACCCCGACCGGGTCCGTCTCCAGCGGCAGTTGCCCGCCGAGGACCTCTTCGGCGGCGCCCGTCGCCTCGACGCCGTCGGCATAGGGCTCAACCTCCTCGTCCAGAACTACTCCGGCCGCCGTCTGGTCCGGCTCGCCGAATCCGGCTGCCGGGTCCGGCTGCTCTTCCTCAACCCGGCGAGCAGCGCGGTCCGCCGCCGGGAGCGGGAAATCGGCCTGAAGAAGGGCGAGATGAGCCGCTCCATCGAGATGAACATCCTGCACATGCGGCGGGTGCGGGCCCGGCTGCGCGACCCCGGCGCCTTCGAGATCCAGGTCTTCGACGAGACCCCGCGGTTCACCGCCTACCTCGTCGACGGCGACGGCCCGGACGGCCTGGCCGTCATCCAGCCGTACCTCCGCAAGAGCCGCGGCATGGAATCCCCGGTCTTCGTCCTGCGCGGCGGCTCCCGGGACATCGTCCGCCAGGACGCCCGGGACGGACGCGACGGCGATCACGGGCTGTTCGAGACCTACCGGGAGGAGTTCGAGGGCATCTGGGCGGACTCCCGGCCGGTTTCCTGACCCACCTCGTACGGTTGTGCGTATGCAGTTCCGCGTACTGGCCCCGCTGGACGTGCGGTCCGCCGACGGCCGCCCCGCCCCGTCCCGGAGAAGAAGGTACGGGCCCTGCTCGCCGCCCTCCTGGCGCACCACGGCCGCCCGGTCTCCGCCGGCCGGCTCATCGAGCACCTCTGGGGCCCGCGGCCGCCCGCCCACCCCACCGCGTCCCTGCAGAGCAAGGTCTCCCAGCTCCGCCGCGCCCTGGACACCGCCGAACCCGGCGCCCGCAAGCTGGTGGTCACCGCCCCGCCCGGCTACCGGCTGGACATCACCGCCGACGCCCTCGACGCCGGCCGCTTCACCGCGCTCACCACCCGGGCACGGACCGCCCGTTCCGCCGCGGAACGGGCCGGGCTGCTCACCGAGGCGCTGGACCTGTGGCAGGGCCCCGCGTTCGCCGGCTTCGCGGACGACGACCTGGTCCGCCCGGTGGCCGAGGCCCTGGAGGAGCAGCGGCTGACCGCCCTGGAGGAGCACGCCGCGGCCCGCCTGGAACTGGGCGAGCACGCCGCACTCACCGGCGAACTGGCCGCCCTCGTGGCCCGGCACCCGCTCCGGGAACGGCTGCGCGCGCTCCAGCTGACCGCCCTGTACCGGTCCGGCCGGCAGAGCGAGGCGCTGGCCGCGTACGGCGAGATCCGCACCCGGCTGGCCGAGGAACTCGGCGTCGACCCCGGCGCCGAACTGACCGCGGCCCACCAGGCGATCCTGCGCCAGGAACCCTGGCAACCCCGGCCCGCGGCCACCACGGCACCGGCGCACACCCCCGGCGCGCGGCCGGACCCCCACCCCCGGCCCCGCACCAACCTCCCCACCCCGCTCACCGAACTCCTCGGCCGCGAGGACGCGGTACGCCAGGTCGGCCAGACCCTGGCCGACCACCGCCTGGTGACGCTCACCGGCCCCGGCGGGGTGGGCAAGACCCGCCTCGCCCTGGAGACCGCCGGCCGGCTGGCCGATGATTTCCCCGACGGCATCTGGCTGGTGGAGCTGGCCGCCCTCGGCCGCCCGGACGCCCCGGACCGCGGCCGCCGCGTCAAGTGCACCGCCGCGGAGGTCGCCGAGGCGGTACTGGCCGTGCTCGGCGTCCAGGAGGGCGCGGCGGCCGGGCCGGTGGCCGAACGCCTGGTCGCGGCCGTCCGCGGCAAACGCCTGCTGCTGGTCCTGGACAACTGCGAGCACCTCGTCGACGCGGCCGCCGAGGTCACCGCCGAACTCCTCGCCGCCGCCCCGCAGTTGCGCGTCCTGGTGACCGGTCAGGAACCGCTGGGCCTGGCCGGCGAGCGGATCCGGCCGGTACCGCCGCTGGCCCCGGACGGCGCGATCGCCCTGTTCGCGGCCCGCGCGGGCGCCGCCGACCCCGGCTTCGTGCTGGACGCCGGCAGCGCCCCCGCGGTCGCCGAGATCTGCCGCCGGCTGGACGGCATCCCGCTCGCCCTGGAACTCGCGGCCACCCGCGTCCGCGCCCTGGAGGTACGGGAGTTGAGCGCCCGGCTCGACGACCGGTTCCGGCTGCCGGCCGCCGCCCGGCGCGGCGCCCCACCCCGCCAGCAGACCCTGCGCGCCATGATCGACTGGAGCTGGGAGCTGCTGCCCGGCCCCGAACGCACCGTGCTGCGCCGGCTGGCCGTGCACGCCGACGGCTGCACCCTGGAGGCCGCCGAAACGGTCTGCGCCGGCGACGGCACCGCCCGTGAGGACGTGCTGGAGCTGCTGGCCCGGCTCGTGGACCGCTCGCTGGTGACGGTCGCCCGGACGCCGTACGGGACCCGCTACCGACTCCTGGAGACCGTCGCCGCGTACTGCCTGGAACGCCTCCGGGAGGCCGGTGAGCTGTCCGCGGTACGCCGGCGCCACCAGCTCCACTACACCGAACTCGCCGAGCACGCCGCCCCGTTGCTGTACGGGGCGGCCCAGCGGGAGTGGCTGGAGCGGCTCGACCAGGAGACCGCGAACCTGCGCGCCGCCCTGGACGGCGCGGTCACGGACGGCGCCGCGGACCGTGCGCTCCGGCTGGTGAACGCCCTGGCCTGGTACTGGTTCCTGCGCGGTCGGCTCGCGGAGGCGGGCCGCTCGCTGGACGCGGCGCTGACCGCGTGCGAAGGGGACCATCGGGACGTCCCGGAGGGCCGGCGGCTGCGGGCGGCCGCCTGGCAGGTCGGCATGGCCTCACTGGCCGGTGGCGACGCCGACCCGGTGACCCGGGCGGCCGCCGTTCTCCGCCGCTACGAAGCCCACGACGACCCCGGCGAACGCGCCTGGGCCCAGTGGTTCCTCGGCTACGCCCAAGTGGGCCTCGGCGACCCGGGCAGGGCGGCGGACCGGATGGTGCGGGCGCTGACGGTGTTCCGGGCGCTCGGCGACCGCTGGGGCATCGCGGCGGCGCTGAGCAGCCGCGCCCAGGGCACCGGCGGTGAGGACCTGCCCGCCCGCCGCCGCGCCGCCGAGGAGAGCGCCGCGCTCTTCACCGAACTGGGTGACCGCTGGGGCCAGTTGCAGGCCACCGACGCCCTGGCCGCGATCGCCGAGATCACCGGCGACTACGGCCGCGCGGCCCGGCTCCACCAGGAGGGACTGCGCGGCGCCGAGGAGCTGGGCCTGCGGATCCAGGTCTCGTACAAGCTCTCCGGGCTCGGCCGGATCGCGCTGCTGACCGGCGACCTGGCGGCCGCCCGGGACCACCACGAGCGGGCGCTGCGGCTGGCCGCCGAACAGTCCCACCTGCGCGGCGAGATGTTCGCCGAGTGCGGACTCGCCCTCGGCGCCAGGAGGGAGGGCCGCCTCGACGAGGCGGAGGCGCATCTGCTGCCCTGGCTGGAGTGGTGCCGGGGCCGGGAGGGTGACCCGGGAACCGCGTTCGTCCTGGCCGAACTGGGCTTCCTCGCCGAACTCCGGGGCGACGCCGTCACCGCCCACCGGCACCACCTCGACGGGTTCGCCGCGGCCCGCGCCACCGGCGACCCCCGCGCCGTCGCCATGGCCCTGGAGGGCCTGGCCGGCGCCCGGACGCTGACCGGCCACCTCGCCTCCGCGGCCCGACTGCTCGGTGCGGCGGACGCCCTGCGCGCCGCCGCCGGCGCACCCCAGCCGGCCGCGGAACGCGCGGACGTGACGCGCAGCACGACCGCCGCGCGCGCCGGGCTGGGCACGACGGCCTTCGACGCGGCGTACGCGCACGGGGCGCAGAGGACCCCGGAGGAACTGGTGGCGGAGGAGCTCTACGGAGTCCCCGTGATCCCGCCGTCCACCCGCAGCTCGATCCCGTTGACGTAATCGGCGCGCGGGCTCGCCAGATAGGCGACCGCGGAGGCGATGTCCTCCGGGCGCCCCAGCCGCCCGGTCGGGTTCGCGGCGTACGCGGCGACGATGTCCGCCTCGTCGACGGGGCCCTCCGTCTCCGTTGCCGCCGTGGCGGCGTTCCCCTCATCCGCCGAGTCCGCCGCCCGTTCCTCGAACATCCGGTACATCGACGGGCTGACGATCACCCCGGGGCTCACGCAGTTCGCGGTGACCCCCGTCCCGGCGAGGTGCCGGGCCAGGCTCGTGGTCATGTTCACCACGGCGGCCTTGGCGGCGGAGTAGGTCACCATGTTGGGCAGCGGCGTCCGCACGGCCCGGCTGCCGATGGTGATGACCCGGCCCCAGCCGTGCGCGCGCAGGGACGGCAGCAGCGTCTGGCTGACCCGCACCGTGGGCAGCACGTTCCCCTCGAAGGCGGCCCGCCAGTCGGACGCCCGGGAGCTCTCCCAGTCGTGCTCGGCGAACGGCCCGGCGTTGTTGACGAGGATCTGGACGCCGAAGTCCCGCGCGGTCAGCGCGATCTGCTCCGCCACGCCCGGTTCCGTCAGATCCCCGAGCACCACTTCCGTCCGCACGCCGCGCGCCGCGACCCGCTCGGCGATGGCCGCCGCGGCCCCCGCGTTGCGGCCGTGGACGAGGACCTCGCACCCCTCGTCCGCCAGCGTCTCGGCGATCGTCGCCCCGATCCCCGAACTGCTGCCCGTCACCAGCGCCCCGCGCCCTGCCAGCCGTAGGTCCATGCGGCCAGCCTAGGGGGACGCCGCCCCGATCGTGCCCGGCTCGCGGTTCTCTCCGCGGGCCGCTCCGCCGGGTGGGGACGGGCGGCCGGTCGATTGTCAGTGGTGCGTGGGAGAGTGGCGGAGCAACGGGGGAAGTACCACCGAAGGAGGCCGCATGAGCGAGCGTGGCGAGCTCGGCACGGTAAGGGACGCGCGGGGCGCGTGCCGGGCAGGGCGAAGTGAGGTACCGGCATGAGCTGGCATCAGGAACTGCTGGTCGGCTTCGACCTGGAGACCACGGGCACGGACGTCGAGCAGGACCGCATCGTCACCGCCGCCCTGATCCGGCTGGAGGGGGACGGCCGGGTGGCCGGGAAGCAGACCTGGCTGCTCGACCCGGGAGTGCCGATACCCGAGGAAGCGGCGGCAATTCACGGCATTTCAACCGCATATGTCCAGATGCACGGCCGCCCGCCCGCGACCGCGATAGAGGAGATCACCGAGGCACTGGCCGAGGCCCTGCGCGCGGAGACCCCCTGGTGGTGATGAACGCCCGCTACGACCTCTCCCTCCTGGACCGCGAGTGCCGGCGCCACGGCGTACGGACCCTGACCGAGCGGCTCGGGCGCGCCCCCGCGCCGGTCATCGACCCGCTGGTGCTCGACAAGCATGTGGACCGGTTCCGCAAGGGACGCCGCGCATTGCAGGCGCTCTGCGGTCACTACGGCGTCCGGCTGGAGGGCGCACACGAGGCGGGCGCCGACGCGGCGGCCGCGGCCGGGGTGGCCCGGCGGATCGGCGAGCGGTATCCGGCCGTCGCCCTTCCGTCGCCGCGTGCGCTGCACGCCCTCCAGGAAGAGGCGGCCGCCGAGCAGGCCGCCTCCTTCCAGGCGTATCTGCGGCGCACCGACCCGGAGGCGACAGTCGAGCCGGCCTGGCCGCTGATCCCGTATCAGGCGACGAGGGTCTGATCCGGCGGTCGCCGGGCCGGGGACGGCCGGTCGTCGCGGAGCCGGGCCGGCGCGGGGCACCGCCGGTCCCCGCGACACCGGGTCAGAAGGGGTACCACCGCACCGTCGCGTCCTTCTCGCGCAGGGAGGCGATCCGGCGCCGGAATTCCTTCAGCGCCGCCGGGTTGCCGGGCGCGTGCTGGGACACCCAGGCGCAGCTCGCGGTCTCCCGCGACCCGCGCAGCACGGCACAGCCCTCCCAGTCCCGTACGTCCCAGCCGTAGACGGACACGAAGGTGTCGTAGGCGTCCGGGGCCAGGCCGTAGCGGTCCCGGCTCAGCGCCATCACGACCAGGTCGTGCTCCCGCAGGTCGAAGGAGAAGGTCTCCAGGTCGACGAGCACCGGCCCGTCGGGCCCGACATGCACGTTGCGGGTCAGCGCGTCGCCGTGGATCGGCCCGCGCGGCAGATGCGGCTCCAGCGCCGTGGCGGCTGCCGCGAACGCATCCCGGCGCCCGCGCAAGTACTCCGCGTCCGGCGCCGATACGGCGTCACCCGCCAGCCGCAGCCAGCGCTCGACACCGTCGAGCAGCTCGCGGCGGGGAAGCGCGAAGGGCGGCTCCGGCAGTGCGTGGACGCGCTTGAGCAGCGCGGCGAGATCCTCGGGACCGGCCGGCCGGACGACCTCCGGCAGCCGCTGCCAGTACGTCACGGGATGACCGTCGACGAGCGTGGCCACCGGCTCCGCGGCCCGCACGGCCGGCACGCCCTCGGCCGCCAGCCACTCGGCCACGGCCAGTTCCCGCTCGGCGCGTGCCAGGAGGTCGGCGCTGCGGCCCACCCGTACGACCGGACCGCGCTCGCCGAGGGCGAAGACGGCGTTCTCGCCGAGCGCGAGCAGCCGGGCGTCCGCCGCCGCCTCCGGGCGCCCGGCCGCGGCGAGTACGTCCCGGGCGCGCGCCTCCGTGAAGGCGGCCGGGCTCGGTTCGGTCATGGTGCTGCCTCCTGCGATGCGTACCGGCCCTCAGTGTCGCAGGTGCCCCCGGTGTCCCAGGTGGGGAGACCCTGCACGGAATCCGGCCGGGACCTTGACGGCGGCAGCCGGCCTCACGACGATGACGGCGGCCGGACAGGGGCGCGGCCACCGGGGGAGAGGCACGGGGACGGGGGACCGGACGATGGCAGCAGCGCCGACCGCGGTGACGCGGCGGTCCACCACGGCGGGCCCCGGCCGCGCCGGCCGGCCCCGGCGCGACCACGGCGTCTGGTTCCTCGTACTGCCCGCACTGCTCCCGATCCTGGTCCTGAGCGTCGGACCGCTGCTGTACGGCATCGGCCTGGCGTTCACCGACGCCCAGTCGGGCCGGACCCGGTCCACCGGATTCGTCGGACTGCTCAACTTCTCCGACCTGCTCCACGACTCCCTGTTCTGGGACTCCTTCCGGATCGGGCTGATCTGGGCGTTCGGCGTCACCGTCCCGCAGTTCCTGCTCGCCCTCGGCCTGGCCCTGCTGCTCAACCTGAACCTCCGGCTGCGCTGGCTGGCCCGGGCGCTGGCGATCATCCCGTGGGCGATGCCCGAGGTCGTCGTCGGCATCATGTGGCGGCTGATCTACCACCCCGACGCCGGTGTGCTGAACGAGACCCTGCACGGCCTCGGCCTGTCCGGAGCCGAGGGACGGGACTGGCTCAGCGGCCTGGCCACCGCGCTGCCCGCGGTCCTCGTCGTCGGCGTCTGGGCCGGGATGCCGCAGACCACGGTCACGCTGCTGGCCGGCCTGCAGAACGTGCCGCCCGAACTGCACGAGGCCGCGGCCCTCGACGGCGCGGGCGCCTGGCGCCGGTTCCGCACCGTCACCTGGCCCGCCCTCCGGCCGGTCGCCCTCGCCATCACCGCCCTGAACTTTATTTGGAACTTCAACTCCTTCGCCCTGGTCTTCGTGCTGACCGACGGCGGCCCCGGTGGCCGTACGCGACTGCCGATGCTCTTCGCGTACGAAGAGGCGTTCCGCTACGGGCAGTTCGGGTACGCCGCCGCGATGGGCCTGGCGATGGTCGCGGTGATCTCCGTCCTGCTGGCCCTCTGTCTGGCCGGCCGGCTGAAGGGGCACGAGGACCGATGACCGCACTCCGCCGCACCGCCACCCGCACCGGCCAGTACGCCGCGCTCCTCGGCTATCTCGCCTTCCTCGCCCTCCCCTTCCTCTGGCTGGTCTCCACCGCCTTCAAACCGCCGCGCGAGCTGGCCGCCGCCCACCCCACCTGGATCCCCGAGGCGCCCACCCTGGAGAACTTCCGGCAGGCCTTCGACCAGCAGCCGCTGCTGGCCGCCGCGGGCAACAGCCTGCTGGCCGCGGCGGTCTCCGCGCTGCTCGCCGTCGTGCTGGCGACCCCGATGGCGTACGTCCTCGCCCGTCACCGCACCCGCCTCGGCCGGGCGGCCACCGGCTGGGTCGTCGTCAGCCAGGCGTTCCCCCTGGTGCTGGTGATCATCCCGTTGTTCCTGATCCTCAAGGGACTTCACCTGGTCGACTCCCGGATCGGGCTGATCCTGGTCTACGTGGTCTGGGCGCTGCCGTTCGCCCTGTGGATGCTCACCGGTTACGTCCGGGCCGTCCCCCGCGAACTGGAGGAGGCGGCGGCCGTCGACGGCGCCGGCCGGCTCCGTACGCTGCGGTCCGTCACCGGCCCGCTGCTCGCCCCGGGCATCGTCGCCACCGCGCTGTTCGCCTTCCTCACCGCCTGGAACGAGTTCTTCTTCGCCCTGGTCCTGCTCAAGTCGCCCGAAAAGCAGACGCTCCCGGTGGTGCTGACCCACTTCCTCGGGGCGGAGGGCGTCGCCGATCTCGGGCCGCTGGCCGCCGCCGCACTGCTCGCCACCCTCCCCGGCCTGCTGCTGTTCGCCGTCATCCAGCGCCGGATCACCGGCGGCATGCTCGCCGGGGCGGTGAAGAGCTGATGCCCGCCGCCCGTATGCCGAGGCCCCCCGCCCGATGGAGCCGCCGGGGACTGCTGGCGGCCGCCGCCGCGCTGCCGGCCGCGGCCCTGCTCCCGGGCTGCTCCGCCGACCGCCCGCGGCGCGGCTCCGGTGGCCGGATCACCCTGCGCTTCCAGTCGCTGGCCTGGCAGCAGGACTCCGTCAAGGCCAATGAACAACTGGTCGCCGAGTGGAACAGCCGGCACCCCGCCGTCCAGGTGCGGTACGTCCAGGGGGCCTGGCCGACCGTCCACGACCAGCTGCTGACCTCCTTCGAGGGCGGCGAGGCGCCGGACATCATCCATGACGCCTCCGACGACCTCGCGGACTTCGCCTACGGTGGCGACCTGGCCGACCTCACCTCCCTCCTGCCGGCCCGCCTCAAGGCGGACATCCCCGGCCACAGCTGGGAGACCGCCACCTTCGACGGCCGTATATACGGCGTCCCGTTCCTCCAGGAGCCACGGGTACTGGTGGCCAACCGCACGAAACTCCACCGCTCCGGCGTCCGCCTCCCCACCCCCGAAGCGCCCTGGACCTGGGAGGAGTTCGCGGAGGCGGCCCAGCGGCTGACCCGCGGCACCGACCACGGTGTGGCCTGGCCGCTGAAGGAACCGGTCTCGGCCACCCTCAACCTCTCGCTGTCCACCGGCGGCCGGGTCTTCCACCGCCTCCCCGACGGCAGGGTGCAGGTCCGCTTCGACGCCGTCGACCAGGTGGTGCCGCGGGTCATCCACGACCAGGTGAACGTCGACCGCACCGCCGCCCGCACGACGCTGGGCATGGGCGGCTCCGACACCCTCCCCGGCTTCTTCGCCGGGCGCTACGCGATGGTGCCGCTCGGCTTCTCGTACCGCCAGCAGATCGCCCAGCAGGCCCCCAAGGGCTTCGACTGGACGGTGCTGCCGGCCCCCGAGGGAACGGCGCAGGACCAGGGAGTGAGCCCGCAGACCCTGTCGATCGCCGCGGACTGCCCGTACAAGGAGGAGGCGATGGCGTTCATCGACTTCTTCCTCCGGCCGCCGAACATGGTCCGACTGGCCCTGGGCGACTGGATGTTGCCGACGGGCCAGGAGGCACTACGGAACTCCGCGCTCCGGGTGCGGCGGTACGACTGGGCGACCGGCACCGCGCTCGCCGCAACCCTGCGCTCCGCCCCGGCCCAGTCCGTCCGCGGCTACCCGGAGTGGAAGGACAAGATCGCCACCCCGGGTCTGCAGGAGTACTACAGCGGCGCGATCGACCTCGACACCCTCCGCAAACGGCTTATCAGGGACGGCAATCTGGTCCTGGCGCGGTACCAGCGCTGAGGGGCTGGGGCCTTTTGTCGAATGGCCCCGAAATCGCCGCGGATTCAACGAAGTTGTGGCAGCGGCGGAGGGTGAGAGCGACTTCCGGCAAGAGGTCGTCTGTTTCCCTCCATTACACGAAAGTAAACGGAGTTGAGTCGCCTTGCTTCAAGTTGGCCGCTTGCTTTGACCAGTTCTGGGCCCCTTTGCAGTTTTACCGGGTTGTTGCCTATCTCACACGACGGGGTCTCCCTTGAAATTGGATCCACCAATCAGACAGGGTTTCGAGTCAGCCCGACGCAGATTTTCCTGTGTACAAGGGCTGTTGGCGCAACGCTTTCCCCCCACACCACGAACGAGGAGAACCCTCGCAATGGCTCACAAGCGTTCCAGCAAGAAGCGGCTCGTCACGGCGATAGCCGCCGCGGTTGCCGCGACTGGTATCGCCACCGTCACCGCGGTGACCGCGGGCGCGTCGCCCGCCCCCGCCGAAGGCAAGATCTACGGCGCCCAGGCCAAGGGCGCCGTCAACGGCAGCTACATCGTCATGCTGAAGAAGTCGGTCCGTACGGCCGAGAGCGGCGATCTCGCTTCCAAGTACGGCGGCAAGGTGAAGCGCACCTTCTCCTCCGCCATCGACGGCTTCTCGGCCAACGGCCTGAGCGCCGAGGAGGCCAAGCGCCTCGCCGCCGACCCGGCCGTCGACAAGGTCGTCCAGAACAAGAAGTTCCACATCGACGCCACCCAGGACAACCCCCCGTCGTGGGGCCTGGACCGCATCGACCAGAAGGACACCCAGGGCGACAAGAAGTACAACTACCCCGACAGCGCGGGTGACGGCGTCACCGCGTACGTCATCGACACCGGCGTCCACATCAGCCACAAGGACTTCGGTGGCCGCGCGTCGTACGGCTTCAACGCCATCGACGGCAGCAACAAGGCCGAGGACGACAACGGCCACGGCACCCACGTCTCCGGCACCATCGCCGGTGAGGCGCACGGCGTCGCCAAGAAGGCCAAGATCGTGGCCGTCAAGGTCCTGGACGGCCAGGGCTCCGGCACCACCGAGCAGGTCGTCGCCGGCATCGACTGGGTCACCAAGAACCACAAGGGCCCCTCGGTCGCCAACATGTCCCTGGGTGGCGGCGTGGACGAGGCGCTCGACACGGCCGTGAAGAAGGCCATCGACTCCGGTGTCACCTTCGGTGTCGCGGCGGGCAACGAGTCCAGCGACGCGAGCCAGAGCTCCCCGGCGCGCGTGAAGGAGGCCATCACGGTGGCCTCCAGCACCAACAAGGACGAGCAGTCCGACTTCTCCAACTTCGGTAGCGCGGTGGACATTTACGCCCCGGTTCCGACATCACGTCGGACTGGAACAGCAGCGATGACGCCACCAAGACCATCTCGGGCACGTCGATGGCGACCCCGCACGTGGTCGGCGCCGCCGCGGTCTACCTGGCGGGCCACAAGGACGCCAAGCCGGCCGACGTCGAGAAGGCGCTGACCGACGGCGCCACCGCCGACAAGATCACCAACCCGGGTCAGGGAACGCCCAACAAGCTGCTGAAGGTCGTCGAGTAAGTCCTCGACTTCCCGTTCTCCACGCCGGCCGTCGCGCTCGCCCCCACGGGGCGCGGCGGCCGGCGTCGTTGTGTCCGCCGTTCGCCCGACGCGTGTAGACACTGTCTACCAACACCTGGTAGACAGTGTCTATGCCTGCCCCTGTGAACTCCGCGAACGAGGAACCCGCCCCGGACGAGGGCCTGCGTGCCCGCCTGGTCGAGGCCGGTGTCGAGCTGGTGGCCGGCGAGGGCGTGCAAGCGCTGTCACTGCGGGAGATCGCCCGCCGGGCAGGGGTTTCGCACGGCGCCCCGCGCCGCTACTTCCCGACGCACCTCGACCTGCTCTCCGCGATCGCCCGTCGGGGCTTCGCCGACCTGGCCGCCCGGACCGCCGAGGTGCTCGACGGCAACGATGCGTCGCCCCGCGCCCGACTCACCTCGCTCGCCCGGACCTACCTCGACTTCGCGCTGTCCGAGCGCGGCATGTACGAGCTGATGTTCCGTCACGACCTGTTGGAGAGCAACCGGCTCGGCCTGCGGGACACCAGCCTCCCGCTCTTCCAAGTACTCGTGGACCTGATCGCCCGGATACGGCCGTCCGCGGACACGCCGCCCCCGGTGGTCGCGGGCGCCCTGTGGGGGAACCTGCACGGCATCGCCCAGCTGTGGGGATGGGGCAGCCTCCCGCTCGCCACCGGCTCCGACGACATCGAACCGCTGCTGCGCGCCACCCTGGACGCGCACCTCGGACGGGAGTCCCGATGACCGCCCCTCTGCGCTCCTCGACAGGGCACGGCGACAGTGGTCGCTCCTCAAGGGGCCACGGTGCTGCTGACGCCGGAAGCCATCCGCCCGCCGACCCGCGCGGCGACCACGGGCCCCGCCACCTCGCCTCCGGCCGTCACCGCCGTCTCATCCTCGCCGGGAGCATCACCGGCGCGGTGATCGTCGCCCTGGACGGCACCGTACTGACCATCGCCCAGCCGGCCCTCCAACGGGACCTGCATGCCTCGTTCGTACAGGTCCAGTGGACCAGCACCGGCTATCTCATCGCCGTGGCCGTCCTGCTCGTCCTCGCCGGCCGGCTCGGCGACCGCTACGGCCACCAACGGATCTTCGCCCTCGGCATCCTGGGCTTCGGCGCCGCATCCGCGGGGATCGGAGTGGCGCCCGGCATCGGCTGGGTGATCGCGCTGCGCATCGCGCAAGGCGTCTTCGGCGCGCTGCTGCAACCGGCCACCCTGGGCATGCTGCGCGCCACCTATCCACCGGACCGGCTCGCCATGCCCCTGGCCCTCCGCACCAGCGCCATCGGCCTCGCGGCCGCGGCCGGCCCGGTCCTCGGCGGGGCACTCTCCGCCCAGTTCGGCTGGCGGGCCGTCTTCTTCCTCAACGTGCCGCCCGCGCTGATCGTCGGCGCACTGGCCCTCGCCGCCCGCGTGCCCGCGCCACCACACCCTCACGACGCCTCGGGCGCCGCCGCCCCACCCCCGACGCCCACCTCCCCCCGGCCCGCACGCTCCCCCCTCGACCTCCCCGGAGCCGCCCTCCTCTCCCTCGCCCTCCTGTGCCTGGTCCACACCCTCGTCGCGCTTCCGCAATCCGGCTGGACCGTGGCCACCCTGCTCACCACCGTCGTGGGAACGGCCGCCTGCGGCGCCTTCGTCCGCCACGAACGCCGCACCGCGAGTCCCCTCGTCCCGCCGGCGGTCCTCACCTCGCGAGCCGTGGTCTCCGCGCTCTCCGTCCTGCTGTGCGCTTCCGCCGCCCTGTTCGGCGCGCTCTTCGTCGGCTCGTACTTCCTGCAGGACGTCCTTGGGCTGGACCCGTTCCAGAGCGGTCTGCGGGTACTGCCTCTGGCCGTCATGATGGTGCTCAGCGCGCCCGCCTCAGCCGTAATCCAGCGCCGCCACGGCCCCCGCCGGACCACCCTCACGGCCATGTCCCTCCTCGCCGCCGGCATCCTCCTCCTCTCCCAACTGACCCCCGTTTCCCCGGTGTTGATGATCGGCGGGGGTTTCGCCCTGCTCGGTGCGGGATTCGGCACGGTGATGGTCACCGCGACGGCGGTCATCGTGCGCCATGTCCCCGTGGCGCACGCGGGAGTGGCCGGCGGACTCCAGCAGACCGCGATGAACATCGGCCCGACGCTGGGGGTCGCCCTCGCGACCATGCTGACCACCCTCACCTCCGCGATGAGCGCCACGCTCCTCGCCCTGTCCGCCGTCGCCGCCATCGGCGTCCTGGCGGCATGGGGCCTCCCCCTCCGCAACGCCACGAAGGAACCCGAGAAGCAACCCGATCAGACCGGGCGTCCCCAACCCGCCCCAGCTGACTGAGAGTTATCCACAGGAGGAACCCTCCGGAATCGCGATCCGCTCCCTCCGACTACCGTCGGTGACATGCACGGAGGACTGCCGTTCATCGGCATCAGCACCATCGTCTACGGCGTCATCGGTCTGACCGGTGTCGTCATCACCGCGATCCGCACCAAGGGGGGAGCCCGTCATGCGCACCATCACCGCCATCGTTCCTGCTCATAATGAGGAGGAGGGCCTGCCGGCCACACTCGAGTCACTCGCCCGGCAAACGGTCCCGCCCGACCGCGTCCTGGTCGTGGACGACGCCTCCACGGACCGCACGGGCGAGGTGGCGGCGTCACACGGCGTCACGGTCTTACGTCCGCCCCGCAACCTCGGCAGCAAGGCCAAAGCCCAGAACTACGCCCTTCCGTACTGCACCACCGACCTCGTCCTGGCCGTCGACGCGGACACCGTCCTCGCTCCGGACTACCTCGAAACCGTCGCGCCCGTCTTCGACGACCCCACCGTCTCGGTCGCGGCCGGTACGGTCCGCACCCGCCACACCCGCACGGTCTGGGAACGCGGCCGGTCCACGGAGTACCTCTTCGGCTTCCACTGGCACCGCCCCATCCAGGCCCGCGCCAACAGCCCCATGGTCTGCTCCGGTTGCTGCTCGGTCTTCCGCCGCGACGACCTGATGTCCTTCGGCGGCTTCCCCGAACGCACCATCGTCGAGGACATGGATTACACCTGGTCCCAGCAGATCGCCGGCAGACGCGCGGTCTACGTCTCCGACGCCGTCGCCCTCGCCGCCGACCCGGAGGACCTCACCTATCTCCGTAAACAGGTCTGGCGCTGGATGGCGGGCTTCTGTCAGAACGTCCGCCTCCACCTGGGGAGTCTGATCCGCCACAAACCCCTGCTGGCCCTCTGGGTGCTCCTCGCACTCCTGGAGATCGTCACCGCACCCCTGTGGTGGGCCACCCCGTTCGTGACCGCCGCGACCACCGGGCAGCCGCTCGCCGTCACCTTCGCCTGGTGGGCCGGAGCCGAGCTGCTCCTGACCGCCCCACCCCTGATCTACGCCGCCCACCGCCGCAAACTCCCGCTCACCGGCGTCCTGTTGAACCTCCCCTGCGTCTACGCCACCAAGGCCGTCAACCTCGTCTACGCCTGGAAGGCCCTCCTCATCGAGCTCGTCCTGGTCCCCTCCACCTGGCCCGCGGCCTCACGGTGTACGAAAAGGGCCGAGCCGACACACCGAGGGGGCGGACGACGGTACGAACGGCTCCGGCCGGCGCCGGATAGCGGCGGAAGCCGGAGGCGTCGGGCATCTGCACCTGGCGGGACGCGTCCCGGCCCGCTTCACGCCCTCACCCGTCGCCGGCGGACGCGCCCCCGTGCGCTTGGTGCGCTAACGCTCCGCCGGTGGTGGTGCCGTGGTGCGGCGGGGGACGAGTTCGGTGGGGAGGATGATGTGGCGTTGGGGGTCGCCGTCGGTGTCGTCGAGGACCGAGCGGGTCAGGCGGACCGCGGTGCGGCCCAGTTCGGCGGCGGGTTGGGCGAGGGTGGTCAGGCCCATGAGGCCGGACATGACGTGGTCGTCGAAGCCCATGACGGAAACCCGGCCGGGGACCGGGATGTTGGCCTCGCGGAGGGCGGCCAGGAGGCGGAAAGCCAGGTCGTCGGTTTCGGTGAAGAGTGCGGTCGGCGGGGCCTGCAGGCTCAGCAGGCGGCCCACCGCGGCGGCCATACCGCTGCCCTTCCAGCCGGGCACGCTCATGACGAGGTCGTCGTCGTGCTCGACGCCCGCCTCGGTGAGGGCGCGCAGATGGCCGGCGAGCCGGTTCTTGCTGCTCCAGGCGAAGCCCGTCTCGTCGGCGGTCTGGAGGAAGGCGATCCGCCGGTGCCCGAGGTTGAGCAGATGGCGGGTGCCGCGCAGGGCGGCCTCCTCGTCGTCCACGTAGACGCTGGGCCGGCCGGGGGCGTGCTGGCTGACGAAGACCAGCGGCATGCCCAGGTCGTCGAGGCGGGTGCGTTCGGCGGGGGAGAGCGCGAAGCTCACCACCAGGAGGGCGTCGGCGTTGCGGCGGGCGGGCAACCGGTCGAAGAAATCGGCGCGTTCCTGGACGTCGGTCACGCTGTAGACCAGCAGTTCGAGGCCGGCGTCGCGCAGGGCCGGGGCCATTCCGGACAGGGTCGCGCTCAGGAACCACGACTCCAGGTGAGGCATCAGGACGGCCACCCGGCCGGTGCGGCCGGTGACCAGACTGGAGGCGCTGCGGGTGATGGCGAAGGAGAGCTCGCGGGCCGCCGCCTCCACCCGGGCCCGGGTGGTCTCCGACACGGTCGACAGGCCGCGCAGGGTGCGCGAGACGGTCGACACCGAAACCCCCGCCCGATGGGCCACATCGGCCATCGTGGCCTCGCTGCGAGCTGAGGACATGGCGGGACGCTAGCACAGACGGGCGATGACAGCGCTGGCAGGGAGATCATTTGGGGAATCTCCGGTGCATCGGCCGTTGACCTGACAACGAGCCCACTTCTAGCCTGCAAGCGCTGTCATGAAGACAGTCAAGACGTGAGGAGCACTCATGGCCTTGAGCCGCGGAACCCTGCTCGCGGCGGCCTCGCCGCGGGAGTCGGGCTCACCAGCGGTTGCGCAGGCAAGCCCTTGGGCAGCTTGCTGCCCCGGGCCGCCCACCCCCCCCGCGTACCCCGGCCACGCTCACCTGTCCCGCAATCTCGGACCCGCCGCCCGATCGTCTCGGGCATGACCGAAGGGGCGGTCGGGCGACGCACCGTCCCGGCCGTCGACCACCCGGTGAAACCCCGTACCGAAAGGCAGCCACGTGACCGCACAGCACCTCGGCCCGGACCCCGGAACGGCCGGCCGCAGCAGCCGCGACTGGTGGCGGCAGGCCGTCGTCTACCAGGTGTACCCGCGCAGCTTCGCCGACTCCGACGGCGACGGCATCGGCGACCTCCCCGGTGTGACCTCCCGGCTCGGCCACCTCGCCGACCTGGGGGTGGACGCCGTCTGGCTGAGCCCCTTCTACCCCTCCGAACTGGCCGACGGCGGCTACGACGTCGCCGACTACCGCGACGTCGACCCGCGGCTCGGTACCCTCGACGACTTCGACGCGATGGTCACCGAGGCGCACCGCCTCGGCCTCAGGGTGATGGTCGACATCGTGCCCAACCACTCCTCCGACCAGCACGTCTGGTTCCAGGAGGCGCTGCGGGCCGGCCCCGGATCCGCCGCGCGGGAGCGCTACGTCTTCCGGGAGGGCAAGGGCGCACACGGCGAGCAGCCGCCCACCGACTGGGTCTCCTGCTTCGGCGGCCCGGCCTGGACCCGGCTGCCCGACGGCTGGTGGTACCTCCACCTCTTCGCCCCGCAGCAGCCCGACTTCAACTGGGACAACCCCGAGGTCCGGGCGGAGTTCCGGACGACCCTGCGCTTCTGGTCCGACCGCGGCGTGGACGGCTTCCGGGTCGACGTGGCGCACGGCCTCGCCAAGGACCTGGCGGCGCCGCTCCGCGACATCGGCACCGTCGAGAGCTACCAACCGGACGACCTGCCCGAGGACGGCAGCCACCCCTTCTGGGACCGCGACGAGGTGCACGAGATCTTCCGCGACTGGCGCAAGGTCTTCAACGAGTACGACCCGCCGCGGGTCGCGGTCGCCGAGGCCTGGGTGCGCAACTCCCGGCGCACCGCCTACGCCACCCCGCAGGAGCTCGGCCAGGCGTTCAACTTCGACTTCCTCAGGGCATCGCTGCACGCCGGGGAGCTCCGGTCGTCCATCGACACCGCACTCGCCGACGCCCGGGCGGCCGGCGCGACCGCGACCTGGGTGCTCTCCAACCACGACGTGATCCGGCACGCCTCCCGGCACGGCCTCCCGGACGGCTGCGACGAGGAGTCCTGGCTGCTCGCCGACGGCCAGCGGCCGGTCGTGGACCGGGAGTTCGGCCTGCGCCGGGCGCTCGCCGCCACCCTTCTGATGCTGGCGCTGCCCGGCGCCGGCTACGTCTACCAGGGCGAGGAACTCGGCCTGCCCGAGGTCGCCGACCTGCCCCGCGAGGCCCTGCGGGACCCGGTGTGGACCCGCAGCCGCGGCCGTTCCAAGGGCAGGGACGGCTGCCGGGTGCCGCTGCCCTGGCGGCGCGGGGGAAGCTCGTACGGCTTCGGTGCCGGCGGGTCCTGGCTGCCGCAGCCGCCGGGCTGGGGCGAGCTGTCCGTCGAGGCCCAACAGGGCGATCCGGCCGCGCCCCTGGAGCTCTACCGCGCCGCGTTGCGCATCCGCCGCGGGCTGCTCGCCGACGAGGAGCTGGAGTGGATCGGCGGCCCCGAAGCGGTGGCCGGCGGGTTGCTGCACTTCCGCCGTTCCGGCGGCTGGGAGTGCCTGACCAACCTCTCGGACGCCGCCCGGCCGTTGCCCGACGGTGAACTGCTGCTGTCCTCCGCGCCGTTGCACGGCGACCGGCTGCCGCCGTGGACGACGGCCTGGGTACGGACGGCCGGCTGAGCCCGGGTGCCCGGACCGGTGGCCCACCGGGGGCCTGGGTACCCGTAGGGGAGGGGCGAACGGATCCCGTAGGGGATGCGGACGCCCCTTGCAGACCTCAACTCGACGGACGAGGGGGTATTCCCGGCACCCCCACCCCACCCCACCCCGCGACGCGAGGCCCTCAGGCGATCAGGGACGACAGATCGCCGCGGGTCCCGGCCACCACCGACTGGTCGTAGCGGCGCAGCAGCAGCCGGGCCAGCTCGGGGGCGTCGCCCAGGACCGGCGCGAGGACGTCCGCCCGGGCCTCCCGGGCGCCGGCCGCGATCCGGTCCGGCAGAAAGCCGGGGGCGATGACGTAGGGGGCGACGGCCACCCGCGCCACGCCCTCGGCCCGCAGGGCCCGCACGGCATCGGCCGTGCGGGGCAGGGATGCGGAGGCGAACGCAGGTCGCACGGCACACCAACCAGCGGTGCGCCGCCACTCCCGCGCGATTTCAGCGATCACTGCGATCGCCTCCGGGTCTGAGGAGCCCGCCGAGGCCAGTACGACCCCGGTCGAGCGACGGTCTCCGGGCCGCAGCCCGGCCTCCGCCAGCCGGCGCTCCAGCGCGGCGGTCAGAAGGGTGGACGGGCCGAGCACCTCGGCCTGACGGATGTTCAGCAGGGGCAGCCGGGCGGCCGCCTCACGCAGCACCGCCGGGATGTCGGACTTCGCGTGGAACGCCCGGGTCAGCAGCAGCGGCAGCGCCACCACTTCCTGCTCTCCCTCGGCCGCCAGCCGCTCCAGCACCCGCGGGACCCGGGGCGCGTTGAAGTCGAGGTGGCCGACCTCGACGCGCAGCCCGGGCCGCAGCGACCGGACGCGCGCGCAGAGCGCGGCGACGGTCGCCGCGTGCCGCGGGTCGCGGCTGCCGTGGGCGATGACGAGGAGAGTGGGACGTGCGCTCATGGGATCAGTTCTTGACGAGGAGACCGCGGCTGCGCAGCACCCGCCGCTCGATCGGCGCGAAGATCAGCAGCTCGATGCCGATGCCGACGACGAGGATGAGGAAGATCGCCGCGAGCACCCAGGACATGTCCTGCAGCTCCCGGCCCTGCTCCAGCAGCTGGCCCAGACCGGTGCCCAGATCGGGCGCGTTGACGATCAGCTCGGCGGCCATCAGCGAACGCCAGGAGAACGCCCAGCCCTGCTTCAGGCCCGCCAGGTAGCCCGGCAGCGCGGCCGGCAGCAGCACGTGCCGCACCCCGGCCAGCCCCGTCGCGCCGATGGTGCGGCCGGCGCGCAGGTAGAGCGGCGAGATCTGGTCGACGCCGGCCACCAGGCCGTTGGCGATGGAGGGGACGGCGCCGAGCAGCACCACCGCGTAGATCGTGGCGTCGCTCAGCCCGAACCAGATGATCGCGGCCGGCACCCAGGCCACCGACGGCAGCGACTGCAGACCGCTCAGGATCGGCCCGATCGCGGCCCGGACGGCCTTGACCTGGGCGACGATCAGCCCGAGCACCGTACCGATGGCGACCGAGGCCACGAAGCCCAGCGCACCGCGCGAGATGCTGGTCCACACGAAGCCCAGCAGCGTGCCCTCCAGCCACTTCTGCTGGAGCGAGCGCCCGACGTCGACGGGACTGGGCAGCAGGTAGTGCGGCTTGAGCTGGAAGTGGTAGGCGAGCTGCCACAGCGCCAGCACGATGGCGATCGCGACGACCGGCGGGACCGCCTTCGACACGACCGTCCGCAGCCAGGGCTGCCGGTGCACGACACTGGATTCCAGGGCGTCGAGCCCGGCCTCCAGACCTGCGAGGTCCGCGGCGTCACCGCCCTTCGCAGCGGTGCCGGAGGCGGCCGGGTCGTTGCCGGTCCGGGGGGTCGTGGACTCGGCCTGGGTCTCAGTGCTGGCCATGGCGGCGGATCTCCCCACGGAGCTGTTCGGTGATCTCGATGGACAGGTCGGCGACCGCGGCGTCCTCGATGCGCCGCGGCTGCGGGATGTCCACCTGCCATTCGCGGGCGACCCGGCCCGGACGGGAGGACAGCAGCACCACCCGCTCCGCCAGCCGCACCGCCTCGCGGACGTTGTGCGTGACGAACAGGACCGACAGCTGCGTCTCCTGCCAGACGCGGGTCAGCTCGTCGTGCAGCACGTCCCGGGTGATGGCGTCCAGCGCGGCGAACGGCTCGTCCATCAGCAGCAGTTGGCTGTCCTGGGCGAGCGCCCGGGCCATCGCCACCCGCTGGCGCATGCCGCCGGACAGCTCGTGCACCCGCTTGCCGTAGGCGCCCTTGAGGCGGACGAGTTCGAGCAGCCGCTCGGCCTCGTCGCGGCGCTCGGCCCGCGGCACCCCGCGCAGCCGCAGCGCCAGTTCGATGTTGCGGCCCGCGGTCAGCCACGGGAACAGCGCGTGTTCCTGGAACATCAGGGCCGGTCGGCCGCCCGGCGTCTCGATGCGGCCCGCGGACGGCGCGTCCAGACCGGCCACGAGGTTCAGCAGGGTGGACTTGCCGCAGCCGGACGCCCCCAGGAGGCAGACGAACTCGCCGGGTGCCACCTCGATGTCGATGTCGTCCAGCACGTGCTGCTGGGCGCCGGGCGGCCGAACGACTTCGAAACGTGATCGATGCGAGCCGCGTACGGCACGGTGGTGCCCGGGTCCGCCGTGGCGGGCTGCTGCTTGGTGAGCGTGGGTGTCGTCATCGGTGTCACCTCCTGGGGGAATGCGGTGCTACGGGCTTACTTGGTGCCGAGACCGGCGTCGTCGACCGGCTGCTTGCCCTCGGACTTGAGGACCTTGTTCAGCAGCGTGAGGTCGTAGATGCCCTTGAGGTCCGGCTTCTTCAGCAGGCCCGCCTTGACGGCGTGGTCGGCCTCCTCCTGGAGGGTGGCGGCCAGCGGGTCGTCGGTGATGTCGACGTTCTTGAAGGCCGGGTCGAGGACGTTGGCCGGCAGCGCCTTACCGGCCACGTCCGGCTCGGCGAGCTTGGCGTTGAGCGCCTTCTTCGCCTCGTCCGGGTGCGACCGGATCCAGGAGTTGGTCTTCACCGAGGCGCGCAGCACCGCCTCCACGGCCTTCGGGTGCTCCTTGAGGAACTTCTGCGAGACGATCATGTTCGTGATGACGAACTTGCCGTCCTTCCACAGCGTCTTCTCGTCCAGGATGGCCTTGCCGCCCGCCGCGACGAGCTTGGAGGCGGTCGGCTCGGGCACCCAGGCACCGTCGATCGAACCCTGCTCGAAGGCGGTCGGGGTCACCTTGTTGTCGGTGCGCTGGACGGTGACGTCACCCTTGCCGGTGGTGGCGTCGACCTTGTAGCCCTTGTCCGAGAGGAAGTTGAGCAGCGCCACGTCCTGGGTGTTGCCCAGCTGCGGGGTAGCGATCGTCTTGCCCTTGAGGTCGCCGAGGCCCTTGACCTTCTTGGGGTTGACGACGAGCGAGACACCGCCGGACGCCGAACCGGAGATGATCTTCAGGCTCTTGCCGTGCGACTTGGCGTAGCCGTTGATGGCGGGGGAGGGGCCGATCCAGCCGATGTCGATCGCGCCCGAGTTGAGCGCCTCGATCTCGGCGGGGCCCGCGTTGAAGAGGGAGGTCTTCACCTCGGTGCCGCCCAGTTCCTTCTGGAACCGGCCGTTCTGGAGGCCGATCAGGGGGGTGGCGTGAGTGGTGTTGCCGAAGAAGCCGAGCTTGATCTGATCGAGCCCGTCGGTCTTGGGCCCCTTGGGGGCGACCTGGGCGGAGGTGTCCTTCTTGGCCTCGGAACCGTAACCGCAGGCGCCCAGCGCGCCGATCAGCACGGGGACGGAGACGGCGGCCGCCAGCAGGCGGTGTCGAACGGCAGACACGGAGGTGGTTCCTCTCGGAGGGCCGGGGACTACGCGCCCTCTAGGGCGCGCCCGGCGGTGCGGTGGATCTTCGGAAAGGAGGCGTGGGGGGTACGGAGTCGAGCATCGTCAGCACACACATCGGCCGACTCCGCCCTGTCCGCTCCCCAGGGCGCCGCTGCCGATGCGGCCGCCCTCCTTGGCGAAGGTCGAGAACACGTCGTTCAGCATGTTCAGAAGTCCCATCCGTCGTCGTCCGTCGCCGCGGCCGGCGCAGCCTCGGCGGCCGCCTCCGCGAACGCGGTGCCCGCCATCCCCGCGGTCAGCGTCGTGCCGTCCGCCGGGTCGATCAGCAGGAACGAACCGGTGCGCCGGGAGTCCGCGTACGCGTCCAGGGCCAGCGCCTCGGCCGTCCGGACCACCACCCGGCCGATGTCGTTGGCGGCCAGCTCACCGGGCGCCGGGTGCTGCGAGAGGTCGTCCAGCGTCAGCCGCGACGGGATGTCCTTGACGATCGCCTTGACGGTGCGGGTGGTGTGCTTGAGCAGCACCCGCTGTCCGACGGTCAGCGGACGGTCCGCCACGTGGCACACGGTCGCCTCGATGTCCTGCGTGACGGCCGGCGCGGTCGCGGACGGGGCGATCAGATCACCGCGCGAGACGTCGATGTCGTCGGCGAGCCGCACGGTCACCGACTGCGGCGCCCAGGCGACGTCCACGGCCTCTCCGAGCGCGTCGATCCCCTCGATCGTGCTCGTACGGCCCGAGGGCAGCACGGTCACCGCATCGCCGACGCGCAGCACACCGGCGGCGATCTGGCCCGCGTAGCCGCGGTAGTCGGGGTGCTCGGCGGTCTGCGGCCGGATCACGTACTGCACCGGGAAGCGCGCCGGGTCGTCCGACGGATCGGCGACCACCGGCACGGTCTCCAGGTGCTCCAGCACCGTCGGGCCGCCGTACCAGTCCATGTTGGCCGACGGGGTCACGACGTTGTCACCGGCCAGCGCGGAGATCGGGATCGCGGTGATCTCCGGGACGCCCAGCGAGCCCGCGTAGGTCGTGAACTCCTCGGCGATCGCGGCGAAGACGGACTCCTCGTAGCCGACCAGGTCCATCTTGTTGACGGCCAGGACGACGTGCGGGACGCGCAGCAGGGCGGCGACCGCGGCGTGCCGGCGGGTCTGCTCGACCACGCCGTTGCGGGCGTCGACCAGCACCACGGCCAGCTCGGCGGTGGAGGCGCCGGTGACCATGTTGCGGGTGTACTGCACGTGCCCCGGGGTGTCCGCCAGGATGAACCGGCGGCGCGGCGTGGCGAAGTAGCGGTAGGCGACGTCGATGGTGATGCCCTGCTCGCGCTCGGCGCGCAGCCCGTCGGTCAGCAGCGCCAGGTCCGGCGTCTCCTGCCCGCGGCCCAGCGACGCGCGCTCGACGGCCTCCAGCTGGTCGGCCAGCACCGACTTGGAGTCGTGCAGCAGCCGGCCCACCAGCGTGGACTTGCCGTCGTCGACGGAACCGGCGGTGGCGAAGCGCAGCAGCGAGGTGGCGCCGGCGTCCACGACGCCGTCAACAGCATTGGTGGTGCTCATGGTTAGAAGTACCCCTCGCGCTTGCGGTCCTCCATGGCGGCCTCGGACATCTTGTCGTCGGCCCTCGTCGCGCCCCGCTCGGTCAGCCGGGACGCGGCGATCTCCGCGATCACGGCCTCGATGGTGGCGGCGTCGGAATCGACCGCACCGGTGCAGGACATGTCGCCGACGGTGCGGTAGCGCACCAGACGGGTCTCGACCGTCTCGCCGTCCTTCGGGCCGCCCCATTCGCCCGGCGCCAGCCACATGCCGCTGCGGGCGAAGACCTCGCGCTCGTGGGCGTAGTAGATGGCGGGCAGTTCGATCTTCTCGCGGGCGATGTACTGCCAGACGTCCAGCTCGGTCCAGTTGGACAGCGGGAAGACCCGGACGTGCTCACCGGGCGAGTGCCGGCCGTTGTACAGCTGCCACAGCTCCGGGCGCTGCCGGCGCGGGTCCCAGCCGCCGAACTCGTCGCGCAGCGAGAACACCCGCTCCTTGGCGCGCGCCTTCTCCTCGTCCCGGCGGCCGCCGCCGAAGACCGCGTCGAAGCGGTTCTTCTCGATGGCGTCCAGCAGCGGCACGGTCTGCAGCGGGTTGCGCGTGCCGTCGGGGCGTTCGCGCAGCTCACCGCGGTCGATGAAGTCCTGTACCGAGGCCACGTGCAGCCGCAGCCCGTGCCGCTCGACGGTGCGGTCGCGGTAGTCGAGGACCTCGGGGAAGTTGTGCCCGGTGTCGACGTGCAGCAGCGAGAAGGGCACCGCGGCCGGCGCGAACGCCTTCAGCGCCAGGTGCAGCATGACGATGGAGTCCTTGCCGCCGGAGAACAGGATCACCGGCCGCTCGAACTCGCCCGCCACCTCGCGGAAGATGTGCACCGCCTCGGACTCCAGCGCGTCCAGGTGCGACAGCGCGTACGGCGAGTCGCCCTCGTGCCCCGGGCCGGTCTCGGTGATGGAAGCAGCCGTGGTCACGCCAGTCCCCTTTCGGTGAGCAGCTCGTACAGCGCCGCGGCGGACTCCTGCACGGTCTGGGTGTGCGACTCGATGCGCAGATCGGGCGACTCGGGAGCCTCGTACGGGTCGTCGACGCCGGTCAGCCCGGAGATCTCGCCCGCCGCCTGCTTGGCGTACAGGCCCTTCACATCGCGCTCGGAGCACACCTCGACCGGGGTCGCCACGTGCACCTCCAGGTACGCGGTGCCCTCCTTCTGGTGGCGCCCGCGCACCGCCTCGCGGCTGTCCGCGTACGGCGCGATCACCGGCACCAGCGCCTTGACGCCGTTGCTGGCCAGCAGTTCGGCGACGAAGCCGATCCGCTGGACGTTGGTGTGCCGGTCCTCGCGGGTGAAGCCCAGGCCCGCGGAGAGGAACTCGCGGATCTCGTCACCGTCGAGCACCTCGACGCGGTGGCCCTCGCCGCGCAGCTTCCCGGCCAGCTCGTGCGCGAGGGTCGTCTTGCCCGCGCTCGGCAGACCGGTCAGCCAGATCGTGGCGCCCGTCATGGATATCTCCTGATGCGTCGTCATCCGTGCAGCCCGCACTCGGTCTTGTTGCTCCCGGCCCAGCGGCCGGCCCTGGCGTCCTCGCCCTCCAGCACCCGCCGGGTGCAGGGCGCGCAGCCGACGGAGGCGTAGCCGTCCATCAGCAGCGGTTGGTGAGCACACCGTGCTCGGCCACGTACGCGTCCACGTCGGCCTGCGTCCAGCGGGCGATCGGTGAGACCTTCACCTTCCGCCGCTTGGGGTCCCAGCCGACGACCGGGGTGTTCGCCCGGGTCGGCGACTCGTCCCGGCGCAGCCCGGTCGCCCAGGCGTCGTACCCGGTCAGACCCGCTTCGAGCGGCTTGACCTTGCGCAGCGCGCAGCACAGGTCCGGGTCGCGGTCGTGCAGCTTCGGCCCGTACTCGGCGTCCTGCTCGGCCACCGTCTGACGCGGCGTCAGGGTGATGACGTTGACGTCCATCACCTCGGCGACCGCGTCGCGGGTCCCGATCGTCTCGGGGAAGTGGTAGCCGGTGTCCAGGAAGACCACGTCCACGCCCGGGAAGGCCCGCGAGGCCAGGTGCGCGACGACCGCGTCCTCCATCGAGGAGGTGACGCAGAAGCGCGGACCGAAGGTCTCGGCGGCCCAGGTGAGGATCTCCAGGGCGGAGGCGTCCTCCAGGTCGCGGCCCGCCTGTTCGGCGAGCTGCTGAAGATCGGTAGCGGTGGTCACGATGTACCTCCGTCAGTGGCAGGGGAGTTGGCGGACGTCCCGGGGGCCAGCAGGCCCCGGAACGTCAGCCGGAACGCGCGGCTGCAGGACCGGCATTCCCACGACCCGTGGCCCTCCTCGGAGGGCCGCAGGTCCTCGTCCCCGCAGTACGGGCAGAAGAACGGCGCCGCTCGCTCGCTCACTGTGCCTCCCGCTCGGCCGTGTGGCGTCCGCTCACTTCAGCGCACCCTCTTCCGCCCGGGCGGCCCAGGTGGCGAAGCGCTCGCCGTCCTCGCGCTGCTCCTGGAAGTTGCGCAGCACCCGCTCGACGTAGTCGGGGAGCTCGTCGGCGGTGACCTTCAGGCCGCGGACCTTGCGGCCGAAGCCGGCCTCCAGGCCCAGGGCGCCGCCCAGGTGCACCTGGTAGCCCTCGACCTGGTTGCCGTCGTCGTCCAGGACCAGCTGGCCCTTGAGGCCGATGTCCGCGACCTGGATGCGGGCGCAGGCGTTGGGGCAGCCGTTGAGGTTGATGGTCAGCGGCTCGTCGAAGTCCGGGAGACGGCGCTCCAGTTCGTCGATCAGGGACGCGCCGCGGCCCTTGGTCTCCACGATCGCCAGCTTGCAGAACTCGATGCCGGTGCAGGCCATCGTGCCGCGGCGGAACGGCGAGGGGTTGACCTGGAAGTCCAGCGCCTCCAGGCCCGCGACCAGCGCGTCGACCTGGTCCTGCTCGACGTCGAGGATGATCATCTTCTGCTCGACGGTGGTGCGCAGGCGGTCCGAGCCGTGCGCGGCGGCGAGTTCGGCGATCTTGGTGAGGGTGGTGCCGTCGACCCGGCCGACGCGCGGCGCGAAGCCCACATAGAAGCGGCCGTCCTGCTGCCGGTGCACGCCGACGTGGTCGCGCCACTTGTGGACGGGCTCCTCGGGCGCCGGGCCGTCGATCAGCTTCCGGTTCAGGTACTCGTCCTCCAGCACCTGGCGGAACTTCTCGATTCCCCAGTCGGCCACCAGGAACTTCAGCCGGGCGCGGTTGCGCAGCCGGCGGTAGCCGTAGTCGCGGAAGATGCCGACGACGCCGGCCCAGACGTCCGCGACCTCGTCCAGCGGGACCCAGGTGCCCAGTCGCTGGGCGAGCTTGGGGTTGGTGGAGAGCCCGCCGCCGACCCACAGGTCGAAGCCCGGACCGTGCTCGGGGTGGACGACGCCGACGAACGCCACGTCGTTGATCTCGTGGACCACGTCCTGGACCGGGGAGCCGGAGATCGCGGTCTTGAACTTGCGCGGCAGGTTGGAGAACTCCTTGCTGCCGATGTAGCGCTCGTGGATCTCCTCCACGGCCGGGGTGCCGTCGATGATCTCGTCCTCGGCGATACCGGCCACCGGGGAGCCGATGATCACGCGCGGGCAGTCGCCGCAGGCCTCGGTCGTGGACAGCCCGACGCCCTCCAGCTTCTCCCAGATGGCGGGGACGTCCTCGATCCGGATCCAGTGCAGCTGGATGTTCTGCCGGTCGGTGATGTCCGCGGTGCCGCGGGCGTACTGCTCGGAGACCTCGCCGATGGCCCGGAGCTGGGCCACCGTCAGCCGGCCGCCGTCGACCCGGACCCGCAGCATGAAGTACCTGTCGTCCAGCTCCTCCGGCTCCAGGATCGCGGTCTTGCCGCCGTCGATCCCGGGCTTGCGCTGGGTGTACAGGCCCCACCAACGCATGCGCCCGCGCAGGTCGTTGGGGTCGATCGAGTCGAAACCGGCCTTGGAGTAGATCGTCTCAATGCGTGTCCGCACATTGAGACCGTCGTCGTCCTTCTTGAACTGCTCGTTTCCGTTGAGCGGCGTGAAATGACCTACGGCCCACTGGCCCTCGCCGCGGTGGCGTCCGGCCTTGCGGCGGGTCGAAGCGGCTGCGGGTCGGTCGGGGGAGGCGGCCATGGGTGTACGTCCTTCTGGGCGGGCGGGGGGATCGGGACCGGCGCCGGACGCCCAGGCTGACCTGCGCAGACACACCGAAGCGCGGCGCGTGGGCAACGCGTCGGCGACAGCTGCGGGTCAAGGGGGGGTTCCGGCGCGTCCGCGACGATGGGGACGGCGGGTGATCGGTGGTGCCGGGTGCTGTCCAGGGCCGTGGGCCCCGGCTGAAAACAGCCTCAGCCCGCCCGACAAATGGCGCTGGACATGCGGCCGAGGTCGACGTGCCGCCGACTCACCAAGGCAATTCCAGCTCTGGACATGACGGAAGCGTGGCACGCCGCTCTCCGGCCAGTCCACCGCTATCCAGGATTCGGACATCCCTGTCCCGCTTAATGAGACAGAGTGAGGTCGGTCACTTTCCGGCGGTCGGCTGCGGCAGGGGCGCGAGCGGCCCGGCGCCCGGCCAGGGGCCCGGCGCCGGCGCATCGGGCTCCTCGGTCACCGTGGTCTCGTAGACCCGGAAGCCGCGGCGCTCGTAGTTGGCCATCGCGTGCTCACCGTCCAGGCTGCAGGTGTGCACCCAGACCCGCCGCGTCGACGGGCACTCCGGCCACCGTTCGGCCAGGTCCCAGGCCCGCTCGATGCCGTACGTCAGCAGATGGCCACCGATCCGGCGGCCCCGGAAGGCCGGTATCAGGCCGAAGTAGACGATCTCGACGGAGCCGTCCGGTCCCGCGGCGAGCTCGATGAATCCCGCGGGCGTCCCGCGCTCGTACGCCACCCAGGTCTCGACCCCCGGCCGCCCGAGGTGCTCCGCCCACCGCGCGTGCGACCACGGCAGCCGGTCGGTCCAGGTGACGTCCCCGCCCACCGCCGTATAGAGGAAGCGGCTGAATTCCGGCGAAGGCACCTCGGCCCGGGCGATCCGGACGCCCTGCCCGGCCGGCGGTTCCTGCCCGGGGACAGGTCGGCGCGTGAGGTCTGTTCGAGATACCAGGTGGTGACCGAGATGCTCATGCGGCCAATACATCACACCGGGGTGGGCGCGAGGCGGGGCCGAGCAGGAGGGGTGTCCCGTGTCCCGGATCGTGAGACGGAGGTTCGCATCGTGGGGCATTCCCGGCCCGTCCGACCTTCGCGGTCGCCCACCGGGCCGCGCGTCCCCTGCGTCCTCACGCGCTCCCGGTCAGCCTGGCGAAAACCACCACATTGCCCGTGTACCCGGACCCCGCCGCGTACGGACCGCCGCAGGTCAGCACGCGCAGCTCGGGGCGTCCGGTGCTGCCGTAGACCTTACGGGCGGGGAAGTCGCGCTGGTCGAAGACCTGGACGCCGTAGACCTCGAAGACCGCGGTCCGCCCGTCCGCACGGATCACGCGGATCGTGCTGCCCTTCGCGAGGCGGCCCAGCCCGTAGAAGACCGCGGGACCGCTGTGGCTGTCGACGTGCCCGACGAGGACGGCGGTGCCCCGCTCACCCGGGGAGGGCGCGTCCGCGTACCAGCCCGCCAGATTGGGGTTCCCGTCCGGCGGGGCCTCGATCCAGCCGTCCTTGTCCAGGCCCAGCGGCAGCACCGGCGCGGACACCGCGAGCGACGGGATGTCGACCTCGGCCGGGGCCGACCGGGGCAGAGGCGCGGCCGCGGGGCCGCCCGCGCCACCGGGCACCACGGAGGTGGCGGTCCCCGGCTGCGGCGGCCCGTCCGGATCGTCCGACAGCCCCTGCCGCAGCATCCCGAACCCCACCAGACCGGCCAGCGCGAGCGCCCCCCACCGCGGCCGGCGCACGACCGCGGCGGCTTCCCCCGGGCCGCCTCCGGCGGATCCGTCGGGCTCATCGCTCACCTCCCGCACGCCGCGGCCACCACCTTCATGGCCCGGTCGGCACGCTAGGCGGTGCCCACCCCGGCGGCGACACCGGACGGCCGAACGGGTGCCGGCCCCGGCCCGGTCGCGACGGGTCCCGGCCCCGCGCCGGCCGCGCCGGTTCCCGGGCCGGCCGCGGTCACGCCGGGCCGAACACCGCGTCGGCCAGGCGCTCGACCTGGTCCGCGACCAGGACGCCTCCACGTTCCGGAACAGACCGTCCATGTGCTGCGGGGGCAGCGCGGCCCCTCCATCACGGCCGGCACGAACCCGTCGAAGAGCACCTCGGGCCCGCCGGGCCGGGCCGGCGCGGGCCCGACCGGGCCGACGTCCGCGGAGAGCGGCTCCCCGGCCCAGAGCCGCCGCAGGGTCGCCAGCTGCCCGTCGAGCCGCCGGCCGCGGCTGCGGAGGTCGACACCGGCGGCCTGGTAGTCGTCGTCCCGGCCGCCCAGACCGATACCGAGCGTGAAGCGGGACCCGGAGAGCAGATCGAGCGTGGCGGCCTGCTTGGCGAGCAGCGCCGTGCGGTGCAGCGGGGCGAGTAGCACCTCGGTCTGCAGTATTCCGGCGCGGGTTCGCGCTGCCGCTACGGCGAACCCGCCCTTCCGCATTCCGACCGGCGGCTGCCTCCCCCGTCCGGGGCGCCGTGCCGCGCGACCGGCTTCCCCCCGTCCGGGGCGCTGTGCTGCGCGACCGGCTTCCCCCCGTCCGGGGCGCTGTGCTGCGTCACCGGCTTCCCCCCGTCCGGGGCGCTGTGCTGCGTCACCGGCTTCCCCCCGTCCGGAGCGCCGTGCCGTGCCACCGGCTCAGGACATGTGCCGTCCCCGCCGGGCCGCCGCCACCGCCGGCGCCAGCGAGTGCGGCAGCAGCCGCCCGGGCCGCGCCGGGAGCCGCAGCTCCACCTCCACCCCGTCGGCGAAGCGGTACGGCCGGTGCGCCAGCACGCTCCCCAGGTGGCGGCGCAGCCGGGACAGCTCGGCGCGCACCGTCACCGTCCGGCCGGCGTCCCCGAAGAGGTCCTGGGCGAGTTCGGCCGCGGTACGCCCCTGCGGTTGCGCGGCCAGCACGAAGAGCAACTCGGCGTGGCGCGGGGACAGCTCGTGCGACCAGCTGCCGGCCGGCCCGCTGACCGTGACCGTCGAGCCGTCCCGCCGGCTGACGTCCAGGACCACCCGGCTAGGCATCGTCTCCCGCTCCGCCCGCCCGACCCGGATCAGCCAGCCGCCCGGCAACGGCTCCAGGGCGCACATGCCGTAGCGCGGTAACCACAGCGGCCCGGCCTCGGGCGCCTTCGGCAGCGCCACCCGGTCCGGCGGCGTCAGCCCCGTCACGCCCACCACCCAGCCGTTCGGATCGACCACCAGCGCCTGCCCGCCGAGCCGCGCCAGCACCGGCGCCGCGCTCGACCGCAGCCGTTCCAGGGACCGGTGGTGACGGCTGCGCAGCTCGCCCTCGGCTAGCCGGGCGACCGCGGACACCAGCGAGAGCGTGGTGGGGTGGAAGGACTGCGCCGGTCCGCTGACGTCCACGGTGCCCAGCAGCCGTCCGTCCCGCGGGTCGTGCAGCGGCGCCGCGGCACAGGTCCACTGGTGGTGGCTGCGTATGAAGTGCTCGGCGGAGTGCACCAGTACGGGGCGGCGGGCCACCAGCGCGGTGCCGATGGCGTTGGTGCCGACGACCTGCTCCGTCCAGTCGGCGCCCTTGTCGAAGCCGAGCCGGTCGGCCATCCGCCGTACCGGCGCGCTGCCCTCCCGCCACAGGACCCGGCCCTCGGCGTCGGTGACGACCATGATCTGCTGTGCGGCGTCCGCGGTCGCCAGCAGCCCCTCGTTCAGCACCGGCAGCACCGCCGCCAGCTGCGACTTCTGCCGCCGGTGCTCCAACTCCGCCACGGACAGCGGCTGTTGGGGCGGCTCGGCGTCCGGGTCGACACCGGAGTCCAGCGCCCGGCGCCACGATGCGCCGATCACCGCACGGGGGCGTCGGCCGGGCCGCCGGGCGCCCCGCCGGCGAGCGCGGCCTCGCGGACGGTGGCGAGCCGGCGGGCGGTGGCGCGGATTTCCTGGGCCGACCAGATGGCACTGTCGATCGTGCTGTCGCTCACGCTGCTCTCCGTTGTGCACTGTCCCCTGGGGGGTGTCCCCCCGATCATGCCGGGCTCACGGGTTCACGGTCGGCCCGACCGGGAGGCCCCCCGTCCCGTGCGTCCATCGTGCCGTCAACGGCCCTTTCCGGAGGCGCCATTGCCCACATCGGCGCCGGGGAGTGCAACGCACTGCAACCGTTGTGGCGTATGACGGGTAAACGGGACTCTGTCCCGAGCGGCCGATGGCATCTCGCCACCGCGGATTCGCCGGTCACCCGTCGGAGAACCCGCCGGTTGTCGCCGGGAAGTCCATCGGCCGCGCGACGTCGGTACGGTGCGGGGGAGGGGGCTCCATGGTGGCCGCTGCTCCGCGCGTCGTGGTGATCGGAGCGGGTGAGGGGGTACGCAGGGCCCGGGCCGCCCGGCTGGCCGGCCACTACACGATCCCCCTGCTGCGCGCGGTCGACGTCCTGATAAAGCGTCAGCCGCTGCCCACCGACGGCTATGTGATCGACAGCCCGCCGCAACTGCTCGACCGGGTGGCCGGTACGGGCGGTCCGCTGCCCGTACTGGCCTTCGCCGACCTCGTGGTGCTGCTGCCCGAGCCGGCAGGGTGCACCACGGAGGAGATCTCCCGCGTGCTGCGCTACTACGACGCGCGCGGGGCGCTGCTGACCGTAGGGGCGGACCTCCCCGACGACGAGATCATCCTGGTCATCGACGCGGCGCTGCGCGGGCGCGGCGACCCGGAAGGCCCGCCCCGGCCGCCCTGGCGGCCCTGAGACCGGGGAGCGGTGCCGAGTCGGCGCGGCACCGCTCCCCGACCGGCGCGGCGGCGGTTTTCCCCCTGTCCCGTCCCTTCGCGAGGCCACGGCCCGAAGCGACGGGGAACCGCCGCCGCGTCGAGCCTTCGCCGGCGGGCCCGGCACGGCGTCAGCGGCCCGCGGGCCCGGTGAGCCTCAACCGTGTGGGGAGGCCTCCCCGGGGGGAGCTGCCCTTAGGGGGCGGGCGAACGGATCCCGTAGGGGACGCGAAGGCCCCCTGCGGGGCCACAACGAGGTGGCAGGGAGGGGTATTCCCGGATGCTCGGGCAGCCCGTGGGCTTCGGGCAGCCCGTGGAACTTCGGGCAGCCGGGGGCATCGAGCAGCCGGGGGCGGGCGGCCCGTGGGGCTTCGAGCAGCCGGGGGCGGGCAGCCCGGGGCTTCGGGCAGCCGTGGGGCTTTTGGTTCAGCGTCGCCGGCCGGCCTCCTCAGGGGTCCAGCACCGGCCGGGACCGGTTCACCAGCGCTGCCAGGTCCAGGGTGTGCGGCAGCGTGCCGAAGGCCGCGCCGGCGTCGCCGCCCAGGCGGGAGGCGCAGAACGCGTCCGCGACCGCGGGCGGTGCGTGGCGTACCAGCAGCGAGCCCTGGAGCACCAGCGCCATCCGCTCCACCAGACGCCGGGCCCGGGCCTCGATGCCCTCCAGATCGGCGAGTTCGGTGAGCATCCCCTTGATCGCCCGGTCCAGCCGGTGGTCCGCGCCGCGCGCCGCACCGATCTCGGTCAAGTAGGCGTCCAGCGCCCCGGGTTCGCGGCGCAGGGCGCGCAGGACGTCCAGCGCCTGGACGTTCCCGGACCCCTCCCAGATCGAGTTCAGCGGGGCCTCGCGCAGCAGCCGCGGCAGCCCCGACTCCTCGACGTAGCCGTTGCCGCCCAGGCACTCCAGCGCCTCGGCCACCACCGGCGTGCAGCGCTTGGTCACCCAGTACTTCGCCGCCGGGACCGCCAGCCGCAGCAGCTGCCGGTCCTGTTCGGTGCCGCCGTCGTACGCGGCCGCCAGCCGCAGCGCGAGGGTGGTCGCCGCCTCCGACTCCAGCGCCAGATCGGCCAGCACGTTGCGCATCAGCGGCTGGTCGGTCAGCCGGCGGCCGAACGCCTCGCGGTACGCGGTGTGGTGCAGCGCCTGGGCCACCGCCTGCCGCATCACCGCCGCCGACGCGCTGACGCAGTCCAGCCGGGTCGCCGCGACCATCTCGATGATCGTCGCCACCCCGCGCCCCTCCTCGCCGACCCGGCGCGCCCACGTCCGCCCGTCGAACTCGACCTCCGCCGAGGCGTTCGACCGGTTGCCGAGCTTGTCCTTGAGCCGCTGGATGCGGAAGGAGTTGCGGGAGCCGTCCGGCAGCACCCGCGGCAGCAGGAAGCAGGTCAGTCCTCCCGGCGCCTGGGCCAGCACCAGGAACGCGTCGGACATCGGCGCCGAGCAGAACCACTTGTGCCCGGTCAGCGCGTACTCGCCGGGCGCCGACAGCGGCTCGGCGCGTGTGGTGTTGGCCCGTACGTCGCTGCCGCCCTGCTTCTCCGTCATGGCCATGCCCGCCAGCGCACCGGCCTTCTCGGCGGCCGGCCCCAGCTCCTGCTCGTAGATCCACGAGGTCAGCAGCGGCTCCCATTCGGCGGCCAGCTCCGGCTCGTGGCGCAGCGCGGGCACCGCCGCATGGGTCATCGACAGCGGGCAGCCGTGGCCCGCCTCGGCCTGGGTCCACACGATGAAGCCCGCGGTGCGCCGCAGATGGCCGTCCGGCCGGGACCAGGCGTCGTTCAGCCCGGCGGAGATGGCGTGGCCCAGCAGCCGGTGCCAGGCCGGGTGGAACTCCACCTCGTCGATCCGGTGGCCGTAGCGGTCGTGGGTGTGCAGCACCGGGGGATGGGCGTTGGCCTGCTCGCCCCACTGCTGGGCGTGCGCGGAGCCGGCGGCTTCGCCCAGCCGGCCCAGTTCCTGACGGACCTCGTCCAGCCGGTCGGCGGCGATGTGCCGGGTGATGCCCTCGGTGAGGGCCGGGTCGCTCGCGAACACGTCGTATCCGACCAGCGGCGGGGGCTGGTTCGTGACCGTGTGAGTGGTGGCTGCCATGCAGCTACGGTAAGGAGGTGCAGCCGGAGAACGAACCAACCGAGCGGCACGCGGGCCGTCTGACCAGGGCCCGTGTGCTCTACCGCAACGTCTCCACGCGCCGGCTGGCCTGGCTGCTGCTCAAGGACATCGTCCACTCCTGCATGACGTACCGCGTCACCGGACTGGCCGCCGAGGCGGCGTTCTGGTGCCTGCTGTCGCTGCCGCCGCTGATCCTCGGTCTCCTCGGTGTGCTCGGCTACACCCAGGCCTGGATCGGGCACGACACCCTCGACAACGTCCGGCAGCACATCCTCGGCGTGGCCGGCACGGTGCTCTCCGACAAGGGCGTGGACGAGATCGCCCGGCCGCTGCTCAACGACGTCTTCACCGGCCGCCGGCCCGACGTCATCTCGCTCGGCTTCGCCATCGCCCTGTGGTCCGGCTCCCGCGCCCTGAACGTCTTCGTCGACACCATCACGATCATGTACGGGCTCGACGGCCGCCGCGGCATCGTCAGGACGCGGCTGCTGTCGTTCGCGCTGTACCTCGCCGGGCTGTTGGTCGGCGCGGTCGCGCTGCCGCTGATGGTGGCCGGGCCGGACGCGGTGGTGAGCCTGCTGCCGGCCAGTGAGCACATCGTGCGGGCGCTGTACTGGCCGGTCGTCCTGTTGCTGTCGGTCGCCTTCCTCACCACCCTCTACCACCTCTCCGTGCCGGTCCGGTCGCCCTGGCCGGAGGACATTCCCGGGGCGGTGGTGGCGCTCGGCATCTGGGTGCTGGGCAGTTTCCTGCTGCGGCTGTACCTGGTCTCGACGGTCGAGGGGCCCACGATCTACGGCTCGTTGGCGGCGCCGGTCGCGGTGTTGCTGTGGATCGGCGTCTCGGCCTTCGCGGTGCTGGTCGGCGCCGCGATGAATGCCTCGCTGGACCGCGTCTGGCCGTCGGCGGCCACCGCCGAGGCGCGCGAGGAGATCGCCCGGCGAGTGGCGGAGAAGCGGGCCGCCGAGTCGAGGAAGCGGGACGAGGAGGGTCCGGAGGGCCAGGAGGGCCAGGAGGGCTCGGCAGGACCAGAGGGCTCGGAAGGACCGCAGGGGCCGAAGGGGCCGAAGGGGCCGGCGAACGGGTGACGAGTAACGGCCTTGCCCGTCCGAACCATTGACACCTCCCCGGACGGGCGCAGATGATCCTGCCCCACGAGCGAACGAAAGTTCACCAGGCGAACGGGGCCTCTTCCCGGAGGGATCGGTAGTCCGGCCGTTCCGGCAGTAGTCCGGTACTCCGGCACTCCGGCGGTCCGGCAGTCCGCTCGCCGCATCCCAAGACGAGGTGCCCATGCCACCCACCGCTCCGCGCCACACCTTCCGCTCCGTCGCGCCCGTCCTGGCGCTGTGCTGGCTCGCCGTCTTCTTCGAGGGGATGGACGTCAACGTCTACGGCGCCGTCATGCCGCGGATGCTCGATGACCCCGGGCTCGGCCTCGGCCCCGCCACGGCCGGCACCATCGGCAGCTGGACCACGCTCGGCATGCTGGTCGCCGCCCTCGTCATCGGCCCGGTCACCGACCGCCTCGGCCGCCGCCCGGTCCTCGCCGTCAGCGTCGCCCTCTTCTCCATCGGCTCGGCGGTCTGCGCGCTCTCCGGCACCCCCGCGCCCTTCGGCGCCGGACGGTTCCTGGCCGGCCTCGGCTTCGGCTCCCTGCTGCCCATCTGCCTGTCGATGGTGCTGGAGTTCGCTCCGCCGCGCCGGGCCGCGCTGGCCACCGGCCTGCTGATGACCTCGTACCACGTGGGCGGCATGTTCGCGACGGGGCTCGGGCTGACGCTCGCCCCCGCGTTCGGCTGGCGCTCGGTCTTCTGGGCCGGGGTACTGCCCGCGCTGATCGCCATTCCGCTGCTGCTGCGCCTGCTGCCGGAATCCCCCGGTGTGCTGCTCGCCAAGGGCCGTACCGCCGAGGCCGACGCGGTCGCCGACCGCTACGGCATGGCCCGCCCCGCCCCCGCCGACGCCCCGGCGCACGGGACCGGCGGCCGGCCGTCCGCCCTCCTGGCGCTCTTCCGCCCCGGCGCCCGCTGGGCCACGCCGCTCCTCTGGCTCGCCTCGTTCTGCGGACTGCTCCTGGTCTACGGCGTCGGCACCTGGCTGCCCCAGATGATGCGCGCCTCCGGGTACGGCCTCAGCTCCTCGGTCAGCTTCCTGCTCGTCATCAACGTCGGTGCCGTCGTGGGCATGTTCATCGCCGGCCGCACCGCCGACCGCTGCGGCCCGGTGCGGGTCTCCGCCCTCTGGTTCCTGCTCACCGCCGCGGGCGCCCTGCTCCTGAGGGCGCATCTGCCGCTCGCCCTCACCTACGCCGTGGTCGCGGTCACCGGCATCTGGCTCTTCAGCGCCCAGGTGATGGTCTACGCGGCCGCCGACCGCGTCTACCCGCCCGCCGACCGCGCCACCGGCCTGGGCTGGGTCACCGGCATCGGCCGCACCGGCGCCGTGGTCGGCCCCTGGCTGGGCGGCGTCCTCGCCGCCGGCGGCAACGCCCAACTGGGCTTCATCACCTTCGCGTTGGCGGGCCTGGTGGGTGCCGTCGCGATCGGCCTGGTGCCGGTGGCCCGCCGGCTCGGCGGCGGAGCGCCGGCTCCGGCTCCGGTGGGGGCGCAGGCGGAGGCGCAGGCGGGGGCGGAGTAGCGGGAGGTGCCCCGCACGGCGCGCTGCCGGTCGCCGGGTGCCGTTGGCCGTCGCATCGCCGGTAGCCGGGTCAGCCGGGCCGCTCCTCGATGTGCGTGAGGCCGGTCGCCGGGTTGCCGAGGAAGCTCAGGGCGCGGCGGTCGAGGCCGCATGCGGTCAGCAGCAGCTCCAGGGCGGCGTCCTCCCCGGGTGTCGCGTGGGCGAGCCACACCAGGACGACCTCCTGTCCGTCGTGCCGGGTGAACGCGAAGTCGGTGGTCCGGACGCGGAACACGGCGACCGCCATCTCGCCCAGGTCGTCCCAGCTGGATTCGAGGGTCAGGCGGAGCCGGGCGGCGAGCGCCTCCAGGGGGACCCGCAGCCCGGCCACCAGCCGGAAGTTCGCGGCCGCGTACTCCCAGGCGCTCGTCTGGAAGGCCGGGTTGTGCTTTCCGCCCTGGTAGACGGGGGCCGCCTCCCAGTCCGGTTCCGGTGGCGGGACGGAAAGCGCCGTCACAGGACCGGGATCCGTACGTACCGGCCGGCCACCGCGAGATCCGCCTCGATGGCGGTGGCCGTCTCGCGCAGGGCCGGGAGGATCGCGTCGCGGGTTCCGGCGGGGGTGGCGCGGCCCGCGTGGGTGGAGACGTTGACGGCGGCGACGACCTCGCCGGCGCGGTCGCGCACCGGCACCGCGAGCGAGCGCAGGCCCTCCTCCAGTTCCTCGTCGACCAGGGCGTATCCGTCGGCACGGACCTGTTGGACGAGGTCCAGGAGTGCTTCCTCGTCGGTGACGGTGTGCCGGGTGAACGGGCGGAGGTCGGTGAGGACAGCCGGGCGGACACCTCGGCCGGCGCCAGACCGGCCAGCAGGGCCCGGCCCATGGACGTCGCGTACGCGGGGAAACGGGTGCCCAGGGTGATGTTGACGCTCATGATGCGCACGGTGGGGACCCGGGCGACGTACTGGATGTCGTCGCCGGCGAGGATCGCCATCGAGGCGGAGTCGTGCACCCGCTCGACCAGCGCGGCCAGATGGGGCTGGGCGATGGCCGGCAGGGTCAGGCCCGAGAGGTGCGCGAAGCCCAGCTCCAGCACCTTCGGCGTGAGCCGGAAGAGCTTGCCGTCGGAGGTGAGGTAGCCGAGGTGCTCCAGGGTGATCAGGGCCCGCCGGGCGGTGGCCCGGGCCAGGCCGGTGGCCTCCGCGACGGCGGTGAGCGGGAGTGCCGCGCGGTCGGCGCCGAAGGCGGTGAGGGTGATCAGGCCGCGGGCCATCGACTCGACGAACTCGGGGCCCAGTTCCTGCTTGGAGGCCCGCATCCAGGAGGCGTGGGACCCTCCCGTGGGGGGCGCGGCGCCCGTCGGGGCCTCCGGTGGGGCGGTCAGGGCGAGTTCCATGGCCGTCACCGTGTCGCGCAGCCGGGGGAGCACCGCACCGGGCAGCTCGGCGGCGGACAGCCGGCTGGTGTGGCTGACGACGCTGACCGCGCAGACGACGCGGCCGGAGGGGTCCCGTACGGGCATCGCGACGGCGACCAGGCCCGGTTCGATGAGCTGGTCGTCCAGGGACCAGCCGGCCGCGCGAGCGGCAGCAACGCGCCGCTCGAATACGGCAGTTGAGGACTCGTCCGGATCCACCTCGTCGCCGGTGCGCGGGGGGACGGCCGGGAAGCCCGCGTCCGTCGGGTCGGCCGCGCGGCGGCGGCGCCAGCGTTCCCGGTCCGCCGCGTCCCACGCGTCCGCGAACAGCGCCCCGGGCGCGCCGCGTTCGGCGGGCAGCAGGTCGCCGATGCGGAAGGCGAGGGACATCGCGCGGCGGCGGGTGGCCTGGTGGACGAAGCGCACGCCGTCGCCGTCCGGGACGGCGAGCGAGACCGACTCGTCGAGCTCGTCGGCCAGCCGGTCGGCGAGCGGGCCCAGCCGGTCCGGGAGTCCGGACGCGGCGAGATAGGCGTTGCCCAGCTCCAGCAACCGCGGTGCGAGCACCGCGTCGCGGCCGTCGACGCGTACGTAGCCGAGCCGGGCGAGGGTGCTCAGCACCCGGTCGACGGTGGAGCGGGCCAGGCCGGTGACCCGTACCAGATCGCCCACCGCCTGACGGCCGCCGCCGGCCGACAGCTCCCGCAGCACGGTCAGGCAGCGGATCAGCGGACCCACCGCTTCCGGCGGGGCGGCCGGGGAGGACGGTGCGGCGGGGGCGGGGTGGGTCATGGCCTCTCCCTCGTGCGGTGATCTCGTGCGAACCGTACCCGGCGGACCGTTGACAGGGCCGGGGCGGGGTCCAGACTCAGAGCGTCCATTATGAACTTAAGTTCACTGGGCGAACAACCGGCGTGTTCATCCTTCGCATCCCTAGCGCCCGGATCTTCGACAGAGGCTGGAGGACAGGGCCGATATGGCCGACATCCGTTCGTTGCACGAGGCCGTCGCGGAGCTGATCCACGACGGGGACACCGTGGCGCTGGAGGGGTTCACCCACCTCATCCCGTTCGCCGCGGCGCACGAGATCATCCGCCAGGGCCGCACCGGCCTCACCCTCGCCCGGATGACCCCCGACGTGGTCTACGACCAGCTGATCGGCGCGGGCGTGGCCGCCAAGCTGGTCTTCTCCTGGGGCGGCAACCCGGGCGTCGGCTCACTGCACCGCTTCCGGGACGCGGTCGAGAACGGCTGGCCCGGCCCGCTGGAGACCGACGAGCACAGCCACGCCGGCATGGCCAACCGTTACGCCGCGGGTGCGGCCGGGCTCCCGTTCGCCGTGCTGCGCGGCTACCGCGGCAGCGACATCCCCTCCCGCACGCCCACGGTCGCCACCGTCACCTGCCCGTTCACCGGCGAGGAACTCGCCGCCGTCGCCGCCCTCAACCCGGACGTCACGGTCATCCACGCCCAGCAGGCCGACCGGGCCGGCAACGTCCAGCTGTGGGGCCTGACCGGCGTGCAGAAGGAGGCGGCGCTGGCCGCCCGGCGCGTCCTGGTGACCGTCGAGGAACTCGTCGACACCCTGGAGCCGCGCCCGGGCGGTGTCGTCCTGCCCACCTGGGTCGTCGATGCCGTCGCGGTCGTCCCCGGCGGCGCCCACCCCTCGTACGCGGCCGGGTACTCGGTCCGCGACAACGCCTTCTACCGCCGCTGGGACGGGACTTCGCGGGACCGGGCGGCGTTCGGGCGGTGGCTGGAGGGATCAGGGGCGGCGCCGGCAGCTCTCCTGCGGCGACCCTCCCCACCACCGTGCCGGACGCCCCACCCGCGCCCGAGGGGCCACCTGCGCTCGACGCCCGACCCGCGCCCGAGGCGCCACCTGCGCTCGACGCCCCACCCGCGCCCGAGGCGCCACCCGCGTCCGACGCCGCACCCCCGCCCGCCCACGCCTCGGCGCCCGCGCCGTCCCCCACCTCCACCCCGCGCCCGCCCCGACCCCGCCCTGCACCCCCGACGAGCTCATGGAGGTCAACGCGGCCCGGGCGCTGGCCGGTGCGCGGACCTGTTTCGTCGGGATCGGGCTGCCCAGTACGGCCGCCAACCTCGCCCGCCGCACCGTCAATCCGGACCTGGTGCTGGTCTACGAGTCCGGCACCATCGGCTCCAAACCGACCCGGCTGCCGCTGTCCATCGGGGACGGCGAACTGGCCGACACCGCCGACGCGGTGGTGTCCGTACCCGAGATGTTCAACTACTGGCTGCAGGGCGGCCGGATCGACGTCGGCTTCCTCGGCGCCGCGCAGGTCGACCGGTTCGCCAACATCAACACCACCGTCGTCGACCGCGGCCCCGGCAAACCGGAGGGCCGGCTGCCGGGCGCCGGCGGCGCCCCCGAGATCGCCGCCAACTGCGGGCAGGTACTGATGGTCCTGCGGCACAGCCGCCGCAACTTCGTCGGCGCGCTGGACTTCGTGACCACCCTCGGCCACGGCAGCGGCCCCCGGGACCGCGCCGCGCTCGGGCTGCCCGGCGCCGGCCCGACCGCCGTCATCACCGACCTCGGCGTGCTCCGCCCCGACCCCGGCACCGCCGAGCTCGTCCTGACCGAGCTGCACCCGGGAGTGACGGTCAAACAGGTACGGGCGGCCACCGGCTGGGACCTCAAGGAGGCCGACCGGATCGGTGTCACCGACCCGCCCACCGCCGCCGAACTCACCGCCCTGCGCGCCCTGAAGGCCGCCACGCCCCCGGTCACCCCCGCATCCGGTACGCCCGAGGCGGCCGGCGCACGGAAGGACACCGCCACCCGATGATCACCGACCGGCCCCGGGACGTGTACGTCGTCGACGCCGTCCGCACCCCCTTCGGCAAATACGGCGGCGCGCTGTCCGGCGCCCGCCCCGACGACCTCGCCGCGCATGTCGTCAAGGCCCTGGTGGACCGCGCGCCGGGACTCGATCCGGCCACGGTCGACGACGTCTGGTTCGGCAACGCCAACGGCGCGGGCGAGGAGAACCGCGATGTGGCCCGGATGGCGGTGCTGCTCGCCGGGCTGCCGGTGTCCGTACCCGGCGTCACCGTCAACCGCCTCTGCGGCTCCGGTATGGAGGCCGTCGTCCAGGCCGCCCGGGCCGTCGCGCTGGGCGACGCCTCGGTCGCCGTCGCCGGCGGCGTGGAGTCGATGAGCCGGGCGCCCTGGGTCCTGCCCAAGCCGGAGCGCGCCTTCCCGGCGGGCCCGCAGACCCTGCACTCCACCACCCTGGGCTGGCGGCTGACCAACCCCGGGATGCCCGGCGAGTGGACCGTCGCCCTGGGCGAGGGCGCCGAGCTGATCGCCGATCGCGACCGGATCACCCGCGACCGGCAGGACGCCTTCGCGCTGGCCAGTCACGAGAAGGCGGCCCGGGCCCGGAAGGACGGCGCCTTCGCCGCGGAGATCGTGCCGTACGGGGAGGTGGCCGAGGACGAAGGCATCCGTGAGGACACCTCGTTGGCGGCGCTGGGCAGGTTGCGGCCGGCCTTCCGTACGGGGAACGAAGCGGTGCGCGGGGCCACCGGGCCGTCGGCCGGCGCGGGCACCGTCACGGCCGGCAACTCCTCACCGCTCAGCGACGGTGCGGCCGCGCTGCTGCTGATGGACGAGCGGGGGCTCGGCACCTCCGGCTGCACCCCGCTCGCCCGGATCCGCAGCAGCGCGGTCACCGGCATCGAGCCGCAGTACTTCGGGCTCGGCCCGGTGGAGGCCGCCACCCGGGCACTGGAGAAGGCCGGACGCGGCTTCGACGCCCTGCACACCGTCGAGCTCAACGAGGCGTTCGCCGCCCAGGCGCTCGGCTGTCTGGCCCGCTGGCCCGAGCTCGACCCCGGCATCGTCAATCCGCGCGGCGGTGCGATCGCTCTCGGCCACCCGCTCGGCGCCTCCGGGGCCCGGCTCGTCGGCGCGGTCGCCCACCAACTGGCGGCCGCCGGCTCCGGAACGGGCCTCGCGACGCTGTGCATCGGCGTCGGGCAGGGCCTGGCGATGGTGCTCGAAAGGTAGTTACCCGCCCGGCGCCGGGAGCCGCATCCTGCAGGGGCGCCGCTCCACGGACGTGCCGTCGGGCGGCCCGTGGCCCGGTGACCGAACCACCTGAAGCCTCCGCACCGCCCCGACCACCGCACCGCCCCGACCACCCGCACGGAGAAAGCACCATGACCCTGACGCCGTTCACCCCCGCACCGCAGGCGTTCGTACCCGGCGCACCGCTTCCCGGTCCCCGGCCGCTCGTCGCGCCCGCACCGCCCCTGCCCACCCAGGCCGACATCAGCCGTGAGATCGCCGCACGGTCCGCCGCCGCCGAACGGGACCGTGCCGCCGGCGCCCCCGTCCCCGCGCACCCCGCGCGGGACTACACCCCGTACCGCAGCAGCACCCCCGCCACCCCCGGCGGCCGCCGGTCGAGATCGACCACCTGGCCGACCCGGAGGCCGTCGAGCTGACCGGCCCCGCGTTCGGCGTCACGGACGTCACCGACCTGGACGCCGACCTCACCCGGCAGCATCCGGGCGAGCCGCTCGGCGAGCGGATCACCGTCACCGGACGCGTCCTCGACCGCACCGGCCGCCCGGTGCGCGGTCAGCTCGTCGAGATCTGGCAGGCCAACGCCTCCGGCCGGTACGCCCACCAGCGCGACCAGCACCCCGCCCCGCTCGACCCGAACTTCACCGGCGTGGGCCGCTGTCTGACCGACGACCAGGGCCGCTACACCTTCACCACCATCAGGCCCGGCGCCTACCCCTGGCGCAATCACGACAACGCCTGGCGCCCGGCCCACATCCACTTCTCGCTCTTCGGTACGGCCTTCACCCAGCGGCTGATCACCCAGATGTACTTCCCCGGCGACCCGCTCTTCCCCTACGACCCGATCCTCCAGTCGGTCACCGACCCGGCAGCCCGCGCCCGCCTGGTCGCCACCTACGACCACGAACTCTCCCGCCCCGAAAGGACGTTGGGCTACCGCTGGGACATCGTCCTGGACGGCCCGTCCGCCACCTGGACCGAGGAGGGCCACTGATGCCCCGCGCCACCACAGACCCGGCCGGCACCGACCGCCCGACCGCGGCCCCCGGGCCCGACCCGGCCGCCGCCCCCGACCCGGCCGGCACCCCCGCCGCGCCGCTGCCCCCCACGCCCGCACAGACCATCGGGCCGTTCTACGGCTACGCCCTCCCGTTCCGCGGCGGCGAGCAGATCGCACCGGCCGGCCGGCCCGGCACGATCGTCCTCCACGGCCGGGTACGGGACGGGGACGGCGCCCCGGTGCCGGACGCCCTGCTGGAGTTCTGGCAGGCGGGCCCGGACGGCAGCCTCACCGGGGCGCCCGGCTCGCTGCGCCGCGACCCGGTCACCGGCGCCGTCATCGGCCGCCACGGCCTGGACTTCACGGGGTTCGGCCGGGTCCCGACCGACGCCGACGGCCGCTACGTCCTGCACACCCTGCCCGCCACCGCGCCGGCCGGCCACCCCGGCGCCGCGCCCTACCTCGCCGTCTGCGTCTTCGCCCGCGGGCTGCTGCACCACCTCTTCACCCGCGTCTACTTCCCCGAGCACGCCGAGGCCCACGCCGCCGACCCGCTGCTGTCCCGGCTCCCCGACGACCGGGCCCGCACCCTGCTCGCCCACCCGGACGGCCCGGACCGCTACCGCTTCGACGTCCAGCTACAGCAGACCGCCGACGGCACCCACGAGGAGACGGTCTTCCTTGCGTTCCGATGACCGCTTCCGCTCCGATGACCGCCCCCGCACCGACGGCCGGGGTCGCGACCACCGCCGTTCCGACCCCGCCCCGCCCCGACCCCGGCGCCGCACCGCCCCACCCCCGTACGGCGACGCCGATGTGGGACTGCTCGCGCCGTCCCGGGCCGGTTCCGCCGTGGCCGACGCGACCGGGGACGGCGCCTATCTGCGCGCCCTGCTCGACGCCGAGGCCGCGCTGACCCGTGCCCAGGCCGCCGCCGGACTCGCCCCGGAGGAGGCGGCCGCCGTGGTCACCGCCGTGGCCGCCGAGCCCGGCCGCCACGACCCCGGCACGCTCGCCCGGCGGGCCCGGGCCGCGGGCAACCCCGTCGTCCCGCTTGTCGCCGATCTGACCGCCGCGGTCGCCGCCCGTGCCCCCGCGGCCGCCGGGTACGTCCACCGCGGCGCCACCAGCCAGGACATCCTCGACACCGCCACCATGCTGGTCTGCACCCGGGCGCTGGAGCCCGTACTGGCGGACCTGGCCCGGACCGCCGAGGCGCTGCGCCGGACCGCCGCCGCGCACCGGGACACCCCGATGGCCGGCCGGACCCTCACCCAGCACGCGGTGCCGACCACCTTCGGCCTCAAGGCGGCGGGCTGGCGCAGCCTGGTGCTCGACGCCCACGCCCGGCTCACGGCCGTCCGCGCCGCGCTGCCCGTCCAACTGGGCGGCGCGGCCGGCACCTTGGCCGCCTTCCACGCGTACGCCGAGACGGAGACCGCGACCGAGACCCCAACTGAGACCGCGCCCGCAACCGCGCCCGCGCCCGCAACCGCGCCCGCGACCGTGCCCGCAACCGTGCCCGCGACCGGGGCCGCACCGGCCGCCGCGGGCCCCGACCCCGGCACCCGGCTGCTCGCCGTCTACGCCGCCGAGACCGGGCTCGCCGAACCCGCCCTGCCCTGGCACACCCTGCGCACCCCGGTCGCCGATCTCGCCGGGGCGCTCGCCTTCACCGTGGGCGCCCTCGGCAAGCTCGCCGCCGATGTCCTGACCCTCTCCCGCACCGAGATCGGCGAACTGTCGGAGGGCAGCGGCGGCGGCTCGTCCGCCATGCCGCACAAGGCCAATCCGGTGCGCGCCACGCTGATCGCGGCCGCTGCCCGCCAGGTCCCGGCGCTCGCCGCGGTGCTGTACGGCGCGCTGGCCGCGGAGGACGAGCGTCCGGCCGGCGCCTGGCACGCCGAATGGCAGCCGCTGCGGGACGCCCTGCGGCTGGTGGGCGGCGCCGCCCGGGACGCCGCGGAACTGGCCGGTGACCTCCGGGTCCATCCGGACCGCATGCGGCGCAACCTCGACGCCACCGGCGGTCTGGTCGTCACCGAACGCCTGGTCGCGGCCCTCACCGCCCGGACCGGCCGGGCCGAGGCCCGCCGCCTCCTGGACACCGCGGCCCGCCGCACCGCCGAGCAGGGCGTCCCGCTGGCCACGGCGCTGCGCGACACCCTGGGCGAAGGGCGGCTTCCGGAAGACCTCGCCCCACTGCTCGACCCGTCCGCCTACGTGGGCTCCGCCGGTGCCCTCGTGGACCGGGCGCTGGAACGTACCGTGCACACCCCGCAGGAGCCCGCATGACCCGCCCGCCCGCCGGCCCGCCGCCGCACCACACCCTCGACGGTCCGGACGGCGCCCCACCGCTCGTCCTGGGCCCCTCCCTCGGCACCGAACTCTCCGTCTGGGATCCTCAACTCGCCGCGCTGAAACGGGAGTTCCGCGTGGTGCGCTGGGACCTTCCGGGCCACGGCGGCAGCCCCTCCGTCGCCACCACCACCGTCCCGGCCCTCGCCCGCGGGGTCCTCGCGCTCGCCGACGGCCTCGGCATCGGCCGGTTCTCGTACGCCGGGATCTCGCTCGGCGGCGCGGTCGGCGCCTGGCTCGCCGCCCACCACCCCGAGCGGATCGCCTCGCTCGTGCTGATCTGCTCCTCCGCCCGGTTCGGCGCCCCGGAGGCATGGCACGAACGGGCCGCCCTGGTACGGGAGTCGGGGCTCGGTCCGGTCGCCGACACCGCCGCCGGCCGCTGGTTCACGCCGGGCTTCGCCGCCTCCCCGGAGGCCACCGCACTGCTCGGCACCCTGCGGCGGCGCATCGCCCCGGCCGGCTACGCAGCCTGCTGCGACGCCCTCGCCGGCTACGACCTGCGCGGTGACCTCGCCCGCATCACCGCCCCCACCCTCGTCGTCGCCGGCCGCACCGATCCGGTCACCCCGCCCCCGCACGCCCGTGAGCTCGTCGACGGCATCCCCGGCGCCGGCCTCCTCGAACTGCCCGGTGCCGCGCACCTCGCCAACGTCGAACGCCCGGCCGCCGTCCAGGCCGCCCTCCTCGGCCACCTCGCCGCACCGCCGGACGCCCCGGAGGCCCTCCGCGTCCCCGCCCCGCACCCCTCGGAAGGAACCGCGCCGTGACACCACCGCCCGTCCGCCGCACCACCGTCGGCATCATCGGCGGCGGCCCCGCCGGACTGCTGCTGGCCCGTCTGCTGCACCGGTCCGGCATCGACTGCGCCGTCCTGGAGAGCCGCGACCGCGGTTACGTGGAGCGGCGGCAGCGCGCCGGCATCCTCGAACAGGGCACCGTCGACGTGCTGCGCGGCTGCGGAGCCGGGGCCCGGCTGGACCGCGAGGGCCTGGTCCACGACGGCATCGAGCTGCGCTTCGCCGGGCGGTCCCACCGCGTCGACTTCCCGGCGCTGACCGACGGCCGCCGGGTGACGGTCTACGCCCAGACGGAGGTCGTCAAGGACCTCATCTCCCTGCAACTCGCCGACGGCGCACCGCTGTTGTTCGGCGCGGAGGCGCTTTCCGTCGAGGGCGCGGACGGGGACCGCCCCGCCGTCCACTACCGGTACCAAGGCCGCGTACACACCCTCGACTGCGACTACGTCGTGGGCTGCGACGGCTTCCACGGCGTGGTGCGCCGGGCGGTACCGGAGGGCGAACGCCGCACCTACGAGCGCGGCTACCCGTACTCCTGGCTCGGCGTGCTCGCCGACGTCCCGCCCTCCGCGGACGAGCTGATCTACGCCCACTCCCCGCGCGGCTTCGCCCTGTTCAGCATGCGCAGCCCGACCGTCAGCCGGCTCTACCTCCAGGTGCCCAACGGCACCGACCCGGCGGACTGGCCCGACGACCGGATCTGGGACGAACTGGAGACCCGCGCGGCCGTCGACCCGGCCACCGGCGCCGCCCCCTGGAAACTGGCGCGCGGGCCGATCACCGCCAAGTCGGTGCTGCCGATGCGCAGTTCCGTCACCGAACCGATGCGGTACGGCCGGGTGCTGCTGGCGGGCGACGCGGCGCACATCGTGCCGCCCACCGGAGCCAAGGGCCTCAACCTCGCCGCGGCCGACGTCACCGTCCTCGCGCGGGCCCTGACACATCTGCACACGACCGGCTCGACGGACCTGCTGGACGCCTACTCGGCCACCTGCCTGCGCCGGGTCTGGCGCGCCGAGCACTTCTCGGCCTTCATGACGACGACCCTGCACACCGCACCGGACCAGTCGCCGTTCGACACCCGGCTGCAGCTCGCCCAGCTCGACCGGATCGCCACCGGCCCGCACGCCGCGGCCGAACTCGCCGAGAACTACACCGGACTGCCGCTCCCCGCGGTCCCGGCGGAGTGCTCCTCGCGGTAGCGGACCAGCAGCATCGCCGCGTCGTCGTGCAGCGGGCCCTCGGCGTGGTCGACCAGGTCCTCGCGCACCGCGCGCAGGGCGGCCTCCGGATCGGCGTCCTTGAGCAGCGCCGCCCGGTCGTCGAGCGGGTAGAACCAGCCGGCCGCGTCCCGCGCCTCGCTGACCCCGTCGGTGTAGAAGAGCAGTTGGTCGCCGGGGGTGAACGGCACCTCGTAGGGCAGCGGGGTGTCGGCGACGTGCCAGGTCAGGCCGAGCGGCAGGGAGCGTTCCGGCGGGGCGGCGAACCCGACCGTGCCGGCGGGGCGGACGACCAGCGGCGCCGGATGGCCGTAGTTGAGCAGGGTGGCGTGCGGACCGTCACCGATCTCGGCGAGCACGGCCGTGACGAAGCGTTCGCCGGACAGATGGCGGTTCAGGGCCCGTTCGACCCGCTCGCCGACGGCCGGCAGATCGGGCTCGTCGTACGCCGCCTCGCGGAACGCGCCGAGCACCACCGCCGCGCTCTCCACGGCCTCCAGCCCCTTGCCCTGCACGTCCCCGACGATGATCCGGACACCGGCCGGCGAGGTCACCACCTCGTACAGGTCCCCGCCGATCCGGGCCTCGGCCACCGCCGACGTGTAGGAGACCGCGATCCGCAGCGGTCCGGCGCTGCGCGGCACCGGGCGGAGGAGCACCCGCTGGGCCACCTCGGCGATCGAGCGGACGCTGGCCAGTTCGGCCTCCCGGCGTTGCCGCATCAGGGCGGCGACCACCCCGGCCGCGGTCACCCCGGCCACCGACAGCAGCGCGGTCAGCCCCCGCCGGCTCTCGAACAGTCCGTTGTAGACGCCCAGCCCGAGGCAGAGGACGGCCGCGGTCAGTCCGGCCAGCGCGGTCCGCCGCCAGCCGCCGACCAGCCCGGCGAACGCGGGCCCCAGGGACACCAGCGGCAGGAAGCCCACACCGGGCCCCGCGGTCAGGTCGACGGCGGAGACCACGGCCATGACCGTGTAGGGGAGCACGGACAACACACGGGAGCCGGTGCAGCGCTCCCCGTTCTCCACGGCCAAGGCGTTCTCCGACGGTGTGGTGTGAGGTGATCGGGTGACGGGGGCCTCGGCCGTCGGACTGTCCGAAAACGGCCCCCAGACCCCCGACCTGAGCATATGCAACATATGCCGTATCGAAATACCTCGCCGACGCCCGTTACCGAATCGCAGTGGCGGGGGCATCCGCCGGTCACGAACGTCCGGATCTTACGGACCCATGACACGGCCGCCGCGGCGCGGGCCGTCCCGCCCCGCCGCGCTTAGCGTGATCGGCATGCGCGTACTGGTCACCGGCGGCGCCGGATTCATCGGATCGCAGGTCGTCGACGCCCTCCTGGCCGGCGGCCACGAGCCCGTCGTCCTCGACGCCCTGCTGCCCACCGCACACCGCGAGCCGCCACCGGCGCGGCCCGGCACGCACCGGATCGTCGCCGACGTCCGGGACCGGCCGGCCGTCGAGGCCGCCCTGCGCGGTATCGACGCGGTCTGCCACCAGGCCGCCATGGTCGGCCTGGGCAAGGACTTCGCCGACGCCCCCGACTACGTCGGCTGTAACGACCTGGGGACCGCCGTGTTGCTGGCGGCGATGGCCACGGCCGGGGTCCGGCGGCTGGTGCTCGCCGGGTCCATGGTGGTCTACGGCGAGGGCCGCTGCACCTGTCCCGCGCACGGGACGGTGCGCCCCGGCCCGCGCGCGGTGGCGGACCTGGACGCCGGCCGGTTCGAGCCGCGCTGCCCGCACTGCGGCTCCGAGCTGCGGCCGGGCCTGGTCGACGAGGACGCGCCGGCCGATCCCCGCAACGTCTACGCGGCCACCAAGCGCGCCCAGGAACACCTCGCCGCGTCCTGGATCGAGGAGCGCCCGGTGCCCTACCGGCCGCGCACCGGCCGTTCGAAGGTCACCGGCACCTGGCGCGGCACCTGGCAGGCGGTCCGCGACATGCGGGCCGTGCTCGGCCAGCCCCCGTCCGCCGCCCCGGCGCGGGAGACGGCCCGATGACCGGCCCCGCGGACCGTACCCCGCCCCCGAACGGCCCGACCGCGCTCCTGGTCATCGCCAAGGAACCGGTGCCCGGCCGGGTCAAGACCCGGCTGACCCCGCCCTACACCCCCGACGAAGCCGCCCAGTTGGCCGCCGCGGCCCTGTACGACACCCTCCTCGCGGTCCGTGCGATGCCCGCCCGGCGGCGGACCGTGGTGCTCGACGGACGCCCCGGGGACTGGCTGCCGGACGGCTTCGAGGTCCGGCCGCAGTGCGCCGGCGGACTCGACGAACGGCTCGCCGCGGCCTTCGCCGCCAGCCGGGGGCCCACCCTGCTCATCGGCATGGACACCCCCCAGGTGACCGCCGAACTCCTGGCTCACGCCCTGGAGTTGACCGCCTGGGAAGACCGTGACGCCTGGTTCGGCCCGGCCGAGGACGGCGGCTTCTGGGCGCTCGGCCTGGCCGCCCCCGACCCCCGGCTGCTGCGCGGCGTCCCGATGTCCACCCCGGGCACCGGCGCCGCCCAGCGCGCCCGCCTGGCCGCGGCCGGCCTCCGGATCGGTGACCTGCCGGCGCTCCGCGACGTCGACACCGCCGCCGACGCCCACCTGGTCGCCGCCCAGGCCCCCACCGGCCGCTTCGCCATCACCCTCGCCCGGCTCACCCCGGTGACCGGCCGATGAGCGCCACCGCCCCGGCCGCCCCGCCGCACCCGCCGGCCTGGGGCGCGGACGCCTACGCCGAGGCGCTGCGCCGCGGCCGCGGGCCGCTCTACCTGCGCCGTACCGACGGCTGGTTGCTGCCGCTGGACGTCGCACGCTGGTGCGCCCCGGCGGACGCCGCCGACCTCGCGGCACTGCGCCGCTGCGAGGGCAGCGTCCTGGACATCGGCTGCGGCCCCGGCCGGCTGGTCGCCGCGCTCACCGCACCGGGCAGGCGGGTACTCGGCATCGACGTCAGCCCGGCCGCGGTCGCCCGTACCGCCGCGGCCGGGGGCGCCGCACTGCGCCGCTCGGTCTTCGACCCCCTGCCGGGGGAGGGGAGTTGGGGCACCGCGCTGCTCCTCGACGGCAACATCGGCATCGGCGGCGATCCCGCGCCCTGCTCGTCCGCACCGCCGCGCTGGTGCACCGGACCGGGCTGCTCCTCGTGGAGACCGCCCCCGAGGACGTCGACGAACGGGCCCGGGTCGGCGTCGCCGGCGACCCGTACGCGGACCACCACACCGCCGTCACGTTCCCCTGGGCCCGGGTCGGGACGCCCGCACTGCTGCGGTACGCCGACGCCGCGGGCTGGACACCCGTCGAGCGGTGGACCGCCACCGGGACCGGTCAGTCACCGTCCGCCGCACGCCGCTTCGTCGCCCTGCGGCGGTGCCGCAGCCTGCCCACCGCCCGCCGGGGCTGAACCGTACGGCACAGCAACCACAGGGCGGAGACCGCGAACAGCACCGCGCTGATCAGCAGCCAGCGGCCCAGGAACACCCCGGCCGGCAGCCCGGTCGCGAGCTCGTAGTGCGCCGCCGGGGCACCGCCCGCCGCATAGGAGATCAGCGGGAACCACACCAGCAACAGCAGCCCCGACAGCGCGGCGGGGACCCGGACGAAGGCCGTCCAGGACCGACGCCGACCGGCCCCCGCCGTGCACCGGACCACCCCACGGTCGGCGAGCGCGTACAGCGGCAGCAGCACCAGATCGTGCAGCAGCGCCGCCCCCACGAACCACACCACCACCAGCGGCCACCGCCCGCCGGCCAGCAGCCGCACCCCCGCATAACCGGTGAGGGCGAACGACCCGAGCATCAGCACCAGATGCAACGGCCCCTCGCCGTACCAGCGGTGCCGGCGCAGCCGCCGCCACCCACGGACCGCGGCCGCCCGACCCGGCATCCGTACCCGTCGCACGCCGCTCACCCCTCCCCGAACGACAGCCGGGCCACCCACTTGGTGTTGAGCACCCCCGGCGCCGCCGGCACGATGATCCGCGCCGGGTAGCCGTGGTCCCGCGACAGCTCCGCGCCGCCCACCCGCAGCGCGAGCAGCGACCGCGGATCGCGCACCTGACTGCCGCTCAGCGCGGCCCGGCGGAACGCGCCGTGCAGCTGGAGCGACTCCACCAGCACGCCCGGCGGCCGGTCGCCGAGGCCCACCAGCGCGGCGAGCTCCCGCAACCGCACCCCGCTCCACAGCTGGTCGTCCGTCGACCAGCCCTCCACACAGGCGATCGGCAACGCCGCCTCGTGCTGCGGCAGCCGCAGCAGTTCGGCGCGGGTCAGCCGCACCCGGCGCCCGCCGCCCGCCACCGTCAGCCGCCAGTCGTCGCCGGTGTCCCGCGCCCGGATCCCGACCGCCGCCGCGGTCTTGTTGATCTGGAACCCGTTCGGCCCGCCGCCCGGATCCGCGCCGCCGTGCGGCGCCAGCAGCGCGGTACGCCGCCACCGGCCGCCCAGGCTCTGCCCCGCCGTCGTCACCAGCAACAGCAGCGACCCGGCGCCGACCAGTCCCAGCGCACCCCGCCGGCTCACCGTCGGCCGGTCCGGACGGACCGCCACCAGCCCGGTCTCGTCGTCCTCCGCCGCCGGATCGGTCCGCTCCCGCAGCGCCCGTACGGTCCGCGGCATCCGCAGCACCACATGGGCCACGAACGCGCCGATGAACACCCACGCGCCGTAGAAGTGCAGCCGGTAGAACGACCCGGGGAAGAGGTACGCCAGCTGGATGTTGAGCAGCCCGGTGACGAACTCGAACAGCGCCCCGCCGACCAGCAACAGCAGCGACAGCCGCTCCAGCGCATCGCCCGCCGACCGTGCCGGCGGCATCCGGAACAGCTTCGGGATCACCGACCACAGCTTCGCCAGCAGCACGGGCACCAGGACCACGCCGAGGGTGACGTGCACCCCCTGGGTCAGGCGGTAGAGCCAGCGCGGGCCGGTGGGCCAGCTGAAGAGGTAGAACCCCAGCAGGCCCTTCCCGGGCGTCTGGTCGTTGACGCCACCGGCCAGGCCGGGGTTGTACGCGGCGTACGACAGCAGCCCGGTGACGAACAGCAGGGTGATCCCGGCCAGCAGGACCACACCGAGCAGCGCGGTCAGCCGCGGGCCGCGCAGCGGACTGCGCCAGAACGACGGGGAGGTGGGCGAAACCGGACGGGATGCGGCCATGCGCCGACGGTATGCCGGGGCCGGCGCCCCGAGCGGCCCGCAACGCATGACGAAAGTCTGACGTCGGCGGAACGGCGCTGCCCCGGCACTCCCGCGGCGGCCTAGCGTGCCGGTGTGACCCACCGTGAGATCCGGCCCGGCCGGGCGACCGTCCGCCCGGAACCCGACGAGCGCGCCGAGCGCCGTGCCGATCTGCTGGCCGCCGCGGCCGGCGCCCTCCTCGTCGCGCTCGCCGCCGCCATCGGCACCGTCATCGAGCACGCCAACGGCAGCCTGCACGTGAACTGGCCGCCGCTGTACGCCTCGTGGTTTCCGCACCTGGGCCCCGGCACCCCCGCCGCGGTCACCGTCGCCGTCCTCGTGATCGCCTACGGGCCGCCGCTCGCCGCCCGGCTGCCCTGGCGGGCCCTGCTCCTCACCGGCTGGGCCGCCGCCCTCGCCTGGACGACCGCACTGGCCCTGATCGACGGCTGGCACACCGGTGTCGCCGGCCGGCTCACCACCGCCTACGAGTACCTGACCGTCATCCACCGCTTCGACGACCTCGGCCGGCACTGCACGGCTTCACCGGCCACATCCTCAACAACGCCCCGGACCACTGGCCCGCCCACGTCGCCGGGCACCCGCCGGCCGCGATCCTCACCTTCGTCGGGCTGGACCGCCTCGGCCTGGGCGGCGGCGCCTGGGCCGGCGTCTGGTGCCTGGTCACCGGCACGTCCACCGTGGCCGCGGTGCTCATCGCCCTGCGCGCGCTCACCGGCGAGCCCACCGCACGCCGGGCCGCCCCCTACCTCGTGCTGGCCCCGGCCGCCGTATGGGTGGGCACCTCCGCCGACGGCTACTTCGCCGCGGTCGCCGCCTGGTCCCTCGCCCTGCTCGCGCTCGCCGCCACCCGGCGCACCCGCCCCGCGGCCGCCGCCCTCGGCTCGGGGCTCCTCCTCGGCCTGACCTGCTACCTCTCCTACGGACTCACCCTGATCGTGCTGATCGCCGCCGCGGTCCTGCTGCTCGCCCGGAGCGCCCGCCCGCTGCCGCTCGTGGCGGCCGGGGCGGCGGCCGTCGCGGTGGCCTTCACGCTCTCCGGCTTCGACTGGTGGGAGGGGTACCGGCTGCTGGTCCAGCGCTACTACCAGGGCGCCGCGGCGGTCCGCCCGTACGCGTACTGGGTGTGGGGCAACCTGGCCTGCGCCGTGCTGATCACCGGTCTCGCCACCGCCGCCGCGCTGCGGCGCACCCTCGCGGCCGCCCCGGCCGCCGTGCGGCGCCTCCGCCCGCACCCCGCCGCGCGCACCGGCCCGCCGCCCACCCCGGCCGACCGCCTGACCGTGCTCGTGCTGGCCGCGCTGCTCGCCCTCCTGGTGGCCGATCTCTCCGGGATGAGCAAGGCGGAGACCGAGCGCATCTGGCTCCCCTTCGCGCCCTGGCTGCTGGCCGCCTGCGCGCTGCTGCCCACGTCCCACCGGCGCCGGTGGCTGACGGCCCAGGCCATGCTCCCGCTCCTGGTCAACCACCTGCTGTACACCGGCTGGTGACGACGCGGGCCGGCCCGCCGGAAGGCCCCGCGCCGCCGTCCGGCCGGCCGCGTTCCGGCCGCCGTCAGGCCAGATACGTCCGGGCGGAGTTCACCCGGCCGGGGCGCAGGATGCGGATCGGGCCGAGGTTGCAGGAGGGGCAGTCACTGCGGGTCAGCGGGGACGGAACCCGGACGCCGCGCGCGAAGTAGTCGGCCCGTCGGTGGCCCGCCAGATCCGTGGTGTGCCGGATCTCGTACTCCTCCTCCCAGCCGTGTCCGCAGTGCAGACAGACGAACGCATACGCCTCGTGAACCGTCTCGGTGTCCCGTTCCATGATCACCACGCCCTCTCCCCGGCCCCCGCCGCACGGGTGGCGGCGCCGGATGCATGCCGGACCCGGTCATGCCGTACCTCCCATTATTGCGCCGTGCAAGGAGGAGCGCGGGGCCGGATTTCCGGGCCGTCCCGGGCCGCGGCAGGGCCCGGTCCGCACCTGGCGGTACCGCCCGCGACCAGGCACGATGCCGGGGCGGGTATAAATGCGCCATGGGGAACGAGGCAGATCGCGCACGGCGGCCGGGCGGGCCGGACACGCCCGGGGACGCCCGCGCGCAGGACGGCGGCGAGGACCTCGACCAGGACGTCGAGGAGGTCATCGCCGCCGTGCTGACCGCCTCCCGGCTGCTGGTCGCGATCTCGGCCCGGGCGCTGGCCCGGATCGAGCCCTCGCTCACCCTGCCCCAGCTGCGCACCCTGGTCGTGCTCGACAGCCAGGGCCCGAGCAAGCTCGCCACCCTGGCCGCCGCGCTGGGGGTCAATCCGTCCACCGCGATGCGGATGGTCGACCGGCTCGCGGCGGCCGGCAGCGTCACCCGCAAGGCCAACCCCGGCAACCGCCGTGAGGTCGTACTGGAACTGACCGACGGGGGCCGGGAACTCGTCGCGCAGGTACTCGCCGACCGGCATTCCGAGATCGCCGCGATCGTGGCCCGGCTGCCGGCCGGCCAGCGCGCCGGCCTGGTCCACTCGCTGCGCGCCCTCGCCGACGCCGCGGACGCACCGCCGGTGCCGCCCCGGCCCGCGCCACCACCCGAACCGGCCGCTCCGTAGCGGGCCGCGGGCCTTCGGACACCGACCGCCGGACGCGGGCCGAGGCGGGCCGCCGGCCGCCGGCCGCTGTGGCGAGGGGTGTCCGCCGCGCCCGCCCCGCCCGTGCTCAGCCGCTCCGTCCCTCCAGCGCCTGGTACACCGCCTTGACCAGACCGCCGTTGCGCGGGTCGTCGCCCGCCGTCCCGCCGCCGTACTTGTTCATGGTGTACGCGTACGACAGCCGGTTCTCCGGGTCCAGGAAGGCGTACGAACCGCCGGCCCCGCCGTGCCCGAACGCCCGCGGGTTGGGCCCAGCCGGCACTGGTGGTTGAGCATGTAGCCGAGGCCCCAGCGCAGCTCGAAGCCCGGCGGGGCGAGCGCTCCTATGGCCAGATCGGGTTCCCCGGGCCGGCTCTGCGACCGGCGCATCTCCTCCAGGGTCCCGGCGCCGACCAGCCGGCCGCCCACCAGCGCCCCGTACACCGTCGCGAGCCCGTGCGCGGAGGCGTGCGCATTGCCGCCCGGGATCTCCGCCGAGCGGTAGGCCGCGCTGTTGACGTCACCGGTCGGGATGGACACCAGGGAGAGCATGATGACGGCCATCGGATGGTCGTCCAGGGACCGGAACGGCGGCCTCGGCGCACCGGGAAGCCGCTCGGCGAGCAGCGACTCGTCCAGTTGCCCGACCATGTCCGCGCAGGCGGCGTGCTCCTCGGCCGGGGTGCCGATGAACACCCTGGCCCCCAGCGGCTCCGCGATCTCGCTGCGCAGGAACGACCCCAGGGACTGCCCGGTGATCCGCCGGACGACCTCGCCGACGAGAAAGCCGAAGGTCACCGCGTGATAGCCCTGGGCCGTCCCCGGCTCCCACCAGGGCTCGGTCGCCGCCAGCACCGCGCAGACCTCGTCCCAGTCGTAGGCGCGACCGGGCGGCAGCGGCGTGCGCGGCGCGATCAGGCCGGAGCGGTGGCTGAGCAGCCAGCGGACGGGTAAGTCCGCCTTGCCGGCCTGCGCGAACTCCGGCCAGTAGCGGGCGACCGGCGCATCGAGGTCCAACTCCCCGCGGTCCACGAGCAGATGGGCGCAGAGCGCCGTCATCCCCTTGGACGTCGAGTAGACGTTGACCAGGGTGTCGCGCTCCCAGTCCCGCGTCCGTTCCGCGTCCTTGTGGCCGCCCCACAGGTCGACCACCGGCTCCCCGTCCAGGGTCACCGTGACCGCGGCCCCGACCTCTCCGTGCCGCCGGAAATTCCGCTCGAATGCCTCCTGCACGCCCGCGAACTCCGGTGCGCAGTGGCCGTTGACGTTGACGGTGGCTGGTCCCACGACTGCCTCTTCTCGCGTCGCCCGGTGCGCTCATCCCGTACGCAGGGGTGTGCGTACGTACGCCTGTACCTGCGAAACGGCGTCCCTACGGGATGATCCGCCCAGTTCGATGCCCATGGCAACCATATGGACCCGGACGGCCGAGAACCGCGTGTCAGGGGGCGGGGGAAGTGCGGGCTGGGAGGTGGGGGGCGGAGCAGCCGGGAAGGCGGGGGAGGCCGAGGCCGAGGCCGGGAGGCGGGGGCGGAGGGGCCAGGAGCCGGGTGGTGGCCGGATCAGGTCCCTGCCGGCACGGATGGGCGCGCCCCACCCGCACCATGGTCATCATGACCACCACCACCGACGAGGCCGACGCGGCGGACGCGCTCGACGCGGCAGACGAGGTCGACGAGGTCGACGAGGTCGACGAGGCTTATGCGGGCGCCAGCACCATGGGCGATGTCGATGCCCATGCCCATGCCGACGCGGACGCTGATGCGGACGCGGACGCGGGCGCGGGCGCGGGCGCGAGAGCCTTGGGCGACGCCGACGCCGACGCCGTGGCGGACGGCGGGGGCGGGGACGGGGGCGCCGGCGCGCCGGTCCGTCCCGTCGACGCGCTGATCCTCGTCGACATCCAATCGGCCTTCGTCGTGGGCGAGGACGCCGTGCCGGACGCGGCGCGGGTGCTCGACCGGAGCCGGGACCTGCTGGCCCGGGCCCGCGCCGCCGGGGCCCTCGTCGTCCACCTCCAGAACGACGGCGAGCCCGGCACCGTCGACGCACCGCACACCCCCGGCTGGGAACTCCACCTGCCCGTCGAGCCGGGGCCGCGCGAGACCGTGGTCCGCAAGACGCAGGACGACGGCTTCGACGGCACGGTGCTGGGCGACCTGCTGGAGGCGGCGGACGCCCGGGAGCTGGTGATCTGCGGGGTGCTCTCCGAGATGTGCGTCAGCGCGACCGCCCGCACGGCCCTGGCCCGCGACTACCGCGTGGTCCTGCCGCACGACGCGCACGGCACCTACGACATCCCCGCGGCCCCGGGCATCAGTGGCGTCGTCCCGGCCGCGATGAACGCCCGTGCCGCCGAATGGGCGCTGGGCGACGAGGTCGAGATCGTCGCCCGGGCCGCCGACGTCACCTTCACGGCGCCGGCCCCTGCCCGCCGGGAGCGCTGACCCGGCGGGCGGGCTGACCGGGTAGGAGCGCTGACCTGACGGGAGCCGCGGCACCCCCGGTCAGCCTCCGCGCCGCGGCACCCCGGGTCAGTTCTGGTTCTTCTCCAGTGCGGTGATGTACGCCCCCATGAAGTGGTCCCGGACGCCGTCCGACGTGGGCGCGAGCAGGTCGGCGGTGTATCCCTTGGCGTGGTCGAAGAGGCCGGTGATCACCGGCATGGTGGAGTGGATCTTTCCCGTGGAGTCGATGTAGCGCAGCGTGGAGACGTGGTGGAAGGCGGGCTCCGGGGGGAGCTGGGGCACGACGTCGTTGTTGTTGACGAAGCGGTACATGCGGTCGGTGAAGGCCGCGTCGAACTCCCGCGTCAGCAGCCGGTCGCAGGTCCGCGGCTGGCCGAAGGTGTAGACGCCGGTGGCCGTCAGATACGGCTCCTCGAAGTGCAGCCGGGCCCCGGCCAGCATCGCCAGCGCACCGCCCAGGCTGTGGCCGGTGAACCACACGGTCTGGCCGTTGTCCCGGAACTCGTGGACGGCGTTGTGGACCTGCGGCCAGACGGACTCCAGCGCCTCGGCGAAGCCGTAGTGGATGTACCCCTTGCCGCCGGGGCCCGGCCACGGCGGGGTCGTCGTGTCGGACAGCCAGTCGCGCATGTTCGCCGGCTCGGTCCCCCGGAAGGCGGTGATGATCATGTCGCGGCCGCCGAGGGTGTAGGCCTGGGTGTCCTCCAGCGGGAACGGCGGCCGGAACGTGGTGTGGTGGTGGCGCACCCGGTCGAAGCCCCATTCCCGGGCGGCTTTGTCGATGGCCGGCTCGTCCTTGTACGCGAGCTCGGCGACGCGCGCCATGCAGAGCGCATGGCGGACGCTGTAACCGGTGACCTTCTGATCGATGACGGTGCTGGTCAACGTGGGCTCCTGGAGATCGAAACGAGGGGTTCGGCGGCCGACCTGCTCGCGGACCGCTCGTGGACGTACTGCGGTGGGTTGCCGGCGGTGCGACGGGAGCAAGAGGCAGCGGGAACAAAGGGTGCGCGGCACCGGCGGCCGTGGGCGATTACAGAATGCGCGCTGTGATTACTGAGCGTAACTCTCCTGGGGTGCGCCGCGCCGTTGCGCCCGTTTAAACCACTCGTTCGAGCCTCGGGTCGCACAGAGCGGGCCGGGGGGCGAGCCTGGAAGCGTTCGGCTCCCAGCGGAAGGCCCACAGAGGAAGGCCCCACAGTGAACAGCGCGGAACAGGCGTCACACGCGGAACACGTATCGGCCGAGGTGGTGGTGGAACTGGAGAGCTGTGCGACGCAGGACGCGCATGCCGTCTTCAGCGCCCTGCGGACCGCCTTCGCCTCCGACCGGGCCGCCGACGACGTGCCCGAGGAAATGGCGGGGGCCGGGCCGACGGTGTGGACCTCGACCATCGACGTGAGCGAGCACAAGGCCGAGGCCGAGCCCCGGCGGCTGACGGCGCCGGTGCTGGTCAGCCTCCAGGGCGGCTACTGGGCGGTCGACCAGCTGTGCAAGGGCCTGGAGCCGGCGTTCACGGTGCACATCCTCGGGATGGCCGCCGGCGACCAGGAGAAGGAGGTCGAACTCCGCCTGGAATCCCGCTAGCCGGCCACCGGCCCAGGGCGGCGCCGAAAAGCCCGGGACCAGGGCGGGCGCCCGGAAGTCCGGGGGGAGACTGGCCCCAGCGACGGGGTGACAGGCCTCTTCGGTGGGGTGACCGGCCTCGACGGGGCGACCGGCCCCTTCGGCGGGGCGGACGGCTCTCCTGACCCGCCCACCCCCCGAAGGGGGGTGGGCGGCGGGGAAAAACAAATAACGCCACGGCACAACGCGGCGAGGGCGCACGCCACAGGCGTACGCCACCGAAGTACCGCAAGGTACGCCACCGGAGTACCGCAAGGTATGTCGCCGGGGTACCGCAAGGTATGCCACCGGAGTACCGCAAGGTGCGCCACCGGGGAATCCCAGGGGGAACCGGAGCGAGGAAAGGCAGAAGCGAGTGCAGCCCACCAATCAACCGGCGGACGCCGGAGGGGCGCGGGCGGCCGGCGCCGCGCGTTCCGGGACCGGTGCCGGAACGCGCGCCGGGACGGCCACCGCCGGCCCCGCCCGCTCCGCCCGGCCCGCCGAGGCGGCGGCCGAGCAGAGTTCCGCGCTGGTTCTGCACGTCAACGGAACCGCGTACGAGCTGACCCTGGATCACCGCACCACGGTCCTCGACGTGCTCCGTGAGCACCTCGGCCTCACCGGGGCCAAGAAGGGCTGCGACCACGGGCAGTGCGGCGCCTGCACGGTGCTGGTCGACGGCCGGCGCGCCAACAGCTGTCTGCTGCTGGCCGTGGCCCAGGACGGACGGCACATCACCACCATCGAGGGGCTGGCGCACGGGGAGCGGCTGCATCCGCTCCAGGAAGCGTTCGTGGAGCGGGACGCGCTGCAGTGCGGCTACTGCACCCCGGGCCAGATCTGCTCGGCCGTGGGAGTGCTCCAGGAGGCGGCTGACGGCTTCCCGTCCCACGTGACACCGGCCGACGCGCCCCAGGGCGGGCCGGTGCAGCTGACCGTCGAGGAGATCCGCGAGCGGATGAGCGGCAACCTGTGCCGCTGTGGGGCGTACCCCCGGATCGTCGAGGCGGTCCATGACGTGTCCACCGACCAGGGGATGGCGTCATGAAGCCGTTCGGATACCTGCGGGCGACGAGCGTCGAGGAGGCCGTACGGGCCGCCGAGGGACAGCCGGGAGCCCGGTTCCTCGGCGGGGGCACCAACCTCGTCGACCTGATGAAACTGGGCGTGGAGCGGCCCGGCCTGCTCATCGACGTCACCCGGCTGCCGCTGGACCACATCGAGGAGCTGCCGGACGGCGGGCTCCGCATCGGGGCGATGGTCAGCAACAGCGCCCTGGCCGCGGCGGCCCCCGTGCGCGAGCGCTACCCGGTGCTGTCGCAGGCGGTGCTGTCCGGCGCCTCGGGCCAGCTGCGCAATACGGCGACCACCGGGGGCAATCTGCTGCAGCGCACCCGCTGCCTGTATTTCCAGGACGTCTCCAAGCCCTGCAACAAGCGTGAGCCGGGGTCCGGCTGTCCGGCCCGTGAGGGCATCCACCGCGACCTCGCCGTACTGGGCCACTCCCCGCACTGCGTGGCCACCCAGCCCTCCGACATGGCGGTGGCGCTGGCCGCCCTCGACGCGACCGTCCACCTGCACGGCCCGGACGGCGACCGGAGCGTGCCGGTGACCGAGTTCCACCGGCTGCCCGGCGACCACCCCGAGCAGGACACCGTCATCCGGCCCGGCGAACTGATCACCGCCGTGCAGCTGCCGCCAGCGGACCGCGGGGCGCGGTCCCGCTACCGCAAGGCCCGCGACCGCGCGTCGTTCGCCTTCGCGCTCGCCTCCGTCGCCGCCGTGCTGGACGTCCGGGACGGTGTCGTACGGCGCGCCGCGCTGGCGTTCGGGGGGCTCGCGCACCGGCCGTGGCGGGCCCGCGCGGCCGAAGAGGTGCTGCGGGACGCCCCCGCCACCGAGGACACCTTCGCCCGCGCCGCCGAGGCCGAACTCGCCGCCGCCGAGCCGCTGCGCGACAACGGGTTCAAGGTCCCGCTGGCCCGCAACCTCGCCGTCGCCGTCCTGACCGAACTGGCGGCCCCACCCGCCCGCGGCTGACCTCCACCCACCCCAGGACCCACCAGGGTCTCCAGGAGCACCCAAGGACCCGCTCATGAGCCCCCACACCTTCCCGCTCGGCCCACCCCCGTACCCCCTGGGCGAACCGCTCGTCCGGCGGGAGGGCCGGGAGAAAGTCACCGGAGCCGCCCGTTACGCGGCCGAACACACCCCGCCCGGCTGCGCCTACGGCTGGCCGGTCGCCGCGGGCGTCCCGCGCGGCCGGGTCGCCGCCGTGGACACCGCGGAGGCGCTCGCGCTGCCCGGTGTGATCACGGTGCTCACGCACGAGAACGCGCCCCGGCTGGCCGCCGCCGAGGACCCGACCCTGTCGGTGCTCCAGGAGGACCGGGTGCCGCACCGCGGCTGGTACGTGGCGCTCGCCGTCGCCGACACCCTCGAAACGGCGCGGGCGGCCGCCGAGGCCGTCCGGGTGACGTACGAGACCGACGACGGCGCCGACGTCCTGCTGCGGGCCGACCACCCGCGGCTGTACGAGCCGGAGGAGGTCAACGGCGGTTATCCGGGGACGCGGGAACGCGGCGACTTCGAGGGGGCGTTCGCCGCCGCGCCGGTCACCGTGGACGCGACCTACCACGTGCCCCCGCTGCACAACCACCCGATGGAACCGCACGCCTCGACCGCGCACTGGAGCGAGGGGCATCTGACGGTCCACGACTCGAACCAGGGGGCCACCAAGACGTGTGAGGAACTGGCCGCCCTCTTCAAGCTCGACAAGAGCGAGATCACCGTCGTCTCGGAACACGTCGGCGGCGGCTTCGGCTCCAAGGGGACGCCGCGGCCGCAGGTCGTCCTGGCCGTGATGGCCGCGCGCCACACCGGGCGGCCGGTCAAGGTCTCCGTGCCGCGCCGGGAGATGCCCGACGTCGTCGGCCACCGCGCCCCGACGATCCAGCGGGTGCGGCTGGGCGCCGGCAGCGACGGCGTGATCACCGCGCTGTCCCACGAGAGCGCCACCCACACCTCCACCGTCACCGAGTTCGTCGAGCAGGCCGCGGTGCCGGCCCGCGTCATGTACGCCGCGCCGAACAGCCGCACCGTGCACCGCGTCGTCCCGCTCGACGTACCGACCCCCTCGTGGATGCGCGCCCCGGGCGAGTGCCCCGGCATGTACGCCCTGGAGTCCGCCATGGACGAACTCGCCGTCCGGCTGGGCATCGACCCGATCGAACTGCGGATGCGCAACGAACCGGACACCGAGCCGGACAGTGACCGGGCCTTCAGCAGCCGGCACCTCGTGGGCTGTCTGCGCGACGGTGCCGAGCGGTTCGGCTGGTCGTCGCGCGACCCGCGCCCCGGCGTGCGCCGCGAGGGCGATCTGCTGCTCGGCACCGGTGTGGCCGCGTCCACCTACCCCGTCCTGATCGTCGGTTCCGACGCCGAGGCGCACGCCGACCGCGACGGCACCTTCCGGATCCGGGTGAACGCCACCGACATCGGCACCGGCGCCCGTACCGTCCTCGCGCAGATCGCCGCCGGCGCGCTGATGGCCCCGGAGGACCGGGTCCGGGTCGAGATCGGCAACAGCGATCTGCCGCCCGCGATGCTGGCCGGCGGCTCGGCCGGCACCGGCTCGTGGGGCTGGGTGGTCCACAAGGCGTGCACGGCGCTGCGGGCCCGGCTGCGGGACCACGTCGGGCCGCTCCCGGCCGACGGCTTCACGGTCGCCGCCGACACCCGCCAGGAGACCTCCGAACGGTCCCCGTACGCCCGGCACTCGTTCGGTGCCACGTTCGCCGAGGTGCAGGTCGACACGGTCACCGGCGAGATCCGGGTGCGCCGCCTGACGGGCGTGTTCGCGACCGGCCGCATCCTGAACCCCCGTACCGCGCGCTCCCAGTTCATCGGCGGGATGACCATGGGGCTGGGCATGGCGCTCACCGAGGGCAGCGAGGTGGACCCGGAGTTCGGCGGCTTCGCCGGGTGCGATCTGGCCGGCTACCACGTGCCGGCCTGCGCCGACGCGCCGCGGATCGAGGCGTACTGGGTCGAGGAGGAGGATCCGCACCTCAACCCCATGGGCAGCAAGGGCATCGGCGAGATCGGCATCGTGGGCACCGCGGCGGCCGTCACCAACGCCGTGTGGCACGCGACTGGAGTAAGGCTGCGCGACATTCCGCTCACCCCGGACAAGGTGCTGCCCCACTTGTGAGCGGGTCGTATCAGGTGAGCGCCGAGGAGCCCGGTGGCCGCTGAGCTGTTGCGGGCCCCCGGTGGGCGGGCCAGCATGACAATGACCCATACGTACCAGATGCTCACTCTTCGTGTTCGGGGTTCGTTGGTCCAACGAGGTGAAGGACGTGAGCCTCTCGCGGTGAGGAGCCACGACATGAGACTTCCCAGCGACCGGCACTACACGGTCGAACTGCATGCTTCGGCGGAGCGCGTGCCGCAGATCCAGCGGATTCTTGCCGCGCACCTGAGGTATTGGGACCTCGAGCTCCATATCCCGCCCGTATGCCGGGGAGTCGCGGAACTCCTGACCAACGTCCATCGCCACATCGGCCCGGAGGCCCGCTGCGTCGTCGAACTCCGCTGGTCCGGCCGCAATCTGACGGCCTCCGTCGCCGACGAGGGCCCGCGGCTGCCGAAGCTGCGGAGCGCCGCCGGCGGCGGGCTCTCCCGGGTCGCCGCGCTCAGCGACAGCTGGGGCACCTGCGGCACCCCCGACGGCAAGGTCATCTGGTTCACCCGGCGCGTCGAGGCGACCCGCAAGACGCGGCTGGCCGGCCGTGTCCCGCTGCGCAGCGTGCCCGACGAGAAGGGCCGGCCGGCGGTCCCCCGGTCCTACCGGCCGAGCCGCTCGCCGAGCCCGCCCGCCTCGCCTGATACGTCCGCGACAGGACGGGGTCACGGTCACCGAACCCGGCGAGGCGTCCGCCACGGCGTGACCCGGCACGCCTCGCCCACCGGCCGATATCCGCCCCCGCGACGGCAGTTGAGCCGGACGCCGGCCGTCCGCTGCGGTTACGATCGCGGCATGGCAACGGCCCGGAGCCTCAACGGCGCGCGACGGCACCGCCCTTCGGCGGTCCCGTTCCCGCTGCTGTGGCTGGCCGCGCTGCTGCTCGGCGTGCTCGTCGCCCACGGTGCGCGGGCGGAGAGCCCCGAGGGCCATCCGGTGAGCGCCGTTCCGGTCGCGGCCTCCGCGGCCGCCGGCCCCGGCGCCTGGCTCGCCCCCGAGGACGCCGGGCCCGCGGAGCACCGGCACGACCCCGGCGGCCACCACTCCGACGAGCTCTGCCTCGCCGGCCAGCCCCAGCAGGGCGGCCCGGTGGCGCCCCCGTGTGCCCGCCCGCTGACCGGCCCGGCCCGGCCCGCGCCGGTACCGGTCCGCTGCGGCCGTCTTCCCGGCACCCCGTCCGCCCTATCGCCGCCGAGCGGCACCCCCGTCTCCGTGGTGCAGCAGGTCTAGATTCCGGCCACTTCCGGACCCAGCCCTGCCGTTCCCGCCTGCCCGCGGCCCTGAGCGCCCGCTCCGGCCGCGTCGCGGCGGCAGCCCTACGGAGGCCCCGTGCCCTGCCGCGCCCTCGTCCCGTTCCGCCTGCCGACCTCCCGCACGCGGTCCCGCACACCGTCCCCCGCACCGCCCCGCGTTCCGCTCCGGCTGACACCACTGGTGCTGCTGTGCGTCGGCCTGCTGTCGGTGCTTTTCCCCTGTGCCACCGGTGTGGGCGGGCACCACCATGCGGCCGGTCCCCGGGCGGTCGCCGCCGCGCCGGGACCGTCCGTGCCCCTGGTGGCCCGGCCGCCGGCGGAAGCGGGGGAGGGCGGCGGGCACGCGGCCGACACGTGCCTGCCGGGGCCGTCCGGTCAGGTCCCCCAGGGACGTACCGCCGCGGGCGCGCCGACGGCCGCCGCGCTGCCCGGTGTCCTCGGGAGAGCGCTGTGCGCGGCGGGCGCCCAACCGGCCACCGCGGAACGGGCGGACGCCCGGCCCGGGACGGAGCGGGGCGGCCGGGCGACCCTGCACGCCCTGTGCCGGTGCCGGAGATAGGAGCCCGTGGCCGCGCCGGCCTCCCGTGCCGGCGCGGGACGAGCGTCCCTGTCCTCCGCACACCGAACGCGAGTGAGTCATGCACCCTCTTCCCACGACCACCGGCCACGGACTCCACGGCCACCCCGAACCCGGACCCGCGGCCCGGGTCCCGATCCCCGCCCCGGCCCGCGCGTGGAGCCCGGCCGCCCCCGCCGCCGGCATCCCCGGCCTGGTGGGCAACACCCCCGTGCTGTACGTCTCCGAGCCGCTCACCCCGCCCGGCCGCGGCTTCTGGGCCAAGCTCGAAGGCCGCAACCCGGGCGGCATCAAGGACCGGCCGGGCCTGCACATGGTCGAACGCGCCCGGGCCCGCGGCGAGTTGCGGCCCGGCGCCCGGATCATCGAATCCACCAGCGGCACCCTCGGCCTCGGCCTGGCGCTCGCCGGAATGGTCCACGGCCACCCGGTCAGCCTGGTCACCGACCCCGGTCTGGAACCCTCGATGACCCGGCTGCTGACCGCCTACGGCGCACACGTCGAGCTGGTCGCCGAACCGCATCCCACCGGCGGCTGGCAGCAGGCCCGCCGCGACCGGGTCGCCCAACTGCTCGCCACCCACCCCGGCTCCTGGTGCCCCGACCAGTACCACAACCCCGACAACACCACCGCCTACCTGCCGCTCGCCCTCGAACTCGCCGGCCAGCTGGGCCACATCGACGTCCTGGTGTGCAGCGTGGGCACCGGCGGGCACTCCGCCGGCGTCTCCCGGGTCCTGCGCCAGCTCTACCCGGACCTGCGGCTGGTCGGCGTCGACACCATCGGCTCGACCATCTTCGGCCAGCCCGCCCGGCCCCGGCTGATGCGCGGGCTGGGCTCCAGCATCCACCCGCGCAACGTCGCCTACGACCAGTTCAGCGAGGTGCACTGGGTCGCACCGGGCGAGGCGGTGTGGACCTGCCGCAAGCTGGCCTCCTCGCACTACGCCACCGGCGGCTGGAGCGTCGGCGCGGTGGCGCTGGTCGCCGGCTGGCTCGCCCGGACCGAGCCGCCCGGCACCCGTATCGCGGCCGTCTTCCCGGACGGACCGCAGCGCTATCTGAGCACGGTCTACGACGACGAGTACTGCGCGGCCCACGGGCTGCTCGACGCCCCGCCGGCGGACGGGCCCCAGACGCTGCACCGGCCGGGGGAACGGGAGGTGACGGCCTGGAGCCGGTGCACCGCGGTCGTCGATCCGCTCGGCGGGCTGCCCGGGGCGCCGGAGGTGGTCCGGTGAAGGGCACGCTCGCCCAGCTGCGTTCCTACGAGCGCAGCGCCCAGCTGCTGATGGTCAATCAGTTCACCATCAACCTGGGCTTCTACATGCTGATGCCCTATCTGGCCGCGCATCTGTCCGGGACGCTCGGACTGGCCGGCTGGCTGGTCGGACTGGTGCTGGGGGTACGCAACTTCAGCCAGCAGGGGATGTTCCTGGTCGGCGGCACACTGGCCGACCGGTTCGGCTACAAGCCGCTGATCGTGGCCGGCTGCGTGCTGCGCACGCTGGGCTTCGCGACCCTCGGACTGGTGGACTCGCTGCCCGCGCTGCTCGCGGCCTCCGCGGCGACCGGGCTGGCCGGGGCGCTGTTCAACCCGGCGGTCCGGGCGTACCTGGCGGCGGCGACGGGGGACCGCAGGCTGGAGGCGTTCGCCCTCTTCAACGTCTTCTACCAGGCGGGGATCCTGCTCGGCCCGCTGGTCGGCATGGTGCTGACCGGAGCCGGCTTCCGGGTCACCTGCCTGGTGGCGGCGGGGGTCTTCGCGCTGCTGAGCGTCGTGCAGATCCGTGCGCTGCCGGCCCGCGGCGGCCGGGCGGAACGGGAGCGCGCCGCCGGCCGGCACACCGGTGTGCTCGCGCAGTGGCGGGGCGTCCTGGCCAACCGGCCGTTCCTGCTCTTCTCCGCCGCCATGACCGGCTCGTACGTGCTGTCCTTCCAGGTCTACCTGGCGCTGCCGCTGGAGGTGAAACGGCTGGGCGGCGAGGGCCCGTTCGGCACCGCGGCGGTGGCCGCGCTGTTCGCCGTCTCGGGGCTGAGCACGATCCTCGGGCAGACCCGGGTGACCCGCTGGTGCAGGGCCCGGATGCCGGCCGGCCGGGCGCTCGCGTGGGGCCTGCTCACCATGGCGCTGGCGTTCCTGCCCCTGCTGGCCGCCACCGCGCTGCCGGTCCCGGACGCCGGCCCCGGGCGCTGGGCGCTCGCGGCCGTCCCGCCGGCGCTGTCCGCGCTGCTGCTCGCGGTCGGCACGATGATCACCTACCCGTTCGAGATGGACACCATCGTCCGGCTGTCCGGTGACCGCCTCGTCGCCACCCATTACGGGCTCTACAACACCTTCTGCGGGATCGGGATAACCCTGGGCAACCTGCTGACCGGTGCCGCCCTGGACGCCTCCCGGTCGGCCGGACTGCCCGCACTGCCCTGGCTCGTCCTGCCCGCGCTGGGTCTGGCGTGCGGCGCGGCCCTCCTCGGTCTGCACCGCACCGGGCGGCTGACCCGCCACGGTGGCCCGGCGGTGGTGCCGGGCTGACCCACCCGGTGGCCGCCCGGATCCCGGTACGCGCCGGGCGGCCACCGGCCCAGGTCACCGAGCGGGCCCCGCGCCCCTCCCTCCCGACCGCTCCGACCAGGGAGTTCGCTGTTCGTACGGCGATCCGTCACACATGGGACACCCCCCCTTCCCTGACGCTCGTTCCTCTTGGAACACTCTGCTGACGCTGTCACCGCACAGCACCTCACACAACCGAACAGCACCGCCCCCATTCCCCAGCCCCCCCATATCGCGAGGTCCTCAGACTCATGGCTGAACTCAATCGGCGGCGATTCCTCCAGATCGCCGGTGCCACCGCGGGCGTTTCGGCGCTGTCCAGCAGCATCGCCCGGGCCGCCGCCATCCCCGCCACCCGCAGCTCCGGCTCCATCAAGGACATCGAGCACGTCGTGGTGCTCATGCAGGAGAACCGATCCTTCGACCACTACTTCGGCTCCCTGAAGGGCGTCCGGGGCTTCGGCGATCCGCGCCCGGTCATCCTGGAGAGCGGCAAGTCCGTGTGGCACCAGCCGGACGGCGACAAGGACGTCCTGCCGTACCAGCCCGACGCCGACAACCTCGGCATGCAGTTCATCGAGGGCCTCAACCACGACTGGGCCGGCGGCCACAAGGCCTGGAACAACGGCAAGTACGACAGCTGGATCCCCGCCAAGGGCACCGGCACGATGGCCTATCTGACCCGCAAGGACATCCCGTTCCACTACGCGCTGGCCGACGCGTTCACCATCTGCGACGCGTACCACTGCTCGATCATCGGGGCCACCGACCCCAACCGTTACTACATGTTCTCCGGCCACGTCGGCAACGACGGCTCCGGTGGCGGCCCGGTCCTGGGCAACGAAGAGCTCGGCTACAGCTGGACGACGTACCCGGAGCGGCTGGAGAAGGCCGGGATTTCCTGGAAGGTCTACCAGGACATCGGCGACGGCCTGGACGCCAACGGCAAGTGGGGCTGGATCGACGACGCCTACCGCGGCAACTACGGCGACAACTCGCTGCTCTTCTTCAACCAGTACCGCGACGCCAAGCCCGGCGACCCGCTCTACGACAAGGCCCGCACCGGCACCAACGCCAAGCAGGGCGACGGCTACTTCGACCGGCTCAAGGCCGACGTCAAGGCCGGCAAGCTGCCCCAGGTCTCCTGGATCGCCGCCCCCGAGGCGTTCTCCGAGCACCCCAACTGGCCCGCCAACTACGGCGCCTGGTACGTCTCCCAGGTCCTGGACGCGCTCACCTCCAACCCCGAGGTGTGGAGCAAGACCGCCCTGTTCATCACGTACGACGAGAACGACGGGTACTTCGACCACGTCGTCCCGCCCTACCCGCCGGCCTCCGCCGCACAGGGCCTGTCCACCGTGGACACCACGCTCGACTCCTTCTCCGGCAACGCCACCTACTCGGCCGGCCCCTACGGCCTCGGCCAGCGCGTGCCGATGCTCGTCGTCTCGCCCTGGAGCACCGGTGGTTACGTCTGCTCCGAGACGTTCGACCACACCTCCATCATCCGGTTCCTGGAGCGCCGCTTCGGGGTGCACGAGCCCAACATCTCGCCCTGGCGGCGGGCCATCTGCGGCGACCTGACCTCGGCCTTCGACTTCTCCCTGGAGAACACCAAGCCGGCCGCGCTGCCGGACACCGACGGCTACCAGCCGCCGGACCGGGACCGGCACGACAGCTACGTCCCCAAGCCGCCCGCCAACCCCGTGCTGCCCAAGCAGGAGCCCGGCTCCCGGCCGTCCCGCCCGCTGCGGTACGCGCCGCTGGTCGACGGCGCCGGCACCGCGTCCACCGGGCGCTTCACGCTCACCTTCAGCGCCGGCGCCCGGGCCGGCGCCTGCTTCACCGTCACCGCGGGCAACCGCACCGACGGCCCCTGGACGTACACCACGGAGGCCGGCAAGAAGATCTCCGACACCTGGAACACCGCCTACTCCAAGGGCGTCTACGACCTGTCCGTCTTCGGGCCGAACGGCTTCCTGCGCACCTTCAAGGGCGACGGCAAGAAGAAGGGCCCCGAGGTGACCGCCCGTCATGACGCGGCCACCGGGCGCCTGGTCCTCACGCTGACCAATCCCGGCAGCACGACCGCCCACCTCACCGTCACCAACGCCTACGGCGGTGCCGCGCAGACCTACCCGGTCCGCGCCGGCGCCACCGTCAAGCAGGAGATCGACCTGCGGGCGAGCAAGCGCTGGTACGACCTGTCGGTCACCTCCGACACCGACAAGGCCTTCCTGCGCCGGTTCGCCGGCCACGTCGAGAACGGCCAGGTCGGCGTCAGCGACCCGGCGATCATCACCGGCTGACGTAACACCCGACGGGGCGTCCGCGGCACACGCGGGCGCCCCGGCACGGCACCGCCCACCGGGGCGGCGTCCGGTGACGCGCGCGCCCGTACGCGCCGTGACTTGCCCTGAAGTGCGCTCCAGCTCCTAGCGTGACGTGCGGACCACAACCGGCCAGAGCGGACCGAAGGGAACCACGTGCGCTACACACTGTTCGGCAGGACCGGCCTGCGGGTGAGCGAGCTGAGCCTGGGAACGATGACGTTCGGCGAGGAATGGGGCTGGGGCACCCCCAAGGAGACCAGCGCCCGGATCCTGGACGCCTACGCCGACGCGGGCGGCAACTTCCTCGACACCGCCAACAACTACACCGAAGGCTCCTCCGAGCGGATGCTGGGGGAACTCCTGGCGGGCCGCCGGGACGCCTTCGTCCTGGCGAGCAAGTACACCTGCGTCACACGCAAGGGCGACGCGAACGCGGCGGGCAACCACCGCAAGAACCTGATCCGCTCGGTCGAGGCCAGCCTCGCGCGGCTGCGGACCGACCACCTCGACGTGCTGTGGGTGCACGCCCGGGACAACTTCACGCCGGTCGAGGAGGTCATGCGGGCGCTCGACGACGTGGTGCGGGCCGGCAAGGTGCTCTACGTCGGTGTCTCGGACTGGCCGGCCTGGGAGATCGCCCAGGCCAACACCCTCGCCGAACTGCGCGGCTGGACCGCCTTCGCGGGCTCGCAGCTGCGCTACAACCTGCTGGAGCGGACCCCGGAGCGGGAACTGCTGCCGCAGGCCCGCGCCTTCGACCTGGCCGTACTGGCCTGGGCGCCGCTGGCGGCCGGCAAGCTCACCGGCAAGTACCGCCGCGGTGAACAGGGCCGGCTCACCACGGTCGATGCCGAGGTCGTCCGTGACCACAACGTGGACGAGACCGTCGACGCGGTGCTGGAGATCGCCGAACAGGGCGGCTGGAGCCCGGCGCAGGTGGCGCTGGCCTGGCTGCGCGGCCGGCCCGGCAACATCATCCCGATCATCGGCGCCACCAAGGAGAGCCAGCTCGCCGACAACCTCGCCAGCGTCGGCGTCGAGCTGGACGCGGACGCCCGGGCCCGGCTCGACCGGGTGAGCGCGGTGCCGCTGGGCTTCCCGCACGACTTCCTCCGGGAGCCGGGCATCCTGGACACCGTCTACGGCGACCGCTGGCCGGACATCGAGGACCGGCGCTCGACCTACCGCCGTACGGCCGACGGGATCCGCTGACCGGGGTGCCTTCCGGCCCGGCCGGTGCCTGGGCCGGAAGGCGCGGTGTCGCTCGGGGCTACTTCAGGGCGCTCCGCTGCTGCCACTGCTGCCAGCTCTCCTGCCAGACCTCCAGGCCGTTGCCCACGTCGGTCTTGTTGGGGTTGGAGGTGCCCTTCACCTCGACCGTGGAGCCGATGCTCAGGAAGTCGTAGACCTTCTTGGCGTCCGAGGTGGTCATGCCGAAGCAGCCGTGGCTGTTGTTGACCACGCCGAGGGACTTGTTCCACGGGGCGGAGTGCAGGAAGGTCCCGGACGCGGTGAGGTGGGTGACCCACTGCGAGTCCAGCATCCACTCGCTGCCGTGGCCGATGGTGGCGGAGTCCATGGTCTCGGCGGCGTTCTTGCTGCGGACGGTGTGCACGCCGCCGCGGGTCGGGTCATCCGGGGAGCCGGCGGAGCCGGTGATGGTGCCGACGTTCTTGCCGTTCTCGTACATCGTCAGGCGGTGCGCCGGTACGTCGATGACGGCCTTGTGGTCGGCGCCGATGCTGAAGCCGAAGTTGTAGTCGCGGGCGAACCAGCCGCCGGCGTCGCCCGAGTTGATGCCGGACAGCGCGCCCTTCACCGAGACCTTGGTGCCGGTCGGCCAGTAGTCCTTGGGGCGCCAGTCGATCCGGTCCTTGCCGGAGTAGTCCTTGACCCAGCCCCAGGCGCCGGTGACCTTCGGCTGGGTGCTGACCTTCAGCGCCTTCTCGATCTCGGCGCGCCGGTCCTGGGATATCGGGTGGTCGAAGAGTATCGATATCGGCATGCCGGTGCCGACGGTCTGGCCGCCGCCCGGGGTGTTGGTGAGCTTGTTGATCTTGTCGGCCTTCTCGGTGCTGAAGGTCGAGCTGGCCGCGGCCTTGCGGCCCTGGTCGGAGGTGGTCCGGGTCCGTACGGTGTAGGTCGTCGCCGGCTTGACCTTGCCGTTGGAGGTCCATGACGTACCGTCACCGGACAGCCGGCCGTCGACCGTGCCGCCCTTGTCGTCCTTGACGTCGACCGAGGTCAGCTTGCCGCCGGTGGCGCGTACGGATATCGCCGAGCCGAGCTTGGCTTCCTTGCTGCCCGCGGCCGGTGTGACGGTCACCTTGGCCGGCGGTTCGTCGGCCTTCGTCGAGCCGGCGCCGCCGCCGCACGCGGTCAGCAGACCCGCCGCGGCGAGAACGGGTATCAACCGGGCGGGGTGGCGGCGGAGTGCGGCGTGCACGAGGTCCCTCCAAAGCAGAACGCTGACAGTGGCGGGGCCCGGCCCTGGAAAGGGGGGAACCGTCAAGGCTGCCCATGCACCCGCCGCCTATGCAGAGGGTGTGTCCGCTGTGGAGGTTGTCCGCCGTGCCGGAATTTCAGGACACGGTTCGATATCGAGCGGTGTGCGGCCGCGTCAGGTGGCCGGGGCCGGCGTCGCCCCGCCGCCGCTCGGATGGGACTCGTTGCCCGACGATCCGCCACCGGGGGTCGATCCGCCCGGTGTGGAGCCACCCGGTGTGGACCCGCCGGGCGTTTGGCCGCCCGTGGACGACTCGCCGCCGGTCGTGCCCTCACTGGGGACGCTCGGTGTCTCGGGCGGCGTCCCGCCCTCGGAGCTGGAGCCGCTGCCGGTACTGCTCCCCGGCGGTGACGAACCACCGGAGGGCGGCGTGCCGGGTTCCGTCGTCGGGGAGCCCGGTACGGTCTCGCCCGGTGAGGGCGGCCCGGACGGGCGCATCGAGGACGGCGGGCCGCTGGGCGTCTCCTTCGGCGGGGCCGACGGGTGGTCCCCGGTCACGCCGGACTCGCCCTTGGGCCGCTTGAACCACTGGCCGGTCTTCGGGTTGCGCAGGGTGAATTCCTGGATCTCGGAATTGGCGGGCGTGACGACGACCGAGTTGGTGGGCTGGTAGCCGGGCCAGGTCTGGCCGGTCGTCTTGGCGCCCTGCGCCAGCGGCTCCGGCTCGGTCAGCGGGTTGCCGCACTTGCAGCGCACCCGCGGCACCCCGTAGCTGTCCACCAGGACGGCGGTGCCGGCCTGCAGGACCGACTGGAAGCCGTAGGCCTTGCCGTCCTTGTAGCCGTGGTTGGTGACCCGGGTGTCGTAACCCAGTTGTACGGGCGTCATCGACCGCAGGTACGACGGGACGTCACCGGGCGCCTTGTCCAGCGCCCCGGCGAACGCCTGCCGCTTCGCCGGCTGGCTCTCCAGATACTTGATCTGCTTCTCGACGTCGCAGCTCGAGGTGTGCTCGGTGCCGCCGTAGAGGCCCGGCATCGAGCCGGGGATCTGGCTGTTGGTGCCCTGGGAGGGCTTCATGGGGCGGATCGAGGGAGCAGGGCTGGACTCGTTCGCCGTGGATGCGGTGACCGGGTTCTGGCCGGTCGAGCCGGCCGGTTCGGCGAACAGCTCGGCCGAGGCGGAGCCGCCGCCCGGCCGGGTGAGGACGATGGTCAGGATCACCGCCGCCACGACGGCCGCGGCCACGATGGCGACCCGGGGCGCGGAGCGCCACCAGGGACCGCCGCCCCCGGTTCCGCCGCCCCAGCCACCGCCCCGCCGCCGCCCCGGCCGCCCGGCGGCCGCGGCCCTTCCGGCCTGCTGGGTTGCGGCTGGGGGCGCCCGGGGCCGGAGCCCACCCGCGTCGGCTCGTGCGGGGGGACGGACGGCCGGCCCGAGAGCGGGCCGGTGGGCGGCCCGGTGGGGTGGCTGTCGGGCGGCGGTGGAGATGTCACGGGTCCCTCTTCCGGCACAGGGCCATCCGGCCACGCGGATGTGGTGCTTTTATTCCCCCTATAGGCAATTGTCTGCCTCAGGTCGGCGCGGTCCGCAAGCGGGACGACGAGGGTGCGCGCGTGCGGAAAGGGGCGTGCCTACGGTGGCGGGCACGTTCGACGGATGAGGTAATTGCGGCAGTTGTGGCAATTGCTGAACGCCGGGGAGGGTGAGGAGGCAGCGCGTGAGCCAGATCCGAGGCCCCGCCCCGGCCGGTCCCGGTCCGGTCCGCCCCGGCGGCGTACCGGCCGTCCTCCGGGGCTGGGCGCAGGCCCTCGGGGCGGCCGCCGCCGGTCTCGTGACCATGATCGTGGTCGCCGCGCTCGGCCTGTGGGCGGCCGGCGCCACGGACCTGCCGGGCGGGGCGTTCCCCTCCGTCGTCGCGGCCACCGTCGTGGTCGCCGCCGGCGGCTCGATCGGCCTGACCGGCGACGCCGGGATCATCGTCCAGGCGGACGCCGCGCTCGACGTCGTACCGCTCTCGGTCACGCTGGCCGGTGCGCTGGTCACCGCCGCCGTCTTCCTGCTGCCGCTGCGCCACCGGGCGGTGGCCGGCACCGCGGAACTGCTCGCCCGGGTCGCCCGGACGGCCGTGTGCTGGCTGGTCCTCCTGCTGCTGATCGCGCTCGCCGCCCGGCACAGCTTCCGGATCTCGGTGGGCAACGACCTCGCCGACGAGATCGGCGCCGAACTGGGCACCACCCCCACCGTCGGCTTCCGCCCCGACCTGGGCGCGACGCTGGGCTTCGGGCTGCTGTGGGTGCTGGCGGTGCTCGCGCTGGCCTTCCTGGTCTCCCGCCGTGCCCCGCTCTCCTCCCGGCTGCTGCACTACCAGGACTCGCTGCGGCCGCCCGCCTTCGCCATGGTGCTGACCCTGCTGGTCTACGTGGCGATCGCGCTGGTCATCGCCGTCATCCAGCTGATCACCGGCGACCACCCCACGGACACCCTCGCGGTGGTCTTCCTAGGGCTGCCCAACCTCGCCTGGATGGCGCTCGGCATCGGGACCGGCGGCGGCTGGACCGGACATGTCGACAAAGCCATCGGGCTGCCGCTGCCGCAGGTCGTGGACCGGGTGCTGCGCACCCACGAGCAGGGCACCCTCGACCTGGGCTCGCTCGCCGAACAGGACGGCCGCGCCTGGTGGCTGCCGGTGATCGCGGCGGTGGTCCTGCTGACCGCCGCGTTCCTGTCCGCGGTCCGCTCCCCGGCCCGGCGGCCGGCCTGGCGGCACGCCGTGGAGCTGGCGGTGGCCCTCGCGCTGACCCTGTTCGTCGTCGGCATGCTCACCCGGATCTACGCCCACTACGGGCTCTCCCTGATCGGCATCGGCGACCTCGGCGGCAACCTGGGCGGCCGGGTCACCCTGCAGCCCCAGCTCCTCCGGCTGGTGGGCGTGGGCGTCGCCTGGGGACTGGTCACCGGCTTCCTCGGCAGCCTCCTGGCCCGGGGCGTACGGCACCGCGGCGAGGTGGTGGACGACGGCCCGGGCCACCGCCCTCCGCGCCGCTAGTGCGTCCGGCCCCGGAACACCGGGGCCGCCCAGGGCGGCGGGGGCGGCGGTGCCGGGCTGCGCAGGCCGGACGGCTCCGGCTGAACGCCGGCCGCGGCACCCGTGGTGTCCACCCGGGTCGGCGGATGACTTTGCGGAACTGCCGGTTCCGCGGGGGGCGTGACGGTCCGCCCAGCCGCGCGCAGCGCCGCCACGAAGCCCCGGCAGGTCTCGTACCGGTCGTCCGGCGTCTTCGCCAGCGAGCGGGTGAAGACCGGGTCGACGGCCGGCGGCAGATCCGGCCGCAGCGTGGTGAGGACCGGCGGCGCGGCGTTCATGTGGGCCCACAGCAGCGCCATGTCGTCCTCCCGCCGGAACGGCGGCGCCCCGGTCAGCATCTCGAAGACCACACAGGCCAGGCTGTAGACGTCGCACCGGCCGTCCACCGGCCGGCCCGAGATCTGCTCGGGCGCCACGTAGTCCAGTGTGCCGACGAACTGCCCGACCCTGGTGAGCCCGGTCAGCGACAGCGACTTCTTCGTCAGCCCGAAGTCGGTCAGATAGGCGTGCTCGGGGCGGTCGCTGTCGGTCCCCTCGGCGATCAGGATGTTGCCCGGCTTGACGTCCCGGTGCACCAGGTCGTGCGCATGCGCCGCGTCCAGCGCGGAGGCCACCTGCAGCGCGATCCGGCACGTGGTCTCCAACGAGAGCGGTCCCTCCCGGGCCAGCAGCGCCGCCAGGTCCTTGCCCTGGACGTACCGCATCGCGATGTAGAGCATGCCCTCGGTCTCGCCGGCCTCGAAGACCGGCACGATGTGCGGATGGTCGATCGCCGCGGCCACCCGCGACTCGCGCGCGAACCGCTGCCGGAAGCTGTCGTTGCGGGCGAGCTCGGGCGCCAGCAGCTTCACCGCCACGGTCCGGCCGAGCCGCAGGTCCTCCGCCCGGTAGACCACCGCCATCCCGCCCCGGCCGATCTCGTCCTGCAGCAGGTACTCGGCGATCCGGCGCCCGCGCAGCCCGGACGAGTCGGGCGCGGTGGTGCGCGACCGGTCCTGCTCGTCCGGTGGGCCGTTCACCGGTACTCACCCGGCGGGGGAGTGGCCGACTGGGAGGTGGCCGGCGTCTCGTCCTCGCCGCTGCGCGACGACGGCCGGGACCCCACCGCGTACGTCTGCAACGACACCCCGTCGCAGTAGCACCACCGCTCGTGCCGGGCGTCGTACAGCCAGATCGCGTCGCCGTCCACGACCACCCCGATCCGGTTGCCCCGGGTCCGCTCGGCGAACGACTCCCCGTCCAGCTGACCGGCCGCCAGCTCCTCGACCAGCCGCCGGTAGCGGACCAGCGCACCCTCCGCCGCGCCCAGCAGCGGCCGCGGGTCCGCGGTCCGGGCGGCGGGCTGCGCGGCGGACGGCGGATCGCGCGGGATCGACAGCAGCAGCCGCCCGTCCACCCAGGCCGACCAGCCGTTGGAACACAGTGCCAGGGCCCAGTCGCCGCGCCGTTCCAGGACCTGGACCGGCAGCAGCGGATCGAGCGGCGCGCTCGGCAGGGTCGCGTCCGGGGCCGACCACGTCGCCATACCCTCCGGCGGGACGACATGGCTGGGGAGGAACACGGGGGCGGTCACAGGCGGCTCCTCGCTGCTACTCGCGCATGATCTCGGGTTCGTGCCGCCGCAGCAGCCGGGTGACCACGAAGCCCGCGACCAGCGAGAGCACCACCATCATGCCCATGTCGAGCAGCCAGACCCCGGCGGTGTGCCGGAACAGCGGGTCCGCGGTGCTGGGACCCGGCAGCAGCCGGTGCAGGTCGATGGTGCCCGCCATGGCGCCCAGCGCCCATCGCGAGGGCACCAGCCACGCCAGCTGCTCCAGTCCCGGTACGCCGTTCAGCCGGAGCAGCGCACCGCAGAACACGACCTGGACGATCGCGAGGAGGACCAGCAGCGGCATGGTGACCTCCTCCTTGCGCACCAGCGCGGACACCACCAGGCCAAGCATCATGGCGGTGAACGCCAACAGGGCGACGGCGAGGATGATTTCGATCAGGGCGGGCAGCAACACCCCCTTGCCGCCGGGCGCGTTCAGCTTCACCCCGGTCAGGGCAACCAGCGTCAGCACCACCGCCTGGACGACCGTGATCAGCCCGAGCACCAGCACCTTGGACATCAGGTACGCCGAGCGGGACAGGCCGACGGCTCTCTCCCGTTGGTAGATCGTCCGTTCCTTGACCAGTTCGCGCACCGCGTTGGCGGCGCCGGTCAGCACCGCCCCGACGCACAGGATCAGCAGGGCGTTGAGCGCGGTCTCCGGTGTGAGCGAGGACCCCGCCAGGGCGTGCGCCATCGCGCCCATCACGAACGGCAGCGCGACCATGATGATCAGGAAGGTCCGGTCCGCGGTCAGCGCCGCCGCGTACCGGCGCACCAGCGTGTGCAGCTGGCCGCCCCAGCTCTGCGGCTTGTGCGCGGCCACCGACCCGGCCGGTGCCTCCGGGGCGCGCGGCGGCTGGTGGGTGTCCATCGCGATGTAGCGCCGGTGCTGCGGCGAGGCCCGGTACGTGCCCGCCCAGTCCCGGCCCTGTTCGTTCTCGAAGGCCTCGAACGCCTCCGGCCACTGGGTGAACCCGAAGTACGGCAGCGCCTCGTCCGGCGGCCCGTAGTACGCGATGGTGCCGCCCGGCGCCAGGACCAGCAGCCGGTCGCAGACGTCCAGGCTGAGCACGCTGTGGGTGACGACGATGACCGTACGGCCGTCGTCCGCCAGGCCGCGCAGCATGTGCATCACCGACCGGTCCATCCCCGGGTCCAGCCCGGAGGTCGGCTCGTCGAGGAAGAGCAGCGACGGCTTGGTGAGCAGCTCCAGGGCCACGCTGACCCGCTTGCGCTGCCCGCCCGACAGGCTGTGGATCGGCTGGTTCACCCGGGCGTCCAGGCCGAGTTCGTGGATCACCTCGTCCACCCGGGCCTCCCGTTCGGCCTTCGCGGTGTCCTCGGGGAAGCGCAGCTGCGCCGCGTAGTTGAGCGCCCGGCGCACGGTCAGCTGCAGGTGCAGGATGTCGTCCTGCGGCACCAGCCCGATGCGCTGGCGCAGCTCGGCGTAGTCGCGGTAGAGGTCGCGGCCGTCGTAGAGCACCGTGCCGTCGTCCGCGGGGCGCAGCCCGGTCAGCGCGTTGAGCAGCGTCGACTTGCCCGCGCCGCTCGGGCCGACCACGGCGAGCAGCGTCTTCTCACCGACCGGGAAGGACACCCCGTCCAGCAGCGTCTTCTCCGGCCGCCGGCCGCCGTCGACCCGGACGCTCAGGTCCTGGACGTCCAGCGAGACCTCGCCGGTGTCGATGAACTCCTGCAGTTCGTCGCCGACCAGCGCGAACGCGGAGTGGCCGACGCCGACGATGTCGCCGGGGACCAGCGGGGCCCGGTCGACCGGCTGGCCGTTGAGGTAGGTGCCGTTGTGGCTGCCCAGGTCGACGATCTCGAAGCCTTCCGGGCCGGCCCGCAGCTCGGCGTGCCGGCGGGAGACCGACAGGTCGTCGACGACCAGGTCGTTGTCGGGCGCGCGGCCGATCCGGGTGGTCCGGGCGGCCGGGATCGGCCGTACGGAACTGGGGGCGCGGAAGGTGCGGGTGCCGGCGGGGTGCGAAACGGAGGACGGGCGCCCGACCGGCTCCGGGCGGGGCACCGGGGAGAGCACCGCGCACGGCCCGTCGGCGGGGTTCCCGAACCGGATCACACTGCCCGGTCCGACCCCGGATTCCTCGACCCGCCGCCCGTCCGCGAAGGTGCCGTTCGTACTGCCCTCGTCCCGCACCGTCCAGTGGCCCGCCTCGGCCTGCAGCACCGCGTGGTGCCAGGAGACCCGGGCGTCGCTCAGCACGACCTCGCTCTGCGGGTCCCGCCCCACGTGGTAGACCCGGCCGGGATTCATGACCTGGGTGCCGCCGTCGGACTCGACGACGAGCTCGGGCGCGGTGGGCGTCTCCGGCCGCTCAGCCATACCTGGATTTTACGGCGGAGGCCCGGGCCCCGCCCGTCCGCAGCCGTCCTCCCCATCGCCGCCCGCACCGACAAAGGCCCGGTAAGGCCGCCGCACAAAAGGGAAATTCATGCGGTGATCCCGCTTTATAAATGCCAAGGCAGGCTTTATGGGCGCTTTATGCGAGCGAACGCCGCCGGTTACTCGCGGGGAAGGCGGAAGGTCAACTAAGGTGAGCGATCCGATTGGCCGCCACCCGCAAATTCCATGGAAATGCCGGACATTGCCGCGCTGATCGAAGGAAGTCCTGCCGAACCAGGACGCAAGTGCAGCGCAGGGCTACGTGGTGTCGGCAACACCGGTCAACGTCGGCTTTGTAAGACCCAGCCGGCCCGTCCGTCCACCGGGACGTGACGGCGCCGGTCCTTCTTATTCACCTACCTCGTGAAGGCAAGGCAGAGATGGCACGAGTCTCCCGACAGCAATCCCCGCAGTTCCCGAGCCAGCAAACGCATCCGGTCGACGAGGTGCTCCCCGTCGGCAAACTCGCCCTCTACGGTTTCCAGCACGTCCTCGCCTTCTACGCGGCCGCGGTCATCGTCCCGATCCTGCTCGGGAACGCCCTGGAACTCTCCCACGAACAGCTCGTCTACCTGATCAACGCGGACCTGTTCACCTGCGGCATCGCCTCGGTCATCCAGGCTCTCGGCGTCTGGAAGATCGGCGCCAAGATGCCGCTGGTCCAGGGCGTCACCTTCACCGCCGTCTCCCCGATGATCGCCATCGGCCAGGGGGCGGGCGGCGGCACCGCGGGACTGCTCGTCGTCTACGGCGCGGTGATCACCGCCGGCATAGCGACCTTCCTCTTCGCGCCGTTCTTCAGCAAGTTGGTGAAGTACTTCCCGCCGGTCGTCATCGGCACGATCCTCACCATCATCGGCATGACGCTGATACCGCAGGCCCTGCAGGACGCGGCCGGCGGTGCGCAGTTGATCGGGAAGCCGGAGTACGGCGACCTGAAGAACCTCGGATACGCCCTGGGAACCCTGCTGTTCATCCTCGCCGTGGTCCGGATCGGCAAGCCGTACCTCAGCAGCCTGGCCGTGCTGCTCGGCCTGGTCGGCGGGACCGCGGTCGCCTGGGCCTTCGGCGATGTCGATTTCAGCGCGGTGCAGCACGCCGACTGGTTCGGGGTCAGCACGCCCTTCCACTACGGAATGCCGAAGTTCGAGCCGTTCCCCATCATCGCGATGGTCGTCGTCATGCTGATCACGATGGTGGAAACCACCGGTGACGTCTACGCCATCGGGGAGATCACGCGGAAGCGGGTGGACAACGACACGGTCGCCCGGGCGCTGCGCGCGGACGGCGTCGCGACGCTCCTCGGCGGTCTTTTCAATTCCTTCCCCTACGTGGCATTCGCCGAGAACATCGGTCTGGTGCGGATGTCCAGGGTCATGAGCCGGTTCGTCGTGGTCGCGGCCGGCGCCTTCATGATCGCCCTCGGTCTGCTGCCGAAGGTCGGCAGCCTGGTCGCCGCGATCCCGCACCCGGTGCTCGGCGGTGCGGCGATCTCCATGTTCGGCATGGTCGCCACCGTCGGCATCCAGATCCTCGGCAAGGTGGACCTGCGCGAGGAGCGCAATGCGCTGATCCTGGCGGTCAGCCTCGGCGCCGCGATGCTGCCGACCGCCGTGGCCCCGTTCTTCGAGCGGATGCCGGAGGGCGTCCGGGCCGTCCTCAACAGCGGGATCACGCTGGGCGGTCTGACCGCGATCCTGCTGAACCTGCTCTTCAACGTCTTCACCCGCCGCAACTCGGTGGAGATCGACTGGGACGAGATGGAGGACGACGGGGAGCCGGCGGACGACGCGGGGTACCCCTCGCCGGCCGACCAGGACCCGCTGGGCGCCGCCGACCCGCTGGGCTTCCCCGGCCCGGCCGCCGCCCCGTACGACCCGCAGGGCCCGGTCGCGCACTTCCCGCCCGACCCGGACCGGCACTTCCCGCCCGGCCCCCATCGCCCCCAGGGCCCGCAGCGCCCGCAGGGCCCCCAGGGCCCGCATTGGGGCACGCCGACGCATTGAGCGTGGCCGCGGACGCGCGGCGGGCGGGGAAGGGCCCATACCCCTCCCCGCCCGCCGCGCTCCCGGAGCCGTCTAGTGGGTGGTCACGGTGTTGAACGGCGGCGCCTCGCCGGCCTCGCCGATCAGCTCCCAGAAGTGGTCGGCCAGCCGGCGCAGGTACGCCGACCGTTCGGCCGCGACCTCCTTGAGGCGGGAGTCGTCGTTGCGCGCCACCAGGTGTCCCATGTAGCGCTCGGAGAACTCCGCGAACTCCGCGTGCATGGTGCGCAGCGCGTCGCTCACCCGGGTCTTGTTCAGCGTGGTGATCTCGATGACCGGACCGACGTGTGCCTTCCAGCGGCCCTCGATGGCCGACCGCAGGTGCCCGGCGAGTTCCTCGTCCCGTCCCATCACGCCGATCAGCTTCCGCAGCGACAGCCCGAGCGCCTCCACCAGGGCCTTGGTCTGGCGGTAGTCACCGTTCCACCCGTTCGCGGCCTCCGCCGCCCGGTAGGCCGCCGGGTCCATGCCGATCAGCTGGGCCAGCCGGTCCACCCCGATCTGACGGGCCATCCGGTGCTCGGCCAGGGTCCGCGGCTCGACGCCCATCAGCACGGTCGGCGGGCACCACAGGACGTCCGCGAGGACGAACAGCTGGGCCTCGGTGGGCGCCTGGGAGCCGTACTCCCAGGCCTCGATGAGCTCGGGCCGGACCGGTGCGCCGCAGGCCGTCATGGACTGGGCGACCTGAGCCGTGGTCAGGCCCACGCGGGCCCGCGCGGATCTGGCCTCTGCGGGCGAAAACGGAGTGCTGTACACGTACGGGACACCTCGCTGCACCCGGCGCTCGGGGGTGCTTTGGGGGGAGAGGAGATGGAGGAACATCCAGGAGCGGGCAGATTAACAGATCGTCCATAGGTACGAACCTCCATTTCCCCTTCGACTCGAAGGCGCCGGGACGGTGTGAGGGGTCGGTGCGTCAGAAGTGCACGATCTGTCCCATTTCCCTCATCAACTCGCTTACTGGGTATAGCCGATAGCCCGGTGCTTACCGGGCGGTAGCGCGCATCGAGATCGCTCGGACGGCGGGCCGTAATGAGAGCGTTACGCAGATGAGGGTGGGGCGTCACAGTGAACCCCGAGGCTGGCGTTGCCGACCGGAACGCATCGCGGACCGGCCGGCTGCACACCTGACATCCGGTCCTCCCCCACAATCCGATCAGGATGGGACCCTTCATATGCGAGCAATGCAGGAACGCCGCGATGCGTTCCGAGGCTTGGAGGCCGCGTTAGCGGCCGTGCGTCCGCGCGTCGTCGTCCGTCCCGCGGAGAGACGGACATCCAGAACGACCGCGGCGATGCGCATGTCATGCATCTGACAGCCGACTGAACCGGCTGACGGTCCGGGACCGCCGCACATACGGCGCCCGGGCCCGCTTTCGCATGTCTCCTTGCACGAAAGGACATTCCCAGGTGCTCACTTCGCACCACGACAACCACCAGGGCTCACCCACGGCCCTGCTCGACGACGCACTCGACCCGACGACGCACGTACTCGTCGTCGGCGCCCCAGGACCGCGCCTGGAGCGCCTCACCCGGACCCTGCGCGCCACCGGCCACGACGTCACCCACGCCCCGCCCGGCGAGGTCGACCGGCGGATGGGCCAGGCACACCCGGACGCCATCGTCGCCCTCGACGCCCCCGACGGGTACGCCGGTCCCGGCGGCGTCACGGACCACGACACCGGCCTGGAGGTGATCCGCGAGGTCCGCACCGCCCCCGCCGGGCGGGCGCTGCCGCTGCTCATGGTCACCGCCACCCCGGAGCCCGCCGACGTCGTCGACATGCTCCGGCAGGGCGCCGACGACTGCATACCCGAGGCCTCCGACCCGGTCGAACTCTCCGCCCGGATCGAGGCCAAGCTCCGCCGCGTCCCGGTCCCCGTCGAGAGCCTGCTGCGCGACCCGCGCACCGGCCTCTACTCCCAGCCGCACTTCCTGGACGAGCTCGACCGGGAGCTCCAGCGCCCGGAGGCCGCCCGGCACGGCGGGGTGCTCGCCGTCGTCGGGGTCGCCGAGATGACGACCCTGGAGGCCCGGCTCGGGCCGCGGGTCCGCCGGGAGGTCGCCGAGCGGCTGGCCGGGGTGGCCGAGCAGGCCGGCAGCTTCTGCGACCGGCTCGGCTGGGACGACGACGGTCATCTGCTGATGCTGCTGCCCGGCGTCGACGAGGAGACCGCCCGCCGCGGCCTGACGAAGTTCGCCGCCACCGTGGCCGGCACCCGCTTCATCGTCGCCGACGAGCACGTCCGCCTCACCCCGGCCGTCGGCTGGCTGCCGCTCACCGGCTGCGCGGCCGGCGCCGAGACCACCGCGCAGGCCCTGGACGCCGTGCAGGAAGCGCTCCGCCACCGGGACCTGCGGCCGGTCCGGTACGCGCCCTGGATGCGCGGCACGCCGCACCGGCACCGCCGGCCGCCGCTCGGCACGCTGATCCGGCCCGCCCTCTCGGCGCTCTCCCCGGTCCTGGCGCTGCTGCTCGGCGTCGCGGTGCCGTTCGCCCTCTATCAGCAGGCGTACACGCTCGGCTGGGACCTGGGCTCGGGCATGTACTGGGTGGTGGTGGGCGGACTGGTGCTCTCCGCGGTGCTGATCGTCCTGGAGTGCCTCTTCTCGCTCGACGCGACGGCCCGGCCGGAGGAACCCGGCGCGCCCTACCCGCCGGCCAGCGCGGTCATCGCGGCGTACCTGCCCAACGAGGCCGCGACCATCGTCGACACCGTGGAGTCGTTCCTCCGCCTCGACTACCCCGACGAGCTGGAGATCGTGCTGGCGTACAACACGCCGCACCCGCTGCCGGTCGAGGACACCCTCCGCGAGATCGCCGCCCGCGACCCGCGGCTGGTGCTGCTGCCGGTCGCCGGCTCGACCTCCAAGGCGCAGAACATCAACGCCGCGGTCACCCGGGTCCGCGGCGAGTTCGTCGGCATCTTCGACGCCGACCACCACCCCGCCCCGACCGCCTTCAAGGACGCCTGGCACTGGCTGTCCAACGGCCACGACGTGGTCCAGGGCCACTGCGTGATCCGCAACGGCGAGAGCTCCCGGGTCGCCGAGCTGGTGGCGGTGGAGTTCGAGGCGATCTACGCGGTCAGCCACCCGGGCCGCACCCGGCTCTACGGCTTCGGCGTCTTCGGCGGCTCGAACGGCTTCTGGCGCACCGACCTGCTCGCCCGCACCCGGATGCACGGCTCGATGCTCACCGAGGACATCGACTCGACACTGCGCGCCCTGGGCGAGGGCGCCCGGTTCGCGGTCGACCGCACCCTGATCTCCCGGGAGTTGGCGCCCACCACCCTCAAGGCGCTGTGGAACCAGCGCTCCCGCTGGGCCCAGGGCTGGCTCCAGGTCTCCCTCAAACACCTGTGGCGGGGCCTTAGGTCACCGGTGTTCACGGTCCGTCAGAAGCTCGGCCTGTTCGTGCTGCTGGGCTGGCGGGAGGTGCAGCCCTGGCTGACCCTGCAGATCCTGCCCATCCTGCTGTACTCGGCGTGGAAGGCCGGCGGCTTCACGCACCTCGACTGGGCCGTGCCGGTGTGCGTGCTGGCCGTGCTCTTCACCCTGGCGGCCGGTCCCGTACAGGCGCTCTTCGCCTGGCGGCTGGCGGTGCCCGAACTCCGGTCGCGCCGCGGGTGGTTCTGGTCGTACCTCCTCGTCTCGACCGTCTTCTACAGCCACTTCAAGAACATGGTGGCCCGGCAGGCACACCTCAAGGAGGCGCTGGGCGACCGGCAGTGGCGGGTCACCCCGCGCGCCGCCGCGAAGGCGGTGGCCCCCCGATGAGCACCCGGGCCGCCGCGCCGCCCGGCAACCGGGCCGGTGCGATCGACGGCTTCCGCGGACTGGCGGCGCTGAGCACCGTCGCCTTCCACGTCTGGCAGCAGTACTTCCGCTACGACGCCGGGGGCAGCCACCCGCCGGTCGACAACCCGCTGGTGGGCGCGGCCCTTTCGCTCGAAGTCATCGACCTGTTCTTCGTGCTGTCCGCGTACCTTCTGACGCTGTCGTACGCGCGGGCCGCGATCGACGGGCGCTCGCTGCGCCCGGCCCGGCTGTTCCTCTTCCGGCGGGCGATCCGGATCCTGCCGCTGTACGTGCTGGCGGTCCTGGTCGTCTGGGCCGGCCGCAACCCGTCCCTGCCGGGCAACTGGCGGGACCTGGTGGAACACCTCACCTTCACCCACGTCTTCGACCAGCAGCGGATCTTCTACACCCTGGGCCCCACCTGGTCGCTGTCGCTGGAGGTGCTGTTCTACGCCGTGCTGGTGGCGCTCGGCCCGCTGGCCGTACGGGCCTGCCGGCCGCTGCGGCGGCGCGGCAGCCGGGTGGCGGTGTGCGCGGCGGGCTGCGCGGTGCTGTACGCCGCGCCGCTCGCCTGGATCGCCGTCGCCCACTACGGGTTCGGGGTGCCGCACACCGACTGGGTGGTGTACTTCGGTCCGCAGGCCCGCTTCGGCGGGTTCGCGGCCGGGATGGGGCTGGCCGTCGCGACCGCCGCGCTCGGTGACCGGGGCCGGCTCGGCCCGCGCGCCGCGCTGCTGCCGGCCGGGCTCGCGCTGGCCGGACTGTTCGCGCTCTCCCTGGACTCCGGTCCGGAGAACTTCACCTTCACCTTCTACCACCCGATCGCCTCGGTGCTCTGGGTGGTGCTGATCTTCAGCACCCTCCACGTACGCCAACCCCCGCTCTGGCACCGGCTGTTGACCGCCCGCTGGCTGACCGCCGTCGGGCTGGTCAGCTACAGCCTGTTCATCTGGCACGAACCGGTGATGCTCCAGCTGCACCACGCGGGGCTGCTGCCCGGCGGCCAGGCGGGCTTCTGGCCCGCCCTGCTGATCGTGTTCCTGGCGGCACTGCCGGTGGCCGCCGCGAGCTACTGGCTCGTCGAGTACCCGGCGAGTCTGCTCGGCCGGCTCAAGGACAGCCGCGGCCGGCCGCGCGAGTTCTATCCCGAGCCCGCCGCGTCACGCTGACCGTCCTCGCCCGGACCGCCGCCGGGGACCTGCGCCGTAGGCGCCCGGTCCCCGGCGAAGATCCGTTCCAGGTGGTAGTCCAGGGTGCGCCGGACGTCCTCCAGCGTGCGGCGCCGGTGCAGTACGTCGCCGCCCAGTCCGACCGCCCCGGAGACCAGCAGATCGGCCTCGCGCCACGGGTCGAGCCCGGGGGCGGTCCGCCCCGCGTCGCGGGCCGCCCCGATCAGGTCCGCCACCAGCCGCTCCAGGGGCTGCTCGGCGGCCAGGAAGACCGCGGCGAGCGCCGGATCGGTCAGGCTCCGGGCGTAATAGGCCGCGAACACCCGTAGTGCGGTGGCCCGTTGGGTGTCCAGCGGCAGGAACTCCTCCAGGACGGCGCGCAGCACGGCACGCGGGTCGGCCGGGTCCTGGCGGAACCGGGACCGGGCGATCCGCTCGTTCTCCTCGTGCAGCAGGTGCAGCGCGTCGACCAGCAGCTGGTGCTTGCTCCGGAAGTGGTACTGGACCGCGCGCAGCGACACCCCGGCCTCCGTGGCCACCTCCCGCAGGCTCGCCGCGTGCAGCCCCCGCTCGGCGGCGATCCGCCAGAGCGCCTCGGCGATCTGCCGGCGGCGCCGGGCCTGCGCGGCGGAACCGGCCGGCGGCGCGGCCGGGGAGCCGGCGGCTGCTTGCGCCGCCGGTACGCCTTGGCCTGGCAGCTGCGGGAGCAGTACAGCGCCGGCCGCCCGCGCCCGGCCGGCACCGTCGCCGTACCGCACATACGGCACGCACGACCGGTCACCCGGTCCTTTTCGTCACGCACAATTCCCCTCCACGGCACCTGAAAATGTGTGACGGAATGCGAATTCAGCTGCAATTCCAAGGCTGAACGCCCATTTCGCAATGGTACGTTCGTAACGTCCCGCTGCGGGACGAAACTCGATGGGCCACGCATGCGAGGGGGACCTGCGCACCATGAAGTACGACATCCTGCAGATCATCGGGGCGGCCACGATGGTGGTGTTCACCCAGGGGGCGATCCGGCTGCTCGTCGACCACCAGAACACCGGACTGCTCGGCTGGCTCGGCGCCGGCTTCGGCGGCACGCTGGCCGCGCACGGCCTGCTCGTCGCGGTGGGCGTGCTGCTGGCCGGCTGGTCCCACACCCGCGCGAAGGCCGTCGGCCGCCGCAGCTGACCGTGCCGACATGCGGGACGCCCGGCCCCACGGTGCACGAGGGCCGGGCGTCAGAGGTTCCGCTGCCTGCGGGCGGCTAGCCCACGTGGACGCGCGGACGGCGGCGCGGGTCCCGCTCGGCGCGGCGCAGGACCTCGCGGGTCACCGGCGCGACCTCACCGTCACCGAAGACCAGGAACCGCAGCAGATGGCTCAGCGGGTGCCCCTCGGTCCAGTTGAAGTACGCGTGCGGCACCTGGCCGGTGCGCTCACGCAGCTGCATCAGCACCGCGGCGATCGTGTTCGCGACACCGGCGCCCTCCACCCGCAGGATCTGCGCGCCGTACTCCTCGGCGCCCCGCACGTGCAGGTTCGCGGTGAAGTCCGAGGAGTCGGTGACCGTCACCTCCAGGAACAGCACCGGCCGCCCGTCGGGTATGTGGGTCTCCTCGCGCTGGCTGTACTCCTTCTGCCGGTACTCCTGCGCGTCCCGCTCCTGCGGCTCGTTCGCGATCACCCGCAGCGGCCCGGCCGCGATCGCGGCGTCGATCAGGCGGCCCGCGGTCTCGTCGAAGTCGACCTGGACGGCGCGGAGTTCGAAGGCGCGGTGCACCCGGGACGCGAACGAGGTCAGCAGCATCCCGAGGATGAACAGCAACGCGATCTTCAGACCGTCCGGCCGCTCGATCACATTGGTGACCAGGGTGTAGCCGAAGACCAGGGTGATCGCGCCGAAGCCGATGGCGGCCGCCCGGTGCCGCCGGTGCCGGGCCGCGACGGTGGAGGCGAACGACGCCGACAGCATCAGCACCAGCACACCCGTCGCGTACGCCCCGCTCTGGTCGTCGACGCTGGCGTTGAAGACGACGGTGATGCCGAAGGCGATGGCCAGGAAGATCAGCACCAGCGGGCGCACCGCCCGGGTCCACTCCGGGGCCATGCCGTAGCGCGGCAGATAGCGCGGTACGAGATTGAGCAGACCGGCCATCGCCGAGGCGCCGGCGAACCAGAGGATGGCGATGGTGGAGACGTCGTAGACCGTGCCGAACGCTTCGCCCAGGTACTGGTGCGCCAGATAGGCCAGCGCGCGGCCGTTGGCCGAACCGCCGGCCTCGAACTCCTTCTGCGGGATCAGCAGGGTGGTGGCCAGGCTCGACAGCAGCAGGAAACCGCTCATGATCAGCGCCGCGGTGGTCAGCAGCCGGCGGGTGCCGCGGATCCGGCCGGCCGGCTTGGCCGCGGTGTCGGTGTCCTCACCGCGGATCTGCGGCATCACCGCCACCCCGGTCTCGAAGCCGGACATGCCCAGCGCCAGCTTCGGGAAGACCAGCAGCGCCACCCCGACGATCGCCAGCGGTGAGGAGTGCTCGGCGGTCATCGCGCCCCACCAGTCACCGACCACCACCGGGTGCGCCAGCACGTGCCAGGCCGCGGTGCCCAGCACGACGACGTTCAGCGCCAGGTACAGCCCGACGAGCCCGACGGCGATGCCGATCGCCTCGCGGAAGCCCTTGAGGAACACCGCGCCCAGGGCGGCCAGCAGCAGCAAGGTGATCCACAGGTTCGCACCGTGCAACGCCTGCGGCGCGAACGGGTTCTCCACCACGTGTGCCGAGGCGTCGGCGGCCGACAGCGTCATCGTGATGACGAAGTCCGTGGCGGCGAACCCCAGCAGCACCAGGACCAGCAGCTTCCCCGCCCACCAGGGCAGCAGCCGCTCCAGCATGGCGATCGAACCCTCGCCGTTCGGGCTTTCCTTGGCCACCCTGCGGTACACCGGCAGGGCACCGAGCAGGGTCAGCGCGATCAGCACCAGCGTGGCGAACGGCGAGAGCAGCCCGGCCGCCAGCGCGGCGATGCCCGGCTGGTACCCGAGCGTCGAGAAGTAGTCGACACCCGTGAGGCACATGACGCGCCACCAGTGGTGCCCCTTGTGCTCGTCCGGCGGCGTGCCGTGCGGCCCGGGGTGCCGTGCGGCCCGGCTGCTCAGTCCGTCCAGCAGCCAGCTGCGCCACCGTTGGCCGGGAACGGCCGGGGCGGCAGGCGCGGGCTCCGCCTGGGTACGCGTGCTCATGCGGATCGTCCTGTCGTTCATCGGTCGTCGGTTCGGGCAACGAGGAGCGAGTATGCATCACCGGCCACCGCCCGTTTCTGCCACCCTGGCCACTTCTGCCCGCTCCGTGCGCCAACCCGGCGTCAGGATCGCGTCAAGATGCCGCTGCGGCCCGTACACACGGCGTCAAAGCGGCCGACACGGCGGCCTCGAGCCCCCTCGGACGCGCACGCTGGCAGGAGTTCCGAGGCAGGAGGTGTTCCCGTGGTCACCCTGCATCCCCCGGCGTCCTGGGGCCGCCCGCACATCCCGCACATCCCGCAGCCCACCCGCGTCCCCCCGCGCCCCGCGGCGCCGCCCCACCCGGCGCGGGTGCACCCGGCCCCGCCGGGCCGCACCCTCGGGGCCGAACTCGCCCTGCCGCTCGGCGCCGTCGCCGCGGCGCTGCTGGTGACCCTCCTGCTGCTGAGCGGGGGCGGTACCCACCCCGCGGTGGCACTCGGCGTCTTCGCGCTGCTGACGCTGCTCGCCGCCGTGCCCGCCCGGCCGGTGCTGCGGCCGGCCGTGGCCCTGGTGTCCTGGCTGTTCTACGACGGTTTCGTGCTGAACGGCCACTCCGACCTGGCCTTCCGGTCACCGGACCGGACCGGCCTGCTGGTCCTCCTGCTCGCCGCGCTCGCGGGTGCGGGCTGCGCCGCCGCGCTACGGGTCGTACGACGGCACCCGTAGGCCGCGCCGCGGGCGGGCGGGCCGTCACCCGCTGTCCGCCACCCGCTCTCCCTCACCAGCAGCGGCACCGCACGTGCCGGCGCGCCGCCTGGCGGCCGTAGCGGTGGTGGCCGCGTCCGCACCGGTGGCCCCGCGCGGCGCGCCGCCTGCCCGGCGTGGCCAGCAACCCCAGTCCGGTCCCCAGCATCCAGACGTCCTTGGCCAGCGGGATGCCCTCCTGGGTCGGCCGCGGGCTGCCCGGCTCGTGCATCCCCGGGGTCCGCAGGTACATCCCGACCAGCCCGCCGGAGAACCCGGTCAGCGCCAGTCCGGCCAGCCGGCTGGGCACGAAGGGCGCCAGCAGTGCCCCGCCGACCGCGACCTCCGCGCACGCCAGCAGCCGGGTGAAGCGTTCGGCGGGAATCCTCCGCAGGAAGGGATACGCGGTGCAGGCCATCCCGTGCACACCCTCGGCGGTCCCCTGGTCGGCCTTCAGCATCGTCAGTCCGGCATTCAGGACGAAGGCGCCGGTGGCCAGCCGCGGGGCCACCTCACGCACGTCGGGCAACAGCACCATCGCCAGCCTCCGTGATCGGGTCGTCGGCCCCCCGCCCGAGCTTAGCCACGGCCGCACGGACGGGCATCCGGGCAGGGACCGGGCGACGGGCATCCGGGCACGGACCGGACGACGGGCGTCCGGGCACGCGGCGAGGGCGGGCGCTCGGCCCGGGTCACAGCGCCGGTACGTCGTCCCACTGGTCGAGGATGTCCTCGGCCGAGTCCGGGCCGCCCTCCTGCTGCCCGTCCTCAAGCGACTGCTCGGTCCAGATGACCTTGCCGCCGGGGTGTAGCGGGTGCCCCAGCGCTGGGCGAACTGGGCGACGAGGAACAGCCCGCGGCCGCCCTCGTCGGTGGTGGCGGCCCGGCGCAGGTGCGGCGAGGCGCTGGTCCCGTCGGAGACCTCGCAGATCAGCGTGCGGTCGTGCAGCAGCCGCACCCTGATGGGCTGGGTGCCGTACCGGATGGCGTTGGTGATCAGCTCACTGAGGATCAGTTCGGTGGTGAACTCGATCGCTGCCAGCCCCCACGACTCCAGCTGCCGCATGCAGGCGGCCCGGATCGGCGCCACGGCGGCCGGGTCGGAGGGCACGTCCCATTCGGCCACCCGGGAGGGCCCCAGCAACCGGGTACGGGCCACCAGCAGGGCGATGTCGTCGCTGGGGTGCTCGGGCAGCATCGCGTCGAGGACCGCCGCGCAGATCTCGTCCGGGTCCCGCCGCCCACCGGACGCCAGAGCGGTGTGCAGCATCGCCAGCCCCGTGTCGATGTCGCGGTCGCGGTCCTCCACCAGCCCGTCGGTGTACAGCACCAGCCGCGAACCCTCCGCCAGCGTCAGCTCCGCGGTCTCCACGGGCACGCTCGCCCCCAGCCCCAGCGGCGGGGAGACCGGCACCTCCGGGTACGTGACGGACCCGTCCGGATGCACCAGCGCCGGGCCCGGGTGCCCGGCCCGGGCCACCGTCGCCCGGCCGGACACCGGGTCGTAGATGGCGTACAGACAGGTGGCGCCGGTGATCCCGGTCGGGCTCCCGCCCGGCCGGACCCCTTCCGTATCGCTGCCGATGCCGGGCCAGGCCACCGCGTCGCCGTCCGTACCGTCGGGCCGCCGGCTCGCCGCCCGGGCCTCGTCGGTGTCGATATGGCTGACCAGCTCGTCCAGATGGTTGAGCAGCTCGTCGGGCGGCAGGTCGAGGGCGGAGAAGTTGTGCACGGCGGTGCGCAGCCGGCCCATGGTCGCGGCGGCGTGCAGCCCGTGCCCGACGACATCGCCGACGACCAGCGCGACCCGGGTGCCCGGCAGCGGGATCACGTCGAACCAGTCGCCGCCGACCCCCGCCTGCGCGGGCAGGTAGCGGTGCGCGACGTCCAGCGCGGACTGCTCGGGGAGGGCCTGCGGGAGCAGGCTGCGCTGGAGGGTGACGGCCGTGGTGTGCTCGCGGGTGTAGCGGCGGGCGTTGTCGATGGAGATCGCGGCCCGCGCGGCCAGTTCCTCGGCGAAGGTCAGGTCGTCTTCCTCGAAGTCGTCGGAATCGTCCGAGCGCCAGAAGCTGGCCACCCCCAGCACCACGCCCCGCGCCTGCAGCGGCACACTGATCAGCGAGCGGATCCGGGCGTCCAGCACCCGCTGGGTGGCCTCCAGGTCCTGCCGCCGCCACTCTTCCGACCGGCGCAGATCCGGTACGAGCACGGTCCGGCGGCCCGCCAGGCTCGTCGCCATCGGGGTACCGGGCACGAACCGCAGCACGTCCCCGACCCGGTAGATCGCCGAACGGTCCGGCACGCCCCGGACCGCCATCCGCCGCAGGTCGGTGCTGAGCGAGGCCTCCGGTTCGTCGCCGCGCAGCACCGGCTCCAGCAGCTCGACGGTGACCACGTCGGCGAACCGCGGCACCGCCACGTCGGCCAGCTCCGCCGCGGTCCGCCCGACGTCCAGCGTCGTCCCGATCCGCAGCCCCGCGTCGTAGATCAGCTTCAGCCGCTCCTGGGCCACCTCGGCCCGGCCGGCCAGCACCCGCAGTTCGGTGGTGTCCCGCAGCGTCACCGCCGACCCGGCCGGGCCGCCGAACGGAGCGGTCGGCCGGACGTTCACCGCGAGCAGCCGGTCACCCGCCAGATAGACCTCGTCGGTGGCCTCCCGGCCGGACGCCAGCAGGGCCTCGAGCCGTGGGGCCAGCCCCAGCTCCGCGACCGGCAGCCGTTCCTGGTCCGCGTGCTCGGGCAGATCGAGCAGCCGCCGCGCCTCGTCGTTGGCCAGCATCAGCCGGCCGTCGCTGCCGATGATCAGCACGCCCTCCCGTACGGCGTGCAGCACCGCGTCGTGGTGGTCGTACATCCGCCGCATCTCGGCCGGGTCCAGCCCGTGCGTCTGCCGCCGCAAACGGCGGTTGACCAGCACCGCCCCGCCGCTGACCAGCAGCAGCGCCCCCGCGGCGGACCCGAGCAGCAGCGGCAGTTGGTGCTCCACCCGCTGGTTCGCCCGCTCGGCCCGGATTCCCACGGACACCAGCCCCACCACCGATCCGCCCCGGTCCCTGACCGGCACCACGGTGGCCACGGCGGTCCCCAGGGCGGACGAGAAGGTGTCGGTCAGCGTCCGGCCCCTCAGCGCCTCCCGGAAGCTGGGCCCGAGCACCCGTTTCCCGATCAGCCGCGGATCGGGATGCGTCCAGCGGACGCCGTCGGGCCGGAACGCCACGATGTAGTCGACCCCGGTCGCCTTCCGGGTCGCCTCCGCCTGGGGCTGCAGCACCGCGCTCGGATCCGCGGACTTCATGGCGGCGAGGGTGCCCGGCGCGTGCGCGAAGCTCTCCGCCCCGACGCGCGAACGCTGCCGGGCGTCGTCCATGACCGAACTCTGTGCCTGGAAGACCAGTGCCACCACAGCGGCGACGATCAACAGCAGCACGAGGGCGAGCTGCACCACGAACACCTGGCCCGCCACGCTGTGCGCCGTGACCAGCTCCCGGAGGCGGTTCCCGGCGGACGGCGACGGGTCCTGCGACCCGTCACCGTCCCGCCGGAATTTTTCCCTCATGACCCATATTTAGCATTCTGTTCCCGTGCGGGCGCCGCCGCCGACGGCGACGGCGGCCCGTCCCGTTCGCTGGATCGGCTCAGCGGAACGGGGCAGGAGAACGGGTCAGGGCATCGGCTCAGCCGGTCCGCGGGATCTGCTGGGTGATGCAGTGCACCCCGCCGCCGCCCCAGGCGAGGGTGCGGGCGGAGACGCCGACGATCCGCTTGGTGGGGAAGAGGGACTGGAGGGTGGCCAGGGCCGCGGTGTCGGACGCCGGGATGCCCGTCGTCGGGACCACGACGCCGGTGGCCGTCGGGTAGTAGTTGGTGTAGCTGAAGGTGATCACCTCGTCCGTGCCCACGGTGAAGGTGGGCAGTTGGTTCATCTCGGTCAGGGTGAAGCGGCGGCCCTGGGCGTCCGTACCGGCCTGCAGCACTCGTTTGTTCTCCGACAGCCGCGCGTAGTTGGGGTCACCGGAATCGGACGGCAGATTGATCAGCAGGTGGGCCGGACCGGCGTAGGCGGCGACGAGGTCGACGTGGCCGTTGGTGACGGTGTCCCCGTACATCCCGTACGGCAGCCAGATCATCTTGGTCGCCTGATAGGCGTCGAGCAGCTTCGCCTCGATCTGGGCCTTGGTCAGGTCCGGGTTGCGGTTCGGGTTGAGCAGACACTCCTCGGTGCCGATGATCGTGCCCTGGCCGTCCTGGAGGAGCGCACCGCCCTCGAAGATCATGTCCACGGGCAGCCGCGGAACCCCCAGGTGGTCGCAGACGCCTATCGGGAGGTCGTCGTCCTTGTCGTGCGGGAACTTGTTGCCCCAGCCGTTGAAGCCGAAGTCGAGGCCGAGGAGCTCCCGTCCGCTGCGGTCGACGCCGAAGATCGGGCCGTTGTCGCGCGGCCAGCAGTCGTTGATGGGGTACTCGATGACGGTGACGGTCGGACCGACCTGCTGCCGCACGAAGTCGGCCGTGCCGGTGTTGGCCACCATGGTGACCGGCTCGAACTGGGCTATCGCGCGGGCCACGTTGGCGACCTCGTTCTGCACCGCCGGGAGCTTGTCCCCCCAGTTGTCACTCGCGTCCCACGGGAAGGCCATGAGACAGCCCGCGTGCGGCGCCCACTCGCCGGGGACGGTGTACGTCGTCCCGTTGTACGTGGCCGCACCGGCGCGACCGGCACCGGCACCGACGAAGGCGGCCGAGGCGGCGGCCATCGCGGAGGCGGTCATGAAGCCGCGCCGGCTGAGCGCGGACTTCCGGGGGATCCGGCGCCGGTGCCGGACGGGGAGGTGATGCCGGGGACGGGCGCGCTCGTCGCGTCCGCGCCGGACGCGGGTGCGCTGGGTTCGGTCATGCTGAACTCCTCACGGGGGCTCTGACGTGGGGGGCGGGGACTGGGGGAACGTGCGGGGAAGGCCCGCGGGGAGGGACCACCGCCGGTCGACGGCGGCTCCGGGACGGACCGGCGCCCGGGGCCGTACCTAGGACTGCGGCTGGGACTGCGGCTCCGTGGCCGGACCGGACGCGTCCGCGGCCTCGGCGTCCGCCGCGTCCGTGGGGCGCGCACCCGCCCCCGCCAGGATCTTGTCCTGCGGCCGACGGGCCATCAGATAGAGCGTGCCGGCGCCCAGGACGACCGCGACGCCGAGCGGTGCGGCCCAGATCTGGTACCAGGGGGCGCCCGGTGGGGCGAGCACCGCGCGCGGCCAGGCGACGTTGGTGACCTCGAAGCCGGTCCAGGCGACGGCGATGACGTTGAGCACCGTGCCCTTGCGGCCCTGCCGGATGTGGCCGCCGGGCACCCAGGTGCCGCGCAGCCGCGCGATCAGGGCGGCCGCGGAGACCAGGAAGAACGGCACGAACGTGGCCGCCGTGCCGAAGGCGATCAGCGAACCGATCGCGGTGGCGTTCAGGCCGAGCAGCAGCGCCACGCCCGAGACGAGGGTCGAGGCGATCAGGCCGCCGATCGGCGCCTGCTGCTTGTTGACCTTCCTGACCTGCCGGGAGAACGGGAACACGTCGTCCCGGGCGAGTGAGTACAGGCCGCGGGCCGCACCGCCCTGGGACGCCATGGCGCAGGCGAGGAAGCTGACCAGCACGACGAGCACGAACGGCTTGTCCGACCAGGAGCCGAACGACGTGACCACGGCCGTGGTCACCGGGTCGACGTCCTTGCCCGCGACGGCGGTGGCCGGGTGGGGGTACGAGACGGCGACGGCCACCGCGTTGAGGATGACCACGGCGCCGACGGAGAGCAGCGCCCACCACATCGCCCGGGGCACCTGCCGGCCGGCGTCCTTGGTCTCCTCCGCGGTCGAGACGCACGCGTCGAAGCCGATGAAGGCCCAGCCGGCGACGGCGAGCACGGTCAGCAGCGCCAGCGGCACCGAGCCGCCGGACAGCGCCTCGGCACCGAAGGTGTGCGTGAACAGCGAGAACGGGTGCTTGCGGAAGAAGAGCAGGAGGGACAGGCCGACCAGCACGGAGGCGATGGCCTCGCCGGCGATGCCCGCCGAGACGAACCACTTCAGGAGGTTGATGCCGTACGCGTTGACCAGGGCGCAGAGCAGCACGATGGCCATCGAGACGGCGACCATCGCGCCCGGCGACGGCGTCACCCCGAGGAGCGCGAACACCCAGGGCGCCGCCAGATAGGCCACGGTGGTGTTCCCGAACATCACCGCGAACTGCCAGACCCAGCCGCTCAGCCAGCCGAACCGCGGGCCGATGAGCCGCCGCCCCCACTGATAGGGACCGCCGGCCAGCGGCCACTGCGAGGTCAGTTCGGAGTAGACGTTGACCACCAGGCACTGCCCGGCCAGGACCACGGGCAGCGCCCAGATCCACGCGGGCCCGGCGATCATCGTGCCGATCATGGAGACCGCGTACAGCGCGACCACCGGGGAGACCACGGCGAAGCCCATGGCGATGTTTCCCAGGATGTTCAGGCTGCGGCGGAGTTCTTGGGTGTAGCCCAGCGATGCGAGCCGGGCGGCGTCGCCGTCCCGGGCGGCGGTGGGTTCCTGGCTGCCGGTGGGCGGCCGGTGCGGGGGCGTGGAGTGGGGCATGGCGTACCTCGCCTGGCGGTTCGATTAAAACTAACTTTGTTAGTCGGCGAAGGTAGGGACGTCAGGCCGCTCTGTGAAGCCCCTGCCGGTGAGTAACCTTGAAAAGCCAGGAATTCGAGGAAAGCGAGGGGTGTCGTGGGCCGCCCACATCAGACATTGCTGAGCAGGGCGGCCATAGCGCACGCGGCTCTGGAGCTGATCGACGACCGCGGCTACGAAGCACTCACCATGCGGGCCCTGGCCGACCGGCTCGGCGTGCGCGGCGCGTCGCTCTACAACCACATCGGCTCGAAGGACGACATCCTGGACGCCGTCAGCGAACTGCTCGACGGCGAGATCGACCACACCCCGCTGCGCCGCGACCCCTGGCCCGAGGGCATCGCCGCGTACGCCCGCGGCTACCGGCGGGTCTTCCAGCGCCACCCCAACGCCATCGCCCTGGTCGCCCGCCGCGGTGTGCACACCCAGGGCGCGCTGCGCGAGTACGACACCCTGCTCGCCACCCTGATCCGCGCGGGCTGCACCCCCGCGCTGGCCGCCGAGACCGCCGCCGCCCTGGACTTCCTGGTCATCGGCTCGGCCCTGGAGACCTACGCGGCCGGCTTCACCCAGCCGCCCGCCGCCTACCGCCCCGACTACCCCGCCCTGGCCGACTCCCTCGAAGCCGCCACCCGGGTCGACCCGTCCCCGACCGCCCTCGACGACCGCGGCTTCGAGTTCGGCCTGCGCATGATCCTCGGTGGTGTGGCGGCCCAGCTCGCGAGCCCGGCCGACGACTGAGGCCCGCGGGCCGGCCCGGCGCCGCCGAAAAAAGGTTGGCGGCGCGGAGCGGCGCTGGTTTACGGTGAGCGGGTTGTGGAGGGCGGTCCGAGGCCGCTGTCCTTGTCGGCCGTTGAGGAATCCGGGAGGTGAAGGCCGATGGCTGTCGTTGCGAAGGGCGCTGCCCGCATCCAGGAGTTCATCACTTTCACCTCCGTGGTCTCCGGCTGACACATCGTCACTTCCGTTTTCTTCCTGCTGCTGCGCACGGGTGCTCGTGCGCGCGCCGCGACGTGGGCCGGGGCCGCTTTCCTTGAAGGGTCCTTGCGTTGTTCGACTTCGATCTTTCCGCTGCGCATCCGTTGACGGCCTACGGCTGGGACGACGGGTTCGCGGAGAGTTTCACCCCCTTTGCCGGGCAGGGGTTCGTGCCCGGTCGTGTCGTCCGCGTGGATCGCGGGCGCGTGGACGCCGTCGTGCCCGACGGCGACGGCGTCCGGACCGTGCTGGCGGACACCGCGCTGGTGGCGACCGGTGATCCGATGCGGGTTCCGTGCACGGGTGACTGGGCCGTCCTCGATCTGGCGAACGGCCGGACCGGTGACCATCTGGACGGCGTGCTGCGGGCGTTGCTGCCGCGGCGTACGTCGTTCGTGCGGTCCACGTCGTCGAAGCGTTCCGAGGGGCAGATCCTGGCGGCGAACGTCGATCATGCGGTGATCGCGGTCTCGCTGGCCGATGCGCTGGACCTCGGCCGCATCGAACGGTTCGTCTCGCTGGCCTGGGAGAGCGGGGGCCAGCCGCTGGTGGTGCTGACCAAGGCCGACCTGGCCGGGGACGCGCGCGGGCTGGCCCACCTGGTGGCGGACGCGGAGTCGGCCGCTCCAGGGGTGCAGGTGCTGGCCGTCAGCTCCGAGACCGGAGAGGGGCTCGATGTGCTGGCCGCCGTACTGGCCGGGGGGACGTCCGTCCTCCTGGGGCAGTCCGGCGCGGGCAAGTCCACGCTGGCGAATGCGCTGGTGGGGGCGAGTGTGCAGACCGTACAGGCCATCCGGGACCGGGACGGCAAGGGCCGGCACACCACGACCACCCGCGATCTGCTCGCCCTGCCCGGCGGTGGCGTGCTGATCGATACGCCCGGGCTGCGCGGGGTCGGGATGTGGGACGCCGAGGGCGGGCTGTCCCGGACGTTCTCGGACGTCGAGGCGCTGGCCGAGGAGTGCCGTTTCCATGACTGCGCGCACGGGACCGAGCCGGGGTGTGCGGTCCAAGCCGCCCTGGAGAGCGGTGAGTTGGCGGTGCGCAGGCTGGAGAGCTACCGGAAGCTGCTGCGGGAGAACCAGCGCATCGTGGCCAAGACGGACGCCCGGCTGCGGGCCGAGATCCGGCGCGACTGGCGGCAGAAGCAGGCGCTCGGCCGGCACATGATGGAGCGGAAGAGGGGGTCGGGACGGTGAGCTGAGGCCCGAAACAGGGCGGGTGAGGTGAGCCGGGGGCCCGGGTGCCGGTGGCCGGGCCCCCCGACGGCGCTCCGAAACGTCATGTCCGATATCCGCCAGCCGGCGCCCGGTCGCGGGCGCAGACTGGAGGCGTGATGGACGACGAGACCAGGTACGAAGCGGTGTCCAGCCGGGACGCGCGGTTCGACGGGGAGTTCTTCTTCGCGGTGGTGACGACCGGCATCTACTGCCGGCCGAGCTGCCCCGCGGTCACTCCCAAGCGGGTGAACGTGCGGTTCTTCCCGTCGGCCGCGGCCGCGCAGGCCGCCGGATTCCGGGCCTGCCGGCGGTGCCGGCCGGACGCCGTGCCCGGCTCGGCGGAGTGGAACGTGCGCGCCGACCTGGTGGGCCGGGCCATGCGGTTCATCGGCGACGGCGTGGTCGACCGGGAGGGCGTCGCCGGGCTGGCGCAGCGGCTGGGGTACAGCGCGCGGCAGGTGCAGCGGCAGCTGACCGCGGAGCTGGGCGCCGGACCGGTCGCGCTGGCCCGGGCCCGCCGGGCGCACACCGCGCGGGTGCTGCTGCAGACCACGGCGCTCCCGGTGACCGAGCTGGCGTTCGCGGCCGGGTTCGCCAGCATCCGGCAGTTCAACGACACCATGCGGGAGATCTACGCCGGCACGCCCAGCGAGCTGCGGGCCGCGGCGGTGGGCGGGCGCGGCGGCGGCACGACCGCGCGCCCCCGGCCGCGGCCCGCCCCGGGCGGTGGCCCGGCGGGCGGCGGGATTCCGCTGCGGCTGGCCTACCGGGGCCCGTACGCGGCCGCGGAGATCTTCGACTTCCTGGCGGAGCGGGCGGTGCCGGGCGTGGAGGAGGTACGGGGCGGGCCCGGCCCGCGCACCTACCGCCGCACCCTGCGCCTCACCTACGGCAGCGGGATCGCCGAGGTCGAGGAGCCGCCCACGGGGCCCCGCGGACGGCCCCGGCCGCCGGCCGGCCGGGTGTGCCCGGCGGCCCGGGGCGGCGACGGCGGCTGGCTGGAGTGCCGGCTGCTCCTGACCGACCTGCGGGACCTGTCGACGGCCGTGCAGCGGCTGCGCCGGCTCTTCGACCTGGACGCCGACCCGTACGCCGTCGCCGAGCGGCTGGGCGCGGACCCGCTGCTCGGCCCGCTGGTGGCCGAACGCCCGGGCCTGCGCTCGCCGGGCGCGGCGGACCCGGAGGAGATGGCCGTACGGATCGTGCTCGGCGGGCCGCCGGAGCGCGCCGCCGAGCTGGTGCGGGCGTACGGGAAGCCGCTGGACGCGGCGGACGGCGGGCTGACCCACCTCTTCCCGGCGCCCGCGGAGCTGACCGGCGCGGACGTCCCCGAGCCGGTGCGCGCGCTGTGCACCGCGCTGGCCGACGGCACGGTCCTGCTGGACGCCGGCGCCGACCGGATCGCCGCCGAGCGGGCGCTGGCCGCGCTGCCCGGTGTCGGGCCGCGCACCGCCGCGTACATCAGGATGCGGGCGCTGGGGGACCCGGACGTGGGCGGCCCGGACCGGGGCGAGCCGGCCGACGGGGAGCGGGGCCCGGACCCGGACGGCGCCGACGGCCCGGAGGGGGCCTGGCGACCCTGGGGCGCGTACGCCCTGCACCATCTGTGGCGCGCCGGGCTCCTCCCGCCGGGCGAGCTACCGGCCCCCACTACGGCGGCGCTTGCCGGCTGAGGGCCGGGACCGGGCCGCGACCACCGCCCCTCGCCCGGGCCGGTTCACCCCGCGACCACCGTCCCCGCCCAGCTGCCGACCACCAGCAGGCAGGCGAGCAGTTCGATCAGCACGCTCAGGCCGAGGGTGCGCATCACCGTCCGGGTCGAGGCCCAGGCGTCGCCGTGGCCGCCGAGCCGCACGCGTTCCAGCAGGTAGAGGCCGCCGACCGCGCCCACCACGGCACCGATCACCGGCAGCACGAAGAAGCCGACGATGCCGGCCGCGCCGGCCAGGAACAGGGTGCGGTACGGCGCGCCCGCGGCCCGCAGGTCGCGCACCGGCAGCAGCCACTTCAGCGCCTGATTGACCAACAGCAGGGCGGTGGCGCCCATCAGCACCGTCCAGGCCGGGCCGGACTTCTCCGTCACCGCCCACCACAGCACGCCCGCCCACACGATCAGCGGCCCGGGGATTCCGGGTACCAGCACCCCGATCAGCCCGAGCAGCATCACCAGGCCGACCGCGACCAGCTGCCACGCGCTCATGGCCCCAGACTGCCGGACCGGCCCCGGAAGCGCTTGCCGGCCGCCCGCGACCCTGCGGGCCGGCGCCGGCCGCCGCGGACACCCGACCGGCCCCGCACCCCCGGACGGCCGACCGGGCAGACGGCGGACAGCGGAGGCGGACCGCCCTCCCGCATGGGTTCATGGGAGCAGGCCGCCCGTACCCCGGGCCCCCTCCGACCCTGGGAGCGACAGCGACATGGCGAAGCAGACCGTGGCCGAGCAGTTCGTGGACATCCTGGTGCGGGCGGGGGTACGGCGTCTCTACGGTGTCGTCGGCGACAGCCTGAACCCGGTGGTGGACGCGGTCCGCCGGAATGCCGCGATCGACTGGATCCAGGTCCGGCACGAAGAGGCCGCTGCCTTCGCCGCCGGGGCGGAGGCGCAGCTCACCGGCAAGCTCGCGGCCTGCGCCGGTTCGTGCGGACCGGGCAACCTGCACCTCATCAACGGCCTCTTCGACGCGCACCGTTCGATGGCCCCGGTCCTCGCGCTGGCCTCGCACATCCCCTCCAGCGAGATCGGCACCACGTTCTTCCAGGAGACCCACCCGGACCGGCTGTTCACCGAGTGCAGCCACTACAGCGAGCTGATCTCCAGCACCAGTCAGATGCCGCGGGTGCTGCAGACCGCCATCCAGCACGCCGTCGGCCAGAGCGGCGTCGCGGTGGTCTCGCTGCCCGGGGACATCGCCGCCGAGCAGGCCCCCGAGCGCGCCTTCCAGCACGCGCTGGTCACCACCCGGCCCCTGGCGCGGCCCGGGGACGCCGAGATCGACGCGCTGGCCCGGATGGTCGACGAGGCCCGCAAGGTCACGCTGTTCTGCGGCAGCGGCACGGCCGGCGCGCACGCCGAGGTGATGGAGTTCGCCGAGCGGGTGAAGGCCCCGGTGGGCCACGCCCTGCGCGGCAAGGAATGGATCCAGTACAACAATCCCTATGACGTCGGCATGAGCGGACTGCTCGGGTACGGCGCGGCCTACGAGGCCACCCATGAATGCGATCTGCTGCTCCTGCTCGGCACGGACTTCCCCTACAACGCGTTCCTGCCCGACGACGTCAAGATCGTCCAGGTCGACGTCCGGCCCGAACACCTCGGCCGCCGCACCAAGCTCGACCTCGCCGTCTGGGGCGACGTCCGCGAGACGCTGCGCTGCCTGATCCCCAAGGTCCGCGAGAAGACGGACCGGAAGTTCCTCGACCGGATGCTGAAGAAGCACGCGGACGCGCTGGAGGGCGTGGTCAAGGCGTACACGAGGAAGGTGGAGAAGCACGTGCCGATCCACCCCGAGTTCGTCGCCTCGGTGCTGGACGAGGAGGCCGCCGACGACGCGGTCTTCACGGTCGACACCGGCATGTGCAACGTGTGGGCGGCGCGCTACCTCACGCCCAACGGCCGCCGCCGGGTCATCGGCTCCTTCAGCCACGGTTCCATGGCCAACGCGCTGCCCCAGGCGATCGGCGCCCAGTTCCTCGACCGCCGCCGCCAGGTCGTCTCGATGTCGGGCGACGGCGGATTCGCCATGCTGATGGGCGACTTCCTCACCCTGGTCCAGTACGACCTGCCGGTGAAGGTGGTGCTGTTCAACAACTCCTCGCTGGGCATGGTCGAGCTGGAGATGATGGTCTCCGGCCTGCCGGCGTACGGCACCACCAACCACAACCCGGACTTCGCGGCGATCGCCCGCGCGGCCGGGGTGTACGGCGTCCGGGTGGAGAAGCCCAAGCAGCTGCGCGGGGCCCTGCGCGACGCCTTCCGGCACGACGGACCCGCGCTCGTCGACGTCGTCACCGACCCGCACGCGCTGTCCATCCCGCCGAAGATCAGCGCGGAGATGGTGTCCGGCTTCGCGCTGTCGGCCGGCAAGATCGTGCTGGACGGCGGGGTCGGCCGGATGCTGCAGATGGCCCGCTCCAACCTGCGGAACATCCCCCGGGTGTGAACCGCCAAGGGCGCGCGGTCAGCCGGCCGGGCGCTGCGGCCGGAGCCGGAGCGTCAGGATCTGGAACGGGCGCAGCTCCAGCGTCAGTTCCGCGGTCGGCCCCTCCTCCTCGTCGTGCAGCGGACGCTCCAACAGGTCGGTCACGGTGGCCCGTTCGACGGGGAAACCGGGCGAGAGGGTGCCGGTGACACGGCTTCCCCGGGACTCGTAGAGCCGGACCACCACGTCGCCGCTGCGGTCCTCGGCGAGCTTGACCGACTCGACGGTGAGCGCCGGGTGGTCGACGCGGATCAGCGGCGCCACCGGCGGCGCGGCCGCGGCCCGCAGGGGGAGGTTCAGGGCGAGGCCCTCGGCGACCGCGGCGCCGGTCGTGGCGCCCGGCAGCAGCGCGTAGCGGAACCGGTGGCTGCCCTGGTCGGTGGCCGGGTCGGGGCTGTGCGGGGCGCGCAGCAGGGTCAGTCGTACGGTCGTGCCCAGGCCCTCGGCGTGCGGGACGCGGGTGACGTCGTGGCCGTAGGTGGAGTCGTTGAGCAGCGCGACGCCGTATTCCGGCTCGGCCACCCGCAGCCAGCGGTGCGCACAGATCTCGAAACGCGCCGCGTCCCAGCTGGTGTTGGTGTGGGTGGGGCGGTGGACGTGCCCGAACTGGATCTCGGCGGTGGACCGTTCGGCGTGCACGTCCAGCGGGAAGGCGGCCTTGAGGACCTTCTCCGACTCGTGCCAGTCGATGTCGGTGAGCACGTCGAGGCGGTGCGCGCCGGCCCGCAGCGTCAGTTCCTGGACGACCCGGGACGCACCGAACGACCTGGTCACCCGCACGGTCGCGGTCAGCGGTCCGGAGGCGAGCAGGTCGACGGATTCCGCGGCGGTCAGATCGGTGTGCCGGTGGCGGTAGTGCCGGTCGAGGTCCCAGGCGTCGTACTTGGTGGGGTGGTCGGGGTGCAGCTGGAGCAGATTGCCCCGGGCGCCGGGTGCCAGCACCTCCCGCCCGGCGTGCAGATCGCGCACCGAGGCCAGCAGACCGTCGGTGTCGACGCGGACGCGGAGCAGCCCGTTGTCGAGGGTGACGGTGCCGTCGGTGCCGGTGGTGGCGCGTACGGGCGCGGGCGGCGGAACGGGGGAGTCCGGACCGGGCGGGCGGACGGCCGCCGCCCCCAGTGCGGGGACGTGCACGGGGACGGCCACTCCCTCGCCGTCCCCGTCTCCCGGCAGCTCGACGATCTCGTCCCGGTCGTACGGCGAGGCGTTGAACACCGTCGGCGGCGCGCCGTCCGCCGCCCGGCCCAGTGCGGCGAGCGCCTCCTCGACGATGCCGGTCAGCTCCGCCTCGACCGCCGCGTAGGTGTCCCGGGCCTCCCGGTGCACCCAGGCGATCGAAGAGCCCGGCAGGATGTCGTGGAACTGGTGCAGCAGCACGGTCTTCCAGATCCGGTCCAGCGCGTCGTACGGATACGCGTACCCGCCGTCCGCGCCGCCGGCGGCCGCAGTACGGACCGCCGCCGTCGCGGCCCACAACTCCGCCTCCCGCAGCAGGTGTTCGCTGCGCCGGTTGCCCTGTTTGGTCTTGGCCTGCGAGGTGTACGTGCCCCGGTGGTACTCCAGGTACAGCTCGCCCGACCAGACCGGCGCGGCCGCCCCGTACTCCTCGTGCGCCGCCGCGAAGAACCGGGCCGGCGGCTCGATCCCGACCCGCGGGGAGCCCTCCAGGGAGCGCAGCCGGCGGGCCCGCTCCAGCATCTCGCGGGTGGGGCCGCCCCCGCCGTCCCCCCAGCCGAACGGGACCAGGGAACGGGTGGCGCGGCCCTTCTCGGCGAAGTTCCGCTCGGCATGGGCGAGTTCGGCGCCGTGCAACCGCGAGTTGTAGGTGTCGACCGGCGGGAAGTGGGTGAAGACGCGGGTGCCGTCGATGCCCTCCCACCAGAAGGTGTGGTGCGGCATCCGGTCGGTCTGGTTCCACGACAGCTTCTGCGTCAGGAACCACCGCGCGCCGGCCAGCCGGGCCAGCTGCGGGAAGGCCGCGGTGTAGCCGAAGGAGTCCGGCAGCCAGATCTCCTCGGTCTCCACCCCCAGCTCCTCCAGGAAGAACCGCTTGCCGTGCACCAGCTGCCGGGCCAGCGCCTCGCCGCCGGGCATATTGGCGTCCGACTCCACCCACATCGAACCGACCGGCGCCCAGGTGCCGTTGCGCACCGCCTCCTTGATGCGCACCCAGATGTGCGGCTGGTGCTCCTTGACCCAGGCGTACTGCTGCGCCTGCGAGCATGCGAACACCAACTCCGGGTATTCGACGGCGAGTTGGGTCACATTGGCGAAGGTTCGGGACGCCTTGCGGACGGTCTCCCGCAGCGGCCACAGCCAGGCGGAGTCGATATGGGCGTGCCCGGTGGCCGAGAGCCGGTGGGCGCTGGCCGCGGCGGGGCGGCGGAGGACCTCGGCCAGCGCGGCCCGGCCGGCCTCCGCCGTGCCGGCGACGTCGTGCAGATCCAGCGTGTCCAGCATGTCCTCCAGCGCCCGCAGGATCTCGTGCCGGCGCGGGCGGTCGGCCGGCAGCTCCGGCATCAGCTCGGCCAGCACCTCGATGTCGAGCACGAGATGCCAGACCGTCTCGTCGAGGACGGCCAGGTCGGCCGAGGCGAAGCGGTACAGCGGGCGGTCCGGCGCGGTACGGACGTCCCCGAGACCGGTGGGGCGGAAGTCCCGCAGCACCGCCGGATTCGCGGCGGCCTCCAGCAGCAGCCGCACCTCCTCGCCACCCCGGGCCGGCGCGCCGACGGGCACGTGGCGGTTGCGCGGATGGATCCCCTTCAGCGGCACGCCCCCGGCGTCGTACACCAGGCCCTCCGCCTGGAAGCCGGGCCCGTCGCCGCTGAAGCCGGGATCGATGACGGCCTCCACCCGGCGCCCCGCCCATTCCTCGGGCACCTCACCCGCCAGCCGGAACCAGCTCGTCGACCACGGCGGCCCCCACGCTTCGCCCGCCGCGAACGGCACGTACTCGGCCCCCAGCGCCTCGGTCACCGGCCGCGGCTCGCCCGGCGCATGCCAGACGGCCAGCCGCAGCGGCACCCGCGCCGCGTACACCGCGGGCCGGATGAACTGCCCCAGCGCCCGTTCCAGGCGCCCCTCCACCAGCAGTCGGTCGTCGTGCACGGCGGCTCCTCCCGCTCGTCCGGGCCCCACCCGACAGGCATACCCAGCGCGGCCCGGCCCGCCCACCCGGCGCGCGGACGACCGCGCGCCCCGAAGCGGAAGCGGAAGGAAGCATGGCGCCTGATCCGATGGGCATGCTGACCGTGAGGCTGTTCGAGACCGGACGCCGAGTTCCGTGGGGGCGGGGGAGAGTATGCGTCAGCCTGTGCGACGCGAGGAACGGGAAAGACGACACACGACGACCGAGCACGGCCAGGGGGGCGCGGCGCGGGCGCCGGGCGTGCTGGAGCGGAAGGTGCGCCGGGCCGATCTGCGCGCGGTCGGCGAGATCCGCAGGGAGCTGCGGCAATTACTCAGCCGGTGGGCGGCACCCGGTGGCGGCGAGCTCGCGGAGGTCGCCACGCTGCTCACCAGCGAGTTGGTCACCAATGCCCTGGTCCATGCCGAGGGCGATGCGGTGGTCACGGCGAAGGTCGGCGACCGCCTGCGGGTCGAGGTGCGGGACTGCGCTCCCGGGCGTCCTGAGGTGCGTGCGGCGAGTGCGGACGGGACCTCGGGCCGGGGGCTGATGCTGGTGCGCGCCCTGGCCGACGCGTGGGGGATACGCAGCGAGGGATTCGGCAAATGCGTCTGGTTCGAGCTGGGCGGCGGACCGGCCTGACCAGGAGTCGGGGGTGTCGGTCGGCGCGGTCCGCCGCCGGTCAGCCGAATTGCCGTTCGATCTCGGCGAGTTTCTCCTCCAGGGAGTCCAGACGGGGCAGCGTCTGGGTGTCGTCCTCCGCTGTGAGGTCCACGGCCCGCCAGGACCGGGCCGCGGGATCGACGGTGTCCGTGGCGGCACCCGCGTCGGGGTCAGCGCCGGATACGGCCTTGAGGGCCGGGCGGGAGCGCAGCGGCAGCTCTACGGCGGGCAGGGGCGGCGGATCACCGGCTATGGCGGAGTCCGGACCGGCCATCTCGGCGCCGGCGGGCGTGACCGCCAGCTGCCGGCCGCCGCCCCGGCCGATCCCCCAGCCACGGTGCTGGCGGTTGATGGCCTTGATCCGGGCCCGGTCGAGTTTGCCCTGCTCGCGGCGGCGCGAGCGGTTCTGCTCCCGCTCCCGCCGGTCCTCGCGGACCTCCTCGACGGCCTCGTCCAGCGTCCGTACGCCCTCCAGCAGCATCAGCGACCAGGCCGCGAAGGTCTCGCGCGGCGCGCGCAGCCAGCGCACGATCCGGATCTGCGGCAGCGGCCGGGGCACCAGCCCCTGCTCCCGCAGCGCCGCCCGGCGGGTCTGCTTCAGCGCGCGGTCGAAGAGCACCGCGGCCGACAGCGACATCCCGGCGAAGAACTGCGGGGCGCCGGCATGGTCCAGGCCGCGCGGCGCATGCACCCAGTTGAACCACGCCGCGGCGCCCGCGAAGGTCCACACCAGCATGCGCGAGCCCAGCGCCGCGTCGCCGTGACTGGCCTCGCGCACGGCGAGGACGGAGCAGAACATCGCCGCGCCGTCGAGCCCGAACGGCACCAGGTACTCCCAGCCGTCGGTGAGGCCGAGGTTCTGGACGCCGAAGCCGACCAGTCCGTGGAAGGACAGCGCCGCGGCGACCGCGGCGCAGCAGAAGAGCAGCAGGTAGGAGGCGGAGGCGAAGACGGCCTCCTTGCGACGGCGGCGCTCCTCGCTGCGTTCCCAGGAGTCGTCGGCGCCCGCCTGCGCGGCCGCCCGGCGGCCGCGCACCACCAGCACCGCGGCGGCCATCACGGCACCCAGCGACAGGACGCCGGGAACAAGCCAATTCAGCGATATGTCGGTCGTTCTCATGGTGGGGATCCCTTGCCTCGGATACGCGATTTCGCGCGACATCCTGGCGGAATCCACTCGTCCCCCAGGGGCTTTCGGAGCAAGAGAACGCCAAGGAGGGGGAGGACCGGCAGATAGCGGACGCCACCCTCGAACTACCGTATGTACACGGCGAGTTGAGTTCGAATGAGGTGACCCGAACGGGTGGTGTGGGGGTCAGGCGGTTGCGGTGAGGCGGGTGAGGCGATCCGCGTCGCAGGTGCGCGGACAGGTGATGCAGGTGTCCTCGGGGCGCAGCGTGTAGAACATGCAGCAGCTCGCGCGGTCCCGGGTCTGCAGGGCCGCCCCGTCCGGACCGGTCAGCGTACGGAAACCGGCGCCGCCCACGTACGGGGCGGTGGCGCCCGGCAGCAGCCGCTCCAGCTCCGCCACCGCACGCGGCTCCTCACCCAGCAGGTGCCCCAGGTACCAGAGCCCCTCGACGATCTCGTCGGAGGCCATGCCCCACAGTGCCCGCGGACCGCGCCGCATCCGCCCGCGGAAGCCCTCCAGAACGGGCGCCAGATGCCCGGCCACCGCCGCCCGCACCTCCGCGCGCAGCGCCTCCTCGTCCGGCACCACCCGGGCACCGGGCAGCGTCGCCGCCGGATCGTCCGGGAGGCACCCGAACGAGCCGATGCGCACCGCCATCCGGCCCAGCTCGCGCTGGAAGCAGACGTCCTGCACGGGCAGGTACGGCACCCGGCGGTGCAGGAACCACGGGATCGTGATCAGCAGGCAGGCCGGCCAGGCGTAGCGGTGCAGCGCGAAACTGGCGACGACGTCGGGCCGGGCGGACCGCCCGTAGTCCCGCTGGATCTGCGCCTCGTCCCAGGCCAGGAAGGAGTCCAGGGCCTTCCCGCCGGCCGCGAGCCCGGCCGCGCACACCCAGCCGTCCCCGGTCGGCGGTGCCGCGTCCCACAGCGAGACCCGCAGGCCGGGGAACACCTCGGTGAGGCGCGCGTACGACTCGGCGGCGGGGTGCGTGACGGGCGGGGCGGCGAGGGCAGAAGCCATGGGGGTGACCACCGAATCGCGAGCGTTGGCAGGTAAGGCTTACCTTATCGGAAACCCTACCCGGGCCCCTCGCGAGCCAGTCCTGCACCACCTTCATGAGGGCCAGGACCGGCCGATCCGCCTCCTTCCGGATTTGAACTATCGCCAAGGCCGCCTATCGTGCTGGGAATGTCAGAAGGAGCCGCCATGGAGCAGGGCACAGCGGAGCAGCCGCCGCGCGCACGGGCCTGGGTACCCGCGCAGCCCGGTCCCGCCGCGCCCCGGCGGCACTCGGTCCGCGCCCAGGTGCTGGCCGCGCTGCGCCGGGCCCTGGTCGACGGTGAGCTGGCCCCCGGCGAGGTCTACTCCGGCCCGGCGCTCGCCGAGCGCTACGGGGTGTCCGCGACCCCGGTCCGGGAGGCCATGCAGCAGCTCGCCGGCGAGGGCGCCGTCGAGGTCGTACCCAACCGCGGCTTCCGGATCGCCGAACGCAGCTCCCGCGACCTCGCCGAGCTGGCCGAGGTCCGCACCATGCTGGAGGTGCCCGCGATCGTCCGGCTGGCCCGGGCGCTGCCCCCGGAGCGCTGGGAGGAGCTGCGCCCGCTCGCCGCCTCGGGCGTCGCGGCCGCCGCCCGCGGTGACCGGGTCGGCTACGCCGAGGCCGACCACGCCTTCCACCAGGCCGTGATGTCGCTCACCGGCAACCGCCGGCTCGCCGAGGTCACCGGCGACCTGCTCCGCCGTGCCCAGTGGTCCGCGGCCGGCGGCGCCCGCCTCCGCACCGCCGAGCTGCTGGCCGACGCCTCCGAACACACCGCGCTGCTCGACGCCCTGATCGCCCAGGAGTACACGGTCGCCGAACGCATCGCCCGCGAACACGTCTCGGTGGCCCGGCACCCGCATTGAGCGGGCCGGGTGCACGGGCCGATGGGCCGGAGGGCCCGATCGCTCGGCTCGTCCTCGGAACCGCGGGTTCCGCCGCCCGGAGCGACCGGTCAGCCGATGCCGACCGGCCGGCCCGGCCGCCCGGATCGGCCGGATCGGCCACCCGGACCCGGCCCGCGCTCAGTCCGGCAGCAGTTCGGACAGCGGTAGTGCCGCGACCTCGGCGGCCGGCCGGGACAGGTACAGATCGGCGTGGTAGAAGCCGTCGGACTCCTTGCCCGCGATGGACAGCCCGCGCCGGGCCAGCGCCTCGAACGCCGCGCGCCGCTCGTCGCCGTCGGCGAACCGCCGCTGGCGGAACGTACGGGTGGTGAGCTGCTCGGTCACCAGCCCGGCCCGGGCCAGCAGCGCGGACACCGGCCGGTAGGAGACCGTACGCAGGACGAACGCGGCGACCCAGGGCGGCCGGCTCACACAGTCGAAGAGCCGGCCGAAGGTCCGGGCGGAGATGTAGCCGACGCCGCCGGTGACGGTGATCAGATCGGTGCCGGCCAGTACGGCGCGCAACTCCGGGCTCGGCTCGTCGAGCTCCAGATTCTCCGCGAAGCCGTGGTCGAGCAGGCCGACCTCGCGCGCGTACCCCACGGCCCGATCCGCCGCGTCGATGCCGGTCACCCGGACGGCTTCGGCGCGTCGCCGGGTGGCGAAGAACGTGCGGTCCTCGTCGATCAGTTGGCCGGTCGTCGGACCGTCCGGACGGTATCCGGCATAGCGCCCGTAGAGGTCGGTCAGGGACAGCCGGTAGTTGAGCAGCGCCGCGTTGACCCCGTACGAGCAGCACAGATCCACGACGCTCAGCGGGGGGCGATCACCGCGGCACCGGCGCAGGTTCTCGGCCAGCGCGCGGAACACCGCCTGGCCGTGGTGCGGAATCTGGTACTCCAGGGGTTGCAGCGTGCTGAAGTACCGTCGCGGATCAGGGCAGTTGTAGATCGCCTCGAAATCCGCCTTGCCCCAGTCGGTTCCAGCGGTCGTCTTGGTCACTCCTGCTGCCACAGATGGCCTCCTGGTGGGCTCTGTCGATGGGAGGGGCCCCAGCTGGTCCCGGACCAGCATCCAGGCCGCGCCGCCCGCTCACAGTGCGACTTGAGGCCATTCTCGGGGCAGGCGGGGCAGGTCGCATCCCCACCGCCCGCCCGGCCGGTGCGCGTCGCCCACCTCACGGTTCGCCCCTCGCGCCGCCGCGGGCCGCCACCCGCCGACCGTCGCGCCCCGGCCGATCCGCTCCCAGGACAGACCCGTTCCGGCCAATCGCGGTGAACATGGGCATGGCTGATGACGATGCCTTGACATGTCCCGGGCGGGTGGGGGTGGGAGTGGGGGCGCGTCGGCGGGGCGGGCGAGAACCCGGGGTGACGAGCGGTCCTACGGGCCTGCGTGGGAGGGCGGGCCGCGAGCGCGGGGCGGTCGTCCCACGAGGTGGTGTGGGTGCCCCGGTGGCGCGCCGACCCTCCGGAGGGGGCGGGCCCTCCCGCGAGGGTGGTGCGGGTGCGGGTGCGGGTGCGGGTGCGGGTGCGGGTGCAGGCGCAGGCTCAGACGCGGGTGCGCGAGGGCGTGTGGTGCGGGTGCCCTCTTCCCCGCCGCCCACCCGCACCTCTTTTGGTTTTTCCCCGCCGCCCACCCCCCTTCGGGGGTGGGCGGGTGAAGTGGTGCGGTTTTCCGGCCGCCCTGTATGGAGCGCGCTGCCGGGCGTGGTCAACGGGGGCGCGCATTCTGCGGGTTGGCGCACCGGCGGATTGGCGCACCGGCGCACCGGCGGGCTGGCGGACGCACGGACGAACGAACGGGCCGCCGGACGGGCGGACGGGCGGGCTGACGGGCTGGCGGACGGCCGGGCCGGTGTACGGGGACGGAGCAGGAGGTTACGTCGCCGCCGTGGTCGTCGAAAGGTGGTCGGCGAGCCAGGTGGGGACGCCGCCCATGAGGCGGAAGAGGCGGGCGGCCTCCGCGCGGAGGCGGTCCGCGTCGTCCTCCGGGGCGGCGTCGGCCAGTGCCGCGAGCGCCGGGGCCGTGCCGACGAGGAAGCCCAGTTCCTCGCGGATCCGCAGCGATTCGGCGAATCCGTGCCGGGCCTCCGCCAACTCCCCGTCCCGCAGGGCGAGTCCGGCCAGATGGCGCCAGGTGAAGGACAGCAGCAGGCTGTCGCCCTGGGCGGTGGCACCGGCGTGGGCACGGCGGTAGGCGGCGCGGGCCGCGTCCGGGCTGTCCGCGACGTGCTCGGCCATCAGCCCGCGCCGGAAGTCCAGCAGCGGGCGGCCGGCCGCGGTCGGGGCGAGCAGCGCGGCCGCCCGGCCGAGCGCCGAACGGGCCTCGTCGGCCCGGTCCCGTACGCCCAACACCGTTGCGGCGTAGGCGAGATGACCGCGTTCGCAGGCCGCGCCGCCCCGCTCGTCGTCGTCGCCGGCCAGCGCCTCGGCGGCGCGCAGCGCGTCCTCCGCCTCGGCCCAGCCGGTGGTCGTGAACATGCAGCGCTCCACCAGGAGGGCGGCGCGCCGCAGGGCGGCCGGGGCGTGCCGGGCGGAGTGTGGTTCCAGGAGTGCGGCCGCGTCGTCCCAGCAGCCGCGGGAGCGCAGCCGCCAAACGGCACGGTCGAGGGGATCGTCCCCCTCGACCGTTCTGGCTGCCGGTACTTCCGGTGCGGGTGCCGGTGCCGGTACCGCGAGCGGTACCGGATCGGCGGAACTGACGGAATCCGCGGCATCCGCGGATCCTGACATGGCGGTATCCGCCACATTGCCCTCCCCGAGCGCGCCATTGAGCTGGAAACAGGAAGCCTGGGCGAATCTCAGCACGGATTCCGTGGTGCGGCCAAGGGGGTGGGTGAATGAATTCACAATCGCGCCGTGGCCCGTTCGGGGCAGCCGGACGGCCCTGATCGGGCCCGTCACGGGGCGGTCGCCCGGTGGCGCAGGTGGTCGGCGGCCGTACGGAGTTGGCGCGATGACGCCCGTTCGGGTTACCCCGAATGGCCGATTCCGGAACGGGCGGGGTGCGGCGGGCGGGGGCGGGCCGCCGCCCCCGCCACCGCCCCCTCAGCTCATCCGCAGGGCCAGGAAGAAGTCCAGCTTGTCCTCCAGGCGGGACAGGTCGCGGCCGGTGAGCTGCTCGATCCGGCCGACCCGGTAGCGGAGCGTGTTGACGTGCAGGTGGAGGCGGGTGGCGCAGCGGGTCCAGGAGCCGTCGCAGTCCAGGAACGCCTCCAGGGTCGGGATCAGCTCGGCGCGGTGCCGGCGGTCGTAGTCGCGGAGCGGGTCCAGCAGGCGGGCGGTGAAGGCGCGGCGGACGTCGTCGGGGACGAACGGGAGCAGCAGGACGTGCGAGGCCAGCTCCTCGTGGCCGGCGGCGCAGACCCGGCCCGGGCGGGCCGCGGCCACCCGGCGGGCGTGCCGGGCCTCCTCCAGGGCGCCGCGCAGCCCCTCCGCCGAGTGGACCGAGGCGCTCACCCCGACCGTCAGCCGCCCGTCGCCGTCCAGCCCGCGGCCCAGCGGTTCCTGGACGACGGAGAGCAGCGCATCCGCGTGCAGCCCGGCCGCCGAGCCGTCCTCGGGCTCGTCCGGGACCGGCAGCGGCACCAGGGCCACCGCCTCGTCGCCGGTGTGCGCCACCGCGATCCGGTCGGAGGGCTCCGGCCCGAAGGTGCCCGGGTCCACCAGCACCTCCTCCAGGAGGGACTGCGCCACCGGGCCGCCGGGCAGGTCGCCGCCCTCCCACTCGACCCTGGCCACCACGATCTGCCAGTGCGGCGCGGTGCCCAGGCCGGGCAGCAGCACCGGCGCCGCGACCCGCAGCCGGGCCGCGATCTCGGCGGGCGGCGCACCGGTCTGGACGAGCTCCAGCACCTCCTGCGCGAGCCGCCGGCGGACCGTACGGGCGGCGTCGCGCCGGTCCCGTTCGACGGCGATCAGCTGGGTGACGCCGTGCAGCAGGTCGAGCCGCTCCTCGGGCCAGTCGCCGGCGTCCGCCTCGACGGCCAGCAGCCAGTCGCTCAGCAGCGTCTGCCGCAGGTCACGGCTCTCGTGGCGGATCGGGAACAGCGAGTACGTGGCGCCCTCCAGGGCGATCCGGTGGGGCCCGCGCCGGCCGCTGCGGGCGGCCGCCAGATGTTCACCGGCGAGCCGGGCGGCCAGGCCGGCGGGCAGCTCGGGCCCGGAGCCGGCCAGCGTCGATCCGGCGATCTGCCGGCCGGTGGGGGAGAGCACCCAGGCCCGCAGGTCCAGGTCGGAGCCGAGCAGGTCCAGGACCACCTCCGGGCCGCCGCCCGTGGGGCCCGACGTCATCAGCCGGCGGTGGCGGTCCACCACGGCGGCCAGGTCGCCGGCCCGCTCGCTGGAGACCTGCCGCACCACGTGCTCGGTGATGGACGCGAAGGAGACCGTCTCGTCCACCGAGAAGAGCGGCAGGCGGTGCCGGGCGCAGGCCTGGACGAGATCGTCGGGGATCGCGCCCAGCTCGGCCTCGCCCGCACCGAGCCCGGCGACCCCGGCCGAGGCCAGGATCCGTACGAACCGCTCGGAGTCCTCCGGCTCGCGGCGCCAGGCCAGACCGGTCAGCACCAGCTCGCCGCCGGAGAGGTACCGGCTGGGATCCCGCAGGTCCGTGGTCATCACGCCGCGTACCGTGCGGTCCAGTTCGTCCTCGCCGCCGAGCAGCCGAAGGCCCAGGGTATGGGTGTCCAGGAGTGCGCGGAGCCGCATGACCTCGCCCGCCGTTCTTTGCTGTCTGGTGTTGCCGGTGGAATGCCGCGAGGTTTCAGAGCCTCGTCTTTCGTTCGAATCTACAAGACAGGTGGCTTGGCCAGCCAACCGCTTCATGGTTTCGGTGACTGCACCGGGTGGGTGCCGGGCGCGTTCACTGAAACCAACCGCGTGAACAAGACATGAACGGCTCGATGGCGACGGGAGCCCCGGCTCCTCACCATGAGCAGCGAACGACCCCATCTTTTCGTAGAAGAGGCCACCCATGGACTTCCTTCGCCCCGCCAGCTGGGAGGAGGCGCTCGCTGCCAAGGCCGAGCACCCCACCGCTGTGCCCATCGCGGGCGGCACGGACGTGATGGTCGAGATCAACTTCGACCACCGCCGCCCCGAGTACCTGCTCGACCTGAACCGCATCGGTGAGCTGAGCGAGTGGGAGGTGGGAGAGAAGACCGTACGCCTCGGTGCCTCCGTTCCCTACACCAGGATCATGGAGAACCTGCGGACCGAACTCCCCGGTCTGGCGCTCGCCTCCCACACCGTCGCCTCCCCGCAGATCCGCAACCGCGGCGGCGTCGGCGGCAACCTCGGCACCGCCTCCCCGGCCGGTGACGCCCACCCCGCGCTGCTCGCCTCCGGCTGCGAGGTCGAGGTCGAGTCCGTCCGCGGCAGCCGCATGATCCCGATCGACGAGTTCTACGTCGGCGTCAAGCGCAACGCCCTCGCGCCCGACGAGCTGATCCGTTCGGTGCATCTGCCGAAGGCCGACGGCCCGCAGCAGTTCTCCAAGGTCGGCACCCGCAACGCCATGGTCATCGCGGTGTGCGCCTTCGGCATCGCGCTGCACCCCGAGACCCGCACGGTCCGCACCGGCATCGGCTCCGCCGCACCCACCCCCGTACGGGCCCGCGAGGCCGAGGACTTCCTCGCCGCGGCGCTGGAGGAGGGCGGCTTCTGGGAGTCCGGCAATCCCATCCCGCCGTCCGTGGCCAAGCAGTTCGCGCAGCTCGCCTCCGGTGCCTGCAACCCGATCGACGATGTGCGCGGCAGCGCCAAGTACCGCCGGCACGCGGTCGGCATCATGGCGCGCCGCACCCTCGGCTGGACCTGGGAGTCCTACCGCGGCAATGAGAGGAGCGCACAGTGCGCGTGACATTCACCGTCAACGGCCGCCAGCAGGAGGCCGACGACGTCTGGGAAGGCGAGAGCCTGCTGTACGTCCTCCGCGAGCGGATGGGCCTCCCGGGCTCCAAGAACGCCTGTGAGCAGGGCGAATGCGGGTCTTGTACGGTCCGCCTGGACGGAGTGCCGGTGTGCTCCTGCCTGGTCGCCGCCGGCCAGGTCGAGGGCCGCGAGGTGGTGACCGTCGAGGGTCTGGCCGACTACGCCCAGCAGCGCGCCGAGCACGGCGGCTGCGCGAGCGGCGCCTGCGGCAGCTCCGGCACGAGCCTCGACGCCGCCAAGCAGTGGCAGGCGAAGCCGGGCGAGACCAGCGAACTGTCCCCGATCCAGCAGGCGTTCATCGACGCCGGCGCGGTCCAGTGCGGTTTCTGCACCCCGGGCCTGCTGGTCGCCGCCGACGAACTGCTGGAGCGCAACGACTCCCCGTCGGACGCCGACATCCGCGAGGCACTGTCGGGCAACCTGTGCCGCTGCACGGGCTACGAGAAGATCCTCGACGCGGTCCGGCTGGCGGCCGCGCGCGGCGAGTCCGCTTCCGCCGCGACCACCGGACAGGGGGCCTGATCACGATGGCTGGTGTCACCCGTACACCCACCAACCTGACCCAGGGCGGCAAGACCAAGGCCGGCATCGGCGAGTCCACGCTGCGGCCGGACGGCACCCTCAAGGTCACCGGCGAGTTCGCCTACTCCTCGGACATGTGGCACGAGGACATGCTGTGGGGCCAGACGCTGCGCTCCACCGTCGCGCACGCCGAGATCAAGTCGATCGACATCTCGGAAGCCGTGGCCATGCCGGGCGTCTACGCCGTGCTCACGTACGACGACCTGCCCACCGAGGTGAAGAACTACGGCCTGGAGATCCAGGACACCCCGGTCCTCGCGCACAAGAAGGTCCGCCACCACGGCGAGCCGGTGGCGCTGGTCGCCGCCGACCACCCGGAGACCGCCCGGCGCGCGGCCGCCAAGATCAAGATCGATTACGCCGAGCTGCCGCTGATCACCGACGAGGCCTCGGCGATCGCCCCCGACGCGGTCCTGGTCCACGAGAACCGCGACGACCACCACATCGGGCACGTCCCGCACCCCAACATCGTGCACCGCCAGCCCATCATCCGGGGCGACGCGGACGCGGCCGCCGAGCGCGCCGACGTCATCGTCAAGGGCGAGTACACCTTCGGCATGCAGGACCAGGCATTCCTCGGTCCGGAGTCCGGCCTGGCCGTACCCGCCGAGGACGGCGGCGTCGACCTCTACGTCGCCACCCAGTGGCTGCACTCGGACCTCAAGCAGATCGCCCCGGTCCTCGGCCTGCCCGAGGAGAAGGTCCGGATGACGCTCTCCGGCGTCGGCGGTGCCTTCGGCGGCCGCGAGGACATCTCGATGCAGATCCACGCCTGCCTCCTGGCGCTGCGCACCGGCAAGCCGGTCAAGATCGTCTACAACCGGTTCGAGTCCTTCTTCGGGCACGTCCACCGGCACCCGGCCAAGCTCTACTACGAGCACGGCGCCACCAAGGACGGCAAGCTCACGCACATGAAGTGCAAGATCGTCCTGGACGGCGGCGCCTACGCGTCGGCCTCCCCGGCGGTCGTCGGCAACGCCTCCTCCCTCTCCGTCGGCCCGTACGTTATCGACGACGTCGACATCGAGGCGATCGCGCTCTACTCCAACAACCCGCCCTGCGGCGCCATGCGCGGCTTCGGCGCGGTCCAGGCGTGCTTCGCGTACGAGGCGCAGATGGACAAGCTGGCCGACAAGCTGGGCATGGACCGGGTCGAGTTCCGGCAGCTCAACGCCATGGAGCAGGGGACCATCATGCCGACCGGGCAGCCGGTCGACTCCCCGGCCCCGGTCGCCGAACTGCTGCGCCGCATCAAGGCGATGCCCATGCCGCCGGAGCGCCAGTGGGAGTCCAGTGAGGGCGCCGACGTGCGCCAGCTGCCCGGCGGACTGTCCAACACCACGCACGGCGAGGGCGTCGTACGCGGCGTCGGCTACGCGGTCGGCATCAAGAACGTCGGCTTCTCCGAGGGCTTCGACGACTACTCCACCGCCAAGGTGCGCATGGAGGTCATCAACGGCGAGCCGGTCGCGACCGTGCACACCGCGATGGCGGAGGTCGGCCAGGGCGGCGTCACCGTCCACGCCCAGATCGCCCGTACCGAGCTGGGCGTCCAGCAGGTCACCATCCACCCCGCCGACACCCAGGTCGGCTCGGCCGGCTCGACCTCGGCCTCCCGCCAGACCTACGTCACCGGCGGCGCGGTCAAGAACTCCTGCGAGGCCGTGCGCGAGAAGGTCCTGGAGATCGGACGGCGCAAGTTCGGCTCGTACCACCCGGCGTGGGCCACCGCCGAACTCCTCCTGGAGGACGGCAAGGTCATCACCGACGGCGGCGAGGTCCTCGCCAACATCGTGGACGTCCTGGAGGACGAGGCCGTCGAGCTGGAGCTGGAGTGGCGCCACCGGCCCACCGAGGCCTTCGACCTGCACACCGGCCAGGGCAACGGCCACGTCCAGTACTCCTTCGCCGCGCATCGCGCGGTCGTCGAGGTGGACACCGAGCTCGGCCTGGTCAAGGTCATCGAGCTGGCCGTGGCCCAGGACGTCGGCAAGGCGCTCAACCCGCTGTCCGTCGTCGGCCAGATCCAGGGTGGCACCACCCAGGGCCTGGGCGTGGCAGTCATGGAGGAGATCATCGTCGACCCCAAGACCGCGAAGGTGCGCAACCCCTCCTTCACGGACTACCTGATCCCCACGATCCTCGACACCCCGACCATCCCGGTCGATGTGCTCGAACTCGCCGATGAGCACGCCCCCTACGGGCTGCGCGGCATCGGCGAGGCCCCGACCCTGTCGTCAACCCCGGCCGTCCTCGCGGCGATCCGGAACGCGACCGGGCTGGAGCTCAACAAGACGCCGGTGCGCCCGGAGCACCTCACCGGCACCCAGTGAGCCGTCCGGGGGCAACTCCCCCGGACCCCGGCCTCCGGGCGGTACGCGACAAGGGGTGTCCCTGTCCGTCCTCCTCCGCGCACCGCCCGGAGTCTCCCCCCTTCGCACCACCGCAGTCGCTGCTGCCTCGTACGCAGTCAGTACCCCACGTTCGTCTCGGGCCGTCCCCCGGGTCGTGCAGCCGAAGATCCATCCCAAATCTCGCCCTGCGCGAGTGCCCCTTTGAACCTTGGGAGTAAGGCACCATGACCCAGCAGTCCACTGAGCCGAGGACCACGGCGGAAGACGCGGGCAACGGCTCGCGCCAGCCCGCCGGCCGGTCCTGGCTCGACCGGTACTTCCACATATCCGAGAGAGGGTCGACGGTCGGCCGGGAGGTGCGTGGCGGCGTCACCACCTTCATGGCGATGGCGTACATCGTCCTCCTGAACCCGGTGATCCTGACCACCACGAAGGACATCACCGGAGCCACCCTCAACGCGGACCAGGTGACCACGGCGACCGCGCTGGCCGCCGCCATCACCACCATCGTCATGGGGTTCCTCGGGAACGTCCCGCTCGCCCTGGCCGCCGGCCTGAGCGTGTCCGCGGTGATGTCCTTCCAGGTCGCCCCGCAGATGTCCTGGGACAACGCCTGGGCGATGTGCATCATTTACGGTGCCGTGATCGTCCTGCTGGTCGTCACCGGCGCGCGGGAACTGATCATGAACGCGATCCCGTTGCCGCTCAAGCACGCCATCACCATGGGCATCGGCCTGTTCGTCTGCCTCATCGGCCTCGTCCAGGCGGGCTTCGTCACCTCCATGCCCGGCCCGGGCGGTCTCGCCGGTGCCAAGCCGATCCAGCTCGGCACCGCCGACATGCTCACCGGCTGGCCCGTGCTCTGCTTCGCCTTCACGGTCCTGCTGATCTTCCTGCTGCAGGTCCGCAAGGTGCCCGGCGCGATCCTCATCGGCATCGTCGGCGGCACGGTCTTCTCCGCGGTCGTCCACCAGGTCGCCGGGCTGACCGTCAAGGACTGGGGCGGCCGCAACGCGCCGGTGATCTCCGGATCCGTCGTCTCCACCCCCGACTTCGGACTGCTGGGCCACGTCTCCTTCAGCGGCCTGGGCAATGTCGGCGGCATCACCATCGGCGTCATCGTCTTCACTCTCGTCCTGGCGGGCTTCTTCGACGCCATGGGCACCATCATCGGCATCGGCCAGCAGGCCAACCTCGCCGACAAGGACGGCAAGATGCCCGGGCTGAACAAGGCCCTGGCCATCGACGGTGCGGGCGGAATCGTCGGCGGTATCGCCGGCGCCTCCGGCCAGACCGTGTTCGTCGAGTCCACCGCGGGCGTCGGTGACGGCGCACGGACCGGCTTCGCCAGCGTCATCACCGGTCTGGGCTTCGCGCTCTGCCTCTTCTTCACCCCGTTGGCCCAGGTCATCCCCACCCAGGTCGCCGCCGCCGCACTGGTGGTCATCGGCTCGATGATGCTGACCAACGCCAAGCACATCAACTGGGACGACCCGGCGACCTCCATCCCGGTGTTCCTGACGACGGTCCTCATGCCGTTCACGTACTCCATCACCGCGGGCATCGCGGCCGGCGTCCTCGCCCACGTCGCCATCAAGGCCGTGCAGGGCAAGTGGCGCGAGCCCGGCTGGCTGATGTGGGTGCTCTCCCTGGTGTTCCTGGCCTACTTCTCGCTCAACCCGATCGAGAGCTGGCTGGGCGTGCACCACTGATCCGCCCCATCCACTCATCCGTTATCCGTAAGGAGACCGACATGCTGGACATCGCCGACGAGCTGCACCGGTGGGTCGAGCAGGGCCGCGAGTTCGCGGTGGCCACCGTCGTGGCCACCAACGGCAGCGCGCCCCGCCAGCCAGGAGCCGCCCTCGCCGTGGACGGCGACGGCACGGCGATCGGTTCGGTCTCCGGCGGATGCGTGGAGGGCGCGGTCTACGAACTGTGCCAGGAGGCGCTGCGGACCGGCGAACCGGTCCTGGAGCGCTTCGGGTACAGCGACGAGGACGCCTTCGCCGTCGGCCTGACCTGCGGCGGCATCATCGACATCCTCGTCCAGCCGATACGGACGGGCGCCCCGCGCTCCGCACACGGCGGAGCCGCGGGGGAGTGGGTGGACAGCACTGCCGACACGCTCGCCGCCGGGCTGGCCGCCGCTGCCGCCGGGGAGGCGGCGGCGGTGGCCCGGATCATCGAGGGCCCCGCCGAACTCCTCGGCCGGGCCCTGCTCGTCCGCCCCGACGGCACCCACGAGGGCACCCTCGGCGGCCACCCGGCCCTCGACCGCACCGCCATCGAAGAGACCCGCGCGCTGCTCGACGCGGGCCGCACCACGACGCTCGAAATCGGTGCGGGCTTCGCATCCGAGGAAGAATCAGAGAGCGAAGGCGGAGCGCAGCGGAGCGGGTCCCAATGCGGGCAGCCGGTCGTCCTCCTCGTCGAATCCTCCGTCCCCGCCCCCCGCATGATCGTCTTCGGTGCCATCGACTTCGCGTCCGCGCTGGTCAGGGTCGGCAAATTCCTCAACTACCACGTCACGGTCTGCGACGCCCGTCCCGTCTTCGCGACCCGCACCCGCTTCCCCGACGCCGATGAGATCGTCGTCGACTGGCCGCACCGCTACCTCGACTCCCAGGAACTCGACGGCCGCACGGTGCTGTGCGTCCTCACCCACGACGCCAAGTTCGACGTGCCGCTCCTGGAGCGCGCGCTGAAGCTTCCGGTCGCCTACGTCGGCGCGATGGGCTCGCGCCGCACCCACCTGGACCGCCTCCGGCGACTGCGCGACGTCGGCCTGACCGAACTCGAACTCAACCGCCTGCGCTCGCCGATCGGCCTCGACCTCGGGGCACGCACCCCCGAGGAGACCGCCCTCTCGATCGCCGCCGAAATCGTCGCCAACCGCCGCGGCGGCACGGGCACACCGCTCACGGGGGCGCACACACCGATCCACCATGATGGGGCCGCGCGTCTCGACTTTGTGGCGTAGCCCCACGTAGTTGGCCGTCCCGCCGCGGTTGTTGCTCGCCGTTGCGCTTTGCGGCGCCTCCCACGTACCCGTCTCTCCCGCCGCGGGTGTTCTCGCCGTTGCGCCTGCGGCGGGCTGGGTTGTGGTGGGTGCGGTGACGGACCTCCGGGGCCGGTTGTGTGGACTGCTGACGCTTTACGTCCACACAACCGGCCCCTCCGGCCCGTCCCCTCCCGTTGGGGGGAAGTTAGGGCCGGTGGGGGTGCACGTAATGCTTACGTGCGCGTCCGTATCGGATTACGTCCTCACATGGGGGGATCACTTGTCCGCCGTCAGGGTGCCTGCTGTGCCCCAGCTGTCGGTCGGGACCTCCTGGATCCAGACCTGCACGGTCTCGGCGGGGATCCGGTACGCGTCCACGAACGCGTCGGTGATCTGCCGGACCAGTTCCCGCTTCAGCTCGACGCTGCGCGGACCCTGCTGGACGGTGACGATCGGCATGACGAACTCCCTTGGTATGACGGCTACTTGACCGTTCGCGGCGGCTTCGCCGGCGTGCCCTCAGTCCATCGCGTAAGGCCCGCGCGACCAAGAAGCGGATCGCGCACGCAGCGATCACCTATCGAGATGCGTCGGTCTTCAGGCGGCGGGCCACACCCCGCCGCCGCCCGCCTCCGCGCAGGCCCGCAGCAGCGGCTCCAGACCGGCCGGCGGATTGCTGCGGCGCACCGCGAGGTGGGTGGTGAGCTCCATGCCCGGGTTGCGGAACGGCAGGAAGGCCACCCGGGGTGTGTGGAGCCGGTCGGCGTGCGAGGCGTAGACGACGGTCCACAGTCCGTCCGCCGGGCCGGCGGCGCCGATCGCGGTCAGGGTGTTGTCCAGCGAGCCGTACCGCGGCCCGGGAACGGGCGCGAAACCGGCGTCATGACACGCGTTGACGACGAGGTCGACCAGGGCGCGGTTGTTGCGCCGCTCGGTCAGCAGCAGTGGCAAGGCGGCGAGTTCGGCCAGTGCGATCGTGCCGGGTGAGGCGGCGAGCGGATGCCGGGCCGGGACGACCGCCACCAGCGGGTCCTGCCACAGCGGGAGGAACCTCAGCCCCTCCCGGCCGCCGTCGTCCGGCTCACCACGGAGGAACGCCGCGGACAGCTCGCCCGACACCACCCGGTCGAGCCGCTCCGCGGCCCGCGCCGAGACCAGCTCCACCCCGATCTCCGGGGCGAGCCCGGCCAGCGCGTCCAGCACCCGGTCCAGATGGGCGCCCAGGCCCGTGCTCGTCCCCAGGCGCAGGGTGCGGGCCCGGCCGGCGGTCAGCTCGGCGACGACAGCGAGGGCGCGCTCCTCGGCCGCCAGCAGCGCCCGCGCCTCCGGCAGGAACCGCGCACCGACGGCCGTCAGCCGGACCTGGCGCGCCGAGCGGTCGAACAGCTCGGCCCCCAGCTCCCGTTCCAGCCGCCGGACCTGCTGGCTCACCGCCGACTGCACGATGTGCAGCCGCTCGGCCGCCCGCCCGAAGTGCAGCTCCTGCGCGACCGTGACGAAGTACCGCACCTGGCGCAGCTCCATGCCGTCCCCCTTCCGCCCGGTTCCCCCACCGGTCAATTTCAGTTGCCGCACCGTCCGCGGCCCGCCATCATCCCGACATGATCGACCCCACCGCACTCTCCGAGAAGCCGGTGCTCACGGGCGAACGCATCCGGCTCGTACAGCTCACGCGCCGCCACGCGGATGCCTTCCACGCCACCTTCCTCGATCCCGAGACGCGTCGGCTGACCGGCACCCACCGCGACTGGACGCTGCCCGAACTGCAGGAATGGTGCGCAGCCGCCGCCGGGCGCCCCGACCGCCTCGACCTCGTCATCGAGGACCGGGAGACCGGCGGCTACCTCGGCGAACTGGCGCTGAGCCAGATCGACAAGGACAACGCCCACGGCACCTTCCGCATTTCCCTCGCCGACGACGCCACCGGCCGCGGCATCGGCCCCGAGGCGATCCGCCTCCTCCTGGCCTACGCCTTCGACCGGGTGGGCCTGCACCGCGTGGAGCTGGAGGTCTTCCCCTTCAACCCGCGCGCCCGACGGGCCTACGAGAAATGCGGCTTCGAGGTGGAGGGCCGCTTGCGCGAAGCGCTGTACTGGGACGGCGAATGGCACGACGTCCTGATCATGGCAGCCCTGAGCGGGAGTGGTCGGGAGCGGGCCTGATCTGCCGGCTGCGCGCACGTAGGCATGACGTGCACCCCCACCACCGTTTCCTTCCCCCCTCACGGGAGGGGACGGGCCGGAGGACGAAGTCTGGAGGACCGGCACCGCACCCGACAACAACCCAGCCCGCCGCAGGCGCAACGGCGAGACGACCCGCGGCGGGACGGCGAGGTACGTGCGGGGCGCCGCAAAGCGCGCAACGGCGGGACGACCCGCGGCGGGAAAGACAACTACGTGCGGGGCGCCGCAAAGCGCGCGACGGCGGGACGACCCGCGACGGGAAAGACACCTACGTGCGGGGCGCCGCAAAGCGCAAACGGCGAGCAAGACCCACGGCGGGACAGACAGCTACGTGGGCGGCACCGCACAGCGCAGCGCCCCGCGGCGGGACAGACGTGCACGTGGGAGGGGCCGCAGGTGCAACCGCGAGCAACAACCGCGGCGGGACAGCCGGCTACGTGGGACGCTCTTCCCTCGGCAGACGTAGAACACAGGAGAGCGCACATGCGGACACCCATGACGATCGCGGACTTCCTCGACCGTGCCGAGCTGGGCTTCCGGGACAGTCCGGGGGTGGTCGACGAGCCGCAGCAGCCCGCCCCGTCGGTGCCCGTGGCGAGCTACGGGCGGTTCGCCGAACGGGTCCGTGCCTGGCAGGCGGGGCTGGACGCCCTCGGGGTCGGTGAAGGGGAGCGGGTGGCCGTGGTGAGCCACAACTCCGCGCGCCTGCTGGAGCTGTTGTTCGCGGTGCCGATGAGCGGCCGCATCTGCGTCCCGGTGAACTTCCGCCTCAAGCCGGAGGAGGTCGACTACGTGGTGGCGCAGAGCGGGGCCTCGGTCCTCCTCGTCGACCCGGAGCTCGACACCGCACTGTCCGGGGTCAAGGCGCCGCACCGCTTCGTCCTCGGCGAGCAGACCGAGGCCGGGCTGATGCGGTTCGGGGTCGAGCCGCGCCCGTGGTCGCAGCCGGACGAGGACGCCACCGCGACGATCAACTACACGTCGGGTACCACCGCCCGCCCCAAGGGCGTGCAGCTGACCCACCGCAACATCTGGGTCAACGGCATGACCTTCGGCCTGCACACCCGTGTGTGGGAAGGCGACGTGTACCTGCACACCCTGCCGATGTTCCACTGCAACGGCTGGGGCATGCCGTACGTGATGGCGGGTCTGGGCGTCAAGCAGGTGGTGCTGCGCAAGGTCGACGGCACCGAGATCCTGCGGCGCGTCGACGAGCACGGGGTCACCCTCATGTGCGGGGCGCCGGCCGTCTGGAACATGGTGCTCGACGCGGCGGCGACCTGGGAGGGCGAGATCCCGGGCCGCGACCGGGTACGGATCGTCTGCGCGGGCGCCCCGCCGCCGACCAGGACCATCCAGCGCGTGCAGGAGGAACTGGGCTGGGAGTTCACCCAGCTCTACGGCCTGACCGAGACCTCCCCGATGCTCACCTTCAACCGCACCCGGCCGGCCGATGCCGCCCTGCCCGCCGAGGAACGCGCGCGCAAGCTGTCCCGTGCGGGCCTGCCCGCGCTGGGGGTGAAGCTGAAGGTCTCGGAGTCCGGTGAGGTGCTGGCCCGCTCCAACACGGTGCTCGCCGGGTACTGGGACAAGCCGGAGGAGACGGCGGAGGCCCTGGAGGACGGCTGGTTCCACACCGGCGACGGCGGCACCCTCGACCCCGGCGACGGCCACCTCACCATCTCCGACCGGAAGAAGGACGTGATCATCACCGGCGGGGAGAACGTGTCGTCGATCGAGGTGGAGGACACCATCTTCAGCCACCCGGCGGTCGCCGAGGTCGCCGTCATCGGTGTGCCGCACGAGAAGTGGGGCGAGACCATCAAGGCCCTGGTGGTCCTCGCGGAGGGCGCGACGGCCGACGCGTCCGACATCATCGCCCACTGCAAGCAGCACATGGCCGGCTACAAGGCCCCGACGTCCGTGGAATTCCGCGAGTCCATTCCCCGTACGGCCACCGGCAAGATCCAGAAGTTCAAGCTCCGCCAGCCGTATTGGGCCGGGATCGAGCGGGGGGTCAACTGAGGGGAACGGGGCCCCGGTTGATCCTCTGTGGCTCCTGGTGGGGCGGGCGCGGCGGTTCCGGGGGAGGAACGCCCCGCGTCGCGCCGTCCCACCCGTGCCCCCCGGCGGGAACCTAGTGCCGGACCGTCACCACGATCTTGCCGATCTGGCTGTTGGACTCCAGATGGCGGTGCGCTTCGACGATCTCCTCGAAGGCGAAGGTGCGGTCGATGACCGGAGCCAGGGTGCCCGCCCGTAGGCCGGCGTCCAGGAAGTGCCAGACCCGGCGCCGTACTTCCGGGTCGCCGGTCACCTGGAGGTTGCCGTAACCGAGGATGCGCAGGGTCCAGTTGAGCGGCAGGGGCGCCGGCCGCGGGTCGAGCCAGCCGTAGACGATCAGCAGCCCGCCCGGGCGACCGCCCGCGCGACCTCCGCCAGTCCGGGGCCGGACACCGGGTCGAAGACGATCTCGGCCCCGCGCCCGCCGGTGACCTCGGCGACCTGGTCGAGCAGCCCGCCCTCGTCGAGCGCGATCACATGGGCCGCGCCGAGCTGCGCCAGCCGCTCCCGCTTCGCCGCGCTGCGGGTGACGGCCACCGGGATCGCGCCGAGGTGGCGGGCTATCTGGATCGCCGCCACGCCCACGCTGCTGGAGGCGGCGGTGATCAGCACGGTGTCGCCCGGCCGCAGCCCGCCCTCCTCCACCAGCGCGCCGTAAGCGGTGCTGTACGACAGCCAGAGGGCGGCCCGGTCGCCGCGTCCGTGTCGCCGGGGCGGCGGAGCAGGCTGTCGGCCGGCAGACGCAGGTGGTCGCCGTACACGCCGTTGGTGCTCATGCCGCCCGTGCCCGCCGTCAGCACGGGTCGCCCACCGAGAAACCGGTCACCCCTTCCCCGACCGCCAGCACCTCCCCGGCCGCCTCGTAGCCGATCCTGGACCCCGGCAGGGTGGGCTGGTAGTAGTAGCCGCCGGAACGGAACAGCGCCTCCGCCCGGTTGAGGCCGAGCGCGTCCACCCGGAGCAGCACCTCGCCCGGACCGGGCCCGCCGAGTTCCACCTCCTCGATCCGCAGCACTTCCGGGCCGCCGAGCTCGTCGAACACCACGTGTTGGGCCATCATCACCGTGAATCCATTCCTGTCATGGGGAGTGCGCACCTCACCGACGAAGCGGGAGATTTCCCGTCCGTCGTGGATGCGGATTCACCGTACGAAGAGCGCGTGCGCCGGGCCCATGCCGCAACGTCTCGTGATCATGTGCGGGCGTCTCCTCGGTACGCTCACCGGCATGGACGTACTCAGCGACGCGATCACCGCGATGCGCGCCGGGCGGCCGCACGCCTCCCGCAAGCAGCGGCACGGTGCGTGGGGCCAGCGCTTCCCGGCCACGACCGGCGTCGGTTTCCACGCCGTACTGGAGGGCTCCTGCTGGGTGCTGCCCGAGGACGGCAGCCCGCCCCTCCGGCTCACCGCCGGTGACCTCGCGTTCGTCCACGGCATCGCGCACGGCCTGGCCGACGACCCCGGCACCCCGCTGGTCGAGGTCCGGCAGAACCCGGACGGCTCGTGGCCGTCCGGCCCGGACACCCCCGACGACGGAACGCCCCGCACGCTGACGCTCTGCGGCGCCTACCGCCTGAACCGGAACCGCCCCCACCCGCTGCTGACCTGCCTGCCTGGTGTGGTCCGGCTGCCCACCCACGGCCGGCCGCTGGGCGCGGTGCTGGACCTGCTCCGCACCGAGACGGCACACCCCCGGCCCGGGGCGGAGGCCGCCGTCTGCGGTCTGCTCGACATCGCCCTGCTGTACATCCTGCGGGCCTGGTACGAGGAACACGCCAAGGCGACGAACGGCTGGGCGGTGGCGCTGCGGGACCTGGCGATCGGGCGGGCGCTGAGCGCGATCCACCACGATCCGGCCCGCCCCTGGACGGTGGAGGAACTGGGCGCGGTGGCGGGCCTGTCCCGGGCGGCCTTCGCGAAACGGTTCACCGCCCTCGTCGGCGAGCCGCCGCTCGGCTATCTGACGTGGTGGCGGCTGACGCTGGCCGGCCGGCTGCTGCGCGAGGGGGACCAGCCGCTCCGCGTCATCGCCCAACGCACCGGATACGCCTCGGAGTTCGCGTTCGCCAAGGCCTTCAAGCGGGAATACGGCACCGCCCGGGACGGTACCGGGCGGAGCCGCCGGTGCTCCTCGGCACCGCCGGCTGAGCCGTCCCGCGGCCACGTGCGCCTCAGGTGCCACGGGTGCGGATCTCGTCCGGGGTAACTTGCCGAAAAGGGGCTTCGCGCGGCCTCGTCGTGCCTTCACGATGGCGATCGTGAATGGCGATCGCCATCGTGCCATGGACCGTCGCCGAGCTCTTCGGGCCGGTCTGGCCACCCTCAGCATGCTGTCGCTCGTGTCCGCCCTACCCGCCGCCGCGCAGCCGGCCAACTCCGGTACGCCGTCGGCTCCTTCCGCCCGCCCGCTCACGACGGCCGAGGCGCGTACCGCCGCCTATCTGGAGGCCATCCGCCAGGAGCCGGACCGGCTCCGTGATTTCTTCCGGCGCCTGCCCAAGGGCGGTGACCTGCACAACCACCTGTCCGGCGCCGTCCCCACCGAGTACCTGATCGCACTCGCCGCCGAGGACGGACTGTGCATCGACGAGAAGACGATGACCGCGGTCGTGCCGCCGTGCGGCCCGGGGAAGCGGCCGGCCGCGGACGCCCGGACCGACCGGGCGTTCCATGACGCGCTGGTGCGGGCCTGGTCCATGCAGGACTTCCCGCCGGGCCGGTCGGGGCACGACCACTTCTTCGACGCCTTCGGGAAGTTCGGGGAGGTGACCTGGCGCCACCGCGGCAAGCTGCTGTCGCGGGTCGCCGACGACATCGTCGCGCAGAACCAGTTCTACCTGGAGACGCTGGTCACCCCCGCCTCCGAGGAGGCCAAGCACCTTGCCGACCAGGTCGGTTGGGACGACGACTTCGGTCGTATGCACCGGGCCCTGGTCGCCGACGGCAAGCTGGACGGTCTGGTGGCCACCGCCCGCAAGGAGGCCGACGACGCGGACGCCGAGTTCCGTGCCACCTCGCACTGCGGTACCTCCCGTCCGGCACCCGGCTGCCGGCTGACCGTGCGCTGGAACGCCCAGGTGTCCCGGGCAGCAGCCCCGAGCGGGTCTTCACGCAGATGGAGCTCGGCATGCGGCTGGCCGAGCGGGACCCGCGGTTCACCGCGGTCAACCTGGTGGCGCCCGAGGACTGGGACAGCTCGCTGCGCAACTACACCCTGCAGATGCGGATGCTCGACTTCCTGCACCGCAGGTACCCGCGCGCCCACCTCACCCTGCACGCCGGCGAGCTGTGGCCGGGCCTGGTCAAACCGGAAGACCTGAGGTTCCACATCCACCAGGCCGTCACGATCGCCCACGCCGAACGCATCGGCCACGGCGTCGACCTGGTCCACGAGGACAACTGGCAGGAGCTGGCGCGGACCATGGCGGCTCGCCAGGTGGCCGTCGAGGTTCCCTTCACCAGCAACGCGCAAATCCTCGGCGTCAAGGGCGCCGAGCACCCCTTCACGACCTACCGCGCGTACGGGGTGCCGATCGTGCTGGCCACCGACGATCCCGGCATCTCCCGTATCGACATCTCCCACGAGTACCGGTACGCCGCCACGACGTACCACCTCGGCTACGGCGATCTGAAGGACCTGGCCCGGGCCTCCCTGCAGTACGCCTTCCTGCCGGGCCGCAGCCTGTGGCGGGGCAACCCGACGCGGGACGGCTACCACGTCGTCGACGCCTGCCGCGGGCCGGCTCCCGGGCAGCGGCTCGCCGGGTGCCGCCTGCCGGCAGCTGCTCGCGTCCAGTCCCAAGGCGGCCGTCCAGTGGCGGCAGGAAGCCGGCTTCGCCTCCTTCGAGCGGCGCTTCACCACCCACCGCTGACCGCCCCCTCCCCCGGCCTCGGCGCACCCGCTCGCAGCGGGGCGCCGAGGCCGTCCGCTGTCCGGGCCCGGATGAGCTCGAACTTTTCTTCGTGGGGCGAACGGATGGGTGGTTGTGACCCCGTCCGGGCGCGCCGGACGCCATCCTGTACACGGCGCGCACCGGGTGTCCTTGGAGTGGCTCGTCCCCTCCGGCGGGCAACCTTGCGGGTGTAGTGCAGCGATGGCCGATGTCGGGCTTCTGGGAGCAGCCGATGAACGCAGTGGTGGAGGCGCCCAGGGAGGCGCCACCGGAGGGCGGAGTGACGCTTCCGCCCCTTGAACGACGGGACGCACCGGTCCCCGCCCGAGATGCCCGGAGACCATGAAGGCGCTCTCCGGGCACTCCCGTGAAGTCCTGGCCCCCTACCAGCCCATCCGGCGACCGGAGTTCGCCGACCTGCCGAAGACCGTCCCCGGCACCCTCAGCCGCAGTGAACCGCCCGCGCGCACCGCGCCGGGCGACGGCGGTGCCGCGTACTGGGAGGAGAACCACCGATGAGCCCGTCGCACCAGGAGCTGTCGTACGCCAGCGGGGCCGCCGAGCGGCCGCTGCTCGGGCACACCATCGGCGCCGACCTGGCCCGCACCATCGCCCGGTGCGGTGACCGTGAGGCGCTGGTCGAGGTGGCCAGCGGCCGCCGCTGGACCTACGCCGAACTCGGCCGGGCGGTCGACGAGGTGGCGCTCGGCCTGCTCGCCAAGGGGGTCGGCAAGGGCGACCGGGTCGGCATCTGGGCGCCCAACTGCGCCGAATGGGTGCTCGTCCAGTACGCCACCGCCAAGATCGGCGCCATCCTCGTCAACGTCAACCCGGCCTACCGGGTGCACGAGTTGGCCTACGTCCTCCAGCAGGCCGGCATCACCGTCCTGGTCTCCGTGCCCCGGCACCGGACGAGCGACTACCGCCGGATGATCGAGCAGGTCCGCGCCGAGAGCCCGGCGCTGCGCGATGTGGTCTACATCGGCGACCCCACCTGGGGCGGGCTGCTGGCCGCCGGCGCCGGTGTCCCGCACACCCGGCTCGCCGAGTGCGAGAAGGCACTCACCGCGGACGACCCGGTCAACATCCAGTACACCTCGGGCACCACCGGCTTCCCCAAGGGCGCGACCCTCTCGCACCACAACATCCTCAACAACGGCTACTGGGTGGCCGAGACGCTCGGCTACACCGAAGCGGACCGGGTCTGTCTGCCGGTGCCCTTCTACCACTGCTTCGGCATGGTCATGGGCAACCTCGGCATCACCTCGCACGGCGGCTGCATCGTCATCCCGGCCCCCGCCTTCGACGCCGGCGCCACCCTGCAGGCCGTCCAGGACGAGCGCTGCACCTCGCTCTACGGCGTGCCCACCATGTTCATCGCCGAGCTCAACCACCCGGACTTCGCCGGCTACGACCTGACCTCCCTGCGCACCGGCATCATGGCGGGCTCACCCTGCCCCGAGGAGGTCATGAAGCGGGTGGTCTCCGAGATGCACATGGCCGAGGTCTCCATCTGCTACGGCATGACCGAGACCTCGCCGGTCTCCACCCAGACCCGCCGCGACGACGACCTGGAGCACCGCACCGCGACGGTGGGACGGGTGCTGCCGCACATCGAGGTCAAGGTCGTCGACCCGGCGAGCGGGGTGACCGTGCCGCGCGGCACCCCGGGTGAGCTGTGCACCCGCGGCTACAGCGTGATGCTCGGCTACTGGGAGGACCCCGAGCGCACCGACGAGGTCATCGACCCGGCCCGCTGGATGCACACCGGGGACCTCGCGGTGATGAACGACGACGGCTACGTCCGGATCGTCGGCCGCATCAAGGACATGATCATCAGGGGCGGTGAGAACGTCTACCCGCGGGAGATCGAGGAGTTCCTCTACACCCACCCCAAGATCGCCGACGTCCAGGTGGTCGGCGTCCCCGACGAGAAGTACGGCGAGGAGATCGCGGCCTGCGTCATCCTCCGCGATCCCCAGGACCCGCTCACCCGCGACGAGTTGGCCCGCTACTGCCGCTCCCGCCTGGCCCATTACAAGGTGCCGCGCTACCTGGTGATCCTCGACGCCTTCCCGATGACCGTCAGCGGCAAGGTCCGCAAGGTCGAACTGCGCGAACGGCTGGCGGAGGAAGTCGGGAAGGCGGCGGCGAAGGAGGCGGGGCAGGTGGCGCGCTGACGCACCGTCAGCCCTGAGTGCGTCGCCCGGGGCGGGTGGGGTCGTTCGGTGATCCAGGGGCCGTCCGGTGGTCCGTAAATCGCTGGACGGCCCCACCCCTCGACGTAAATATATGTGTCATGGCGAATATTCATACATCAGTGTCCGGAGGCGAGGCCGACGCCCTCTCCTGGCCGACCGGATTCCGTGCCTACACCGGGCACGGCGGACTGCGCGACCAGGGCGATGACATCTCGGTCGTCGCCTCGGACCGCCCGGCGGTCAGTGCCGCGATGTTCACCCGCAGCCTCTTCGCCGGACCCGCCGTGGTGCTCAGCCGCGCGCACGCCGCCGGGCGGGACCTGCGTGCCGTCACCACGCTCGCGCAGAACGCGAACGTCGCGACCGGGCGCCAGGGCGAGGCCAACGCCGCCGAAGTCGTCGGGCGGGTCGCCGCCCTCCTGGGCGTCGACGACCGTCACGTGCTCATCGGCTCCACCGGAGTCATCGGGCGCCCGCTGCCGATGGACACGATCCGCGCCCACTTCGACGCCGCCGCCGACCGCGGACCCGAAGCCTTCGGGCCGGGCCGCAGGACGTGGCCCGCGCCATGATGACCACCGACACCCGCCCGAAGACCGCCGTCCGTACGGTCGGCGCCGCGCGGATCGTCGGTGTCGCCAAGGGCGTCGGCATGCTGGAGCCCGACATGGCCACGATGCTGGCCTACCTCTTCACCGACGCCGAACTGCCGGCGGACGCCCTGGACGCGGCGCTGCGCACCGCCGTGGACCGGTCCTTCCACTGCCTGAGCGTCGACACCGACACCTCCACCTCCGACACCGTCGCGGTGCTCGCCAACGGCGCGGCCGGGCCGGTCGACCCCGCGGAGTTCACCGCGGCGCTCACCGAACTGTGCCTGGACCTCACCCGACAGCTCGCGAGCGACGGGGAGGGCGCGACCAAGCTCCTGCGCGTCACGGTCGGCCGGGCGCGGGACGAGGCCCAGGCCCGGCGCATCGCCAAGAGCGTGGTGAACTCGCCCCTGGTCAAGACGGCCGTACACGGCGCCGATCCCAACTGGGGCCGGGTGGTGATGGCCATCGGCAAGAACACCGAGGACCGCGATCGCGACATCACACCGGACCGCGTCACGGTCGCGTTCGGCGGCATCGAGGTGTATCCCGGGGAGCCCACACCGCAGACCCTCGACGCGCTCACCGACGCCATGCGGCAGCCCGAGGTCTCGATCACCATCACCCTCGGCCTCGGCACCGCGGAGGCGACCGTCTACGGCTGCGACCTGTCCGCCGGCTACGTCCGGGTCAACGCGGACTACACCACCTGAGCGGGGACCGGCCCTCCGGCCGGATCAGCCGTGGGGGACGTACCCCAGGCCGACCGGGGGAGGGGTCGGGGAAGGGGCGGGAGCGGTGCCCGGGGCGTGGCCGGCGGGGTCGCGCCACGGTGCGAGGACCTCGGGCAGCTGCGGCGGCCAGAGCGGGTCGGCGGTGGCGGCCAGCTCGGCCGGGGGCCACCAGCGCCAGCCCAGGATCCGGTCGTCCGCGTGCGCGGCCGCCACGCCCTCGGCGGGCTCCCGGCGCGGGCCGTGGGCGAGGTAGATGTGCTCGTGCTGCCGTACGGGCACGCCCGCCCTGGTGAAGTCGTGCTCCCAGGTGCACAGCAGCGGACCCGGCTCCAGGTCGGTCCAGCCGGTCTCCTCGGCCAGCTCGCGCAGGGCACCGGTGCGCGGCGCCTCCCCGGCGTCCAGCCCGCCACCGGGCATCGCCCAGTGCACACCGACCTCCTCGTTGTCGTAACGGAAGAGGAAGAGCGCGCCGTCCGGGTCGAGTACGGCGATCCGCGCGGCCTGCCGGGGAGTTCGCATCGGGGCAGCATAGGCGAGGCCCGTCGGCCGGACGGCGGTGGAACCGGAACCGCGGCACCGGATTGTCAGTGGGCACCGCTACGTTGCCGGCATGACCGCATTCGTATTGGTGGCAGGGGCGTGGCTCGGATCGTGGGCGTGGGAGGTGGCGGCGGAGCTACGGGCGGCCGGCCACGGCGTCCATCCCGTGACGCTGTCCGGCGTCGCCGAGAAGCAGGGCGTACCGGCCGGACAGCAGACGCACGTCCAGGACGTCGTCGACGAGATCGCACGGCGTGATCTGCGCGAGGTCGTCCTGGTGGGGCACAGCTACGCCGGCATACCGGTCGGCCAGGCCGCCGAGCGGATCGGTGACCGGCTGGCCCGTGTGGTGTTCGTCGACTCCAACGTCCCGGTGGACGGCGGGTCGTTCGTGTCCGCCTGGCCGAGCGGCCGCGCGATGGTGGAGGCGTCCATGGCCGAGACCGGAGGTTTCTGGGCACCCCTCACCGCGGCGGACTACGCGGGCCAGGGTCTCGACGACGCGCAGATCGCGCGGATCGTGAGCGGCTCGACCCCGCACCCGGGCGCCACGCTCATCGAGCCCGCTGTCCTCGCGCGCCCGCTCGGCGACCTGCCGGCGACATACGTCAAGTGCCTGCTGGACGGCCCCGAACCGAGCGACGAGGTGGCCGAGCTGCTGACGAGCGAGCACTGGCGGCTGGTCGAGCTGGACACCGGCCACTGGCCGATGTTCTCCCGGCCGCGGGAACTGGCGCGGATTCTGCTCGACGAGTGCCGATGAGTCACCGGGGCGTGCCGTGGCAGCCGACAAAGCGCCCCTCGCGTGGGCGAGTTCGCCCCTCGCGGGGCGTTCAGCGCCGTCGCGACTCTCCCGGCCAGTCGAGCAGCAGTCGCTGGGCCCGCGGCAGCGAGGCGACCACCAGGTCGTAGGAGTCCTCGATCATGTCGCGGACGAGTTGATCGGGCAGCGCTCCGGCCAGGGAAACGGTGTTCCAGTGCCGCTTGTTGAGGTGGTAGCCGGGCACCACCTCCGGATGGGCCGCCCGCAGCCGTTCGGCCAGCTCGGGGTCGCACTTGAGGCTCACGGTGAGCGGGGTGTCGGTGAGCGTCGTCAGCGCGAAGATCTTGCCGCCGACCTTGAAGGTGCAGACGTCCTGGTGGCGCGGGAAGGGGAACTCCTCGGTCGCGCCGTTGAAGGCCAGGCAGTGGTCCCGGAGCGCATTCGCGTCGATCATGCCCTCATTATGGGCGGGTGAGGTTTCCGGCCGCCCCGAGTGGCTGACGCACCGTCAGGTCAGCCGTTCGGCCGGCCGCACGCTCGGCTCGCGGCGCATGCACACCCGCGGCCAGCGGTCCAGACCCAGCGCCGCTTCCCGCGCCCGCACCGCCCTGAGCCCGGGGTCAGTTCGGCCCCGGTGAGCACCCGGAAGCCGAGGCGGGCGTAGTACGGCGCGTTCCACGGCACCTCGGCGAAGGTGGTCAGGGTCAGCGGCGCCGAGCCGCCGTCGCGCTCCGCCCGGTCGATGAGGGCCCGCCCGATGCCCCGACGGGAGTGATCCGGGTGCACCGACACCTGCTCGATGTGGGTGCACCCGTCGACCGGCTCCCAGAGGAGATAGCCGATCGGCCGCCCACGGTCGGAAGCGGCCCGCGCCTCCCCCTCGTACGCCGCCAGGGCCCGCCCCGCCTGCCGATACCTGGTCAGTTCGGCCAGCGAAGGCGGTTCATCGTCCGCCACCGGAGCCATGTCCAGGTGGCGGAAGGGCTCGCCGGCGGCGCGTTCCAGGGCGCGCAGCAGGGGCAACTCGGCGGACGACGGGGCAGCGATGATCACTCCGCCAGTGTCGCCGGTTCCGCCGGGCGCGGCGAACGGGTTTCCGCGGCCCGCGGGACGAGGGTGTCGAGGAGGTCGACGTACGCACGGGCCACCTCGTCCGCGGGCGTGCCCTCGGCCGGGTCCAGGCCGAGACCGGCGAGGGTCTCGGCGACCCAGCCGGGGCTGACCACGTCGAGCCGCAGTCCACGGGGGAGTTCGAGGGCCGCGGCCCGTACGAAGGCGTCCAGGCCGGCGTTGACCAGTGCGCCGAACGCGCCGCCCGGTGTCGGCTCGGCGAAGGTGCCGCTGGTCAGGATGACCGCGCCGCCGTCCCGCAGATGGTGCAGCGCACGCCGGACGAGGTGGACCTGGCCGAGGAGTTTGCCGTCCAGGCCGGTGGTGAACTCCTCGTCGGAGGGGGAGTCCAGGGGCGTCAGTTGGCCGCTCGCGGCGCAGCAGATCACGGCGTCCACGCCCCGCACGGTGGCGAAGAGCGCGTCGAGGGAGACCGGATCGGCCAGGTCGACCGGGACCGGGCCGCGGCGCGCGGCCCGCACGACCTCGTGTCCGCGGGCCGTCAGATGGCGGGCGACCGCACTGCCGAGCGTGCCGGTCGCACCGATGACGATGATCTTCAGAGGCATGGGCACGATGCTGCCGCGTCGCCGCGCGGCTACCCAGCCCCCTGTCGAGGGCAGGAATGCCGTTCCTACCCCTGTCAGGTGCAGGCTGCGCTCGCCCCGGCACACTGGACGGATGGATCCCCGGCGCACTGCACGCATCGATCACGGGCCGGACTTGGGGGAGTTCCTGCGGAGCCGGCGGGCGCGGCTCGCCCCGCAGGACGTCGGACTGCCGGACCACGGCGGTCGGCGGCGGGTGCCGGGGCTGCGCCGGGAGGAGCTGGCGCGGCTCGCCGGAATCAGCCCGGGCTACTACACCCGGCTGGAGCAGGGCGCCGCGGCCGCCGGCGCCTCGGACGCCGTCCTGGACGCGCTCGCCCGGGTGCTGCGGCTGGACGGGACCGAACGGCGGCATCTGTACGGACTGGCCCGCCCCGACGGCGGTGGCGGACCCGGCGCGGAAGCGGCCGCCGGGGAGCGGCTGCGGCCGTCCGTACGGAACATGATCGCGTCGCTGGGGGACACCCCGGCGCTGGTGCTGGGCCGGTTCGTGGACGTACTCGCCTGGAACCGGGCGGGGCATGCGCTGCTGGCCGGCACCTGCCGTTCGACGCCCCGGACGCCCCCGTTGCCACCCCGGGGACCCGCGACGCCACCGCGCGTCCGAACGTCGCGCGGATGATGTTCCTCGATCCGCACACCCGGGCGCTCCATGCGGACCGGGCGGCCAAGGCCCGCGACACGGTCGGCGATCTGCGGCTGATCGCCGGGCGGTGGCCGGACGCGCCACAACTCACCGGACTCATCGCCGAACTCCGGCGGAACAGCACGGAGTTCGAGGCGCTGTGGGCGGCACACCCGGTACGCGCCTGCGCCACCCACACCCGGGACTACCGTCACCCGGTCGTCGGTCCGCTCACGCTCGCCGATGAGTTGCTGACCCTGCCGGACGACCCGGGGCAGCGGGTGGTGATCTACCACGCCGAGCCGGGATCGGCGTCCGCCGGTGCGCTGCGGCGGCTCGTCGGCGGTGGTGCGGACGGCGGGTTCACGGCTGGGACGCGCCGTACCTGATCAGCTCGTCGGCCGGGTCGTTGACCGGCTGTGGGGTGCCCGTGAGGTCCATGACGAACAGCGGGATGTGCAGTTCGTCGGCGCGCGTCCGGGCGTCCCTGGCGTAGCCGGCGAGCGAGAAGAAGACCGCGATGGCCGAGTCGTTGAGGCCGTTGAGCCAGACGCACTCGATCTCGCGGAGCTGGGTGGCGCGGGTGGTCGGGTCGACCTGGGCCACCACACCGGTGCCCCGCAGGTCCACGCCGGCGGCGGTGCGTTCCTGGGCCCGGGCGACGTCGGCGTAGCCCAGCCACTTCAAGTACTGCTGGGCGGCGGTGACGCAGTCACGGGCGGTACGGATCGTCACCGGCCGGAAGGCCGGCCGCAGGATCGCGCGCCGGGTCTCGGCGGCGGGTCGGGCCTCGGCGGCCGGCCGCCCGGGCGAGGGGAAGTTCGGCGGGGGCGGGGTGGGCGCCGGGACGACCGGGACCCGGACCACCGTGCCGCACACGCAGCCGGACTCCGGCGCCGGCCATTCGTCGTGCCGCCCGCACACGTCGCAGCGCACCTCCACCCAGGACGCCTGCCAGGTGCGGTGGAGTATCTCGACCGGCACCCCGCCGCGCAGCACGGGCATGGTCAGCGGGGCACCGCATGCGCACGGGAAGGTGGGCGGGGTGAAAGCGTTCTCGCGGCGGCACGTGGGGCACCGCACCGGCACGCTGTCGGCCATGGTCGGCTCCTGGCGGTAGGGCGGCAGGCAGTCGGGTTCTGCTGCTGCCCCCATAGTCTCCGCAAAGAAGGGTGTCCCGTGGGCCGAATTACGGCGAGAGGGCGCGGGGCGGGAAGATTCCGCGGAGGAATCCCGGCGCACGCGGCGCGCACGGCGGCGCACGGCGGCGTACACAACGGAGCGGGTCGGGGCCCGGGCACGACACAGGGCCCGGGATCCGTGACCGTACGGATGCCGGGCCCTGTGCGGTGGTTCCCGTCCGACAGTGCGAGAGTTGGGCGCGACGGGACATCGCACCGCCGGACGGAGTCTGGGGGAGGGGTGGGAAGGGGAGCAGGCGGGCTCCGCGGTGCGGGGAGGTGGCTCGCCCTTCCCTATCGGGCGAGCACTGCCACCGCACTGGACTCCCGGTGACCGCGGAGCTCGCGCTACCTCTCCGTACCGGCCGACCACCCCTCAACGGGCCGGCCGGTACGGAGTGCGCAAGGAGGCTGACCTCCCGTCAGTCCTCGCGCAGCTCGCGGACCCTGGCCTCGACGCGCTTGCCGTACTCCTGGTCGGCGGCGTGGAAGTGGGCCAGGTTCTTCTCGATCACGTCGTCGCGGCTGACCTGGGAGAGACCGCCGGCGATGTTGTCCACCAGGCGCTTCTTCTCGTCCTCGGACATCAGGCGGTAGAGCTCACCGGCCTGGAAGAAGTGGTCGTCCTTGGTGTGCAGCGGCGCCTCGTGGGTGCCGGTGTGGCCGGAGACGGCGAACGGGGCGGAGAGCGCCTCGTTCGTCTGCGCCGGGCCGTCGTAGGAGTTCGGCTCGTAGTTCTTGGCGTGCCGGCCGTAGGCGTTGGTCGCCATCAGGCCGTCCCGGCCGTAGTTGTTGGCCTTGGTCGCCTTGGGGGCGTTCACCGGCAGCTGGGTGTGGTTGACGCCCAGGCGGTAGCGGTGGGCGTCGGCGTAGGCGAACAGCCGGCCCTGGAGCATCTTGTCCGGGGACGGGCCGATTCCGGGCACGAAGTTGTTCGGCGAGAAGGCGGACTGCTCGACCTCGGCGAAGACGTTGTCGGGGTTGCGGTCCAGGACCAGCCGGCCGACCCGCTGCAGCGGGTAGTCCGCGTGCGGCCACACCTTCGTCAGGTCGAACGGGTTGAAGCGGTAGCCGGCCGCCTCGGCCGCCGGCATGATCTGCACGTAGAGCGTCCAGGAGGGGTACACGCCCCGCTCGATGGACTGCAGCAGGTCGGTCTGGTGGCTGTTGGGGTCCTTGCCGGCCAGCTCGGCGCCCTGCTCGCTGCTCAGGCAGCGGATGCCCTGGTTGGTCTTGAAGTGGTACTTGACGAAGAAGGCCTCGCCCTCGGCGTTCGTCCACTGGTAGGTGTGCGAGCCGTAGCCGTTCATGTGGCGGTAGGAGGCCGGGATGCCGCGGTCGCCCATGAGCCAGGTGATCTGGTGGGTGGCCTCGGGGGCGTGCGCCCAGAAGTCCCAGACGTTGTCCGGCTCCTGCTTGCCCGTGAAGGGGTCGCGCTTCTGCGAGTGGATGAAGTCGGGGAACTTGATCGGGTCCTTGATGAAGAACACCGGGGTGTTGTTGCCGACGAGGTCGTAGTTACCCTCCTCGGTGTAGAACTTGAGGGCGAAGCCGCGCGGGTCGCGAGCCGCGTCCGGGCCGCCGAGGCTGTCGGCGACGGTCGAGAAACGGAGGAACGTCTCGGTCCGCTTGCCGACGGTGTTCAGGAAGTCGGCCCGGGTGAAGGCCGTGACGTCGTCGGTCACCTCGAAGTAGCCGTACGCGCCGGACCCACGGGCGTGCACGACGCGCTCCGGGATGCGCTCGCGGTTGAAGCGGGCGAGCTTCTCCAGCAGGTGCTGGTCCTGGAGGATGATCGGGCCGCCGACGCCGGCGGTGGCGGAGTTCTGGTTGTCGGCGACGGGGGCGCCAGCCTCCGTAGTGAGAAAGCGCGCCGTCAGCGTGGGCTTCGACATGGTGACCTTCCGTACGAGAGCGCGGAAGTTGACTTCCGCATGTCGGAGCGTAAGAAGAGCTCCGACCAAACGTCAACAGTTTGTTGAAACAAACCTGGGTGGGTATTCCGGGCGGCGGCCGCGCCTGGGCGCGACAGGACAGGTGTCAGCGCGGCCACCGCCCGGAAGTTCGGGATCCGGGCCCTCGGCGGGGTGCCTAGGGCCCGTGGGTGTACTCGTGCACCGGCTCGACGGCCGGGCCGCCGGGAAGGCGTACCGGGGGACCGGTCCGGACGTCGACGAGGACCGGCCGCCGGGTGGAGACGGCCTCCTTGCGGGCCCACTCGACCGCCGTGCGCAGCTCCGCCGGATCGACGACGTCGCGGCCCGCGCAGCCGTACGCCTCGGCGACCTTCACGGGGTCCGCGAAGTCCTCGCCGGCCCGGTCCGCAGTGTGCAGGAGCAGCACCATCGGGGCGTCGTACCGTGCCGCGGCCGCCAGCTCCCCGGACAGGGCCGGGAAACCGTCGCCGTCGAGGACCACGACGACCTCGGCGTCCCGCTCGCCCCTGCCGTCCAGGGCCTTGCGGACCCCGATCGCGGCCGGGACCTCCCAGCCGGGCGGACCGCCGCGGCCGTAGAGGTGCTGCAGCCGGGATCCGCCCGGGCCGGCGGTGGACGGTGCGGGCAGGGGGCCGCCGACCAGGTAGGTGGCCGGCGCGGTGGCCGGGTCGTGCCCGGTCCCGAAGACCGCGGCGAGCTCCGTGAGGAACCAGGGCGGCGCCCCGCGGACGGTACCGGGGTCGGCATGCCCACCACGGTCCGCCGTCAGGCCCGCGGGCGCCGCCGCCCTGGTCGGCGGGGCGGGCCACCGGCCGCCACCGGTCGCCCGCCCCGCGTCGGATGCGATCTCCGCCACGATCAGATCGGCCGGGACGTCGATCAGCACCGGGCCGGGAGGGCCCTCCCGCGCGATCCGGAAGGCCTCACGGAAAGCCCCCGGGACGCGCGCGGGATCCTCGATCCGCTCGGCCCGCTTGGTGACCGGAGCGGCCAGCCGGAGCAGGTCCGGCGGACGGTGGGCCGCCCGGCGCGGCGGCCCGGCGGCGGTCGGCCGGCCGGTGAGGCACACCAGCGGGACCGCGTCCTGCGCCGCCGCGTACAGCCCGGTGACCAGCCGGGCCGCTCCCGGCCCCGCGGCCACCGCCACGACCCGACCCGTCCGCTCGTCCGGGCCCAGCCGTCGGCCATGTGCACGGCGGCCTCGGCATCGCGCACCGGCAGGTGGGCGATACCGCCGGTCTCCGCCATCGCCGCGTACAGCGGGAGCAGCGGGCCACCGGGGCAGCCGAAGACGAGGTCGATGCCCTCGTCCCGGAGGATCTGCACGGCCGCCCGTGCGGCGGGGATCCGCTGTGCCGCCATGGACGTCAGGCCCCGGTGGGGTGTCCGGAGAGGCGTTCGACGCCGCGGAGGAGGGCGGAGTGGTCCAGGCCTCCGTCGCCCTGGGCGCGCAGGGAGGCGACGAGTTGGGCGACGACGGAGCCGACGGGCAGGGCGGCGCCGACGGTGCGGGCGGCGTCGGTGACGATGCCCATGTCCTTGTGGTGCAGGTCGATGCGGAAGCCGGGGGCGAAGTCGCGGGTTTTGAAGTTGTCCTTCTTGCGGGTCAGGACGGTGGAGCCGGCAAGGCCCCCGTTGAGGACGTCCAGGGCGGCACTGAGGTCGACGCCGGACTTCTCCAGGAAGACCACGGCTTCGGCGCAGGCCTGGATGTTGACGGCGACGATGAGCTGGTTGGCGGCCTTGACGGTCTGGCCGGAGCCGTGCGGTCCGCACAGCACGATGGTCTTGCCCAGGGCTTCGAGGAGGGGGCGGGCGGCGTCGAAGTCGGCCTGCTCACCGCCGACCATGATCGACAGGACGGCTTCGATGGCGCCGGCCTCGCCGCCGGAGACGGGGGCGTCCAGGACCCGGATGCCCTTCTCGCCGGCCGCGCGGGCCAGGTCGATGGAGGTCTGCGGGGTGATCGAGGACATGTCGATCAGCAGCGTGCCGCGCTTGGCGTTCTCCAGGATGCCGTCGGGGCCGTAGGCGATGGCCTCGACCTGCGGGGAGGCCGGGACCATGGTGATGACCACGTCCGCATCCTTGACGGCCTCGGCGATCGAGCCGGCCGCGGTGCCGCCGGCCTGGGCCAGCCGCTGGAGCTTGTCGGCCTCCAGGGTGTAGCCGGCCACGGTGTAGCCGGCCTTGATCAGGTTCTCGGCCATGGGCGAACCCATGATGCCCAGACCGATCCACGCGATCTTGGGAAGATTGCTCATCGGAATAACCTCTTTCACACTCAAAAATCGGGGGACAGCGAGCGGCGGACCCGGTTACGGGGCGGCGCGCAGCGGGGCCGGCAGCCAGGCGAACGACGACGCACTCGGGGTGTCGCCCGGCTTGTACTCCAGGCCGATCCAGCCGTCGTAGCCGGCCTTCTTCAGGCGGTCGAGCAGGGCGTCGAAGTCCAGCTCGCCGGTGCCGGGGGCGCCGCGGCCGGGGTTGTCCGCGATCTGGACGTGTGCCGTCTTGGCGGTGTGGCGGTCGATGACCTCGTCGAGGTCCTCGCCGTTCATCGACAGGTGGTACAGGTCCATCAGGAAGCGGGCGTTGTCCAACCCGGTGGCCGCGTTGACCGCGTCGACGACCTCGATCGCCTTCGGGGCGGAGACGATCGGGCACTTCGGCGACTCGGGGGCGTTGAGGGCCTCGATCAGCAGCGTGCCGTCGACCCCGGCCACCGCACGGGCCGCGAAGGCGAGGTTCTCCAGCGCCAGCCGGTCCTGCTCCTCGGGCGAGACGCCCTCGACGCGGTTGCCGTACAGGGCGTTGAACGTGGTGCACCCCAGCGACTGGGCGAACTCGATCGCGACGGGCACGTTCGCCCGGAACTTCTCCGACTCCTCGCCCGGGACGGACAGGGCGCCGCGGTCGGGGCCGGGCAGCTGTCCGGCGTAGAAGTTCAGGCCCACCAGGCGGGTGCCGGCGTCATTGAGGGCGTCGCGCAGCGCGTCCAGCTCTGCCTGCTCGGGGACCGGGGCGTCCACCCAGGGCCACCACAGCTCCACCGCCGTGAAACCCGCCGCCCGCGCGGCCGCCGGCCGCTCCAGCAACGGAAGCTCGGTGAACAGGATCGACAGATTGACGTTGAAGCGCGTGTCCGTGAAACCCATGAGGGCCGGCGCTCCTTCCGGATAGTGGAACTGTTTTTCTGCGTACTGGAACATTGCCCGTCGCGTTCGGAGGCTGTCAAGGGGGCTCCCGAGCAATTTCTGGTGAGTCGGGCCCGCCGCGCGTAGGTTGAGCGACGTGCGATTGAGAGTTGAGTTCACGACGGAGCCGTTCGACCTGGACGAGGCGCCGGCGCATGCGGTGGTGGCCCGCGAGATCGTCACGGGCGCCGAGCTGGACGCCGTCGACGTCGGCCCGTTCGGCAACACGGCCGAGGGCGAGGCGGATCAGGTGCTCGGTGCGGTGACCGCGCTGCTGCGGGAATCCCTGCGGGCCGGGGCCACCCGGGTCTCCCTGCAGGTCAATGTGATCGGGGATGCCGGGCAGGGCGAGGGGGGAACGTCGTGACCGAGCCCGCGGACCACCCGTTCGTCCAGGCGGTCAAGCCGCTGGTGGACGCGATGGGTGGACAGATGGTGGCGCCGGACCAGGCCCGCGGCGACGACGTCGTGCTGGCCTGGGAGGGGGAGGACCGGGTGGCCGTCCGGCTCCCGCACCTCTCGGATTCGCTCGACCACATCCTCGCCGAGCTCCAGCGCCGGCACGGCATGCCGCTGGCCGAGCTGGACCGCAAGACCAAGCAATCGGTGGTCCGGATACTGGAATCCCGGGGCGCCTTCTCGGTCCGACACGGCGTCGAGACCGTGGCGGGGGCCCTTGGCGTCAGCCGTTTCACCGTCTACAACTACTTGAACAGGGAGAACGCCGCGAAGGACGCCGACTGAGGCGAAGGGGCATGCGCCCCGCCCAGGCAGCCGGAGCCGCCGTCCCGTACCGCTGGACGGCGGCTTTTGTGTCGCCGAGTTTTCAACAAAGTGTTGACGGGATGTTGCCGGGGGTCTTAGCTGTTTCCAGCCAAGCAGAGCTGTCCAGCACCAGGCCACGGAGGCTTCCCGTGTCTTCGAGTACGACCCCGGCGCTCGCCCGGTTCAACACCTCCGACGACGGTACGGCCCGGTCCGTACTGCACGAGGTGTGCGCCAGCCGGGCATGGGGGAGCAAGATCCTCGCCCAGCGCCCCTACGCCACCACCGACGCCCTGTTCGCCGCCAGCGACGCCGCCATGGCGGAGCTGACCGCGGAGGACCTGGCCGAGGCGATGGCCGGGCACCCGCCCATCGGCCGGCCGAAGCCGGGCGACCCGACCTCGAACCGCGAGCAGAGCGGGATGGCCGGCGCCTCCGACGAGCTCAAGGCGGAAATGCTCGAACTCAACCTGGCCTACCAGGAGAAGTTCGGGCACGTCTTCCTGATCTGCGCCTCCGGTCGCACCGGGGAGCAGATGCGCGACGCGCTCCGTAACCGGATCGACAACTCGCCGGAACAGGAGCGGGAGATCGTGCGTGGGGAGCTCGGCAAGATCAACCGCATTCGCCTGACCCGTATCGCGGAAACCGCGGAAGGAGACGCAGCATGAGCAGCGAGACGGCTGCACAGACGTCGGTGTCCACGCACATCCTGGACACCAGCGTGGGCCGCCCCGCGGAGGGCGTCGCCCTCACGCTCTCGGTGCGCTCCGGCGGCGACGGTGCCTGGACCGCCCACGGCGCGTCCAAGACCGACGCGGACGGGCGCTGCAAGGACCTGCCGGCACTGCCGGAAGGCACCACCCACGTACGCATCGAATTCGAGACCGAGGCGTACTTCGTTTCCCACCAGCAAGCCGAGGAACAGCAGGACGCCCCCCGCGTAAGGGACAGCGGAGCTTTCTTCCCGGAGGTGGCAATCACCTTTGCCGTCAAGCCGGGCGAGCACTACCACGTACCGCTGCTGCTCAACCCGTTCGGCTACTCCGTATACCGAGGGAGCTAGCACCGACATGCCCACGATTCTCGGCCAGAACCAGTACGGCAAGGCGGAAAACCGCGTCGTCAAGATCACCCGCGACGGCGACACGCACCACATCAAGGACCTGAACGTCTCCGTCGCGCTCTCCGGCGACCTGGAGGAGGTCCACCTCTCCGGTTCCAACGCCCACTGCCTGCCCACCGACACGACCAAGAACACCGTGTACGCCTTTGCCAAGGAGTACGGGATCGAGTCGGCCGAGCAGTTCGGCATCCACCTGGCCCGGCACTTCGTGACCAGCCAGGAGCCGATCCACCGGGCCCGGATCCGCATCGAGGAGTACGCCTGGGAGCGGATCGAGACCTCCGACGCCAACTCCAAGTTCATCGGCTCGGACGAGGTCAAGCACTCCTTCGTCCGCAAGGGCCAGGAGACCCGGGTCACCGAGATCACCTACGACGGCGAGCAGTGGCAGGTCATCTCGGGTCTGAAGGACCTCGTGGTGATGAACTCCACCAACTCGGAGTTCTGGGGCTACATCAAGGACAAGTACACGACGCTGAAGGAGGCCTACGACCGCATCCTCGCCACTCAGGTGTCCGGCCGCTGGCGGTTCAACTGGACCGACGACGAGCAGCGGATGCCCAACTGGGAGCGTTCGTACGAGCAGGTGAAGAAGCACATGCTGCACGCCTTCGCCGAGACCTACAGCCTCTCGCTCCAGCAGACCCTGTACCAAATGGGGTCGCGCATCATCAACAACCGCTCCGAGATCGACGAGGTGCGGTTCTCGCTCCCGAACAAGCACCACTTCCTGGTGGACCTGGAGCCGTTCGGGCTCAAGAACGACAACGAGGTCTACTACGCGGCGGACCGCCCGTACGGCCTGATCGAAGCCACTGTTCTGCGCGACGGTGTCGAAGCCAAGATCCCGGTGGATCTGACGAACCTCTGAGGGCTTCAGACGCAACGCCGTGCCCCGCCTCCCCTCCTCGCCCCGCAGCGGGGAGGGGGCGCGGAATCCGAGGGGAACGACCCATGGCACAGCATTCGCAAGTCCCGCACCATCCCTCGTCCCCGGTCCATCCGGTGGACGAGAAGCCGGCGGCCAGGCGGCTCCTCCCCGCCGCACTCCAGCACATCGCCGCCATGTACGCCGGCGTCGTCACCCCTCCGCTCATCATCGGCCAGGCCGTCGGCCTGGACACCGCGGGCCGGACCCGGCTGATCGCCGCCAGCCTGCTCATCGCCGGGCTCGCCACGCTCCTGCAGACGCTCGGCATCCGGAAGTTCGCCGGCAACCGGCTGCCGTTCGTCAACGCGGCCAGCTCCGCCGGCATCACCCCGATGCTCGCCATCGCCGAGACCACCGCCAAGGGCCACCAACTCCCCGCCATCTACGGCGCGGTGATGGTCGCCGGGGTGTTCTGCCTCGCGATCGGCCCGTTCTTCGGGAAGCTGCTGCGGTTCTTCCCGCCGCTGGTCACCGGCGTGGTGATCACCCTCATCGGGGTCACCCTGATGCCCGTACCGGTCGGCTGGGCCCAGGGCGGCGACAAGCACGCGGCCGACTTCGGCGACATGAAGAACCTCGCGCTCGCCGCCTTCACCCTCGTGGTGATCCTGCTGATCCAGCGCTTCACCCAGGGCTTCGTCAAGCAGATCGCGCTGCTGATCGGCCTGGTCGTCGGCACCCTCGCCGCGATCCCGTTCGGGATGGCGAGCTTCGAGGGGCTGCGTTCCGCCCCGGTCGCCGCACTGCCCACGCCGTTCTCCTTCGGCCCGCCCGAATTCCAGCCCGCCGCGATCCTCTCGCTGTGCATCGTGATGCTGGTGCTGATGACGGAGTCCTCGGCCGGCATGCTGGCCCTCGGTGAGATCTGCGACCGGCCCACCACCGGCACCACCATCACCCGCGGGCTGCGCACCGACGGCATCGCCACCCTCCTCGGGCCGATCTTCGGCGGCTTCCCGACCAGCGCCTTCGCGCAGAACGTCGGAGTGGTCTCGCTGACCCGGGTGCGCAGCCGGTACGTCGTCGCGCTGGCCGGCGCCGTGCTCCTCGTCCTCGGCGCCTTCCCCGTCCTGGGGGCCGTGGTCTCGCTGGTGCCGATGCCGGTGCTCGGCGGCGCGGGTATCGTCCTGTTCGGATCGATCGCGGTCAGTGGTATCCGTACGCTCTCCGAGGCCGGTCTCGACGACAGCTCCAACATCATCCTGGTGGCCGTGTCGCTCGGCGCGGGCATCATCCCGCTCGCCGCGCCGACCTTCTACGCGGACTTCCCCGCCTGGGCACAGACCGTGCTCGGCTCCGGGATCAGCGCCGGAGCACTGGTCGCGGTCGCGCTCAACCTGTTCTTCCACCATCTCGGCACCCGGAGCACCCCACGGGCAGCGGTACTGTCAGCCGCCTCGCCCGGCTCCGGCACTCAAATCCCCTAGGGCCATGCCGTGCCCAACCGCCATCACCGAAAGTACGAGGACAGCACCATGGCTGCATCGGCATCCCCTGACAGCGCGGTGAAGCAGCGCATCGTCATCGAGAACTGCGCCATCGCCACCGTCGACGCCGACGACACCGAGTACGCCACCGGCTATGTGGTCGTCGCCGACAACATCATCGAGTCGCTGGGCGCCGGCAAGGCCCCCGAGGGTCTGGAAAACGTCGTCCGCCGGGTCGACGGCACGGGCCACCTGGTCACCCCCGGCCTGATCAACACCCACCACCACTTCTACCAGTGGATCACCCGCGGCCTGGCCACCGACCACAACCTGTTCAACTGGCTGGTCGCGCTGTACCCGACCTGGGCCCGGATCGACGCGCAGATGCTGGCCGCGGCCACCCAGGGCTCGCTCGGCATGATGGTCAAGGGCGGCGTCACCACCGCCTCCGACCACCACTACGTCTTCCCGCACGGCTCCGGCGACCTGGTGAGCGCCGAGCTCGCCGCGGCCGCCGAGATCGGCGCCCGGATCACCCTGGCCCGCGGCTCCATGGACCGCAGCGAGAAGGACGGCGGCCTGCCGCCGGACTTCGCCGTCGAGACCACCGAGGGCGCCCTGCTGGGCACCGAGGAGGCCATCGACAAGCACCACGACGCCTCCTTCGGCTCGATGGTGCACATCGCCGCCGCCCCCTGTTCACCGTTCTCCATCTCCACCGAACTCCTGCGGGAGGGCGCCAAGTTGGCCCGCCGCAAGGGCGTACGCATGCACACCCACGGCTCGGAGACGGTGGAGGAGGAGAAGTTCTGCCACGAGCTGTTCGGCATGGGCCCGACCGACTACTTCGAGTCCACCGGATGGCTCGGTGAGGACGTGTGGATGGCGCACTGCGTCCACATGACCGACTCGGACATCGCGGCCTTCGCCCGGACGAAGACCGGTGTCGCCCACTGCCCGTCCTCCAACGCCCGTCTGGCGGCCGGTATCGCCCGGGTCCCGGACATGCTCGCGGCCGGCGTCCCGGTCGGCCTCGGCGTCGACGGCACCGCCTCCAACGAGTCCGGCGAACTCCACACCGAGCTGCGCAACGCCCTGCTGATCAACCGCCTCGGCAGCCACCGCGAGGCCGCCCTCAACGCCCGCAAGTCCCTCCGCCTGGGCACCTACGGCGGCGCGCAGGTCCTCGGCCGGACCGCCGAGATCGGCTCGCTGGAGCCCGGCAAACTCGCCGACCTGGTGCTCTGGAAGCTCGACGGACTCGGCCACTCCTCCATCGCCGACCCGGTCACCGCGCTGGTCTTCGGCGCGGCCGCACCGGTCACCCTCTCCCTCGTCAACGGCAAGCCGGTCGTCGAGGACAACCACCTCACCAACGTCGACGAGGACGCCATCGCCCGCACCGCGCGGGCCGAGGCACAGCGTCTGGCCCGGATCGCCGCCGAGGGCTGACCCCCGGCGCGGCACCCGCCGCCGACGCAACCCCCGACTCGGCCGGGAGGGACGGCTCCCGGCTGAGCTTGTGGATCCGAGCGGGATCCGCAAGCGCCGGACCCCGGGGGTGCGGGACATCTCGTACCCCCGGGCCGGTCGGCCCAGCTCGCCCGTTCCTGCGCCACAAGCGCGGTCCACCACCCACGCTCACCAGGCGACTTCTCCACCCCGCACCACATGGCAAGCCCTCCGTGACAGCCTCGCCTCGCCGGCCCCGGCGACGCAGAAATCGACAGGAGGCCCGCAGTGGCCGCAATTACCGGGCAGAAGTCGGAGGGGGACCGGAAGCATCCGGTCGACGAGACCCTCCCGCCCTTCAAGATGTTCACCAGCGGCCTGCAGCACGTGGCCGCCATGTACGCGGGCGTGGTGGCCCCGCCGATGATCGTGGGGCCGGCCTGCGGGCTGAGCGCCACCGAGACCGCGTTCCTGATGGGTGCCAGCCTCTTCACCGCGGGTATCGCCACCCTCCTCCAGACCCTCGGGTTCTGGAAGGTCGGTGCCAAGCTCCCGTTCGTCAACGGCGTCTCGTTCGCCGGCGTCACGCCGATGGTCGCCATCGGCAAGGCCCAGAGCCCGGAGCACGCCCTGCCGATCATCTTCGGCGCGGTGATCGTCGCCGGTGTGCTCGGCTTCGTCCTCGCCCCCTACTTCTCCAAGCTGGTCCGGTTCTTCCCACCGGTCGTCACCGGCACCGTCATCACCCTGATCGGCGTCTCGCTGCTCCCGGTCGCCTTCAACTGGTCGCAGGGCGGCAACGCCAAGGCACCCGACTACGGTTCGCTGACGAACATCGGGATGGCCGCGCTGACCTTCCTGATCGTGCTGGTCCTGCGCCGGGTGCTGCGCGGTTTCCTCCAGCAGATCGCCATCCTGCTCGGCCTGATAGCCGGCACCCTGATCGCCATCCCGGTGGGCATCACGCACTTCTCCGCGATCACCAAGGCGAGCCTGATCGGTTTCCCGACGCCGTTCCACTTCGGCGCCCCGGAGTTCGACATCGCCGCGATCGTCTCGATGTGCATCGTGATGCTGGTCTGCATGACCGAGTCGACGGCCGACATGCTGGCCCTCGGCCGGATCGTCGACCGCCCGGCGGACGAGCGCACCATCGAGGGCGGACTGCGTGCCGACACCCTCGGCACGGCGATCAGCCCGCTCTTCAACGGCTTCGCCAACAGCGCCTTCGCCCAGAACATCGGCCTGGTCGCGATGACGAAGGTGCGCAGCCGGTTCGTGGTGGCGACCAGCGGCCTGATCCTGATCGTGCTGGGACTGTGCCCGGTGGCCGCGTCGGTCATCTCGCTGGTGCCGCTGCCGGTCCTCGGCGGCGCCGGGATCGTGCTCTTCGGTTCGGTGGCCGCCAGCGGCATCCAGACGCTGGCCAGCGCGGCGATGGAGAAGGGCGACAACGCGCTGATCGTCGCGGCCGCCGTCGGCATCGGCCTGATCCCGATCGCCGCGCCGGACTTCTACCACAACCTGCCCAAGGACCTGCTGGTCGTGCTGGACTCCGGCATCAGCACCGGCTGTCTGGTCGCCATCGTCCTCAACCTCGCCTTCAACCACTTCGGGAGACGAGACACGGACGCGGAGGCAGCGGAGGCCGCGCAGGGCGCCGATCCACAGATCCCGCAACAGCCCGCCCGCGGCGCGGTGGACGACAGCGGGGAGCCGGCGACGACCCCGGCCCACTGACATTGGGTCCCGCGGCATTACGGAACCCCCACGGCAACGGCCCGTAGGGAAGCGGCAACCGCCGTTCTCCTACGGGCCGTCGTGGGTCTCGTGGCTCAGCCGATGTGGTAGCCGTCCCCGTAGACCTTCCAGTCCAGCGGGGTGTGCAGATCGAGGTTGCCGTTCTTCAGGAACACCCGCTGCTCGGTGTCCACCCGGCTGGTGTCGCTGTGCGCCTCTTCCTGCTTCATCGCCCAGACCCGGGCGTCGAGGAAGGCGTTGAGGTACGTCTTCTCGTCGCCGCCCTGGGCCGGCGGCTTCGCCTTGGCCAGCGCCCGCTTGCGGATGCCGGAGAAGCTCGTCGGGTCGTCGCCGTCACCGTGCATCACGATCGCGTCGTAGTACGCGAACTGGCCCAGGACGCCTATCCCGTCGGCCTTGCCCTGCTTGACCGCGGGGTTGAAGTAGACCCGGTCCCGCTCGTCGTTCTGGGCCTGCTGGAACGCCGGGTCCTGGGCGGCCTTCTTCCAGTCCTTGGTGTAGTTGGGGTCCAGGCCCTCGTGCGAGTCGCTGCCGTCCACCTTGCGCAGCGCGGGGAGGTACTTGGCGAGCACGTTGCCGGGCTTGCGCTGGGTGTAGAGCTCGACGAGTTCGAGCATGTCGTGGGTGCCGGAGCAGAAGCCGATGATGCCGCCGGTGTAGCCGCGGCCGTCGCCGATGTCCTCGATGTACTTGTACTGGGCCTTCCAGTCCAGCGAGGAGTTCTCCGCGCTGGAGACCAGCTGCATGGCGATCTCCTTCTTCGCCGGGTCGTCCAGGCCGGTCGCGGCCCGGGCGGTCCGCGCGGCGTCATGGGCGGCGGCCGGGCGGTGGTGGTCCGCGGGAGTCGCCGTGGTGGCGACGGCCGTGGCGGGGACGGCGAGGAGGGCGAGGCCGAGGGCGACCCGGACGGTGGTCCGGGAGAGCAGGGGGCGGGGCGTGCCGTTTGTCGATCGGGTGCGCATGGAGTCAGTCCTCCAGTCAGGCGAGCCGTGGGGGGTTCGGGATTCCCCAATCGTTAGGAAGCTTTCCTACCAGACTCCGTGGAGGCCGTACACCGTCCGGGCGGACCTAACTCCCGTTCGCCGGACCGCCGTTGCCCACTGTGGCGGCCCGCGCGGCCGGGCCGGGGGGTGAACGGGCCGCGCGGGCGCCGCGCCGCATCCCGCCCCTCGCCCCGTTATGGCCGATATGCTTTCTTCGCCCTGAAATGACGTCAGTACGGCAGGTGTCCCGCACCATTTCCGGTGCCATGGAGAGGGGTTCCGCGGTGAATCAGGAAGCCAACGATCCGCACGTCCGGAGCGCCGGCGCCCCGGCCCTGGAGGACACCGTCGACGCCCTGATGGACGGGGTGTGCGCCGACCTCAAGCGGCTCGCTGCCATCCCCTCGATCGCCTTCCCCGGCTTCTCGCCCGAACCGGTCCTCCAGGCCCGCGACCTCGTCGTGGCCCTCCTCAGGGACGTCGGCGTGGCCGACATCGGCGAGCTCAACCTCCCGCACACCGCGCCCGTCATCACCGGCTCCGTCCCGCCGCCCACCCCCGACGCCCCCACCGTCCTGCTCTACGGTCACTACGACGTCCAGCCGCCCGGCGACGAACGGCTCTGGTCCTCCCCGCCGTTCGAACCCACCGACATCGAGGGCGGCATCCGCGCCCGCGGCATCGCCGACGACAAGGCCAACCTCATGGTCCACATCGGTGCGCTACGGGCCTACCGCGGCCGCCCGCCGGTCGGCATCCGGATCGTCTTCGAAGGCCAGGAGGAGTACGGCAGCGTCTTCGAGGACTACCCGCCCACCGAGCCCGGCCTGTTCGCCTGCGACGCGATGATCATCGCCGACACCGGCAGCATCCGCCCCGGTACGCCCACCCTCACCACCGCCCTGCGCGGCTCGGTCGTCGTCCACGTCGAGGTCCGCACCCTCAACTCCGCCGTGCACAGCGGCGAATACGGCGGCGCCGCCCCGGACGCCCTGATCGTGCTGCTCAAGGCCCTCGCCACGCTCCACGACGTGCACGGCGACGTCGCCGTCGAGGGCCTGCGCCGCGAACCCTGGGACGGCACCACCTTCACCGACGACGAGTTCCGCGAACTGGCCGGCGTCCCGCACGGCACCCCGCTCGTCGGCTCCGGCGGCCTCGGCGAACGCCTCTGGAGCGGCCCCGCCCTCACCGTCACCGGCCTGGACGCCCCGTCCGTCGAGCGCGGCGCCTCGGCCGTCGTCCCGTACGCCCGCGCCAAGATCAACCTCCGCATCCACCCCCGGCAGGACCCGCACGAGGCCCAGGCCGCCCTCGTCCGCCACCTGGCGCGCCTGCGCCCCTTCGGCATCCCCCTCACCGTCACGCCCACCGACGCCGGCCCCGGATACGAGGCGGCCACCGACGGCCCCGCCTACCGCGCCGCCCGCACCGCCCTGCGCCGCGCCTGGGGCGCCGAACCCGTGCACACCGCCACCGGCGGCTCCATCCCGCTCGTCAACGGCCTGGCCCGGGCCGTACCGGACGCCGAGATCCTGCTCTTCGGCGCCGAGGACAACCTCTGCAACCTGCACGCCCCCGACGAGCGCGTGCTGCTCTCCGAACTCCGCGCCGCGCTGCTCGCCGAGGCGGCCTTCTTCGCCGAATACGCCGCCACCCACCGCATTTGACGGGCCCGCTCAGTCCTCGGCGTGGGCGGTGCGCCGTCGGACATCGGTCATCAGCTTCTCCAACAGCGTGATGAGGGTGTCGCGTTCGTCCGTCGACAGATCACTGACGAGGGTGGCCTCGCGGCCCAGGACGGCGTCCACGGAGCGCTCGATCAGCGCATGGCCGTCGGGCGTCAGCGACACCAGCACGGTCCGGCGGCCGGTGGTTCCCGCCCTGCGCCGGACCAGGCCGTCCCGCTCGGCCCGGGCGACGCGCTGCGAGATGGCACCGGCGGTCACCAGCGTCAGTTCGGCGATCTCGCGGGTGCTGAGGGTGTACGGCGGCCCGGAACGCCGGATGACGGACAGCAGGTCGAGCGTGGCCGCATCGATCCCCGCCTCGCGCAGTACCCGGTTGCGGTCGTTGGTGAACAGCTTCCCCAGCCACCAGAGGGGCGTGACGATCTCGATCGACTCGGTGGGGGTGCCGGGGCGTTCCCGCCGCCAGGCCGCGGCGATCCGTGCGGCGGGATAGGCGGGTACGAAGTCCCCTGCTTCTGCGGTGGGTTCAGCCACGTGTGACCCCTTGATCCGTTGCGTGTACGGTTGTGTTTAGGTCTAAACGTAGCAGCGAGGAGGAGGACCCGTGACCCGCACCGTGCTCGTCACCGGAGGAACCAGCGGCATCGGCCGCGCCATCGCCGCAAGGTTCGCCACCGACCATGCGGAGGTCCACATCACCGGACGCCATGCCGACACCGTCGCGGCGGCCGCCGAGGAACTGGGTGTGCACGGCGCGGTCTGCGACGCCACCGAACCCGGCCAGGTGGAAGAACTCACCGCCCGTTTCGGCGCGTTGGACGTCCTGATCAACGCGGCCGGCGGCCTGCCCCAGGGAGCGCCGGACGACGGATCGGCCCTGGCGGCGGTACTGGCCCAGTGGCAGGCCAACCTGGCGCAGAACCTGCTGGGCGCGGTCCTGACCACGACCGCGTTTCAGGACAAGCTCACCCCGGGCGGTGCCGTCCTCAGCATCGGCTCGATCGGGGCCGAGCGCCGGGGCGGCTCCTACGGCGCGGCCAAGGCCGCACTGGCCGCGTGGAACGCCGCACTGTCGGCAGACCTCGGCCCCCGGGGCATCACCAGCAACGTCATTTCCGCCGGCTACATCGCCGGCACCAACTTCTTCCACGGGCAGCTGACCGACGAGCGGCAGAGCGCGCTCGTCGCGGAGACGCACAACAAGCGGCCCGGCACGGTCGAGGACATCGCCGAGACGGCGTACTTCCTCGCCTCCCCGGGTGCCCGGCACATCACCGGCCAGACCCTCCACGTCAACGGAGGGGCCTTCACCACGCGGTGAGGGGCGGTCCGGGGAAGGCGGCGCCCGCCGCCGGGTCCGGTGACACGGCGGCGGGCTGCCCGTCCTCCCCTCCTACGCCTGCTGAATCGCCGTGACCAGGCCGGCGACGAGGTTCGCCCGTTCCACCATGGTGTCGACGACCAGGTATTCGTGGTCGGCGTGCGCGCCGCCGCCGACCGCTCCGAGGCCGTCGAGCGTCGGCACCCCCAGCGCGGCCGTGAAGTTGCCGTCGCTGCCGCCGCCGACCGCCCTGGCTTCGAGGCCGGGAAGCAGCTGCTGGGCCAGCGCGAAGAGCTCGGCCGATGCCGACTCGAGCATCGGCGGGCGGCCGATGCCTCCCTCCACCGTGACCTCCGCCTCCGGCAGATGCGGAGCCAGCGCCGCGAACGCGGACTCGATGCGCTCCTTCTCGTCGGCGGACTCGACCCGGACGTCGACGATGACGGTCGCCTCCGCGGGGACGACGTTGTCGAGGGTGCCCGCGGACGCGACGGTCGGGGTGACGGTCGTGCCGATCCCGGGCCGGCCGAGCGCCGCGATGTCCAGCACCTGGTGTGCCGCTTCGACCAGGGCGTTGACCCCCGCCGCGGGCTCCAGGCCGGCGTGCGACGCCCGGCCCTTGATGCGGACCCGGAACGTGCCGCAGCCCTTGCGGCCGGTCTTCAGCGCCCCGCCGTCCGCGGCGCCCTCGAAGACCAGCACCGCGCCGCAGGCAAGCGCCCGTTCCTCGATCAGCGCACGGGAGGAGCGCGAACCGACCTCCTCGTCGGCGGTCACCAGGATCTCCACGCCCGACCGGTCGTCGAGCGCCGCCAGGCCGTGCACGGCCTGCACCAGACCGCCGAGCATGTCGAAGACCCCGGGCCCGGTGGCATGCCCGTCCTCGACCCTGAACGGGCGGCGCTCCAGGGTGCCGAGCGGAAACACCGTGTCATGGTGCCCGAGGATCAGTACCTTGGGCTCGCCGCCACCTGACCAGCGGACATGCGGTCCGGCCTCGCTCTCCACCAGGACGGCCCGCCCGCCGAGGCGGTTCTCGAGGACGGCGGCGACCGTTTTCGCCGAGGCCCGCAAGGCGTCGAGATCACGCGAGGGAGACTCGATCTCGACGAGTGTCCTGAGGTCCTCGATCATCGCGTCGACACTCACGTCGACCGCCTTGCGCATCGTCACGGGGTAAGCGTACGCGGCAGGAAGCGGCCCCAGCCGGCTGCGTGCCGAAGGGCCGGTACGGCGGTCCGTACCGGCCCTTCGGCGCTGTCGCGGGGTGCTCAGCCGAGCAGTTCGTACGCGGGCAGCGTCAGGAAGTCCGCGTAGTCCGCGTCCAGGGAGACCTTCAGCAGGAGGTCGTGCGCCTGCTGCCACTTGCCGGAGGCGAAGGCGTCCTCGCCGATCTCGTCGCGGATGGCGGCGAGTTCCTCGTCGGCGATCGTGCGGACCAGATCGGCGGTCACCTTCTTGCCGTCCTCGAAGGTGACCCCGGCGTCCACCCACTGCCAGATCTGCGAGCGCGAGATCTCGGCGGTGGCGGCGTCCTCCATGAGGCCGAAGATGGCGACGGCACCCAGGCCGCGCAGCCACGCCTCGATGTAGCGGGTGCCGACCTGGACGGCGTCCACCAGGCCCTGGTAAGTGGGCTTGGCTTCCAGGGAGTCGATCGCGATGAGGTCGGCCGCCGCGACGGAGACGTCCTCGCGCAGACGGTCCTTCTGGTTCGGCTTGTCGCCGAGGACCGCGTCGAAGGACGCGCGGGCGACCGGGACCAGGTCGGGGTGGGCGACCCAGGAACCGTCGAAACCGTCCCCGGCCTCGCGGTCCTTGTCGTTCTTGACCTTGGCCAGCGCCTTCTCGTTGGCCTCCGGGTCGCGGCGGTTGGGGATGAAGGCCGCCATGCCGCCGATCGCGTGCGCACCGCGCTTGTGGCAGGTGCGGACCAGCAGTTCGGTGTAGGCGCGCATGAACGGGGCGGTCATGGTCACCGCGTTGCGGTCCGGCAGGACGAACTTCGCGCCGCCGTCACGGAAGTTCTTGACGATGGAGAAGAGGTAGTCCCAGCGGCCGGCGTTCAGGCCCGAGGCGTGGTCGCGCAGCTCGTAGAGGATCTCCTCCATCTCGTACGCCGCGGTGATGGTCTCGATGAGCACCGTGGCGCGGATGGTGCCCTGGGGGATGCCGACGTAGTCCTGCGCGAAGACGAAGATGTCGTTCCAGAGGCGCGCCTCCAGGTGGGACTCGGTCTTCGGGAGGTAGAAGTACGGGCCCTTGCCCAGGTCCAGCAGCCGCTTGGCGTTGTGGAAGAAGTACAGGCCGAAGTCGACCAGGGCGCCGGGAACCGGGCGGCCCTCGAACTGGAGGTGCCGCTCCTCCAGGTGCCAGCCGCGCGGGCGCATCACGACGGTCGCGAGCTCCTCGGCGGGCTTCAGGGCGTACGACTTACCGGACTTCGGGTCGGTGAAGTCGATCCGGCGCTCGTAGGCGTCGATCAGGTTGATCTGGCCACCGACGACGTTCTCCCAGGTGGGGGCGGAGGCGTCCTCGAAGTCGGCGAGCCAGACCTTGGCGCCCGAGTTGAGCGCGTTGATGGTCATCTTCCGGTCGGTGGGACCGGTGATCTCCACCCGCCGGTCGTTGAGCGCGGCGGGCGCCTCGGCGACCTTCCAGCTGTCGTCGGCGCGGATCTGCGCGGTCTCCGGGAGGAAGTCCAGCGTGCTGGTCCGGGCGATCTCCGCACGGCGCCCGGCGCGGCGGGCGAGCAGTTCGTCACGGCGCGGGGTGAACCGGCGGTGCAGCTCGGCGACGAAGGCGAGCGCGGCGTCGGTGAGGACCTCGTCCTGCCGTTCCGGGGTGTGGGCGGGGTCGACTTCGACGATGGCCAGCGGGGACGGCGCTGGTGCGGACATGAGCTGTCACTCCATTCAGCGGCGGTGCCTGGCGGCCGCCGGGACACGGGCGGCACGGGGTGCCGCGGGCTCCGAGATACGGTCGCGGGCGCCGTCTGGATTCAGGGCGCTTCTGACCAGTGGAGACTAGTTTCCTTATCGCGGAACTTCAATGGTTTGTTGATATCGAGATTCTCAGGGTCGACAGAAGTGGTGATCGAATGGCTCTCGGTGCCACGCCGGTCACTCTCCATTACGGTCCCTCCACGGGTGTGCGGGCCCGGTGAACCACGCCGGCCGGGCCTCACTCCAGGCGGTGCAGGTCCTCCGGGGTGTCGATGTCGTACGGCTCGGCGATGTCGCCGCACTCGACCAGCGTGAGCGCCTTCACATGCCGCTGGAGGTAGGCACGGGCGCCGCGGTCGCCCTCCGCGCTCGCGGCGATCCCGGCCCAGCGCCCGGCCGCGAAGAGGACGGGGTGACCGCGCCGGCCGTCGTACGCGGCCGCCACCAGGTCCGCGCCCGCGGCGTACGCCGCGATCAGCCGGGCCACCGCCGCGGCGCCGATGCCCGGCTGGTCGACCAGCGACACCATCACGGCGTCCGCCCCCTCGCCGGCCAGCGCGGCGAGCCCCACCCGGAGCGATGAGCCCATGCCCTGCGCCCAGTCGGGGTTGACCGAGACGCCGTACGCCGCGAGGTCGGCCCGGGCGCGTACGGCGTCGGCGGCCGCGCCGAGCACGATGTGCACCGGCCGGCAGCCGCCGTCCCGCAGGACCCGTGCCGCGTGCTCGACCAGCGGCCGTCCCCGGTGGTCGAGCAGTGCCTTCGGCCGTCCCCCCAGACGCCGGCCGCCGCCCGCGGCGAGCAGCAGACCGGCCACCCTCCCCTCGGGCCGGGGCGTCGCGGACTGCGCCTGCGGCGCCTCGAAGGCTCCGATCGCTTCCGGGGATTCGTTCGCTTCGGAGGGTTCGTTGGCTTCGGAGGCGTGGGGCGCTTCAGGGGTGTGGTGCGCTTCGGAGGTTTCGTCCGGCGATGTCGGTGCCATGGGGACTGCTTACCTCATGGCACCGCGCGTCGCGGGTCGTTGGCCGTCGTCGCCCGCGGGCTCAGGCCGCGTCGTCGACGGAGCGCTGGCGGGGGATGTTCGGCCGGAACCGGTCCCGCAGGTGGTGTGTGCCGTCCTCCACGCGCCGCCGCTCGCTCACGTAACGGTGTATGTGCTCCAGGGTGATTTCCGACGCATCGGAAAGGCCGTACGCGTGGCAGATGAGCTGGACGACGCTGATGTTGCGACGGTTCGGTCCGGTGTCGGGGCCGGTGTGGGGCTCCATGCCGTTCTCCGATTCAGTGATATGCCGGATATTTCCTCGGAGGGAAGAATGCTCCCACTTGCCCCCCTGTACGCATCGATTCGGCCACGCCCACGCCAACGGGTGGCAGGGGGAACGTATGTACACACGACGCATGACGCATGGTCAGTTCACTACGGGGAAGGGCCGCGTGACGGTGCGTCGGCGTGCCCTGGAAGCCCGCGGTCAAGCCCCGAACGCGGCCGGAGTCGCCGCGAAATGCGGTCGCGAAACCGGCGCTTCGGACAAGGCGCCCCCCTGCCGGCCGGCGATGTCACGGTGCCGCGTGCGGCCGGATAAGGTTCTGCCCCGTTGTGGGCAATCGTGGCTGTCTGCCGGTGGGGCAGACCGGGCCATTTTCTGAAGTCGGGGGACGTTCGTGGTGAACAGTGTGGGCTCGTCCGGGATCTTCCAGCCGTTGGAGGGGGACGACCCGCGGGCGATCGCGGGCTACCGCCTCACGGCCAAGCTCGGCGCCGGCGGCATGGGCAAGGTCTACCTCTCGTACACGCCCGGCGGGCGGCCGGTGGCCATCAAGGTGATCCGGCCCGAGTTCAGCGAGGACGCGGAGTTCCGCCGCCGCTTCAAGCAGGAAGTGCAGTCCGCACAGCGGGTGCAGGGCCTGTTCACCGCGCCGGTCATCGACAGCGACGCGGACGGTCCGAGCCCCTGGCTCGCCACCGCCTACGTCCCCGGTCCCTCGCTCTCCGCGGCGGTCGCCGAACACGGCCGGCTCCCGGTCCCGACGGTCCTGCTGCTGGTCGCCGGCATCGCCGAGGCCCTGCAGGTCATCCATGGTGCGGGGATCGTGCACCGCGACCTCAAGCCGTCCAACGTGCTGCTGGCCGCGGACGGCCCACGGGTGATCGACTTCGGTATCGCCCGGGCCGCCGACGCGACGTCGCTCACCAGTAGTGGCGTCACGGTCGGCACGCCCACCTTCATGGCGCCCGAACAGGCCGCTGGCAGCGCCATCAGCCCGGCCACCGACGTCTTCGCGCTGGGCCAGGTCGCGGCGTACGCGGCGATCGGCTCCCCGGCGTTCGGTGAGGGCACCTCGCACGGCGTGCTCTACCGCATCGTCCACGAGGAGCCGGATCTGACCGGACTCCCCGAGGAACTGCGGGAGTTGGTCGGCCGCTGCCTCGCCAAGGACGCCGCGGACCGGCCGTCGGTGGCCGAGGTGATCGAGCTGTGCGGGGCCGCCTCCGGGCAGACCCAGCTGCGCCGTCCCGAGGACTGGCTGCCCAGCGCCGTCGCCGCCGACATCACCACGCGGACCGCGGCCCCGGCACCCGTACAGACCCCGCCGCCCCCGCTGGAGGCACCGACCGCGGGCGCCCCGGCCCGGCCGGCGCAGCCGCCCGCGCCGCCCGCCCAGCCGCCGGTCCAGCCGGCGCCCGCCGTCCCGCCGGTGCCGACCGAGCTGAACCACCCGCAGACCCCGCCGCCGGGCTTCGGCCCCGCGGCCTACGCGCCGACCGTCGGCGCCACCGCGCAGGGGCGCCCGCCGCCACGGGCCCCACGCCCACCGCCCCGACCGCTGCCACCCCGGCCGGCCCGACGGCCACCGGCCCCACCGCCGCCTACCCGGCCGCCGCCGCGCCGGCCCCGCAGCCGCCGAAGAAGAAGCGCAAGGGCCTGGTCACGGCGCTGGTGCTGGTCTGCCTGCTGGCTTTCGCCGGTGCCGGCGGCGGGGTCGTCTACGCGCTGATGAAGGACCACGGCCAGACGAAGAAGGACCAGGCCGACGGCAGCACCAAGGCCAAGACCAGCGGCGCCTCGCCCACGCCGAGCGCGGACCCGACCGGGACGCCGGGCGGGGACGGCACGGGCACGCCGGCCGCACCCGTGCAGGACCCGACGCCGGTCGACTTCAAGGACATCAACCTGCCGGACGACTACCACCTGTCGATGGCCGACGAGTCGATGAAGCCGACGAACTCGGACAACGACACCGACGTCGACTTCTCCTACCAGGACAACAGCTACTCGGACGACCAGGTCTCCACCGACAACGGCAAGCTGGTGCTGCTGAACCCGGGTGAGCAGGGCTCGCTCGACACCTGCCGCAACGAGACCCGGTTCACCGAGAGCATCCTGACCAAGCAGCTCACCAAGGGCGCGCAGATCTGCCTGACCACGGACTACGGCCACGTCGCGCTGATCACCTTCAAGGGCTTCGCACCCAAGTCCGACCCCAGCAGCTACATGACCGTCGACGTCCGGGTCTGGCGCAACGCGGTTCAGCCGAAGCAGGACTGACCCGCACGACCCCGTCCGGCACCACCGCACCCGCACCGCCTCACCCGCCCACCCCCTCAGGGGGTGGGCGGCAGGGATGTTCGGATGTGGTGGTTTTTTCGCGCTCCGTGTGGCGCAGGCACCACACAGTGGCGTTAACTGTCCCGCATTGTGGGACGGGCAACGGCTCGGGAGGCGCCGTCGTTGTGGAACAACTGCAGGGTGACGTACGGGTGACCGGGGTCGACGGGGACCCGCGGGTGGCGGAGCTGCGCGGGGCGGTGGCCCGGCTGCGGCGCCAACTCGCCGTGCTGCCGGGGGAGTTACCGGATCGGGCGGCCGCCGACGAGGAGCTGGCCGCGCTGGATGCGATGGTCAGTCACGGGTTGCCGGAGGTGCCCCGGCTGCGCCGTTCGTTGCTGCTGATCGCGGGGGCGGTCGGTTCGGTGAGTGCGCTCTCGCCCGCGTTGAGCGAGGTGCGCGCGGGCATCGACCGCTTCGGCTCGCTGCCGGGCGGCCGGTGACCAGGACGGTCGGTGATCGACAAAGCCGGTGACCCGGAGGGTCGCGATCGACAAAGCCGGCGACCGGGACGGCCGCGATCGGCGATGCCGGTGACCGGGACGGGCGTGCCGCCCCGGCCGGGACTCCCGTGGTCGTTACGCCGGCGTCTGGTTTGCCAGGGCGACCGACAGCTGGGCCGCGACGTCCTGCAGTACCGGGACGATCTTGTCCGTCGCGGCCTCCGTCACCCGGCCGGTCGGGCCGGAGATCGAGATGGCCGCGGAGGTGGGGGAGTTGGGCACCGGCACCGCGAGGCAGCGGACGCCGATCTCCTGCTCGTTGTCGTCGACCGCGTAGCCGAGCCGGCGGACGTCGGCGAGCGCGTCCAGGAAGTTCTCCGGATCGGTGATCGTCTTCTCGGTCGCGGCGGGCATGCCCGTACGGCCGAGCAGCGCGCGGACCTCCTCGGGCGGGTGGTTGGCCAGCAGGGCCTTGCCGACGCCGGTGGAGTGCGGCAGGACGCGGCGGCCGACCTCGGTGAACATCCGGACCGCGTGCCGGGACGGGACCTGGGCGACGTAGACGATCTCGTCGCCGTCGAGCAGCGCCATGTTGGCGGTCTCGCCGGTCTCCTCGACCAGGCGGGCCAGGAACGGCCGGGCCCAGGTGCCCAGCAGGCGGGACGCGCTCTCGCCGAGCCGGATCAGCCGGGGACCGAGCGCGTACCGGCGGTTGGGCTGCTGGCGGACGTACCCGCAGGCGACGAGCGTGCGCATCAGGCGGTGGATGGTGGGGAGCGGCAGTCCGCTGCTGCCGGAGAGCTCGCTCAGGCCGACCTCGCCACCGGCATCGGCCATCCGCTCCAGCAGGTCGAAGGCGCGCTCGAGGGACTGGACACCGCCGCTGGCGCCTGCGGGCTTGGCTTCGGCGGCGGAGGTGCTGGCGCTGGACGGCGGCACGTCGCGTTCCTTTCGGGGCGGGTCAGATCGGTCTCGGCTGGGACTTGCGGGCGCCGGGCCCGACCGCGCCAGCCTACCGGTCCGCTCACGTTGACACATCGGCCTTCGCACACTCGTTCTCGCCGGTCAGGCCCTCTTTGTCCCACCGTAGGGGCTGTCGTGCAGGGCGGTAGCCGCGATCCCTTGACGGTGCCAGTGGCCGTAGCTACGTTCTGCTGCGCGAAACCTACTGTCCATTCTGTGGAATCCTCCAAATCGTTGGAGCGTCATGCGCATACTCGTCATGAACCCGAACACCACGGCTTCCATGACCGCGTCGATCCGCGCCACCGCCCTCGCGGCCGCCGCCCCGGGCACTGAAATCCTCGCCACGGAACCCCTGTGGGGACCGGTGTCGATCGAGGGACATTTCGAGGGCTACCTCAGTGCCGCGGCCGTCCTGGACCGGCTCGCCACTCTCGACACCCCCTTCGATGCCCTGGTCATGGCCGGTTTCGGGGAACCCGGCAGGGAGGGCGCCCAGGAACTCCTCGACGTCCCCGTCCTGGACATCACCGAGAGCGCCGCCCAGATGGCGATGATGCTCGGCCACGCCTACGGCATCGTCACCACCCTCGACCGCGCCGTACCGCAGATCCAGGACCGGCTGCTGACCGCCGGACTGCTCCAGCGCTGCGCCGGCGTCCGCGGCACCGGGCTCGGGGTGCTGGAGCTGGAGGAGGACCCGGAGCGCACGGTCGAGGTGATCATCCAGGCCGCCCGTGCGGTCGTCCGGGCCGGCGCCGAGGTCATCTGCCTCGGCTGCGGCGGGATGGCCGGACTGGACGAGAAGGTCGCGGCGGAGCTCGGGGTGCCGGTCGTCGACGGGGTCGCGGCGGCGGTGAAGTTCGCCGAGGCGGTCGTCGGGCTCGGGCTGACCACCAGCCGGACCCGCAGCTTCGCCCCGCCCCGGCCCAAGGCCATCGGCTCCTGGCCGCTGAGCACCCACCTCGGCCTGGGGCGCGACCGGGACTCCTCCTGTTACACAGATTTTTCCGCACAGACATCAGACATCTGACAACCACCACCCTAAGCTCCACCCAACCTGCCTGGGAGGACACGTGACCACATCCCCGCAGCACCCGCAGCCGGACCCGCGGCTCTTCAACGCCGACCTCGCGCCGGCCGCCGAGCGCACCTGGGGCACGTACAGCATCTTCGCGCTCTGGATGTCCGACACCCACGCGATCAGCAACTACGCCTTCGCCGCCAGCCTCTTCGTGCTGGGCCTGCCGGCCTGGGAGGTGTTCCTGGCCCTGCTGGTCGGCATCACGATCGTCCACTGGCTGATGAACCGCATGGGCCATGCCGGCCACCGGACCGGCGTGCCCTATCCCGTACTGGCCCGCGCGAGCTGGGGCGTCTACGGCGCCAACATCCCCGCCCTCCTCCGGGCGGTCATGGCCGTGGCCTGGTACGGCATCCAGACCTGGCTCGCCTCGACGGCCGTGGTCCTGCTGACCCTGCAGATCGCGCCGGGCCTGGAGGCGTACGACCACAACTCGGTGCTCGGCCTGTCCACCCTGGGCTGGGTCGCGTTCATGGTGATGTGGGGGCTGCAGGCCGTCCTGCTCACCCGCGGCATGGAGTTCATCCGCAAGGTCCAGGACTTCGCGACCGGGCCGGTGGTCTGGCTCGTGGTGCTGGCGCTCGCGGTCTACCTGGTGGTCAAGGCGCACGGGGAGATCTCGCTGACCCGCAGCCTCACCGGGCTCAGCGGTTCCGCGCAGCTCCACCAGAGCCTGATAGCGGTCAGCCTGACCGTCGCCACCTTCCTCACCCTGGTCCTCAACTACGCCGACTTCGCCCGCTTCACGCCCGACCACCGCTCCTACCGCCGCGGCAACCTGATCGGCCTGCCGGTGAACTTCACCGCCTTCGCGGTGGTCGCCGTACTGGTCACCGCGGGCACCATCGCGGTCTTCGGGGAGGCGATCTACGACCCGGTGAAGGTGATCCAGAAGATCGACGACCCGGTGGTCACCGTCATCGGCGCACTGGCCTTCATCGTCGCCACCATCGGCATCAACGTGGTCGCCAATTTCGTCTCGCCCGCCTACGACTTCGCGAACCTCGCGCCGAAGTACCTCGACTTCAAGCGCGGCGGCATGATCACCGCGGTGCTGGCCGTCGTCGTCATGCCCTGGAAGCTGTACTCCTCGGCGCTGGTGATCCAGTACTTCCTCGGCGCGCTGGGCGCCTTCCTCGGTCCTCTGGTGGCGATCCTGCTCGTCGACTACCACCTGGTGCGCCGGGGCCGGATCGACGTCGACGCGCTCTTCTCGGCCGATGCCGCGGGCGCGTACTTCTACCGCCGGGGCTACAACCCGAAGGCCGTGATCGCCTTCCTCCCGGCCGCCGCGGTCTCCGCCGCGCTCGCCCTGGTCCCGGTCTTCGACGCGCTTGCGCCGTTCTCCTGGATCTTCGGGATGGGGCTGTCCGGCGGGATCTACGCCGCGGTCTCCCGCCGGGACCGGGTGCCGGCCGGGACCGGTCCGATCCCGGACGCCATCATCCCCGCGCAGGTCAGCCCGGCGGCGGGGGCGCGGACGGACGAGGCCCGGGTCGCCGGCCCGGCGGTCGCGCCGGTGGCCGCGGAAGGGTCTTGACGGGCCGGGATCCGGAGTGAAGACTCATTCAACAGACTGTTGAATTCAGAATTCCGGATTCCGAATTCCGGATTCGCTAGCGCCGCCGGCGACATTCCGCCGCGCCGCCACGCGACCATGAAGACACGATATGAGGAGGGGACCGGGTGTCCGAGATCGAGCTGGTGCTGCGCTCCACGCGCGTCGTGACGCCGGAGGGCACGCGCGCCGCGTCCGTCGCCGTCAAGGACGGCAGGATCGCCGCGGTGCTGCCGCACGACGCCGAGGTACCGGCCGGGGCGCGGCTCACGGACGTCGGCGACGACGTCCTGCTGCCCGGCCTCGTCGACACCCACGTCCACGTCAACGACCCCGGCCGCACCGAGTGGGAGGGCTTCTGGACGGCCACCCGCGCGGCCGCGGCCGGCGGTATCACCACCCTCGTCGACATGCCGCTCAACAGCCTGCCGCCGACCACCACCACGGCCCACCTCGACACCAAGCGCGAGGTCGCCCGCAGCAAGGCCCACATCGACGTCGGCTTCTGGGGCGGCGCCATCCCCGGCAACGTCAAGGACCTCCGCCCGCTGCACGACGCCGGCGTCTTCGGCTTCAAGTGCTTCCTGTCGCCCTCCGGCGTGGACGAATTCCCCGAGGTCGACCAGGAGCAGCTGGCCGCCGCCCTCGGCGAGATCGCCGGCTTCGACGGCCTGCTGATCGTGCACGCCGAGGACCCCGGCCACCTCGACGAGGCCCCCCAGCCGCACGGCCCCAAGTACGCCGACTTCCTCGCCTCCCGCCCCCGCATCTCCGAGAACGACGCCATCGCCCGGCTCATCGTGCTCGCCAAGCAGCTCGACGCCCGGGTCCACGTGCTGCACCTGTCCTCCAGCGACGCGCTGCCGCTGATCGCCGCCGCCAAGCGCGAGGGCGTCAAGGTCACCGTCGAGACCTGCCCGCACTTCCTCACCCTGACCGCCGAGGAAGTCCCGGACGGCGCCACCGAGTTCAAGTGCTGCCCGCCGATCCGCGAGGCCGCCAACCAGGACGCCCTGTGGGAGGGCCTGGCCGACGGCACCATCGACTGCATCGTCTCCGACCACTCACCCTCCACCGCCGACCTCAAGACCGCCGACTTCGGCGCGGCCTGGGGCGGCATCTCCTCCCTCCAGCTCGGCCTGCCCGCCATCTGGACCGCCGCCCGCGAGCGCGGCCACAGCCTCGACGACGTCGTGCGCTGGATGTCCACCGCCCCCGCCGCCCTCGTCGGCCTCGGCCGGAAGGGCGCCATCGAGGCCGGCCGGGACGCCGACTTCGCGGTGCTCGCGCCCGACGAGACCTTCACCGTCGACCCGCAGGCCCTCCAGCACCGCAACAAGATCACCGCGTACGCCGGCCGGACCCTCTACGGCGTCGTCCGCTCCACCTGGCTGCGCGGCCGGCAGATCAACGACGGCACCACCCTCGCCGAACCCACCGGCGAGCTGCTCGAAAGGCCGCACCGCGCATGACCACCGACGGCATACCCCGCTACACCGGCGACGCCAGCCCCTACCAGGGCGGCGACCCGTACGCCGACTACCGCACCCCCGGCGCGGCCGGCTTCCCCTTCACCCACCTCCCCGACCTCGCCGACCGCCGGCTCGGCGCCGGTGTGATCGCCGCCAACGACGAGTTCTTCGCCGAGCGGGAGAACCTGCTCAAGCCCGAGGCCGCCCACTTCGACCCCGAGCTGTTCGGCCACAAGGGCAAGATCATGGACGGCTGGGAGACCCGGCGCCGCCGCGGCACCGACGGCGCGCACCCGTTCCCGGCGGACGAGGACCACGACTGGGCGCTCATCCGGCTCGGCGCGCCCGGCGTGATCCACGGCATCGTCGTCGACACCGCCCACTTCCGCGGCAACTACCCGCAGTCCGTCAGCATCGAGGGCACCTGCGCCGAGGGCACGCCCTCACTCGAGGAACTGCTCGCCGCCGACGTGACCTGGACGCCGCTCGTCCCGCGCACCGCCATCGCCGGCCACGCCGCCAACGGCTTCGCCGTGCACGCCACCGGGCGCTTCACGCACCTGCGGCTCAACCAGCACCCCGACGGCGGCATCGCCCGCCTGCGGGTGTACGGCGAGGTCGTCCCGGCACCCGAGTGGCTCGCCGCACTGGGCACCTTCGACCTCGTCGCGCTGGAGAACGGCGGCCGGGTCGAGGACGCCTCGGACCGCTTCTACTCCTCGCCCACCCACACCATCCACCCGGGCCGCTCCCGCAAGATGGACGACGGCTGGGAGACCCGGCGGCGCCGCGGCACCGGCAATGACTGGGTCCGCTACCGGCTCGTGGAGCAGTCCGTGATCCGCGCGGTGGAGATCGACACCGGCTACCTCAAGGGCAACGCGGCCGGCTGGGCGGCCCTGTCCGGCCGCGACGGCGAGGACGGCGACTGGACCGAACTCCTGCCCCGCACCCGCCTCCAGCCCGACACCGTGCACCGCTTCCTGCTCGACGGCGCGCCCGCCGTCACGCATGTCCGGCTCGACATCTACCCGGACGGGGGCATCGCGCGGCTGCGGGTGCATGGCTCCTTGACGGATGCGGGCTTCGCCCGCCTTGGGGGTGCCCCCACGTAGTCGGCTTTCCCGCCGCGGGTGTTGTTCGCCGTTGCGCGCTTTGCGGCGCCTCCCACGTACCCGTCTCTCCCGCCGCGGGGCTCGCTCGCCGTTGCGCCTGCGGCGGGCTGGGTTGTGGTGGGTGCGGTGACGGGCCTCCGGGGCCGGTTGTGTGGACTGCTGACGCTTTACGTCCACACAACCGGCCCCTCCGGCCCGTCCCCTCCCGTTGGGGGGAAGTGAAGGACGGTGGGGGTGCAGGTGATGTCCACGTGCCCGCAGGCAACGGATAGGGCCCGCCCCAATCAGCTGAGAAACTCCCACTCACGGGAGGGGCTGGACCGGAGGACGAAGTCTGGAGGGCCGGCACCGCACCCGAAAACACCACGCCCGCCGCCAGGCGCAACGGCGAACAACACCCGCGGCGGGACGGCCAACTACGTGCGGGGCGCCGCAAAGCGCAACGGCGAGCAAGCCCGACGGTGGGACAGACGGGTACGTGGGAGGACAGCCAAGCGCTAAGCGACCGCATCGCGGTCTCGACGACGGCGCACCAGCGGGTCCAGGCCGCGAAGTTGGCGGTCAGCGCGATCACCACGTCCGCCGGTTCCGCGCCGAGGGCGAGCCGCGCGGCGTAGGAGGGATAGGCCTGGCAGCCGGGCCGCGGCTGGTAGTCGTCGACGTCCCGGGCGGTCAGCCCGCACGCGTCGGTCAGGCCGGCCAGCTGGCGCAGGGCCAGTGTCTCGCCCTGCGCCAGCAGCTCGAAGAAGTCGGCCACCGGCGGATCCGCGTCCGCCCGCCGCGCCAGATGCCGGAAGCTGAGGCGGTCGGCGGTGATCACCTGGTGCTGCTCCAGGGCGAAGGTCGCGAACACCGAACGCGGCGCCTCTCCCGCCTCGATCCGTGCGACCAGCCGGTTCGCGCCGTCGTCCGGGGCGAGTGCCCGCACCGCGTGGTCGAGCACGGCGGCCGCGGCCGGGCGAGGGGCGCCGGGGGCGGGGGGGCGGGGCCTGGGGCGGTCTCCTCCGGGGTGGGCCGGGGCCCCAGGTTAGGGCGGGGGACGCGGTGGACCGGGCCAATGCGCCCGGACGCGGCGCGCCGGAGCCGGCCCGCCGCGTCCCGCGTTGCCGCGTCAGCCGGCGTGGCCGGCGAGCGCCTCGTCCACGAAGGCGTCCAGGACCTTGTCCGCCACCACCACCGGAACCCGCTTCCCCTTCAGGTCCACGTACACGAAGGACTTGGCGGTCTTCACCTGCTGTGGAATCCGCTCCCGCAGTTCCTTCGCCCGGGTCTCGTCACCGGCCTTCGTCGCCTCGATCAGTGCCAGTGCGCTGCGTCCCGCGATGCCCCAGGCGTGGGTCGCGTCCAGCCAGGGGCCGCTGTCGTCGACGAAGCCGCGGTCGGCCAGCCGGGCGCGCAGCAGCGAGGGCGCGTCGCGGAGGGTGCGCAGCACCGCGTCCAGTCGCCCGGCGTTCCCGTCCTCGCGGAACCGGTCGAGGGCGGCGGCCAGTTCGGGCGCCTGCCGGGGATTGAGCGAGGAGGCGTAGCTCGCGTCGGCGAAGGCCCGCAGGGCCCGTCGGGTCCCCGCGTCGCGGCCGGCCAGCTCGTTGAGCGCGGCGCCCCAGGACGTACGGGCGTCATAGGCCTGGTCGTTCCAGGCGTAGTCCGCCACGGTGTACAGCGCGATCTTGGACGCCGCGGGCTGGATCATCGGGTTGGCGGTGATCCCCGCCAGTTTCCCGGGCAGCCCCTTCTCCCGGCCGTTGAACGGGCCGAGCAGCAGCCGGCTGGTCACGTAGTCGTTGACCGGGTAGTTGTCCCAGGTCAGGATCGGGTGGCCGAAGACCTCCCGGGCCTGCTCGGCCTGGGTGACGGTCATGGTGGGCGCTATCACCCCGACGCCCGTCCACTCCACCACCACGTCCGTGTCCAGCTGGGTGGCGAGCGCCTTCTTGTACGGCGTGGGCTTCACGTCGTAGTACTCGGTCGGCACCATCTCCAGCGGGCGGGCACCCGGATGCCCGGCGATGAAGTCCTGGTTGACGCGGTTGAGCAGATGGGCCTGCGCCGCGCCGGCCGCCCCGCCGCCGGTGCCGAACTTCTCCTGGTCGGCCGCGCAGTTCCAGTGCGTGTAGCTGATGTCGTCCAGCGGTACGGCGAAGTCGCGCACGCCGATGTCCCACAGTGTCTGGAACTTGGCGGTCAGCGCCTTGAGGTCGGCGTCCGAGCTGTAGCAGACCGAGAGGCCGGGGGAGAGGGCGTAGGTGAAGTCCACATGGCGGGCCCGGGCCCGGTCCACCAGCTCCTTGAGCTGGGCGAGCCGGTCCGCGGGGTAGGGATCGCGCCACTTCGCCCGGAGGTAGGCGTCGTCCTTCGGCGAGTAGACGTAGGTGTTCATCTTGTGCGCGCCGTAGAAGTCGAGCTGGTCGAGCCGGGCGCGGTGCGACCAGGGCGTGCCGTAGAAGCCCTCGATGACGCCGCGCAGCGGGGTGGCCGGCCAGTCCCGTACGGCGGTGCCCGGCACCTGCCCGCCGGGGCGGTCGCGGTGCGGCAGCAGCTGCCGGAGTGACTGCGCGGCGTAGTAGGTGCCGGTGGCGTCCTTGCCCGCCAGCGCGATCCGGCCGGCGCCGACGGCCAGTGCGTAGCCCTCGGCGGGCAGCCCGTCGGTGCCCCGCGCGCCCAGGTCGCCGAGCGCCCGGGCGGCGTCCGGCCCGTCCACGTAGACCGTCAACTGCCCGTCTGCGGGCGCCCGGCGGGCCCGTACGACGCGGTCGGCGCCGGCGGCCTTGAGCGACCGCTCGACCAGCTCCAGCGCGGCGCTATCGGCCTTCGGGCCAGCGACGACGGTGGTGGTGGGGGTGATGACGGCCCGGCCGGGCAGGTGGTGCGCGGACTGCGGGACGGGGGTGATGGCGGCCGGGGGCCGGTCGCCGGCGCTCTCCCGGTCCGTACTCCGGCCGGTGCCCGGCGGTCCGGCCATGCCCGTGAGGGGCAGGGCCAGCGCCATGGCCAGCGTGGTGGCCGCCGCGGTGCGCGTACGGTGCATCCTTCGGTCCTCCTCGGTGCGACGAGGTGCGGGGACGAGGTACGGAAACGTGCTACGGGGACGAGTCTGGTGCCAGGACTGCGCGGCAGCAGGCTTCACCCGCGGGGCACACCGGGGCAATGGACTTTCGGACCGAAGGGATGGACGTTGCCTGGCGGGTCCGGCCCGGGGCCGGGGCCACGGGCCGGGGCCGCGCGGTCGGCGGTCAGCGTGACTTGGCGATGATGACGAGCAGGCTCATGAAGGCCAGCAGGACGTGCGTGGCGACGACGTAGATGAAGACCCGCACATACAGTCCGCGGGGTGGCTTGTTCTCGACGTAGCGGGTCGGGGCGGGGGCGGCGGAGGGGCCGGAGGGAAGATCGGTCGGGGGCCGGTCGGGCACGGCGTGGTCCTTTCGTTCGGGCGGCGTGGGCTCACACCCCGCGGTACCTCGCGTCGTCGCCCAGACACAGCTCGGCGGCGCCGCTCTGCAGCAGCGTGTGGACGAACAGGAGCTCCGTGCCGCCCCGGGAGTCGGCGGCGATCCGGTGCGGGGTGAGCGAGTCGAAGTGCGCCGCGTCCCCCGGGGCCAGCACGTGCGCCGCCGCACCGAGCGTCAGCCGCAGCCGTCCCTTGAGGACGTAGAGCCACTCCTCGCCGGGATGCACCCGCACCAGCTCGCCCTGCGCGCGTTGGGGCACGTGCACCCGGAGCGCCTGGAGGGCGCGGCCGGCGCCGCCCACGGTCCAGTACGTCCAGCCGCCGGCCTCCGAGGGCTCGGCGCGGTCCGCCCGGATGATCGGGTCCCGTTCCGGGGCGGTCTCGCCCAGCAGGTCGGATACCGTGGTTCCGTACGTCCGCGCGAGCGCCAGCAACATCGGCAGCGACGGCTGCCGCCGGCCGGTCTCCAGGCGGGACAGGTGCGCGGGCGACAGCCCGACCAGCCGGGCCGCCGTCTCCAGTGTGAGACCACTGCGTCGCCGCAGGTCGCGCAGGCGCGGCGCGACGGTGGGGAGCTCGGCCGGCGGGACGCCGGGAGGCTCATCGGGGAGCTCGGACATACCACCGGTATAGCGACATGCGGCCTGGTGGGCAAAAGTTTTGCCTCAGAGGCAAAAGCCCCTGAGGCGTCCCGTTCGATGTTCCGGCCCCGTCCCGGCCCGGTCCCTGGTCAGGACTGGTCGGCGTCCTCCGGGTACCACCGCAGCTCGACGGTGTTGCCGTCCGGGTCCTGTACGTAGATCGACTGGGCATCGCCGCGTGCGCCGTAGCGGCCGACCGGGCCCTCCAGGACGGTGGTGAAGACGCCGGAGTCGATGACCTCCTGCCAGTCCAGCGGATCCACGACCAGACAGATGTGGTCCACGTTGGTGGCCGGTGCCGCGCCCGGCTCGTCCTCGGGGCGGGTGATCAGGTCGATGATCGTGACGGGGTTGATCCGCACCGACGGGAACGGGGCCTCGCCGGCCCGCCACTCCTCGACCCGCACCGGCTCCAGTCCGAGCGGACCGCAGTAGAAGTCCAGTGCCCGCTCGATGTCCCGCACCTTGAGCACCAGGTGGTCGAAGTCCTTGACCCGCATGGAAAGCCCTCCCTCTCGTTGTCGCGCACGGTGCTGACGGACCGTCCGTGGCACCGCCGGTCCCGCTCACCCCTCGGTGATCGTCCGCGCGCTCATCATGCCTGGTGGGGACCGAAGGGGACATCGGGATTTTTCGGGCTTCCAGTTGGGGCGACTGTGTGAACTCCGGGGAAACATCGGCCTCTTGGGATTGACAGGGCCATGTCTACGCGCGTCATTCTGGGAGGCATGAGAATCCCCCACGGATTACCAGGATCGGCGCCGCGGGCGCCCTCGCATCGGCTCTTCTCCTCGGCGGGACCGCGGTCGCCGCCACCCCCTCCGCCACGGCCACCCCGCACGCCACGACGGCGTACGCAACGGCCGTGCACGTCAAGGACGTCGGCAGCGTCTGTTACTCCAAGCTGCCCTCGCAGGCCCATGACACCCTCGACCTGATCGCCAAGGGCGGCCCCTTCCCGTACCCGAAGGACGGGACGGTCTTCGACAACCGCGAAGGCGTCCTGCCGAAGCAGAGCACCGGCTACTACCACGAGTACACGGTCATCACCCCGGGCTCGCCCGACCGCGGTGCCCGGCGCATCGTGGCCGGTGAGAAGAAGGACGAGGACTACTACACCGCCGACCACTACTCCACGTTCGAGCTGGTCGACCGGAACTGCTGAGACCGGCTCAACCGGCGCACGGGTCGGCCGAACGACCCGGAAACCACCCGCCGCGGCGGTCGGGGTGCCTTGCGCACCCCGGCCGCCGCTTCGCCGTGCGCCCCCTCTGACCTCGCTCTTCTCGCATTTCTTGGCAGAAGGGGCGCGCGGGGCGCACCCCCCGAGAGAGGATTGTCGGTGGTTCCCGGTAGCGTTTCGGTGGAAACGAGGAGCGGGCGGGCATCGGCGGACAAGGGACCATGTGGGGTCAGCTGCTGCGGCGCGCCCGGGAAAGTGCCGTATCCGCCATGGCCGGGCGGTCCGGCATGGTGTGTCGCAGACAAGGAAGGACGGCGAACTGCCGTGTATCGCTGGGAGATCACCCGGGCCGCACTGGCGCAGCGCGTATTCGCCATCGTTCGCAGCAAGACCTACGACGAGGCGAGCGCCACCGCCGACACCTTGCTGTCGGCCGGCATCACGACCCTGGAGATATCCATGACCACCCCCTTCGCGCTGGAGGCGGTCACGACGCTGACGCGTGAGCTGGGTGAGGACGCGGTCATCGGCGCGGGCACGGTCCTTGACGCGATGTCGGCCCGGATGGCGGTCGACGCCGGGGCCCGCTTCCTGGTCTCGCCCAGCCTGGATCCCGAGGTCATCCGCACCGCCCACCGCTACGGCGTCCCGGTCTTCCCCGGCGTCTCGACGCCCACCGAAATCGTCCGCGCCCTGGAGCTCGGCGCGGACGCCCTCAAGCTCTTCCCCGCCGCGGCCCACGACCCCTCCTGGCTCCGGGAGGTCCGCGCGGCACTCCCGCAGGCGCCGCTGCTGCCGACCGGCGGGGTGACGGTCGACAGCGCGCCCGAGTGGATCGCCGCCGGCGCGGCCGCCGTCGGCATGGGCGCCGCCCTCTCCGAAGGCGACCGCGACACCGTCGCCAAGCGCGCCGCCGAGCTCCTCGCCCGTCTCGCCGAAGCCACCCAGGACAGGGCGGCGGGCGACGACGAGGACGGCCTGTACGGCGACTGATGGGCTGACGGCCGGGCGGTCGGTCCACCGGCCCGCCCTGAGGGCTGCCGGGCTCCGGCGGTCTGACGGCTGCCGGGCCTCGCCGGTCTGACGGGCCGACGGCTGAAGGGCTGACGGGTGCGCGGCTCCTACCCTCCCCGGCCGTCCGGCCGGCCGTCCCGGTCCCCGGGCAAGGGCTTCACGTCGATCACCGGCTCTGCCAGGCTGAGCGCGCGATCACCCGATGAGGCGTCAGCCCCGCGCCCCGCGGCCCAAGGAGCCCCAGGAGACCCGATGAAGCGTGCCGTCACCCTCTCCGCCCTCGCCTGTCTGCTCGCCGTCACCGCAGCCGCCCCGGCGGCGTCCGGCACCCCCGCCCCGGCACGAAGGCTCGCTCCGGCCCACGGACGGCAGGCGTCGGCGCTCGACACCGTTCCGCGGCGCGGGGTGCTGCGGGTGTGCACCACCGGCGACTACCGCCCCTTCAGTTACCGCGACCCCGGGACCGGCAGCTACCGCGGGGTGGACATCGACATGGCCCAGGACCTCGCCCGGAGCCTGGACGCCAAGCCCCGTTACGTCCCGACCACCTGGGCCGGACTGGTCGGCGATCTGTCGGCCGGGCGCTGCGACATCGCCATGGGCGGCGTCTCGATCACCCTGGCGCGGGCCCGTGCGGTCTCCTTCAGCGAGCCCACCCGCACGGACGGCAAGACCCCGATCGTGCGCTGTGCGGACAAGGACAAGTACGGCACGCTGGAGCAGATCGACCGCCGCGGCACGACCGTCATCGTCAACCCCGGTGGCACGAACGAGGAGTTCGCTCGCGCCCACATCAAGCACGCGACCCTGAAGGTCCATCCGGACAACACCACGATCTTCGACGAGATCATCGCGGGCCGCGCCGACGTGATGATGACCGATGCCAGCGAGACCCGCTATCAGGCCAAGCTCCACCCCGAACTCTGCTCGCTCCACCCGGAGAAGCCCTTCACCTTCTCCGAGAAGGCCTATGCGCTGCCCCGGGGCGACCACGACTTCACGGCCTATGTGAACCAGTGGGTGCATCTGGCCACCCACGACGGCACCTACCGGACGTACGAGAACGTCTGGATGGGGGAGTGATGACGGACACCGAGCGGGACGGCGCAGGCATCGAACCCGCCGCGGGCATCGATCCCGCCGCGGCCTTCGATCCCGCCGCGGCCTTCGATCTCGCGACGGCTCAAAAGGGCCTGGACGAGCAGCCGTTCAGCAGGTTGCTGCGGGCGCGGCTCACCGCGTTCGGGGACGGCGGGGCGACGCTGGAGCTGGACATTCGCGAGGAACTGCTGCAGCAGTACGGGTTCGTGCACGGCGGGGTGCTGTCGTACGCCGCCGACAACACCCTCACGTTCGCCGCGGCCACCGCCCTGGGCCCGGCCATCGTCACCGGTGGTTTCTCGATCCAGTACCTGCGGCCGGCGCGCGGCCGGACGCTCCGCGCCCGTGCCGAGGTCGTCCACGCCGGCCGCCGCCAGGCCGTGTGCCGGTGCGATCTGACGGTGCTCGACACGGACGGCGCCGAGCGCCTGTGCGCGGTGGCACAGGGCACGGTGCTGTCCCTCAACGGGCCGGCCGGCAACGGTCCGGCCGGCGGTGACCCGGCCGGGAACGGTCCGGCCGGCGGTGACCCGGCCGGGAACGGTCCGGCCGGCGGCGGCTGAGGAAAAGCGGGTGCGAAACGGGCATACGACGGGCAGGCTGATGGTCATGATCTTTCCGTTCGACGGCGTCCCTCGGACGTTCTCGACCCCCGCAGGCAGGCCCGCGTGACCAACTGGATCACCACCCCCGTGGAACCGCACCTCCTGCGGGGCGCCCTGGAGGTGGAGCGCACCGCGCACGGCGTGCTGCCGCACCGGCTGCCCGCGTGGGCCCGTCAGCAGTGGCCGGACGACTACCTGGCCATGGTCGAGTCCCAGCCCTCCGGCGTACGGCTGGTGTTCCGCACCCGCGCCACCGCCGTCGAGCTGGACACGCTCCCCACGAAGACGGTCTACGAGGGCGCCCCGCCGCAGCCGGACGGCGTGTACGACCTGGTCGTGGACGGCCGGTTCACCGCCCGGGCCGGTGTCGCGGCCGGCAACGTCCGCACCATCGACATGGCCACCCAGGCGATCGTCACCCGCCCCGGCCCGCCCGGCACCCTCCGGTTCACCGGTCTCGCCGCCGGCGAGAAGGACATCGAGATCTGGCTGCCGCAGACGGAGACCACCGAGCTGATCGCGCTGCGCACGGACGCCCCGGTCGAGGCCGCCCCGGACCACGGCCGCCGGGTCTGGCTGCACCACGGCAGCTCGATCAGCCACGGCTCCACCGCCGAAGGCCCCACCGCGACCTGGCCGGCGCTGGCCGCCGCCCGCGGCGGGGTGGAGCTGATCAACCTCGGCTTCGGCGGCAACGCCCTGCTGGACCCGTTCACCGCGCGCGCCATGCGGGACACCCCCGCGGACCTGATCAGCGTCAAGATCGGCATCAATCTGGTCGGCCACGACCTGATGCGGCTGCGCGCCTTCGGGCCGGCGGTCCACGGCTTCCTCGACACGATCCGCGAGGGGCACCCGACCGCGCCGCTGCTGGTCGTGTCGGCCGTCCTGTGCCCGGTCCACGAGGACACCCCCGGACCCGGCGCGCCGGACTTCAGTTCCGGGACGCTGCGTTTCACGGCCCTCGGTGACCCCAAGGACCCCGGGCGCCTCACGCTGAACCGCATCCGGGACGAGCTGGCCCGGATCACCGCCGCGCGGGCGGCCGACGACCCGAACCTGCACTACCTCGACGGCCGGGTGCTCTACGGCGAGGCGGACCACGCCGAACTGCCGCTGCCCGACGCGCTCCACCCGGACCCGGCCGGTCACCGCCGTATCGGCGAGCGGTTCGCCGAGCGGGTCTTCGGGGACGGCGGTCCGTTCGCCGTCAGGGCCGACTGACCGTGTGGCCCAGGACGTTGACGACCCGTCCGTCCGGGTCGCGGACGAAGAAGCGGCGTACGCCCCACTCCTCGTCCGCGAGGGGCCGGACGATCGTCGCGCCCGCGGCCCGCAGGGCGGCGTAGGCCGCGTCCACGTCGTCGACCTCGATGCTGAGGTCGGGGGTGACCGGAGCGGTCCGGTCCGCGGTCAGGAAGGTGAGCTGGGCGGTGGGGTTGGCCGGCGCGGCCAGCGTCATCACCCAGCCCTGGTTCATGACCTCCTCCAGGCCGAGCAGCCCGTAGAAGTCACGGTTCTCCTCCAGGGCGGTCGAGCGGAGGTCGGGGACGACCCGGCGTACGGACATGGGAACTCCTCACAGCGGACGTGCGGACGGGTGGGGTTCTCGGTCAGGGGGTGACGGGCGGTGCCGCGTGGTGCCGGACGGCGTCGAGGACGTCGCGCAGCACGGTGCGGTGGTCGTCCGGGCGGCGGACCAGCGCGAGTTGGGCGGGCGTCAGGCCGGTGACGGGGCGGGCGACGACGCCGGGACGCCGGTAGATCTCGGCGTTCCCGGCCGACAGCAGGACCACGCCGAGGCCCTCGGACACCGCCTCGAAGGTCTCGTCCGCGTTGGCGACCACTCCGCCGATGCGCACCGGCCGGCCGTCCCGTTCGTCCACCGCGAGCCAATGGTCCCGTAGGGCCCCGGCGGTCTCCGGCAGTGCCAGGAACGGTTCGTCGAGCAGCGCGGCGAACGGGATCTCGGCGGCCCCGGCGAGACGGTGGCCGGCCGGCAGCGCCACCCACCGCGGTTCGGTGGCCACGACCTGCACGGCGAACTGCTCCTGCCCGGGGAACGGCAGCCACAGCAGCGCCAGGTCCGTCTCGCCGCCGGCGAGCCCGGCGGTGGCGTCCGCCCAGTCGATCTGGCGCACCTGGAGGCGCCAGTCGGGGCGGCGCTCGGCGAGCCGTGCGCGGATCGCGGGGAGCAGCCCGCGGCCGGTGCTCGTCGAGATGCCCAGGGTCAGCACGGCGGCCTCCGCGGCGGCCGCGTCGCTGACCGCGCGCTGCGCCTCGTCCCAGAGCTGGACCAGCTCCCGCGCCCGGGGCAGCAGCGCGGCACCGGACGCGGTCAGCGTGACCGTGCGCCGGTCGCGGACGAACAGCTTCACCCGCAGCCCGTCCTCCAGCTGCCGGATCTGCTTGCTCAGCCCCGGCTGGGAGATGAACAGCCGCTCGGCGGCCCGGGTGAAGTTCAACTCCTCGGCCGTGACGACGAAGTAGCGCAGGTCCCGCAGATGAGCATCCATAGCCATGGGTTATCAGAAACGGTCTTGGACGCGCAGGAAATCGGGGACGGAAGATGGCCCCATGGACGCCGAACCTCCCACCGGACCCGTCGCCCTCGTCACCGGCGCCACCCGCGGTATCGGCCGCGAGGTGTGCCGGCAGCTGGCGGCGCGCGGGTACACGGTGCTGCTGACCGGGCGCGCGCCGGACGCCGTGCGGCGGGCGGCCGCGGAACTGCGCGGCGCTCCCGGGGCCGGCCGGGACGTCCGGCCGCTGCGCATGGACGTCACCGACGACGCCGGGGTGGCGGCGGCCGCGGCCGAGGTCGCCGAGCGCTTCGGCCGGCTGGACGTGCTGGTCAACAACGCCGCCATCGGCTACGACACCGGGCAGCGGGCCGTCACCGCCGATCTCGCCCGGGTGCGCGAGGTGGCCGAGACCAACCTCTACGGGCCGTGGCGCACCGCGATCGCGTTCGCCCCGCTGCTGCGCGCCTCGGACCACCCGCGGCTGGTCAACGTCTCCAGCGAGGCCGGCTCACTGACCAACATGGGTGGCGGCACCCCCGCGTACACCGCGTCCAAGGCGGCGCTCAACGCGCTCACCCGGATGCTGGCCGCCGAGCTGCGGGCCGACGGCGTGCTGGTCAACGCGGTCTGCCCGGGCTGGGTGGCCACCGACATGGGCGGGCCGGGCGGCCGTCCGGTCGCCGAGGGCGCGGCCGGCGTCGTCCGAGCGGCGACCCTGCCGGACGACGGCCCCACGGGCGGCTTCTTCCGGGACGGCCGCCCGCTGCCCTGGTAGCCCGCCGCGGCCGCACGGTTGCCACCCATGTCCGGACAATGTGACCTCCGGACTTCCCGTCATCTGTGCGGGCGGATACGCTCGCGAACGTGGGGAAACGCGATACGGAACAGGCCCTGGGCGCCGAGAGCCCCGTTCAGTTCAGCGTGGACCGGAGCAGTCCGGTCCCGTTGTATTTCCAGCTGTCACAGCAGCTGGAGGCGGCGATCGAGACCGGCAAACTGGCGCCCGGCAGTCTGCTCGGCAACGAGATCGAGCTGGCCGGCCGGCTAGGGCTGTCCCGGCCCACGGTCCGCCAGGCCATCCAGTCGCTGGTCGACAAGGGCCTGCTGGTGCGCCGCCGCGGCATCGGCACCCAGGTCGTGCACAGCCAGGTCAAGCGCCCGCTGGAGCTGAGCAGCCTCTACGACGACCTGGAGGCGGCCGGGCAGAAGCCGGCCACCCGGGTGCTGCTCAACACCACCATCGAGGCCGACGCCGAGGTCGCCGCCGCGCTGGGCATCGCCGAGGGCGCGGAGGTCGCGCTGGTCGAGCGGCTCCGGCTGACCCACGGCGAACCGGTCGCCCACCTGCGCAACCACCTCCCCGCCGGCCTGCTGAGGCTGGACACCGCCGAACTGGAGGAGACCGGGCTGTACCGCCTGATGCGGACGGCCGGGATCACCCTGCACAGCGCCCGCCAGGCCGTCGGCGCCCGGGCGGCGACCGCGGAGGAGGGACAGCGGCTCGACGAGCCCGAGGGCGCCCCGCTGCTCACGATGCAGCGGACGACCTTCGACGACACCGGACGCGCCGTGGAGTTCGGCTCGCACGTCTACCGGGCGTCGCGCTACGCCTTCGAGTTCCAGCTGCTCGTACGGCCGTGAGGGCGGCGGGCGGTCCGTGGGGGACCCGCCCGAGCCGGCCGCGCCGCGCGTTCGCCCGTCCATGTGCTTTCGTCAGAATGTTCTGACAAAGCATTGACGTGGCTCCGCGCGGGCCGTTACAACTCCTCCAGCCGCATTCCGGCGGCCGTGGAGAAAAGGCGGTTCCACGATGATCAGCGTGCGTACGACCGGCGTCCGGCGGCTCACCCTCCGCAGCGCCGCCGCTTTACTGACCACCGTCGCACTGGTCGCCGGGTGCAGCGCCACCGGCGGCCAGGACGCCAAGGACGAGGAGGCCGGCGGCACCCGCATGACCATCGGGATGGTCAGCCACGCCGGCGACGGCGACACCTTCTGGGACATCGTCCAGAACGGCGCCCAGCAGGCCGCCGCCAAGGACCACGTGAAGTTCCTCTACGCCCACGACAAGGAGGGCGGCCAGCAGGCCGAGCTGATCCAGTCCTACATCGACCAGAAGGTCGACGGGCTGATCGTCACCCTCGCCAAACCGCAGGCCGTCAAGGCCGCCGTCCGCAAGGCCGAGGCCGCGGGCATCCCGGTGATCACCATCAACTCCGGCGGCGAGTTCTCCCGGGCGTACGGGGCGCTCACCCACATCGGGCAGGACGAGTCGGTGGCCGGCCGCGCGGTCGGCGAGGAGCTGAACCACCGGGGTGTGAAGAAGGTCCTCTGCGTCCTGCACGAGCAGGGCAACGTCTCCCTGGAGGACCGCTGCGCGGGTGTCCGCAAGGGATTCCACGGGACCGTCGAGAACCTCAACGTCGACGGCACCAACGCCCCCGCCGCCCAGTCCTCGATCGAGGCCAAGCTGCAGTCCGACAAGTCGCTCGACGCCATCGTGACCCTCGGCGCCCCGATCGCGGCGCTCTCGGTCAAGGCCAAGCAGGACGCCGGCAGCAGCGCGCAGATCGCGACGTTCGACCTGAACGGCGCCGTGGTCAAACTGCTCAAGGCCAAGGACGTCACCTTCGCCGTCGACCAGCAGCCCTACCTCCAGGGCTATGAGGCGGTGGACCTGCTCTGGCTGCACAAGACCAACGCCGACGTCCTCGGCGGCGGGAAGCCGGTGCTCACCGGGCCCGCGCTGGTGACGCAGAAGGACGTACCCCAGCTGACCGAGTACACCGGGCGAGGCACCAGGTGAGACCAGAGGGAAGACGGGACGACCCCATGAACCGGGACAGATCACCGGTAACGGATACTTGGCCGGTTGGCCCCGGCCGGCCGGCGCCGGAGTGCGGCAGCGCACCCGCCCCGGCCGGGCGGCCCACACAGCGAATACGACCGACGCAGCCGACACGGCGAGATCAGCGGGAAGGGCGAGTCCTCGTGGCAAGGGTTCGAAGAAGGGGACGCGTCGTGAGCGCCGTGCTGGCGGCGGTGCTCGGCGCCTCCCTGGCGGGATGCAGCAGCACCGGCGGCAAGCGCGCCGAGGACGAGCGCGCCGCCAAGGTCGCCGGCGGCAAGGCCGCGGTGAACACCCCCAGGTGGACGTTTGCGATGGTCACCCACTCGGGAGACGGCGACACCTTCTGGGACATCGTGCAGAACGGCGCCCAGCAGGCCGCCGCCAAGGACAACATCAAGTTCGTCTACGGGCACGACGAGGAGGCCCAGCGGCAGAGCCAGCTGGTGCAGTCCTACATCGACCAGAAGGTCGACGGGCTGATCGTCTCCCTCGCCAAGCCCAACGCCATGAAGGACGTCGTCGAGAAGGCCGAGAAGGCCGGCATACCGGTGATCACCGTGAACTCCGGCGCCGAGGAGTCCAAGGCGTTCGGCGCGCTCACCCACATCGGGCAGGACGAGACGGTGGCCGGCGAGGCGGTCGGCGACGAGCTGAACCGGCGCGGCCGCAAGAAGGCCCTGTGCGTCCTGCACGAACAGGGCAACGTCGGCCACGAACAGCGCTGCGCGGGCGCCGCCAAGACCTTCAAGGGCAAGCTGGAGAAGCTCTACGTCGAGGGCACCAACATGCCCGACGTGCAGTCCTCCATCGAGTCCAAGCTCCAGGCCGACCCGTCCATCGACGCCGTGGTCACCCTCGGCGCACCCTTCGCACCCACCGCCGTCAAGGCCAGGGAACAGGCCGGCAGCAAGGCCGAGATCGACACCTTCGACCTCAATGCCCAGGTCGCGGCCGGCCTCAAGGACGGCACCCTCGGCTTCGCCGTCGACCAGCAGCCCTACCTCCAGGGCTACGAGGCGGTCGACCTGCTCTGGCTGTACAAGTACAACTCCGACACCCTCGGCGGCGGGAAGCCGGTGCTCACCGGGCCGCAGGTGATCACCAAGAAGGACGCCGGCGCCCTGCAGGACTACACGAAGCGGGGTACCCGATGACCACCACCCTCAAGGCACCGGTCCAGGACGAACGGCTGCTGCACCGCTCCCTGGCCCGCCGGCTGATGGGCCGCCCCGAACTGGGCTCGGTCGTCGGCGCCGCCGCGGTCTTCGTCTTCTTCTCGCTCGTCGCCGAACCGTTCCTGCGGGCCTCCAGCCTCTCCACCGTGCTCTACGCCTCCTCGACCATCGGGATCATGGCCGTACCGGTGGCGCTGCTGATGATCGGCGGGGAATTCGACCTCTCGGCCGGCGTCATGGTCGTCAGCTCGGCGCTGATCTCGTCGATGTTCAGCTACCAGATGACCGCCAACACCTGGGTCGGCGTCGGGGTGTCCCTGCTGGTCACCCTCGCCATCGGGGCGTTCAACGGCTTCCTGCTGACCCGGACGAAACTGCCCAGCTTCATCATCACGCTCGGCACGTTCTTCATGCTGACCGGCCTCAACCTCGGCTTCACCAAGCTGATCAGCGGCACCGTGTCGACGAAGTCCATCGCCGACATGGAGGGCTTCGACTCGGCCCGCACCCTCTTCGCCTCGCACCTGACCGTCGGCAGTGTCGACATCCAGGTCACCATCGTGTGGTGGATCGCCCTGGTCGCCCTGGCCACCTGGGTCCTGCTGCGCACCCGCGTCGGCAACTGGATCTTCGCGGTGGGCGGCAACGCGGACGCCGCGCGGGCGGTCGGCGTCCCGGTCACCAAGACCAAGATCGGCCTCTACACGGGCGTCGCCTTCGCCGCCTGGATCTCCGGCCAGCACCTGCTGTTCTCCTACGACGCGATCCAGTCCGGCGACGGCGTCGGCAACGAATTCCTGTACATCATCGCCGCGGCGGTCGGCGGCTGCCTGATGACCGGCGGCTTCGGCTCGGCGATCGGCGCCGCCGTCGGCGCCTTCATCTTCGGCATGGCCAGCAAGGGCATCGTCTACGCGCAGTGGAATCCGGACTGGTACAAGTTCTTCCTCGGCGCGATGCTGCTGCTCGCCACACTCCTGAACGCATGGGTCCGCAAGCGGGCGGAGGACAAGGCATGACAGCGCTGGTCGAGCTGACCGACGTCAGCAAGTACTACGGCAACGTCCGGGCACTGGAGGGCGTGTCCCTGGAGGTGCACGCGGGGGAGATCACCTGCGTGCTCGGCGACAACGGCGCCGGCAAGTCCACCCTCATCAAGATCATCGCCGGACTGCACCGGCACGACCGCGGCTCCTTCACCATCGAGGGCGAGGAGACCACCCTGGCCTCCCCGCGCGAGGCCCTCGACCGCGGGATCGCCACCGTCTACCAGGACCTCGCCGTCGTCCCCCTCATGCCGGTCTGGCGGAACTTCTTCCTCGGCTCCGAGCCCACCACCGGCATCGGCCCCTTCAAGCGCCTCGACGTCGCCACGATGCGCGAGACCACCCGCAGCGAGCTGCTGCGGATGGGCATCGACCTGCGCGACGTCGACCAGCCCATCGGCACCCTGTCGGGCGGCGAACGGCAGTGCGTGGCCATCGCCCGCGCCGTCTACTTCGGTGCCAAGGTCCTGGTCCTGGACGAGCCGACGGCGGCGCTCGGCGTCAAGCAGTCCGGCGTCGTCCTCAAGTACGTCGCGGCCGCCCGGGACGCCGGCCTCGGCGTGGTGTTGATCACGCACAACCCGCACCACGCCTACCTCGTCGGCGACCGCTTCGTCCTCCTCAAGCGCGGCACCATGGCCGGCAGCCACACCAAGCAGGAGATCGCCCTGGAGGAGCTGACCCGTCAAATGGCGGGCGGCAGCGAACTGGAACAACTCAGTCACGAGCTGGCCCGCACCGCCACCCCGGAATTCCCCGGCGGCCACCGGCCCGACTGACCAGGTCAGCAGCATGCCGCGCCCCGCACCGGCCACCCGGCCGCGCGGGGCGCGGCACTGCCGGTCGCGGTGCGCCGGACGCCGCCGGTGATGCACAATCGCACCGAACCCGCACGCCGAGGCCCCGGCCTCCCGAGACCCCCCTAGGGACGAGACGACTCTTGCGAGCACGCAGCCAACGCATGGGGGTACCACCCGCGCCGTTCAGGCAATGGGGGAGTAACGGCGAAGAGGTGGGTCGATGAGCATGTACCGGGACCGGGTGCACCGGGGATCGGCCAGAGCCACCGTGCTGCGTACGGTCGGCACCCGCGAGCGGCGCTCCCACCTGACCGCCCCGCGCGTGCCCACGGTGGGCATCGACATCGGCGGCACCAAGGTCATGGCGGGCGTGGTCGACGCGGACGGCACCATCCTGGAGAAGGTCCGCACCGAGACCCCGGACAAGTCCAAGAGCCCCAAGGTCGTCGAGGACACCATCACCGAGCTGGTGCTCGACCTCTCCGACCGGCACGACGTGCACGCGGTCGGCATCGGGGCGGCCGGCTGGGTCGACGCGGACCGCTCCAAGGTCCTCTTCGCCCCGCATCTGAACTGGCGCAACGAGCCGCTGCGCGACCGCCTCGCGGGCCGCCTCGCGGTCCCCGTCATGGTCGACAACGACGCCAACACCGCCGCCTGGGCGGAATGGCGGTTCGGCGCCGGCCGCGGCGAGGACCACCTCGTCATGATCACGCTCGGCACCGGTATCGGCGGCGCGATCCTGGAGGACGGCGCCGTCAAGCGCGGCAAATACGGGGTGGCGGGCGAATTCGGGCATATGCAGGTCGTGCCCGGCGGCCACCGCTGCCCGTGCGGCAACCGCGGCTGCTGGGAGCAGTACAGCTCCGGGAACGCCCTGGTGCGTGAGGCCCGCGAGCTGGCCGCGGCCGACTCCCCGGTCGCGTACAACATCATCGAGCGGGTCGGCGGCCGGATCGGCGACATCACGGGGCCGCTGATCACCGAGCTCGCCCGCGAGGGCGACGCGATGTGCGTCGAGCTCCTCCAGGACATCGGCCAGTGGCTCGGCGTCGGCATCGCCAACCTCGCCGCGGCCCTCGACCCGTCCTGCTTCGTCATCGGCGGCGGCGTCAGCGCCGCCGACGACCTGCTGATCGCCCCGGCCCGGGACGCCTTCCGGCGCCATCTCACCGGCCGCGGCTACCGCCCCGAAGCCACCATCGCCAAGGCCCAGTTGGGCCCCGAGGCGGGCATGGTGGGCGCCGCGGACCTCGCACGCCTGGTCGCCCGCCGCTTCCGCCGTGCCAACCGCCGCCGGGTCGAGCGCTACGAGCGCTATGAACGGGCCGGCCGCCGATGACCGAAACCGAAACCCCCACCATGCGCGACGACCACCACACCGCCCTGCCGCCCCGGGCCAAGCGCCGCCGCCCCCTGCTGACGGCGCTGATCGTCTTCCTGCTGATCGCGATCCCGGCCGGCTACATCGTCATCTCCGCCGAGCAGAGCCGCGACAGCGGCGAGGGCAAGGAGGCCGAGGCCGCCGCCACCGGCCTGACCAACGCCTTCCCCTCCAAGGTCCAGCAGCGGATCTACAACGTCCCGGTACCGATCGGCTCGACCCCGGTCTACTACTACGAGACCAACTCCTGGGAAACCAGCTCGCTGTTCGTCCAGTTCCGGACCAACGAGTGGGGCCTGGAGCACTACCTCGCCGCCGTCGGCACCAGCACCGCCGCCCTCAAGAAGGACCGCAAGACCATCCCGCCCGCCCAGGCGGCGAAGGTCGGCTGGGACTTCAGCGTGGACTGGCCCTGGGCGGGCACCACGGTCACCAGCCGCGGACCGCACCCGTCGCAGCGCATCATGGTCAGCTACGACGAGCCGGGCCACCCCGTGGTGTACACGGTGTCGACGGTCAAGTTCTGACCGACGGCCGCAGGCCTCTACTTGTGGGCGCTGAGCACGCCGCCGGCGCTCAGCACGATGTACATGTCGTTGGCGTCGAGTCCGGCGTCGGCGTCCTGCCCGGTCGTCTCCATCGTGGCCACGACCGATCCGCGGGCGACGATCTTGGCGCGGTAGTGCTGGGCGTCGAGCTGGTAGATCTCGGCCTTGCTGATACCGTCCGCCAGGGTCTGGGTGCGGACCGGGGTTCCCGTCTTGGCGCCGCCGGTGGCGTGCGTGCCGCCCGACTGCTTGTCCGCGGCGGCCGATGTGATGGCGGTCTTGGCATCGGTGCTCTGGAGTCCGGACCAGCCGGCGGCGATGCGCAGGGTGCGGCGACGGGCGGTGCGGGCGGTGGTGCTGGCGCTCATTGCAGGCCCCGGGGACAGTCGATGCCATCGTCTTCTACGTCACCCACTCTGACCGCGGCCGCTATCGCCGGGCTGATGCTCCGCTAACGACCGACTAACCCCCTGCGGTCACGTCCCGGCTCGTCGGTACCCCGGCGCGTCCCACTTCCGCGTTCCAGGCGGCTAACATTTCCCCTGGTCAGAGCCCATTTCCATGTTCCGGTGTCCCCAACTGGCCGGCTTTTGTGGCGGACCGGCCGCAGCACCCCGCAAGCTCGAGCCGTTGAAGCGCCACACCCTTTCCGCACAACCGTCAGCGCCCCAGAGCCTTCTCCACATGATGAGGATTCAAGAACGTGCCAGCCAGCACTACCGACTCGGAGGTCGAATTCAGTGCAGATCGTGGCCCGACATACAGAGCGGCGTGAGTTCGATCGATTAGTGACCTCGGCAGCCTCCGGGCGTGGTGGGGCAGTTGTGGTGGCGGGTGAGGCGGGGATCGGCAAGTCTGCCCTCATCGACGCCGAGGTGGAGGCGCTGGACGGGTTCGAGGTGCTGCGGGCCGCCGGTACGGAGTTCGAGCAAGACCTCCTCTATGCGACCCTGCACCAGCTGTGCGCCCCGGTACTCGAGCACCGTCTGACACTTCCTCCAGTGCAGCGGAGGGCACTGGAGGGAGTGTTCGGCCTCGGCGCGCAGACCTCGCCCGACCCGCTGACGGTCGGTCTTGCCGTCCTGGGGCTGCTGCGCGAGGTGGCGCGGGACAAACCGGTCTGCTGCGTGGTGGACGATGCCCAGTGGATGGATGACGCCTCGCGGCGGGCGCTGGTCTTCGTGGCCCGGCGGGTGACCACCGAGCGGATCGCGGTGGTGTTCGCCGCGCGGGACGTCGGCTCGGTGTCCGGACTCGCCGATCTGCCGCGATTGCCGCTCGCGGGTCTGGGTGACGAGGACGCCCGGGCCGTGCTGGGAGCGGCGACGCATGCCGGGCTGGATGCCGAGGTCGTCGACCGGATCCTGGCCGAGGCGCGGGGCAATCCGCTGGCGCTGCTGGAGTTCGCCCACCACGCGGAGCCGTTCGGGGTTCCCGGCCCACGGCGCTTCCGGGCCAGCGTGGTGGACGCGTTGGAGGAGCAGTTCGTCCACCGCTTCGAGCGGTTGCCGGAGGCCACGCGATCGCTGGTGGTCCTCGCCGCAGCGGAGCCGGTCGGCGATCTCGGCCTGCTGCGTCGTGCCTCGAAGGCTCTGGGGCTGGATCCCGCAGGGTTCACCGTCGCGGAGAACGCCGGACTTCTGGCCCTGGGGCCGCGGCTGCGTTTCCGGCATCCGCTCGTGCGCTCCGCGGTGTACGCATCGGCCACCCCGGGAATGCGCCGACGCGTGCACGGTGCTCTCGCGGAGTCGACCGATCCGGAGACCGACCCCGGCCGCCGGGCATGGCACCGGGCGCACGCGGCCGTCGACGCCGACGAGACCGTGGCCGCGGAGCTGGAACGGTCCGCCGATCGGGCACGTCTGCGCGGCGGATTCGCCGCGGCCGCCGCTTTCATGGAGCGGGCCGGGCAGCTGACACCGGCCTCCGACCGCCAAGCCGCGCGGCTGCTCGCCGCGGCACGGTTGCGGCTGCAGGCGGGGGCGCCGAACGCGGCCCGTGCGCTCGTCGCCCGGGCGGAGCGCCGTCCGATGGACGACGCGGGCCGCGCCGCGGCGCGCCTGCTGCGGGCACGGGTCGACTACCAGCTTTCCCACAGCCCGCAGGCCACCGCCAGACTCGTCGACGTCGTCACGGAGTTGGCTCCCGACCAGGCGAGGGAGACCTATCTGGAGGCGTTCGCGTCGTTCATGTACAACGACAACCAGCCCGGCCGTCTCAAGGAGCTCGGCGTCCGGATCCGCAAGCGGGCGGCACAGCGGGAATCCGCCCGGCCGGTCGATCTGTTGCTCGACGCCTTGCTGGATCAGACCATGCTGCCCGTCGAGCGGGCGGTGCCCGCGATGCGTGAGGCGGTGGCGGCGTGCCGTGCGGCTGCCCCCTCGTCGAGCCCTTGGCGGATGAACCTGCTCTGCCAGGTCGTCATCGACCTGCGCGATGACGAGGCGATGGAGGAGATGGCGGACCGCCAGGTGGATGTGGCGCGCCGCCAAGGTGCCCTCGCCGCGTTGCCGCAGGCGCTGCGGTACCAGGCGGTCGCCAGGGTCTCGGTCGGCCGGTTCGACGAAGCGGCCGGCAGCCTCAGCGAGGCCCGGGCCGTTGACGAGGCGGCGGGCACGGTACCGCTCCTGGGGCCCGAACTGGTCCTCACCGGCTTCCGAGGTGACCTCAACCGGTACCAAGAATTGCGGGAGCTGCTGGGTCGTGACGGGCGGCCCTTCGAAACGGTCGGCGAGCACTACGCGAGGGCGGTGCTGCACAACGGGCTCGGCAACTACGAGGCGGCCCTGGACGCCGCGCTGGCGGCCCAGCGCCGCCACCAGGCCGGCTCCTACTCGATCTGGGCCGTCTACACCGAGCTCGTCGAAGCCGCCGCGCGCGTCGGACGCGGCGAGGACGCCGTCGCGGCCATGAAGCACCTGGAGGCACTGGCCCGCACGAACCCCGTCCCCTGGGCCGTGGCCGAATGGCTGCAGGCACAGGCCCTCCTCGACCGGGGCGGGGACCGCGAAACGCTGCACCGACAGGCCATCGCCCACTTCGCCCGGACCCGGGTCCGGGTGCTCCACGCCCGCGCCCGGCTGACGTACGGGGAGTGGCTGCGCCGCGAGAACCGACGCGCCGAGGCCCGCGACGAGCTGCGGGCCGCGCACGACGTGCTGTCGGGCCTCGGTGCCCGCGCCTTCGCCGACCGCGCGGCCCGGGAACTGCGGGCCACCGGCGAACAGCCGCACCGACACGGTGAGAACCCCCTCGGCCGGCTCACCGCGCAGGAACGGCTCATCGCCGGAAAGGTGGCCACCGGAGCAACATCCAAGGAAGTGGGCGTGATGTTGTTCCTCAGCCCCCGCACCATCGACACCCACCTGCGCAACGTGTACCGCAAACTGGGCATCTCCTCGCGCCGCCAGCTGCGCGAGATATCGCTGTGACGCATCGGCCTCAGGTGCCCACGGACGGTTCAGGACTGGTCCCCACCGGACCGGCCGAAGAGCTCGATCTCCGCTATGGCCAGCTGTTTGTCCGCGGACGCGGCATGGGCCGACTCGATGGTGAAACGCACCCTGGTCACCTCACCGACGGAGAAGGCACGGCGCTGTCCGCCCGCGGCCGGATCCAGGGTGAGTTCACGGGTCGTGGTCCCTCCGTCCTTCGTCGTGATCGTCGCCTTGACCCGGTGCGGCAGGGCGGACTTGCCGAGCTGGTCGGCGCGAGTGGACACACCCGGCGTGATGATGAGGTCGAGCAGCCGGGTCGGGTGGGCGAAACTCACCTCGATCCACTCGCCCTGGCCGGATTCCGACACCCCCGGGCCCCACCAGGTGTTGTTGAGCTTGTCGAAGGCCAGCTTCGGTCCGTGGCCGGGGTAGGACCGCGAGGCCCGGATCCCGTCCGGTTCGACCGGCGCACGCTCGGCGAAATGGTCGCGCACGGCCTGGATGCCGTCGGGGACGTACAGCACACCGAGAACGAGCAGCGCCACGGCGATGGCGGCGGTGATCCAGGTGCCGATGCGGTCGAACGCGCGGCGGAGGCGGGGGCGGTCGCCGGCCCAGGGGATCTCATGGCGGCCGGGGCCGAAGAGACGGCGCCACCAGGGGCGGTGTCCGGGCTGCGTGGGCGCGGGTGCGCCGTTCTCGGCGAGCGGCATCGCGCAGTGCCGGCAGAAATGGCGGTCGGGTGGGTTCGGGGTGGTGCACCAGGGGCAGGACGGGCCGTGCACCGTCCCCTGCTGGGGGCCGGGGGCGCGTACGACGGGCCGGTCCGTGTCGGGTCGGCCGGGGAGGACCGGGGCCACGGCCGGGAAAGGCACCGGAGGGGTGGCCTCCGGGTCCGTGACGGGGACGACGAGGGAACGGGCGCGGTCGGCCATCCGACCGTCCGGGGGGAAGCTGTCCGCAGGTGTGCGCAGCGGCGGGCTGTCGGGGGCGGTGTCCTCCAGGTCCGGGGCGTTGGGGGCGGGCCGGGACGCGCCGGTCGTCCTGGCGCCGTCACGGTCCCCGGGGTGCTCCGGGGCCGCCCCCGCAGGGCGGCTGCCGGGCGGGCCGGAGGGAGCGGGCGGCACGTCGGTACCGACGGGTGCCGGCGCCGGGCCGCTGCCGCCGGGTCGGGCGGAGGCGGCCCGGCCGGCACCGGCGTCCGCGGCCGCCGGGCGGCAGGTACGCCGACCGGCCTGATCCCAGCGGAGGACGGCACCGCAGGCGTCGCAGAACGACTGCCCCGGTTCCGCGCGGGTTCCGCATTCACCGCAGTCCTGCGTGGTCATTTCTCCGAGTTCCTTTCAGCGGCCGTCACGGTGACGGTGTAGGGCATGTGCGCGGGACGGGCCGCGGCCACGAGGGTGTCCAGGCGGTAGGTGTCGGCCGGGGTGGGGTCGGACAGCCGGAGGGCGACGTGGAGGTGGGGGCGGGCGCTGCCCGGGAAGGAGCCGCGCGGGCGCGCGCTCCAGGCGGCACCGCCGCTCTCCGTGATCTCCGGTTCGACGCCGAACGCGAGCCGTACCGCTTCCGACAGCCCACGCCGGGTGCCCCGGACGCGGTGCAGGCCGACCGCGGCGGCCACCGCGGCGCGCAGCCGCGGCTCGGGTTCGGTGCCGTCGGTCTCGGCGCCCACCCAGGTACTGAGCCAGCGGGCGAAGTCGGCCGGGGTGAGGGCGGGGTCGAAGTAGGTGTCCAGGCAGTCGAGCACGTTCAGGATCGGCGCGAGGACGTCGTCGAGTCCGGCGACGAAGCGCAGGGCGAGATCGTCGTCGGCGAAGACGGCCGGGAGCATCGCACCGATGGGGGCGGAGGAGCCGAGGCCGTCGACGGAACCTCTCATGACCGGCCTCCCGTGTACGTCGATGTCCTCACGTCCCGTCTCCGATCACCCGTACGCGGTGGTCGAAGGAGAAGACCAGGGACGGCGGTTCCAGGTCGATGCGGTCGGTCGGATCGCCGCGCCGGCCGGTCAGCGGGTCGGCGGGATGCAGTACGACCTCGTCGACCAGTTCCACCCCGGGGACCCGTTGCAGGATGGCGAAGACCTCGCCCGACTGGACCGGTCGGCCGAAGCGCCAGCCCTGGCCCTCCGCGCCGCCGGTGAGCGGGTCGAGGTGGCGGTAGAGGGCGTCGTGGGCCTGGCGGCGCACCCGGTCGGTGTCGGCACCGCGGAAGGCGTGGACGGTGGCGACGACCGTGACCCCCTGGTAGTAGGGCGGGCCGACCGCGAGTCTGGTGCCGATGAGGCGGCGTGCGTCGAGGTGGCGGGTGATGCGGTCCAACAGGCGGTCGCCGGGGACGAGTTGCTCGAAGCGCAGCCGGCCGCCGGGGTCCGGGACGGCCTGCGGCACGACCAGCACCCGCACCGCGTAGGCGCCGTGCTCGTCCCGTTCGCCTTCCAGGCAGGTGATGCGGGCGGTCTCGGGGGCGGCCCGGCGGGCGAGTTCCTCGTAGTCCCGCAGGGTGACGGCGCGTTCCTGGGCGCGGAGCGTGATCGGGGCCCGGACCTTGGCCTCCTCGACGGTCTCGCCGTCCACCCCGCCCCGTGCGGCTTCGCGGTTGACGACTTCCGACACATACGGAATGGAGGTGCGCAGGACCCGTACGGCACCGCGGGTGACATTGCCGGTCCGGCCGCCGCCGGTGCGGTAGCGGCGGGCACGGATGACCGCGCCCTTGGGGGCGACCATGCCGTACTGGCGCAGGGTGCCGTCGGCTTCGCGGACGGCGGGGCCGAAGGCGATCTCGCCGGTCGTGGCGTCGAGGGTGAGGTGGCGGTCGTCCGGCCGGGACCCCGCGAAGTGCGGGACGACCTGCCAGTCCTGCCAGCCGTCGTGTTCGGCGGTCTGGAGCAGCAGGGGCGGGTCGTCACCGACGACGGGTGCGTGGGCGAGCCGCCGGCGCTGCCCCGGCAGGCCGGTGGATTCGCCGAGCGCCTCGTCGTGCACGGTGGCGGCGTGGACCACGCGGGTGGTGCCGCCGATGGTGCAGACCTCGGCGGATCGTACGGTCGGTGACGTGGTGTAGAAGGGCTGGCCGGGCAGGGGTGCGGTGACCCGGCAGCGCAGCCAGCCGGCCTCGTGGCCGCCGTTGCGGGACAGCGCGTGGCCGCCGGGGACGTGCAGGACGATGTCGCCGGCGCGGTTGAGGCCGCCGGTGCCGTCGCGGTCGACCTCGCAGGGTTGCCAGCCGTCCTCGGTCCACGCCTCCCACACCAGCGGCGGCTGTCTCGGGTCGACGCCGACGCCGTCCACCCGGCTGTCGAGTTCGAGGGCGACGGCGCAGTGCGGGACGGCAGCCGTGAGGCCGATCAGCATGCAGTCGCCGGGGCCGGGGGCTTCGGCGAAGCACCGTACGTGGGTGCCTTCGGCGAGTGCGACGGTGTGGTCGGCGACGGGCTGTCCCCGGTGCTGCGCCATGAGACGGCTCATGGCGCAGGGGACGATGTCCAGTTCGTCTTCGGTGGCGAAGACCACCGCCTCCTCCTGCTCCGTGCGCAGCGTGGCCACCTCGGTGCCGACCGGCACCAGCACGGCCTCCTCCTGGGGTGCGGACAGCCAGAAGGTGACGTCCGTACGGGCCGCCGACGGCGGGAAGAGGGTGACGCCGACGAGGTCCAGGAACGCCAGGTGGTTCTTCTCGGGCACCCGGTTGAGGCGGTAGACGATCTGGTCGGCCATGTGGGCGACGGTCTCGACGAGGGTGACGCCCGGGTCGGAGACGTTGTGGTCGGTCCACTCCGGGGCGCGCTGCTGGATGTAGCGCTTGGCGTCGTCGACGAACTGCTGGAAGCGGCGGTCGTCGAGGTTGGGGGAAGGCAGGGACATCAGCGTTCGCTTTCGGGGGAGTTGCCGGAGCCGTCGTCGAAGGGACCGCCGCCGGAGCCGTCCTCCTCATGGGAGGGGATGACGTAGAACGGAAAGACGAGGCTGCGCGGGTTGTTGGTGCCGCGGATCTGGTAGCGGATGTCGATGTACAGCACGCTGCGGTCGGTGCCGGCGGTCACCTCGACGTCGGTGACCTCGATCCGCGGCTCCCAGCGGTCCAGGGTGACGTACACCTCGTGCTGGATGCGGCCCGCGGTCTGCTCGTTGACCGGGGCGAACACCAAGTCGTGGATGGCGCAGCCGAATTCGGGCCGCATGGGCCGCTCTCCGGGCGCGGTCGCCAGGACGAGACGGATCGCCTCCTCGATCTCCCGCTCGCCGCTGACCAGCGCGATGCCGCCGGTCGGCCCGATACGCAGCGGGAACGACCAGCCGGACCCCACGAACTGCTCGGTCATCAGCCGTCCACCCCTTCCCCGTACCCACCGGCGCTCATGCCGGCAGCACCATCGGCACCAGGCCGTCGATGGTCACCGCGCCCATCAGCGGGACCGCGAGGGCCCGGATGCCCACGTTGGCAACGGAGTTGATCTGTACGCCCCCGATGCCGCTGACCAGCGCGCTGCCCACCGCGTTCATGGTCAGGGCGCCCACCGCGTCCACCGTGACCGCGCCGAGCGACTTGACGTTGACCAGCCCCTTGCCCTCGATGTCGAGCGGGCCGCCGCTCCTGATGCTCACCCGTCGCCGCGCGCTGAGCGTGAGGTCGGTACCGGCCTCCACCGACACCGACCGGCTGCCCTTGATCGTGACCGAGCCCTTGCTGTCCACGACGATCTCGGTGTTGGTCCGGTCCAGATTGATGGTGAGCTGTTTGTCGCCGGACGCCAGCCGGACGCCCTGCTTGCGGCCACCGGTCTTCTGGCTGAGCAGGTCCATACGGTTGCCGTCCCGGTCGGAGACGGTGTGCCGGCTCGCCTTCTTCCGCACGGTGTCGTGCAGCGGCACGTCACCGACGGTGGTCGGTGTGTCCTTGCCGTTGTAGAGCCCGCCGATCACGAACGGATGGTCGAGGGCGCCCCGGTCGAACGCGACCAGCACCTCGTCGTTGACGTCCATCGGGAACACCCCGCCGCCACCGAGTCCGCCCATCTGCACCGTGCGGGTCCAGTCGCTGACGTACTTGTCGTCCAGCCACGGGAAGCGCAGCCTCACCCGGCCCTGCTTGAGCGGGTCGTTCACATCGGTGACCAGGGCGTTGGCCACGCTCGGCAGCCTGGGCGCGGTGCCCGTGCCGCCCCCGCCGGAGGCCAGCCCGAACAGCGAACGCCACTGCCGGCCGCTGACGGTCACCCACGACTCGTAGTGCTTCCCGTCGCCGAAGACGTGCCGTACGGAGGTCGCCGTGTACTTGCCCTCGAAGGGCGCGCCGGTCTCCGTGAGCGTCACCGGCACTCCCGGCCGCAGTCTCGTGTTGCCCAACGCCACGACCTCCACCTCGGCGAAGGCCGCGGTGACGTCCTCGGCGAGGGCGTCGGAGGCGAACTTCACCTCGGTCGCCTTGTCGTACGGGGTCGACGTCTCGACCAGCTTGCCCGCCTTGAAACTGCCCGCGGCCCGGCCGGGCGTCTCGCCGATCGCGAAGCCCGGGTTCTGGGTGGCGGGTGAGACGGATCGGAGCGGCTTCTTCTGGGTGACGTCCCAGCCGCGCGCCTCCACCTTGCCGATCTGGTCGGAGGCGGTGACCGCGGCCCGCAGCCGCAGGATGTCGTGTCCGGCCTGGAGCACGAGCGGGCTGGTATCGCTGTCCGTGCTCGTCGGCGGCGCACCCGAGGCGGGCTTCGGCCTGACGAACTGGAACCTTCCCTTGGCGTCGATGGACATGACGGTCTCGTTCTCGTCGGCCAGTCGCGCCAGGAAGTCCCAGTCGGTGACGTTGGACTGACTGATGAAGTCGTACACCGTCTTCGTCGACTCGATCGTGCCGATCGGCACACCGTCCCGCGCGGCCAGCTTCCGGGCGATGTCGGAGGCGGACTGGTTCCGGTACGCCGCCACCCGGCGCTGGCGCATGAGCCGGTGCCCGAAGTCGTAGCCCCGGATGACGGTGAACGTGCCGGTGCCGTCGTAATCGGCCTCAAGGCCGGTGATCTCGCCGGTCAGCAGGATGTCGCCGGCGCCCTGACCGTCGGTCACGGTCGCGAGGGTGACCGGAGTGCCGAACGTGGCGCCCAGCCTGCTGATCATGACCCGGTAGGGATCACGGAAGGTGAGCTGGAAGGCGGCGGGCACCCCGGCGCCCTGGTCGACCCAGCCGTCGACGAGCGCGTCGGCGGCGTCGTCGGGCAGCGGGTCGTCGCCGATGGTGACCTGGAGGACTGCGGACGTGGCGGGATTCACCATCAGTGACGCACCTCCTCGGCGGCGGGCAGGACGAGTTCGGTGCCCGTGGACAGCTGGGCCGGGTCGTCGATGCCGTTGGCCTCGGCGATCACCCGCCACGCCGTCGCGTCCCCGTACTCCCGCCAGGCGAGGGACGGCAGCGAGTCACCGGCGACGACCTGGTGCACCCGCTGCGCGGTGAGGGCGCCCGATGTCGGGTTCTGCCGCCCGGTCCTGCGCGGGATCTCGTGCAGACGGACCTGGCAGGTGGCACGGATGGGGACACCGGTGGTCCCGAACAGCGTGTACGAGGCCTCGACGGAACTGACGTACGCGGTGAACCGCGCCGTGGAGAACGACCCCCACTGGAAGACCACCCACGGCGGCGAGGGCCGTTTGGTCGCGATGCTCTTGGCGGTCACCCGGCAGCAGCTCATCAGGGACTCCACCTTCTTCAGCACCGTGTCGCTGGTCGGCCGGTCGGAGGAGTCCAGGAAGATCTCCAGGGTCATCGAACGCGGCTCGACCCCCATGAACTCGGGTTTCGGGCCGTCCCGTCGGGCCGCGGTCGGCGTCACCTTCCACTGGGCGGACCGGCTGAGGGACAGCTGCGCCGGGTTGAAGTCGAAGCGGAGCGTCTTTCTGAGCGCGCCCGGGGTGGTGCCGGTGCCGGCGGGAGGCTCGTGGATGGCCAGGGTGGCGCGTACCAGGCTCTTGCCGGCGCCGTTGCTGCTCTTGGGCATGGGGCGTTCTCTCCCGCTCCTCGGTCGGTGGTCTTCAGTCGGTGAACCCGTGATGGGCGATCTCCAGGACCTCCGTGGCGACGGCCGGAGACGCCGGGTCGAGGGCGGGGCCCTGCCAGCTGACCGGCAGCACATCGATCAGCCCCCAGCGCGCGACCTCCGAGCCGTCCGCGCGCAGCGCCGTGATCTGGGCGGTGGGCCGCTCGATGCCCGTCTGGACGGAGGAGATCCACTTGGCGACCTTCGTGGTGTCCGGGGTGAGGGGACGGGTCAGCCGGATGGTGGAGAAGGTGACACGGGTCGGCAGCTGCCAGACGAAGCCGTTGTTGCCGCCCTCCTGCCGCTGCTCCGTCTCCACCTGGGACGACAGCCCGTCGCACCCGTTGAAGTAACCCAGGCTCTCGCCGTCGATGGAGAGGGTGAACCAGAGGGAGGAGCCCGGGTCCTGGCGGGACATCGCGGAGGGCCTTTCTGTCAGAGGTGCGGTGCGCTGTGATGCGGTGTGCTGTCAGAGGTACGGCGTGGGGCGGCCGGTGCGGCGGGAGGCCGTCGGCCGGTCACTGGCGGGGGTCGCGGAGCCTGCCGATCCGCTCGCGGTCCAGCCGCAGTTCGGTGCGGATCAGCCGGGTGATGCGGCCGATGATCCGGTGCACCAGCTCGTCGAGCTGGAAGTCGGTGAGTGCGCGCGGGTCGAATCCGCCGGCGGGTACCTCCGCGTAGACGGGCGGGGGCTGTTGCGCCCGAAGCTGCGTCTGTGAGGGCGGGGCGTAGGCGTAGGCAGGTGGTGGGTCGTCGCGAGCGGATGCGCTGTAGGCGGGGGGTGGGCTGTAGGGAGGGGACGGGCTGTAGGCAGGGGGCGGGGCGTCGGCGGGCGGCCGGTGCGGAGGCAGGATCCGGGGCAGGGTGTCGGCCACCGTGGCCGCGGCCCCGGCGGCGAGCGCACCGATGGCCGAGCCCCGGGTGCGCTGGACGGTGACGGGGGGCGCGGAGGCCGGGGCGGCGGCGGTCCCGGAGGTGGGCCGGAGCGCGGGCGGCGACAGTGCCGGGGGCGGGGTGAGGGGGGCCACGGGGAGCGGCCGGGGGGCGGTGGTGCCGGTGGGCGGGGTGGGACGGTGCAGCGGTGCGCCGTTGTGGGGCGCGGTGCTGCGCTGGACGCTGACGGGGGAAGGGACCGGGGGAGGGACGGAGGTGGTGCGCGCCGGTGGGCGCGGAGCGGCCGGGAGTCCCACGGCCGGAGGTGCGGGAACGGGACCCGGAGCGGGCGTGCCGGCCTCCCGTGCCGGGAATCCGGCGAGCGGCGTGGCGTCCGCGGGCACGCCGGTGACCGGCGCCCCCAGGGGAGAGCGGCGCTGTGCGGTGGCTGCCGGCGCACGCTGGACCAGGGGCGCCGACGACGCGGAGCGCGGGGCGGTGCCGGGACCGTGCGGCGCGGCGGGGCGCACGGCAGTGGTCACCGCCGGGGGCGGGCCGGCGGGCCGCGCGGCACTCCGGGGTGCGCTCGGCGCACCGTCCGGCAGGGCCGAGGCGGGGTGTGGGCGTGCGGGAGCCGCGGCCTGGGGAACGGAGTCCCGGGACGCGACGGTCGGCGGCGCGGGCACCGAGGCGACCGGGGCGCCGAGGCCGGTCCTGGGGACCTCACGCCGGACGCTGCGCTGAACCGATCGGCTGGGCGCGGAGCGGGCGGGGGGCGGGTTCGCGCTTGGGTTCGCGTTCGGGGTCGGGTTCGTGCTCGGGGTCGCGTTCGGGTTCGAGGGCGCGTTCGGGGGCGGGTTCGTCCTGGCGCGGGGCGTGGCGGACGTCGGCGGAAGGCCGGCGGGGGAGCTCCCGGTGGGGGAACTTCCGGCGGGGGAACTCCCAGAAGGTGAACTCCCAGAAGGTGAACTCCCAGCGCGGGGTGGGGACTTCACCGGGCGAGCCGCGGAACTGCTGCCCGGGGCCGCGTGCGGTACGGAGGAACCGGCCGCCGAAGGCACACCGGGTACGCGGCCGTCGGCAGCCGGGAGCGACCGCTGAACAGGGACCGCTGCTTCCGAGGCGCCAGAGGCCGACGCGCCAGAGGCCAACGCGCCCGAGGCCGGCGCGCCCGACCCCAACGCGCCCGAGGCCGGCGCGGCCGCCCGTACGGCGTTCTCGGCCGCCCCTGCGACGGCACTCGGGTGCGCAGCCGGCGCGCTGCCCGGGGGCGCTACGGGCCGGGTCGCGGCGTCCCGCACAGGGGGCAGCGCGCGCGGCGGACCGGCCGGGGTGCCGACGGCCCGCTGGACGGGTGCCGTGTCGTTGCCCGCACCCGTCGCTGTCCCTGTCGGCGCACCGGCCGCCGGTCCGCCTGCCGCCGTGGTGGCACGGCTGGCTGACGGCCCCTGCGATGTCGTGGGTCGGGTCGTGGGTCGACCGGAGCCGACGGCCGGCCGTCGGTCGTCGCCCGCCTCCCTGTTCAGGCCGACCGTTCCGCTCGGGGCGACTTCTCCGCTCGGGCCGGCCGTTCCGCCGGAGGCCGCGGCGTTGCGTTGCTCGACCGGGGCCCGCTGTACGCGCACCGGACCGGAGGTCGCCGTGCCGCGATCGCCGCGCGGTGCGCGGGCCGGGGGCCGGGATCCCGCCATGTCGTCGCTCGTGTCGCGTACTTCGCCACCGGGGGCAGCGGCACCGTGAGAGGCGGCGCCTGCGCCACGAGGGCCGGATGCCGCGTCGGTGCCGGGGCCTTCCGGTGCGCGGTCGCGACGGACGGCCGCCCGCTGCACCGGGGGCCGGCCACCGTCCGCCCACGCCCGGTCGGCGCTGCGCCGGATCCGGAGGGGGACGGACCGGCGCCCACGTTCTTCGGTGCGGGTGCGGGTGCGGGTACGGGCGCGGGGCGGTCGAGCGGGCCACGCGAGGCAGCCGGGCCGGCCCCTGCTCGGTCACCCTCGGCCGGCGAGACCGCTCTGGGCTCGCTGGCCAAGGCACCGCTCGGTTCCCGCACGGCCCTCGTGGTGCGCGCCCCTGTACCGGCGGGGCCTGCCGCAGTCGTTGCCGTATTTTCCGCGGGCACGGAAGGCTCCTGCTGCGCCACCGGCAGAATCTTCCGCTGTACGGTGCCCGTCCCGGCCGGCGCCTTGGTCAGGGGCCGTAGCCGGGACGAGTTGGGCGGGGTGGTCGGGGTGGGCGCCACGCGGACACCCCGTACGGCGAACGGGGCGGACGCGTGCGGGTCCCGAGTGCCCTTAGCACCCGGGCCCCTTGAGGAAGACGAAGCCGCGGGGGTCGAGGCCGCCGGGGTTGAAGCCGCGGGGGTCGAAGCCGCCGGGGTCGAGGCCGCCGGGGTCGAGGCCGCCAGGCCGGACCGGGACATGGCAGCGGGCGCGGCACGACGACCACCCGCAGCGGGCCGAGCCCCCGGAGCCTGCGCGACAGGAACGGCAGGAACGGCAGGGACAGCCGGCCCGGCCGGAACGGCAGGCCTGGCCGGCCCGGCAGAGGAAGCGGACGCCGCCGCACCGCCCGCCGCCGCACCGCCCGCCGGCGCCCGGCGCCCGTCCCTCCCGGGGCCTTTCCGCTTCCGAGCGGTGCCCGAACTCCCCCTGCCGGGCCCGGCGTCGGCATCGCCGGTGGCAGGGCCCGCAGCGGTGCCGCGGGCGCCCGCTGCACCGTCGGCTCCGGTGATGCGGTCGGCCAGGACAGCGCGTTCGACGGCCGTTCCAGTCCCGTCACCGGTCGGGCCGCGTCGGTCATCGCCCCCGAAAGCAGGCTGCCGGCAGCGGTGTCCAGGACTCCGATGCCCACCTGCGCCCTCGTGAACGAGGGGTTCTGCCACGTCGGCAGCCGCGTGGCGAAGCCGGCGTCCGCGACCCCGGCCCGGCCGTCGGCCACGGAGCGCTGGAGGGGCGGCAGCCCGCTCCAGGCGGTCGCCGCTGCCGCGCCGTCGGCCACCGCACCGTTCGTCGGCGGTTCCGGGGCGGGGCGGTCGCCGCTGCCGACCTGGTCGCCACTGCCCTCAGGGCCCCGGTCGTCACTGCCCTCAGGGCGGTGACGAGCCTCCGGGTCCCCACCGTGACCACGACCGCCTCGGCCCCGCAGCCGGTCCAAGAACCCCACGGCTCAGCCCTCCGCCCCGGCGCGCGTCACGAAGGACGCGATCCGGTCCGCGTACCCGCGGCGGTCGTGGTGTTCCAGGTCCAGGATCGTCTCCAGGCCCCAGTGGAAGTGGTAGGCGACGTACGCGATCTCCTCGTGCAGTCGGTCGGTCGCGTACGTCACGATTCCCCCAGGCGGCTCCCGCCGAGTTCCACCTCGAACGGCTCGGAACAGTGCGGGCACTGCACCGCGGCGCGGGTGTGGCCCTCGGCGTTGATCTGGCGGTAGAAGTCCTGGAGGAAGGCGAGGTCGGAGGCGAACATGCTCTCCACGATCCCGTCGTGCACCATCGACAGCGTGCCCAGCCGGGTGATGACCCGGCCGAGCAGCACCACCGACAGGTACGCCGGATTCTCCTGGACACGGACGTCGCGCAGCGGGACCAGCTCGTCCCGTGCCGTCGACAGCCGCATCACGCCGTCCCGGTGCACGGTGCCCGACTCGTCGACGTAGCCACGCGGCAGTTGGAAGGGGAACTCGGTGCGCAGGTCGCGGGGTGCCGGGTCGGCCGGAGCGGCGGGGGAGGCGGGAGCGGGGAGCTCCACGCCCGCCGCCGCGGCCGGGGAGGCCGGTGGCGCCGCGACGGCGGCGCCCGCGCCGGGCGTACCGGTAGCCGAGCGCCGCATTACTCGATGACCAGTTCTTCGAAGACGATGGTCACGGTCTCGGTGAGCACGGCGGCCTCGCCGGCCTTCAGGCTGCTGGCGTCGATCTTGCTGCACCAGGCGTTGCGCAGGTTGTACCGCTTCACCGGATTGTCCTCGTAGTCCATGAGGATGATGGTGGCGTTCTTGCGGGCCGTGCTCATCCGGCCGTTGATCGAGTCGTTGATCCACTGCGTGAACGAGTTCGACTGGGTCATGCCGCGCACCACGGTGCACTGCCCGTTCTTCTGCACGCCCGGCAGAATGTTGATGTCGATCTTGCCCTGCGCGGTGTTCTGCGGGCTGACGATGACGTCCTGTTCGATGGTGAGACCGCTGACCTCCGCGAGGTACTCGACCATCACGCCGTCGATCTGCAGACCGAAATTGTGTGCGGTGAGGGAGTCGCCCTGCATGAGACTCATGTGTTCGCTGTCCTTCTAGGCTTCTTGACGGTGACGTACGAGGGCTGGGGCGTGGGCGCCCGCTCCTTCGGGGCTACTCCTCCAACTCCCCGTTGCGCTGGAGAACTGGGACAACCGGAAGATCACGAACTCCGCCGGTTTGACCGGCGCGATGCCGATCTCGCACACGACCCGGCCGAGGTCGACCGACTCCGGCGGGTTGGTCTCCGCGTCGCACTTGACGTAGTAGGCCTCCTCGGGCCGCTGGCCGAAGAGTGCGCCGCTGCGCCACTCGTTGACCAGGAAAGCCGAGACGTTGCGCCGGATGCGGGCCCACAGCGCGTGGTCGTTCGGCTCGAACACCACCCACTGGGTGCCGATCAGGATCGACTCCTCCAGGTAGTTGAAGTACCGGCGGATGTTGAGGTAGCGCCACTCGGGGTCGGAGGAGAGGGTGCGGGCTCCCCAGACGCGGACGCCCCGGCCGGGGAAGGCGCGGATGCAGTTGACGCCGATGGGGTTGAGCAGGTCCTGCTCACCGCGGGTGATCTGCAGCTCCAGATCGACGGCGCCGCGTACGACCTCGTTGGCGGGGGCCTTGTGCACGCCGCGCTCGGAGTCGTTGCGGGCCCAGATGCCGGCGACGTGGCCGCTCGGCGGGACCATGCGGGCCTGGCCCGTCGCCGGGTCGAAGGACTTCAGCCAGGGTAGTACAGGGCCGCGTACTTGGAGTCGTAGCCCGCCGTCTCCTGGCGCCACACCCGGATCTGACGGGCATTCAGGCCAGGCGGCGGGTCGACGACCGCGACCCGGTCGCCCATCAGCTCGCAGTGGGCGATGAGCCCGAGCTGCACGGCCTTGACGGCCTCCAGGTCGAGCGTGCCCTGCTGGTAGGCGGCCATGAGGTCGGGCACGGCCACCATGGATATCTCGTCGATGGCCTCCAGGCCGCCGAAGCCGGTGCGGTCCGCGGAGTCGCCGAGGTACTGGGCCGGACCGGGTGCGCGGCCGGGGCCCGCTCCGCCGGCGCGGTTGCGGGGGCCGGGGCGGGTGGTGCGGCCAGGGTGACGGTCTGGTTCTCCGGGCGGGCGAGCTGGGCCGCCGGCGCCGTCTCCGTCACGCTGATGAGCTTGGAGCGCTCCTTGACCTGAGTGACGACGTAGGACCGGGAGCCCTTCTTGGCGGTGACGTCGAAGGTCTCGACCGGCTTGTCGCCGTCCTTGACGATCAGCTTGAAACGTTCCGCCGGGCCCTCGCCCTCGGGGTCGGCGACCTCCACGGTCAGGGGCCGGTGGCGCCCGGTGCCGTGGCCGCCACGGAGAACGTGCCGAGCTGCTTCGGCTCGGCGGCGGGCAGGGCCACCGGCGGGACCGGGCCGGACGTCTCGGCCGGGGCCGCGCCCTCACCGGTGCTGCCCTCGGCGGAACCCCCGACCCGCACCACGTACGCGGCGGAACCGCCGTTGTTGAAGAAGCCGTAGACGGAGTGGGCGAGGTAGTACCCGTCGGTGAAGTCGCCGAAGGAGGAGACGTACTGACTCCAGTTCGTCACCAGCGTCGGCTCGTTCAGCGGCCCGGTCGGCGCGAGCCCGACGAAGGCCGCCACGGAGGTGCCCACCCCCTCGATCGGGCGCGAACCACTGGCCACCTCCTCGACGTAGACGCCGGGCGACAGGTAGGACGGCATGCTGTGCTCTCCTCGGGTACGAGACGGGACGCTCCTCACCCTGGCGTGCGCGCCGCGCCGCCGTAACGGCCCCGGGGGCCGGTGACCGGGCAACGCCGCTGCCCCCAAGGGCACTTCGGCGTGGACCGGCCCCGGGCGCCCGCCGTGCGCTGCCCGGGTCATTGCCCGTGCGGCTGCCCTCGCGGCCCTGCCGGCCCCGGGCGCGGGCGGGTACAACGGCGTGACGGAGGCGGCCCGGCCCCGTCAGGACCGGAGGACATCGCCGCCGCCCATCAGGGCAACCAGCTCTGCCCGGCAGCCTCCTGACGGCACCCGCCTTCCCTCCTAGCGTCGAGGCGTGAGCCTTTGGACTTCCTTGGAACCTGCCTCCGCGACCGTCGACCCCGGCAGCAGCACCACCGTGCGGCTGAAGGTGCGCAACACCGGTGACATCGTCGACGAGTACCGCTTCGAACCGGTCGGTGCTCTCGCCCCCTGGACCACGGTGGAGCCGCAAACGCTGCGGCTCTATCCGGGGACGACCGGCACGGTGGAGCTGACGTTCGCGCCGCCGCGTACGCCGGACGCGACCGCCGGCCCGAATCCGTATGCCGTACGGATCACCCCGACCGAACATCCGGACACCCCCGCCGTCCCCGAGGGCAACCTCACCATCACCCCCTTCACCGAGATACGCGCCGAGCTGGTGCCGCCGACGGTGAAGGGGCGCTTCCGGGGGCGGCCGCAGCTGGCCGTGGACAACCTCGGCAACACCAAGGTCACCGCCTCGCTCAGCGGCAGTGACACCGGTGACCGGTTGTCGTACGACCTCCAGCCGGCCAACGTCCAGATCGAGCCGGGCCGGGCCGCGTTCGTGAAGGCGACACTGCGGCCGCGGCAGATCACCTGGTTCGGTTCCAAGCAGGAACAGCCGTATGCGCTGAGCGTGCGACGGTCCGGCGCCGATCCGATGAAGGTGGACGGAACCTATGTGCAGCGCGGGGTCCTGCCCGGGTGGCTGGCCACCAGCTTCGGCCTCCTCCTCGCGCTGACCATCGCGTTCATCACCATCTGGCTGACGTTCCAGCCGCAGCTGAAGAGTGCGGCGCGGGAGAAGCCCCTGGCGGGCCACAACATCGCACCGACCAAGCCGTCCGCGCCGATCAGCAGCGCGCCTCCGCAACCCGAGGCGAAGCCGACCGACGCCGCCAAGCCCGACGACTCGGGGGGCGGCGATGGCGGCGGTGGCGAAGAGCAGCCCGAGAAGCCCCAGGAGCGGACCGCGGCCACCGCGGTGCGCGAGCTCGTCGCCGGCGGCCCGGCCGCCACATCTGCTACCGCGTCTACGTCGCGGACGGCGGCTGGCAGGACCCGGTGTGCGACGGGGCCGAGGCCGGGGCGGTGGGCAGCGGCACGCCCATCAAGGCCCTCAACATCGCCGTGTCCGGCACCAAGGGCGTCACCGGCGCCAGTGCCTATGTCGGCGAGGGCTGGCGGAAGGGCGACGAGTGGGCGTTGGCGGTCGACGAGCAGGACATGGTCATCGGCAGCGACAAGGAGGCGGACCCCGCCATGCAGGGACTGACCTTCAAGGTCTTCGACGGCTCGGTGTGCCAGGACGCCTATGTCAAGGACAAGCAGTGGATGGGCCAGACGTGCACCGACCCCGGCGGGTGGAAGTACGGCGGAAGCCCGATGGAGCTGAACCTCCAGCTGGAGGCGGTCCGTTTCACCGTGTGACCCCGCCGCCGCGTGCCGGGGCGGGTACCGGTACGCGGGGCGGGAAGGGCGACGGCCCTCGCCGTCACCAGTTCGCTTCGCCCGGGACCAGTCGGCCCGCCTTGCGGTACTCGCGGCGGGCGCCCTCCCACAGGTCGCTCGCCCCGACCGACCGGTCCCGGCCGGCCGCGAGGTAGGCGGCGGTGACCACCGCACTGCGGATCGCACCGCCGGCCAGCTCGAAGTCCCGGGCGAGGGCGTCGACGTCGATGTCCTCGGCGCGGGGCACGTGCGACAGTCCGTGCCGCCACAGCGCCAGACGCTGACCGGCGTCCGGGAAGGGGAAGTCGACCACCAGGTCGAGACGGCGGTGTGAAGGCGTCGTCGATGTTGGCCCGCAGGTTGGTGGTCAGCAGGGCGATGCCGTCGAAGGACTCCAGGCGCTGCAGCAGGTACGCGCTCTCCATGTTGGCGTACCGGTCGTGCGAGTCCTTGACCTCCGAGCGCTTGCCGAAAACGGCGTCGGCTTCGTCGAAGAGGAGCACGGCGTCCGTGCGGTCGGCCTCCGTGAAGATCCGCTCCAGGTTCTTCTCGGTCTCGCCGACGTACTTGTCCACGATCGAGGACAGCTGGACCACGTACAGATCGACACCCAGATCGGCGGCGAGCACCTCCGCGGACAGCGTCTTGCCGGTGCCGGACTCGCCCGCGAACAGTCCGAGGACCCCGCGGCCGCGGCCGCCGCCGGCACTGAGCCGCCAGTCGCCGAGGACCCGGTCACGGTGGCGGGCGCGCAGGGCGAGTTCCCGCAGCTGGGTGAGCGGCCCGTCGGGCAGGACCAGGTCCCGCCAGTCCACCGCGGGCCGGATCCGGCGGGCATGCCGTTCGAGGCCCGAGGCCGACTGCTGCCGGGCCGCCAGCCGGACGTGCGCGGCGGTGAGCGGGGTCCCGTCGAAGGCGGCGAGCGCCGCGGCGGCACGGGCGGCGCGCCGGATGCGCTCACCACCGAGGTGGTACGGGGCCACGGTGCCGGCCACGTCGAACCCGTCGGCGGCCGGCCCCAGCGCGGTCCGCCAGGCGGCCGCACCCCCTGCCGGATGCCGGGGTGCCTGCAGCACCAGCGGGTCGTGCGCGGACCACTGCGGATCGTAGGGACGAGGATCGGCCAGCAGCACCGTCACGTCCGTCGCCCCTGTCAACTCACCCACCATCGGGCCCGGTTCGTCGGGCAGACCGCACACCACGACCGCCCGGCCGCTCAGCCGGGCCTCCCGCAGCAGCTCGGGGACGTGGTCCGCGGAACCGGAGAAGCGCAACGCGTCGACGCCCGCCGCCTGCAGAGCGGACGCGAGGGCGGCCAGGGCGTCGCCCTCGCGGTGTTCCCGTAAGTAGGCGGTGAACGGTCCCTCGCCGAGTCGGGTGGCCAGCCGTTGGACGAAGGCCTCGTCGTGCTCCGCGGTGGGCAGCGCATCCGGCATCGGCAGCAGCCGGCCGAGGAGCGCGGCATCCGGGGTGTCGTCGCCCAGCAAGTGGGCGGTGAGGCGGTCGGGCACGCACAACGAGCGGGTGAGGAGCGGCCGGTCGGCCTCCTCGACGGTCAGCAGACCGAGGGCGCGCAGCGGCGCCGAGAGGTGGAAGCGGGCGCGGGCCGCCGGCAGATGCGCGGGCACCCCGCACAGTTCGAGGGCGAGTCCCACGGTGGCGCGGCGGCGGCTCACGTCGTCGTTGAGGTAGCCGTAGAGCGGTTCGAAGGCGCGGTCGAGGTCGGGGGCCAGGGCGATGAGCAGCACGGCGGCATCGAGCTCGGTCAGCCGGAGCCGGACGGCCGTCCGGGCCAGCCGGTCGTCGGTGTCCTCCGGCCACCCCGTCGGCCCGGCCGGCCGCACGGCCGCGTCCGGCACCGGGTGCGGCCGGGTGCGCAGCAGACGGCGCACGGCTTCCTCGGACACGTACAGGCCGCGCAACGGGTCGTGCGCGGTGGGGTCGTCGACGGACCGGTGCTCGATCAGCGCGGTCACCGTCTGCCGCAGTCCGGCCAGCCGGTCGAGGAGGGCGCCGGCCGGGCCCGCGGCCCCGGAGTCCGGGGGCCGGTCGGCCGTGGCTGTGGCGCTGTCCGGGGACGAGGTGGTCATGGCTGCTCCGTGCGGTGGGCCGACTTCTGCTCGCGTGCGGCGCGGGCCGCCGCCACGTGGTGGGGCCGGTGGGCGCGTTCCGCCGACCGCAGCGAGTCGCCGTCCACACCGCGTACCCGGACCGCCGCGCCCTCCGTGACCGGGGGCCCCGCGTCGTATTCGGGGTACGCCGGGAACGGCACGGTCACCACGACGTCCAGGGACGGCTTGAGTTCGCCGCCCAGCGCGGACCAGATGTCGGCGAGGGAACGGGACTCCGTAGGGACGCTGCCCACCGTCACCGGCACCGGCAGGCCGAGGCGCCCCAGCGCGCCCGGAAGCTGCTGAGGAGGGAGCAGCTCATGGGGCAGCAGTGTCGCCAGTACCGCCGACAACAGCCGGTGTTCGTCCCGCGGAGTCTTCGTCCAGGCCGTCACCAGGTAGGACAGCCGGAACCAGCGCGGAGCCCGGCGGCGGCGGACGACGATGTCCCGCTCGTCGATCACCGGCGCGCGACCGCCCTGCCGCCGGGACGCGTCCTCCCGGATGTCGTACAGATAGGCGTTGATCACCGGAGCGTTGCGCCGGGCCGCCCAGTCACGGGTGGGGACGTCGAAGGACACCTCGATACCCGAGCCGTCCAGCGCCCCGCTGCCGAGGACCTCCTTGAGGACCTCGTCCACCTCATGCATCACTTTCCGCGCTCCCGCCCGCCGCCACCCGCCGAGGGCGGCTCCTCGACGCCCTGTCATCGATCGTGCTCCCCGCACCGTCCCAGGTGCACGCACCGTGGGGACGACGGCGGGGCAGCGCTTCTTGCCTGAAGGGGCCCCTCCGTCGCCCGTCCGGTCAGATGTAGCCCTCGCGGACCGCGTACGCGACCGCGTGCGCACGATTGCGCAGATGCAGGCGGGTGGTGAGCCCGTGCATGACGTTCTTGATGGTGCGTTCGGAGTAGGAGAGCTTGGTGGCGATCTCCGTGGTGTCGAGGCCGTCGGCCACCAGCCGCATGACGTCCGCCTCGCGCGGAGTGAGACCCAGAAAGGTCCCCGGCCGGTCGGCGCCCCCTCGGTGCAACTGCCCCACCTGGCTGATGAGCCGGCCCAGCAGGTCCGCGGGCAGATCGCCACCGCCCTCGGCCGCGGTCAGCACCGCCTGCACCAGCCGATGCGCGGTGGCCTCGCGGCGCCAGACGATGGCTCCGGCACCGCACTCGATGACGTCCAGCAGTTCGCTCTCCCGGATCGTCCCCACGACGAGCACCACCCGCGCCCCCTCGCTGCGCACCATCCGCCGCAGCCGGACGAGCGCGGTCTCGTCGAGCACGTCCTCGACCAGCAGGGCCACCGTCGCGGAGCCGAGATCCTCACACAGGTCGACCTCCGGGTGCCGACGCAGCTGGCTGAGGACGCCCTCCTGGCTGATCGGATCGGGTGCCGTGACGGCTACCCGCACCCGGCTTGCTGTGGGGACGGAGACTGTGGCGGCCGGATGCGAGCTGAACAAGTGTTCCCCCTCTGTGTACTGGCACGTCCCCGGCCAGGACTGGCGCTGTGGGACGCATGCGCGGTCGCAGACCCGGGGTTCCGCGCTGCCTGGATGCCCGGCAGAACTGCCCCCGTGATCACCGTGTCTGCCCCTTACGTCGGGGCCCTTACGTGACTGCGGTACCGAGCCTGCCGCCGGAAAGGGAACCGTCGCGTCGGCAGAAACTACGTAGCGCGGCATCTACGTAATCCCGCGCCGGGCACGGGAGATCGTGGGCCGGGCGTGGGAGAACCTGGGCCGGGCCGTCGGGAAGTACGTCGCCGCGCACCACGCCCTCATCGGCATCCGCGCCCCGCCGCAGTCCCTTCCCCCCGATCCTGAGCCACACACGCCGCCCCCGCACGCGCGCCGCCCAGCATTGCCCCGTTCTCCACCCGCACTACCCGGTAAGGCGTTCTTCCCGCCTTCCCGGGCATTCGCGGGCAAGGACACCGTGCCCCCTCGGCCCTCCCGACCACCGTGCGTCCGCTGGTAGGTGTGCCACGAAGGGCCGGAAGAGCAGGGCGGCTGGACCCGACGGGAGATCGTCCGCTGCCTCCAACGCTCCGCTGCCGGGACATCCCTGCCCCGCCAGCTCCCGCCAACTCCCGTGAAGGCCTGGGAACTTCACCCACCCGCCAGTAGCATCCGGCCGGCCAGTAGCACGTCGCCCAAGCCGCCCTCCTCGAAAGGGGCTCGGCATGCGCTTGACCTCCCGCGTCGCCTCCGCCGTCCTCGCCGTGGCCGCCCTCTTGCTCGGCGTCCTCCCCACGCCGGCCCAGGCCCACCCCGACCGCGCCCCCGACCGCGCCCCGACCGGGTCACGGTCGGCGACCGCACTTACATCGCCGACGACCAAGGCCGCGCGCTCCAGTGGCGCGGCTTCAACCTCGCCGACAAGAGCAGCCGCGGCACCCACGCGTTCGCCGACATCCACGAGAGCGACCTCAAAGACATGGCCGGCCGGGGCTTCAACCTCGCGCGCCTCGCGTTCTTCTGGGACGACCTCGAACCCACCCCAGGGCACTACGACCGCGGCTACCTCACCAAGATGCGCCGCATCCTCGACTGGGCCGGCCGCTACCACATCAAGGTCATCCTCGACGCCCACCAGGACGTCTACGGCCCCCACTTCGGCTCCCGCGGCGTCCCCGACTGGGCCACCCGCGACGAGGGGTTGCCGTTCGAGCCGAAACCCGACGACTGGTTCTCCGAGTACTTCGAGCCATCCGTACAGACCGCCTTCGACCACCTGTACAAGGACGCCGATTTCCGCGCCGCGCACGCGCGCATGTGGATGACGGTCGCCTCCGCCCTGGGCAGGCACCCGGCGCTGCTCGGCTACGACCTGATGAACGAGCCGTTCGCGAAGTTCCTCGCAGGCGAAGACCTCCCCACCGCCGCGGCCCGCTTCGAGGCCACCGAACTCACCGAGCTGTGGAACCGCCTGGCCCGGGCGATCCGCCTGGTCGACCACAGGTCATGGGTATTCGTCGAACCCACCGTCATCGTCGGTGTCGGCGTCCCGACCCAGATGGGCCACATCGACGACCCGCACGCCGGCTACGCGCCGCACTTCTACGAGACCGCGATGGAAACCGGCGCCGACTACGACCCCAACGGCACCTTCATCCCCGCCTACGAGGCCGCGATCAGCGACTACCCGACCCGTCACCGCATGCCGGTGATCGTGGGGGAGTGGGGCGGCAACCCCTACCTTCCGCACGCGAGACAGTTCGTCACCGACATGACGGCCTCCCTGGACCGCTTCTCCAGTGGCTGGACGTGGTGGCAGTGGTGCCGGGGCGGCGGCTACTGCTTCCTCGACCGGGCGGGCGTCGCGAAGCCCAACGCCCAGCTGCTCGTCCAGCCGTACGCGCGGGCCGTCGCGGGCGACCCGCTCAAGTACGCGTACGACCCGGCTACCCGCACCTACACGCTCACCTTCCGCACCCGCCACAACGCAAAGGGGCCCACCCGGATCACCGTGCCCAGCGACACGTACCCAGGCGGCTACCGCGTCGATGTCCAAGGCAGTAAGGCCAGTTGGGACGACCACGGCCAGACCGTCAGCGTGCACACCCACGGCAGGGCCGGAGCCACCTACAGGGTCACGATCACCCCGAGGTAGCCCACCCGATCCGCTCAGGGGCTGCGGCCCGCGACCCCCGCATCCACGCCAGGGGGCTCGCGGGCTGCGGCCGTTGGCTTCTCGCTTGTCACTGTTCCGGCTCATGCGGCTGGAGCGGGCCGGCACGCGCCACCGACAACGCCACCCACAAGGGGCCCGCCGCGAGCGGGCCCCTTGCGCATGTCCGCACGCGCCCGCCAGGAGCGGGTCCACCACACGGGTCTGGGCTCCGTATTCGGCGCCCGGCTTCGCCGTGTATTGGCCCGTCCGGGTGATAGTCGAGTCAAGACGGTGGTGTTCCATTGGCCATTTCGGGTTAATGGTGGTGACCGTTTTCCGGTGGGTTGCCCATCTCTCCGGGGAGAGATGGGCAACCCCTGCGGTGCGCCGGTGAGCCAGTGCGTCGGTGAGTGGTACGCGTCGGGGCGTCCTCTCTCTGTCCCGGTGTGCAAGCGGTGATCCGGTTTCGCGTATTCCGGCGCTGCGCGACGCGGGCCCCGGTGGAATCCTTGGGCGGCCCTCTCAGCTGAGAGGTGTGTCATGGAATCGACTACGGGTTGGTTGGGAGCTCCGGCGGTAGCCGGCGGGTTTAGGCCGGCTGTACCGGCCGGTGGATCCGGGGTGGCCGCTGTGCGGGGGCTTGCGGCCGCGCCGTTCAGTGCGGCGTTCTCCACGGTGACGATCCCGGCGGGCACGACCCCGCTGGCGGTGGCGGTGGCGCAGAACGGCAACGTCTACGTCGGCAACGCCAATTCGGCCAACGTGACGGTGATCAACAGCACCACGAACACCGTCCTGGCCACCGTCCCCGCCGGCTCGGACCCGGCCATGATTGCGGTGGCGCCGAACGGCAACGTCTACGTCACCAACCAGAGCTCGAACAACGTGACGGTGATCAGCAGCGCGACGAACACCGTCCTGGCCACCGTCCCCACCGGCGGGGCCCGTTCGCGCTGGCGGTGGCGCCGAACGGCAACGTCTACGTCGCCAACAGCATCTCCAACAACGTGACGGTGATCAGCAGCGCCACGAACACGGTCCTGGCCACCGTCCCCGTCGGCGCGGTCCCGGACGCGGTGGCGGTGGCGGCGAACGGCAACGTCTACGTCGCCAACCGGAACGCGAACACCGTGACGGTGATCAGCAGCGCCACGAACACCGTCCTGACCACCCTCCCCACCGGTGGTTTCCCGGGCTATGCGGCGGTGGCGCAGAACGGCAACGTCTACATCGCCAACCAGACCTCGAACAACGTGACGGTGATCGACAGCGCCACGAACACGGTCGTGGCCACCGTCCCCGCCGGTTCGGTCCCGGGGGTGATCGCGGTGGCGCAGAACGGCAACGTCTACGTCACCAACACCGTTTCGAACAACGTCACGGTGATCAACAGCGCCACGAACGCGGTCCTGGCCACCGTCCCCACCGGTGGGGGCCCGTTCGGGGTGGCGGTGGCGCCGACCGGCAACGTCTTCGTCGGCAACAGCAATTCCAACAACGTGACGGTGATCAGCAGCGCCACGAACACGGTCGTGGCCACCGTCCCCGTCGGCGCGTTCCCGTTCTCGGTGGCGGCGGCGCAGAACAGCAACGTCTACGTCACCAACGCCAATTCGGCCAACGTGACGGAGATTTCGCCGCTCACGGTGACCACATCACCAGCGTCGCCGGTGTGCGGGCAACCGGTGACGTTCAACATTTCCGGGGGGACTCCCAACGGGACGGCGGTGGTGAACTTCGGTGACGCCAGCCCCACGGTCACCGTCCCCCTGGACGCCACCGGGAGCGGGCAGACCACCCACACCTACACCGCCGGTATGTTCACCGCGACCGTGAACGGCAACCCCACCCCCGTCACCGTGAGCACCAACCCCACGACGACGACGCTGTCGGTGACGCCGAACCCCTCCACCTGCGGGCAGAGCGTGACCGTGTGCGCCACCATCACCCCGGCACCAGGCACCACCACCGTGCCGACCGGCACGGTCACCTTCACCCTCCCCGACAGCCAGACCCAGATGGTCCCCGTCAACGCCTCGGGGCAGGCCTGCTTCACCACCACCGCCCTGACCACCGGCACCCTCACCGCCTCCTACGGCGGTGACAGCTGCTTCACCGGCTCCGCCGCCGGCACCCCCGTCACCGTGAACCCGGCCCCCACAACACTGACCGCGCAGCCAGGCACGATCCGGCTCCGGCTGACCCCGCTGCCCGAGTTCTACATCCCCACCCTCAGCGCCACCCTCACGACCACCTCGGGGATGCCGGTGGTCGGTCAGCCGGTGACCTTCACCGCCACCACGCTCTTCGGCCCGGTCAACCTCGGCACCGCCATCACCGACGCCAACGGCACCGCCACCGTCCACAACGCCATCGTCCCCGTCTTCGCCATCGCCACCCCCTTCTACACCGCCACCTTCGCCGGCACCGCCTGCTACACCGCCGCCACCGCCCACGGCATCCTGCTGTTCATCCCCCTCTAGGCCAGAGGCGGGGCTCCGGCCGCGAGGGCGGCTCCAGCATGGGCACGGTGATCCAGCAGACGACGGCGCAGGAAAGGCGGCAGAACAGCCCGACCGACCGTCGAGGCGGTAGCGGCGTTGTGACGTCGCCATGGGTGGAGAGCCCATGTGTTCGGGGACCAACAAGATCGTGAAGCGCTGCGGCTCTGCAGTCGGGCTGTGACGCCACGGGGGTGAGCGCTTCCCGCCGGACGCCAGTGTGCAGCAGACACATGCCCCCACGGCCTTCGTGCTGGTCATGTGCCTCTTTGGCCGGAGCACAAGATCAGACGAAGGCCGTGTTCACGTCCCCGGGATCCTCGTACGGGCGATCAGGTTCGGGGAACCGTGCGGAGTAAGACCAGGAAGATCAAGCTCAGCGCATCCACTCCGAGTAGAAGTTGGGGAGGCCGGGCTGGGGGTCGCTGACGCAGGTGGCCTCGTGGTACTTGGGGTTCTGTGCCAGGTCACTCTGCATCTGGTCATAGCACTTCTGCCAGGAGTCGAACGACTCGCCACCGACCGGCTGCCAACCGTCACCGGGCGGAGGGCCGGCGGCAAAAGCGGCCGTGGCAGTCAGCGGCACCGTGACCGCCGCGACACCCACGGCGAGACCGAGAGCGATACGAGTGCGCAAGGACTTCATGAATTCCTCCATCGTGTGTGGGGATCTTTTCCGCAGCAGCTCTCCTGGAGCGACACCGCGGCCAAAGCCACCTGCTCTGTGCGTCGTTCACCAGGTTTGGTGCACGTACTGGGGCAGTGGCACAGGTTGGTCTTTACTTGTGGGCGCTGATCACGCCGCCGCTGCTGAGCACGATGTACACGCCGTTGGCGTCGACCCCGGCGTCGTGTCCCTTGGTCTCCAGCGTGGCGGCCACGCCGTCGAAACCGATGATCTGCGCGCGGTAGCGCAGCTCGCCGAGCTTGGTGACCTTGGCTGTCCAGCCGCCCGGGAGCTTGAAGGTGCCCGGGCCCTGGTGGCCGCCGCCCATCCAGGAGTGGATCTCGCCGCCCATGGTGAGCACGATGTACATGTCGTTGGCGTCGAGTCCGGCGTCGGCGTTCTGCCCCGTCGTCTCCATCGTGGCCACGACCGATCCGCGGGCGACGATCTTGGCGCGGTAGTGCTGGGCGCCGAGCTGGTAGATCTCGGCCTTGCTGATACCGTCCGCCAGGGTCTGGGTGCGGACCGGGGTTCCCGTCTTGGCGCCGCCGGTGGCGTGCGTGCCGCCCGACTGCTTGTCCGCGGCGGCCGATGTGATGGCGGTCTTGGCATCGGTGCTCTGGAGTCCGGACCAGCCGGCGGCGGTGGAGTCGGCGGCGGCCGCGCTCGTGTGCGGGTGGCCCGCGGACTTCGCGTCGGCGGGGTCCGAGCCGGAGCAGGCGGTCAGGGTGAGGCCGGCGGCTGCGGTCAGGGCCGCGGCGGCGACGCGCAGGGTGCGGCGACGGGCGGTGCGGGCGGTGGTGCTGGCGCTCATTGCAGGCCCCCGGGGGGCAGTCGGTGTCGTTGTCTCCTCGGTACGTCACCCACCCTGGTCCGGGCCACTATCGAGAGGCTGCCGCTCCACTAACGATGGGCTAACACGGGTGTGAGGAGGGGAAGATGGCTGTTCTGTAGGGCCTGGCCTGAGGGCCTGCGCGGCCGCCACCTGCCCGCCGACGACGGCGGCACAGAGAGGGGGCCGCCCCCCCCGTGCGACCGTAGCCGTAGCCGTAGCCGTAGCCGTAGCCGTAGCCGTAGCCGTAGCCGTAGCCGTAGCCGCACGAGGCTGCCCGGGCACTTCAGTTGAGTTGTGCCTCAGCGGAAAGCGGCGATGTTGCGGGCGACCCAGTCGTTGAACGGGCGCGGGGCGCGGCCGAGGACTCGTGCCACGTCCGGGCTGATCCGCAGTTCGGCCGGGTTCGGGGCGGCGATGATGTCCAGGGTGTCGTCGGCGAGTTCCGCCGGCACCAACTGGGTCATCGCGGCCTTGGCCTCGTCGCGGGTGAGTTCGTGGAACCGCACCGGCGAGTCGAGCGCGGCGGCGGTGGCCTGTGCCTGCTGACGCGGCGTGATCACCTCGGGCCCGGTCAGCTCGTACACCCCGCCGGTGTGCCGGTCGTCCACCAGGCAGGCCGCCGCGACCTCGGCGATGTCCGCCGGGTCGATGACCGGCACCCCGACGTCACCGAAGGGTGCCGCGACCACCCTCCGCGTGCGGAGGGACTCCGCCCAGGCCAAGGCGTTGGAGGCGAAGCCGCCCGGCCGCAGGACGGCCCACTCCAGGCCGGACTCCCGCAACACGTCCTCCAGCGCGCGCATCGCGACCCGCGACGGGCCGAGCGGCCTGGTCGCCACACCCTGCGAAGACAGCAGGACGATCCGGCGGACCCCACTGGCCTTGGCCAGGCCGACGATGTCGGCCGGCCTGGCTCCGGGGGCGTGCAGGTCGCCGGAGAGCAGGAGGAACAGCGCCTTCGCCCCGTCCAACACGGGTGTGAGGCCCGCCGGCTCGGCCAAGTCGGCGGCCGCGTGCCGGACGCCGTCCGGCACCGCCGCCGCGTGCCGGGACACCGCTGTCACCTGCTCGCCCGCCTCGGTCAGGACCCGCGTCAAAGGCCGGCCCACGTTCCCGGTAGCCCCGGTCACCACGATCATGTTCAGCTCCTAGTCCGTTGTGCACTACGGGATTTGACGTTAGGAGCAGTGGCTTACTTTTCGTAAGGACGTACCCAGAGGTAAGCTCCGGACAGGAAGGAAGGTGCGCAGCTGGCGCAGGTCGAGGTGGGTCGCCGGTATGAGGTGTTTCACACCGACTGCCCGCGCGGGACGTGGTCGACCACGTGACCAGCAGGTGGGGCATCTGGGTGCTGATCTCCTTGCGGAGCAACGACCTTCGGTTCTACGAGCTGCGCAACGGCATCCAGGGCATCAGCGAGAAAATGCTGGCTCAGACCCTGCGCGCGCTCGTCGAGGACGGTCTGGTCCGGCGGGAGGTCGAGCCGACGACGCCGCCCCAAGTCACCTACGGACTCACCGAGTTCGGTCGGGAGATCGGCGAGCCACTGACGGATTTGTTCCATCGGATCACACAGCGGCTCACGCCGCGCAGCCCGGGATAGTGCGGTAGTGGCCGGCCTCGAAGACGAATCCAACGTGACCTGGTGACCTGGTGGCCTACGCTGCGGGGCGACCAGAGGCGGCTGGCGATACCGTCGGTGCTCCGTCGCCGGGCTCTCCTGGTACTTCAGGGCTTGGCCGCCGAAGCCGTACCGCCGAGCGGCCCCGCCTCGCCTGGGACACCCACCTCGTGACCCCGGCGACCCCGCAAGGCACCGCATCCGTACCAGCGGATCATGGCGAGCCACGACGAGCCGGGTCACCCGGTCGTCCACGAAGTCTCCACGGCGAGGGTCTGACCTGCGGAGATCACCCCTCCGGGTCCGCTCCGCGGCCACGTTTTGAGGGCTCCTCCTGACCCGGGTGTCAGGATCGCGTCACGGAGTGGGTAGCGTGGTCGGGTGAGTGAGAAGACCCTGCAGCACCGGATTGATGGTCCAGACGACGCACCCGTACTCGTCCTCGGTGCCGCGCTGGGTACCACATGGCACATGTGGGACCGGCAGATCCCCGAGCTGACCCGCCACTGGCGGGTCATCCGTTTCGACCTGCCCGGACACGGCGGTTCCCCCGCCCACGCGGCGCCCTCCGTCGCCGAGCTGGCCGACCGGCTGATCGCCACGCTCGACGGCCTCGGCGTGGACCGCTTCGGCTACGCCGGCTGCAACATCGGCGGCGCCATCGGCACCCAGCTGGCGCTCACCCGCCCGCACCGCGTCACCTCCCTGGCGCTGGTGTCCTCCTCACCGCGCTACGGGACCGCCGACGCCTGGCGGCAGCGCGGCGTCGTCATCCGCACCAACGGACTCGACCCGATCGCCCGCACCGCCCCCGAGCACTGGTTCACCCCGGGCTTCGCCGGCGCCCAGCCCGCCATCGTCGAATGGGCCGTCCAGATGGTGCGGACCACCGACCCCGGCTGCTACATCGCCGCCTGCGAGGCGCTGGCCTCGTTCGACGTCCGCTCCTCGCTCGGCCGGGTCGGCGTGCCCACGCTCGTCGTCGTCGGCTCCGAGGACCAGGTCACGCCGACCACCGACGCCCGCACCCTGGTCGCCGGCATACCCGACGCGAGCCTCGCCCTGGTGCCCGGCACCTCTCACCTGGCGCCCGTCGAGCAGCCCGCGGCCGTCACCGAGCTGCTCATCCGGCACTTCACCAACGCCTGGCACGACAAGCCGGCCCCGGCGGCCAGGTGGCCATCGGCGCCGCCGCCCCCAAGCCGCAGATCGCACCCCCGCCGCCCCCGCAGGCGCCGCCGGCCGCCATAGAGTCCGGCCTCGCCCAGCCCGAGCAGGACCGCGGCGGCACGTACGAGGCGGGAATCAAGGTCCGCCGGGAGGTCCTCGGCGACGCCCATGTCGACCGCGCCCAGGCCGCCGCCGACGACTTCACCGGCGACTTCCAGGACTTCATCACCCGCTACGCCTGGGGCGAGACCTGGACTCGCCCGGGCCTGGACCGCCGCACCCGCAGCATCATCACGCTCACCGCACTGACCGCCCGCGGTCACAAGGAGGAGCTGGCCCTGCACACCCGCGCGGCCCTCCGCAACGGGCTCACCCCGTCGGAGATCAAGGAAGTCCTCCTCCACACCGCCATCTACTGCGGCGTCCCGGCCGCCAACTCCGCCTTCGCGGTCGCCCAGCAGGTGATCCGCGAGGAAACGACACCGGAGGGGTGAGGGGCCGGGGGCCTTCGCCCCCGTTGTCGCGGGGCGCACCGCCGGCGCGCCCTTCCCCGCCGCCCACCCGCGCCTTGATTTTTTCCCCGCCGCCCACCCCCTTCGGGGGGTGGGCGGGTCAGGTGACGCGGGGCGCGCGTAGCAAAGACCTGAGCCGGGGGAGCATGCCGGGCCCCACCCACCCCCCGGCGCGGCAAGATGGCAGGCATGGAACTCACCAAGAAGACCCATGCCTGCGTCCGGCTGGAGAAGGACGGGCAGACGCTCGTCATCGACCCGGGTGTCTTCAGCGAGGAGGACGCGGCCGTCGGCGCGGACGCGATCCTGGTCACCCACGAGCACATGGACCACTTCCACGAGGACCGGCTGCGGGCGGGCATGGAGGCCAACCCCGGCGCCGAGATCTGGACCCTCGCCAGCGTCGCCGAGCAGCTCTCGGCCGCCTTCCGGGCCGCGTGCACACCGTCGGCGAGGGCGACACCTTCACCGCCGCCGGCTTCGAGGTCGAGGTGCACGGTCAGCTGCACGCCGTGATCCACCCCGACATCCCGCGGGTCACCAACGTCGGCTATCTCCTCGACGGCGGCGCGGTGTTCCACCCGGCGACGCCCTCACGGTCCCCGAGGGCCGTACGGTCGACACCCTGCTGCTGCCCGTCCACGCGCCCTGGAACAAGGTCGCCGAGGTGATCGACTACGTCCGCGAGGTCGCGCCCCGGCGGGCCATCGACATCCACGACAGCCTGCTGCAGGACCACGCCCGCCCGATCTACGACTCCATGATCGACAAGCTCGGCGGTACGGACCACGGCCGGCTCACCCCCGGCAGCCACACCGCGCTGGGCTGACCCCCGACGGGTGACCGGGCCCCCGCCGACCAGGGCCGGAACCGGCTGTGACCAGGGCCGGAACCGGCCCCGGCCGGGACCGGAGCCGGGTTGTCAGTGGCGGGCGGTAGGTTTGCAGACATGCGCATCGCGACCTGGAACGTCAACTCGATCACCGCCCGCCTGCCGCGGCTGCTGGCCTGGCTGGAGAGCTCCGGCACGGACGTGCTGTGCCTCCAGGAGACCAAGTGCACCGCCGAGCAGTTCCCGTACGAGCAGCTCCGCGAGCTCGGCTACGAGGCCGCGGTCAACGCCAACGGCAGGTGGAACGGCGTGGCCCTGCTGTCCAAGGTCGGACTGGAGGACGTCGTCATCGGCCTCCCCGGCGGGCCGCAGTACGACGGCGTGGAGGAGCCCCGGGCCGTCTCGGCGACCTGCGGCGCGGCCCGGGTCTGGTCCGTCTACGTCCCCAACGGCCGCGAGGTCGACCATGCGCACTACACCTACAAGCTCGGCTGGTTCGAGGCCCTGAAGACCGCGGTCGCCGATGACGCGGCGGCCGACCGCCGTTCGCGGTCCTCGGGGACTTCAACGTCGCCCCCACGGACGAGGACGTCTGGGACCCTGCCGTCTTCGTCGGCTCCACCCATGTCACCCCCGCCGAGCGCGCCGCCCTCCAGGCCCTCCGCGAGGCGGGCCTGTCGGACGTCGTCCCGCGCCCCCTCAAGTACGACCGCCCGTACACCTACTGGGACTACCGCCAGCTCGCGTTCCCCAAGAACCGCGGTATGCGCATCGACCTCGTCTACGGCAACGCCCCCTTCGCCAAGGCCGTCTCCGACGCCTACGTCGACCGTGAGGAGCGCAAGGGCAAGGGCGCCTCGGACCACGCCCCGGTCGTCGTGGACCTGGACGTCCAGCCCACCGGGTCGTAGCAGCTCCCCTCAGGCACGGGAGGGCTTCTCCAGGGCGCGAGACGGCTCCCTCACGGGGCGACTGTCCGCCCGGGCACGCGCGCCGTCCCGGGCACCAGCGTCCTCAGCTCGATCGACTCGCCCAGCGCGCGCAGCCCCGCGTCGCCCGGGTGGAGATGGTCGCCGCTGTCGTAGGCGGGCAGCATGCGGGCCGGAGCGGCCGGGTCGCGGAGTACGGCGTCGAAGTCCAGGGTCGCGTCGAAGGCGCCCTGCCCGGCGCCGTCGCGCAGGAAGGCGTTGACGGCCTGCCGGCGGGCCTCCGCGGCCGGGGTGCAGTCGGGGTAGCCCCCGCACGGCGTGACGGTGGCCGCGACCGCCCGCAGTCCCCGCTCGTGCGCCCGCCGCGCCAGCGCCCGCAGACCGGCGATGACGTCGTCGGCCGGGGTGCCCGAGCGGACGTCGTTGATGCCTCGAAGACCACCACGGTCCGCGCCCCGGCCTGGGCCAACACGTCCCGTTCCAGCCGGTGCTGGGCGCTCACCCCGCCGGTATCCGTGCTCACCCCGTCGCCCTGATAGCGGTCGGTGACGATGCGGTTCGCCGAGATGCCGTGATTGAGCACGCCGTAACGCGGCAGCGTGTGCTGGGCCTGGAAGCGGCGGGCGAGGACGTCCGGCCAGCGGCGGTCGGCGCCGCTCGTCGACTTCACCCCGTCGGTGATCGAATCGCCCAGCGCGACGATGGAGCCGGGCCCGCCGTCGGTCTCCAGACCGGTCAGGAACGGCCAGAACGTCATGGTCTGCGGATAGGCGCCGCCGTCCGGGTCCCGCGTGCGGTCGCCGCTGCCGTCGGCGCTCACGTACGACAGCTGGGCCGCCTCCTGGTGCACCGGCGCCGCGGTCAACGTCCCGGGCAGATGGAGGCTCACCAGCAGATCGGTGTCCGCGGGGACGGTGAAGGCCGCGGGATCGCTGAACAGCTCCGCGCCGGCCGGTATCCGGGCTCCGGCCCGCCCCCGGAAGGTCAGCGCCACGGGCCGGCCGTCGCCGCCGCTCCCGCGCCGCGCACCGCGATGCTCGCCGCCCCGATGGCGACCGGTGCCGCCGCGAAGGTGTTGGCGATCCGGATCCGCGCCCGTGGCCCGCCCGCGCCGCTGTGCACGACCAGCCGCACGGTACGGTCCCGCCAGGGGCCGACGGCGCGGTAGCCGGCCGTGCTCGCCGCCCAACTCCCGGTGCGGCCAAGCCTGTTGTCCCGCACCGACACCGCGAAGACGTGCAGGGCGGCGCCCCCGGCGGCGGCCCGGGCGCGGGGCGGCAGCACCACCGACGCCACCGCACGCCCCGGCCGCAGCGGTACGGTCACCGCGTACAGCCGCGCCGGACCGGCCGACTGCCCGTCCGGGCCGTTGACGTGCGGCAGCGCCACCGCCTTGGTGCTCAGCGGCCCGGAGCGCCAATCGGGAGCGGTGAGTTCATAGGTGCTGTGCGAGCCGTCCCGGTAGCGGACGGTGCCACGGCCGGCCGCCTGGCCACCCGTACCGGCCACCAGGAAGGTCAGCGCATCGCCCCGGCCGCGCACCGCGACCGCCTGGCCGTCGGCCCGTACGTTGTCCGGCGTCCCGGCCGCGCCGCGCGGCCAGCTCAGCCGTGCGCCGTCGAGCGTCAGCACGGTCCCCGGCGACCAGCCGGCCGCGGCCAGGTCCTGCGCGGACAGCGAGCGGCCCGCGCCGTCGAAATCGGCCGCACCGGGGCGGGAGTTGTCGCTCACCGCCGTGTTGTCGAAGAGCCGGGGCAGCGGCCGGGGCGCGGGCGGCGCCGTGGTTGCCGCGGCCGCCGGCGCGAGGGCGGTGCCCGGCAGCGCGGTCATCAGGAGCAGCAGTGTCAGGGCGGTGCCCCATCGGCGTAGACGCATCGGTCCGTGTCCCCTCCGGCCGCAGATCCGCTCCGGGCGCACCGAAGGTAGGGAGCCGACGGGGGCGCGTCAAGGTGGCGGACGGCGCCGGGTCACGCCGCGCGCCTGTGGCCCCGACCACAGGTCGGGTGGGACCCTGCACACCATGAACATGTCTTTCCTGGACAAGTGGCGCAAGCGACCGCCGACCCGCCGGTCCGTGCCGCTCGCGGAGTCGGTGCGCGCCGACCCGGAGAGCGTCATCGAGCTGCTGTCCGAGTGCGGGCTGCTGCGGTCCCACGCGGCCACCGCGGGCGTCGAACTCGACGACTCGGTACGGTCGTTGGAACGGCTGGACCAGCTCCAGCCGGTCTGGCGGGACGACCCCGAGGTGGCGCCCTGGCTCGGCAACGACGCGGGCCTGTATCTGGGCACCGTATTGGTGCGTACCGTCCGCGGCGCGGTCTGGCACGTCTGGCCGGACGGGCAGCCGGTGGTCCGGCTGGCGTCCGGGCGCGAGATCGACGTCGTGGCGGCCGGCCACCAGTGGGCCGACGACGGCGCACCGGAACTCTCCCAGGTGTACGCCGAGGCCGCGGAGAGCTGACCCGTAAGCCCGGGACCCGCCTGCGCGCCGTACCGGCCCGTATGTGCCGGGGCCGTACGTGCTGCCCCGCACCCGCCGCCGAGGCGCCATCGGACCCTGAACAGCCGCAGGTCGACTTACCCGATTTATCCCCTCGAACCCGCCTGGATGTGCGTGTCAGGGCGTACCGCCTCCCTCTCCCCGGTAGTTTGCGGGCTCTCCGCTGTACGGACGAGAGTGGGCAGATCGGACATGGCCGGTGAGGCGCTGATTGAACTGCGCGGGGTCAACAAGCACTACGGAAAACTGCACGTCCTCCAGGACATCGACCTCACCGTCGGCCGTGGGGAGGTCGTCGTGGTCATCGGGCCCTCCGGGGGCGGGAAGTCCACCCTGTGCCGGGCCATCAACCGCCTGGAAACCATCGAATCGGGCACGATCACACTCGACGGCAGACCGCTGCCCGAAGAGGGCCGGGCGCTCGCCCAGTTGCGCGCCGAGGTCGGCATGGTCTTCCAGTCGTTCAACCTCTTCGCCCACAGGACCGTGCTCGACAACATCATGCTGGCCCCCGTCAAGGTCCGGAAGAAGCGGAAGGACGAGGCCGCGCGGCGCGCCCGTGAGCTCCTGGACCGGGTCGGGCTGGTCTCCCAGGCCGAGAAATATCCCGCGCAGCTCTCCGGAGGCCAGCAGCAGCGCGTCGCCATCGCCCGCGCGCTCGCCATGGACCCCAAGGCGCTGCTCTTCGACGAGCCGACCTCCGCACTCGACCCGGAGATGATCAACGAGGTGCTGGAGGTCATGCGCCAGCTCGCCCAGGAGGGCATGACCATGGTCGTGGTCACCCACGAAATGGGCTTCGCCCGGTCCGCCGCCAACCGCGTGGTGTTCATGGCCGACGGCCGGATCGTCGAGGACCGCACCCCCGAGGAGTTCTTCACCGCCCCGCGCAGCGAGCGGGCGAAGGACTTCCTCTCCAAGATCCTCAAGCACTGAACGGGGGTGCCGCCATGCCATACCGACACTCCGCGCGCCCGCCCCGTACCCGCACGGCCCTCCTGCTCGCCGTAGTGGGCGCCCTCGCACTGCTCCTCGCGGGCTGCGGCCGGGCCGGCAGCCCACCGGTCAAGGGCCCCAGGGGCAGCGAACTGCCCCAGTACCCGGTCGCCAAGAACTTCCGGCTGCCGTCCTCCCCGACCTGGGTGGCGGCCAAGCGCCGCGGCCACCTCATCATCGGCGTCAAGGAGGACCAGCCCTACCTCGGCGAGAAGGACCCCGCCACCGGCGTCTACACCGGCTTCGACATCGAGATCGCCAAGATGATGTCCGCCGCCCTCGGCTTCCCGCCCCGCACCATCCAGTTCCGGACCATCGCCTCCGCCAACCGCGAGACCGCCCTCCAGAACGGCCAGATCGACCTCTACGTCGGCACCTACACGATCAACGACAAGCGCAAGAAGCTGGTCGGCTTCGCCGGCCCGTACTACATGGCCGGCCAGTCCCTGCTGGTGCGCACCGACGAACACGACATCCACGGGCCGCAGGACCTGGCCGGCAAACGCGTCTGCTCGGCGGCCGGCTCGACCCCGTACCAGCGCATCCAGTCCGAGTACCCCAAGGCGATCCTCGTCGCCTACGACACCTACTCGGTGTGCGTGGACAACCTGCTCACCTACCAGGTCGACGCGGTCACCACCGACGACGCGATCCTGCTCGGCTACGCCGCCAAGGTCCCCCGCGAACTCAAGGTCGTCGGCAAACCCTTCTCCGAGGAGCCCTACGGCATCGGCGTCCCGCGCGCCGACAACGCCCTGCGCTTCGCCCTGAACGACGCGCTCGCCGCGAACGAGAAGAACGGCAACTGGAAGAAGGCCTACGACGCGACCCTCGGCCTGTCCGGGGTGCCCGCCCCCAAGCCGCCCCCGATCGACCGCTACCCGGCGACCTGAGCCGCCAAGGAACCGACCGATGAACGTTCTCCTCGACAACCTCTCCCTCTACGCGGAGGGGCTGCTCGGCACCGTCGAACTCACCGTCTACTCCTCCCTGCTGGCGCTCGCCCTCGGCTTCCTCATGGCGGCCTTCCGGGTCGCCCCGGTCCGCTCGCTGCGGGCCTTCGGCACCGCGTGGGTGACGGTGCTCCGCAACACGCCGCTGACCCTGCTGTTCTTCGCCGTGGTGCTGGGCCTGCCGCGGTTCGGCCTGGTCCTGCCCTTCAAGCTCTTCGCCATCCTGGCGCTCGGCTGCTACACCTCCGCCTTCATCTGCGAGGCGGTCCGCTCCGGCATCAACACCGTGCCGACCGGACAGGGCGAGGCGGCCCGCAGCCTCGGCATGACCTTCCCGCAGACCCTCGGCATCGTCGTCCTGCCCCAGGCGTTCCGCTCCGTCATCCCGCCCATCGGGTCCACCCTGATCGCGCTCGCCAAGAACTCCGCGATCGCCGGCGCCTTCAGCGTCGTCGAACTGCTCGGCGTCTACAAACCGCTCAACGAGCTCGGTTACAGCATCATCTGGACCTTCGTCTGGATCGCCGTCGGCTACCTGATCGTGACCCTGTCCATCAGCGCGATCTTCCACGTGCTGGAGAAGCACTACGGAGTCGCCCGATGACCGCCAACGCCCTCTACGACGTCCCCGGCCCCCGGGCCAGGACCCGCCACCGGGCCTACGGACTCGCCGGGACCGTCGTGATCCTCGCCCTGATCGGCTGGATCCTCTACCTGCTCTTCGTCACCAGCCAGTTCACCGCCGCGAAATGGAGCCCCTTCACCTACGTCGGCATCCAGGAACTCCTGCTGAACGGACTGGCCAACACCCTGCGGGCGTTCGGATTCGCCGCGGTGCTGTCGCTGGCCTTCGGCGCGGTGCTCGCCACCGGGCGGCTCTCCGTCCACCGGCCGATCCGCTGGCTGTGCACGCTGATCGTGGAGTTCTTCCGCGCGATGCCCCTGCTCGTCATGATCTTCTTCATCTACGTGGCGCTCCAGGTGGCGCCGCTGCCCGCCCTGGTCGCCGGCCTGACCCTCTACAACGGCTCGGTCCTCGCCGAGGTCTTCCGCAGCGGCATCAACGCCGTCGAGCGCGGCCAGGGCGAGGCCGCCTATGCGCTCGGCATGCGCAAGACGCAGGTCATGACGTACGTGCTGGTGCCGCAGGCAGTTCGGGCGATGCTGCCGGCGATCATCAGCCAGCTGGTCGTCGCGCTCAAGGACACCTCGCTGGGATTCCTCATCACCTACGAGGAGTTCCTGCACGCCGGCAAGCTCATCGCCTCCAACCTCGACTACGACCTGCCGTTCATCCCCGTCGTCATGATCATCGCGCCGATCTACATCGGGATGTGCATGCTGCTCTCCTGGTTCGCCAACTGGGTCTCCCGGCGCCAAATGCGCAACCCCAAGGTCGAGTCCGCCGACGTGGCCGCCGCGGAACCCGGCAACCTCCTGCCGGGCGACCACCAGCGGCCGGCGCTCTGAGACCTGCGTGGTGGTCCCCCCCGGGACCGCCGTCAGCGGATGCGGCGCGCCAGCCAGGGGCTGAGCGCCCCGCCCAGGATCAGCTCCTTGTACGTCTCATCGCCCGGCAGCGGGACGACCAGCCACTGCCCCGGCGGGAAGAACCGCGTCTTGACGTGGGCCAGGCCGCCGTAAACGGACCGCAGGAACGCCGGCACCGCATCCCGCGGCACATCCGCGAACTCCACCCCGTCCACGGTGATCTTCGCATCGTCCTCCGGGAACAACTGGACGGTGACCACCGGGTCCCCGCCCAGCTCCACGAACGCCTCGTGCGGCAGCGAGCCGTCCGGGTCCAGCACGGCGAACGCCCCGGCGGAGGTGCGCCGGGAGGTCACGTCCGCACCGATGTCGTCCGTGACGGCCACCTCGAGCCGGTACTCCTCGGCGACCTGCCGGACGGCCGTGACGGCGGACTCGGTCGTGGGCAGCTGCGGCCGCTGCCCCGGGCTCGGGGCGGAATTTCCCATACCGGCGATCATGCCACCGGCCGCTCCCGGGCCCGGACGGACGGCCGCGTACGACTACACTCGCCACACCCCGTCCCGCATCAGCTCCCGCCCCGCGAGCTCGTTCACCTCGCGCCACGCCAGGATCCGGTGCGGCCGGAAGACGAGGAACACCCAGGCCTCCCGGCCGCGCGGATCCCAGCCGAGCTTCTCGACGAACGCTGTGCCCGTGTCGTCGGGCAGCGCGTCGGAGGCGACGGTCTCGGCCGTGCTCTCGATGAGGACCACGTCCCGGGTGGGGCCGAGCGCCACCCAGCAGGCACCGTTGGCCCGGAGGTTGCGGGCCGTCGGGTTGTTCTTCTTCGTGGCCATCACCAGCCGCTCGCCGTGCCAGACGAACGACAGCGGCACGAGGTACGGCGTGCCGTCGGCGGACGCCGAGGAGACCCAGGCGTCCTCGTCCGTGATCAGTCGTGCGAGCGCATCGCGCTTCCGCTGCCCGGCGTCGCGGGCCGGTGGGATGGTGGCCATGCGCTGAGGCTAGCGATCACGACCCCCTCGCCGCCTCGGGCCCGCGCTGTACGCCTGGGGGCCTAGGACCGGTTCGCGGGGGCCTAGGACCGGTTCGTGGGCCCCTGGGACCGGTTCGCGGGGTCGCGGGCGGGTGGGGTGGCCCGAGCGCATCCACCGGAGCAGAAGCACGGGGTGCCAGCCTCAGGAGAACCACGGGGCGAGAACCACGGATCGAGAACCGCGGATCGAGCCTTGCGGATCGAGAACCACGGGTTGAGAACCACGGGTTGAGGTGGGGTCAACCCGTGGTGCGATGACCGGGGCGGGCGTTCATGGAACGGTTGAGGACATGAACAGCCGGTCAGGCTGAACCGCCGGTCGGCTCACCAGCCGATCGGGCTGACCGGCCCGTCAGACGACGTTTCCCTATCTCTTTCCCTATCCCTTCCGGGAGGCCCCCATGTCCACGCTCGCCGCCCTCACCCATCCCGGCGTAGCCCGCCCCGCCCATCCCCGCTTCCTCGGCGGCCGATCTCTCGACGTCCGATCCCTCGACGGCCGATCTCTCGACGTCCGATCCCTCGACGTCCGATCCCTCGACGTCCGACCCCTCGACGTCCGACCCCTCGGCTTCCGCCCCACCCACCCCGGCCCTCACCACCATGCCGACGAACCGGGGCCGGCGCCGCCGCGGTGTCTAGTCGCGCACCGGCACGGAGACGTACGACGGATCGTCCGCGGGAGAGGAGAACGTCAGCCGGGCGCCGGACGGATTGTGCTCGATGTAGAGCGGATCGACGGTGTCCACGACCACCGCCAGCTTGTGCCCGGCCGGGACGTCGTACGCGGTGGAGAACAGCTCCAGGTCCACGCCGAAGGGCTGCCCGGGCGTCTTGCCGTGGAAGGTGAACGGCGCGTGGGTGACCAACTTGCCGATGCCGAGCGGGCCGACGTCGTAGAGGTACGCGATCGCGGTACCACTCTCGGCGGTGCTGGTGACGGTGGTGTGCAGACGGGTGGTGCCACGGACCCGCTGCCCCGTCTCGTAGCGCTCGGTCTGCCAGACGGCGGCCAGCGAGCGCGGCAGCAGCGGGATCGAGGCCATCGGCGGCAGCCGGAAGAACTGGTCCAGCATGCTGGAGAGGAAGATCAGTCCGCCGTCGGCGCCGGAGTCCCAGTTGGTGTTGATCTGCCGGCTGCCGTCCAGCGCGATCTTCCGGTGCGCGGACGGCACGTCCTTCCAGCTCTTGTAATCCTCGTAGGCACCGGTGGAACGGGACTTGAGCAGTACCGGAGATTCCTTGTCGATCCCGTTGTCGGCGCCCTTGAGGTAGTGATCGAACCACCGCTTGGTGTCGGTCCAGGTGTCGTTGGGCAGTCCGAACAACCCGAGGCCTTCGGCCGTCGCATGGTCGCCGGGCCGGAACTCCAACCGCTTCGGCCCCTTGAGCTTCTCGAAGAAGTCGGCGTACTGATTGGGCGGGAAGAGCGAATCGCCCCACGCATTGCCCAGCATGATCGCCGCGCCGTTGGAGTTGATCCGGTCGAGGTAGGTGGCGGGGGAGCGCTTCTTCCCCCAGGCGATCAGGTCCTTCTCCTTGGAGAGGTTGGAGGCCAGGAAGTCCTTGAGGACGGTGCGGAGTTCGGGGCTCGGCCGCCCGGTCAGCTCACCCGCGCCGCCGAGCATCGCCGCCGCCTGCAGATGCTGGGTCCGTTCGCTGTAGATCGAGTCGATCAGGTTGGCCCAGCCGCTGAGCGCCGCAACCACCTTGATCCGCTTGTCGAACGCGGCGGCCAGCAGACTGATCCCGGCCCCGTACGAGACCCCACCCATACCGACCTTCTGCGGATCGGCAGGCGTGTTCGCCAGCGCCCAGTCGATGACCTTCGAGGCATCGGCGATGTCCTCCGGCCCGGCGGTCTCGATCTGCCCGCCGGACTCCCAGAATCCTCGCGAGTTGTATCCGACGACCACATATCCCGCGTCGGCCAGCTTCTTGGCCTGCGCCATGTACTCGACCTGCGGCATCGCCCAGCTGGTGGGCAGCACGATGACCGGGTAGCGCCGGGTCCCGTCCGCACCGGCCGGGGTGAAGACGTTGGCCTTGAGGGTGATCCCGCCCTCGCCCTTGATGTCGACGAACCGCACGGAGGCGGAGCCGGCGGATGCCGTGGCCGCGGGGGCGGCTTCCGGGGTCGCCGCCTGGGCGGTGGCCGGTGCGCCGGTGAGCACGGTCGTCGCCAGCACCGCCGCCGAAACGGTGCCGATCGCGGCGCGCAGGGTCGTACGGGAGGGGGTCATCTTCTGCTCCAGATCTCGATGCGAGCCGACCGCATGCTGTCTGGGGACAGGAGGGGGCATACGCCCGGCCCGAGGTGACTGGAGAGTAAAGTCCGACCCTTACCGAAGGTAACCCGTCGGTAGGTTACGGGTGGGTAACAGCCTTGGGTCGGGGCGAGTCGGGGGCGAGTCGGGGGCGAGTCGAGGGTGAGTCGGAGTGCGGTGGTGGGGTGGGTCCGGGAGGGATGCGGCTGACTCGGGGAGGGGGCGGGGCGGGGGAGGGGGGTGAGGTGGGGTGAGTCCGGGAGTGGTGTGGCTGACTCCAGGTGGGGACGGCGAGTTGGGGTGAGTCCGTTCGGCTCGGGGGTGTGTCGGGCGATAGTGGCGGAGCCGTCGGCGCCGGCCGCGTCGGGTCGTGTTCGGCCGCGTCGGGTCGTGTTCGGCTACGTCGGGCCGACTTCGGTGCAGCCGGGTCGGCTCCGGCCAGGCGTCGGACCGGGATCGGTCACGTGGGTGTGTTCGGTCGTGTCGAGCTGCGTCGGGCGACTCGCGGCCCTTGCGGGGTGCGTTGGGCGGCGCCGGACCGAGTGGGGGGCAGGTGAGGCAGGCGGGTCGGGCCGGTCGAGTGCGGCGCGGTGTCGAGCCGTGCCCGGCTGCGTCAGGCCGCATCGGTCGTTTCCGGCAGCGTCGGGGGCGCGGCGGGATGAGCTCAGCCGCGTCGGGGTGAGTTCGTGTGGGCTTGGTCCCGTCTGGCCGCCGTGGGTCAAGTTGGGCTGGACCGGGGCGAGTTGGCGCGAATAAGGGTGGGGCGGCGGGCTGAGTTGGATGGTGCGTGCGGGGCCGGACCACGTCTGGCCGCCTCTGGCCGCCTCTGGCCACGTCTGGCTGCGGCGGGTCGAGTTGGGCTGCACCGCGACCCGTTGGTGCAGGTTTGCGGGCGGGCTGAGTTGGGTGGGGCGGGCTGAGTTGGGTTGGGGCGGGGGAAGTTGCGTGGGTCGGGCGGCGTCGGGGCGGTTCTGGCCGCGCCTGGTTGCCGCGGGCCCAGTTGGGGCGAGTCGGGGGCGAGCCAGGCTGTTTCCTTCGGATCACCTCGCCGACCGGAGGAAGAGGGCGGCGAGGTGGAGCGCGGCGAGGTAGATGGTGGCGATCGTGTCGTAGCGAGTGGTCGGGCCGCGCTGCTGCTTGAGCTTGTTGATGCACCGGTCGACGGTGTTGCGCTGCCTGTAGGTCTCACGGTTGAAGGCTGGGGGTCGGCCGCCGCGGTGGCCGAGCCGCTTGCGGTTGGCGGCCTGCTGCCGGGCTGTGGGATCACCGCCCGGATTCCGGGGCTGTGGGGTCACCGCCCGGATTCCGCGTCGTCGGAGATGACGGCGGATCGCCTGTCGGGACGCGACTGCCGCCCGCACGTTGTCCCGTCTACCGGCGGGCGGCCGGTCGGTAGACGGTCGCGGCACACCGGCCCGGGCCGACGCGCACGACTGCCCGTGTGGTCGGTGAGTCTGCCCCTGCGTCCCTGGAGTCGCCTCGGTCCTGCAGGTAAGGGTGAACCGATTGGTTCGCCCTCGATTCAGGAGGAACGCAGATGGGCCTGGCCCGGGACGACAACAGCAAGGACGAGAAGGCGCGTGCGGCCGCGCGGGCGCGCGCGGCTTCCCCTCCCCAGGCGCGGCGGTGCAACGAATGCTCGACTTGAACGGTTCTGCCGGCAACGCGGCGGTCGTTCAGATGCTGCGTCAGGACGGGCATCCATGGGCGCAGACCGGGCACCAGCACGGTCCTGCCTGCGCCCCTCACGCGCAGGGCTCCCCCGTACAGCGATCCGTGGGTGCCACCGTGGCGCGCGCCGCGGAGGAGGACGCACACCTCCACAACGCCGTGCCGGACACCAGCCCGGAGGGACAGAGTGCGCTGCTGGCCGCCGCCATGAACTCCTCCAGCGAGTCGCTGCCCTCGCCGGTGGTGGCGAAGGCCGAGTCGTTCTACCAGAACAAGAGGATCTCCTCCACCCGCCTGCACCGCGACGCGGTGGCCCAGCGCGCCACCGCGGCGATGGGGGCCGAGGCCATGACGGTCGACAACCACATCTTCCTGTCCGCCGGAGCGAGCGTGCACGACAAGACGCTCATCGGCCACGAGCTCAGCCACGTCAACAACAACCTTCTGGGCATACCGGAGACAGGCCACAGCAACGGCGCCGGCATTACCGTCACCGACCCGAAGCAGGGCTCGGAACGGGCGGCCGGGAACGACGGCACCGCTTTCGATGCGGGTGAGACGACCGCTCCCTCCGTCATCGCCCGGAGCAGGACGGCAGACGGCCCGGGCGAAACCGTCCAGCGGATGGCAGCAAGTGGCGGGCCCCACCAGCACGGGCCGGGGTGCGGCCACGGTCAAGGGCGGGAGGACGTCCATATTCAGCGTGCGGCCGCCGCCTACTACGCGCCGGAGGAAGACGTCGATGAACATCCCGGATTCAGCACCCGATGCACTGCGACGCTGAATGGGCAACCCATCGGAACCACCACCAGCAAAACCGGTCCACACTCGCCGGGTGACCACGCCGAGGACCAGTTGCTCGACATACTTGACGAAGCAATCGCCAACCATGAAAACGGTGCGCGCACCACCGCCCTGGCCCTTGGTCGGGTCGGGAGTGACGACACCCTGCACCACACGCTGGTACTGGATCTCTCCACGAGTCCGTGCTCCACCACCATGCAAACCTGCAGAAAGACACACGGAGAGGGCTGCACCGAACGGCTCATCGAGTTCGCCAGGCACGGCTACCAGCCGAAAAAAGGCGGTACCACCCACAAATTCGCCATCACCGTCGATGCGCATCATCTCTACCAGCCGCACGCCACGGAAGACGTCAAAAGCAAGTCGCAAGCCGCCGTTGACGCCATGAAGAGTGCGGGAATCACGGTGATTATCAGGAATTGAGCCCGCGGCTTTCGGCCTGTTGTTGGTCAACGGTTCCCGCGCGGCAACCGCAAGGCCTACGCGGGCGCCCGTTTCCCTCCGGCCTTCGGCTGGACCGTTTCTTTCAGCTCACCGGATCGCTGGTTGATGGGTGTCGGTGTCGTTGACTGACGCCCAGTGGGCACGCATCGAGCCCACTGCTGCCGAATCGGAAACCGAAGCGGGGTGGGCGGTGGCGGGGCACCGGCAGGCGACCGACGCGATCGCGTTCAAGTACCGCACCGGGACGCCGTGGATGGACCTGCCCGAACACTTCGGCTCGTGGTCAGCACGCCGCCGGGGCCCGTCAAAAGGGGCCCCGGCCAGAGAGCCGGCCGACCATGCTGTCGATCGCCCCCGTGGTGGACGCCCCCGCGGCTGACCACCAAGATCCACCTCGTCGGGCTTCACCTCGCCGCCGTCTTCATCTGGTCGGCGAGGTGATCCGAAGGAAGCGACTAGGGGCGAACCAGGGGGCGAGTGGGGATGGGGGAGGAGGGGCGGGGCGGGTGTAAGGATGAGGCGGCAGTCGGTTGGCGGTGAGTTGGGGAGGGGCGGTTCGTGGAGGCGGCTGAGAAGGGTGGGGCGGCGGGGGTGCAGACGCCGTTCGATGTGAGTGAGCGGCGTGCCTGGGCGGGGAGTGCGGCCGCCTATGAGGCCGGGTTCGGCAGGCTGTGTGCGTATCCGGTGCCCGCGCTACTCGACGCTGCTGGAGCGGGGCCGGGCATGCGGGTGCTCGATGTGGGGACGGGCCCGGGGGTGGTCGCTGCGGCGGCGGGTGCACGCGGTGCGCAGGTGGTGGCGGTGGATCCTGAACCTGGGATGGCCAAGCGTGCCGCCCAGGCGGTTCCGGATGCTTCCGTATACGTGGCCGCGCTACCTCAACTCCCGTTTCAGTGCGGCCAGTTCGATGCGACCGTGGGCAACTTCGTGCTCAATCATGTGGGGCGGCCGCGGGTGGCGCTCGCGGAGTTGCGTCGGGTGACCCGGCCGGGCGGCTGGATCGCGCTGACGATCTGGGCGGTGCCGGCGGCGTCCGGGCAAGCACTGCTCGGGCGGTCCGTGGCGGCAGCCGGGGTGCCCCGGCCGGCCGATGTGCCCGCGCTCGCGCCGGAGGATGACTTCCCGCGTACGGAGGAGGGGCTCACGGCGCTGCTGGAGGAGGCGGAACTGACGGAGACGGGGTGTCGTTCGCTGGCCTGGGACCACCACACGACGGCGGAGGAATGGTGGCAGGGGCCGGCGGCGGGGGTGGCCACGATTGGACGGGTCGTTACCAGTCAGGGGGCGGAGGGAGTCGAGCGGGTTCGGCGGCACTTTGCCCTGCTGGCCGAGGAGTTCATGGACGGGGGTGGCGGTCTGGTGCTGCCGCACCGGGCACTGCTTGCGTATGGGCGAGTGAGCCGCCCGGCGGCGTGAAAGAACCCTTCCGAGCGGCGCGGACGGTGAACCGCAGGGCTCCTTCCGCGTGGTGCGGGCGGCGAACCGCAGGGCTCCTTCCGCGAGCCGCCGCCGAGGTGCCGATCTGTCGTGCCGTGCTGAACTGCCCTTCCGGGCGGGCGACTTCGGGCGGCCCTCGCCGAGGCCGGCCGTCTCGTCCCGGCCTTTTGAGGGCCGGGACGAGACGGCGGCTCTACGGAGTGTTCCGCTCGCCGTCGATGAGATGGCGATGGTCGGCCCGGTTCGGGGTGATGGTCGACCGTTGGGGCGCCGTGGCCAGCTGGGGCACGTAGGCCGGCGGCGTCGGGCGGCGCTTGCGCAGCAGTTGCTGGGCAGCGACGTGCCTCTGGCCGTGGCCCGGACCCGGCTGGCACAGGGGCGATTCGACGACTGGGCCGACCGCGAGGTGAGCGAGACCGCACTCGGCCACTACCGCGGCATCTACGATGCGCATCGCACCGAGCGCGCGGAGCGGCGTCCTACCTTCTGGTGGGGGTGGAGAGGGTGGTCAGGAAGGCGGACAGGGCGGTGTTGAAGTCGTCCTCCCGTTCCAGGTTGGGCATGTGGGCTGCCTCGGGGATGATCGCCAGGGTGCTGTCCGGGATGCGTTGGTGCAGGTCGCGGGCGTCGCTCACGGGGGTGTAGGCATCTTCCGTGCCGACGACCACCAGGGCCGGTACGGACATCCGGGTGAGCAGTTCCCGGTAGTCGGGGCGTTCGGCGCGGCCACGCAGGGCGGCCGCCGCGCCCTCGGGCGGGGTGCCGGTCATCATGCCCAGGACGTGTGCGGCGACCTCCGGCCGGGCTTCGATCGTGCTCGGTGCAATCATCTTGTCGAGCACCTCCTGCGCGTATCCGGTCATCCCCTCGCGTAGTAGGCGCTCGGCCATCGCCCGGCGGCCCGCCTTGCCCTCGTCGGTTTCGGGCGCCGCGAAGGTGTCGGCGAGTACGACGCCGTGGATCCGCTCGGGGAAGAGGCGGTAGCACTCCATGACGATCTGGCCGCCCATGGAGAGCCCGCCCAGTACGCAGCGCTCGATGCCCAGGTGGTCGAGCAGCCCGGCGATGTCGCGGGCGAAGGTCTCCAGCGGGGTAATGCCCGGGACGGTCGAACTCTCGCCGTAACCTCGCAGGTCAGGGACGATCACCCGGCGGCCGGCCCGGCTGAAGTGGGCGATCTGCGGGCGCCACATGGAGCGGTCGAAGGGGTGCCCGTGGATGAGTACCAGGGGCTCGCCGCCATCCCCGTTCCGGTGGCCCTCCTCCTGCTCTCCTACATCCTCGTAGCCGATGGTGATTTCGCCTATGACGACCGATCCCATGGTGGACATCCCCTCTGCGGCAATGTGACGCCCTCGATGCTATGAGGTGCAATTACTCGGCACAATAGGGATAATGTGCTCGGTGCAATGTGGTCCATGCGTGATGCTTTCCATGTCCCATGTCCCATGTCCCGGTACCCGGAGGGCGGAAGGCGAGAGACGGGGGCGGGGGACGAGGAGCGAGAGGCGAGAGGCGAGAGGCGAGAGGCAGAAGACGGAAAACGGGGCGGCGGGAAGACGGGGAGCGGGGAAAAGGTGGCGATGGACGACTATCGAGTGCTGGCTGATGGGGTGGCGGCGGATATCGCGGCGGGGCGGTTGCGGCCCGGGGACCGGTTGCCGCCGTTGCGGCGGTTTGCCCGGGACCGGCGGATCGCCAGTTCCACCGCGGCCCGGGTGTACCGCGAACTGGGTCGGCGCGGTCTGACCGTCGGCGAGGTCGGCCGCGGCACCTACGTCCGTACCGCCGCACCACGCGCCGAAGCCGCCCTGGCCGAACCGGCGGAGGCCCGGATCGACCTGGAGCTCAACTTCCCGGTCCTGCCCGAGCATCCCGCGCTGCTCGCCAAGAGCCTCGAACGCCTGGTGCGTCCCGACGCCCTGGCAGCCGCGCTCCAGCCGGTGGGTCCGGCCGGTACGGCAGCGGCGCGGCAGGTCGCGGCCGCCCACCTCGTCCGGGCCGACTGGGCCCCGGATCCCGGCCAGTTGCTCTTCGCGGGCAACGGGCGGCAGGCGGTCGCCGCCGCGATCGCCGCGCTGGTGCCGGCCGGCGAACGGCTGGGCGTCGAAGCGCTGACGTATCCCGTGGTCAAGAGCATCGCGGCCCGGCTGGGCGTCACCCTTGTCCCGCTCGCCATGGATGAGTACGGTCTGACGCCCGCCGCGGTCCGGGCCGCCGCCCCGCTGCGCGCCGTCTACCTCCAGCCGGCGCTGCACAACCCGCTCGGCATCACGATGCCCGGTCCGCGGCGACGTGAACTGGTCGAGGCAGCCCGGGAGTTGGGGCTGCGGATCGTCGAGGACGCGATCTACGGTTTTCTGCGCCCCGACCTCCCGCCGCTGGCGGCTCTGGCGCCGGAACGCACCGTAGTGATCGACAGCCTGTCCAAGCGGCTGGCGCCTGGCCTGTCGCTGGGGTTCCTCACGACGCCCGAGGCTCTCACCCGCGAACTGGCGGCCGCCCTCCGGTCGGGGACCTGGACCGCGTCCCGTTTCGCGCTGGAGGCGGCCACCGGCTGGATGGCCGACGGGACCGCGGCGGCCCTTGAGGAGGCCAAGCGCAGTGATGCGGCCGAGCGCCAGCGGATCGTCGCCGAGCGGCTGGGCGGCTTCCGTATCCGGGCCGATCCGCAGGCGTACCACTGCTGGTGGGACCTGCCGGAGCCGTGGCGGGCCGACACCTTCGTCGCGGCCGCCGCGCGCCGGGGGATCGCGGTCACCCCGGCCGGAGCGTTCGCCGTGGGCACGGGGCACGCCCCCAATGCCGTACGCCTGGCGCTCGCCTCTCCGCCGCTCGACGCCCTGGCCGAGGCGCTCGACGTCCTGGCCGGGCTGGCCCGGGGCGTACCGGAGGACAGCGGTCCGGTGGAGTGAGCGGGCGGTCGGGGAGCCGGTCCGGACTGCTCAGGTGCAGCTCATCGCCCCGCTCAGGTGGTGTTCAGGCGCAGCTCGCCGCGCCCGCTCAGGTGCCGCTCATCATGTCTCCGAGGCCGGTGCGGAGGTCGTCGGCGTTCATCACCGGCTGGAGCGCGACCTTCGCGTTCAGGTCCATGAAGAACGATTCGAGCACCGGCGGCATCTGGGAGGACTGCTGCATGTCGAAATAGAAGAAGCAGGTGCGCTCGCCGTCTTCGAGGGTGAAGTACGCCGCCTCCGGCTGCAGGGCGGCGTACGCCGCCTCCATGATCTTCAACAGGGTGCCGTTCCTGAGTACCGCGTTGCCCGCCTCGGTCGGTATCCGGGCCTTCAGGACCATCCTCATCGGACTCACTCCTCGGCTGACTGTGGAGTCCCCGTCCCTCTCTGTCCCCGTCCCTCTCTGTCCCCGCCCCCGTCTGTCCCTGTGTCTCTGCCTGTGTGTGGCCCTGGTGGGCCGTCTGTCAGTGTCTGCGTCTGACTGTGGTGGGCCGTCTTTATGTCCCTGTATCCGCGCCAGCATCCTGTTTGTTTCAGCGTCTCACGGTACGGCGCGACGGTCAGGCCAGGCAGCCCGGCGTCAGGAGAGCCCGGTGTCAGGACGGCCCGGCGATCACGACAGCCTGGCGTCAGGACAGTCCGGCGATCAGGACAGCCCGGGCGGAGGACAGCCTGGGCGGTCAGGCGGTCAGGCGGCCCGGTAGCCCGGCAATCAGGAAGTCGGGCCGACGGGCGGGGCTGTCCGCCCCGCAGTCAGTGCAGCGGCTCGGGGCGGCCGGTGGGCGGCACTTCCTCGGCCGGCGGCACCGGGCCCGGCGGCGTGCCGTCGCCGAACGGCCGGCCGCCCAACTCCGCGCGGTGGTGCGGGGTCAGCCAGCCGGACAGGTCCGGCCCGACCGGGACCAGGCCGGTCGGGTTGATGCCCGTGTGCACCCGGTAGTAGTGCTGCTTGATGTGGTGGAAGTCGACGGTGTCGCCGAAGCCCGGGGTCTGGAAGAGGTCCTTGGCGTACGCCCACAGCACCGGGTCCTCGGCCAGCTTGAATCCGTTGCACTTGAAGTGACCGTGGTAGACGGCGTCGAAGCGGACCAGTGTGGTGAACAGCCGGATGTCGGCCTCGGTGATCGTGTCGCCCACGAGGTAGCGGCGGTCCGCGAGCCGCTCGGACAGCAGGTCCAGGCGCCGGAAGAGATCGTGGAAGGCGGACTCGTACTCGCTCTGCCCGGTGGCGAATCCGGCCCGGTAGACCCCGTTGTTGACGTCGCGGTAGACCCCCGCCATGACCACGTCGATCTCCTCGCGCAGCGGCTCCGGATACAGGTCCGGCGCGCCGGGCCGGTGCAGTGCCGTCCACTCCGTCGCGAGGTCCAGCGTGATCTGCTGGAAGTCGTTGGTGACCAGCTGGCCGCTGGGGATGTCCACGATGGCGGGCACGCTGACCCCGCCGGGGTAGTCCTTCTCCCGGGCGTCGTACGCCTCGCTGAGGTACTCGATGCCCAGCACGGGGTCGCGGCCGTCCGGATCCAGGGTGAAGCGCCAGCTGCGGTCGTCCTGGATGGGGTCGGCGATGGCGAGCGAGAGCGCGTCCTCCAGCCCGAGCAACCGTCGGGAGATCACGGCGCGGCTCGCCCACGGGCAGGCGCGGCTGGCCACCAGGCGGTAGCGGCCGGCCTCGACCGGCCACCCGTCGCGGCCGTCCGCCGTGATGCGGTCGGCGAAGTGGCTCTTGGAGCGCTTGAAGGGCTTGCTGCCGTACGCGGCGTTGCCGTCGCTCTTGCCGCTGTTCTTGCCGTCGTCGCTCTCGCCGCTGCTGCCGCTGCTGTGGCCGCTTCCCTTGCCGTTGCCGGGCATCGTCGGCTCCTTCCGTCTGCGGTGGCGCGGACCCCGGGCCATTGCGTGTCCCCCGTGTTCTCCATCGTGTGCCCTCCGGGCCCCAACCTCATGGCGGGGATCCGGGGCCGTGCGGTGATTCCGGTGGGCACCTGCATCTGCACCTGCACCCGCACCCGGGGCCGCGCCGGAATTCGGCATTCCGCATTCCGCATTCCGCGTGCTTTACGGCAGGTCGGGAGGTCGAGTGCCCTGCGGCACGTCGCGCGCCTTACGAAAGGGCGGTGCCCTCCGACACGTCGCGCTCCTTGCGAAAGGTCGGGTGCCTTGCGGTGGAATTCCTCCGAAATGCGGGATGGAATGTAAGAGAGGTGTCCTACCGGACCTGTTCAGCGACCCGGAGCACTGCCTACCATCGCCCGATGATCAAGAAAGCATTCAGCGTCGCCCTGGTGGGCGCCGCACTCCTGACACCGTCCGCGACCGCCGGCGCGGCGCAGGGCTGGCAGCGCGTCGGGGACGGCATCACGGCCGGTCTCAGCGGCATCGTGGTCGACGGCCGGCACGGCGACACGGTGGACACCCTCGCCGTCCGCGACAACAAGAAGCCCGGCGAGAACCGCCTGGTCGCGGTCGCCTACCGCCCCGGCGCGGCACCGCGGGTGACCCCCGTGACCTGGCGCGGCACCCTGCCCGTCGACCTGGAGGCGATCGACTCCGTACCGGGCCGGGCCCATGAGTACGTGGCCCTGGCGAGCGACGGAACGGCGTACCGCATTCGTCGCGAGAACACCACCGTCAAGGTGCTGCGCACCTTCCGGCTGCCCGGTGTTTCGTCTGACGGAAACTACGAAGGATTTGCGCTGGCCCCCGTCGGACACGGGAAAATAACCGCGGTCTGGGCGGACCGGGGAAGCAATGATCGCCCCGGGAAGCTCACCGCGGCGGAATGGGACCCGGCCACCAATGCATTCGGCTCCCGGGATTCCGCGAAATTCCGGGCACCGTACCCCAAGAAGGACGTCCGGCAGATCTCCGACGTGAAGCTCTCCGCCGACGGTGCGCTCACCGTGTCGTCCACCTCGGACCCGGGCGACGACGGGCCGTTCGAGTCCGCGCTCTACGCCGCCGGGCACCTCTCCCTCGGCAAGCACGGCGCCGTCCGGCTGAAGGTGTCCGACACCCCGAAGCGGCTCGCCACCTTCTCCGGGCACAAGATAGAGGCGCTGGCCTGTCTGCCGAAGTCCCACAAGGGCGTCCTCGGCTCGGACGACGAGAACGCCGGCGGCTCGATCACCGAGGCGTCCTTCTGCCGTCCGTGACGAGCGCTTCCCACCGTCCGTGACGGGCGGCTCTCCTGCCGTCCGTGACGGTTTCCGCCGTCCGTAGTGGCGTTACGGGGCAGCCGTCCTGCCCCACCCCACCCCCTCCCCTCTCCCCCTCCGCCTCACCCCAAGTGGGTCAGGTCCGGCCGTAGTCGGTGCCAGATCGGGTGGCGCAGCCGGCCGGCCGCGGTCCAGCCGCTGAAGGCGATCTCGGCGACGAGCCGGGGCTCGGCCCAGTGGGCGTCGGACGCGTCCACCGGGTTGACGAACGGGGAGCGGTCGAGCGGGATCACCCCCAGGTACTGCGCCAGTTCACGGCGTTCCCGGTCGGACAGCCCCGAGCCGACCGAACCGACGTACCGAAGGCCGGACGGTTCCGCCACCCCCGCGAGCACGGAACCGGGCAGTCCGGCCAGTGTGCCGTGCCCCTCCAGCCAGCCACCGATGACCACGTCGAGGGTCTCCAGATGCTTGGTCTTGCGCCAGTCGGGTGACCGGACGCCGGGCAGGTACAGGGAGGTGAGCCGCTTGGCCACCACGCCTTCGAGGCCGCCCTGCAGCGAGGCCTCCCAGGCCTGCTGACCGTGCCCCTCCACAAAGCCGGGCACCGACCAGTTGGGGCCGCGCAGTCCCAGCCCGGCCAGTGCGGTGCGGCGCTCGAAGTACGGCGCGCCCAGCAGCGACCCCTCCAGAAACATGAGGTCGAACAGGACCAGGTGGACCGGATGCTCCATGGCCAGCCGGGCGGTGCGGCGCGGATTCGCCACGCCCATCCGGCGCTGCAGCAGCCCGAAGTCCGGCCGGCCGCGCGGATCGAGGACCACGACCTCACCGTCCAGCACCGCGATCCGGCCCCGTAGCTGTTCCCCGAGCGGCGCCAGCTCCGGATACGTCGTGGTGGCGTCGTTGCCCGCCCGGGTGACCAGCCGGATCGTGCCGTCGCCCGCGGTGTTGACGATGCACCGCGCGCCGTCCCATTTGGCCTCGAACGCCCAGGCCGCCTCCTCGTGCGGGGCGGGCAGCGGCCCGACCGAGGCCAGCATCGGCTCGATCACGGGGTACGGGGCCGGGCCGCGCCCGGTGGTGGGGGCCATGGTTCGATCATCGGCCGACGGGCAGGCGTTCGCAGATCGGCGCCGGACGGCTTGAGCGGGGCCCTCGTCCGCCGCCCGGATCAGTCGTGGGGCCGCCGGAAGACCAGCAGATAGCGCCAGAACAGCAGCCGGCGGATGTGGCACCCGGGGAGCAGTTCCGCGGCCTGCCGACGGATCCGGGGGAGCGGCACGGTCGGCGGGGCGGTCGGCGCCCGAACCGGGTCCGCCGCACCGGACGGCTGGAGCGCCTCCGTCGCTCCCACGGCGAGCCGGGCGGCCGCGTTCGCCGGTACGGCGGCCAGGCTCCAGGCGTAGTCGGCCGTCGTCCGCTCCGGATAGCAGCCGAGGACGGCCAGTACCCCACCGGGCGCGAGCGATGCCCGCAGTGTGCTCACCGTCTCGAAGGGCATGTGGTGCAGGCTCGCCAGGCAGGAGATGAAGTCGTAGTGGCCGGACGGGAGTTGGAGCCGGGCCGCGTCCGCCTGCTGGTAGCGCACTGGCGCTCCACCGGGCGTTCGCGCGGTCGCCGCCCGGGCCCGGGCGAGCGTCTCGGCCGACGGATCGACGGCATGGACGTCGATGCCCCGCGCCGCCAGCCGCCGCGCGAACCGCCCGGTGCCGCACCCCACGTCGAGGGCTGTACGGCAGCCCGGGGGCAGCTGCCGTAACAGCAGCCGGTGGTAGTGGTCGTTGTGATCGAACGGCATGGGGTGACTGTACGGGGGCCCCGAGGCGGGGGTGTTGCCCCGAGGCGCGGGTGACCGGGGCACAGCCGGGCCCGGCCCCGTTCCCTAAGATCGTTTGCGGTATGCCGAGAGGCGTGGACCGAGCGAGCGACGGAAGCGACGGAGGGGTGCCGATGAGTCGGGGAGTGCTGGTCACGGGGGCCTCGCGGGGGATCGGGCGGGCGGTTGCCGAGCGGTTCGCGGCGGACGGGGACCGGGTCGCGCTGCACTACGCGACCCGGCGGGAGGCGGCGGAGGAGGCCTTCGCCGGGCTCGCGGGGAGCGGACACGTGCTGGTGCACGGGGACGTGAGCACGCCGGAGGGGGCCGAGGCGGTGGTCGCGGCCGCCGTGGCGGGGCTGGGCGGCGTCGACGTGCTGGTCAACAACGCCGCGGCGAACGAGCCGCATCCGCTGGACCGCACCCCGTTCGAGGACTGGCAGCGGGCCTGGCGGCGGATCGTGGACGTCAACCTGCTCGGTGCGGCGCACGTGAGCTACTGCGCGGCGCGGAACATGATCGAGCGCGAGGTGGAGGGCCGGATCGTCAACATCGGCTCGCGCGGCGCCTTCCGCGGTGAGCCGGACCATCCGGCGTACGGCGCGACGAAGGCGGCGCTGCACGCGATGGGCCAGTCGCTGGCGGTGCACCTCGCGCCGTACGGGATCGCGGTGGCGTCGGTGGCGCCGGGGTTCGTGACCACCGAGCGGGTCGCGGACCGGCTGACGGAGGAAGTGCGGCAGCAGAGTCCGTTCGGCCGGGTCGCCGCGCCCCTGGACGTGGCGTCGGCCGTCCACTACCTCGCCTCACCGGAGGCGGTCTGGTCCTCGGGGGCCGTACTGGACGTGAACGGTGCCTCGCACCTGAGGTGAGCCGGGAACGGGGAAGCCCCGGCCGAACGGGGGAATTCGGCCGGGGCAGCTTGGGGGAGGGCGCTCGGCGCCGTTTCCAATTGAACGATAAACCATAGGGGAGAGCAACGCGCTGCGAAGTGACCGTTCTCACCCATTGGCACCTTTTTGTGATCGTTCGGTGACGGGGTCGAAGCCGGCCGCCGCCTCACGCCCGCGGTCCGCGTGGCTCACGGCTCGATGCGGGCGCGGTACCCACGGGCGGCGGGCGCCGCGCGGTCCTACGGGCTGACCGCCAGCACGATGTACGCGGCCAGCAGGGTGAGGTGGATGCCGCCCTGGAGCGGGGTGGCCCGGCCGGGGATCACCGTCAGGGTGCCCACGGTCACGGTCAGCGCGAGCAGCACCATGTGGCTGGCGCCGAGGCCCAGGATCAGCGGCACCGGTAGCCAGACCGTGGCCAGCGCGACCGCGGGGATGGTCAGGCCGATGCTGGCCATCGCCGAGCCGAGACCGAGGTTCAGGCTGGTCTGCACGCGGTCGCGGCGGGCCGCGCGGACCGCCGCGATGGTCTCCGGCAGCAGCACCAGCAGCGCGATCACGATGCCCACGACCGACGACGGCAGACCGGCCGCGGCCACCCCGGACTCGATGGCCGGCGACACCCCCTTGGCCAGCCCGACCACCGCGATCAGTGCCAGCGCCAGCAGGCCCAGGCTGAGCAGCGTGGCCCGCGCGGTCGGCGGGTCGGCGTGGTCCTCGGTGCCGATCACCTCGCCGGACGAGGTCACCGGCAGGAAGTAGTCCCGGTGCCGGACCGTCTGGGTGGTCACGAACAGGCCGTACAGCACCAGCGCGGCCAGCGCCGCGAAGACCAGCTGCGGGGTGGAGAACCGCGGGCCCGGCGTGCTCGTGGTGAACGTCGGCAGCACCAGGCTCAGCCCGGCCACCGTCGCGACCGACGCCAGCGCGGCCCCGGTCCCCTCGGCGTTGAAGACGGCCACCTTCCGCTTGAGCGCCCCGACCAGCAGACACAGCCCGACGATCCCGTTGCAGGTGATCATCACCGCCGCGAAGACGGTGTCCCGGGCCAGCGCGGCGCTCTTCTCCCCGCCGTCCGCCATCAACGTGACGATCAGCGCCACCTCGATGACGGTCACCGCGACCGCCAGCACCAGCGACCCGAACGGCTCGCCCACCCGGTGCGCGATCACCTCCGCGTGGTGTACCGCGGACAGCACCGCCCCGGCCAGGAAGTACGACACCAGCCCGATCAGTGGGGGCGGGAGCGACCGCCCCCACGTCAGGACCAGCAGCACCGCCGCCAGCACCGGCACCACCGTCGTCCAGTGCAGGAGGGGCGAACGGGGAGATGCGATCATGCCGACGAGCTTCGCAGATCAGCCGGACATATCCCGGCAAAAGCATCGCGCTCAGGCTCGCCGCGGCACCGCGCTCAGACCGCCGCCCGATGCCCCTTCGGCTCCGCCGGCGCGGTCGCGGCCTTGGTGACGTCCGCGACCAGCTCGACCACGTCCGGCCCGTACGCCTGCGAGTTGACCACCTTCAGCAGCAGGCAGAACTGGCCGTCGGCACCGTGCCGGCGCGCCAGCCGGGCCCGGTTGCGGACGAGATGGCGGACCGCGGCCCGGTGGGTGACCGGACGCTGCCCGGCCGCCAGGAACACCGGACGGCCGCCCTCGCCCGCCGTCAGCCGGGCCAGCAGCACGTACTCCACCGCCCCCGGCTCCATCCGGTACGCCGTGCCGCCGATGGTGAAGGTGCCGCGGCCGGCCCCGGACTCGTCGCCCGGGTGCACCGCGACCCCCGGCAGCAGACTGGCCACGTGGGCCGCCAGCCGGCGGTGCGCGGTGGGGTCGCCGACGCAGAACTCGGTGCGCGCCCCGAACCCCTGGAGCCCGGTGTCGTGCGGGGCCACCTCCGGGTGCGCACCGCAGTTCTCGACCACCGCGGCCAGCCCCAGCAGCGCCAGCGCGTCATGGCGCGGGATCGACCAGTGCGGCGAGGAGCTGTCGCGGTGGGTGACCAGTACGCACTCCGAACCGCCCGGCAGCCCGAAGAAGCTCTGTTCGCGGGCCAGCTTCCGGCGTGCCGCGGTCGCTTGGCCGGCCCAGCCCGCCACCAGCCCCACGACGAGGGCCGCGGCCGCCACGGTCAGGAGCAGCAGGGTGTCATCCATGGCCGGGGAGCGTAGCGGCTGCCCGGCTGCGTGTTCGAGGGCGGGGCACCGGATGCCCGCGGAAAGCGGCTCCACCGGCCCGCCGTCGGCCCGTCGGACACCACCGCCCGGGATGTCCGCCGGATGTCCGGAACGTCACGCCACCGCCGTCCCGCGGCCGCTGTGTGCCGTCCGTGTGTCGTCGATGTACCGTCCCGCGCGGCGTCGTTGATGGGCGCGGCGGTGCCGATTAGCCTCCTGGGACCGTTCGTTCGAATGAGCGGTCCCAGGGAGGGCACGCAGCGTGAGCGTTGACGAGAGCCAGGACAGTGCGACCGGAGCCCCGGCCCGGCACACCGGGACCGCGGCCGGGGAACTGGAGGGGCTCGCCGAGCAGTCCCGGGCGCTGGCCGCCGGCAGCGTGACCTCCACGGCCCTGGTCCGGCGCTCGCTGGAGCGCATCGAGGCCACCCAGGGCACCGTCAACGCCTTCCGGCGGGTACGCCCGGAGGCGGCGCTCACGGAGGCCGCCGAGGCCGACCGCAGACTCGCCGCTGGCGAGCGGCTGCCGCTGCTCGGCGTGCCGGTCGCCGTCAAGGACGACACCGACGTGGCGGGCGAGCCCACCGCGTTCGGCTGCGCCGGTGAATTCCCGCCGAAGGAGCGCGACTCGGAGGTGGTCCGGCGGCTGCGCGCGGCCGGCGCGGTCATCGTCGGCAAGACCAACGCCTGCGAACTGGGCCAGTGGCCGTTCACCGAGGGCCCGGCCTTCGGCAACACCTGCAACCCCTGGAACCTCGCGCACACCCCGGGCGGTTCCTCCGGCGGCTCGGCCGCCGCGGTCGCCGCCGGCCTGGTGGCCGCGGCCCTCGGCACCGACGGCGCCGGCTCGGTACGGATCCCCGCCGCCTGGTCCCACCTGGTCGGCATCAAACCCCAGCGCGGCCGCATCTCCACCTGGCCGGACCCCGAGGCGTTCCAGGGCATCACCGGCATCGGCCCGCTCGCCCGTACGGTCGAGGACGCGGCGCTGCTGCTGGACGTGGCCGCCGGCAACCACGCCGGCGACCTGCACCGGCCGCCCGCCATCGCGGCCCACGAAGCGGTCCGCCGCGACCCGGGCCGGCTGCGGATCGCGCTGTCCTGGAAGGCGGCCACCACCTTCACCCGCAAACCGCTGCACCCCGACGTCCGGGCTGCGGTCACCGACGTGGCCCGCACCCTGGTCCGGCTCGGCCACTTCGTCGAGGAGGCCGAACCGGACTACGGGCTGGTGGGGCTGGCCTTCGTCCCGCGGGCCACGGTCGGCGTGGGGGAGTGGGCCGCCCGGGTCCCGGACCGCTCCCTGCTGGACCGCCGGACGCGGGGGTCGGCGCGGCTGGGGCGGCTGCTGAGCGGGCCCGTACTGCGCCGCGCCCGCGCCGCCGAAAGACGCCAACAGCAGCGCGTCGGCGCCCTGTTCGGCCCCTACGACGTCCTGCTGACGCCCACCACCGCGACTCCGCCGCCGCGCATCGGCACCCTCGCCAAGATGAGCGGCTGGCGCACGGATCAGGCCATGATCGCGGCCTGCCCGTACGCCTGGCCGTGGAACGTCCTCGGCTGGCCGGGCGTGAGCGTACCGGCCGGGTTCAGCGCGGACGGCCTGCCGCTGGGCGCCCAGCTCCTCGGCCCGGCCCACGGCGAGCCGCGCCTGATCTCGCTGGCCGCCCAGCTCGAAGCCGAACTGCGCTGGTACGAGCACCGGCCGCCCGCCCACCCGGCCCGGGTCGACGGCACCGTGGTCAGCCGAGGAGAGTGAGCACCGCCTCGGTGGTGCCGGTCTCGCCCAGGCGCGGGAAGACCTTCTCCAGGCTGTTGCGGTGCGCCGCCTCGTCCAGGTCCGCCATGGCGTCGGTGACCAGGGTGACGTGGTAGCCGTGCTCGTGCGCGGCGCGGGCGGTGGACTCCACGCCGATGCTGGTGGCGATGCCGGCCAGCACGATCTGGGTCACCCCGCGGTCGCGCAGCTCCCGGTCCAGCCCGGTGCCGTGGAAGGCGCCCCACCGCTGCTTGCTGACGGTCAGGTCGCCGGGCCGCCGGTCCAGTTCGGGCACCAGCTCCGCCCAGTCGGCCGGCGGCGTGCCGCCACCCGACGGGAACTCCGTACGGCCGGGCGCGCCACCGGTGACGTTCACCAGGACGACCGGCAGGTCCCGGGCGCGGAACGCGGTGGCCAGCCGGGCGGCCCGCCCGACGACGTCGGCGGCCGGCACCGGGACGACGGGCAGCCCGGTGATCCCCTTCTGCAGGTCGATCAGGACCAGGGCGGTCTTCGGGTCGAGGGTCGTGACGGACATGAACACTCCTTGTACGTGGAGGGGTTGGGGACATCGGTGAGGTTGGTATGGCGCAGGTGAGGTGAGGTGAGGTGAGGTGAGTGACCGGTGGCCGGATCTAGCCGTCGGTCGGGGCAGTGGCGCCGCGGCGCAGCGTCCGGTCGGCGGCGGTCAGGACGATCAGCAACAGGCCCAGCACGACGCCGATCAGGGCGATCCGGTGCAGCCCGGCGTCCGCGGCCCGCTGCCCGTAGAGCAGCCCGATCAGGCCGGCGGCGGTGATCGCGCCGAGGTACTGGGCGGTGCGCTGCAGCCCGGCCGCCGCGCCCACGCCGTCGGCCGGTGCCTGGGCGTAGACCGCCGCCTGGTTGCCGGTCGAGGCCAGGCCCTGCGGGACGCCGAAGAGCGCCCCCGCGCACAGCAGCACCAGCAGCGGACTGGTCCCGTGGAGCAGCAGGAAGACCGCGCTGCCGGCGGTGAGGCAACCCGCGGCGACGGTCAGCGGCGCGCGGATGCCCTTCGTCCGGGCGCCCACGATCGAGCAGAGGGCGGCCGCGCCGGACATCGGCAGCATGACCAGCCCGGCGTGGAAGGACGAATTTCCGTGCGCCTCCTCCAGCCACTGGCTGAAGCCGTAGAGCACGCAGTAGATGACCAGGTACGTCAGGCCCTGCCGCAGATACGTCAGCACCAGCGGGCGGTTGCGGGCGAGCATCCGCAGATCGATGAACGGGTCCGGACGGCGCAGCTGCCACCACACCAGTACGGCGCCCAGCACCGCGGTCGGCGCCAGCAGCAGCCACTGCGGGTCCTGCAGCCGCAACAGGAAGAACATCGCGCAGGTCAGCGCGCCGGCGAACAGCCCGATGCCCAGCGGGTCGAGCGAACCGCCGCCGGACCCGGCGCTCCCGGCGGCGCTCCGTCCACCGCCCCGTTCCTCGCCCCGTGCACCACCGCGCCGGCCGTCCGCCGGCAGCCAGGCCAGCGCCCCCGCCCCGGCCAGCAGCGCCAGCGGGACGTTGACCGCGAACACCGCGCGCCAGCCCGCCGTCGCGACCAGCAGCCCGCCGAGCGTGGGCCCGACCGCCGCGCTGCCCAGCGCGGCCAGCGACAGCCGGCCCAGGACGTACCGGGGCGTGGGCCGGCCCAGCCGGCGGGACTCGGCGCGCAGCAGGGCCATCGCGGCGGGATAGGCCGCCGCGGTACCGATGCCGAGCACGGCCCGGGAGACGACCAGCAGGGTGAAGCCGGTCGCCAGCGCCCCGATGAGCCCCGCCGCGCAGACGGCCAGCGTTCCGGCGAGGAACACCCGGCGCGGTCCGATCCGGTCGGCCAGCCGCCCCAGGCAGGGCTGACCCACCGCGCTGGAGAGGTAGAGCGCGGAGACCAGCCAGGCGGTGTCCGCGGCGCCGACGTGGAAGTCCTGGCCGATGGCCACCAAGGACGTGGCGATCATCGTCGAGTTGACGGGATTGAGCAGCGAGCCGAGCAGCAGCGGCGTCATCAGCCGCGCGCCGAAGGCCCGGTCGCCGGGGCGCGCGGGCCCGGCGGAGCGGGCCGGCGACGCGTCCGCCGCGCGGGCACCGGCCCCACCCCTGGACGCGGAGTCGCTCATTCCTGCGTCAGCCGCCGTATCAGCCCGGTCGCCTCGGCCAGGGTCCGCTGCTCCTCGGGGGTCAGCCGGTCGGCGATCGCCACGGCGAGCCAGTTGTGCTTGGCCTGACGTACCGCGTCGATCAGCCGGCGGCCCTCCGCGGTGAGCGAGAAGACCACCTGACGGCCGTCCGTCGGATGCGGGCTGCGGACGAGGATGCCCCGCTCCTCCAGCGCGCCGACGGTCAGCCGCATCGACTGCGGCCGGACCAGCTCGGCGCGGGCCAGTGCCGCGATCGTGGCCGGGCCGTCGGTCTCGATCCGGGAGAGTGCCGCGCGTTGGGAGGGCGTGAACTCACCGTCCGACGAAGCGACGCGCAGATGGCGCATCAGCTGGGAGAGGGCCGCCCGCAGGTCCGTCGCGAGCCGTTCCTGTTCTTTGTCCGGCATGCCTCCACCGTACGAGATCGACAGGCAAACTTGCAAGATTGCCTGCCGAAATCGCCGTTCCGCCGCGGACGCGCCACGCTGGAGATGGTCTTGCCAGCGCCCATGACGGGGCCTACGGTCACCTCCACACGCGTAGATCCCGCGTGGGCTGCAGGCTGACTTACGGACGAGGGAGCAGCTCATGGCCGATGTTGTGCGTGCCGCACTGGTCCAGGCGACCTGGACCGGCGACACCGAATCGATGATCGCGAAGCACGAGGAACACGCCAGGGCGGCGGCCGCGCAGGGCGCGAAGGTGATCGGCTTCCAGGAGGTCTTCAACGCTCCGTACTTCTGCCAGGTCCAGGACCCGGAGCACTACCGCTGGGCCGAGCCGGTGCCCGACGGCCCGACCGTACGGCGCATGCGGGAACTCGCCCGCGAAACCGGCATGGTCATCGTCGTCCCGGTCTTCGAGGTCGAGCAGTCCGGCTTCTACTACAACACCGCGGCCGTCATCGACGCCGACGGCACGGTCCTGGGCAGCTACCGCAAGCACCACATCCCGCAGGTCAAGGGCTTCTGGGAGAAGTACTACTTCAAACCGGGCAACGCCGGCTGGCCGGTCTTCGACACCGCCGTCGGCAAGGTCGGGGTCTACATCTGCTACGACCGCCACTTCCCGGAAGGCTGGCGGCAGTTGGGCCTGAACGGCGCCCAGCTGGTCTACAACCCCTCCGCCACCTCCCGCGGCCTGTCCGCCTACCTGTGGAAGCTGGAGCAGCCCGCGGCCGCGGTCGCCAACGAGTACTTCATCGCGGCGATCAACCGGGTCGGCGTCGAGGAGTACGGCGACAACGACTTCTACGGCACCAGCTACTTCGTCGACCCCCGCGGCCAGTTCGTCGGCGACGTCGCCAGCGACTCCAAGGAGGAACTGGTCGTCCGCGACCTGGACTTCGCGCTGATCGACGAGGTCCGCCAGCAGTGGGCGTTCTACCGCGACCGCCGCCCCGACGCCTACGACGGGCTGGTGCAGCCGTGACCCACCACCCCCATGACGCGGCGGAGCTGCACGCCCGCCACCGGGCCGTACTGCCCTCCTGGCTCAGCCTCTACTACGAGCGGCCCCTGGAGCTCACCCACGGCGAGGGCCGGTACGTCTGGGACGCCGAGGGCAACCGCTACCTCGACTTCTTCGGCGGCATCCTCACCACCATGACGGCCCACGCGCTGCCCGAGGTCACCAAGGCCGTCGGTGAACAGGCCGGCCGCATCATCCACACCTCGACGCTCTACCTCTCCCGGCCCATGATCGAGCTGGCCGAGCGGATCGCGGCGCTCTCCGGCATCCCCGACGCCCGGGTCTTCTTCACCACCTCGGGGACCGAGGCCAACGACGCGGCCCTCCTGCTGGCCACCAACCACCGCCGCTCCAACCAGATCCTGGCGATGCGCAACAGCTACCACGGCCGGTCCTTCTCGACCGTCGGCGTCACCGGGAACACCAGCTGGTCACCGACCAGCCTCTCGCCCCTCCAGACGCTCTACGTCCACGGCGGGGTGCGCAGCCGCGGCCCCTACGCCGGCCTGGACGACCGGGCGTACATCGCGGCCTGCGTCGCCGACCTGGAGGACATGCTCCAGCAGACGGCCGGCGGCGTCGCCGCACTGATCGCCGAACCGGTCCAGGGCGTCGGCGGCTTCACCCTGCCGCCGGACGGCCTCTTCGCCGCCTTCCGCGAGGTCCTCGACCGGCACGGCATCCTCTGGATCAGCGACGAGGTGCAGACCGGCTGGGGCCGCACCGGCGACCACTTCTGGGGCTGGCAGGCCCACGCGGACAACGGCCCGCCGGACCTGCTCACGTTCGCCAAGGGCATCGGCAACGGCATGTCCATCGGCGGGGTGGTGGCCCGCGCCGAGGTCATGAACGCGATGCCCGCCAACTCCATCTCCACCTTCGGCGGCAGCCCCGTCACGATGGCCGCCGGCCTGGCCAACCTCACCTACCTCCTCGAACACGACCTCCAGGGCAACGCCCGGCGGGTCGGCGGCCTGCTCATCGAGCGCCTACGGGCGGTCGCGGCCGGCCTCGACGTGGTCCGCGAGGTACGCGGCCGGGGCCTGATGATCGGCGTCGATCTGGTCCGCCCCGGCACGGACGTCCCGTCCCCGGAAGCCGCCACCCAGGTCCTGGAGGCCGCCCGCGAACGCGGCCTCCTGGTCGGCAAGGGCGGCCAGGGCGGCGCGGCATTGCGGATCGCCCCGCCGATGTCCCTGACGGTGGCGGAGGCGGAGGAGGGAGCGGAAGCCCTCGCGGCGGCGCTACGGGCTGTTTGACTTCCCACGTAGCCGTCTCTCCCGCCGCGGGGCTCGCTCGCCGTTGCGCGCTTTGCGGCGCCTCCCACGTACCTGTCTGTCCCGCCGCGGTTGTTGTTCGCCGTTGCGCCTGCGGCGGGCTGGGTTGTGGTGGGTGCGGTGACGGGCCTCCGGGGCCGGTTGTGTGGACTGCTGACGCTTTACGTCCACACAACCGGCCCCTCCGGCCCGTCCCCTCCCGTGAGGGGGAAAGTTTTGGCCGGTGGGGGTGCACGTAACGCCCACGCGCCCGCAGGCAACAGACCAGGCCCGCCCCCAACCAGCTGAGAAACTCCCACTCACGGGAGGGGCTGGACCGGAGGACGAAGTCTGGAGGGCCGGCACCGCACCCGACACACAAACGCCCGCCGCCAGGCGCAACGGCGAGCAAGACCCGCGGCGCCGCAGACAGGTACGTGCGGGGCGCCGCAAAGCGCAACGACGAGACGACCCGCGGCGGGAGAGACGGGTACGTGGGAATCAAACGGCCCGTAGCGCGGCCGCCACGTGGGAGAAGAACCGGCTGTGCGCCCGGCGGCTGCACGGCGCCTCCGGGTTCCACGGGAGGAGCCGTACGCGCGCCTCCAGCGCGCGCCAATGCGCATCGACGCGCAGCGCCTCCGCGCGAGCGGCGTTTGCCCGGACGTCGATGAGGAGGATGTCGGGGGTCAGCCCGGCCGCCTCCGCCCAGCCGACCGTGGACCAGTTGATGCCGGCGCCGGCCGGCGGTTCGACCAGGTTCACGCCGTGCTCGGCGAGTGCCCGCAGGTCCGGCCAGGAGCTGGGGCGGGCCAGATGCACCCGTTCGGGGCCGGCGGGCGACAGGGCCAGGACCCGCGGCCGGGAGGGGGCGCCGGCCGCCTGCCGCAGGGCGTCCTCCGCGGTGTCCAACTCCCGTGCCAGGCCCAGTGGTTCGCCGCGGCCGAGGGAGCCGGCCAGCGCCGCGAACCGTTCGCGGACCTCGGCCAGGCTCCGGCCCGGGCCCACCGCGACGGTGGCGACCGGTACGTGCGCCTCCAGCTCCAGCGCGGTCTTCTGCTCCAGGCCGTAGAGCTGCTCGCCGTCGTACGTCACCGCCACCACGAGGTCCGGCTCGGCCTCCAGCAGGGCGTCGGGGTGCAGCGCGGCGCCCGCGCCCAGGTAGGGGATCTCCGCCAGCGGCAGCTCGCCGCCCTTGGCGGGGTCGGGGGCGGCGCCGTCGTGCTGCGACCCGAACAGGCCCACCGGGCGTATGCCGTGGTCCCACAGGGTCGCTCCGGCCTGTATGTACGTGACGAGCCGTTCCGGCCGCTGTCCGGCCACCACCAGGCGCCCCCGGTCGTCGGAGAACTCCCACGGTGTGCGCTGCTCCATGACCTGCCGCCCTCTCTGTGTCGTCCGCCATGAGGTCGTGCCGCTCGCGAGGATTGCCCGCCGCAGTCGGCGGATACCTGCCCATCGCGCCACTCCCGCACCCCTCCGGGACCGCCGCGGCCCGTGGTGAACCGACCGGCTGATCGCCCGCGCAACACGCGCCCGGCGCGCTGATCGAGCGTCACGGTATTGCCACGGATGGTGACATGCTTCTACGGTGTCTCCTTCTCGAGCGGAATCTACGGGTGTAGACCGGTCATGACATGGCGTCAGGCAGGCACGGGTAGACGGGCAGGGAGCTGACATGGTGAGCCGTACGGTCGTCCGGGGCGGACTGGTGATCACCGCCGCCGATGAGATCCACGCCGATGTCCTGGTGGAGGACGGGCGGATCGCCGCCCTCGCCGCCCACGGCAGTTCGACCGCCGACAGCTGGACGGCCGTCGACCGCACGCTCGACGCCACCGGCAAGTACGTCATCCCGGGCGGTGTCGACGCCCACACCCATCTGGACTTCCCGTTCGGCGGGACGGCCTCCTCCGACACCTTCGAGACCGGCACCCGCGCGGCGGCCTGGGGCGGCACCACCACCATCGTCGACTTCGCCGTCCAGTCCCGCGGCGCCTCGCTCCGCGCCGGTCTGGACACCTGGCACGCCAAGTCCGATGCCCAGTGCGCCATCGACTACGCGTTCCACATGATCCTCTCGGACGTCAACGAGCACACCCTCAAGGAGATGGACCTCCTGGTGGCCGAGGGCGTGACCTCCTTCAAGAATCACGTTGGCCAAGGTGACCGGCGATGTTCTGACGACCGACTCAGCCCGTCCGGTGACGCGGGAGGTGTCGGGGGAGCGGCCGGCGGGCGCGGCTGATACGGCGGTGAGGCGTGCAGACACCGACTCGCACCTACGAGACCGGGGTATCACGACCGGCTCCCTCACCCCTACTGCCCCTACTGCGCCGCCAGCTCCGGGCGCGTAGGGCCAGGTTCGACTCGACGACCGCACCGGGATCACGGAAGTGCCCGGTGAGCGCAGGGAGGCGCGAAAGATGACCCGCACTCTGATCACCGGTGGCCTCGTCATCACGTCCGCCGAAGAGATCCACGCGGATGTCTTGATCGAAGACACTCGCATCGTGGCCGTGGCTTCCACCGGAACGCAGGAGTGGACCGCCGAGCGGGTCATCGATGCTTCCGGCAAGTACGTCATTCCGGGTGGGGTCGACGCCCACACGCACATGCAGATGCCGTTCGGCGGCACGACCGCTTCCGATACGTTCGAATCGGGGACGCGGGCGGCCGCGTGGGGCGGCACCACCACGATCATCGACTTCGCGATCCAGTCGGTCGGCCAGTCACTGCGGCAGGGGCTGGATGTCTGGCACGCGAAGGCCGATGCCCAGTGCGCGATCGACTACGGCTTCCACATGATTCTCTCCGACGTGAACGAATCAACGTTGAGGGAGATGGACGGGCTCGTAGGTGAAGGAGTGAGCTCGTTCAAGCTCTTCACCGCGTACCCGGGAGTTTTCTACAGCGACGACGGGCAGATTCTGCGGGCGATGCAGCAGGCCGCGGACAACGGTGGACTGATCATGATGCACGCGGAGAACGGCATCGCGATCGACGTGCTGGTGCGCCAGGCACTGGAGCGGGGCGAGACGGAGCCGCGGTACCACGGTGAGGTGCGCAGGGCGTTGCTGGAGGCGGAGGCGACGCACCGAACGATCCAGCTCGCCCGGGTAGCGGGTTCCCCGCTGTATGTGGTGCATGTGGCGGCTCAGGAGGCTGTCGCGGAGCTGACGGCGGCCAGGGATATGGGGCTGCCGGTCTTCGGGGAGACCTGCCCGCAGTACCTGTACCTGTCCACCGACAACCTGGCCGAGCCCGACTTCGAGGGTGCGAAGTACGTGTGTAGCACGCCTTTGCGGCCACGTGAGCACCAGGCCGCTCTGTGGCGAGCCCTGCGCACCAACGACCTCCAAGTGGTCTCCACCGACCACTGCCCGTTCTGTTTCGCGGGCCAAAAGGAGCTGGGGCGCGACGACTTCTCCAAGATCCCCAACGGTCTGCCCGGAGTGGAGAACCGTATGGATCTGCTCCACCAGGCGGTCGTGGACGGGAACATCAGCCGCCGCCGCTGGATCGAGATCGCGTGCGCCAGCCCGGCCCGCATGTTCGGGCTGTACGGCAAGAAGGGCACGATCGCGCCGGGCGCGGACGGGGACGTGGTCATCTACGACCCGACCGCCGAGCAGGTCATGTCGTCGGCGACGCACCACATGAACGTCGACTACTCGGCGTATGAGGGCAAGCGCGTCACGGGGCGAGTGGAAACGGTCCTGTCACGGGGCGAACTCGTCATCGACCAGCGGGAGTTCGTTGGGCGTGCCGGCCATGGCCAGTACATGCCGCGCGCCACCTGCCAGTACCTGAACTAGGAGGCCACCGTGGATTTCGGACTGGTTCTGCAGACGGACCCACCCGCGTCGACGGTCGTCGACCTGATGCGACGCGCGGAGAGAAACGGCTTTCGCTACGGCTGGACCTTCGACTCGGCAGTGCTCTGGCAGGAGCCCTTCGTCATCTACAGCCAAATTCTGGAGCACACGACGGCCTTGACGGTCGGGCCGATGGTGACGAACCCGGGACGCGCACGTGGGAGGTGACCGCGTCGACCTTCGCGACGCTCAACGACATGTTCGGCAACCGCACTGTGTGCGGCATTGGCCGGGGCGACTCGGCGATGCGGGTTGCCGGACGGAAGCCGAACACGCTGGCCACGGTCGGCGAGGCCATCCACGTCATCCGTGATCTGGCGGAGGGCCGCGAGGCCGAGGTGGACGGGCGGGCCCTGCGGATCCCCTGGGTACGCGACGGGCGTCTTCCCGTATGGATGGCGGCGTACGGCCCGAAGGCGCTGGCCCTGGCCGGCCGGCAAGCCGACGGCTTCATCCTCCAGCTGGCCGACCCGTATCTGACGGAGTGGATGGTGAAGGCCGTACGGGATGCGGCGGCTGCCGCCGGCCGCGACCCGTCCTCGGTGACGATTTGTGTAGCCGCACCTGCTTACCTCACCGATGACACCTCGCCCGCCGCGCTTGCGCACGCGCGTGAGCAGTGCCGCTGGTTCGGCGGCATGGTCGGCAACCACGTCGCGGACCTCGTCGCCAAATACGGCGAGCACTCCGACGCCGTCCCCGAGGCCCTCACCGCTTACATCAAGGAACGAGAGGGCTACGACTACGCCCATCACGGTCGCGCCGGCAATCCTGATACTGCCTTCGTACCCGACGAGATCATCGACCGCTTCTGCGTCATCGGCACCGAAGAACAACACCTCGACAAGCTGAGGACGTTGCAGGCATTGGGCGTCGACCAGTTCGCGGTGTACGCCATGCATGACGCCCGGGAGGAGCTTATCGACGGGTACGGGTCGAGTGTCATCCCTGCTCTGCGGCACTGAGAGCGACGTATAGGCCGACTCGTCGGTCAAGGTGACCTGACCGAAGAACATCCTGGCGCGCGCGGCGTTCTCGGGGCTGCTGCTTACCGAAGTGAAGGGAGCGCTGCAGCGTGCCCTGATGTCCCCCATGACCCCGACGGCGCCCGCCTCGCAGACCGAGACGTTGCCACGTTGCCTCGGCCTGCTGGCGGGCCGAGGCGAGACGCCTTCCGCGCATCTGTGATCCCCTCGAACTGCTCGTTCTCACCAGCGATCCAGCCCGCCATGGCGATCAGCCCAGACAGCCCCAGTTGCTTCGGCCTGTGTCGACTCGTCTCAACTCATCCAGGGCGCGATGTCTTCGGGGAAGGTGACAGGGGAGCCGGCCATTTACCGGTCGGACATACGCAGAGGGGAGAGTTGTCATGGCCAGACGGCCGATGAGCCGTCGTGAGTGGCTGAGCCTGATGGGAATCATCGTGGGCAGCCTTGTCTCCGCCATCGCCGGAGCGGTCACCAGCGAGGCGTTGAGGATGCTGCTGTCTTGAGTGCACGATCTCGAAATGCCACAGCGCATGCCCCGACGCTCACCCGACTGTGCGGCGTGACCGCTCTCGGTGCGCTGCCGTGGGCCCCTGTCGTCCCAGCTTGCTCTGCCTCGGATCTTGCCTGCGGCAGACGGCTGGTGAGACACCCTGGCCCGAAAACGGTGCTTACCCGTCGCTGGTATACGGCGAACCCCTTGCAATCCTCATGCATTCCGTCACTTTGTGTGTGGCTTCGGCTGCGACACGCAAGGATGTCTCGATGACCAGTCACAGGAGTAGTTCGCGGCAGGGAAGCCAGCGGCGCATTCCGCAGCCCCTGGGCGTGACCCCAGCGGCGCTGCGTGACTTGAAGGACTACGTGTACCAGCTCTACGTGGAAGCGGGAACACCGCCGGTGCAGCACGTAGCGGCTGAGATTGAGAAAGATGACACGTTCCGTGGCAGTCCCTCAAAGGCCACGGTGCACCGCATCATCGGCTCACGGGAACTGCTGGCGGGACAGGAAGACGTTGTCTCTGTTGCCGTGCTCCTGGCCCGCACAGCGGGCAAGGACGCAAGCGCGGTGGAGAGCCGGGTCAAGGGCATGTGGGCCGCCGCCCAGCTTGCACAGCCTCTGGGGACCCCAGTGAGAGATCTCGATCCGTTTGCCCTTGAGGTACACCAGGCCATCACCGTCCCCGGGCGGGAGTCACTGCCTACGTTGCCGCTATACGTTGAACGGGATCACGACCGAGCGCTGAGCGAACTCGTGGATCGGGCGTCCTGCGGTGAAAGCCTCCTGGTTACGTTGGTTGGGGAGTCATCGACGGGGAAGACCCGGGCTTGCTGGGAGGCGTTGCGCCGACTCCCCGACGGATGGCGCGTGTGGCACCCCTACGATCCGACGCGCCCCGACGCCGCGCTCGTCCACCTCGCCGAGGTTGGCCCACGGACCGTGATCTGGCTCAACGAAGCCCAGCACTACCTCCTTGCACCGGACGAGAAGACCGGGGAGCGTATCGCCGCAGGGCTGCGCACGGCTCTCTTCGACCGACATCGGGGTCCTCTGCTGGTCCTCGCCACCATTTGGCCGCGGTTCTGGGACCCTCTCACAGCTCCCTCCGCCACGGGTGCTGACGACCGGTTCGAACAGCAGCGCAAGCTCTTGACGGGTATCGGCCAATACATCCTGGTACCGAAGGCGTTCACCGAGAGCGACATGCGTCAGGCGCGCCAGAAGGCGGACGGCGACCCACGACTGGCCAGTGCTCTGGACGGGGCCGCGGACGGGGAGATCACGCAGTTTCTCGCCGGCGTGCCGAAGCTCATGACCCGATACCGTTGTGCGCCACCGGGTGCGATGGCGCTCATCCATGCAGCCATGGACTATCGGCGACTCGGGCACGGCCCCGCACTATCCCGTGCGCTCCTCGCGACGGCCGCTGAGGGCTACCTCAACGAACGTGAACTCGCCTGGTCCGGGGACGACTGGGTGGACGAGGCATTGGCATTCTGTGGCACACCGTGCAACGGCGTCCCGGGGCCGTTGACGAGGATTCCGCGCAGGAGCAATGACGTCGACGGGCCGGTGTACCGGCTCGCCGACTATCTCGAACAGCAGGGTCGCGTTGAACGCCGGCTGATGTGCCCACCAGCCTCCTTCTGGGAAGCTGCAGCCTGGCACTGCCACGGCCACGAGGACTGTGCATCGCTGGCACGTGCGGCAGAGGCGCGAGGGCGCCTGCGTGCTGCTGCGGCTCTTTACCAGAAGGCTTTCGACGGCGGTAACACCCATGTACGGCCCGCCTTGGCCCGGCTCCTCGAAGGTGCGGGAAACGCCGCGAAGGCGAAGAGGCTGTATGAGGCTGCTTGGAAGGCTGATGGCCTGGTGCGATGGGAGCTTGTCCGGCTTCGGGAGATCACAGGGGAGCTGAACGGAGCTGAGGAACTGGCCCACGTGGCTGCCAGCCAGGGAGACACCACCGTCCTGACCCGACTGGCCCGGCTACGGCAAGAGGCCGGTAACGAGCAGGGCGCAGAGGACCTGATGCGGAAGGCCGCCGCTATAGGGGAGATCAGAACGTTCGCCGGGCTGGCCCGGACGAGCGAAGACTCGGGTGACCGAGCAGGAGCAGAGGCACTCGCCTTCTCGGCTCTCGAACGAACAGGCAGTCCCTACGCCCTGTCCCTGTTGGTATGGATACGGGAGAGGTCTGGCGACTGTGATGCTGCCGAGCGCCTGGCGCGGGCGGCCGTTGAGCATGGCAACGTCCGCCCGGCGGTCAGGCTTGCCTGGATGAGACAGCAGGCCGGCGACATGAGGAGCGCGGAACGCGTTCTGGACCTCGCGGCCGATTCGGGCAGCAAGTTCGCCTTGCTGGAGCTGGCTCGTCTGAAGAAGAAGGCGGGAGACAGTGACGGGGCGGAAAGACTCCTTCGTACGGCAGCGAGTAGGGGCAGCACTCTCGCCCTGACTGAATTGGCCCGCCTGCGAGACAAAGCCGGAGACATCGAGACGGCGCTGCGGCTGTACCGTACCGCGGCTGACCAGGGCAGCACTGATGCGCTGGCTCACCTGGCTCTGCTGCGAGAGGAGGCAGGAGCCTGTGAAGAAGCTGAACGCATGGCCTGCAGCGCCGCGGATGCGGGAAGCACCTTCGCCCTGCTTGAGCTGGTGTGGCTGCGTGAGAATGCCCGGGACCGCCGCGCCGCCGAGCGGTTGGCGGACACTGCTCAGCGCGCAGCCAACACAGGAGCCCTCGTACTGCTGGCCCGTTTGCGTGAAGAAGGCGACGACAAAAGCGGTGCCGAACGACTCGTGCTGCGTGCGGCGCGAGCCGGCGACAGCCTCGCGCTCAACGAATTCGTTCTGCGGAGAGAGAAGAACGGTGACAGTGAAGGGGCCGAGCGTCTGGCCTCGGCGGGAGGCGGTCGGCTACTCGCGCAACTGGCCCAAATGCGGGAGGAGGCCGGAAAGTCACAGGACGCGGAGCGTCTGTACTGCCTTGCGGCCGAACTGGGGAAGACACAGGCACTGGGGGAGTTGGCCCGTCTGAAAGAGGAGGCGGGCGACCGTGAAGCGGCGGAAGAGTTCGCCTGCAGAGCGGCCCATGCTGGCCATGTGGAGGTCTTCTCCGAGCTCGCTCAAGCACGCGCCACGAGAGGAAGGTTGGGGGACGCCTACCGCCTTCACCGCGCTGCTGCCGATGCGGGATATGTAGAGGCGTTGAACCACCTCGCGCAACTCCGTAAGCGATGGGACCCTAACTGGGAGCACCTGCTGCGCTATGGCCTCACCGCCGATGGCCAGACGTCAGAGCCGTGGTGGTCTCTGCTGACGCCTGTGCCCACGCCGCTTGTGGCCACGTATGGAGTGGTCCTGCCTCGCCGATAATAGAGGAACCGGAGCTCAGTGACCGGGATAGCCCTGACCACTGCGCGGGTCCTCGGGGCCCATCAGCTGCCTGCTGCCGCATTATTGATGCGATGACCTCGCGACACTGGTATATGGCTGCTCACCGCAGCGGACGTTGAGTGCGAGGAGATCGTGGCGGACGTGTGTCGCATTCGTCCGGAGTGGGTGCGCCAACTCTCCCAGCCTGGACGGCCCACCGACCTGCGGGAGTTCCGGGAAACGCAGAATCTGGCGACAGGCGACGCAGAACAGTGCCCCGCTCGCGGCTCGCCAGCGGCGCCTCATGGACGCGACCGAGGACCATGTTTTCGGCGTCCTGAAAAGCGACGGTTTGGCCACGCGCCAGGTCGACTGGTGTGCGGAGGGCCTGGCCAAGGTGACCTACCTGGCCACCGAGGAGGCCCCAGACTCGTACCTGGCGGGCTGGCAGCGCGGAACCCACGTCGCAGGATGGTGTAACCATCCCCGCGGGTGCGGGCCTACGCGCCGCGCCCCGGGTGGCCTGACTGCGGGCGATGAACGGCGGTCCTGGTCAGATGCCCGCTGGGACCGCCGTGAAATGAATCGTTGCCGCAGGCTGGGGGCCTAGAAGGGTGAGTGAAGCCCCCCGCCCGGGTCGGGCGTGGTCAGTGGATGGCCCAGCTCTTCGTGCGGTCGCCGCTTTTCAGAGTGTCCAGTCGGAAGGCGAGCTGGACAGCTGCCTCACGGTCGCCCTGGTCGGCGCGGCGGATGAATGAGCCGAGTGTGTGGAGGTCTCGCAGCTCGGTGAGCACCGAGAGCCCTTGCCAGTCCGCGAGGTCGTAGCCGTATGCGTCCGAGAAGGCGCGCAGTTGGGCGGGCGTGCGGCCGAAGCGGACGCCCTGGAAGGTGTTGGCGAGGTCAGTCTCTCGGGGCCCGATCGCTGCTTCGTCCCAGTCGCCGAGCCTGGCGGCGGAACCGTCCCAGAGAGTGTTGCCCGGGTAGGCGTCACCGTGGACCAATCCCTGACCGAGGGGGAAGTCGAGATGCGCGTAGGCGTCCAGAAGTTCGTCAGAGCGGCCGAGTATCCATTCGCGATCGCTGGGTGAAAGGGCAGTGCTGGACTCGACGACAGGACGCAGAGCCAGATGGGGGCGATAGGCGGGCAGCTCGATGGGGGGCTCGGGGAGCCGGTGCAGGCGGCTGAGCAGACGGCCAAGGTGTTCCGGGCCGGGGGGCGGTCCATCGGGCTGCGGGTAGTGCCGCCACAGGGTGATCACGTATCTGCGAATGTCCAAGGGCTGCGATACGGCGAGTGGCTCGGTGACCTCAAGTCCCTGGCTGGCCAGCCAGCGGGTGAGGTCGATGGCTCGTTGAATCGAGGTGCGCTGTTCGTCCCGACTGACCCGGATGACGGCTTCGGCGTGAGGCAGGAGAAAGACCGAGGTGGCGTGGGCGCGCAGGGGCGAGATGCCGCGCGCCGAAAGCCCCCAGATCGCGCAGGCCCGTCGCGCGGCGCCCTGGGGCGTAAGAGATGTCGTGGTCATCGTTCCGACCGTAGCGCGGCCGTGCCGTCGATGACTCGGTAGCCCTGAATGAGGTCCGCCAGCTGCCCGATGGTCCGGTTGCCCTTGAGGTCGGTTCGGCGCATGAGGCTGCCGAGGCGATCCATGGCGCTGCCGAGCTGGCGGATGCGCATCTGCGGGGGCAGGTCCAGGACATGTTGGAGGGCGGTTGTCGCCCCGGCGGGATCTCCCTGGAGGATGGCGGCAGTGATCAGGTCGATATGGGCCAGGGCCTCGTCGCCGTACGAGCGCTCCTCTCTCGGGCCGCTGCGGTACGCGGTGATGGCGGCGGTGGCATGCCGGTGGGCCTCCTCGTGCTTCCCGAGCAGTGTGTATGTGCCGCCGAGGTAGTAATCCTGTTTCGCGAGGGGGAAGGTCAGCAGGCCACCGAACTGCTCGACTTCGTCGTGGAGCGGAGTTTCCTCCCTGGCCTGCCCCATGCGGTCGAGCGCGGCCAGGGCCAACTCGTGATCGCCAATTCTGGCCGCCACGCGAGCCTCGATAGCGGCGATACGGATACGGGCCTCGCCGGCCGGTGCGAGCTGGGCCGCGTGTTCCGTCAGCTTCAGGGCCATCCGGTTCTGTGGTGACCATTCGGTGATCAGCGCGGCCGTGCCCGCGGTCCACGCCCGCAGCCCGGTGTGATCCGCCTGCTCGGCGCACAGACGCGCGGTACGGATCTGCGTCATCGCGGAGGCTTGCTCGCCGAGGTTCTGTGAGGCGTGCGCGAGCAGTAAGCACGCCGTGCCGGCGAGCATGAAGAGATCGCGGCTCTGCTGGGGGCGCTGGCGGCCCTGCAGGCGGTCGAAGAGCTCGTCCCGTACCGCGACGAGCTCGGTGAACAACGGGAGCAGCGGGGCGTGGACGTAATCGGTGGCGATGCGGGCGAGAGCGAATCCGAACTGCTCAAGCTCGTCTGTACTGACGTTGCTGGACGACATGAATGCGGCGAACGCGCTGGAGGACTGCGCTGCTCCTGTGGCGAGCGAGCGCAAGTGATCAGCTTCCTCACGCTCGGGCTCCAGTGCCTCGCGCTCAGGCGCGCTGCCGGGAGCGAGCGGGCGGAGTTCGGCCGGCACATCCAATGCGTCCAGGAACGTTTGGGTCTTGTCGAGACGTGTGAGACGCCGGGCTCCGGATTCGAGCTGGGAGAGGTAGCCCTGACTGAGGCCGGTGAGGCGAGCGAGGTCGTCTTGCCGTAACCCAGCGTGCTGCCGCAGAAGACGGCTCATCTTCCCGAAGTCCATGACCCGGAGGGCGGCTTGGATCCCAGGATCCGACCAGACACGCTCAGGGATGGAGGGTGGTTCGGGCTCCGTTGAGGTCGGGGCGCCGCGTGCGCATGCACCACACAGTTCCCGGTCGTCCGGGTTGTAGCGGCTGAGGCGGCACCCGCATTTCAGGCAACGACGCTTCCCGCTCATTGCCCCTCCCACCTCGGCCGACTGACGTGGACGCATGATGCTCATGCTGGCATTGCGGTTGCCATATTGCAGCCCAACTCGCTTATCGCTCATCAGATATGCGATCTCCCAAGCCCGGTGGCAGCGTGATCCGTAAGCCGTTGCCGAGACGAATTGTCCCCGGCGTGGCAGGGACCTTGGGAGGTATGTCCATGACGGCGAACCACCAGATCGTGTTCCACATTCTCTGCCGGGAATCGGCGGTTGTTGATGCCCGGCACTTGCTTGGCATGGATTCGCTGAAGGCGGCCATGCGTCAGCAGCACCCCTTCGCCCAGGCTCGCCCCTTCGCAGATCGGGCTGCCGCTCTGTGGCCGATGCTGATGGAGGCGGCCCAATGATCGGCCGGAGCTGCGTTTCCGGCCTGGCAGCTGCCGCCGTCCCCTCGAGGAACTCCGGTGGATGGCCTGCGGGGGAAGGCATGAACAGCGCCCTGGCAATAGAAGCTGTTATCGCGAACGCCGAGCTGCATTCGAGGGTCACATTGGCCTCCGACGATTTGGCTCCCCATCGGGCCCGGGTGTTCACCCGGACGAAGCTCGCCGAGTGGGGCCTGGACGCACTCGCCGATCGCGTACTGCTCATCGTCAGCGAACTCGTCACGAATGCATGCCGCCACGGCAGGACCAAGTCCGAGGGCCTGTTGGAGGAGATCGCCCTGACGCTCTCCTACCAGAACGCCGTCGTGGGGATCGAGCTGGAGGACAACTCCTGCCAGCTCCCCGTTCCGCGTAGGGGGCCGATCAGTGCGCTCGATGGCCGGGGTCTGTGCCTCGTAGCCGCCGAGGCGGACGCCTGGACCTCGCGCCTCAATCCGGACGGCACCGGCAAGCGGGTCCTTGCCTTCCTGCGCTGGCCGTCGACGCCGCCGGCCGTCTGACCGCAACCCGTCCTTACCACTCCACGCGTCCGATCAGATCCTGGAGCTGTTTGTCATGCCCGTACATTCACCGCCTGCCCTGCTGTCCCTCCTGACACCGAGGGAAACCGAGGTCCTGGGCCTTGTAGCTGATGGCCTGGGGAACAGCGAGATCGCGGCGCGCATCGGCTTGGCCGAGGACACCATCAAGGGCTACCTGCGCAGTATCCGGACCAAGCTGGGCATGAGCCGCCGCCCGGTGCTCGCCGACATGGCGTGTCGAGCAGGTCATGCAGCCCGGCCCAAGGGTGCGGAGGCCGTGCGGCCGGAGGTCTCCGATGCCGAGAAGACCACGCTCAGGCTGCTCGCCCAGGGGGCGGGTGCAAGGGAAGTCGCGAAAGCGCAGCTCATGTCGCACCACACCGCCAAGAAGCACAACCGGCAGTTGCTGGACAAGATGGGTGCCTCCGACGCCGTGCACGGAGTCAGCCTCGCCTGGAGCTGGCAATTCTTCAATGCCGATGAAGGAGCGCGAGCCTGATGGCGGCGTCCAGGCTCAGGCGTGCGCTCGTCCTCGACCTCGACGGAGTCCTGCTCGATACGCGGCCGGTTATGCGACAAGCATGGCGAGAGGTACGCGAACGCCACGGCATCGACGTGCCGTTCGAGGCGTACGAGCAGCACCTCGGCCGCCCCTTCGACAACATCATGGAAATCCTCGGCCTCACGGAGGCTGATCGTCTCCACGAGACGTATGCGGAGGCATCCCGGCGAGGCTGCGAGCTGGCCAGACCGTTCCAAGGTGTGGAGGAAGTGCTCCACGCATTCGCTGCCGCCGACTGGCTGCTCGGAGTCGTCACGTCCAAACCGTTGGACCGCGCCGCTCCACTGCTGGCTCGGCTCGGGTGTCCCTTCGCAGCGGTACGTACCCCAGCGGCCCCGGGCGGGGCAAGCCGGCGCCGGATCCCCTGATGCTCGCGCTTGTTGATCTCGCCACTGATCCCGCATCCGCGATGTTCGTGGGAGATATGGCCGTTGACCGCGAGTGCGCCCGGCGAGCCGGGGTGCCGTATGTGCACGCAGCCTGGGGCTACGGCGAGCCCGGCAGCCCGACACCTGAGATCGCGCGTGACCCGCAGGACCTTCTCCGGGTACTCGACACGAGCTGCGAGTCGGGCCCCTTTGTCGCAGGGAGCCTGTTGTGAGCATTGCGAAGCGAAGCGCTCTGGGCCTCGTCCGGACTTCGGTGGGGGAGCAGACCGTCTGGGCGCTCGTTGGGGAAGCGTCCCTTCGGCACATGACGGCTGCCTGCATCACCACACTGGAACTTGAGGCTTTGCCGGTCGATCGAACAGAGGTGGCTCGGCACGTCGACGACGTCATGTCCGCCTTGGAGGCGTACAGCTCGCGGCGCGCCGAGACGCCGGGTGGCGCCTCGTGGTTGTACGTGCAGTACGTTCCCGTACGGCGTCTGATCACGCAGCTGGTGCGGAAACTCCTGGCGCTGAGCGCGTGGCCCGAGTTCGCCGCGGCCCCCGGGCCCGTGACCGTGGCCCCGTATGAAGGGCTGCTTGGGCTGCGGGACAGCAGTTCCCGCGAGTACCGCGCCTATACCGTCACCTGGTCGGGCGTCGCGTATGCCCTTGGTGCGCCGGCGCCGTACAACCCGGAGCGCTCCGCCCGGCTGCGAAAGCTCACAACTGTTCGTCCCGACAGCCGTCTCGCAGGCACTCCGACACCTTCCGTCGCGCCCGCGTCTGAGGTGGTGGCGCTTTCCTGGTCATCCCGTCACGCGCAGACCCTGCTGCCGGTACTGGAGAAACTTGCCAGTCAAGGCCGATCGAGCGTGCTGATCGATATCGCCACGGACCCCGTGGAGCTCTGTCCCACCCCCGCGCACAGTTCCATCACCCTGCACCCAGGGCCCTCCGAAGCCCTGACCGCTTCCGGCACGGTGCCCGGATTGCGTCGGGATGTCGAAGCACCCGCTGGAACCGATGGTGTGGTCCACGTCGTTGCTCATACCGTTCGGTTGGATCGGCTGGAACGCCTCGCTGCCGCCCTGCTGGAAGGGAGCGGCGGCGGGTGTACCCAGCCGTCCTGGCGAGCCGTAGTGCGAGTGGAGGAGTGGCTCCAGGAGCTGCTCGACGCGGTACGCCCGCACACCGTGCTGCTGAGCAACGACACCAGCCCGCTCGGAGCGCTCGCCGCCCATACCGCGGAGCGGCATGGTGCCACCACCGTGAACGTCCAGCACGGGGCGTGGCTATCGGAGTCGGTCGCCTGGCCGGCCCTCCACAGCCGTCACATCGTTGTGATGGGTGACCGCGACGTTGCCCCGGCGAGGTCATGGGTTCGGCACCCCAAGGCGGAGATCCACGTACTGGGGCAGCCGCGCTTCGATGCGCTCGCCGGCCTCGGTCGCGAAGCACAGCGTCGCTATCTCCAGAAGCTGCTCGGCGCCGACAGCGAGCGCGGTCCGGTGCGGATCGCGGTGTGGGCCTGCCAGCCCTTCGGCCCTGAGCGCCTCCAAGCTCAGGCGGACATCATCCTCGACGGTCTGAAGGCGGCCCAGGGGCACTGGGGGCTCGTCATTGCCCCGCACCCAGCCCAAGGTGGCCACGTCTTCGACTGCCTGCTGCGAGGGAATCGAAAACCACCTGTGGCTGTGGCCGACCCGCGCGTCGGAGCGCGCGGCTGCCTGGCGGGGGCGGACGCCGTGGTGAGCGTGTCCTCCACATGCGGCATCGAAGCCGTACTCCTCGACGTGCCCGTCCTCGAATTGGACCGCCCCGGTGACCGCACGCTCGGTCTCGCAGGGCACGCCGTCGCGTATCGGTGCCGAACCGCTGCCGATGTCGCGGATGCGCTCGACCTCGTGAGCCGGGGAAGCGCCCGAGTACCGCGAGAAGCACGCGATGCGGTGTGCCGCTGGCGAGGCCACAGCGCTGCCGACATCGCCCAGCTCATCATCCGCCAGGCCGCGGCCGGCATCTCGCACACCGACCCAATCGAACGCCACCCCGCCGACGCCGAGTCCGGCCCGCCCCGGGGAGAGGGAGCCACCATCCGATGACGAACCTGACCGCCGACACCGTCGCCGAACTCTTCACTGGGGCCGTTACCTTGGCCAAGAGCGGGGAGAAGATCAGTCCGCGCGGGATGGCCACTCGTGAGGTCCTTGACCTCTCCATGCGCCTGATCCAGCCCCGGGCACGCCTCCTGTACGCGCCGCCCGCCCGCATTGTGAACCCCGCCTTCGCGGTGGCCGAGACCGTCTGGCACCTTTCCGGCTCCGACGCCCCGTGGATCTTCGACTACAACGCGCGGCTGCGGCAGTACGCCGACGACGGCATCCTCCGCGGCGCGTATGGGCCCAGGATGCGGAACTGGGGTGGGGAGGTCGACCAGCTCCACCGCGTCGTGGAGATCCTCAAGGACGACCCCGACTCCCGGCGGGCAACCATTCAGCTCTACGACCCTGCTCGCGATACCGCTGGCCACAAAGACGTCCCCTGCACACTCGGCTTCCGCTTCCACCTGCGTGGCGGACGACTGCACATGTCGACCACGATGCGTGGCCAGGACGTGTGGATCGGCATGCCGTACGACCTGTTCTTCTTCACCACGCTCCACGAGCTTGTCGCCGGCTGGCTGGACGTCGACCTGGGGGAGTACCACCACCACGTCGACTCCCTCCACATCTACGAGCGCGACATCGAGAAGGCCGACGCTTTGACCGATGCGGCAGTGAGTCCGGTGATGCCTGAACTGTCTACGGGATGGGAGGGGTTCGAGAAACTCCTCGACCAGGTTGAAGCCGGTGGCGAGACGGGGCACCCGGCCTGGGATGCCATGGCTGAGACGATGCGCAGCTACCGGCTGTGGAAGGGCGAAGAGCGCGAGCAGGCATGGCGTATCGCTGACACCATCGAGGGGCCGCTCGGCGAGGCCCTGACCGGCTGGTACGGCGAGCTGAATCGTCGCGTTGGCGGCACGCCGTCCTCCGCACCGGTGGGGACGAGGTGACCACCGCCGTGGACCAGGTTCCGTCCGTCGTTCTGGGTGTGTGCTCCTTCACCCACGACTCCGCCGCAGCCCTACTCATCGACGGCGAGCTGGTGGGCTTCGTCGAAGAGGAGCGCTTGTCCCAGCAGAAACACACCCGTGAGTACCCGCGTCAGGCCATCGGGTGGCTGCTGGGGGAGGCGGGCATCACGCCCGGTGACGTCGATGCCGTCGCGTACAACTTCCAACCCATCCGCTATCTCGCGGAGACTCCTGCTGCCCTGCGGATGGCTCTGTCGGGCACGACCCGCTCACGAGCCCTACCGCGTGCCGCAGGGTTCGCCAAGGTCGCCGTGCGTACCCGGCGTCGCCTACGGCTCCTCGCTCAGGACTTCCCTGACGCCCGCGTCACCCCCGTACTGCACCACCGCGCGCATCAACTGGCCGCGTTCACCGTGTCGGGCTGGGATGAGGCGGCTGTTCTCGTTGTCGACAGCCTCGGCGAGCGGCAGACCACCACTATCGCCCACGCTCACCAGAGCGCGCGTCCGCGGGTGCGCATGTTGGAGGCGCTCACGGACCCGGCTTCGCTGGGCTATGTGTACGGGGCGGTCACCGAGCATCTCGGCTGGCGGCGCGGCGACGAAGAGGGCACCGTCATGGCCCTCGCAGCACTCGGCGACCCCGCCCGATTCCGGCACGTCTTCACCCGCGCAGTCCGCACCACAGCCACCGGCTTCGCTCTGGACCCGGCGTACTTCCCGCCCCGCGTGCTCACCTCCGGCTATCCACGCACTGCCCCTCGGTTCGTCGCCGAGACCTGCTCGCCCCGGGATCCGGACGAGCCGGTCCAGGAGATCCACCAGGATCTGGCTGCCGCCCTCCAGGAGCGCACCGAGCAGATCATGATCCACCTCGCGCGCCGAGCCCGCTTGGTGAGTGGCTCGCGCAGGCTGTGCGTCGGTGGTGGCGTGGCCACCAACTGCGTCAGCATCGGACGGATCATCGACGCCGGCATCTTCGACGAGGTCTTCGTCCCGCCGGCTCCCGGCGACGCAGGCACGGCGATCGGCGCCGCTGTCGCCGTGCACACCGACAGCGGCAGCCGACGGCCCCTGTCCCGGATCGCCCGTACCTGCTACCTCGGCCCGTCCTTTCCGGAGCCGGAGCTGGACCTCACGCCGTGGCCCGGACTGAAGCAGAAGCCCCTCGGCACGGACGCCGCGGAGTTTCTCGCCGACCAGCTGGCCCACGGGATGATCGTGGGGCTGTTCCAGGGCCGCGTCGAGGCCGGCCCCCGTGCCTTGGGGAACCGTTCGATCCTCGCCTCGCCCCTCGAAGCCGGGGTGGTCGAGCGCCTGAACGCAACGGTGAAGTTCCGCGAGCCCTTCCGCCCGTTCGCCCCCATGGTCACCGCCGTCCGCGCCCGCGAGTTCTTCACTCTCGGCCAGGACGCCCCGTACATGTCCATGGCCTCCCAGGTGACCGACGCTGCCCGCGAGCGGATCCCTGCGATCGTCCACGCCAACGGATCCGCCCGTCTCCAGACCGTCACCGCGCCACAGAACCCGTTCATGCACCAGGTCCTGGAGGCGTTTGCCCGCCGTACGGGAGTCCCGGTCCTGATCAACACCTCGCTCAACGTCAAGGGAAAGCCCATCTGCGGCACCCCGGAGATGGCACTGGACTGCCTCGCGAATTCCGGGCTCGACGCCCTGCTGCTTGAAGGGCGGTGGATCACCAAATGAAGATCGGATACAGCTTCTGGGGCTTCCTCGGAAACGGAGTCACCGACACCCCCGACGGAGGCCGCAGCCACCGCCGACCCTTGATCGACGCGCTCCTCGGACGCGGCCACGACATCGTGTTTCTCCAGGCTGACCGCGATCACCTCGAAGCCGGGGACGACCTCGGCGGCGCGTACGCCTTCGACGCTGGCCTCCCGGACATCGACGTGCTCTTTCTCGAATGGCGCTGGCCCATCGAAGGACGCAACACCACTGCTTGCGGCACCCAAGGACATACCTGTGATCTCCACCGACAAGCGGAGCTGCTCCAGCACTACACCGTTCGCCGCCGTACCCCCACCGTGATCTGGGACAAGGACCGGCAACTGCGCGAGGACAACATCTGGCGGCGGAACCGGAACGTCGAGGTATGCGAGGCCGCCCTCACGCCCACCCCCGGTGCCCACCGCCTCCTCTTCCCCGTCGATGACGCGCTCCTGGACGGTGCCGACTCCATCGCCCTGGCCAGTAAGGACCGGAAGACGCCGCTCGGTTATGTCGGCAACCAGTACGACCGCGACGACGAGTTCGACCGTTTCTTCGCTCCGGCCGCCGCCCGCTTCGACCACCAGGTGGGCGGCAAATGGACCCGCACCGCGCGCTGGCCCCACATCACCTTCCTCGGCCGAATCCCCTTCGGCGCCGTCTCCCGGCTCTACAGCACCACCTTGGCCACGGTCCTGCTCCTGCCCGAGCGGTACGCCGCGGTCGGACAGATGACGCAGCGGATCTTCGAGGCTGTCCTGGCCGGTTGCCTGCCGCTGGCGCCGGCCGGCATCCGGCACGTCGAGCGGTTTGTGCCCGAGGACCTGGTGGTCAGGACCGGCGACCAAGTGATCCAGCGGATCGCCGGCCTTCAGAAGATCGCGGGCAGCCACCAGCACGCCGAACTGATCTCGGAGTGCATCGGCCGACTGGAGCTGTTCCGGCTCAGCCACCAGGTTGACGCGCTGGAGACCGTGCTGGACGTGATCACCACCGCCGCCTCGCCAAGGCAGGGGGCCGCATGATGGACCGCCTTGCATGGGCCGGCAGGCCCCGGTCATCCGTATGTGTTCCGGCGGCCGAGCCGTCCGGGCACCCGAGCACCTCTAGGCTGGAGCACCATGAAGAAGGTAGCCATCGTCGGCTGTGGAGGCAGCGGCAAGTCGGATCTTGCCCGCAAGCTGGCCAGGATCCTGGACGCTCCAGTGACGCATCTGGATGCCGCGTTCTACGACGACGAGTGGAACGCCCTGCCCATGGAGAAGTTTGCCGAGGTGCAGCGCGATCTGGTCGCGCAGCCGACGTGGATCATCGACGGCAACTACAACTCCACGCTGCAGATCCGTCTCGAAGCCTGCGACACCGTGGTGCTGATGGACGTCTCGACGCCGGCCGCACTGTGGGGGATCTTCTCCCGGCAGATCCGGCACGGCGCCGGACACAAGGGCAACGGGGTGCACAACCGCATCACCTGGGGCGTGATCAAGTACGTCGCGACGTACCGGCGCAAGATGCGACCGCGGGTCATGGCCAAGATCGAAGAGTTCGCCGCTGGGCATGCCGATGTGGTGTTCCTCACCAGCCGTCGGCACACCCGACGCTGGCTGCAGCAGGTCGCCGCCCAGCACACCTGAGGGCGCCGCGCCCCGAGCGGGGGTGCGGGTCGTGATCACCAACCCGTTTCTTGACCCTGACCGGCAGGGCGAGCTGTACGGCCACGCCGCCCGGCTGGCCAGCCGCTCCAGCGCGCTGATGCGGGCCAAGACCGCAGGCCGTCCCGTCCCCGAGACCATCGTCCAGCTCGCCCAAGCGCACCGAGCCAGGTCCGATCGCCGTATCGGCTTGGTAGCGGACATCGGATGCGGTCGCGGAAGCAGCAGCCAAGTCCTGGCCCAGCAGCTGAAGCCGCAGCGGCTCGTGGGTATCGACGCTTCTCCCGCCCTGGTAGCCGTCGCTCGAAGCCGCGTCAGCCACCGCTCCGGAACGCAAGTGGCGTTCCTCCAAGGGGACTTTCACCATCTACCTCTGCCCGATGATTCTTGTGAGCTGGCTGTTGCGGCATTCTGCCTCTACCACTCACCCGACCCTGGGCGAGCCATCGCGGAAATCGCCCGCTCCCTGGCTCCCGGTGGGCTCGCCGTGCTGGTAACCAAGGCGCTCGACAGCTACAGCGACATGGACACCCTCATCGCCGCCTCCGGTCTCGACCCGCGTGCCGAGCGGCACGAGAGCCTCTACGCCACCGCGCACGGCGGCAACCTCGCTGAGCTGGCCCAGTTGGCCCTGGACGTGGTGGCGGTCGAGCACGAGGAGCACGGCTTCGAGTTCTCCGGCCTCGACCACGCCGCCGAGTACCTCGCCACCAACCCCAAGTACGACCTCGCACCTGGTCTGTACGGCAACCCGGGCGCCCTGGCCGCCGCGCTCCATGAGTGGCACCCGGACAAGCCGATCACCGCTACCTCGGACATCACCTATGTCGTGGCCCGGTCGGCGGGAGGCCGGACGTGACGCCCTTCCACTTCACCAAGCACTACGAGACCCCGGCGAAGGCCGCTGCCGCTGCCCACCACTACGGGTGGCTCGCCACCCATGCGAAGCCGCTACGGCAGCCGGCGCTGACTGTGGTCGGGCCGACCAGCCTGACTTTTGAGCACATCGACGGCCGTCATGCGCAGAAGAAGGACCTGCTGTCCCTGGCTGCCCTCCTGGGCGATGCACACGGTGCTGCGTGGGCAAGTGACCTGCACGCAGCACAGCTGGACATGCCGCACGAACCCCGGAAGGACAGCCTTCTACCGGCTTTCCGTTCCTGTCGGGAAGTAGCGCTGCGCAACCGGTTGGAGAAGGGCTTTCTGCCCGACACCGCCGCTCTGCACGCGATGCTGACGCTGCTGGAGCGCTCCGCAGATGGGCCCGCCGCCTTCTACAAGGACAGCAACCCGCGGAACTTCCTGATTACCGAGGACGGCACGATCTTCAGCGTCGACACCGACGACGTCACCGTCGCGCCCTTCGGATACGACCTGGCCAAGCTGATCACGACGCTGATCATGACGCACGGCCCGATCGACCCACCCGGTATCGAAGCGGCTCTGAACAGCTACAACCATGCCGCCGCCCGGCATGACGCCCAGCTGGGGGCGACGAGCCGAGAGCGCCTCGGCGACTTCCTCGCACTGCACGCCGTACTGACCGCGCCGTACGCCGGGCGTCACGGCTACCACTACGGCTGGCTGCATCAGCGCCAACAAATCCAAGGCACCTCATGATCACCACAGAACTCGTCTTCGTCCGCCACGGCGAGGCTCGCTGCAACGTCGACGGCCGCGTCGGCGGACCCGCAACCTGCACCGGGCTGACGCGCCGCGGATACCTCCAGGTCCAGAGGGCCGCAGTCCAGCTGGCTGCCGAGCACCGCGCCCAGCCCTTCACCGCGCTCTACGCCGGCCCCCGACTGCGCCTGCAGCAGAGCGGGCAGATCCTCGGGCAGGCCCTCGGCCTGGAGCCCGTCGTTGAACCTGGTCTCGATGGACCCGTCCACGGTGAGGCCGACGGCAAGTCCTGGGACTACGTCAAGACCGCAGCGAACGGCGGACCGCATGCCCACCCAGACCAACCGTGGGCCGCAGGATCCGACACCTGGAACGGCTACCTCCAGCGAGCCGAGGCGTTTCTCCAGGACCTCATCGCCCGTCACGACGGGGGCCGAGTCGTGTTCGCCGCCCACGGCGAAACGATCCTCGCCGCACACGCCCTCCTGCTCGGACTCGGGCCGATGACGGAAGCCGGCTTCACCGTCTCCCACGCCTCCGTCACCCGCTGGCAGCACCACCACAACCGGCTCGGCCAGCGCCGCTGGATGCTCGACCGACACAACGACACCGCCCACCTCGCCGCATTAGCAGCGGGAGCGACGCCATGAGCACCGCCCACGACGATCCGCGCGTCCAACTCGCGCGCCAGACGGTCGGAGCTGTCAGCATCGTCGCCGACCCGACGCTCCCGCCCCACCTCCTGCAGCTCGTCGACACCAGGGGCAACACCTACTTCGCAAAGCAGCACAGAAGCCAGGCCCGATACGTCCAAGAGACACAGGCATACCTGACGTGGCGACACCATCTCCAAGACCACGCACCTGAGTTAGCGGGCCAGCAGGACTCGACGCAAACCTTGCTGCTCACCGCCGTTCCCGGTCAGAGCGGTGACGCACTCCCGCCTGGTTCGGACGAGGAGGAGCGGGCGCACCACGATGCCGGAGCTGCACTTCGAGCTCTTCACCAGGCGACGTGCCGTCGGAGCGCCGGCGACGCGGGAGACAAGCTGGCAGTCCGTCTCCGAAGCTGGGTTGCCAGGGCCGACCGCGCAGACCTCCTATCGGGCACCGAGCGAAACCTCCTCCTGCAGGTCGCGGTCGAGCTGGCCGGTACCTGCATGGACAGCGCCGTCTGCCACCTCGACTACCAGCCCAGGAACTGGCGCATCGGAGACGGCTTCTGGGCCTTCGACTTCGAGCACATGCGACGCGACGCCCGCATCCGGGACTTCGCCCGACTTGCTTTCCGCCACTGGCAGGCGGCCCCTCGATTGCGCGAGGTGTTCTTCATCGGATACGGCGGTCGCCTCACGGACACCGAACGACGGCTCCTGGAGCGGTTCGGTGCCATCGAAGCCGTCACCGCAATCGTCCGCGGCCACGAACAGGGCGACGTCCTCCTGAGCGCTCACGGCCGCACCGTCCTGTCCCAACTGAGCTGACCTCCCTACCCGCCAACCCACATCTGGAGAGTTCCGTGTCAGACACCCACTCCGCCGCAACCGCATCGAGCCCTCGGCGCGCGCTGGTGACCGGCTCGGCCGGCTTCATCGGATCCCACCTCGCCCACGCCCTGCTCCAGACAGGAACCACCGTCATCGGCGTCGATCGCCGCGACCCCGCAAGAGATCAGACGGCCGCTGTCAACATGGCCGCACTGCACGGTCTCCCTGGCTACATGCACATCACCGCGGACCTCCTCACCTGCGCGATCGACCCGCTCCTCATCGACGCAGACGTGATCTTCCATCTGGCAGGCATCCCTGGTGTACGGCCCTCATGGGGACCGCAGTTCAGTGAGTACGTCAACTCCAACATCCTTGCCACCCAGCGGCTCATGGACGCCGCCACCCGCATGCACGTCCCCCGGCTCGTCGTGGCCTCCTCCTCCAGCGTCTACGGGCCTACCAGCGGCGGCCCCAGCGTCGAAGGTGATCACCCCCGCCCGGCTTCCCCGTACGCGGTCACCAAGCTCGCCGAGGAACAGCTCTGCCTTGCTCACGCCTCCCGAGCCGACTGCCCCACCAGCGTCATCGCGCTGCGGTATTTCACGGTCTACGGCCCTCGCCAGCGCCCCGACATGTTCACCCACCGCGCCCTCCACGCCGCCATGACCGGGGAGCCACTGCGGCTGTACGGAGACGGCCACCAGCGCCGCGACTTCACGTACATCGACGACGCTGTCGCCGCCACCATCTCTGCTGCGGGTGCCCCCATCGACACGGGCATCGTCAATGTCGGCGGCGGAGCCAATGCCTCCTTGCTCGACGTGATCAACATTGCCAACCACCTCACCGGCCGAGAGATCCAGATCCACGGCGACAACGTCCGCAACGGAGACGTACTGACCACCCGCGCTGACCCTCGCCGCGCCCAGTCCGTACTCGGCTGGCAGCCGAAGGTCGACCTGCCCACCGGCATGCGCGCACAGATGCATGCCCTGACCCAGCCCGCGTATCGAAGGGCTGCCTGACCACCTGGCGACGAGAGAGGACTTGCTGTGGAGAGTCCAGAAAAGGCACGGCTGGACGCCTTCTTCCGACGAATCACCGAACGCTTCCCTGCCGCTGGTCAGGCCACCTCGCTGATCATTACGCACCTGCTCCCCGAGCGCCCGGCGTTTCTACGCGCGATGGCTCGCACGACCACCGTCGCCGCCGTTCTCCCCAAGCCCAAGTCGGTGACCGGAGAGGCTCTGGCAGAAGTCCGCCGCACATACGCCGTCCACACCCTCACCCGCGAACTGTTCGCCGATCCGACCAGTGCCCTGGAGTACCTCGAAGAAACCGCACCCGGTCGCGACGTCGTCCTCCTCGACATCGGCGGCTACTACGCTCCCAGCCTCGACACTCTGGTCGACAAGTTCTCCGGCCGCATCCTGGGAGTCGTCGAGGACACCGAAAACGGCCACCAGCGATACGTGGCGCTCGGCCAACTGCCTTGCCCCGTCTTCTCGGTGGCCCGCTCGCCGCTGAAGGACTGCGAGGACCACCTCGTCGGTCGGTCCATCGTCTTCTCCACGGAAGCCCTGGTGCGCACCCGAGGCGACATCCTCACCAGCCGCGACGCCTGCGTCATCGGATTCGGCAAAGTCGGCCGCAGTATCGCCCAGACCCTGCGAGCCCACGACCTGCGCGTCGTCGTCTATGACAACGATCCCGTCAAGCAGGTGCAAGCCCACGCCCAGGGCTTCCGCACCACCGCCACCTGCACGGAAGCGATCCACAAGGCCGGCCTCGTACTGTGCGCCACCGGCAACCTGGCCCTACGGCAGAGCGACTTCGCAGCCCTGCACAACGGCGCGTACGTCGCCTCGGTCACCTCCTCCGAGGACGAACTCGAACTCGATGCGCTCGACGACCTCTACCGGCGCACCCCAGCCGGGAATCAGCTGACTCGCTACGACGTGACCGGCCACTACTTCTACGTGCTCGCCAACGGCAACGCCGTCAACTTCCTGCATGGCGCGGCCGTCGGCACATACATCCACCTCGTCCAAGCCGAGATACTCGCCGCCACATCCGCACTCAGCCGGGGCACGCACGAACCGAGCCTCCACGAGATGTCCCCAGACGCCCGCCAGGCCATCGCCCGAGCCTGGCTCGACCACTTCACAAGGTGATCCACATGCCCCCGTCCGGCAGCCACATCCACCACACGACCGAGGCATACCTCAGGCGCCATCCCGACGAGCGGGAAGCGCTCAGGCCTCTTCTGGACGCCCTGACACGCCCGGAGGCCCCGACCAGCCGCAAGACCTACCCCGGCCACATCACCTGCAGCGCCATCGTGATCGACCGACACGATCAAGTGCTGCACATCCGCCACAAGATTTTGGACAAGGACCTCGCTCCCGGTGGGCACATCGAGCCCGCCGACACCGATCTCCCCAGTGCCGCCCTGCGGGAACTCCAGGAGGAGGCCGGCATCCCGCCCAGCGCCGTGGAGCCGCTGATGGGTTACGAAGGCATCCCACTCGACATCGATGTACACGACATCGCAGCCAACCCTGGCAAAGGCGAACCGGCGCACCAGCACTACGACTTCCGGTTCGCTTTCCGGCTTCTCGGCGAGCGGAAGATCCACCTTCAAGTCGAGGAAGTCACGGACTACCGGTGGCTGCCCTTCACCAAGGTCCCTGCACCGACCATCGCTGCCAAGCTCGCTCTCCTGCCGAGCTCCACCAGTCCCTGACCTGCCTATCGACCGGAGATCACCGTGGCCGCCACCACAACGAAGTCGAAGCACACCTCGCGCCGGCACATAGCGGTGATCCCATGCCGCTGGGGCGCCTCACGATTCCCAGGAAAGCCCCTCGCCATGCTCGGCGACAAGCCGCTGCTGTGGCACGTCCATCAGCGATGCCAGGAGGCCACACGGCTCGATGACGCCATCGTCGCGACCGACGATCACCGCATCGAAGAGACCTGCAGGCAGCTCGGCATTCGCTGCGTCATGACCGGCGAGCACGTCACCGGCACCGACCGTGTCGCCGAGTGCGCCCAGCACCTCGACGCGGATGCGTACATCAACGTCCAGGGCGACGAGCCGTTCATCGACCCGGCAGCGATCGACGCCGTCTCGGAAGCAGCGGCTCACCTCGACACAGCCACCCTGGCGGTCAACGCCTACACGCGCGTGACGGACGTGGCAGCGGCCATTGACCCCAACGTCGTCAAGGTCGTCGTCAGCGCGGACAACAATGCCCTGATGTTCTCCCGCCAGCCGATCCCGTACCCGCGGGGGCACTACCCTGCCTACCTCCGTCAGCTCGGGCTGTACGCGTTCATGGCCGAGGGGCTGGAGATATTCCGGAACCTGCGTCAGGGGCCGCTCGAACGTGCCGAGGGCGTCGAGATGCTGCGCTTCATCGAGCATTCGCGCAACGTGCGGATGCTGCCCGTGGTCGACGCCGGCCTTGCAGTGGACACCCCCGAGGACCTCGTCCGTGCGGACCTCCTTCTGGAACAGGCAGAGGCCAGCTCGGGCGCCCCCTGAGGGGGCGAGGAAACGGCGGTTGGCGGATTCCAACCGTTCAAGCTCGCGATGCGGCCTGCAAGCCAGGACACAGCCTTGCCTTCCGCGGCGCAGCCGCGGCCTTCACCACCCGCCGTTACCTCCCCGAACCCAACGACCTCTCATTCAGGCCGAATATTTCGAGACCTGCCGCGACCGGCAGATGAACGGAATGATTGCTTCAAGCGATGGCGTGAGTCCCACGAAAGATCGGAGTCCCCTTGTGATGTATGGAGAAGAGAAGTCCCTCGGAGCTCGCCGGAATGGGTGATTCGCCCTTGCGCGGGGCAGACTCAGGACGGCCGGTATGGATGTCGATGCGGGAGCCCGTAATTCCGCTTAGTGGTCTACGCAGGAACGCGTTCGAATCCAGACGGGAACGGTCACTTTGTAAACGCAATGGCCAGAATGTGACTTCATACTGCCTTCGCCGACTGTAAAGATCGTCAGCGTTCATCGCCCGCCGGCCTCTACCGGCGGGCGTCTGCACGACAACGGGAGACGTTCCATGAAGAGAACGGGCAGATTAGTGTCACGGGCAGCTGTGGTGGTCGCGGGGGTTGCCATAGCAGCAGGGTCCACCACCGCCTTCGCGGACATGGACCGGTACACGTCCGGTGCGCATGCGTGGCGTACGGCGGGCGGGTCCCAGGTCGGCCTGCAGGACACCAAGGGAGATGGCAACTCCGTCAAGGCTGAGTACAACCGCAACAACCCGAGCACTGAGTTGTACACACTGTGGAATCACAGTGGACAGGGCACCAAGGTGTACAGCAATCAGGGTGGCAAGGTGTGGGACATGCGAGTCTGCACCGAAATCGACAAGTGGCCGGACGACTGTTCCAACTGGTGGAGCGACGACCACTAAGTCATAACGGTCCGCTGTGACATCGCGCTGCCCGGGACGCTCTTTTGCCCGGGCAGCGCATTGCTGATTCTCTTCTCCTGAAAGGCAGATGGCGTGTCGGATGCGTTGCCCCTTGAGGTCCGCGAGCTGGGGTACGAGGTCGGGGGCCGACGCCTGCTCGACGGGCTCGAACTTGTCGTGAGCGCTGGCGAGTCCGTCGCGGTCATGGGCCCTTCAGGTTCCGGGAAAAGTACACTCCTTTCCATCCTTCTGGGGCTCGTTCGCCCTGATGCCGGATCAGTCATGATCGCTGGAAGTGATGTCGTCACTTTGCGAGGTCGCCGCCTGGCAGAGCACCGCAGGAAGCACATGGGGATGGTCTTCCAGTTCGGGGAATTGCTGCCCGAACTCTCTCCGGTGGAGAATGTGGCGTTGGCCGCTCTGCTGGACGGCGCGGATCGCGACCGTGCCTATGGCGAGAGCCGCAAACTTCTGGATGAACTTGGTGTGCCCGTCACTGACACCGCCACCAGTGAGCTGTCAGGCGGTGAACGCCAACGAGTAGCCGTGGCTCGGGCGCTGATCGGTAGCCCCGCGCTGCTCCTGGCGGACGAGCCGACCGGTGCACTTGACGAGGCATCGCGTGACCATGTGGCAGACACGCTGTTCGCCGTACCCGCCGCCCGCGGGTGCGGGCTGCTCGTCGTCACCCACGACCCCGCTGTGGCAAACCGAGCCGACCGGGTCATGCAGCTGGAACAAGGGGCCCTGGCAGGTGCGCGATGAAGCGTGGCCAGATCCACCACATGCTCCGCATCGGCCGGGCAGCCGGGCGGACCGCCGAAGGCGGCCGGGCCCGGTTCTGGGCGCTGTTGGCCGCAACCGCGGTCGTCGCCGTCGTGCTGTGCTCGCTGGTCGCGACCGCTGCGACGTGGGAGGGGCGCGAACAGCGCGGCGCGGCGCGCGTACCCACCCTCGCGGATCACGGGCACCAGGCATCGGCGCTGTGGAGTCGGTACTGGGACAGCTATCAAGGGCGCCAGTTCACCGTGGTAGTCATCGCCCCCTTGACCAAGGATGCGCCGTTGCCGCCCGGCCTCGCGCGCTGGCCGGCCCCGGTGAGGTGTTCTTGTCGCCGGCGCTGGCCGAGGGGCCCGCCAGTGAGGACTTCACCCACCGGTACGGCACCACCGTCGGCACCGTCTCCGCCGAGGGGCTGGCATCACCGGGCGAACGGCTGGCTTACGTGCGTCCCACCACGGCGATGCTGGGCACAGCACGGATGGAGGGGATCACCGGGTACGGAGGCCCCGGACCGGTCTTCGGCGACCTGCGGATCGTCGGCCCCCAGTCATCCATGCTGGCCGTCATCGGCGTACTGCTGGGACTTCCGGCTCTGGGGCTGGCGGCAGCCGCGGCCAGGATGGGCGCTGCGGGACGGGACCGTCGTGATGCTCTGCTGCACACTCTCGGTGCCGGCCGGGCCGCACGCGCCTGGATGGACATCGGGGCCGCGGTCCGGCCCGTGTGCATCGGCGCTGCTCTCGCAGCCCTGTTCACCCTTCCGTTCCTGCTGGTCGATGTCCAACTGCCCTGGATCGACTACACCCTGTACGCCACGGACCTGCGTCGCGTGGGCGTGACGCTGGCAGCTGCCGTCACCGTCTCCGCCCTGGGGATGCTCGCACTGATCCTGTTGTTGCGTCCTGCTGCCGCGCGGAAAGGGGCATCCACAAGACCTCGTGCGGCAGGCAGCGGTCTGCTGCGACTCCTGGCCCTCGGGTCCTGTCCCGCTTTTCTTGTCCTGGCTCTGACGTCGAGGTCCGTCGGTGCGCAACGCTCCGCGGCGGCCTATCTGTTCGCGGTCGTCGGCGTGTGGGTGACGCTTCCCTGGGTGATCGGCTGGGCCGCGTCACGGATCAGCAGGCGGGCAGCGAAGTCGCCTCACCACAGTGGCGCCCCGGCGCGCCTGATCGCCGCCCGCACCACTGCGGCCCGACCGGGCATGGTGGTCCGTCTGGTGGCCGCAATGATCATCGCCATCGGCGTCATCGGCCAGACGCAGATCATCACCAGTCTTCTGTTCGCCCGCTCCGGAGACGAGGAACAGCTGAACTCCGCGCAGGGCCGGAGCATGGCGCTCGTACAAACGTCGGCGACCCGGCTCACCGACGCCTTCACCGCCGCACTGCCCGAAGGGGCGCACACGGTCGCCATCGGCACCGGAAACATCCAGCCCGACGGTTCCAGCGCCAGCCGAGTCCTCCAAGCGCCGTGCAGCGACCTCCGTGCCCTCCAGCTCCCCTGCCCTCCCGCTGGACAAGAGGCCACAGTGCCGTACGGGGAACTCGACAAGCGCCTCAGAGTCTCCGGCTACCAGACGTTCGGCCAGACTCCCGCTGCGGTGCGCACCGGTCCCGTCAGCGCCATCAACCGTGCCGACGGTCTACAGGCCGTCGTCTTCACCGACCTCGACAAGCCCATGGATATCCCGGCCGTCAAACGTGCCGCCCACCTGCACCTGAGCGTGAAGGCACTCACCGAGCCGGTGGCAGAAGACGGAGCCAAATCCTTCACCGTCGGCTATCAGTCACGCTGGATTCCCTTCCTCGGCACCATCGGCACGCTCGTTCTGCTCACCGCCATGGCACTCGCCGCCCTCTCGGAATTTCTGCGGTTCGCGCAGACACTGGCCCCAATCACCGTGCTCACCGGACGCAGTCAGGTCTTCCACACGACGGCGTTCTGGTGCCTCGGGGTCCCGCTTCTGGGCGCTGGTGCCGTCGGCGCGTTCGTTCACGTCGTCCTGGTCCAGCCCGTCACCGGAGGAGAAAGCGGAGCAACCCTGTCATGGGACCTCATCACGGCCGTCCTGACAGCAACGGGCCTCCTGGCCGCAGCTGCAACAGCTGCGGGCGGTTCCACAGCCGCACGACGTGCACTGGCGTGGCGGCCCCGCGCCGACTGACCGAAACAGCTGCTGACCCCTATGAGCGTTGCCACGGCCCTACGACCACCCGCTCACGCCGCACCACGGATTGGACGGATCAGACGGGTGGTGTCGGATGGAGACTTTCTTTGGCGCCCACCGCTCAGTGCTCCTATGGGCGAGCTTCGCATCGGAGCCATGGTGCGCCGGCAGGCCGGACGAGCGGAGCGGGCGTAGGCGGGCGCGGGGAACGCATGCCTGCAGACAGCCGACCATTCGAGAAGCAGAGAGGGAAGGGAAGGACAGGCGGGGGAGAGACGGCAAGATGTGTCGGACGGGCGCCTGCGACAACGCGGTGCCCGTACATGTCGCCGTTCCGTGAACCGTGACAACTCGACGCCGTGACCCACGCCGCCGAAGCAGCCCAGTCTGAGGACTGCTGGCTTCATCGCCGACGCCGCAGTTGCGGTCGCCCAGGCCCAAGGCGGACCGAAACCCTGGCTGTTGGACCAGCGCGGCCGGGTGGAGGAACTCATGGCCGCCAGCGCACAACTCGCCCGCGTCGGCATAAACCTTGTACCAGGCGGTGGCCCGTGTTCTGCGGGCCGCTGCCCGGGGCGAGGAGGCAGCCACTGAGATAGTGCGGCGATGACAGTGGTGCCCGGTCTCCACCGGCGGCCGTACCTACTACGGGCTACTCGCCTACCTCTCTACGTGCCCGGCCGTCGGGACGAACACACTGACCCCCACCTGGTCGCCTCCTGGATGCCGAGCCTGCCTGCCCCCGACCCGGGACGCGACCCGACCGCCACCCTCAAGCAGCTCACAGACCGCCTCGACCTCCCCGTCCTCGCCCTGCCCAAGTACCGCCGACCGGCCCGCCACGTCTGGCACTGCCCCGTCCGCACGACCCACGGCGACCGCCATCTGACCGACGCCGAATGGGCAGGGCCAAGGTTGCCCGACACATCGTCCACGCCACCGGCATCGCGGAAGAGGGTGACGACAGGGCATGCCGCTGGATCGGCGTAAGCCATGCCGACGACCACATTCGCCTCGTCGCCACCCTCGTCCGCGCAGACGGCCGCCGCCCACGCCGCCACAACGACGGCATCCGTGCCCAGGCCGATTGCCGCAAGATCGAAGCCGAATTCGGCCTGCTAATCCTCAACGAAGGAGACCGCACCGGCGCACAGCGACCCACCAGCGGGGAACGAGCCAAAGCCGAACGCGCCGGACGCACAGAAACGGCCCGCGAGACCTTGCACGAACGCGTCCGCCAGGCTCTTTCCGGAGTGGCGGGCGAAGAGGAGTTCTTTCTGACCCGAGCCGACTACATGGCGATAATCGGCGAAGGCATCACGGAGGGGAACGCCTTGCCCGGGGGGCTCGCGGCGCCGGCCGCCCACAGGCCGAGCGCGGCGACCACGATCATGGTGACGATGCTGGCCAGGGCCGTACCGAGCGCATGGGCCCAGGACCGGAGCGGGTGGCGGGCTCCAGACGGCTACCGGGCCGGGGGTTCGGCGGATGCGGGATCTCGTAGCTGGCTCACGCTGCCTCCCCGCCTTACGGTCACCTCACCGCGATCGCGGATCCAGAACATCCACAGCTTCCCACGCATACACCCTCCACCGTAAGCGCGCCGTGTGGCGTAGCGCGTGCGAAAAGTGGCGCCTCGGGGGACACAATGATCTAAACATCGATAGATACGGGCAAAATTCGCATCGTCGGATGGCCCACGCGCCGGAAGAGGAACCCGACCCGTGACATCTTCACCGCCGCCTGACAGCAACCCGACGGGGCCGCCGTCGGGCCCGCTCTCCGGCCGCCCGCCGTCCGGCGCTAAGTCAGGTACGCCGACCGGCCCCTCGCACGAGCCGCCACAGGCGGGCTCGGGGCCCTGGTGGCGCCAGTTGAAGCCGTCCCGCCCCGGGCCGCCTCCCCCGCCCGGTGGCCCCGGCGGCCACGGCGGCGCAGGGGGCGGCGGCGCAGGGGGCGGTCAGCCCTGGTGGCGGTCCGCGCCACGGATCGCCATCATCGCGGCGGCCGTGGTCGCGGTCGTGATCGTGGTGGTCGTCCTCACCCGGCCGGGCGGAGGCCAGACCGAGGTGTTCGCCGAAACGGCCAGCTCTACCGGTCAGAACCCGGTCACCCGGTCGTCGGCGAACGAGTCCGCGCCGTCCTCGTCCGCCACGCCCACGAAATCGCCCGGCGCCACGAACAGTACGGTCTCGGGCGACACCGCCGGCCTCTACGGCGGCACCCAGAACAACGCAAGCTGTGACGTCCAGAAGCAGATCAGCTACCTCCAGAGCGACCCCGCCAGGAACCGGGCGTTCGCCGGTGTCCTCGGCCTCCCGCCGAACACGGTCCCCACCTATCTGCGGTCGCTGACGCCCGTGCAGCTCGCCTACGACACCCGGGTCACCAACCACGGCTACAAGGACGGCAAGGCATACGACTTCCAGTCGGTGCTCCAGGCCGGCACCGCGGTTCTGGTCGACCAGTACGGAGTGCCGCGGGTGCGCTGCAAGTGCGGGAATCCGCTCACTGACCCGCAGCAGGTGAAGGACATGAAGACCGTCGGCAGGAAGTGGCCCGGCTACAACGCCCGCAACGCGGTCGTCGTCCAGCGGTCGAAGACCCCGATCCAGGAATTCACCCTGCGCGATCCGAAGACCGGCCAGTGGTTCAAGCGCCCCACGGGCGACGATGGCAGCAACGACCGGCCGACGCCCCCGCCGACCGAAACGCCCAGTGGGCCCATCTCGTCCCAGCCGCCGTCCTCCGAGCAGCCGCCCGGCGAGACCCCGACCGGCTCCACCGGCACCGCGCCGTCGGAGAGCGGAACCACCGGCACCACGGGCAGCGAATCTCCGTCGGAGACGGGCGGAGATACCCCCACCGGCGGCGAGGTGACCCCCTCCACCACGGAAGGCAGCACGTCCGGTAACGAGTCCACCACCGGCGAGACCACGACGGGCGGCGAGACCACCACCGGCGGAAGCCAGAGCGCACAGTGATCTGACGCGCCACCTGACACGAGAGGGCACCCGCCGCGGCGGGTGCCCTCTCGATATCGAAAGGCGCAGCCTCCTCGGTGGCCCGCTCGGCGCGCGCCACGACATCGGCAGGGGGCACGGCCACGGGCCGGTTGCGCAGGACGATGGCGCACGGCTCGTCGTCCTCGGCGGGGCCAGGCACCTCTCTGCACCAAGCCGTCGCTGGGCGGTACCCGATGTAGGAGTCGACGACCGAGAGGAGCGCACCCCCTCCGCAGATGCGATCGAGTTACTCGGCCTCAGCCCGTGCCAGATCAGGCTCGTGAGCGCGGTGCACGAGGCCCGGCACGTCGTGGTCGCCGACACCGTGGGCGCGTTCATCCACCACGCCCAGGTCACCAGCTCCGAGCACTTCGGGGAGGGCGACGTGGCCCACGTGGACCTCGAAATGCCCGGCGCCGCCGAAGTGCTGTTCCCTGAGCACCTGATCATCCTGGCCGCCGACTTCCAGGCGTCGTTCTTCTGGCCCGCGGCCGCCGGTTCATGTTCACGAACATGGCCACGCTCAACCGCGCCCTGAACATGCTCGCCGCCGGCGACCACGGCATCGTTGCCGAGCTGCGTGAGCGGTGGCAGCGGCCCGACGTCCGGGTCCAGGACGCCGCCCCGCCCGTGGCGAAGATCCTGGCCCGACACTGGTCGACGGTGCTGCGCATCGCGTACGACCTCGCCCCCGTCGGCGTCCTGTACGACCACGAACTGCGCACCCACCTCAACAGTGGGCCCGATGAACTGCGGATCAAGGCCCGCGAGGGCTTCCAGCAGGGGAAATCCCGGCGCTCTGGACTCTAACGGCGCCAGTAGCCAAACGAGAGACATTACCTGCGGGTCAAAATGAGGGCGACTGCGATGGCGATCAGAACGATCGCCATAAACTCTACTGTCAGCGCCCCAATCAACATCCTTGCTTTACAGTCGTTACGCTTCCTGAGCTCGGCAAGAATATTCGTTTGTGTGTTATATAGCTTCAAGGCGACGGCGTTCGGGTTCTGCTCATCCCAGTCATGCTGGGCAAGGTCAGACAGGTGCTTGGTGGAAACTATTGGCTGACCCGCCGGAAGATTGGCGAATAGTGCAAGGGATGCGGCAACTACAAAGAGAGCGAGTGCGGCCGTTGACAGATCGAAGCTGACCGAGGTGATGGCAAAAGTCTGGGTGCGCGTTCGAAGGGCAGCCATTGCAAGCTGCAGGGTCACCAGTGCACCCGAGGTTGTGATCACTAGTGCCGCGCGTTGTTCGAGTGAGGTTTTACGTGAGCGTTCAGCGCTGGTCTGATCCTCGACTAGGCTCAGATGCAGCGACGCCACTCTCTCTGGATATTCCATCACTATTCCATTTGGCGCTTGAGCGGGATTGAAACCACCTTGTCGACCTGCCGTTGAAGGATCTCCGTGGCCCAAGGAGTAGATCCCAGCGCTTTCCCCTTTACTGTTCGTATCCCAACTACAGGTGCGGCAGCCCGTACGTGGCTGGAGAGAGAAACCGCCGCCCTAGCTTCTTCGTAGAGGTGGCGCAAAATCCGGACATTTTCATACGTGCGGCCGATTTTCCTCAATTCTTCCTCGGCTACTGCAAGTCGCTCGCGCGCTTCGCCCTCCTCCGCGAACCCCTCTCGTACCTTGCGGGTTGCGCTCTCTATTTTCCTATGTAGTCGATCATTGGGCAGCTCTGATATTGCACACTTCACTTCTGCTAGCACTCTCAGTGCCGGCTCGGGGGCTTGGCGGCAGTTGTTTAGTGCAGCCTGGAGTTCCTCCATAAGTGGCTCGACTTTAGGCGCTACTGTGAGTCGAAGTTCTCCAAGGAGCGAGGTTTCCTGTTTCAGCCAGTCTGCTCTCATGTTGTCGACCCTCCTTTTGCGCGACCGCACTTCCTTGGAAGCAGCGTATGATTCCCTTGCGAAGTCATCCTGGGCTGCACGCAATTCCCGCCGTATGTCATCAACGGCGGTGGCCTCTTCCTCGAAGGTCTCTATCGCAGATTTGAGGAACGGGTATATGTCGAATTGGGATGACGTAGGCAAGACGAGAATTCGCTTCTCCCACATGGAGGCTACCGCTACGCAAGGAATGAGAGACTCACTCAACCCCAGAAATTTGGCCATTTCGTTGACTGTGGACGTTACGGCCTTCACGCCGGCTCGCTTTGTACTTGGGCGCCTTTCCGAGATGGCGGCGCCTACTTGCAGAGGGTCTTGCCCTCGCTTCACTGGGAGGGCCCGCCAGAACGCCCTGTCCCATTCCCTGTCGTCGACCATGGCGGTCTCAATTCCTGGAGCACCCAGCGCTTCGGGCTCAACCCCTGGGTTGGCGACGGTAGTCATGTGAGAACCCTTAGATGCGTCAGGGCTTATGACTGCGAAGTGCTCCCGAGTTACACTGTGGAGGCTACTCCAGGACGCCATCACGCTGGAAATGAGTTGGCCACTGTCGGCCTCGCGCCCTATGGCGAGAACTATTCCCGCATAGTCGGTCTCTTCCGCTGCGGTGAACGCCCGTTCCAAATATTCGGCAATCGGAATTTTGATGACGAACATTGGGCATCCTCCCTACATCGGTTCCAAGCTATAGCAGATCGTAGAGTCTGGCCCGTGGGGCGCACTCTCCTCGGGGACTGCGTGGTTACAGCCGGTGGAGTGGGGCGGAATCGTCACCGAGCGCCAGATCCCGCAGGTACCGACTCACCGGCTCGACCTCCCGGCCGACCGCATCGACCACGAACCACGGCAGCGAAGTTCTCTCCCCTTTCACCGCCGCACCGATCGACGGCAACCGGCCGCGGCCATCCATCAGATCCCGATGCACGGAGGACATTCCACGCAACGAGGACATGCCGAGATCCCCGGCACCTACCAGCCGTAACAGCAGCGGATCACCAACTTGGTGCAGTCAACAGACCAACGTCCGCAACGCGGCTGTGGTCGGAGAGCGTCCAGGCGTCCACGTCGTCGCACTCCTCACACCCCTCGCACGGGCAGTACCTCAAGGCGTGAGGGGCAGCGGGGTACGGGGTGGGGATGTGGCCGGCCTGGCGGACGCCGGCCTCGTCGGGGAAATCGGCGACGACGAGGTCACCGGCATGCACCTCGTGGGCGCGAACAGCCACGGCGTTGCCGAGGTGAGCCCGTACGGCAGAGGTGGGAAGTCGTCGGCGGTCGGCCGGTCGGTGAGGGCAAGGGTGTCGGAGCCGTCGGTGAGGGTCCGGAAGCGCATGGCGGAGCCTCCGGGGCAGGAGGTAGCGGGGGGCGGGCAGCCCATGGGCGGGGATGGCGACAAGGAGTTCGTCGGCATTGTTGAGCCGGCACACCGGGCCCAGCCCGTCGCGCGCCCAGGCGGCGAGCGCGACGGGCTCTGTGAGGTAGGTGAACGGGGCCGCGCGGTGCTGGCTTCACAGCGCGCACGGCACCCCGGGCCGGCGGAGCGCGGCCGGGCGACGTATGGGATGAAGCCGTACGGCAGGTAGCTGGCGGCGCCTACCTAGTCTGATGTCCTCGTGCAAGGGGCAGATGTCTAATGCCTTCGACGGTTGCTCTACCTGCCCTTATTACCGTGCATAGAGGGAACGTCAGGTCGGCTCGAATCCGCCCCCGGAGCCGATTGCTCCCGTCCACTTGACGCCCTAGGCTCCTGCTTCTGTGTGTTCATAGTGATCACAGAACCGCACCGCCACGGGGAAGCACGTGACCTACGACCAGGATTGGGACCGCCAGCTCAATCCGTTCCGTTACAAGGCTGACGGATCGCTCACAGATGCCGCCAAGCGGCAGAACGCGACGATGGAGCTCAACTCCTCAGGGAGCAAGGGAAGCGGGGGTGCAGGGAGCGGAACTCAGGAGACCTCGGTCCGAACGGCCGCGCTGACGAAAGCGGCCAAGGCGTTGGAGGATCTCCGGGGCGATACCGACAAGGTGGATCAGCACGCGCTGTCGGAAACCGATGTCGCATCCAGCGCACTGGGCGGCTGGCAAAGCTCTCAGGGGCTTTCCGCACTGCACAAGAGGTGGGCGGACGAGTCCACGCATCTGAGCACGATGCTGTCCGACGCCGTCATGAAGTTGCACAACACCACCAGTTCGTACGAGCGGACAGACCACTCCGAGAAGTCCAGGATGGACTCTCTTGACGGTGGGAGGAACTGATCATGGTTGCGTTCTCAGACCTCCTCCACGCCGACCTCGGCAAGCTCCAGGCAGCAGCGGACGAATGGAGGCTGCTGCCCAAGAAGTACCAGGGCCTGCATGAGCTGTTCGAGGCACGTGTCACCAAGCCCCTGAAGTCCGACTGGCACGGGCAAGCAGCCGACCAGGCGCAGCTGTCGCTCACCAAGGTCAAGGAGCAGTACACCGCGGCGGCGCAAGAGGCCCACGCCATTGCGACTCTGTTGCTGGACGCCCACGCGGAGTTCAGCGCCGCACAGAAGAAGCTCCGCCGGATCATCGATGAGGAGGCGCCGGCCGAGAAGCTCCAAGTGCTGGACAACGGTATGGTCATCGATACCGATCCGGGCACCCAGGGTTTCATGGCCGGCGGATACAGCGATGTCTTCCACCCGGACCGCAAGGCAAAGATCGAGGACATCCAAAGGCGCATACAGAAGGTGCTGCGGGATGCCACCGCAGCGGACGAAGCCGCGAACTGGGCGCTGCGTCAGGACGCCAACGGCAACAACGCCTCCTTCAACAAGAACATCTACACCTCGTTGGACTCGGCCCGGGACGCCAAGAAGGACATGGCGGAGGCTCTGAGACTTACCAAGAAGGGCGAAGATCTCACCACCGACGAGTTGGACCGGCTCGGGAAGATCCTGTCCAAGCGCAAGACCGACATGGTCTTCGCGGAGCGGTTCGCCACCACGCTTGGCCCGAAGGGCGCGCTGGAATTCTGGCGAGAGGCGTCCGGGCCCAACTCCGGAGAGCGGGGCCCGGAGCGTAACGCCGCCCTCGCGCAGTTGCAGGCCGGTCTCGGTTCCACACTCGGCATCGCCACACAGAGCGACAGCGTGGCGATGGACGAGTGGAAGGAGAAGATGCTGGCGCTCGGGCCGCAGACCATCGACCCGGGAGGGCCAGGCGGGCCGAGCGCCAAGGGGTACCAGCTCATGAGCAGCCTGATGCGCAGCGGAAGCTACGACACCGACTTCCTTAACGACTACGGTCGCAGCTTGGTGTCCTTCGAGCGCACCCACAAGGCACTGACGCCGCAGCTGCTGTGGGCACCCGACTCCGTCATGGCCCGGGTCGACTACTCGGGTGAAGGAGGGGGCAGCGACCCCATGAAGGGGTTGATGGATGCCTTGGCGAAGAATCCCGAGGCCGCCACCCAATTCTTGGATCCGGGCGTGAACAACGAGGACGATCGCCTCAAGTATCTTGCCGGCGAACGGGAATGGCCGAAGGACACCTTTGACGGTAAGACAGGCCATCACTCCTTGGCACTGGCGATCGAGGCGGGAGCAACCGGACCTGGCGGTGACTCCGAATACGGCTCGCGTGATCACACTGAAGCACAGACCAGGGTCATGCGCGACGCTGTCAACGCCCTCGGAGGCGAAACACCGCCCCGAATCGTAAAGACCACGACGAGATTCGCCCGTACAAGCCGCTCCTGAGTGACATGCGGGGCCCTATCACTAATGTCCTGCGTGATTACGTTTCCGAAACGCACGACGCGCTTTCCGGGACCAAGGATGACGTCGCGGTTCGCCTTGACCCTGGAGCCCTCACCAGGACCATGCGGGGAGTCGCAGAGGATCCCGAATCCTTCCGCGCCCTACACGAAGCTGAGATCAAGCACGTGGCGCATGGGCTGGCTACGTTCCAGCCCGATGTCAGTCCCAAGGTCATGAACGGTTTCATGAAAAACGCGGCACACGCTATGGGAGCTTATGACGCGGTTCAGGCAGACGTCATTCTGGATCACAAAGAGAGCGAAGCAGCAGCAAAGGCGTGGCAGGTGAAGGCTGCTCAGCACGTCGTTTCCGCGGGTGCCACGAAGATTCCCGGTGTCGGCGACATCGCCGTGCGACTCGTGGACGCCGGCGCCAAGGCATGGTTGGACAACGCGACAACCGACATTCAGCTAGACGCCAATGGGAAGCTTGAGGCGAACGCTCGTGCCGGCAGCGAGAGTGTAAACAAGATGGTCGCCACTTGGTACACCGAACGCGGTTTGGACCCTGACGGCGGGGACGCCGACGACGACCAGCACGAGGCGAATAACACCTACGAAAGCGGTCTTACTGAGGCCGGGCGCTCTCTAGGACGTGGAGATAACTAGTCATGGGATCCACAGTGGGGGAGCGTCGGATCGGGGACCCTAACCCCCGGATTATTCGCATAAAGCGCAAGCGATGGCTGATCGCTGCGCTTATCTTCCTTGTGGTAGCGGTGCCCGGCGTCTTCTATTTCAGCGGGGCGTATGACAGTTGGAATGATGGTCGATCCCTTTCCAATGCCTGCCGGGGAAGTATCGAATCGTCCCAACTGAAGCAGCTCCTGGGCGTGGACAGCCTAACGGCAAAGGATGCCTCTGCGGATGACCATCCGAATTTTGACTCAGGAACCCTACACCGCTGCATAGTCTCCTCCAAGGCCAACGGAAACTATCTCGATGTTTCCCTTGACTGGAATGGCAATCCGGACGGAGGGCTCGGTGAACTGCGAGATGGTTCGTTCGGCCGAGATTTCGGGCCGGTTTCGCCCATCGGGCATGGTTGGCGCGGCGTCGTGACCGGGGCAGAGGATCGAGGTGCAGCTGTTGTCGTCATGAGCTGTTCAAACAAGGGCCGCGACAGAAGCCTGCTCGTGACGTTGGACGGAACTTTCAGCGCTGCAAGTTCAGCCCAGAAGACGCGGCTGGGATTCACTGCGGTGCACACCGCTGAACGGGCAGCCAAAGCGTGGGGTTGCAAGACGGATCCAGGCCGCGGCCAAGTCAATGTTATTCCGGGCAACAATTCCATGAAGCCCGAGCTTCCAGGGGTAGCCAAAGGGACCTGCCAAGGGATTCGTGTCAGCGGCATCGGCTCGCACGCAGATGGAAATGCACCCATTGAGGACTGCTTCATCCAGGCGAAGGATGGACGCGGAACTCAATACATCATGAGTGCTTACTATTACCCATTCGACAAGGCGTACGGAAGGTACAATATCCGCTCCGGAGAAGGCGGTGACGAAACGTACTACGCCGCCGCGGAGTGCCGAAATGGACACCGAGCTCGCTACGTCATCGGGAGCTGGAGTAATTACCGCGGACGCGATATCGATGGCTCTGAAACGTTCTCCGGTGATGCAGTTCGGGGGAAGAAGCAGGCGTTGAAGGAATTCGCCACCCGGTCCGCGAAGCGCCATGGTTGTACAGATCTAAAATTGCCGTGACGGTGCTCAGTCGCAGGTGGCCATGTTCGCGCGTCAGCATGCTCGCCGATGGTTGGTGACCGCTTCATCGCAGATACGCCGGTATGCCCCCTGAACGTGGAGCCGGTCACCAGCTGCGACGCTACGTCTTGCGTCAGCCAGGATTGCGTCGCTTTCAGGACAGATATGGCACGCAGCGGCGACCGCTAGGAAGGTGGTTGACCTGGCGTTCTGATGGGGGGTTACATGGGTTCTCTGCCTGTGGCGTCAGGCTTCAAGCGCAGCACTAAGTAGGGCACACCGGGGGGAGTTTGCAGGTGGCCGAGGAATATCGAGTTGATTTGAGCGCGCTTCAGCAAGTCATCACGCGTCTCAACTCGCTGGTGGACACCATGGATGGGATCGGGACCACTGCGGAGTACAAGACCGAGCTACCAGAGGGGTATCTCGGCCAGGGGTTTGCCGAGGAATCTGGGCTCCGCAATGCGCACAGCAGGATGAAGCGGGAGATTGCGGCCATGGTCGCCGAGCTGAGGCACATGATGGCCGATGCCGGCAAGAAGTCGAGAAGCGTGCACGACGACTATGACAGCCGTGAGCAAGAGGTCCGCCGGTCCATGCGCTGAGGCGGGCTGCCGCCGACTCGATAGGTGAGTCGGCACAACGGGGAGGAATGAAATGGGTAGCGGGGGTGGGCACTCCACCAACTTCTCAAGCCATACGCTTGAGTCGCTGAAGGCCATGGTGCGCGACGCAAAGCCGGACAAGGTCGACGAGATCGCCGACCACTGGATGTACGTGCACGACCAGCTTGCCGGTGAGGCGCCGGACGGCAGCGTGAAGGATCTGCTGGACAAGGCCGTGGCAGATGTCCGTGAGTACTGGCACGGCGCAGCGGCGGAAGCCTTCGAGGAGCGGGCAAAGAATCTGAGCACGAGTCTCGCGAATGGCTCTCTGTACGCGAAAAATACGGCGCACACTCTGAAAGCCGCGGCGATCGACCTTCGCAATACTCAAAGGGCCGTCACGGCTCTACAGGATTCCGAAGCCGCATCGGGAAGCGGCAACGTCCTTGAAGCGATCGGCTCTAAAGTCCAGGACGGTGCGGACTGGCTGAGTGATTTTGGTGCTCGCAGCGATGACACGCTGAAGCAGGATCTCGCCAACGGCATGAACTCCAGCGATGCACTGGACAAGCACCGGGACACGCTGTCCCGAGGGCGGGAGATCGCCTTGCAGGCGGCCGCCCATATGGAGAAGCTCGGAGCCTCGTACAACGTCAAGTCGAATCAGCTGGCGCCACCACCACCCCGGGACCGGGAGAAGCCCATCTCGCCGCCGGATTCGACGGTGCCGCCGCCAGATGTGGCAGTCGCCGTGGTGCCAGCCGTGGCGAGCCCGCGGAGGGGAACGGGGAGTGCCGCTGGCGTGTCTAGCCGGAGCGCACATGGCAGCACGTCACCAGCGGGTGGTGCTGCTTCGCCCCAGCCTTCACGGGAGGGCGGGGGTACAGGAGGCTCTAGCCGGCCCGGGACGCGTCCTCCCGTGCCGCAGGCGCCGCGTCCTGGTACGGCGCTGGACGGTGTTCGTGGAGGTGTAGCCAATCCCGCCAGTCCTCCTGGCGTTGGCTCCGGCGGACCGGTGGTCGGGGCACCTGACAACTCCGGTGCGGGCACCGTCGGGCCGGGCGTGCCTGGTGCTGGTCCGGTGGTTGGCGGACGCGGTCCTGCGGGCGGTAAATCGGTGCGTCCCGGTTCACCGGGCGTACCGAGTAAGACTCCGGGCGGTCGTGCTGGTTCAGGAAGAACCGCTATGCCGGGTGCTCCTGGCCAACCGGGTCAGTCAGGACGACCACCGATTGCCGGCGGAACGGGCCCTGGCGCATCTGGTAAGGGCGGTGCTCGTGGCCGACAGGGAGGGCTCGCGCGACGTCCCGGTGGTGTCATCGGGGAACCGAACAAGCCCGGCGCACCGGGGCGGGGCTCGCAGGGTGGCTCAGGTTTGCATCGCAGTCGGGGTGGCGCTCTGAACGGCCGTTCGGAAGGATCGTCTCGTTCGCGTGGTCCGCTGGGCGTACCGGCCAACGGGCGGTCCACCCGTGAGGACAAGGAACGTCGCAAGTCACAGCGTCCTGATTATCTCGTCGAGGATGAAGAGACCTGGGTTTCCCAGCGGGACGTTGTGCCGGGAGTTGTTGGCGTTCCGGCCTCTGAGGAGTCGGAAGACGGCGGCGTACCGGTAGAGCGTAGCCATGCGGCAGAGCCGGGCAGTTCGGAAGGAAGCAGCAAGGCGTGACGTTCAAGCGATGGATGAGATCGGCGGGTGGGACGGCGCTGCTGTGCGCGGTCGGTCTCGCGCATGTAGCACCCCCGGCAGCCGCGGATTCCATTCGCGATCGTCAGTGGGCCTTGTCGGCATTCGATGCGGACGCGATTGAGAAGGTATCCACAGGTCGGGGGGTGACCGTCGCTGTCATCGACACCGGTGTCGACGGGACCCACCCCGACCTCGTGGGCAATGTGCTGCCCGGAAGGGACCTTCTCAAGGGCAGCGGTCGTGCCGACCGTGAAACAGAGAACTCACATGGCACTGCCATGGCTTCCTTGATCGCCGGCCATGGTCACGGGCCCGGAGGCGGGTCCGGCGTCAAGGGGCTCGCTCCTGGGGCCAAGATTCTGCCGCTGCTTGTCAACACTCAGGATGGCTTGCGGGTGGGCACTGGCAAGGGGGAATCCCCCGTGTCGCAGGCGATCCGTTATGCCGTCGACCACGGAGCGACAGTCATCAATCTGTCGCTGGGGGATACGTTCAAGATTACCGACCTGGACGAGGCCGTTCAGTATGCGCGAAAGAAGGACGCCGTCATTGTTGCCGCGGCCGGCAACGACGGCGTTGCCGAGCCGAACTACCCCGCGAGCCTCCCCGGCGTGATCTCGGTAGGAGCGGTCGACTCTTCAGGAAAGATCTGGGAGAAGTCCAACTACGGGTCCAACAACATGCTTGCCGCACCAGGAGTGGACATCCCCGGGGCGGGACGCGACCACGGCTATCGAAGCGGCACAGGCACCTCCGATGCCACTGCCTATGTCTCAGCTGCCGCCGCCCTCCTCCGCTCCAAGTTCCCCAACCTCACGGCTGGCCAGATCGTCAACCGCCTGGTGAAGACAGCGCAGTTGCCAGACGATTTGAAGGGTACGAACCTCCCAGACAAGCACTACGGCTATGGGTTCATCCGCCCGTTCAGCGCCTTGACCGAGGACATCCCGGCAGGCTCGCAGAACGGTCCGCTGCCGGCTCCCCCTCGGCTTCACCGGTTCCCACTGGCCCGTCCGATGCCTCCTCCAACGGGGGTAAGGCTTCGGCCTATGTCATCTGGGGTGTCGTCGGTGTCGTAGTGCTGGGCCTCGTGGCCGTGCTGGCCGTGGTCTTCGTCAAGCGCCGGCGCCCGGTCGCACCGCCACCCTCCCCATATGGCCACCAGCAGCCCGGCCCGCCCTTCCAGTAGTAACAGGCCCCATTGGCAACCGTCACCATCAAGCGCCCTCCGCGCGCCACGCCTCCTGACTACTTAAAGGGCGAGCTGCAGCTGAAGGCGCCGCCCAGACTGCCGGAGCACAAGGGCGAATCCGCTCTCCTGACGCTGCTGCCCATGGCGGGTATGGCCGGCACGGCGGTGTACTTCTTCCTGCCCGGCTCACCACCGTTCATGAAGGTGATGGGCGGCCTCATGCTCATCTCCGCCGCCATCGTGGGGGTGGGCCAGTTGGTCCGTGCCCGGTGCGGCTCGTCGTCAGGCGTCCACGCGGCGCGTCAGCAATACCTGAAGTACCTGGCCCGCACTCGTGAGGAAGCACGGAACACCGCACGCGCCCAGCGCTTGGCGGAACTCTGTATCTTTCCCGAGCCGGCACAGCTGTGGGCGGTCATCGCTGAACGCACACGACTGTGGGAACGCCGACCCGGCGACGACGACTTTGCCCAGGTACGCATCGGACTGGGGCCACAGGCTCTGGCGACCCGCCTTGTGGTGCCGCAGGCCGGGCCTGCGGAAGAGTGGGAGCCGCTGTCCGCGCATGCACTGCGACACTTCGTTGCAGCGTACGAGTACCTCGACGAGCTGCCCCTGGCGTTGTCCCTGCGGGCTTTTCCGCGGCTGACGATCAGGGGCGATACGGACACCGTCCAGGGTTCGGTCCGGGCGCTGGTCTGCCAACTGGCGGCGCTGCACTCACCGGATGATGTGTGTATCGCAGTTGTCACGGCTCCGGGGGCGGCTGTGGAATGGGAGTGGATCAAGTGGCTGCCGCACGCCCGTACCGCCGAACGGGCAGCTGCTGACAGCCGACGTGCGCAACGACTGCTGATCTATTCCTCGCTCAACGAGCTCGCAGAGGACTTTGCCGAGGACTTCTCCACGCGCCTCGCCTGGGAAGCGGATGCCCAGCCGCTGCTCGACCGGACCCATGTGGTGATCCTTCTGGATCCCGGCCCCACGACGACATTCGCGTGGCCATTCGACCGTGACGGTTTTCTGGGCGTGACCGTCATCGACCTCGAAACGGCCACCGGTGGCCAGCAACAGCGCCCCAGGTCTGGAGGCGGGGCCTACCGAGTGGATCGCCGACCGGGTATGGCTGTCGAGCCGAATACCCTGACCCTCGTCTCCACTTCCGGCTCCACCTACACGGGCACTCCGGACACCCTCAGCTCAGTCGAAGCCACAGCACTCGCCCGGGCCCTCTCCCCGCTGCGGACCAGCGACGACGAGGACGAAGACCCACTGCTGGGCAAGCTCGACTTCACGGAGCTCATGGGTATCAACGACCCCACAACCTTCACCCCAACGCCGGGGCATCTCGTTGTGCAGGACCGCCTGCGCGTACCCATCGGCGTGGGCGGCGATGGCAATCCCGTTGTCCTCGACCTCAAGGAGGCATCCCAGTCAGGAATGGGTCCGCACGGCTTGTGTGTCGGCGCCACCGGCTCCGGTAAGTCCGAGCTGCTCCGCACCCTCGTCCTCGGCCTCGCCGCCACCCACAGCTCCGAGACCCTGAACTTCATCCTCGCTGACTTCAAGGGCGGTGCGACGTTCGCCGGCCTGGCCGACCTACCGCACGTAGCCGCATTCATCACCAACCTGGCCGAGGACCTCACCCTCGTCGATCGCATGCAGGACACCCTGGCCGGTGAATTGCTGCGCCGTCAGGAGCTGCTGCGCTCCAGCGGCAACTTCGCCAATATCGGCGCCTATGAGCGAGCCCGAGCAACAGGGGCACCACTTCAGCCGCTGCCGACGCTGCTGATCGTCTTGGACGAGTTCAGTGAACTGCTGGCTGCCAGGCCCGAGTTCATCGACGTGTTCCTGCAGATCGGACGCATAGGGCGTTCGCTCGGTGTACACCTTCTGCTTGCTTCACAGCGGGTGGATGAGGGCCGGCTGCGCGGCTTGGACACCTACCTGTCATACCGACTGGTGATGCGCACTTTCTCGGCCGAAGAGTCCCGCATCGCACTTGGCGTCGCCGACGCATACCACTTGCCCAACGTCCCTGGAGCGGGCCTTCTGAGTCACGGAACGGAAGCCCTGACCCAGTTCAAGGCGGCCTACGTCTCTGGCCCCTACCGTCCCCGGCGCGCGACCGCCTCCGGTGTTCGAGAAGACCTCTCCCCAGTGCTGTTCACCGCCGAGTCCATCATCGAGGGCACCGATCCATGCCTGACCAGCGATGATGAGGCACCGCCAGAGGCAGGCGGCACAGAACCTTCCGTACTGGACATTCTGGTGGAGCGTCTCCGGGACCACGGACCGGCGGCACAGCAGGTCTGGCTGCCCCCGTTGGAGGACTCCCCTTCTCTTGGCGATCTGCTTCCCCCGCTCACGGTCACTCCCGAACGGGGCCTGCAACCAGTCGAGTGGAGGGAGATGTCCCTCGTCGTCCCACTCGGCATCGCCGACGTGCCGTTCGAGCAGCGCCGGGAAACCCTTCGGTACGACTTTTCCGGCTCACAGGGCCACGCCGCGGTGGTCGGTGGCCCGCGGTCGGGGAAGTCCACCCTGCTGCGCACCCTCATCACGGCGTTTGCGCTTACGCATACCCCCCGCGAGGTGCAGTTCTATTGCTTGGACTTCGGTGGTGGCAGCCTGTCGACCCTGTTGGACCTCCCGCACGTGGGGAGCGTCAGTTCCCGCCTGGATGCGGCCAAGGTGCGACGGACCATCGCGGAGATGCGGGAGATCCTCGACGAAAGGGAGGAGTTCTTCCGGGCCCATCACATCGACTCCATCCGGACGTACCGCGGACGGCGAGCCGTGGGGCACTACTCCGATCACCTCTTTGGAGACGTCTTCCTGGTCATCGACGGCTGGGGCTCCTTCAAGCGGGAGCATGAACAGCTGATCCCGGACGTCGAAGCCATGGCCACTCGGGGCCTTGCCTACGGCATTCACGTCATCCTGACGGCCGGGCGGTACAACGAGATCCGTCCTGCTCTGAAGGACCAACTCGGTACCCGGCTGGAACTTCGGATGGCCGATCCGCTGGATTCCGAACACGATCGCAGACGCGCTCGCAATGTGCCCACCAACCGCCCCGGACACGGCCTCGCCCAAGGCGGCCTGCACTATGCCGCCGCACAGCCGCACGCCATTTGCCCGCATGGCACGCACGAAATTACGGATGCCGCTGAGAGCTCCGCCGAGCTGATCGCGGCTGTCGCATCCCACTGGCAGGGGCCGGTGTGTCCACCCGTACGCATGCTCCCCGACCGCCTGCACGTGGACGCCCTTCCCAAGGCGAGCGAAACACCCGATCTCGGCTTCGCTGTGGGCTTCGACGAAACGGCGCTCGCGCCGGTCTACCTCAACTTCGACACCGATCCGCTCCTGGTGGTCTACGGCGAAAGCGAGTCCGGGAAGTCCTCGCTGCTGCGCCTGCTCGCCCGGCGGCTGGCTGAACGGCATCAGCCCCATGAAGCTCTGGCGATCGTCGGAGATTACCGACGGGGGCTGCACGGACAGCTCCCGGAGGACCACGTGCTGCACTACGCTCCCGCCTCGGCATCGCTCGAAGACGGCCTGAAGCGCCTCGTCCCGATCTTCCAAGCCCGAATGCCGACCGAGGAGGTCACCGCCGAGCAGATGCGCGCTCGCAGCTGGTGGCACGGCCCCGAGATCTTCATCGTCATCGACGACTACGACCTCGTCGCACTCCCCTCCGGGAATCCCCTCGAAGCACTGGTCGAATTGCTTCCCTATGCCCGCGACATCGGCCTCCGCGTCATCGTCGCCCGCAGTACCGCCGGCGCAGCCCGCGCCTCGTTCGACCTGGTGACCCGACGCCTCAAAGAGCTCGGAGCCGTGGGCGTCATTCTGTCGGGCAACCCCGATGAAGGACCGCTGGTAGGCAGTACGAGGGCTGAGCCCATGCCGCCCGGGCGGGCTCATTTGGTCTCTCCTCGGCAGCGGTCCCGCGTCATTCAAATCGGCTGGTCCTCCCCCAGGTGAGCCAGTGGGGACAGGCCAGCGCTCGACGGAAACCAGCAGCTAGGCAGCGATCTTCGCCGCTAATAGCCGCACACGTCTCCATCGCCCCGCCCAGTGCGGGGCGATGGACACGCGCGAAGCGACCGGTCAGCCGTGCCGATCCGAGCCGGGCTGGGGACAGGGGCGAGCTTCCTGTCCGGTCAGAGCTGGGCCCGGTCGCCGATGTACCGGGTTGTGTCACAGGCGACCCTGCCGATTCCAGCGAACTTCACGCAGATCTTGGTGTCGGTTCCTGTGTGCATGGTGGGCCAGGTATGCGAGAGCGTGTTGCCGATCCGGCGGGCCTGAGCCGTGCTGACACGCCTGCCGTTCATGAAGACCGTGACAGCTCTGTGCCGGGTCCCTCGCGAAGGGTTGGTCCAGATGCCCGTGATGGAGTTGGACCCGTTGCGGCCCTTGAGCCGGATGCAGACCTGCGGCCCTGAGAAATCGTGCGTGCAGCTACTGGTGTCGGCGACTGCTGGCTGCGCGCTCAGCAAGGGAAGCAGAGCTGATGCTGCCGCGAGGGGAACACCTCGCCTGATAACCGGCCAAATCGTCACAGACTTCATACACGGTCAACGCGTCAGCTACGGAAAGGCATCGCCTGCAAGTTCGCGATCACTCGGCGGGGCGGGTATTGCGCACGGATTGACGGCTTGTGCCCCAAGAGCCCGCTTTGCCTCACAGGTCATCCCGCGAGGCTAGTTCGCCTCGCGCGCGAAGTCGGCCGCCAGCCGGCTGGCCATCCGCCGCCCGCGGCAGAGGTGCCGTGGCCAGCGCCCGATGTAGCGCGCCCTGGCCGTGGAGCTGGACGATTCCGGTTTCCACCACGGCGTGCTGGCCGACTTCCGCGAGCGCAACGGAAGAATTGACCTCTCAGTCTCGCAGCCGCTGGAAGGCCCTCCCTTGGCGTGACGCCTGAAAAGCCCTATCGCGGAAGCGATAGCGGTCCTTCGTCGGAACGGTCGTGAGTATTTCCCGCTTGCCTCTCACTGTCGTCTCTTGCGGATGCGGTTCACGTCGCCGCCGATTTCCACAATCAACGAAAGTCCTCTTGATCAGCGGCTTCCGCTCTTCGTGAGCGGCGAGGTTCGGTGGTCGTGTTCCAGCCGCGATCATCTTGGAGGTTGTCCGCATGGCCCCTATTTTGTTCGTCGCCGCATCCCTGACGTTGTTGTTCACCCACACCGGCCCCGCGGTGTTCGCTGAAGCGAGCATGAGCGTTCGGCCCGGGCGCGGCCGTCACCGCCGTGTCGCCCGAGGACGGCATGCCGCGCGAGGGGGGCGACGATGACTCCGACGCTGCCCCACAACAACGAGGTAGTCCGCGTGCTGTGGCGCTGGGCGAGCGACACCCCCAATGCGGTGTCGCGGGCCCGGACCGCACTGCGCTGTGCGTTGGATCAACTCGGCTACGGGGGCGAGACGCTGGATGATGCCGTGTTGGCGGTGTCCGAGCTCGCCTCCAACGCACTCGAACATGCGCCGGGGCCGTACGAGGTGCGGCTGCGTTTCACCGCTTCGGGCCTGATCTGCGAAGTGGCGGACAGGGCCCCTCAGTTGCCGGCAGTCCCCGCATTTCCGGCAACAGGTCCGTTCGAGGTCGACCCATCGCGGCGCGGTGGTGGCCGGGACGCGTTGCTAAAGGCCATTTCCGAGGGAGGGCGGGGACTGCATGTGGTCCACCAGCTCACTAGCGGAGCCTGGGGTTTCGCCGCGGAGGAGGGAGGGCGGATGAAGGTGGCCTGGATGGCGATTCCGGGCAGATGATGCCGATCGCGCGTGGCTTGCGGCCAGGTGGGCGGCAAGCCACGCGTTCGCCTCGGCGCACCGCGGGCTCGTGGCGTGTCTGTCATAAGTCCGTCAAGAGGGGGGCGGCTCTTCCCGATACGAGTGGAAAGCGCGGCGCAAGCATTTTCAGCTTGCAAATGATCACCCAGGGTTGTTATTTGTGGGCTCTGAGTGATGAAAGGTGGGGGTCATGACGATGCGTGGACGAGTGATACGGCAACTGCGCTGGGGCTGCGTAGCCGCCGCTGCTCTGGGCTTGGTGGGTGGGTGTACCGGAAGTCCGTCCGATGCCAAGCCGTCCGAAGGGACTGTAACGACTGGGGTAGCACGCACGCCGGGGACCGCGCACGCGGACGCGATTGCCGCCTACCGGGCAATGTGGAGCGATCTGACCGCTGTAGCGGCGGCCCCCGACCCGCAGTCTCCGCGCCTCAAAGGGCATGCGACGGCCGGCGCTCTCGAGTTGATGAAATATGGCCTCAGGAAAGCAGTGAAGGAGGGCGTTGTCACCAAGGGCGCCCCGCGGTTGGCTCCGACAGTCGTTTCCGCACGGGACAGCAGGGTCGTCATCCGGGATTGCGTCGATGGCACCGATTGGCTGGAGTACAAACGGAGTGGCGAGCTGAAGAATGACGTGCCGGGTAGCCATTTCAAAACTGACGCGACTGTCCGGCGAGCCAAGGGCATCTGGAAGGTCACTGATCTCTACATGCACGAGTCCGGCTCATGCTGATCAAAGCCATCAGGCGAAACAGTCGGACCTGCGGTTTGGCTGTGTGGTCGGGAATCCTTGCGATTTCACTCTCAACGTGGCCTGCACGAGCGGACGGGAGGGATCTGTTCGGCGGAGTTACATGCGTTCCAGGTGAGTGCAGCGCAGAAGCGAAGAGCGTCACGAAGCACCCGGGAGATTCCGGGAAAGACGGGCCGGCTCGACAATCCTCCAGAGGGCGTACGGAACCCGACAGTGAGGAAGCGAAGGGCCCTTCAGAGATCACTGCGTATGACTGGGCGCATGGCTCGGCCCCGATGGGCCTGGTAAGCGCTGGAAAGGGCCTCCTTCCGCGCTTTGATGGCGAAGAGTCGAGCAATCCCAAGGCAGACGCAAAAGAGCATGTGCCGGTGCGGGTTGTGGTGCAGCAGGCGGTGTCGCGGTTGAAGTTGCCGAAGCCGGTGATCCATACGAGCCCACGTGAGGACCTTGTGCAGGTGGTCAATGTGCCGACGTGGATGTGGGTGGAGCGCGGCGCTTGGGGGCCGGTAACGACAGCGGCGGCGGTGGATGGGTTAGAGGTGACTGCCACGGCTCGGCCGCGGAGGACGGTGTGGTCGATGGGCGATGGCGGGAGTGTGGTGTGTCGGGGGCCAGGGACGCCGTACTCGGCCGAGTACGGGCCCAAGGCATCGTCGCCGGACTGCGGTTATACCTACCGACGGGCGTCGACGTCCGAGCCGGCGAAGGCGTTTCCGGTGTCAGTGCGGGTGATCTGGGATGTGGAGTGGAGAGGGGGTGGGCGATCCGGGACAGTACCGGGCCTGGCGATGTCGGCGCGGCGGCGGCTGGTGGTGGATGAGGTGCAGGCCGTCGTGACGAGCTGACGGCTGCAGTAGGCGAGCGGTGCGCTGCTGTGCCGCTCGGTGGAAGTTGGACGTTCTTGCTGCGGGGTGAATTGTGGGTACTTCCTTGTCTTCTTCAGTCCCCAAGAGTGCTGGGGCCGGTGTGCCAGGGGCGCGGAAGTCAGGTCCGGAGCAGAAACCGCTTATGACCGGTGGTCGGCGGCGTCGGCTGGGCTGGGTGTGGGCGGGCCTGGGGGCAGTGGTGGTCTCGGCGGTCGGGTTCACGATGGTCGCCAAAGTGGTGGGGCACCGGGACCGGGTGCTGGTGCTGACGCGTGATGTGCCGGTAGGCCGGGTGCTGCAACCGGCTGACCTGCGGGTGGTGGAGGTTGCTGCGGATGCGGGCGTCGTGCCGGTGGCTGAACGGGGCACGGTTCTGGGGCGGAGGGTGAAGGTGCCGTTGGTGGCCGGTGCGTTGTTGGCGCCGGGGCAGGTGGGGACGCCCATCGCCTTTCCGCCGAAGGGCTCCTCTCAGGTGTCGCTGGCGGTGGAGCCGGGCGCGGCGCCGCCGGAGCTCTCCCGTGGAGAACGCGTGGCGGTGCTGCCCGGACCGACTGGGGGCGGTGCAGCGCAGTCCGCAGCGGACGAGGCGCCCGCTGCGGTGATGGGGACGGTGACGGGGGTGCGGGCACCGGAGTCGTCGGGCGGGCCGCGGGTGGTCACAGTGCTGGTGGAGACCGCGGCTGTGAAGCGGGCGACACAGATGGAGCATCCGCGTGTGGTGGTGCTGCCGGCACAGGGGCGTGAGGCTCCGTGAGGCGCTTGGTGGTGGTCGGGTCGATCTCGGGTGCGCCGGGGGTGACGACGACGGCGTTGGCGTTGGCTGCCGCGTGGCCGCATGAGGCGGATGGTGGGGTCCGGCCGGTGATGGTGGAGGCGGACGGGTCCGGTGGGACCTGATGATGCGCTTCGGGCTACCGCCGTCGCCCTCACTGCTGGACGTGGCGGCCGCGGTCGGGAAGCCCCATCCGGGGTCCTTGCTGGGCGCGGTGAGTGAACTTCCCTTCGGGGTTCGGGCGGTGGCTGCGGTGCCTGGGCGCGGCCCGTGCACAGAGGCGGTGCGGTTGCTGACCGACGAAGGCGGCCGACGGGTGCTGCTGGGTGGCGAGGGCGACCAGGGCACGGTGTTGCTGGATGTTGGGCGGATCGGAAGCGCCGTTGAGCCACTGCTGGGGGCCGCTGGACAGGTGGTCCTGGTGGCGCGGGGCGGTGCGGAGCCTTTGACGCATGTGTCCGCGTACGGGCTGAAGACGAAAGGGTATGGCGGGCGGTTGACGCTGGCTGTCGTGGGTCCGTGTCCCTATTCAGCGGACGAGATCGCGCAGTCGCTCGCCATCGAGCAGGTGGTCTTCCTGCCGTGGGATACCAAGACCGTGGCCGCGATGAACCGGAGGCATGCGGGACGACTGCGGACGACGGGGTTCCGGGTGATGCCGATGATGGCTGCAGCCTGCAAGCTGGCCCGGCATCTGGCCGAGTCCCGACAGCAGAAGGCCACGGTGGTGGGCGCGAAGACGCAGCGGCGTCTTGGCCCGGTCGCGGGTGATGAGGGGGTGATGCCTCGTGGGTGAGACGCTGATGCCCCCGCCGGGCGTGGTCCCGGCACAAGGCGAGCGGGAGCTGGCGCTGCTGGTGCGGCAGCGGGTGGCGGCCCGTCTGGCGGAGTACGCCGGTGAGCGGGAGGCGGCGGGGCTGCCGGCGGAGAGCGAGGCTGCGCGGCGGGCCACTGTGGATCGCCTGCTGGCCGAGGAACTGGGGGCCCAACGCCGCCTGGCTCTCTCCCATGGGAGCCGGGTCGTCGATGCGGCAGTCGAGGAACGAGTCGCCCAAGCGGTCACAGACGCGCTGTTTGGAACGGGGAGCCTGGAGCGGCTGCTGGCCGACACCACCTTGGAGAACATCTGCATCAACGGCTCCGATGTGGTCTGGGTCAAAGACGCCTCCGGCACATGGCGCCGCGAGAATGCGGTGGCAGATTCGGATGCCGAACTGGTGAAAATCGTGCGCACCCTCGCGGCCAGCACAGGCGACGAAGAGCGCCGCTTCGACCGAGGAATGCCCCGGCTGAACCTACAACTCCCAGACGGTTCGAGGCTTTTCGCGGTGATGGCGGTGACCGGTCGGGTTTCCCTGACGATCCGCCGTCACCGCTTCCCGGCCGCGTCGATGGCCGAGCTGGTGCGGCTGGGGGTCTGTGATCAGCAACTGGCGGACTTCCTGACCGCTCTGGTGCGGGCGCGCAAGAACATCGTGATCGGCGGTGGAACCAATGTCGGCAAGACCACCGTGCTGCGAGCCTTCGCCCATGAGATTCCTCCCGAGGAACGGCTGGTGACGATCGAGGACACCTTCGAGCTCGGTCTCGACACCGATCCGGTGGCGCATCCGAACGTGGTGGCCATGCAGGCACGGGAGCCGAACATCGAGGGACAGGGCGGCATCGACCAGGCGGAGCTGGTGCGTTGGGGGCTGCGGATGTCACCGGACCGGGTCATCGTCGGGAAATCCGTGGCGCAGAGGTCATCCCGATGTGCAACGCCATGTCGCAGGGCAACGACGGCTCCCTCTCCACCATCCACGCCTCCACCTCACGCGGGGTATTCACCAAACTCGCCTCCTACGCCGCCCAGGCCCCGGAACGGTTGTCGCTGGAGGCAACGAACCTGATGGTTGCGTCCGCAGTCCACTTCGTTGTGCACCTGGGCTGGGACGCGGCGGGGCAACGGGTGATCGACTCGGTGCGGGAGGTCATCGACGCCGAGGGCGCGCAGATTGTCTCCAACGAGGTCTACCGTCCCGGCTTGGATGGTCGGGCCGTCCCCGCAGCCCCCTTGCGGGCGGAGACCCTCAACGATCTGGTCGCGGCCGGGCTGGAGCCCCAGGCCACCGAGACATCGTGGTGGGGAGCGGCCAGATGACCACCATCAACTGGGGCACCGGCACGGTGACGGCGGTGGCGGTGGCTTGCGGCACCGTGTGGGGTTTGGGACTGGTGGCGATCGGCTACGGCGCCGTACGACGCACACTGCGCGAGGAGCAGGCGGGGCTCGGACGCCGACTGATCGGGCGGCTGCCCGCGGAGTGGACCACCCGGCGCTTCACGATCGCAGTGACGGTCGGAGTGGTCGTGGGCGCTTTGACGGGCTGGCCGGTGGCGGCGGTACTGACTACAGCCGCCGTGCTGACGCTGCCTGGGCTGCTTGGCCCGGACCGGTACGCGGCAAGACGGACGGAGCGGATGGAGGCGCTGGCGGCGTGGACGGAGATGCTGCGTGACACCCTCTCCGCCGCGGCTGGACTGGAGCAGGCGGTGCTGGCGACCGCCGACATCGCGCCGACCGCACTTGAGTCGGAGATGCGGCAGCTGGCCGCAGCCGTCCGGTCGGGCCGATCGCTTCCTGCCGCGCTGAGGACGTTCGCCGTAGAGGTGGATGATGCGCTGGCGGATGTGGTGGTGGCGGCGCTGGTGATGGCGGCTGAGCAGCAGGCGGGCCAGTTGGCACCGTTGCTGGGTGAGCTGGCGGAGTCGGTCCGCGAGCAGGTGGCCATGCGACAGCGCATCGAGGCCGGCCGGGCGAGCGTACGGACCGGGGTGCGGGTCACCGTCATCGTCACGTTGGGGATGGCGGTGGGCATGGTGGTCTTCAACCGCCCGTACCTGGATCCCTTCAACACGCTGACCGGGCAGGCGGTCCTGGCAGCGGTGGGCGGGCTGTTTGCTGCCAGCTTCACCTACCTGTCCGCGATCGGCCGCATCGACGAACCCATCCGCCTGATCAACCCCACTATCACCAGTGCGGGTCCCGTCCCGGGAGGGCAACCGTGATCGTCATGCTGCTCGGGGCGCTCTTCGGCGCCGGGGCGACCGCTGTGGTCTACGGGCTGCGTCCTCCCAGACCCGCACTTGCCGACGTCCTCACCGCACTCAACGCTCCTGTGCAACCTGTGCCTTCGTCGGCGCGGCATGCGGAGGAGATGGAGTGGGCAACCCGGTTGGGGCGCCGTGCGGTGCCGTTGGTGCGGGCACTCGGCTTTCCCACGAAGTCCTTGCGGGCAGACCTCGCAGTCTGTGGCACAGACGAGGAACAGCACCTGGCGGGCAAGGCCGCATGCGCAATGACCGGGCTCGTCGCGCCTTGGGCCGTTGTTCTACTCCTGCGCCTGGGGGTGGATGCCGCGGCCGGGTGGTGGATGCCACTGTCCGGCTCCTTGGCCCTTGCTGCAGCGCTGTTCTTCGTCCCCGACCTCGGTCTGCGCAAGCAGGCGCAGCGGCGGCGCCGCGAGATGCAGCACACACTCAGCCTTGTCCTCGACCTGACCGTGATCGCGCTTGCCGGCGGCGCGGGCGTCCAGCAGGCCCTGACCCAGGCCGTCGCTGCACCACAGGGCTGGGCAGCCGGCACCCTGCGGCACGCCCTGCACGTCGCGCAGCTCACCCGTACCAGCCCCTGGACCCACCTGGGCGATCTCGGCCGGCAGCTGGGCGTCAGCGACCTGGTGGAACTCGCCTCGACGCTGAGCCTCGCGGGCAGCGAGGGCGCCAAGATCCGTGGGTCACTGGGGGCGAAGGCGCGGGCGATGCGACGGCGCAGGATCTCCGAGGCCGACGGGGCGGCCCAGGCGGCCACCGAGCAGATGTCGCTGCCCGTGGTCGGGCTGTTCGCCGCCTTCCTGCTGCTGATCGGATACCCGGCCCTCGCCCATGTGCTGTCCGCAACTTGAGCCCGGAAACGCGCAAGAATCGAAGAGGAAGAGCTGTCATGCTCGACGTGAAGACGCTGGCTCGCCTGCTGCGGGCCCATCTGGCCGAGGTGCGCCGGCACGCCCGTACCCGTGGGGACGCCGGCTACACCACCGAGACCGTCCTGATCACCGCCCTGCTCGTCATCCTGGCCTTGAGTGTGGTGGGCATCATCGTCGCCAAGGTCACTGCCAAGGCCAAGGCAATCGACCTGGGATAGGCCGTGATTCCTTCCGTTCACAGGTGGCGCGACGATCGCGGGGCGGCGTCGACGCAGCTGGTGCTGGTTGTCCCGGTGCTGCTGCTCCTGGCCATGCTGATCGTGCAGTTCGCGCTGGTCTGGCATGCGCGGCACATCGCACAGTACGCAGCCCAGCGCGGTCTGGCAGCCGCTCGCACCCAGCACGGGAGCGCTGCGGACGGCCGGGTCCAAGCCGCACGCAGTGTCGCGGCACTGGGCAGCCGGACCCTCACCACGCCCTCCGTGGCAGTCGACCGCACCTCCGCGCAGACCACCGTCCGGGTCCGCGGAACGGTGATGACCGTGGTCCCCGGCCTGCACTTGCACGCCTCCGGCGCGGCCTCCGGCCCCACCGAGCGCCTTACAGCCCCTGATGGAGGCCAGCCATGATGCTTAAGGCGCGTGGTGTACGTGCCGGGGACGACCGGGTTCGGCTGCGGTAGAGATGGTGCTGCTCACCCCGCTGCTTGTGCTGATGCTTCTCGTTGTGGTGGCCCTGGGGCGGCTCGCCGACGCACGCCTCGTTGTGGCGGATGCCGCCCACCAAGCCGCCCGCGCCGCCTCCCTGGCCCGCACCGAGCACGTCGCCCATACCCAGGCCCTTCGCGCCGCGGCCACGTCGCTCAAGGGAACGGGGGCCACCTGTACCAGCCCAAGCGTTCATCTCACTACCGGTGGCCTTGCCCCCGGAACCAAGGTCTCAGCGAAGGTCACCTGTACCGCCGCCCTGGGAGATCTCACCCGCACCGGGATGCCGGGACACGTGCGCCTGGTCGGCACTGCCTTCTCCGTCGTCGACTCCTTCAGGAGCAGAGCCCGGTGAACCCACGACTCCGTGCACATCTTGCTGGCCTCCGCACCAGATTCGCTCTGGGAGACGACCGGGGACAGGCCACGGCCTTCGTCGTCGGCATCGCCGCCGCGCTATGGCTGTTCGCCGGGATCGTCATCGACGGCGGCCTTGCCCTGGCCGGTAAAGCCCAGGCACTGGACGTCGCGCAAGAGGCCGCGCGGACAGGCGCGCAGCAGCTCGACATCGGCCGGCTACGCGATCACAACGATGTCCGACTCGTACGTGCGGAAGCCGCCCGGACCGCCCGCGGCTACGTCTCCTCCATCGGCGACAGCGGAAGCGCAGCAGTGAAGGGGAACGCCGTCACCGTCCACGTCACCCACCGCTACCGCACTCAGATTCTGCAGCTGGTTGGCCTGCGCACCCTCACCCTGCACGCGAGCGCGACCTCACAGGCCGAACGCACCACCTTGTAAAGACCGTTCATCCCATCCGCCGCGGAGAGCGAACCGGCCACCATGACTCACCACGTCGCACTACGCGAGCGCCTGACCGCCGCCGTCACGGCCCTGAGCACCCTCGCTGTCACGCTTGCCCTGCTGGTCGGAATGCCCTCTGTGCTGTGGCATGCCGCCCACATTCCCTGGCCGGACAACGTCCACTCCTGGCACGAGTTGGGCGAACGGCTCTCCCAACCGGTCAGTGATCCTCTGGTCATCGACATGTTGGCGGTGGCGGGCTGGGTGTGCTGGGCCGCGTTCGCCTTCACCGTTGTCCGGGAGATCTGCTGGTACGCAGCACACCTTCCCCAGCTTCTGCACGACCGCCGTGCCCACCACGACCACATGGCTACCCTGTCCCTCAAAAGCTCGCTGGCCGCACTGTGCATCGGCACCCTCGCCGTCGCCCTGCTCAGCCTCTGGCGCCCCACAACAGCCAGCGCCCAGCAACCCTCCTGGGCGCACACGGTCCGGCCGCCGACTGCTGTCACAGCGCCTCTCGACCCCTCGACGGGGCAGAACGTCGCAGCCCGCGTGACAGCCGCTCCCCGGTTCGCCGAAGATACGGAGGCGTCGGTTCATCTGAGCCACTCTGAACGGGAGGCCGGCGCTGCGGCGACCAGGCACTTCGAGTACGTGGTGAAGGAAGGCGACACCCTGTGGGATGTCGCTCACGCACACCTGGGAGACGCGCTGAAATGGCCGCGGATCTACGCACTCAACAAAGACCGCGTACAACCCGACGGGAGCCTGCTCACCGACCCGGACCTACTCAAGCCCGGCTGGCAACTGACCATTCCCGTCAGCGAGCAGCCCACCTCACGGCCTTCCAACCATGGCCCGGCACGCCCTGCCGCGCCGCCTACCGAGTCGCAGACATCGTCCGCGCCGCCAGCCTCTGCACGACCGGCGCCTGACCAGACCCCGAGCGCCAGTCAGCAATCCGCCCACACCCACACCCACACTCAAACCCAGACCCATGCCAGGCCACGGCTGGACGGTAACGGCGCAGACCGCAAAGTGAATATGGACAGGGGCCCGGCCGCCATCGGCTTCGGCGAGGCCAGTCTGATCGGCATCACGGCGGCGGCAGGACTCCTGGCTGCGCGCCGTTACTGGTACCTGCACCAACGCCGCACGCGCAGACCCGATGACGAAGCGACCGCACCTGCTCTGAGCCCGCTGGTCGACAAGGCCGCCCAAGCAGCACAGGCGGCCACCCAGCCACGCCGCCCCCATGACCCCGAAGCCCTGGTAATCCGCCGCACCCCACCGCAGCAACCCCTCAGCCCCGGCACGGTCACCATCGGAGTTGACGACAACGCCGAAGTTCCCCTCGACGTCCTCGCCATCGCCGGTGGCTGCACCTGGACAGGACCAGGGCCGAAAGCGCCGCCCGCGCCCTGCTCACCGGCATCCTGACCGCTGCCGAACGTCAACGCCCCGGTTCACCGCCCGTCACCGCCGTTGTTCCCGAAGAACTCGCCGCCCGCCTGCTGCCCGGACTCCCCCCACAGTTCACGGCGCTGACTCAAACCAGCGACACCGCACATGCCGTCCGGGCCGCCGAGCAACATCTGATCGCCCACGCTCGTACTCAGCACGAGCGCGACACCCCGGCAACCGCACCGGCAACGGCAGACCCCGCCCACCACCCCGCAGACCTGGGCACCCTGCTCCTGCTCACCACGCCGGAACCTGCCCACCTCGGGCAGGTCCAAGCTCTGGCCGCCCGCAGCCGGCCCGGAGTCCTTGCCGTCCTCAGCTTGGACACCCCGCTTCCGGACGCCGAGCACTGGCTCATCGCCCCCGACGGCACCACCACACGACCCGGCACAGACCCTCAACACGCGGGACTGAAGCTCTTCCACCTCACTCCCGACGCCGGCTGCGACATGACCCAAGTCCTCCTCGGCGCCCACGGCAAGCGCCCGAAACTACGCGTGCTCCCAGCACAGAGCCCGCCTTCACACGACAAGCAACACGAAACCGCAGCCGCTCCCGAGCCCGAGGAGGAAGCCGACCCCAGCGGCCCCCACCTCACAGGAACCTCCCGCCCGGCCCAGACCAAACCCGTCCGCCTCCACGTTCTCGGTCCCGTCACACTGTTCGCCCGCGGCCACGAGGAACCCGTCGGCACCAACCTGCGCCCCGAAGTCCACGAATTCCTTGCCCTGCTCGCCGCCCACCCCACCGGGCTTCTGGCCACGGACATCGCCGACAAACTCCAACTGGAACCCGAGAGCACACAGAACGACCTGAAAAACCTACGCCGCGCCGTACGCCGCGCCCTGCGCGCAGCCACCGGAATCACCGCACAGGAATTCGTCCTGCGCCAAGGAGAGCTCCACAAGCTTCACCCAGATCTCATTGAAACCGACCTCGCGGATTTCACACGAGCTCTCAAGCAGGCATTCCCGGCAAGCACACCGAAGTCGTCGCTGCACGACACGTTGCAATGTGCACACGAGGCCCTGGCTCACTACCGCGGCCCCTTTGCACAAGGTTGCGACTACCTGTGGGCCGACGCGATCCGCGAGCACTTCACCACTCAGGCCACCGACGCCGCCCTCCGCCTGGCCCACCAGGCCGAGCACTCGACCGCCGACCCGCATGAGCGGAGCGCCATCCTGCCCCTACTGGAGCACCTGGGAGCCATCCACCCCGACCACGAGCGGCTGACCCAGCACACCATCCGTCTCTACCAAGCCGCTGGGCGTCACGACGCCGCCCGACACGCATATACCCGCCTCGAACACCACCTCGCTGAGCTCGGCCTCGAACCGGACCCTGCTACCCAAGCTCTCCTCACACCACGGTCGGCCCGTAACCGGTCTCGATGAGAGGGCCAAGGCCGGGCCAAGCCTCAACGGAGTCACGCAGACATCGGCCTTCGCCAATGGCCTCCCGCCCATGACAGGGGAGAGCGGCCGGCCGTGCCATCGATCCCGCTGTCCCAGCTAGGTCACGAGGGCTACGACATCAATCCCAACTGCCGCGAGCCGCGTAAGCACGGATGACGCCCTCATCGCCCTGCCTGGAGCCTCATCTGTTGGCGGGCATCACGAAGACCCGACCATGATCGTGTTGAGGCCTCTTGATGTGCTTGACAGTTCACATCGCGGCCCGCAACTCTGAGGCGGATGAGCGATGCAGAGAGCGTTGAAGGATTAACCAGAGCCAGTGCATACCGAGCTTTGACGACTGCGTGCAGTGACACGGGGCTTCGCGCCGACCAGGCGGAACTGTTGCGCCTGGGGGAGAACGCCATCTACAAGCTGCCGAGCGAGGGCGTGGCTGTACGGGTGGCTCGCGCGGATACGGAAGACGTCGAAGAGAAAGTCACCAAGGAACTGGCTATCGCTCGATGGCTCCTTTCCAAAGGCTTTCCCGCGGTGGAGCCCCGTGACGATCTGCCGCAACCCTTACGGGCCGAGGGGAGGCTCGTTACCTTCTGGGAGTACGTTCCTCCGAGCCGGACCGAACCCGGTCTGGTGGACCTGGCGAGATTGTTGCGTGAGTTGCATTCCTTGCCCGAACCTGACTTCGCTCTCCCTGCGCTGAATCCTTTTTCAGTAATGTGGCGGCGCCTTGAGCGCGCCCATGGGGTCAAGAAGCGGGACGTAGAGTTCCTCAGAGAGGCCTGTGCTCGCAGTGAGGCAGAGTTTCGCGATGTCGCAGCACACTACCCCACAGGTTTGGTTCACGGTGATGCCCACCGTGGGAATCTGCTGGCGCGTGACAGTCGAGTGCTTCTCATTGACTATGAAGCAGTCGCTGTGGGCCCTCAAGCTTGGGATCTGCTTCCCACTGCCATTGCAGTAGACAGGTTCGCTCTCGGTCGTCAGGATTACCACGCTTTCTGTCGCGATTACGGGCAGGACGTCACTGCCTCGCTCGGGTACCAGCGACTCCGCATGGCGCGGGAATTGGGTATGACAACGTGGCTGATGCAGAATGCCCAATCCGGCGCGGCCGCAGAGGAGTTCGCCATCCGTATGGAGTCGCTGCGAAAGGAAGACCGTGAACGCCGCTGGCACGCGCTCTAACGGCTCGGCATCCTTGCCCTTCGACCCCTATGTATCCCGAGAGCACACCAGGCTGACGACCGTTTACTCGACCCCATGGACTTACGACCCGGATCAAGTCGACGGGGCCGCAGGGCAGCCTGGCGAGTTCCTGAACTTAGGACGACTGGCTGGGTATTACAGTAAATCGGACCAGCAACTGCCGCAGGTTCTGAAACGTGAGGCGCTCGACTCCTCCGAGATGGCCTTCCAGCGCTGGACCGGAGAGGCTCCGTCCTCCGCACAGCTGTGGCACTTCCTGCTTCCGTCCGGACAGGTTGTTGTAGGCCTCACCTTGGACGTGAGCGGTGGCCTCATAGAAGTGATCCCACTCCTCGAAGACCTCTACTATGCAAGCGTCGAGTACACCGGGGCAACCCTGGAAGAGATCGCAGCCGGCCGAATCGGCTGCACCACGAATGGCGACGGAAGCACACCGGGCTTCCTTCCCGAGCGCCACCAACTGGTCTTCATCCAGGTTGAGACACAAGAACAAGCCCCTGATGAAGACACCATTCAACGCGTCATTTACCGAACCGATCTGCCCTATCGCTCGCAGCACAGCGCGATCTGCTACCCAGCGGAGCTCAACCGCCGCCCCACCACGATCGGTGCTCTCGGGCCGTATGTGAGCCTCATCGGCGGACATCAGGACTACATCGAGAACTGCGTTCTTCTCTCAGCTGTCCAAGGCGTAGGATCCGCCGCCCGTCTCCGTGAGATCCGAGAAGTCGCCTATTCGTACGTACGCAGATTTCGTCACCGTAGCGCCGACCAACGAGACGCCCATGACCGCCGCGCTGCGCTGGAGAGGATCTCCGACGGCCTAAGCCAGCTCGAACTCGAACTCAGTTACAGCGTCGAGGTCGGCAGCGACATCGGAACACTCGTGCCGGCCTTACGCGTCGAAAGCTTCCATCGGGAATTATTCGGCGCCATGGGGCTCACCGAGCGCGCAATCACCATCGGTCAAATGCTCCAGCGACTCAGGAACGCCGCCGCTGCGGAACTCACCTCGGTGGAGAGTATGGAGCAGCGCGCTGCCGACCGACGACGAGTCCGCACCGTCGTGGCCGTCACCTTCGTCACGACCATCACGGGAACCCTGAGCCTGCTCTTTGGGTTCTTCGGCATCAATGCGCGTCAAGTTGACCAGCAACGCTCGATGTTCGATGACCACTACACGCCAATCTATGCACTGATCACGGCCATCCTCCTGTGCGCGGTGGCGATCTTCGGCGCAATGCGTCTCCAGGAATGGTGGGAAGAGCGCCGCGATCGCGGCAGAACAAGGCTCTGGGAAGGCACCCACCGCCTGCTGGCCCGTGAGGCGGGCGCAGTCATCCTGGACCCAGACGCTGCCCCCAGTCGCCGTATCCCCGGCTCACGTAGCGCCAGCAGGCCTGACCAACGAGCACACCCCACATCCCGCTGATGCTGTTCAACCCTGGGCTGGATCCGGTGCTCGTAGCTCGCCACGGCAGAGGGCACGCCGGCCTTGAGGCGGTGGCCTCTGCCACCGTTCAGGTTGTTGACGCCAGGGGAAGGCGGCTTCGCGTGGTCGAGGTGCCGATCCGCCGTCAGTCAGCAGGCCAGGCCGGCCTCCCATCCACCGATGCGGTCCAGGCTCCACGATTGTTGTCGACCTCGTCGGAGTCGGCGTCGACGAGGCCGATCCATTGGGCACGGGTCTTCTGCGGGATCACTCATGTGAGTGCCGTTGGATCATCCCCGTGGGGGGGGAGCAGCGTGCCACTGGCACATCCCGACGCGGCGGCCTGGGACCTTCCCCGCAGGCGCGGGGAGCAGACGGCTGCGACTCCCCGCGGGTGCCGGGAGCACCGGACTCGGACAACGCCGAGTGAGTGAAGGGGAGAGACCGTCCCCGCGGGGTGCGGGCAACACGCGATTCCCCTCCGGATCTCCGCCGCGATCTCGGGACCATCCCCGCACGCGCGGGTAGAACTTTGGTGCAGCAGCTGTACTGCCCGCGGTAGTAGGTACCATCCCCGCGGGTGCGGGGAGCACGCTGAAAGGGTTCGCCCCGCCGTCCGGGCGCTGGGACCATCCCCGCGGGTGCGGGGAGCACGAGCAGGCCCGGGACATCGCGCGCCACCTGGCGGGGCCATCCCCGCGGGTGCGGGGAGCACGGTGGACGCAAGGGTGATCCGCCGACGTGGCCGGGACCAGCCCCGCGGGTGCGGGGAGCACCGCTTCTTCACCATGAGCACGTGGCCCTCGGCGGGACCATCCCCGCGGGTGCGGGGAGCACCGGGCCTCCGCCGTTCTCAGGCTGTCGACGGGGGACCATCCCCGCGGGTGCGGGGAGCACGAGATGGGCAGGTCGACTACGGTGAGTGCGCCGGGACCATCCCCGCGGGTGCGGGGAGCACGCGCCGCCGATGAACCCGCCCACCGTCGAGCAGGAACCATCCCCGCGGGTGCGGGGAGCATACGGAGTTTGTCGTGCTGGCTGATGTCGGGTAGGGGCCATCCCCGCGGGTGCGGGGAGCACGCTTCAACGTCCAGGTCGACCAGCCGGTTGCCGGGGCCATCCCCGCGGGTGCGGAGAGCACACGTGGGGCCCGAGCATCTTCATTGGCCAGCCGGGGCCATCCCCGCGGGTGCGGGGAGCACCCCGCCACCGTATCCACCGCGGCGCATCTGCCGGGGCCATCCCCGCGGGTGCGGGGAGCACGGCGGTCACGTTGTCCACCACGTCCAACAGCCGGGGCCATCCCCGCGGGTGCGGGGAGCAGAACTTGCCGTCGAGGAACTTCTTCAGGCCCTCGGGACCATCCCCGCGGGTGCGGGGAGCAGCCCGGTTCCGAGTACCTCGCTGTGCTGGACGCGGGACCATCCCCGCGGGTGCGGGGAGCAGGACGGCCGGCCCATGAAGGGAGCACCGAGCGCGGGACCATCCCCGCAGGTGCGGGGAGCAGCACCGGCCATCGCAGGCCCTCGGCATCGTGGAGGGACCATCCCCGCGGGTACGGGGAGCAGGCCTGGTAGGCCAGGTGCACCAGCTGGGCATTGGGACCATCCCCGCGGGTGCGGGGAGCAGGGTCGACCCGTTGTACCGCAGTAGGTCCGTGCCGGGACCATCCCCGCGGGTGCGGGGAGCAGCGGGCGGCGGCCAGGTCGGCCGCGTCGCGCTTGGGACCATCCCCGCGGGTGCGGGGAGCAGTGTCGGCGTCGCCGCCGTCGCTTTCGTGGTGAGGGACCATCCCCGCGGGTGCGGGGAGCAGGATGCTGGGCGGGATCGACCACTCGACGATCAGGGACCATCCCCGCGGGTGCGGGGAGCAGCCGATCGTGATCCACGCGGCGTCCAGCTGGGTGGGACCATCCCCGCGGGTGCGGGGAGCAGATCTCCAGCGACGCGAAGTACGTCGGGATGTTGGGACCATCCCCGCGGGTGCGGGGAGCAGATTCGCGAGGTCGGAGGCAGACCAACGCTCGCGGGACCATCCCCGCGGGTGCGGGAGGAGTCAACCTGTAGGTGGCTGATCAAATTGGGGAGGGGACCATCCCCGCGGGTGCGGGGAGCAGTTGCCGCCGGTGCGCGCCAGGTCCTTCAGGGCGGGACCATCCCCGCGGGTGCGGGGAGCAGCCGCCTGGTCCTCGTCCTCGTGCACCAGCTCCTCGGGACCATCCCCGCGGGTGCGGGGAGCAGCGCTCACCTTGGGGTCGACGTAGCGGTGCCCGGGGACCATCCCCGCGGGTGCGGGGAGCAGGACGCGTTCCTGGAGTTGGCGTGGGAGGGCGAGGGACCATCCCCGCGGGTGCGGGGAGCAGAGCGCTGCCGAGGGCACGCGCAACGGGAGGCTGGGACCATCCCCGCGGGTGCGGGGAGCAGCCAGTGCGGTCCTCCGTGCTGTCGGCCTTGCTGGGACCATCCCCGCGGGTGCGGGGAGCAGCCTGACTACGAAAAAGGGTCACGGCAGGATCGGGGACCATCCCCGCGGGTGCGGGGAGCAGTTCTTGTCCGGCGGGCAGGTCACCTCCGGGCCGGGACCATCCCCGCGGGTGCGGGGAGCAGTCGAGGAGCCCGGAGCCCCCACCGAGCAGGCGGGGACCATCCCCGCGGGTGCGGGGAGCAGCCGTGCCCGGTGCCGGCCGTGAGCCGGGACCATCCCCGCGGGTGCGGGGAGCAGCCGTGCCCGGTGCCGGCCGTGAGCCGGGACCATCCCCGCGGGTGCGGGGAGCAGCGCTCCTCTGGACTCGCGTCGGTCTCGGCGCTGGGACCATCCCCGCGGGTGCGGGGAGCAGCCTTCGTGACCTGCATTGTTATGCGTCAGCCGTGCCGATTTGAAGCACTTTCATCGAATCCGGCATTTGCGACATTCATGTCTAGTAACTCATTGCTGCCAAGCGTCACAACCGCGAAAGCGGGGCGGACCACCGGCACGCGGCGCAGTGGTCAGGTCGGGGGCATCTGCGCCGGGGGCGGAAAGCAGAGCAACGACTCCTGGTTGGTGGGACCAGCCCCGCGGGGAGGAAGCAAGCTTCGTGACCTGCACGGTTACGGGGCGACCTGCCGACCCCTTCTCCTCAACATCGTGCGGATCTTAGTTGGTTCGCGCCCAGCGCGTTGCTGTTGTCTCATTTGGGCCCCACTGGCGGGCGCTGGTGTGTATGCATACCGCATGACAGATGCGGGGGAGGCGTCGGTCCTGGGGGCAGGACTGACGAGAGCAGCTCGAGCTGCGTGGGCCAAGCATGATCGCGACGGTGAGGGTTGGCTGCCGTTGTGGCGGCACATGGAGGACAGTGCCGCGGTGGCGGGGCTGCTGTGGGATAGATGGTTGCCTTCAAGTGTCCAGTCGCTGGTAGCGGAGGCTCTCCCGCAGGGGTTGTCGGATGCTCGCGTCCTGGCGGTGTGGCTGGCAGCGGTGCACGACATTGGCAAGGCGACGCCGGCCTTCGCCTGTCAGGTGGATTCTCTGGCTGATCGCATGCGGGACGAGGGTCTGGAGATGAAGACCCGGCGTCAGTTCGGCACTGATCGGAAGCTGGCTGCTCATGGTCTGGCCGGCCAGGCCCTGCTGACCGAGTGGTTGGAGGAGAGTCACGGCTGGACGGGCAGGCAGGCGGCGCAGTTCGGGGTGGTGGTGGGTGGTCATCATGGTGTGCCTCCTGATCATCATCAGCTGAAGGATCTGTACGACCGTCCTGATCTGCTGCGGACTCCCGGTTCGTCGGAGGCTGCGTGGCGGGAAGTGCAGGAGTCTCTTCTGAGCGCCTGCGCAGATGTCTTCGGGGCGGCAGGCCGGCTGCAGGAGTGGCGGGCGGTGCGGTTGCCTCAGCCGGTTCAGGTGTTGTTGTCGGCGTTGGTGATCGTTGCTGACTGGATCGCCAGCAACCCGGAGCTGTTTCCTTACTTTCCGCAGGCTGCGGCGCAAACGGAGTCGGCCCGTGTGGCGGCGGCTTGGCTGGGGCTGCAGTTGCCGCCGCCGTGGGAGGCCGGTGAACCTGCGGATGATGTGGCGGGGTTGTTCGCTTCGCGGTTCGATTTTCCTGAGGGTGCTGGGGTGCGGCCGGTGCAGGAGGCGGTGGCAAGGCTTGCTCGCACGATGCCGCAGCCAGGGCTGCTGGTGGTCGAGGCGCCGATGGGAGAAGGCAAGACGGAGGCGGCCTTGGCGGCTGCTGAGATCCTCGCGGCGCGTTCCGGGGCCGGAGGTGTGTTCTTTGCGTTGCCGACCATGGCGACGGGCAATGCGATGTTTTCGCGGGTGGTGCGGTGGTTGAAGAGGCTGCCGGCGGAGGAGGGCGCGCGGGTCTCGGTGCAGCTGGCGCACTCCAAGGCGGCGTTGAACGAGGCGTTCGCTGGTCTGGAGCGGGCGAGTCGGCAGGCCCTTCGTGCGGTCGACGCGGATGGAGGCAGTGAAGACTTCCGGCCCGGTGTGGTGCGGGGGGATGCGTCTGCGGAGCTGGTGGCGCACCAGTGGTTGCGTGGGCGGAAGAAGGCGATGCTGTCGTCGTTCGTGGCCGGCACGGTGGATCAGCTGTTGTTCATGGGGCTGAAGAGTCGGCACTTGGCGCTTCGGCATTTGGCGATCGCGGGCAAGGTCGTGGTGATCGACGAGGCGCATGCCTATGACGCATACATGAACGTGTACTTGGACCGTGTGCTGTCGTGGCTGGGGGCATACGGGGTGCCGGTCGTGGTGTTGTCAGCGACGTTGCCCGCGTCGCGGCGGCAGGAGCTTGCTGAGGCGTATGCGGGGGCGGGGGCTGCCGGTTTCGGTGCGCTGGGCGAGCAGGATGCGTATCCGCTGGTGACAGCGGTGGCGGCGGGGCACGGACCTGTCGTGGATGCTCCTGGGGCATCGGGGCGTGAGGGCCGCGTGGAGCTTGAGCGGCTCGATGACGACCTTGAGCTGCTGGCTGGGCGGTTGGAGGAGGAGCTTGAGGGGGGCGGCTGTGTGCTGGTGGTGCGCAACACGGTCAAGCGGGTTTTGGCCACTGCACAGCTGCTGCGCGATCGGCTGGGGGATGCGCATGTCACCGTGGCGCACTCGGCTTTCGTAGATCTCGACCGTGCCGAGAACGACAAGGCGCTGGTCGACATGTTCGGCCCGCCTGAAACGTCAAAGGGGCGGCGGCCGGCGAAGCACGTGGTGGTGGCCAGCCAGGTGGCGGAGCAGTCCTTGGATGTGGACTTCGACCTGCTGGTGAGCGATCTGTGTCCGATCGACCTGCTGCTGCAACGGATGGGCCGTTTGCACCGTCATCAGCGCGGGGTGAAGGAGTCGGACCGGCCGGAGCGCCTGCGGGTGGCGCGGTGTCTGGTGACGGGAGCGGACTGGTCGGAGCCGGTTCCTGTGCCGGTGCGTGGCTCGGTGGCGGTCTATGGAGCGTATGCGCTGCTGCGGTCAGCGGCCGTGCTCGTGCGGCATGTGGAGGGTGAGCGGCGGCCGGTGCGTTTGCCGCAGGACATCAGTGTGCTGGTGCAGTCCGCCTATGGGCCGGAACCTGCCTGGTCGGGGCCGTGGGTTGCGGCCGTTGATGCCGCCCGCCTGAAGCATGAAGCGCATCGGGCGGATCAGATGGAGCGTGCGGGGCACTTCCGGCTGGGGGAGGTCGGCCGTGTCGGTCGGCCGCTGTTGGGTTGGGTGGCCGCGGGGGTGGGTGACGCTGACGATTCGCGTGCCGGGCGTGCGCAGGTGCGGGACAGTCGGGAGAGCCTTGAGGTCCTGGTCGTGCAGCGTCGCCAGGACGGCAGTCTGGCGACGCTGCCTTGGCTGGGAGAAGGTCGCGGTGGACTGGAGCTTGCGGTGGACCAGGTGCCGTCGCCGCGGGCAGCGAAGACAGCCGCGGCGAGCGGTCTGCGGCTCCCGCGCCAGTTTTCCGACCCGACGGTGATGGACCGCGCCATCGCCGAACTCGAGCAGTTTTACGTGGAGGCGTGGCAGCGCAAGGACAGCCCTTGGCTCGCCGGCCAGCTGATTCTTGTGCTCGACGGCGATTGTCAGTGCCAGCTGGCAGGCTACGCACTCCGATACAGCCGACGCGACGGTCTTGAGGTGACCCGTGCCTGACGAAAGCCCACCATCCGACGTCTTATCGTTCGACCTGACCTGCCAGCGGTGGCTGCCGGTGCAGTACCTCGACGGCACACCGGGCCTGCTGTCGATACGTGAGGTCTTTGAGCAGGCCGGCCAGGTGCGGCGGCTGATTGGGGACGTGCCGACACAGGAGTTCGCCCTGCTGCGGTTGCTCCTGGCCATGGTGCACGATGCCCTCCAGGGCCCGGCCGACATCGATGAGTGGGCGGACCTGTGGGCGGATGACGACTGCTTCGCCCCCTTGAGCGGCTACCTGGAGAAGCACCGCGGCAGACTCGACCTGCTGCACGCCACAGCCCCGTTCTTCCAAGTGGCGGGGCTGCGGACCGGCCGCGACGAGGTCTTCGACCTCAATCGGATCGTGGCTGACGTCCCCAACGGCGAGCCGTTCCTGAGCGCTCGGATGCCGGCCGTGGGCCGGATCGGTTTCGCTGAAGCAGCCCGGTGGCTCATCCACGCTCACGCCTACGACACCTCCGGCATCAAAACCGGTGTCGCCGGCGATGACCGCGTCAAAGGCGGCAAGGTCTATCCCCTCGGTGTGGGGTGGGCCGGCAACCTGGGAGGGGTCTTCGCCGAGGGTGCCACCCTGCGCGAGACGCTGCTGTTGAACCTGATCGCCGCCGATACCACCGACCTGCACGTCGGAAGTGATGATCGGCCGGCGTGGCGTCGCGAGGCGTGTGGTCCTGGAGCAACGGCGCAAGCAGCCCTTGCGCAGCGGCCGTCGGGCGTGCGCGACCTGTACACCTGGCAGACGCGCAGGCTCCGGCTGCACTTCGATGCAGAGGGCGTGCACGGTGTCGTGCTCGGCTACGGTGACCCGCTCACGCCCCACAACCGCCATGAGAGCGAGCCGATGACCGGCTGGCGGCGCAGCCAGGCGCAGGAGAAGAAGCGCGGCGAGGCGCTGGTCTATATGCCGCGGGAACATGATCCGGCTCGGCAGGCTTGGCGGGGGCTCGCGGCGCTGATCGCGGACCGGGTCCCCGGTACGGCGCAGGGCAGCGAGCCGGCTGCGTCGTTGCGGCCGGGGGTGCTCAGGTGGGTGGCGCGGCTGGCCACCGAGGGGGTCCTGCCACGGCGATACCTGATCCGGGCGCGGGTCGTCGGTGCGCTCTACGGCACGCAGCAGTCCGTTATCGACGACATCGTCGACGACCAGGTCGCCATGGCGGTGGTGCTGCTGCACCGTGAGCACGCCAACCACGCCAGCGTGGCGATCGGGGCGGTGACGGATGCCGAAGCGTGTGTGTCCGCGTTGGGGGACCTGGCGGGGGATCTCGCCCGGACCGCCGGCCGTGCGCCGGAGCCGGTGCGCGACGCCGCGCGGGAGGCCGGGTTCGGGGCGCTGGACGGCCCGTATCGGACCTGGCTCGCGGCTCTCGGCGAGGCTGAAGACCCTCACGAGCAGCGCACGGTCTGGCAGCGGGACGTCTACCGGATCGTGAGCAGGCTGGGGCGGCAGCTGCTGACCGGTGCGGGCGATGCCGCCTGGGAAGGCCGGATGGTGGAGAGCAAGAAGGGCTCTGTGTGGCTGAACTCTTCCCTGGCTGACCGATGGTTCCGCGGCCGCCTGAACACAGCCGTGGGCGCTGCCTTCAGCTCGGACGCTGAGGCTGCGGATGCAGCGGGCGGCACGTACGAATCCGATTCCGATTCCTCTTCCCCGAAGGTGCCCGTATGACCACCGTGGTTTCCCAGCCCGCTGCCCAGGCCCGGGCCTCCCGGGCAGCTGAGGCAGTCATCGTGCCTCTGCAGAAGGGCTACCTGGCCGACCACCCTTCAGCCGTCGCCGCGCTCGCGCAGCTGCGGCGCGGAGCCGGTAAAGAGTTCCAGCAGGTGCCGGACCTGTGGGGGCGCCTGGACCTGTCACCCCTGCATCACCAGTCAGCTGAAACGGCGCCACTGCGGGAGAGGGAGCTGACGTGGGCCGAGGACGCCGTGCACGTGGCCGTGACGCTGTGGGCCCTGCACCAGCAGTCCCGTAGCAGCGCGATGCACCGGCCCCACACCAAGGAGCTACCGACCGGGCTGGGAGCAGCGGTTCGACAGCTGGTACCGGACGACGAGCGAGGCGAACCGGTCCGCAAACGCTTCGTGCGGGTGGGGACTGCCGCCACGCTGCGCGAACTGGCCGACAGGCTCCGCGGCCTGGTTGTCCTTCTGCGCGGTGAGGACATCGCCGTGGACTACGCCCTGCTCGCCGGACAGCTCTACGCCTGGCAGCAGCCCGGCGGTCGCGACGCGGTGCGCCGCGCCTGGGGCCGTTCCTTCCAGGCCTACCGACCTCGCAGCGCCGCCGACAACGACAACAACGACAACAGCCTCGACAAGGACGCCTCGTGAACCGCATCTTTCTCGACGTACACGCCCTTCAGACCGTCCCGCCCAGCAACCTCAACCGCGACGACACCGGCGCTCCGAAGTCAGCTGTCTACGGCGGGGTGCCGCGGGCTCGAGTCTCCAGCCAGGCGTGGAAGCGCGCCACCCGTACCTACTTCACCGACGAGCAGCTCCTGGAGCCCTCTGAGCTGGGGGTGCGCACGAAAAAGGTCGCCGAGGTGCTCGCTGCGCGCATCACCGCCTTGGACTCCGCCATCAGCGGCACGGCGGCGCTGAAGCTGGCAGCCGAGGTCATCCAGAGCGCCACGGGTTCGAAGATCGAGGTGCCACAGCGTAAGCGCACCGAAAAGGAGGACGGCGCTGAGCCGGCGGCGCCGACGTCGAAGTACCTGATGTTCCTCAGTGCCCGGCAGCTCGACGGTCTCGCCCAGCTCGCGGTCGACGGCGCGGCCGACATCAAGACGTACCTGAAGGACAAGGAGAACAAGGCCCGCGCCAAGGAAATCGCCGACACCCTGCACTCGGTGGACATCGCCCTGTTCGGGCGGATGGTCGCCGACTCCGCCGACATCAACGTGGACGCCGCTGTGCAGGTCGCACATGCCATCAGCGTCCATCGTGTCGAGAACGAATCCGACTACTACACCGCCGTCGATGACAAGAACACCGACGCAGAGCCCGGCGCCGGCATGATCGGGACCGTCGACTTCAATTCCGCCACGCTCTACCGCTACGCCGCGCTCAACGTCCACCAGCTGCGCAACAACCTGGGGGAGGGACTGCGCGAAGATGAGCCGCTGACAACACCGGTGCGGCGCGCAGTGGAAGCCTTCGTGCACGGCTTCATCGCGTCACTGCCCACAGGCAAGATCAACACGTTCGGCAACCACACCCTGCCCGACGCAGTCATCGTCAAGCTGCGCACCACCAGGCCCGTCAGCTTCGCGTCAGTCTTCGAAGAGCCGGTACGCGGCGAGGACGGCGGATACGTCAAGGAAGCCTGCGAACGACTCGCTCAGTACGTGCCGTCGGTTGAGCGCGCCTACGGCGATGAGGACTCCACACAGACCTGGGTTCTGCGTGTGGGGGCCAGCACCGAAAAGCTCGCCGGGCTGGGGGAGGAGATCCCCAGCCTCACCACGCTTGTGACCTCCGTCGGGCAGGCCGTGGCTGACCACATGGAGCACGACGGATGAGTGTCCTGACCCTGCTGCTGGCGGGCCCCCTGCAGTCGTGGGGGCCTCGTCCCGCTTCACTCGCCGCACCACTGAAGCCGCACCCACCAAAAGCGGCGTGATCGGCCTGCTCGCCGCGGCCAAGGGCATCGACCGCAACGACGACGCCGGCCTTGCCGACCTGGCCGGCCTGCGCTTCGCGGTACGCATCGACCAACCCGGCACCCGCCAACGCGACTTCCAGACCGCCCACCACACCGTCACTGGTAAAGCGATGCCCCTGACCGAACGGTTCTACCTCTCCGACGCGGTCTTCGTCGCCGCCGTCGAGGGCAGCGAAACGCTCGTCCGCGAGCTTCACGACGCGCTGCGCGCCCCCGTCTACACGCCCTACCTCGGCCGCCGCTCCTGCCCACCGGCCCGCCCCGTCGACCTACAGCTCCATACCGATGCCGGCTTGCACAAAGCGCTGGAACTTGAGCCCTGGCAGGCGGCCCCCTGGTACCAGCGCATGCGGCACCGGGACGCACAGATCGACCTGGTGACCCTCATCGAAAGCCAAGACGGCACCGGCGACCACCTGCGGGACCAGCCGCTGAGCTTCTCCACCGCCCACCGCCGCCACATGCTGCGCACCTACACGACCAGCACGATCCGCGTGGCCAACCCCCTTAGCACCGCCGCGCGAGGAATCAAACGCCCTGCGGTATCGGCTCACGACCCGTTCAGCGCCCTGGAAGAGGAGAACGACTGATGCACCTGAGCCGTTTCCGCGTGAACACCGCACGCTCAGGTGCCCGACGGCTGCTCAGCTCCCCGCAGCGTCTACACGCCGCTGTCATGTCATCGTTCCCCAGCACGCTGCCCAGCGACACCAACGCCCCACGGGTCCTGTGGCGCCTGGACCGCAACGCACGAGCCGAAGTCTTCCTCTACGTGGTCAGCCCTGCACGACCCGACATGACACATCTGGTCGAGCAGGCCGGGTGGCCAGCAGCCGCAACCGACCCGGAAACGCCCGGCTGGCAAACCCGCTCCTACGCCCCCCTCTTGGACCGCCTGGCCGCGGGAGGCCAATGGGGATTCCGGCTCACTGCAAACCCTGTCCATCATGCCCGCCGCAAGGACGGTGAGCCGACCAAGCGAACCGCCCATCTCACCAACCACCACCAGCAACGATGGCTGCTGGAACGCCAGGAGCGGGCCGGCTTCCGCATCCTTGAAAAGGAAGCCGCCAACCGCTTGCTGCCGGCCGGCACCATGCACGGCGGTCACTCGCACCACGGTGACCGCTACCAGATGACGGTGCGCGACCGGCGCGATGTCGACTTCACCAAAGAACTTAGCACCAAGGCCCCCGTACGGCTGGTCACGGTGACCTACGACGGCTTACTCGAAGTCACCGACCCCGACGCGATGCGACGCACCCTCACCCACGGGCTCGGCAAGGCCAAGGCCTACGGCTGCGGTCTGATGACCCTCGCACCAGCACAGGGCAGGGCATGACCACCATCGCCAAACACGCCGTGCTGACACCTCGCCACCTCACCCGCACTCGCGACCGATTGTCGTTCCTCTACCTCGAACGCTGCACAATCCACCGGGAAGCCAACGCCCTGACCGCCGAGGACGCCGACGGCATCACCCACATCCCTTCCGCCGCCATCGGCACTTTGCTGCTCGGCCCGGGCACCCGCATCACCCACCAAGCCATGAGCGTCTTGGGCGAAAGCGGGGCAGCAGTGATGTGGGTCGGCGAGGCAGGCGTGCGCTACTACGCAGGAGGCAGAGCACTCACCCGCTCCTCCGCCCTGGCCGAGGCGCAAGCAACCCTGTGGGCCAATCGGCGCACCCGGCTGAGCGTTGCCCGGGCCATGTACCACCTTCGGTTCCCGGACGATGACCCCGCCGGCCTGACCCGCCAAGAACTCCTCGGACGCGAAGGACAACGCGTCAAAGACTGCTACCGCACCGAAGCCGCCCGAACCGGCGTCACCTGGCGCGGCAGACGTTTCACTCCAGGCGAGTTCACCAAGGCCGACCCGATCAACCAGGCCATCACCGCTGCGGCTCAGTGCATGTACGGCATCGCTCACGCTGTCATCGCCTCTCTCGGCTGCAGCCCCAGCCTCGGCTTCATCCACTCCGGGCACGAGCTTGCCTTCGTCCTGGACATCGCAGACCTCTACAAGACCCAGATCGGCATCCCCACCGCCTTCACCGTCGTCGCCGAAGACGACACCGACGTCGGCCCCCGAACGCGCAGAATGCTCCGCAACGAAATCAACCGCGCCGGCCTGCTCGACCGCTGTGTCAGCGACATCAAGCAACTCCTTGCCCCGGCCAACCCGACCGGCTCAGACCACCAAGGAGAAACGGACGAAGTCAGGCTGCAAACGGACGGGGGCCGAGAAGTCTGCGCAGGCCAGAACTACGCCGAGGCCAGCTGGTGACCGTCATCGTCCTCACCAACTGCCCACCAGGATTGCGCGGCTTCCTGACGCGCTGGATGTTCGAGATCTCCGCAGGCGTCTTCATCGGAAACCCTTCAGCCCGGATTCGCGAGATCTTGTGGGCAGAAGTCGAACAGTACGCAGCCACCGGCCGCGCCCTCCTTGCTCACTCGACCAACAACGAACAAGGCTTCACCTTCCAAACCATGGATCACGCCTGGCAACCCGTGGATCACGAGGGCGTCACACTGATGCGTCGCCCGAAAGCACCACCGGCCACCATCCCTCCAACTGGTTGGAGCAAGGCATCCAAACGACGCCGCTTCAAGCCATAGGAAAGGGGCTGAATGCCGGAAATGACCGACTCGGTGAAAGTGCTCGGTACGGGGGTGCCGCGCTGTAAAGCTGCTGCTCAGGAAGAGTGCTCCCCGCGCCCGCGGGGATGGTCCCAGCGAGGTATTCCGGCGGCCGGTCCAGGAATCGTGCTCCCCGCGCCCGCGGGGATGGTCCCCAGCGCAAAGCCGACCTCATCAACAACCAGCCGTGCTCCCCGCGCCCGCGGGGATGGTCCCGGCGAGTCCGTAGCTGAGATCAGCAAGCGTCTGTGCTCCCCGCGCCCGCGGGGATGGTCCCCAAGTGCTTTACTTGTTCGGACAGGCATCTGCTGTGCTCCCCGCGCCCGCGGGGATGGTCCCACGCCCGCACCAACGGCATGCCCCCGGAGCAGGTGCTCCCCGCGCCCGCGGGGATGGTCCCTCATCGAACTCGGTGTCACCGAGCCTGTTCGGGTGCTCCCCGCGCCCGCGGGGATGGTCCCCGATGAAGCCAGCTCCGCCCGTGACGAGCACCGTGCTCCCCGCGCCCGCGGGGATGGTCCCAGCTCAGCCTCGATGGCCTCCGCCCGGGCCTCGTGCTCCCCGCGCCCGCGGGGATGGTCCAAGACCGGCCAACTGCCCGGGTCGGTGTGGTCGGTGCTCCCCGCGCCCGCGGGGATGGTCCCGCGGCGAACTCCTCTTCCGAGGACACGGTCGGGTGCTCCCCGCGCCCGCGGGGATGGTCCCAACCCCTGGACCAGCTTCGCGGGCTGGTGCCGGTGCTCCCCGCGCCCGCGGGGATGGTCCCGCGAGGGGGCGGCCCTTCATCAGGCGCCCCGGGTGCTCCCCGCGCCCGCGGGGATGGTCCCTTGACCGCCTCTTTTGCGTGTTCGGGGCTCAGGTGCTCCCCGCGCCCGCGGGGATGGTCCCCCCAACGCAGTCGACCCGGACACGGCGGAACTGGTGCTCCCCGCGCCCGCGGGGATGGTCCCGGGAGCGCGATCACCGTCGGCGGCATGGACAAGTGCTCCCCGCGCCCGCGGGGATGGTCCCTTCCTGCCACGCGAGGGGAATGAGGAGCGCGAGTGCTCCCCGCGCCCGCGGGGATGGTCCCTTCCAGGCAGGAACGGCGGGTTGGCAGGTGGCGTGCTCCCCGCGCCCGCGGGGATGGTCCCCTCCACACCCGCGCGGTCAAGGCACACCAGGGGTGCTCCCCGCGCCCGCGGGGATGGTCCCCCCCCGCCTCTTGGACAGTGCGGACGACCCGGAGTGCTCCCCGCGCCCGCGGGGATGGTCCCGCGGTCCCCCGTCCCGCCCTTCGGCTCCGCCGTGCTCCCCGCGCCCGCGGGGATGGTCCCCGAATACGCAGGGAACGGCCGGTAACCCGTGGGTGCTCCCCGCGCCCGCGGGGATGGTCCAGAACCGCAAGAACAAGCCGGACGCGGACCGGGGTGCTCCCCGCGCCCGCGGGGATGGTCCCACCGACCACCTAAGCCACGCCAAGAACCGACGGTGCTCCCCGCGCCCGCGGGGATGGTCCCACGGCCAACGGCCGGGATTACGGGCACTTCGTGTGCTCCCCGCGCCCGCGGGGATGGTCCCTCGCGGTGGATGGAGGCGGAGGCGGAGTTGTTGTGCTCCCCGCGCCCGCGGGGATGGTCCCGCGCCCTGTACCGGGCCATCACGGGCAACCGTGTGCTCCCCGCGCCCGCGGGGATGGTCCCACCACGTACCGCGTCGAGATGTACCTCCACTAGTGCTCCCTGCGCCCGCGGGGATGGCCCCAGCTCATCCGTGGTGGGCTGGAGCTGATCGGTGTGCTCCCCGCGCCCGCGGGGATGGTCCCGAGAATGGCGTTCAGGGCGGTGTCGACTTCGGGTGCTCCCCGCGCCCGCGGGGATGGTCCCCTTGCCGCGCTGTCCATCGTCCCCGTCCCCGTGTGCTCCCCGCGCCCGCGGGGATGGTCCCTCGGGGCAGCCAGCAACGCTGCATACTCGCCAGTGCTCCCCGCGCCCGCGGGGATGGTCCCGTGAACACGAACCTCTCCTACGCCATCGAGACGTGTTCCCCGCGCCCGCGGGGATGGTCCCTCCCCGCCATGGGCAAGAAGATCACCCACACCGTGCTCCCCGCGCCCGCGGGATGGTCCCGAGTTCCGCGCCTGGGACGAAACCCGGCCGCTGTGCTCCCCGCGCCCGCGGGGATGGTCCCACCGAGTACGTGATCCGGGCGTCCTCCGTCCGGTGCTCCCCGCGCCCGCGGGGATGGTCCCTGCCAACCATCCAGGGTCTCTGCGCGGATGCCGTGCTCCCCGCGCCCGCGGGGATGGTCCCCCTCCATCGCCGCCGCCAAATCCTGGGCTTCCGTGCTCCCCGCGCCCGCGGGGATGGTCCCGCGGACCACGTCATCTGAGGTTCCAGATCGCAGTGCTCCCCGCGCCCGCGGGGATGGTCCCGCAGCTGGGCAGAGCACAGCCGGGCCGGGTATGTGCTCCCCGCGCCCGCGGGGATGGTCCCACCCACGCCGGCCGCCACCTCACCTGCCACTGGTGCTCCCCGCGCCCGCGGGGATGGTCCCGTTCGCCGTCAGACTGAGGCGGGCGTCCGTAGGTGCTCCCCGCGCCCGCGGGGATGGTCCCAGCATCGCCTCTCATCACCAACCGCCAAGGAAGTGCTCCCCGCGCCCGCGGGGATGGTCCCCCAAGCTTCCTCCTCAGCGATCGGGTCCTGGAGTGCTCCCCGCGCCCGCGGGGATGGTCCCCAGTGGAGCATGATCCGGTCCGTGGCACAGAAGTGCTCCCCGCGCCCGCGGGGATGGTCCCTCCGACCTCCGCCGCGAACTCGCCGAGGTACAGTGCTCCCCGCGCCCGCGGGGATGGTCCCAGCCCTTCTGTCACCAACGAGCAGATCACTTAGTGCTCCCCGCGCCCGCGGGGATGGTCCCGCGGTACCCCTTCAGGTCCTGGTCCCGCTGGAGTGCTCCCCGCGCCCGCGGGGATGGTCCCTCGTCGCGTAGCTTCTCCGCCACGGTGATGGCGTGCTCCCCGCGCCCGCGGGGATGGTCCCCTGGTGTGCAGCTGGGCCTGGGTGTACCGGTTGTGCTCCCCGCGCCCGCGGGGATGGTCCCTTCGCGATGTTCGCGGCGTTCTCGACGCCTTCGTGCTCCCCGCGCCCGCGGGGATGGTCCCGCCTCCCTGGAACCGGTGCCGTCCCAGTAGCTGTGCTCCCCGCGCCCGCGGGGATGGTCCCTTCATCTGGGCCGTGCAGCCGATGAGGTGGAAGTGCTCCCCGCGCCCGCGGGGATGGTCCCGCGCAGGACATGGCGCGGTCACGGTGCCCCGTGTGCTCCCCGCGCCCGCGGGGATGGTCCCTCGGCCGCACCCTCGACTACCAGTGGCCATACGTGCTCCCCGCGCCCGCGGGGATGGTCCCGTCCCGTTCCGCGGCAAGCCGAGGATGCGTGCGTGCTCCCCGCGCCCGCGGGGATGGTCCCTCTGCGGTGAACATGGTCGCGTCCGGCATCCAGTGCTCCCCGCGCCCGCGGGGATGGTCCCCCCGCACCCGCCTCGACCAGGCCTTCGGGATCGTGCTCCCCGCGCCCGCGGGGATGGTCCCTGGAACGTCGCCCACAGGGGACGAGCAGGGAGGGTGCTCCCCGCGCCCGCGGGGATGGTCCCATGGCACGCTCGGAGTCGTCGGCCTCCGCCTCGTGCTCCCCGCGCCCGCGGGGATGGTCCCGGGCCGCTGATGCCGACGGATCAGCCGCCGGTGTGCTCCCCGCGCCCGCGGGGATGGTCCCGTGCTGCAGGGGCAGCGTGGCGGCGAGGGGCGGTGCTCCCCGCGCCCGCGGGGATGGTCCCACCGGCGACGTACTCGGGCCACGCCTGTAGCAGTGCTCCCCGCGCCCGCGGGGATGGTCCCAGGTTGGCGTCCCACGGGGCGACGCCGGTGCAGTGCTCCCCGTGCCCGCGGGAATGGTTCCACCGGCCCGGCAGTCCCCGGCCGTGGTCGGGGGTGCGCTCCCCTAGGCATGCCTGGCTCTGTTCACGTCGCAGAGCAGCGTTTCGATAGCAGTTCGGGAGGCACTTGCCTCTCCGGATGTTCACGAGAACGGGCAGCAGCACGGTGGTGACCGGCGGGACGCAGTCTGCTGCTGCTCGGCCGGACGGGGCCAAAGCGCTGGCTACGGCCTGTTCTCGTGTGCGTTCGAGGGCTTGCGGAGCTCGGTTGAGGGGTGCCCACCTCATCCGCCGCTGGGCGGTTGCCGGTTGGCGTAGTAGTAGAGGGCGAGGTCGTCCGGGTGGTGGACGCGTTCCTCGGTGCCGCCGATCTCCTTGAGGATGAGGTGGGTCTTGTCGAGCGGGTGCTGGGTGATGAGCCAGGGGTTATTGTCACTCTCCTGCCAGACCTGGGCCCACACCTTGTCTCCGACGCGGACTTCGCCGCCGTCCTTCGTGCTGAATTTTGATGCCATGGACCGTGCATACCCGCATTCCACGCATCCGGCTCGGCATCATCCCGCCGCCCCATCCTTGAACATGGGGCGCCGGGGTCAAACCGGCACGCCGTGACCCAGCACCGTGTACCCCCTATGGCACTGCGGCGCGGACAACGCGTGATGTCCGCTGTTGGACTAGCACCAGCAACTGGCACCCGCCGGGTGCCGCGAGCGACACTCCGTCGGCGGGAGACGGTGACCGCGGCTGCCTGTTCGTGTTGAAGAGCCGCGCCGAAGCCTTCCAGCCCCTCGTCCGCCATAGTCACGCCAGCGACCACGAACGCAGCGCTGCCTCTCCTGCTTATGCCCCAACAAGGAGACGCCGCGCGCCGTCTCCTGGACTACGTCGATCAGGACGTCGGCTGCCGTCGGTTCGCTCTCGGGGTCGTGTGGGGCGGGTGGAGCGAGGGGACTCGGTTGTTCGGTAAGCATGTGAGTATTCGCCGATCGCGGTCGCCGTCGGCGTACCCGGGAGGTATGCGCAGACCTGGGGTAGGGTCGCCAGCCGAGATTTGAGAGACCGCTATCGGGGCGAACTCGTTTCGAATGCAGTGGAGTTGGGGTCAGCCTTCTGGCAGCGCGCGGCACGACGGAAGAGATGGGGCGTGCTAGCCCTACTGGTGGCTGCAGGGTTGTGGGCCTGGCTCATCTACCTGCTGGCTGTGCCGTATTCAGCCGGCGGCGACCACCAGTGCGCGGCGCTTCTCTTCCGTGACCTGACGCCGTCCGAGCAATGTCTGCAACCCCGTCCTTGGTGGGAGATGCTCGGTCTTCTGGGTGTAGCGGTGCCCATGTCTGTCGTGGGGGCCAGCCTGTACGTTGCCGGATCAGTTAGCCAGTCACTCTGGTATCACCTGCAGATGGTTCGGCACTTTGAAGGGCAAGAAGCGGGCGCGGATTCTAACTGAAGCTTCGCTCTCATCGCGGTCGGCATTCAAAAGAACAGCTCGCTGCTGACCTTTCGGCCATCACATGCCGCCCTCGGAGAATTCGTTGTGCCGCTCCTGTGTTGGGGGTAACGTCGGACAGCGGTGGGCGGTTCTCACCAAGAGATCGCTGATGCCGTCACAGGAATTCAAGACTCTGCACCGCGACGCTGGCCTCGCTTCAGTTCCTCCGCTTCCACACTTCCCGTAGCGTCGACGTCAAGAGCGACAGCATTGCAATGCACTTCCACGACAAGGGGCGGGTTCCTTGGAGTTCACGCTTATCAGGCGCCGGGGCTAGCTATGTGACGTTTCCCCGGTCGTATCGGGCGTCGTGTCCACCGTCGCATCGGTGTACGCGCTTGAGGACGACACCCCCGCCGGCCCATAACGCCAGGTCAGACCCACTGCGAGCCACCGCTGGGTGCGGCCGACTGTTTATCGGTGCAGTCAGGCATCCCGATCTACTTGTGACCACCCCGGCCCGCGCCTTGCGGCCATGCCGGCGTCTGACTTCACCACTTCGCCTGGCGTAGCCAGCCCTGACTGCTTCTTCTGTCTTTCTGTAGCCCTGGCTGCAGAAGCCTGCAGTTCCGGACGCCTTGGAGGGCGGCGGCGCCCGAGCGAAGCTACGGGTGCCGCCGTGCCGCCGTGCCGCCGTGCCGCCGTGCCGCCGTGCCGCCGTGCCGCCGTGCCGCCGTGCCGCCGTGCCGCCGTGCCGCCGTGCCGCCGTGCCGCCGTGCCGCCGTGCCGCCGTGCCGCCGTGCCGCCGTGCCGCCGTGCCGCCGTGCCGCCGTGCCGCCGTGCCGCCGTGCCGCCGTGCCGCCGTGCCGCCGTGCCGCCGTGCCGCCGTGCCGCCGTGCCGCCGTGCCGCCGTGCCGCCGTGCCGCCGTGCCGCCGTGCCGCCGTGCCGCCGTGCCGCCGTGCCGCCGTGCGCCTGGGAAAGGGTCGTGAACGCCGCGAGCCACGACGCCTTGCGTCGCGCTTTCGCGAATTTCCCTAAATCCCCGTCGTGAATTCGCGAGAATTCCAGCATTGTCAAGCCGGAATCCAGCTTCAAGCGCGGTGCGCGTCGAGCTATATTTGAATTGTTCCCGGGAAGTGGGAATTAGAAAACCCCCCCGATTTATTTGCGGAGATATCCGCGCCTGGGTGGAGTGCGGCCAAAAACGAGCTGGCACCTCGTCAGCTGGTCAACGCCGTCACGTCAGCCGCCCGAGCCAAACAGCGCCACCCGCAAGTCATCGCGCGGCGCAGGCGCGCCCCCCACGTACGCACGGAAGACGGAGCAGACCCCCATGTGCCATGAGGCAGACGACAACGCCCCTGCTATCCCGCGCATTCCGCGCCCCAGGAAACCGCTGGAGTCCATGCCTGAACCGCCCCGGCGCCCCATCGTTCCTCCCCAAGCGCCGCCCGCTGACAAGTAACTCACCTGCCACCTTCGCGACGCACAGATCGGAGTCACACATGACCACGCAGCCCCAACCGGGACCCGCCGCCACTTCTTCCGCCTCCCCGCAGGCGAAGGCGCGCCCCGGTGAGCTGCGATCGAGGATCGCGCAAATCCTTGCTGCGAACACCGCAATGGAGTTCAGCGTCACGGAACTGGCCAAAATGCTGGGGCATTCCGGCGGAGCGGTCGGCAACGCGTGCGAGACCCTGGTGTGCCGCGCCGAGGCGGAACGGGTCGGCGAGAAACCGCGCCGGTATCGGGCAACCGCCAAAACCGGCTCAGCAGCACAGGCCGCCGTACCACCGCAACCCGGTCCAACTCTCACCTCCCCGAATCCACGCCAGACGACCTCGCAGGCGCCCACGCCCCCGCCGAGCGGGCGACCGCAGCCGATTACCCGCCCAAACGGCCAGCGCTACCACCCCAGGGCACTGGCACAGCTCCCAGATGTCGAAGCGCTGCGCAGGTTGCGCGAGGCGGGCGTGGCGGTGTTGTTGTACGGGCCGCCGGGGACGGGGAAGACCTCGCTGATCGAGGCGGCGTTCCCGGACCTCATCACGGTCGCGGGAGACGGTGACACCACGGTCGGCGACCTGGTCGGTGAGTACACCCAGGACGAGAACGGTGGCTACGAGTTCGTCTACGGGCCGCTGGTCACCGCCATGCAGGAGGGACGTGCCCTGCTCCTGGACGACGCGACGCTGATCTCGCCGAAGGTGCTGGCCGCTTTGTATCCCGCAATGGACGGGCGGCGTCAGATCCAGGTGAAGGCGCACAAGGGCGAGACCATCACCGCCGCCGACGGCTTCTACGTGATCGCCGGTCACAACCCCGGCGTACACGGAGCGGTCCTGACCGAGGCCCTCGCCTCACGGTTCAGCGTGCAGATCCAGGTCGGATCGGACTACGACCTGGCCGCAGCCTTGAAGATCAACAGCACGGCGGTACGTATCGCCCGCCGCCTCGCCACCAGTCAGCGCGCGGGCGAACTGGGATGGGCGCCACAACTACGGGAGTTGATCGCCTTCCAGAAGATCGCCGATGTCCTGGGCACCGAGGCGGCCTTCGCCAACCTGGTCGGCATCGCGCCCCTGGAAGACCGTGACACGGTCGCCGAGATCGTCACCAAGGCAGTCGGCAGGCCGGTTACCGCCCTGGCCTTGGGCCGACAGCTCTGACTTCCCGGGGCCCGGCATCGCCGCGCCGGGCCCCACAGGCCCACCCCTCAGGGCCACCTCGACCCCACCCCACGCCACCCTCCCCGTACGAAGGGAACGACCTGCCATGTCTGCACAGTTGCACCACCACGTCCAGCCTGTACCACCCGCCCTGACCGAAGCTGAGCGGGAGGCCCACCGCTGGGAGGACGATGGCGGACTTATCCCCGAACCGCGCCCCTCCGCACAAAGCGACCACTGGCTGCGCATCGGCGCCGCCCTGAGCCAGCGCCTCCCCGAACTCACCGGGCGCCACGACGTGATCGTCACCTGCCAGCACGGAACGCGCTCCGGTGCCCCGGCGGCGTTCTACCCCACCTCGGCCGACCTTGAGATCGACGCAGCCCTCTTTGCCCCGCTGAATCCCGCAACCATTCACCCGGCCCGCCACGGCGACGAGGACCGCTACCCGGTGGCCTGGGGCGCCTTCGTCCACGAGGCCGCCCACGCCGCCCACAGCCGCTGGAACACCCCGGCCCCACTGCTCGGTACCGCCCTGGACAAGGCGGGGCAAGTCCTGGAGGAATCCCGCGCCGAACACGCCCACCTCCGTCGCCGCCCCGGCGACCGACGCTACCTGCGAGCCACCATCCGCACCCTGGTCCTGGACGACTTCACCAGCCAGACCCCCACCGACCGGTGGCAGGCGGCTTACGCGGCCGGGCTGATCCTCGCCCGCCGGGACGCCGGAGTCCTGGACCCGGACGAGACCGAAACTTTGGAGACCACCGTCACCGGCATCCTCGGCCCCGACCTGCTCCAAACCCTCACCGGGATCTGGACCGCTGCCCACCACACCGGCGACGAGGACGAGAAGACGATGATGGAACACGCCCGAGCCTGGTGCCAGGCCCTCGGCACAGAACCCGAGGCACCGGAACCAGTCCCGGATCCGGCAAGCGGACGCAAGGGCGAACTGGCCGAGGCGATCGGCAAGGTCATCGGCCACGTACGGGCGAACGAGGCCGCGCAGGCCGCTGCCGAAGCGCAGGTTGCGGCCGCCCGCACCGCCCGCGCCCAGGCCAAGGCCACCCAGGCCCAGCATGCGCGGCAAGCCGCGAAGATCGCCGAGAAGGTCTTCGCCCCGGGAGGACGCCCGTACACCCCTGGCAAACCGGCGAACAGTCGCCGACGGTCGCCGGTGACCGGCACCCGGCTCCCGACCTCGGGCGAGAAGGCCGCCGCCGGGCAACTGGCGCGAGCACTGCGGGCGGCCGCCTACCGGGAACGCACCGCCATCACCACCGCCTCGGCCGCCCCGCCCGGACGCCTCAACATGCGACAGGCCCTGGCCCGGGACGCACAACGAGCCGCAGGCGTCACCCCGACCGCAACCCCCTGGACGCACACCGTGCACCGACCCAGCCCCACGCCACCGCTCCGCGTCGGAATCGCGGTAGATGTCTCCGGCTCAATGGACGCGGCGACCAGCCCGATCGCCTCGGCCGCCTGGATCGTCGCCAAGGCCGCCGCCCTCACCGACCCCGACTCACGCTGCGCAACCGTCGCCTACGACCACGCCATCACCGCGATCACCTCGCCAGGGCGTGCCCCAAGGCACGTCACACAGTTCAGCGCGAGGGGCCTGGGGCACAGCCTCGCCGAAGCCATCGACGCCCTCTCAGCCGGCCTCGGCCTCGCACAGCCAGGAGCCGGCCGCCTGCTGGTCGTTGCCTCCGATGGCCTGTACGCGCCTCACGAGGCCGACCGCGCCGCCGAACGCATCACTGCCCTACGGCAAGCGGGGTGCGCCGTGCTGTGGCTCGCCTTCGCACCCGACCCTCAACCACTCCCCGGCGCCACTCTGCTTGAACTGACCGACCCGGCCCAAGCCGATGCGGCGATCGGCCAGGCTGCCGCCTCAGCCCTGGGCAAAGCCAACGCCTGACCTCAGGGGGCGTCCCTGGCCAACGCCGGGGGCGGCCCTCACTCGCCTCCGCCCAGCATGGCCCCATCCGGAACAGTGCGTGTGAGGGCTTCTCGAAGGAGAGGCGCTACGTCCGGCGATGCGCTCCAATCGGCTCAGTGCGTGGCTCCGCCGGCTACCGGGCCTGCCTATGCATCGGGTGCTTGCACCTATGTACGCTGCTTCAGTTTTTGCGTAGCGAGGCGGACAGTACGGTGTTCGTTTCCGTTCAGGCGGTGCAAGAAGATCCACCGGCCGTCCTCGTGTGCAGCGGTGAACGCGGAGGCGGTTCGCGTGGCGCCGATGTGCGTCGGTCCGTGACGAACCCATGTGAGGGGCGGGCCCCCAAGCACGCGGTCCACCAGGCCAACCCGAGCCGGGCGACTGGGCGAGGGGTGGCCCATAGCCCGCCTGCAGGCAGGATCGGTCCCGACCGAGGTTGGAGTACTGCGTGGTCCCCACAGGACAGGTGGCTGTCTTGTCATGTGTCCGCATGCAAGCGTTGGGGTTTGAAATACCTGCCGCGGTGGGGGTCGTGTCTCGTTTGGTGACCGGCGACCATCGGCTTCAGTCCTTCGCTGTCGTGGAGGACCCCGGGTTTGGAGGCAAGCTCTGGCAGGCCTGTTTCGTTTGCTGACATGGCGCTGGGGGCTGGGTTGATCCCCTTTGAGGTATCACCAGAGACGCGATCACGGGGCGCGCTCTCGTCGACCACTTTGGGTGTCGGCCAGGTTCTAGTAGTGCTTTGTTAGCTGGTCTTGTCGCGGTTGGTGTTCGGTAGTTCGCTGGCTGTATGAGGGCTGGGGAGCTTGCCGGGTGTCGTCAGCGGTTGGAGGAGTTCGCTGGGGAGGTGTTCGCGCCGTTGGTGCGGCGTGATCAGCGGGCCAAGGGCGGGTTGTATCTGCGGGGTCTGTTGCTGGACGGGCGGCGGAAGTCGATGCAGCCGATGGCCGGGCGTCTGGGGATCGATCACCAGCAGTTGCAGCAGTTCATGACGTCCTCGACCTGGCCGGTCGATCAGGTGCGGGCCCGTCTGGCATGGCGGGCGGTTGCCGTGGTGCGGCCTGAGGTGTGGGTGGTGGACGACACCGGCTTTCCCAAGGACGGAACGGCCTCACCAGGGGTGGCCCGGCAGTACTGCGGCACCTTGGGGAAGGTCGGCAACAGCCAGATCGGGGTCAGTCTCCACGCCGCCTTCGATACGGCCTCGTGCCCCCTGTCGTGGAGGCTGTTCCTGCCCCTCTCATGGGATGGACCCGATGCGGTGGCCCGCAGGAACAGCTGCCGCATCCCCGCCAGCGAACACCATCGTCCCAAGTGGCGGCTCGCGCTGGAGATGCTCGACGAGCTGGCCGGCATCGGTCTGCGGCCTGCCGCACTGGCGGCAGATGCCGGATACGGCGCCAACGCCGACTTCCGCCGTGGTCTGGAAGACCGTGGGCTTGGCTACGTCCTTCAGGTGAAAGGCGAGATGATCGCCTACCCCAAGGATGCCGAACCACATCAGCCCCCCTACGGCGGACTTGGTCCCAGGCCGCTGCCTCGCTACCGCACCCGCCCGGTCTCCTTACGCGAACACGTCCTGGCCGCAGGCCGCCCCCAGGGCCGGACCGTGGTCTGGCGCAAGGGCTCCAAAGCCGCGGTGAGCTCGCACTTCGTGCTGGTGCGGGTCCGCCTGGCGGGACGGCGGCCCAAGCCGGCCTCCGACGGCACGATCCCCCTGGCCTGGCTGATCGCCCAGTGGCCCGACGGCGAAGACGAGCCGGTGAAGTACTGGATCTCGAACCTTCCCACCGACCTTCCTGCCAAAGACCTCGTCCGCCTGGCAAAGTCCCGCTGGCGCATCGAACACGACTACCGCGAGATGAAGACCGCACTGGGCCTGGACCACTTCGAAGGCCGATCCTTTGCCGGCTGGCACCGGCACGTCACCCTCGTCACCGCCGCCCACCTGTTCCTGACCGAACAGCGGAGGAGCCCAAAAGTCCCTGCCAGGGCCTGACTCTCTACCAGGCCCTGGACCTCCTCCAACACCTGCTGGCCACCTGGACCGGCACCTGCCCCACCTGCCACCAACCCACCCCATGGCAGCCCTACGACACCACCTAACAAAGCACTACTAGAAGGAGTCGGGGCAATCCGTGGAGAGCGAGCCCTGCTACTCACCTGAGCAAGCCCCAAGCGCGGACCCACTGCTGCTCAGACGGCCTGAGGAGCTCACTCAGCGGAGTGGAGGTCAATGTCGAAGGAGTACAGGTCGCTGTCGCCGTCACCGTCCAACCATCTGCCATAGCGCCGCCGGGAGACGGTGAAGCTGGTCCGTGCTGTCAGCGTGAACCGCTGTACGGTCAGCGGCACCTGCAGCACGGCGGCAGAGAGTCGAGAACCGTCACGCAGGCTGCCGCCCGGAGGGCTGGAGTATCGCCAGGAGAAGGCGTTGGTACCGAGCCCGTAGGCGGTTATCACAGGCTGGAGTTTGGTGAATACCACCTGCCGCGCGATACCTCCCAAGCCGACGCCCATATTCATGAACTGGAACTGCGGGGTGACCGTGTAGCTGCGGGTCGATTCCACCGGCGACGATTCGTCGAGGGGCACCAGGCTGTATGCAGTAATGCTGGGTTCTAGGGACTCGAACTTAACATCAGCCCGGTGGAAGGTACGCCCTGTATCCGGCCATTCGAAGGTGTAGGGGAAGGCTGCGAGATACATCTTCCACCGTTGCGGGTTCGGCAGCAGGTGTACTTCCGTTTCCTGGTCGGTGCTGTTGGACGGCGGCAAGTAAGCGATCCGCGGTGCGCCGTACCTCACTGTGCCTTCCACCAGGGTCCGTCTGGGGGCGTCGTCTCCGCGCAGTGTTTCCTCTGTGAGGATCAGTTCTTTGGTCGCCACTGGTTCGAACGCCTCATCATCGCGGAATTCTTGAGCATCCATCCCGGTTCTCCCTCATCTCCACGCCCCCGTCAACTGGAAGCCCGCCCAATGCTGTGGCTGGTCCGGATAGAGCGTTGCGATCTCGGCCTGTCCCCGTCGCAGGGCTTCCGCCTTACTTGTGCCGTTTGCCAGCCACTGCTCGTGAAAGCGGTACACCAGATCCAGACTTAGCTCCTGCGGGATGCTCCACTGGCTGGCCAGCAGTGATGCCGCACCTGAGAGCAGTACGGAACGGGCGAGCCCCTGGACTCCGTCACCCGTGACACGTCCGCCGGCGCTCTGGCAGGCCATCAGGATGACCAGTTCCGCTCGGCAATCGAGCTGCTGGAGGTCTCCCGGCCGGACCACCCCGTCGTGCCCTGAGGTCTGGTCCGGAGCCAGGGCGATGAAGGAATGGTCGGCGTGGTCGTCGTCTGCCTGCGCATGCGTGCCGAGCAGGAGCACATCGTGCTGGGAGGCGTCGTCCCGCAATCGCGCCAGGGTTGCTCCTCGGCCGGTCCGCTCGGTCCGGGCATCGGGCAGATAGTGGCCGGTGATGGCATGCAAGTTGGCGCGGAGCTCGGACAGAGACGGTAGGCCGCCGGGCATGGGGGACGGATCCACGAAGCAAGCCAGCCGCCGCTGTATCGGCCGCGGCCGCGCCCGGGCGTACCGCAGTGTGCCGATGGAGGGCGCGTAGGAGAGAGCGCAGCGGTCGAGGAGGTACTGGCCGGTTTCCGCGTCGCGGAGGGCGGCGAATGGGATGTGGAAGAGCATGCGGTGCGGTATGACGATTAGCGGTGGCGGGTTCGGTGCGGGGCTGGTTGTGGGGAGCCAGTTGTGGGGCAGGGGTGCGATGAGGAGTGTATGGAGTCTGGTCAGGACGGTGCTCATCTGGGCTTGGTCGGGTCGTGCCGATTCCAGCAGCGTGCGGGCGCGTTCCACGAGAGGCAGCAGGGTCAAGGCGCCGGACGGTAGGCGCACGGAGTCGAGCTGCCCGTCGGGGGTGACCAGCCAGGCGCGGGAGGTGTTGGACCCCACGGCGTACTCCAGCACCGTTGCGTCGCTCATGTGGATCTGGGCGAGTAGTTCTTCTGCGCTCAGCGCCTCCACGGCTCCGAGTTCGTGCGCGTTGTTGCGGCGGGCGGCCTGCACGTCGAGAAAGACCCGGCCCCTGCCCCGTTCGGCGGCGGCCAGTGCGGTGCGATCCAGGCCGAGGTCCGCGATTGACTCGGTGAGCGAGACGAAGAAGTCGTCCGCATGGGTGAGTAGGTCTATGCGGGCGACTTCGGTGTCGAGCCGGAGTCGCCAGTCTTCCAACACGTCGGTGAGCGCGGTCATCGCACCGTGTGCTTGCTCCCGGATCACTTGGGCGAGGTGGTGCCGCCGGGCGAGTTCACGGCGGACTGTGACAGCAGCGTGCAGTGTCTCCAGTACCGGGGCGAGCTCGTCGCTTGAGCGGTGGCAGTGCAGCAGTCTGGTGAGGATGTTGACCTCGTCGATGAGCAGAGAGTCTGCGGGGTGTCCGGTGGCATGGTGCCGCTCGGCCTGGCATCCCGCGAGCGCCTGTCGCAATACCGTGACCGCCTGCAGGTGCCGCCCTGCCAGGGTGAGGTCGAATCCTTGGTCCCGCAGTGTGCGCCACGGCTGGGCCTCGTTTGGGACAGATGGAGCCCCAGGCGGGGCGGACGCTCCGGGCGCCTCAAGTAGTGCTGTCTCGGCGGCGGACGGCTGGTCGGCAGCGACCGTGCGCTCCCGCCACCATCGTTCAAAGTCAGCGGGATCGGGCGGGCCGGAAGCGATCGCCTCTCCCTCTACGCGCGCCTCGTAGGCGGCCTCATGGCCGAACAGTCGGCCGGTGGCTGCGATACGGCCGTGCACTGTGGCTCCCGTGCAGCGGAGCAGCGCCTCCGCGTTGGTCGCCGGAATCGGCATTGGCGCGTTCCAGCAGATGCTGGGAGCACCTTCCGGGGCGGTGCTCTGACAGTGCAGCAGGCCGTTCTGCAGGAACATCCTCAGTTCCCCTGTGTCTGTCCGGGACAGGCCGGGGGCAGAGACGATCCACGAGAGAGCGCCAAGGGAGGCGAGGTCGTTCGTGGAGATCAGGAGCTCGACCGGCCAAGGCGCATCGGCGACAGCCGGCAGCGTCACCACCTCACCTTCCACGGGTCCAAACGAATGCCCAGCCGCCTGTCCCGCCATCCAAACCCGATAGAGAGCGGGGAGGTTGAGGCTGTCGGTTGCGTCGCTGAATCTCCGTCCGGAGGTTTGGTGAGTTGCTGGCACCAGGCGCTGCCGGAGCGCCACCTCGATCGTGCCTGATGCGGCGGTAACGCGGTACTGAGCATCGAGTTCGCGAGCCCCAGTGCCGTCTGGGTTGAGCAGTACCTCTCCCGTGATCCCGGCGTACGGGCCGTCCCGGTGCCGATACTCAGCCCGAAGGCGAACGCCACCGGGGCACGGAGCATGGCGGCCCCGAAGCGGGAAGAGATCCCTTCGTGCCAGGCCCGGCTCGGGGATCACTAGGAGCCGGCCATCGGGGTGCAGCCACCAGTGGGTCAACTGCAGCATGCGGCCCAAGGAGGCGGTGCCACAGTGTCCCGCCACCACCCGCAACTCGGCCAGGGAATCAGCCACCAATTCCAGGACCTGACTATTCTCCGCATTATTCTTCGTGGCCGCAATCATGCTGGAATCCCCCGCGGTGTGTTCAAGGAGACCGGGAACCCAACATGTAGGTAAGGAATCCAGTTTCTCGGCGGCTTCTCCTGTGAGATGGCTTCCTGGCAGGCGGACTGGTAGGCGGTCAGGGTGTCATGGCTCACAAATTTACTGTAGAAGGTGACGGCGAATTCATAGGCTGCGGACGCAGTAACCGGTGTCAGGCAGGAGACTTCCGCGACGGCTCCGCGAACGCGCAGGGCGAGTGGGAACCCGTTGAGATCCCCTGCGTGCGGTGCCTGCCGCCCGACGGTGCAGGCGTTGAGGAAGATCAGAGATGCCCCACACCCTGAGTGCAGCCATTCACTCGCACTCACGGTGACTCCATCCAGAAGGCGGAGCTTGGAGGTGGAGGACAACGGCCATCGATAGAATTCGCCATGTGCAACGATGTGCACGATTCCCCATTCGGCGGTGTGGCCCAGCAGGCATTCGCGAGCGTCTGCTGCCTGGTGAGGGCTTACTACGTCGAAACCAAACTCGTCCTCTACCTGAGGGGTCAGCACTCGCGCCTCGTCGACCGCCTTGATGGAATTGTCCCATCCGCCGATGAATGCGGTTTGAGGTATACTCGCGCCGGAGGGCGGCGATTCGAAATTCGGCAGGTACCCCACCCGATGTTGCTCGACCAGGTGTCCATCCGGGCCCAGGGCTGCATGGAGCGGGAGCCCTGAGAAGGCCCGGTGAGGGATGAAAACAACGGCGGCGCCTTCGGTGATTCGTCCAATCCACGGATGCACGACTGTGGCGTGAAGGCGTCTCAGGTCCTCCAGCAAATAATCTTGACCATGCTGGCTGCCTGTCCAAGTCTCGATTGCTTCCCGCAGGACGTTCAACAAGGGCGGGGTAACTTCAATACGGCAAGACCAGTACTGGCAGTCGCCGTTGGTCAGGTCGGCACCGAGCGCCCAGGCGCCGTACTGCGGCGAGCGCAGCAGTTGAACGATGGTGACAGGAGAACCGAACGGAGCGGCTACGTCGGCAAGCTTCGGAGAGGCCTTGGAACGGTGAGACTCACCGCCTGTCCTCAACCGATCCAGCATCATGGCGAACAGTTGCTGACTGGCATCCGGTGTACCGCGGTGCTGACGCTGCTCCGCCAGTTCGTATTCCTGGATCAGGTCCGGGCTATCCACGAACGCCCGGCTTAGGGCGCCGATCGGTGCATGTGCGGCCTTGAAGGCCCACTCCTCATGTCCCTGGAGAGCCAGCAGGCCGGCAAGCTGGTTGGAGACCGCTGTCAGGCTCTGGGCAATGTCGATCAAGTCGGCCGTCCCGTGAGCCCTTTCTAGGGAACCCTGTATGAGGTCGCACGCCACTGCCGCCAAATCGTTGATCTTCCTGGCTGCGTCAGGGCGGCCACGTTGATGACGGAGCCTGATGAGTTCCAACAGTGCCTTGATCGATTCCCGAGGCCGCCCGGCTTCGAGCCCGGCCTGGTAAGTCTCCTCGGCCACAGCGTGGCGCTGTTCCTGGGCGAGTCCGCCGTTCTCAAGGAGTCGGATCAGCAACTCGGGGCGGTACAGCGGGGCGTAGCCCTGTGCGAACTCATCTGCGATCTCCGTGCAGACGCGCACCACGTCGGTTCCCGACCGGCATTGATCGACCGGCAGTCGGCTGGCACGCGTCCCGCGGCGTGCCGGTCGCCACCGGTCCGCTACGGCGAGCCGCTCGAGAAGAGATGATGTCGGGGGGACTTCTTGGGGATGGCGATTGGCCAGGCCGAGGAGCGTCAATACCAGCCCGTGAGTGTGTTCGGTGTGCACCCGGTCGGCCAGTCTCTGTTCCCAGCCCTCGTCTGCCCGGTGGGACGGAGCCGGTGATGAAGGGCCAGCGCGGCCGGTAGCCCGTACCGGTCTGGATGATTCCGCTTCCGCGATATCAAGGGCAGGGGGCGTATTCGAGTCGCGGTCTCCCCGGCCTGCGCTCGGCGCTTCCCTGGGGAAGCGGCTCCTGAGGTCCTTGGAGAGCCGAGACCAGAACCACGACGCGGTGGGGCGTTCCAGACGCGCGAGGACCTTGCTCATTTCGCCAGCGGCGTCTGACAACTGCTTGCGGATGGTGGCGCTGTGCTGTGCCGGACTGTTCTCGTCGCCGAACACAAGATCACGCAGTAGTTGTTCGTAACTAGCGATCATGGCTGTCCGGTCACGCTCGAGCCGGATGAGCGCCAGGCGGGACTTCAGCCGGTCAGGCGACCGCTCGCTGAGGGTGAGGGCCTTCCGGGCGCAGGTAAGGGCCACATCGAAGTCTCCTGCGTCCTCCGCGGCACCGGTGGTGTTCAGTAGGTAGCGTGCGGCCTTGGGTCGCTTATCCTTCGGCAGAGAGGCGTAGTCGTAGTCGCCCGGCCTCACCGCGGACGACGCTCGGCCCGTGGTCGCCCACAGGTCTCCCTCCGCGACGTGAAATGCCTGAAGTCGGTGTTCGGCGGACGTCAAAAGTCCAACGTGCCGCCTCTTCCGGCGGTTTCGCCAAACCTCGTCGGTGCCGATGGCGATCTCTAGAAACTCGGAGGCTAGTTCCGGGTTGGGCACGTGCGAAAGGAGGAGACTCCGGCTTTCTTGAAACCGGTCCAGGGCGATATCGAAGAAACCGATAGTCGCATCACTGTCCGATAGGTAGCCGATGGCCATCGCGTACCGGATGGCGATGCGCGCGATAGCCTTGGCCGTGGCCGGCGTTCCAGGCCGCAAGGCCTGCCGGGCTTCCCACGCTTCGTCGTAGAGCGGAACGGCCACTTCTGGCCTTTCCAGGTCGAACGCCGACCTCCCGGCATCGGCCAGAAGATACACCCAGCCGCCGCGCTGGATTCCCCTCCTGGCGCGTCCGGTGCCATAAATCGGGCGGAGCATGTCGGTGAGATCGCTGTATACCGCGAGGCGCCGAACTCCACTGCCCTTGCCCAGGATTCCTTTTACCCACCTCGACTTGCTAGGCGGCAGGCCGCCGCCACACAGCAGTTCCTCAGCAATCCAGAATGAAACGCGGCTGCTGCTTAGGGTGTTTCTCCAGGCGTCCTCGGCCCGACGCTGAAAAGTCACGCGAACCTCAGGCTGCCGCGGCAGTTCCCTCAGCAGCTCCGAATCGTTGTTTCGGGCCCACACACACAGCTCGTCGAGGCCCTCGTCGTGGCACTCCAGCCACGCATTTAGGTCCTTCATGGAGTGCAAAGCGGCACGGAAGTCCTCGACGACCCGTGGGGTCTGTTGCTCAGGCATCCAGAACCTCCTGGGTGAATTCCACACTAGAGCTGCGCCCGGCATGACGCATGCTGAGAAGGGCAGGGGCACATCAAGCACTCTTAGCATTCGCTTAGTTGCTCCAAGTAAGCGCTTTGCTCGAAGCGCAAAGTTGGCGTAGACCTCGGATGAAGTGCTGGCGGCGCCACTTGTCAGCTGAGCGACGACGACTTTGTGCCGCCAATATGGACTTCAAAACCCCTCAGTGCAGGCCTAGCCCGGCGAACAGGCACCCGGGTCACTTGTGCAGTGCGATGACTGCTGCCGCCAATCCCTGATCGCTTCGGCGACCAAACGATCGCGGATAAGGGATCGTCTCACTTGGTAAGTCTGTGGTAGCAGATCGGGCTGCAGGCGATGGCGGTGAACGCTAGGAAGTGCTCGGCTTTGCGTTCGTAGCGGCGGTGGAGGCGGCGGCAGCCGGCGAGCCATGACATAGCGCGCTCGATGGTCCAGCGGTCCGGCCCAGTCGGGTGGAGGACTCGATGCCCTTGCGGGCGATTCGGTGCCGGATGCCGCGCTTGCGGAGCCATCGGCGCAGGTCGTCGTAGTCGTAGTCTTTTCCGCGTGCAGTTTGGCGGGGCGTCGTCTGCGTGGGCCGCGGCGGGAGCGGATGGGTGGGATCCCGAATACGAGAAGCTTCAGGGCCTGGCTGGAGGTTGGCGCCGGAGATACCGATGGACAGGGGTAAACCGGTTCGCTCGGTGATCAAGTGGATCTTTGAGCCTTTCTTGCTCCGGTTGACAGGATTCGGACCTGTCGGTCTCCCTCTTCAGAGCTCGCATGTTCACTGAGTCGATCGCGCAGCGCGACCAGTCCAGATCACCGCGCGAGCCCAGTTCGGCAAGGACCAGCCGATGTAGTTTCGCCCAAACTCGGGCGGCGGACCACTCGGTGAAGCGCCGGTGCGCGGTCGGCCCCGGAGGAGTCCTTGGGCGTCCTGGCGATCGAGATCGGGCTGATGAGAAAGGGCTGCCGGTCCACTCGTCGTCGCCGCCGTGCAGGGCCAAGTGCACCACCCCCGTCGCCTGAGCTGAATGGAACGACCGGTGGGCACGGTTAACCAATAACGGGGAGATCGAGACCAGGCGCACCCCACCTCATGTGTGGGGTGCGCCTGGCATGGGTGCGAGGGGCTACTTGGTGTCGTTCACGCCGGGTCGGTGAGCCGGAACGTGCGTGGCTGGTCGTTCACCTGCTCGGCGATTCCCTGACTGACCAGCTTGTCGAGCGCGTTGGCGATGGCGCCGGAAGACCTCTCGATGATGCGGCTGATCCGGGTGGCGGTGAATGCCTCGTCGGGGTGTGCCTGGAGGTGGTCGATGACCATCTGCCGGAGAGCTCCTGGCGCGAGTCGCCCCTCTGCATTGGGTGCGGGCGGTGCCGGTGCGGTCGGCGGCTCGGGGTTCTCCCGCGGCGCGGAAGCGTTGCTGCTGTCCTCCTCACTGTGCGTACCGTTTTGGCTGGTGCCGTCGCTGTCGTTGTGCTCGGTGTCCTGAGACGGGTCGCTCTGTGGCGCGTTGGCGTCCTCTTCGGCGCAGGTGTCCATGCTGTCGGTGTCGGAAGAAGTGGCGCCCGGCGTGGGCTCTTCCTGGGAGTTGTCGTTTGCTTCAGTGGAGCTGCTGGTGGGGCCGGTGGTGTCGTCCGTGCAGGGCTCTGGCTGGGCTAGCGCGGGGGCTTCGTCGTTCGACGGCGTGCTGATGGCCTCGTTGGCCATAGCGGCGGTGTACCAGAGGTCGGGCTTGCGCCGGGGGCCGTCGTGCCCGCCCGGGGAGCGTACGGCCAGGCCACGTTCTTCCAGCATGGGCAGTGCCCTTCCGGCGGTGGACTTGCCGACGCCTGCGGCGAGGGCGAGTTCGATGACCGTGGTCGGTTCGGTGAGTGCGACCAGTTGGGTGTAGATGGCGGCTTGTGCTTCGGTCAGTCCGGTCAGCGGTTGGGGTGCGGGGTGCTGCGTCGATGTGCTGTCGGGTGTGGTGTCGGACATGAGGGTCCTCGATTCCCTGGTGGTGTGGGTGGTTGAGGTCCCCGGCCGGGGGCGGGCCCGGTGTGCGGCCCGTGGGTGTTCGCCAGGCGCGTGCGCATCGCGTGTGTCCGGGCGAACGTGGCTGTGGCGGGAGCGGTTCGCGTGATGCGGTCCGTGGTCCCGTCGGCCGCGACCATGGACGCTCGAACCGCGGTAGGAAGTCAAGCGATGGGATGGCGTGGGATCGATGCTGGTCAGAGTGGTGGCGCGAGGGCCGGGGCCGATCGGTGCGGAGCGGTGAGCGGTGAGCGGTGTCGATCGGCGTACGGCGGGCGTCGTGGGTCTTCCTGCTGGGCGCGGCGGCGGAGCTGGCGGGAGCGGGCGGGGGCGGTTCATCCGATTGGGTGTGATGGGTCGGGGGAGCGGGCTTGGAGATCGTGGTGGATCTGGCGAGCGCGTTTGGGGCCGATGTGCAGATCGGTACGTAGCCGCCAGATGCTCGCCGGCTTGCCGGTGGCGACGCGAGCGGCTTCGTCTACGGCGATGGCGTGCGGCCAGACATCGGGGTTTGCGGCCCCGGTAGGGGGTGCTGGCGGGCTGGGAAGGGACGATCGGCCGGGTGGTGCGCTGTTGGGCGCGTCGGGTTGGACGTCGGGCACGTCCGGGACGTGGATTCCGATCGGGGCCTGATCTGAGGGGTTGGTCGTGAGTGAGGCCGTGTGCAGTTGGTTGCTTGCCGCCGAGGCCGATCGGGATGCCAGAGCGGTGTGTGGATCGGTCGGATCGGTGGACCTGGAGATGCCGATCTGGTTCAGGAGGTCGGTGACGGTCCGGCGGTAGGCGGCGATGGTTTCGGTGAGCGCGATGAGGAGGAGGGCGGGGGTGAGGTGGAGCAGGACGGCTGCCGGATCGGCTTGGTTGGGCCAGCCGATCTGTCCGTCGGGCCACAGGCTCTCCCAGGTGTTCATGAGGGCGGCGGTGGAGCCGGCACTCCAGCGGAGTGTGGTGGACCAGGCCGGTGGGCGGATGCCCCAGGAAGCGAGGCGGGCGTCTACGTAGAGGACCCCGGCGAGGGCGATGCCGAGCATGGGGTCGAGGAGGACGGCGATGGGGAGGGGGACGTGTCGGCTGATGGCGAAGCGGGTGACGTTGACTGTGGTGAAGACGAGCGCCAGGATCCCGACGACGCACAGGACCCGGGTCATGTTGCGCAGCAGCTCGACGGCTTCGCAGGCTTGGATCTGCTTCACCATGCGCCGCCTGCTCGTGCTGCGGGGCGTGTGGCTCCCTGGAAGTCGGCGGCGGCCGTGTGTGCCGGGGCTTGGCGGACGACTGCTCCGGGGTGTGGGGCGTCGATGGCTTTGCCGGCGCCGGTGTAGAGGGCGACGTGGGTGATGTGCCGGGGGCTGGGGCCGAAGAACAGCAGGTCGCCCGGGGCGAAGGGGGTGCCTTTCGGGAGGTGGGGATCGGCGTCGTACTGGGCCTGGGCGACGCGGGGGATGGTGATGCCTGCGGCGTGGTAGGCCGCTTTCGTGAGGCCGGAGCAGTCGAAACCGCCCTCGGAGGGGCCGTCGCCACCCCAGACGTACGGGGTGCGGAGCTGGGAGCGGGCGAAGGCGACTGCCTTGGCTGCGGGGCCAGTTGGGGTGAGGGTGGCGGCTGCGTACGAATGCGAGATCTTGAGGACCTCGTTCACGTAGGCATGGGAGTGGTTGTACGCGTAGATCGCGGCTCGGAGGTTCTTGCTGTTCCTGGCGCCGTTGGCGCACAGCAGTCTCGCCGCGGCGTATACGGCGTCGACCGCGTCCCAGGGGGTGGGCGGTCTCTTCCCTCCGGGCGGGATGGGGTGGGCGTAGGCGTTGAACGTGGAAGGCAAGAATTGCATCGGTCCCACGGCCCCGGCGGCGGAGACCATGGTGGGGTGGCGGGCGTGGTCGGTCTCGACTTTGCCGATTGCGGCGAGGGTGGTCCAGGACAGGCCAGGGCATTCCAGGGCGGCGCGCTGGTAGAGGGCGAGTAGGCGCGCTGGGATGTCGGTGCGGGCGTGTTTGCTCGGGGTGGCCGAGGTGTTGCTGGCGGAGGTCATGTTGCTGAGTGGTGCGGCGATGACGAGGGCGGCGAGGACCGGTAGGGCGATGACCGCGCAGCCGATGCCGGCGACTGCTTTTGTGAGGAGGGAACTCATGGGGCGGTGTCCGGGGCGGGCGGCACTGGTGGCACGGGGAGGGTGAGTGCGGTGTCGGCGTCGGTTGGTTCCAGGCCGGAGGCGGGGCTGAGGTTGGGCCATTGGGTGGCGAGGTGGGTGAGGGTGGTGCGGTGGCTGCCGGGTTGGAGCGGTGCCCACCAGGGGCCCCAGGGGTTGGTGGTGGTGAAGTCCGCGGAGGAGGTAGCTACTTTCAGGTTCAGGTCGTGTGCAGTGGCGGCGAGGTGGCGGCGTAGTGCCTGGTCGCGGGACTGCGTGCGGGTGTGGATGAGCAGGGCGGGGCGGGTGCTGGTGGCGGTGGTGAAGGCGGCGTAGCCGGCGAGTTTGGCTTCGACGCGCGAGAGGGTCTGGCTGCCGGTGTCGTATTCGAGGAAGAAGGGCAGCAGGTGGTCGCCGTCGCGCCAGTGGGCGTAGGCGTCGGGGCGGATGATGTCGCTCCAGCGGCGGGCTGCGGAGCGTTCGGAGAGCCAGAGGGGCAGGCCGGCGTTCGGGGTGGTGTGTGCGTAGGCGGCGAGGTGGGTGAGGAGGTCGTTGACGCCCAGGTCGTGGCCGAGGGAGGGGGAGTAGGCGATGCGGCCGGTGTGGGTGGGCCGCCAGCCGAGTGCGGAGATGTCCAGGCCGCCGTGGGCGGCGAGGAGGGCGGCTCCGGCGGGGCCGAGGGTGTAGTGCTCGGGGGCCGAGCCGGTTTGGGTGAGCGGCCGGAACGAGTCAAGCACCGTGTGCTGGTGGAGGGTGCGCAGGCGGCGCTGGGCGGAGCGCAGTGAGGTGTAGGCGAGGCGGGCGATCTGGTGTGTGGTCAGTACTCGGTGTTCGTGGAGCATGCGGACCAACCACAGGTCGCGGTGGGTGAGGCGGCGGGTGAGGGCCGCTACGTCCATGTGCCGTGGGGTGGGGTGGCGGGTGCGCGTGGTGGCGGCGCGGGCGGTGTAGCGGGAGCCGGGGCCGGAGGCCGGCCGTGGAAGTGCAGGCATGGCAGGTCACCACCAAGGGAGTTCGGGTCGGCTCAGGGCTATCGGCTTATGGGCGGGTGGGGGAACAGGGGCCGGTGCGCCCGGCCGCCGCTGTCCGCAGGTCTTTGGCGCGGCCGGGGACGGGTGGTGGCAGGGGGCGGGTGGTGAGGGTGAACGCGGCGGACTCTGCGCCGCTGGTCAGGAGATGGGCGGCGGCCTGGTAGGGGCCGAGGTGGGCGAGGTCGTGGGCGGCCAGTGCCGGGAGGGTGTGGCGTTCCAGGGCGTTGGAGTCTTCGGGGGAGGCGCTGAAGAAGACCTTGTTGCGGGCGTTGGCGGAGATGCCTTCGCGCAGGTCGCGGGGGAGCTGGGCGAGGTGCTGGTGGGCCAGGAGCATGGACAGGCGGTAGCCGCGGGCCTCGGCGAGCATGTCCTCCAGCGGGTAGGGCAGGGTGAGGAAGTTGTGGGCCTCGTCGATGCTGAGGGTGGCGTCGATCCGCTGGTGTTCGGGTGAGCGGGCGCGGGCGGCTGCGGCCTGCCAGGTTCCGGCGACGATGAAGGAGCCCAGCAGACGGGCGGTCTCCTCGCCGAGGGCACCTTTGGGCAGGCGAGCGAGCAGGATCCCGCCGTCGAGGACCTGGGTGAGGTCGAAGGTGGAGGGGCCGGCGGCGATGGCGCGGTGGGCGAAGTTGCGCAGCAGGAAGGCGCGGAGCTTGTTCATCACCGGCCCGACCACCGCCGCCCGGGACGGCTCGGACATCGACTCGTACCAGGCCCAGAAACCGCGGAGAACGGGGTCTTTGAGGGCGGGGATGATGCGGAGCCGATAGGCGCTTTCGCCGAGCAGGCGGGGGATGTCGGCAAGGGTGACCAGTTGACCGGTGCGCTGGCGGTGCTTGAGGAGGGTCAGGCAGGCGGCACGCATGACGTCGTCGGTGCGGGGCCCCCAGAAGGCCGTGAAGATCCGGCGGAAGATGCCGGTGATGTTGTCGACGACGACGTCGATGTCCGTGCCATCCAGCACGTTCAGGCACGGGGGCGTGTGGGGGTCGTCGGGGTCGATGAGGACGAGGCGATCCGCGCATGTATCGGGGAGGCGGTCCAGGAGATCGGTAACCAGATCGCCCTTGGGATCGATGACGATCACGCCGCGGTGATTGCGTACGTCGTCGAGGGCGAGGTTGGCGATAAGGGTGGACTTGCCCGATCCCGTCGCGCCCATGACGTGGAGGTGGTGGCGGGCGTCGGCAACCGCGAGCCCAACGCCACGGCGAGCACCCGTATCCGAGCGACCCAGGGGTTTGACGCCACCGCCGGTGGTGGGTTCGGGAATCTGCGGAGGCGGCAGGACGGAACGGGCACCGGCCCGCCGTACGCCCGGCGCGTCGGCGTCGAAGGGGAGGTGGGCGAGGGCGGCCAGTTCCGGTACGCAGAGCAGCGCGGCACGGGAGGGGAAATGCCGCGTGCTCAGACATGGCTCTGGGTGGGCGATGCGGGTTCGGGCGAGGTAGTTGCGTTCGGCGAACAGACCGAACGCCGAAGCCAGGGCGTGCGCCCGGCCGCGCGCTACGTCATCGGCGCGTTCCTGGCCAGTGGCGCAGGCGGCGGCGTACGTGAGGGCGCACTGCCACTGCGGCCCGGAGAGTTTCTGCGCCGACTGCCTTACGGCGGCTCCGTGTTCGGGGTCCTGTTTGCTGGTGGTGGAGGGCTGAGGGCGGTGGAGGAGCAGGGCAGCCAGGGCGGGCAGGCGAGCTGGGGTGTGCCCTGCTTTGAGGCGGCGGGCCTGGCGGTGGGCGCGGCGCACGGCCCGGCCGGTGGCCGGCCGGGCCAGGATCTGTACGCAGGCCGCCTCGTGCTCGGCCATGCCGGTGGCGGCTTGGAGCAGCGCGCGCAGCGGGTCGGTGGGGTGGTCAGTGCGCAGGGGCAGGTTGTCGGGCCGTGCCGGGCGCAGGCGTCCAGCGGTGATGGTGTGCCTGTGTGGGAGGAGGGGGACGGGGTCGGTGACGCGGGTGTGGGCGCCGGGCCAGGCGGCCTCCACCGCGCGGCGCGCGAGCCCCAGGGGGACGGCGCCCGGGACCCATAGGCGGATGCGCAGTCCGGTGTGGGACCAGGTGTACTCGAAGGAGAGGTGAGGCTGGCCGCTGGTGAGGCGGCGCCACCATGGACGGAGCAGACCGGACAGCTGGGCCCAGAGGACTTCGCCGCCTTTGGGGGCGACGTGGGGCGGGGCGAGGATCTCGATGCAGCGAGCGCCCTCGACGATACGGCGCTGCCTCCGGTGACGCAGGTGGCGGCGCAGCAGGTAGCCGCCGGCCGCGATGGCGGCGGCATAGGGGGCGAGAAGCGGCGCCTGGGTCCCGAGCCAGTTGACGGTACCGCTGCTGACATCCGTCCAGAAGCCGTTGGGGTCGATCAGGAAGTCGAGTGCGGGACCGCTTGGCTGTGTAGGCATGGAGAGTGGGTGTGCCCTGATCATGCCCAGCCCTCGTCGTCGAGGGACTCTCCGGTGTACGAGTCGTCGGAATCGAGGTCGCGGTCGAGAAGCTGGGCGGCGAGTTCCCCGGGGTCGGTGGTGATCACGTCGTGTTCGCCGGGGGCTGCCACGCTGATCAGGGCGACCTTGTGTCGGCGGTCGCCGGTCAGCAGCAGGGCCTCACCACGAGAGGCGGAGAGCAGGAATTCCCGCTCACCCTGGCAGAGATGGAAGCTGTCGCTGATCGTCTCGATGGCCTGTGGTGCCTGACGCAGCAGGATCTGCGTGGCGGCGTTCGAGACGATCGCCCGCCCGAGCGGTGAGGCGAGCACGTCGTCGGCGTCCTGGGTGATCAGGGCCAGGCCCGTCCAGTACTTGCGGTCGACCTTGGCCATGCGGAACAGGAAGCGGGCCCCCGCCTCCTCGCGCATCAGCAGCCACGCCTCATCGACCACGACCAGGTGGCGGCCCTGCTGAGCACGATGAGCGACCTGCCGCCAGATCGCGTCCAAGGCGAGCAACATCGCCGGGGCCTTGACCTCTTCCGGCAGCTGGCGCAGTGCATAGACCACCAGGTGACTGGAAGTGGTTGCTGTGCTGGGGCCGTTGAACAGGCCAGCATGAGAGCCGGTGGTGTACGGGGCTAGCCGGTCGGCGAGGTCGGTCGCGGTCTGGTCGCCGTCGTCGGTCAGGACGGTGGCCAGGTCGGCGAGCGTGGGCGGTGTGCGGGTCCACGTACGAGCATCCGCGGTGATCCCGGAACGCGCGTAGGTGGCGAGGATCGCCCGGTCGAGCACCGCCTTCTCGGCCGCAGCCAGGTCCGTTCCCAGCAGTACGGCGAGGAAGGTGTGCAGGAACAGCACACGACGGGTCAGGAGATCCTGCTCGGGTTCTGCCCCTGCCGGGAGGTCGAACGGATTGAGGCGCACGCCGTCTGCGCCGAGCGCGATGACGGTGCCGCCAACGGTCTCGGCGAGGCGTACGTACTCGTCCTCCGGGTCGATCACGGAGGCCGTGACGCTCGTGAACAGAAGCCTGAGGAGTTCGAGTTTGGCGAGGTAGGACTTGCCGGCGCCGGAGCGGGCCAGGGTGATGGAGTTGTAGTTGTCCTGGGCGAAGCGGTCCCACAGCACCGGTGCGCCGGATACGGCGTTGAGCCCGTACAAGACTCCCGCGGCCTCGCCGTCCGTGCCGGTGGCAGCAGGCAGGTCAGGGCTGATGAAGGGGAAGCACGCGGCGAGCGCAGCAGTGTCGAAAGTGCGGCGGGTCTTGAGGGTGTCGATGCCGAGCGGAAGGCTTGCAAGCCAGCCAGGCAGGGCCCGGTAGGTGGTAGGCGCCACCGACATCAGGAGGGACTCGGCGATCGCGCGGACGGCTGCGGCCTGCTCGGCGAGCGACTCCTCGTCCGCGGCGTGGACGGTCAGGTAGAGGGCAACGTGGAAGAGCTTTCCCTCGCCGCGGGCGATGCGATAGGCGAGTTCCGCAGCATCCGCGGCAGCGGCCTCGGTGTCCGGGTCGTCCAGGTTGCCTTTGTCGTAGCGTGCCCGCCGGCCGGATTCCAGGCGGGCGCGTTGCTTCTTGAGTCCTTCAGCAGCCACGGGGTTGGGCACAGGCTCGATGTGGAGGGCGATGTCGAGATGCCCGGGAAAGTTCAGAAGCGGGGAGAGCCAGCCGGGTGTGACTTCGGCCGGGTAGCCGGTGACGACCAGGGTGGTGGCCAGATGGGCACCGATCGCCAGCGCGCGGGCGTGGACCTCGATCGACTCGGGCCCGGCAGCGTCGAGCAGCGTCGCGCTGTCGATGGCCGTGTCTGAGGAGGGGTGGGGGCGACGGCGTCCGGGAAGCAGATGGGTCATGCGTGGTGACCTTCCGATCCGCTGGCGGGGTGGGTGGGTGTGTCGGGGTTGCATGCTGCGGTGAGCGTGCGGGCGGTCTGGGCGGCGTCCAGGGGAGTGACGGTGATCTCGGCCGATGCCAGGGCGCGGGTGGCCTCGTCGATGCGCTGCAATACCCGACCGTCGCCCGTACCGAGCCGCCTGCTGCCGTGGAGCGGCGATTGCTCGCGAGCCACCAGCAGGATTTGCCGGCCGAGCAGGTTGTCGCCGGCGGCGAGGTCGGCGAGAAAGTCGGCGTGGGCGCGGGCAGCCTGTTCCAGCGCCGGGTGCGGCAGAGCAGCGGCGTTGTACTGGAGCGCACCGACGAGGCCGTTCAGACTGATGCGATGGCACCGCACCAGCAGCTGCGTAGGGCCGGTCAGCGAGTTCAGCCAGCGAGCGAAGGCAGAGGTCAAGCCCTGCTGTTCGGAGACCGAGCGCAGCTCGAAGTTGACCGTGGAACACGTCGCCATGGCAGCACGGCCGTCAGAACCGAGGTCGAGCACTCCGTCCGCGGTGACGCCCTTGTACGGCATGCGCACGGCGGCCGGAGCCGGCCCTGCGGCCTTCACCCACCGAGAGGGGACGGCGGCGGGCAAGGGAGGGACGCCTTCGGGAGCATCGACCCGGCGTTTGGAAGCGCGGGTATGGGCGAGGGCGGCTGCCAGGAAGCGGTCCAGGCCGATGCCTTCCCTCTGGCCGAGCGCAAGCGCCATCACCGCCCCGGCGACGGGAATCACCAGCGCCGCATAGGTGAGGGGTGCCATGAAGGGGCGCGTCATCCACCAACCGCCGTAGAGGGTTCCGGCTGCCGCAGTGAGGATGACGGTCTGCCGGGCGGTGAAAGGGCCCAAGAGGCGGTCGGGGCGGGAGATGTCGACGGGGATGCGTGTGGCGTACGGAGCGTCTGCAGGGTCGTCGGGACCATTCACGGGTTCCTCCGGGGCGGTTCGAGGGGGAGCCGCAGCTGCACAGGGCGGGGCGGGTGCGGCCGTGCACACTCGGCGGGGATGCGTAGCGCCATCTGGCGCGCACGCGATGCCGACGCCGATGCCGGGGCGGGTCCAAGTCCGGAAGGCGGTGGGGGAAGCAAGGCGCGGGTCGGCAGCCCGGGCTGGGCAGCTGCCTGATCAGCGCGACTGTGTGAGGCGAGTTGCCGGCTACTGCGGGCTTGGGCGGGACGGATCATGCGGGAACCCTTCGCTGCAGGAGCGAGGAGGGTGCCCTTCGGTCCATGACGTCGAGGCGGCGAGCCTCCAGATGAGCGGGGCCGAATGCCGCGACGTTGAGGGCCACCAGCTGATGGGGCCACCAGACCCATGGCGCCGGGTTGGGGCGTTGGACCGGTCTCAGGGGCTGTGGGCGCCGGACGATGCTCGGCCAATCGTCCTTCGGCGTGAGGCAGGCTGGCTCGGCCACGGGCGCCCGGAGTTCGATCACGCCTGCCCCCGCCACGACCAGCTCCTGGCCCGCCAGGCGGGCCACCACCGCGTCCCGGGCGGCCACCCCCACCCCCCGGTCCACCACGACGCGGACCGAGCCCCCACGCGCCGCCGCCTCCGCCGCCACGGCCGCCGCCAGGGCGGCGGCGCAACATTCCGATCCCGGGCAGGTACTGGTCCATGAGCCGGTACAACGCGAGATGACGCAGCATTCGCACTGTGGCAGGCGCCTGCGGCTGGTGGACGGGAGTCCCGCGCAAGACCACTTGCAATGCCCAGCCGGGAATCTTGAACAGCACCCAGAACAGGCCGAGACCGGCGAGCATCGTGCCCAGCTGGTCGGACTTCGGGATTCCCAGCGTCGTCGCTCCAGGAGCGAAGAAGAGCTTGATGGCGAGGATGAACGTGATCGACTGCGCGACCTGGATGACCAGGCACCCGCCCAGGGCACGCCACCACAGCCGGGCCACCGGGTCACTCAGCGGATGGGCATGACACGCCAGGGCGAGGGGTGCCGAGACAGCCAGCAGCGCCAGGACCGCGACGCGCACCATGAAGCCGATCAGGACCGCGAGGACCAGCGCAACCATCAAGATGGCCAGCAGGATCAGGTAGAGCTTCAGACCGGCGACGCCGAACAGCGCGAACGGCAGGACGCGTTCGACCATGCCTTGCCCTGCGTCGGCCATATCCGTGGCCATGATCGCGTGGGCGAGGGCGTTGGACAGGCCGATCGCCTTGCCCATCATGGTCAGGGAAGTGGTGGCCGCGACCACCCCAACAGCAGCCGCGGCAGGATCTGCTTGAGGGCATAGCGGGTCTGGACAGTCTCGTAGCCCATGACCGTGACGCCACCCGCAGTCACGAACAGCACATAGACACCGAAGGTGATCTTCAGCATGGCTGCCCACAGCCGTTTGACGTCGGCGTGCTTCGTGACGTCTGGCGTCGCCAGCAGCGTGTCGGCGAGGAACTCGCGGACCGGCTTCATCACCTGCTCGATCAGGAGGCCGAGGAACGAGGTGATCGCGTCCACGATCATCCCGGGGAAGTCGGTGAGTGCATCCCAGCCCGAGGAGGTGTCTTTGACGCACTTCTTCCCCATCGCTTCACACGCCGGCGGCGTCGGACCTGGCGCCGGCTCCGGGGACGCTGGGCGCGAAGGCTTCGGAGAAGGCTTTGAGGATGGCCGTCCCGGTGCGGGCGTTGGCCCAGGGACAGGATCCGGCCTGGGCGAACCCGTCGTCTGCCGCTGCGGGGCGGAGGGGCCGGGCGCAGGACGTGGCTCGGGCCGTGGCGGATCCGGAGCGGCGGGTGCATGGGGCGCCGCGTACGCGTAGGCGGGTGAGACCGACATCGGAAACACAACGAAGGCGGCCACGACGAGGAGTAGAGCGGCGCGTGCGAGGCGCCTGCCAGGGTTCACTTCCCACCGCCATCGGTACCCGCTCCGACGATGCTCTGCAGCACCGTGACCAGGACCGGGGCGAGGATCGCCAGGCCGTAGCCGATGGCCGCGGCTTTCAGGGCCCGCTTTGCGCCCTCGACCTCGCCCGGGTCACCCCCGGCCATCAGGTAGCGCAGCCCGCCGAAGGTGAGAAACAACGTGGCGAGGCCGGAGAGAAGGCCGACGATCCAGTTCCGCAGGTTCTTGATCACGGTCGGGATGTCTGCGACCGCCCATACCCGCGGTGGGCTTACCAGCAGGACGCAGCAGACGAATGCAGTGACGACGAGGAGCCGTACCATCCAACGGCCTACCAGCCAGATCTGCCATCGGTGCGACCGACGAAGTCTTGCGAGCATGACGGACGCACCTCCAGTAGGCCCAGCACATGTGGGCAGAGACGAACGCAAGGGACCGAGGCGGCTCGGTGGGCCACATCGGCAAAGCAGTGCGCGGTGTGGGGTGAACACGGATCCGATGCCCGGGGCCGACCTCCTTCAGGAGCGGCAACGGGAACACGGTGCTCGGGTGTCAGCACGAGACGGTGCGTCCACCCCACACGCGGTGGCCTGGGAGCAAACCGCGCGCCCTGGGCCAGGGCATCGGCACCCAGGCGCGTGGTGCGCACCCGGGTGCCGCGTACCCCTAATAGAGACTTACGACCAGGAAATTGACATCCACGGCGGAAGTTGGCGATCTACGGCACTGGCCCTACTGCTCACGCATCTGGTGACAGATGTGGACGGCCAACTGCTGCTCGGCGGCAGCACGCCGACGGTACAGCTGACGCACACTCACCCGCGCTCGACGGCCAGACACTCCATCGACTCGCCTCCCAGCCGCGTCCGAGCGATCAACTGCGCCTCGGCGAGGTCTACGACGCGGGCCCGCACGGCGCGGGCCAGTACCGCGTACTCGTCTCTCTCCTCGCCAACCTCGGCTCCATGACCGGCGACGTGACAGCCGGCGCGATCCGCGCGATGGGAAGGACCAGCGAGGCGGCCGAGGTGAGCAGCGTCCTGACCGGTCTCGCGTTCGGCGCGGCGGCGCGCGGCATACGCCAGCCGGTGGACGGCCCGGTCGGCGGCCGCGAACAACTCCCTGGCGGCGTCCACCGCGTTGGCGTCCACAGATGGCAGAGCACTGGCGACGGCGGCGAGAGCCTCCTGCTCGACTTCAGCGCGCTCCAGGTGGGCCGGGTAGGCAAGACGGGCCAGCATCCGGCGCAGAACCGGAACGGTCATTGCGACGGCCACGGTGTCCCAGGGCTCGCCCAGGCGCTGAGCGCGGCGGATCACCTCCCCCCAGGTCCGCTCGCGCAGCGCCGTGGAGGTGGCAGCGTGAGCGAGCCGAGTACGGACCTGGTCGACCGGCAGCACGTCCTCCTCAGGCTCCTCACAGATCAGGTGCGCGGGCAGCGTGAGCGGTTGGGGTGCAGTGGCCAGGGCGAGGAAGGACTCCTCCAGCACCTGCAGCGGCGAGGCGAGCGGACGCGCACAAGCGAAACGGTGGCTGGCGGAGCGGGGGTGTGGCGCATGTGCATCTCCTTGCGGGAGTGGCGAACAACCTTCGCCGCAAGCCCTCTCACCGCCTCGCGCCACGAACGGACCAGTCGCGGACCAGCCACATGCGCCAACCGAACCACTGGCTCAGTATGTGCGACGACCAACCCCCGGTCTGCCTGCGGTGACCAGCACTGCTCCCGTAGGAGTACCGCCAGAATCGAACACAAAGAATTTTCGACCCGTCCTCACTGAAGCCACCGCGCACTTCCGGGGTGGCTCGGCACTGGCTCGCAGGTGGCTCGCCACTGGGCCACCAATCGCCTGACCTGGACAAACCGGAGAGTTACCCTCCCCGAGCTCCCGTCATGGGCGACACCCCTGCTGGTGGACTCCCGCTTCGAACGCCTCTCTTGGCGACGTCAGAATCGCCCGCACGCGTCCCTATTACTTCACGTCAGCACCAGACGGTTTGGACCCGCTCCCGGGCGCCACTCGTCCATGTCTTCCACTCACCGCCGTGCTCAAGGCACCGCCCGTCGTCGCCACACCGCTCGCCCCCTGCCGACCACGGTCTGGCTCCCCGCCCCCGACCAGCCGGACACCGTGCCTGCACCCGGCGCCGTGCTGCCCAACTGGGCAATTGAGCAGATCCGCACCGAGTTCACTCACCACCCGGACCAGCCGCCCGCCGCCCTGCTCAAAATCTCCATCCCGGACACCGGACCGGGCATGGATGCCCGCGCCAACCTGGTCACCTATGGCAACGGGGCACCGAGCAGGATGACCATGCTGCTTGCCGAGTTCCACCCCGACGTCCTCCCCGCTCGCACCGACAACCTCACCGGCGGGGCCGCCAGCGAGATGCCCGGAGCCATGGAAGAGGGCTGGTCCGGCTTCTTCCACCGAGCGCACCGTCTCCTGCCTTCCGACGGAGTGCTGCTGCTGGCAACCCGCCAGCACCGGGACGACAACGTAGGCCTCACCGACCCGCTCGGCTCGCTCATCGCCTGCGCACGCACCGCCGGCTTCCGCTACCTGCAGCACATCATCGTCGCCCACACCCACCCCGCCGGAGACCAACTTGTGGCCGCCCCTCCCAGCGACGCCAGCCCGGGAGTCACCCACAGCGACCTGATCGTCCTTACCGCGATCCACCACGCCTGAGCCCCCGAGGAGTCACCGTGCCCCATTCCGACTCGGTGTGGAACACCGCCCCAACGTCCGCCCCCGCCCAACGCAAGGACCGCTACGTCCCCGGCTCGGCAGCCCACCCCGCCAAGATGCACCCCGGCATCGCCGCCCACGCCATCGCCACGTACACCAAGCCTGGCGACCTGGTCCTCGACCCGATGTGCGGCATCGGCACCACCCTCGTCGAAGCCCTCCACCTCGGCCGCAACGCCATCGGCATCGAGTACGAACCGAAGTGGGCCAACCTCGCCTCACGCAACGCCACCTTCGCCAGCGACGCAGAAGGTAAGTGCACTAGCACCGTCCGCTGTGCCGACGCCCGCAGACTCACCGAGGTCATCCCCACCACACTGCACGGTGAGGTGAATCTCGTGGTCACCTCACCGCCCTACGGGCCCAGCGTCCACGGGCAAGTCCGCTCCACCAGAGAGACCGGCGAACGCGGCGTGGTGAAGAAGGACTTCCGCTACAGCCACGATCCCGCCAACCTTGCCCACGTCCCCACCGCCCACCTCCTCGACGCCTTCACCGAAATCCTCGTCCAATGCCGCACCATGCTGCGTCCCGGCGGTAAGGCTGTCGTCACCACCCGCCCATGGCGGGAGCGCGGCGAACTCATCGACCTGCCCTCCGCTGTCATCGCCGCCGGCAAAGCCGCCGGCCTCACCCCCACCGAACGGTGCGTCGCCCTCCTTGCCGGCATCCGCAACGGCCGCCTCGTCACCCGCCCCTCGTTCTTCCAGATGAAGAACGTTCGCGACGCCCGCCGACGAGGCATCCCTCTCTCCGTCGTCCAGCACGAGGATGTTCTGATCTTCACCCGGTCAGGGGGATGCCTCCGCAAGCCGCCCTCCACGAACAGCAACGGGCCGACGCCTGCGCCGGCCTTCCGCTCCCGAACCTGCACCCAGCGGTGTCGGCATGGGTGTCAGTGACCCTCCCGTCAGCGGCGCCCTCCGCACCACCGCCGGCCTGAACGTTGGTGGCCGGCATGTGCGGGGGACCGCGTTGCCTGGTGCGCTCAGACTGATCGGCTTGCCAGTGCCGTATCGGCCCGGAACCGGCCCCGGACCCCACACGCAGCGGACCTCCGAGGGGTCGAACCCATCGACGTGCTCACCACGGGACTCCCGTGCCCGCCATTCGGCGCGAGCACGTCCCTAGCCCAGCTATGCCGGGACGCTCATCTAGGAGTGCACCGATGACCCTCCCGACCGAGTCTCATCACGCCGCTCGCGATAACGGTCTCGATGGCATTGCAGAGAAGGAATACCCGCGCACCGCTTCCTCTGACTGTGCGCACCGCAGTGGCCAGCCGGACACCCAAGGTCAAACAGAATCGCCAACGGGAGAAGACGTGCCACGCGCGGGCCAGGTGGGATGTGGTGGCGGCCAGGGCGCGGTGGACGAGCTACCTCCCCGCACGTCCGTTGATGCGCACCGACAGGTCATCACCGTGAGCTGGACACCGCGCACCTTCGGCCCGACAACACGCATGCGATTGGCGTCAATTCTTTTTGCGAACCCCGAAAGAGAATGTGCGGCGCCAAATGAGGAAATTGAAGGATAGTGGCTCTCTTCATTTCCTCTAATAGGGTGTGGCTGCGTGGTTCGTCCCGCCGGTAATAGTGGGTTGGGGATTTCTGCACCCAGGAGAACGATATGCATCGACGTACTGTGGCTCGTGCCAGCCAGTGCACCGATGGGCTTGTCCGGGTTGCTGTTTACCTACGAGTCTCTACAGTCAAACAGCTCAAAGGGTATGGCCTCGAAGTCCAGCTGGATGAGTGCAAAGCGTGGCTCGACTACAAGATCGGGAAGGGGAAGTATGTAATTGAGGTGTACACGGATGGCGGCGTATCGGGAAAGCTGACTCAACGGCACGACCTGAACGCCCTCAACTCCGATATCTCGGCAGGACGCTTCGATCTCGTCGTGGTCGGGAAACTCGACCGTATCGGGCGGACGATGAAGGACATCCACCGCTGGGTCTATGACACCACCGACCAGGACGTACGCGTCGCCACCGCCGACGGCCGTATCGACAGCGACGATGAGATGTTCGGCATCCAACTCAGCCTCCTCGCTTACATGGCCGAACTCGAACATGCGATGATCCTCGATCGCACCATGGGCGGCCGCGAGAAGAAGCTGTCGGCTGGAGGCTGGCCGGGAGGCATGCTCCCGTTCTGGCTCGAACCCGCGGGCAAAGGATCGAAGGAGCCGCCGACGCTCCGCGAAGAAGGTGTGCGACTGCTGGAGGCGGCGGCACGCCTCATCGCGGACGAACGCCGCAGTGCTGAACAGGCGGCAAGGGGCCTCAACGCGCTCGGTTTCACCACGGCGCGCGGTCTCCCGTGGGCCGGCGCCAATCTGATCCGCACTTTTGGTCAGACAGCACTCGATGGCTACATCATCTACCGCAACACCGAGCATCCCCGAGGCAGCGCAGTCCGGCGTGGGCCCGATGGCCAGCCGTTCTACGGAGAAACCGTTCGCATCCCCGTCCCTGTTCCATTGCCGGCCGAACGAGTCGAGCAGGTACGCAGCGCCCTTACGTGCCGCTCTTTCCGCAAGACCACGGAAAAGGGATACCTCCTGACCCACCGGGTCCACGGGCGGTGCGGACACCACTATGTGGGCACGTACCGCGAGACTCGCGATCGAGCCACCTATCGCTGTACCGGTCACCGCGCCACGAACCCGTGCAGCTGCCAAGAGATCTTGGCCGGACCGCTCGAAGACGCGGTATGGGCGGAGATCACGAAGATTCTCGGAGACCAGGAGAAACTCAAGGGGCTCGCCGAAGAATGGCTGGGAGACGTCCCGAACAGGGTCGAGGCGTATCGTGAGCGCATCGCGGATTTGGATTCCCAGATCGAAGAGAAACCGTCGCATGCGCAAGAAGAAGCTCGTCGCACTCGCAGCTGTGGTGGCTGCCGATGAAGGCGACGACACCGCAACGGAAGCGGACCTCCAAGCGGCCATCGCGGAGGTGAAGGAGGAGATCAGGGAGAAGGAGCAGCACCTCCGTGTGATGCGCGACGACACCGTGGAGTGGCTCCTTGAGGCTCAGCAGCAGGAAGACCGAGCGAAGGAAGTCCTGGAACTCGCTCTGAAGATGCGCCCGCAGCTGGACAACCTGCCGCTCGACAAGAAGGACGAGCTCCTCGATCTCCTCGATGTCCGAGTGGAGGTGACCAGCGATGTCCCCGGCAACCTTCGTAACAAGGGGTGCCCCTTCGAAGCCTGGTTCAGCGACAACCAACGCCTCGTTCCCCCGCCGCTCACCGACGAGCAGTGGTCGCACATCGAAATCCACTTCCCGCGGCCGAAGAAGCAGTCGAGAGTTGTTCCACCGCGCGTCGCCTTCGAGGCTTCGCTGCACAAGGTTCGACACGGCTTGCCGTGGACGGACCTGCCGGAGAGCATCACCCAGGGGCAGCGCCCGCAGGCCATCTATCAACGTGCCCTGGCGTACCTCAAGATGGGGGCATGGGAGAAGGCGGTAGACGCACTGGGCGACTATGCGGGTACTCCTGTCCCCCCGCTCTACAAGCTGCCGGATCTCCACATCACGGGCACCTTCGACCCGCGCCTGTGCACCCCGCCGGAGCCTCTTGGGAAGGAATTCGACACCACAGGAGTGGGCCGCCAGACGACACGCGGCGGCACAGCCGCACGTTTTTCAAGCTCTTCACCGCCTACCCGGGCGTCTTCTACAGCGACGACGGGCAGATCCTGCGCGCCATGCAGCGCTGCGCCGACAACGGCGGGCTGGTGATGATGCACGCCGAGAACGGCATCGCCATCGACGTACTGGCCGAACAGGCGCTGGCCGCCGGCCGGACCGACCCGCGCTACCACGGCGAGGTCCGGCACGTCCTGCTGGAGGCCGAGGCCACCCACCGCACCATCCAGCTCGCCCGGGTCGCCGGCGCCCGCTCTACGTCGTCCACGTCTCCGCCGAGGAGGCCGTCGCCGAGATCACCCAGGCCCGCGACAAGGGGCTGAACGTCTTCGGCGAGACCTGTCCGCAGTACCTGTTCCTGTCCACCGACAACCTCGCCGAGCCGGACTTCGAGGGCGCCAAGTACGTCTGCTCCACGCCGCTGCGGCCGCGCGAGCACCAGGCGGCGCTCTGGCGGGGCCTGCGTACCAACGACCTCCAGGTGGTCTCCACCGACCACTGCCCGTTCTGCTTCAAGGGCCAGAAGGAACTCGGCCGCGGCGACTTCACCAAGATCCCCAACGGTATGCCGGGCATCGAGAACCGGATGGACCTCCTCCACCAGGGCGTCGTCGAGGGCCGGATCAGCCGCCGCCGCTGGATCGAGATCGCCTGCGCCACCCCGGCCAGGATGTTCGGCCTCTACCCGAAGAAGGGCACCATCGCCCCCGGTGCCGACGCCGACCTCGTCATCTACGACCCCGCGGCCGAGCAGACGGTCTCCGCCCGGACCCACCACATGAACGTCGACTACTCGGCCTACGAGGGCAAACAGCTCACCGGACGGGTCGAGACGGTCCTCTCGCGCGGCGAACTCGTCATCGACCGCCGGGAGTTCACCGGACACGCGGGACACGGCCAGTACATCCCGCGTGGCACGTGCCAGTACCTCATCTAAGGAGCGCCGCCGTGGACTTCGGAGTTGTCCTGCAGGCCGACCCGCCCTCCTCCGCCGTCGTGTCCCTGATGCGGCGCGCCGAGCGCAACGGCTTCCGCTACGGCTGGACCTTCGACTCGGTCGTCCTGTGGCAGGAACCGTTCGTGCTCTACAGCCGGATCCTGGAACACACCGACCGGCTGATCGTCGGCCCGATGGTCACCAACCCCTCGACCCGTGCCCCCGAGGTCACCGCCTCCACCTTCGCCACCCTCAACGAGATGTACGGCAACCGCACCGTCTGCGGCATCGGGCGCGGCGACTCCGCGATGCGGGTGGCCGGCCGGCGGCCCAACACGCTGGCCCGGCTGGGGGAATCGATCGGCATCATCCGCGACCTGGCCGAGGGCCGCGAGGCGGACCTGGGCGGCGGCCACCTCGTCCGCATCCCGTGGATCCGGGGCGGCCGCCTCCCGGTGTGGATGGCCGCGTACGGCCCGAAGGCCCTGGCCATGGCGGGCCGGCTGGCCGACGGCTTCATCCTCCAGCTCGCCGACCCCTTCCTCACCGAGTGGATGATCAAGGCGGTGCGCCAGGCCGCGGTGGACGCCGGCCGCGACCCGGCCGCCGTTACGATCTGCGTCGCCGCCCCCGCCTACGTGGGCGAGGACCTCGACCACGCCCGCGAGCAGTGCCGCTGGTTCGGCGGCATGGTCGGCAACCACGTCGCCGACCTCGTCGCCCGCTACGGCGAGCACTCCGGCATGGTCCCCGACGAACTGACCGACTACATCAAGGCCCGCACGGGCTACGACTACGCCCACCACGGCCGCGCCGACAACCCCGACACCGCCTTCGTCCCCGACACCATCGTCGACCGCTTCTGCCTCCTCGGCCCGCCCGCCGCCCACCGCGACAAGCTCCGGGCACTCAAGGCCCTGGGCGTCGACCAGTTCGCCGTCTACGCCATGCACGACGCCAAGGAAGCCACCCTCGACGCCTACGGGACGGACATCATCCCGGCGCTCACCGAGTCGTAACGGCGTGCCTCAGGGCACCCGTGCCCGCCACTGCACCGAGCTGGACTTCCCCTCGGCCGACTCCCGCGCCCCGGCCAGCTCCTGCCGTCGTCGCTTCCGCCGCCGCCCTACTCCGCCGGCTCCGCCAGCCCCGCCAGCAACCTGGGCAGCGCCGTTCCGATCGGCTCACGGATGACCTCGTCCGCGAGCGGGTCGTACGGCGTCGGCTCGGCGTTGACGATGATCAGGCGCGCCCCGTGCTCCGCCGCGACCCCGGCGAGCGAGGCCGCCGGCTGGACCTGGAGCGTGGTCCCGACGGCGATGAACACCTCGGCGGCCTTGGCCACGCCCAGCGCCGTGCCCAGCACCTGCGGATCCAGCCGCTCGCCGAACATCACCGTCGCCGACTTCAGGATCCCGCCGCACACCAGACAGTCCGGATCGGGCTCACCGGCCGTCACCCGCGCCAGCGCGTCCGCCATCGAGGACCGCGCATGACACCGCGTACACGTCACCGCCCGCACCGTGCCGTGCAGCTCCAGCACCTTGCGCTCGGGTACGCCCGCGAGCTGGTGCAGGCCGTCCACGTTCTGTGTGATCACCCGCACCGGCGTCCCCGACCGTTCGAGACGGGCCACCGCCTCGTGCGCCGCATTCGGCTTCGCCCGGAACGCCGGACTCTCCCGCCGCATCTGCCACGACCGCCGTCGGATCTCCGGATCGCCCATGTACGCGTCGTACGTCACGAGCTTCTCGGCCTCCGGATTCCGCCGCCAGAGCCCGTTCGGCCCCCGGTAGTCCGGAATCCCCGAATCCGTGGAAATCCCCGCCCCGCTCAAGATCCCGACCAGCACCCGCCGCCCCCGGCCCCCGCCCCCTGCACCACCACTGCTCATGGGCCGAGGGTACGCAGGGGGCCGCCCGTCGGCGAGGGAATTGAGGGTGGGGCGGGGGTGTTCCGTGCGCGGGCATGGGGGAGAGAGTGGGCGGGGTACGGATCGGCGGCGTCGGTGCGGGCGGGCTCCGGCCGGGCAGGGGCGGCGCGGGTCCGCGGGACGTGCGAGAGAAGAGGAGTCGCGGCGACGTGTTCAGCACCCGGCCCACCCTTCAGGGCACTTTCGGGATGGTCTCCAGCACGCACTGGCTGGCCTCGCAGTCGGCGATGGCGGTGCTGGAGGACGGCGGCAACGCCTTCGACGCGGCGGTGGCGGCCGGGTTCGTACTGCAGGTCGTCGAGCCGCATCTGAACGGGCCGGCGGGCGAGGTGCCGATCCTGCTGGCGCCCGCCGGCGGGCCGGTGCGCGTGCTGTGCGGGCAGGGACCGGCACCGGCCGGGGCGAGCGTGGCGCACTACACCTCGCTGGGGCTGGCGCTCGTACCGGGCACCGGGCCGCTCGCCGCCGCCGTCCCCGGGGCCTTCGACGCCTGGATGCTGCTGCTCCGCGACCACGGCACCAAGTCGCTCGCCGAGGTTTTGCGGTACGCCCTCGGCTACGCCGAGCACGGGCACCCCGCCGTCGAGCGGATCGGCCACACCGTCGAAGCCGTCCGGGAACTCTTCGAGACGGAGTGGACGTCGTCCGCCGAGATCTACCTGCCCGGTGGAAAGGCGCCCGCCCCGGGCGGTCTGCTCAGGAACCGGCCGCTGGGCGCCACCTGGCGGCGGCTCATCGCGGAGGCCGAGGCCGCCTCGGCCGGGCGCGAGGCGCAGATCGAGGCGGCCCGCCGTATCTGGCGCGAGGGCTTCATCGGCGTGGCCCTCGCCGACTTCGCGGCCCGCCCGGCCATGGACACCACCGGCGAACGGCACGCCGGCACCCTCACCGGCGACGACCTGGCCGCCTTCGCCGCCAGGTACGAGGCGCCGGTCACCCACGACTGGAACGGCTGGACCGTGGCCAAAGCGGGCGGCTGGTCGCAGGGGCCCGCCTTCCTCCAGCAACTCGCCCTGCTCCCCGACGAGTTGCCCGCGTACGGCAGCCCCGAGTACGTCCATCTGCTCATCGAGGGCTGCAAGCTGGCGATGGCGGACCGGGAAGCCTGGTACGGCGACGCGGACGAGGTGCCGCTCGGCACCCTGCTCGGCGCCGGGTACAACGCCGCCCGCCGGGCCCTCATCGGCGAGCACGCCTCGTACGAGCTGCGGCCCGGCAGCCCGGACGGCCGTGCGCCGCGGCTCAGCAAGCACGCGACGGCGGTGGCGGCCGGCGAGGACGGGTACGGCGACGGGCCGGCGGCTCCGGGACCGTCAGTGGCCTCTCCGTGAGCGGGGCGGGCGAGCCGACCGTGGGAGGCCGGGTGCCCGCGGACGTCGCGCCCGAGGTGGACCGCAGGGGCGCCACCCGGGGCGACACCTGCCATCTCGACGTCGCCGACCGCTGGGGCAACCTCGTCTCCGCCACCCCTCGGGCGGCTGGCTGCAGTCCAACCCCGTCGTCCCGGCCCTCGGCTTCCCGCTCGGCACCCGGCTGCAGATGGCCTGGCTGGAGGAGGGCCTGCCGAACTCGCTCACCCCGGGGCGCCGCCCCCGCACCACCCTCACCCCCTCCCTGGCGCTGCGCGACGGCGTGCCGGTGATGGCCTTCGGCACACCGGGCGGCGATCAGCAGGACCAGTGGCAGCTGCACTTCTTCCTGGCGGTGGCGCTGCGCCCGCAGGTCCGCGGCGGCCCCGACCTGCAGGGCGCCATCGACGCCCCGAACTGGCACAACGACTCCTTCCCGGGGTCCTTCTTCCCGCGCGGCATGCGGCCGGGAAGCGTGACCGTGGAATCCCGGATCGGCACGGCGACCGTCGAGGCGCTGCGGCGGCGCGGGCACCTGGTCACGGTCGGCGACGCGTGGTCCGAGGGGCGGCTGTGCGCGGTGGCGCGGGACCCGGAGACCGGGGTGCTGTCCGCGGCGGCGAACCCGCGCGGGATGCAGGGGTACGCGGTCGGGCGCTGAGCACCTGGTCGTACACCCCGTGGCACCCGGAGTTCATCTCGCGGCAGGCTGCTGTGTCAGTGGCTCGTGGTTCGATGGACACATGATCGAAGCACTTCGTACCCAAGAACCGGGAGACACCACGAACATCACCGATGCCGCTGCCGTCGCGAACGTCACCGATGTCACCGATGTCGATGTCACCGATGCCGGGGTCGCCGGTATCGCCGATGCGGCAGGCGGACCCATGACCCTCTCACCGGACCTGTCCGGGCTGGACCTGGCGGCCGTCGACGCCGCCGTCCGCCGTGCCGCGGCCGACGAGGTCATGCCCCGCTTCCGGCAGCTCGCCGTCGAGGACATCGTCGAGAAGAACGGCCCGCACGACCTCGTCACCATCGCCGACCGGCGCGCCGAGGAGCACCTGACCGCCGCCCTGACCGCCCTGCTGCCCGGCTCCCGGGTGGTCGGCGAGGAGGCGGTGCACGCCGACCCGGGCGTGCTCGACGCCCTGCACGGCGACGCCCCCGTCTGGATCGTCGACCCGGTCGACGGCACCCGCCAGTTCGTCCACGGCGACCCCGGCTTCGCCACCCTCGTCGCGCTCGCCCACCGCGGAGAGGTGCTCGCCTCCTGGACGTACGCCCCCGCGCTCGGCCTGATGGCAGTCGCCCGCCGCGGCGCCGGCGCCGAGCTGAACGGCGTCCCGCTGCGCACCGGCAGCCCCGCCCCGGACGCGATCCTGGACGTGGCGACGTCCCACTACGACTTCACCGACAACGACCAGAAGCGGGTGCTGGCCGCCCTCGACACCGGCGGGATCGCCCCCCGGCCCTGCGGTTCGGCGGGCCTTGAGTATCTCCACGTAGCCCGCGGTGACCTCGACGCCACGGCCTTCAGCTGGGAGAACGCCTGGGACCACGCCGCCGGGCTGCTGCTGGTCCACGAGGCGGGCGGCGCCAGCGGTACGGTCACCGGCCAGCCGTTCCGGATAACCGGCGGCAATGCGCTGCCCTTCACCGCGGCCCGGGACGCCGAAACCGCGCGGCGTATCCTCGGACTGCTGGCAGCCGCCAACTGATCCTCACCGACGAGGGTCGGACGTGAGGGGAGTGGCGCAGGTGCCGAGGATGCTCGATGCCGTGGTGATCGGGGCAGGACCCAACGGCCTGACGGCGGCCGTCGAACTGGCCCGGCGGGGAATGTCCGTCGAGGTCTTCGAGGCCCGCGACACCATCGGCGGCGGCGCCCGTACGGAGGAGCTGACCCTCCCCGGTTTCCGCCACGACCCCTGCTCGGCGGTGCACCCGACCGGCGCCGGCTCGCCGGCCTTCACGAAGATGCCACTGGACCGCTACGGCCTGGAATGGGTGCACCCCGAGCTGCCGATGGCGCACCCGTTCCCGGACGGTACGGCGGCGGTGCTCGCGCACTCCGTCGGCGAGACCGCGATGTCGTTCGGCCCGCGCGACGCCGGCGCGTACCGCCGGCTGGTGGCGCCGTTCATCGGCCGGTGGGACGCGATGGCCCAGGACTTCCTGCGGACGCAGTGGCTCGGGGTCCCCTCCGACCCGCTGACCTACGCCCGCTTCGGCCTGGTCGCCGCGCAGCCGGTCACCCTCCTCAACCGCCGCTTCCAGGGCGAGAAGGCCCGCGCCCTGATGGCCGGCCTCGCGGCGCACGCCATCTCGCCGCTCGGCGGGCTGGGGACCTCCGGCATCGCCCTGATGTTCGCGCTCGCCGCGCACGCCAACGGCTGGCCGGTGGCGCGCGGCGGCTCGCAGGCCATCTCCGACGCGCTGGCCGGGCTGCTGCGGGCGCACGGCGGGGCGGTGCACACCGACTTCGAGGTCAAGCGCCTGGACGACCTGCCGCCGGCCCGAGCGTACGTCTTCGACACCTCGCCGACCGCGCTGGCCCGGATCGCCGGCCTGGGCAACGCCTACCGCGACGTCACGTACGGCCCCAGCGTCTTCAAGATCGATTACGCCATGGCGGAGCCGGTGCCGTGGACGGCCCCGGCCGCCCGCCGGGCCGGCACCGTCCACATCGGCCCCACCAGCACCGAGATCGGCGCCGCGCTCAGTGCCGCCGTCCACGGCCAGGACCCGTCCGTCCCGTTCCTGATCACCGCGCAGCCCAGCCTGATCGACGACACCCGCGCCCCCGAGGGCAAGCACGTCTTCTGGGCGTACGGCCATGTCCCCAACGGCTGGGAGGGCGACGCCACGGAGCTCGTCGAGCGGCAGATCGAACGTTTCGCCCCCGGCTTCCGCGACCTCGTGCTGGCCCGCGCGGTCGCCGGCCCGCCGGAGATCGCCGCCCGCAACGCCAACTACGTCGGCGGCGACACGGCCACCGGCTCCGCGGCCGGCCTGCGCCTGCTCATCCGCCCCAAGCTCGCCCGCATCCCTTACGAGACCGCCCACCCCGCGGTCTACCTCTGCTCCCAGGCCACCCCGCCCGGCCCCGGTGTCCACGGCATGTCGGGCCACTACGCCGCCAAGGCGGTCTGGCGCCGCCTCCGCGCGAACCGTCACTGACCCGGGCCACTCCGCGCCGTACGCTCGCCCCATGAGCTCCGACCGCCCCGCAGCCAGCGCCCCCCGCCTCACCCTCGTCCAGGGCGACATCACCGAACAGGCCGTCGACGCCGTGGTGAACGCCGCCAACTCCTCACTGCTCGGCGGCGGGGGAGTGGACGGCGCCATCCACCGGCGGGGCGGCCCGGACATCCTGACCGAGTGCCGCGCCCTGCGCGCCTCCCACTACGGCCGCGGCCTGCCCACCGGCCAGGCCGTCGCCACCACCGCCGGCCGACTGCCCGCCCGCTGGGTCATCCACACCGTCGGCCCGGTCCACTCCGCGTCCGAGGACCGCAGCGACCTGCTGGCCTCCTGCCACCGTGAATCGCTCCGGGTGGCCGACGAACTGGGCGCCCGCACGGTCGCCTTCCCGGCCATCTCCACCGGCGTCTACGGATGGCCGATCGAGGACGCCGCCCGGATCGCGGTGGAAACGGTGCGGAGCACACGGACCGCGGTGGAAGAGGTGCGGTTCGTCCTCTTCGACGAGCAGGCGTACGCGGCGTTCGCCGCGCAGGTGCACTGACCGGGTACGCGAAGACGGGGCGGCCGCGCGGTCGGGTGAAGAAACGGGCCGGGCGTCCGCGCAAAGCCCGGGCGACCAGCGGGACTTGGCCCCGCGCACGCCGCACGCTCCTCCCGCTCTCGTACATCCGGCGATGCCCCGCATTGCGCGTATTTTCCGTGTTGCACGTTTGTGACCTTCTGGAGTGGCGTCGCCCCGCGTCCCGGTCGTAGCGTGGCGAAGGAAGAGCACGACCGCCCCGCGGGATCGCCGGCTGCCGACCGATTGCCGACCGTATGCCGGGCCCCGCGTCGCAGCCGGTGCGTACGCATACGAAGCGGTCGAGGAGCGGGTATGCGAGCTCAGCGTGCGAAAACCACCTTTCTGGCCTGTGTCGGGGCAGCAGTCGCGGCAGCTACCGTGTCGGCGCCGGTCTCCGCCTCGTCGGCGCCACGGACGCGGCCCGGTACGGCAGTCGTCGACTGCACCGAGAAACCGCAGGTCCGCCCGGGCACCTTCATGCTCGCGTGCGGCGACGGCAACAACGTCCTGACGTCACTTCGCTGGTCACGGTGGCAGCCGCGGGTGGCGGAGGCCGAGGGGCGGGACATGGTCAACGACTGCCGCCCCTACTGTGCGGCGGGCCACTTCCACGGCTACCGCGTCCATGTGCGCCTCGACCAACCACAACGCCGCCCAGGCCACCCCGGTCAGTGGCACTACACCCGGATCACCCTGACCTACCCCGCCGACCGGCCGGCTGCCACACCCAGCGTCGTCACCAGCCGACTTTGGAACTGACGGGGTGTCACCTCCCGTGACTGGCACGGACTCTGACCACCTCGTGTAACAGCACGGCTTCGCCCCGCCTGCATAACTGGCCTTTCACTCGGGGAACTTGACGTGTCGCCAGACAACGAACGGCTCGACAACCGTGGCGGCGCCGGGTGTTGGACGCCAGGATGGGCTCGATAGCGTGACGCCATGCGTTCCGCGAGCGACCTGTATCCGCCCATCGAGCCCTACGATGCCGGGATGCTCGACGTCGGCGACGGCAACCTCGTGTACTGGGAGGCGTGCGGCAACCCGCGGGGGAAGCCCGCGCTGGTCGTCCACGGCGGGCCGGGTTCCGGGTGCAAGGCCCGGGCGCGCCAGTACTTCGACCCGGACCGCTATCGGGTGGTGCTCTTCGACCAGCGCGGGTGCGGGCGTTCCACCCCGCACGCCGCCGGCCCGGCGACGGACCTGCGGCACAACACCACCCCCATCTGCTCGCCGACATGGAACGGCTCCGCCGGCACCTGGGCATCGAGCGCTGGCTGCTGTTCGGCGGGTCATGGGGTTCCACGCTGATCCTGGCGTACGCAGAACGGCACCCGGAGCGGGTCTCGGAGATCGTCATCCCGGGCGTCACCACGACCCGGCGCTCGGAGACCGACTGGCTGTACCGGGGCGTCGGCCGGTTCTTCCCCGAGGCGTGGGAACGCTTCCGGGACGGCGCGACGCGGGGAGCGCGGCGCGCGGACCGGGCGGAGGCGGCGGGTGCCGGGGGCGGGGATCTGGTCGCGGCGTATGCGCGGCTGATGGACGATCCCGATCCGGGTGTACGGGAGCGCGCCGCCGCGGGCTGGTGTGCCTGGGAGGACGCGGTGCTCTCCATGGAGCCGCACGGTTCCGCCAACCCTTACGGGGACCGGCCCTCGGCGGCGCGGCTGGCGCTGGTCCGGATCTGCGCGCACTACTTCTCGCACGGTGCGTGGCTGGCGGAGGGCGTCCTGCTGCGCGAGGCGGGGCGGCTCGCGGGCATCCCCGGGGTGCTCATCCACGGCCGCCAGGACCTGAGCAGTCCGCTGGACACCGCCTGGGAGCTGTCCCGGACCTGGACCGACGCCCGGCTGATCGTGATCGACGACGCCGGGCACAAGGGGAGCGGACGGACCCGAGACGAGGTGATCGGGGCGCTGGACGGTTTCGCGCGGTGAGGCCCGATCGTTCGCGCGGTGGGGCCCGATGCCTTCGCCCGGTCAATCCCGCTCGCTTCGCGCGGTGGGCCGGAGCCGCGCGGGGTTCCGCGAGGGGCGAGGGGCGATCTGCGGCGGTCCTGGTAGCCCGACGTTGATGTCGGATTTCCGCCAGCCCGGGACTCCTCGCTGCGGAATCCTGAAGGCATGCACACCGACACCCAGCGCTGTGTGCGCGCCGTTCAGTCCAAGGACGCCCGCTTCGACGGGTGGTTCTACACGGCCGTGCTCACCACCCGCATCTACTGCCGGCCCAGCTGTCCCGTGGTGCCGCCCAAGCCCCGGAACATGCGCTTCTACCCGAGCGCGGCCGCGGCGCAGCAGGCCGGTTTCCGGGCCTGCAAGCGCTGCCGGCCGGACGCCAGCCCGGGGTCGCCGCAGTGGGACGAGCGGGCCGACCTCGTCGCCCGCGCCATGCGGCTGATCGCCGACGGCATCGTCGACCGCGAGGGCGTCCCCGGCCTCGCGTCCCGGCTCGGCTACAGCACCCGGCAGATCGAACGGCAGCTGCTCGCCGAGCTGGGTGCCGGGCCGCTCGCCCTGGCCCGGGCCCAGCGGGCGCAGACCGCCCGGCTGCTGGTGGAGACGACGCAGCTGCCGATGGCCGAGGTCGCCTTCGCCGCCGGATTCGCCAGCATCCGCAGCTTCAACGAGACGGTCCGGGAGGTCTTCGCGCTGGCCCCGACCGAACTGCGGCAGCGCGCCCGGCCGGACCGCCGGGCGGTCGTCCCGGGCACGCTCGCGCTGCGGCTGCCGTTCCGTCGCCCGCTCAACCCCGACAACCTCTTCGGGCACCTCGCCGCCACCGCCGTACCGGGAGTCGAGGAGTGGCGCGACGGTGCCTACCGCCGCACCCTGCGCCTCCCCTACGGGCACGGCATCGTCGCCCTCGCGCCCCGCCCCGACCACATCGACTGCCGGCTCGCCCTCACCGATCTGCGCGACCTGGCCGGCGCCATCGCCCGCTGCCGCCGGCTGCTCGACCTCGACGCGGACCCGGAGGCCGTCGACGGGCTGCTGCGCGAGGACCCCGGGCTGGCGCCACTGGTCGACAAGGCCCCCGGCCGCCGGGTGCCGCGGACCGTCGACGCCGACGAGTTCGCCGTCCGTGCGGTCCTCGGCCAGCAGGTCTCCACCGCGGCCGCCCGTACGCACGCCGGACGGCTGGTCCGCGCGCACGGCACCCCGGTCGAGGATCCGGGCGGCGGGCTGACCCACCTCTTCCCGCCCGCCACCGCGCTCGCCGGACTGGACCCGGAGGCGCTGGCCATGCCGCGGACCCGCCGGGCCACCCTCCTCGGCGTCATCGCCGCGCTCGCCTCCGGGGAGCTCCAACTCGGCGTCGGCAGCGACCGCGAGGAGGCCCGCGCCCGGCTCGCCGCGCTGCCCGGCGTCGGCCCGTGGACCGTCGAATGCATCGCCATGCGCGCGCTCGGCGACCCGGATGCCTTCACCCCACCGACCTCGGCCTGCGCCGCGCCGCCGCCGGCCTGGGCCTGCCGCACACTCCGGCCGCCCTCATCCGGCACTCCGCGATCTGGCGGCCCTGGCGCGCCTATGCCGTCCAGTACCTCTGGGCGACCGACGACCACCCCATCAACCACCTCCCGACGGACTGAGCCCACTGCCATGACTGCCATGACCGTGCACGCCCCCGCGCCCGACGCGCCCCTGACCCACACCGTCCTCGACGACACCCCGGTGGGCCCGCTCACCCTCGTCGCCGCCGGCGACGCCCTCACCGGCCTCTACATGACCGACCAGCGTCACCGCCCGCCCCAGGAGACCTTCGGCGCGCCGGCGGACCCCGACGACCCGCCGTTCGCCGCGGCCGCCGCCCAGCTCCGCGCGTACTTCCGCGGTGAGCTGACCACCTTCGACCTGCCGCTGGCGCTGCGCGGTACGCCGTTCCAACGGCGCGTCTGGGCGGTACTGTGCACGATCCCCTACGGGGAGACCCGGACGTACGGGCAGCTCGCCGCGCTGCTCGGCACGCCCGGCGCGGCCCGCGCGGTCGGCCTCGCCAACGGGCGCAACCCGGTCGGCATCATCGTCCCCTGCCACCGTGTGGTCGGCTCCGACGGCAGCCTGACCGGCTACGGCGGCGGCCTGGACCGCAAGCGACGGCTGCTGACTTTCGAACGGGCGGAGGAGGGGCTCTTCCCGGAGGCGGCCTGCGGCTGACGGGGGTCGGGGCGGGCCCGGGAGGGTGACGGGGCCTTAGTTAGTACTGCAACCGCATGTGGGGTGTGTGGCCGCGGTGTTGGTAGTGGCTGTGGCGGGCTCGGGCTTGGCTGTGTCTGCGGAAGTGTGACCAGTGCAGACGGTGTTCGTTGGTGTGACAGTGGGGTGTGCGGGCGAGGTGCCCGATCAGGCGGCGGATTTCGGGGACGCTGAGGGGTACGAGGTCGTGTTCGTCGCATCCGCTGCCCCTTTTGCGGCTTGTGTTGCGCGGACGGCGGTCAGGTAGGCCAGGGCCGCCATGGCCAGGGTGATGTGCCGGTACCAGGCCCGGTAGTGCCGCACCTGGTAGTGATCCAGGCCGCACTCGCCCTTGGCGCTCTGGAAGCACTCCTCCACCGCCCACCGCGCTCCAGCCACCTTGACCAGGTCTTTCAGACGCGTAGAGACCGGTCCGAAGCAGACGTAGTAGGCGATGTCGGCAGGGTTGCTGATGTTGCGGCGGGCCAGCACCCAGTGCCCGAACCCGTTCTCCTGTCGCGGCCTGAGGGCGGCGCGGGCCCAGTGATAGATCCTCTGGCCGTGGGCGCCGGCTCCCGCCGAGAGCGGTTTCCATGCCTGCTTCGGGCGGGTGGCGATCAGCTCGTCGACCCGGTACTGCCAGCCGTCGAGACCGGTCACCGTGTCGTTGACCTTGGTGGCCACCACATAAGCCACCTTGCGTTCTTCCAGCCAGGACCGAAAATGGCGGACTTGTCCGTAGGCCTCGTCGGTGGTGACCCAGGCGAAGGGCACGGCCGCGTCCAGGGCGCGTTGCAGCATCCACTTCAGATGCTCGATCTTGGTGGCGAAGGGCACCTCGTCGCCGATCTTGGCCGCCCGGCACCGGGCGCGGTCGTCCGTCCAGGAGGCGGGCAGATACAGCTCGCGGTCGATCAACGCCCGCCCCCGGGTGGAGGCATAGGCCAAGAACGTGCCGACCTGGCAGTTCTCCCTGCGTCCGGCGGTGCCGGAGTACTGCCGCTGGACCCCGGCAGACTTGGTGCCCTTCTTCACAAAGCCGGTGTCGTCGCCGATGAGGATCCCGTCCTTGGTCCCGATGGTTTCCACGACGAAGTCGCGGACATCGTCACGGACGGCGTTCTCGTCCCAGTCCGAATGGTTCAGCAGCCGCTGGACGCCGTCCGGGCGGAGCTGGCCGACCTGCTCGGCCAGCGTCCAGCCGTTCTTCCTCTCCAAAGGGGCCAGGAGGCCCCGCAGGTAGTCCAAGGCCCGGTCTCGTGGCTCTGACCTGCCGAAACGATGCCCGATGCGGGCATGCAAATCCGCTATTCCCTCGGACCACGACTCGATCTGCTCAACCGTCAGCGACTTCTCACACAGTCACACCAACGAGCCCCAGCCCACACGGTCACACCACATGCGGTTGCAGTATTAGGGGGCGGGCGAACAGATCACCTAGGGACCGCAGGCGCCCCCTGCGGGGCCCCAACGCGGTGGGGGCGCGGCGCATTCCCGTGGCGGCGTTCCCGACGGTGCACCCGGTGGCGGACCTTACGGTGCACGCGGGTCCCTACGGCATACCCGGCGGCGTTCCCGACGGTGCACCCCGTAGGGAGTCCTGCAGCGCTCCCTACGGTGCCCCCGGTGGCCGGAGGCCCTCCAGCAGTGCGCGGACCGTTTCGGTCGCGAACTCCCGCTCGTCTTCGGGGAGTAGTGCGCCGGCGGGCGCCTTGGCGTCGAAGAACAGGTCGAGGAAGGCGCGGTGGAAGCAGGCGCCGACGAGCAGTGTGGCCGCCGCGTGCGGGTCGACGCCGGAGGTGATCCGGCCCAGCTTCTGCTCGGCTGTCAGGTAGGCGGCCAGATGCTGGACGGCGTTCTGCGGCCCGTCGGTGCCCAGTTCGTCCAGCTTGCGCCGGTGGGTGTCCAGCAGCTCGGGGCTGGCGAAGAGCGAGGCGGCGATCGGGAACGAGCGCCGGTAGAAGTGCAGGGCCGTCAGCGCCACCTCCTCCAGGTGCCGGGCCGGGCCGCGGTCGTCCCCGACGGCGTCCGGCAGCCGCCGCAGCGCGTCCGAGAACCGCGGCGCGCGCTCGTGCAGCACCCGGACGAAGATCTCTTCCTTGTTGCGGAAGTGCTTGTAGAGCGCCGCCTCGGAGCAGCCGGCCTCCCGGGCGATCTGCTTCGTCGTCGTACGGGTCAGGCCCACGGTCGTCATCAGCGCGGCGGCGGCGTCGAGGATGCGGGAGCGCGTCAGCGCGCCTCCGGTCAGGGGAGCGGCGGCGTCGGAGGTCATGGGCCGAGCCTACCTTGACAGGTGGGTGAATACTCACTCACTCTGGTGGGTGAGTGCTCACTCACCCTCGCGTGTCACTCACCACGGGCGGATGTGCGTCCCACTCGTGCCCGCTCTCCTGCCCGCTCTCGTGCCCGCTCTCCATCCCGCTCTCCTGCTCGTTCCGCAGCCCTACCTCGTCCCGGGAGGGACCATGAAACTCACCGTGCTCGGTGCCTCCGGCGGCGTCGGCCGGCAGCTCGTCACCCACGCCCTGGCCGACGGCCACGAGGTGACCGCCGCGCTGCGCAGCCCGGAGAAGCTGACCGAACGCCATGAGCGGCTGACGGTCGTCCGCACCGACCCGCTGGACGCCGCCTCCGTCAAGACCGTGGTCGACGGCTCCGACTCGGTCCTCTCCGGCATCGGCCAGGCCGGCCGGCACGATCCGCTGCGCCCGGCGTCCACCTCGGCGCGGGCCGTGGTCGAGGCGATGACCGCCACCGGCGTACGGCGCCTCCTGGTGGTCAGCGCGGGCCCGCTCAACCGCACCGGCGCCGGTCAGCCGTTCCTCAGCCACCGGGTGTTCGGGCCCCTGCTGTGGGCGGTCCTCAAGGAGGTCTACACGGACCTGACGCGGATGGAGGCGGTGCTGCGCGACAGCGGACTCGACTGGACCGCGGTCCGCCCGCCCCGGCTGCTCGACACCCCCGGTGAGGGCCGCTACCGCCACGCGGTCGAGGCCGGACCGGCCGGTTCCGTCATCGCCCGTGCCGACGTGGCCCGGGCCATGCTCGACCTCGTCACCGACCCCCGCACCTACGGGCACGCCGTCGGCGTCAGCCGCTGACCGCGGGCCCGTACGGCTCCCGCCGAGGGCTCACCCGCACCCGGGAGACGCGGCCGCGCCCCTTAACCGTGCCCCGGCGACGCGGCCGCGCCCCCTCCCGCGCACCGGAGACGCGGCCGCGCCCCCACCCCTCACCCGCGCCCCGGAGGCTCCGCCCCCACCACGTCCCGCACCTCGTCCACCAGCCGTTCCGCCTCCGCCAGCGAGCGCCGCAGCTCGTCTCCCGTACGACCGAGGCGGGCGAGCAGGGCGGTGGCGCGGTCGGCGAAACCGGGTGGGGTGTCCGGCAGGGCCGCAACGGCGGCGAGGGCGCCCTTCTCGTTGAGGCACCAGGCGCCGTGGTGCGCGTACAGGGCCTGGACGAGCTGGCCGATCGCCCGGGACAGGCACAGGGCCGCGTGCAGCACGTCCTGCGCCGCGGACGACTTGCCCGCCATCGCCACCGAGAACCCGGCGTCCCAGACGGCAGCGCCGGTCAGGGACGTCCGCAGCGCGGGAGGGTAGGCGCGGGCCTCCTCCTTGAGGGCGGACAGCTCCCCGTCGGTGTCGGCGAGCACCCGGCCCAGCGCCACCTCGCCCGCGTACGCGGGCGACCAGAACCCGAGCGGATGACCGGGCTGCACACCGGTCTCGTAGCGGCCCGCCCGGCAGTCCTTCCAGACCCGCCGCACCCGGTCGAGGTCGCGCAGGATCCAGTCCACGTGCCGGCCGTCGGGCAGGACGAGCCAGGCCCCGCCGTTCACCCACGGGCCCCACGCCCCCGGACCGAACACCTCGACCGGCCCGCCGGTCACCTCGGCGGCCAGCGCTTCCAGCCCCGCCAGATCCAGCTCGCCGCGGTAGTACACCCCCAGGTCCCAGTCGGAGTCCGCCCGATGCGTCCCCCGTGCCCGGCTCCCCCCGAGCATCACCCCGACCACTCCCGGCACCCGCGCGATCTCCGCGGCGATCTCATCCATGCCGGCCACCCTAGGCAGACGGGCGGCCGGCGCTCACGTCATTTCCGGGCGGCGGCCGCTCCCGCGGGCGGGACGCCGTCCTCCAGTTCCGCCGGGCCGCGGCCGTCCGCGAGGGCCTTCAGGGCCGCGCCGATGCGCAGCGCCATCTCCTGGCTGACCAGGGTCCGGGCCTCCTCCCAGTCGACCAGGCGCCAGGACAGCAGCTCCTCCTCCTGGAGCCGGATCGCGGCGAACCGGTCCGCGTCCAGCACCCCGCCGTCGAAGAGATACGACACCAGCGGCGGCCGCCCCTGCCCGCGGACCCAGTCGACGGCGAGCAGCGGGCCCAGCTCGACGTCCAGGCCGATCTCCTCGGCGGTCTCGCGGCGGGCGGCCTGGCGCGGCGACTCGCCGACGTCCGACTCGACGGTGCCGCCCGGCAGGATCCAGGTGTCGCGGTAGTTGGGCTCCACGAGCAGGATGCGGCCCTGCGCGTCACGGAAGAGGGCGCCGGCGCCCGCGATCACACGGGGCAGGCCGGCGATGTAAGCGGCGTAATCCAAGGTCGTCACGGGCGCGAGCCTAGAGCCTGCCCGGGGGATCTTCGAGGCGCATTCCGGGGCGCTCGAAGCGTCCGCGTACCGGAGTGCCCTGTTCGCATCGCCGCGCGCCGGATAAGGTCACAGCGGCGCGACTGCCAGTTCGAAAGCAAGGGGAAACACGGTGGCGGACGCAGCAAGGACAAACACAGCACATGTGCTGATCGCCGCGGACAAGTTCAAGGGTTCGCTCACGGCCGTCCAGGTCGCCGAGCACGTCACGGCCGGTCTGCGGCGCGTGGTCCCCGGTCTGGACGTGGCGGCCGTCCCGGTCGCGGACGGCGGTGACGGGACCGTCGCCGCGGCGCTCGCGGCCGGCTTCACCCGCCATGAGGCGCGGGTCACCGGCCCCACCGGCACCCCGGTGACGGCCACCTTCGCGCTGCGCGAGGACGGCACCGCGGTGGTGGAGATGGCGGAGGCGTCCGGCCTCCAGCACCTCCCGGAGGGCGTCTTCGCGCCCCTGACGGCCACCACGTACGGCACCGGCGAACTGCTGCTCGCGGCCCTGGACGCGGGCGCGACCACGATCGTCTTCGGCGTCGGCGGCAGCGCCACGACCGACGGCGGCGCGGGCATGCTCGCGGCGCTGGGCGCCCGGTTCCTGGACGCGGACGGCAATCCGGTCGCCCCCGGCGGCGGCCCGCTGCGCGAGCTGGCCACGGCCGACCTGTCGGGCCTGGACCCCCGGCTGGCCGGGACCGAGGTCGTGCTCGCCAGCGACGTGGACAATCCGCTCACCGGCCCCAAGGGCGCCCCGGCGGTCTACGGCCCGCAGAAGGGCGCCGGTGAGCAGGACGTCGCCGCGCTGGACGCGGCGCTCGCGCACTACGCCCAGGTACTGGAGCGGGCGGTCGGCCCCAAGGCCGCCGAGTACGCACTGGCGCCCGGCGCGGGCGCGGCGGGCGGGATCGGCTACGGCGCGCTGGTCGGCCTGGACGCGACGTTCCGGGCCGGTATCGACGTGATGCTGGAGGTGCTCGGCTTCGCGCCGGCGCTGGCCCGCGCCACGTTCGTGATCACCGGCGAGGGCTCGCTGGACGAGCAGACCCTGCACGGCAAGGCCCCGGCCGGTGTCGCCGCCGCGGCCCGGGCGGCGGGCCTGGACGTGGTCGCGGTCTGCGGCCGGCTCCAGCTGCCGCAGGAGGCCCTCACCCGGGCCGGTATTCAGCGGGCCTACGCGCTGACCGACCTGGAGTCCGACCCGGCCCGCTGCATGGCGGAGGCGGGCCCGCTGCTGGAGCGGGCGGCGGAGAACCTCGCCCGCGACTTCCTTCTCTGACCCGCGGCACGCGAGAACGCCGGGAGCCCCGGGCGAAGGTTCGCCCGGGGCTCCCGGCGTTCGGTGCGAAGGTGCGGCGCCCGCTAGCGGAGCTGCGCGGCCCGCGACTCGGCGCGGGACTCGCGGCGGTTGTCGCGGAAGGTGTTGACCCGGCGCGCCGTGGCGAAGACCGGGATCATGGCACCGAGGACGATCTGCAGCGAGCAGCCGGTCTGCAGCAGCAGCTGGCCGCCGGGCGCGTCCAGCGCCCAGGCCGCGAGCATGCCCATGCTGAGCACGATCCAGCTGAGCATCGCCACCGCGAGCCGGCCCCGCGGCTTGGGGTACTCGACCCGGCTCACCATCAGCCAGGCCACCCCGATGATCGCCAGCAGCGTCGGCAGGAACGGCAGCTCCAGCAGCACGATGGCGACGACGGTAAGGGCGCCGAACGGACTCGGCATGCCCTGGAAGATGCCGTCGCGCAGGGTGACGCAGGAGAACCGCGCCAGCCGCAGCACCACCGCCAGCAGCACCACCACCGCCGCGACCACCGACACCCGCTGGTGCGCGTCCTGGGCGACCATGCCCCACGTCACGACGAAGTACGCGGGCGCCAGCCCGAAGCTGATCAGGTCGGAGAGGTTGTCGAGCTCGGCCCCCATCGCCGAGGCCCGCAGCTTGCGCGCCACCAGCCCGTCGAAGAGGTCGAAGACCGACGCGAACAGCATCAGGATCACGGCCATGGCCGCGCTGTGCCGGGCCATCCCGCCGTCCTCGGTCCCCGTGAGGTGCGGGATGAGCACGCCGGTGGTGGTGAAGTACACCGCCATGAAGCCGCAGATGGCGTTACCGAGGGTGAGGGTGTCCGCTATTGACAGCCGCGTGGACAGCGGCATGTCGTCCTCGTCCTCGTCCGTCTCGGGCGCCCAGCCCGCCTGTGTCTCGGGATCAATCACGGTCAAGACGTGTCACCCCCGCGGTGGTGGCCTGGCCGACCTCGACCGCGACCTCGACGCCCGCCGGGAGGTAGACGTCGACGCGCGAGCCGAAGCGGATCAGCCCGATCCGCTCGCCCTGCTCCACCTTGGTGCCCTGGGGCACGTAGGGGACGATGCGGCGGGCCACCGCGCCGGCGATCTGCACCATCTCGATGTCGCCGAGCTCGGTGTCGAAGTGCCAGACGACCCGCTCGTTGTTCTCGCTCTCCTTGTTGAACGCCGGAACGAATCCGCCGGGGATGTGCTCCACGGACGTCACCGTGCCGGCCAGCGGCGCGCGGTTGACGTGGACGTTCAGCGGGCTCATGAAGATCGCGACGCGGGTGCGCCCGTCCTTCCACGGCATGATGCTCTGCACCACGCCGTCGGCCGGAGAGATGACGCGACCCTGGGCGATCTCCCGCTCCGGGTCGCGGAAGAACCACAGCATGCCCGCCGCCAGTGCGGTGGTGGGCACGGCAACAGCGGCCCAGCGTCCCGACCGGCGGGAGCGGGCCAGGCTGACCGCCGCCGTGGCAACGGTCGGCAGGAGCCACGGCGACGCTCCGCGCGCGAGGCGGACGCGACCGCGTTGTGCAGAGGATTGGCTGTGGGGCATGGATGACCTTCGTAGCGGAGGATGCCGCGTAGGGATACGGGGGACGGCGGCTTTCCCGGATGCTATCGGTTGCGAGCGGCAACTGGCCAAGAGCCAGAGCCAATCCGTGGCCGAAGAACAATGACGGGGTGTGATCTTCGTCTAGGCCAAAACAGCCCAAACCGGACGTTCATGCCTGGATTCGGTACTCCTCCAGTAGCCGGCGACCAATGATCATTTTCTGGATCTCGGCGGTACCTTCACCGATCAGGAGCATCGGGGCCTCCCGGTAGAGGCGCTCGATCTCGTATTCCTTGGAGAAGCCGTACCCGCCATGGATGCGGAACGCGTCCTCCACGACCTCCTTGCAGTACTCGGAGGCGAGGTACTTCGCCATGCCCGCCTCCAGGTCGTTTCGCTGACCGGAGTCCTTTTTGCGAGCGGCATTAACCATCATTGCATGGGCGGCTTCGACCTTTGTTGCCATTTCGGCCAGTTTGAACTGGATCGCCTGGTGCTGGGCGATCGGCTTCCCGAAGGTGTGTCGCTGCTGCGCGTACGAAACGCCCAGCTCGAAGGCGCGCTGGGCGACGCCGCAGCCACGCGCGGCGACGTTGACCCGGCCGACCTCGACGCCGTCCATCATGTGATAGAAGCCACGTCCGGTCTGGCCGCCGAGCACCCGATCGGCCGGGATGCGGAGCCCGTCCATGATCAGCTCGGTGGTGTCGACGCCCTTGTAGCCCATCTTGTCGATCTTGCCCGGGATGGTCAGGCCGGGCCGCACCTCACCGAAGCCGGCCTCCTTCTCCACGAGGAAGGTCGTCATCGACTTGTGCGGAGCGGTGCCCTCCGGGTGCCCCTCGTCGGTCCGGCACAGCACCGCCACGAGCGTGGACGAACCGCCGTTGGTGAGCCACATCTTCTGGCCGTTGAGGACGTAATCGTCGCCGTCCCGGACACCCTTGGAGGCAATGGCCGAGACGTCCGAGCCGAGCGCCGGCTCCGACATCGAGAAGGCGCCCCGGATTTCGCCGGCCGCCATCTTCGGCAGGAAATAGTCCTTCTGCTCCTGCGTGCCGTGCTGCTTGAGCATGTACGCCACGATGAAGTGGGTGTTGATGATGCCCGAGACGCTCATCCAGCCGCGGGCGATCTCCTCGACGGTCAACGCGTACGTGAGAAGGGACTCACCCAGCCCGCCGTACTCCTCGGGAATCATCAGACCGAAGACACCGAGTTCCTTCAGGCCCTCGACGATCTGCGTCGGGTATTCGTCGCGGTGTTCCAGCTCCGTGGCGACCGGCAGGATCTCCTTGTCCACGAAGTCGCGGACGGTGGAGAGGATTTCCCGCTGGATGTCGGTCAGGCCCTCGGTCTGCGCAAGACGGGTCATGGCGGTCACTTCTCCTTCTTGGCCGCGGGGGCCGCCAGCTCGGGGCGGCCGGGCTGCTCGCCGCCGCGCTCCTTGATGTACGTCGCCGTGGGGACCATGACCTTGCGGCGGAAGATGCAGACCAGCGTGCCGTCCTGCTTGTAGCCCTTGGTTTCCACGTACACGATCCCGCGGTCCGACTTCGACTTCGAGGGCGTCTTGTCGAGCACCGTGGTCTCGCCGTAGATCGTGTCGCCGTGGAAGGTCGGCGCGACGTGCTTCAGCGACTCGATCTCGAGATTCGCGATGGCCTTTCCGGAGACATCCGGCACCGACATGCCCAGCAGCAGCGAATAGATGTAATTGCCGACCACGACGTTCTTGCCGAAGTCGGTGGTCTGCTCCGCGTAGTTGCTGTCCATGTGCAGCGGGTGATGGTTCATCGTGAGCAGACAGAAGAGGTGGTCGTCGTATTCGGTGACCGTTTTCCCGGGCCAGTGCTTGTACACGTCGCCGACGGTGAACTCTTCATAGGTGCGGCCGAACTGCATCGCGCTCATGCCTCCGGAGCTTCGAACTTGGATGTACGGATCATGCCGGCGGCCCGGCCCTTGCCGGCGACGACCAGCGCCATCTTCCGGCTCGCCTCGTCGATCATCTCGTCACCGAGCATGGCGGATCCCTTCTTGCCGCCCGCCTCCGAGGTGTGCCACTCGTAGGCGTCCAGGATCAGCTCGGCGTGGTCGTAGTCCTCCTGGGACGGTGAGAACACCTCGTTGGCGGCCTCGACCTGGCCCGGGTGCAGCACCCACTTGCCGTCGAAGCCGAGCGCGGCGGCGCGACCGGCGACCTCCCGGTACCCGTCCACGTTCTTGATCTGAAGGTACGGGCCGTCGATTGCCTGCAAATCGTAGGTCCGTGCGGCCATCAGAATGCGCATCAGAATGTAGTGATAGGCGTCCGCGCCATAGCCGGGCGGCTGCTCGCCGACCACCAGGGACTTCATGTTGATCGACGCCATGAAGTCGGCCGGGCCGAAGATGATGGTCTCCAGCCGCGGCGAGGCGCCGGCGATCGCGTCGACGTTCACCAGGCCCTTGGCGTTCTCGATCTGCGCTTCGATACCGATCCGGCCGACCTCGAAGCCCATGGTCTTCTCGATCTGCGTCAGCAGCAGGTCCAGCGCCACGATCTGCTGGGCGTCCTGGACCTTCGGGAGCATGATGCAGTCCAGGTTCGGCCCCGCGCCCTCGACGACCGTGATGACGTCCCGGTACGTCCAGTGGGTCGTCCAGTCGTTGACCCGCACGACCCGGGTCTTGCCGGTCCAGTCGCCCTGGTTCAGCGCCTCGACGACGGTGTGCCGGGCGCCCTCCTTGGCGAGCGGCGCGCAGGCGTCCTCCAGGTCCAGGAACACCTGGTCCGCCGGCAGGCCCTGGGCCTTCTCCAGGAAGCGCGGATTGCTGCCGGGTACCGCGAGGCAGGAGCGCCTCGGCCGCTGCCGGTTCAGCGCCGTCATGCGGGGACCTCCAAGGGGTCGAGCTGGTTCGCCGTCCGGATCTCGTCGACGATACGGCCGATGATCTCCGTAATACCGAAGTCCTTCGGTGTGAAGACGGCCGCCACTCCGGCCTCCCGGAGCGCGGTCGCGTCGGCGGAGGGAATGATGCCGCCGACGATGACCGGGATGTCGTCGACGCCGGCCCGCCGCAGCCGGGCCAGCACGTCCGGCACCAGCTCCGTGTGCGAGCCGGACAGGATGGACAGGCCCACGCAGTGCACGTCCTCGGCGACCGCCGCCGAGACGATCTGCTCCGGCGTCAGCCGGATGCCCTGGTAGATCACCTCGAAGCCGGCGTCCCGGGCGCGTACGGCGATCTGCTCGGCGCCGTTGCTGTGCCCGTCCAGTCCGGGCTTGCCGACCAGCAGCCGCAGCTTGCCGCTGCCGAGCTCGGCGGCCGTCTTGGCGACCTTCTCGCGGACCGCGGCCAGCGGGCTGCCCTCCTCGGCCGGGACCGCCAGCGGGGCGCTGGAGACGCCCGTGGGTGCCCGGAACTCGCCGAAGACGTCCCGCAGGGCCCAGGCCCACTCGCCGGTCGTCACACCGGCACGTGCGCACTCCAGGGTCGCCGCGAAGAGGTTGGTGTCGCCGGCCGCTGCCTTCTTCAGCGCCGACAGCGCCTCCTGGGCGCGGCCCTCCTCGCGGTTGTCCCGCCAGTCGTGCAGCCCCCGCACCACCCGTGCCTCGTTGGCCGGGTCGACGGTCATGATGGCGGTGTCGAGGTCCGCGGTGAGCGGGTTGGGCTCGGTGGACTCGAAGCAGTTCACGCCGACGATCTTCTCCTCGCCGGCCTCGATCCGGCCCCGCCGCTCGGCGTGCGCGGACACCAGCTGCGACTTGAGGTAGCCGGACTCCACCGCGGCCATCGCGCCGCCCATCTCCTGGATCCGCTCGATCTCGGCCAGGCACTCGGTGACCAGCGCGTCCACCTTGGCCTCGATGACGTGCGAGCCGGCGAAGATGTCCTCGTACTCCAGCAGGTCGCTCTCGTGCGCGAGGACCTGCTGGATGCGCAGCGACCACTGCTGGTCCCAGGGCCGGGGGAGGCCCAACGCCTCGTTCCAGGCCGGGAGTTGGACAGCCCGGGCGCGGGCGTCCTTCGACAGCGTCACGGCCAGCATCTCCAGCACGATCCGCTGGACGTTGTTCTCCGGCTGGGCCTCGGTCAGCCCGAGCGAGTTGACCTGGACGCCGTAGCGGAAGCGCCGCTGCTTGGGGTTCTCGATGCCGTACCGCTCGCGGGTGATGTGGTCCCAGATGCGGCCGAAGGCGCGCATCTTGCACATCTCCTCGATGAACCGGACACCGGCGTTCACGAAGAAGGAGATCCGGGCGACCACGTCGCCGAACTTCTCCGGCGGCACCTGCCCGGAGTCCCGCACCGCGTCGAGGACGGCGATGGCCGTGCTCATCGCGTACGCGATCTCCTGGACCGGGGTCGCCCCGGCCTCCTGCAGGTGGTACGAGCAGATGTTGATGGGGTTCCACTTGGGGATGTGGGCCACCGTGTACGTGATCATGTCAGTGGTGAGCCGCAGGCTCGGCCCCGGCGGGAAGACGTGCGTCCCGCGCGACAGGTACTCCTTGACGATGTCGTTCTGGGTCGTCCCCTGGAGCTTGGTGATGTCCGCGCCCTGCTCCTCCGCGACGACCTGGTAGAGCGCCAGCAGCCACATGGCGGTGGCGTTGATGGTCATCGAGGTGTTCATCTGGTCCAGGGGGATGTCCTGGAACAGCCGCCGCATGTCACCGAGGTGGGAGACCGGGACCCCGACCCGGCCGACCTCGCCGCGGGCGAGGACGTGGTCGGGGTCGTAGCCGGTCTGTGTCGGCAGGTCGAACGCCACCGACAGACCGGTCTGGCCCTTGGCGAGATTGCGCCGGTACAGCTCGTTCGACGCCTCCGCCGTGGAGTGACCGGCGTACGTGCGCATCAGCCACGGCCGGTCCCGTTCCCTGCGCCCCTGGGACTGAGGGTGACGTTCTGTCATGGGTGCCTCCCGGCCTCAGACGTTCCGGAAGCGGTTGATGGCGTCGAGGTGCTTGGCGCGCATCTCCTCGTCGCGCACGCCCATGCCCTCCTCGGGCGCGAGCGCCAGCACGCCGACCTTGCCCTGGTGCAGGTTGCGGTGCACGTCGTACGCCGCCTGCCCGGTCTCCTCCAGGGTGTAGGTCTTCGACAGGGTGGGGTGGATCTTGCCCTTGGCGATCAGGCGGTTGGCCTCCCACGCCTCGCGGTAGTTGGCGAAGTGCGAACCGATGATGCGCTTCAGCGACATCCACAGGTAGCGGTTGTCGTACTCGTGCATGTAGCCGGAGGTGGAGGCGCAGGTGGTGATGGTGCCGCCCTTGCGGGTGACGTAGACCGAGGCGCCGAAGGTCTCGCGGCCGGGGTGCTCGAAGACGATGTCGATGTCCTCGCCGCCGGTGAACTCGCGGATGCGCTTGCCGAAGCGCTTCCACTCCTTCGGGTCCTGGGTGCGCTCGTCCTTCCAGAACTTGTAGCCCTCGGCGTTGCGGTCGATGACCGCCTCGGCGCCCATGGCGCGGCAGATGTCGGCCTTCTCGGGGCTGGAGACGACGCAGATCGGGTTGGCGCCGCCGGCCAGCGCGAACTGGGTGGCGTAGCTGCCGAGGCCGCCGCTGGCGCCCCAGATCAGGACGTTGTCGCCCTGCTTCATCCCGGCGCCGTTGCGGGAGACCAGCTGGCGGTACGCGGTCGAGTTGACCAGGCCCGGGGCCGCCGCCTCCTCCCAGCTCAGGTGCTGGGGCTTGGGCATCAGCTGGTTGGACTTGACCAGCGCGATCTCGGCCAGGCCGCCGAAGTTGGTCTCGAAGCCCCAGATGCGCTGCTCGGGGTCGAGCATGGTGTCGTTGTGGCCGTCGGAGGACTCCAGCTCGACGGACAGGCAGTGCGCCACGACCTCGTCGCCGGGCTGCCAGGCGTTGACGCCCGGACCGGTGCGCAGCACGACGCCGGCCAGGTCGGAGCCGATGACGTGGTAGGGCAGGTCGTGCCGCTTGGTCAGCTCGGAGAGCTTGCCGTAGCGCTCCAGGAACCCGAAGGTCGACAGCGGCTCGAAGATCGAGGTCCAGACGGAGTTGTAGTTGACGGAGGAGGCCATCACGGCCACCAGCGCCTCGCCGGGGCCGAGTTCGGGGACCGGGACGTCGTCGACGTGCAGCGACTTGCGCGGGTCCTTCTCCTTGGTGGGCAGGCCGGCGAACATCTCGGCCTCGTCCTTGTGCACGGTCACCGCGCGGTAGGACTCGGGGATGGTCAGCGCGGCGAAGTCGGCGCTGGTGGTGTGAGGCGCAAGGATTGCGTCCAGGATCTCGTTCACGGTGTGCCTCCGGCGGGTGCAGCCTCCCCTGCTCGTCGAGCGGAGCCGAGAGTCAGGGGATTCGTTGAGAACGGCTTGAGGGAACGTCGGGGGTGGTGCGGGAGGTGGTGCCGTCGGTTCGGCCGGGGTGGCGCCGCCGCCGTCGTCTCCGCCGGTGTCGCGGAGGCGTCGGCCGTGGTGCCTGGCAGCGCCTTGGTGAGCGCGGAGCCCGGCGGGTGCCGGGCGGTGTGCCTGTGACGCAGGCATCCGGGCGGCAGCCGGGGAAGGCTGTTGGGACAGCCGGCGCACGAGGATCGCCTCGTCCGCCGGTCGCCCGGACACCCTCAACGTATGACACCGCGTGCCAACCGACAAGACACTGAGTGCCAAGAATTTCTCTCAGATGTCATTTGGCCGGCACGTATGAGCGGCAGATGGGCCGATAGGGGGCATGGCGGTGACGGACCGGATGCGCGATATCACGGCAGGTGAGCAGCGATGCGGTTAGGCCGTTCGGGTGGGTCGTGCCCCGGTCAGGCCCGGGGCCTCAGGCGATCCCGGGCGGCCGGCCACAACTGCGCCGCGGTGTGCAGGGCCAGCAGCCCCGCGGCGACGGCACTGCCGCCCGGCGCACCGGCCCGGACCCCGGCCACCAGCAGCCCGGCCGCGCCCACCGCGTGGAAGCGGTGCAGGCCGACCGCGGCCAGGTCGCCGAGCCGGCTGCCGCGGCTGCGCTGCCAGACCCGCCGGGCCGCCCAGGCCGTGCCGCCGGCCAGCGCCAGCTGCGCCGGCCACAGAGCCACCGACCCGCCCTCCACCAGCGCCACGGTCAGGCAGCCGAGCGCCCAGAGCGCCCCGCAGCACGGCAGGGCGAGCAGCCGCAGCAGCACCGGCCGCACATGGCGGGCCGCCTGCTCCACGGGCGGGCCCGGCACGGCGGGCGGCGGTTCCGGGGGGGTGCGGTCCGTCCCCGCAGGTGCCGCGGCGGCGGCCGCCGGCTCCGCGGCCAGCTTCAGCCACGGCCACTTGACCGCCAGCAGGCGTTCCCGCAGCAGCGGCAGGTGATGCGCCCCGGCCTCGCTGAGTGCCTCCCGGAGCAGCTGCTCGGCCGCTCCCGGCCGCCCAGCCTCCTGCTCCGCCTCCAGCAGCAGCGCCAGCGCCTCGACCGTCACCCGGACGTCCCCCGACCTGCGCGCCACCTCCAGCCCGCGGCGCAGCAGCTCCAGGACCTGCCGGTGGTCGTGCCGGTACGCCGCGCACCCGGCCAGTCTGAGCCAGGCGTGCGCCACGACCGTGAGGTCCCCGTCGTGCGCCGTCGCCACCGCCCGGCGGTACGACAGCGCCGCGTCCCGGGCGCGCCCCAGCCGCTCCTCCGCGTCCCCCCGCGCCAGCAGCGAGGCCGCCAGCCGGTGCCGGTCACCCCGCAGCGCCCAGCCGCGCACCGCCCGCCCGTAGTGGTGCGCCGCGGCCCGGTGGTCATCGTGCTCGGCCGCCTGCTCGCCGAGGTCGTCGTCCAGCTCCGGCGGGCGCACACCGGCCCGGATGCGCGCCAGATGGCCCGCCTCCGCGCAGGACCGGGCCTCCGGCCAGCGCTCCAGCGCACGGTAGTGGCGCCGCATCATCCGCAGCAGCTCCGCCTCCCGGTGGTGGTCGGCGCGGTGCCGGGCCGCGAGGACGCCCTGCCGCAGCGCGAACAGCGCGTCCACGGTGCGGGTGCGCCGCAGCAGATACGCCACCAGGTGGTCCACCACCGGCGCGACCCGCTCGTACCGGCCCTGGTCCACCGCCTGTGCCAGGGCCGCCGCCAGCGCCCCGCGCTCCCGGTCGAACCAGCCGTCGTCGGCGGTGGCGGCCCGCTCGCCGTAGTGGGCCATCAGCCGCTCCAGCGCCGCACCACGCGCCGACTCCGGCTCCTGCGAGGCCAGTTCACCGACGAACAGCTGCAGCAGGTCGTGGAAGCGGACCCGGCCCTCACGGCCGGTGGGGCGCAGCAACTGGGCCCTGACCAGGCGGCGCAGCGTACGGTCGGCCTCCGCCGGTGAGACCCCGGCCAGCGCGGCGGCCGACTCGGCGTCGATCTCGGTGCCCGGGTGCAGCCCCAGACGGCGCAGCATCCGCGCGTCCGGTTCGTCGAGCGCCTGGTACGAGGCCTCGAACGCCTGCCGTACCGGGTCGAGTTCGGCCAGCCGCTCACCGGGCGGGCGTAACGCGGACAGGATGCGCTGTGCGCTGTCGTCGCCGTCCCGCAGCCGGCCGGCCACCACGTCCAGTGCCAGCGGCAGATGGCCGCAGAGCGCGGCGATCTCGTCCAGCTGCGCCGGCGGGACCGGCTCGCCGGCGGCGGCCTCCAGCAGCGCCAGGGAATCCTTCGGGCGGAGCGTGTCCAGCCGCAGCACGGCGACCCGTGCGTCCTCCGGGGCGGTCCGGACGGTGACCAGGAGGCGGTGGCGGCTGTCGGGGGGTATCAGCGGCACGAGGTGCTCGTCCGGCGCGGCGTCGTCGAGCAGGATCAGCAGTGCCTCCTCCGCCTCCCGGAGCCGGCTGCGGAACTGGCCGAGCAGCCCGGCGCGGTGCGGCTGGAGCTGGTCGCCGGGGATGCCGAACGCCCGCAGCCAGGTGCCCAGCAGCTCCTCGATGCTCATCGGCTCCCCGCCGCCGTGCGCCCGGGCGTCCTCGTAGAGCACCCCGCCGGGGAACCAGCTGTGCGCCTCGTGCGCGGCGGCCGCCATCAGGGCCGACTTGCCCACTCCGCCCTGGCCGGTAACGGCTATCGCGGTGGGCGCCCCGGCGGGGCCGCCGGGCTTCAGCAGGGCGAGCAGCGTGGCGAGCGGGCCGGCGCGGCCGAGCAGGGCGGCCGGACGGGGCGGCAGCGCGTTGAGGGAGCGGACCGGGGCGGGCGCCGGGTAGATCTGGACGACGCCACCCTGGATGACGTCACGGGCCTGCCCGCCACTGATCGTGTTGTGGGTGGCCGGAGCCGGCCCCGCCTCGCTCGCGTCCGCCACGCCGTAGTGGATAGCACGAGCGAGCCGGGCCCGTCAGGCCGTTACCGGATCATCTCCGGTCCTTGATCGCCTTGCGGATGGTGCGCATGACCTCCTCCAGCGGGGCGTCCGTGCGGGCCACCGCGACCAGCACCTCGCCCTCCCGGGAGACGGACGCCGGGGGCTGCTCGCCCGTCGTGGTGCGGCCCGCGCCGATCCCGGCGCCGAAGGTCTCCCGGACGATCTCGAAGGCGTGGTCCAGCTGGGCCTCCACGTCGCCCTCCGCGCCGGCCCGCAGCCAGCGGCGCAGGACGTGGTTGTGCGCGGTGACCACGGCGGACGCGGCGACCTCCGCCAGCAGCGGGTCGTCATCGCCCTCGCGGTGCGCGCCCTCGTCGAAGTGGCCCAGCAGATAGCGGGTGAACAGCCGCTCGTAGCGGGCCACCGAGGCGATCTCGGCCTCGCGGAGGGTGGGCACCTCGCGGGTCAGCCGGTAGCGGGCCACGGACACGGCCGGCGAGGCCGCGTACATCCGCATGACCTCCTTGATGCCGCGGCAGACCGTGTCGAGCGGGTTCTCGTGCGGCGGGGCGGCGTCCAGGACCGCCTCGGCGCGCACCAGGGTGTCGTCGTGGTCGGGGAAGATCGCCTCTTCCTTGGAACGGAAGTGGCGGAAGAACGTCCGCCGGGCGACGCCCGCGGCGGCCGCGATCTCGTCGACCGTCGTCGCCTCGTAGCCCTTGGTCGCGAACAGCTCCATCGCCGCCGCCGACAGTTCGCGGCGCATTTTGAGCCGTTGCGCGGCCGCGCGGCGGGTGCCGGGAGTGCTGCTGTCGGGGGCGTCGGAGGGCTGCGTACGAGCGGGCTGGGACATGTGGGGACGGTACTGCATATTTACCCGGCCTGCGGCATGAGGTCCCACCTCCGCCCTTGTGAGCGGGGGTGGACCGCCGTCCGGCTCCAGCAGCCCACCCCAGCCGGCCCCGTCCGGGCGGGGGCGCCCCCACGGGTCAGCGCCGGGCGTACTCACGGAAGCCGCGGCCCGTCTTGCGTCCGAGGCACCCCGCCGCGACGAGGTGCTCCAGCAGCGGCGCGGGGGCCAGCCCCGGGTCGCGGAATTCGGCGTGCAGGACCTTCTCGATGGCCAGCGAGACGTCCAGGCCGACCACGTCGAGGAGCTCGAACGGGCCCATCGGGTAGCCGCCGCCGAGCTTCATCGCCGCGTCGATGTCGTCCAGCGACGCGTAGTGCTCCTGGACCATCTTGATCGCGTTGTTCAGGTACGGGAACAGCAGCGCGTTCACGATGAAGCCGGCCCGGTCGCCGCAGTCCACCGGGTGCTTGCGGACCTTGGCGCACACCTCCCGCACGGTCGCGTGCACCTCGTCGGAGGTCAGGACCGTCCGCACCACCTCGACCAGCTTCATCGCCGGCGCCGGGTTGAAGAAGTGCATCCCGATGACGTCCTGCGGGCGCGAGGTGGCCCGGGCGCACGCCACGACCGGCAGCGACGAGGTCGTCGTGGCCAGGACCGCGCCCGGCTTGCAGACCTTGTCCAGCGTCCGGAACAGCTCCTGCTTGACGGCCAGGTCCTCGGCCACCGCCTCGACCGCGAGGTCCACGTCCGCGAACGCGTCCAGCGTCCCGGCCGGGGTGATCGCCGCCAGCGCCGCGTCCCGGGCCTCGGCGGTCAGCCGGCCCTTGTCCACGGACCGGCCCAGCGACTTGGCGATCCGGGCCTTCGCCTTCTCCGCCTTCTCCGGGCTGCGGGCGGCCAGCACGACCTGGTACCCCGCCTTGGCGAAGACCTCGGCGATGCCGCTGGCCATCGTCCCGGAACCGGCCACGCCGACCCGGGTGACCGTGCGCCCGGCCGCGGCCTCGCCGGTGACCGCCGGGCTCTCCGCGTCCGGCACGACCGTGGCCGAACCCGGCGCCTCGTACGAGTAGAAGCCGCGGCCCGCCTTGCGGCCGGTCAGCCCGGCCTCGGCCAGCTGCCCCAGGATCGGCGCCGGGGCGTGCAGCCGGTCCTGGGACTCGGCGTACATCGCCTCCAGGACGGTCCGGGCGGTGTCCACGCCGATCAGGTCGAGCAGCGCCAGCGGACCCATGGGAAGGCCGCAGCCGAGCCGCATCGCGGCGTCGATGTCCTCACGGGTGGCATACCGGGACTCGTACATCGCGGCGGCCTGGTTCAGATAGCCGAACAGCAGGCCGTCGGCGACGAAACCGGGCCGGTCACCCACCGCGATCGGGTCCTTGCCCAGGTCGCGGGCGAGCTCGGTGACCCCGGCCACCGCGGTCGGCGCGGTGAGCACGGAGGAGACCACCTCAACCAGCTTCATGGCCGGTGCGGGGTTGAAGAAGTGCAGTCCGAGCACCCGCTCGGGACGCTGCGAATCGGCGGCGAGCCGGGTCACCGACAGCGCGTTGGTGCCGGTGGCCAGGATGGCGTCCGGCCGCACCACGGCGTCCAGTTCGGCGAAGACCTGCCGCTTGAGCTCGTAGTCCTCCGGGACCACCTCGATGACCAGGTCGGCCTCCGCGGCGGCCTGCAGATCGGTGAAGGTGCGGAAACGGGCCAGGACGTCCTGCCGCTCACGCTCGGTGATCCGCTCACGGCGCACCGCGCGGGCCGTGGCGGCCTCCAGCGCGGCGACGGCATGCCGGGCCGCGGCCTCGTCGATGTCGATGCCGATGACCTCGCGGCCGGCCCGGGCCAGCACCTCGGCGATGCCGGTGCCCATGGTGCCCAGGCCGACGACGGCCACGGTGGAGAGGGACAGTGGGGAAATGTCGGGGGAGACATCAGGGGTGGACGAAGGGCCCATCGCGAACTCCTGAGGGTGTTCCCCTGAAGGGCAGGGGAGAAGTGACGACTGAGTGGTGGCCGCGCGGACGCGAGGGGCAGCGGATACGCGGCGGCCGGGGCGCGGCGGGGCCGCGGAAGGCCGCAGCGCTGCTGGCAGCGCCGGCGGTGCGGGAGCTACGGCGGGGCCCTGTCCCGGGGCCGTGCCGTGCTCCGTACTGATGTCGTGCTGTTTGCGGTGCCGAACCGACTTCACTCTGTGGCGGCTGCGTCACCAGGCCGCCCGAGCAGGGGTGCTGCTCGTTCCAGCAGGTTAACCCGTGGGTAACCGCAGCGCCAGGGGTAGTCCGGGTCATTAGTCTGTGGTGCAGGCCACGTCTCGGTATCCGGGGCGCCCCGGCGGGAGGGAAGCGGCAAATGGAAGACGAATTCCACGAGTTGACGGACCGGGTGCGGGCCGAACTCCGCTCCCCACAGGATCTGGTCGCCTACGAGCGCCTGCTGGGGCTCGCCCGCAAGAACACCCCCGCCGGACGGGAGGAGCTCGCCCGGATGCTGGTCGCCGTCGAACGCCCCCTGTGGGCCCGCGAGATCGCCGCCTTCATCCTCGGCTGCGCCGGCGACAAACGCGCCTTCGAGACGCTCGTCCTGCTGCTGAACTACCGCGATCCGGTGCGCTGCGCCACCGCGGCCCACGCCCTGAGCCGGCTCGGCGACCCGCGCACCGCCCGCGCCGCGGCCGCCCTGGCCACCAACCCGCTGCGCACCGCGTACGCCCTGCATCCGGTGCGGCTGCTCGCCGAGCTGCGCGCACCGCAGTCCGTACCGGCGCTGGTCGCCACCCTGGAGCGGCTGCTGACCCCGCACAACCCCTACTGGCGGGTGGCGCTCGCCTGCGTCGAGGGCCTGGGCGCCCTGGGCGACCGCCGCGCCGTGCCCGCACTCACCGCCGCCACCGGGCACCCGCGGCTGGCCGCCGCCGCGGCGGCCTCGCTGGCCCGGCTGGGGGTGCACGAGCTTCCCGGGGACGAGGGGCGGGGCGACGGGGGAGCGGGTGCCGCGAAGGAGGACCGAGACGCGGCGAAGGACGGCTCGGGCGCCTGAAGCGGTCCGTCAGGGGACACCCCCGACATCAGGTCCGGAGGAGACGACCGGGGTCCGGGAAGGACGGGGACAGCGGGCGCCAGTAGCGCAGCTCGGGGACGTTGCTGCCGCCCACCTTGTACGTCTCCTCCGCCCCGTCCGGGACGAAGCCGGCCCGCTCGTAGAACCGCTGGGCGCGGGCGTTGCCGCGTACCACCCACAAATACAGCGCGCGGTATCCGCTCTGCCGTGCCCGGTCCGTGCCCGCGGCCATCAGGGCGCGGCCGACGCCGGTGCCGATCCGCTCGGGCGCGACGTACAGCGCGAACAGTTCACCCGCGGTCGGGGCGGGGCGGGCAACTCCTCGGCGCCCGGGGCCACATCGGGGTCCCGGGCCGGGCCGACCGACGCCCAGCCGACCACCTCACCGGCCGATTCCGCCACCAGGTCGACCACCTCCGGCGACCGCCGCCCGAACCACGACCGCCTGCGCTCGGCGTCCGCCGCCACGCTCATCCCGTCCAGATACGCCTGCGGCATCAGCCCCCGGTACGCCGCCTGCCAGCCGCGGACCCGCACCGCCGAGACCGCCTCGACGTCGGCCGCGCCCATCTCCCGTATCCGGAGCGGTCCTGCCGGCCTCCTGCCCCTGCTCCTGTCCGTGTCCCTGCCCGTGTTCATGAGGGAGAGGGTAGGGGCCGGGTCAAGGGGGCTTCCGGGGTTTTCCGCTGCCCGGTTCCCGCGGTTCCGTCGCCGTGCGCTTGACCTTGCCCCTGGGGACAGGGTTCGAGACTTCCGGCATGGCACACAGCACGCACCGCGGGCGGACCGCGCCCACACAGCAGCCCGGGACGAACGCCGCCGGAACCGGCCGGCGCCCCACGGACGCCCCGCCCCGCAGGGTAGTGATCATCACCGGCGCCGGTACGGGCATCGGGCGGGCCGCCGCCCGGGCCTTCGCGGCGGAGGGCGCGCGGGTGCTGGCGGTGGGCCGCCGGGCCGAGCCGCTGGCGGAGACGGCGGCGGGCGCCGAGGGGGACGGCGAGATCGTCCCGTACGCCGCCGACATCACCGCGGACGGCGTCCCCGCGGCCCTCGTCCGCCGTGCGATCGAGGCCTACGGCCGGCTGGACGTCCTGGTCAACAACGCCGCCATCGTGGGCAGCGGGGCGCTCGGCAGCCACACCAAGGAGCGGATGGGGTCGCAACTGGCGACGAACCTCGTCGCGCCCGTACTGCTGACGCAGGAAGCGGTGCCCCATCTGGAGCGCACCGGCGGGTGGTGGTCAACATCAGCACCTCGATCGGCCAGCGCGGCTGGCCCGGCAATGCGGTCTACGCCGCGACCAAGACGGGGCTCGAACTGCTCACCCGCAGCTGGGCGGTGGAGCTCGCACCGCGCGGGGTGCGGGTGGTCGCGGTCGCCCCCGGTGCCGTCGAGACCCCGATCGCGCTCCACCAGGGCCTGTCCGAGGAGCAGCGGGCGGCGCATCGCGCGTGGCAGATCGCGCACACGCCGCTGGGCCGGATCGGCCGCCCCGAGGAGGTGGCCTGGGCCATCACCCAGCTGGCCGCCCCGGCCGCCTCGTTCGTCACGGGGGTGATCCTGCCGGTCGACGGCGGAGCGGTGGTCGGCTGAGCCCGCCCCAGCCCCTCCCCCCGGACCCGGCCCGGACGAGGCGCGGCACAATGCGGGACGCGGCCCGGGAATCGGCCGCGAGGCCGGAGTTCAGGGAGGGAACGGCCCGTGCGGATCGGGGAGTTGGCGGAGGCCACCGGGGCGACGCCGCGGGCGTTGCGGAACTACGAGCGGGAGGGGCTGATCGCCTCCGTCCGGGAGGCGAACGGGTATCGGGTCTACGACGCCGGCGCGGCCGTACGGGTGCGCAACATCCGCCATTTGCTGGCGGCCGGGCTCACGCTCGCCGACGTCCGCTGTTTCACGCCCTGCCTGGACGGCGACATGACCACCGCTCCGCCGTCCGCCGAGGGGCTGCGGATCGCCCGTGAGCGGCTCGCCGTCATCGACGAGCGGATCGCCGCCCAGACCGAGGCCCGCGACCGTCTGGCGCGGGCCCTGGAGGCCGTCCCGGCCGCCTCGGCGTGAGCGGCCGGCCCGGCCGGTTCAGATGAGGGTCAGCTGGGTCGGCCCCGAGGGCGCGGGTGCCGGCGCGGGGTCGGCCGCGGGCGGTGAATCGGCCACGGGCGCGGAGTTCCCGGCGGCGTCGGCGTCCCCGGACGGCGGCCGGATGCGGCGGGCCTCGCCCGAGCGGGCGGGGCCGATGCCGTACTCGGCGGCGAGTTCGTGGACCTGGCGGGTGATCCGGCGCTGGTACCACGTGGGGGCGTAGGCGCCGTTCGCGTACATCGTCGTGTAGCGCCGTACGAGATGCGGATGGTGGTGCTCCAGCCAGGACAGGAACCACTCGCGGGCGCCGGGGCGCAGGTGCAGCACCAGCGGCGTGACGGATCCCGCGCCGGCCTCCGCGACGGCGCGGACCGTGGCGCGCAGCTGCTCCGGCGCGTCGCCGAGGAACGGGATGACGGGTGCCATGAGCACGTTGCAGGGAATGCCGTGTGCGGTGAGGGTGCGCACCACGTCCAGCCGGCGTTCGGGGGCGGGCGTGCCGGGCTCGACCGTGCGCCACAGCTCGTAATCCAGGAAGCCGACGGAGACCGAGATGCCGACGTCGGTGACCTCGGCGGCCTGCCGCAGCAGTTCCAGGTCGCGCAGGATGAGCGTGCCCTTGGTGAGGATGGAGAACGGGTTGGCGTGATCGCGCAGGGCCGTGAGGATGCCGGGCATGAGGCGGTAGCGGCCCTCCGCGCGCTGGTAGCAGTCGACGTTGGTGCCCATCGCGATGTGGTCGCCGCGCCAGCGGCGCCCGGCCAGTTCGCGGCGCAGTAGTTCCGGCGCGTTGACCTTCACCACTATCTGGGTGTCGAAGCCGAGGCCGGTGTCCAGGTCCAGATAGCTGTGGGTCTTGCGCGCGAAGCAGTAGACGCAGGCGTGGCTGCAGCCGCGGTAGGGGTTGACCGTCCATTCGAACGGCATCCGCGAGGCGCCCGGGACGCGGTTGACGAGGGAACGGGCGCGCACCTCGTGGAACGTGATGCCGCGGAATTCGGGGTGTCGAACGTCCGGCTGACCACGTCCGCACCGAACAGTGCGGCCGGGCCGTCACCCAGGTTGTCCCAGCGCATCGGGCCTCCTTCTGCATGCTGCATGCCGTCGAGCCCCCGTCCCCCATAATAGAACACGTGTTCCCTTCTCGACCGTCGCGACGGGCCCGGGCGGATTTTGGGCGCGCCCCCCACTGGTGGTTGGCTTGGCGGCGCACCGCAGGACCGGCAGCCGACTACTGGAGGAAGACACACATGGGTCAGGTCGAGGCCACCACGCAGCGCGAGATCGCGGCGGACCCGGAGGACGTGTTCGACGCGCTCGCCGACTACAGCGGCACGCGCCAGCAGCTGCTGCCCGAGCACTTCTCGGAGTACGAGGTCCGCGAGGGCGGCGACGGCAAGGGCACCCTCGTCCACTGGAAGCTCCAGGCCACGAGCAAGCGGGTGCGCGACTGCCTGCTGGAGGTCGACGAGCCCACCGACGGTCAGCTCGTGGAGAAGGACCGCAACTCCTCCATGGTGACCACCTGGGTCGTCACGCCGGCCGGCGAGCAGCGCGCCAGGGTCGTCGTCACGACCACCTGGCAGGGCGCGGGCGGCATCGGCGGCTTCTTCGAGCGGACCTTCGCCCCCAAGGGCCTCGGCCGGATCTACGACACCATCCTCGACAACCTCGCGGCGCGCATGGAGAAGTGATCGGACGTCATACATCCCCCGGGTGTCCTGTGCGTCACGCGCGTCGGCTGCTTCCTGCGCTGAGCGCGGACGTCACATGCGTCACCCTGGGCGCGTTCCGTCACGCTCACCGGTTCGGGTGGTTTCGGCCGCGCCGAGGCGCCCCGGCCGTCGGACCCGTTCCGCACGGAAAGCCCTGATGGGAGCCCAAGGGGCCTGCCCGACAAGGCACTTGACGTCCGTTCCGGCACCGCCCGACCCCTTTCGTCGCGCTTGAACGCTGTTGTCGCCCAATGCGAGAAATTGGGCCTCAACAGGCGTGACGAGGGGAGCAGTACGTGGGCGGGACCACCCTGAGCGACCCGGCCGGGCGGACCGGCCTACCGGCACCCGGCCCGGCCCCGGCCATCGGGGACCGGGCCGGGGCACCGCACGGCGCCGCGCCGATGCCGCTCGGCCCGCGCCGGATCCGTCTGGCCTTCGCCGGCCTGCTGCCGGCCCTGCTGCTCGCGGCCCTCGGCCAGACCGTCGTCGTCACCGCGCTCCCGAAGATCGTCGGCGAGCTGCACGGCGTGGGCACGATGTCCTGGCCGGTGACGTCCTACCTCCTCGCCGCCGCCCTCGGCCTGCCCCTCCACGGCAGACTCGGCGACCTCTTCGGCCGCAAACCGGTCCTCCTCTTCGCGCTCCTGGTCTTCACCGCCGGTTCGGCGCTGGCCGGCTGGTCGCACACCATGGGCGAACTGGTCTCCTTCCGGGCCGTGCAGGGCTTCGGCGGCGGCGGACTGATGATCGGCGTCCAGGCCCTCGTCGCCGACGTCGTACCGCCCCGGGCCCGTGGCCGCTCCACGGGGCTGATCGGCGCCGCCTTCGCCCTCGCCTCCGTGGCCGGACCGCTGGTCGGCGGCCTCTGCGCCGACCACGCCTCCTGGCGCTGGTGCTTCTACCTCGACGTCCCGTTCGGTGCGCTGGCGCTCCTCGTCCTCGCCTTCGCGCTGAAGCTGCCGCGGCCGCCGCGCCGGCCCCGGCCCGACCTCGCCGGCGCCCTGCTGCTCGTCGCGTTCTTCACCTGCCTTGTGCTGCTGGCCGGTTGGGGCGGTACGGAGTACGCCGGGGACTCGCGGGTAGTCCTCGGGCTGGGGGCCGGGGCGCTCGGCAGCGGGCTGCTCTTCCTCGCCGTCGAGCACTTCGCCGCCGCACCGATCGTCCCGCTGCGGCTGCTCCGCGACGCGCTCTTCAGCCTCACCGGCCTGGTCGGTGCCGCCGTCGGCCTCGCCCTCTTCGGCGCCGCCGGCTGTCTGCCGACCCTCCTGCAGCGGGCCGACGGCACCTCGGCCACCGGGTCCGGACTGCTGATGCTGCCGCTGTTGGGCGGCCTCGCCCTCGCGTCCGGCGTCTCCGGCCGGCTCATCCGCCGCACCGGCCACCACCAGGTCTTCCCCGTCCTGGGCTGTGCGGTGGCCGCCGTGGGGATGTGGCTGCTGTCGCGGCCGGCGCCGGACGCCTCCCGGGAGACCTACGGCCTCGGGACGGGCCTCCTGGGCCTGGGCCTCGGCCTCGTGATGCCGGTGCTGGTGCTCGCCGCCCGGAACTCCGTACGCGCCCGTGACCGCTCCACCGCGCCCGGCGCACACCACTACCTCCGGCACCTCGGCGGCAGCGTCGGCGTGGCCCTCCTCGGCACCCTCGTCGCCGACCGGCTGGCCCGCCGGTTCGCCGACCGGCTGCCCGACCCGGAGTCGATCACCCCGCAGCTGCTGCGCGTGCTGCCCGCCTCCCTGCGCGACGGCCCCGTCGCCGCCTACGCCCATGCCATGCCGAGGGTCTTCTGCTCCCTCGTGCCGGTGCTCGTCCTGGGCTTCGTGCTCGCCTTCTTCCGGAAAGAGAAACCACTGGTGTCCCACGCCTCTCACGCCCCGCAGACCTCCCCGACCCCGGACCGGCCCACCTCCTACGGCGAGCCGACCGAACCGGCGGGACCTGCCGAACCGGCCGCCGTGCCGCAGGCCCGCTCCGCCGCCGACCAGGACCCCCTCAACTCGACGTTCCCGACGGCGAGTTACCGCCGTGGTCCCCGTCTCTCCGGTGGCGGGCACCCGGGCATCCCGGTGTGCGGGGCGGTACGGCACCACGACGGCTCCATCGTGCCGCGGGCCGCGCTCACCCTCATCGACGTCACCGGGCGGCAGATCGGCCGCGGCGCCTCCGGCGACGACGGGCGGTACGCCCTGAGCACCCCCGGTGCCGGCTCCTACGTGCTGATCGCGGCCGCCGGCGGCCACCAGCCGCAGGCCGTGACCGTGACCGTCGGCGAACGGCCGGTCGAGCTGGACGTCGTCCTCGGCGGTGCCGGCCGGCTGGCCGGCACCGTCACCACCGCCGACGGCACCCCCGTCCGCGATGCCATGGTCACCCTCACCGACGTGCGCGGCGAGGTTGTCGCGACCACCCGCAGCGGGCGTGAAGGAGGCTATGTCATCGGGGAGTTGGTGGCCGGGGAGTACACCCTGGCCTCCAGCGCACCGGCGTACCGGCCGGCCGCGCTGCCGGTCACCGTGCAGGCGTCGCGGGAGACCCGCCAGGACATCGAACTCGCCGGCGGTGCGGTGCTGCGCGGGACCGTACGGGCCGGTGGCGGGCGGCCCGTCGAGGACGCCCGGGTCACCCTGCTGGACGTCGCGGGCAACGTGGTCGACACCGCCGTCACCGGACCCGACGGGCTGTTCCGCTTCGTGGACCTCGCGGCCGGTGAGTACACCGTGGTCGCCGCCGGATACCCGCCGGTGGCCACCGTCCTCCAGGTGGCCGGCGGCGGCCGCACCGAACGCGACCTCCAGCTCGGGCACGAGGACTGACGGCGCGCCGAGGGGCGCTGCCCGGAGGCCCGTTGCGCGGCCATACCACCTGTTCGGCCTCTTAGGGAAATGCCGCCCACCGCTTCCGCCGGCGGCCGTAGCGTGACGGCGGTGAGGCACGATCGGGGTACGAGGAAGCAACCGCCCGTGGAGCACGGCCCGTTGGGCGGCGGGGGCAGGCCGGGTACGGCAGCCAGGGGGGCCGAGTCGCGCCGCGCGCTGCCGGGACGGATTCCGCTTGCGGTCGTCCTGGTGGCCGCGGACGGCCGGATCTCCCACTGGAGCAGCGGCGCCCACCGGCTCTTCGGACCCGGCCGTGCGGAGGCGGTGGGCGCCCCCGCGCTCGACCTGATGCCGGTCACCGGCGCCCTCGGCGACAGCGGTGCGGAGGGGTGCGACGGGCACGGCGGGCTGCACGCCTCGATGGGAGGTCGGACGTCCTACCCCACCGCGGGCCGGGCCCGGATGACGACCGGCGGGACGGGCCCCGTGGACCTGCTGTGGTGGGCGTACCCGCTCGCCGCACCCGGCCCCGGGACGACTCTCGTCCTCGCCGCGGATGCCGCCCTGTTGCCCGACGGCCCGTGCGGCCCGTGCGGGCCGGGCACCGGAGGGAAGGTTGGATACCCGGCTTCGCCCGGCACACCGACGCCGACGTGACCGACCCGGACCTGATCGACACGGACGTGACCGACGCCGATGTGACCGACCCGGACGTGATGGACGTGACCGACGCCGAGGTGACCGCCACCGACTCAACCGACGCCGACTTTCCCGACACCGATCAAGCCGGTGCCGCCGCCGAACCCACCCGCCGGCTCCCCGAGTTCATGCCGGACCTGAGTCCCGGCCTGCGCGCCCGGATCGTCGCGCAGGTCCTGGAGCTGGGCTGTCCGGTGCTGGAGATCAGCCGCCGGGACGGCCTTCCCGCCGAGCTCGGGTAGGACAGATGCCGTGGCCGCCCGCGGCCGGCCGGCTCAGCGCTGCAGGTCGCGGTGGATGACGCGGGCGGCGCCCTCGATCGTGGCGACTCCGTAGTCCATGGTCGCGTTGCCGGTGGAGAGGACGGCCATGCCGTAGTCGTGGCCGTGGCCGGTGAAGGTGCCGACGCTGTTGATCCGCCAGCCGCCGGTGTCCCGCGGCAGCCAGCCGTTCTTGACGTGGACGGTCGCGGTGGACGGTGCGCCGGCCGGTACGCCCCAGCGCTGGTCGGGCGCGACCCGGTGCATCAGGTCGAGCGCGTAGCCGCGGGAGGCCGGGCCGAGCACCGCCCCGTCCGTGGTGAGCAGCTGCATCAGGGTGAGCTGGTCGGCGGCGGTGACCTGGGTGAGGCCCCAGGACGCGCCGCTGCCCGGCACGGTGTCCCGCATCCCGGCGAGGTCCAGGAAGCGCTGCACGCCGGCCGGGCCTATCTGGTGCCACAGGGCGTTGGTCGCGTCGTTGTCCGACTTGGTGATCATGGCGGTGGTCAGCTTGACCTCGTGCGGGGTCAGCTTCCGGTGCGCCTCCTCGACCTGCCGCAGCAGCGCCCCGAGGACGGTGACCTTCACCACACTCGCCGAGTCGAAGTGGGTGCCGGGCTTGAAGGCGCAGCGGGTGCCGGTGCGGCGGTCGTAGAAGGCCAGCGCCGAGGCGCTCTGCCGGCCGTGCAGGGCGTCGGCGATGTCGTGGGACAGGGCCGGGGCCAGGCCGGGCTTCTTGGAGCTGCAGACGACCTTGGCACCGGCCACCGGGGTGCTGGCGGTGCCGGCCGCGGCCGGGGTCGCCGAGGTGAGCACCGTGAGCAGTGATCCGGCGGCCGCCAGCGCGGCCAGCCCGCGGCGGGTGCCGGTCGCGAGGCGTCGTCCGTGGAGGCGTGATCCGTGCATGGAGGTGGTTCCTGTCCCGCTGTTTCGGGCCCCGCCGGTGGCGGTCGGCCCCGGGTGACCGGAGGCGGTCGGGCCGGCGCGGCCACGCGCGGCGGCGTGCGCGCCCTTCATGGGTCACGGTGACGATACGGGGCAGGTCAGAGGGCACCCTGGCAATGTGTGGCGCTATGTCCGTATTTGAGGGGTGCGGCTCGGGTGTGAGATTCGCCAAACAGGGACGGACGGGACGGACCGGGCGGACGGGGCGGACCGGAGGGGGCGGGGCGCGATACGCGGCGCGGCGCCCTGGGGGATACCCCTAGGGGCCGGCCACCGACTGTCGGAGGCGGCTGGGGCGGGGTCGGCGGGACGCGGCGGCCCGCCGCCGGTGGGTGCCCGCCATCAGCCGGCGGCCGCGCAGCGCCAGCTCGATCTCGAAGCGGGCCCGCGGATCGCGCAGCCGGGCGCCGAAGAGCTTCTCCAGCTGGCGCATCCGGTACCGCACGGTCTGCGGATGGATGCTGAGCGCCTTCGCCACCTCCGGCGCGCCCATCCCGCCCAGCCAGGCCAGCAGCGTCGCCTCCAGGCGCGCGCACCGCTCCGGTGACAGGCCCGCGAGCGGCCTGAGCCGCCGGGCGATGAGGGTGCGGGTGAGCGACTCGTCCTGGAGGAGCAGCAGGCTGGAGAGGTGGTCGTCGACGAACGCCACGCCCGCGGCGGGGCCGTCGCACCGGGCGGCCAGCTCCAGCAGGCGGGAGGCGGCGCGCACCGAGGCGGCGGCGTCCTGCGGTGGCACGGCATGGCCGACCGCGGCGGCGCGGTGGCGCAGGACGCCCTTCAGTCGGGCCCGTCCCTCCTCGCCGTCGGCGAGCGCGCCGGGGATCAGCAGGCCCGGCGCCCCGTCCGGCAGGCTGACCAGGCAGTCGCCGAGCGCCGCGGCGACGAGGTGGAGGTCGGTGCCGGTCGCCAGCCGGACCGCCCGCACCGTGGCCGGCAGCGGCCGGCCGGCCCGCAGGACGTCCGCGATCAGCCGGGTGACCTGTGCCCCGTCCTTCCGCTCCAGGAGTTCCCGGAAGCCTGGATTGCGCTCGCAAAGAGAACGGATGACCAGTTCGGTGAGGGCGGCCAGCTGGTCGTCACCGCCGTCGGCCTGCGGGTCGCCGAGTTGCGCTAACGGGCTGGCATTGCGTGCTGTGCTCATGATTCTGCCTCTGTCTCCTCATGTGGGAGGCCGGTTCGGGACGTTCTATCCCACCGGGCTGGGGGCGTCGGCGGCTGACAGAAGTCCGTCGGAACTCCATCGGAATTCTGGCGGATGCCCTTCCGCTTTGCGACAGAAACTGTGTGGAATACGGTGCCACACGAGCGTGCCCGAGTCACCTGCGCTGTCTCCGGGGCATCACGGTGTTGCGGCCAACTCGGCGGTCCTGGAGGGTGCCGGACGAGGTGTCATGTGCTGCCGGGCATGTTCGATGCCTCGAAAAAGTTGTGAACGAGTGATGTCCAAAATCGTGCATACCGCCTGCTGCCTGCGATAGGACTGGTGACCGTGAAGATCCTCATCTCCGCCGACATGGAGGGCGCCACCGGCGTGACCTGGCCCGCGGACGTGCTGCCGGGCAAGCCGCAGTGGGAACGCTGCCGCCACATGTTCACCTCCGACGTCAACGCGGCGATCGCCGGATTCTTCGACGGCGGCGCCGATGAGGTGCTCGTCAACGAGGCCCACTGGTCGATGCGCAACCTCCTGCTGGAGAAGCTCGACGAACGGGCACAGATGCTCACCGGCCGGCACAAGTCGCTCAGCATGGTCGAGGGCGTGCAGCACGGCGACGTCGACGGCATCGCCTTCGTCGGCTACCACACCGGCGCGGGCACCGAGGGCGTCCTCGCCCACACCTACCTCGCCAACACCCTCACCGGCGTCTGGGTCGACGGCACCCGCGCCAGCGAGGGCTACCTCAACTCCCTCGTCGTCGCCGAGTACGGCGTCCCCGTCGTCCTGGTCACCGGCGACGACCGCACCTGCCGGGACGCCCAGGGATACGCCCCGCGGGCGCCCGCCGTGGCGGTCAAGGACTACGTCTCGCGCTACGCCGCGGTCTGCCGGCCACCGGCCCGTACGGCCGCCGACATCCGGGCCGCGGCCGCCAAGGGCGCGGCGCTGGCGGCCCGTCACGAACCCGCCCGCCAGGGGCCGTTCCACGTCGAGTTGGAGTTCGACGCGGAGCATCTGGTGGGTGCCGCGACCTGCGTGCCCGGCGTGGAGCGCAGCGCGGAGCGCCGGGTCGCGTATACCAGTCAGAACATGTACGAAGCCATCCGGTGCTTCAAGGCGGTCACCACCGTCGTGTCGTCCGCCGTGGAGGAAGAATATGGCTGAGAAGACCGAGCAAGAGGGCGCCGCGGACCACGGGTCCGGGGTGGACCGGCAGGCCCTGGACGAGGTGGTGCGATTCACCTCCGACCTGATCCGGATCGACACCAGCAACGCCGGCGACGGCACCTGCCGGGAGCGCCCGGCCGCCGAGTACGTCGCCGAGCGACTGGCCGACGCCGGCATCGAACCGGCCCTGCTGGAACGCACCCGGGGCCGCACCAACGTCGTCGCCCGCATCGAGGGCACCGACCCCGCGGCCGACGCGCTGCTGGTCCACGGCCATCTCGACGTGGTCCCCGCCGAACCCGCCGACTGGTCCGTGCACCCGTTCTCCGGCGAGGTCGTCGACGACGTGGTCTGGGCCGCGGCGCCATCGACATGAAGAACATGGACGCGATGGTGCTCGCCGCCGTACGGCACTGGGCGCGTGCCGGCGTCCGGCCGCGCCGCGACATCGTGCTGGCCTTCACCGCCGACGAGGAGGCCAGCGCCGAGGACGGCTCGGGCTTCCTCGCCGACCGGCACGCCGGGCTGTTCGCCGGCTGCACCGAAGGCGTCAGCGAATCCGGGGCGTTCACCTTCCACGCCGGCGGTGGGATGCAGCTGTACCCGATCGCGGCGGGGGAGCGCGGCACCGCCTGGCTCAAGCTGACCGCCCGCGGCCGGGCCGGGCACGGCTCGAAGGTCAACCACGACAACGCGGTCAGCCGGCTGGCCGGCGCGGTGGCCCGGATCGGCGAGCACGAATGGCCGGTCCGGCTCACCCCGACCGTACGGGCCGCACTGCGCGAACTGGTCGCCCTGCACGGCCTGGACGTGGACGTCGACGCGCCGGACTGCGATGTCGACGCGCTCCTCGGCAAGCTCGGCCCGTCCGCCAAGCTCGTCGAACCGACCGTCCGCAACAGCGCCAACCCCACCATGCTGTCGGCCGGATACAAGGTCAATGTGATCCCCGGCTCCGCCGTCGCCCACATCGACGGCCGGGTCGTGCCCGGCGGCGAGGCGGAGTTCCGCACCATCATGGACGAGCTGACCGGCCCCGAGGTGGACTGGGAGTACCACCACCGCGAGGTCGCCCTGCAGGCCCCGGTGGACGGGCCGACCTACGCCGCGATGCGGGCCGCCATCGAGCGCTTCGACCCGGACGGCCATGTCGTCCCGTACTGCATGTCCGGTGGCACGGACGCCAAGCAGTTCTCCCGGCTGGGCATCACCGGTTACGGTTTCTCGCCGCTGAAGCTCCCCGTGGGCTTCGACTACCAGGCGCTCTTCCACGGCGTGGACGAGCGCGTACCGGTCGAGGGGCTGCACTTCGGTGTCCGGGTCCTCGACCACTTCCTGCGCGCGGCCTGACCGGCCCGCGCCCCGCCCGACCGGTGGAGGAGAGGATCCGCACCATGGTGACCACGGCCCCTTACGGCAGCTGGACGTCCCCGATAGATGCCCGGACGGTCGCCGCGCACGACGGCCGGCCGGCGTTCGTCGGCGTGGTCGGCGACGAGGTGTGGTGGACCGAACCACGCCCCGCCGAGGGCGGCCGCCGGGCGCTGGTCCGCCGGCGGGAGGACGGCACCGAGGAGACGGTGCTGCCGGCGCCGTGGAACGTCCGCAGCCGGGTGCTGGAGTACGGCGGCCTGCCCTGGGCCGGGACCGTCACCGAGCGCGGACCGCTGATCGTCTTCTGCGACTTCGCCGACCAGCGGCTGTACGCCTTCGAACCGGACAGCGGCCGGGAGCCCCGCCCGCTCACCCCGCGGTCCGAGGTGGGAGGGCCTGCGCTGGGTCGATCCGGTGCTGCGCCCGGAGCTGGGCGAGGTCTGGTGCGTCCTGGAGGAGTTCACCGGCGCGGGACCGACGGACGTGCGGCGGGTGATCGCGGCCGTCCCGCTCGACGGCTCGGCGGCCGGACACCGGGAATCCGTACGGGAGCTGAGCGACGACCGGCACCGGTTCGTGACCGGACCGCGGATCTCGCCGGACGGCGGCCGGGCGGCCTGGCTCGCCTGGGACCACCCGCAGATGCCCTGGGACGGCACGCTGGTGATGCTCGCCGAGATCACCGGCAAGGGCGAGTTCACCGCCGTCCGGCCGCTGGTCGGCGACCTCGGTCCGACCGCACCGGGCGGCGGCGCGAGGGTGAGTCCGTGGTGCAGGTCGAATGGGACGCCGACGGCTCGCTGCTGTTCGTCTCGGACCTCGGCGGCTGGTGGGAGCTCCAGCGCATCCGCCCCGGTGCGCAGGACGACGGCGTGGTGGCGAGCCGCGGCCTGTGCCCCGCCCGGGAGGAGGAGTTCGGCGGCCCGCTGTGGAACGTCGGCGAGCGCTGGTTCCTCCCCCTGGACAACGGCACCCTCGCGGTGCTGCACGGCCGCGGCGCCCTGACGCTGGGCATCCTCGACCCGGTCAGCGGCGACCTCGTCGACGCCGCCGGCCCCTGGACGGAGTGGACGCCCACGCTCGCCGCGCACGGCAGCCGGGTCGTCGGCATCGCGGCCGGCCCGGACCGCTCGTACGAGGTCGTCGAGCTGGACACCTGCACCGGCCGCGCCCGGGCGATCGCCTGCCGGCACACCGACGCCGTGGACCCGGCCTACTACCCGCGGCCGCGGCACCGCACCTTCACCGGCCCAGGCGGACGGGACGTGCACGCCCACATCCACCCGCCGCACAACCCCGAACACGCCGCGTCGGACGGCGAGTTGCCGCCCTACGTGATCTGGGCGCACGGCGGCCCCACCAGCCGCGCCCCGCTGGTGCTCGACCTGGAGATCGCCTACTTCACCTCCCGAGGCATCGGCGTCGCCCAGGTCAACTACGGCGGCTCGACCGGCTACGGCCGCGCCTACCGCGAGCGGCTGCGCGGCCAGTGGGGCGTGGTGGACGTCGAGGACTGCGCGGCGGTCGCCCGGGCGCTGGCGGAGGAGGGCACCGCCGACCCCGCCCGGCTCGCCATCCGCGGCGGCAGCGCCGGCGGCTGGACCACCGCCGCCTCGCTGACCTCCACCGACCTCTACGCCTGCGGCACCATCAGCTACCCCGTTCTGGACCTCACCGGCTGGGCGAACGGCGAGACCCATGACTTCGAGTCCCGCTACCTGGAGTCGCTGGTGGGCCCGCTCGCCGAGGTCCCCGACCGCTACCGCGAGCGCTCGCCGCTGCACCGCGCGGACCGGATCACCGCGCCGTTCCTGCTGCTCCAGGGGCTGGACGACGTGATCTGCCCGCCCGCGCAGTGCGAGCGCTTCCTCGCCGAGGTGGCCGGCCGCGGCGTACCGCACGCCTACCTCGCGTTCCCCGGCGAGGGCCACGGCTTCCGCCGCGCCGAGACGCTGGTCCGCACCCTGGAGGCGGAACTCGCGCTCTACGCCCGGACCTTCGGCTTCCCGCGCGACGACGTCCCGCCGCTGGAGCTCCGCGACTGACCGGGAGAGCCCCGTCCGCCGTACGCCCAACTGGGCCGTGTGCGGCGGACGGTGGCGAACTGACGTCCTTACGAGAAACCGCGTCAGGAGCGTTGACACCTCGTTACTCGTGTCACAGCATGAACGCGCCGCTACCGACTGGTTGGTACGACGTGTCCCCGTTGGAGGTCCTGGTGCCCCGCGCGTCCCGAGCCGTGTCCCGCCCGCCGCTCCGCACGTCCCTCGCCCTGCTGGCCGGCACCGTCCTCGCCGCGCCCCTCTTCCTGACCGGCCCTCCGGCCGCGGCCGCGGGTCCCTACACCGTCACCGCTCTGAAGGTCACCGTCCGCGCCGGCGACCGCAGTTGCACCCTCGACACCGACGTCTACCGCCCGTCCGGCGTGGACGCGGCCCACCCCGCGCCCGCCGTGCTGACCACCAACGGCTTCGGCGGCAGCAAGGCGGACGGTTCCACCGACGCGCTCGCCAAGGCGTTCGCCGCCCGCGGCTATGTGGCGCTGGCCTACTCCGGCCTCGGCTTCGGCAGGACCGGCTGCCCGATCTCCCTGGACGACCCCCGGACCGACGGCCGTGCGGCGAGCCAACTCGTCGACCTGCTCGCCGGATCGCGGACCGCCGACAACGGCACCCGCCTCGACTACGTCGCGATGGACGGCCGGGGCGATCCGCGGGTCGGCATGATCGGCGGGTCCTACGGCGGGGCGATCCAGCTGGCGACGGCCGCCGTCGACCACCGCGTGGACGCCCTGGTCCCGCTGATCACCTGGAACGACCTGTCCTACTCCCTCGACCCCAACAACGCCGACCGTGGGCAAGGCGCCGGCGGACCGGTGCCGGGCGCCTACAAATGGCAGTGGACCAACGGGTTCTTCCTGATCGGCGAGGCGCAGGGGCTGCTGCACCCCCGCATCGACCCGTCCCGGACCGGCGGCGCGGGCTGTCTGCACTTCGTCGCGCGGGCCTGCGAGACCAAGCGGCTGCTGGACTCCGGGAAGTACCCGGCCGCCCGCACCGAGGCCATGCTCCGCTACGCGCGCAGCGTCTCCCCGGTCTCGTACCTGACGTCCGTCACGGCGCCGACGCTGCTGGTCCAGGGCCAGGCCGACACCCTCTTCAACCTCAACGAGGCCGCCGCCACGTACCGGGCCCTCACCGCCCAGGGCACCCGGCGAAGATGATCTGGCAGTACTGGGGCCACAGCGGCGGCATCAAGAACCCGCCCGCGGGTGAACTCAGCCTGGCCAAGGGCAATTTGGAGGGCAGTTACGTCGGGCGCCGGATCCTGGCCTGGTTCGACCGCTATCTGCGGCACCGCACCCACACCGGCACCGGCCCGGCCTTCGCGTACTACCGGGACTGGGTGACCGGTGGGAACGCCTACGCCACCGCCGCCACCTTCCCCGCGGGCGGCAGCCGGCGGCTGTATCTGTCCGGCGACGGCAAGCTCGTCGGCCACCGGGCCGAGGTGGTGCGCGGCAGCCGCGAGTACCGCAATCTACGGGTCGCCACCAGCCATTCGGAGAGTTCGCTGGCCGGGATGCTCGGGCTGCCCGACCCGGCACCGTTCGACGCCCGCGGAACGCATCTGGACTGGACGTCCGCGCCGGTCACGGGCCGGCCGGTGGACGTGGTGGGCGCGCCCAGGGTGACCCTGAAGGTGGTCTCGCCGCGGACCGAGCGGGTGCAGAACTCCGCCGACGCGGCCGACAAGCTCGTGCTCTTCGCGAAGCTCTACGACGTCGCGCCGGACGGCAAGCAGACGTTGGTGCACCGGTTGGTGGCCCCGGCCCGGGTGCCCGATGCGACCCGGCGGTTCACCGTGGAACTGCCGGGCATCGTGCACCGTTACGAGCCGGGGCACCGGCTGCGCTTCACCCTCGCCGCGAGCGACTCCGCCTACGCGGGCAATCGCGGGGTGAAGCCGGTGACGGTCACCAGCGCGCCCGAGGACACCGGGGTCCTCGAACTGCCGGTCACCCAAGGGGTGGTGCGGTAGCGGATGAGGTGGATGCCGTAGGAAACAAGAATCGGGGCGGTACGGTGCGGGCGCGCCGCGGGCGCCGGAGCCGTCCGGCCGCCGCGCGCGTCAGCCGCGCCGTCCGCGGGGATGTCGGCTCAGTCGTCCGTGATGGTGATGGCCTGCACGGGGCAGGCCCGGGCGGCCTCCCGCACCAGCGGGTCGCCGGCGCCGTCCTCGCGGCCGGAACGCACCAGGCCGAAGCCGTCGTCGTCCTGGTCGAACACCGCGGGGGCGGTCAGGGCGCACTGGCCGGCGCCGATACAGACGTCCTGGTCGATGGTGATCCGCATGCCGGACCCCTTTCGTTCGTCCGCCGTCATGGCCGCTACCAGGACAGCGGCAGTTCGATCATGCCTTGGAGAGTGTCCCCCGGTTTGAACGGAATCTCGGCAGCCGGTACGGCGAGTCGCAGATCCGGGAGCCGGGTGAACAGCGAACGGAGCGCGATCTCCAGCTCCGCCCGGGCGAGGTTCTGGCCCAGGCACTGGTGGATGCCGAAGCCGAACGCGACGTGGTGCCGGGCGGACCGTTCCAAGTCCAGCCGGTCGGGCGCGGGATAGGCGTCCTCGTCCCGGTTGATCAGGGACGCCGGGAACAGCACGCCGTCGTCGGCGCGGATCAGCTGACCGCCGACCTCGATGTCCTCCTTCGCCACCCGCAGCAGGCCGTCGGCGATGGACAGGAACCGCAGCAGCTCCTCCACCGCGGCCGGCATCAGGCTCTCCTCGGCCTTCAACCGCGCGAGCTGCTCGGGGTGTTCGAGCAGTGTGAAGACGCCGAGCGAGATCATGTTGGCGGTGGTCTCGTGGCCGGCCACCAGCAGGATCATGGCGAGCCGGACCAGCTCGTCGTGTTCCAGCGCGCCGGCCCGCAGCCGGTCCTCGATCAGCTCGTCCAGCAGTCCGTCGCCCGGGCGCTTCTCCTTGTCGGCGATCAGCCCGGTGAAGTACTCCTCCAGCTCGCTCCGGGCGGCCTCCGCCTCGTCGGCCGAGCGGCCGCGCAGGAGGCGGCGGGACTGCTCCTCGAAGAACTCGTGGTCGGCGTACGGGACGCCGAGCAGCGAGCAGATCACCATCGACGGGACCGGCAGCGCGAACGCGGAGACCAGCTCGGCCGGCGGCCCCTGCTCCAGCATCCGGTCGATCAGCTCGTCGACGATCCGCTGAATGTCCGGCCGCAGCGCGGCGGTCCGCTTGACGCTGAAACTGGGGATCAGCATCCGGCGGTGGGTGTTGTGCTCCGGGTCGTCCACCCCGATCAGCGGGGTGCGGGCCCGGCGGATCGCGGCGAACCGCTCGACGGGGATCGGGAAGGCCGGGTTCTGCCGGTCGGACGACAGCCGCGGATCGCTCAGCAGTGCCCGCGCCTCGGCGTGGCCGGTCACCGCCCATACCTTGCGGCCGTCGTAGAAGGTCACCTGGGCCAGCGGGCCGCCCTCCCGGAGCGGCCGGTACGCGCTGGGCGGGTGATAGGGACAGGTCCGGTCCTGGAAGTAGGAAATGGCTTCGGTCACGACATGCCTCCCGTTACGAGGGGGTTCGAGCGGACTCGAACCACTCGCGTGTGCGGTGTCAACGCACAAGCGCGCCGTATTCGCCGCGCTGATCTCCACTTCATGCCTCGGACACATGGCGCGTCTATGCACAGTTCGGCCAACTTGGTTCATCTTCGGTCGAGTTCGGTCACCTGCACCTTCTGTCGTCGGTCGTCACAGCGGACGCACGAGCATGTCGATCACGCCGTCCAGATAGCGCTCGCGCGCGGTCGCGTCCGGCAGGCTCCGCGGGACGGCGTGCGCCAGCTGGGTGTGCCCGAGGTAGGCGGTGTACGCCAGCAGGCCGCGCCGGCGTGCCTCCTCCTCGGGGAAGCCGAGCTCCGCGAAGAGTGAGGCGACATAGCCGATCCGCCGTTCGGTGACCCGGGCCAGGGCGGCAGCGACCCTGGGCTGGCCCGCGGTCGCGAGCAGCGAGACCTCCAACGGGTCCTCGGCGGAGCGGTTCGTGGCGTGCAGCAGCAGCCGGCGCAGCCGCTTGCCGGGGTCCGGCTCGGCCTCGACCTCGGTGATCACGGCCTCCGTGCCGAGCTGTTCCCAGCGCGCAAGGGCTGCCTCGACCAGCGCCTCCCGGTTGGCGAAGTGCCAGTAGAAGCTGCCCTTCGTCGCGCCGAGCCGGGCGGCCAGCGGCTCCACGGCCACCGCCGCGAGGCCCCCCTCGCCCATGGCCGCGAGGGCGGCGTCCGCCCAGTCCTGCGCCGTCAGCCGCTGCCGGGGGACGCCGCCGGATTCCTTCGTCCGCTGCTGTCGTGCCATGTCCATACGGTACCGTACGGTCAAACATACGCCACCGTATGGAGGTGCTCCGTGCGTACCGTCCGCGACGTCCATTCCCGCACCGTCCGGGCCCCGGCCGAGGCCGTCGGCGCCCTGCTCGACCGGCTCGGCAGCGACCACGACCCGCTCTTCCCGGCACCGGCCTGGCCGCCGATGCGCTTCGACCGCCCGCTGGGCGTCGGCGCGGACGGCGGCCACGGCTTCGTCCGCTACCGCGTCGGCGCGTACGAGCCCGGCCGCCGCATCCGCTTCGACTTCACCGACGGCAGCACCGGCCGCCACGAGGTCACCATCCACCCCGACGGTCCCGACCGCTGTCGCGTACAGCACCTCCTGGAGGCGCAACTACCGCCCGTACGGCGGTTGTTGTGGTCCCTCGCGATCCGCGCGATGCACCGCACCGTCGTCCGAGAGCTCTTCGACAACATCGAACGGGCCGCCACGGGACGGCAGATACCGCCGCCGCGCCGCTCCCCGTGGATCCGTCTGCTCCACCGCCTGGCGTGGGACCGCGCCCGGGCCGTCGAACTGCCCGCCGCCGCACGGCTCGCGCACCGGGCGTTCCCACGCACCGACTTCGAGGATGCCTGGCAGATGGACCTCCTGCCCGGCCTGCCGGACACCCCGGAGGCGTGGCAGGGCGTACTGCGCGGGGCGTCCTTCCCGGTCGTCGGCCGGACGGACCAGGAGCTGCTGCTCGGTGAGGACGCCCGGCACCTGGACTTCCGCGCCTCGCTCCTGGTCGCGGACGGCACCGTCACCCTCGGCACGGTCGTCCGCATCCACAACACGGCCGGCCGGCTCTACTTCGCCGTGGTCCGCCGGGTCCACCCCTTCATGGCCCGCACGATGCTCCGCCGCATCCACCGCCGGCTGGCCCTCGCCGCACCGACCGCGGCCGAGCGGGAGGCGGCGGTGCGGACCTGACCGGCCGGACTACTTCTCCAGGAGCGTCAGCAGGAAGGTGACCACGACGACGCCGATGCCGAGGGCGGCGCCGAGCACCGGGTTGACGTAGGCGAGGTAGACGGCGAGGCCGCCGAGCACGAGGGCGAGTGCGGTGCGAGTGTCCATACCGTCAAGTCCCGCCGGGGCCACCGGAATTTTCATCCCCGCCCGATGAAAAACTTCCGGCCCTCACCGCGACCTTCCAGGGAGCCCGGGACCCCCGAGCGGTACCCGGTCAGCGGAGAGGGACGACACATGAGGCAGCTCTCAGGGGCGGCAGCGACTCCGCGGAGTCACCCCGCCGGCTGTCCAAGGAGCGCGAGGCCGAGCTGATGGAGGCGCTGCGGACCGTCGAGCCGCGGCTGATCGCCTCGGTCACGCGGGTCACCCACGACTACCACCTGGCCCAGGACATCACCCAGGAGGTGTGCATCGCCATCTTCCAGGAGTTCCGCAAGGGCACCAGGTTCGAGAAGCCGGTCCTGGTCTTCGCGACCGTGGTGGCCCGCAACAAGCTCCGGGACCACTGGCGCAAGAGCTCCTCGGGCGAGCGGCCGTACGACGAACCGCCCGAGCACGGGCGGCGGTTCGGGCCGGACCCGGTCGCCGGCCTGGAGTACCTGGAGCTGCTGGAGTCGGTGAAGGCGGCGATCGCCGACGAGCGGCAGGCGGCGGTCTGGGAGCTCGCCCATGTCTGGGGCCTGAAGGGCACCGAGATCGCGCAGCTGCTGGAGATCTCCTCGGCGACGGTGAGCCGGCAGCTGGCCGCGGCCGAGGCGAAGGCCAAGTGCTGGCGGGAGGACGAGGACCTGGAACCGGCGTAGGCCCCGGGCTCCCGGCGGCCGCACCCTCTGGCGGCCGCCGCCCGTCCATTGCCCCGGCGCCGCCTGCCGGGCTGGATCCCGCCCCGAGGCCGTGCGTCAACGCGGCTTCAGGGTGGGACCTATCCCGCCCCGGTCCTTGCCATCTGAAATGGGGAGATCCATGAATGACCGTCCGTCCTCTCCGCAGGAGAGGCTGCTGACCTACCTCCGAGAGGGGGACCGCCTCGTGCCACCGGACACCCGCACCGCGCAGGACTGGGACCTGCGATACGGGTCCCTCGCGGCGGCAGCCGATCTCCGCGGGGCCACCGAACCACTGGAGCCCACCGACCTCTCGCCGGCGTCCTGGTACGACGACGGACGCGAGGCGGGCCTCGGCCGATCGGCGGCGGGCCGGTGACAGCCGGTCGCTTATCGATGGGCCGGAGTCCGTATGCGCACTCCACGGGGGGCGTGCGGGTACGGAGTTGACGGCCGGGCGCCGGCGGCGCGGCCCCACGGGGGTGGGCGGCGCCGGCCGGGCCCGGAGCCGGCAGCAGCGCGACCCGGCGGGTGCCGGGGCCGTGGCAGACTGCCTGTATGGGGCAACGACAGGGCGGTGGGGGCGGGCGCGGCACCGGTTCGGCGTGGGCGGCGCTCGGGGGCGATCCGAGGCTGATCGAGCGCGTCGCGTACCGAGGCCCGGACGGTCTGCTGCCGGCGCGGCTCCCGGTGGGCACCTTGGCGCGGGGCACGGTGGCCGTGTGCGCGCTCGCCGCGGCCGAGCTGGCGGCGGCCCGCCGGGGCGGCCCGGTACCCGCCGTACGCGTCGACGAAGGGGCGGTCGCCACCGCCTTCGTCAGCGAACGGCACCTCCGGATCGACGGCCGTCCGATGTCGACGTTCGCGCCGTTGTCCCGCTTCTGGCGGGCCGCCGACGGCTGGGTGCGTACCCACGCCAACTACCCGCACCACCGCGCCCGGTTGATCCGGGCGCTCGGCCTGCCGGACGGCGCCGGGGTGCCGGAGGTCGCGGCCGAACTGGCCGGGCGCGCGGCCGAGGAGATCGAGGAGACCGTGTACGCGGCCGGCGGGCTGGCCGTCGCGGCACGTACGCCGGGGGAGTGGGCCCGGCATCCGCAGGGCGCGGCGGCGGCCGCCGGTCCGCTGCTGACCCTCGGCCCGCTCGGCGCCGGCGGTCCGCCGCGCGCCCTGCCGCCGCTCGCGGGGCACCCGGTGCAACCCGCCGCCGGTCTGCGGGTCCTCGACCTGACCCGGGTGATCGCCGGCCCGGTCGCCACCCGCACGCTCGCCCTGCTCGGCGCGGACGTGCTGCGCATCGACGCGCCGCAGCTCCCGGAGAGCCAGGACGCGCACAGCGACACCGGTTTCGGCAAGCGCTCCACCGCCCTCGACCTCGGCTCGGCCGCCGGCCGGGCCACCTTCGAGGACCTGCTCGCCCACGCCGACGTCGTGGTCACCGGCTACCGTCCGGGCGCCCTCGACCGCTTCGGCCTGGCCCCCGAGGAACTGGCCGCCCGCCGCCCGGGGCTGGTGGTGGCCCGGCTCTCCGCATGGGGCGACGACGGTCCCTGGGGCGAGCGGCGCGGTTTCGACAGTCTGGTGCAGGTGGCGACCGGCATCGCCGTCGTCGAAGCGGGCGCGGACGGGACCCCCGGCGCGCTGCCCGCCCAGGCCCTCGACCACGGCACCGGCTATCTGCTGGCCGCCGCGGTGCTCCGCGCACTGACCGAACAGACCCGCACGGGCGGCTCGTTCCTCGCCGCCCTCGCCCTGGCCCGCACCGCCCACTGGCTGATGCACGACCTGGCGGACGGGGCGGGGGAGGACGGCCCCATGGGCGGAATCCTGGACAGGGCCGGGCGGCCGTCCGCCGATGCCGCCGCGCCCGGCGACCCCGGCTACGACCCGGCGGACCACCTCCGGGAGACCGGCAGTCCGCTCGGGCGCCTGCGTCACGCCCTGCCGCCGGTCGCCTTCGACGGGGCGCCGGACACCTGGGCGACCCCACCCGGCCGGGTGGCCACGGACGCCCCGGTGTGGCGCTGAGAGGTGGCGCTGACCGTAATCGCTGGCCGTACCGCACGGCCGTCCGTACGATTTGCCGGTGACGATCAACGACCGCTACCTCGCACGCGGACCGCGGGTGGGCATCCGGCCCTTCACCGCCGCCGACCGGGACGAGTTCACCGCCGCGGTGCGCGCCAGCGCCGAGCTGCACCAGCCGTGGCTCTACCCGCCGGCCGAAGCCGCCGCCTTCGACGCCTACCTGCTCAGGCTGCAGGAACCCCAGCGCGAGGGCTTCCTGTTCTGTGAGCTCACCACCGGCCGGATCGCGGGCTACCTCACGATCAACAACATCGTGCACGGCGCCTTCCGCTGCGGTGCGATCGGCTACGGCGCCTTCGCGCACGCCGCCGGCCGCGGCCTGATGAGCGAGGGCCTGCGCCTGGTGCTCCACCACGCCTTCGGCGCGCTGGGCCTGCACCGGCTGGAGGTCAACATCCAGCCGGACAACGCCTCCTCGCTCGCCCTCGTCCGGCGCGCCGGCTTCCGCCGGGAGGGGTACTCCCCGGACTTCCTCTTCATCGACGGCGCCTGGCGCGACCACGAACGCTGGGCGATCACCAGCGAGATGGTCACGGAGCCGGCCACGGACGGGGAGGCGGCGAAGGGCGGGACGGAGTGACGCCGGTGCCCCCACGGCCGTGACCTCCGGCCGCACCGTGCCGGTCAGCGGGACTTGCGGTTGATCTTCATGGTGTCCATGTCGGTGGCCGTGGACCGCAGGTCGCGACAGCCGAGGCCGGCCGCGGCCAGCGCCGCTTCGGCCTGCTCCTCGCCGAGGGCGGCCGCCATCTCCTCGCCGTCCGCGGCGTCCGAGACGATGACGCAGCGGTAGCTGAACGAGTGCAGCGCGGCGTCGTAGGCCAGCGCACCCTCGGGGGTGAACCGGTACTGCGACAGCCCGTGTTGGTCGGCCTCGGCGAGCAGCTTCGCCCGGGCCGCGGCCGTCAGGCCGTCCCACTTGCCGCGGACGATCACCCGGTAGGTGTGCTGGGTCGCCATGGTCTTCGGGTCTCCTGTCGCTGTGTCAGCGGGCCGGGAGCGACAGGCTATGCGGCCGTGTCCGCCGGCGCCCCCGATTTTCCGATGCGCCTGCATCGCACCGTTCCCGGGCGGCATCGCCACCCTTCTCCGGGCCCCCGGCGCACCGTTCCGGGGGCCCTCCTTTGCGCAACCCTGACCCCGCGGGCCGGAAGAAGCCCTGTTCAGACCGGCGAGGAGGCGGTTCCATGGTCAACAGGAGGCCGCCGTAGCCGAGGTGGCCGGTCCCCCCTTGCGAGGCAGCCGTGGCCACGAGCGTGCGACGCACCACCTTGACCCTTCCCGCCGCCCCCTTCGGTCCGGACAACCCCCTCCCCGCCCTCCAGGGCGGCCACGACCTCCACCGCGTGCGGATCCCCCGGGACGCCGGGCTGCCCGCCGACATGGCGCGCCAGATCGGATACCGGCCGCTGACCTCGATCCTGCCGGTCGCGCGGCGCGACGGATACGGCCGCGCCCGCCGCAGCACCGACCTCGACGCGCTGGTCATCGAGAACGACCGGCTGCGCGCCACCGTCCTGCCCGCTCTGGGCGGCCGGGTGTACTCCCTCCACCACAAGCCCTCCGACCGCGAACTGCTCTACCGGAACCCGGTGTTGCAGCCCGCCGCGTTCGCCCTCAACGGGGCGTGGTTCTCCGGCGGCATCGAATGGAACATCGGCGCCACCGGCCACACCACCCTCTCCTGCGCCCCGCTGCACGCCGCCCGGGTCCCGGCACCGGACGGCGGCGAGATGCTCCGGCTGTGGGAATGGGAGCGGCTGCGCGATCTGCCCTTCCAGGTGGATCTGTGGCTGCCGGACGGCTCCGACTTCCTCCACGTGGGCGTACGGATCCGCAATCCGCACCACCACACCGTGCCCGCCTACTGGTGGTCCAACATCGCGGTCCCCGAAGAGGAGGGCAGCCGCGTCCTGGCGCCCGCCGACGAGGCCTGGCACTTCGGCTACGAGCGGACGCTGCGCCGGGTCCCGGTCCCGGAGTCGGACGGCGCCGACCGCACGTACCCGCTGCGCAGCGCGTTCCCGGCCGACTACTTCTACGAGGTGCCCGACGGCGCCCGCCGCTGGATCACCTCGCTCGACGCGGCCGGCCGGGGCCTGGTCCAGACGTCCACCGATACGCTGCGCGGCCGCAAGCTCTTCCTGTGGGGCGCGGGCCGGGCCGGGCGGCGCTGGCAGCGGTGGCTCACCGAGCCGGGCACCGGCGGCTACGCCGAGATCCAGGCCGGGCTCGCCCGGACCCAGCTGGAGCACGTACCCCTGGACGCCGGCGGTGCCTTCACCTGGCTGGAGGCGTACGGGCCGCTGGCCGCCGATCCCGCGGTGGTGCACGGCGCGGACTGGACGGCGGCCCGTGAGGCGGTCGCCGACGGGCTGGAGGCGGCCCTGCCGCGCGCGGACGTCGACGCGGCGTACGCGGCCTGGCTGCCGTACGCGGACCGGGAGCCGAAGGAATCGCTGGCCACCGGTTCGGGCTGGGGTGCGCTGGAGGTGGCCCGGGCCGGTTTCGCGCTGCCCGGTACACCGTTCGCCCCGGCCACCCTCGGGCCCGAACAGGAGCCGTGGCTGGCCCTGTTGCGGACCGGTGAACTGCCGCCCGGCGGCCCGCTGCCCGGCCCGGCCCCGACCGCACCGGCCTGGCGCGACCTGCTGGAATCCGCCCCGCCGGGCCCGGCCACCGACCATCACCTCGGCCTCGCCCAGTGGCAGGCCGGCGACCGCGCCCAGGCGGTCCGCAGCTGGGAACGCGCGGTCGGACTGGGCGGCGGGGGGACGGGCCGCGCGACCGACCCGGAGGCAGGAGCCGGGAAGCGCGGGCGCGGTGCCGCCGCTCCCGAGGCAGCCGCCCTGCCGGGCTCCCCCGAGGCCTCCGTCCTGCCGCTCTACTGCCTGGCCGTCGCCGAGTGGGCGGCCGGCGAACCGGCGCGGGCCGCCGACCGGTACGCGCAGGTCTGCGCCGCCGCGACCGCGGCGGCCACCGCGGACGGTCCGGCCGCCCGTACCTGGCGTGCCGCACTGCCCGCCCTCGTCCGGGAGGCGGTGCCCGCACTGCTCACCGCCGGCCGTACCGAGGAGGCCGCGGGACTGCTGGCCGCACTGCCGGAGCGCGTCGCCGCCGACGGCCGCTTCCGGTTGCTGACCGCCCGGGTGCTGCTCGCCCAGGACCGGCCGGAAGCCGCCCGGGAGGTCTTCGACGCCGGCTTCGAGATCGCCGATCTGCGGGAGGGCGACGAGACGCTCAGCGACACCTGGTTCGCGATCGCCGAGCGGCTGACCGCGGCCGGCGGAGCGGTCACCGACGAGGTACGCGCCGGGGCCCGGTCCGCGCATCCGCTCCCGGACCGCTACGAGTACCGGATGCGGCCGGTGTAGCCGGCCTTCCTGCGGGTGCGCAGGACGCGTACGCCGATCCGGTGAACGTGCGCGAGGGGTGGGAATGATCCCGGACCGTCCCGTGTTGTGCCCGGTCATGAAGGCAATCAGCACAGAGCGCTATGGCGACCCCGAAGTCCTCACCTACACCGACCTCCCCGACCCGAAGGTGGCCCCGGACTCGGTCCTGATCCGGGTGCGGGCGGCCGGGGTCAATCCGGTGGACTGGAAGGCCCTCGCCGGCTATCTCGACCCGATGCTGAACGTCCACTTCCCGCTCATTCCCGGCTGGGACGTGGCGGGCGTGGTCGAGGCGGTCGGCGTGGACGTCCCCGAGTACGAGGTCGGTGACGAGGTCATCGGTTATGTCCGCAAGGACGACCTCCAGCACGGCACGTACGCCGAGCTGGTCGCCGCGCCGGTGCGGACCCTGGCGCGCAAGCCGGCCTCGCTCAGCTGGCAGCAGGCCGCCGGGCTGCCGCTCGCGGGCCTGACGGCCTATCAGGCAGCCGATCGGGTCGGCGCCGAGGCGGGCGAGACGGCCCTGGTGCACGCCGCCGCGGGCGGCGTCGGCTCGCTCGGCGTGCAGATCCTCGTCGCCCGGGGCCTCCGCGTCATCGGTACGGCCAGCGAGCGCAACCACGACTTCCTGCGGTCCCTCGGCGCCGAGCCGGTCACCTACGGCGACGGGCTCGCCGACCGGGTGCGGGCGCTGGCGCCCGACGGCGTCGACGTGGCCCTGGACTTCGTCGGCGGCGGCGTGGTGGACGTCTCGCAGGAGCTGCTCAAGGACCGCGGCCGGGTGGCCTCCATCGCCGACGGCGAGGTCAAGGAGAAGGGCGGCCATCTGGTGTGGGTGCGCCCGGACAGCGACCGCCTGACCGCCCTCGGCGCCCTCGCGGACGCCGGGAAGCTGACCGTGGCCGTCGACGCGGTCTACCCGCTGTCCGAGGCGCCCGAGGCGCTGCGGCGGAGCATGGCGGGCCGGGCCCGCGGCAAGATCGTCCTGGAGGTGTCCTGAGGGACCCCGCGGGCGGCCGTCCCGAGCGGGCGCGCCGGACGCGGAACAGGCCGCCGGGGGCGTTCCGTCAGGCCCCCGCGGCCTGTTTGCGGTCGACGTACTCGAAGATCGCACCGTCCGGATGACGGGCCACCACGTTCCGGCCGATCGGCGTCGGCACCGGCCCGGCGATGATGTCCGCGCCGACCGCCGTCAGATCGGCCACCGCCTCGTCCACGTCCGCCACGGCGAGCGTCGCGGTGATCTTCCGCAGCACCGACAACTCCGCCTCGGGGCCGCTCATCAGGAAGAAGCAGCCGACGGCCGCGACCGACACACCGCCGCGCTGGAAGCGGATCGCCTCCGCGCCGGTCAGCCGTTCGTAGACGCCGATCGCGGCATTGAGATCACCGACGCACACCCGCAGCGAGGTCCCCAGAATGTCCATATGAACCACCCTAGTTGGGCCCCCGGCCGGTACGCGATCACCTGACCGTGATCGGACCGTCCGCACCCGCACCGGGACAGCGCGACCTCCCGGAGGCCGCCCCCGGCCCGGCTGCCGGGACCGCGCTCAGACCCGGCACAGGAGCTCGCCGTGCAGGATGCCGAACCAGCCGTCCTCCTCGGCGCCCCAGGCCCGCCAGGCCTCCGCGATCCGCCGCAGTTCGGCCTCCGTGGCGTGCCCGCCGTCCACCGCGATCCGGGCGTACGACGAGCTGACCGTGCGGTCCGCCCACAGCTCGCTCCACCAGGCCCGCTCCTCCGGCGTCCGGTAACACCAGGTGCCCGCGGTGGCGGTGACCGCCTCCGGAGCGAAGCCGGCCTGCCGGGCCCAGGCGTGCAGCCGGCGCCCGGCGTCCGGCTCGCCGCCGTTCCCCCGGGCCACCCGCAGGTACAGCTGCTGCCAGTCGGTCAGGCCCGGGACCTCCGGGTACCAGGTCATCGCCGAGTAGTCCGAATCGCGGACGGCCACGATCCCGCCCGGCTTGGTCACCCGGCGCATCTCCCGCAGCGCCTGGACGGGGTCGCCCACGTGCTGCAGCACCTGATGGGCGTGCACCACGCAGAAGGTGTCATCGGGAAAGTCCAGTGCGTGGACGTCGCCGACCACGAACCGGACATTGCCGACCCCGCGCGCGGCGGCGGTGGCGCGCGCCTGGTCCAGCACCTCGGGTGCCCGCTCCAGCCCGGTGACCTGACCGTCCGGCACCAGCGCGGCCAGATCGGCGGTGATCGTGCCCGGACCGCAGCCGATGTCCAGGATCCGCATGTGCGGCGTGAGTGAATCCAGCAGATATCCGGCCGAGTTGGCCGCGGTGCGCCACGTGTGGGAGCGCAGTACGGACTCGTGGTGGCCGTGCGTGTAGACGGCGGACTCCTGCGGCATGGGGCACTCCTTCGCATGCGTCGGTGTGACACCCACACGGTACGCGTCGATCTCGTATCTTGAGAGTCCCGTCTCAAGATACGAGCGGGGGCTGGCCGGCTGTGTCCGCCCCGCCGGGCTCCGCTCAGTCGGGCAGCAGCCGGTACACCGTCAGTGCCTCGCGCTCCTTCTCCAGCGTCAACTCGCCGCCGGACACGGCCACTTCACCGTCGTACGCGACCGCCGCGGTGTCCCCGAGCCCGCCGATCCGCAGCCGCGGCAGCCGCGCCTCACCGAGCACCGGCGAACGGTGCGGAGTGCCCATCAGGGCCGCGGCGAGCAGCCGGGTGCGGGCCAGTCGGCCACCGTGCACCACCCGTACGTCCAGCACCCCGTCCGCCAGGTCGTGCCGGCGCACCGGCGCGAAACCCAGGCCCCGGTACTGGCAGTTGCCCACGAACAGCAGCCAGACCGAGCGCCGTTCGCCGCCGATCCGCACCGACATCGGTTCCGCGGAGCGCAGCACCTCCCACGCCGCCAGCACCCCCGCCGGCCAGGCACCGATCCGGCCCGCCCAGCGCTCCCGGATCCGCACCAGCTCCGGATAGACGCCCACCGAAAAGGTGTTGAGGAAATACCGGCCCTCCCGGTGCGGGCCGGTCCGGAAGCGCGCCACATCGACCGCGACCGCCTCCCCGCTCTCCACGGCCCGCGCCGCGGCCGTGAAGCTCTCGATCCCCAGGTCGTACGCGAAGTGGTTGGCGGTGCCGCCGGGCAGCACCGCCAGCGGCAACCCGTGCCGCACCGCGACCGTCGCCGCGGCGTTGACCGTGCCGTCCCCGCCGACCACCCCCAGCGCGCCGCCCAGCTCCCGGGCCCGCTCCGCGGCGGCCTCCAGCGCCTCGTCCATCGGCTGCCCGGCCGGCCCGTCACACATGACGACCTCGGCCTCCGGCAGCACCGCGTGCACCTCGGCGGCCCGGTCCGGGCGCTGTCCCGTGCGCTGCCCGGAGGCCGGGTTCGCCACCACGACCAGCCCCCGGCCGCCGGGCAGCGCGGGCGCCTCGGCACGCGGCCGGGCCGGCGGCGCCAGCTGCGCGCGGGTCGGCGCCAGGCCCCGCACCGCGAACGCCGCACCCGCGCCCAGCGCGGCACCCGCCAGCACATCACCCGGATAGTGCACACCCGTATAGATGCGGGAGAACGCCACCGAGGCGGCGACCGGCGCCAGCGCCAGGCCCCACCACTTGTTCTCGAAGAACACCCCGGTCGCGAACGCCGCCGCCGACGCGGCGTGCCCGGACGGGAAGGACGAGGTGAACGGCTGGCGGGTCAGCTGCCGTATCACCGGCACCGCGTCCAGCAGCGGCCGCTGCCGGCGCACCGAGCGCTTGCCCAGCGTGTTCACCGTGGCCGAGGCCACCGCCAGGGACGCCACCCCGCGCAGTGCGGCCCGCCGCGCCGGCCGCCCGCCCAGCGCCGCCGCACCCGCCGCGATGCCGAACCACAGCAGCCCGTGATTGGCGCTGCGGGTCAGCCGCGGCAGCACCCGCTGGGCCCCGGGCCACTCGCGGGTGGCGATCAGGTGGAAGGTCCGCCGGTCGAGGTTGCTCAAGAGCGTTCGCATGCGGCACCTCCTACCCCCTCCCGCCCGGAACTGTGCTTCCATCATCCGGTGCTGAGGAGACGCAGGCCCACCGACCTCGACGCGTGCACGGCCGTACTGGCCGAGGTCCACGCGCACAGCGGATATCCGCACCACTGGCCGGACGACCCGGCGCGCTGGCTGACCCCCGACGGACTGACCGCCGCCTGGGTCGCCCTGTCGGCCGGCCGGATCGTCGGCCACGGCGCCCTGTGCGGCCGCGAGGTCAGCCGGCTCTACGTCGCCCCCGGAGCCCGCGGCGCGGGCCACGGCGGACGTCTGCTCGGTGCCGTCGAGGACGCCGCGGCGGCCCGCGGCCTGCGCCCCGTACTGGAGGTGAAGGCCACCGACGCCGCGGCCATCGCCCTCTACGAGCGGCGCGGCTGGGTCCGCCACGGCACCGAGCGGCAGGACTGGGGAGCGGAGGAGAGGGTGACGGTGCACCGCTACGAGCGGGCGGGCGGCACCGGCCATTAGGCCCGGTCGCTGACGTGTCGCCCCCGGGCGGCACCGGCGCGATCTGCGAAGGTGGACGGGGCCGCCCATCATGTGATGGGCCCACGATCGACCCGCCGTCGTGGAGTGGAGGTACGGATGCAGCGGACCGCCCCCGATCCGCGGCCTGAGCCGGACCCGGACCCGCCGGTGGGCCTGCCGGTCCTGCCGGACCTCGTCGCGCACCTCGCCGCGGCCGCCGGCCGTACCGACGCCGAACCCCCCGGCGGCGGCGCCCCGCTGCGCTCCGCCGCCGCCGGCTACTGGGAACGCCGCGGCCTGGCCACCGGTCCCGGCCAGATCCTCGCCGCGCCCGGGGCGGCCCCGCTGCTGCTCGCGCTGTACGCCGCCGCCGACGGCGCCGTGGTCCTGCCCCGGCCCTGCTCCGAGTCGTACGCACCCCCCGCCCGGCTGCTCGGCCGGGCGGTGCACCGGGCGCCGGTGCCCGCGGAGTCCGGCGGGCTGCCCGACCCGTTCGCGCTGCTGGAGACCGTCCGCCGGGCCCGCGAGCACGGCGACCCCCCGCGGGTGCTGGTGCTCTCCGTCCCCGACGACCCGACCGGCACCTGCCCCGCGCCCGAGCAGCTGCACGAGGTGTGCGAGGCGGCGGCCGAGGAGGGCCTGTGGGTCCTCAGCGACGAGACCCGCCGCGATCTGCTGCACGAACCGCACGACACCGTGCTGCTCAGCCCCGCCGAGATGCTGCCCGGCGAGGTCGTGGTGATCAGCGACCTGCGCGCCACGCTGCTGCCCGCCTCCTGGCCCGCCGCGCTGGCCCGCTTCCCGGATACCGGCCCGGGCGCCGAGCTGCGCACCGCGACCCTGGAGGCGCTCGGCGCGCTCCGCAGCCCGCTGCCGGGGCCGCTCGCCCGCGCCGTGACCCATGCGCTCGGCGAGCCCGACACCGTACGGGCCCGGACGGCCACCGTCGCCCGGATCCACGGCGTGCTCACCGCCGCCCTCCACCACACCCTCACCGAGGCGGGCGCCCTCTGCCGGCCACCGCGCGCCGGCAGCCACCTCTACGCCGACCTGGAACCGCTGCGGCGCCCCCTCACCACCCATGGCATCACCGAATCCGGCGCGCTGGAACGGGCGTTGGCGCCCTGGGCGGCGCGCGGCGGGCACCGCTTCGGCGACGACCCGGGCGCGCTGCGGGTCCGGCTGGGCGCCGAGGCCCTGCTGGGCGCCGACCAGGAGCTGCGGCAACGCGTCCTGGACGCTCCCGACCCGCTGGAACTCCCGCACATCACCGAGGCGTTGACCGCCCTCTCGCATGCCCTGGCCGCGCTCACGGCCGCCGGCGACGGCTGATCCGCCGCACCCGCGCCCCGACCCCGTTCCGAACCGCCCCGGTTCTGTCCACCGAATGGAGCCCCTCGATGACCGAACAGACCGAGCGCTCCCTCGCCGAGCAGTCCGCCGACCGGGGCGGCACCGGACCGGGCACCGGCACCGGACCGGGCACCGGCACCGGACCGGACGGGGGAGCGGCGGCCCCCGGCACCGCCCCGGCCGCAGGTGCGGCCGCCGTCGGCCGGGCACCGGTCACCGACACCCCGTCGCCCCTCTCCGAGCCCCGCCCGCTGGGCGAAACCCGCACCTGGCCGCGGGACTTCACCGACCGGCTGACCGCCCCGCTGCCCGGCGTCCGCGCGCTGGCCCGGATCGCCCGCGAGGGCAAGCTGCGCCCGGCACCCGAGACCCTGCGGGAGATCCAGCAGCTGCCGTTCGAGCCCGGTCCGCTGCCGGCCGCCGGCCCCACCACCGTCGCCCTCACCTGGGCCGGCCACGCCAGCTGGGTCATCCGGATCGCCGGACTGACCCTCCTGACCGACCCGGTCTGGTCCCGCAAGATCCTCGGCACCCCGCCCCGGGTCACCCCCGTCGGCGTCCGCTGGGAGGACCTGCCGCCGGTCGACGCCGTCCTCATCAGCCACAACCACTACGACCACCTCGACATCCCCACCCTCAAGCGGTTGCCCCGGCACACCCCGCTGCTGCTGCCCGCCGGACTGGCCTGCTGGGCCCGCCGGCGCGGCTTCCGCCACGTCACCGACCTGGACTGGTGGGAGGCGGTCGAACTCCCCGCGCCCGGCGGCCCGGTGCGCCTCGACTTCGTCCCCGCCCACCACTGGAGCAAGCGCACCCTCACCGACACCTGCCGCTCCCTGTGGGGCGGCTGGCTGCTCACCGCCCCGACGGCCGGCGGGTCCACTTCGCCGGGGACACCGGCTACGGCCACTGGTTCGAGGAGATCGGCCGCCGCTACCCGGGCATCGACCTGGCCCTGCTGCCGATCGGCGCCTACGACCCGCGCTGGATGCTGCGACCGGTGCACACCGACCCCGAGGAGGCGGTACGGGCCTGCCAGGACCTGGGCGCCCGGGCCCTGGTGCCGATGCACTGGTCGACGTTCCTGCTCTCCGGCGAGCCGCCGCTGGAACCGCTGCGCCGGGTCCGCGCCGCCTGGGAGGCGACCGGCCGCCCCCGCGAGGACCTGTGGGACCTGGCCGTGGGGGCGTCCCGGGTACTGGCGGAGCGCTGACGGGGCCGGTACGGGCGGGACCGCGGTGGACGGCTCCCCGGTGCGTCGCGGTGGTCACCGGCGACCTGATCCGCCGGGCGCCCCGCGGACGAACTGCGGTCCGATGCCCCGCCCCCCGAAGGTTTTGCCGCGCCGGGCCACCCTCCGCCGCACAAATCCCGTTGATTTGGGCCCCGGCCGTTCGATCGCCGACCATTACCGGTGCTCGGTAACCCCGGGTGCACCGCGCACGACGAGAGGCCCACCACGCCATGCACGACCGGCACACCCGCCGCTTCGGTCTCGGAACCGCCACCTGCCTGGTGATGGGCAACATCATCGGCGGCGGCATCTTCCTCCTCCCGGCTTCCGTGGCCCCCTTCGGCACGGTCAGCCTGGTCGCCTTCGGCGTGCTCACCCTCGGTGCGGTCGCCCTCGCCCTGGTCTTCGGCCGGCTCGCCGAGCGCCACCCGGACACCGGAGGGCCCTACGTCTACGCGCGCGAGGCGTTCGGCGACTTCGCCGGCTTCCTCTCGGCCTGGTCGTACTGGACGATGACCTGGGTCAGCAACGCCGCCCTCGCGGTCGCCGCCGTCGGCTATGTGCACGTCCTCGTCCCCGGCCACGCCTCCGCCGGCACCGACCTCCTGGTCGCGCTGGCCGCCCTCTGGCTCCCGGCCCTCGCCAACTTCGCCGGCACCCGCTACGTGGGCGCCGTCCAACTGGTCTCCACGGTCCTCAAGTTCGTCCCGCTGCTCTTCATCGCGGTCGTCGGCCTCTTCTTCTTCGACCCGCACAACCTGGGCCCGTTCCACGCCGGCCACGGCAGCGCACTCGGCGGGATGTCCGCCGCCGCCGCGCTCCTGCTCTACTCCTACGTCGGCGTGGAGTCCGCGGCGATGAGCGCCGGCGAGGTCCGCGACCCGGAGCGCAACGTCGGCCGGGCCACCGTCCTCGGCACCGTCGGCGCCGCCGTCGTCTACCTGCTGGGCACCGTCGCGGTCTTCGGGACCGTCGCGCACACCAAGCTGGTGAACTCCACGGCGCCCTTCTCGGACGCGGTGAACGCGATGTTCGGCGGCCACTGGGGCGGCACCCTCGTCGCCGGCGCCGCCGTCGTCTCGATCATCGGCGCGCTCAACGGCTGGACGCTGATGAGCGCCCAGTCGCCGTACGCCGCCGCCAAGGACGGCCTCTTCCCCGCGCCGTTCCTGATCAAGCGCCGCGGCGTCCCCACCTTCGGCGTGCTCGCCGCCGGCATCCTGGCCAGCGCGCTGACCGTCGTCAACTACGTCCTCGGCACCGGCGGCGTCTTCCAGATCCTGGTGCTGATCACCACCTTCTCCGCCACCGTCCCCTACCTCCTCGCCGCCGGCGCCCAGGTCTACTTCCTCCTCACCGGCCGCCGCGACCAGGTCCGCCCGGCCCGCTTCGCCCGCGACCTGACCCTCGCGCTGGCCGCCTTCGGCTTCACCTTCTGGCTCGTCGCCGGCGCCGGCTACGCCGCCATCTACCAGGGCGTGCTGTTCCTCTTCGCCGGCATCCTCGTCTACGCCTGGATGGCCGCCCGCCGCACCACCCGCCAGACCGCCACGACCGACCCGGCGGGCCCCGGAGCCGCCCGCACGGACGACCAGGAGCCCGCGCGCCTTGCCGGGTGACCGCACCGGGGCCCCTGCCCCGGACGCCCCGACGGAGCGGACACCGTGACGCGCCTGCTGGTCACCGGTGCCGCCGGGTTCATCGGCTCGCACTACGTGCGCGGCCTGCTGGGCGGGGCGTACCCTGGCGCCGGGGACGTCCGGGTCACCGTGCTGGACAAGCTCACCTACGCCGGCAACCCCGCCAACCTCGCCCCGGTGCGCGACCACCCCGGCTTCACCTTCGTCCGGGGCGACATCTGCGACGGCCCGCTGCTCGCCGACCTGCTGCCCGGGCACGACGCGGTGGTCAACTTCGCCGCGGAGTCCCATGTCGACCGCTCCATAGCCGGTGCGGACGCCTTCGTCCGCACCAACGTGCTCGGCACCCACACCCTCCTGGAAGCGGTGCGCCGGACCGGCGTGCCGCGCTTCGTCCAGATCTCCACCGACGAGGTGTACGGCTCCATCGAGGACGGCGCGTGGACCGAGGAGAGCCCGCTGCTGCCCAACTCGCCCTACGCGGCGACCAAGGCGAGCGCCGACCTCCTCGTCCGGTCCTACGCCCGCACCCACGGACTGGACGCCAGCATCACCCGCTGCAGCAACAACTACGGGCCGTACCAGTACCCGGAGAAGGTCATCCCGCTGTTCGTGACCTCCCTGCTGTCCGGCGGGACCGTGCCGCTCTACGGCGACGGCCGGCACGTCCGCGACTGGCTGCACGTCGACGACCACTGCCGCGGCATCCAGCTCGTACTGGAACGGGGCCGCCCCGGCGAGGTCTACCACATAGGCGGCGGCGAGGAGTTGACCAATCTGGACCTGACCGAGCTGCTGCTGGACGCCTGCGGCGCCGGCTCGGACCGGATCCGCCACGTCGCCGACCGGCCCGGCCACGACCGCCGCTACGCCCTCGACGACCGCAAACTGCGCGCGCTGGGCTACGCCCCCGAGGTGCCGTTCCGCACCGGACTGCTGCGCACCGTCGCCTGGTACCGCGACAACCCCGGCTGGTGGCAGCCGTTGCGCGCCGCGCACCCCCGCTGACGAGGGCCATTACCTCGGACGTCATCGACCCCGGCCGCGCCGCCCGGCAAGCTGAGGGCATCGGTTCACGGGCCGGCGCACTCCGGCCCGCGAACCGGGATCCCATTCGTGGTGTCAACGTGACGAGGAGCAGATCATGACGGAGCAGCAGCGGTACGCGGACGCGGTGGCACGCTACTTCGAGGCGTGGAACGCGACCGAGGAGGAGGCGCTCGGCAAGGCCGTCGCCGCCGCGTTCGACGAGGGGGCCACCTACACCGACCCGCTGGCCGACGTGGCCGGCCAGGACGGGCTGGCGGCGGTGATCGCCGGGGCGCACGCGCAGTTCCCGGGGTTCGTCTTCCGGCAGCTGGGGGACGTGGACGGGCACCACGACGTGGCGCGGTTCGGCTGGGAGCTGGTGGCGCCGGACGGCACGGCGCCGGTCGCCGGGTTCGACGTGGTGCGGCTGGCCGACGACGGGCGGATCCGCACCGTGGTGGGGTTCCTGGACCGGGTGCCCGCCATGTGACGGGCGGGCCCGTTATCCGGCCGGTGTCTGCAGATAGCTGACCGTTTCCGGGTCGGCAGGGAGGAAGGTCTCCACCGCCAGTTCGGAAACGGTCACGTCCATCGGGGTGTTGAACGTGGCGATGGTCGAGATGAAGGACAGCACCCGGCCGTCGTGCTCGATCATCATCGGCAGGGCGAACGGGGTCTGACCGCCGAAGGACGCCCGCTCGCGGCCGCCCGGGGGCAGCGGATAGCCGCTCACCTCCTCGTAGAGGGCACGCAGCGGCGCGGACCGCATCAGGGCCAGCTGGCGCTCCATCTGGCCGAGCAGATGCTCACGCCATTCCAGGTAGTTGCGGATCCGGGGCGCCAGGCCGCCCGGGTGCATGGTGATCCGCATGGCGTTCAGCGGCGGCTGGAGGAGGGCCGGATCGACGTCCGCCAGCAGCATGGTGATGCCGCGGTTCGCCGCCTGGACGGTGTAGAGCCCGTCGACCACCAGCGCGGGGAACGGCTCGTAGCCGGACAGCAACCGGTCCAGACCGGAGCGCAGCGCATCCATGGCGGGGTCGTCCAGCGGGGTCTCGGGGAAGGTGGGGGCGTAGCCGGCGGCGATCAGCAGCGCGTTGCGCTCCCGGACCGGCACGTCGAGGTGTTCGGCCAGGCGGAGCACCATCTCCTGGCTCGGGCGGGAGCGGCCGGTCTCGATGAAGCTGATGTGCCGGGCGGAGGAGTCGGCGCGCAGCGCCAGCTCCAGCTGGCTGATCCGGCGCCGGTCACGCCATTCGCGCAGCAGCGCGCCCACACCCGTGCTCGTCTCCGGCGGGGCCGGCGCGGCAACAGTCGTCATGGCGATGACCGTAATCGATCGGCGGTCCGACGTACGATCGAATTGTCAGGAACCGCCCGCGGACCGTGGTGACGGGACGTCACCGCGCACGGCGGCGGCACGGCGGCACCGGTGAGAGGGGAACGCGATGGGCGCCCAGGTGGAACCGCTCGGCGAGAAGGAGATCGAGGAGCGGCTCGCGGAGCTGCCGGGCTGGTCGGTCGAGGAGGACCTGCTGCGCCGCAGCTACCACTTCCCGGGACACCTCCCGGCGGCCGTGATGGTCATGCACATCGCCCGGATCCAGGAGGAGTTGGACCACCACGCCGATCTGACGCTGGGCTACAACCGGCTGACCGTCGCGGTGAACACCCACAGCATCGGCGGCCGGGTCACCGACCTCGACTTCGGTCTGGCCCGCCGCATCGAGGAGATCGCCGGGGCACACGGCGCGCACTGACCGGCGCGGGCACCCGCGTGCCCCCCGGGCGGGCCGCGCTCAGTCGCCCGAGCGCGGCTTCACCACCCGGCCCGCCCGGGCCAGCTCCACGTTGAACTGCGCGCCCGACAGCAGCGACAGGTGCGAGAACCACAGCCAGATCAGGAACACCACCGGCCCCGCCAGCGAGCCGTAGAGCCGGTTGAAGGTGCCGACGCAGTCGACGTAGAAGGCGAAGCCCGCCGACGACACCAGCCACAGCAGCACCGCGACCCCCCGCCGGGCGCCGCCCGCCGCACCCCGCGAGAGCTCGGCGGCCCGGACCGGAACAGCACCATGGCCAGCACGGCCGCCAGGACCAGCAGCAGCGGCCACTTCAGCAGGTTCCAGGTGGCCTCACCGGCGTCGCCCAGCCCGAGCGCCCGGCCCGCCCAGGCCGCGATCGGCCCGCTCACCAGGAGCGCCACCGCGCTGCTGATCAGCAGCGCCATCAGCAGCAGCGCGGTGGCCAGGATGCGCGGCGCCTTGCGCCACGGCGGCCGGTCGTCCTTCGTCCGGTGCATGGCGTGCAGCGCCCGGCGGAACACCGCCAGATAGCTGCACGACGACCACAACGCGCTGACCAGCGCACCACCCACCACCACCCACGCCGCGGTGCGCTGCTGCGCCATGGTGGCCAGCGCGCGGTGCACGGTGCCGCCCGACCCGGCCGGCGCCAGCGAACTGATCTGGTCGACGAGCTGCTCGGTGGCCGCCGGATCGGCCAGGCCGATCAGGGACACCGTGACGATCAGCGTCGGCAGCAGCGCCAGCACCGAGTAGTACGTCAGGCTCGCCGCCCAGTCCGTGACGTCGTCGTGCCACACCGACAGCGGTGTCCGGCGCAGCGCGGTGCGGCACTGGGCCCAGGTGGGGCGGGTGGCCGGCTGCCGGGGCCCGGCCGCCCCCAGGGCCCGGTCCAGCAGTGTCCGGTCCATTCCGCGACGCATCCCGCTGTCGCCCATGTCGTCATCCGTCCTCTCCGTCGGTACGTCCTGCATCATCCCCCGGCGGCGGGACCGCCCACGCCACGGTGCCCGCCGCCCACCGGGCGGCGGCGCGGCGACGTTACCGCCCGTACGGCTACTCCTGCCCGCGCGCCCGCCGGAACCGCAGTGCCGCGTCCGCCAGGTCCACCAGCGGCTCCGGGTAGTCGTACGCGGCGCGCTCGGGCGCGTCGAGCCGCCACGGCCGGTGCACGGCGGCCCCGCCGAGGTCCGCCAACTCCGGGACCCAGCGCCGCACATATTCACCCTCCGGGTCGAACCGCCGGGCCTGCACGAGCGGATTGAGCACCCGGTTGGGCCGGGTGTCGGTCCCGGTCCCCGCCATCCACTGCCAGTTCAGCTGGTTGTTGGCCACATCGCCGTCCACCAGCAGGTCCAGGAAGTGCCGGGCGCCCACCCGCCAGTCCACGTACAGGGTCTTGGTCAGGAAACTGGCCACCAGCATCCGGGCCCGGTTGTGCATCCACCCCTCGTGCCGCAGCTGCCGCATCGCCGCGTCGACCACCGGGATCCCGGTGCGGCCCTCCTTCCAGGCCGCCACCTCCGTGTCCACCCGCCGCCACCGGTCGCCCCGGGCGCGGTAGTCGGCGCCCGCCGCGTCGGGGCGGGCGGCCAGCACCTGGTGGTGGAAGTCCCGCCAGGCCAGCTGTCGTACGAAGGACTCGGGCCCGGCCCCGGAGCGCCCGGACGCCTTGTGCACCAGCTCCACCGGCGAGAGACAGCCGAAGTGCAGATACGGCGAGAGCCGCGAGGTGGCATCACCCGCCAGGTCGTCGTGCCGCTCCTCGTAGGCGGCCAGACCGGACCGCTGCCAGGACGCGAACCGGCGGCGGCCGGCCCGCTCGCCGCCCTCCGGGAGCGCCGGCGACGGCCGCCCGCGCGGGCACAGTTCCTTCGCCGACGGCACCGCGCCGGACCGCACCCCGTCCGGGACCGGCACCGACCGCGGGGCCGGCAGCATCGCCCGGAGCTTCTCCGCCCGCCAGCGGCGGAAGTACGGGGTGAAGACCGCGAAATGGTCCCGGCCCGGCCCGGTGGGCAGCACCGCACCCGGCGGGACGGCGGTGATCACCGCGTCGTGGACGACCAGCGCCCGCCCGTCCCCGGCCAGCGCCTCGGCCAACCGCCGCTCCCTGCGCTGCGCATAGCCGCTCACCCCGGCCGCGAGATGCACCTCCCCGGCCCCGGCCTCCGCCGCGACCCGGCAGGTCTCGGCCACCACGTCGCCCGTACGGATGACCAGCCGGCCGCCCCGTTCACGCAGTTGCGCATCGAGGTCCGCCAGCGCACCGGCCAGGAAGGCGGCCCGGTTGGGCACCATGAACCCGGCCCGCGCGATGCCGGTATCGACCACGAACAGCGGCACCACCCGCGTGGCGGCCCGCGACGCGGCCCGCAGCACCGGCTGATCGTGCACCCGCAGATCGGAACTGAACAGACAGATCGCCACATCCATGGCCCCTCTCTACACCGGGCCGCGGCGGGATCAGGCGAACGGCAGGCCCCGCCACGGCGAGGACGCGTCCTGGGTGAGCACCCGGTGCAGATGCACCGTCTCCGCGTACGCGGCACCGAACCAGCCGTGGTCGAAGGCCAGCACCCGGCCCAGCGCGTAGCCCGCGGCGAACTCCTCCCACGAGCCGTAGACCTCCCCGGCCCGTGCCGCGGCCCGCTGGACCGCCTGCTCGGCCTGCGGCGGCGCGCACAGCCGGGCGCCCAGACCCCACCGGACCAGGGCCACGGCATGGGCGAGGTCCAGCGCCACCACGGACACCACCTGGCCGCCGGCCGGCAGCAGCCCGTCCGCGCGGAACCGCTCCTCGTAGCGGGTCACCAGCTCGGGCAGGTCCGGCGCGACGGTGTGGCCGGCGTCCGCCGGCGCTTCCCGTTCCCCGTGCCCGTCCCCGCCGTCCGCGCCGCGCCGGTCCGCCCGGGCGCGCAGCGCCGCCTCGGCGTCCGCCGGCGCGAACCGGCCCGCCAGCAGCTCCTCCAGGCGCTGCTGCCAGCTCACCGGTTCGGTCACCGACCACTGCTCGCGCAGCGTGGCGGCATCCGTCGCCGGGTCGAGGAACGCGGTGCCCAGCTCGTTCCAGGGCACGCTGTGGTGCACCGCCAGCGGCGCGCCGCACGCCAGCCCCCGCGCCACCGGCCCGTGCAGCGGACCGCCGAAGTGCGTGACCAGCAGCCCGCCCGGCCGCACCCCGACCTGGGCCCGGATCCGCAGCCAGCCGGCCCGGTGGGCGGGCGTGGCCGCCAGGTACGCGGCGCACGGCGTGCCGGGATTGACCGCCAGCCGCCACTTGTCGTTCGGCCAGTCCTGCGCCAGCTCCTCCAGCGACACCCGGTCGAAGAACTGCTGCGGCTGCCACGGCGGCAGCATGCCGCGGGTCAGGACGGGGATGCATGTCCCGCCCACCGCCGGATCGTCGTAGACGGGCAGCGGGTCCTGACCCTGCTGCGGGGCCGCCAGATACAGGTCCTCGCCGGCGATCGCGGCGACCTGTCCGTCCCCGTCACCCCGCGCCGTCGCTTCGCACAGCCGCCGCTCGGTGTCCGTCGGCGGCATCCATCCCGGAGTTGCCACGGCCCCGACCCTACGATCACCGCCGCGCGCCGCGGACTCCGGGGTTGCCGGCCCGGCAAAGCCGCTTGCGGCCCCGGCCCGACGGCCCGGCCGCGGTCTTCAGCCCTGGTTCAGCGGATTCGGGGTGATCACGGCGAAGGTGGCGCCCTGCGGGTCCGTCACCACGGCCATCCGGCCGGCCATCATGTCGAACGGCTGCTGGAGCGCCGCACCGCCGGCCGCGGTCACCTTCTCGACCGTCCGGTCGGTGTCCGCCACCGAGAAGTACGCCAGCCAGTGCGACGGCGTATCGGGCGCCATCTGCTCGGACATCGGCTGCATCCCGCCCACGGCACGGTCCTTCACCTTGAGCGCGTAATAGTTGTCGGCCCCTTGCAGGGGGACGTTCTCGATGCCCAGCGCGGCGCGGTAGAAGGCGGCCGCGGCGGAACGGTCGGTGGTGTTGAGCTCGTTCCAGATCAGCGCGCCGTGCTCGTTGACGATGCCCGCGCCCGGGAAGTCGACGGCCTGCCAGACGCCGAACACCGCCCCCGTCGGATCGGCCGCGATGCACATCCGGCCGAGCGACATCACGTCCGTGACGGGCATCAGTATCGTGCCGCCGGCCTTGCTGACCGCCTCCGCGGCGGTGTCCGCGTCGTCGGCCGCGAGATACGTCGTCCACACCGTGGGCGGCGGGGGCTGGTTGTCCATCGCGATCGCGGCCATGATGCCGGCCACCGGCCTGCCCTTCAGCTGGCACACCGCGTATCCGCCGGTCTCGGGAGGCCCGATCTCACCGGTCCAGCCGAAGACGTTCGCGTAGAAATCGATGGCGGCCTGCTGGTCGGGGGCCGCGAGATCGACCCAGCAGGGGGTCCCGGGCTGGTAGGGAGAGGTGACGTCGGGCATCGTGGCCTCCTCGGGGGCAGGGGCGGGCCGGGCCGCGTGAACCGCCCGCCGGGTGCGCCCGGGGACGCCGCACGCTCCTCCCTCCACACTTCCTGCCGTCCGCCGACCCCGCCACTCGGGCCCGGAGGGCCACACCACACGGCGCCGCCCGGGAGGTCCGGGCGGCGCCGTGCGGGCGGGACTCAGGCCACGTCGAACGTGGCCGGGTCCGGGCCGAGGCGCTTGCCGGTGTCCAGCCCGGCCAGCGTCGCGAGGTCGTCGCCGTCCAGCTCGAAGCCGAACACGTCGATGTTCTCGACGATCCGCGAGGGGGTGACGGACTTCGGGATGACGACGTTGCCGATCTGGAGGTGCCAGCGCAGCACCACCTGGGCCGGCGTCCTGCCGTGCTTGGCGGCGATCCCGCCGATGATCGGGTCGTCCAGGAGGCCCCGGCCCTGGCCGAGCGGCGACCAGGCCTCGGTGGCGATGCCGTGCCGGGCGTGGAAGGCGCGGGACTCCTCCTGCTGGAGGTGCGGGTGCAGCTCGATCTGGTTGACCGCCGGGACGACGGAGGTCTCGCCCAGCAGCCGCTCCAGGTGACCGGGGAGGAAGTTCGAGACGCCGATGGCCCTGGCCCGGCCGTCGGCGAGGATCTTCTCGAACGCCTTGTACGTCTCGGTGTACGCGTCCTTGGAGGGGACCGGCCAGTGGATGAGGTAGAGGTCCACGTACTCCAGGCCGAGCTTGGTCAGCGACGCGTCGAAGGCGCGGAGCGCCGCGTCGTAGCCCTGGTCGGAGTTCCACAGCTTGGTCGTGACGAACAGCTCGTCCCGGGGGATGCCCGAGGCGGCGAGCGCCTTGCCCGTGCCCTCTTCGTTGCCGTAGATCGCCGCGGTGTCGATGCTGCGGTACCCGGCGTCCAGGGCCTGGCCGACGGCGGTGAACGCCTGGTCGTCCTCGACCTGCCAGACGCCGAAGCCGAGTTGCGGCATGGCGATGCCGTTGTTGAGCGTGATGGACGGAACCTTGCTCACGGGGGGATCGGTCCTTACGTCGACGTTCGTGTTCCGAATCGTTCAACGATCATCCGCCCCGGCGCATTCCCGCGCACGCCGGCCGCCAGTTCGCCGAGAGTGAAGCTCCCCGCGCAGAGCACCACCACCCCGGCGAACAGTTCCAGCGCGCCCACCAGGCCCGGCAGCCCGCCGGAGACCGCCGGCGCACCGGGGGAGAGGCCGTCGGCCACCGCCCGGCCCAGCCACAGGCAACCGCCGCACGCGAACGCCGACGCCCCGCCCGTCCACGCCAGGGCGAGCGGCACCCGCACCCGCAGCCGGGGCCCGAGCCGCGGGAGGACCAGGAGCAGCAGCCCGGCCGCGCCGGCGAGCGAGAGCAGCCCCTGTGACCAGTCCGCCGCGGCGGTCAGCACCGTACGCCCGGTCGCGTCACCCGCCGGCACCCCGAGCGTCGAGCCCGCGCCCCACAGCACCCGCACCCCGCCCAGGACGGCGAGCAGCACCGCCGCGGGCACCAGGAAGATCCGCTGAAGCGCCCGGCTCCCGGTGTCCGGCAGCGCGTCCACCGGGCGCCGCAGCAGGCCGCCCCACCGCTGGTGCGCGTACACCGCGAAGGCGCCGAGCAGGGTCACGCCCTCCACGAGGAAGCCGCCGTAGACCACCCCGAAGACCCACGGCGCGAGGAAGTCCCCGGCCGCCAGCGGATTCGGCCGGCCCGTCAGGAGACCGGCGACGCTGCCGCCCACCAGCCCCGTCAGCAGCGGCACCAGCAGCCGGAGGCCATCCACAGCGGGAAGGCCAGCAGCCAGGCCGGGGCGCGCCGGCCGCCCGGGCGGGTCAGCGTGTGCGCCACCACCGCCGCGACCGCGTCCAGCAGGAAGGTGAAGAGGTTGGCCGCGAACCAGGCGGCGCGGCCGATGCGGTGGTTGTCGACCACACCGACGTCGAAGCCCAGCACCCACAGCAGTTTGAGTGCCAGATAGGGCAGGCAGGCGACGACCGCGATCCGGCCGAGGAGAGGGAGGCGGCGAGAGTCCATGCAGCGGAGTCTGCTGCGCCGCCGGCCCGCGGGTCCTCGTGCCCGGGGCCGATCCGGCTCCGCCGCACGGGGGAGCCGGGCCGGGCCGAAACCCCCGGCCCGGGAGGGCCTCAGCCCTTGTACAGCGCGTCCACCTCGACCGAGTACGCCGTCTCGATCGCCTTGCGCTTGAGCTTCAGCGACGGCGTCAGCAGCCCGTGCTCCTCGCTGAACTGATGGGCCAGTATCCGGAACGTACGGATCGACTCGGCCTGCGAGACCAGCGTGTTGGCGGCCACCACGGCGCGCCGGATCTCGGTCTCCAGGTCCGGGTCGCGCACCAGGTCCGACGGCGGCATCTCCGGCTTGCCGCGCATGGTCAGCCAGTGCGCGACGGCCTCCGGGTCGAGGGTGACCAGCGCGGCGATGAACGGCCGGTCGTTGCCGACGACGATGCACTGCGCGACCAGCGGATGCGCCCGCACCCGCTCCTCCAGGGACACCGGCGAGACCGTCTTGCCACCGGAGGTGACCAGCACCTCCTTCTTCCGGCCGGTGATCGTCAGATACCCGTCCTCGTCGAGGGCGCCCAGGTCACCGGTGGAGAACCAGCCGTCGTGCAGCACCGCGTCGGTCGCCTTGGGGTCGTTGTGGTAGCCGTGGAAGACCTGCCCGCCGTACAGCCAGATCTCGCCGTCCTCCGCGATGTGCACGGTGGTGCCGGGGACGGGCGTGCCGACCGTGCCGAAGCGGGTCCGCTCGGGCGGGTTGGCGGTGGCCGCCGCGGTGCTCTCGGTCAGGCCGTAGCCCTCGAAGATCCGCACCCCGGCACCGGCGAAGAACAGCCCGAGCCGGCGCCCCATCGCCGAGCCGCCGGACATCGCGTGCCGCACCCGGCCGCCCATCGCCGTACGGACCTTGCTGTAGACCAGCTTGTCGAAGAGCTGGTGCTGCATCCGCAGGGAGGCGCCGGGGCCCGGGCCGGTGCCGAACGCCTTGTTCTCCTGCGCCTCGGCGTAGCGGACCGCGATCTCCACGGCCTTGTCGAACGGCCCGACCTTGCCCTCCGCCTCGGCCTTGCGCCGGGCCGCGGCGAAGACCTTCTCGAAGATGTACGGCACCGCCAGGATGAACGTCGGCTGGAAGGTCTGCAGGTCGGGCAGGAGCGCCCGGGCCGCCAGCTCGGGCTGGTGGCCCAGCTTGACCCGGCCGCGGACCGCGCGACCTGCACCATCCGCCCGAAGACGTGCGCCAGCGGCAGGAACAGCAGGGTCGCCGCCTCGTCGTTCGGCTTCGAGGTGAAGACCGTCTCGTAGCGCATGACGATGTTGTCGGACTCGGCCATGAAATTGGCGTGGGTGATCACACAGCCCTTGGGCCGGCCGGTGGTGCCCGAGGTGTAGATGATCGTCGCGGTGGCGTCCGGGGTGACCGCCATCCGGTGGCGGTGCACCACGTCGTCGTCGATGTGCGCACCCGCCGCGGTCAGTTCGGCCACCGGGTCGGCGTCCAGCTGCCACAGCTTGCGCAGCTGCGGGAGCCGGTCGATGACCGAGCCGACGGTCATCGCGTGGTCCTCGTGCTCGACCAGGCACGCCGAGACGCCCGCGTTGTGCAGCATCCAGAAGACCTGCTCGGCGGAGGACGTCGGGTACAGCGGCACGGACTGGACGCCGATCGACCACAGCGCGAAGTCGAACAGGGTCCACTCATAGCGCGTGCGGGACATGATGCCGACCCGGTCACCGAACCGGACGCCCTGCGCGAGCAGGCCCTTGGCCAGCGCGATCACCTCGTCCCGGAACTGGGCGGCGGAGACGTCCTGCCAGTTCCCCGCGTCGTCCTTGCGGGCCAGCGCGACGCGTCCGGGATCGGTCTCGGCGTTGTCGTACACGGCATCCGCCAGCCCGCCGACCCGGGGCGCGGTCGCCAGAGGGGGGACGGTGAACTCGCGCAATGACCTAGCTCCTCGTGGTGTTGCTCACAAGGCCGCGACCGTACCCCACGGGGACGAGGTCCGGCAGGCCCTTGCCATGGCGCGAAGGCGTCCCCGCGGGAACGCGCCAAGAGGAGAAAACGGATGACTTCGGAGAAGCAGGGACACGATCCGGGCTGTTCAACGCCGTACGATCACGACGCCGGGACCATATCTGCACCAAATCTCTGCACCTGACACCGGATCGCCCGCGCTGTTCGCGGAACGTCCGTGGTCAGGCCGTTACGGAAGCTGCAGCCGGTCGCCGCCGGCCAGGATCGCCTCGGCCAGTGCCTCCGCCGGACCCCGGGCCGCGCGATCGCGCCGCCCATGGAGAAGAGCGAAATCCACGCCTCCCAGTTCCGGCAGACCCGACCGTGGCGGAATCTGAACCAGACCTGGCGGGATCATGCCCTTGGTATGCGCCATAACGCCCAGACCTGCCCGGGTTGCGGCGATCAGTCCGTTGAGGCTTCCGCTGGTGCAGGCGATCCGCCACTCCCGGCCCTGCCGCTCCAGCGCCTCCAGCGCCCGGGCCCGGGTCACCGCGGGCGGCGGGAAGACCACCAGCGGGACCGGCCGCTGCGGATCCAGCCGCAGCCGCTCGGCGCCCACCCACACCAGCCGGTCGCGCCACACCAGCCGGCCGCCGGTCTCCTCCGGACGCCGCTTGGCGAGCACGAGATCCAGCCGCCCGGCCGCCAGCAGCTCGTGCAGCGTGCCCGACAGCTCCACGGTCAGCTCCAGATCGACCTCGGGGTGGTCCCGCCGGAACCCTTCGAGGACCTCCGGCAGCCGGGTCAGCACGAAGTCCTCGGACGCGCCGAACCGCAGCCGCCCGCGCAGCCGGGTCCCCGCGAAGAAGCTCGCGGCCCGCTCGTTCGCCTCCAGGATCGTGCGCGCGAACCCGAGCATCGCCTCGCCGTCCTCGGTCAGCTCCACCCCATGGGTGTCCCGGACGAACAGCCGCCGCCCGGCCGCCTCCTCCAGCTTCCGCACGTGCTGGCTCGCGGTGGACTGCCGCATTCCGATCCGCTGCGCGGCCTGCGTGAAGCTGAGCGTCTGCGCCACCGCCAGGAAGGTGCGCAGCTGCACGGGCTCGAACATGACACCTCCAGGGGCGGGGGCGACCGGCGCCCGGCGATCAGGGACACCCACCCCTTCGGGGGTGCCGGGCCATCGCAATTCATGATGACAGTGACCACGGTAAGAGGGCTTCCCGATCGCCGCACCGCCCGGCACCCTGGACGGGGCACCGTCCACCCCGCACCGCACCGCCCGTCAGCCGCCGGACCACCGAAGAGAGACCATGCGCCGCCCTTTGCCCAAGCCGCCCTCCTGGCTGCCCGTGGACGGTTACATCCTGGCGCTGGTCGGCACCGTCGCCCTGGCCGCACTGCTGCCCGCCCGCGGACCGGCCGCCACGGTCGCCGACGGCGCCTCCACCGGAGCCGTCGGGCTCCTCTTCTTCCTCTACGGCGCCCGGCTCTCCACCCGCGAGGCGATGGCCGGCCTGCGCCACTGGCGGCTCCACCTGACCGTCCTGGCCTGCACCTTCGCCGTCTTCCCGGTGCTCGGCCTGGCCGCCGGCGGACTCGTCCCGTACGTCCTGCCGCCCGCCCTCTACACCGGGCTGCTGTTCCTGTGCCTGGTCCCCTCGACGGTCCAGTCGTCGATCGCCTTCACCTCCCTCGCCCGCGGCAACGTCGCGGCCGCGATCTGCGCCGGCTCCTTCTCCAGCCTCGTCGGCATCGTCGTCACGCCGCTGCTCGCCGGGCTGGTGCTGCACGGGGACGGCGGCGGGTTCTCGGCCGGCTCGCTGGTCTCGATCGTCTGCCAGCTGCTGCTCCCGTTCCTGGCCGGGCAGTTGCTGCGCCGCTGGATCGGGCCGTTCCTCACCCGCCGCAAGAAGGCCCTCGGCTACGTGGACCGCGGCTCGATACTCCTCGTCGTCTACAGCGCCTTCAGCACCGGGATGGTCCAGGGCATCTGGCACCAGGTCTCACCGCTGCGGCTGCTGTGCCTGCTGGGCGTGGAGGCCGTGCTGCTCGCGGTGATGCTGACCGGGACGTCGTACGGCGCGCGCCGGCTCGGCTTCGGCCGCGCGGACCGGATCGCGATCACCTTCGCCGGGTCCAAGAAGAGCCTGGCGGCCGGGCTGCCGATGGCCAGCGTGCTGTTCGGCGCCCAGGCCGGCCTGGCGGTGCTGCCGCTGATGCTCTTCCACCAGATGCAGCTGATGGTGTGTGCGGTGCTGGCCCGGCGGTGGGGCGCGGAGACGGAACCGGAGCCGCGGCGGGAGGGCGATCCCGCCGCGGCGGCCGAGGGCGGCAGTTACCTGCCCGGCCCGGTCACCCGGTCCAACGACAGCCCCAGCACCAGCGGCGCGCGCACCGGGGCGTCGTCCTCGCGGACGCCGGACAGCTCCGCGTCGGTCAGCGCCCGGCGGTAGACCCGCACCTCGTCCAGCGCGCCGGTGAACTGCGCGCGGGCGTCCGGCTTCTGGCCGAGGTGGACGCCGAAGACCGAACCGCGGCTGACCGATCCCGGGACGTCGGGGACGACGGTGGTCTCGGTGCCGTCGACGGTGAGCAGCAGGCGGCCGCCGGTGCGGCGCAGCGCCAGATGGTGCCAGTCGCCGTCGTTGTAGGCGCTGTTGGTGACGGCCTGGGCGGTGGCGGCCGGCTTGGCGCCGTCGACGGCGGTGAGCCGGGCGACGATCCTGCCGTTCGCCGGATCGCCCTCCAGCGCGACCTGGGGCGTCCTGGTGCCCACGCCGCCCATCCACAGCAGCGGCTGCTCGCCGGTCCCGGTCTCGTAGCGGAACCACAGGCTGCAGGTGAAGTCGTGTGCGCCCAGCGGGAGGGAGGTGCGGAACGGCAGGCGTACGGCGTCGTCCTTGCCGTCGAAGTCGAGCGCCCCGCCGAACCGGCCGTCGGTGCGCCGCGGACCGCCGAGGACGAGCGCGGGCCGGGCGCCGGGGGCGGTGTCGCGGGTCGTGGGGTCGGGGCCGCGGCGCGGGCCGAGCCACTCCTCGGTGAAGCGGACGAAGCGGATCTCGTCCCGGGCGTCGACCCGGCCGCCCTCGTACATCAGGCCGGTGACGTCGGGGGAGACGGCGACCAGGTCCGAGTAGCCGGACCAGTCGGTGGTGACCCGGGCGCCCCGGTCGACGCCCTCCCAGGTGCGGCCCTCGTCCCAGGAGGAGCGGATGGTCATGGTCCGGCGGCGGTCGGGGTCGGCGGGCGCGGCGAAGAGGGTGCGGCTGCGGCCGCCGGCGGCGGACGAGTGCGGCAGGCGCAGCGCGGAGGCCTGCACCATCGGCGTGTAGAGGTCGGGGAGGGCGCGGAACGGCGCGGCGAAGGAGTCGCCGCCGTCGCGGCTGACCGCCCACGTCCGATGTCCCAGGTCCGTGCCGTCCTGTTCGCGGCCGTTGACGTAGATCGCGCCGTCGGAGCGTTCCAGCAGCGTCATCTCCGAGGGCTTCTGCCGGAAGGTGCTGTCCGGGGCGATCGGCCAGGTGTCGAGCGCGCCGACCTTCCAGGTGTCCCCGTCGTCGTCGCTGTGGACCAGGGCGGCGTGGTTGGCGGTGACCCGGTTGCCCGCGTAGCTCTCGGCGTTGATGCCGAAGACCAGCCGGCCCGCGTGCCGTCCGCGGGTGAGCTGGATGCCGTGCACGGGGCCGGTGGCGTACCAGGAGTTCCACTGTGCAGGTCGGATGTCGGACGTCAGATCACGCGGCGCGGACCAGGTGGCGCCGTCGTCGCCGCTGTACTGGAGGTGCGGGGTGCGATCGCACGGCACGTCGCAGCTGAGGCCGTCGGTGCGGCCCTTGTTGTACGTCTCGCCGAGGACGATGCGGCCGGTACGGCGGTCCACGACGGGCGCCGGGTTGCCGTGGGTGTCGCCGTCGCCGCGGTTGACGACCTGGAGCGGGCCCCAGGTGCGGCCGCCGTCGGTGGAGCGTTTGAGGACGAGGTCGATGTCGCCGGAGTCGCCGCAGTCGTGCCGCCGGCCCTCGGCGAAGGCGAGCAGGGTGCCGTGGGTGGACCTGACCACGGCCGGTATCCGGAAGCAGAAGTAGCCCTGTTCCTGGGCGGCCTTGAAGAGGACCTGCTGTTCGAAGCCGCCGGCCGGCGGCGCGGCCGCGGTGGCGCCGGGCGTGCCCGACGCCACGTCAGACGCCGCCTGGGCGGGGGAGTTCGGCAGGAGGGAGAGGGCCGCGGCGGTCAGCGCGGAGAGCAGGAGGGCGGCGCGGCGGCGCCTGGATCTGCGGCGGGGGCTGGGGTGTGCGCGGAGAACTGACGTCATGGTCCGGCCTGCCCTTCGAGGGATCGGCGGTCGGGTCATCAGGACATCCCACGTCCTATGTGCATCCCTGACGGAAGCTACTGCCGCGTGCGGACCGCGACAAGGAGCGTGCGACGGTTCTCCCTGCCCCAGCCGGAATTCACCCGCCCGGTCGCATCCGCCCCGCCCTCCGGTCCGCACATCCGCCGCCCTCCCGGCCTGCGAGACCTTCGGTCGCCGGTGCTCACGGCCGCAGCACGACCTTGCCGAGGTTGGTCCGGCCCTCGATGATCTCGTGCGCCTTCGCGGCGTCCGCCAGCGGGAGTTCGGCATGGACCACGGCCCGCAGCCGCCCGGAACCGGCCAGTTCCCACAGCTGCTCGCGGTGGGCCTCGTACCGCTCCCGGTGGACGGTGGTGAACCGGCGCATGGTCAGCCCGGTGACGGTCTTGGAACCGGCCAGCAGCTCGTACGCCGGGATCGTCCCGCCACCGGAGTTGAAGAAGACCAGCCGGCCGCCCTCGGCCACCGCGGCCAGCGCCCACGGCAGCACCTCGCCGCCCACGCCGTCCAGCACCACGTCCACCGGCTCGCCCCAGGACTCCTGGTCGTACGTCACCACCTCGTCGGCGCCCAGGCCGTACAGGAACTCCGCCTTGGCGGCCGAACTGACGGCGGCCACCACGCGCGGCACCCCCTGCAACTTGGCCAGCTGGACCGCGAGGTGCCCGGTGCCGCTGGCCGCGCCGGTGATCAGCACCGACTCGGCGCCCTGCGGGTTCGCGGTGCTCAGCGCGGCGAGCGCGACATGCCCGCTGCGCACCAGGGCCACCGCCTCCACCGCGCTCGCCCCGTCCGGTATCCGGCTCGCCAGGAAGGCGGGCGCCAGGGCGAGTTCGGTGTACGAGCCGGTGAGGGTGAGCGAGGTGACGCGGTCGCCGACGGCGAAGCCGGTGACGTCCGGACCGAGCGCGACGACCTCGCCGGCGATCTCCCCGCCGGGCATCGAGGGCAGCGGATCGCCGCCGCCCTTGCCGTCGCCGCGCACCCGCCGCACGCACGGCAGCGTGACGCCGATCGCCTCGGTACGGACCAGGAGTTCACCGGGACCGGGCACCGGCGCCTCGGCCTCCTCGACGCGCAGGACCTCGGGACCGCCGTAGGAATGGAATCGGACTCGGCGCATGGGCCGGCACCTCCAGGGAGAGTCGGCCGACGGACGCCGGCCGGTTTCATTGGGTGCCCCAACGGTAACCGCAAACCATTGGGCGTGCCAATGGTTTTTCGTTGGTCCTCCCCATGGAATTCGCTACGGTGGTCCCATGTCCGACGACACCCCTTACGCCCCCAGCCGTATCCGCGCCCTCCCCAGCTGGCTGCTGGGCCGCGCCGCGGCCCGCGGCCACCGCCTGGTCGCCGACGCCCTCGCCACCGAGGGCATGCGGATGATGCACCACGCCGTCCTGTCGGCGGTCGACGAGCTCGGCCCGGTCTCCCAGGCGGACCTCGGCCGGACCGTCGGCATCGATCCCAAGGACATGGTCACGCTGGTCAACGACCTGCAGAAGGACGGACTGGTCACCCGCACCCCCGACCCCAAGGACCGGCGCAAGAACGCCGTCGAGATCTCCACCGCCGGCAGACAGCGGCTCCGCCGCACCCAGCAGCTCGGCGATCAGGCCAACGCGGAACTCACCGCGGCCCTGACCCCCGGCGAACGCGCCCAGCTGATCACCCTGCTCGGCAAGATCGTCGCGCCGGACCGGTGACCGGCCTCAGCCCGTCGCGGCCGGCGCGGGCAGCGCGAGGCGGTGCTCACCCGCGTACACGTTCATCGACGCACCGCGCAGAAAGCCCACCAGGGTCAGACCCGTCTCGGCCGCCAGGTCCACGGCCAGCGACGAGGGCGCCGAGACCGCGGCCAGCACCGGAATCCCCGCCATCACGGCCTTCTGCGCCAGCTCGAACGACGCCCGGCCCGAAACCAGCAGAACCGTCCGGGAGAGCGGCAGTTGCCCGTTCTGCAGCGCCCGGCCGATCAGCTTGTCGACGGCGTTGTGCCGCCCCACGTCCTCCCGTATGTCGAGCAGCTCGCCGTCCTCGGTGAACAGGGCCGCCGCATGCAGCCCCCCGGTCCGGTCGAAGACCCGCTGCGCCGCCCGCAGCCGGTCGGGGAGCCCGGCCAGCAGCTCCGGCGCCAGCCGCAGCGGCGGGGTGTCGTCGATCGGCCAGCGGGCCGTCGTACGCACCGCGTCCAGACTGGCCTTGCCGCACAGTCCGCAGGACGAGGTCGTGTAGACGTTCCGCTCAAGGGTGATGTCGGGGAGGACCACGCCCGGCGCGGTCTGCACGTCCACCACGTTGTAGGTGTTCGCGCCGTCCGCCGTGGCACCCGCGCAGTACAGGATGTTCTGCAGATCGCCGGCGCCGCCCAGCACCCCCTCGCTGACCAGGAATCCCGCCGCCAGCGCGAAGTCGTCGCCCGGGGTGCGCATGGTGATCGCCAGCGGCTTGCCGTTCAGCCGGATCTCCAGGGGCTCCTCGGCGACGAGCGTGTCCGGACGGGTGGAGACCGCCCCGTCCCGGATGCGGATGACCTTGCGTCGCTCCGTGACTCGTCCCATGTCGTCCTCAGTCCCGGTTCGGTATGTGCTGGTGGTCGAAGCGCTTCACGACCTCATTGTCCTGCACGTAATTGTCCTGCACGTGCGGACCGACGCCACCGCCGGGAGCCGGGCCGAAATCCGCCCGCTCCCGACCGCCGGTGGCCGGCAGCGCGCGCACACCCGCCCTACGCACCCCGAGCGCGAACGCACCGACGCCTGACGGGGACTGACCACGTCCCGGCTGGTCCGATCCGCGAGACCGTACCCGGCCGGCGCCCCTCGGCCGGGTAATGTGCATCCGATCACCAGCGAAGTACCGACCGACGATGGCGAGAGGCACATGAGCGAAGGGACACCGGCGGCCGGCGAAGCGGCCACCGTCGCCGACCAGGCAGCCCGTGAGCAACTGCGCTATCTGCGCGGCAGCATCGACAACCTCGACGCCGCGCTGGTGCATCTGCTCGCCGAGCGCTTCAAGTGCACCCAGCAGGTCGGTGAGCTCAAGGCCCGGCACAGCCTGCCGCCCGCCGACCCGGCCCGCGAGGCGGCCCAGATCGAGCGCCTGCGCCGCCTGGCCGAGGAAGCCCGGCTGGACCCGGCGTTCGCGGAGAAGTTCCTCAACTTCATCATCGATGAAGTGGTCCGCCACCATAAGGCGATCGCGCGACAGAACCACGCGTGACGCGCTTGGGTTTGCCTCCCACGTACCTGTCTGTCCCGCCGTGGTGGTTTCTCGCCGTTGCGCTTTGCGGCGCCCCGCACGTACCTGTCTGCGGCGCCGCGGTTGTTGTTCGCCGTTGCTCCCCCAGCTAACGCTGGGAGGTGCCCCCAGCGGCGGGCTGGGTGGTTGTTGGGTGCGGTGACGGGCCTCCGGGGCCGGTTGTGTGGACTGCTGACGCTTTACGTCCACACAACCGGCCCCTCCGGCCCGTCCCCTCCCGTGAGGGGGAAAGTTTTGGCCGGTGGGGGTGCACGTAATGCCTACGTGCCCGCAGGCAACAGATGACGCCCGCCCCAACCAGCTCTTACCTCCCACTCACGGGAGGGGCTGGACCGGAGGACGAAGTCTGGAGGGCCGGCACCGCACCCGACAAAACAACGCCCGCCGCCAGGCGCTACGGCGAGACGACCCGCGGCGCCGCAGACAGGTACGTGCGGGGCGCCGCAAAGCGCAACGGCGAACAAGCCCCGCGGCGGGAGAGACGGGTACGTGGGAGGCACCGCAAAGCGCAGCGCCCCGCGGCGGGAGGGCCAGGTACGTGCGGGGGGCTCCCTGCCAGGTGAAAGGCACTCCGAAACCTTGGTATGGTTGTCCACGTCGCCGCGGGAAACGCCCCGCGAAGATCACACCTAGTCCGGGTGGCGGAATGGCAGACGCGCTAGCTTGAGGTGCTAGTGCCCTTTATCGGGCGTGGGGGTTCAAGTCCCCCCTCGGACACCACTGAGATCCCCTGGAAACCCCTGGTTGACCAGGGGTTTTCTGCATTTCTGGGGCGTCTGGGAGGCGCGCGGAGGGGTGGTCGCGGGGAATGTCGGAAATTATCTGAAAAAGAGGCTCTGGGCCTGTTCCATACCCTTTCGTCGGGAGTATCCTGAAGACCGGCCTACGGGGCGAGCGAGGGAGTCCGATTGGAGCGGACCTCGCAACGAGGACTTCGGTTCTCGCCGAGGACGCGAGTGAAGGTCGGGCTGAGAGGCTGAAAGGTCATGCGGACCGGACGGCGACCCCCAAGCACCTGATCCGGACCATGCCGGCGAAGGGAGCCCACCTCGTAGGTCTTTGATGTGCTCGCGAGGGGTGGCACCGGCGGGCACGGGGGTCATGTGGCGCGGACCATGTCGGCGCACTTCTCGCCGATCATCATCGTGGTGATGCACGGGTTCACGGCCGGCAGGAACGGCATCGCGGAGCCGTCGGCCACCCGCAGACCGCTGACGCCCTTGACCCGCAGTTCCGGGTCGAGCGGGGCGGCCGGGTCGTCGGCGGCGCCCATGCGGACCGTGCAGGCGGGGTGGTAGACGGTGTTGTGGGTGGCGCGGACGTAGTCCAGCAGCTCGTCGTCGGACCGGGCGGAGGGGCCCGGCGCGAGTTCCGGGCCCGCCCAGTCGGCCATCGGGGCCTGGGCGACGATCTCGCGGGCCAGCCGCAGGCCGTGCAGCATCACCCGGACGTCGTGCTCGTGGGTGAAGTAGCGCGGATCGACCCTCGGCTTGTCGCGGAAGTCCCGGGTGCGCAGGCGCACGGTGCCCAGGGAGCGGGCGCGGGTGACGTTCGGGGTGAGGCAGAAGGCGTTCTCCGAGGTGGGGTAGCCGCGGCGGTAGGTGTTCAGGTCGAACGGCACCGAGCCGTAGTGGAACATCAGGTCCGGGCGGTCCAGGCCCGGCTCGGTGTCGGCGAAGATGCCGATCTCCCACCACTGCGTCGACGAGGTGACCATCGGCTGCTTGGCCTCCCACATGATCACGCCCTCCGGATGGTCCTGGAGGTTCGCGCCGACACCGGGGGAGTCGAGCAGCACGTCCACGCCGACGTCGCGGAGGTGGTCGGCCGGGCCGATGCCGGAGAGCATCAGCAGCTTCGGGGTGTCGATGGCGCCGCAGGAGACGATGACCTCGCGGCGGGCGCGTACGCCGTGGGTGCGGATCAGGTCCGGGGCCAGGTAGTCCACACCGGTGCACCGCCGGTCCGGGTCGAAGGTCAGCCGCTTGGCCTGGAGGCCGGTGCGGACGTCCAGATTGCGGCGGGTGCCCATGACGGGGTGGAGGTAGGACACCGAGGACGAGGAACGGGTGCCGTCGGGGCGGCAGTTGATCTGGAACCAGTTGGCGCCGCGGACGACGGTCCGGCCGGTGTTGAACGGGGTGGTGGGGATCCCGGACGCCGCGCACGCCTCCAGCAGGGCCACCCCGCAGGGGTCGTGCGGCGGGACGGTGCGCAGGGTGACCGGGCCGGTGCGGCCGTGGTGGTCACCGGGCGCGTCATTGCTCTCCAGGCGCGTGTAGAGCGGGAAGGTGTCCAGGGAGTGCCAGCCCGTGCAGCCCAGCGCGGCCCACTCGTCGAGGTCCTCGGCGGGCGCCCAGAAGGCGATGCAGGAGTTGTGCGAGGAGCAGCCGCCCAGCACCTTGGCGCGGGCGTGCCGCATGAAGCTGTTGCCGTTCTCCTGCGGCTCGACCGGATAGTCCCAGTCGTATCCGGATTCCAGCAGGCCCATCCAGCGGTCCAGCCGCAGGATGTTGTCGTCGTCCACGTCGCTCGGGCCGGCCTCCAGCAGGCACACGGTGACCGCCGGGTCCTCGCTGAGCCGTGCCGCCACGACCGCGCCGGCCGTGCCGCCACCGACCACGACGTAGTCGAACTCGTCCGCAGCGATCTCTTGGGACATCGGGCCGTCTCCAGTCAGGGGGAGGGGGAGGGAGGGGTGCCCGGGCCGCCCGGCAGGGTGTCGTCGGGGAGCTCGGCGGCGTGCATGGCCAGCACACCGGTCTTCTTGCGCTGGACGAACCAGTAGTAGGCGAAGCCGCCGAGCGCGACGACGCCGATGAACAGGAACGCGCCCCAGCGCAGGTACCAGTGCTGCGGGCCGGTCGCGTTGTAGACCGCGGCGCGCGGCCAGGCGAGGTTGAGGGACATGCCCGCGCCCCACAGCACCGCCAGGACGTTGACCGGGAGCCCGAATCTGCCCAGGGAGAACTTGCCCTTGAGCGGCGTCCAGTTGCCGCGCAGCCGCTGCACCAGCATCGGCAGCGTCACGGCCAGGTACGCCAGGTAGATCATGATGATCGCGATGCTGGTGATCACCGAGAAGATCTGCGGCTGGTTGACATTGAGGAACAGGATGCCGACCGCCACCAGCCCGATGATGATCGCGGGCAGCACCGGCGTCTGGAACCGCGGGCTGACCTTGGCCAGCAGCGAGGCGGCCGGCAGGTTGTTGTCCCGGGCCATGGCGAACGCCAGCCGGATGCCCGCGGTGTGCACCGCCAGCTCGCACACCGTGATCGCGATGACCACGCACCACAGCACGATCTGCCCGATCGTCGAACCGAGGGTGGCCAGCACGACGTACTGGAGGCCGTCCACCGACAGCTCCTTGGCGTGCAGGTCCGGTACCGACAGCAGGGCGAAGAGCAGGATCAGCCCGCCGATCACGAAGGACGCGATCAGGGCCCGCAGGATCGCGCGCGGGGCGTTGCGGCCGGGGTCCTTGGACTCCTCGCCGAGCGACGAGGCGGTGTCGAAGCCGTACATGACGTACGCCGAGGCCAGCGACGCGGTGAGGAACGCGCCGAAGTAGCCGAGGGTCTCTCCCTGGCCGAGGCCGAAGGTGTCGGTGACCGCGCTCGGGCCGCGGGTGACGTGCGCGGCGAGCAGCAGCACCAGGACGATCGCGGCGATCAGCTCGATCGCCACCCCCGCGGAGTTGATCCGGGCCATCAGCTTCACGCCGAAGGCGTTGACCAGGGTGGTGAAGGCGACCAGGACGGTGCCGAGCAGGACGGCGTTGGCGGCCGCGGACTTCCCGGTGCCGTCGCCGATGAACTGGAACCACGAGGAGATCTGCGGCAGCGTGACCTGGTAGGCCAGTGCCACCGCGGACAGCGACACCATCGACGCGGTCAGCATCAGCCAGCCGCCGAGCCAGCCGATGTGCGGACCGCCCAGCTTCTTGGACCAGTTGTAGATCGAACCGGCCACCGGATACCGGGCGGCCAGCTCGCAGAAGCACAGCGCGACCATCAGCTGGCCGACGAACACCATCGGCCAGGACCACCAGTAGGCCGGTCCGCCGTGCGCGATACCGAAGTAGAACAGCTGGAAGGTGCCGGTCAGGATGGAGATGTAGCTGATCCCGGCGGCGAAGGTGTGGAAGTTGCCCAGCGTGCGCTTGAGTTCCGGCTTGTAGCCGAGCTCGGCGAGCGAGGCGTCGTCGTGCTCGTGGTCGTCCCCGTGCGCGGGGTCGGTCCCGTGGGCGGGGTCGTTCCCGGGTTCCGGGCGGGACGGGCCGGGGCCGGTCATTCGAACCACCTCTGCGGCCGTGGCGCGGTATTGCGCCAGACGTGCTTGGCCTCCTGGTACTCCGCCAGCCCCGCCGGCCCCAGCTCCCGGCCCACACCGGACTGCTTCATCCCGCCCCACTCGGCCTGCGGCACGTACGGGTGGAAGTCGTTGATCCAGACCGTCCCGGCCCGCAGCCGCGCGGCGACCCGGTGCGCGCGCTCGGCGTCCTGCGTCCACACCGCCCCGGCCAGGCCGTAGACCGTGTCGTTGGCGAGCGAGACGGCCTCGTCCTCGTCGCGGAACCGCTCGACGGTCAGCACCGGGCCGAACGACTCGTCGCGGATCACGGACATGTCCGGCGTGCACTCGTCCAGCACCGTCGGCAGGTAGTAGTAGCCGTTGGACAGCGACGGGTCGTCCGGCGCCGAGCCGCCGCAGAGCAGCACCGCTCCCTCGTCGAGCCCGGCCGCCACATACGCCTCGACCTTGGCCCGGTGCTGGGCCGAGATCAGCGGGCCGGTGCGGGCGTGCTCGTCGAACGGCCCGCCCAGCCGGATCCGCTGGGCGCGCGAGACCAGCTCGTCCACGAACGCGTCGTGCAGGGTTTCCTGGACCAGCAGCCGGGCGCCCGCCGAGCAGACCTGTCCCGAGTGGAGGAAGACCGCCGTCAGGGCGTAGTCGACCGCGGTGTCGAAGTCCGCGTCCGCGAAGACGATGTTCGGGTTCTTCCCGCCCAGCTCCAGCGCGATCTTCTTCACCGTCGGCGCCGCCGCGGCCATGATCCGCCGCCCGGTGAGCAGGCCCCCGGTGAACGACACCATGTCCACCCGCGGATCCTCGGTCAGCGGTGCGCCCACCACCGGGCCGGTGCCCAGCACCAGGTTGCCGGCACCGGCCGGCAGCCCGGCCTCGTCCAGCAGCCGCATCAGGTGGACGGCGGTGTGCGGGGTGAGCTCGCTGGGCTTGAGCACGAAGGTGTTGCCGGCGGCCAGTGCGGGCGCGACCTTCCACGCGGTCTGCAGCAGCGGATAGTTCCACGGGGTGATCAGCGCGCACACCCCGACCGGCTCGTGCCGCACCGTGCTGTCGGTCTCCGCCATCCCGGTGTCCACCACCCGGTCCGTGCCGCCGGCCGCGGCGAGGTTGCCGAAGTAGCGGAAGCAGTTGGCGATGTCGTCCATGTCGTACTCGCTCTCCACCAGCCGCTTGCCGGTGTCCAGCGATTCCGCCCTGGCCAGCGCGTCCTTGTCGCGCAGCAGCAGCTCGGCGACGCGCAGCACCAGCCGGCCGCGCTCGGCCGCCGGTGTGCGCGGCCAGGGGCCGTCGTCGAAGGCGGTGCGGGCCGCGCTGATCGCCGCCGCGACGTCCTTCGGCCCGCCCTCGTCGACGGTCGCGACCAGCGTGCCGTCCGCCGGACAGCGGATCTCCCGCACCTGCCCGTCGGCCGCTGCGGTCCACTGACCACCGATGAACAGCTCCGGCATGGTGGTGCCTTTCGTTCTCCGGGCGCTCACGGGGCGGCAGCGCGGGGCACGGCGGACGGTCCGGGGGCGCCCGGCCACCGTCCGGCCGCCGTGCGCACCTCCGTGACGATCACTGCACCGAGCGTAAGACCGCCACCATGGGTCCGCACGGTACGGAGGGCCGGCGGAGAGCGGCGGGGCCCCGGGTGGGGCCGATGGGGTGACGGGGCGGGCGGACGGGAGAATGGGGGCATGTCCAGCGCGCAGCCAGCAGACGCGGAGCGGCAGGCTCCGGACCCGCACGAGGAGGGCCCGCACGAGGACCCGCACGTGGCGGCACCGCACCAGGGTCCGCTGCACCCGATCCCCGATGTCGCCGGGTACCTGTTGGGACGCTGGAGCATCGAGCGCACCGTGCACGACCTGCGGACCGGCACCGAGGGCCGCTTCCACGGCACCGCCGACTTCCGGCCCGACCCGGCCGGCGGCGCGCTGCTGCACGTCGAGGAGGGCGAGCTGACCTGGGACGGCACGGCCTACCCGGCGAGCCGGACGCTCCGCCTGCGGCCCCGCCCCGACGGCGGCGCCGAGATCGACTTCGCCGACGGCCGGCCCTTCCACGACCTCGACCTCACCACCGGCCGCTGGACCCCCGTCCACCCCTGCGCCGAGGACCGCTACGAGGGGACCTTCACGGTCCGCTCACCGGACGAATGGCACCTGGAGTGGCGGGTCACCGGCCCGGCCAAGCGGCAGCTGCTGCGCACGGTGTACCGGCGGCGGACGGACTGAGAACGGCGGTCAGCACGTACCTCGCGCCCCTATCCTGAGGGCAAGCAGCCGTCCCCCGTAGTTGCGTTACGGGGGACGGCTGTGGTGTGCGGTCGCTCGTCAATTCACTGGCCGGCCCCGATGGTTCGGTGCGCGGCGCGTTCCCGGCGCTGCCGTACGGGAGCCGGTGAGGGGCATCAGGTGCAGGCCTTCAGGCTGCCGGTGACCGTCACCCCGCCGCTGGTCGCGGTGTAGGTGGAGGCCAGCACCTGCGTGACGCTGAGGTTGCCGGTGCAGGTGGCGTTGCCGCTTGCGTCGGCCACGGCCGTGCACACCGTGCCTCCCAGCACGGAGAAGGTCACCGTCGAACCGGGCGTGGCACCGCTCACACTGAACGTGGCGTGGGCGAACGCCCAGGGCACCGGCGGGAAGTTCAGCAGGTAGCAGGCCGGCTTCGCGGTCAGCACGGGGGTTCCCACGCCGACGTTCACCGTCACGGTGCCGGAGACACCGGTGCAGGTGCAGGCGCCTGAAGAGGAGATCACCGTGGCCGTGACGACGTTGACGCCGGCCGGCAGCGCACTGGTGGTCACGCTGGCCTGTCCGGCGGCATTGGTGGTGCCGACCCCCAGGGCGCCGCTGGAGGTGGAGAAGAGCACCATCGCGCCCGGGACCGGGGCCCCGTTGCAGGTGACGGTGGCGGTGACGGTGACGGGCTGGCCGGCGGTCGGGTTGGCCGGCGTCGAGGACACCGTGACCACGCAGGTGGGCGCCGCTGCGACGTTGACGGTCGCGGTACCGGTGACGCCGACGCAGGTGCAGGTGGTCTCGGCGGAGACCACGGTGGCGACGACGACGTTGGCGCCGGCCGGCAATGCGCTGGTGGTGACGCTGGCCTGGCCGGAGGCGTTCGTGGTGGCGGCGCCCAGATTGAGGCTGCCGCCGCCGGAGGTGAAGGTGACGACCGCGCCGGGGACCGCGACTCCGTTGCAGGTGACGGTGGCGGTGACGGTGACGGGCTGGCCGGCGGTCGGGTTGACGGGGGTGGAGGAGACGGTGACCACGCAGTTGGTCGCCGCTGTGACATTGACGGTCGCGGTGCCCGTGACGCCGACGCAGGTGCAGGTGGTGCTGGCGGAGACCACGGTGGCGACGACCACGTTGGCGCCGGTCGGCAGCGCGCTGGTGGTCACGCTGGCCTGGCCGGAGGCGTTCGTGGTGGCGGCGCCCAGATTGAGGCTGCCGCCGCCGGAGACGAAGGTGACCACCGCGCCGGGGACCGGGGCCCCGTTGCAGGTGACGGTGGCGGTGACGGTGACGGGCTGGCCGGCGGTCGGGTTGGCGGGGGTGGACGTCACGGTGACCACGCAGTTGGTCGCCGCTTGGACGTTGACGGTCACGGTGCCGGTGACGCCGACACAGGTACAGGTGGTGTTGGCGGAGACCACGGTGGCGGTCACGACGTTGACGCCCGCCGGCAGCGCGCTGCTGGTCACGCTGGCCTGACCGGAGGCGTCGGTGGTGGCGACCCCCAGGGCGACGCCGCCGTTCGAGGTGAAGACCACCGACGCCCCGGGGACCGGGACTCCGTTGCAGGTGACGGTGGCGGAGACGGTGACGGGCTGGCCGGCGGTCGGGTTGGCAGGTGTGGACGTCACGGTGACCACACAGTTCGATGTGGTCACGGTGAGCGTCGCCACGCCGGTTCCACTTGTCGGGCCGGTGGCCACCACCAGCCCCGATGTGGTTGCCGTGAGCGTCAAGGTCACGCTACCGGTGCCGCCGGCGGTGACCGTCACCGGCGGTTGCGCGTCGTACGTGACGGTGATGGCTTCGCCCGGTGCGGCACCGGTGACCGTGGCCTGGAAAGTCTGTCCCGCCGCGACGGTCGACGGGGTCAGAGTGAGGATGAGCGCCATGTTTGGACAGCCCCTTTCGAAGGCTCCGCTTGGGAGGTGGGGCCGTCGCGCCGCACAGTCAGAACCCTGTGCCGATCGCGCTCTCCTGCCGGGGGTGCCCTGAAGAAGCACAGCGGACTGCATCGTGCAGGCAGCCGTCCGTGGTCCCCGCCAGGGGATGGGCACCCACCGTCGGTACCACTCATTGAAGCGAGCGGCCGCACGCGGGACCACGGACGGGGCACAAGGCAACCCGATTGGCGGAGCGTGCGTCGGCGTGTCCGTGACGACGGCAGGTGCATATGTGGGGTAAAGGGGCTCGGCTCCGTGGCCGCCGCTAGTCGTGCGGCTTGACCGCCCGCAGTGCGTACAGCAGCGGAATGAACGGCTCCGACGGCGGCAGCCGCCACCAGCCGTTCTCGGTGGGCACCATGGCGTCGAACCGCTTCCAGGGCAACAGCTCGGTCTCCCGCACCAGTTGGACGGAGAGGCCGGCACCGGTCACGGCCGTGATCACCTCGCCGATGCCGTGCCGCCACTCGTAACTGGTGGTGGCGCCGCGCACCGGCGGCCCGTCGGTGTAGGTGTGCGGCGTATCGCTCCGGACGGAGCCGCGGCCGCCCAGGTAGTCATGGCGCAGCCGGAGGTCCTGCCGTTCCGGGGCCGGCGTCGGGCCGAGGGCGTCCAGCAGCGGGTGGAACTCCACCAGGTAGAACGTCCCACCGGGCCGGAGCAGTTCGCTGACGACCCCCGCCCACGCGGCGAGGTCCGGCAGGTAGCACAGCGCGCCCTTGCCCGTGTAGACCACATCGAAGCGGCGGCCGCCCAGCGCGGACACCGCGTCGTGCACGTCCGCCCGCACGAACTCCATGTCCCGGCCCGCCTCATCGGCCAGCCGCCGGGCCTCCCGCACCGCAGCGGCCGAGAAGTCCAGGCCCACCGTGCGCGCCGCCCCCCGGTCGGCGAACGCGGCCGTCTCGGTGCCCAGGTGGCACTGCAGATGCAGCACGTCGCGCCCGTCGAGCTCGCCCAGGTCCGCCCACTCGAACGGCGCGAACCAGTGCTCGGCGGTCCGTGAACCGTCCAGCCCGTAGAACTCGCTGGCCACATGGACCGGGGTGCGGGCGTCCCAGTTGGCCTGGTTGGCGCGGATCATCTCCGCGACGCCGGGAGCTGCCGGCCGCGGCGGTATCCGCCCACCGTCCCCCTGCTCACCGCTGTCCCCGGATGTACTCGTCACGACGGTCATCCCTCCCTTCTACCGCCCGTGCGGAAGAGCCACCAGAAGGGACGGCCGGAACCGTGCGCCGGTGGCCGTCGAGGACGGTCACCCGGCCCGCGGTGAGCGTCGCCAGCCGTGGTGCCCGGCGGGCGAGCGCGGCGTCCGTGGTGGTCACCACGCAGCAGACCCGCCGCTCGCCCCACAGCCGTACGAACAGCTCCACCAGCCCGGTGTGCTCCCGGGCGTCCAGACCGGCGGTCGGCTCGTCCGCCAGCAGCACCGACGGCCGCTTCACCAGCGCCCGCGCCAGCGCCACCCGCCGCCGCTCCCCATCCGTCAACTCGGCCGGAAATGCCCAGGGTTGAGCTCCGAGACCGACCTCCGCCAGAGCATCCGCGGCGAGCTCCTGACGGTCGGCGGGGCGCAGCCGCAGCGGGACCAGCGCGCTCGCCACGTTCTGCCACGCGGTGAGCCCCGGGACGAGACCGCCGTCCCCTCCGCGGACCACCCCGATCGACTCGGTGCGGATCCGGGCCAGCCGGGCGCGCACCGTCACCCCGTCCCGGCCGCTCCGGCAGCGCGTGGTCACGCCGGTCAGGTGGTACATGGTGCGCTCTCCTCCGGCCGCCGGGCGGGCCCGCGGCGCGCCTTTCGCCGACCGTAGGAAAGGGGCGTGACCGGACGATAAGCGGTGGGTGAGAGCGTGATGAGAATCGGCGGCGCGGCGTGCGTTCCCTGCCGTAGCAGGGAGCCACTGACGAGACGTAAGAACCCTCGTCACTCACCTGCAACAGCCGCCACTCCATAGGTATGTTGGACTGCGCGGCGTGGTCGTTCCGACACGGAACGGCGCCGTTGCCGCGCCATGGCCGAGGGCTGTCGAAGCGACGGGAAAGTGTCGAATGAGCCAAGAATCAGCACCGCAGTCCAGCACCGTCGATGTGACCGTCCCGAGCGTGGCGCGGATGTACGACTACTACCTCGGCGGCAAGGACAACTACGCCGTCGACCGCGAGGCCTGCGAGCAGCTGAGCAAGGTCGTGCCGAGCACCCAGGTGCTGGCCCTCAACAACCGCCGTTTCCTGCAGCGGGTGGTGCGCTGGCTGGCCACCGAACACGGCATCCGGCAGTTCGTCGACCACGGCTCCGGCCTGCCGACCCAGGACAACGTCCACCAGGTCGCCCAGCGCGTCGACCCGGAGGCCCGGGTGGTGTACGTCGACAACGACCCCATCGTGCTGGCGCACGGCCGGGCGCTGCTGGAGGAGAACGTCAACACCGCGGTCATCCAGGCCGACATGCGGGACACCGACGGCATCTTCGGCAGCCCGGAGGTCGAGCGGCTGATCGACTTCAGCCGGCCGGTCGCCGCGCTGTTCGTCTCCGTGCTCCACTGCATCCCGGACACCGACGACCCGGGCGGCCTGATCAAGCGGGTCGCCGACCGGCTGGCCCCGGGCAGCTTCCTGGTGGTGTGCCAGCTGGTCAGCGAGGACGCCGCGACCCGTGACTTCGTCACGAACTTCATGGCCGAGCAGACCCACGGCAACTGGGGACGGGTCCGCCAGGCGCACGAACTGGCCGGATTCCTGGAGGGATTGGAGATCCAGGAACCCGGGCTGGTGGAGGTCTCGACCTGGAAGCCGGACGCGGACATCGGCCCCAAGCAGCTGACCCTGGAGTGGATCGAGTACGGCGGGGTCGCCCGCAAGGTCTGACGCACCCGGCCCCGGACGGCGACGAGCGGCGCGAGCACACCGGGCGCCCCGCCGCTCGTCGCCGCATCAGACCAGTGTGAGCGGTATCAGATCTCCTTGAGCATGCGCTCCAGCATGGCCAGCGACTCGCGCGGCGATTCCGACTGGGCGCTGAGACGGTCCATCACCGCCAGGTAGTGGTCGACGTCATCGCGCTTGTCCAGATACAGCGCACTGGTCAGCTGCTCCAGATAGACGATGTCCGGCAGATCCGGCTCTAGGAAACGCAGGATCGTGATCGGACCACCGGCCGCCGCCAGGCCGCCGAGGCTGAACGGCGCGATCTGCAGCGTGACGTTCGGCAGCTCGGACATCGTCAGCAGATGTCTCAGCTGGCCCGCCATCACCTCCCGGCCACCCAGCGGACGGCGCAGCGCGGCCTCGTCGAGCACCGCCCACACCCGCGGCGCGTCCGGCAGCGTCAGCAACTCCTGCCGCTGCACGCGCAGCCGCACCCGCCGCTCGATCTCCTCGGGCGTCGACCGCGGATGGCCGAGCTGCGCCACCGCACGGGCGTAGTCCGCGGTCTGCAACAGGCCCGGCACGAACTGCACTTCGTACGTACGGATCACCGACGCGGCCTCTTCCAGGCCGAGATGGGTCTCGAACCAGCCGGGCAGCACATCGCCGTACTGGTGCCACCAGCCCGGACTGCTGGTCCGCCGGGCCAGCTTGAGGAAGTCGTCGCGGACCGTGTCGTCCGTGACGCCGTAGAGCGTCAGCAGATCGGCGACGTCCCGCTCCTTGCAGCTGACCCGGCCGAGCTCCAGGCGGCTGATCTTCGCGTGCGAACCGCGGATGGCGTCCCCGGCGGCCTCGCGGGTGACGCCGGCCGCCTCGCGCAGCCGGCGCAACTGTGTGCCCAGCACGATCCGCAGGACGGTCGGGCCGCCCCTCGGATGGTCGAGATACCGGCGCAGGGACGCACCACTGCTCGGCTGCGCCTCACTCATGCTGACTCCCTGACTCCCCTGAGTGGTCGGGCGAACGCCCAGTGTCCCATCGCGCCACGTGTTCGTACAGTCAGGTCGACTATCCGAACGACATATGCGCCAATCTCCGCGGCATATGCCGCCGGTGCGTCAGATGAGGTCGTCGAAGTCGCCGTCCTTGGCGCCCTGGACGAAGGCGGCCATCTCGTCGCGGGTGTAGATCAGCGCCGGCCCCGACGTGAACCGGGAGTTGCGCACGGCCACCCCGCCGTCCGAAAGGACGGCCAGCTCAACGCAGTTGCCGCTGGGATTGCTGCGGCGGCTCTTGCGCCACACGGCGCCCTCGATGCGGGTCGCCTGCATGCCGTTGGTCACCGACTCCATCAGACCTGCTCCCTTGCTGGAGGGCATCCCTCCGACCGATCCCGAGCCCGCGGTCACGTTGGCGTGAACGAGCCCCTGAGCGACCGTCCTTGCCGATGTAATTGCAGATGCACTTGCACCGAGTGACGGCTGCCGAGGATATTAGCTCTCCAAGGCAGTCCGGCCCAGCCCCGAAATCGCCCTCGCGGAGACGTTGATGACCGCTCATCCGGCAGAGACCGTGTACGACGCCCTTCGAGAGGAAGCGTTCGAGGAGAGCTGGTGGATGCCCGCCCCCGACGGTTTCGCCGCCTGTGCCCTCAGCAGCTCCGCGCAGACCGTGGCGGAGGCCCGTCGCTTCACCCGCTCGACCCTCACCGGCTGGCAACTCGCCGCGGACGTGACCGAGAACGCGGCACTGGTCGTCACCGAACTCGTCAGCAACGCACTGCGGCACGGCCTCCGTGCGGAGGAGGCGGACGCGGCGCCGGTCGCCCGCGGGTTCTGTGTGGTGCCCGCGCCGGTCTGCCCGGCCTGGCTCGCCCTGACCCGGCAGGAGACCGCCGTGCTGTGCGCCGTCTCCGACGCAGGCACCGACGCACCCGTCGTCCGCACCCCCGACCCGCTGGCGGAATCCGGCCGGGGGCTGCACCTCATCGACCGGCTCAGCGACGCCTGGGGCTGGACCCCGCCGGACCACTCGGGCAAGACGGTGTGGGCCACGGTGTCGCTGCACGGCTGAGACACCGTCCCCCGGCCCTCCGGTGCGCCCCGTGTGACCATTTCCGGGTCGCCGTCGTCCGACCGGAAGGCCCGAGGAACCGATGGATCTGCTGTCCCTGCGGTACTTCCGGGTCGTCGCGCGCCGGGAACACATCAGCCGCGCCGCCGAGGAACTCCGGGTGGCCCAGCCCTCGGTGAGCCGGACCATCGCCCGCCTCGAAGCCGAACTGGGCCTGCCGCTCTTCGACCGGCAGGGCCGCACGATCCGGCTCAACCGCCACGGCGCCGCCTTCCTCGCCCGGGTGGAACGGGCCCTGGCCGAACTCGACGACGCCCGCCGCGAGATGGCCGACGCCGCCGGACTCGACAACGGCAGCGTCACCATCGCCGCGGAGACCCTGCTGCCGCTGACCGAACTGCTCGCCGGCTTCCGCGCCGCCCACCCCGCCGTGACCGTCCGCTGCTTCCAGTCCACCCCCGACCTGATGCGCGAGCACCTGCGCACCCGCGAGGTGGACTTCTGCGTCGCCTCGCAGCCGCTGACCGGACCCGGGCTCGGCGCGGTGCGACTGCTGCACGAGGAGGTGCTGCTCGCGGTCCCCACGGCGCATCCGCTGGCCGGCCGGGAACGGGTGACGGTGGCCGAACTCGCCGACGAGCCCTTCATCACCACCCGCCCCGGACACTGGCAACGCGCCCTGCTGGACCGGCTGTTCGCCACCATCGACCGCCGCCCGGTCATCGGCTGCGAGGGCGACGAACCCGGCGCCACCCACTTCCTCGTCATGGCCGGCCTCGGCATCGGCCTGATGCCCTCCATCGCCCGCGCCGACCTGGCCGCCGCCCCGCTGGCCTGGCTGCGCATCGACGCCCCCGACTGCGCACGGATCCTGAGCCTGGTGCGCCGCGAGGACGGCTACCTCTCGACGGCGGCCACGCGGTTCCGCGACCTCGCCGTCACCCACTTCGCCGCACGGGCCCGGCGGGCGCGCGGGATGCTCTAGGTGTGCTGACCGGACAGGTCCTAGGAGGCGAACGGCCCGGTGCCGTAGCCGTGCAGGGTGATCGCGACCTCGTGGGCCGAGGGGCAGTCCGCCGGTGAGGGGAGGAAGTCCCGGCAGCCGGCCGCCAGTTGGCGCAGCACGCCCTGCTGGCAGGCCAGCGCCAGCCGGTCCGCCTCGACGGCCGACAGCCGCACCCCCGGCCGCAGCTCGACATGGACGACCGGCCGGGACTCCAGCTCACCGCCGGCCGGCGCCACACAGAACCCCTCGATCAGCCCGGCCAGCGGATTGTCCTCGTACAGCCCGTGTGCGACGTCCTGCGGATTGATGATGGCCCCCAGGGAAGATGCCGAAAACGTCCGTCCATGCGTCATCGACATACTCGGGGCCCGGCGCGGAGCCGTCATGAGCTGAGCTACTCAGGTGCCCGGGTGAGTACCCGGCCGGACACCGCTACGACTCCCCGGCCGCCGGATCCGCCAGGCCGAACGCGGACAGCAGCCGTTCGGCCGCCAGCGTCGCGGTGATCTCGCCGTCCCGCACCGCCCGCTCGACCTCCGGGCCCAGCCTGCGCACCTCGGGATGTTCCTGGAGGCGGTCGATGAGCCGCTCGCGGACCATCGACCAGGTCCAGTCGACCTGCTGGGTACGGCGCCGCTCGGCCAGCGCACCGGTCGATTCGAGCAGCGTGCGGTGCTGCTCGACGCGTTCCCAGACCGCCTTCAGGCCGGTGCCCTCGCGGGCGCTGCAGGTCAGTACGGGCGGCGTCCATGCCGCGTCGTGCGGCTGCAACAGCCGTAGTGCACCGGCCAGTTCGCGGGCCGCGGACCGGGCGTCCCGCTCGTGCGGCCCGTCCGCTTTGTTCACCGACACCAGGTCCGCCAGCTCCAGCACGCCCTTCTTGATGCCCTGGAGCTGGTCGCCGGTGCGGGCCAGGGTCAGCAGCAGGAACGTGTCGACCATGTTGGCCACGGTCGTCTCCGACTGGCCGACCCCCACCGTCTCCACCAGCACGACGTCATAGCCCGCGGCCTCCATCACGACGATGGACTCCCGGGTGGCGCGGGCCACCCCGCCCAGCGTCCCGGACGTGGGGGAGGGGCGGACGAACGCCGCCGGGTCGGTCGCCAGCCGCTCCATCCGCGTCTTGTCACCCAGGATGGAGCCGCCGGTCCGGCTGGACGACGGGTCGACGGCGAGCACCGCCACCCGGTGCCCCATCCCGGTCAGCAGCGACCCCAGCGCGTCGATGAAGGTCGACTTGCCGACACCGGGCACCCCGCTGATGCCCACCCGGCGGGCCGCACCGGAGTACGGCAGCAGCTCGACCAGCAGCCGCTGGGCCGCCGCCCGGTGGTCCGCACGGGTGGACTCGACCAGGGTGACGGCGCGGGCGATCCAGGCCCGGGAACCCGCCCGGACCCCCTCGGCGTACCGTTCGACGTCGATCGTCGCAGGCATGACCCCCCGCTCTACAGCTCGTGGCCGAGGACCGACGCCAGGTCCTTCACCAGGTCGTGCGCGGCATCCGGGATGACCGTGCCGGGCAGGAACACCGCGGCCGCACCCATGTCACGCAGCGGCTGCACGTCCTGCGGCGGGATCACCCCGCCCACCACGATCGTGATGTCCTCCCGCTCCTCCGCCGCCAGCGCCTCCTTCAGCGCCGGCACCAGGGTGAGGTGACCGGCCGCCAGGGAGGACACCCCGACGATGTGCACGTCCGCCTCGACCGCCTGGCGGGCCACCTCGGCCGGGGTCTGGAACAGCGGGCCGACGTCCACGTCGAAGCCCAGGTCGGCGAAGGCCGTGGCGATCACCTTCTGGCCGCGGTCATGGCCGTCCTGGCCCATCTTGGCCACCAGGATGCGCGGCCGGCGCCCCTCGGCGCGCTCGAACTCGGCCACCAGCGCCCGGGTGCGCTCCACACCGGAGGAGGGGCCCGCTTCGTCTCGGTACACACCCGAGATCGTACGGATCTGGCCCGAGTGCCGCCCGTAGACCTCCTCCAGGGCGTCCGAGATCTCCCCGACGGTCGCCTTGGCCCGGGCCGCGTCCACCGCCAGCGCCAGCAGATTGCCCTCAAGTCCCTTGCCGGGACCGGACTTCGCCGCCGCGGTCAGCGCCCGCAGCGCGTCCTGGCAGGCCGCCTCGTCGCGCTCGGCGCGCAGCCGCTTCAGCTTCTCGATCTGCTGCGCACGGACCGCGGAGTTGTCGACCTTGAGGACCTCGATCTCCTCGTCGCTGGCCACCCGGTACTTGTTGACGCCGATCAGCGCCTGCCGCCCGGAGTCGATCCGCGCCTGGGTACGGGCCGCGGCCTCCTCCACCCGCAGCTTCGGGATACCCGCGTCGATCGCCTTGGCCATCCCGCCGGCCGCCTCGACCTCCTCGATGTGCTGCCAGGCCCGGCGCGCCAGGTCGTAGGTGAGCTTCTCGACGTAGGCGCTGCCGCCCCACGGGTCGATCACCCGGCAGGTGCCCGACTCCTGCTGCAGGAACAGCTGGGTGTTGCGGGCGATCCGCGCCGAGAAGTCGGTGGGCAGCGCGAGCGCCTCGTCGAGGGCGTTGGTGTGCAGCGACTGGGTGTGGCCCTGGGTCGCCGCCATCGCCTCCACACACGTGCGGGTGACGTTGTTGAACACGTCCTGCGCGGTCAGCGACCAGCCCGAGGTCTGCGAATGGGTGCGCAGCGAAAGGGACTTGGGGTTCTTCGGCTCGAAGCGCTGGACCAGCCGGGCCCACAGCAGCCGGGCCGCGCGCAGTTTGGCGATCTCCATGAAGAAGTTCATGCCGATCGCCCAGAAGAACGACAGCCGCGGCGCGAACGCGTCCACGTCCATCCCGGCCGCCAGCCCCGCGCGCAGGTACTCCACACCGTCCGCGAGGGTGTACGCCAGCTCCAGATCGGCCGTCGCCCCGGCCTCCTGGATGTGATAGCCGGAGATCGAGATGGAGTTGTAGCGCGGCATCTTCTGCGAGGTGTACGCGAAGATGTCGGAGATGATCCGCATCGACGGCTGCGGCGGATAGATGTAGGTGTTGCGGACCATGAACTCCTTGAGGATGTCGTTCTGAATGGTCCCGGCCAGCTTCTCGGGCGGTACGCCCTGCTCCTCGGCGGCCACGATGTACAGCGCCAGCACGGGCAGCACCGCGCCGTTCATCGTCATCGACACCGTCATCTTGTCCAGCGGGATGCCCTCGAAGAGCTGCCGCATGTCGTAGATCGAGTCGATGGCGACGCCCGCCATGCCGACGTCACCGGTCACCCGCGGGTGGTCGCTGTCGTAACCGCGGTGGGTGGGCAGGTCGAAGGCGACGGACAGGCCCTTCTGGCCGGCCGCCAGATTGCGGCGGTAGAAGGCGTTGGACTCCTCCGCGGTGGAGAAACCGGCGTACTGCCGGATCGTCCAGGGCTGGTTGACGTACATCGTCGGGTACGGACCGCGCAGGTACGGCGCGACGCCCGGGTACGTGCCCAGGAAGTCCACGCCCGCCAGATCGTCCTCGGTGTACAGCGGCTTGACGTCGATGCCCTCCGGCGTCTCCCACGTCAGGTCCGCAAGTCCCTTGCCGGTGGCCGACTCCACGGCCCGGGTCCACTGCTCCGCCCCGGCCGCGCCGTCCGCCGCGGCCGCATCGCCCAGCTCGACGGTGCTGAAGTCCGGGATGGCGCCGGCCTGTTGCGTTGCTTCCTGCATCTCGGTCATTCCGCCACCTCCATGACGTCCAGGGCCGAGGACAGCACCTCGACCGCGTCGCAGCCCGCGAAGACGAACGCGTCCACCCCGGCCGCCTCGAATTCCTCCCGGCGCTCGCCCGGCCGGCCGGCCAGGAACACCCGCACCGCACCCGCCGACGTGAGTGCCGCCGCGACCGCGGCCGCCTGCTCGCCGTAGACCGCATCGCTCGAACACAGCACGGCGGTCCGCGCGCCGCTCCGGGCGAACGCCTCCGCCACCGACTCCGCGTCCACCGCGGCCGGCTCCTGCACGGTCTCGATGCCGCCCGCCTGGAACAGGTTGGCGGCGAACGCCACCCGCGCGGTGTGCGCCGCGACCGGGCCCAGCGCGGCCAGGAACACCTTCGGCCGGGCCCCGGTCGCCGCCAGATGGGCGTCCGAACGGGCCCGCAGCACCTCGTACGCGTCGTCCCTGCGCACCCGCGGCAGCCCACCGGACACCGGAGCGGGCGCCGGCTCGCGCTCCACCGGGCCTCGGCGAGGAACGGGAACTCGCTGACACCGGTGATCGGTTCACGGCGGTGCGCCAGGTCCTCGGTGCGGCGCGCCCAGGTCTTCGCCAGCCGCTCGCGGAGCATCCCGGAGCGCAGCGCCGCGGCCTGACCGCCCGCCGCCTCGATCTCCTGGAAGAACGCCCAGCCCGCCCGGGCCAGCTCGTCGGTCAGCCGCTCCACGTACCAGGAGCCGCCCGCCGGGTCGATCACCTTCGACAGGTGCGACTCCTCCAGCAGCACCGACTGGGTGTTCCGGGCGATCCGGCGGGCGAACGCGTCGGACAGGCCGAGCGCCGCGTCGAACGGCAGCACCGTCACCGCGTCCGCACCCCCGACCCCGCCGACAGCCCGGCGACCGTGGTGCGCAGCATGTTCACCCACGGGTCCCGACGGGTCATCATCACCGGCGAGGTCACCGCGTGCTGGACCTGCGCGGACGCGCCCGGCGCGGCCCCGCACACCTCCGCGACCCGCGCCCACAGCCGGCGGGCCGCGCGCAGCTTGGCGATGGTCAGGAACTGGTCCGCGGTCGCGGCGTAGCGGAACTCCAGCTGCCGGCAGGCGTCGTCGACGCCCACCCCGGCCGCGGTCAGGTGCCGCAGATAGGCCACACCGGTGGCGAGGGAGGCGCCGAGCTCCTCGGCCGCCGAGCCGCCCGCCTCGTGGTACGGCAGCGCGTCGACGGCCAGCGCCCGCACCCCGGGCGCCTCCGCGAGGCAGCGCCCGGCCAGCCGGGCCGCCGCCTCCAGCTGCACCCGCAGCTTGCTGTCGTCACCGGTACGGGCCAGCAGCCCCAGCGGATCGGCGCCCAGCGCGCCGGTGGCCTCGGCCGCCGGCACACCGGCCGCCGCGTACAGGCGCAGCAACTCCTCGGCGGCCGGGGCGAAATCGGCACCCGCGTCCAGCACCACCGCGGCCAGGTCCAGATAGACGCCCTTGAGGGCCTCCGCAAGACCGGACACCGGCACCCCGCCGTGCCCGACGGTCAGCCAGACCGAGGTGACGCCGTTCTCCAGATCGGCGAGCACGGCCTCGTTGGCACGCCGCGGATCGGTGTGCACCTGACGCTGGCGTACGTCCCAGCCGGCGACGGTCGTGCCCTCGGGCCGGCCGCCCCGTACGAAGGGCGGGAAGCCGGGGCGGCCCGCAGCGGCCGTGCCGTCCTCGGCGGTGTAGAGCGGGCGGACGCGGATCCCGTCCTGCAGATCCGTGGCGAGCGCGTCCTCGGCGGCGGCGCCCGTTGCCTCGCTGGCGCCCGATTTGCGCAGCACGCCTTCGACAAGGCGCTGCCACTGCTCGCGATCGGCATCCGGGAAGGCCGCGGCCAGGGGGAGTTCGGTGGACTCGGCGGTCATGGCAGCAGGCTAGGCGAACGACCGTTAGCTGGAGCAGGGGCTCCCGCTGTGACGTTGCACTCGTTGACCACCCCCGCATGTTCATATCTATGCGTGGCTGACCGGTTCTGTACGGTGATCTCGGACACCCGACCACTCCGGAGGCCGACCGAGGAGCACGATGGCCAGGGCGCCGCACCGCCGCACCACGGCCGCCGCCCTGCTCCTGGCCGCCGGCGCGCTGCTGTGGGCACTGCCCGGAGCCGATGGCCCCGGCCGGACGGCCGGCTGCACCGGACGCCGGATCGGCTCCTGGTCGGTCGATTCCCGGCAAACCGCCGCATTCGCCCGCTACGGCAACGACAACACCCGCACCGACGACTGGACCGGCGGCGACGGCACCCACTCGGTGCGCCTCCCCGACGGCCGCACGCTCTGGCTCTTCTCCGACACCTTCCTCGACCGCATCCAGCCGCCCCCCAACCCCCAAGGCCAGAACCACCGTTGGCGCACCGCCGGCCGCGGCGGCACCCCGTACCTCCGGCACAACTCCCTGGTGGTGACCTCCCGTTCGGGCCGCCCGGAGCGCACCCTGACCGGCGGCACCCCGGCCGCACCCGGCCCGTACTTCCCCGACCCGCCCGGCGGCGGCTGGCGCTGGCCGGTCGACGCGCGGGTCGAGCCCCGGACGCCCGGCGCCACCGAGCGGGTGGTCCGGGTACTGCTGTGGCGCCGGGCACCCGGCACCGGACCGTGGATCTTCGGCATGCCGTACGCCACCGAGGTCGCCACCCTCTCGCTGCCCGGCCTGCACCTGGAACGCATCGACGAGACCGTCGGCCCGGACGCGGCCGCCGACCCCGGACGGCGCGTCCTCTACGGCGCAGCGGCCGTCCGGCACGGCCGCTGGACCTACCTCTACGGCGCCGACGACCCGCCCTCCGCCCCGGCCTCCCGCGCCTACCTCGCCCGGGCCCCCGCCGGCCGGCTCGCGGACCGCGGCGGCTGGCGCTTCTGGGACGGCACCCACTGGCAGCCGCGTGCCGACAGAGCAGCACCGGTACTACGGGACGGCGGCCGCCGCGGCGTCGGCAGCGCCTTCACCGTCGTCCGCGACGGCGCGGGCACCTCCCGGACCTGGGTGCTGTTCACCATGGACACCGGGGGAAGCGGCACCGCCGGGATGCGCAGCATCACCACCTACTGGGCCTGCGCCCCCGAGGGCCCCTGGCACGGCCCGCACGGCCGGATCACCCCGCCCCGGCCACCCGCCCCCGACCCGCAGCACGTCGTCGCCTACAACCCGCAGGCCCACCCCGGAGCCGGCGCGGACGGCACCCTGCTGCTCAGCTACGACATCAACTGGCTCGGCCCGCCCGGCGCCCCGGCCGACCCCCACGTCAACGGCGACGTCGACCTCTACCGGCCGCGCTTCCTCCGCCTGCGGACGACGGCCGCCGCACCCTGACGTCCGACGCCGCGCGCCTCAACTCCCGTGCCGCTCCCGCCACTTGCGGGCCTGCTCATCGACGTCGAACGGCACCAGATTCAGCGGCGGACCCTCCAGGGGAGTGCGCAGCGCCGCACGGATCCGCTCGTTGACCGCCGTCAGGATGCGCCGCAGCGCGGCCTCGCTCGGGGCGTTCGCGGCCGCCTCGACCGCCTCCTCGGCGTCCTTGCGCAACACCAGGCTCGGCGGCAGGTAGGAGAGGTGCTCGCGCTGCATCTTCTCCCTGATCCACCACATCTCGTCATACGGCTGATCGAGATGCGGAAGGGGCTTGCCGACACCGGGGAGGTCGGCGAAATCGCCGCGCTCCGTCGCCTCGCGGATCTGCTTGTCGACCCAGCTCTCGAAGCTGACTCCCGGTGGCTTGCGCTCGGACATCGCGAGACTCCCCACGTCGCGGCTTGCGGCCCCTGGCCCTGTGATCAGCCTACGCCGCCGCCCCCCGTACCGCCGGTGCCGCCCGGCGTGGTCGGACTGGGCTGGACGATCGGGAAGGCGTTGTTGCCGCCGCACACCATGGGGCCGACCCGGACCGAGTCGCCCGCCAGGGTCACCATCACCTGGTCCGCCGGCTTGTTGCCCGGCACCCGGGCGTTGGCCGCGGTGCACACCAGCTGGTTGAGCGAGGGGGAGTCCAGCAGCTTGGCGTTCATCGGCAGGTTGATCACGACCGTGCCCTCGCCGGTGGCCGCGGTCAGCCGGCCCGGGAACTTGGGCAGCACACTGGACAGGCCGCGCATCCGCTCGGCGTGGTTCGGCCCCTCCATCAGCAGCGACAGCGCCTGGTCCGGGTCGACCGGGGCCTTCGCCGGCCGGGTCGCCGACCGCAGTCCGGACGGACCGTAGAAGAACAGCTGGACGTCGGCCGCGGGCTGGCCCGGCGACTTCACCCCCGAGGCGGGCTCACCCGCGTCGATCACATCGGTGGGCGCGATACCGCAGCCGGCCAGCGCACCGGCCAGCGCACCGCTGACCACGCCGCCCAGCACGCGCCGCCGGGCCCTGGGCGTCCGCGCCGCGTTCCGGCCGTTCATGGCGCTCATCCGTCGTTCTCCTCACCGGCCGCCCGGGTCCCTTCGGCCCCGCCCGCCCCGTCCGTCCTGCCCGGACCGCCCGCCGTGTCCGCCCCGCTCACGTCGGACGTGCCGCCGGACCCGCCCGGCTCGTCCTGGCGCAGCGGGAGGTCCACGGTGAACACCGCGCCGCCCTCTGCGGAGTTGGCCGCCCGCATCGTGCCGCCGTGCAGCCGTACGTTCTCCATCGCGATGGCCAGGCCCAGCCCGCTGCCCTCCGAACGGGCCCGGGCCGAGTCCGCCTTGTAGAAGCGCTCGAAGACGTGCGGCAGGACCTCGGGGTCTATCCCCGGACCGCTGTCGTGGACCTCGATCAGCAGCCGGTCCGCGCCCGGCTCCGGGGCGTGCAGCAGCACCCGCACCGGCTCGCCGCCGTGGTGCAGCGCGTTGCCGACCAGGTTGGCGACCACCACGTCGAGCCGCCTCGGATCGAGCTGGGCCCGGACGTCCTCGGGCAGGTCCGCGGCCACCCGCTTCTGCCAGGCCCGGGCCTGCAGCGTCTTGCGGATGGTCTCGGCGACGTCGACCTCGTCCAGATGGAGCGCCGCGGCGCCGGCGTCGAACCGGGAGACCTCCATCAGGTCCTCCACCATCCGCGCCAGCTTGCCGGTCTCCTGGCTGATCAGCCGGACCGCGGAGGCGGTGTCCGGGTCCAGGGAGTCGGCGTCCTCGTCGAGCACGTCGGTCACCGCGGTCATCGCCGCCAGCGGCGTGCGCAGCTCGTGCGAGACATCGGCCGCGAACCGCCGGGAGTTGGCCTCCAGGCGGCGCAGCTCGGCCATGCTCTCCTCCAGCCGGGCCGCCATGTCGTTGAACGTGCGCGAGAGATCGGCGAGTTCGTCGCCGCCCTTGACCTCCAGCCGGGTGTCCAGCTTGCCCTCCGCGATCCGCCCGGCGGCCTGCCGCAGGCCGCGCACCGGCCGCAGCACCCCGCGCGCGGCGAGCAGCGCCGGGATCACCGCGAGGATCAGCACCGGCAGGGCACCCCGCTGGGCCGCGGTCACCAGCGCCTCGACGTTGGACTCCTCGGCGCTGAGCGGCAGTTGGGCGTAGACGGACAGCGCGGACGCCTGGCCGTCGGACTGCCGGACCGGCATACCGATCAGCAGCCAGGGCGAGCCCGCGCGGTTGATCCGCTGGAAGGCCGGAACGTGCCGCTTCTCCACCGACGCCTTCAGGTCGGCCGGGATCACCACACTGCGCTGCAGCCCGCCCTCGTCACTGTCCGGAACGCCGCGGTAATGAACGGAAATATCCCATTCGCGGGATTTGCCGGAGCGTTCCAGCTGCACCCGGAAGTTGTCCAGGTCCGCCTGCGTCGGCGGCACCATCAGCTCCGGCGCGAGCGAGTTGACCTGCGCCCGCAGATCGTTCACCGCGATGTCCTGGGACCGCTGCAGAATGGCGTTACGGGCCTCGCGGTACGTCAGCAGCGCCGTGGTCAGCGCACTGACGGCCGCCACCACCAGGAACCCCACGACGAGCCGCGCCCGCAGACCACGCAGCAGGGTGCGCGACGGCACCTTTCCGGCGAGGCGGTTCACAGCGGACCGAAGCGGTAACCGAAGCCGCGCACCGTCTGGACGTAACGGGGGCTGCGCGGGGTGTCCTCTATCTTCGTCCGCAACCGCATCACACACGCGTCCACCAGCCGCGCATCGCCGTGGTAGCTGTGCTCCCACACGTGCTCCAGCAACTGCTGGCGGCTGAAGACCTGCCCCGGCGTCGCGGACAGGAACAGCAGCAGCTTCATCTCCGAGGGCGCCAGCGCCAGGTCCTTGCCGCCCTTGGCGACGACCAGACCGGCCCGGTCGATGGCCAGTTCACCGTAGGTCTCGACCGGCGCGGGCCCCGGCTCCACGGCCGGGGCCCCGTCGGCGGGCAGCGCCGTACGGCGCAGCACCGCCCGGATGCGCGCCTCCAGCACCTCACCACGGGCCGGTTTGACGATGTAGTCGTCGGCCCCCGCCTCCAGTCCGAGCACCACGTCCAGGTCGTCGCCGCGGGCGGTGAGCATGATGATCGGCAGCTGCCGCTCGGCGCGGATCAGCCGGCACACCTCGAAACCGTCCTTGCCGGGGAGCATCAGGTCCAGCAGCACGATGTCCGGGCGGAACCCGGACAGCACCGCCAGGCCCTCCTCGCCGCTGGCCGCGGCCGCCACTTCGTGGCCGCGCCGCCGTAGCGCGAGGGACACCCCGTCCCGTACGGCGGCGTCGTCCTCGATCAGAAGTACTCGTGGCATGGCACCAGTATCAATAAGTTTCATGATGGATCCGTAACAGGAGCAGCCTCCCCGGCCCGGGGCGCATCTGTCGTGGTGGAAGACGGCGGACGCCTCCCGCGCCCGCCGTCGGCACGGACACCGGCACGGCATAGGGGACGGGATCGGGATGGCTCGGCGATTCGGTATCGAGGGCGGCATCATCACAGTGGTGGCGGCGGCGGTGGTGTCGCTGGGGATCGTCGGGGCGGTCGCCTCCGGCCAACTCGGCGGCCCCTCCAAGGCCGAGGCGGACACCCTCAACTCGGGCCAGCAGAGCATGCGGGCGCCGCAGAACGTCAGGGTCGACCCGTCCATCGTGCACGCCTCCGACCGCCCGGGCCGCAGCCTGAACATCACCATCGACGACGGCCCCAGCCCGGTCTGGACCCCCAAGGTCCTCGAAGTGCTGAAGAAGCACGACGTCAAGGCGGTCTTCTGCATGATCGGCCCGCAGGCCAGGGCCCACCCCGACCTGGTCAAGCAGGTGGTGGCCGCCGGCCACAAGCTCTGCGACCACACCGTCAGCCACAACACCGGCATGGACCACCAGCCGGAGAGCTACCAGTCGCAGCAGATCCTCGACGCCCAGAAGATGATCGAGGACGCGGCGGGCGGCGCCAAGGTCGAGTACTACCGGGCACCCGGCGGCGCCTTCACGCCCTACAGCCGGAAGCTGGCCGCCGACCACGGCATGCGCCCGCTCGGCTGGAACGTCGACAGCAAGGACTTCGAGAGCGGCAGCGTCGAGGCGATCGACGTCACCGTCCGCGGGGAGATCAGCAACGGGCCGACCGTCCTCTTCCACGACGGCGGCGGCAACCGCGCCCTGACCGTCGCGTCGCTGGACCGCCTCCTGCCGTGGATGAAGCAGCAGGGGTACGGCTTCGGGTTCCCCAAGCGGTGAGCCTACGGAACCGCCCGCTCACCTTCGGAAGGTCGATGTGTAGCGAGCCGCGGAGAGGGTAAGCGGCCGCCGCCCCGGGGGACCCCGGGGCGGCGGCCGTTCTGCGGGCCGGCGGCGCCGGTCACGTCACGGCGCGGTCGGCCCAGTCTTTGGCCGCCTTTCGGTGTTGTCCGTGGCCATCTGTCGACGTTCGACGTTCGACGTTCGACGTTCGGCGTTCGGCCCGGGCGTTCGTGGGCGGCCGTCGCCGCCCCTCGGCCCGTTTTCCCCCGCGGCCTACGCCGTTCCGAACAGCTCGGCGAGTCCGCGGTCCATGCCCAGATGGGCGAGTTCACTGCCGGCCGGCACGGCCTCGTACGACCGGTCCAGGAACCGCCGCACGTCCACCGTGTCCAACTGCACCATCGCGATGCCCTCGTCCGCGTGGAACTCCATCACCGTGCGGTCCGGGCCGCACGGCCGCACCCGTACGTCGCCCCGCCCGGCCGGCGCCCGCACCCCCTCCGCCAGCAGCTCACGCGCGAACGCCCAGTCCACCGCCGAGCCGTCCAGCGAGATCTCCGGCGGGAAGGACATCCGTACGGCCAGCGGGTCGGCGGGCTGGTAGTGCAACACCGCGGGCACCCCGTACGGGCCGGGAGTGGTGGCGATGAGACGGACCTGGACGGCGTGGTCGATGACGGTGTTCATCGCGCTGCTCCCTCACGGCTGTTGTTTGGGCAATGGCTCGTCCAGTAGGACGGTGTGCCCGCTCTCGCCGTGCACGCGACAGGGGTGTGATGTATCTCATGTTGCGGGGCACTTGTCGGAACACTGTCACCCCTGCTGCGTTCTCCCCGAACTCCCCGGGAACGTCCGGGAATCCACCGGGTCCACCGTGGATTGCCCGGCCGGAACGAGGAACTCCGCCAGAACCCCCGGTCCCGCGACCGCCGCGAACCCGGCCGCCTCGCCGGCCGCCAGATCCCGGACGCGATAGCCGTCCTCACCCGCCGCGACCGCCGCGGTCAACGTCACCAGACCGGACCGGCGGGTGAACGGCGAATCCGTGAACGTCCACGCCGCGATCGCGGACCGCTGGAGGACCAGGGTGTCGCGGCTGAAGGTGCCCGACCGGGCGACCAGGAAGCCGCCCTGGAGACCGTGCCCCAGACTGCGGTACGCGTCCCGCGCCAGCCACAGCACCAGCGGCGTGGCCACCACCGCGAAGACCCAGGCGCAGTGCAGCAGTACGGGGGTGAGGGCCGCCCCCAGCCCGGCGAGCAGCGCGGTACCGGGCAGCACGACGCACAGCATCCCGCGCACCCTGCGGCGCCGGAGGGCGGCACGGGGGTGGGGGGTCAGGGAGGCGGGAGCGGCCGGCAAGGGTGTGCGGAGAGCGCCGGCCGCCACCCGCAGTGCCTCCGCGCGCGGTGCCGGCGGCAGCAGCCCGCTCCGCTTGCGGTTCTCCTCGCGGTTGCCCAGACCGCCGGCCACCGCCCTGACCAGCGCACCGCCACCGGCCCGCAACATCAGCGGCTCCCGCAGCAACACCCCGCGCAACCGGGCCCGTTCGATGGCGACCGACCGGGTCGTGAACAGCCCGCGCCGCACCTGCAGCGTGCGGCCGTCGGTCCACTCCAGGCGGTAGTTCCACCAGTTCTCGACGTAGAGCGCCACGGCACCGACCGAGCCCAGGGCGAGGACGGCCAGCAGCGCCACCGGGACCGTCACCCAGAGGGCGCTCGTGCCGAACTCGGCGAACGCCTGCCGGACGATGCCGAGTTTCCACGGCTCGATGCCGATGCCGTCCAGCACCCGGTAGACCGAACCCGCCGCCGCGAACACCCCGCCGACGACCCAGAACGTGAGCGGCGCGTACCGCAGCCAGCGCCAGTCGACACGGGCCAGCACCGGGTCGCCGTCGGCCGCCGCACTGCCGGCCCGGGCCAGCAGCTCCGCACGCAGCCGCGCCGCCTCCGGGGCCGCCAGCGCATCCAGCGACAGCGCCCCACCGCCCTCGCCCGACCCGGCCGTACCGGCCCGCAACACGGTGACGCCCAGCAGCCGGTGCAGCGGTGACGCGGTCAGATCGACGGTGCGGATGCGGTGCAGCGGGATGCTCCGCAGCCGCCGGTTGAACAGCCCGCTGCGGATGTCGAGGGTGGCGGCGTACCGGGTGGGCGCGGCGCCGCCCGCCGGGTCGGGCCGCGCAGTCGTGTGGCCCGCCGCGTCGGCACCCCCGTCGAGGCTCACCCGGAACTCGGTGCGGGCCCAGCGGATCAGACCGAGCGTGGTGACGACGGCGAACGAAGCGGCGATGACGGCCAGGGTGATCCAGCCGCGGGCGCTGATCCGCCCCCCGGTGGCCAGCGCCGTCAACGCCAGCGAACCGAGCGGCGCCGCCATCCAGCCGCAGTGCACCAGCAGCGTCCGCGGATCCAGCCGCCGCCACCGGGGCGGGTGCGACGGGTGGTTCCACGGCATCGGCCGCGCCGGGTGTGAGCTGCTCATACGGCATCACCCGGCACCTGCTGCGCGGCCTCGCCGATCCGCCGCGAGAGCTCCTCGGCGTCCGCGTCCGACAGCCCCGCGATTTTTATGTCCCCGGCGGTCGACGCGGTGGTGACGGTCACCGTCGCCAGCCCGTACCGCCGCTGCAGCGGACCGCGCACGGTGTCGACCGTCTGCACCCGGGACAGCGGGGCTATCCGCCGCTTCTGCCAGAACCAGCCGCCCGCCGCGTACACCGCCCGCTCGCCGAGTTCCCAGGCGTGCACCGCGTACCGCCACCGCGGCATCACCACGAGATAGCCGAGTCCCGGCACGACGAGCACGACCAGCAGCAGGGGCCCCAGCCACGGCAGGGCGCCCGGGAAGAACAGCACGGACAGGACCGCCATGACCAGTGCGGTCAGCAGCATCGGTCCGCTGAGCGTCAGCAGCGCCTGCGCCGCCCACCAGCGGCGGGCCCGGGGATCGACGCGATGGCGGGGCGGGCGCAGGACGAGGGCGGCGTGGGGCTCGGCCCCGGGCTCGGACATGCGGAGTCACCGTTTCCAGGTCAACTGTATTGGATGGCGGTACGTTATAACGGTACAAGCGACTTGCAAAACGAGAAGCGAGAAGCGAGAAGCGCGAAGCGCGAGAGAAGCAAGACGAGCAAGACGCACGAGAGAAGCAAGAAGCGCAAGGAGCGCGAGACACGTGAGAAGCGTGAGGAGCGCGAGACACGTGAGAAGCGCGAGAGACCTGAGAAGCGCGAGGAGCGCGAAAGGAAGTCCTCCGCCGTGCCCAAGAAGGTGGACCACGAAGCCCGACGGCAGGAGATCTCCGCCGCGCTCTGGCGGATCGCCGTCACCCGCGGCCTCGACGGCGCCAGCCTGCGCGATGTCGCCGCCGAGGCCGGCATCTCGCTCGGCCGGCTGCAGCACTACTTCCGTACCAAGGACGAGATGCTGCTCTTCGCCCTCCGGCGGATCAACCAACTGGCCGCCGACCGCGTCCGCGAGCGCATCGAGGCACTCACGGGCGAGCCGACGCCCCGAGAGGTGCTGCGCGCCTGTCTCTCCGGGATGCTGCCGCTGGACGAGAAGAGCCGCACCGGCCTGCTGGTCGGCGCCGCCTATTACGTGCGCGCCGTCCACGACCCCGCCCTGCGCGCCGAGGCCCAGCAGGGCATCCCGCAGCTCCGCGACTTCTTCGTCAGCCAGCTCCAACATGCCGTGGAACGCGGCGAGTTGAACCCTGAGCGCGCCACCGCGGAGGAGGCCATGCTGCTGATCAGCACGGTCGACGGACTCGCCACCTACGTCCTGCTGGACGTCCACCAGCCGGAAACCGCCCTCCGTCTTCTGGACCGCTGTCTGGACAACCTCTTCGGGGAGGGGTGAGGGACGAGCCCCGGGGGGCGGGCGCTTACGGGGTATGGGTCTGCGGGTGCGGGTGCGGGTGCGGGTGCGGGAGCGGGGCGGGGGTGGGAGCGGGGTGGGGTGGGGGAAGGGCCTACGCCTCGCGCAACAGGGCGGCGAGATCCGCCTCGACGTCCAGATGCCGCGCCTCATCGCCCTGTGCGACGACCCCGTACGACAGTTCCAGGAACTCCCGCAGCTCCTGCGCCATGAACTCCACGACCGCCATCCCGCCGTCGGTGCGCAACTCGACCATGATCTCCTCGGACGTACACGGCCAGACCTGCACATCACCCGCCCCGGCCGGCCCGTACAGCCCCTCCTCCAGCAGTTCCCGGCCGAACGTCCACACCACCTCGGCTCCGTCCAGCGAGGCCGCCGGCGGAAAGACCAGACGCACCGCGAACGGGTCGGTGCGGTCGTACCGCAGGCTCGCCGGAATCACCCGCGACCGGGGAGCGGTCGCGATGAGACGGGCCTGAACGGCATGGTCGATGACGCTGGACATCGCGTGACTCCCTAACGGTGGTGACGGTGGTGCGGGCGTGCGGACACCGCGCATCGCTGACACCGTGCATCGCTGACTCTGCGCATCGCTGACACTGCGAATTGCGGACACTGCGAATTGCGGTGATGCGGTGGTGCGGTAGTGCCGTGGTGCGGTTGTGCAGGAGTGCGGATGCGGCCCCCGTCCATTAGGACGAGCGGGCGGCGGGACCGGGTGCGCCCGTTACCGCGGGATTAAGCGTGAGCTGCGTCACGAGCGGGAGGGTCCGGAAGGGGAGGGGAGGGCAGGTCGCATGAGGTAGGCCCCGGCATATGTCGATGTGTCAGCACATCACCCATGTCGGCCGGCCGACGGTCTGGACGTGACCACCCGGCTCGGCTAGCTTCCACGCACTGACGTGAGCGGGGTGGGGCGTGAGTGGGGTGGGGCCGATGCGGCGCACGGCGCGCAGGGTGAACGGGGGCAGGGGCGTGACTGAGGGCGTTGGTGTTGGTGTAGGCGTTGGTATTGACGTCGGTGTGGGCGTGGGCTTTGCCGGTGCCAGTGGCGGTGGCGGGGGCCGTGGCAGTCGAACTCGCCTGCGCGAGCTGGCAGTTGGGGTGACCGCGCTCGCGGCCGCGCTCCTCTCCCTCGCCACCGGCCCGGCCGCCGCGGCGCCCGCCCCGCCTGACCCTTCGACCACCCGTGAACCGGTGCCGGCGGCGGCGCTCACCGGCCCGCACGCCGGCTGGCACCTCAAGGACAGCGGCAGCACCGCCCGGTTCCGCGGCCTGGCGGCCGTCAGCCGGCGCACCGCCTGGGTGGCCGGTACGTCCGGCACCGTGCTGCGCACCCGCGACGGCGGCCGGCACTGGGCCGACGTGTCGCCGCCAGGCGCCGCGACGCTGGAGTTCCGCGACATCGAGGCGTTCGACGCGCGCCGTGCGGTCGTCCTGGCGATCGGCGAGGGGGAGGCGTCCCGCGTCTTCCGCACCGACGACGCCGGCGCCACCTGGACGGAAAGCTTCCGCAACACCGACCCCCACGCGTTCTACGACTGCCTCACCTTCTTCGACTGGCGCCACGGCATCGCCCTCAGCGACCCCGTGGACGGCAGGTACCGCGTGCTGTCCACCGGGGACGGCGGCCGGAGTTGGCGCGTACTGCCGTCGGACGGTATGCCTCCGGCACAACCGGGCGAGGCGGCGTTCGCCGCCAGCGGCCAGTGCCTGGTCTCCACCGGCAGCCACGACGCCTGGATCGCGACCGGCGGCGCGGCCACCGCCCGCGTACTGCACTCCGCCGACCGCGGCCGCACCTGGTCCGTCACCGACGCCCCGATCCCCGCGGGCGACCCGGCCCGCGGCGTCTTCGCGCTGGCCTTCCGCGACCGCACCCACGGGCTGGCGGTCGGCGGCGACTTCCGCGCCGACCAGCCGTCGCCCCACGCCGCCGCGGTCAGCGCCGACGCCGGCGCCACGTGGACAGCGGCCGCCCGTCCCCCGCAGGCGTACCGCTCCGGCGTGGCCTGGCTCCCGCACTCCCGCCGGCTCGCCCTGGCGGTCGGCCCCTCCGGCAGCGATCTGACCGCCGACGGCGGCCGCACCTGGCGCCCGTTCGACACCGGCTCGTACGACACCGTCGACTGCGCCCCCGACCTCGGCTGCTGGGCCGCGGGCGAACGCGGACGAATCGCCCGCCTGGAGCCGTGATTAGGCGCATGGCTCCGGCGGCACGACTGGGGCGGTGATCAGAGGCATGGCCCCGGCCGTACGACTGGGGCGGTGATCAGGCGCATGGCTCCGGCCGCACGACTGGAGCCGTGAGAGCGAGCCGGAGGTATTGCGCGCCGCGTCAGTCCAACAGGCTGCCGAGTCGCCCCTCCAGTACGACCAGCAACTCGCTGAGCGCCGCGGAGAGTTCCTCCTGCCGCTGATCGCCGATGCCGTCGAGCAGCGAGGCCTCGTACCGCAACTGCTCCGGCAGCAGCCGGTCGATGATCTCGCGTCCTTCGTCGGTCAGCGACAGATGGGCGACCCGGCGGTCGCGGTCGTCGGGCCGACGGGCGATCAGCCCCCGCTCCTCCAGTTGCCGCACCCGCTTGGTCACCGCAGCACCGGAGGCGAACGTCTCGCGGGCCACCCGCCCGGGCGTCAGCTCGCGGTCCATTCGGCGCAGCGTGCCGAGGATGTCGAACTCGGGACGGGTCAGCCCGGCGCGCCGCAACGGCGCATCGGCCGCCTGCTGCAGCAGCGCGGAGCAGCGGTTGAGCCGTCCGATCACCGCCATCGGGCCGGTGTCCAGCCCGGGGTGCACCTGCTGCCACTGGCGCAGCACCCCCGCGACGATGTCCTCGGTCACCCGCACTCTCCTCTCGGCCATTGCGTACGCCTTCAATTGTGCCTGCTCATACGGCACCGGACGCGCGTCGTGGGGCCGGTGCGCGGGCCGGGGGAGGAGCACCGGGGGAGGCGCAGACCGAAGCCGGAATCGAAGCCGCAGCGGGAGCGGCCGCCGGAGCCACAGCGGCGGGAAAGCCGAAGCCGGAGCCACTGCAGCGGGGAATGCCGAGGCCTGAGCCGCAGCAACGAGGGAAGCCGACGCCGGAGCTGCAGCAATGGGGAAACCGAAGCCAGTGCCGAAGCCGCAGCAACGAGGGAAGCCGAAGCTGGAGCGGGACCGCGGGACCGCGGTCCCGCAGCCTAAGTCGGAGCGGACGCGGCAGCCGCAGCGTGCGCAGACGCGGAGGCCGGCGCCGATACCGAAGCCGAAACGGAAACCGACGCCGATACCGAAGCCGAAACGGAAACCGGCGCCGATACCGAAGCCGAAACGGAAACCGACGCCGATACCGATACCGAAGCCGGCGCCGACGCGGGAACCGGTTCTGAGAGCCGCCGTACGAGGCCGGCCAGCGTACGGTGCCCCTGCTGCTCGGCACGGGCGATCCGTTCCTCCGGGAGCGCACGCTGCCACCATTCCCCGGACGCCACCTCCACCGCCTCACGCAGCTCGACCAGCCCCTCGGCCAGCCGGTCACGTGCCCAGCCGACCCTCCGCACGTCCCCCTCCGACCCCCGTGGCGACGGCTCGGCCGCGAGGGCGAGCAGCTCCCGCGCGGCGTCCTCCGCCGCCACGACCCGTTCCAGCGCGGATTCGATCCGGTCCGCGGCCCGTCGATTGGTGATCAGCACGCAGCAGGCCACCCCCACGGCCGCGCCCACCACCGTGTCGATCCAGCGGTCCGCGATCAGCGTGTGCGCCGGCAGCGGATTGCCGAAGGCGGTCAGCAGCAGCGCCATCGGCGTCACGCAGACCGACCCCAGCCAGTAGTTGCGGGTGATGCACGCCTCCGCCCCGAGCTGGAAGGCCAGCGCCAGCACGATCATCGCGAACTGGCCCGTGTGGATCAGCGGCAGCAGCACCGTGAACAGCAGCAGCCCGAGCAGATTGCCCAGCGTGCGTTGCAGGGCCCGCTGCCAGGAAAGCGTGGTGTTCGCCTGGTAGATGGAGGCCGCCGTGACCACGGCCCAATACGGATGCCCGACACCGACAGCCATCGACGCCCAGCCCGCCAGTACACACCCGAGGGCGACCCGCGCACCTATGGGCAGCAAGGGCGACCCGGGAGCGAGCCGCGCCAGCACGGCGCGTACCGCACCTGCGGCACGCGGATGCCCCGGCCCGGGCCGTCGCAACCCGGCTGCCCCCTCGGCACCGACGACGGCCGCATCCTCCGCCGCGACCCCCGCCCATTCCTCGGCCTCCGCTGCCGAGAGCGTGACCTGCGGCATCGTCCGCCCACTCCGCAACGCACGCGCCCAGCCACCGAGCCGCTCGGCCTCAGCCACCCGCCCCAGCCACCCCGACGCCGCTGCCCCTGCCCCTGCCGGTGCCGCCGCTCCTCGCCCTGCCGGTGTCCCGCCCAGCGCCGACTCCGCCCGCACCAGCAGTCGTTCGAGTGCGGCACGCACCGCAGCCCTCTCCGGGGTACGAGCCGGCACCAGGAACAACGTGTGCCAGGCCGCATTGACCGCAGCCGCAGCCCCGTGCCGAGCCTGCACCACACCCGCAGGCACCACACCTGCAGGCACCACACCTGTGTGCCCCGCGCCCACCCGTACCGTTTCCCCGTGCACCGCTTCGATGAGGTGCGTCTTCTCCGCGCGCAGCAGCCCCGCCGCGGCCTCCAACGCCCGGGCGACCGCGATCCGCTCCGGACCGTGCGGCCGTACGAGCGCGGGCGCCATACACACCAGCCACGCCAGTACGCCGGTCCCGAGCGTCAGCGCGAGGTGGAGCGGCACCTGCCCGAGGCGCTGCGGCACGAAGAAGGCGGACGCCGCGATGAACGTCAGGATGAGGTTCCCCGGCGGCCCGATGCGCGTGGCGTCGCAGAGCATCTTGTGAACTGCCGCGACCAACGAGGCGAGGACCACGAGCAGAGCGGTCGAGGCGATGAGCGACGCCGCGGTCAGGGCGACACCCACGCTCGCGACCATGCCGAGCACGACCCACGGCAGCGTGCGGGCACGAGCGGCGTACGGCAGCCCGTGCGCGTACAGCGCACACATCGCCCCGGCCGAGGTGTAGAGGACGAGATCCAGCCGGCCCAGCGCGAACAGCGTGAGGTCGGGGATCCCGAGAGCCACGACCGCGCTGAGCGCCGGCTTGTGCCAGATGTCGACGGGACGGCGCAGCCGCACGGTGCTCTTGATCGGCAACGGCCGGACGCGCACCACGACGCTCCCCGGCCCGGCGTTCCGGTGCCCTCTCGTCCACATCCCGGCAGGTCTGGCGTGCTTCCCCATACCTTGAGGCTAGCAGAAGATTCCCAAGTGTTTTACTCGCGAAATATAGGCCTGCGGCTCCGGTACAGCCGCAACGGGAGTGACAATGGCCGGGTGCCAGCCGCCAAGAAGAAGACCATGACCGCCCCGGCGTCACCGGAGCGCCGCAGCGAACTGCTCAACACCGCGGCCGAGGTGTTCGCCGCGCAGGGTTACAACGCCACCACCGTCCGCCGAATCGCGGACGAGGCCGGAATGCTCGCGGGCAGCCTCTACTACCACTTCGACTCCAAGGAATCGATGCTGGACGAGATCCTGTCCACGTTCCTGACCGAACTCTGGGACGGCTACGACGCCGTGCTCGCCGCCGGACTCGGCCCCCGGGAAACCATCGAGGCCCTCGTCACCGAGTCCTTCCGGGAGATCGACCGGCACCGCGCCGCCGTCGCCATCTATCAGAAGGAGGCCCGGCACCTCGCCGACCAGCCCCGCTTCGGCTATCTCGCCGACTCCCAGCGGAAGTTCGAAAAGGCGTGGCTGGGCACCCTGGAACGGGGCGTGGCCGACGGCGTCTTCCGCGCGGACCTCGACATCCGGCTCACCTACCGCTTCGTGCGCGACACCGTCTGGGTCGCCGCGAGCTGGTACCGCCCGGGCGGCCTGCACAGCCCCGAGGAGATCGCCCGCCAGTACCTCTCCATGGTCCTGGACGGCATCGCCGTACGCGCCTGACCACAAGGCCGTACGCGCCTGGTCGCGAGGCCGTACGCGTCTGACCGCGGGCTGTACGCGTCTGACCACAAGGCCGTACGCGTCTGGCTGCAGCGTCGTGCGCGAGCGACCGACCGCAGCGGGCGTGGGTGGCTGCCCGCACTCAAGCACGGCCGGCCTGCCGCGCAAGCCCACGTCGCGCCGCGCGTCCACGCGGCGACGGACGGGTGGTCCGTCCACGCGGCGACTGACGGACGGTGGGCCGCCGATTCCCTCGACGGCCCACGCTCACTACTCGCCACTCACTTCTCGCAGCTCACAGTGCACCGCTCACCGCTCGCGCCTCACCGCTCGCGCCTCACTGCGCAAGACTCACGGCTCAAGACTTACCGCTCGAGACTCACTGCTCAAGACTCACTGTCCTCAGCAGGAAACGTTCTTCACATACAGCGCCCGCGGAATCCCCGTCGTGCCGTACCAGACGTCCTTCGTCGCCCCCTTGGCAAGGCGGCCGCTCGGGTCGCTGTGGTGAGGAATGACGATCTTGTAGCACGACACACGCTGGGTGCACAGATTCGCCAGGCGCACGTATCGCTGCTGACCCTTGTTGAAGTACTTCCGGACCTTGACGCACTGCGGTGAGTGGTCGGCGGCCGCCGCTGGCGACGAGGCGACCAGGGTGAGCGAGGCGCTGCACGCCACCGCTGCCAGCGATATGGCCATGATCTTCCGCACGTGATCTCCCCCGTGGAAACTCAGATTCACCTTCAAACCCCCGCGAAGCATACGAACGGCTTCGCACGTTCATTCCCCATTGTCCACACGCGCCCCGGGAAAACAGCCTCGGGGGTCTCACAGGGACACAAGCGCGACACAAGAGCGACCCTTTCGGGACCGGCCCTTGCCCACCCCGGCCCCGCCGTTTGCCCGAAGGTGCCGCGCCAGCTCGGGGCGAAGGGCACTGCGCCAGTTCGGGCAGAAGGGCACTGCGCCAGCCCGGGGCGATGGTGCTGCGCCAGTTCGGAGGCGAAGGTGCTGCGCCAGCTCTGGCCGAGGGTGCCGAGGCAGCTCCGGCTGTGAAGATTGCCGCGCCACCTCGGACTGAAGGCCGGGCCAGCCGGCCCGGTGTCGCCCGGCATCCACCCCGTCCTCGATCCCGCCCGCCACCACCGACTACAGCTCGTCGATGCGCCAATACTCCAGGTCATGTCGAGTCAGCTCGGCCCGCTGAGTCGGCTCGGCCACGTCACCCTGCTCAGTCCCGCCACTGCCCAGTACTCCCCACGCCCGGGCTCCCGCCACGCCCAGTACTCCCCACGCCCGGGCTCCCCGCGCAGCTGGCGCCCGACCTCCCCACCCACAGCCTGGGCCGAGCGCACCTGCCGCCCGCAGCTGCCGTCCCCCGGGGGCCTCCCGGGCCCCCGCCCCCACCGCCCCGCCCACCCCTGCCCACCCACGTCCCAGCCCTCGCCCCACTCCCACCCAACGAGGGCGATCAACGAGAGGCTCAACAAGAGGCAATTAACAAGAGGCAATCAACCTCGCCACCCGCTCGCACTACCTACTTACCTACCTCCTACGCATAGGCGCTCGCTCGCTCGCTCACTCACTCACTGACTCGCTCGGTCACGGGTGGGCGTGCCGTCACCACCCGCAGCCCTCGGTCTGCGAACTCCCGGCGGGCGGCTTCCTTGGCGCTCGCGTCCGTGATGAAGGTGTCAAAGACGTCCGTGTCACCGACCCGGGCGAAGCACCGTTCGCCGATCTTCGACGAGTCCGCGACGATCACCGCACGCCGGGCGCGCTCCGCCATGAGGCGGTTGACCCGGGCCTCGGCCTCGTCGTGAACGGTGGCCCCCATCACCGGGTCCATGCCGTTCGCCCCGATGAACGCGATATCGATCGAGATCTGCTGGAGCACCAACTCACTGAAGGGTCCGACCAGTTCGAACGACCGGGAGTGCGCCACCCCGCCAGTGAGCACAATCTTGATCTGCGGCCGCACGGCCAGCTCATTGGCGATGTTCAGCGAATTGGTGACGATCGTCAGATGAGGCTGCGGGCCCGCCTCCGCGAAGTCCGGACGTGTGGCGAGCACCCGGGCGATCGCCGTGGTCGTGGTGCCACCGCTCAGCCCGACCACATCACCACGCTCGACCAGCTTCGCCGCGGCCTGTGCCACCGCTTCCTTCTCCGCCGACCGGTGCGCATGCTTGTAGCGGATCGGCAGGTCGTACGCCACCGAGCTGAGCACTGCCCCGCCCCGGGTGCGGGTCAGCAACTGCTGTTCGGCGAGAGCATCCATGTCGCGCCGCATCGTGGCGGCCGAGACTTCCAGTGCGGTCGCTGCCTCCTCGACATCCACCCGACCCCGCTCACCGAGCAGCTCGAGCAGTGCGTTCATCCGTTCATGGCGCTTCATGGCGCGAGCCTAATTCGTTTCCATCGGCCACGATGACGCCCGGTCGGCCCCCGCGTTCGCCGCATCTCTCGCCGCTTCCTCTCCCTCCGTCTCCTCTCTATCTCTCCATCTCTCTATGGGGCATCGCATCTCTCTATGGGGCGCTGCCTCCTTGCCTCCTTGCCTCCTTGCGTGTCTGAGCCGCGGGCCGGTGCTCAGCCGCGCGCCGGCGCCTGGGCCGCGTACTGCCCGGGCACCGCCGCCGGAGCGGCCAGTACGCCCAGCAGTCGTGCGGCCTCTTCGGTCACGGCCTCCCGCGCCGGTTTGACGTACTTCCGGGAGTCGACCAGTGACGGGTTCGCGTCCAGCGTCCCGCGTATCGACCGGGTGAAGACGGAGACCAGATGAGTGGAGATATTGATCTTCGTCATTCCGGCGGCGATGGCCCGGCGCAACTCGTCGTCCGGCACGCCGGAGGACCCGTGCAGGACCAGCGGCACCGGCAGCGTGGCACGGAGCGCCGCGATGAGCTCCTTGTCCAGGACGGCCGTGCGCTCGTGCATCGCATGGGACGAACCCACGGCCACGGCGAGGGCATCCACGCCGGTCGCGCTGACGAATGCCAAGGCCTCGTCCGGATCCGTGCGCACGCCCGGCGCGTGTACGCCGTCCTTGCCGCCCACCTCGCCGAGCTCCGCCTCGACATAGGCCCCTCGGTCGTGGCACCAGGAGGTGAGTTCGGCGGTGGTGGCGACGTTCTCCTCGTAGGGAAGGGCGGAAGCATCCACCATGACCGAACCGACCCCTGCGGTGATGCCCTCGCGGACCAGTTCGGCATCGGTGATGTGGTCGAGATGGACCGCGATCCGGGCGCTGGAGCCCTCGGCAAGGGCCAGCGTGGCCCGGGTGATGGGGAGCAGGCTGCCGTGGTAGCGGATGCAGTTCTCACTGATCTGCAGGATCAGCGGAATGCTGGTGCGTTCGGCCGCCGTGACGAGTGCCTCGGCGGTTTCCAAATGGATGACGTTGAAGGCCGCCGCGCCGACGTGCGCCTCACGTGCGGCGTCGATCAGGGACGAGGTGGGGACCAGGGGCATGGGATGTGAACTCCCTTGCAGGACAGGTGAGATGGGGAAGGGGGGACGGTGACGCGGAGGGTCGGCGGGCTATGAGGCGGCCGGGGCCTCGAGCATCACCGAGCGGGTGAGGCTGCGCGGGTTGTCCGGGTCCAGGCCGCGGGCCCGGGCACGCTCCAGCGCCACCCGCTGGACCAGGACCAGATCGGCCAGCGGATCGCGCGCATGGCGCACGAAACGCGCACCCGTTCGCACCACATCGGCCTCCAGTCCCTCCGGGGCCTCGCCGAACAGCCAGGTCACCCGACCGGGCGCGGCTATCGAGATGGGGCCGTGGCGGTACTCCATGGCCGGGTAGGACTCCGTCCAGCTCTGCGATGCCTCCCGCATCTTGAGCGCCGCCTCGTTGGCCAGCCCGAACGTCCAGCCCGTACCGAGGAAGGAGAACTGTTCGGCGTCCACCCACTCCTTCTCGACCGCTGCGGTCAGGGCCTCTTCCGCGTCGGTCACGGCCCGGGAGACGTCCTCGCCCAGATGCGCGCGCAGCAGCGTCAGCGCCGTGGTCGCGAAGCGGGTCTGCACCACCGACTTCTCGTCGGCGAACGGAAGCTCGACCGTTTCGTCGGACAGGGCAACGGCCGGCGTCTCGGGGTCACCGAGGATCGTCACCGTCGGAATGCGGCCCTTGACCGCGTCGAGTACCCGCAGCACTTCGGTCGTGGTGCCCGAGCGGGTGATCGCCACCACCGCGTCATAGCCGCGGTCGCCGCCGAGGAAGGCCTCGGAAGCGGCGAACGGGTCCGTCACGCCCAAGCCGGCGCTCTCGCGCAACGCCGCGTACGACTGCGCCATGAACCATGAGGTGCCGCAGCCGACGACGGCCACTCGCTGCCCCGCCTTCGGCAGCGGGCCGGCGGCCGCTCCGATCCGTGCGGCCTGCCGCCAGGTCTCCGGCTGGCTGTGCAGCTCCTGCTCCATGTACGAGGTCTCGCTCATGGCCCACCCTCCCGTGATGTGTGAAGCGGTCTTGCTCCGTTGCGGCCGGTTCCCTCCGACCTCGGCTGGATACTCTGCGAGCGGATTGCTCGAAACTGCAACTTTGGCGTCTGTTGCAATCGACTGTACGCATCATCGCTCTAGCGATCCATCCCTCGAAAGAGTGGCTGCGGGCAGAGGGGCAGGGAACAGCCATGCCCGCGCTGCAAGATTCTGAGGCGACTCGTGGGTGTTGACAGTTGCGCGAAGAACGTCAAATACTCGCATGATCAATCATTGAGTCCGCTGATGCTCTCGCTGACGCGCTCGCTCACGCAGCAAGGCCGCCCGCCGCACAAAGGACTTCCCATGTCCACTGCCACGATCTCCGCGACGCCTCCGCCGCCGTCCGCCGGGACTTCCGGTCGCACCGGCAGGCTGTTCGCGCTCACCGGCGCCATCGTTGGCGTCATCTACGGCTACGACACCGGCAGCATCTCCGGTGCCCTGGTGTTCCTGAGCAAGGACTTCCACCTCACCGAGACGGAAAAAGGGCTGGTCAACAGCATCTTGGTGTTCGGCTCCATCGTGGGAGCGCTGATCGGCGGCAAGCTCGCCGACGCGTTGGGGCGAAAGGCGGCAATGCTGATCGTCGCCGGCTCGTACGCGGTGTTCGTCGCGCTCTCCGCCGCCGCGCCCAACGTCGTCGTGCTGGACGCCGTCCGCTTCCTGCTCGGCGTCGCCATCGGGATCTCGATCGTCGCCGCGCCGCTCTACATCGCCGAATCCACCCCGGCCCGCATCCGGGGCGCCTCCGTCGCCGCCTATCAAGTGGCCACGGTCGCCGGCATCGTCCTCACGTACTTCGTCAACTGGGGCCTGTCCGGTGGCGGGCACTGGCGCTGGATGCTCGGTCTCTCCGCGATCCCTGCCGCGCTCGTCCTGATTCCGCTGTTCCGGTTGCCGGACACCCCCCGGTGGTACGTCCTCAAAGGACGCACGGAACGGGCCGTCGAAGTGATGGCCATGACCGACCCGGACGTCGATCCTCGCGCGGAGGTCGCGGCCGTCGGGGCCGCGCTCGCCGAGGAGAGCGGCGGATCGGCGCGTTCCCTGCTGCGCAAGCCCTATGCCCGCGCGGCGTTCTTCGTCATCGGGCTGGGGTTCTTCTGCCAGATCACCGGCATCAACGCCGTGACCTACTACAGCCCGCAGATCTTCGAGGAGATGGGCTTCACCGGCAATGGGCAGAACTTCCTGCTGCCGTCCTTCGTCCAGCTCGCCTCACTGGCCGCCACCGTGCTCGCCATCCTCATCATCGACCGGCTCGGCCGCCGGGTGGTGCTGCTCTGTGGCATCGGCACCATGGTCGTGATGCTGGGCGTGCTGACCGCGGTCTTCGGCTCGGGAGAGCTGCACGGCACCATGACGTGGGTCGGTTTCGGGGCGATCCTGCTGTTCACGGCGGCCTTCAACTTCGGTTTCGGGTCGCTGATCTGGGTCTACGCGAGTGAGGCCTTCCCGGCGCAGCTGCGGTCCACCGGGGCTTCGGTGATGCTCACCGCGGATCTGGTCGCCAACCTGCTGATCGCCCAGTTCTTCCCCTCGCTGATGGCCTGGGCAGGAGCGGCGCGGACCTTCGCGGCGCTCGGCGTGCTCGCCCTCGCCGCGCTGGCCTTCGCGACCGTCACCGCGCCGGAGACCAAGGGACGCCAGCTGGAGGAGATTCAGGGGTACTGGCGGAACGGCGGCCGCTGGCCCGTGGCCGGCGAGCCCGAACCGGTGGGCGCCGCCCCGCTCGGCAAGTCCGCGGTGCCGCCCACCGCGTCTTCCTAGCCTTCTCGCCAGGTCGGCGGGCGCCCGGGCCCGCCCGCTACCGGGTGCCCGCCACGCCAATGCCCCCAGTACCCCCGGTCACCGCCTCAGGTCGGCAGCTGCTCCCGGTACGTCTCCAGGGCCGGGGCGGTCGTCGTCGCCACGAATTCCGTGATGCGGTACTCGCACACACCGGCGAGGGTGAACGGGTCCTGGGCCACGATGTCCTCCACGGTCTTCCGGTCCATGCCGGCGGCGAGGATCACGCCGCCGTTACGCGGGACCTTGCGCCCGGCGGCGATGAAGTGCCCGGCCGCGTACTGCTGCTGCAGCCAGGCCACATGCTCTTTGAGGACGGCGTCGACACGTTCGAGGGGTGCGGTATAGGTCAGTTCCAGTACGAACATGGTGGCAATATATGCACTGCCGGATTCCTCGCTCTCAGGTGGTGGGCAGGTCCGGGCGCCGTCGCCCGTGACGGGTCGCGGTCTCGTAGGCATGGCCGGCCTGCAATACGGCGAGGTCGGCCCTCGGCGCACCGATGAACTGCAGGCCCACGGGCAGGCCACCGGGCGTGAAGCCCGCCGGAACCGACAGGGCGGGCAGCCCGAGGAGCGAGATCAGGTAGGCCGAGCGCATCCAGTCCAGATACGTCTCCGTGGGCCGGCCGGCGACCTCCGTCGGGTACTCCAGTTCCACGTCGAACGGCGTGACCTGACTGACCGGGCAGAGCAGCAGGTCGTAACGGGAGAAGAAGTCCACCGCGCCGAGGTGGAGCCGGCTGCGGACCGTGGTGGCGGTGATGAGATCGGCCGGGGTCAGCCGGCGGCCCTGCTCGATGTTCCGGGCGAGGCTGGGCTTGAGGGCCTCCCGGTCGACGTCGAGCAGCACGCCCAGCGCCAGGTCGAAGCTGTGCGCCCGCAGCGTACGGAACGCCTCGTCGGCCCCGGCCAGGTCCGGGCACGCCGTCTCCACATGGCAGCCGAGCGCCTCCAGGACACTCAACTGCGGCTCCAGTACGGCGAGGACGTCCGGGTCGGCCGGTGCGTGTCCGCCGAGGTCCGGGACCAGGCGACGCGCAGGCCGCGCAGCTCGCGGTCGAGCGGGACCCGGAACGCCGCGCCGGGGGCCTCCAGACTGATGGGGCAGCGCGGATCCGGACCGGCCATCGCGGACAGCAGCAACGCGGTGTCGGCGACGGTCCGCCCCATGGGTCCCGGGACCGCGAGGGTGTCCCAGAGATTGCCGCCGGGTGCGGAGGCACCCGCCCCGGGGTGGGCCGCAGTCCGACCACGTTGCAGAAGGACGCCGGATTGCGCAGCGAGCCACCCATATCGCTGCCATCGGCGAGGGGTTGCAGTCCCGCCGCCAGGGCCGCCGCGGCACCGCCGCTGCTCCCGCCTGCCGAGCGGCTGGTGTCGTACGGATTGCGGGTGGTGCCGAAGACCGGGTTGAACGTGTGCGAACCGGCGGCGAACTCGGGGACGTTGGTCTTGCCGAGGCGGACGGCGCCGGCCCGCTGGAGGCGGTCGACCACCAGGTCGTCCTCGGCGGGCACGTAGCCGGCGAAGAGCGGCGAGCCGAACGTGGTGCGCATACCACGCGTGAGGTGGGTGTCCTTGAAGGCGATCGGCAGTCCGTGCAGAGGCGGCACCTCGGCGCCCCGGGCCAGTCGCTCGTCGGCTTGGGCGGCGGCGACCAGGGCGCCCTCGGGATCGAGCGTGACGATGGCGTTGACGGCCGGATTGACCTGTTCGATCCGGTCCAGATGAGCCTGCACGACCTCCCGGGCGGACAGCTCGCGGCGGCGTAACCGGGCGGCGAGATCGGTGGCGTCGAGCTCGTGGAGTGCGTCGGACATGGCGGGCCTCTGCTGGTGTCAGGGACGTGTGTCGAGGGCGGAGGGGAGCGCGGCGGCATGCGGTGCCGGGACCACTCTCCTCACCGTACCGAGGGGTACTGACAGTCCGTCCGGTCGCCGTTCCGCCCGGCGAACGGGCCGGTCAGCCGTTCGGTAGCGTGGCCGTCATCATGGACACTCCCGGAACGATCTCCCGCGACGAGGAACTGCGGCACTGGCCGGCGGACGAGGACCGGGCCCGCGCGGTCCAGGACCGGCTGCGGCCCTACGTACAGCTCGACGAACCCGGCCCGGAACCAGGGTTCGAGGGCACGGTCGTGGGCGTGGACGTCGCCTACGACGACGCCCGCGATGTCGTCGCCGCGGCCGCCGTGGCGCTGGACGCCCGTACCCGCGCCGTCGTCGACGAGGCCACCGCCGTCGGCCAGGTCTCCTTCCCGTACGTGCCGGGGCTGCTGGCCTTCCGGGAGATCCCCACCGTGCTCGCCGCACTCGACCGGCTGGCCCGCACTCCCGACCTGGTGATCTGCGACGGCTACGGTGTGGCGCACCCACGCCGCTTCGGGCTCGCCAGCCACCTGGGGGTGCTCACCGGCCTGCCCACCATCGGTGTCGCCAAGAACCCCTTCACCTTCCGGTACGACCCTCCGGGCCCGGAGCGGGGTGCCACCTCTCCGCTCCTGGACGGCGACGAGGAGGTGGGACGAGCGCTGCGGACCCAGACGGGCGTCAAACCGGTCTTCGTCTCCGTGGGGCACCGGGTCAGCCTCGACCGGGCCTGCGCCCACACGCTGCACCTGGCACCGGACTACCGGATTCCGGAGACCACCCGGGCCGCCGACGCGCTGTGCCGCCGCGCCCTGGCCGGCATCTGACACCGGAACCCCTGCTGGTGGTGCGGCGGTCCGGCTATCCCTCCCGGAGGACCCGGAAGGTGATGCCTGCCTTCTGGAGCCGCGTGGTCAGCGCGTCCCCCATGGCCACCGCGGGCGTCACCTGGCCGGCGGTCCGCGGCAGATCGTCGAAGGCCAGGCTGAGCGCCGACTCGGCGAGCATCTTCGCCGTCTCGTCGTAACCGGGATCGCCGCCCGCGACCTCGGTGATCAGGCGTTTGCCGCCACCGGAGGCGACGAAGCGCACCGTGAACCAACTCCGGGCGCGCCGCTCCGGGCTCGGCCCCTGGCCCGGCTCCAGACGGCCCGACAACCACCGCCGGGCGGCGGTACCTGCGCGGCCGCGCACAGCGCCCCGGCGCCCAGGGCCCCGCCCACGGCGATCGGCAGCCGCCGGACGCCGGCGTAGTGGCGGTAGCGGAAGTCCGGGCCGTAGCGGTCCAGAGCGGCGGCCGAGCGGGCGATGATCTGCGGGTCGAGGGTCGGCAGCGGCACACCCCACGTGCCGGTCTCCGCGCTCCTGAGGGGGGCCGAACGGGGCCCGGGTCCGGCGCCCGGCCGGCCGGGGTTCGGCCCGCTGCCGGTCGCGGGCCGCCCGTGCCATGGCGACCGGCCGCGAGGCGACGGTCAGCGCGGAGGCCAGCGTGCCGCCGGAGAACGCCGCATTGGTGCGGACGAAACCGTCGATGCGCAGCGGCACGCCCTCGGGGAGCAGGCCCACGGTGTAGTGGACGCCGAGGTCATGGGGGACGGAGTCGAAACCGGCGGCGTGGACCAGGCGCGCGCCCGAGGTGCGGGCCGTCGCGTCGTGCCGCAAGAACATGCGGTCGATGAATTCCGGCTCGCCGGTGAGGTCGACGTAGTCGGTACCGGCCGCGGCGCACGCGGCGACCAGCGGCTCGCCGTGCAGCAGATACGGGCCCACCGTGGTTGCCAGCACCCGGGTGTCGGCGGCGAGGGCGTGCACGGCGTCCCGGTCGTCGCTCTCGGCCCGCAGCAACGGCAGATCACCGCAGGCCGGGTTGATCTCCGCCAGGCGGTCCCGCAGACGCTCCAGCTTGGCGAGATTGCGGCCGGCCAGCGCCCAGCGGCAGTCCTGGGGCGCGTGCTCGGCCAGATAGGCCGCGGTGAGAGCGCCGGCGAAGCCGGTCGCCCCGTAGAGGACGAGGTCGTGGGCCCGTCCCTCGGTGTTCTGCCGTGGCATGCTGCGCGTCCTCTCGACCGCCCCCGGTGAGCTGGTGTTCGGACCCTAGGCAGTCGCCGTCGTCCCGTCAACGCGGCCCTGACGCCTCCCCGTTGGGGCTGGTGCGATCGGAAGTGCCGTACGGCGGCGGGGTGCGGCGGGCACCCTTGACAGGGCGGGGTGGCCGGGCCACATTCACCGTGAACGCGGCGACGTAGGACGTCCCATGTCTCTGTTCCCCGCCGTTGCCGACTCCAGGAGGAGGCCGGTTTGCCGTGACGACGCGCCCCTTGGACGACCACCAGGACGACCGCCGACCGGGACCAGCCGCTCAGGGAACACGGCGCTGGTACCAGGAGGTCACGCCACGGCAGTGGAAGGCCATGTTCGCCGCCTGGATCGGCTATCTCCTCGACGGCTTCGACTTCGTCCTGATCACCCTGGTGCTGACCGAGATCGCCGACGAGTTCCACCTGGGCACCGCCACCGCCGCCTCGCTGATCTCCGGTGCGTTCATCACCCGGTGGCTGGGCGGCGCGCTCCTCGGCGCACTGGGCGACCGCTACGGCCGCAGGGCCGCCATGGTCGCCAGCATCCTGCTCTACTCGCTCGGAACCTTCGCCTGCGGCTTCGCCTGGAACTACAGCAGCCTGTTCGTCGCCCGTCTGGTGATCGGCCTGGGCATGGCGGGGGAGTACAGCGCCAGCGCGACCTACGTGCTGGAAACCTGGCCCACCCGGTGGCGCAACCGGGCGTCCGGGTTCCTCATCTCCGGGTACGCGAGCGGCACCGTCGTCGCGGCCGAGCTCTACAAGTGGGTGGTGCCCCACTGGGGCTGGCGCTGGATGTTCTGGATCGGCATACTGCCCGTCCTCGTCGCCCTCTGGGTGCGCAGATCACTGCCGGAGGCCGGGGACTGGCACCGGGAGATCGACACGTCCGGTACGCGCCCCGAAGAGGAACGTCCGCATCCTTTCCGGCCGTTGTTCACCGGGCGCCGCCGCTGGCTCAACGCCGTCCTGGCCGCGACCGCCTCGGCCGCCCTGTACTGCGTCTTCACACCCGTAGGAACGGGGTACGTCCCCTGGCTGTCCGGTGTCGCGGCGCTGTGCCTGGTCGCCTTCGCCGTGCAGCTCGGCGGCCGCCACGGATGGCTGCTGTACGTGTCCCTGATGGCGACCGTCTTCTGCGCCTTCCTCTACAGCTGGCCCGTCCAGGCCCTGCTGCCCACCTACCTCAAGACCGACCTCGGCTACGCCCCCGGACAGGTCACCGACGTGATGTTCTACGCGGGCTTCGGCACCATGGCGGGATGCTGGCTCGCGGGCTACACCGGCGACCGGCTCGGAACCCGGCGCGCCTACGCCTGCACCCTGCTGGCCTCGCTCGCCTTCGTCTTCCCGGTCTTCGCGGTCCGCGACAACCTGCCCCTCCTCGGCGTGCTGGTCTTCGGTCTGCTCGCGCTCAGCCAGGGCATCTCCGGCATCCTGCCGAAATACCTCGCCGGCCACTTCCCCACCGCGACCCGCGCCGCCTCCCTGGGCTTCGTCTACAACGTCGGCGCCCTGGGCGGCGCGGTGGCACCCGTCCTCGGAGCCCATCTGGCCGAAGGCATGCCCCTGGGACGCGCGCTCGCCGTGCTCACCTTCGGGCTGACGCTGCTCGTCATCCTCCTGGTGGGCGGCAATGTGCCGCAGCGCCTGGGGAGACTGCTCGACCGTCAGGCGCCCGACGACCACCTCGTACCGGAGCCCGAAGCGGGGCAGAGGTCCCCAGGGGCGCCGCGCCCCATCCGGCCGCCGAAGAGACGCCGGGCTGAACCGGCCTCGCCCCGTACCGGCCCGCCGCGGCCTGTTCACTCCGTACGGTCGTCCTGCCGCCCCAGCGTCACCCCGCGCACCCCCTCCAGCTCGGACAGCTCCTCCACCAGGGGATGGGCCGCGGCGGCACCCTCCAGACGGAGCAGCACCTCGGCCGCGAACCGCTGCTCGTCCACGCCGGTCTCCACCTGGACATCCGTCACCCGGAACCCCCGACCGGTGCACATCTCCAACATCCGCCCCAGCAGTCCGCGTTGCGTGCGATAGGCGACACGCAGATCGACCCGGGTGAGGGACGGCTCCTTCGCGATCCGGTCGGAGATCCTCGTGAAGCCGCGGACGATGAGGAAGTGCACCGCCGTCGCACCGATCGCCAGCAGCGGCAGCCCACCCCCGCACGCCATGCCGATGGCGCAGGTCAGCCAGATGGTGGCGGCCGTCGTCAGCCCGCGGACGGCGTCCTTCCGGACGAAGATCAGGCCACCGCCGATGAAGCCGATGCCCGAGACGACCTGGGCGGCGACGCGGGACGGATCGAGCGCCACACCGTCGGCTCCCAGCAGCGCCCCGAAGCCGTGGATCGACACCTCCATGAACAGCGCGCTGCCCACACCGACCAGCGTGTGGGTGCGCAGGCCGGCGCCTTTCTGCCGGGCCTCCCGTTCGAGGCCGATCAGCGAGGACAGCAGCAGCGCCAGGGCCAGTTCGGTGAACTGGCGCAGTCCCTGACCGGCATGGAAGTCGAACAGTGCGGCGGCGAGTTGCGCATCGGACATGGCCGCAATTGTCCCTCTGTCGGCCGGGCGACCGGCGCTGCGCGGGCCGTTGTCAGTGCCCGCGGTTAGCGTGGGATGCGTCGGTCGGCCCGTGCGCGAGACGCGCGGTGCCGGGGCGGTGCCGCAGGTGGTGCCGTACGGGGGAACGGACGTGGAGGAGCTCATGACGAAGGCGGCGGGCCCGGAGGCGGTCCGGAAGCGGGTGCGGGCGTTCGCGCTCGGACTGCCCGGGGCGGTGGAGGAATTTCCCTGGGGCGAAAGCGTCATCAAGGTGAACAAGAAGGTCTTCGTCTTCCTCGGCGTCGATGACGGCAGCCATCCACCGGGCGTCACCGTCAAGCTGAAGGATCCGGAGGCGCATGCCCATGCCCTGACCTCGCCCGGTGCCGAGCCGGCGGGCTACGGCCTGGGCAAGGCCGGCTGGGTGCGGATCCCGCTGGACGAGCAGGGGGCGCCGGCCGCCGAGCTGCTCTGTGACTGGGCGGAGGAGTCGTACCGCGTCATAGCCCCCAAGAAGCTCATCGCCGAGCTCGACGGGGATAGCGGCGCAGCGGCAGCAGGCGCGCAAAAGGCCCGTGGCGGCGAGGGCAGTTGAGCCTCGTCGGCACGGGCCTTTCCGCGTGGTCGCCACGCGGCAAGGGGTCTTGTGGAAAGTGGAACACGTTCTTAACATCACGAGTGTTACATCAGAAGTGTCACAGTGCGGAAGGGCATGGGGCGCGATGACGGAGTCAGACAACGGCCCGCTCCACGGCGTACGGGTCGTCGAGCTCGCGGGCATCGGCCCCGGGCCGTTCGCGGCCATGCTCCTGGCCGACCTCGGCGCCGACGTCGTCCGCGTCGACCGCCCCGGGGGCGCCGGCCTGGCCATCGACCCCGCCTACGACATCACCAACCGCAACAAACGCTCCGTGCTCGTGGACCTGAAGACCCCCCAGGGCGTCACCCAGGTCCTCGACCTGGCCGAACGCGCCGACGTACTGCTGGAGGGCTACCGCCCGGGCGTCGCCGAACGACTCGGCGTCGGCCCCGAGGAATGCCTGGCACGCAACCCCCGGCTCGTCTACGGCCGGATGACCGGCTGGGGCCAGCAGGGCCCGCTCGCCGACACCGCCGGACACGACATCGGCTACATCGCCATCACCGGCGCCCTGGGAATGATCGGCCCGCCCGACGGCCCGCCCGCCCTCCCCGCCAACCTCCTCGGCGACTACGCCGGCGGCTCCCTCTACCTCGTCATCGGCGTCCTCGCCGCACTCCAGCACGCCCGCACCGAAAACGGCCGGGGCCAGGTCGTCGACGCCGCGATCGTCGACGGCACCGCCCATCTGACCGCGATGATCCACGGCATGCTGGCGGCCGGCGGCTGGCAGGACCGGCGCGGCGCCAACCTCCTGGACGGCGGGACACCCTTCTACGGCACCTACCGGACCGCCGACGGCGGATACATGGCCGTCGGCGCCCTGGAAAAGCGCTTCTACGGCGAATTCATCCGGCTGCTGGGCATCGAGGACGAAGCCCCGGCACGAGACGACCTCACCGCCTGGGACGAGCTCCGCACCGCCATCGCAGCCCGCTTCAAGACCCGCACCAGAGACGAATGGACCACCGTCTTCCAGGACTCCGACGCCTGCGTCGCGCCGGTCCTCTCCCTGCGCGAGGCACCGCACCACCCGCACCTCGCCGCCCGCGGCACCTTCGTCGACCACGGCGGCATCACCCAACCAGCGCCCGCACCCCGCTTCTCGCACACCCCCGGCGCGGTCCGCACACCACCCGCCCGGCCCGGCGCGGACACCGAGGACATCGCCCACGACTGGCAGACCCCCAGCCTCCTCACCCCACCCCCGAAGACCCCGCCCCCACCCCGGGCCGCACCGAGCAGAAGGACGCGGCCCACTGATGAAACCCACCACCACCCCCGCCACGCGGCCGGCCCACCCCCGACCGCCGAAGGCACCGTCGCCCCGGAACCGGCCACCCCGGCCACCACCCGGGCCGCCCAGCCCATCGAGACCGTCAAGAACTGGCTCTGAGGAGGGCCCACCGAGATGACCGCCCCACTGCCGCGCCAGATCTTCACCGCGGACCACGAGGCCTTCCGCGAAACCGTCCGCACCTTCCTCGCCAAGGAGGTGACACCCCACTACGAACAGTGGGAGCAGGACGGCATCGTCAGCCGGGACGCCTGGCGCGCCGCCGGCCGACAGGGCCTGCTGGGCATGGCCGTGCCCGAGGAATACGGCGGCGGAGGCAACCCCGACTTCCGCTACAGCGCCGTCCTCGCCGAGGAGTTCACCCGCGCCGGCACCCCGGCCTCGCCCTGGGCCTGCACAACGACATCATCGGCCCCTACCTGACCTCCCTCACCACCGACGAACAGAAGCAGCGCTGGCTCCCCGGCTTCTGCAGCGGCGAGATCATCACCGCCATCGCCATGACCGAACCGGGCGCGGGCTCCGACCTCCAGGGCATCCGCACCACCGCCGAGGACAAGGGCGACCACTGGCTGCTGAACGGCTCCAAGACGTTCATCTCCAACGGCATCCTCGCCGACCTCGTCATCGTCGTCGCCAAGACCACCCCCGAAGGCGGCGCACACGGACTGTCGCTGCTCGTCGTCGAACGCGGAATGCCAGGCTTCGAACGCGGCCGCAACCTCGACAAGATCGGCCAGAAGTCCCAGGACACCGCCGAACTGTTCTTCCACGACGTACGCGTCCCCAAGGACAACCTCCTCGGCGAGCTCAACGGCGCCTTCGTCCACCTCATGACCAACCTCGCACAGGAACGCATGGGCATAGCCGTCGCCGGCATCGCCGCCGCCGAACACCTCCTGGAGATCACCACCCAATACGTCAAGGAACGCGAAGCATTCGGACGACCACTGTCCAAGCTCCAGCACATCCGCTTCGAGATCGCCGAGATGGCCACCGAATGCGCCGTCACCCGCACCTTCCTCGACCGCTGCATCGCCGACCACTCCGACGGCACCCTCGACGCCGTACACGCCTCCATGGCCAAGTGGTGGGCCACCGAACTCCAGAAACGCGTCGCCGACCGCTGCCTCCAACTCCACGGCGGCTACGGCTACATGACCGAATACCGCGTCGCCAAGGCCTTCACCGACGGCCGCATCCAGACCATCTACGGCGGGACGACCGAGATCATGAAGGAGATCATCGGCCGCTCCCTGCTCGGCTAACCCTCCCCGGAAAGGCTTACCAGTGAGTTCCGAAGCGTACGTATACGACGCGATCCGCACCCCGCGCGGCCGCGGCAAGGCCAACGGCGCGCTGCACGGCACCAAGCCCATCGACCTGGTCGTCGGCCTGCTCCACGAAGTACGCCGCCGCTTCCCCGGCCTCGACCCGGCCGCGATCGACGACATCGTCCTCGGCGTCGTCGGCCCCGTGGGCGACCAGGGCTCCGACATCGCCCGGATCGCCGCGATCGCCGCCGGCCTGCCCGACACCGTCGCCGGCGTCCAGGAGAACCGCTTCTGTGCCTCCGGCCTCGAAGCCGTCAACATGGCCGCCGCCAAGGTCCGCTCCGGCTGGGAAGACCTGGTCCTCGCGGGCGGCGTCGAATCCATGTCGCGGGTCCCGATGGCGTCCGACGGCGGCGCCTGGTTCGCCGACCCCATGACCAACTTCGACACCGGCTTCGTCCCCCAGGGCATCGGCGCCGACCTCATCGCCACCATCGAGGGCTACAGCCGGCGCGACGTCGACGAGTTCGCCGCCCTCTCCCAGGAACGGGCCGCCGCAGCATGGAAGGACGGCCGCTTCGACCGGTCCGTCGTCCCCGTACGCGACCGCAACGGCCTCGTCGTCCTCGACCACGACGAGCACATGCGCCCCGGCACCACCGCCGACTCCCTCGCCTCCCTCAAGCCGTCCTTCGCCACCATCGGTGACGCCGGCGGCTTCGACGCGGTCGCCCTGCAGAAGTACCACTGGGTCGAGAAGATCGACCACGTCCACCACGCCGGCAACTCCTCCGGCATCGTGGACGGCGCCGCCCTCGTCGCCATCGGCAACAAGGAGGTCGGCGAGCGCTACGGCCTCACCCCGCGGGCCCGCATCCTCTCCGCCGCGGTCTCCGGCTCCGAACCGACGATCATGCTCACCGGCCCCGCCCCCGCCAGCCGCAAGGCCCTCACCAAGGCCGGCCTGACCATCGACGACATCGACCTGGTCGAGATCAACGAGGCCTTCGCCGCCGTCGTGCTCCGCTTCGTCAAGGACATGGGCCTGAGCCTCGACAAGGTCAACGTCAACGGCGGCGCCATCGCCCTGGGCCACCCCCTCGGCGCCACCGGCGCGATGATCCTCGGCACCCTCGTCGACGAACTCGAGCGGCAGGACAAGCGCTACGGCCTGGCCACCCTCTGCGTCGGCGGCGGCATGGGCATCGCCACCGTCATCGAGCGCCTCTGACCCCCTCGTCCCACCCACCACGGAGTACGCACCATGAGTGAACCCGCAGCTTTGTCGACCATCCGCTGGGAAAAGGACGAGACCGGCGTCGTCACCCTGGTCCTCGACGACCCCGACCAGTCCGCCAACACCATGAACAACGCCTTCAAGACCTCCCTCACCGCGGCCGTCGACCGCCTGGAGGCCGAGAAGGACAGCATCCGCGGCATCATCATCACCTCCGCCAAGAAGACCTTCTTCGCCGGCGGCGACCTCCGCGACCTGATCGCCGTCACCCCCGCCCAGGCCCAGCAGGCCTTCGAGGCAGGCAACGGCATCAAGCGCGACCTGCGCCGCCTCGAAACACTCGGCAAGCCCGTCGTCGCCGCCATCAACGGCGCCGCGCTGGGCGGCGGTTACGAAATCGCGCTGGCCTGCCACCACCGCATCGCCCTCGACACCCCCGCCACCAAGATCGGCCTGCCCGAGGTCACCCTCGGCCTGCTGCCCGCCGCCGGCGGCGTCACCCGCACCGTACGACTGCTCGGCATCGCCGACGCCCTGCTGAAGGTGCTGCTCCAGGGCACCCAGTACAACGCCACCCGCGCCAGGGACGCCGGACTGATCCACGACGTCGCGGCCACCCCCGACGAACTCCTCACCAAGGCCCGCGCCTTCATCGACGAGCACCCCGAGTCGCAGCAGCCCTGGGACGCCAAGGGCTACCGCATCCCCGGCGGCACCCCCGCCCAGCCGAAGTTCGCGGCCAACCTCCCGGCGTTCCCCGCCAACCTCAAGAAGCAGCTCAACGGCGCGCCGTACCCGGCCCCGCGCAACATCCTCGCCGCGGCCGTCGAGGGCTCCCAGGTCGACTTCGAGACCGCGCAGACCATCGAGGCGCGGTACTTCGTCGAACTGGTCACCGGCCAGGTCTCCAAGAACATGATCCAGGCCTTCTTCTTCGACCTCCAGGCCGTCAACTCCGGCGCCAACCGCCCCAAGGGCATCGAACCCAGGCCGGTCGAGAAGGTCGCCGTGCTCGGCGCCGGCATGATGGGCGCCGGCATCGCCTACGCCTGCGCCAAGGCAGGCATCCAGGTCGTCCTCAAGGACATCACCCCGGAGGCGGCGCAGAAGGGCAAAGCGTATTCGGAGGGGCTGCTCGACAAGGCGCTCTCCCGGGGCCGCACGACCGAGCAGAAGCGCGACGAACTGCTCGCCCGGATCACGCCCACCGCCGATCCCGCCGACCTCGCCGGCTGCGACGCCGTCATCGAGGCGGTCTTCGAGGACGTCGCCCTCAAACACAAGGTGTTCAAGGAGATCCAGCACATCGTCGCGCCCGACGCGCTGCTGTGCTCCAACACCTCCACCCTCCCCATCACGCTCCTCGCCGAAGGCGTCGAACGGGACCAGGACTTCATCGGGCTGCACTTCTTCTCACCGGTCGACAAGATGCCGCTGGTCGAGATCATCAAGGGCGAACGGACCGGCGACGAGGCGCTGGCCCGCGCCTTCGACCTGGTCCGCCAGATCAAGAAGACGCCGATCGTGGTCAACGACTCGCGCGGCTTCTTCACCTCCCGCGTCATCGGCCAGTTCATCAACGAGGGCGTGGCGATGATCGGCGAGGGCCTGGAGCCGGCCTCCGTCGAACAGGCCGCCGCCCAGGCCGGCTACCCCGCCAAGGTGCTGTCCCTGATGGACGAGCTGACCCTGACGCTGCCGCGCAAGATCCGTGAGGAGAGCCGGCGGGCCGTCGAGGAGGCCGGCGGCACCTGGCAGCCGCACCCGGCGGACGAGGTCATCGACCGGATGGTCGACGAGTTCGACCGCCCCGGCCGCAGCGGGGGCGCCGGCTTCTACGAGTACGGCGACGACGGCCGGCGCGCCGGCCTCTGGCCGGGCCTGCGCGAGCACTTCGCCCGCGAAGCCGCCACCATCCCCTTCATCGACATGCAGGAACGCATGCTCTTCTCCGAGGCGCTGGACACCGTCCGCTGCTTCGAGGAAGGCGTGCTCACCTCGGTCGCCGACGCCAACATCGGCTCCATCTTCGGCATCGGCTTCCCGGGCTGGACCGGCGGCGTGATCCAGTACATCAACGGCTACCAGGGCGGCCCGGGCCGCGAGGACCTCGTCGGCCTCCCCGGCTTCGTGACCCGCGCCCGGGAGCTCCAAACGGCCTACGGCGACCGCTTCGCGCCCCCCGCATCACTGGTCGAAAAGGCCGAAAGGGGCGAGAAGTTCAGCGACTGACGGGGCGAAGGTGACGGGTCGAGGGGCGGGCACAGCCGGTGCCCACCCCTCTCCCTCCCTCCCTCCCTCCCTCCCTCCACTCCTTCCGTCCACTCCACCGCTTTGATTACAGTAAGTAGTGAGCGCTGGAACAAATAACTCTCCGTAATCGTTGCCGTAATACGAAGGGTCGGCGCACAAGGCACCGGAGGGACGACGTCGGAGGAGCGATGGCCCATCGGAGTGGCGGGAGGAGCGATGGCCCACCGGAGGAGCGATGGGCCAGGGGGTGTAAGGGGAGTAGGGGTTCGTAGGGGGCGTAGGGAGACCCGGCCCGGGTGCCCAGCACCGGCTCCCGTGGGCCCGTTCCCCGCCCGCGGGGTCGGATTCCCTGCCCGCGGGGTCGGACGCTCCCGCTGCGGCCCCCGGTCCGCGTCCGGGCTCACTCCTCCGGGATGCCGTCCCGCCGCCCGGGGGTACCCTCCGCACCGAACCACTCCCGCAGTTCCTGCTTCATCGATCGCTGGAAGGCGGTGACCAGTGCCTGCACCACCATCGGCTGCATATGGGCCGAGAGCGACTTCATCCGCGCCATCTCCTCCGCGTCCGGCCCGCCCGCCCGGTGCGGACCCCATACCTCGTCCTTGAACAGCCGGCTCAGTTCGCGGGCCGCCGAGCGGGTGTGCTCGATGACGACGGTGCGCGCCGCGAGGATGGTTTCCAGCGCGATCGGTACGTCCAGCAAGCGGGTGCCGAGATGCAGCAGCCCGGGGTCGACGCGGAAGACCTGCGGGTCCTCGGTCCGTACGAGCACGCTCATGGCCGCCAGCCGGTCCAGGTCCTCCTCGGTCAGCTCCCGGCCGACCCGCCGCTCCAACTGGTCACGGGTGGCGTCCTCGGCCTTGTCCGGGATCCAACTCGCCACCATTGCACGGTGGATGGCGAGATCCTGGGCGCTCAGGTCGGGCGGCAGCTGCTGCAGGTAGCGCTCGATGGCCGACAGGGTGAGGCCCTGGTGCTGGAGTTCCTCGATGAGGGCGAGCCGCGAGAGGTGGTCCGGGCCGTAGCGACCGACCCGGCGGGGGCCGAGCTCCGGCGGTGGCAGCAGGCCGCGGGTGCTGTAGAAGCGGATCGTGCGGACGGTGACGCCGGCGCGGGCGGCCAGTTCGTCGACCGTCAGATCGGTGGCGGACTCCATGTTCAACAGTATTGCTGTCTCACCACTCTTGTGAAACCTTGGGGAATCTTCTGAAACCGGGAGCGGGAGGAAGGTTCGCTGGAAGTCTGAAGGCTGGCGGAATCTGCGGGACCGAGCGAGGAGCCTGCGTTGACCACGATCCTGCGCATGCCCGGTGAACCGGGCCACCTGACCCTCCCCGCACTACTGTTGCGCAACGCTGAGGACCACGGCGAGCGGCCGGCGCTGTCCTGGCGCGACACCGTGACGGACCGCGACACCGTGACTGATCGGGACGCCGGGGGTGCCCGTGACGCCGGGGGTGCCCGCGACGCAGGGGGCGTCCGCGACGCAGGGGGCGTCCGCGACGTGGGTGTCCCCGGCGTCGTGACTGGCCGTGCCTCCGTGAGTGGCCGCGACGCCGTGAGCGGCGCCGGTGGTGACACCTCTGGCGGCGTCGGCGGCTGGCGCACCTTGAATTGGGCCGAGGCTCGCCGTCGGGTCGCGGAGCTCGCCGTCGGCTACCGCTCGCTCGGCGTACGGCGCGGGGAGATCGTCCTCCTCATGATGGGCAACCGCCCCGAGCACTGGCTCAGCGACCTGGCGCTGGTGCACCTGGGTGCGGTGCCGGTGACGGTGTACGGCACCGCCGCCCCCGAACAGATCGCCCATATCGCTCGGCACAGCAGGGCTCGCTTCGCCGTACTGGAGGGGCCGTCGGAAGTGGCGCGCTGGGAGCCGTTGCTGGACGACGCCGCCGCCCGGCTGGAGAAGCTGGTGGTCGTCGAGGCGCCGGATCCCGTCGGGACGGGCCTGCAAACCGGGGCAAGCCCGCAAACCGGGACAAGCCCGAAAGTCGAAGCGGACCCACCAGTCGAAGCGGACCCGCAAGCCGAGGTGGACCCACCAGCCAAGGCGGACCCACCAGCCGAGGTGGACCTGCAAACCGGAGCCGACCCGCGAGCCAAGGTGGGCCCACCAGCCGAAGCGGACCCGCAAGCCGCTGCCGCCCCCCAACCCAGTGCAGACCCGCAAGCCGAAGCCACCCACCAAGCCAGCCCAGGCCCGCACCAAGCCAGCCCAGGCCCGCACCAAGCCGGCACAGGCCCGCACCAACCCAGCCCAGGCCCCCAACAACCCAGCCCAGGCCCGCACCAACCCAGCCCAGGCCCCCAACCCGGGGCCGCTCCCCAAGCCAAGGCCGCGCCGCCAACCTCTGCAGACCCCCGTCGCCTGTCCTACGCGGCCCTGGCGGCCAGGGGAGCCGATGGGTACGCCTGCGACCCGGAGGTGTTCGAGGCGGTCTGGCGGGAGGGGGAGGCGGGGGAGGCGCTGACCGTTGTCTTCACCTCCGGGACCACCGGGGATCCGAAGGGGGTGGTGGTCAGCCACCGCAATGTGCTGCTCAATGCGGTGGCGCTGGACGCCGTGGTGGAGCTGCCGGAGCATGCCGCGCATCTGTGCTACCTCCCCTTCGCGCACATCGCGGAGCGGATGCTGGGGCTGTATCTGCCGGTGTTCCGGGCCGGGCACGTCTTTCTGTGCGCGGATCCGGCGGCCGTCGCGGACGCCGCGCGTGAGCTGCACCCGGTGGAGTTCTTCGGTGTCCCGCGGGTCTGGGAGAAGCTGGCCGCCTCGGTGCGCGCGGTGCTGGCGCGGCTCCCGGAGGAGCGCAGGGCGGCGGTCGAGGCGGCGGGGGAGACCGCCCGGGCCCATGTCGCGTGCCGGGAGCGCGGGGAGCGGCCGTCCGGCGAGCTGGCGGCGGCCTTCGCCCGGGCCAAGGCGGAGGTGCTGGATCCGCTGCTGGCGGCGGCCGGCTTCGACCGGCTGGTGTGGGCGGCGAGTGCCTCCGCGCCGATGCCCCCGGACGTGGTGCGGTTCTGGGCCGGTCTCGGGGTCGTGATCATGGACGCCTGGGGGCTCACCGAGACGACCGGCGTGGCCACGGCGAACGGGCCGGCGGCGTTCCGGCTGGGCTCGGTCGGCCGTCCGGTCGACGGTGTGGAGCTGCGCACCGCCGAGGACGGGGAGATCGAGGTCCGGGGACGCACGGTGTGCGCCGGGTACCTGCGGGCCGACGGGACCGTGGAGCCCACGACCGGCCCCGACGGCTGGTTCGCGACCGGTGACGTCGGGCGGGTCGACGAGGACGGCTTCCTCTGGCTGACCGACCGCAAGAAGGAACTGATCGTGACCTCGACGGGCAAGAACGTCTCGCCCGCGCTGGTGGAGAACGCCCTCAAGGAGCATCCGCTCATCGGGCAGGCGCTGGTGTACGGCGACAGTCGGCCCTATGTGGTCGCACTGTTGGTCCTGGATCCGGAGCTGGCGCCTGCCTGGGCCGCGCGGCGCGGCATCGAAGGCACGCTGCCGGAGCTGGCCGGGCATCCGAAGGTGCGGGCCGATGTCGAGCAGGCCGTCGCGAGGGCGAACGCGCGTCTGAACCGAACGGAACAGGTCAAGAAGTTTGCGTTGCTGGGCGAGGAATGGGGTCCCGAAACGGGCGAACTGACCCCGTCTTTGAAAATGCGCCGCCAGATAATTCATGCCAAATACGGACAAATCTTGGATGGCCTATACACGCTGTGATCTTGCCCACAGACGGAGGGGCGCTCTTCGGGGAAGGTGTGCCGTCGGCCGTCCGCGCGATCCGCGGGATCCGGCCATCGCTCAAGCGCCTGCCCGAAAGCGAGATGCACCAGCAGTGAGCACAGAAACCGTCACCGAGACAGCCCACAGGTCACCTGACGGGGGGAGCGGCTCGCAGCAGGACGCGGGCGACGCGGGGTACAGCAAGGGCCTCAAGGGCCGGCACATCAACATGATCGCCATCGGCGGCGCGATCGGCACCGGCCTGTTCCTGGGCGCCGGCGGCCGTCTGCACTCCGCCGGCCCCGCGCTGGCCGTCGCGTACGCGGTCTGCGGCCTCTTCGCCTTCTTCGTCGTGCGCGCGCTCGGCGAGCTGGTGCTGCACCGCCCGTCCTCCGGGTCGTTCGTCTCCTACGCCCGTGAGTTCCTCGGCGAGAAGGGCGCCTACGTCGCCGGCTGGATGTACGTCGTGAACTGGTCGACGACCGGTATCGCCGACATCACCGCGATCGCGCTCTACACGCACTACTGGAGCCTGTTCACCGACATCCCGCAGTGGGTGATGGCGCTGATCGCGCTGGCGGTCGTGCTGACGGTGAACCTGATCTCCGTGAAGATCTTCGGTGAGCTGGAGTTCTGGTTCGCGATCATCAAGGTCGCCGCGCTGGTCGTCTTCATGTTCATCGGCATCTTCCTGCTGTCCACCCACCACCCGGTCGGCGGCCACTCGCCGGGCCTGAGCCTGATCACCGACCACGGCGGCATCTTCCCGACCGGTCTGCTGCCCGTGGTGATCGTGCTCCAGGGCGTGGTCTTCGCCTACTCCGCGGTCGAGCTGGTCGGCGTCACCGCCGGTGAGACCGGTGAGCCGCAGAAGGTCGTGCCGAAGGCCGTCAACTCCATCATGTGGCGGGTGGGCGTCTTCTACGTCGGCTCGGTGATCCTGCTGGCGATGCTGCTGCCGTGGAACAAGTACACCGCCGGACAGAGCCCGTTCGTCACGGTGCTGTCCAACGTCGGTGTCCCGGCGGCCGGCGACGTGATGAACCTCGTCGTGCTCACCGCGGCCATGTCCAGCCTGAACTCCGGTCTGTACTCGACCGGCCGGATCCTGCGCTCCATGTCGATGGCGGGCTCCGCGCCGAAGTTCGCCGGCCGGATGAACCGCAACCAGGTTCCGTACGGCGGCATCATGCTCACCTCCGCGGTGTGCGTGCTCGGTGTCGGGCTGAACTACTGGCTCCCGGGTGAGGCGTTCGAGATCGTGCTGAACATCGCGGCGCTGGGCATCATCAGCACCTGGTGCACGATCATGGTCTGCCACATGGTCTTCGTGCGCCGCTCGAAGGAGGGACTGGTCGAGCGCCCGCGGTTCCGGCTGCCCGGCACTCCGGTCACGGACATCGCCACCATCGTCTTCCTGCTCGGCGTCATCGTGCTGATGTGGTTCGACGACGGTGTCGGCCGCAAGACCGTGCTGCTGATCCCGGTCATCGGCGCCGCGCTGGTCGCCGGCTGGTTCGGGGTCCGCGGCCGGGTGGCCCGGATCGCCGAGGAACGCGAGCTGAACGCGGCGGAGTAGTCGCGCACCAGCGGTGCCTGAGTACGACAGGGCGGTCGCGGCGGGCCGGAAGGTCCCCGCGGCCGCCCTCGCGCATGCCCGGGCCCCCGGTCCGCTCCCGCCCGGCCGTCGTGCGGTCCCGGTCGATTGTCAGTGGCCGGCTCTACTGTGAACACATGACCGAGAACACGGGGATTTCCTACGTCAAGGGGGACGCCACCGCACCACAGGGCAAGGGCGTCAAGATCATCACTCATGTCTGCAACGACCTGGGCGGCTGGGGCAAAGGCTTCGTCCTCGCGCTCTCCCGCCGCTGGCCGGAGCCCGAGGCGGCCTACCGCAGATGGCACCGCGAGCGCGCGGGCAACGACTTCGGGCTGGGCGCCGCCCAGTTCGTCCAGGTCGGCGACCGGCTGTGGGTGGCCAACGTCGTCGGCCAGCGGGGCATCCGGACGGGCAGCAAGGGCGTCCCGGTGCGGTACGAGGCCATCGACGCCGGGCTCGGCCGGGTCGCGGACCGGGCCGCGGAGCTCGGTGCGTCGGTCCACATGCCGCGGATCGGCTGCGGGCTGGCGGGCGGGAAGTGGTCCCGGGTGGAGCCGCTGATAGCCGAGCGGCTCACCCGGCGCGGCATACCGGTGACGGTCTACGACCACTGACTCCCCGCCCGCCGGCCGCGGGAGGGTCCGGGCTCAGCCGCCGATCAGCGGATAGTGATCGCTGAGGTTGGTGTAGGTGTAGTCCTTGCCCCAGCTGGAGACGGTCCAGGGCGCCGACTCCTCCTTGATCACTTCGTTCCGCCAGTCGGCGGGCCGGGCATGGCCGTTGCGGTGCAGCACGTAGTCCAGGTCCTCGCGGGGGTCGTCGGGGTAGCGGTACTTCGCGATCGAGTTCTCCTGGGTGTCGAAGGAGTACGGGTGCCCGGTGCGGCTGTCGGCCGGGGCCAGATCGCCGTTGCTGAGCAGGGCGTTGTACTCCGCGCTGTGGGAGTCGACGTTGAGGTCGCCGGCGACCATGACCTCCTCGTCCGCCGGGATGTTCTTGGCGTCGAGGAAGGCGTCGATCTCCTTGAGCTGCTTGGCGCGGTCCGCGGCCGCCTCGCCCGCCTTGCAGCCCGAGTCGGTGGACTGGGTGTGGGTACCGACGATGTGCACCTTGGTGCCGTTGACGTCCAGCACCGCATAGACGAAGCCCTTGTTGGACAAGGAGTCCGAACCGCAGGCGTCCTGGTAGATGTACTGCTCCTTGCGCAGGATCGGCCACTTGCTCAGCAGGGTCACCCCGCCGTCCTCCGGGGTGACGGCCGAGTAGGCGCCGCCGGTGGCGTCCCAGCCGTTCTTGCTCCGGCCCACCACCGGAGTCTGGTGCGGATACTGCCCGGCGGCCCGGGACTTCAGCGCATCGGAGGAGGAGTTGTCGAACGCTTCCTGGAGCACGACGACGTCATTGCCCTGGAAGAAGTCCGCGGCCGCGATCGCCTGCGCGCGGTGGTCCTGGCCCCAGTTGGGATAGAGGTTCTTGCTCATCAGGAAGGTGTTGTAGCTCAGCACCTTCAGATGGGGAGCGGTGGCGGCCGAGGCGGTGGGGGACGCGGCGGTCACGGTCGCGGCGGCGAGGACCGCGGCGAGCGCGGCGGTCCGAAGGCCCGCTGCGGACGGCGTGCGCGGCGCTGGGTTCGACACTGAATCTCCCTATGGGGGTGGGGATTTGGTCCGGCGGCGCCATCCAACCAGCTGACATTACTTCTAGGTAACCGTCCGGGAGGTATGAGATGTACAGACAGGGCCGGGCACACCCGGTAGGGGCAGAGGTTCCGCTGCCCGCATGGCACCGGCAGGCGCCGTATCATGAGGAATGCCATGAATACGGAGAAAAACCAGCCAAAACCCCCGCCGGTCGGCGGCGTCCTCTGGTCGTTGGCCGGGGACATCCGCATGCTGCTCACCCTGCCGCCGGCGCTGACCATGCAGGTCGCACACCCCGCGGTGGGCGCCGGCGTGGACGACCACTCCGTCTTCCGGACCGACCCGTGGGGCCGTGGCGAGCGGTCGCTGGTCTCGCTGCAGCTGTGGGTCTACGGTGGCGACGGCGCGGCCGAGGAGGGTCGCCGGCTGCGCCGGCTGCACCGGACCATCGAGGGTACCGACGCACACGGCCGGCCGTACCACGCACTCACCCCCGCGAACTACGCCTGGGTGCACGCCACCGGGTACCCCGTCTTCCGGCACGCCCAGCGCTACCTCGGCCGCCCCTTCACCCCGGCGCAGGAGCGGCAGTTGTACGCGGAATGGCTCCAGGTCGGCCGGGTGCTGGGCATCCAGGACCGCGATATGCCGCAGACCATCGAGGAGTTCTGGCCGTACTACCGCCGGGTCCTCGGCGCCGAGCTCGAAGCGACCGCGGTGGTACGGGAGTTGACCGACCCCGACCCGCCGCTTCCGGTGCCCGATCGCGGGCCGCGCTGGCTGCGGCTGCTGTTCCGGCTGGTGTGGCCCTGGCTGCGCCCGCGGTTCGCCCGCTTCCGACGGTTCGTCACGATCGGTCTGATGCCGCCGGACGCCCGTCGTGCCATCGGCCTGGAGTGGACCGAGGCGCAGGAGCGCCGGCTGCGCCGCTTCGGACGCGTGGTGCGCGTGGTGGTCCCGGCCCTTCCGGAGCGGTTGCGCTTCATGCCGATCGCCCGCCGCGCCCGGCGGGCGGCCCGGCAGGCCGCGGGCCGGTAGCCGCGTCCGGCGGACGACGGGCGGGGGCGGAGCCGGGGGACGACGGCCCCGGCTCCGCCCCGTTCAGCGCCCGGCGGCCGCCGGGCGGCCGGGCGTCAGTGCCCGTGCGTGTCGTGCGTGGCCGCGATCTGCTTCCAGGACTTCGGCTGCGCCACGGGCCCGCGGGGCGCACCCAGGGACCGCTTGGCCGCGCCCGCCGCGGGCTTGGACGGCTGGAACAGCCAGGTGTCGAAGAAACCGGCCAGCTTCTTGCCGGACTTTTTCTCGGCGAACGTCACGAAGTCGGCCACCGAGGCGTTGCCGTACTTGTGCTCGGTCGGCCAGGACTTGAGGAGGTCGAAGAAGACCTTGTCGCCGACCTTGTTGCGGAGCGCCTGCAGGGCCAGTGCGCCACGGTCGTAGACGGCGCCGTCGAACTGGTTCTCCGCGCCCGGGTTGCCCGGCTTGACCTTCCAGAACGGGTCGTCGGCCGGGTGCTGGGCGTAGACGTAGTCCGCCAGTTCCTGCGCCGTGCCCTCGCCCTCCTTCTCCGACCACAGCCACTGGCTGTAGGCGGCGAAGCCCTCGTTGATCCAGATGTCCTTCCAGTCCTTGAGGGAGACGCTGTCGCCGTACCACTGGTGCGCCAGCTCGTGCACCACGACCGAGACGTTGGTGCCCCGGTCGAAGGCCTTCTTGCCGTAGAACGGCCGGGTCTGGGTCTCCAGGGCGTACCGGGCCGGCACGTTGGGGACGTAGCCGCCGACCGCGTTGAACGGATACGGACCGAAGACGCTTTCCAGCCACTCGGTGATCTCGGTGGTGCGCTCGATGCTCGCCCGCGCCGACCCCTCGTTCGCGCCGAGGTCCTTGCTGACGGCGTTGATCACCGGCAGGCCGTTCGCCGTCGTGTCGGTGGTGATGTCGAACTTGCCGACCGCCAGCGTCGTCAGATACGTCGCCTGCGGCTTGTCCGAGCGCCAGTTGTAGCGGGTCCAGCCGAGCTTGGAGGTCTGCGAGGCCAGCACACCGTTGCTGAGCGCCTGGGTGCCGTCCGGGACCGCGACCGAGACGTCGTAGGTCGCCTTGTCGGTGGGGTGGTCGTTGCTCGGGAACCACCACACGGCGGAGTCCGGCTCCTGGGCGATCACCGCGCCGTCGGGCGTACGGGCCCAGGCGGTGAAGTCGTCGATCTTCAGCTCGGAGGGCTTGCCCGCATAGCGCACGACGACGCTGATCTGCCGGCCCTTCTCCAGCGGCGCGGCCGGGGTGACCTCCAGCTCGTGCTTGCCGGACGTGGCGAAGGTGGCCTTCTTGCCGTTGACCCTTATCTCGCTGACCTTGAGACCGAAGTCCAGGTTGAAGCGGGAGAGGTCCTGGGTGGTCGTGGCGAGCAGCGTCGCCGTGCCCTCCAGCAGGTCCGTCTTCGGCTGGTACTTGAGGCGCAGGTCGTAGTGGGAAACGTCGTATCCGCCGTTTCCGCTCTCGGGGTAGTAGGTGTCGCCCACGCCCGGAGCGCCCGGAGTGAAGTCGGCCGCGGAAGCCGGGATCGCCAGCAGCAGACTGAGCGCGGCCGCGCCCGGGACGAGGAGTCTGTGACGCACGAGTCCTCCAACTCGTAGGGGGATGGCTCTGGTTCAGACCCTAGACAGCAACCCGGACGGCGTCATGGACATGGCCGAATCTGACACATGACCGACATGAACCACCAACTGCCCGCCCGGCGTCGTGATCCCCGCCGGACCCGGCGTCCCGGCCGGTCCCGCCCGCCCCGGGGGTGCCGGCCGTCACCGACCGCACAGCCGTCGTCACCCGCACCCTTACGCGCGGGAGTTGAGCCGCGCTACGGTCCGCCCGTGACGAACCCTGCGCGGTTTCCCCGCATTCCCTTCACAGCGCTCGTGCTGGCGGCCGTCGCCGCCCTGCTGTCCGCACTGATCGGGCCGGCCGCCGCGCAGGCGGCGCCCGGTGAGAGCAGACCCGTGTACTCCTACGACCACGCGATACGCGAATCGGTCTGGGTCGACACCCGCCTCGACGGCGATGCGGACGGACGGACCGACCGCGTCGCCGTCGACATCGTGCGGCCGTCCGAACCCGCCCGGCAGGGCCACCGAATACCGGTGATCATGGACGCCAGTCCGTACTACTCCTGCTGCGGACGCGGCAACGAGAGCCAGAAGAAGACCTACGACGCCCACGGCCGGCCGGTCCAGTTCCCGCTCTTCTACGACAACTACTTCGTGCCGCGCGGCTATGCGACCGTCCTCGTCGACCTGGCGGGCACCAACCGCTCGGACGGCTGCGTCGACGTCGGTGGCCGCTCCGACATCCAGTCGGCCAAGGCCGTCGTCGACTGGCTGGGCGGCCGGGGCCGCGCCTACACCGCCCGCACCGGAGGCAGACCCGTCACGGCCGACTGGTCCAACGGCAGCACCGGCATGATCGGCAAGAGCTGGGACGCCACCATCGCCAACGGCGTCGCGGCCACCGGGGTCAAGGGGCTGAAAACCATCGTCCCGATCGCCGGCATCTCCTCCTGGTACGACTACTACTTCGCCAAGGGCGCCCCGCTCTACGACTCCGGCCCGGACGCGCTCGCCCACGCGGTCGACAGCCCGGACGCGCAGAAACGATGCGCCGCCGTCCAGAAGAAGCTCGTCGACGGGGCCCCGCGCAGCGGTGACTGGACCGCGCTGTGGACCGAACGGGACTACGTCCGCAACGCCGGCAAGGTCCGGGCCAGCGTCTTCCTGGTGCACGGCATGCAGGACCTCAACGTCCGTACCCGGCACGCCGGTCAGTGGTGGGACGCGCTCGCCCGGCACGGCGTCGCACGCAAGATCTGGCTCTCCCAGACCGGGCACGTCGACCCCTTCGACTACCGGCGCAGCGACTGGGTCAAGACCCTGCACCACTGGTTCGACCACTATTTGCTGGGCTACGACAACGGCATCGACCGCGCCCCGATGGCCGATATCGAGCGTTCCCCCGGCGTCTGGTCCACCGACCCGCAGTGGCCCGCGCCCGGCACCACGGCCACCACACTGCGCCCGCGCGCCGGCCAGGAACCCGGCGTCGGTGTCCTCGGCACCCAGAAGGCGCCCCAGGGCGCCGGCGAGACCTTCACCGACGACCCCCGGCTCAGCGAGGCCGACTGGGCGTCCGACATCGACCGGCCGACGCCTGCCAAGGCCGGGTTCAGCACCGGGCCGCTGCGCGCGCCCCTGCGGCTGTCCGGCTCGGGTTCGGTGACCGTCACCGTCACCCCGAGCACCTCCACCGCCCACCTCTCCGCCGTCCTGGTGGACCTCGGCCCCGACACCATCCGCAACTACGGCGCCGACGGTGAGGGCATCACCACCCTCGACCGGCGCACCTGTTGGGGCGCCGGCACCACGGGGGACACCGGCTGCTTCCGGGAGACCGCCGCCGACACCGAGAAGGTCGCGCACACCGTCTTCAGCCGCGGCTGGGCCGACCTCGGCAACTACGCCGACCCCCACAAGGGCCGCCCGCTCACCCCGGGAAAGCCGTACACCCTCACCCTCGACCTGGCCGCCACCGACCACATCGTGCCCGCCGGGCACCGCCTCGCACTGATCGTGGCCGGGACCGACGCCGGGCTGATCGACCCGCCCCCGTCCCGGCCCACCCTTGCCCTCGACCTGTCCCGCACGTCCGCCCGCCTCCCGCTGACCGGCGGCCCCACGGCCTTCGCACGGGCCACCGCGCACGCGTCCGCCCCCGGCCACCCGACGGCACCACTGCACGGGATCGTCCCGCCACGGTCGCTCAGCCGGATGCCCGGCGCGCAGTGACCGCGCAGGGGTGTCTCCCCGGTCGCGCCGGTGGCCGGGGGGGTGACGCCGACCCTCCCTGCCACGTCGGCTTCCCCGGTCATGTCGGCTTCCCCGGTCGCGGCGGCTTCCCCGGTCGCGGCGGCTTCCCCGGCCGGGGCGGCCGCCCCGGTCACGTCGGCCTCCCGGCCCCGCCGGACGGCCTCGCCGGACCAGGGAGACACCCCTCTACAGGGAGACACCCCTAGGGGCCGCCCCACCACGGGCGCCCCCACAACGGCCCCACCCGGCCCGGCATCCGCCCCCGCCGGCACCACGCCCGCCCGCACCCCGCACCCCGCCCCCGCACAGCCGGTCCCACCGCCCCGCCCCGCCACTCCGACGCCCCCCCACCGCCCCCGACGACCCCCACCGCTCACTCAAGGGAGGCACCCGCCCGTGATGCTCCGTACCCGCCGCCTCGTCCTCGCGACGCTGGCCTTCGGTCTGACCGCCACCCTCGGCGCGACGCTGCCGGCCGCACCCGCCCGCGCGACCGGAACCCACCTGCCCCGTACGGGATTCGAAACCAGCCATGGCACCCGCTGGACCAGCGAGTTCGAGGAACAGCGTTTTCTGGCCACCGTCGACCGCGCCACCCCGCGCGTCCGCATCGACCGGATCGGCACCACCGCGCAGGGCCGCCCGCTCCGGCTCGTCCGCATCGGCGCCCCGGCCCCCGCCTCCCCGGCCGCCGTACGGCGCGGCAACTCCGTACTGCTCATCTGCTCCCAGCACGGCGACGAGCCCTCCGGACGGGAGGCCTGCCTCGCCACGATCCGCGACCTCGCCTACGCCACGGACCCGGCCACCCGGCGCTTCCTCACCCGGACCAGCGTGCTGGTCGTCCCCACCGCCAACCCCGACGGCCGGGCCGCCGACACCCGCGGCAACTCCGAGGGCACCGACATCAACCGCGACCACCTCGCCCTGAAGACCGCCGAGGCCCGCGCGATGGCCCGGGTGCTCCGCGACTACCGCCCCGACACCGTCTACGACCTGCACGAATACGGTCCGACCGTGCCGTACTACATGAAGGACCTGCTGTCGCTGTGGCCGCGCAACCTCAACACCGCGGACGCGGTGCACCGAGAAGCCTCCTCGCTCTCCCAGGACTTCGTCGCCCCCGCCGTACGGAAGGCCGGCTTCAGCACCGGGGTCTACGGCATCTGGACCGACCCGGAGACCGGTGACCCCGTCAAGCAGGTCGCGGGCGACGGCCAGGAACGGATCCTGCGCAACACCGCCGGCGTGAAGGGCTCGGTCGGGCTGCTGGTCGAGACCCGGGTCGATGCCCTCACGGCCGCCGAGAAGGCCGACCCGGCGCTCAACAACAGACGCCGGGTCACCTCCCAACTCGCCGCCCTGAGAGGTGCGTTCGACTTCCTCGGGCAGCACCGGCGGCGCATCGAGACGGCCACCACCGCCGCCCGGCTCGCCGGTTACGCCGACCGTGGCCCGGTCTACCTCGGCGGCGCGGACAACGAGTCCCCCGCCCCCGGTCAGGTCCTGACCGACCCGCCGTGCGGCTACCGGCTCACCCCGGAGCAGTTCGCGCAGACCGAGGACGAGCTGGCGCTGCACGGCGTGCTCGGCGTCCGGGGCCGGGACGGCTCGGTCGTCGTTCCGCTGCGCCAGTCCCTGCGCCGCCTCGTCCCGCTCCTGCTGGACGGCCGGGCCGCCTATCACCTCACGTCCGCCACACCGCTGGCCGACTGCCCCCGGTCCCGGTCGGGCCGTACGCCATAACGCCGGACACCCTCGGACACCCTCGGTCGGGCCGTACGCCGTAACGCCGGACGTCCCCGGTCGGGCCGCACGCGGTAACGCCGGACATCCCCGGGCTGGGCCGGGGCCGGGCCCGGGGCCGCGCAGGAGGCACCGCTGCTCCCGCCCCACGCAGGCCGGCTCCTCCCGCCCCGCCCCGGCCGCCTGCCCTTGCCCCGCCCCGCCCGTCTCTTCCCGCCCCGGCTAACCCAGAACTCGCCGCACCCACCCCACCACTTCCTCCGCGCACCCCCACGCCACGGTCACCCCCGCGCCCCCGTGCCCGTAGTTGTGGACGCACCACGTGCCGCCCGGCAGGCGCTCGGCCTCCAGTCGCACCGCGGGGCGCGACGGGCGCAGGCCCACCCTGTGTGCCAGGACCCGGGCCCGCGCCACCTCCGGGAACGGTTCGGCGCAGCGTGCCACGATGGCCTCCGCCACCGCCGGATCCGGCTCCCGGGACCAGGCGTCCTCCCGCGCCGTACCGCCCAGCACCAGCCCGTACGGCTGCGGCAGCAGATACGTGGTGTCCGTCGCGCCGCCGTCCGCGGCCACGAACCACTCGCGCACACCCGGGTTCGCGACGATGACCAACTGGCCCTGGACCGGACGCACTTCGGGATCGGGGACGAGCTCGCGCGCGCCCAGGCCGGAGCAGTTCACCACCACCGAGGCGGTCCGCCCGGCCTCCTCCAGAGAGGCCAGCGCCCGGCGTTCCAGCGTGCCGCCGGCCGCGGTCAGCCGACGCTCCAGATAGCGGAGATGGGCCGGCATGTCCACCAGCGGGGTGCGTGCCCGCCACCCGGCCGCGGCCCCCGGGGGGAGTTCGTCCGGGCGGGCCGGCCGCAGTCCGGGAACGGCCGCGTACCAGGCGGAGAGGCCGTCGTCGTCGCCGGGCGCGGCCCCCGCCATCGTGCCCGTCACCAGCCGGGCACCGGTCTCCTCGGGCCGCCGCGCCAGAGCGGACAGCACCTGGAAGGACCGCACGGACCAGGCCACCGCCCGCTCGTAGGGCCGGATGCGGTACGGCCAACACAGTCCGCCGGCCGCCGCGGACGTCGTCGCGTCCGCCGCGTCCCGGCGCACCACCCGCACCCGGTGGCCGTCCTCCGCCAGCGCCACCGCCGAGGTCAGCCCGATGACGCCACCGCCGACCACCCACACCTCGTCCGTGCCCGTGTCGCTCGTCATGGCGGGATGGTAGGAGGTGTTCCGTCGGGCCGGCATCCGGCGGCCGCCGCGGAAGCCGGACTTCCGCCATTGGTGATCTTGCGGTAACCCTCCGGCAGCGGTGCGGACGAAGCAGGACCTTAGGCTGGGAGCAGCACCGTCGGCCGATGTCGCCCCTCGGATCCGCTCGCCGTCCGTACGCCGTCGACTGAGGAGGCCCATGCTCCGCGCGCAGCGCGCCGTGCCCGCCTGGCTCGCCCACCCGTTCCGCTGGCAGCGGCTGCCCGTGCCCTGGGCCGCCGTCGCCCGCGGTGCGCTCTGCGCCGGGCCGCTGCTCGGCGCGGGCATCGCCACCGGCCACCCGGCGCCCGGAGTGCTCGCCGCGCTCGGTTCCATGCTGGCCGGTGTCAACGACCGCCCCGGCACCCGCCGCACCGGCATCGTGCACATCGGCCTGCCCGCGCTCGCCTCGGCGCTCGGGATGCTGATCGGCGCCTCGCTGCGGGCCGTGGACGCGGGCTGGTGGGTCGTACCGGCGCTGTTCGTGGTCGGTTTCGTCTCCGGCGCGGGCAGCGTCGCCGGTCCGGTCCGCTCGAACGCCGGGATGCAGATGCTGGCCACCACGGTCCTGGGCGCCGGGATGCCGCTGCCCGGCGCACCGTGGGCCAAGGCCCTGACGCTGCTGGCCGGCTGCCTGTGGCTGCTCCTGCTGCGCCTGGTGCTGCGCCCGCCGCGCCCGGCCGGTGGTGCGCTCAGCGGTGAGCGGGCCGCGGTCGCCACGGTCTTCGACGCGCTGGCGGACGCCCTGGGCGCGGCCGGCGGGCCCGGCGCCGAGCCCGCCCGGCGCCGGCTCACCGCCGCTCTGGACCGCGCCGACGAGGCGCTGCGGCTGCGGCTGCTGACGGACCGGCTGCTGCGCCGCCCGGCCGGCCCGGACGAACTCCTGCTGGCCGAACGGTTCGCCGCGGCCACCGCGTTGTGCGAGGCCAGCGTCGCACTGCTGTGGGAGGCCCGCCCGCTGCCGGCCCGGGTCGCCGACAGCCCCCGCGGGTTCGCCACCGCGCTGCGCACCGGGCGGCCACCGGGCCGGCTGTCCGCCCCCGAGACCAGCACGCCCGGCCGCGGGGCCTTCGACCAGGCGCTGCTGGACGCGGCGGTGGCGTTCGCCCGCAGCGAGCCGCTGACCAGGACCCGGCCGCGTGCGGGGCGGCCGGAACCGGCGCGGCGCGGGCACGGACTGCTCGGGCCGGCCGGCCGGGACTACGGCCTGCGGGTCGCGCTCTGCATCGCGGCGAGCGCGGCGGTGGCGCTGCTGCTGCGGGCCGACCACTGGTACTGGCTGCCGGCCACCGCCACCTTCCTGGTCAAGCCGGACCTGGGCCCGCTGTTCTCCCGTACCGTCAACCGCTTCGCGGGGACCGTCGCCGGGGTGGTGGTGTTCGCCGGGGCCGGTCTGCTGCTGACGGGGGAGTGGTGGCCCGCGCTGGTGGCGGGGCGGGCGGGGCGCTGCTGCCGTTCGCCACCCGGCACTTCGCGCTGCAGACCGTGGCGATCACCCTCATGGTGCTGTCGTTCGTGTACGTCAGCGGAGCCCGGGAGGCGGCCGCCGAGCGGCTCGTCGACACCTCCATCGCCTGCGGCATCGTGCTCGTGGTGGGGCATCTGCCGCGGCTCGCCGACCCCCGCCGCCGGGTCGGGCAGCGGGTCACCGCGGCGCTGCGGGCCACCGAACGCTTCCTGCGGCACGTCCTCGAGGCCCGCCCCGGTACCGACCCCGCCGAGCGGCTGGCGCTCCGCCGGGCCGCGTACCGGGCACTGGGGAGGCCCGGGCGGCCGCGGAGACGGCCGCCGCCGAACTCCTGGCCGCCCGGGACCGCAACCCCGACTGGCCGGCCGTGGTCACCGCCGCCGAACGCATCGTGGACGCCGCGACCGCCTGCGCGGTACGCCTCGACCACGGCGCCCGCCGCCCGGGCGCCGAGGAGGCCGAGCGGCTGTGCCGGGCGCTCTCGGCGATGGCCGACGCCCTGGAGGATCCGGGGCGCCGGCCCGGCACGGCCCTGCCGGACGTGGAGCTGCGGGCCGACCCGGACTGCGCCACGCTCACCGACGTCGCGGCGGAACTGGAACGCATCCGGGGGCACGCCGGGGCGGGCTGAGCCGGCGGGAGGCGGCGAGGGCCACGCCGCCCACCGCCAGCGCGAGCGCCACGAGCAGGGCGCTGACCCCCACCGGAGCCCGGTAGCCGAACCCGGCGGCGAGCGCGGCGCCGCCCAGCCACGGGCCCAGCGCGGCCCCCACGTTGAGCGCCGCCGTGGCGAAGCCGCCGGCCAGCGTCGGCGCCCCGATCGCCGCGTAGAGCGCCTGCGCGACCAGGGTGGAGCCGACCCCGAACGACAGCGCCCCCAGGGCGGGGACGAGCAGCAGGGCCGCCACCGGGTTGCCGGCCGTCAGCGCCAGCAGCGTCCATCCGGCGAGCAGCGCCGCGCCGCCGGCCAGCAGCAGCGGGACCGGGCGGGTGTCGGCCAGCCGCCCGCCGGCGCTCACCCCGGCGAACGCGCCCAGCCCGAACAGCGCCAGTACGGCCGGCACCCAGCCGGTGCCGATCCCGGCGACCTCGGTGACCAGCGGCGCGAGATAGGTGAAGGTGCAGAAGGTGGCGCCGTTCACCAGCGCGCCCAGGAGCAGGGTCAGCAGCAGCCGCGGTGAGCGCAGCGTCCGCAGCTCGCCCCGCACCCGCACCGGCTCGCCGTCCGGCGCCCGTCCGCCGTCGGCCGGGACCGAGCGGACGATCGCCACCACGGCCGGCACCGAGACCGCGGCGACCGCCCAGAACGCCGAGCGCCACCCCCAGACCGCACCGAGCAGCGCACCGGCGGGCACGCCCGCGACGCAGGCCAGGGTGGTGCCGCCGAGCAGTACGGAGGTGGCCCGGCCCTTGGCGTCCGGGGCGACCAGGGAGGTCGCGGTGGCCAGGGCCACGGCCAGGAACCCGGCGTTGGCCAGTGCGGCGACGACCCGGGTGGCCAGCAGCACCGGGAAGCTGGTGGTGACCGCGCCGACCACATGGACCAGCAGGAAGGTGACCAGGAACGCCGGCAACGCCCGGCGGGGCGGCCGGCGCCGGGCGAGCAGCGCCATCAGCGGCGCCCCGACACCCATGCCGACGGCGAACGCCGAGGTCAGTGAGCCCGCGGTGGACAGCGGGACGCGCAGATCGGCGGCGATGTCCGGCAGCAGGCCGGACAGCATGAACTCGGAGGTGCCTTGCGCGAAGACGGCGAGTCCGAGCAGATACAGGAAGAAGGGCACAGCAACACTCCGCAACCACGGTGTGGATCGACGTGCGTCACCTCACCGGGGCGCAGCGGAACGCCCGGGCCCCTGAGGGTTCGACACGGATCCTGACGGGACATCAGGACGGGACGGCCGTGCGCACGACGGCGCTGACGGCAGGGGGCGACGATCCGGTGGCGGCGGAGCACAAGGAGGCGACGGCGCGACGGCGGAATGCCGGGCCGGCGGGGCAACGCGAAAAGCCACCGGACGGCCGGTGGCTAGCGTCTTGATGCCTCGGGGCTGGACATGGGCGCAGACTAACGGCGGCCCGCCGGGCCGGTCCACGCAATAAATGCCGTACGCGCAGAACGGGCCCCGGGGGTCAGGAGACTCCCCGGGGCCCGTCCGTATCCGGCGGTCCGGTCAGCGGCCGCCGCCGTCCTTGCCCAGCAGCCCGGCCCGGCGCAGCGCGTCCGCCATGGCGTCGTTGGCCGGCCCGGCGTCCCGGCCGCCGCCGCGGCGGTCACCGCCCCGGCCACCGCCCTGCCGGCCGCCGCCGCCCTGGCGCTGCCGCGGCGCGCCGCCCCGGCCGCCGTCGCGCGGGCCGCGGCCGCCGTCCGCACCGCCGCGGCGCTCGCCGCCGGCCGCGGGGGCGCCCTTGCCGGGCTCGTCGTCCAGACGCAGGGTCAGCGAGATCCGCTTGCGCGGGATGTCGACGTCGAGCACCTTGACCCGCACGATGTCGCCGGGCTTCACCACGTCCCGCGGGTCCTTGACGAAGGTCCGCGACATCGCCGAGACGTGGACCAGGCCGTCCTGGTGGACGCCGATGTCCACGAACGCCCCGAAGGCGGCGACGTTGGTCACCACGCCCTCCAGGAGCATCCCCGGCTCCAGGTCGCCGATCTTCTCCACGCCCTCCTTGAAGGTCGCGGTCTTGAACACCGGACGCGGGTCCCGGCCCGGCTTCTCCAGTTCCTGGAGGATGTCGGTCACCGTCGGCAGCCCGAAGGAGTCGTCGACGAACTCGGCCGGCTTCAGGGTGCGCAGCACCGCCGTGTTGCCGATCAGCGAACCGACCTCGGTGCCCGCCGACTTCACCATCCGGCGCACCACCGGATACGCCTCCGGGTGCACGCTGGAGCCGTCCAGCGGGTCGTCGCCGCCCCGGATCCGCAGGAAGCCCGCGCACTGCTCGTACGCCTTCGGGCCGAGCCGCGCCACGTCCTTGAGGGCCTTGCGGGAGCGGAACGGGCCGTTGGCGTCGCGGTGCGCGACGATGTTCTCGGCCAGGCCGGAACCGATGCCCGACACCCGCGACAGCAGCGGCGCGGACGCGGTGTTGACGTCCACGCCGACGCCGTTGACGCAGTCCTCGACCACCGCGTCCAGCGACCGCGAGAGCTTCACCTCGGACAGGTCGTGCTGGTACTGCCCGACGCCGATCGACTTCGGGTCGATCTTGACCAGTTCGGCCAGCGGGTCCTGCAGCCGGCGGGCGATGGACACCGCACCGCGCAACGACACGTCCAGGTCCGGCAGTTCCTGGGAGGCGAAGGCGGACGCGGAGTAGACCGAGGCGCCGGCCTCGGACACCATCACCTTCGTCAGCTTCAGCTCCGGCTGCGCCGCGATCAGATCGGCCGCCAGCTTGTCGGTCTCACGGGAGGCGGTGCCGTTGCCGATCGCGATCAGCTCGACCCGGTGCTCACGGGCCAGCTTCGCCAGCGTGGCCAGCGAGGCGTCCCACTTCTGCTGCGGGACGTGCGGGTAGATGGTGTCGGTGGCGGCCACCTTGCCCGTGGCGTCCACGACCGCGACCTTCACACCCGTACGGAAGCCGGGGTCCAGGCCCATCGTGGCGCGGGTGCCGGCCGGCGCCGCGAGCAGCAGATCGCGCAGGTTCGACGCGAAGACCCGCACCGCCTCGTCCTCGGCGGCCTGCCGCAGCCGGAGCCGCAGATCGATGCCCAGATGCACCTGGACGCGGGTGCGCCAGGCCCAGCGGACGGTGTCCAGCAGCCAGGAGTCAGCCGGGCGCCCGCGGTCCGCGATCCCGAACTTCCCGGCGATGGACCGCTCGTAGGAGCTCGGGCCCTCGGTGGCCGCCGACGGGTCCTCCGGCTCCAGGGTGAGGTCGAGGACCTCCTCCTTCTCGCCGCGGAACATCGCCAGCACCCGGTGCGAGGGCAGCTCGGTGAACGGCTCGGCGAAGTCGAAGTAGTCGGCGAACTTCGCGCCGGCCTCCTCCTTGCCCTCGCGGACCTTCGCCGTCACCTGGCCGCGCGACCACATCCGCTCCCGCAGCTCACCGATCAGGTCCGCGTCCTCGCCGAACCGCTCGGTCAGGACGGCCCGCGCGCCGTCCAGGGCGGCCGCCGGATCGGCGACGCCCTTGTCCGGGTCCACGAACGCCGCGGCGGCCGCGGCCGGCTCCACGGAGGGGTCGGCGAGCAGCCCGTCGGCGAGCGGCTCCAGACCGGCCTCCCGCGCGATCTGCGCCTTGGTGCGGCGCTTGGGCTTGAACGGGAGGTAGATGTCCTCCAGCCGGGCCTTGGAGTCGGCGCCGCGGATCTGCGCCTCCAGGGCGGCGTCGAGCTTGCCCTGGGACCGTACGGACTCCAGGACCGCGGTGCGCCGCTCCTCCAGCTCCCGCAGGTAGCGCAGCCGCTCCTCCAGGGAGCGCAGCTGCGCGTCGTCGAGCGTGCCGGTGGCTTCCTTGCGGTAGCGCGCGATGAACGGGACGGTCGAGCCACCGTCGAGCAGTTCGACCGCGGCCTTCACCTGCCGCTCCTTGACGCCGAGCTCCCCGGCGATCCGCGCTTCGATGGACCCGAGGGCCCCGATGGGCTCAGTGGCTGCCGTCACGTTGATCCTGCCCGCCTTCCAGCATTGCTTGAGCCTGCATTGTGCCGGGTGAGCGAGCGGACTGTCGCGCCGCCCAGCCGGTGGGCGGCACCGGGGTGTGCGCGGTGCCGGCACACCCCGGTGGCCGCGGGCGGCCTACTTGCCGAACAGGGTGGCGGGGAACGCGCCGGCGTTCATGACGGCGGTGGTGAAGCCGGTCGCCAGCTCGGTGAGCCGGGCCACGCCCGCCGCGCCCAGGTGCTCGTACGGGGCCCGGTCCAGGCGGTCGGTGGTCTCCTCCAGGTCCTTGCGCAGTGCGACGCCGGCCTCGGTCAACTGGCCCTCGCCGTCCAGCAGACCGCGGGAGCGCAGCCGCTCCTGGGCGGCCTGCCAGTCCTCCTCGGTCCAGCCGCGGGTCGCCAGAACGCCCCGGGGGCTCATGCCGCGGCCGGTGGCGGTGTGGCTGACCAGGGCCTCCAGCCCGTCCAGTTCGGCGTCCAGCAGTGCCACCAGGTGGCCGTCGCCGCGGTGTTCGCGCAGCAGGGTCGAGGCGTGCCAGTAGGCCAGGTGCGGGGCGTCCGGCACCGGGAGGTCGGCGTGCGCGGCGTACAGCGGCCGGGCCCGGCGGGTACAGGCCTCGGTGGCGCGCAGTGCCAGCTCGGCGGCCTCCGCCATCTCCGGCGACGCCACCGCCTCGTCACCGAGCAGCCGGCGCAGGGTCGCGTCGGCGGCCCGCAGCCGGGCGTCGAGCACGTCCTGCGGCGTGGTCTTCGTCCACACCTCCGGGAGGTGCCGGGCGACCAGCTCGTACTTGAAGTTGTAGAAGGTGGCCGCGACGGTGCCGGGGCCGACCGCCCCCATCGCCGCGCTGCGGCAGACGAAGTAGCCGGCCCTGGAGTCGTCGACGCCGACCTCGGCCATCTCGGCGGCCAGCTCCGGCGCGAAGTAGTGCGTGGAGTGGAAGGGGTTGATGACGTTGTGGCACGTGCGGCCGGCCCGCTCGGGCAGTGCGCTGTGAGAGGTCATGCGGGCAGGGTACCGACCCGTCGGTATGGCGTCGGCGGCAGGGCCGCGACGGCCGCCCCGACGGCTTTTGCGGTGGTCCTGACCAGGCAATGGCAGGAAAGGTGGGAAACCCGTCATTGCCGCCATCGGCGCCGCTGCCGAGGATGGACGGTATGGAACAGCGCGAGGTGCTGGTCGTCCTCTTCGACGGCGTGCAGGCCCTGGACGTCACCGGGCCGGTGGAGGTCTTCAGCGGCGCGGCGCAGGCCGTCCCCGGTGCCTACCGGATCCGTACGGCCGCCCTGGACGGCGCCCCGGTGCGCACCACCAGCGGTCTGACCCTGGTGCCCGACACCACGCTCGCCGCCGCCGGGCCGCCGCACACCCTGCTGGTCCCGGGCGGCCACACCGACGCCCCCGACCCTCGGCTGGTCGACTGGCTGCGGAACAACGCCCACCGGGCCCGGCGGAAGGTCTCGGTGTGCAGCGGGGCGATGCTGCTGGCCGAGGCCGGGCTGCTGGACGGCCGGCGCGCGACCACCCACTGGATGCTGTGCGACCTCCTCGCCCAACGGTTCCCCGCGGTACGGGTGGAGGCCGACCCGATCTACGTGCGGGACGGCGACCTGGCCACCTCCGCGGGCGTGACGGCCGGCATCGACCTGGCGCTGGCCCTCGTCGAGGAGGACCTCGGCCGGGACCTCGCGCTCACCATCGCCCGGCACCTGGTGGTGTTCCTGCGCCGGCCGGGCAACCAGAAGCAGTTCAGCGCCCAGCTCGCCGCCCAGACCGCGCAGCGGCGGCCGCTGCGCGACGTCCAGCAGTGGATCACCGAGAACCCGGCCGCCGACCTGTCCGTCGAGGCCCTCGCCGCCCGCGCCGGGCTCTCCCCGCGCCACTTCGCCCGGGCGTTCCGCGACGAGGTCGGTATGACGCCGGGTCGCTATGTCGACCGGGTGCGGCTGGAGGCCGCCCGCCGCTGCCTGGAGGACACCGCCGACGGCATCGCCCAGGTGGCCCGCCACTGCGGCTACGGCACCCCCGAGGCGATGCGCCGCGCCTTCCTCCGCGCCCTGGCCGCCTCCCCGGCCGAATACCGCCGCCGCTTCCAGCCGGCCCCCGCGGCCCGCTGAACGGCCGCCCCACTCCCGACCCTTCCGAGTCACTCCTCCTGATGGGAAACGCCATGCAGATCGCGATCCTCCTCTACGACCGCTTCACCACCCTGGACGCCATCGGCCCCTACGAGACGCTCAGCCGCCTCCCCGGCGCCGAGACGGTGTTCGTCGGCGAGCGCGCCGGGACGTACCGCAGCGACCTCGGCGCCGTGGGGCTGGTAGCGGACGCCGCGCTGGACGAGGTCACCGCGCCCGACATCCTCGTCGTCCCCGGCGGCCCGGGGCAGACCGCGCACATGGCGGACGGGCCGCTGCACGAGTGGATCCGCGCCGTGGACGCCGCCACGACCTGGACCACCTCGGTGTGCACCGGCTCGCTGCTGCTGGCGGCGGCCGGCCTCCTCAAGGGGCGCCGGGCCACCTCCCACTGGCTCGGACTGGACCACCTGGCGGCCCTGGGCGCCGAGCCGACCGGGGAGCGGGTGGTCTTCGACGGCAAGTACGTCACCGCGGCCGGGGTCTCGTCCGGCATCGACATGGGCCTGCGGCTGGCCGGCCGGATCGCCGGGGACACCGCGGCCCAGATCATCCAGCTCGGCATCGAGTACGACCCGCAGCCGCCCTACGACGCGGGCTCCCCGGAGAAGGCGCCGGCCGAGATCACCGCGGCGCTGCGGGACCACGGCCCGTCCCTGCTCAGCGGGGGCGGGAACCGAAGGCGTAGTGCCGCTCACCCGGCGGGCCAGGTGAACCGCGGCGGCCTGCGCTCCAGGAAGGCGGCGGCACCCTCGGCGGTGTCGCCGCTCGCCCGGGCCTCGGCGGCCCAGTGGGCGCCGCGCTCCTCCGCCTCGTCCGGCGGCACGTCCCAGGTGCCGTTGGCCAGTTCCTTCGCCGCCGTCTGCGTCAGCAGCGACCGGCTCGCCAGTACGGCCGAGAACTCCGCGACCCGCTTGCCCAGCTCGCCCTCGGCCAGCACCTCGTCCACCAGCCCGGTCCGCAGCGCCCGCGCACAGTCGATCAACTCCCCCGAGAACAACAGGTACTTGGCGGACGAGAGTCCGACCAGGCGGACCAGCCGGCGGGTGGCGGACGCCGGGTAGACCACCGCCAGCTTGGCCGGCGTCACCCCGAACAGCGCCCCTTCCTCCGCGAACCGCAGATCGCAGGCGGCCGCCAACTGGGCGCCGCCGCCCACGCAGTAGCCGCGTATCGCCGCCAGCGTCGGCTTCGGGAAGGCGGCCAGCGCCTCCTCGGCCGCCACCGCCAGCCCCTGCGACTCCGATGCCGGCCCGCGCAGCGAGGCGATGTCCGCGCCCGCGCAGAACGTCCCGCCGGCGCCGGTCAGCACCAGCGACCGCACCGCCCGGTCGGCCGCCAGCCGCGCCAGCAGGGGCGGCAGATCCCGCCACATCTGGACGGTCATCGCATTGCGCTTGCCGGTGTTGCTGATGGTGACGGTCGCTGTGCCGTCGCTGACGTGCGTCGTGAGGCCCGGTTCCATGCCCGGATATTAGAGCGACCGCGGCCCGGGCGGCCGACTACGATCGACGGCCTGATGTCAGCAACCCTCGTCGCCAAAGACCTCGCCGCCGGCCACGGCGAGCGCATCCTGTTCTCCGGTCTCGATCTGGTCGTCGCCCCCGGGGACGTGATCGGCCTCGTCGGCGCCAACGGCGCGGGCAAGTCCACGCTGCTGCGCCTGCTGGCCGGTCTGGACACCCCGGAGGAGGGCGCGCTCTCCCTCAGCCCGCCCACCGCCACCGTCGGCCACCTCCCGCAGGAGCCCGACCGCCGCCCCGGAGAGACCGTACGGGCCTTCCTCGCCCGCCGTACCGGCGTGGCCGACGCCCAGCGCGCCCTGGACGCCGCCACCGAGGCCCTGGCCGAGGAGCGCCCCGGCGCCGACGACGCCTACGACACGGCCTTCACGCGCTGGCTCGACCTCGGCGCCGCCGACCTCGACGAACGCGCCGAGGAGACCGCCGCCCAGCTCGGCCTCACGGTCGGCCTCGACCAGCCGATGACCGCCCTCTCCGGCGGACAGGCCGCCCGGGCCTCGCTCGCCTCCCTGCTGCTCTCCCGCTACGACGTCTTCCTGCTGGACGAGCCGACCAACGACCTGGACCTGGACGGTCTGCACCGGCTGGAGGAGTTCGTCACCGGCCTGCGCGCCGGCACCGTCCTCGTCAGCCACGACCGCGAGTTCCTGGCCCGCACGGTCAACCGCGTACTCGAACTCGACCTCGCCCAGCAGCAGGTCAACAGCTACGGCGGCGGCTACGCCTCCTACCTGGAGGAACGCGCCCGGGCCCGGCGGCACGCCCGCGAGCAGTACGAGGAGTACGCCGAGACCAGGGCCGCCCTGGAGACCCGCGCCCACACCCAGCGCAACTGGATGGAGAAGGGCGTCCGGAACGCCCGCCGCAAGGCCCCGACAACGACAAGATCGGCCGCAAGGGCCGCGTCGAGGCCACCGAGAAGCAGGCCGCCAAGGCCAAGCAGACCCAGCGCCTGATCGAGCGGCTGGACGTCGTCGAGGAGCCCCGCAAGGAGTGGGAGCTGCGGATGGAGATCGCCGCCGCGCCCCGGGCCGGCGCGGTCGTCGCGACCCTGCGCGACGCCGCCGTCCGGCGCGGGGACTTCCGCTTCGGCCCGGTGGACCTGCAGATCGACTGGGCGGACCGGGTCGCCATCACCGGCCCCAACGGCTCCGGCAAGTCCACCCTGCTGGCCGCCCTGCTCGGCCGGCTCCCGCTGGACGCCGGGCAGGCCGCGCTCGGCCCCGGCGTGGTGGTCGGCGAGATCGAGCAGGCCCGCGGCCGGCTCTTCGGCGGCCAGCAACTGGGCGACCGGCCGCTGATGGACGCCTTCCGGGCCGCCGTGCCGGACCTGCCGCCCGCCGACGTCCGCACCCTGCTCGCCAAGTTCGGGCTGAAGGCCGCCCATGTGCTGCGCCCGGCGCACACCCTCTCGCCGGGGGAGCGGACCCGGGCCGCGCTGGCCCTCCTCCAGGGGCGCGGGGTCAACCTCCTGGTCCTGGACGAGCCGACCAACCACCTCGACCTGCCGGCCATCGAGCAGCTGGAGTCCGCGCTCGCCTCGTACCCGGGCACGCTGCTGCTGGTGACGCACGACCGGCGGATGCTGGACGCGGTGCACACCACACGGCGGATCGAGGTCGAGGCCGGGCGGATCACCGACCGGGCGGTGTGACCCGGCGGGCCCGGGCCGAGGCGCCACGCCTGCCGCGGCCGGTCGGTTTATCGATTTGGATCTGCGGCGGGCGACCCGTAAGGTAGGGGCAACCGACGCGGGGTGGAGCAGCTCGGTAGCTCGCTGGGCTCATAACCCAGAGGTCGCAGGTTCAAATCCTGTCCCCGCTACTGCACACACGGCAGGCCCGGTGCCCCGGCACCGGGCCTGCCGTGCTGTCCGCCCCCGCCGCCGGGCAGGGCGAGCCCGATGGCGGGATCGTAGGGGTGCCGTTCCCGGGGAATCCCCGAACCCGGCACAAAGAGAACAGGGCCGGTCCTCAGCCCGCGGGAAACTCTCGGAATCCGCCAAAAGCCGTCGATAGACGCTGACTTGTGTTCAGCAGGCCGGTACGGACCAGCGCATTCTCAACACTCTTCCTGTGAGGATGCCTTCCGGACCCCCCGCAGAACCCCCCGACGAGCTGACCTCTCCGCTCGCGTACGAAGGTGTCTGGCGCTTCACCGCACCGGCACTGGAGTCCTCGGTGCCGCAGGCGCGCCACGCGGTCCGGGACCTGCTCACCGAACAGCACGTGCCGGTCGCCGCCGCCATCATGGACGGCCTGCTGCTCATCGTCTCCGAACTGGTCACCAACGCCGTCCGGCACGCCGCCCTGCTCTCACCCCAGATCGCCGTGCAGGTCACCATCGGCGCCAACTGGCTGCGGGTCGCGGTCGAGGACGACCACCCCTACCGCCCCAAGGCACTGGAGGCGGACGAGGGCGACGTCGGGGGCCGCGGGCTGTGGCTGGTCAAGACCGTCACCACCGAGGTGGGCGGCAAATGCGATGTCGAGCACACCGCCGGCGGCGGCAAGGCGATCTGGGCCGAGCTGCCGCTCACCCCGCTGGCTACCAGCCCGCCGACCGTCCGGTGAGCTCCCGCACCGCGGGGCGCGCCGCATCCAGCACGGTCATGAACCACGCGGAGAACGGCGCCTCGGCATGCCGCTCGGCCAGCTCCGCCGGCGTCACGAACGCGATCTCGCCGATCTCCTCCGGGTCCGGCGCCGGCTCGGCCCGCACCAGACCCACGAACAGGTGGTTGTACTCCTGCTCCACGAGCCCGGAGGACGGATCGGGATGGTTGTAGCGCACCGTGCCCGCCTCGGCCAGCAGCGCCGGGGCCACGCCCAGCTCCTCCGCGGTCCGGCGGGCCGCCGCCGCGAACGGCGCCTCACCGGGATACGGGTGACCGCAGCAGGTGTTGGACCACACACCGGGGGAGTGGTACTTCCCCAGCGCCCGGCGCTGGAGCAGCAGCCGGCCCTTCTCGTCGAAGAGGAAGACCGAGAACGCCCGGTGCAGCTGCCCGGGAGGCTGGTGCGCCGCGAGCTTCTCCGCGGTGCCGATCGTCGTACCGTCCTCGTCGACCAGCTCCAGCATGATCGGTTCGGCGGCGCCGCCCGGCGTGCGCACCGCCGTGTCCTCGGCGGTCTGTCCGTTGGCAGGTGTGATCGGCATGCCCATCCTTGTCGTCGGTCTTCGACGTCAAGTCTGCCCTAGCCGGGTCCGCATCACCGGCACAGCGGGTGCGCGGCGCCACACCTCGCGCGCGTCCGGCCGGAAGTGCGCCCACCTGGCATCCACCGTGAGAGGGGCCACATCAGGGGGCCGCCCGCGGACACCGTGCGAGGCGCTCCCCGGCCCTTGGGAACGGCCGCCGCACCGGCCGCCGGCGCTCCCCGCCGGGCGGCATGGCCCTGGCCACACCGCCCACGGCACAACCCGCCCGCCCCGTGACCAGCCCGCTCATAACCGGCACCGGAACGGCGGCCGCGATCGCGGGCCAGTTGTTCATGCGCCACCCCATCCACCATGATGATCGCGGCAGGCGCAGCCGTCGGTCACTCGATCGTGCGGTGAATGCGCGGTGAACGGCCGCATCCGGCGATCCGATAGCCTCTGCCGACGTGCCACCCGGCCCTCCGGGCGCCCGGTGTGCCACGCCCGCTGCCCGGGTAGTCCGTATCGAATGCGGTCGACCGGCGCTGCCTTGTCAGCCTCCAAGGAGTGAGTTCGTCTGTCGACCGCCATCCTCACCGGTCCGCCGGTCGCCGGGTCGCCGCTCGAAGCCGACCTGCGCACGCTGGGCTTCGACGTCCGTACGGCGGACGACGCCGCCTCCGCCGCGGCGCTGCTCGCCGAGGTGCCCGCACAGGAGCGGGTCGCCCTCGTCGACCCCCGCTTCGTCGGCCACCTGCACGCCCTGCGGCTCGCGCTGACCGACCCGCGCTTCCCGGCCGCCGCCGTGCCGGGCGCGCTCACCGCTCAGGCCGCGGCCCGTCCCGCGCTGGCCCGCGCGGTCGGCCGGATCCCGGTCGGCGCCGGTACCGCCCACCTCACGGACGTCCTCACCGAGACGCTCACCGAGTCCCTGGACCGCGACGACACCGGTCTGCACCGCGTCGAGCTGGGCAGCCTGGTCGCCACCGTCGCGCTCACCCCCGCCCAGCGCGAGGAGGCCCGCGAGGCGGTCGCGGCCGTCGACGACGAGGCGGTCCGGCTGCGCACCGCGGTGAAGTCCCGCGACGGCTTCTTCACGACCTTCTTCATCAGCCCGTACTCCCGCTACCTCGCCCGCTGGTGCGCGCGCCGCGGCCTCACCCCCAACCAGGTCACCACCGCGTCCCTGCTCACCGCGCTGATAGCGGCGGGCAGCGCGGCCACCGGCACCCGCGCCGGCTTCGTCGCCGCGGGCGTGCTGCTGCTCCTCTCCTTCGTCCTGGACTGCACCGACGGGCAGCTCGCCCGCTACTCCCTGCAGTACTCGACGCTGGGCGCCTGGCTGGACGCCACCTTCGACCGGGCCAAGGAGTACGCGTACTACGCGGGCCTGGCGCTGGGTGCCGCCCGGGGCGGGGACGACGTATGGGCCCTGGCGCTCGGCGCGATGGTCCTGCAGACCTGCCGGCACGTCGTCGACTTCGCCTTCAACGAGGCCAACCACGACGCCGCCGGCAACACCAGCCCCACCGCGGCGCTCTCCGACAAGCTCGACAGCGTCGGCTGGACGGTCTGGGTCCGCCGCATGATCGTGCTGCCGATCGGCGAACGCTGGGCCATGATCGCCGTCCTCACGGCGCTGACCACCCCGCGCATCGTCTTCTACGCCCTGCTCATCGGCTGTGCGCTGGCCGCCTGCTACACCACGGCCGGCCGTGTGCTGCGCTCGCTGACCCGGCGGGCCCGGCGCACCGACCGCGCCGCCCGGGCGCTGGCCGACCTCGCCGACTCCGGGCCGCTCGCCGAGCTGATCGCCCGCGGCGCGCACGGCCGCGGGCGGACCGGGTCCTTCCTCGCCCCGGCTATGGCATTTCTCTCGACCGCGGTGCTGCTGGTCTGGGTGATCTTCGAGAGCGACCCGGCGTCCTGGCTCACCGTGGGCGTCGCCGCCTGCTCCGCGCTGCTGGCCGGTGCGGCGGTGTCCCGGCCGCTCAAGGGCGCCCTCGACTGGCTCGTCCCGCCCTTCTTCCGGGCCGGCGAGTACGTCACGATCCTGGTGCTGGCCGCCCGCGCGGACGTGCCCGGAGCGCTCCCCGCGGCGTTCGGGCTGGTCGCGGCCGTCGCCTACCATCACTACGACACCGTCTACCGCATCCGCGGTGGCACCGGGGCCCCGCCGCGGTGGCTGGTCCGGGCAACCGGCGGCCACGAGGGACGCGTCCTCGTAGTGACCGTCCTGGCAGCCGCGCTGTCCCCTGAAGGTTTCACAATCGCGCTCACGGCCCTGGCCGTGGTCCTGGCGCTGCTGGTGCTCATCGAGAGCATCCGCTTCTGGGTCTCCTCCGGAGCACCCGCCGTACACGATGAAGGAGAACCCGCATGATCGGCCTCGTGCTGGCTGCCGGCGCCGGACGGCGTCTGCGCCCCTACACCGACACCCTGCCCAAGGCCCTGGTGCCGGTTGACGGGGACACCACCATCCTCGACCTGACCCTCGGCAACTTCGCCGAGATCGGCCTGACCGAGGTCGCGATCATCGTCGGCTACCGCAAGGAGGCCGTGTACGAGCGCAAGGAGGCCCTGGAGCAGAAGTACGGCCTCAAGCTCACCCTGATCGACAACGACAAGGCCGAGGAGTGGAACAACGCCTACTCCCTGTGGTGCGGCCGTGACTCCATCAAGCACGACGTGATCCTCGCCAACGGCGACACCGTGCACCCGGTCTCCGTCGAGAAGACCCTGCTCGCCGCCCGCGGCAACGGCCAGAAGATCATCCTCGCGCTGGACACCGTCAAGCAGCTCGCGGACGAGGAGATGAAGGTCGTCGTGGACCCCGACAAGGGCGTCCAGAAGATCACCAAGCTGATGGACCCGGCCGAGGCGACCGGTGAGTACATCGGTGTCACCCTCATCGAGGGCTCCGCCGCCGACGAGCTGGCCGACGCCCTGAAGACCACCTTCGAGCGGGACCCCGACCTCTACTACGAGGACGGCTACCAGGAGCTGGTCAACCGCGGCTTCAAGGTGGACGTGGCGCCGATCGGCGACGTCAAGTGGGTCGAGATCGACAACCACGACGACCTGGCGAAGGGCCGTGACATCGCATGCCAGTACTGACCCGCCTCATTCCGTCCCCGGTCGTCGTCGACATCAACGCCGGCGCCCTGGACGACCTGGCGGGCCTGCTGGCCGATCAGCGCATCTCCGCGTCCGGCAAGCTCGCCATCGCGATCAGCGGCGGCTCGGGGGCACGGCTGCGTGAGCGGCTGTCCCCCGCGCTGCCGGGCGCCGAGTGGTACGAGGTCGGCGGCGGCACCCTGGACGACGCGATCAAGCTCGCCGACGCCATGAAGAAGGGGCACTACGACGCGGTCGTGGGCCTCGGCGGCGGCAAGATCATCGACTGCGCCAAGTTCGCCGCCGCGCGGATCGGCCTGCCGCTGGTCGCGGTCGCGACGAACCTGTCGCACGACGGCCTGTGCTCGCCGGTCGCCACCCTCGACAACGACGCCGGCCGCGGCTCCTACGGTGTGCCGAACCCGATCGCCGTGGTGATCGACCTCGACATCATCCGCGAGGCCCCGGTCCGCTTCGTCCGCTCCGGCATCGGCGACGCGATCTCCAACATCTCCGCGGTCGCGGACTGGGAGCTCTCGCACCGCGAGACCGGCGAGGCGATCGACGGACTGGCCGCCGCCATGGCGCGCCAGGCCGGCGAGGCCGTACTGCGGCACCCCGGAGGAGTCGGCGACGACAACTTCCTCCAGGTGCTCGCCGAGGGCCTGGTCCTCACCGGCATCTCGATGTCGGTGGCCGGCGACAGCCGTCCGGCGTCCGGCGCCTGCCACGAGATCAACCACGCGCTCGACATCCTCTACCCCAAGCGCGCCGCGAGCCACGGCGAGCAGTGCGGCCTCGCCGCCGCCTTCGCCACGCATCTGCGCGGGGACAAGGAGACCCGTGACCTGATGGTCGAGGTGCTGCGCCGGCACGGCCTGCCGGTCACGCCGGGTGAGATCGGCTTCACCGACGAGGAATTCGTCGAGGCCGTCGCGTACGCACCCAAGACCCGCCCCGGGCGCTACACGATCCTGGAGCACCTCGACCTGTCCACCGACCAGATCAGGGACGCTTACGCCGACTATGCACAAGCCATCGGTAGCTGAGCTCCGCCCGGTCGTTCACCCCCCGGGGGTGAAGGACCGGCGGAGCGGCGAGCACTGGGCCGGCCGGCTCTACATGCGCGAGATCTCGCTGCGCATCGACCGCCACCTGGTGAACACCCGGGTCACGCCCAACCAGCTGACCTACCTGATGACCCTGTTCGGCGTCCTCGCCGCCCCGGCACTGCTGGTGCCGGGGGTCGGGGGCGCTGTGCTCGGCGTGCTGATGGTGCAGCTGTACCTGCTGCTCGACTGCGTCGACGGCGAGATCGCCCGGTGGCGCAAGCAGTACTCGCTGGCCGGTGTCTGGATGGACCGCGTCGGCGCGTACCTCACCGACGCCGCGGTGCTCGTGGGCTTCGGGCTGCGCGCCGCCGACCTGTGGGGCTCGGGCCGGATCGACTGGCTGTGGGCCTTCCTCGGCACGCTGGCCGCCCTCGGCGCCATCCTGATCAAGGCGGAGACGGACCTGGTCGGCGTGGCCCGCGCGCAGAGCGGCAAGGAGCAGGTGAAGGAGACCGCGTCGGAGATGCGTTCCTCCGGCATGGCGCTGGCCCGCAAGGCCGCCGCCGCGCTGAAGTTCCACCGGCTGATCCTCGGCGTCGAGGCGTCCTTGCTGATCGTGGCCCTGGCGGTCGTCGACCAGATCAGGGGCGACCTGTTCTTCTCCCGTCTGGGCGTCGCCGTGCTCGCCGGCATCGCGCTCGTCCAGACGCTGCTCCACCTCGTGTCCATCCTCGCCTCCAGCAGGCTCAAGTGACGGGGGCGTCCCAGATGCGCGTCGGTGCGGTGATCATCACCATGGGCAACCGCCCCGAGGAGCTGCGTGCGCTGCTCGACTCGGTGGCCAAGCAGGACGGCGATCCGATCGAGGTCGCCGTCGTCGGCAACGGTTCGCCGCTGCCGGAGCTGCCCGAGGGCGTGCGGACCGTGGAGCTCCCGGAGAACGTCGGCATCCCGGCCGGCCGGAACGTCGGCATCGAGGCGTTCGGGCCGGCCGGCCGCGAGATGGACGTCCTGCTCTTCCTCGACGACGACGGGCTGCTGGCCCGGGAGGACACCGCCGAGCTGTGCCGCGAGGCGTTCGCCAAGGATCCCGAGCTGGGGATCGTCAGCTTCCGGATCGCCGATCCGGACACCGGCGAGACCCAGCGCCGGCACGTTCCCCGGCTGCGCGCGTCCGACCCGATGCGCTCCTCGCGGGTGACCACCTTCCTCGGGGGCGCGAACGCCGTGCGCACCAAGGTCTTCGCGGAGGTCGGCGGGCTGCCCGACGACTTCTTCTACGCCCACGAGGAGACCGACCTGGCCTGGCGGGCGCTGAACGCCGGCTGGATGATCGACTACCGGTCGGACATGGTCCTGTACCACCCGACGACGGCACCGGCCCGGCACGCGGTCTACCACCGGATGGTGGCCCGCAACCGGGTCTGGCTGGCCCGCCGCAACCTCCCCGCCGCACTGGTTCCGGTCTATCTCGGTGTCTGGTTCCTGCTCACCCTGGCCCGTCGCCCCTCGCGACCGGCGCTGCGGGCCTGGCTGGGCGGCTTCAAGGAGGGCTGGGCCACCCCGTGCGGTCCCAGGCGTCCCATGAAGTGGGCTACCGTTTGGCGACTGACCCGACTGGGCCGCCCTCCCGTCATCTGACAAGCTCGTATCTGAGAGCATCAGGCGCGAGCCGGGGCGTGGCCCCGGCAGCGCACCTTGAGGACGAAAGTGTCAACTGTGAGCGAGACCACGCACGACAGTGCGGTCGCCATGAGTGCCCCGGCAGCTTCCGACGAAGGGCTGACCGCGGGGCAGCGGGCCCAGAAGTACGGGCTCGCGCAGAGCGGGGCGCGTCCGAGCCTCCCCGAGTACGTCCGGCAGCTGTGGCACCGGCGGCATTTCATCTCCGCCTTCGCCAGCGCCAAGCTGACCGCACAGTACAGCCAGGCCAAGCTGGGCCAGGTCTGGCAGGTGGCGACGCCCCTGCTGAACGCGCTCGTCTACTACTTGATCTTCGGCCTGCTGATCGGCACGCGGAAGGGCGTCCCCGACTTCGTGCCGTTCCTGGTGACCGGCGTCTTCATCTTCACCTTCACCCAGAGCTCGGTGATGGCCGGCACCCGGGCGATCTCCGGCAACCTGGGCCTGGTGCGGGCGCTGCACTTCCCGCGGGCCTGCCTGCCGATCTCGTTCTGCCTGATGCAGTTGCAGCAGCTGCTGTTCTCCATGGGCGTGCTGGTCCTGATCCTGCTCGGCTTCGGGCAGATGCCGACCTGGTCGTGGCTCCTGGTGTTCCCGGCGCTGCTGCTGCAGTTCGTGTTCAACACGGGTCTGGCGATGGTCATGGCGCGGCTGGGTTCCAAGACCCCGGACCTGGCGCAGCTGATGCCGTTCATCATGCGGACCTGGATGTACGCGTCCGGCGTGATGTTCAGCATCGACCTGATCCTGAAGGGCAAGCACGTCCCGCAGTTCGTGGAGGTGCTGCTCAACGCGAACCCGGCGGCGGTCTACATCGACCTGATGCGCTTCGCGCTGATCGACAGCTTCACGGCGAACAAGCTGCCCCCGCACGTGTGGGCGTTCGCCGGCGGCTGGGCGCTGCTGATGGGTGTCGCCGGCTTCGTGTACTTCTGGAAGGCTGAGGAGCGGTACGGACGTGGCTGAGCAGAACAACGGCGTGCAGCCGACGGCGGCCGCCCAGGAGCGGATCCCGACCGTGATCGCGGACGATCTGCACATCGTCTACCGCGTCTACGGCACGGGTGCGGGCAAGGGCAGCGCCACCGCGGCGCTGAACCGCATCGTCCGCCGCAAGCCCTCCACCGGCGTGCGCGAGGTCCACGCGGTCAAGGGCGTCTCCTTCACCGCCTACCGCGGGGAGTCGATCGGCCTGATCGGTTCGAACGGCTCGGGCAAGTCCACCCTGCTCAAGGCGGTCGCCGGTCTGCTGCCGGCCGAGCGCGGCAAGGTCTATACCCACGGCCAGCCCTCCCTGCTGGGCGTGAACGCGGCCCTGATGAACGACCTGACCGGCGAGAAGAACGTCGTCCTCGGCGGTCTGGCCATGGGCATGTCGCGTGAGCAGATCCGGGAGCGCTACGACGGGATCGTCGACTTCTCCGGTATCAACGAGAAGGGCGACTTCATCTCGCTGCCGATGCGCACGTACTCCTCGGGTATGGCGGCGCGGCTGCGGTTCTCCATCGCCGCGGCCAAGGACCACGACGTGCTGATGATCGACGAGGCGCTGGCCACCGGCGACCGGGCGTTCCAGAAGCGCTCCGAGGCCCGGATCCGCGAGCTGCGCAAGGAGGCCGGCACGGTCTTCCTGGTCAGCCACAACAACAAGTCCATCCGCGACACCTGCGACCGCGTGCTGTGGCTGGAACGCGGCGAGCTGCTGATGGACGGCCCCACCGACGAGGTCATCAAGGCCTACGAGAAGGAGACCGGCAAGTAGTCCGCCGGACACCTGGAAGGCCCCCGCGGGTCCGTCCCGCGGGGGCCTTCGACGGTGACGGATTGGTCAACTCCGCGGACAACGGGAACAGTTCGCCCGAAGTGGGTGTTGACCGGATCGTTGCCCCGGGCTTCGGTACCCACTCGGACGCAAGGGAGATGTACGGCGTAAGCTGTACGGGTGCCGAACAGCACAAGTGGAACAAGTCGGGCAATACTCACCCAAGAGGGCGATGAGGGCTCGATCGGGGCGCGTCGTCGGAGGCGGCGTGTCCGAAATAGGATGTTTTAGCTTGGCGGTGTAGAACGGGAGACGTGACGGCAATGGCTACTGGTTCGCTCCGGCACCGAAATGCGCCGGGCAGCCCCCGGTGAGCCGAGACAACGAGCGGGCGCGTCGCGCCTTCCTCCGAAGGGTGGCGGCGGGTGACGGGCGGGACCAGACGCGCACCGTGCTCGATCAGGCCGCACACGAGAACTTCCCGGTCGCGCCGTTCTTCCTGCCCCGCGCCTGGCGGGCCGACCTGATGGCCGTGTACGGCTTCGCCCGGCTCGTCGACGACATCGGCGACGGCGACCTCGCGCCCGGCGGCGGCGACGCCGTACTCCTCGGGCTCGACCGGGCACAGTTCGACGACCGGCCCGCGCTGCTCGACGCCCTGGAGGCGGACCTGGCGCGCGTCTTCAGTGACCGCGCGCCCGGCCCCAAGCACCCGCTGATGCGCCGCCTCGGCCCGACCGTCCGCCGCTGCGAGCTGACCCCCGAACCGTTCCTCGGCCTGATCGAGGCCAACCGCCAGGACCAGCGGGTCAGCCGCTACGCCACGTACGACGACCTGGCCGCCTACTGCGAGCTGTCCGCCAACCCCGTCGGCCGGCTCGTCCTCGGCATCACCGGCACCGCAAGCCCCGAGCGCCTCCGCCGCTCGGACGCCGTCTGCACCGCCCTGCAGATCGTCGAGCACATCCAGGACGTGGCCGAGGACCTCGGGCGCGACCGCATCTACCTCCCCGCCGAGGATCTGAAACGCTTCGGCGTCTCGGAAGCCGATCTGGCCGCGCCGAGCGGGGGCGCATCGGTGCGCGCACTGATCGCCTACGAGGCGGAACGCGCCCGTGACCTGCTGGATGAAGGCACCGCGCTGGTGGGTAGCGTCCACGGCAGACTGAAGCTGCTGCTGGCCGGTTTCGTCGCCGGCGGACGTGCCGCACTCCAGGCGGTCGCGGCCGCCGAACACGACGTACTCCCTGGACCGCCCAAACCGACCAAGCTCAGCCTGCTGCGCGAGGTCGGGGCGACATTGCGAAGAGAGGGGTGAGTCGGACCGTGGAGGCAACCGCACACGCGTCCGCGCCGGTGCTCGCTGCATACCGTTACTGCGAAGCCATCACCGGGCAGCAGGCACGCAACTTCGCCTACGGCATCCGGCTGCTGCCGACCGACAAGCGCCATGCGATGTCGGCGCTCTACGCCTTCTCCCGCCGGGTCGACGACATCGGCGACGGCGGTCTGGAGCCCGCCGCCAAGCAGCAGCGCCTGGAGGACACCCGGGCGCTGCTGGCCCGTATCAAGGACGGCCGGCTCGACGAGGACGACACCGACCCGGTGGCCGTCGCCCTCGCCGACGCCGCCCGCCGCTTCCCGGTCCCGCTCGACGCGCTGGACGAGCTGATCGACGGCGTGCTGGCCGACGTGCGCGGCGAGACCTACGAGACCTGGGACGAGCTCAAGGTCTACTGCCGCTGCGTCGCCGGCGCCATCGGCCGGCTCTCGCTCGGCGTGTTCGGCACCGTGCCCGGCGCACCGGACCCCGAGCGCGCCGCCGAGTACGCCGACACACTCGGTCTCGCCCTCCAACTCACCAACATCCTCCGGGACGTTCGCGAGGACGCCGGCAACGGCCGGACCTACCTCCCCGCCGAGGACCTCGCCAAGTTCGGCTGTGAGGCCGGCTTCGCCCACCCCGTGCCGCCGCCCGGTTCCGACTTCGCCGGCCTGGTCCACCACGAGGTGCAACGCGCCCGCGCGCTGTTCGCCGAGGGCTTCCGGCTGCTGCCGATGCTCGACCGGCGCAGCGGCGCCTGCGTGGCCGCGATGGCCGGCATCTACCACCGCCTGCTCACCCGGATCGCCGCCGACCCCGAGGCGGTGCTGCGCGGCCGGGTCTCGCTGCCCGGCTGGGAGAAGGCGTTCGTCGCGGTGCGCGGTCTGTCCGGGCTCGACGCGCGGGCGATCGGCCGCCGGCAGGCCGTACGGAGGCGCGGATGACCGGCCGGGCCACGCACGACAGCGGTGACCCCGCGTCAGCACGGCGGGCAACCCTCCCCCGGGCGGCTGCGTCCATGACCCACGTACGGGGGGAGCACACATGACATCCACAGCCACCGCGGTGGTGGTCGGTGGCGGGCTGGCGGGCACCACCGCCGCCCTCGCGCTGGCCGACGCCGGGCTGCGGGTCACCCTCGTCGAGGGCCGCCCCCGCCTGGGCGGACTGGTCTTCTCCTTCCGCCGCGACTCGGCCGCCGGCGAACTGAGCGTCGACAACGGCCAGCACGTCTACCTGCGGTGCTGCACCGCCTACGGCCGGATGCTGGACCGGCTCGGGGCGGCCCACCTGGTGCCCCTCCAGGACCGGATGGACGTGCCCGTTCTCGACGCCGACCGGATGCGGCTCGGCCGGCTGCGGCGCACCGCCCTGCCCGTCCCGCTGCACCTCGCCGCCGGCCTCGCGCGCTATCCGCACCTCTCCCCGGCCGAGCGGGCCGGCGTCGTGCGCGCCACCCTCGCGCTCCAGGGCCTCGACCCGGCCGACCCGGTCCTGGACGGCGTCGACTTCGGCAGCTGGCTCCGCCGCCACGGCCAGTCGTCCCGGGCCGTCGAGGCGCTGTGGGACCTGGTCGGCATCGCCACCCTCAACGCCCGGGCCGGCGACGCCTCGATGGGCCTGGCCGCCAAGGTCTTCAAGACCGGGCTGCTGTCCGCCCCCGGCGCCGCCGACATCGGCTGGTCCCGGGTCCCGCTCGGCGACGTGCACGACGCCCTCGCCCGTACGGCACTGGAGAAGGCCGGGGTGCGGATCGCGCTGCGCACCCGCGCCGCGTCCGTCACCCGGACCGACGGCCGCTGGCGGGTCGCGGTGGAGAACGGCCCGCACGGCGGCGAGCGGCTCACCGCGGACACCGTCGTCCTCGCCGTACCGCAGCGCGAGACGCACGGGCTGCTGCCCGCCGGGGCGCTGGCCGACCGGGACCGGCTGCTGGACATCGGCACCGCCCCGATCCTCAACCTCCACGTCGTGTACGACCGCAAGGTCCTGCGCCGCCCCTTCTTCGCCGCCGTCGGCTCGCCCGTCCAGTGGGTCTTCGACCGCACCGACGCCTCCGGACTGACCAGGACACCGGGTAACGAACGCTGCCAGTACCTGGCCGTGTCGCAGTCCGCCGCGCAGGAGGAGATCGACCAGCCGGTCGCCAAGCTCCGCGCCCGCTACCTCCCCGAGCTGGAGCGGCTGCTGCCGGCCGCCCGGGGCGCCCGGATCATCGACTTCTTCGTCACCCGCGAGCGCACCGCGACCTTCGCGCCCGCCCCGGGCGTCGGCAGGCTCCGCCCCGCCGCCCGCACCCAAGCCCCCGGCCTGTACCTGGCCGGCGCGTGGACCGCCACCGGGTGGCCCGCGACCATGGAGAGCGCAGTTCGCAGCGGCACCGCCGCCGCTCGCGAGGCACTCAACGAACTCGGCTTCCCCCAGGGCCAGTTGCCTCAGGAGGCGGCATGACTACGAGTACGAGCGCTCGCACGAGCACGAGCATCGGAAACAGAGGAGAAACCGTGAATCCGGCTTCCCCAGCTATCGACACCGAGAGCGTCACCGCGCTGCTGGAGCGCGGACGGACACTCGCCACTCCCGTGCTGCGTGCTGCCGTGGGCCGGCTCGCCCCTCCCATGGACACCGTCGCCGCCTACCACTTCGGCTGGATCGACGCGACCGGCAAACCCGCGTCCGGCGACAGTGGCAAGGCCGTCCGCCCCGCGCTCGCCCTGCTGTCCGCCGAGGCCGCCGGCGCGGCCCCCGAGGTCGGCATCCCGGGTGCGGTCGCCGTCGAGCTGGTGCACAACTTCTCGCTGCTGCACGACGACCTGATGGACGGCGACGAACAGCGCCGGCACCGCGACACGGTCTGGAAGGTGCACGGCCCGGCGCAGGCCATCCTCGTCGGCGACGCGCTGTTTGCGCTGGCCAACGAAATACTGCTGGAGCTCGGCACCGTCGACGCCGGCCGCGCCACCCGCCGGCTGACCCTGGCCACCCGCAAGCTGATCGACGGCCAGGCCCAGGACATCTCCTACGAGCACCGCGAGCGGGTCACCGTCGAGGAGTGCCTGGAGATGGAGGGCAACAAGACCGGCGCGCTGCTGGCCTGCGCGGTCTCCATCGGCGCGGTCCTGGGCGGCGCCGACGACCGCACCGCCGACACCCTGGAGAAGTACGGCTACCACCTCGGCCTCGCCTTCCAGGCCGTCGACGACCTGCTGGGCATCTGGGGCGACCCGGAAGCCACCGGCAAGCAGACCTGGAGCGACCTGCGGCAGCGCAAGAAGTCGCTGCCGGTCGTCGCCGCGCTCGCCGCCGGCGGTCCGGCCTCCGAGCGGCTGGCCCAGATCCTGGCCGCCGACGCCAAGAAGAGCGAGACCGAGATCGCCGACTTCACCGAGGAGGAGTTCGCCTCCCGGGCGGCCCTCATCGAGGAGGCCGGCGGCCGCGAGTGGACCTCCCAGGAGGCCCGCCGCCAGCACGCCACCGCCATCGCCGCGCTCGACGAGATCGACATGCCGGAGAAGGTCCGGGCGCAGCTCGTCGCGCTCGCCGACTTCGTCGTCGTACGGGAAAGATGACTCCCCACCGACGACGAATAGATCGCAGTCGCCGGCCGGTGCCTGGGGGTACTCCCCCAGCTACCGCTGGGAGGTGCCCCCACCCACGTCTTTAGGGCAGTGGGGGACGGGCGCCGGCCGACGGAATCCCTGAGCACGCTTTGACAGTTCACTGCAGAAGGGGAAGCCATGACAGCGACGACCGACGGAAGCACCGGGGCGCTGCCGCCCCGGGCCCCTTCGGCCAGCGATGCCACCGCTGAGAAGACCACCGCACCGACCCGCGGGACCGCCACCGCCGTCGCCGAGGACACGGCCGAGGCCGCGCGCCGCGCGACCGCCCGCGCCACCGACCATCTGCTCGCCGCCCAGGACCCGGCCGGCTGGTGGAAGGGCGACCTCGAGACCAACGTCACGATGGACGCCGAGGACCTGCTGCTCCGTCAGTTCCTGGGCATCCCGGACCCCGAGATCACCGAGGCCGCCGCCCGCCACATCCGCGGCGAGCAGCGCACCGACGGCACCTGGGCCACCTTCCACGGCGGGCCCGGTGAACTCTCCACCACCATCGAGGCCTACGTCGCCCTGCGGCTCGCCGGGGACGCACCGGACGCCCCGCACATGGCCGCCGCGTCCGCCTGGGTCCGCGAACGGGGCGGGGTCGCCGCCTCCCGGGTCTTCACCCGCATCTGGCTGGCCCTCTTCGGCTGGTGGCGGTGGGAGGACCTGCCCCAGCTCCCGCCGGAGCTCATCTTCTTCCCGAAGTGGTTCCCGCTCAACATCTACGACTTCGGGTGCTGGGCGCGGCAGACCATCGTGCCGCTGACCATCGTCTCCGCCAAACGCCCGGTCCGCCCGGCGCCGTTCGCCCTGGACGAGTTGCACACCGACCCGCGCCGCCCCGCCCCGCCCCGCCCGCTCGCCCCGGCCACCAGCTGGGACGGCCTCTTCCAGCGCCTCGACAAGGCCCTGCGGGTCTACCACAAGGTCGCACTGCGCACGCTGCGCCGCACCGCGATGCGCTCGGCGGCCCGCTGGATCGTCGAACGGCAGGAGAACGACGGCTGCTGGGGCGGCATCCAGCCGCCCGCCGTGTACTCGATCATCGCCCTGCACCTCCTCGGCTACGACCTCGACCACCCCGTACTGCGCGAGGGACTGGCCTCCCTGGACCGGTTCGCGGTCTGGCGTGAGGACGGTTCGCGCATGATCGAGGCCTGCCAGTCCCCGGTCTGGGACACCTGCCTCGCCACCATCGCGCTCGCCGACGCCGGACTGCCCGCCGACCACCCGCAGCTGGTCAAGGCCGTCGACTGGATGCTCGCCGAGCAGATCGACCGGCCCGGCGACTGGAGCGTCAAGCGTCCCCAACTCCCGCCCGGCGGCTGGGCGTTCGAGTTCCACAACGACAACTACCCGGACATCGACGACACCGCCGAGGTGGTGCTCGCACTGCGCCGGGTCGAGCACCCGGACCCGCAGCGGGTGGCCGCCGCGGTGGACCGCGCGGTGCGCTGGAACTTCGGGATGCAGTCCCGGGACGGCGGCTGGGGCGCGTTCGACGTCGACAACACCAGCCCGTTCCCCAACCGCCTGCCGTTCTGCGACTTCGGTGAGGTCATCGACCCGCCGTCGGCCGATGTCACCGCCCACGTCGTGGAGATGCTCGCCGAGGTCGGCCGGACGCACGACCCGCGCACCCGCCGCGGCATCGCCTGGCTGCTCGCCGAACAGGAGCCCAGCGGCGCCTGGTTCGGACGCTGGGGCACCAACTACGTCTACGGCACCGGCTCGGTGCTGCCCGCGCTCGCCGCGGCCGGCATCCCCGCCTCCCACCCGGCCGTGCGCCGCGCCGTCGGCTGGCTGGAGCGGGTGCAGAACGACGACGGCGGCTGGGGCGAGGACCAGCGGTCGTACGCGGAGCAGGACGCCTGGGCCGGGCGCGGCGCCTCGACCGCCTCGCAGACCGCGTGGGCGCTGATGGCGCTGCTCGCGGCCGGTGAGCGGGACGGCGAGGCGGTGCGCCGCGGGGTGCGGTATCTGGCCGCGACCCAGCGCGAGGACGGTTCCTGGGACGAGCCGCACTTCACCGGCACCGGCTTCCCCTGGGACTTCTCCATCAACTACCACCTCTACCGCCAGGTCTTCCCGCTGACCGCGCTGGGCCGCTACGTCAACGGCGGACCGGCCGGAGCGCCGGTGGGGGCCTGATGCCGAGACGGCCCCCCGCGAGTGCGGACCCCCCGCTGCTGGTCGCCTGTGCGCTCGGCATCGAGCGGTTCGCGCTGCGCGGGGGAGACCGGGCGGCGGACCCCGGCGGGAGCCGCCCGGGGCTGGTCGTGCTGCGCACCGGCATGGGCCCCCAGGCGGCCGAACGGGCCCTCGCCGACGCGCTGCGTGACGGCGCGGACACCGCCTGTTCGCCCGTCGTCGCCAGCGGCTTCTGCGCCGGCCTCGCGCCCGGTATGCGCCCGGGGGACGTGGTCGTCGCCGAGGCCACCCGGGACCACCGCCCGGGCCTGCCGGACGTGCCCTGCCGCGACAACGGGCCGCTGGTCGGCGCCCTGCGGCAGCGCGGCCTGACCGTGCACCGCGGGCTGCTGCGCGGCTCCGACCACGTCGTACGCGGCGCGGAACGGGCCGAGCTGCACGCCTCCGGCGCCATCGCGGTGGACATGGAATCCGCCGCCACGCTTCGCACCGCCCGGCGGGCCGGCGCCCGTCCGGTTGCGGCCGTCCGGGTGATCGTGGACGCTCCAGAACATGAACTCGTCCGCATCGGCACGGTACGCGGGGGAATATCAGCCTTCCGCGTGCTGCGCAGTGTGCTTCCTGTTTTCTACGAATGGCACCGTTCTTTGCTGCTCCCCAGGAGGTGAGCCAGATGGCCATGCCGCTCCGTCAGTCCATCCGGGTCGGGACCTATCTTTTTGAACAGAAGATGATCCGGCGGCGCGAGAAGTTCCCCCTCATCGTCGAGCTGGAACCGCTCTTCGCATGCAATCTGAAGTGTGAGGGCTGCGGAAAGATCCAGCATCCGGCCGGGGTGCTCAAGCAGCGGATGCCGGTGGCGCAGGCGGTCGGCGCGGTCCTGGAGTCCGGTGCCCCGATGGTCTCCATCGCCGGGGGAGAACCCCTGATGCACCCGCAGATCGACGAGATCGTACGGCAGTTGGTGGCCAAGCGGAAATACGTGTTCCTGTGCACCAACGCCATGCTGCTGCGCAAGAAGATGGAGAAGTTCACCCCCTCGCCCTATTTCGCGTTCGCGGTGCACATCGACGGAATGCGTGAACGGCACGACGAATCCGTCGCCAAGGAAGGCGTATTCGACGAGGCGGTCGCGGCGATCAAGGAAGCCAAGCGGCGCGGATTCCGGGTCACCACCAACTCCACCTTCTTCAACACCGACACCCCGCAGACCGTCATCGAGGTCCTCAACTTCCTCAACGACGACCTCCAGGTCGACGAGATGATGCTGTCGCCCGCCTACGCCTACGAGAAGGCCCCCGACCAGGAGCACTTCCTCGGCGTCGAGCAGACCCGCGAGCTGTTCCGGAAGGCGTTCGCCGGCGGCAACCGGCGCCGCTGGCGGCTCAACCACAGCCCGCTCTTCCTGGACTTCCTGGAGGGCAAGGCGGACTTCCCGTGCACGGCCTGGGCCATCCCCAACTACTCGCTGTTCGGCTGGCAGCGCCCCTGCTACCTGATGAGTGACGGATACGTGCCGACGTACCGGGAACTCATCGAAGAGACGGACTGGGACAAATACGGCCGCGGCAAGGACCCGCGCTGTGCCAACTGCATGGCGCACTGCGGCTACGAACCCACCGCCGTCCTCGCCACCATGGGCTCCCTCAAGGAATCCCTCCGAGCGGCCAAGGAGACCGTCGCCGGAAACCGCGGCTGACCCGTCGCCTCCGGGGGAGCCCGTCGCCGCGGCGGGTTCCCCCCGCCACGGCCGCCGAACGACCCGAGGGGGACCGAACATGACGATGCTGGAACACATCAGCGGCCCGCGTGACCTCAAGGCGCTCCCCGCCGACCGCCTGCCCCTGCTCGCCGAGGAGATCCGGCACTTCCTCGTCCACGCGGTGGCCCGCACCGGTGGCCATCTGGGCCCCAACCTGGGCGTGGTCGAGCTGACCCTCGCCCTGCACCGGGTCTTCGACTCACCCGCCGACCGCATCCTGTGGGACACCGGCCACCAGTCGTACGTGCACAAGCTGCTCACCGGCCGTCAGGACTTCTCCAAGCTGCGGGCCAAGGGCGGCCTGTCGGGCTACCCCTCGCGGGCGGAGTCGGCACACGACGTCATCGAGAACAGCCACGCCTCGACGGTTCTCGGCTGGGCGGACGGTCTGGCCAAGGCCAACCAGGTGCGCGGGAAGAAGGACCACGTCGTCGCGGTCATCGGCGACGGCGCACTGACCGGCGGCATGGCCTGGGAAGCCCTGAACAACATCGCCGCCGCCAAGGACCGCCCGCTGATCATCGTCGTCAACGACAACGAGCGTTCCTACGCGCCGACCATCGGAGGCCTGGCCAACCACCTCGCCACCCTGCGCACCACCGACGGCTACGAGCGCTTCCTGGCCCGCGGCAAGGACCTGCTGGAGCGCACCCCGGTCGTCGGCAAACCGCTCTACGGCACGCTGCACGGCGCCAAGAAGGGCCTGAAGGACTTCATCGCGCCGCAGGGCATGTTCGAGGACCTGGGCCTGAAGTACGTCGGCCCGATCGACGGGCACGACATCCCGGCCGTCGAATCGGCGCTGCGCCGCGCGTCCGGATTCCACGGCCCGGTCCTGGTGCACTGCCTGACGGAGAAGGGCCGCGGCTACCGGCCCGCCCTGGAGGACGAGGCCGACCACTTCCACACCGTCGGCGTGATGGACCCGCTGACCTGCGCGCCGGTCGCCCCGCCCGGCGCGCCGTCCTGGACGTCCGTCTTCGGCGACGAGATGGTCCGCATCGGCGAGGAACGCGAGGACGTCGTCGCCCTCACGGCGGCGATGCTGCAGCCGGTCGGCCTGCGGAAGTTCGCCGAGGCGTTCCCGGACCGGGTGTGGGACGTGGGCATCGCCGAGCAGCACGCCGCGGTGTCCGCGGCCGGGCTCGCCACCGGCGGTCTGCACCCGGTCCTCGCGGTCTACGCCACCTTCCTCAACCGCGCCTTCGACCAGGTCCTGATGGACGTCGCGCTGCACAGGTGCGGCGTCACCTTCGTCCTGGACCGGGCCGGCGTCACCGGCACCGACGGCGCCTCGCACAACGGCATGTGGGACCTGTCGGTGCTCGGCGTCGTCCCCGGCCTGCGGATCGCCGCCCCGCGCGACGCCGACCAGCTCCGCGCCCAGCTGCGCGAGGCCCTCGACGTGGACGACGCACCGACCGTGCTGCGCTTCCCCAAGGAAGCGGTGGACGACCCGATCCCGGCCGTGGACCGGATCGGCGGGGTGGACGTCCTGCACCGGGCACCGCACCCGGACGTCCTCCTGGTCGCGGTCGGCGTGATGGCACCGGTCTGCCTGCGCGTCGCCGAACTGCTCGCGGCGCGCGGCGTGGACGCGACGGTCGTCGACCCGCGCTGGGTCAAGCCGGTCGACCCGGCCCTTGCCGAACTCGCCGCCGACCACGCGCTGGTGGCCGTGGTCGAGGACAACAGTCGTACCGGCGGCGTCGGCTGGGCGGTCGGCCAGGCGCTGCGGGACGCAGGAGTCGACGTACCGCTGCGCACCTTCGGCATCCCCGAGCAGTTCCTGCCGCACGCCAAGCGGGCCGAGCTGCTGGCCGACCTGGGCCTGACCCCGGCCGAGATCGCCGGCCGGATCAGCGCCGCGCTGGCCCGTAAGGAGAGCGTCTCATGACCGGATTCGACCTGACGCGGCTGCTCGCGGAGCGCGGTGGCGAGCGCTACGAGCTGCACACCCGCCATCTGAACCACCAGCTGCCGCGGATGCTGCACACCATCGGCTTCGACAAGGTCTACGAGCGGGCCGAGGGCGCGTACTTCTGGGACGCGGAGGGCCAGGACTACCTCGACATGCTCGCCGGCTTCGGGGTGATGGGGCTGGGCCGGCACCACCCCGTCGTCCGCCGGGCGCTGCACGACGTCCTCGACGCCCAGCTGGCCGACCTCACCCGCTTCGACTGCCAGCCGCTGCCCGGGCTCCTCGCCGAGAAGCTGCTCGGCCACGCCCCGCACCTCGACCGGGTCTTCTTCGGCAACAGCGGCACCGAGGCCGTCGAGACCGCGCTGAAGTTCGCCCGGTACGCGACCGGGAAGCCGCGCATCCTGTACTGCACCCACGCCTTCCACGGCCTGACCACCGGCGCCCTCTCCGTCAACGGCGAGGACGGCTTCCGCGACGGCTTCGCCCCGCTGCTGCCCGACACCGCCGTACCGCTCGGTGATCTCGACGCGCTGGCAAGGGAGTTGACGAAGGGCGACGTCGCCGCGCTCATCGTCGAGCCGATCCAGGGCAAGGGCGTGCACGAGGCGCCGCCCGGCTATCTGCGGGCCGCGCAGGACCTCCTGCACCGGCACAAGGCCCTGCTGATCGCCGACGAGGTGCAGACCGGCCTCGGCCGCACCGGCGACTTCTTCGCCTACCAGCACGAGGACGGTGTCGCACCGGACCTGGTGTGCGTGGCCAAGGCCCTGTCCGGCGGCTACGTCCCGGTCGGCGCGACCCTCGGCAAGGACTGGATCTTCAAAAAGGTCTACTCGTCCATGGACCGCGTACTGGTCCACTCCGCCAGCTTCGGCTCCAACGCCCAGGCGATGGCGGCCGGTCTGGCGGTCCTCGCGGTGATGGAGGACGAGCAGACCGTCGCGCACGCCCGGCACACCGGCGATCTGCTCCGCGGCCGGCTCGCCGAGCTGATCCCCGAGTACGAGCTGCTGCACGACGTACGGGGCCGCGGCCTGATGATCGGCATCGAGTTCGGTAGGCCCACCTCGCTCGGGCTGCGCAGCCGCTGGACGATGCTGCAGGCGGCCCGCAAGGGGCTGTTCGCGCAGATGGTCGTGGTGCCGCTGCTGCAGCGGCACCGCATCCTCACCCAGGTCTCCGGCGACCACCTGGAGGTCATTAAGCTGATCCCGCCGCTGATCATCGGCGAGCGGGAGGTGGACCGGTTCGTCGACGCCTTCACGGCCGTCATGGACGACGCCCACGGTGGCGGCGGCCTGATGTGGGACTTCGGGCGGACGCTGGTCAAACAGGCGGTCGCGCACCGCTGACAGCGCTGGGGGGAACGCGATGGTGGCCGCGACGACGGTGCGGTCCGTGAACGGCATGACGGCCCGCTGGGCGCGGGCGGCGGTGGGGGAGGCCGGCACGGTCCTCACCGCGGCCGGTGTCTGGCCGCTGCTGGCGCTGCTCGCGGGCCCCTCGGCGGGCCCGGCCCGTACGGAGCTGGCCGAGGCGCTCGGCACCGACCCGGAGCGCGCGCCGTCGGAGGGCCGGTCGCTGCTACGGGCGCTGGACGCGGCCGACGGTGTCGGCGCCGCGGCCGCGGTGTGGGCCCGGCGCACCCTGGCGCTGCGCCCGGAGTGGCGGGACGGTCTGGCGCCGGGCACGCTCGGCGAGCTGACCGGCGCCGCGGCGGCGGACCAGGAGGCGCTGGACGCCTGGGCGCGGCGCCACACCGAGGGGCTGATCGAGCGGATGCCGGTCGAGGTCACCCCGGACCTGCTGCTCGTCCTGGCCAGTGCGCTGCTGGTGCGGACGACCTGGGCGGAGCCCTTCGGGGAGTACCCACTGCGGCTCACCGAAGGCCCCTGGGCGGGGCGCGAGGTGACCGCGCTGAGCCGCTCCGGGGCGGCGGCCTCGCAGGTCCGGGTGCACGGCACCCCGGTCGGCCCGCTGACCGCCGTACGCGTCGAGGGCGACAACGGCCTGGACGTCCATCTGCTGCTCGGCGGGCCCGGCGTACCGGGCGGCGAGGTGCTGGGACACGGCGTCGAGGCGCTGGCCGGGCGGTACCCGGCGGTGTCCGGTGCGGTGCCGGCCGACGGCGCCGGGCCGGGGCTGCGGGTGACGACGGTGCCCAGCTACGACGGGGTGCCGCGCCTGGACCTCACGACCGTGCGGTTCACCGTCGACGCCGCACACGATCTGCTCAAGCGGCCGGAGCTGTTCGGGCTGACCGCCGCGGCGGACACCTCCCGCGGGCACTTTCCGGGCATCAGCGACCAGCCGCTCGCGGTGTCGGCAGCCCGGCAGCAGGCCACCGCGACCTTCGGCGCGCTCGGTTTCCGGGCCGCGGCCGTCACGGTCGTGCCGGCCGCACCGGGGGCCGTGCCGCCGCCCCCGCCGTACGAGGCGCCGCGGATCACGGCCCGCTTCGACCGGCCCTTCGGCTTCCTCGCCGTGCACCGGGCGTCGGGGCTGGTGCTGGCGGCGGGCTGGGTCGCCGAACCCTAGAACCAGGGGCCCGGGGCCGGGGGTCCGGTCAGTCGGCCAGCAGTGCGTCGCGCAGCCGCTCGCGGGTCTCGGGGGCCAGCTTCAGGCCCTCGGTCAGGTACTTCTCCGTCGAGCCCCAGGTCCGCTCGATCGCGTCGTAGGCGGCCGCGAGGTAGTCGGTGTGCGCGCCGAACAGCGGCGAGAGCAGCTCCATGACCTCCTGCGACATGCCGACCGCGGAGTTGTCGGAGCGGCGGATCTTGTAGCGGCGGTGCGGGTCGTTGGACTTGAGGTAGTCGGCCTCGATGGCGTCCCGCTCCACCCCGACCGCCAGCAGGGTCACGGCCACGGACAGGCCCGCCCGGTCCTTGCCGGCCGCACAGTGCATCAGCGCCGGGACGCTGTCCTCGGCGAGCGCGTGCAGCACCCGACTGTGGTCCTCGGTACGGGTGGTGATGATGTGCCGGTAGGTGGCGGCCATCCGGGCCGCGGCCTTGCCGTCGCCGAGCGCGGTGCGCAGCTGATCCAGTTCACCGTCGCGGACCATCGTCCAGAACTCGGCGCCGTCGGCCGGGTCGGTCAGCGGGATGTTCACGTTGCGCACGCCGGGCAGCGCGACGTCGGGGCCCTCCAGCTTGATGTCCGAGGCGTTGCGGAAGTCGAAGATGGTGTGCAGCCCGAGGCCGGCCAGGAACGCCGCGTCCTCCGCCGTGGCGTGGGCGAGGTGTCCGCTGCGGAACAGCCTGCCCTCCCGTACGCGACGCCCGTCCACGGTCGGCAGCCCGCCCACGTCGCGGAAGTTGCGGACCTCCGCGAGCTCCGGCTGGGCCTGCGGGACCTGCGGCGTCTGCTGCGTCACGGGCGCTCCTCTGGTTCGGTCGCCGACGCTGCTCGTCGACGAGGCGGGCAGTCCCGACGATACGACATTGATGCAAGAGGAAATCAGGCCGCAATCGGAGCGCCGCAGGGCGCGAGGAAGCGCTCAAGAAGCAACCCATGCCCGATTCTTATTCCAACTTGAGCAGAATTTGACCTGGTGGCATTAATCACGCCTCGTCAACCCCTGGTTACGGTGGCGTAGGTCACTTCTGGAGGTGAAGTATGTCCTGACGTGGCAGACGATTCGAAGAACATCAGCAGCGGCGCCAGGAGCGCTGCAGATGAGTCGCAAGACCTCATCACAGGCGCCACAGGTGCCATCGGGTCGTACGCAGCCGTCGGGGACAGCTTCACAGAGGGGGTCGGGGATCCCGGCCCTGACGGGGTGTACATCGGTTGGGCGGACCGGCTCGCGGTCCTGCTCTCGGACCAGCAGGCGGAGGGTGCCTTCCGCTACGCCAACCTCGCCATCAGGGGGCGGCTGCTGGACCAGATCGTCGAGGAACAGGTGCCGCGGGCCAAGGAGCTCGCCCCTGACCTGGTGACGTTCTGTGCCGGCGGCAACGACATCCTGCGGCCGGGCTCCGACCCGGACGCGGTCGCCGAGCGGTACGAGGCGGCGGTGGCCGATCTGCGCGCCTCGGTCGGCACGGTCCTGCTCTGCACCGGCTTCGACACCCGCGGGGTCCCGGTGCTCGGTCTCCTGCGCGGGAAGATCGCCACCTACACGGCGCACGTCCGGGCCATCGCGGACCGGCACGGCTGCCCGGTGCTCGACCTGTGGTCGCTGAAGTCCGTACAGGACCGGCGGGCCTGGAGCGAGGACCGGCTGCATCTGTCGGCCGACGGCCACACCCGCGTGGCGCTGCGCGCCGCCCAGGTGCTCGGCCTGCGGGTGCCGGCCGACCCGGACCAGCCCTGGCCGCCGGAGATGGAGCGGTCGGCCGCCGAGGCGCGGCGGAACAACATCCACTGGGCCCGGGAACACCTCGTGCCGTGGATCGGGCGCCGGTTGCGTGGCGAGTCCTCCGGCGACCACGTCGAACCCAAGCGGCCCGACCTGCTGCCGCTCTGAACCATTGACGAAGGCCCCGTCCGCCGGCGGCGGAACGGGGCCTCAGTGTGCCGGAGCGCTGGAGTACGGCAGGTCTGCCCAGACCACGCGTCCCCGCCCGCTGTCGGCCGGGCGCGAGCCCCAGCTGTCGGAGAGCGCGCCGACCAGGAACAGCCCGCGGCCGCACTCCTGGTCCGGGCTGCCCGGCTGGACCTGCGGTGCCGAACCCCCGGGGTCGCCCTCGTCCGTGATCTCTATGCGCAGGTGCGCACCGATGAGGGCGATTTCACAGCCGACCTTCTCGCTGCCGGTGTGCCGCACGGCATTGGTGAACAGCTCGGAGACCACCAACTCCACGTCGTCGCGGACCTGTTGAGCCGCGCCCCACTCGGCGAGCAGCGTCTGGACGCGTCTGCGCGCCTCGGGGACGGACGTGCGTCGCGCCGGCAAGTGGAACGCGTCCTGCGGGTGCTGGGCGACGAAGCCGCCGCAGCGCCCTAACAAAGGAGCGTTGTTGGAGGAAGCCACGCCGTAACTATGTGCGATGTCAGTCACCGATGGCAAGGATCACTCTGTAATTTGCAGAATCGTCAGTGCAGTCTGTTCGTCCTGCTGACGGCATGACACACTGCTGAACACTGAAGTCAGTTGGAGGCGATCGGACGTGGCGGACCCACGGTCGGCAGGCGCACCGACCGTCCTGCGGGTGGTGCTCGGCAAGCGACTGCAGGACCTGCGCGAGAAGGCGGGACTCTCCTACGAGCAGGCCGCGGCGGCGCTCGACGTGACCCACGCCACGGTCCGGCGGATGGAGAAGGCCGAGGTCGGCCTCAAACTCCCCTACGTCGAGAAGCTGTTGGCGACCTACGGCGTCACCGACGAGGAGGAGATCGAGGGCTTCCTGGGCCTGGCCCGCGAGGCCAACAAACCCGGCTGGTGGCACCGCTTCCGGGACGTCCTCCCCGAGTGGTTCAGCGCCTTCGTCAGCCTGGAGGGCGAGGCCAACCTCATCCGCGCCTACCAGCCGCACTACGTCCCCGGACTGCTGCAGACCGAGGACTACGCCACCGCCGTGCTCCGCGCCGGGATGCCGCACGCCTCCGGCGCGGAGATCGACCGCATCGTCGCCCTGCGCAGGGAACGGCAGTCCCTGCTGACCCGCGACAACGCGCCGATGCTCTGGGTGGTCATGGACGAGACCGTCCTGCGGCGCCCGATCGGCGGGCCCAAGGTGATGCGCGACCAGATCACCCGGCTCATGGAGGCCACCGCGCTGCCCAACGTGCGGCTGCAGGTGATGCCCTTCGCCGCCGGCCCGCACCCCGCCATGTACGGGCCCTTCCACATCTTCCGTTTCCCGATCCCGGAACTCCCGGACATCGCCTACACGGAAAGCCTCGTCGGAGCCGTGTACTTCGACCAGCGCAACGACGTCTCGCAGTACCTGGAGGCCCTGGACCGGATGTGTGCGCAGGCCGCGCCGGCACACACCACCGAGGCCATTCTGGGTGGCTTTCGCAAGGAGATCTGAACCCCCCATGGATCGCATACGCATCTACAACGGCATGCCCGCCAAAGAACTGGGCACAGAGGGCTGGCACAAACCGTGGAGCGGCGGAAACGGTGGCGAATGCGTCGAGGCCATGCGGCTGGGGGACGGCCGGATCGCCCTGCGCCAGTCCACCGACCCGGACGGCCCGGCGCTGATCTACACCCACCGCGAAATGGTCAGCTTCATCGAGGGCGCCAAGGCCGGCCACGCCGACTTCCTGCTCACCGCGGCACCGGCCGGCCGGTGCGCCGAGCGGAGGACGGCATGAGCGGGCAGCAACTCCCCCCGGAGAACGAGGAGTTCGAGGTACCGGAATTCGGGCCGTACGCCCCCGGCCCGGAGCACACCGGCTTCTCGGCCGAGGAGATCGACACCAGCCGGCCGCACCCGGCCCGGATGTACGACTACTACCTCGGCGGCTGGGACAACTACGAGGTCGACCGGGTGGCCGCCGGGCGCGTCATCGAGGTCCACCCCCAGGTACGGCTCAGCGCCCGCGCCAACCGCGCCTTCCTGCGGCGCGCGGTGCGCACCGTCGTCGGCGCCGGCGTCCGCCAGCTCATCGACCTCGGCACCGGCATCCCGACCTCGCCCAACACCCACGAGGTGGCCCGCGAGGCCGCCCCCGACTGCCGGGTCGTCTACGTCGACAACGACCCGATCGTCGCCACCCACGCCGGGGCCCGGCTCACCAACACGGAGCGGACCGGCTTCGTGCTCGGTGACGTCCGCGACCCCAAGGCGATCCTGGACCATCCCGTGGTCCGCGAGCTGATCGACTTCGACGAACCCGTGGCGCTGCTGCTCGTCGCCGTCCTGCACTTCCTCCGGGACGCCGAGGACCCGGCCGGCGTGATCGCGACCCTCGCCGAGGCGCTCCCCGCCGGTAGCCACCTCGTCCTGTCGCACGCCACCGGCGAACCCTACGAGGGCTACCCCGGCGGCCGTACCGACGAGGTCGCCCGAGCAGGCGTGGAGGACGTCTACAAGAGCGCCACCGCCAGCCTCAACCTGCGCTCCAAGGCCGGCATCGAGCCGCTCTTCGGGCCGTTCACCCTCCTCGACCCGGGCGTGGTCCGCGTCCCGCTGTGGCGGCCGGACGGACCGGTGCCCGATGCCGAGGAACTCAACAACACCATCTTCTACGGCGGGGTCGGCCGCAAGGACTGACCGGCCGGCTCGGCCGCCGCCGCGGGCTCGGGCACGACACCGCGCAAGCCCTCCGGGCCGATGAGCGCGGTGTGGGTGCCCGGCGAGGTGCACGCGTACGCCCCCGCGACCGCGCCCAGGCGCGCGCAGTCCTCCAGTTCGCGGCCCGCGAGCCGGCCGTGGAGGAAGCCGCAGACGAAGGCGTCGCCGGCGCCGTTGCTGTCCACGACGGGGCCCGGCGGCGCCACGGCCGGCACCGGCCGCGGGGTCCGGTCGTCGGGCGTGAGCAGATACGCCCCGCCCGCGCCGGCCGTCGCCACGACCGCCCGGGCCCGCCCCTGCCGGAGGATGTCCCGCATCACGTCCCCGATCCGCTCGCCCGCCCCGGCCGTGCTCAGGAACACCAGGTCCGAGCGGAAGGCGAACTCCCGGTGGTGGTCCGTCAGACCGTCCCAGTCGTGCAGATCGGTGGAGACCGGAAGGCCGAGCGCCTCGATGTCGTCGTAGAGGAAGCGGGCGAAGTGGCTGATCGACAGGTGCACGTGCCGGGCCCGGCGCAGCACCGGAAGATAGTGCTCCGGCGGCATCCGCAGGTCGAGCGGGTCACGCCCGTCGTAGAAGGACATCCGGCGGCCGTCGGGGGCGACGAGGTTGACCGCGCGCCGGGTGCCGTGCGGGGAGACCAGCGGGCGGAAGTCCACACCGGTGCCGGCCAGCCGCTCGCGGACCAGGGCCCCGGGAGGGTCGTCGCCGATGAAGTCCACGAATCCGGTGGTCAGTCCGAGCGCCGCGCAGCCCAGCGCGACACCGGTGCCGGTGTGGCCGGCCCATTCCCTGATGGGCGGGACCGGATGGGAATCGGCGGGCGGCACGGGCAGCGCGCCGACCGGCACGACGGTGTCCACGCCCGACCCGCCCACGACGAGTACGTCATATGCGTCATACGGCTCAGATACCTGCTGGAATGTCACAAGCGTCCCTGCATCCCTTGCTGGTGAGACGAATCCCTTGCTGGTGAGACCGTTTGCGGACCGGGTGCGTCCGCTGCTGCCGGGAGTCTAGACGCAGCCGCGCCCGAAACCGGGATGTCGGGGGCGGGGGTGGCACGAGGGGGGAAATGACGTGCGAGACACCCCGCCGGTGCACCGTGACCGGCGCGGACCGGGTGCCGGCGGCGGCTCCGCGCCGGCTTCCGTGCGGCGCCGCGGCGGCCCGACTCCCCTGGCGGCAAGGGTGGTTGACACGGCCGACGGCCGCACTGAAGTCTGAGGGACGGATCTGATCGGGACCCGCGGGCGGTGCTCCGTTGCGGGCCCGGGCCAACTGTGGCCGGGTCCGGCGAAAGGGTTTCGGGCACGGCGGCGAGCGGACCGGGCGGCGGCCGGCACGGCCCGGCGGGCGAGTGAGGCGGGCATGGCAGAGCACTCCAATGGCGGGCGGACCGCGCTGGTCATCGGCGGCGGCCTCGCCGGCATGCTGGCCGTCACCGCCCTCACCGGCCACGTCGACACGGTCACCGTCGTCGAACGCGACCGCTACCCGCAGGGCCGCGCCTTCCGCAAGGGCGTCCCCCAGGCCCGCCATCTGCACATCCTCCTCAGCGGCGGCCGGCGCGCCCTGGAGGAAATGCTGCCCGGCACCGTCGCCGCGCTCACCGAGGCGGGCGCCCGCGACCTGTACCTGCCGCGCGATCTGCTCACCCGTACGCCCGCCGGCTGGCAGCGCCGGTTCGACGAGCGCCGCCATCCGACGCTCAGCGTCACCCGGCCGGTGCTGGACGCCGTGGTCCGCGAACGGGCACTGCGGGCGGCCGCCGGTTCGCCCACCCGCGTCGAGGTCCTGGAGGCCACCGAGGTCATCGGCCTCACCGGGACCGCCGACCGGGTCACCGGGGTCCGCATCCGCGCCCGGGACGGCGCGGCCGGCACCCGCGCCGTGCGCGAACTGCCGGCCGGCCTCGTCGTGGACGCCTCCGGCCGCGGCTCCCGCACGCCCCAGTGGTACGCCGCACTGGGCCGACCCGCCCCCGAGGAGGAGACCGTCGACTCCGGGCTCGCCTACGCCACCCGGATGTACCGCCCCAAGGACCCGGACGCCGCGCCCGACGTGGGGGTCAACGTCCCCGGCTGGCCGGGCTGTCCGCGCGGTGCCGCCTACGTCCCCGTCGAGGACGGCAACTGGCTGCTGACGCTGTCCGGGGTGCGCGGGCACCACCCGCCCACGGACCCGGCGGAGTTCACCGCCTTCACCGCCACCGTCGGCGACCCGTACGTCCACGAACTGCTCGCGCGGGCCGAACCGCTCTCCCCGGTGCACGGCTTCCGCGACACCTGCAACCGCCGCCGGCGCTTCGAGCGGCCCGGCGCCCTGCCCGAGGGCCTGCTCGTCCTGGGGGACGCCGGCTGCACCTTCAACCCCGTGTACGGACAGGGCATGGCGGTCGCCGCACTGGGCGCGCTGGCGGTGCGCGGCACGCTGGCGGCCCGCGGCGGACCGCGGCCCGGCGTCGCGGCCGAGGCCCAGCGCGCGGTGGCCCGCGCCGCGGACACCGCCTGGCTCGCCGCGGTGGGCGCGGACCGCCCGTACGCCGATGGCGGCGGCGCCCGCGCGGGCCTCGGCGAGCGGCTCGGCACCTGGTATCTCGACCGGCTCACCGTGCGCGCCGCCATCGACCCCGTGGTCGGCGCGGCCTTCCGGGACGTCGTCTGCCTCACCGCCCCGCCCGCCCGGCTGGTCACCCCGCGGGTCCTGCTGCGCACGGTCCTGCTGCCCCGCCGCCCCGCGCTGCCCGCCCCGCCGGCGGTCGTCGAACCGCTCTGACGGGCACCCGGGAGGCACCGCCGGCCCGGCACCGAAAAACCGGCCGCACCGGCGGCCACCCGCGCGCCAGGCGGAGGCATGACGTGGACCACGACCCGGGACCCGGACGCGTTCGAGGCGGCCGCGGGGGAGTTCCTGCGCGGCCGGCCGGTCGCCCACACGGTGCTGCTCTCGGCGGCCTCCGCCCCGCGGACGCGCGGCCCCGACGCGTACGGGGACGACGCCCCGGCCTACGGATGGTGGCGGCCGGACGGACGGGGGGAAACCGCGGCCGCGTTCCTTCGGACCCCGCCGCGGCCGGTCCTGCTCTCCCCGATGCCGGACGCCGCGGCCGTCGCACCGGCCGACGTACTGGCGCGCGAGCGGCCCCGGCCCGCCGGGGTGAACGGCTGCCGGCCCGCCGCCGAGGCCTGCGCCGCCGCCTGGCAGGGTCTCGATGGCCCTGCGTCACCCGCACGCCGGCCGGCCTGGCTCGGGTCGCCCCGTCCACACCCCGCCCGAGCTGCGCGGACGCGGTTTCGCCGGGGCGGTCACCGCGGCGGTGTCGGCCGCCGTCCGGTCCTCCGGCGCCCAGGAGGTGGTGCTGTTCACCGACCTCGCCAACGCCACCGGTAATGCGCTCCACCAGCGGGTGGGGTGCCGGGCGGTGGAGGATCACGTCGGGCTGGAATTCGACGCCGGGGAGGCGGCCGATCACGGAATGTGAGCCGCGGCCACGGCGTTGAGGGGGAGGCACGAAGTGGCCGGGGCGCCGGCGGAACCCACCGGTCCCGTGGCCCGTTCACTTCGCGACCGTCCCGACCATGGAGGTGCCGTGCCCGGTTCCCGCTCCCGCCGTACCCCCCTGTCCGCGCTGCGTCCCGCGAGCTTCGGCGCGCGGCCCACGGGCGAGCGGCTGGCCCGGATACGCAGGTCACCGCAGTTCGTGGACGGTCAGTTCCGCAACCCGGCGCAGACCCGGCAGCTGCTCGACGGCTCCGCGCTGCCGATGGCGCGCACCCAGCTGAGCCGCGAGGGGCGGCTGCGCCGGGCCCCGATCGGCCGGATTCCGGTGCACCGCGAGACCGCTGCGGACCTTCGCGTTCCGCCCGCGTCCGGACTGCGGCTGACATGGCTGGGGCATTCGACCGTACTCGCGGAGATCGACGGGCGGCGGGTGCTCTTCGACCCGGTGTGGGGGGAGCGCTGTTCGCCGTTCACCTGGGCGGGCCCGAAGCGGATGCACCCGATGCCGGTCGAGCTGACCGAGCTGGACCCGGTCGACGCCGTGGTGATCTCCCACGACCACTACGACCACCTCGACATGACCACGATCCAGGGGCTGATCCGCACCGGCGCGGTCTTCGTCGTCCCGCTGGGCGTCGGCGCCGACCTGGAATTCTGGGGCGTGCCCGCGGCGCGGATCACCGAGCTGGACTGGCACGAGTCCACCCGCGTCGGCGACCTCACCCTCACCGCCACCCCGGCCCAGCACTTCTGCGGCCGCGGCCTGCGCGGTCCGCAGCACACCCTCTGGGCCTCCTGGGTCGTCGCCGGTCCCGCACACCGGATCTTCCACAGCGGCGACACCGGCTACTTCCCCGGCTTCGCGGAGATCGGCGCGGCGCACGGCCCGTTCGACGCGACGATGATCCAGATCGGCGCGTACAGCGAGTTCTGGCCCGACATCCACATGGATCCCACCCAGGGCGTCCGGTCCCATCTGGACCTCCAGGGCGGCGCACCGGCCGGTGTCATGCTGCCGATCCACTGGGGCACCTTCAACCTGGCCCCGCACCCCTGGGCCGAGCCGGCGGAATGGACGCTGAGCGCCGGCCGGAAGGCCGGCGTGGCCACCGTCCACCCCAGACCGGGCGAGCCGTTCGAGCCGGCCGATCCGCCGGCCGGTTATCCCTGGTGGCGGGCGATCGCGGTGCCGCCGGTGCACGGCTGGCCCGCCTGGCCGCCGGTGGCGCCCCCGGCCGTGCAGGCCGATCTCGCGGCGGACCGCTGAGCGGGACGGTCCGCGGCACCGGGCGCCGGTCAGTCCGCGCGTCCGGTCGCCGCCACCGTCACCCCGAGGCCGATCATCGCGAAGCCCCCGGCGCCGCCGATCAGCGACAGCCGGCGCTCGGACCGGGCGAACCAGCCGCGGGCCGCCGCGGCGGTGAGCCCCCACACCGTGTCCGTGATCAGGCCGATGCCGATCGGCACCAGGCCCAGCACCAGCATCTGGGCGGGCAGCCCGCCCGCCGCGCGGTCCACGAACTGGGGGAGTACGGCCGCGAAGAAGACGATCCCCTTGGGGTTGGTGCAGCCGACGAGCACGCCGTCCGCGACCGTCCGCAGGTCGCCGCGGGCCGGCCGCCCGGCCGGCCGTACGGCGGTGATCTTCATGTCCTTGCGGTGGCGGAACGCCTGCACGCCGAGGAACACGAGGTAGGCCGCCCCGGCCAGCTTCACGGCCAGGAAGACCGTGACGGACCGCTCGACCAGCGACCCGAGCCCGAACGCCACGGCGGCCACCAGCAGGTACGAGCCGACCACATTGCCCAGGACCGTGGCCAGCGCGGTCCGGCGGCCGTGCGCCAGGGCCCGGCCGATCACGAAGAGCACGCTCGGCCCCGGAATCACGATCACCAACAGCGACATCACCGCGAACGCCAGCAGCCGGTCGGCCGACACCATATCCCTCACCTCGGCGGCCATTGAACCAGCCGGGCCCGGCCCCGCACGAGGCCCGGGGCCCCGAAGACCCCGCGCTACTCGGCCGCTTCCTTGGGCGGGCTCATCCACACCGTGTCGTTGCAGACGTTCAGCAGCGAGCGCCGGCCGGACTCGTCCCGGGCGGTTATGGACCGCAGGGCACGGTCGTGCGGGGCGGCCACCGTCGCCTCCATGTTGCTGACCAAGCACTGGCCGGACGGTTCGCCGGGCCAGGCGTCCTGGTAGCGCAGTGCCGTCGTCACCGTGCCGCCGGCGCGCAGGTCGATGGGCGGCGGGACCGCGCCGCGCCCCTTGCCGTCGGCCATCGGCCCCTTGCCGACGTGCACCTCGAAGAGGGGGTAGCCGCCGAAGACGCACGGCCGGGCCGTCTTGTTGACGATCGTCAGACGGGCGTCACGGTGCGTGCCGTGCGCCGGCTTCTTGAGCACGGTGAGCTTCCACCGCAGGCCCTTGGTGGTGCAGTTGGCGTGCAACGCCGCCATCCGCGGCGAACCGCAGCCGGTCAGGCCGAGACCGGCGGAGACGGTCAGTACGAGCGCGGCCGATGTCGCCGCGAGAAGTGAACGCCGCCGCACGGCTCCCCCATCCCTCACGAATTCGTTCCCTGTCGTATAAGGAGGGGTTTGACGCACGGTCGGTTGCCTGGGACCGCAGTGCTCGTGGAGGCACGCCGCCGGACCGCCCAAGCCGCGGGAGCCGTGCGCTGCGGGAATAGCGTGTCGCCATGGTGCGTGCCGGTGGTCCCCAGGCCGACGGACCGGACCGGCCCGCGGGTCCGGGCCGGGCCCTGGCCCCGCTTCTCGCGGTCTGTGCGGGCTACTTCATGGTCATCCTGGACGTGACCGTGATCAACGTCGCGGTGCCGGTGGTGGGGCGGGAGCTGTCGGCCTCGCTCACCGGCATCCAGTGGATCACGGACGGCTACACCCTGGTCTTCGCCGGTCTGCTGCTCACCGGCGGCGCGCTGGGGGACCGGCTGGGCAACCGCCGGATCTTCTGCACCGGGGTCGTGGTGTTCACCGTCGCCTCGGCCGGCTGCGGACTGGCCCGGAGCGCCGGGTTCCTGGTCGCCGCCCGATTGTGCGAAGGGCTCGGCGCGGCACTGATCGTGCCCGGCTCCCTCGCGCTCCTCCAGCAGGCGTACCCCTCACCCGCCGCCCGCTCCCGGGCCTTCGGCCTGTGGGGCTCCATGGCCGGCATCGCCGCCTCCGCGGGGCCGCTGCTCGGCGGTCTGCTGGTGACCACCGTGGGCTGGCGCTGGGTGTTCTTCATCAACCTGCCCGTCGGATGCGTCTGCCTGCTGCTGACGCTGCGTCATGTGGCGGTCTCGGCCCGGCGGCCGGACCGCCCCCTCGACTGGCCGGCGCAGTGCGCGCTGATCGCGACGGTGGCCCTGCTCACCGCCGTCCTCAACGAAGCGGGACGACGTGGCTGGACGGACCCCCTGATCCTCACCGGGGCCGGCCTGTGTCTCCTGGCGGCCGCCGGATTCGTCCTGCGCGAACGTCTCGCCCGCACCCCCGTGCTGCCCCTGCGACTGCTGCGCTCCCGCCCGATGAGCGGGGCGGCGGCCATCGGCCTGCTGTTCAACTTCGCCTTCTACGGCATGATCTTCACCGCCAGCCTGTACTTCCAGCACCACCGCGGCCTGACCGCACTGCGCACCGGGCTCGCCCTCTTCCCGGCCGTGGCCATGACGATGTTCGCCTCGGTCCTGTCCGGGCGCCTGGCACGCCGCACCGGACACCGGCCGCTCGTGGTGGCGGGCATGCTCCTGGGCTCGGCGGGTCTGGCCGGCTGGGCCGCCGCGGGGCCGGACCCGGACTACGTCCTGCTGGTGGCGCCGATGATGGCGGCGGGCTTCGGCACGTCCTTCGCCCTCACCGGATCGACCGCCACCGTGATGGCGGCCGCCCCGGACACGTACGCCGGCACCGCCTCCGCCCTGTTCAACACCACCCGCCAGATCGGCAGCGCCGCGGGCGTCGCGCTGGGCGGCTCCCTGCTGGCCGGCGCCGCCACCTTCCCCACCGGCCTGCGCCTCAGCATGGCCGTCGGCGCGACCGCGTACCTGACGGCCGCCGTCCTCGCCCTCTTCTGCATCCCCCGGCAGGGGGGTCACGCGTAGCGCCGGCCCGCCGTGGTGAGGGTGACCGCGTAGAGGGCGAGGACCGCGGCGAGGAGCGCGTAGTAGAGGGGTGGCGGGGCGGCCATGTCCAGGGCCGGGGCCAGGGGGGACAGGGGGAGCAGGAGGCCGAGGACGGCGAGGGCGGTGACGGCGAGGTGGACCGGGCCGATGGTGCGGCCCCCGGGGGCGGACCGGCCGGTGCGCAGCAGCAGCATCATCATGGCCTGGGTCAGCAGGTTCTCGGTGAACCAGCCGGCGTGGAACACCGCCGGGCCGCCGGGCCCGTCCGACAGGTGCACGGCGAGTGCGAGCACCCCGAAGGTGGCCAGGTCCGCGGCGGCGTTGAGCAGGCCGAAGACCGTGACGTAGCGGAGCACGGCGCGCGGCCGCAGGACGGCCGGGCCGCGTACCGCGGCGGGCGCGGGCCGGTCGTAGGCGTAGGCGAGTTGGGCCGCGTCGAAGCAGAGGTTCTGCACCAGGACCTGGGCCGGGAGCATCGGCAGGAACGGCAGCAGCAGGCCGGCGGCGAGCATCGCGAGGACGTTGCCCAGGTTGGAGGAGAGCGTGATCCGCAGGTAGCCGGCGATGGTGCCGCTGCTGTGGCGGCCGGCGGTGAGCGCACGGTCGAGGGCGGTCAGGTCCTTGTCGGCCAGGACGACGTCGGCGCCCTCGCGGGCCACCGCCACCGCTCCCCGGGGGCAGATGCCCACGTCGGCGGTGAGCAGCGCCGGCAGGTCGTTGACGCCGTCGCCGAGGAAGCCGGTGGTCCGGCCGCTCGCGCGCAGCGCGGCCACGATCCGGGCCTTGTCCTGGGCGGTGCAGCGCGCCACGACGGTGGCCCGCTCGACGGCCGCGGCGAGCGGCGGCCCGCTGAGCGCACCGAGCTGACCGGCCGTCAGCACCTCGCCGGGTTCCAGGCCGAGATCGCGGCAGGCCCGGGCGGCGGTGCCGGGGTGGTCGCCGGTGAGCACCTTCACCGTCACCCCACGCCGGGCGAGACCGTCGAGCGCGGCACCGGCGGTGGGGGCGAGCGCGTCGCGAAGGGCGACCCAGCCGAGGAAGGTGAGCCCCCGGACGTCCCGTTCGCCGTACGGGCCACCACGGGCGGGGCGTTCGGCGTGCGCGACGGCGAGCAGCCGGAGACCGCCGGCCGCCTCCGTGGCCGCGAGGTCGAGCAGCCGCCGGCGTTCCCCCTCGGTCAGCGCGGCCTCCGTACCGTCCAGCCGGACGCGCCCGCAGCGGCCGAGGACGTCCTCGACGGCGCCCTTGACGACGAGCGTGTGCCGGCCGTACGTCCCCGGGCGGCGGACCACGGCGGTGGCGAGCCGGTGGGCCGGGTCGAAGGGCAGCGCCGCGATCCCGTCGTAGGCGAGCGGATCCGCGCCGTACGCCGCCGAGGCGTCGAGGACCGCCTCGTCGAGGGAGTCCGGGGCGGGCAGTTCGGCGAGCTCCAGGGTCCAGAAGCTGCCCACCGACGCCCAGTTGAGCACGTCCGGATCGTCGGCCCCCCGGGCGTCCACCGACCGCGCCACCACCGGCCGGTCCTGGGTCAGGGTGCCGGTCTTGTCCAGGCACAGCACGTCGATCGCCCCGAGGTCGTGCAGCGCCGGCAGCCGTTTGACGATCACGCCGCCGGTACGGGCGAGCGCCGAGGCGCCGCGCGCCAGCGTCGCCGTCACGATCACCGGCAGCATCTCCGGGGTGAGGCCCACCGCCACCGCGATCGCGAACGGCAGCGTCGAAAGGCCCCGTCCGCGCAGCGCGGCGTTCGCCATCAGCACCAGCGGCGGGGTCAGCAGCATGAAGCGGATCAGCGTCCAGGCGATGCCGTGGACCGAGCGGTCGAAGGCGCTCTCCGTCCGCCGCCGGGCCGGTCCGGGGTGCGCCGCGGCGAACCGGGTGTCCGCGCCGGTGGCGACGACCAGGGCCGTTGCGCTCCCGGACGCCACGCTGCTGCCCTGGAAGCAGAGGTGGGGCGGCTCGGCTGCCCCGTCGTCCGCATCGGGCGGCGCGTCGAGGGCGTACTTCGCCACCGGCACGGACTCGCCGGTCAGCGCGGCCTGGTGCACGGTCAGCCCACTGGCGCGCAGCAGCCGGACATCCGCCGGTACCAGGTCGCCGGGCCCGAGCCGGATCACGTCCCCGACGACGAGCTGGTCGACGGGGAGCTCGCGGACCACCGGCGCGGCGCCGTCGTCCGCGCGGCGCTGTACGGACGCGGTGGTGGCGACCAGTTCGCGCAGGCCGGCCATCGCCCGGCCGGCCTGGTGCTCGCCGCCCGACCGCAGCAGACAGCTCACCACCACCAACACCATGATCACGCCGGCGGTGCCCCAGGAGGCGATGGCCGCCGACACCAGCCCGAGACAGAGCAGCACCGCGGTGAACGGATCCCGCAGACTGCCGAGGAAGCGCCGCGGCCAGGAGACCGGCCGCCAGGCGGGGGCGACGTTCTCGCCGTAGCGGACCAGGCGTTCCTCGGCCTGTTCCGCGGTCAGTCCGCGCGGCCCGGCAGCCAGCCGGCGCAGCAGCTCCAGCGTCGTCAGCCGGGCCGGATCCGCGCCGCCGTGCCCGGCGCGCGGATCACCGTGGGCGCGTACGGCCGCCGCCCGCGAGGGAGTGGGGCCGCCGCCCGGTGTCGCGGTGGTCTCGGACACGTGGTCTCAGGCGCCGAAGGAACGGAGGTCCGCCGGCGCGGCCGCGGACCGTCCGCCGTGGCGGGCGGCCAGCCGGTCGAACAACAGGCGCACCACCGCCACGACATCGGGGTCGTCGACGAAGTACACGACCCGGCGGCCCTCCCGGCGGGAACGCACCAGACCGGCGAGCTTCAGCTTCGTCAGATGCTGGCTGACCGCCGGCAGCGCCCCGCCGATCCGCTCCGCGAGCCCGCTCACATCCCGTTCGCCCTGCGTCAGCGCCCACACGATGTGCAGCCGCGGGGGAGCGGCCAGCAGTCCGAACACCGCGGCCGCCTCGCCCAGCACCTCGGCGGACGGGTCGTCCACCGCGTCGCCGCCGTCACCCTCGCCGCGTCCGACCACTGCCGTCTCCGTCCCCCCGGTGGGACGCCGTTCCCGTCCCGACCGGGTCAGTGTAGGTGCCGCCGGCCAAGGGGCCGCGGCGACCGGGTGCGCCTGACCTGCGGTCCCGCTCAGGGCTGGGGTGCCGGGCCGCGGGCCAGCAGACGGTGGCCGATGGTGCCCGCCAGCAGCAGTCCGGCGACCATGGTGACCAGGGACAGCGCGGGACCCGACGACCAGTCGACCTCCGCGGCGCGCACCCCCAGCACGACGGTCAGGGCCAGCGCGATACCGGGCAGGGCGAGCAACGCCGGGCGGGTCCGGGTCAGATCGTCCTCGGCCAGGGCGCCGAGGACGCCGACGCCGAGGGCGATCGCCCAGACACCGAGTGCCTGGGCGTCCGGCCGGTTCACCGTCCACGGCACGAAGTCGGCCCAGAACCGCGGGCTGACCAGCAGCCCCGTACCGATGCCGAACCACGCCGAGCCGAGCACGGCCAGGAACGGCTTCGACCATCCCGGCAGCGGGGCGAGCCGGGCCGCCGGCCGCCGGACGGGCTTCAGGTACTGCCGGACCAGGGCGGCGAGCGCACACACGGCGAGCACGCCCAGCACGGCGACCCAGCCGAGACTGAACAGCACCAGGACCACCGCACCGCCCGCGGCCGCCTGCAGCCGGCCCGCGTTGAGCAGGCTCACGGCGAACAGCCCGACGAGCACCACGGCGAGCGGCAGGACCAGCGTGCGGACCTCCTCCCAGACCCGCGCCCGGCCGACGGTGAACAACCCGGGCGCCACACCGAGCATCGCCGCGCCGACCAGCGCGGGACTCAGCGGCCCGGCCGACTTCCAGGCGCTGAACACCTGCCCGGTGAGACCGGCCACCGCGAGCAGCGCCCCGACCAGGATGCTGATCACGCCGACGGTGTACGCGAGCATCGCCACGCCCACGGTCAGCGCACGGCCACCGTCCTCCACGACCGACGGGCCGGCACCGGCCTGCCGCGCCTCCCCGGCCCCGACCGCTTCGGCCGTACCGGACACCTCCGCTTCCTCAGGCATCTGCGCTCCGTCTCCCTCTCCGGCTCGATCCCTCAACTTGCGTGACACGCAGGGGCGTTGACTACGCCGGTGACGGCTCCCGGTGCGGGCGGCGGGGCGCGGCAAGACCCTCCCGCTTGACCAGCTCCCGCGCGCACATGATCCGCAGACTGACCACCGTGGTCGCCGCGAACGCCAGCACACCGCAGCCGATGGCCACCCCCGCGGAGAGCGCGGTGCCCCGGTCCAGCCCCATGTACCGCTCGAACAGCAGCGCCGCGCCCGCCGAGAACACCGGAGCCAGGCACAGGGCGGCCAGATGCAGGCGCCACTCCTCGCGCGCCCAGCTCCGCCCGTCCCGCCCCGCCCGCCGCTGCCGGACGAGCAGCACGGCATAGGTCACGGCGTACGGGACCAGGTACCCGACCAGCAGGCGCAGCCCTTCGCCGCCCCGGCCCAGGTACGACCGGACGATCCAGGCCAGCGCGGCCGCGCCGGCGAGCTGCGCCACGGCGAGCACCGGCATCGGCACCCACGTCCCCCGCACCCCGGAAACCGTCCCGCGCCGGTCCATCGCCCGCGAGGCGAGCAGCGCGCCGAACGCCACCACGGACCCGAGGTGCATGACCGCGACCCGGTTGATGTCCGCCATCGACAGCCCGGGAAGCAGCCACGGCAGCGCACCCCACTCCAGGCGCAGCAGCGGCGCGGTCATCAGGAAGCCGTAACACAGCAGCAGCCACCGCTGGTGCAGGTCGGGGAAGCGCCCCACCGCGGCGAAGATGCCGAACGTCACGCTCAGCACCGTGCCCACCAGGATCGTGCCGAGCACGATCCAGAACGCCGCCCCGCTGAACGCGTCCTGGGGTGCGGTGCGCACCAGATAGGCCGCGGCGCCCGCCATCGACGCGTACACGGTCAGGGCGAACACCACGCCCACCACCCGGTGCAGACGGATCCGCCGCCGCACCGCCGAGAGCAGCTGCACCGGGCCGAGCAGCATCAGCACACCGCCCAGCACCGAGTGCACGATCAGCGCCACCAGGCTGCGCCCGTACGGCCCGAGCCGGTCCGCGACGGCCTCGGCGACATAGCGCGGTGACACCGCACGCGCCAGCACCCATTCGCCGAGCGCCGGCGCCCCGCGCTGCGCGTACGGCCACAGTTCGGTCATCGCGATCGGGGCGTAGCTGACGCAGACGGCCACGACGGCGGCGGTGGCCACGCGGCGCCAGGCGACCCTCCTCGGACGGTTCACGGCGACTCCCTCGCTCCGGCCCGCCGCCACCCCGCTGTCCCGCGGCCCGCGGCGCCAATAGTCCTGTCTGGACTATCGAGAAGGTAAGGGCGATCCGTCACCGTGGTCAACGGTCGCGCGGCGGCCTCACTCCCCGCGCCGCTCCACCCACTGCCAGAAATCCACCATCATCCGCTCATAGCGGATACCGAACTCCAGCGCCTCGCGCTGCCCGCGGGTCAGCAACTCACCCACGTCCTCGGCGAGTTCCTCGTAGCCCGCGAGCGTGCGGTGGTGCTCGGTCAGCTGCACCGGCGCCAGCACCTCCGGCCGCGCCCCGAACCACAGCTTCAGAATGCCGCGTTCGCGCGCCTCGACCGGCACGAACGCCGGGTCGGCGAGCCAGTCCGCCAGCGCCTTCCGGCCCGCCTCGGTCAGCCGCATCAGCCGCCGGTTCCGCCCGCCCGACTGCCGCACCTCCGACAGCAGCCCCGCCTCCACCAGCCGGTCGCACTGCGCGTACACCTGCGCGTGCGGCATCGACCAGAACGGCGCCACCGTGCGCGCGGCCTCGACCTTCACGTCGTACGGACTCGCCTCACCCAGCTTGTCGATGATGCCGAGCACGAGGAACGAGGGCGTGGTCAACCGGGCGACATCCATGCCGCGACCGTACCGGTTCGGGCGGGAGGACGATGACCCGTCACCGCGGCCGCCCGACCGGCGGAAGCTGGCACACTCGTCCTCCATGAAGACCGGAACCGGCATCCTGGACGAGGTGGACCACGGGCTGGTGCACGCGCTGCGGATCGACGGGCGGGCGCCGTTCCGGCTCATCGGGGAGGTACTCGGGGTGTCCGAGAGCACCGTCGCCCGTCGCTACCGCCGGCTGCGCTCCGCCGGCACCCTCCGCGTGGCCGGCACGCTCAACGGCGCCCGGCTCGGCCACCACGCCTGGACGATCCGGCTGCAGTGCACACCGGACGCGGCGGGACCCCTCGCCTCGGCGCTCGCCGCCCGCCCCGACACCTCCTACGTCTACCTGCTCTCCGGCGGAACCGAGATCTCGTGCAGCGCCCAGACGCCCACCGCCGACGAGAGCGAGGCCCTGCTCCTGTACAAGCTGCCCAGGACCGCCCGGGTCACCTCCGTCTCCGCCCATCTCCTGCTGGACCACTACGCGTTGCCCAACGACTGGACCGGCCCCGCCCGCCTCACGCCCGAGCAGACGGCGCTGCTGGCCCCGCCCGGACCCACCGCGGACGGCACCGGAGGCCCGGCCGGGGAAGCCGGTGTTTCCGTAGGGCCGGACGACCGGCCGCTGTTCGACGCCCTGGCGCGGGACGGACGGGCCGGCCACCCCGAACTCGCGGCCGCCACGGGATGGTCCGAGTCGACGGTCCGCCGGCGGGTGGCCGCGCTGCGCCGGGCCGGTGTGCTCACCTTCCTCGTCGACGTCCCGCCCGCCGCCCTCGGCTTCCGCGCCGAAGCGCGCCTGTGGATGTCCGTACGGCCGTCCCGGCTCGCCGCGGTGGCCTCGGCGATGGCCGAACACCCCGAGGTGTCCCTGGTGGCGCTGACCACCGGGCCGACCAATCTGCTCGCGGCCGTGAACTGCCGGGACTCCGTGGACCTCGCGCGCTATCTGACCGAACGGATCGCGGCACTGGACGCGATCCGCTCGATCGAGACGGCGCCGGTCATCCGCACCGTGAAGCGGGCCGGCGCCCTGCTTCCCGGTCCCGCCCGCTGACACCGCAGCGGGCGGGCGCGCCTTCAGGAGACGTGCAGTCCTTCGCGGGACATGGAGGCCTTCAGGAGACCTGGAGGGACGTGTCGTCGAGGACGAAACTGGTCTGCAGACTGCTGTCCTCGGTGGCGGTGAAGGTGAGCGTGATCCGCTGACCGACGTAGGGACTGAGGTCCAGGGTGTGCTGGGCGTAGCCGGGGGCCGCGTCGGTGTTGGACAAGGTGGTCAGGGTGGTGTTGCCGACCTTGACCCGGAAGGTGTCATAGGCGGTGCCGCCGGACTCCGCGGTGTCGATGTGCAGCCAGTACGCCAGCGTCGCCTTGGCGCATCCGGCGGGCACGGTCAGCGACTGGCTGAGGGTGTCGGTGGCGGTGGAGCCGTAGCCGCCGAGCCAGGCGAACCGGCTGCCGCCGTGGGCGGACTGCCCCGCATGGGCGCCGATCGTGCCGGTGTCGCCGGTCCAGGGCGACGTCCCGTTCTCGAAGCCGCCGTTGGCGAGCAGCTGCCCGGCGGTGCATCCGCCGGCGCCCTTGACCGTCAGCGAGAAGGACGTGGTGTGGGTGACCGCCCCGGGCCCGGAGCCGGTGCCGGTGACCGTGAGGGGATACGTGCCGGGGGCGGTGGACGCCGCGATGGCGACGGTCATCGTGGCGCTCGCGCCGCTGGTCACCGAGCCGGGGCTGAACGAGACGGTCACGCCCGTCGGAGCACCCGATGCCGACAGCGCCACCGTCTGGGCGGAGCCGCTGGTGGTCTGGGTGGCGATCGTCGAGGTGAGGGACTCACCCGGGGTGACGCTGCCGGAAGCGGGCGTGGCGGTCAGCGAGAAGTCGTTCGCCGGGGTGGAGCGGGCCACGGCGAGCTTCCAGAGCGTGGACGCGATGCCGTCGACACTGCGGTCGAGTCCGGTGACGTTGATGTTGGCGGTGGTGTCACAGGACTGGTGGTAGCAGGAGTCGTAGGCGCGGTTGGCGGTGCCGCCCCACTTCGCCGCCTGCGCCGAGGTCTTCCGGGCGCTCGCGCCCATCGCGTACCCGGAGGTCGGGATGCCGGCCTGCTCGAAGGAGTAGTCGTCGGACCGGCCGGCGCCCTCGGTGTTCTCCTCCGGCTGGAGACCGAGCGCGTCCCAGTACGCCTTCATCGGCTGGGCGGCGGCGGAGGTGAGGTGGTTGATGAAGTAGCCGCCGTTGGGCGAGGCGATCATGTCGAAGTTGTAGTACGCCTTGATCCGGGACCGCTCGGCGGAGGAGAGTGAACCGACGTAGAAATCCGAGCCGTTGAGGCCCTGCTCCTCGTCCGTCCACCAGGCGAACCGGGCCCGCGCGGCCATCGCGGGGTGGTGCTCCGCGAGGGTCAGGGCGGTCTCCAGGAGGGCCGCCGAGCCGGAGCCGTTGTCGTTGATGCCGGGCCCGGCCCCCACGCTGTCGAGGTGCGAGCCGAACATGTACACCGACGAGGTGTCCCCCTGGGGCCACTCGGCGATCAGGTTGGGCCCGGCCCCACTGGCGCAGCCGGAGGTGCAGGGCTGCTCGGTGACCGTGTAACCGGCCGCCTGCAGACGGCCTTTGACGTAGGCGACGGAGTCCCGGTACCCCTGACCGCTGGACTTACGGGTGCCGCCGTTGCGGTTCGCGATGGCGTTGAGATCGGTCAGATGCGCCTGGACCTTGGTGACGTCGACGTCGGGGGCGTCGTCGGCGGCGGGGGCGTGAGGGGCGGGGACGACGGAGGCGGCGGTGGCGGGCGTTGCCGTGACGTGTGCTGCCGTGGCGGGTGTGGCGGATGCGGGGGCTGTGGTGAGCAGCGCGGCGGCGAGGGTGACGGCGAGGGACGCGCCGGTCACCGTGAATCTTCGTAACACCAGGGCTCCTTGAGGGGGTTGGTGAGGGGTTGGCCGGAGGCATGGGAGTGCGCCGTGCCCGGTCGGGCGGCGGGTTGCCCAGTGGGGGATGGGCATGTCCATGCCCTGCATGGCGGCCGTACCATCACACCGTCGACGCCCTGACGTCAACGGATGTCCCGCGGCGGAGCAGTGTTTGTCGGAAAACAGCAGGCGATGCCCGATATCCGGGCACTTTTCGGAGCGCGGCGGGGTGGCGGAACGCCGGAGCGGCGGAGGGGCCGGAGCCCGGCCGGGGACGCCGAAACGCCGGAGGGGCGGCCGCTGCCGCCCCTCCGGGAGATGTTCGTTTCGTGTCGCGTCAGTTCGTGTCGCTTCAGTTCGTACGGTGTCGGGTTCGTGCGGTGCCAGGTTCGCGTCGCGTCAGCTCGCGCCGCGTCAGTCGGTACCGCGTCAGGCGACGGGGCCCGAGCCGCCCGGCCGGATACGGCCGCGCCAGGCGCCGGTCTCCCTCTCCCGCTGCTCGATGTAGGTCTTGAAGCGCCGCAGGTCGCCCTTGGTGCGACGGTCGATCAGCCCCGCCATGTCCGCGGTCTTCTCCGCGGCCCCGGTCGGCTCGACCTCCATCACCAGCTGCACCCGGGTGTGGCTGTCGTCCAGGCGCTGAAAGCTGACCACCCCCTCTGCCGGGTGTCGCCGCCGGTGGTCCGCCAGGCGATCCGCTCGTCCGGCAGCTGATCGATGATCTCGGTGTCGAATTCCCGCCGGATGCCACCGATCTTGGTGGTCCAGTGGTTGCGCCGGTCGTCGAGTTGCCTGATCTCCTCGACGCCCTCCATGAATTGCGGGAACTCCTCGAACTGCGTCCACTGGTTGTAGACGGTGCGGACCGGGACCTCGACGTCTACCGTCTCCTTCACCGTGCTCATGTCCACTCCTCCTCAGTGGTGGCCATTTCTGATCGGCGACCCGGTGCGCGTGGTCCGCAGCGGGCCGGCGCTCCACCGCGTACCCACCTCCACCGCCGGTACCCATGGCGGGGGCGTGAGAAGTGTGAGGACTGCGAGAGGTGGGCGGTGTGGCGGACGGAACCGCCGCCGGAGTCAGCGATCGGTGAGCATGCCGGTGCGCAGCCGGGAAAGAATGCGGGACAGCAGTCGCGAGACGTGCATCTGGGAGACGCCGAGTTCCGCGCCGATCTCCGACTGGGTCATTTCCTGCCCGAATCGCATCTCGATCAGCCGGCGTTCACGGTCGTCGAGCGTCCGCAGCAGAGGTGCCAGGGTGTGCAGGTCCTCGACCGTCTCCAGGCCCGGGTCCTCCTCCCCGAGGACATCGGCCAGCGGGCGGCGCTGGTCGGCGGGATCGGGATCGGTGGGGGTGTCGAGCGAGCCGGCGGTGTAGCCGTTGGCGGCCACCAGACCCTCGATGACCTCCTCCTCCGACAGCTTCAGATGTCCGGCGAGTTCGCGGACGGTGGGCTCCCGGTCGAGCGCGTTGTGCAGTTGCTCCTTGGCCTTGGCCAGTTCGCTGCGCAGCTCCTGGAGGCGACGGGGGACGTGCACCGCCCAACCGGTGTCGCGGAAGAAGCGCTTGATCTCGCCGAGGATGTAGGGGACGGCGAAGGTGGAGAATTCGACCCCACGAGCGAGGTCGAAACGGTCGATCGCCTTGATCAGACCGATGGTGCCGACCTGGATGATGTCTTCCATGTCGTCACCACGGCTGCGGTAACGGCGGGCCACATAGCGCACCATCGACATGTTCATCTCGATGAGCGTGTTGCGCACGTATTGGTACTCGTGCGTGCCCTCTTCGTATTCCTGGAGACGCGCGAAGAACAGTTTGGAGAATTCGCGCGCGTCACGGGGAGCCACCGCGCTCGGGCACGGCACCTCCGGCAGATCAGCGCTCAGTTCGGTGTGCTGCTCGGTCGCGGTGTCATTCACGACGGTGGTCATCACGCCTTCCTGCGGCCCGACACGCTCGGGTGCCGCAGCGGCCGCCTACCCGGACGAACGGAAGTCATGCGTCCTTTTCGATCTGGCGGCATGTCATGCGCCAACGACGCGGCGGGGAATACCGTCCCCCACCCCCACGTTGTGGCCCCGCAGGGGGCGCCTGTGTCCCCTACGGGATCTGTTCGGCTGCCCCTTAGTACTGCAACCGCATGTGGGGTGTGTGGCCGCGGTGTTGGTAGTGGCTGTGGCGGGCTCGGGCTTGGCTGTGTCTGCGGAAGTGTGACCAGCGCAGACGGTGTTCGTTGGTGTGACAGTGGGGTGTGCGGGCGAGGTGCCCGATCAGGCGACGGATTTCGGGGACGCTGAGGGGCACGAGGTCGTGTTCGTCGCATCCGCTGCCCCTTTTGCGGCTTGTGTTGCGCGGACGGCCGTCAGGTAGGCCAGGGCCGCCATGGCCAGGGTGATGTGCCGGTACCAGGCCCGGTAGTGCCGCACCTGGTAGTGATCCAGGCCGCACTCGCCCTTGGCGCTCTGGAAGCACTCCTCCACCGCCCACCTGGCCCCAGCCACCTTGACCAGGTCTTTCAGACGCGAGGAGGCCGGTCCGAAGCAGACGTAGTAGGCGATGTCGGCAGGGTTGCTGATGTTGCGGCGGGCCAGCACCCAGTGCCCGAACCCGTTCTCCGCGTGGGCCCCAAGGGCGGCGCGGGCCCAGTGATAGATCCGCTGGCCGTGGGCGCCGGCTCCCGCCGAGAGCGTTTTCCATGCCTGCTGGGGACGGGTGGCGATCAGCTCGTCGACCGGGTACTGCCAGCCGTCGAGACCGGTCACCGTGTCGTTGACCTTGGTGGCCACCACATAGGCCACCTTGCGTTCTTCCAGCCAGGACCGAAAATGGCGGACTTGTCCGTAGGCCTCGTCGGTGGTGACCCAGGCGAAGGGCACGGCCGCGTCCAGGGCGCGTTGCAGCATCCACTTCAGATGCTCGATCTTGGTGGCGAAGGGCACCTCGTCGCCGATCTTGGCCGCCCGGCACCGGGCGCGGTCGTCCGTCCAGGAGGCGGGCAGATACAGCTCGCGGTCGATCAACGCCCGCCCCCGGGTGGAGGCATAGGCCAAGAACGTGCCGACCTGGCAGTTCTCCCTGCGTCCGGCGGTGCCGGAGTACTGCCGCTGGACCCCGGCAGACTTGGTGCCCTTCTTCACAAAGCCGGTGTCGTCGCCGATGAGGATCCCGTCCTTGGTCCCGATGGTTTCCACGACGAAGTCGCGGACATCGTCACGGACGGCGTTCTCGTCCCAGTCCGAATGGTTCAGCAGCCGCTGGACGCCGTCCGGGCGGAGCTGGCCGACCTGCTCGGCCAGCGTCCAGCCGTTCTTCCTCTCCAAAGGGGCCAGGAGGCCCCGCAGGTAGTCCAAGGCCCGGTCTCGTGGCTCTGACCTGCCGAAACGATGCCCGATGCGGGCATGCAAATCCGCTATCCCCTCGGACCACGACTCGATCTGCTCAACCGTCAGCGACTTCTCACACAGTCACACCAACGAGCCCCAGCCCACACGGTCACACCACATGCGGTTGCAGTATTAGGTGCGCCCACCTCCAACCCCTCCCTTGCCACCCCCTGTCACCCACGAGGGTGAGAAACCGACTCGCCGGCCTCCCGGCAACTGGCGTCCCGTGCAACGGGGCAGGCTGAGGAGCAGGGTCTCCGTGTGGCGACACGCCGGGGCGGCCACCGGCGCGCGGAAGGTCGGTGCGCGCTGGTCGTGAGCCTCGGCGGGGGCACCAGAGAGGGGTCAACTCCGGTTTTCTGGACGGGAGTTCGGATTGGCTCGCACTGGCGTGCGTGCGACCTCCACTCAAGGAGGTGGCGCGGGGTAGCGAAACCTCGAAGTAGGTCCGAACCCCACCCCCGCAACAACTAGCGTGCGTGCTCCGCGACTGCCAACGGCCGATCCGGAGGGCGCCGATGCCTACTGCATTCCCCCAGGGGACCCAGACGTCCCAGGAGGCTCCAAGATCCCCAGGGACCCAGGGCTCCTCAGGGCCCGCCCCCGTACCCGTGGCCGCTACGGCACCCGTCGCCGCCCGGCGCCGCGAGCGTGAGGGCGGACGGCACGGCCGGGCCTCCTTCCCGGAGTCGGCCGCCGACTCGGCGATACGGTCCCGCCTGGTCCGGCTCGCCGCCGTACCCTGCCTCCTCGTCGCCGTCATCTGTACCGCCGTCGCCGCCTTCGTCGTGCAGGCCGGCGGAGCGCGGCTGACCGGACGCGAATGGGTGGTCCTCTCCGGCGGCCTCGTCGTGGTCTGCGTCATCGTGCTCACCGCGGGCGCCGCCGCCAACTCCGAGGCCCGCGCCGCCGTCGCCCGCTACGCCCGGCTGCGCCAGGTCTGCGCCCGCAGCCAGTCCGACCTCTACGACCTGCTGGACCGGGTCCGCCAGGGCGAGTGGCTCCCGCGCCGCGAACCCGACAGCGGCCCCGAGCCCACCGGCGACACCCTCGACCTGCTCGCCCACGAAGTCGCCGCCGCAGGCCGGGCCGCCGAGTCCGCCGTCATCGACGCGGTCGCCATCGCCCGCAGCAACGCCAGCGGCAGCGAGCAGAAGGTCGAGGTCTTCGTCAACCTCGCCCGCCGGCTGCAGTCCCTCGTACACCGCGAGATCGAGCTGCTCGACGAACTGGAGAACCAGGTCGAGGACCCCGACCTGCTCAAGGGCCTCTTCCACGTCGACCACCTCGCCACCCGCATCCGCCGGCACGCCGAGAACCTCGCCGTCCTCGGCGGAGCCATCTCCCGCCGCCAGTGGAGCCGCCCGGTCTCCATGACCGAGGTGCTCCGCTCCTCGATCGCCGAGGTCGAGCAGTACCCCCGGATCAAGCTCGTGCCGGCGATCGAGGGCACCCTGCGCGGCCACGCCGTCGCCGACGTCATCCACCTGCTCGCCGAACTCGTCGAGAACGCCACCATCTACTCCGCCCCGCAGACCCCCGTCCTGCTGCGCGCCCAGCTCGTCACCGCCGGCCTCGCGGTCGAGGTCGAGGACCGGGGCCTCGGCATGTCCGCGGACGAGCAGAACCGGATGAACGCCCTGCTCGCCGACCCCGACCACATCGACGTGGCCGAGTTGCTGAGCGACGGCCGGATCGGGCTCTTCGTCGTCTCCTCGCTGGCCCGGCGGCACGGCATCGTCGTCCGGCTGCAGAGCAACATCTACGGCGGCGTCCAGGCCGTGCTGATCGTCCCGCAGGCCCTGCTCGGCGCGGAATCCGCCGAGGAAGCGGACGGCGCCGCCGGCCCGCGCGCCGCCGTCTCGCCGGACAGTGACCCCGCCCGCGACCACGGGAACTACGACATCTACGACAGCTACCACCCCGACGACGACGCGGAGGTCGCGGCGGACGGCGGCCGGGACCGCGGATACGACCGGTACGAGCGCCACGAACCCCACGCCCGCCCGAACCCCGTCGACGACGGCCCCCGGACCGTGACCATCCCCGCCCCCACGCCCGACCCGGACTCGCCCGCCGCCCGCCGCCGGCTGGTGCGCGCCGCCGACGGCCCCACCCCCGACCTCCCCCGCCCCGAGGCGACCGCCGCCGAACGGCACACCGTCACCCCCTCCGTCGAGGCCGGCCCCGCCGAACGGCCCGCCGCCCCCGGCCCGGTGGTCCTCCCGCCCGCACCGGCCCCCGTGGACAACAGCGCCCGCCCCCGGCTGCCCCGCCGGCGCAAGCAGACCCATCTCGTGCCCGAGCTGCGCGGCGACCCGATCCTGCCGTCCGCCCACCGCGACGGCCCCGAACCCGAGCACGACCCCGGTCTGATGGCCGCCTTCCGTCGCGGCTTCAGCCTCGCCGACGACAGTTACGCCGAGATCAACGGCACCGCCCCGGATCTGCGTGACGGCATCGGCACCCCGGGCGGCAACGACCTGCAACACCACGACCGTGACCACGACGCCCCGATGGCGCGCCCCCGAGGAGACGACCACAACCATGGTGAGTGATGTGCGTACGCAGGCGCATTTGCAGCGGCAGGCAGGCCAGCAGACCGATCTGTCCTGGCTGCTGACCGGGCTGGTACAGCGCGTGCCGCACGCCCGCAGCGCGCTCCTGCTGTCCTCGGACGGCCTGGTCAAGGCCGCCCACGGCTTCGAACCGGACAGCGCCGACCACATGGCCGCCCTGGCCTCCGGCCTCTACTCCCTCGCCCGCAGCGCCGGGGTGCGCTTCGGCGACGGCGACAACGTCCTGCAGGTCGTCGTCGAGCTGGAATCCAGCTTCCTGTTCGTCTCCACCGCCGGATCGGGCGCCTGCCTGGCGGTGCTCGCCGGGCGCGAGGCCGATGTGGCGGTGCTGGGCTACGAGATGTCGATGCTGGTCAAGAGCGTCCGGCCGTACCTGTCCACCCCCGCGCGCCACCAGGCGTCCGCGGGCGGTCGTTGACCATGACCGTGCGTCGCCGGCAGCGGCAGGGCGGGGACCCGTGGTACGACGACGCGGCGGGCCGGCTGGTCCGCCCGTACACCGTCAGCAACGGCCGGACCCGTCCCACGGCGCACTTCGACCTGCTGACCATGGTGATGGCCACCGGCCGGAAACCCGTCGCGTGCCAGGGCCCCGACTACGCCCAGGTGCTCGGGCTGTGCTGCGGGCCGGTCTCGGTCGCCGAGATCGCCGCCCACATACGGTTGCCCGCCGTGGTCACCAAGGTGCTCCTCGCCGACCTCGTCGACTGCGGGGCGCTCACCGCGCGGGCCCCCGCGGCCGTTTCGGCCGGGCCCGCGTCCCGTACCGACCGAGCCCTGCTGGAGGCGGTGCTGAATGGACTTCGCAAACGACTGTGACCCCCGCGCCCAGGGGGACGACGCGCCCGACCTCTTCCCGACCGCGCTCAAGATCCTGGTCGCGGGCGGCTTCGGGGTCGGCAAGACGACCTTCGTCGGGGCGGTGAGCGAGATCGAGCCGCTCAGCACGGAAGAGCTGCTCACCCAGATCAGCGTCGACACCGACGATCTGGCGGGCGTCGAGGACAAGAACACCACCACCGTCGCCATGGACTTCGGGCGGATCACGCTCAGCCCCGAACACGTGCTGTACCTCTTCGGGACGCCGGGCCAGCAGCGGTTCTGGTTCATGTGGGACGAGCTGTCCAACGGTGCGCTCGGCGCGGTGATCCTCGCCGACACCCGGCGTCTGGACCAGTGCTTCGCCGCCGTCGACTTCTTCGAACGGCGGGGCATCCAGTTCATCGTCGCGGTCAACGAGTTCGACGGCTCCTTCCACTACGAGCCGGACGAGGTCCGCGCCGCCATAGACCTCTCCCCCCAGACCCCCGTCGTGCTCTGCGACGCCCGACAGTGCAGCTCGGCCACCCATGTCCTGGTTTCGCTCGTCGAGCATCTGCTCACCCCCGTCCTCGCCGCGACCCCGGAGCTGCCATGAACCACCCCGCCTCCCGTGTCCCGTACGTCTCCTACGACCCGACCCGCCATCTGCTGCTGACCCCGCAGGACGACGAGGCCCCGGCGCGCGTGGCCCGGCTGCGCGCCCTGGGGATCGGCACCTCCCCGCTGCCCGCCTTCGACGAGTTCGCGCGCAAGCTCGCCCGCACCACCCGGGCGCCGTATTCGATGGTCAATTTCATCGACGAGCACCGGCAGTACTTCGCCGGCCTCTACACCCCCGCCCAGGACCAGGCCGTCGAGCTGGGGCCGGCGCCGGCCAGCGCCCAGCCGGGCCGGGTGATGGACCGTGACCACGGCTACTGCCCGCACGTCATCGTCCGCCGCAAGGCCCTGGTCCTGGAGGACGTCTGCGATTACCCGCGGTTCGCCGGCAACCCCGTGGTCGACGAGATCGGCATCCGCTCCTACCTCGGCGCGCCGTTGATCGACCGTACGGGGATGGCGTTGGGCACCGTGTGTGTGGTGGACCTGGAACCGCGTCCCTGGGGGCGGGAGGGATTGGAGACCATCAAGTCGATGGCCGCCGAACTCGTCGAGCAGATCCACCGGATGGAACAGCGGCAGCAGGAAAGCCCCTGACGGCTCCTGATACAGCAGCAGCCCTGACCGTTCCCTTATCCCTTTCCTGATCTTTCCCCGATCCGTACCCTGATCTATTCCGGATTTTCCCGTGCCGCGGCCCCGGCGACCTGCCGGTGGCCGCGGCGCCGTGTCCGGGCCCCGCGCCCGGCGGCCGTGCGTCGGCGATCCGGCCTCGGCGACCCGCGCTCAGCGCAGCCGGGCGAACCAGGAGCGCTGGCGGGACGAGCCGGTGCGCTGGCCCGGCACGGTGGGCGGCGCGCCCTCACCGCAGCCGAAGGCTTCGGCAGCCTCCTCTTCGTCCGGCCACTCCGAAGGCGCCAGCCGTAGCTGCTCGGCGAGCCGGCTGGACCATTCGCCCTTCGCCCGGCCCAGGGCCAGTTCGCCCAGGCGCAGCAACTGGATGTCGGTGGTACCGGCCGGCGCGAAGATGTGGTGGGCGTCCCGCAGGAAGCGCTCGATCGGCCGGTCGGTGAACAGCCCGCACGCGGCGTGGATGTCCATCGCGTCCCGCGCCGACTCCAGCGCCGACTCCACGTTCACCAGCTTGGCGTTCATCAGCTCCGCGTCGCACGGCAGTCCCTGGTCCAGCAGGTGCACGGCGTGGTACGCGGCGAGCCGGGCCAGCAGCAGCCGCGACTGGATGCGGCCGAGCTTGAGCTTGATGTTGGCGAGATCGGCCAGCGGTTTGCCGTAACGCTGCCGCTGCGCACAGAACTCCGTGGTCTCGTCCAGCACCGCCTGGTGGATGCCCAGTGAGACGGCGGTGAGGTTGGGGCGCCCGTACAGCACGCTGGAGGAGTACGCCACGGGCAGCCCGTCGCCCTCCCGGCCCAGCAGATTCGCCGCCGGGACCCGGCAGTTGTCGAAGAACAGCTCGCCGAAGCTGAAGCCGTGCAGCCCCATCGCGGGCTGCTGCGGCCCGAGCCGGAACCCCGGGCGGTCGGACTCGACGAGGAACGCGGACAGTCCCCTGGAGCCCTCGCCGGTACGGACCACGACGCCGTGCAGATCGCCGACGTGGCTGTTGCCGACGTAGATCTTGCGGCCGTTGAGGACGTAGTCGTCGCCGTCCCGGACCGCCGTGGACGTCATGCCCAGCACATGACCGCCGGAGTCCGGTTCGGTCACGGCGATGGTCGGCAGGCAGTCGCCCGAGGCGATGGCCGGCAGCCAGGTCTTCTTCTGCTCCTCGTTGCCGAAGTGGACGATCTTGGCGACGCCCAGCTGGGACGCCTGCGCCATGGCGCCCATCGCCGCACTGACCCGCGAGAGCTCCTCGATGATGAGGGTCTTGGCGACGTGCCCGGCGCCCATCCCGCCGTACGCCCGGTGTACGGTCACGCCGATCCACCCCTGCCGGGCGATCAGCCGCGAAAGGTCGTGGCAGACGGTACGGCTCGCCTCCATCTCCGCAATCCGGGGCCGGACCTCCCTCTCGGCGAAGTCCCGTACCCGGAGCCGGAGTGCTTCGTGCCGCTGGTCCGTGAAATGGCGATGCAAGACAAGCCCTCCTCCGCGATCTCCCCGTGCTGATCGCACCCCGCCTCGGGACGGCGCCGGCGGCACCGTCTGCAGTGGTCGTTCCGGAACGTGATCCGTCGCTTACCGCGTGCAATACCCGTTGGCATACCTACTCCGGACCCCCCAAAACATCAACTGACCGGTATTACCGGAAGAGTTGGAGTGCGGAGCGCCGGCGCACCACCCCCGGACGGCGAAGGGGGTGGCGTGCCTTCCCGAGGCCCCGGGAAACCACGCCACCCCACACCACCCCGCTGTGCGGCGGCCGTCGACGGGTCAGTGCGCCGGATCGCAGCAGGACTCCCGGCGCTGCTGCCGGCCCACCTCCAGCCAGTCCGTCCCGGCCGACCGCAGCGCCCGGCCGGCCGGCGCGGGGAAGGCTTCGGTCAACTCCCGCTGGGTGACCACCCGTCCGCCGCGCAGCACCGCCGAGGTCCGCACCAGCGTGTCGAAGTCCTCGAACGGATTGCCGTCCACCACCGTCATGTCACCGAGCTTGCCGACCTCCAGCGTCCCGAGGTCCCGCTCCGCGCCGAACACCCGGGCGGGCAGCGCGGTCGCGGTGCGCAGCGTCCGGGCTGCACCGAGGCCGCCGCGGTGCAGCGCGCGCAGCGACAGATGCAGTCCCAGTCCGACCGGGACCAGCGGCTGGTCGGTGCCCAGCGCGACCAGCCCGCCGCCGTCCAGCACCCGCCGGTAGACCCCGGTCTCGGTCGCGATGTCGGACAGCTGGGCCGGCGTCGGGCGGTGACCGGCGTTCTCCCGTACCACCGCGGTGTCCCAGGGCGGCATCAGCCGGGTCACCCGTACGTCGTCCGCCAGCGCCGGGTCCTCGCCGAGCAGCGCCGCCGACGAGAACGGGGTCGCGATCAGATGGAAGTCGCTGCCGGTGTACACCTCCTCGACGTCCTGGTAGGCGTGCCCGGAGCCGGACACCGCATGTCCGAACTCCATGCGCTGGGTGGCCTGCAGATGGGTCGTCAGGTCCTGCCCGAGCTGGACGCCCGGGCTGAGCAGATGGCTGCCGGCCCGCACTCCGAGCCGCCGGTGCGCGAAGCGTGCCGCCTCCGCCATCACCCAACCCGGCGCGCGCACATAGGTCTTGACGAAATCCCAGTCCAGGGCCGCGCCGCGCTCCAGCGAGCGCCGCAGTCCCTCCCGGGTGCGGTGCGCCCGCCCCATGCTGTACGCGACCCGGCCGCCGTCCAGCAGTTCCCCGCAGGTCAGCAGCCGCGGCCCGGCCAGCACCCCGGCCGCCACCGCCTCGCGGATCCGGGCCTGTTCGTACGAGAAGCCGCCGCAGGAGACCGCGGTGGTGATCCCGTACGCCAGCTGCAGCGCGGTCTGCCGGCCGCCGTACGTGATCTGCCAGGGGTGGGTGTGCGCGTCCCACAGGCCCGGCAGCACCGTCCGCTCCGAGGCGTCCACCCGCCGCGCGGCACCGGACCGGGCGGTGCGGTGCGGGCGCACCTCCGTGATCCGCCCGTCCCGCACCACCACGTCGACGTCCTCCCGCACCGTCTCGCCGGTGCCGTCCCAGAACGTCCCCGCGTGTACGACGGTGTCCCGGGCGCGCGCCGGCGCGGCGGAGAGGGACAGCGGAACAGTCCGGGCCGGGCCGCCGGACACCGGGATCAGCCGCAGCCGTCCCGCCGAGAGGTAGAGGAGTGTGCCGGAGTCCCCGGACCAGGACGGATGGTCGGCGCTCTCGTCGGTCAGCTGCCGCGGCGGACCGTCCGGCGTGCCATCGGGCCGCACCGGCAGCACCCAGAGCGCGGACTCGGCGATCACCGCCATCCAGCGGCCGTCGGGCGACCACGCCGGCCCGGAGTCGTAGCGGTCGGCGATCGAGACGTGTGCGGCGACCGCGAACACCCGGCCCCGGCCGGTCCCGGTGTCGAGGACCCGGATGACGTTGTAGCCCTCGCGGAAGCGGCGGTTGAGGCGGTTGCGGTCGCAGTACGCCAGGTAGCGGCCGTCCGGCGACCAGCTGGGACGGCCGGGCAGCCCGCCGGCGCCCATCGGCGCGGCCAGCACGGTCTCCGTGCCGTCGGCCAGCGTCCGTACCACGAGATTTCCTGACATGTCGAGCGCGGCCAGCCGCCCGCCGTCCGGGGACAGCGCCGGCTGCACCCGGCCGCCGGTGGCCAGCACGGTCTCCTCGCCGGTGGCGACCTCACGCCGGCGCACCGCGAACAGCCCGTCCCGGTCGTCCGCGTAGAGCAGTGCCCGGCCGTCGCGCGACCAGCTCGGCGCGGACACGTACCGGGTGGCACCGGACCGGACGATCCGCCGCGGTGCGCCGCCGCCCGAAGTGGGCGCAAGCCACAGGGAGTTGAGGGCGGCGAAGGCCACCGTGCGGCCGTCGGGGGAGAGCGCCGGGAGATGCACCCCGCGCAGCGGTCCGGCGGTGGTCCGCTCGAAGCCGTAGTCCTTGACGCGGTAGCCGGGGCGGTCCAGCGGCAGCCGCGCGGTGAACGGCACGGTCTCGGCGTGCCCCGGATCGTCCGGCCGGACGATCCGGAACTGCCCGCCGGCCGTCAGCAGCAGCTCGTCCCGGGATATCCAGCGCGGCGGCACCGGCTCCACGTCCCCGTCCACCGCGACCGCCCGGCCGTCGACCACCAGCGCACAGGTCGGCCCCGGGTAGTCGGTGGTCCGCAGGTACGCCAGCCGGCCCGCGGGGGACAGCGCCGGCACCAGCACCTGGGCGGCCGCCGTCTCGGTGTGTTCGGTGCGCACCGCGCCGCTGCCGTCGGCCGCCACCGAGGCCACCGTGCGCGAGACCAGCGCGGTGCCGGACACCGTGCCCCGTACGAAGAAGAGCCGCGTGCCGTCCGGCGACCAGCAGGGGTCGAAGTCCTCCCAGGCGCCGTCCTGATGCGGCCCGTCCTGGCCGGGCAGCCCGGTCACCCGGGTCAGCCGCCCGGTCCGCAGCTCCAGCACCCATAACCGGTACGGGCTGCCGGTCACCGGGTCCCCGCCGCGCTCCGAGGCGAACGCGATCCGGGTCCCGTCCGGGGACCAGGCGGGGCCGCGGTCGTCCCAGGGCCCGTCGGTGAGCTGTCGCAGGTCCGAGCCGTCGGTGGCCAGCGTCCACAGGTGGAAGTTGCCGCCCCGGTAGGCGCAGACCGCGATCCGGCGGCCGTCGGGGGAGTGCACCGGACGGGTCGGCTCCAGATCGGGCGGGGTCAGCGCCACCGCCTCGCCACCGGTCCGGGGCAGCGACCACAGGACGTTCTGCACCTCGGCGACGAGCCGGTCGCCGGCCGGGGCGAGGGTGGCCGCGCCGTTGGTGGCGGCCGTGAAGGAGAGCGCGCCGCCGGACGCGCCGGCGTCCTGGGCCGCGGCGGCCGCGGCGGCCGGGCCGCCGACGGTGACCCCGGCCAGGCCCGCCGCGGCCGCGGCCGAGGCCGTGCCCTGCAGGAACCTGCGGCGGGAGAGCGGTGCGGCCCGAAGGGGCGCGGGGATGGGCGCGTCGGGGGTGTTCCCGAATCCGTCCGTGGTGTCCAACGATCCTCCTGTGAACGGGAGTTGCGGCACAGGCGCCAGGAATGAACCGGCTGATCGTGTCACGGTCCGCACCCGCCCGGCCAACCCCGCTACGCGCGCCCCCTTGGCGCTCGGGCGCCCGGACGCGAGAGTGGACGCCGACGACTCGTCAGCCCGCCCCGGCAGTCAGGAGACGACGCCATGCAGCAGGACTTCCACCAGGCCCCGGACGGCGCCCGCATCGCCACCTACACCTGGATGCCGGAGTCCGGCCGGCCCCGGGCCCTGGTCCAGATCGCGCACGGCGCCGCGGAACACGGCCGGCGCTATGACCGCTTCGCCCGTTTCCTGACCGGCCATGGCTACGGCGTCCTCGCCTCCGACCACCGCGGCCACGGCGCCACCGCCGCCTCCACCGGCGGCCGCGGCGTGGTCGGCGAGGACTCCTGGCGCGCGATCGTCGCCGACCTCAAGGCCCTCGGCGACCACGCGGCCGCCGCCCACCCTGGCATCCCGCTGGTCCTGCTCGGCCACAGCCTGGGCTCGATGCTGGCCCGCGACTACGCCCAGGAGTACGGCGCCGACCTCGCCGGCCTCGTCCTCAGCGGCACCTTCCGCACCCTCCCCGGCCTGGACATCGAGGCCGCCACCGCCGAACTCGACGAGGAGATCGCCCGGCACGGCCGGACCGCGCTCTCGTCCTTCATCCCCCGTACCTTCCGCTCGTTCAACGACGCCTTCCCGCACCGCACCGGCTACGAATGGCTCTCCCGCGACCCGGCCGAGGTGGACGCCTACGTCGCCGACGAGGACTGCGGATTCCCGTTCTGCGCCGGCCTCGCGCGCGACTGGGTGCGCGCCATCCGCAAGATCAACGACCCGGCGCACCTGGCCCGGATCCCCCGCGGGCTGCCCGTCCACCTCGCCGTCGGCGACCAGGACCCCTGCCACGCGGGCATGACCCTGGTGCACGAACTCCTGGAGGACTTCCGCTATCTCGGCATTCGCGACCTGACCTGGAAGGCCTACCCGGACGCCCGGCACGAGATCCTCAACGAGACCAACCGCGACGAGGTCCAGCACGACCTGCTGGCCTGGCTCGACAAACACATCTGAACCGGTCAGGAGCCGGACGGCAGGAACCCCGCGATCCGCTCCCGCAGCCCTCGCGCGTCCAGACCGTGCGCCGCCAGGTGCTCGTCGAGCTGTCCGTACCGGCGCAGTTCCCGGCGGCCGACGCCGAGCCCCAGCACCCGGTGCGGCCGGTCGGCCAGCGCGTCGTTGGCGAACCGGGTCGACGTCCCCGCCAGATACGGCTCCACGATCACCACGTCCGCGGCGTCCGCGGCCCCGGTCGCGGCACGCAGCGCCGCGCCGTCGAAGGGCCGCACGGTCGTCGCGTAGAGCACGCCGACGTCCAGGCCCTCGGTCGCGGCGAGCACGTTGTCCAGCATCGGGCCGACCGCCACGACCACGCCCCGGCGGCCCTCCCGCAGCCGCTGCAACCGGAGCCCGTCCACCGCCCGCGGCGCCTGGTTGACCTGCACCGACAGCCGCACGTACACCTTGTCGTCGCCGGCCGCGGCGGCCTGCCGCAGCAGCGTCTCGGCCTCGTCCGGGTGCCCCGGGACGTGCACGGTCCAGCCGTCGAGCGTGTCGAGCAGCGCGATGTCACCGGGCGACATGTGGGTGTAGCCCCCGCTCGGCCAGTCGTACGAGCCGCCGGCGCTCACCAGCACCCCGCCCACCCCCTGGTGCCCGAAGTCCAGCTTCACCTGCTCGAAGGGGCGCTCCACGAGGAAACTGGCGAAGGTGTGCATGATCGGCCGCAGCCCGGTGAGCGCCAGCCCGCTGCCCACGCCGATCAGCAGCTGTTCCCGGATGCCGACGTTCACCACCCGGTCCGGGTGCCGCCCGGCCGCCCCGGCGAAACCGTCCACGCCGATGTCGGCGAGAACCACCGCCAGCCGGGGGTCGTCGTCCAGCAGGTGCGAGGTGACCGAGGCGAAGCGCTCACGCATGGTGTCCATCACGGAAAGCCTTTCTCGAAGCTCTGGTGGGGAAGGGGAGGGGACCGGGCGGTCAGGCACCCTTGGGCTCGACCCGGGCGACGACGGCGTGCGGGCGGCCCGGGTGCGGTGCGGTGAACGCCTCGTACAGGGCCCGGTGGTCGCGGCCGTCCACGGCGGCCACGGACCAGCCGGCGGTCTCGAACCGGGCGGCGATCCCGCCGCGCCAGCCGTGCGTGGCCGAGGAGTTGTCGATGACCAGCGTGTGCAGCCGGTCCAGCCCGGCGGCGCCCGCGTAGGCCAGTGCCTCGTGGTTGCTGCCCTCGTCCAGCTCGGCGTCCCCGATCAGCACCCATACGGCCGGGTCGGTCCGGCCCTGCGCCCGCAGCCCGAGCGCGGTGCCGACGGCCAGCGGCAGCCCGTGCCCCAGCGATCCGCTGCCGATCTCGGCGCCCGGCACCAGCAACCGGTCCGGGTGGTGGCCGAGCGGTGAGTCGTACGAGCCGAAGCCCGGCAGCCAGTCGACGGGGAAGAAGCCCTTGGCGGCCAGCACCGCGTAGTAGGCCATCGGGCCGTGGCCCTTGGAGAGGAGGAAGCGGTCGCGCCGGGGTCGGCGGTGCGCTCGGGGGAGACCCGCAGCACCCGGTCGTAGAGCACCCACAGCGCGTCCAGCGTCGAGGTCGCGGCCGGCCCGTGCTTCTCATCCCCCGTCATCAGGCTCATCAGGCCCGGCAGTTGGGCGAAGCCCGCACCCGTCGTCGTATCCGTGCCGGCCGCGGGTGTCGTCTGCGGCGGCTTCTTGTGCGTCGTCTGCGTCATGCCACCGAGCGTGCAACCTCAAGCGCGCTTGAGGTCAAGCGCCGGACCGCCGCCGCCCCGCGGCCGGCGTGGGTCCGGCGAGGGTGGAATCAGACCTGCCCCGGCTTGAACACGTCCTGCTCGATGAGGAGCTTGTCGATCCGGGCCTTGTCCACCCGGTTCGTCACCTCGGCCACCTCCTGCCGGTCGCGCACGCACTTGGCCAGCGTGAACGCCGAGGACACCACGAAGATCAGCCCCAGCGCGAGGAACCCGCGCTCCCAGGGCCCCACCGGCAGCTTGAGGATCCCGATCACCAGCGCCGCCAGCGACAGCCCGAAGGAGATCGCGGCCTGCACGAAGAAGGCCGTCGTGGTCGGCCGCTGAATCGATGGAGTAGTCATGCGCGTAGCGTGGCGGTGCGGTGACACCGGCGCATGAGTACGGGTACTCATCCGGTCCGGCCCGCCGCCCGCGGCGTTCCACCGCAAAGTGGCAGCAGCGACCCTCTGACATGCGGTATTGTTCTCGTGCGCGGTCAGCCGGGACATCCCGGCCGGAACGGGCACCGGGACGTGGCGCAGCTTGGTAGCGCACTTGACTGGGGGTCAAGGGGTCGCAGGTTCAAATCCTGTCGTCCCGACCAGCGATTTCTCGTAGGTCGGAAGCCGTCTTCTCTTCGGAGAGGGCGGCTTTTGCGTTGCCCGCGGACAGGGCGGGTGCCGGGCGGTTCCGTCGTCCTGCCCTCCGGATGCTTGATCCATCACTCAACTCCCGGTTAAGCCCGAGCGCCCTCACTGTCCGTAAGGGGACTGGTGCGGCGCGTTCTTCACGTGACAGGATGAGTGCTGCGGCCCCAGCGGCTTAACCAACCGTTGGGACGCTCGTCGGTGCTGTCAATGGGGGGACGGTAGGCATGGCCATGGGGGGCGACGGCCGGTCCAAGGGGGCGGGCAACACGCTCGCGGAACGGCTCAACCACCTCTTCGCCAACATGCATCCGCCCGGCGCCCCGTACACCAACGCCTTCGTCGCCGAGGAGATCAGCGCCGGGACGAAGGAGTACGGCGGGGTCCGGGTCACCGAGCAGTACCTGTCGATGCTGCGCAACGGCAAGCGGACGAATCCGAGCCCGGAGCTGCTGCGCGCGCTGGCCAAGTTCTTTGCGGTGCCGGTGGGTTACCTCCTCGGTGACCTCTCCCAGCCGCAGGCCGCGCGGGTGGAGGAGGAGGTCCGGTTCCTCGCCGCGATGCGGGACCAGCGGGTGCGGGCCATCGCGCTGCGCTCCGTCGGGCTGCCGCCGGAGGTGCAGGACAGCCTGACCACGATCATCTCGCAGTTCCGGCAGCAGATGAACCTGCCGGCCGACCCGCCGGAGCAGGGTGGTGACCGGCGCGGTGAGTGACACGGTGGGCACCGTTGAACGCGGCCAGCTCTTCGCCACCTGGCGGCAGGCCGGACACGAGGACGGGACGAGCATGCGAGTGGGGCAGATACGCAGGCGGTGCAAGCGGCTCATCAAGGAGCTCGCACTGCCCGCCGTCACCGATCTGCGCGGGATGTGCGATGTCGTCGCGGACCGGGTGGAGCGGCCCGTGCATCTGGTGCCGATGAGCCTGGGCGGCGTGGTCTCGGGCATGACGGCCGTCACCGACGACGCCTACTGGGTCTTCTACGAGCTGCGCACCTCGCCCTGGCACCAGGCGCACATCGTGCTGCACGAGCTGAGCCACCTCCTGCTGGGGCACGGTCAGGACCCGGCCGTCACCGAGGAAGCGCTGAAGATCTGGACCCCCTCGGTCGACGTCGCCACCGCCATGCGCCGGATGGGCCTGACCATGGGCTTCGCCCGGCACCACGGCTACGACAACCTCGCCGAGCGGGAGACCGAGGTGCTCGGCACGCTGCTGATGGAACGGGTCGCGCCCTCGGCCGCGGAAGGCGAACTCCCGCTGCAGGGACAGGCCGCCGAGCTCGCGGCGGCGCTCGGGCCCGCGCTGCAGCACGTACGGCGGGAGCGCGAGGGCACGGCGGACCCGGGCGAGCGGGCCGACGGCGACGGTGCGGTGCCGGCCGGGGGCGAGGACGGGGGACCGCGTGTTTGACGTCATCTACCTGTCGTTCGGGCTGGCCGCCTGGGCGATCGTCGGCTACAAGTCCGTCGCCTGGTTCCGCGACCGCAGCAACACCGACCTCGGGCTGGCCTGTCTGATGACCGGCGGGGTGGCGACGGTCTTCCTGTTCTCCGCGCCCAGCCTCTACCGCGCCTTCGACCGGCTGGTCGGCGTGGCCAACCTCGCCATGGTCTTCCTGTACTCCTCCGTGGTGGTCTTCGCGGCGGGCGCGCTGGTCCTGCTGCTGCGCTGGACGGCGGGCGAGGGCCCGGCGGCCAGGGCCCGCGCCCGGGCCAGGGCACGGGCCGCGGTCGGGGGAGTCGCGGCGCTGTGGGCGGTGGCGATCGCCGGGTTCGCGGTCGGCCGGCCGGACGCCGTCGAGCACCCCCGCGACTTCAGCACCGCCTACACCGACTCGCCGGGCGTGATGCTCTTCCTGGTGCTGTATCTGGCCATCTTCGGATCGAGCCTGGCCGGCCTGGGGACGCTCTGCCCCCGCTACGCCGCCCGGCTCGGCGGTACGCATCTCGCGCGCGGGCTGCGGGTGCTGGCCGCCGGCTGCTGGCTCGGCCTGGTCTACTGCGGCTGCAAGGTCATCGGCTTCGTCCTCTCCTGGGCCGGCCACCCCGCCCTCTGGCTCTCCAACGGGGTGGCACCGCTGAGCGCCTCGGTCGCGGCGATCCTGGTGCTGGCCGGGTTCGCGCTGCCGGCCGCCGGGCCCCGGGTCGCCGCCTGGCGGCGGCTGCGCCGGCTGTCCCCGCTCTGGCGGACCGTCACGGCCCAGACCCCCGAGGTCACGATGGAGGACTCGGCGTGGTCCGTGCGCTGGCCGTTCGCCGACCTGGAGTGGCGGGCCAACCGGCAGATGGCGGAGATACGGGACGTCCAGCGCGGGATCCGCCGCCATGTGGAGTCCGACGCGGTCGACATCGCCCGGGAACGCGCCCGCGCGGTCGCCCTCGACGACCGGCAGCTGGCCGCCGTCGCCGAGGCCGCCGCGCTCCGCCGGGGCCTGGAGAACCGCGCGGTGGGCCACGTCCCGGTCCACGGCGCCGACAGCGTGGTGGTCGCGCGCAGCAGCGAGCCGGCCGAACTCGGCGCGGAGTACGAGCACTTGGCGCTGGTCGCGGACGTCTACCACTCACCGCTCATCGAGACCGTGCTGACCGAGCTCCGGCAGCGCAGCGCGGCGGCGCGCGGCTGAGGCGGCGCGACCGGCACAGAGACGGGGTGGCCCGGCACGGGGGTCCGGGCCGCCCGGCACGAAGGAGGCGGCACCGGTCCGTGCGGACCGGTGCCGCTGCCCGTTCACCCACGCGCGCGCGGATGCGGTGCCCTTCGCGGGCCCTACGCGTGCGGGACCGCTCGCGCACCGGGTCCCGTGCGTACGCCGGTGCCGCCCGATGGCGCACAGCGACGGGGGGCCCGCCCCCGGCGCCCTACAGTCGGATCATGCAGAACACCGCCGAGACCGCCCCCGACGCGCCCATCGACGTCACGCTCCTGCTCGACGATCCGCACGCCGCCTACGCCGCACTGCGCGAGGCGGGACCGGTGCACCGGATCACCGGTGCCGACGGGCAGCCCGCCTGGCTGGTCACCCGCTACGACGACGTCCGCCGGGCCCTCGCCGATCCGCGGCTCTCCCTGGACAAGCGGCACGCGGCGCCCGGCGGCTTCCGCGGCTTCGCCCTGCCGCCCGCCCTCGACGCCAACCTCCTCAACATGGACCCGCCGGACCACACCCGCATCCGCCGCCTGGTGGGCAAGGCGTTCACCCCCGGCCGGGTGGACGCGCTGCGGACGCCCGTACGGCAGGTCGCGGAGGAGCTGCTGGACGCGATGGAGCGGCGCGGCGGCCCAGCGGACCTGATCACCGACTACGCGGGACCGCTGCCCATCACCGTGATCTGCGATCTGCTCGGCGTCCCCCACCAGGACCGCCGGGACTTCCTGGCCTGGTCCGACGCGCTGATCACCCCGGACCCGGCCCGGCCGGAGCTGATGCGGCAGGCGATCGGCGCGATGCTGGAGTTCTACACCGCCCTGATCGCGGCGAAGCGCGCCGAGCCGGGCGACGATTTGCTCTCCGACCTGGTCGCGGTCCGGGACGACACGGACGGCAGCGGCGGCGACCGGCTCACCGAGGACGAGCTGACCTCGCTCGCCTTCCTCATCCTCTTCGCCGGGTACGAGAACACCGTCCACCTCATCGGCAACGCCGTGCTCACCCTGCTCGACCACCCGGAACAGCTTCAGGAGTTGCAGCGGAATCCGGCCGAACTGCCGGACGCCGTGGAGGAGTTCCTCCGCTACGACGGGCCGTCCCCGATCGCCATCCGCCGGTTCCCCAAGGAGGACGTGGAGATCGGCGGGGTGCGGATCCCGGCGGGCGAGAGCGTGCTGCTGGCGATCGCGTCCGCGAACCGCGACCCGGCCCGCTTCCCCGACCCGGACCGGCTGGACCGGGGCCGGGAGCTCTCCGGGCACCTCGCGCTGGGGCACGGCATCCACTACTGCCTCGGCGCGCCGCTCGCCCGGATGGAGACCGTCACCGCACTGGAGGCGCTGCTCGCCCGCTTCCCCGAGCTGCGGCTGGCCGTCCCGCGAGGGGATCTGCGGCACCGTCCGGCCCTCCGTTCGCGTGGCCTGATTTCGCTGCCCGTCGCCTGGTAATCGAGAAACGAACACGTTTTTGAGGCGTAACCGTTCGTCGATGCGGTAAAAAGGTTCTTGAGCCCGCCCGGTGTGCATCCCCCGTCGCACCGGGCGGGCCTTCCTTTGCAGCTGTTGCAGATGCGACCCGGCCGCCCCGCGCCACGCCGGGATGGCCCGACTGGCGCAACTGCGCTGCGCACCGCCGCCGCCCTCCGTAGCGTGACGGCATGGCATGTGACGTACATGTACCGAAGAAGGCAGCCGCGCTGGCGCTGCTGGCCGCCGCCGGTGTCGCGCTGACCTGCATACCGGCCGCGGCGAAAGGGCCGACGTACCGTCAGCCCGCCGGGCCGCGACCGGAGTGCGGGCCGTTTCCGCCCCCGGCACACCGCAGCTGCCCGGCGGGCTGTCCGCGCTGTCGTGGATGGTGGCCGACGCGGAGACCGGCGCCGTACTGGCGGCCAAGGACCCGCACCGCAAACTCGCCCCGGCCAGCACCCTCAAGACGCTGTTCGCGGTCACCGTGCTGCCGAAGTTCCGGTCCGGCACGGTCCGCCGGGTCAGCTCCGCCGACCTCGCCGGCGTCGGCGCCGGCAGCAGCGTCGTCGGCGTCCAGCAGGGCCGCAGTTACACCGTGGCCGACCTGTGGCGCGGCGTCTTCCTGCGCTCCGGCAACGACGCGGTGCACGTCCTCGCCGCGATGAACGGCGGCTGGCAGGCCACCGCCCGCGAGATGCAGCAGACCGCCCGGAAGCTCGGCGCGCACGACACCAGCGTCAAGTCCCCCGACGGCTACGACACCCCCGGCCAGGTGTCCTCCGCGTACGACCTGACCGTCTTCGCCCGCGCCGGACTGGCCAACGACGACTTCGCCCGCTACTGCGGCACCGCCCGCGCCACCTTCCCCGGCACCGGCGGCACCATCCCGATCGAGAACACCAACCGCCTGCTGTCCGGCTCGCACGGCGTGCCCCGCTACCCGGGCATCATCGGCGTCAAGAACGGCTACACCAGCAAGGCCGGCAACACCCTGATCGCCGCCGCCCGCCGGAACGGCCGCACCCTGCTGGTCACCGTCCTCAACCCACAGTCCCAGGTGGCCAACGGCGTCTACAAGGAAGCCGGTTCGCTGCTGGACTGGGGCTTCCGCGCGGACGGCGGCAGCCAGCCGGTGGGCACCCTGCACGCCGTCCGCGCCGCCCACGGCGGCGGCGTCCCGTTCCGTCCGGTGGCCGCCGTGGTCACCGGCCCCGAAGGCCGCGGCGGTTCCCCGGCGCCCGCCGCCCTCGTCCTCGGGGCGGGCGGCGCCGGCCTCGCGTCCTTCGGACTGGGCGCGCTGCTCACCCGGTGGCGGCGGGTGCCGGTCCCTTCCGGCCGCGGCCGGAAGGGCGGAGGGACCGGCTGACAGGGCCCGGCCGGCCCCGGCCTAGCCTCCGCCGGCCCGCAGCCGGGGCGCGGTCTCCGCCGCCCGTACGGGCCCCGGGCCGGCCGCCCCGTCCCCGGCGGCCGGCCCACCGGCCAGCCGGCCGGTCAGCTCGGCCGCCCAGGCCAGCAGCCCCGCCACGTCGATCCCGTAGGGGGCGGCCGCCGCGTACGGCGCGAGGGCCGCCGCTCCCCGGTCCAGCAGGGCGGTACCGCCCACGGCGTTGCCGCGCGCCGCGTGGGTGAGGCCCACCGCCAGCTGGGCGAGCCCGCGCCACAGCTCGCGTTCGGTCTCCGGCGCCGCCTTCCACGCGTCCTCCAGGACCTCGTGGGCGTGGAACGGCATCCCGGCGTCCAGCAGCCGCTGCGCCTCGGTCAGGGTCTCGGCGGGCGTCCGCGACACCCCCTCGGGCTGGCGGGCCACGCCCGGCGTCCCGTACGGCAGCGGCCGGCCCAGACCGTCCCGCGGCCGGGCGTTCCGGGCCCGGCCCTCCTCGTCCCGGTCCCGGCGGCGGGCGTCCCCGGCCCCGGAAGCGGCAGGCGGATCCGCCCGGCTCTCCTCGTCCGGTCCGTCCGCACCGGCACCGCAGTGCTCGCACACGTCACTGCCGGCCCGTTCGCGGATCCGGCCGCAGGCGTCGCACACCCGGTCCAGCCAGCACGCCGGGTCGCCGCCCTCGTCATGGGTGTCGTTCACGCTTCGATTGTGCGCCGGGCGGACCCGGCACGGCGTGGCGGGGTACCGGCCGCGCGCTCGGACCCCGCCCGCACGCGTCAGACCACCTCGGCCCCGTAGAAGCACAGATGGTCCTTGATCTGCGCCACCCCGTCGTGCGGCTCCGGGTAGGCCCAGGCGATGTCCTCGGGGCCGTCGGCGAGCGACCAGTAGGAGGCGGTGCCCTTGAAGGGGCAGACCGTGTGCGTCCCGGACGGGGCGAGCAGGTCCATCCGGACGTCCTCGGGCGGGAGGTAGTACCGCACCGGGTACCCCGTCTCGGCGAGCCGCAGCGGCCGGTGGCTCTCGGCGACCAGCCGGCCGTCGATCTCCACGCGGACGTGGTCGGTGCCCTGGGTGACGTCGATGCGGTGGCCGTGGGTGGCGCTCATGACCGGCTCTCCTTCGTAGGGGCCTGCACGGGAGGTGGTACGGGTGCCCGCACGGGCGCGGGCCCCCGTACCGTCCAGGATCGCACCGCGGCCGCGCGGCCGGACCCGGCACGCCCCGCTAGACCTCCCGGATCCCGCGCCCCGCCCACTCCGGCACCGGCACGGCGAGTCCGGCCAGCCGCTCACGGGTCGCGTCGGGCAGCGGCGCCGCCCGCCCACCGGACCGGTCGACGTGCAGCACGAACAGCTCCTCCGTCGCCACCGGGTCGCCGGCCGGCTCGCCCACGAACATCTCGTGCAGCAGCCGCAGCTTCCGGCCGTCCACGCCCAACACGGCCGTGCGGACGGTGAGTTCACTGCCGCGGGCGACCTCCCGGAGGTAGCGCACATGGGCCTCGACCGTGTACAGGGAGCAGCCGGTGCGCTCCCGGTAGGCCGCGTCGAGACCGGCCGCGTCCATCAGGGCGTCCGTGGCGAAGCCGAAGACCAGGACGTAGTACGCCTCGCTGAGGTGGCCGTTGTAGTCGATCCAGTCGTCCCGGACGGTCTGCCGGAAGAGGAGCGGCGCGGTCAACGGGGGCCTCCCAGACGGCCGGTGGCCCGCAGCACGTCGATGACGCCCTGGTCGCGTTCGGCCACCAGGTCCGCGTACGTCCGCTCGCCCGCGGCCGCCGCGCAGCCGTCGACCATCGCGTCGCGCAGCGCCGGGTCCAGCTCGGGTGCCGCCAGCCGGGTCCACGGCGATTTCAGGGACGGGCCGAAGTGGTCGAGCATATGGGCCATCCCGCCCTCGCCGCCGGCCAGTGCGAAGGTCAGGCAGGGCCCATGAACGCCCAGCGCAGGCCCGGCCCTTCGGTGATCGAGGCGTCGATGTCCTCGACGGTGGCCTCGCCGGCCGCGACCATGTGCAGCGCCTCCCGCCACAGGGCTTCCTGGAGGCGGTTGGCGATGAAGCCGGGCAGTTCGCGGTCCATGGTGATGACGGATTTGCCGGCGAGGCCGTAGAAGCGGGCGGCCCACTCGACGGCGGCGCGGTCGGTCCGCTCGCCGCCGACGACCTCGACCAGCGGGATGAGGTACGGCGGGTTGAAGGGGTGGCCGACGACCAGGCGGCCGGCGTCGTCCGGGCCGGCCGCCTCGGTCTGCATGTCGGTCATCGGGTAGCCGGACGTCGAGGAGGCGATCACCACGCCGGGGCGGGTCGCCGCGGCCAGCTGCGCGAGCAGCGAACGCTTCAACTCCAGCTTCTCCGGGGCGCTTTCCTGCACGAAGTCGGCGTCCGCGACGGCCTCGGCGAGGGTGGCGGCGACGGTCAGCCGGTCCGGGGAGGCGCCCGCCGCCAGGCCTATCTGTTCCAGGGCGGGCCAGGCGGCGGCCACCAGGCGGCGCAGTTTCCGCTCGGCGTCGGGCGCCGGGTCCCAGGCGGTGACGTCGTAACCACGGGCGAGGAAGTGCGCGGCCCAGCCGCCGCCGATGACACCCGCACCGATGCAGGCGATGCGGCGCACGTCGTCGGGGGCACAGGGCGCGGGGGTGGTGGAGGGCATGGCGGGGCGGCTCCCGGGAGAGGAGGGACAGGGGGCGGGGCGGGGTCGTCCGAGGGCGACGGCCGGGCGGTCAGGGGCGCGGCTTGAGGCCCAGCCGGGCCCGCGCCCGGTCCGGGGTGGCGACCGTGGCGCCGAGGAGTTCGGTGATCTGCACCGCACGCTCCACCAGCTGGCCGTTGGTGGCCTTCACCCCCCGGCTCAGGTAGAGGTTGTCCTCCAGGCCGACGCGGACGTTGCCGCCGAGCAGGATGGACTGGGCGACCCACGGCATCTGCATCCGGCCGAGCGCGAAGCTCGCCCACTGGGCGCCCTCGGGCAGCATGTTCACCATCGACTGCAGCACGCCGGGATCGGCCGGGGCGCCCCAGGGGATGCCCATGCACAGCTGGAAGACGGTCGGGTCGTCCAGCAGGCCCTCGGCCAGCAGCTGCTTGGCGAACCACAGCTGACCGGTGTCGAAGATCTCCAGCTCGGGCCGCACACCGAGCTCCTGGATGCGCTTCGCCCCGGCCCGCAGCATGTCGGGCGTGGAGACGTACAGGTTCGAGCCGTCGCCGAAGTTGAGCGAACCGCAGTCCAGGGTGCAGATGTCGGGGAGGAGCTCCTCGACGTGCGGCAGCCGCTCCAGGCCGCCGACCAGGTCCGTACCGGGCAGCTGGCGCAGCGGCTCGTCCGGGTCGATCACCAGGTCGCCGCCCATCCCGGCGGTGAGGTTGATGACGACGTCGGTACCGGTCTGCTTGATGCGGTCGACGACCTCGGCGTACAGCCGCGGATCGCGGGACGGGGCGCCGGTCCCGGGGTCGCGGACGTGGACGTGCACCACCGCGGCGCCCGCGGCGGCCGCCTCGACGGCCGAGGCGGCGATCTGCTCGGGCGTCACGGGGACGTGCGGGGAGCGGCGGACGGTGTCACCGGCGCCGGTCAGCGCACAGGTGATGATGACCTCGTGGTTCACGGGGATCCCTTCGGGTGCCCGAGGCGGCCGGGGCCTTCGGGGACGGTGAGTTCGCTCTCCACGAAGGCCAGGAGAGCGGCGTGCATGGTGTCCGGTCCGGTGCTGTCCGGCGCGGTGGCCAGCACCTGCGTGGCCAGCCCGTCGATCAGCGCGGTCAGCCGCAGCGCGGTGAACTCCGGGTCGAGCGGACGGAAGACGCCCTGGGCGACGCCGCGCCGCAGCACGTCGGCGACGGTGGTGCGCCACTGCCGGTAGTAGTGCTCGTGCAGCCGCCCCACGGCGGTCGAGCGGGCCGCCTGGGCCCACAGGTCGAGCCAGACCAGCCACTGGCGGCGCTGCTGCGCGGTGCGCGGGGTCTGCAGCGCGATCAGGTGCAGCAGCTCCGCGCGGGCGTCCGGGGCCGCCGCCAGGCCCGCGGCCCGGCGCTCGGTGTCCTCGTCCATGCACCACCGCACGGCCGCCTCCAGCAGCTCGTCACGGCCCGGGAAGTGGTAGTGCACGGCGGCCGGGCTGGTGCCGCAGGCGGCGGCGATGTCGGCGACCCGTACGCCGTGGAAGCCGTGCTCGGCGATCAGCCGGACGGTCTCCCGGACGATCTGCAGCGGCCGGCCGCCCTCGGGGACGGCCGCCGGCGCCCGCTCCGCCGCGGCGGCGGGCCGCTCCGGGGCGCCGAGCAGCCAGCCGGTGTCGACCCCGCCGATGTCGGCGATCCGCACGATCTCGGCGAGCGTGAAGCGCCGGGTGCCGCCCAGCGAGCGGGAGAGCTTCGACGGGTCCATCACGATCCGGCGGGCGAACTCCCGGTGGCTGACACCGAGCCGGCCGATCACCTCCCGGACACGGTCGGTGACCGCGCCGGCGGCATCGGTGATCCGGTCCGCGGCGTCATCGGGGTCCGGGCCCCCGCGGGCGTCGTTCATGGTCCGGGACCGTAACAGGCGTGTTGAGAACATCGCAATGAACGGGCAGCGGTAAGGGGCAGAAATGCGCTGTTCACAGCCATTTTTGCGGGGCGAGTGATGAGACAACTGATGAATGAGTCAGAGATGGGGCGGATGGTGCCGGCCAGGGAACGGGAAAAAGGGCTGGACGCGCCGTGAACCGGGTGAATGTGGCAAAGTGACGACATGGCTGACCGGGGAGCGAAGCGCCCCACCGTGTCGGTGCCGGACGACTGGCCCGCCCACCCGGACCTGACCCTGGCCCTCAACGGCATGGGCGGCTTCGACTGGGACCTCGACAGCGGGCTGATGCACATGGACCCGCCCGCCCTTGAGGTCTTCGACATGCGCCCGTCCGAGTACGACGACCGGCCGGAGACGCTCAACGCCCGCGTCCCCGCCCACGAGGCCGCCCGCCTCGACGCCCTGGTCGCCCGGGCACTCAAGGACGGCAGCCACTCCTACGGCGCCTACTTCCGGGTCCGCCTGCGCAACGGCGAACTGCGCTGGACGCACAGCCAGGGCAGCATCCGCCGCGACGACACCGGCCGCCCCCGCCGCGTCATCGGCGTGGTCCGCGACGCCACCCACGAATACACCCACGCGGCCGAGCGGCTCGCCGTCGACGAGGAGCGCCGCCGGCACACCAGCGTCGTCGAACGCACCACCGCCGCCCTGGCCCACGCCCGGACCGTCGGCGAGGTCATCGCCGTCCTCGCCGGCGAAGAGGGACTCAGCCGGCTCGGCGCGGAGAACATCATCCTCGGCCTCGTCGAGGCCGGCCGGATCCGGCTGGTCTCCGAGGGCAAGGCGGGCAGCTACGTCCCCGACCTCGAATACACCCGGGTCGGCGACGAATTCCCGATGAGCGAGGTCGTACGCACCCTCAACCCGCGCTACGTCCGCAGCCGCGACGAGTTCAAACGCGCCTACCCCCGGCTCTGGCCCGCCATCGAACCCCTCGACGTCAACTCCGCCGCCTACCTCCCGCTGATCGCCCAGGGCCGCCCCATCGGCGTCATCGGCCTGTTCTTCGAGCGCGAGAGCGACTTCCGCGACCAGGAACGCAACGTCCTGGTCGCCCTCGGCAGCAGCATCGCGCAGAGCCTGGCCCGCGCCATGCTCTACGACCAGGAACACGACCTCGCCGCCGGCCTCCAGCAGGCCATGCTGCCGCGCCGGATCCCCGGCGTGCCCGACGCCCAGATCGCCGTCCGCTACCGCTCCGCCCGGATGGGCCGGGACATCGGCGGCGACTGGTACGACGTGATCCCGCTGCCCAACGGCCGGGTCGCCGCCGTCATCGGCGACGTCCAGGGCCACGACACCCAGGCCGCCGCCCTCATGGGCCAGCTGCGGATCGTGCTGCGCGCCTACGCCGCCGAAGGGCACGCCCCCGCCACCGTCATGGGCCGCGCCTCCGCCTTCCTCAACGAACTCGACACCGACCGCTTCGCCACCTGCACCTACGTCGACGCCGACCTCAGCACCGGCGCCGCCAGGATCGTCCGCGCCGGCCACCTCGACCCCCTGCTGCGGCACGCCGAGGGCATGTGCCGCCTGCTGCCGGTGCCCGGCGGACTGCCGCTCGGCATCTCCTCCGAATTCCGGCGCCTGGACTACCCCGTCACCACCGTCCAGCTCGCCGCCGGCGACACCCTCGTCCTGTGCACCGACGGCATCGTCGAACAGCCCGGCACCGACCTCGACGACGGCATGCGCCACCTCGCCCGGGAGATCCGCGACGGCCCGCAGGACGTCCAGCAACTCGCCGACCACCTCTGCGAATCGGCCGGCGAACGGACCAACGAGGACGACATGGCGCTGCTCCTGCTGCGCCGGCTCGGCGCCCCCGAACACGACACCGTCGGACGGTTCCGGCAGCACATCGCCCCCGCCGACCCCGACGGCCTGTCCGCCGCCCGGCACATGATCCGGTCCGCGGTCCGTGCCTGGGGAGCGGCCGAACGCGCCGAGGAGATCGAGCTGGTCGCCGACGAACTGATCACCAACGCCCTGCTGCACACCGACGGCGAGGCCGTCGTCAACATCCGGATGCCGCACAGCGTCGGACGCCGACTGCGCCTGGAGGTCGAGGACACGTCCAGCAGCCTGCCCCGACGCCGCGAACCGGGCGAGGCCGGCGTCTCCGGCCGCGGCCTGCTCCTCGTGGACCGGCTGGCCGATGTCTGGGGTGTGGAACCGCGCGGCGGCGGAAAGTGCGTATGGTGCGAGTTCAACTGCCCCTGACCGGGACGGGGCCCCTTCCGGCGTGAGCCGGGGAGCGTCCGGCCGCCCCGGTCAACCGACGGGGAAACGGTCGCCGAGCGATCGGCACGGTCGAGTGAGGACGGCTCTATGACATCGCGGGCTGCACAACAGCGCGAGGAAGCCCGGCAGTTGACGGCACGCCTGGAGGCCGAAGGCGTCCGCAACATCGCGCTGACCTGGGTGGACAACGCGGGCATCGCCCGCGTCAAGACCGTACCGGCGCAGCGGCTCGCGGACACCGCCGCCCGCGGCGTCGGCATGTCACCGGTCTTCGACGTCTTCACCTCCGACGACACCATCACCGAATCCGACCACCTCGGCGGACCCGACGGCGACCTCCGGCTCTTCCCCGACCTGGACCGCGTCACCGTCCTCGCCGCCCAGCCCGGCTGGGCCTGGGCCCCGGCCGACCGCTACGACCAGCTCGGCCGGCCGCACCCGGCCTGCCAGCGGCAGTTCGCCCGGCGGATGACCGAACGCGCCACCGCCGCCGGCCTCGACGTGCGGATGGGCTTCGAAACCGAATGGGTGGTCACCCGCGCCCCAGAAAGCCACCACCCCGGCACCACCGACACCGCCGCCCCCCTCGACTACCCCTGCGCCGGCCCCGCCTACGGCATGACCCGCGTCGTCGAACTCTCCGACTACCTCCGCGACGTCACCGAGGCGCTGACCGTCCAGGGCGTCGACGTCCTCCAGCTCCACCCCGAATACGCACCCGGCCAGTTCGAACTGACCACCGCACCCGCCGACCCGGTGCGCGCCGCCGACGACGTCGTCCTGGTCCGCGAGACCATCCGCGCGGTCTCCGCCCGGCACGGCCTGCGCGCCTCCTTCGCCCCCGCGTTCGTCGCCGGCCAGGTCGGCAACGGCTGCCACCTCCACCTCGGCCTCTACCGCGACGGCCGCAGCCTGCACCGCACCCCCGACGCCGCACACGGCCTCGCCCCGGACGCCGAGGCCTTCCTCGCCGGCGTCCTCGGCACCCTGCCCGCCCTGCTCGCCATCGGCTGCCCGTCCCCCGCCAGCTACCTCCGGCTCCAGCCCTCCCGCTGGGCCGGCGTCTACCAGTGCTGGGGCGTCGAGAACCGCGAGGCCGCCCTGCGGCTCATCACCGGCGCGCCCGACGATCCCGACGGCGGCCACGCCGAGGTCAAGACCTTCGACGCCGCCGCCAACCCCTACCTCGCGGTGGGCGCGGTGCTCGCCGCCGGACTGCACGGCATCGACGTACGGGCCGGCCTCCCGGAGCCGCAGAGCGGCGACCCCGGCGTCCTCGGCGTCCGCGAACGCGCCCGGCGCGGCATCGTCCGCCTCCCCGCCACCCTCACCGAGGCCACCGACCGGCTGGAGAAGTCCGCACCGCTCTACGAGGCCCTGGGCAAGGTCCTGCACGGCGCCGTCCTCGCCGTCCGGCGCGCCGAGGAGGCGCAGTTCGCCGAGAACACCGACGAGGAGATCGCCGCCGCCACCCGCTGGCGCTGGTGATGCCCGCGCCCGCCCCGGGGAGCGGCCCCCGCTTCGACGACGTCCTGCCGCCGCTGGTGGACCACCACTGCCACGGCGTGCTCCGCCACGAACCCGACGCCGCGACGTTCGCCTCGTACCTCACCGAATCGGACCGGCCGCCCGCGGCGGGCACCACCCACTTCGACACCCAGACCGGCTTCGCGGTCCGCCGTTGGTGCCCGCCCCTGCTCGACCTGCCCGCCCACTGCCCGCCCGAGCGCTACCTCGCCCGCCGCCGCGAACTGGGCCCCGACGAAGCCCGTCGGCGGCTGCTCGGCGCCACCGGCATCGGCGCCTACCTCGTCGACACCGGCCTGCCCGGCGACCTGACCGGCCCGGACGAGACGGCCGCGGCCGGCGGCGGCACCGGCCACGAGGTCGTACGGCTGGAAGCCCTCGCCGAACGCACCGCCGCCGCGGCCGCCGAGGGGGCGGTGACAGGAGTGGGGACGGGGCGCGGCCGCCGACCCCGAGGAGTTCACCGACGCCCTGGCCCGCGCCGTCCAGGAGGCGGCCCGTACCGCCGTCGCCTTCAAGACCGTCGCCGCCTACCGCCACGGACTCGCGCTCGCCCCCGAACCGCCCCCGGCCGGCGCGGTGCACACGGCCGCCCGTGCCTGGCTGGCCGCCGGCGCGGGCCGCCTCACCGACCCGGTCCTCATCCGCCACCTCGTCGCCCTGGCCATCGCCACCGGCCGCCCGCTGCAGATCCACACCGGCTTCGGCGACCCCGACCTCCGGCTCGACCACGCCGACCCGGCCCTGCTCACCGACCTCGTCCGCGCCACCGCCGGCACCGGCACCGACCTCGTCCTCCTGCACTGCTACCCGTACCACCGGCAGGCCGCCTACCTGGCGAGCGTCTTCCCCCACGTCTACGCCGACGTCGGCCTCACCCTCACCCACACCGGCCCCCGCGCCACCACCGTCCTCGCCGAATTCCTCGAACTCGCCCCTTCGGCAAACTGCTCTTCTCCACCGACGCCTACGGCCTGCCCGAGCTCTACGTCGTGGGCAGCGCACTGTTCCGCACCGCACTGACCGACGTGCTCGGCGGCTGGACGGCGAGCGGCGCCTGGTCGGTGGACGACGCCCACCGGGTGGGCGCCCTGCTCGCCGCGGACAACGCCCGCCGGGTGTACGGCCTGGGCGCGGCGGGACGGAAGCGGGATCGGGAGCGGGAGCGGGGTCGGGATCGGGATCGGGATCGGGATTGGGATCGGGGCCCACGGAGCCGGTAGCGGGCGCACCGCTTCCGGGACGGGCGGGGCGGGACGGATAACGGGCGCGGCTGTCCGCGGACGCGCGGGGCGGGGCGGGGCGGGTGAGAGGCGCGACTGTCCCTGGACGCGCGGGGGCCGGACGGGTGAGGGGCCTACGGCCCGCCGACGGTAAGGGGCGTGCGGCCAGGCCGACGGGCAAGGGGCCTACGGCCCGGCCGACGGGTAAGGGGCGCACGGCCCGGGCGCCTGTTCCCGCCCTGCCGTCGGCCGCCCGTCATGCTCATGCTTTACTGCGCCGCGTGGCCCCTACAACGACCTCGGGCGAGACGTCCGACGAGACCTCCGGCGAGACGCCCGGGCAGCCCACCGGGCAGACCACCGGCGCCCGTCCGGACAAGAGCGGAACGCCCTGGCATTCCCGCATATTCGCCGACCTGACCCCGCTGCGCACCTCGCCCGACTACCGCCGCCTGTGGTGCGGCAACACCATCTCCTGGATGGGCCAGCAGATGACCGCCCTCGCGGTCTCGCTGCAGGTCTACGCCATCACCCGGTCCACCTTCTCGGTCGGACTGGTGGGCCTGTGCTCGCTCGTCCCGCTGGTCGTCTTCGGCCTGTACGGCGGCGCCATCGCCGACACCGTCGACCGCCGCAAGCTCGGCCTCTACAGCGCCGCCGGCGCCACCGCCATGTCCGTCACGCTGGCCGGCGCCGCGCTCGCCGGATACCACCGGGTCTGGCTGCTCTACACCGTCGTCGCGCTCCAGGCCGTCTGCTTCGCGATGAACTCCCCGGCCCGCACGTCGATGATCCCCCGGCTGCTGCCCACCGAACAGCTGCCGGCCGCCAACGCCCTCAACTCCCTGACCAGCAACCTCGGTCTGATGGGCGGTCCGATGCTGGGCGGGGTCATCGTCGGCCTGTGGGGCTACCAGGCCGCGTACCTGATCGACGTCGTGGCCTTCAGCGGCTCGCTCTACGCGATGTGGCGCCTGCCGTCCATGCGCCCCGACCAGGGCGAGGGCCCGCGGCGCCGCGCCTCCGTCCTCGACGGCCTGCGCTTCCTCGCCACCCGCCCCAACCTGCGGATGACGTTCTTCTCCGACCTGGCGGCCATGGTGCTGGCCCAGCCGCGCGCGCTGTTCCCCGCGGTCGCGGTGCTCTGGTTCGCCGGCGACGCCAAGACCGTCGGCCTGCTCGTCGCCGCGCCCGCGGTCGGCGCCGTCCTCGGCGGACTGTTCTCCGGCTGGCTCGGCGGTATCCGCCGGCACGGCCTGGCCATCCTGCTCGCGGTCGCCTCCTGGGGCGCGGCCATCGCCTGCTTCGGGCTCGCCCGGAACCTGTGGCTCGGCCTGTTCTTCCTCGCCGTGGCCGGCTGCGCCGACACCGTCTCGATGGTCTTCCGCAGCACCATGCTCCAGGCCGCCACCCCGGACTCGATGCGCGGCCGTCTCCAGGGCGTCTTCATCGTCGTCGTCGCCGGCGGCCCCCGCCTCGGCGACTTCCTTGCCGGCTCGGTCTCCGACCTGACTTCCCCCGCCACCGCGATCATCGGCGGCGGCCTGGCCTGCATCCTGACCGTCACAGCCCTCGGCCTCGGCCGCCGCGCCTTCGCGAGGTACGACGCACACGATCCACAGCCGTAGCCGGAAGCGGGGGTCTGCGGCGGCAGTCCGTCGGAAAGCCTGGAACCGGTGTCTCGTGCGAAAGCCCGCGCCCGGTGGCCCGTGCGAAAGCCCGCAGCTGGTGGCCCGTGCGAAAGTCCCCGACCGGGGGCCCGTCCGAAAGCCCGCAGCTGGTGGTCCGTGCGAAAGTCCCCGACCGGGGGCCCGTCCGAAAGCCCGCAGCTGGTGGTCCGTGCGGCAGCCCGCGACCGGTGGTCCGTGCGGAAGCCCGCGACCGGTGGTCCGTGCGGCAGCCCGCGACCGGTGGTCCGTGCGGAAGCCCGCGCCCGGTGGCCCGTGCGGCAGCCCGCAACGGTAGCTCGTAGCGGCGAGGGGGTAGGGAACGGTTGGGGCGCGCCAGACCCGTAGGGGGCAGGCGAACAGTTCCCGTAGGGGATGCCTGCGCCCCCTGCTGTGCCACAACGCCGGGTACGGGGGCGGTATTCCGTGCCGGAACGCCGGTTCCGCGGGCCGTATCCCGTTGGTTGAGGTAGGGGCACGTATTCCGCCGGAGCAGGGAGCCGTATCCCGCCCGGGGGAGGGGCCGTACGCCCGCGACGTTCCGTCGGGGCCCGCGACGTTCCGTCGGGGTGGAGGCCGCATTCCCCCGACACTCCGCCGGGAAGGTGCCCCACTCCCGCGCCGGGTCACAGCAGTTGGGGAGTCAAGTCCGGGTCGTCGAAGTCCTCGTCGTCGAACGGGTACAGGGGGCGGCGGATCCTGTGGTGGCCGAGGCGGAGGAGGTCCTGGTCGACGCCGCCGGGGTGAGGGCGAGGAGCCAATCGGCGGCCATGGCATACAACTCCGGTTCCAGGTAGCCGATCTTGACGACCACCAGGTCGTAGTCGAGCGGGTCCAGCGAACCGAAGTCGGCGCGGGTGTGGAACGGGGTGCGCCGCTCGGTCAGGATCACCGTCACCCCGCCGCGGGTGACCGCGGCGCGCCGGCCGCCCCCGTCGTACGCCGGATTGCCGCGCGGTGCGCCCGGGGCGGTCCCCGGTTCCTCCAACGCCGTGACCGTGCCGGCCAGTTCGTACGGCGCGGCGTGCGGGCCGGTGCCCGCGCTGAAGCAGCCGCCGACGCGCAAGGTCACCTCGGCCCCCGGCCCGGCGGCGAAGCACGCGGCGACCGCCGCCGGATCGGTGAGCCCCGGGTGCAGCGCGGTGCGCCGGCCGCTCGCCAGGTCCTCGTGGGCCAGCAGCCGGCCGAGCATGTACGAAAGGTCGCCGGCTCCGCCCGCGGTGGGGTTGTCGCCGGAATCGCTGATCAGGAACGGCCGGGCGGGCGAGGCCACCGCGCGGGCGATGCAGTCGTCGGCGTCGCCGGTCGGGCCGACGAAGGTGAAGTCCCGGCGGGCGTCCCAGTACGCGCGGGCCAGCGCGCCGGCCTGGTCGAGGGCGAGCCCGGGATCGTCCCCGGTGACCACCACCGCGGCCCGGCAGCGTTCCTCGTCGGCCCAGGCGTAGCCGACCCAGAGCGCCGCGTCGACGATCCCGTCGAGCGCCTCGACGTCCGCCAGCCGGCCGTAGAGCGACGCGGCCGGTTCGAGGCGGGTGCTGGTCTTCTCGCCCGGGAGGAGCACCGGGACCTGCACCCACGCGCGGTGCGGGCGGCCCTTCCCGGAGACCAGCCGCGCGACGAGGTGGCGGGCGGCCCGCTCCCGGGTTTCCCAGGCGTCCTCGTGCGGCGCCATCCGGTGCGCGGTCAGCAGATCGAGCTGCTCGGCGAAGCGGCGCGAGACGTTGCCGTGCAGGTCCATGGCGGCCGAGATCAGGGTGGCGGGGCCGGTCGCCGCGCGCACGGCTTCGGTCAGGTCCGCCTCGGCGTCGTCCAGCCCGACGACGCTCATCGCGCCGTGGATGTCGTGGACCAGACCGTCGAGCGGGCCGGACTCCCTTATGCGGTCGGTGAGTTCGGAGCGGATGCGGTCGTAGGTGGCGCGCTCGACCGGGCCGCCGGGCACCGCGACGGCATGCACCAGCGGGACCCATTCGACCGTCCCGGAGAGGTCCCCGTCCGGCCGGGTCCAGGTGTAGCGGTCGAGCAGTTCGCGCCCCCGGGTGACGCGGAAGTCGTCGTACGTCGAGCGGTGCGGGCAGAACTGGCTGGACTCGATGGCCATCCCGCCGATGCCGATGCGCAGCGGGCGTCCGGTCGTCGCTGGGAGCATGCGGGCTCACTTCCCTGGGTGGGCGTTCTACGAGGTGGGAGTTCTCCGGGGTGTGGGCGCTTCCCGGGTGGCGGGGCCTCCCGGAGAGCGGGGCAGGGTGGGGGGTGTTCCGGTCAGTACGGCGTGGCCGGCGCCCAGCAGTCCCGCGTCCGGGCCGCGGACCGCGGTGGCGATGGTGAGTTCGCTGGTGGCCATCGGCAGGCAGCGTTCGTAGAGCATCGCGCGCACCGCGGCGACCAGCGGCTGGGCGCCGGCCAGCGCGCCGCCCAGGACCACCGCCTCGGGGTTGAAGAAGTTCACGACGACGGCGAGCACCGCACCGATGTCCCGGCCGGCCTGCCGCACCAGGGTGGTGGCCTGCGCGTCGCCGTGTTCGACCAGCCGCAGGATGTCGGCGGCGGACTCGGCGGCGATGCCCCGCTCGCGCAGCGCGGCGGCGATCGCGGCGCCGCTCGCCACCGTTTCCAGGCAGCCGATGTTGCCGCAGGAGCAGGGGAGTCGGGCGGATTCGTCCACCCGGACGTGGCTGATGTCGCCGGCCGAACCGTGCGCTCCGCGGTGCAGCCGGCCGTCGCTGATGACGCCGGAACCGATGCCGCGGCCGGCCTTGACGACGACGAGATGGCGCCGCGCGGGGTGGGCGGCACGGTGTTCGCCGAGGGCCATCATGTTGGCGTCGTTGTCGAGCAGCACCGGCAGCCCGAGGCGGTCGGCCAGCCGGTCGCGGAGCGGGAACAGGTGCCAGCCGGGCATCCGGGACGGGGCGACGACCCGGGCGCCGTCGGCGTCGACCGGGCCGGGGAAACCGATGCCCACGCCGCGGACCGTCCGCCCGGCCGCCCGCTGCCGTTCGGCCAGCGCGCCCAGCCGCTCGGCGAGGGCGTCCAGGGCGGGCCCGGGGCCGGTGGTCAGATCGGTGGCGTGGTCCTCGGCGTCGAGGACGTCGCCGGTCAGGCCCACCGCGCCGGTACGGATGTGGTGGCTGCCCAGGTCGGCGGCGAGGGCCACCGCGCCCTGCCCGGCGACCCGCAGCAGCCGTGGCCGCCGGCCGCCGCGCGAGGCGCCTTCGCCGGATTCGGTCAGCAGTCCGGCCTCGACCAGTTCCTGGACCCGGGCGGACACGGTGGACGCGGCGAGCCCGAGCTCACGGACGAGGTCCGCGCGGGAGGTGGCGGAGCCGTTCGCGACGAGCGCGAGGACGTGCGCGGCGGAACCGGGCGGCTCATCGGGGCTGGTCATGGGCACGCGCCTTTCGCCGGGCGGTCGAGGCAAGGGGGAGTGGCCGGCCGGTCGGAGCGCGGGTCTCGTGCGGAACGGACTCCGGACGTCGTTCGGCTCAGTTCCTTCGTCGCAATCCCTTCGGCTCTGCACCTCTGGCTCAGTTCCTTCGGCACACTTCCTTCGTCGCCAAAGGAAGCCTCCGTCTCAACTCGCCTCCAGTAGACCGGAGTCGGACCGGTTTCGCCAGGGTCTTGACTTCTTTTCGCGGCCGTCCGTACGTTGCTCGCACTCTTCCACCGGCCTGACCTTCCCGGAGGCAGCATGGGCCTGTACAGGACACGAACTCCCCGGCCCATGAGGCGAGTTGTCCTCGTCGGTCGAGTTGTCCCCGTCGGCCGAGTTGTCCCCGGCGGCCGCGTCGGCCGAGTGCTGGCCGCGGCGCTGATCGGTGTCGCCGCCCTGGTCGGCTGCGGGCCGCCTGGCAACGTTGTCACAGAGCTGGGTGCCACCGGTGGTGTGCCCGTCGAGGGCGGGACCGCCACCATGGCGCTGCCGCCCGCCTCCACCCCCAACTGGATCTTCCCGATCGGCGCCCCCGGCTATCTGGCCTCCTACAACAGCGCCATCCAGGACCTGCTGTTCCTGCGGCTCTACCTGCCCGAGAAGAAGGGCGACGCGCTGACCCTGGACTCACCCCGCGGCCTCGCCGAAAAACCCCGCTACGGCGACGGCAACGACACCGTCACCATCACCCTGAAAAAGGGCTACCGCTGGTCCGACGGGCGCCCCGTCACCACCCGCGACGTGAAATTCTGGTTCGATCTCATCAAGGCCAACAAAGAGGAATGGGCCGGATATTCACCGAAGCTGATGCCGGACGACGTCAAGGAATTCGAGGTCCTCGACAACCAGACCTTCCGGCTCCGGCTGGACCGCGCCTACAACCCGACGTGGTTCACCGCCAACGAGCTCCAGGACTTCGTGGCCCTCCCCGTGCACGCCTGGAACCCGCGCCACGAGAACCCCCGGCGGGCCTTCGCCCGGCTGATGCGGCACGCCCGGCAGTTCTCCGCGTTCGCCACCGACCCGCTCTGGAAGACCGTCGACGGGCCCTGGCGGATCGCGAAGTGGACCACGTCCGGGCAGGTGGAGCTGATCCCCAACACCCACTACAGCGGACCGGACAAACCCCATCTCGACCGGGTCGTCCTCAAGCCCTTCACCACCGCCGACTCCGAATTCAACGTACTACGGGCCGGCGGTGTCGATTACGGCTACCTGCCGCCGTCCGTCATGGCCCAGTCGGCGAAATTCCGGGAGATGGGCTATCGCATCGACCCCTGGGAGGGCTGGGCGATCACCTATATCGTGCTCAATTACCACCACCCCACCGCCGGGCCCCTGCTGCGGCAGACCTATCTGCGCCAGGCGCTTCAGCACCTCATCGACCAGAAGGCGATCTCCCGGGTGATCTGGCACGGCAGCGCCGCGCCCACCCTCGGCCCCGTCCCGGCCGGTCTGCTCGACGCCGATCCGTACCCGTACGACCCGAAGCGGGCGAAGGCATTGCTGGCGGGCCACGGCTGGGCCGCCCGGGACGGTGTGCTGCGCTGCGTGCGGGCCGGGCGCGGCGCCGGGGCGTGCGGCGCGGGCATCGAGGAAGGGCAGGAGCTGCGGCTCTCGCTGCTCTCCCAGTCCGGCTCGACCGAGACCTCCAACACCATGCAGGTCCTCAAGTCGGAGTTCGGCAAGGCGGGCGTCGCCCTCGACGTCCGGCAGCAGCCGCTGAACACGGTCCTGGGCACCACCGTCCCCTGCAAGACCGGCGACCCGGTCTGCTCCGCCTGGCAGCTCGGCTTCTTCGGCACCCAGGGCAGCTGGTACTTCCCGCCCGACCCCAGCGGGGAGCAGATCTTCGCCAGCAACGCGCCGTCCAACATGGGCAGTTGGTCCGACCCGCGGACCGACGAACTGATCCGGGCCACCGAGTACTCCGACGATCCCGCCGCGCTGCGCGCCTACGGACGCGAGGTCGCCCGCCGCCTCCCGGTCCTGTGGACCCCCAACCCCGCCTACCAGGTCTCCGCCCTCCGCAACGACCTGCGCGGCGTCGAGCAGAACCCCACGCTGTCGCTGACCCCGCAGGACTGGTACTACGTTAAGAAGGGCGGTGCCGGCCGGTGATCCGCTTCCTGGCCAAGCGCCTCGCCCAGGCCCTGGTCGTCCTGCTGCTGGTCTCCGTCATCGTCTTCGTCCTGCTGCACCTGCTCCCCGGCGGCCCGGCCCGCGCCATCCTCGGCGTGCAGGCCACCCCGCAGGCCGTCGCGCACTTCAACCACCAGCAGGGATACGACCGTTCACTGCCCCAGCAGTACCTGATGTACCTCGGCCGGCTGCTCGCCGGCGACCTGGGGGAGTCCTACAAGCTCAACCAGAGCGTCGGCTCGCTGCTCACCGAACGGCTCCCCAGGACCGCCCTGCTGGCCGGGCTGTCGCTGGCGCTGGCCGCCGTCCTGGCCGTACCGCTCGGCATCCTCCAGGCGGTGCGCCGCGGCCGCGCCGCCGACCACGTCCTCACCGGTCTGGCCTTCCTCGCCTACGCCACCCCGGTCTTCTTCCTCGGGCTGGTCCTCGTCCTGGTCTTCAGCCAGCAACTGCCCCTGCTGCCCGCCGAGGCGCCGCAGGCCGACACGGTCGGCGGGATCCTCGCCGAGCCGGCCGGCCTGGTCCTGCCGGTCGTGACCACCGCCCTGGGAATCATCGCCGCCTTCAGCCGCTATCTGCGCTCCGCGGTCCTCGACAACCTCGGCGAGGACTACGTCCGCACCGCCCGCGCCAAGGGCCAGTCCGGCGCCCGGGTGCTGGTCCGGCACGTGCTGCGCAATGCGCTCATCCCGCTGGTCACCCTCCTCGGCCTCTACCTGCCGACCCTCTTCAGCGGCACCCTCGTCGTCGAGTCGATGTTCAACTACCCGGGCATGGGGCTGCTGTTCTGGAACGCGGCACAGGGCTCGGACTTCCCCGTGCTGCTGGGCGTGACCCTCGTCGTGGGCGTCGCCACCGTCCTCGGCTCCCTGCTCGCCGACGTCGCCTACGCCGTCCTCGACCCGCGCATCAGGAGCGTGCCGTGACGCCCACCGCCCCCGCACCGCAGGACGCCGCGCCCGCCGTCCCCGGGCCGGTCCACCGCGTCCTGACCGGCTTCCGCCGCAACAAGCTCGCCCTGACCGGCGCCCTGATCCTGCTGGCCCTGCTCGCCTTCTGCTTCCTCGGCCCGCTGCTCCACCCCACCGACCAGATCCACACCGACCTCACCCAGGCCAACCGCGCCCCCGGCGCCGGCCACCCGCTCGGCACCACCGACCTCGGCTACGACCTGCTCGGCCGGCTGATGTACGGCGGCCGCACCTCCCTGGAGGTCGGACTGGCGGCCGGCCTGCTCGCCACCCTCGTCGGCACCGTCTACGGTGCGGTCGCCGGCTACTTCGGCGGCTGGCTGGACGCCGTGATGATGCGGGTCACCGACGCCGCGCTCGCCATCCCGGCGCTCTTCCTCCTCGTCGTGGTCGCCACCCTCGTCACCCCCAGCAAGCCCGTCCTCATCCTGGTCATCGCCTCCGTCGCCTGGCTCTCCCCGGCCCGGCTGCTGCGCGGCGAGGCGCTGGCGCTGCGCAGCCGGGACTACGTCCACGCGATGCGGCTGATGGGCGGCGGCGGGACCCGGGCGGTGTTCCGGCACATCCTGCCCAACGCCCTGGGAACCGTCGTCGTCAACGCCACCTTCCAGATCGCCGACGCCATCCTCTACGTCGCCTACCTCTCCTTCCTCGGCCTCTCCCTGCCGCCGCCCGCCGCCGACTGGGGCTCGCTGCTCTCCGCCGGCATCACCTACACCCAGGTCGGCCACTGGTGGCTGATCTTCCCGCCGGGCATCGCGATCGTGCTGGTCGTGGCGGCCTTCAACTTCCTCGGCGACGGACTGCGGGACGCCTTCGACGTACGGCTCGACACCGGACGGGGCAGCCACCGATGACCGAACCCCTGCTGCGCATCGACGACCTGCACGTGGACATCGCCACCCGCGACCGGACCGTGCACGCCCTCGACGGCATCGACCTCGACCTCGCCCCCGGCGAAGCGCTCGGCCTGGTCGGCGAGTCCGGCTGCGGCAAGACCCTCACCGCCCTCTCCGTCCTCGGGCTGCTCCCCGCGGGCGGCCGGATCACCCGCGGACGCATCCTCTTCCACGGCACGGACCTGGCCGCCGCTCCCGAACCCGTCCTGCGCGACGTCCGCGGCCACACCGTCGGCATGGTCTTCCAGGACCCGCTGACCTCGCTCAACCCCACCATGACCATCGGCGCCCAGGTCGCCGAACCGCTCCGCCTGCACACCCGGCTGACCAGGACCGAGGCCCGCGCCAAGGCCGAGGAGATGCTCGGCCTGGTCGGCCTGCCCCGCCCCGCCGAGCGGATGACCCACTATCCGCACCAGCTCAGCGGCGGCATGCGGCAACGCGTCGCGATCGCCATGGCCCTGGTCTGCGAACCGGACCTGCTGATCGCCGACGAGCCCACCACCGCCCTCGACGTCACCACCCAGCACCAGATCCTGGAACTCGTCGACGCACTGCGCGCCCGGCTCGGCATGGCACTGATCCTCGTCACCCACGACCTCGGGGTGATCGCCCGCCGGGTGGACCGGGTCGCGGTGATGTACGGCGGCCGGATCGCCGAACGCGCCCCCGTACGACCGCTGTTCGCCGCCCCGCGGCACCGCTACACCCAGGCCCTCTTCGCCGCCCTCCCGGAACACGCCCCCGACCCCGCGCGCCCGCTCGCCACCGTCCCCGGCCTCCCGCCGGTCCTCACCACCCGCCCCACCGGCTGCCGCTTCGCGCCCCGCTGCGGCTTCGCCACCGACCTCTGCCGCACCGCCGAACCGGAGCTCACCGACGGGCCCGACGGCGGCCGGCCGGCCGACCGCAGCGCGCACGCCTTCGCCTGCTTCCACCCGGCCGGCCCGGCCCCCGGCGCCGACCCGGTCGCCGAGGTACGCCCGCCCGCCCCCGCCCCCGCCACGGCCCCGCCCTGCACCGACGCACCGCTGCTCCGCCTCACCGACCTGGCCAAGAGCTACCCGCTGCACGGCGGCCCGTTCGCCCGCCGCCGGGGCGCCGCCGAGATCAGCGCGGTGGCCGGGATCTCGCTCACCGTCCGGCGCGGCGAGACCTTCGGCATCGTCGGCGAATCCGGCTGCGGCAAATCCACCCTCGGCCGGCTGGCGGTCGGCCTGGAGGCGCCCACCACCGGCACCGTCGAGATCGCCGGGCGCGACCTGGCCACGCTCCGGGGCGGCGAGCTGCGCGCCCACCGGCGCGAGGTCCAGCTGATGTTCCAGGACTCGGCCGCGGCCATGGACCCCCGGATGCGGGTCGGCGCCGTACTGACCGAACCCCTGGTCATCCAGGGCATCGGCGACCGGGCCGCCCGGCAGCGACGGATCGCCGGGCTCCTGGACGACGTCGGGCTGCCGCGCGGCGCCGTGGACCGCTACCCGCACGAATTCTCCGGCGGCCAGCGCCAGCGCCTCGGGCTGGCCCGCGCCCTGGCGCTCGCCCCCTCCCTCGTGGTCGCCGACGAACCGGTCTCCGCGCTCGACGTCTCCGTCCAGGCCCAGATCCTCAACCTGATGCGCGCCCTGCAGCGGGAGAAGGGCCTCAGCTACCTCTTCATATCGCACGACCTGGCGGTGGTGCGGCACGTCGCGGACCGGGTCGGCGTGATGTACCTCGGCAAACTCGTCGAGACCGGCCCCGCGGAGGCGGTCTTCGACCGCCCGCTCCACCCCTACACGCGCGGGCTGCTGGACACGGTCCGCCCGTCCGACCCCGCCTCCCGCCCCCTCGGCGGCGAGACCCCGTCGGCCGCGTCCCCGCCGTCGGGATGCCGGTTCCGCACACGGTGCGCTTTCGCGACGGACCGGTGTGCGGCGGAGCCGCCACCGGCGGTGGAGGCCGGCGCGGGGCACCGCGCCTCCTGCCACTTTCCGCTTCGCGGCTGATCCCCACGTACCCGTCCGCTGCGCTTTGCGGTGCCGCCCACGTACCTGGCTGTCCCGCCGCGGGGCTCGCTCGCCGTTGCGCTTTGCGGCGCCCCGCACGTACCTTGCCGTCCCGCCGCGGGTCTTGCTCGCCGTGGCGCCTGCGGCGGGCTGGGTGGTTGTTGGGTGCGGTGACGGACCTCCGGGGCCGGTTGTGTGGACTGCTGACGCTTTACGTCCACACAACCGGCCCCTCCGGCCCGTCCCCTCCCGTGAGAGGGGAAGTGAAGGCCGGTGGGGGTGCACGTAATGCCCACGTGCCCGCAGGCAACGGATAGGGCACGCCCCCAACCAGCTCTTACCTCCCCCTCACGGGAGGGGCTGGACCGGAGGACGAAGTCTGGAGGGCCGGCACCGCACCCGAAAACACCACGCCCGCCGCCAGGCGCAACGGCGAGACGACCCGCGGCGGGAGAGACGGGTACGTGCGGGGCGCCGCAAAGCGCGCAACGGCGAGAAAGCCCCGCGGCGGGACGGCGAGGTACGTGCGGGGCGCCGCAAAGCGCACAACGGTGAGCAACCCCGACGGCGGAGCAGCCAGGTACGTGGGAAGCCGGCCAAGCGCAGCGGAACGTGCGGGGAGCCCATGTACCGGCCAGACTCGGGTACGGGGACCCTGAGGAACAAAACCTCTCATTGGAGGCCCGCCGTGCAGCGGCAACCGCATCCGCGCCGTGAGCGCACGCTCGACCGCGATCCGGAGCCCACGCGGCCGCCGGATCCGGGAGGCCCGCCGCCGAATCCCACCCCCGACCCGCTTCCCGGACCGCCGACCCCGCCCGGGCCACCGGACCCCATCCCTCCGGAACCGTCGCCGATACCGCGTCCGCCCGGACCCGACCCGGTCCCGGATCCGTCCCCCGCTCCCTCACCGCTTTCCTAGGAGGTGCTGACCATGGCCATCGCCACGGTCAACCCGGCCACCGGCGAGACCCTGAAGACCTTCGACGCGCTCAACGCGGGCGAGATCGAGGATCGCCTGGTCAGGGCGGAGCAGGCGTTCCAGATCCACCGCACCACCAGCTTCGCCCGCCGTACGGAACTGCTGCTCAAGGCCGCCGACCTGCTGGAGGCCGATCAGGACGGCATCGCCCGCACGATGACCACCGAGATGGGAAAACCGCTGGTCCAGGCCCGTGCGGAGGCCGCGAAGTGCGTCAAGACCATGCGCTGGTACGCCCGCAACGCCGAGGGGCTGCTGGCCGACGAGCACCCCGACCCGGCGGACGTCGGTGACTCCGGGGCGATGCGTGCCGTGGTCCGCTACCGGCCCCTCGGCCCGGTCCTCGCGGTGATGCCGTGGAACTTCCCGCTCTGGCAGGTCGTACGGTTCGCCGCCCCGGCGCTGATGGCGGGCAACACCGGGCTGCTCAAGCACGCCTCGAACGTGCCGCAGACCGCCCTCTACCTGGAGGAGCTGTTCCGTCGCGCCGGGTATCCCGAGGGCTGTTTCGAGACCCTGCTGATCGGCTCCGGCGCCGTCGAGGAGATCCTGCGTGACCCGCGGGTGGCCGCCGCGACGCTGACCGGCAGCGAGCTGGCCGGGCGTTCGGTGGCGTCCATCGCCGGTGACGAGGTCAAGAAGACCGTGCTGGAGCTCGGCGGCAGCGACCCGTTCGTGGTGCTGCCCTCCGCCGACCTCGACAAGGCCGCCAAGGTCGCGGTGACCGCCCGGGTGCAGAACAACGGGCAGTCCTGCATCGCGGCCAAGCGGTTCATCGTGCACAACGACGTCTACGACGCCTTCAGTGAGCGGTTCACCGAGCGGATGGCGGCGCTGACCGTCGGCGACCCGATGGACGAGAACACCGACGTCGGACCGCTCTCCAGCGAGCAGGGCCGCTCCGACCTGGAGGAACTCGTCGACGACGCGGTCCACCAGGGTGCGACCGCGCTGTGCGGCGGCCGGCGGCCGCCCGAGCACCGGGCCGGCTGGTTCTACGAGCCCACGGTCCTGGCGGGCATCACCCCGAGCATGCGTATCCACCATGAGGAGGCGTTCGGCCCGGTCGCCACGCTCTACCGGGTCGCCGACCTCGACGAGGCGATCGAACTCGCCAACGACACCCCGTTCGGGCTGAGTTCCAATGCCTGGACCCGCGACCCCGACGAACAGGCCCGGCTGGCCCGGGACATCCAGGCCGGCGGTCTGTACTTCAACGGCATGACCGCCTCCCACCCCGGCCTCCCGTTCGGCGGCGCCAAGCGGTCCGGCTACGGGCGGGAACTGTCCGGCCACGGCATCAAGGAGTTCTGCAACATGACGACGCTCTGGTACGGCCCCGAGGGGTGAGTGCCCCGGAAGGGGCGTCAGGGGCGGCTCCGGCCGGCGCGCACATCGGTGCCGGACGGGGCCGCGTCACCGCCCCGGGCCGGCCGGCACCAGGAACTCGCACCACAGCGCCTTGCCGTTGCCCCGCGGCTCCGCGCCCCAGCGCTCCGCCAGTGCCTCGACCAGCAGCAGGCCCCGGCCCGACGTCGCGGTCTCGCCGGGGCTGCGGCGGCGCGGCCACTGGCTGGAGCGGTCCTCGACCTCCAGCCGGATCCGGTGCGGGGCACCGGGCAGGAGTTCCACGGTGACCAGCGCGCCGCTCTCGGTGTGCGTCAGCGCGTTGGCGATCAGTTCCGAGGCCGCCACCTCGATGTCGTGCAGGACGGCGCCCGCCCGCCACTGGTCGAGCGTGCGGCGCAGCGCCGAGCGGACCTCGCCGGTGCCCGACGGATCGGCCTGGTGGACGTGGAGCCGCAGCCGCGGTGTGGTCGCGGCCCCCGGGCCCGGCTCCCGACGCAGCAGCAGGAGGGCCATGTCGTCCTCCGAGCCGGGGTCGGCCCACAGCTGGGCCGACAGGTGGTCGGCCAGCTCCTCCAGGTCCGCGGGCCCGGTGCGGACCGCCTCGGACAGCGCCTCGATCCCGGCCGAGATGCCCCGGCCGGGCTGCTCGACCAGGCCGTCGGTGCACAGCAGCAGCGTCGAGCCGGGCTCCAGGAAGAGCTGGGTCTCCGGGAAGTGGTCCGGCCCGAAGTGGGTGGCCGGCCCCAGCGGCAGCCCGCCGCGGACCTCCGGCCAGTCGATGTGCCGGGAGGTGTTGCTGATCAGCGGGCCGAGATGGCCGGCCCGCGCCACGTGCAGCGCCCCCGACTCCAGGTCGGCCTGCACGTACGTGCAGGTGGCGAACCGTTCGGTGTCCAGTTCGGCCAGGAAACGCGAGGCCCGCACGAGCACGGTCTCCGGGGCGTGCCCCTCGCTGGCGTACGCGCGCAGCGCGATCCGCAGCTGGCCCATCACGGCGGCGGCGTGCGTGTCGTGTCCCTGGACGTCGCCGACGACGAGCCCGGTGCGGCCCTGGGGCAGCGCGATCACGTCGTACCAGTCGCCGCCGACGTCCCGGCCGACGCTCGCCGGGTGGTAGCGGACGGTGACCGCGCCGCCCGCGAGGGGCGGCAGCCGGCGCGGCAGCATCGTCGCCTGCAGCCCGGTCGCGAGCTCCCGCTCCTGGTCGAACAGGGTCGCCCGCTGCACCGACTGCGCCACCACGCCGGCCAGCGCCAGCGCCAGGTTCCGGGCCTCCGGCGACTGCACCGCCGGCTCGGCGTTGAACAGCCCCAGCGCCCCGATCACGGTGTTCTGGGCGACCAGCGGCAGGAAGGCCGAGCTGCCCGCCGGCAGCAGGTCCGTGTACGGGCGCAGCCGCGGGTAGCGGGCGATCAGCTCGCCGCGGGTGCCGAGGAAGGCGGGCCGCCGCAGGCGCGCCGCGTCGGACAGCGGCAGGGTGTCGTCCAGCCGCGTGCTCATCATGTCGTCGGGGACCTCGCCCAGCATCCCGGCGGCCGCGATGACCTCGAACCGCTCGTTCGCGGCCAGGCCGAGCACCAGCCCGTCCGCCCGAACCGCCGCGCGCCGCCGGTACCGGTCAGCACCCGCGTCACGTCCCGTACGGACAGCGCCCGGGACAGCGCGGCGGTGGTCTGCTGCACCATCACGGTCTGCCGCTGCCGGTCCTGCTGCAGCGAGCGCAGCAGCGCGGAGTCCGCCAGCTCGCCGGTGGCCTCCCGGACGATGCCGATGACCCGGTACGGCGTGCCCTCCGGGTCGTGCAGGATCCGCCCCTGCGAGTGCGTCCAGCGCCGCGTGCCGTCCCGGCACCGGACCCGGAAGTACGCGCCGTACGACGAGTGGCCGTCCTGGAGCGCCTGCGAGAGCGCCTCGTCCAGGCGCAGCCCCTCCTCCGGCGGCACCCGTGCCACCAGGGACAGCGGGGCGCCGTCGTATTCCTCCGGGCGCAGGTCGAAGACGTCCAGGGCGCCGGGGTCCAGGTCCATGAACCCGCGGTCCAGGTCCCAGTCGAAGGTGCCCATCCGGTTGAGCGAGAGCCGCTCGCGCAGCCCGATCGGCTCGTGCCGCGAGACGCCGGGGGCCTCCTCCTCGACCCGCCGCCAGTCCCGGTCGGTCCGGGGGTCGTAGCCCTCGTCGGCCGGTCCGGCCGGCCGGGCCGTCATCGGATGCCCCACCTCGTGGCCCGGGGGCGCGCGACGTGTGGGCTCACCATGCGAACACCTTAGGCGGGGCCCGCGCACCCCGCATTTCCGGCCGGTTCCGCACGTGCGGGAAGCGCGGGCGGGCGCGCCCCGCCCCCCGTACAACTCCCCTCGTCCCCACGGTCCTTGACGCAGGACGTTCACCTCCCGAACCATGGGACCGGGCAGCCATCAGGCGTACGCCTGACTGCCCGCGGCACAGGAAGGCCCGGCCATGGGATCGCGAGCCGTACGAGCGCGACGCCTCCGGCGCGTCCTGGCCACGTCCGCGGCCGGGGTGGCCGGCCTCGTGGTGCTGTGGGCGGCCGGTGGGGCACCGATGCCCCGGGGCCCCGCGGGCCCGGCGCCGCACCGGATGCAGGTCTATCTCACCACCACTTCCGACCCAGGCGGCCGGCACGTCGTCCAGGGCCTGCGGCGGCAGGCACCGCTCACCTTCCGGCCGGGCCGCGGCGGCACCCTCACCGTCGACCCGTCCCGGACCTACCAGCGGTTCGAGGGCGGCGGCGCCTCGTTCACCGACACCGCCGCCTGGCTGATGAACAGCAGCGGCGCGCTCAGCGACGGGGCCCGCGCGACGGTCCTGCGCAAGCTCTTCGACCCGGACGACGGCATCGGCCTGGGCTTCCTCCGCAATCCGATGGGCGCCTCGGACCTCGCCCGCTCCGGCTACACCTACGACGACCTGCCCGCCGGCCGGACCGACCCGGACCTCCGGCACTTCTCGGTCGCCCACGACCTCGCCGATGTCCTGCCGCTGACCGCCCGGGCCCGCCGGCTCAACCCGGCGCTGAAGGTGATGGCCACGCCCTGGACCGCGCCCGCCTGGATGAAGGACAACGGCCGGCTCGACCAGGGCCGGCTGCGGCCGGAGTACTACGCCGGCTACGCCCGCTACTTCGTGGAGTACCTCCGCGCCTACCGCGACCACGGGGTGCCGGTCGACTATGTCTCCGTCCAGAACGAGCCCACCTGCTGCGCCGGTTACCCGTCCATGCGGTGGACCGGCGCCGACCTCGCCCGCTTCACCAAGCGCGACCTGCTGCCCGCGCTGCGCCGGGCCCAGCTCCCCACCAAGGTCCTCGCCCTGGACTGGAACTGGGACCGCTACGACGCGTTCGCCCGACCCACCGTCGACGATCCGGCCGTCCGCCGCCACCCCAACTTCGGCGGGCTGGCCTGGCACGGCTACGCGGGCGCGGTCACCCGGCAGACCCGGGTGCACGACCGCTACCCGGGCCTGGCCGTCCACGACACCGAGCACTCCGGCGGCCGGTGGATCGCCGACCAGCAGAAGCAGGACATGCACGACCTCATCGACTACACCCGCAACTGGGGCAGCAGCTGGACGAAGTGGTCGCTCGCCGTGGACCAGAACAACGGTCCCCATCAGGGCGGTTGCTCCGACTGCAGCGGGCTGGTCACCGTTCACCACGGCGATAACCGCAGCGGCCGGGTCGACTACACCGTCGAGTACTACACGATGGGCCACCTCACCAAGTTCGTGCAACCCGGCGCCCGCCGCATCGCCTCCACCGGCCCGGCCGCCCTCCCCAACGTCGCCTGGCGCAACCCCGACGGCTCCGCCGTCCTGATCGTCTACAACGACACCCGCACCGCCCGGCCAGCCGGTATCAACTGGGCGCACCGGCACACCCGTTACGTCCTCCCTCCCGGCGCCTCGGCCACCTTCACCTGGTAGAGGGCCGGGAAGGGTTCAGTCGTCCTCGGTACCGGAGCCCGCGGTCAGGCGTGCGCCGCCGTCGGCGCGGCGACCGGGCGGGTGTGGTGGGTGCGGTGCGCCAGGGTGGCCTTGCGGGTGGCCACGTCGACGGTGTACGCGTCGATCGTCAGCCGCGCGCCGGACACCTTCAGCAGCATGAAGCCGTGGTCGGAGAAGTTCTGCCAGGCCGCCGGGTTGGCGAAGTGGGCCTTGCCGTCCTCCGTCTTGGCGGACGCCCCGCACACCACCTGGCGGGTGCCGCCGGTGCGCGCGGTCGGCTCCAGGATCTGCAGGGTGTGGTCGTGCCCGGACAGGATCAGATCGGCCCGGCCGCACACCACCTTCTCGTACATGTCCTTGAGGTGGACGCCGCTGGTGTAGTTCCCGATCTCGAAACCGTCGTACGAACCGGCGCTGCCGTGCTTGCCGTTGTTGAGGTACGGGTGGTGGCCGATCACCACCTTCCAGCGTGCCCGGGAGGTCCGCAGCGCCTCGTCCAGCCAGCTGCGCTGGGCGCGCATGTACGGGCCGTCCCAGCGGTAGTACGGGTCGAGCTGGGCGACGTACGACGACCAGGGGATGGTGTCGATGGCGAAGAACTCCACCAGCGGGTCGGCGGCGGGCAGCGGCACGCGGTAGTAACGGGAGGGCATGTACCAGCGCTTGGACGTCCTGGCGTAGGAGACCTCGCGGTCGCCGCGCGAGGGGTCGCCGCCGCTGCCGGGTATCAGCCCCGAGCAGTCGTGGTTGCCCAGCACCATCAGCCAGGGCACGTCGATGCCGTTGTTCGGCTTCTCGAACTTGTCCTGGAACTCGGAGTCGTGGTCGGACTCCGGCCCGTTCTCGTAGATGTTGTCGCCGAGCCCGACGGCCAGGCCGACCCCCTCGCCGCGGCAGATGTCGCGCGCGGCGGCCGCCACCGCGTACTGCGCCTCGTCCCCGGTCCCGGCGTCTCCGGTCACCAGGATCGCGAACTCGCCCTTTCCGTTGGGCCGTTCGGGGAACGGAAAGGCTCCCGGCGCGCCGAGGCGGGGCGCGGCCGAGGCGGGGGACTGGGCCGGGGAGGGCAGTACCGCCAGCGCGGCACCGGCCATCGCGCCGCCCAGCAGCGTCCGCCGGTTCACCCACTGCGGCACCCGGCCCGTCGTCGGCACCGGCGCCGCCCCGGCGCCCGCCGCCTCCGCGCCGACCCGCAGCCACTCCCGCTCGGTCATGTCCGCCTGCGGCGGGATCAGTTCGTCTTCACACATGCCTGGTTTTTCTCACGGCCGGCAGGGGTGATGGTGACGAAAAGATGAAGCGGAGGTGGACGTATGGCGATCAGCGACGCTTTTGCTACGCGTCGGTAACTACCCGTCCCCGTACGGCATCAGGCGGTGAGAAAAGCGGACGCGGTGCCCCCCGTCAGGCGTTCGCGAGCCGTCGCAGGGTGCGGCCGAGGCGGCGGAGGTAGGCCCGCTGGAACACCGGGACGAGCGGGCCGGCGAGCCGGGTGAGGGGCTGCGCGGGGCGGCTGAACGCGGTCACCGTGAACCACACCGTGCCGTCGGCGCGCAGTTCGGCCAGGAACGCCTCCTCGCCGCACTCGGGGTGCCCCTCCCGGGTCCCGTACGCGAAGCCGATCCGGTCCGCCTCGTCCGCCGTCCACACCACCCGGCAGGGCGCCCGCAGTCGCAGCGGGCCGACGCCCAGGGAGACCTCCACGGCCACGCCCGGGGCGGCCCGCGGGGCGTCGGACCGGATGCCGGTGCCGGCCGCCCGGTGCATCCGGAAGGTGGTGAGGGCCTCGCCCGCCGCGGTGAGCACCGCGCGGCCCCGGCCGATCGGCAGCTCCTCGTGGAGGTGGTGGTAGCCGGGCGGCAGCGGTGAACGGGCGGTGCCGCCCACCTCGGGGTAGGTGAGGTCGGTCAGTTCGGTCATGAACGGCGACGCTACGCGGGGCGCCGCAGGTGATCAACAACGCCCGGTGGACCTCACCAGTCGATCAGCCGGCCGCCGGGAGCTGGGCCCGTCCCGCCCGGCCGAGGAACGCCGCCACGGTCCGGACGAAGAAGTCCGGGTCGTCGAGCCAGGGGAAGTGGCCGGCGCCCGGCTGGACGGTCAGCTCGGCGGTGGGGAGCAATCCGGCGATGTCGGCGGCGACCCGGGGCAGCGGGGCGCCGTCCAGCTCGCCGGCCAGGAACAGCACCGGCGCCCGCAGCGCGGCGAGGGCGGCACGGGTGGCGGCCGGCTCGAAGGCGCCGGCCGACGCATAGCGCTCCGCGGCCTCGTCGTTGGTCTGCGCCACCTCGCCCGCCGCGTGCGCCCGCGCGGCCGCGTCCCACCGGCCGTAGAAGAACGGCGTGGCGGCGTCCCACTGCGCGTCGGTCGCGGTACCGGCCCAGATGGCCTCGAAGGCCTCGCGCGCGGACTCGTACCACGGTTCGGCCTTCCGCAGCGCGGCGGCCTCCAGGCGGTGCTCGGTGGTGAAGTCGACGCCGAGCGCCCGGCCCCGTGCGTGGACCAGCACCAGCGCACCGATCCGCTCGGGATACCGCGCCGCGTAGGAGAGGGCCAGGTCGCCGGCGGCCGAGTGCGCCAGCAGCTCGACCCGTTCCAGGCCGAGGTGCCGGCGCCATGCCTCGACGTCGTCGACCAGCCGGTCGCAGCGGTAGCCGGCCGGGTCGGCCGGGACGCCGGAGTCGCCGGTGCCGCGCAGGTCGAGCAGCACCAGTTGCCGGTGCGCCGACAACCCGCCCAGGTCACCGAGGTAGGCGGAGGCCCGCATCGGGCCTCCGGGCAGGCAGAGCAACGGTTCTCCCGCACCCAGCACGTGATGGCTGAGCTCGGTCCCGTCGGGTGCGGTGAAGGTGGCGTCAGGCATGCCGTCATCCTCCCGGCCATGGAACGATCACGACAAGGGAGTTACGCGAGTGACGGTCCGGAGCCGCCGGGCCCTCCCGGTCACCCGGGCCCGCCCGTCTCCCCGAGGGCGCCCGGTCCCGTCGCGTCTCCCGTCTCCCCGGCCGGTACGCCGTGCCGTCCGGCGCCCGCGGCGAACCGCGCCGCGCCCTCCAGCCCCTCGGCCAGCACCGCCTGCCCGTAACGGAGTTCAGCGGCCATCGCGGCCTCCTCGTCCCGGCCCTCCTGGTCCAGCAGGGACGCCCGGTCGCTGCGCAGACACGCCTGCGGGAAGCGGGCGAGCTCCGCGGCCAGCGCCTCCGCCTCCGCGCGCGCCGTGCCGGTCGGCACCACGCGGTTGGCCAGCCCGATCGCCAGCGCCTCCGCGGCCGGCACCGGCCGGCCGGTCAGGACCAGGTCCATGGCCCGGCTCGCCCCGATCAGCCGGGGCAGCCGCACCGTACCGCCGTCGATCAGCGGCACGCCCCACCGCCGGCAGAACACCCCGAAGACCGCGTCCTCCTCGGCCACCCGCAGATCGCACCAGAGCGCCAGCTCCAGCCCGCCGGCCACCGCATGGCCCGTCACCGCCGCGATCACCGGCTTGCTCAGCCGCAGCCGGGTCGGCCCCATCGGCCCGTCGCCGTCCGCCGCCACGCGATTGCCCCGCTCGGTGCCCACCTCCTTCAGGTCGGCGCCCGAGCAGAACGTCCCGCCCGCACCCCACAGCACCGCCGCCCGTGCCCCGTCGTCCGCCTCGAACTCCCGGAAGGCAGCGGCGAGTTGGCGTGCGGTGGCGCCGTCCACGGCGTTGCGGCGGTCCGGCCGCGACAGCACCACCGTCGTCACCGGCCCGGCGCGCTCCACCCGTACGGACATCAGACCGCGCCCCCGACGGCCGCGACCCCGGCCGCCGTGCGCTCGGCCGCCCCGCCCCTGGTCGCCGCGTCCGGCGTCCACGGCCGGACCCGTTCGAGGATCGCCGTCAGACCGGCGCCGGGCGGCAGCGTGCCGTACGCATGCCCCCACTCGCCGCCGAGCCGCGTCGCGCAGAACGCGTCGGCCAGCGCCGGATCGCTGTGCCGGACCAGCAGCGAACCCTGGAGCACCAGCGCCATCCGTTCCGCCAGCGCACGCGCCATCAGCTGCGCCCGCTCCGGGTTGGAGAGTTCACCGGTCAGCTTGCGCAGCCCGGCCACCGCCGCGTCCAGCCGCCGGTCGGCGCCCGCCGCCTGCTCCACCTCGGCGAAGAACGCGTCCAGCGCGGCCGGTTCCCGGCCCAGCGCCCGCAGCACGTCGAGCGCGGCGACGTTGCCCGAGCCCTCCCAGATGGACAGCAGCGGCGCCTCCCGGTAGAGGCGCGGCATACCGGAGTCCTCGACGTAGCCGTTGCCGCCCAGGCACTCCAGGGCCTCCGCGGCGTGCGCGCTGCCGCGCTTGCACACCCAGTACTTGCCGGCCGCCAGCGCCAGCCGGCGCAGCGCCGCCTCCTGCGCGTCCCCGGCCTGCGCCCCGTCCACCGCCGCCGCCAGCCGCAGGCCCAGCAGCGTCGCCGCCTCCGACTCGATCGCCAGGTCCGCGAGCACCGAGCGCATCAGCGGCTGCCGGTCCAGCTCCCGCCCGAACGCCCGCCGGTGCGCGGTGTGGTGCAGCGCCTGCCGCAGCCCCGCCCGCATCCCGGCCGCCGAGCCGAGCACACAGTCCAGCCGGGTCATGTTCACCATCTCGACGATGGTCCGCACCCCGCGGCCCGGCTCGCCGACCGGCCAGGCCACCGCCTGCTCGTACTCGATCTCGGACGACGCGTTGGAGCGGTTGCCCAGCTTGTCCTTCAGGCGCATCAGCCGCATCCCGTTGAGCGCGCCGTCCGGCAGCACCCGCGGTACGAGGAAGCAGCCGAGCCCCTCCTCGGTCTGCGCCAGCGCCAGGAACAGATCGCTCATCGGCGCCGAGGTGAACCACTTGTGGCCGGTGAGGCGGTACGTGCCGTCGCCGGCCGGCACCGCCCGCGTGGTGTTGGCCCGCACGTCGGAGCCGCCCTGCTTCTCCGTCATCGACATGCCCGCGATCAGGCCCGACTTGGTGAGCGGGGCGCGCAGCCCGAAGTCGTACGAACGGGCGGCCAGCAGCGGCTCGTACCGCGCGGCGAGCTCCGGCGCGGCGCGCAGCGCGGGCACCGCGGCGTACGTCATCGAGATCGGGCAGCCGTGCCCCGGCTCGGCCTGCGACCACACGTAGAACTTCGCGGCCCGCACCAGATGCGCCCCCGGGCGGTCGTCGGTCCACGGCGCGGCGTGCAGGCCCTGCTCCACCGCCACGGTCATCAGCTGGTGCCAGGCGGGATGGAACTCGACCTCGTCGACGCGGTGCCCGAACCGGTCGTGGGTGTGCAGCCGGGGCGGCTGCTGCTCCGCCCAGCGGGCCTGGTCCTGCACCGCCGCCGAACCGGCCAGCGACCCGAGCGCGGTCACCTCCGGCTCGCCCCACGCGGCGCCGTACCGCCGCAGCGCCTCCCGCAGGGCCGGCTCGTCCGCCGTACTGAACCCGGTCAGCGGCGGGGCCTGATTCACGACTTCATGGGTGACGGTCATACCCTCGACATTACAGATTCCGAACACCCGAGAGAAGTATGTAATACCGGCCGGGGCGTCGGCCACCGGCCACCGGGCCGCCGACCGCCGCCCCGTAAAATCCAGCCACCCATGAACCCCCAGCCACCCATGAACGACGACGGCCCCACCCCCCTCGACCGGCTGCGGCCGCTCACCGCCCGCTCCATCGTGCTGAGCACCCTCCTCGGCCACCATCCGCCCCGCCTGCCCGCCCGCGCCCTGGTACGGGTCGGCGAGCTCTTCGGCGTCGCCGAGGGCACCGTCCGGGTCGCCCTGTCCCGCATGGTCGCCGCCGGTGACCTGCGGCAGACCGGCGGCACCTATGCCCTCACCAGCCGCCTCCTGGCCCGCCAGGCCCGCCAGGACGAGAGCCGCACCCCGCCCACCCGCCGCTGGCACGGGGACTGGGAGATCGCCGTCGTCACCACGGCCGAACGCCGCCCCGCCGCGGAACGCACCGCGCTCCGGCAGGCCATGGCGGGCCTCCGGCTGGCCGAACTCCGCGAGGGCAGCTGGCTGCGTCCGGCCAACCTCGACCGGCCCCGCCCGGCGGTCGTCACCGAGCAGTGCACCTGGTTCACCGGCACCCCGGACGACGACCCGGCCGCCCTCGCCGCCCGGCTCTGGGACCTCGACGCCTGGGCGGCCCACGCCCGCGCCCTGATGGCCGCGCTGGACCGCGCAGACGCCCTCGCCGACCGCTTCACCATCGCCGCGGCCGCCCTGCGCCACCTCCTCGCCGACCCCCTCCTCCCCGGCGCCCTGCTCCCCCCGGACTGGCCCGGCACCCCGCTCCGCACCCACTACGCCCGCTTCGAAGCGGACCTCCGGGAAGCGCTCCGTCCGTACGTGTCCGATGAGGGGGGAGAGACCTCCTAGGAGGCGGGCAGTTCGATCCGCAGGGTCAGGCCGCCGCCCTCGCGGGGTTCCGTCGTGATGGTGCCGTCGTGCGCGCGGACGACCGAGCGGACGATGGACAGGCCCAGGCCGACGCCCTTGTCGCTGCCGGTGCGCTCGGTGCGCAGCCGGCGGAACGGCTCGAAGAGATTCTCCACCTCATAGGCGGGGACCACCGGCCCGGTGTTGGTGACCACCAGCACCGCACACCCCGGCTGCGGCTCCGTACTCACCTCCACCCACCCCTCGGGCACGTTGTAGCGCACCGCGTTCTGCACCAGATTCAGCGCGATCCGCTCCAGCAGCACACCATTGCCCTGCACGAAGACCTGCTGCCGCACCCCCCGCAGCACCACACCCTTGGCCTGCGCCTCCTCACGGATCTGGTCCACGGCCTGCGCGGCGACCTCCGACAGATCCACCGGCTTCTTGTCCACGACCTTGTTCTCACTGCGCGCCAGCAGCAACAACCCCTCCACCAACTGCTCACTGCGCTCATTGGTGGCCAGCAGCGTCTTGCCCAGCTGCGCCAGCTCCGGCGAGGCGTCCGGATCGGCCAGCTGCACCTCCAGCAGCGTCCGGTTGATCGCCAACGGCGTCCGCAGCTCGTGCGAGGCATTGGCCACGAACCGCCGCTGCGACTCGAACGCCCGGTCCAGCCGGTCCAGCATCTCGTCGAAGGTGTCCGCCAGCTCCTTGAGCTCGTCGTCCGGACCCCCCAACTCGATCCGCCGGTGCAGATCCGACCCCGCCACCCGCTGCGCGGTCCGCGTGATCCGCCCCAACGGCGACAGCACCCGCCCCGCCATCGCATAACCGAACGCGAACGCCACCACCGTCAACCCCAGCAACGCCAGCAACGAACGGTGCACGAAGCGGTCCAGCGTCAGCGCGCCGTGCGCCCGGAGGCAGTCACCGATCAGTGCGGCGATCACGACCCCGGCCACCAGGAACATCCCGCCGTACAGCAGCGTCAGCCGTACCCGGATCGTCGGCCGCAACCACGGCACCGGCCGACGGGGGTGCTCGGCGGCGGGTGCGCGCACGACTGGTCCTCCCTCAGATGCCCCACGGCGCGGGGCAGTTGCCTTCTCGCCCCCATCCTGCGCAAATGAGTGGTAAACCGGCCGTAAGGAAGGAATCCCGTTCGCAGGTCAGGCGGCGTCCCGCGTCCCCCGGCGGCGGCGGACTTCGTAGGCGGTGAGGACCACGGCGACCGTCAGCAGGCTGAGCCAGAACTGGGGGCGGGTGGTGGGGAGGAACGCCATGGTGAGGATCACCAGGCTGAGCAGGGCGACCGTGAGGCGACTGAGCCAGGGGAAGAGCCACATCTTCAGGGTGAGGCGGGACGGCTCGGTGCGTTCCAGGGTGCGGCGCAGGCGGAGCTGGGCCACGGCGATCGCCAGATAGACGAACAGGGCGATGGCGCCGTAGGAGTTGATCAGGAACGTGAAGACGACATCGGGGGAGATCCACGCGGCGATCACCGACAGGTAGCCGACCGAGGTGCCGGCGAGCAGCGCCCGGCGGGGCACCCCGCTCGCGCTGACCTTGCTCATGCCGCGGGGCGCGTCCCCGTTGCGGGTGAGGGCGAACAGCATCCGGGAGGACGTGTAGAGCGCGGAGTTGAGGCAGGAGAGCACGGCGACGAGGACCACGGCGTTCATGACCGTGCCGGCCGCCGGCACCGCGAGCCGGTCCAGCACCGCCGCGTAGGGACTGACCTCGATCGCCTTCGAGGTCCACGGCACCACCGCCACCACCAGGAAGACCGACAGGACGTAGAACGCCACCACCCGCAGGACGATCGAACGGATCGCGTCCGCCACCGCCCGCTCCGGCTCGACCGACTCAGCCGCCGCGATGGTCACGATCTCCGCGCCGGTGAAGAAGCCGATGCAGGGCACCACGGCGGTCAGTACCGCGCCGAGCCCTGCCGGGGCGAACCCGCCGTGCGAGGTGAGCAGGGCCAGCCCGCCGTGCGCGTGCGGCCAGAGCCCCAGTACGTACAGCGCGCCGAGGAAGAGGAAGACGACGATCGCGAGGATCTTGACGGACGAGAACCAGTACTCGAACTCCCCGTAGGAGCGCGCCGACACCATGTTGGTGGCGGTCAGCAGCGCCATCAGGACCAGGCTGATCGCCCACAACGGCGCGCCGGGCAGCCAGAGTTGGACGATGCGGCCGCCCGCCACCGCCTCCACGGCGACCACGATCACGAAGAAGTACCAGTACAGCCAGCCGACGGCGAACCCGGCACGCGGTCCCAGGGTCTCGCGGACATGGGCGTAGAAGGACCCCAGTGCGGGGCGGGCCACGGTCATCTCGGCCAGCATCCGCATGATCAGTACGGTCAGGGTGCCGGCCGCCAGGAAGGAGAGCACGGCGGCCGGGCCGGTGGACCGGATGACGACCCCGCTGCCCACGAACAGCCCGGCGCCGATGACCCCGCCCAGCGCGATCAACTGCATGTGGCGGCGCTTGAGGGTGTGCCGGAGACCGCTTCGTTCCGTCTGCTCCGTCTGCTCGGTCCGGTCCGTCCGGTCTGCCTGTTCCGCCGGGGCGGTGTGCGGTGTCGCTTTCCCCGCTGCTGCCTTCGCGCTCATGGGGGGCGACGCTAATCGGCCAACCCTGCGGGGCTGTTGCCGCGGTGTTTCGGAGCGGGCGGACGAGAGCGCGGGGCGGGGCCGGGCGTTCAGAGGGGGAGGGCGCAGACGGGGAGGGGCGCGGCGAAGGGTTCTCCTACGGGGGTCAGGGTCCCGGTGCGGGCCGTGACGGAGAAGACCGTGACCGTGCCGGACTTCTGGTTGGCCGCGAAGAGCCACCGCTCGTCCGGGGAGAAGGCGATCTGCCGGGGGAAGTCGCCGCCCACCGGCACGGTGTCCAGCAGCACGAGCCGCGCGCCGCCCGACGTGATGGCGTAACGGGTGAGGCTGTTGTGGCCGCGATTGGCGAGGAACGCGTAGCGCCCGTTGGCGGTGACCAGGATCTGGGCCGGATAGCTGGTGCCGGGGCCGGTCCCGGTGGACTGCGGTGCGCCGGGTGTCAGCCGTCCGGTCCGGCGGTCGTAGCCGCAGACCACCACCGTGTTGTCCACTTCGTTGGCCAGATAGGCGAAGTCGCCGGTGGGGTGGAAGGTGAGATGCCGCGGGCCGGCGCCGGGGCGCAGGGACGCCGCCGACACCTGGGTCAGTTTTCCGGCCGTGGGGTCGAGCCGGTAGCTGTAGACGGTGTCGTTGCCGAGGTCGACGGCGAGGACGTGGCGGCCGTCGGGGCTGGTGATGATCTGGTGGGCGTGCGGTCCGTCCTGGCCGGGGCCGGGCGGGGGAGCGCTGTGGGTGACCAGGTCCGTGCGCGCGCCGAGGGCTCCGGTGGCCCGGTCGATCGGGTGGACGGCCACGCTGCCCGAGAGGTAATTGGCGCTCAGCAGCCAGCGCCCGCCGGGGTGCACCGACAGATGGCAGGGGCCGGCCCCGCCGGTGGACCGGGCGCCCAGCACGGTGGGCGGGCCGTCCGGGGCGAGCGCGAGGGCGGTCACCTGGCCGTCCTGCTGCTCGTCGACCGCGTAGAGGGTGCGGCCGGACGGGGCGAGGGCGAGGTAGGAGGGGTCGGGGACGCCGGTGACCACGCCGGTGGCGGTGATCCCGCCGGTCGAGGTGTCGTACGTGGCCAGGCCGATGCCGGTGCCGCCGCCCTCCTTCGAGGTGTAGGTGCCCAGGAAGAGCGGGCGGGGGCCGTGCGGACGGCGGGCGGCCGGGCGTCCGGCCCGGGCGGGCGCCGCGTCGCCGACGGTCAGCACCCCCGCACCGGCGGCCGCGGCCACCCCCGCCGCCACGGTGCCGAGGAACCGGCGGCGGCCGATCCCGGGTCCGGCCGCCGCCCCCGTACGCGAATCCGTGCGCGCTTCCGTCATGGGAGCAGGGTGGCCCGCCCCGCCCGCGTCGGCAAGAGCTGCAACCCGAATTGCGCAGGGTGCAACGGCAGGGGATCGCATGCGCGGCTTGCCCCGTCAGGGTTCGACCCTGAGGAACCCCTACATCCCCAAGATGACCAAGCACCCCTTGCGTAGCACTCCAGTTGTACGGAAGGACCCATACGTGGGTTGATTCGCCGGACCCCCGATCGCTCGTACTTTCGTGATCAAGCACGGAAATGATCGAGAGGTCCCGGATTGATGTACGGCAAGGCGTTCGCACCGGAATATCAGGGCGAGCTGGGCGCGGCACTGGGCGTGAATTCGTCCTACGAAGAGGTGCTGGCCACGGCGAGCCGGGCGCGCGCCGAGGCGGGCACGGCGCTGGAGCGGGCCCGGGCCGGGCTCGCGGTCGCCGAGGCCAACCGGCGGCTCGGCCGGGTCGATGAGGCCAACGACGCCTGGCGGGAGAGCTACCGCAGTGCCCGGAGCGCGGGTGACGCCGGCGCCATGGCCTGGGCGCTGTGGAGCGGCGGCACGCTGGCCCGCCAGTGCGGCACGCTGCCGCTGGCCCGCCGGCTGCTCACCCACGCCGTCGCGCTGGCCGACCGCGGCGGCGACCGCCTCGCGCACGGCTACGCGCTCGCCGGACTCGCCGAGACCGGCCGCATACAAGGCGATTACGCCGCGGTCGCCGAGCTCCACGAGCAGCTGCTCGCCCAGGCGCGGGCGCACGGCGAGACCCGGCACACGGTCTGGGCGATGTCCGGCATCGCCCAGATGCACCGCAACACCGGCGACCACGACAAGGCCCTGGAGCTCTTCGAGGAGTCCGCCCGGATAGCCGAGGAGGGCGATGACGCGCGGGGCCGCGCCTGGTCGCTGCGGGGGGTCGCCGATGTGCTGTCGGTGCGGGGCGAGACCGAGCGGGCGCTCACGCTGCTGTCCGAGGCGGAGGCGGTCTGCCGCCGGATGGACCTGGCCAGCGCGCTCGCCTACAACCACAAGATGCGCGGCAACGTGCTGTACCGCGCGGGCCGTTACGCCGCGGCCCGGGACACCTACACCCTCTCGCTGGGGGAGTTCCGCGCGATGCAGGAGCCGCGCGGGGAGGCGCTGTCCCGGCTGGGGCTGGCCAAGTCCCGCGCCCGGCTCGGCCGCGACCTGGACGAGACGCTGGCCGAACTCACCGTGCTGGAGAAGGAGTTCGCCCGCATAGGGCTGCGCCATGCGCGCGCCATGGTCATCGCCTTCCGGACAGAGCTGACCGCCCGATCGGCGCCAGGAACTCCCGCTCCTCGGTCCGATGCCACCACGCTCCGGTCTCCCGCAGTTCCCGCCAGGTCGTGAAGCGGTAGCGGAAGACCCGGGCCCGGATCCGGGCCGGCGGCAGGTCGGGGAACGGATTGGTGCGCAGCAGCCGCAGGGTGTCCCGGTCGTTCTCCAGCAGCCGCGCCACGAGCGGTACGAACCAGGACCGTGCGTAGGCCGGGGACAGCGCGGCGAACCACATCAGCCAGTCCAGCCGCAGGTGATACGGCGCGAACTGGCGCGGCACCCGGCGCACGTCGCCCGGCTTGCCGTGGAACTCGTACGCCTGCCAGGTGGTCCCGGGCCCGGTCACCGCGTCCGCGGTGCCCTCGATGACGATCTCCCGGCGCACCCGGGTGATGCTGCCGAAGGCGCCGTAGGAGTTGACCAGGTGCAGCGCCTCGTAGGAGGTGTTCATCATCTGCTGCCGGGTGAGCAGGTTGCGGGCCGGGCGGTAGCTGAGCCAGGCGACGCCGGCGGTGGCGATCAGGACCAGGACCTCGAACCACAGCGGAGGGGCGGGCAGCGGCGCATCGGGCCGCGCCCACAGGGGGGCGGCGACGGACGCGGCGAGCGCGATGGTGACCCAGTTCAGCCAGGCGAAGTTGCCGGACAGCACCAGCCACAGCTGGGTGACGACCATCGCGGCGGCGGCCCAGCCGGCGATCGGCTGCGGGGTGAACAGCAGGACGGGCAGGCCGAGTTGGGCGAAATGGTTGGCGGCCACCTCGACCTTGTGCAGGGGCTTGGGCAGATGGTGGAAGAACCAGCTCAGCGGGCCGGGCATCGGCTGGGTCTCGTGGTGGTAGTAGAGGCAGGTCAGGTCCCGCCAGCAGCGGTCACCGCGCATCTTGATCAGGCCTGCGCCGAATTCCACCCGGAACAGCACCCAGCGCAGCAGCCACATGATCAGCACCGGCGGTGCGGTGTCGGCGTTGCCGAGGAACACCGCCAGGGAGCCCGACTCCAGCAGCAGCGATTCCCAGCCGAAGCTGTACCAGGTCTGCCCGACGTTCACGATGGACAGGTACAGCGCCCAGAGCACGGCCCACAGCACCATCGACGCCCAGAGCGGCACGGCGTCCGCGACCCCCGCCGCCACCGCCGCCGACAGCACCATCCCGCACCGGCACCAGCCCGCGAAGAGGCGGTCCGAGTAGCGCCAGTGGAACACCGAGGGCGCCGCGCGGAACGGCACCCGTGCCACGTACTCGGGCACCGGCAGCATCCCGCGCGCCCCCATGAGCGCCCGGAACTGCCGAAGCGCCGCGAGGAACGCGAGCAGGTAGAGAACGGCCAGCAGCCGCTGGAAGACCAGCCGGCCGAGCCAGTAACCGGAATCCGAGAACCATGCCACCCGCCCATGGGTAGCACTGCCGCCGCGCACCCGGGAACACTCCGTCCGCGCGGTCTCTCGGCAGTCACTCTCCAGCGTACGGATCGGGGCAAATGCAGCAACCTGGGAGCCATTCGGGTGTATGAGGTGCATCACATTTCCGTGGCGTCATCCCCTTGTCCCGAGGGCGTCGTCCCGATTTCCCAAGGGCGCCGTCCCGTTTTCCCAACGGGGTGCTCTTCCCGCCTTCCGGCGACATGACCATCTCGCCGGAAAACGTCGAGCGCGGCGCGAGTGCCGTAGTTACCCTGAGGGTCGACGGACGACCTATCTGGGAGACGCCAACACCATTGGCCCGTCGCGGGAACGCCACAAACCTTGGTCGACTTCCCGCTCTGTGAAGCGAGGCGCCACCGCGTCGGACCAATACCTCGATGAAGGAGTGCGTGGTGGCTGTGCACAAGGTTCAACCCAAGCAACCCCGGCTGAAGCGGGCGGGCGAGCGACCAGGTCGGATCAAGGAAGTCCGTAACCTCGAAGTCTGGGACCGCTGCGGGCCGGTGCGGCTGGCCGGCTGTGACGACGATCCCGGCGAGCCGCACATCTTCCGCGGCATCGACTGACCGCTCGGACGTCGGCCCTGACCCTTGGGGTAACCCCTCCAGGGTCAGGGCCGACGCCCGGTCAGGCGCCGCGGACGGCGGGCGCACCGGCGTCGCGCGGGCCGCGCGGCCGGGATCAGTCCGGGTAGAGCCGGCGCTGCGGCACGATCTGCTGGGTCTGGCTCGGGCTCGACCACAGCAGCTTCATGTGCGCCTCACCGGTCCGCTCCGTGTAGTCGATCCGGACGCGGTGCCGGTGACCGGCCTTCAGGGCGACGGTGGCCTTGTCCACCGTCGGGCCGTGCGGCGTCGCATGGTCGATCAGCAGCCTGCCGTCGAGCCACAGCCGCACGGTGTCGTCCGAGACGGTGGTGAGGGTGTACGTCTCGTCGAAGCGCGGCTGCAGGGAGCCGGTCCAGCGGGTGCTGAAGTGATCGGCGGGGATGCCGGGGTCGGGTGAGCCGTCGAAGCGGTAGGACTTGTTCACCGTCGGGTCGATGCCGGTCACCGCGGGCGGGCCGGTGAAGGAGTCGTTCGCCCAGCTCCGTGCGGTCAGCCCGGTGCCGGTGCCGGCCGGCGCCCCGGGCGGCGGCTCGATCGTCAGCCGGAGGACGCCGGCCAGCGGATCGGGGGCCGGTCCCGACGGCGTGAGGTCGTAGCCGTCGCCGGCCGGGACCACCGTCACCGGCCGGTCGCTGCCCAGCACCCGGGCCGCCGTGATCCGGAAGGGCGCCCGCGCGGTCAGATGGAGCGGCCTCCCGGCCGCGGGCCACGACGTGACCGAGGCGTACAGCTCGTCGCCGCGCCGGGAGACCGCGCCCCACGGCGGGGCGGCGACCAGTCCGGTGTGCCCGGCGCCGTACACCGCGGCGCCCTGCCCGTGCGCGGCCAGCCAGCGGCCGGTCTCCCGCAGCCGGTCGACGGCCGGCTGCGGGATCCGGCCGAGCCGGTCGGGGCCCACGTTCAGCAGGTAGTTGCCGCCCCGGCTCGCCACGTCCAGCAGATTGCGGACGACGGTCGCCGGCGATTTCCAGTTGCTGTCGTAACGGGCGTATCCCCAGTGGTCGTTGAGCGTCATGCAGCTTTCCCACAGCTGGCCGTCCACCGGCTCGGCGGGGATCTCCTGCTCCGGTGTGCCGAAGTCACCGTCGACCACGTCGCGCTTGCCGACCCGGTTGTTGACGATCAGGTCCGGCTTCAACCGGTGCAGATACGCCTGGAGTTCGGCGCCGTCCTGTCGGGACCAGCGGTTGGTGGGGCGGTCCGCGTCCCACTCGCCGTCGAACCACAGCAGCGCCGGGTCGTAGTTCTCGATCAGCTCCGCGAGCTGGCCGTACATCCGCTTCTTGTACCGCGGGAAGGTCGTCGGGTCGGCGAAGTCCGGGTCGTGCCAGTCCCAGATCGAGTAGTAGAAGCCGAGCCGGATGCCGGCGGCGTCGGCGGCCCGCTTCAGCTCGGCGAGGAGGTCACGGCGCTGATCGAAGGCGGAGTGGTCCCGCAGGTTCCAGGTGTTCTGCCGGGTCGGCCACATCGCATAGCCGTCGTGGTGCTTGGCGGTGATGACGAGGTAGCGCTGCCCGGCGTCCTTGGCGGCCCGGACGATCGCCTCGGCGTCGAAGCCGGACGGGTTGAAGGTGGCCGCCTGCTTCTCGTACTCCGCCCGCGGAATGCCGCATTCGCGCTCGATCCACTCCGCGTTGCGGCAGACCGTGCCGTCCGGCCGGGTGTACTCGCCCTCCAGGTTCGCGTACGCGCCGAAGTGGATGAACATCCCGAAGCGGTCCGTGCGCCACCACGCGGTGCGCGGCGAGGTGAACGGGTCGTCGGTCGCGTGGTTGGTCCCGGGCCCCTCGGCGGGCCGCGGCGGGGGCGCGGCGGCGGCCCCCGGGCCGCCCGCCGCCGCCAGCAGCAGCGCGGCCAGCGCCACCACGACTCCCGGTCTCCGGAACGGTCTTCTGCGGCTGTGCATCGTTCGCTCCCTCGGGTCGGATGGTCCCGTCGGCGAACCGGGCGCGCGCCTCCCGTGTCCTCCCGCATGGTGCAGGCCCGGCCCCGCGACCGGAACCCCCCGGACACGACAAACATCGGAGCACTGGAGGGATGCGGGCGCTCGTGACGCCTCCGATGGATCCTGGTGGACTTATTGATCGGAGCAAAGGAGTCGCCGGTGGTTGGCCGAGATGCGTACGGTCGGACGTCCCGCCGGGCCGCTCGGGCGCCCCGCGACCTGGTGGACCAGCGCGGTTGGCTGTTCAATGAGCCGACCGGCCGCAGCCACTGGAGGTCCCATGGAAGCCGTCGCCCCGCCCGCCGCCGGTACCCCCGCCATCCGCTGTGCGGGGCAGGAGCGCGGCTACCCGGAGTTCGCCGACCGCGCGGCACGGATCGCCAACGGCTTACGGGAGACGGGAGTCGGGCCGGGCGACCGGATCGCCGTGGTCCTCCGCAACGAGCCCGCGCATCTGGAGATCACCGCCGGTGCCGCCCTGCTCGGCGCCTCCGCGGTCCCGGTCAACTGGCACTTCCGCCACGACGACCTGCGGCACGTCCTCACCGACAGCGGCAGCAAGGTGGTCTTCGTCCACACCGACCTGCTGGACCGGGTGGCCGCCGTGCTGCCGGAGGGCGTCCGCCTCGTCGAGGTGGCGGTGCCCGCCGGGGTGGCGGCCGCCTGTGGCATCACCGCGTCGCCGCCCACCGGCGCGCACCCACTGCTCGACGAGTGGCTGGCCGGCCACGAGCCGCTGGACCGGCCCGCAGCGGAACGCCCGCCCACCGTCATCTACAGCTCCGGAACCACCGGGCGTCCCAAGGGAGTTCTGCGCGCCCCCGTCGCACCGGACCGGCTCGCCGAGGGGGTGCAGCGGTTCCTGGAGTACTTCGCGGTGGCCCCCGGCGGCCGTACGCTGATCCCCGCCCCGCTCTACCACGCGTCCCCCAGCCAGCACGCCGTCCTCGCGCTCGCCGCCGGCCTCGACATCACGCTGATGCCGCGCTTCGACGCCGAGGAGTTCCTGCGCCTGGTCGAGCGGCACCGCATCGAGCAGGTACAGGTCGTGCCCACGATGTTCGTACGGCTGCTGCGGCTCCCCAAGGACGTCCGCGAGCGCTACGACCTGTCGTCGCTCACCTCGGTGGTGCACGCCGCCGCGCCCTGTCCGCCGCATGTGAAACACGCCATGATCGACTGGCTGGGACCGGTCCTCCGGGAGTACTACGGCGGCAGCGAGACCGGCGCGGTGACGTGGTGCGACAGCGCGGAGTGGCTGGCCCACCCCGGCACCGTCGGCCGGGCGAGCGGGACCGGCGAGGTCGCCGTCCTCGACCGCGACGGGCAGCCGCTGCCGCCCGGCGCCACCGGTGACATCTACCTCAAACCGTCCGAGGACTGGCCGCAGTTCACCTACCTGGGGGACCCGGACAAACGCGCCGCCATGGAGGCGCCGGGCCTGCCCGGCTACGTCACCATCGGCGACATCGGCCACCTCGACGCGGACGGTTACCTCTACCTGAGCGACCGCCGCAACGACATGGTCATCTCCGGCGGCGTCAACATCTACCCCGCGGAGATCGAGGCCGCGCTGCTGGCGCTGGACGGGGTGCGGGACGCCGCGGTGTTCGGCATCCCCGACGAGGAGTTCGGCGAGGTCCTCGCCGCACACCTGGAGACCGAGCCGGGCGTACGGCTCACCGCCGAAGCGGTACGCGGCCACGTCGCGGAGCGGCTCGCCGGCTACAAGGTCCCGCGGGCCGTCGTCTTCGAACAGCGGCTGCCGCGCGACGAGTCCGGCAAGCTCTTCAAACGCCGGCTGCGGGACCCGTACTGGGCCGAGCACGGGGGAGCGATCTGAGGATCCGGATTCCCGGCAGGCGGATGACCTCCGAGGTAATCGATCCCGCGGCGGCGGCCTGGAAGCGTGGGCGGCGTCATCATCCCCGCTTCCACGGGAAGGCCGCCCCATGAGCGCGTTCGCCATCGCCCACCTCCGCCCCACCTCCCCGCACCCGGACACCGCCGCGTACCTGGACCGGATCCAGCCGACCCTGGACCCCTTCGGCGGGCGGTTCCGGGTGCACGACGCCCAGGTCGAGGTGCGGGAGGGCGAGTGGCCCGGCTTCGTCGTCGTCATCGAGTTCCCCGGCATCGACGAGGCGCGGGCCTGGTACGACTCGCCCGCCTACCAGGAGATCCTGCCGCTGCGCACCCGGCACATCGACGGCGACTGCGTCCTGGTGCCCGGGGTCGCCGCCGACTACGACGTCTCGGCGACCGCCACCACGAGGCGGGCCGCCGCCTGAGCGCTCTCCCCGCGCCGGCGACACCCCCCGCGTCACCTCCCCCTCGTCGGAATCGTCTCGTCCCCCCACCGCCCCGGCACCCGCTCCCGCTAGAGTCGACTGCGACGGTCAGCCACAACAACGCTGGTGAAACCGCTTCCACAGGGTTCCGGGGGGCCGCCGCCCCGGGGGGAGGACGAAGAGTCGACATGAGCCGCCGTTCCCATGGATTAATGGCCGTCTGGGCCGAGGCGCAGCGCCAGCAGCAGCGCCGGGAGGAAGCCCAGCGCCGCGCGTACGCCCAGGCACAGCGCGACCAGGAACGGCAGGCCCGGGACGCCGAACGGGCCATGGCGCGGCTGCACCGGGAACGCCAGGCGGCCTACCGGCAGCAGCGCGAGGCGGACGCCCGCCGCCGGACCGAGGAACTGGACGCCCGGGTCGCCGCGCTCACCGGCCTGCTCGCCGACGGCTGCCGGGCCCCGGCGTTCACCGCCGCCGCGCTGCTGCGCCCCGAGCGCATCGAGGAGTTCGCGCCGGGCGCCCTCGCCACCCCCGTACCGATGCCCGACCCCGCCCGCTACCAGGCGCCCCCCGGCGGCTGGCACCTGGGCGCGGCCCGCCGCGACCGCGCCCAGGAGGAGGCCCGCGCCCGGTACGAACAGGACTGGTACGCCGCGCAGTCCGCCGAACACCAGCGGCAGAACCAACTCGCGGCCTACCGCCGGCAGTACGACCAGTGGGCCGCCGGCGCGCTGGACGGGATCCGGCAGCACAACGCCGGCATAGAGGAACTGCTGACCGGCCTCGGCAACGGCGACGCCGAGGCCGCCGTCGAGTACTTCTCCGCCGCGCTCTACGCCTCCACCGCCTGGCCGGAGGGGTTCCCCCGCCGGGTCACCGCCGCCTACGAACCGACCGCCCGCCAGCTCGTCCTGGACTGGGAGCTGCCCGGCTACACCGTCGTCCCCGAGACCAAGGCCGTCCGGTACCAGGCCGGTGCCGACCAGGAGAAGGAGACCGCCCGGCCGGCCGCCCAGCGCCGGGCGCTCTACCGCGACGTGCTGGCCCAGAGCATGCTGCTGGTCCTGCGGGACCTCTTCGCCGCCGACACCTACGGGGCGCTGGACTCGGTGGCGCTCAACGGCTTCGTGGACGACGTCGACCCGGCGACCGGCCGCCCCGCGCAGGTGTACCTCGCCACCGTCATGGCCCCGCGCGCCGCCTTCGACGCCCTCCACCTCGACCGGGTCAGCGCCGTGGAGTGCCTGACCGACGGCCTGCGCGGACAGCTCGCCGCCCGGCCGGACCAGCGCACGGCGGTACGGCCCGGACGGCTGCCGGACGACGTCGGCGGTGCGGGCACGGTCGTCTCGCACGGCGGCGAGACCGAGCCGGACCTCTACGAGATGGACCCGATCGCCTTCGAGAACCTCATCGCGGAACTGTTCCGCGCGATGGGCATGCAGGCCGTCACCACCCAGCGGTCCGGCGACGGCGGGGTCGACGTGGACGCGCTGGACCCCGACCCGATCCGCGGCGGCAAGATCGTCGTGCAGGTCAAGCGCTACCGCAACACCGTCCCGCCCACCGCGGTCCGCGACCTCTACGGCACGGTCCAGTCCGAAGGCGCCAACAAGGGCGTGCTGGTGACCACCTCCCGCTTCGGCCCCGGCGCGCACACCTTCGCCAACGGCAAACCGCTCAGTCTGATCGCCGGCCCCGAACTCGTCGACCTGCTCGGCCGCTACGGTCTCCGCGGCCGCCTCGGCACGCCCGCCCCCGGCGCCGCCGCCGAGCCCGACGGCGCGCCCGCCCCCGCCACCTCCTCCGGCGGGACACCGGACCACAACGTCCTCGGCATGACCTGGTCAGGGGATGTGGCCCTCGACGTCTGCGCCCTGGTCTGCAAGGGGACCACCGTGCTCAGCGATGACCACTTCGTCTTCTACAACAACCCGTGCACACCGGACGGTTCGGTACGGATGCTGCCCGCCACCGCCCCCGACCGGGCCGCGGTGCGGGTGCACTTCGAGGGACTGCCGCCGGACGCCGACCGGCTGGTCCTGGTCGCCGCCGTCGACCCCCAGGCCAACCCCGACGCCGACCTCGCCGGCTTCACCGACGCCCGGATCCGGCTGCTGGACGCCGCGGGGGAGGAGCAGGGACAGCTGGTGGTCTCCGACGGGCGGCGCGGCGAGACCGCACTGGTCCTCGGCTCCTTCCGGCAACGGGCCGGCGGCGACTGGGACTTCGTCATCGGCGGCAAGGGCTACCCCGGCGGCCTCACCGCCCTGGTGCAGGAGTACGGCATCGAGGTCGCCTGAGCCGCGCCCGACCCCATGGACCCTCCCGTGCGGGAGACCTCCCGGTCAGCTCTGCCACAACCGGGTGAGCACCGCGTTCACCTCGTCGGGACGCTCCTGGTGCGGTGCGTGCGCGGCGCCGCTCACCTGGACGTGGCGGGCGCCGATCGCCTCGGCGAGGTACTCCCCGCAGGCGGCCAGCGCCGCGCCGGTGAACTCCCGGTACTCCGGATGCGCGGTCTCCCAGGTGCCGTTGATGACGACCTTGGGCAGCGCGGCGGCGGTCAGCGGGCCGAGCGGCAACGCGGCGTCCCACACGGGCCGTTCGCGCATCGCCGACCGCGCCGCGCGCAGCATCCGCGGTGTCGGCTCGGGCACCGGCAGCCCGTACGGCTCGGTGGACACCCGCAGATACACCTCCGGGTCCATCCGGGCGGCGTCGAACCCGCCGAACGCCTCCCGGATCCGCCGCACCGCGGCCGCCACGGTGGGATGTCCGGCCGCGGTACGGAGCGGGGCCGGCTCGATCAGGGTGAGCGACTGCACCGCCTCCGGACGCGCGGACGCGGCCAGCATCACGGCGGCCGCGCCGTACGAATGCCCCACGAGGTGCGCCCCGTGCCCGAGGAGTTGGAGAACGTCCTCGGCGTCCGTGTCGTAGTCGCTTCGGGCGATGTCCGGACTGTCCCCGAAGCCGCGGCGGTCGACCAGTTCCAGCCGGAACATCTCGGCCAGCGGCCGCTGCCCGGCGAAGCACTCCGTCCCCCAGGTCATGGTGCCGTGCACCAGCAGCACCCGCGGCGCCCCGGGCGTCGCCTCGTCCCACACCGTCACATGAACCGGTTCCCGCTCCCCACGCGCACTCATACGTCCGACCCTAGAGGCTGTCCGGCACCCGATGGCCGGATCAGTCCGTCACAATCCGGCCAGCTCTGCCAACACCTGAGCCTTCGTCAACTCACTTTCCCCGCCGCCCACATCGTCGTGCGCCGCGCACCACAGGGCGCTCTCCACCCCACGCGCCACCGACCAGGCCAGGAGCCGTGCCGGATCCTCGTCCAGCGGATGCTATTCCCCCCACGTAGTCGGCCGTCCCGCCGTGGGTCGTCTCGCCGTTGCGCGCTTTGCGGCGCCGCGCACGTACCTGGCCGTCCCGCCGCGGGTCTTGTTCGCCGTTGCGCCTGCGGCGGGCTGGGTTGTTGTCGGGTGCGGTGCCGGGCCTCCAGACTTCGTCCTCCGGCCCGTCCCCTCCCGTGAGGGGGGAAGTTAAGGACGGTGGGGGTGCACGTAATGCCCACACGCCCGCAGGCAACAGGCCAGGCCCGCCCCCAACCAGCTGAGAAACTCCCCACCACGGGAGGGGCTGGACCGGAGGACGAAGTCTGGAGGGCCGGCACCGCACCCGACAAACAAACGCCCGCCGCCAGGCGCAACGGCGAGCAAGCCCCGCGGCGGGACAGACAGGTACGTGCGGGGCGCCGCAAAGCGCAACGGCGAGCAAGCCCCGCGGCGCCGCAGACGGGTACGTGGGAGGCACCGCAAAGCGCCAGGTACTCGAAAGCGCATGATATCTGTCAGGTATGGGCAGATATGGGCGGTACGCGGCGATCGGTCGGACGTGCGTGGCCGGTGTGCTGGCCAGCGCGCTGGCCGGTGCGCTGGCCGCGGGCTGTGGGGCCGGGCGTTCGGTGACGCGGCGCGGCCCCGGCGCGGAGGCGTCCGGCTCGGGGGCGCGGACGGGTGGGGAGGTCCGTCCGTCCGCGCGGGCCCGGGTGGGCGAGCGCGCGGCTCCGCGGTCGTTCACGCTCGTCGCCGCGGGGGACGTGATCCCCACCCACCCCGAGGTGCTGGACACCGCGCAGGAGGACGCGCCCCTCGACGGCTACGGCTACGACTTCCGGCCGATGCTCAAGGGCGTGGCACCGGTCGTCTCCGGGGCCGATGTGGCGCTGTGTCATCTGGACGCGCCGCTCGGGCCGCTCGACGGGCCGTTCACCGGGTACCCGCTCCTCCAGTCGCCGCCGCAGATCGCCACCGCGCTCAAGGCGGCCGGCTACGACTCCTGCGGGACCGCGTCGAATCACGTCCTGGACCAGGGGCTGCCAGGGATCCGCCGGACCCTGGACGCGCTGGACACGGTCGGGTTGCGGCACCCCGGGTCGGCCCGGGACGGTGCCGAGGCCGCGCGTCCGGTGCTGCTGCGGGCCCCCGGTGGGGCGCGGGTCGCCCATCTGTCGTACACCGACGGCATCGAGGAGGGAGGGGCGATCGACGACGCGCCCTGGGCGGTGAACCTGCTGGAGGAGAAGACGATCGTGTCCGATGCCCGGGCGGCCCGCCGGGCCGGTGCGGACGTCGTGGTCGTCAGTCCCGCCTGGGGGACCGAGTACCGGACCGCCCCGGACGAGGAGCAGCTCGCGCTGGCCCGGGCGCTCACCGCCGCCGAGACCGACGGCCGGCCCGACATCGACCTGATCGTCGGCACCCATGCGCACACCCCGCAGCCGTACGAGAAGGTCAACGGCACCTGGGTCGTCTACGGACTCGGCGACCAGGTCTCCGGTGCGATGAGGCAGCCGCGCGGCAACTGGGGCACCCTCGCCCGCTTCCGGTTCGCGCCGCCCGAGCGGCCCGGCGGGCGCTGGCGGGTCACCGAGGCCGCCTACGTCCCGCAGCTCGCCGAACAGGGCCCCCGGATCCGGGTGCGGAACCTCGCCCGGACCGGCGCGCACCGCGACGTCCGGAACCGGATCGGTGCGGCGGTGCTGAGCCGGGGCGCCGCGGAGGACGGGCTGACGATGGGTCGGTGAGGCCGTCCTGTCCCGCGCACCGTCATCGACGGTGAGCGGGAGGGCGCGCGACGTGAACTGCGTGTCTGTCGTGATGAGTTGGTCGCCGCCAGGGAGGTCGTGCCGACCGGCACGAGAGCACCGCCCGCATGCTCGGGCTGAGCGCGCTGACGAGGGGCACCTCATCCGGGCCGGCGAGGGCGTCGTGGTGGCCAGGTCCTGGCCAGGGTCGAACTCCGGGCGGTCCTCGGTACGTCGCTGCACCGCTTCCCGGCGATGCGGCCCGCGGTACCGGTCGAGGAGATCCCGTTCCGTACCGACATGTCGATCTATGGCTGCCATGCCCTGCCCGTCACCTGGTAGACCGGCAATCCGTGCCACCCGCAACTCACCCATCCCCACGGAGAATCGCCATGAAGATCACCCTCGACGCCGACAAGTGCTGCGGCGCCGGCCAGTGCGTACTGATCGCCCCCGAGGTCTTCGACCAGCGTGACGAGGACGGCGTCGTGGTGCTGCTCGACGCCGAACCGCCGGCCGACCGGTACGACGCGGTCCGCGAGGCCGCCGCCGTCTGCCCGGCCGCGGTCATCGAGGTCCAGGCGTGACCACTCCGATAGCCGTCGTCGGTGCCTCCGCGGCCGGCCTCGCCGCGGCCGAGGCGCTGCGCCGCTTCGGCTGGACCGGCCCGCTCACGCTCATCGGTGACGAGCCCCATCTCCCCTACGACCGGCCGCCGTTGTCCAAACAGCTGCTGCACGGCACCTGGGACCCGGAGCGGCTGCTGCTGCGCACCGAGGAACAGCTCGCCCCGCTCGGCCTCGACCTGCGGCTCGGCACCCGGGCCACCGGTCTCGACGTGGCCGCCCGCACCCTCACGCTGGACAACGGCGAGCGGCTCGACTGCGCCGGTGTGATCATCGCGACCGGGGTCGCGGCCCGTACGCTGCCCGGCGCGGACGCGCTCACCGGCGTACACACCCTGCGCACCCTCGACGACGCACTGGCGCTGCGCGGCCGGCTGGCCGACGGTGGCCGCCGCCTCGTGATCGTCGGCAACGGCGTACTGGGATGCGAAGCGGCCGCGGTGGCACGGGAGTTGGGCCACGAGGTGACCCTCGTCGGCCCGGACCCGGTGCCCATGGCCGCCGCCGTCGGCACCGCGGTCGGGGAGCTGCTCGCCGAGGAGCACCGGGCCCGCGGCGTCATCCTGCGCACCGGCGTGGTGGACGGTTTCGACACCGAGGGCACCGCCGTCAGCGCGGTCCGGCTGGCCGACGGGGGCGTAGCCGGTGGGGGTCCCCCCGGCAATGGGGGCGTAGCCGCCGGGGGACGGGGAAGCACCCGGCTGCCCGCCGACACCGTGCTGGTCGCCATCGGGTCCACCCCCGCCGTCGGCTGGCTGGGCGACGACCCGGCCCTGGACACCACCGACGGGCTGCGCTGCGACGCGTACTGCGCCGCCGCCCCCGGCATCTACGCCGCCGGTGACGTGGCCCGCTGGGAGCACCCGGTGCACGGCCGCCCGCTGCGCATCGAGCACCGGATGAACGCCACCGAACAGGGCATGGCCGCCGCCCGCAACCTGCTCGCCGAACTGGCCGCGGACGGCGCCGACCCCCAGGAACGCCGCCCGTTCGCCCCGGTCCCGTACTTCTGGTCGGACCAGTACGACCTCAAGATCCAGGCGTACGGACCGACCGCGGGGGCCGACCGGGTCGAAACCCCGGTGCTCGACCGGGCCGGGCGCCGCGTCCTCGCGCTCTACGGCCGGGCGGGCCGCGTGGTCGGCGTGCTCGCCGCCGGGCTGCCGCCGCGCCGGATCCGGGCGCTGCGGGCCGTCGTCGCCACCCCGCTGCCCTGGGAGGAGGCCCGCGAGCGCATCGACGCCGCGACGGCCACCGGCTGACGCGTCGCCGTTCACCGCGGACCGTGCCCGATCATGGACGGATGGCCGACTCGTACGTACGGGTGCGCGGCGCCCGTGAGCACAACCTCCGCACCATCGACGTGGACATCCCGAGGGACGCGCTGGTCGCGTTCACCGGGGTGTCCGGATCGGGCAAGTCCTCGCTCGCCTTCGGCACCCTCTACGCCGAGGCCCAGCGCCGCTACTTCGAGTCGGTGGCGCCCTACGCCCGGCGGCTGATCCACCAGGTCGGCGCGCCCAAGGTCGAGGACATCACCGGGCTGCCGCCGGCCGTCGCACTGGAACAACGGCGCTCCGCGCCCACCTCCCGCTCCTCCGTAGGCACCGTCACCACCCTCTCCAACACCCTGCGGATGCTCTTCTCCCGTGCCGGCGACTACCCGGAAGGCATGGCGGAGTGGCTTGATTCCGACGCCTTCTCACCCAACACCGCGGCCGGTGCCTGCCCCGAATGCCACGGCCTGGGCACCGTCCACCGCGTCACCGAACAGTCCCTGGTCCCCGACCCCGACCGGTCCGTCCGCGAGGGCGCCATCGCCGCCTGGCCCGGTGCCTGGCAGGGCAAGAACCTCCGCGACATCCTCGCCACCCTCGGCCACGACATCGACCGGCCCTGGCGCGAACTCCCGCAGGCCGACCGCGACTGGATCCTGTTCACCGACGAACAGCCCGTCGTCACCGTCCACCCGGTCCGCGAGGCCGGCCGCATCCAGCGCCCCTACAAGGGCCAGTACATGAGCGCCCGCCGCTACGTGCTGCACACCTTCGCCGACTCCAAGAGCGAGACGCTCAGGCGGCGCGTCCAGGGCTTCATGGTCGCCGAGCCCTGCCCGCGGTGCGCCGGACGGCGGCTGCGCCCCGAGGCACTCGCCGTCACCTTCGAGGGCCGCGACATCGCCGACCTCGCCGGCCTGCCGCTCGGCGCCCTCGCCGCGCTGCTCCGCCCCACCGCCGCCCGCACCGACGACGAGGTCGCCCCGGCCCTCGCCCGCGACCTCGTGGCCCGCATCGAGGTCCTCACCGAACTCGGCCTCGGCTACCTCAGCATGGACCGGCCCGCACCCACCCTGTCCGCGGGCGAGCTCCAGCGGCTGCGGCTCGCCACCCAGCTGCGCTCCGGCCTGTTCGGCGTCGTCTACGTCCTCGACGAGCCGTCCGCCGGACTCCACCCGGCCGACACCGAGGCACTGCTCACCGTCCTCGGCCGCCTCAAGGACGCCGGGAACACGCTGTTCGTGGTCGAGCACGACATGGACGTGGTGCGGCACGCCGACTGGATCGTGGACATCGGCCCGCGCGCCGGGGAACACGGGGGACAGGTGCTGCACAGCGGTCCGGTCGCCGCCCTCGCCGACGCCGAGGCCTCCGCCACCCGGCGCTACCTCTTCGCCACCGAACCGCCCCCGCGGCGCACCCCGCGCACCCCCTCCGGGACGCTGACCCTGCGCGGCGTCACCCTGCACAATCTGCGCGGACTGGACGCGGCCTTCCCGCTCGGCGTCTTCACGGCCGTCACCGGAGTCTCCGGATCGGGGAAGTCGACGCTGGTCACCCGGGTCCTCGCGGAGACCGTGGGGGACCACCTCGGCGCCGGCCGGACCGACGCCGCCGAGGACGGCACCGACGCCGGGGCCGAGGCCGGACCGATGGCCCGCGCCCGGCTCGCCGGCGCCGACGGCCTGGCGGCGATCGACCGGCTGGTCCGGGTCGACCAGAAGCCGATCGGCCGCACCCCGCGCTCCAACCTCGCCACCTACACCGGGCTGTTCGACGCGGTGCGGAAGGTCTTCGCCGCCACCGACGAGGCCCGGGCCCGCGGCTACACCGCCGGACGGTTCTCCTTCAACGTCGCCGCCGGCCGCTGCGAGACCTGCCAGGGCGAGGGCTTCGTCGCCGTGGAACTCCTCTTCCTCCCCGGCACGTACGCGCCGTGCACCACCTGCCACGGCGCCCGCTACAACAGCGAAACCCTGCAGATCACCCACCGGAACCGCACCGTCGCGGACGTCCTCGACATGACCGTGGACACCGCGGCCGACTTCCTCGCCGACGTCCCGGCCGCCGCCCGCAGCCTGCGCACCCTCCAGGACGTCGGCCTCGGCTACCTCCGGCTCGGCCAGCCCGCGACCGAACTGTCCGGCGGCGAGGCCCAGCGCATCAAACTCGCCACCGAACTCCAGCGCACCCGCCGCGGCCACACCCTCTACCTGCTCGACGAGCCCACCACCGGGCTGCACCCCGCCGACACCGAGGTGCTGCTGCGTCAGCTGCACGGCCTGGTCGACGCCGGCCACACCGTCGTGGTCGTCGAGCACGACATGGGCGTGGTCGCCGGCGCCGACCACGTCATCGACCTCGGCCCGGGCGGCGGCGCCGAAGGTGGCCGGATCGTGGCCGAGGGCACTCCCGCCGCGGTCGCCGCCGCCCAGGGCAGCCGCACCGCCCGCTATCTGGCCCGGCGGAGGGGGCACCCGGGCGCCTCTTGACGGTCCGCTAATGTACGCAGGTCAGATCACCAGGCAACACCACCGCGCAGCACTGCGCAGCACCACGAAGGGGGCACCTCTCATGGCAGACATCAACGAGGCCAGGGCGACGTTCGACCGGTTCGACGCGGACGGCGACGGCCAGGTCACGCCGGACGAGTTCAAGCACGCGATGGCGGAGATGGGTGACCCGTACGTCACCGGTCCGGTCGCCGAGGCCGTCATCAAGGCCAAGGACACCGACCAGAACGGCACCATGTCCTTCGACGAGTTCTGGCAGGCCCTGCAGGGCTGACGCCCGCACCCGCCGCGGCACGCACACCCCCTTCGCCGCCCGTCCGCCCGCGACCGCGCGCCGTGCCGCCGGCCGCGGGCGAACGGGGTGCCGTCACCGCCGGGCCGCACCACCCGGCGCCGCGGTGCCCACCGGCGGCGGCGCGGCCCGCTCGCCGGTGCCCCAGCCGGACGGCTCCGCACCGACCCGGAAGGCCAGTGCGCGGGCGCTCCGCAGCTCACCCGTGGTCAGGTACGTACGGTCCCGGTCGGCGCCGTCCAGACGGACCGACTGGACATAGCGCTTCGACGTGGACGTACCGGGCGCCGTGATGGTGAAGTGCCCCGCGGGGTAGTAGCGCCGGTCCAGCGTCAGCTCCACCCGGTCGAAGACCGGCGTGCTCAGCCCCCAGGTGTCGGTGCCCGGCTGCACGGGGAACACCCCGATCGACGACAGCACCATCCACGCCGACATCGTCCCCAGGTCGTCGTTCCCCGTCATCCCGCTGGGCGCGTCGGTGAACAGCGTCAGCGCCGCATGCACCACGTCCGTCGTCTTCCACGGCCGGCCGGTGGACAGATAGGTGTACGGAGCGATCAGGTCCGGTTCGTTCTGCGGGTTGTACTTGTCCGCGTTGTAGTAGTCGTACGGCCCGTTGACCCACACCTCGCGGGCGGTCTTCTCCGGATCCGCCAGCAGCTTCCGGTAGGCGAAGAACGCGTCGAGCCGCTCGTCCGCCGCGTCCCGGCCGCCGATCAGCCGCAGCATCCCGGGCAGGTCCTGCGGCACCAGCCACTGGTACTGCCAGGACGTGCCCTCGTGGAAGCCCTCGCTCTTGGCCGGATCGGCCGGGCCGGTGAACGCGCCGTGCTCGTCCCGGGCCCGGAAGAAGCCGGTCGACGGGTCGAAGATCCGCCGGTAGTTCTGCGCGCGGGCCGCATAGCGGTCGGCGTCCGCGGTGTGCCCCAGGTCCCGGGCCATCTGCGCCAGCATCGCGTCCGACAGGGAGTATTCCAGGGTCGCCGAGGCGCCGTGGTCGAAGTCCGAGTCGCCGGGCTTGCGGTGCGGGCGGCCCTTGACGTACGGCGCGAAACCGTTCTTCAGGTACTCCGCGTTCGCCTCCCGCCCGACGGCCGGGGACGCGGCCGGCGGCACACCGTCGGCGTTCTTCCTGAGCGCCGCGTACGCCTCCTCCTCATGGCCCTTCAGCAGCCCCTGCTGATAGGCGTTGGTGAGGAACGGGGTGACCGGGTCGCCGGTCATGATGTTCGTCTCGACCGTGCCGTAGCCCCACTTGGGCAGCCAGCCGCCCTCCTTGTCGATCCGCAGCACCGACAGCGCCATGTCGCGCGATTCGCGCGGCGCCAGCAGCGCGAGCAGCTGGGCCTGGGTGCGGTAGGTGTCCCACAGCGACCAGTTCTGGTAGTAGGCGGAGCCGCCGAACTCCGAGACCCGGTGCACCGTGCGGTCCCAGCCGGTGTAGCGGCCGTCCACGTCACTGCCGAGGTTGGGTGCCAGGAACGACCGGTAGAGCGAGGAGTAGAACGTCCGGCGCAGCGTCCGGCTGCCGCCCTGCGTCCGCACCAGGGCCAGCCGCCGCTCCCACGCGGCATCGGCCGCGGCCCTGGCCCGGTCGAACGAACTCCCGCCCTCCGCGCGCAGGTTGCGGGCCGCGCCCGCCGCGTCGACGTAACTGAGGGCCGTGGTCGCCTCGACCGTACGGTCCCCGCGGGTGTCGAAGCGGACGTACGCGCCGTGCCGGCCGCCCGCCGTGGACCCGCGTGACCCGGGCGTGACGGTGTCGCCCTCCCAGGTGCCGTACGAGGTGAACGGCCGGTCGAAGCGGGTGATCGTGTAGACGGTGTACGGCGCGGTGTCCTGGCAGAAGCCGCGGCCGGTGACGGCGGTGCGCACGGTGCGGGAGTCCAGCACCTCGACCTTCGTGGAGACCGTCCGGTGCAGCGACTGCCCGGCGTTGAGCAGCACATTGGCCTTGTCGGTGGCCGGGAAGGTGTAGCGCTGCCGGCCGGTGCGGGCGGTGGCGGTCAGCTCGGCGGTGATCCCGCCGTACGAGGTCAGGCCGACCCGGTAGTAGCCGGGCCGGGCCGACTCGTCGTCGTGGCGGAAGGCGGCCGCGTACGCGGCGTCGTCGGTCTCGGTGATGTCGCCCGTGGTGGGCAGCACCGGCAGGTCGCCGCCGAGCCCGCAGCCGACGCCGGAGACGTGCACCGAGCTGAAGCCCCGGATGTGGTCGTCGTCGTAGCCGTAGCCGGTGGTGTGGCCGGTGTCGGGGGAGAGCTGCACCATGCCGAACGGCACCGCGGCGCCCGGATAGGTGTTGCCGTCCTTCTGGCTGCCGATGAAGGGGTTGACCAGGTCGGTGAGGGGGCCGCCGGGCGGCGCGGCCTGTGCGGCGGGCGCGGCGAGCCCGCCCCCGACCAGCGCGGCCGCCAGCACCGCGCCCGCGGTACGCAGCCGGTTGCGACTGGGCCATGGCATGAATCCGGACCTCCGGTTCGTCCGACAACGTTGTCAGAGCGCGCTCATTCTTGGGGCGCGTCAGGTCCGCGTCAAGAGTGCCCGCGCCGCCAACTGCGGTGCCGGCGCAGGCATCACGAGGGCGGCCACGGCGCGGCACGGGCACCTCGTTAGGCTCACCCGGTGCACGCCCTCCCCGTCGACGTCGTCCGCTACGCGGCGGCCATCGAGCCGTCCGAACTCGCCTGGGGCCGGCTGAACGGCCAGCTGACCGCCGCCGACACCGTCCGGCTCGCCTTCCTCCGCCGCTGCGACCTGGGCGCCCCCGGTGAGGCGTTCGCCCGGATCCATGCGCAGGGCCCGTCGGAGCCCCGACTGGACGCGGTCTGCCGGGAGATCCCGGGCGCGGAGACGGACGCCGCCGGGCGGATCTGGGACTACCTCGCACTGGTCGCGCGGCACGCGTCCGAAGGTGCGGACGGTGCGGAGCCGCCCGCGCGCCAACTGGCCGCCGGCCGTGCGGAGTTCCTGCTGGCCCGCGCCGCGTCGGGCCGGGGCATGAACTGGCGGGAGAGCGGGCCGCTGCTCGGCACCGACCGGCCGGAAGAGGTGGACGCCGCCTTCGAGCGCGGCGAGGAGCTGCTGGGCGTGGCGGTCATCGGGCTCGCGCTGACCCACCCCGACCCGGCGGCGATCCTGCCCAGGGTCGCCCGGACCCTGGAACGCGCCCTGGAGTCGTCGGACCACGGGCTCCGCCACCAGGGGCTCGTCGCCCTGGCCCACACCGCCCGGCTGCACGGCACCGTCGACCGCCGCTGCCTGGACCTGCTGCGACGCTGCCCGCGCGACAGCGAGGCGGACGACGACCTGTGGGGGTACGTGCCCCGCCGCCGGCTGCCCTGGTGGCTGTGGCGGCACCGGCTGGGCGGGCGGCTGCGGAGGGTGCTGCCGGGCGGGTGAGGGGGTGCGGAAGCCCCGGTGGCTTGGTGAGGGCACGTCAAAAATCATGGTGTGCGTGCCTTGCTCTCTTCGGGGCCGCGTGCCTCAATGGTCCGCGATTCCAGGTCGCTGACCCCCTGTCAGTTCCCCGGCCGGAACGTGCGGGGACGACCTGTCACCCCCCTCACGAAGGCGGTTTCCCCCCATGAAGCAGCGCAGATCCGGCACGTTACGCACGGGCACCGGCATACGCACCGCCCTCGGCCTCGCGATCGCCGCCGCCGGCACCCTCGCGATGGCACCGGCATCGACCGCGGTGACCCCCGGCACCGCCACCCTCTCCTTCGACTGCGGCTCGTACGGCTCCGGTACGGCCACCCTCACCGCCACCCAGGACGGCACCGCCGCCACCATCAGCGTGTCGACCTCCGCCATCACCTCGCCGATCAACATCGGCGCGAATTCGGTGCGGTCCACGCTGACGCTCACCAAGAACGGTTCCGGCACGACCGAGTTCACCGGCAACGCCAACCCGGCGCTCCCGGCCGGCGGCCCGGTCTCCACCGGACCCCTCAAGGGCACCGTCGCCTCCGGTGACAGCCTGGAGGCCGCCTCCCTGAAGGTCGTCGTCCTCGGGATCACGGCCACCTGCAAGGCCACGTCCCCGCAGTCACCGGGCCCCTTCGTCTTCTGACCTGAAGAAGCCCCGTCCCGGGGCCGGTGGCCGATGCGGCCACCGGCCCCGGCGGTTCAGCGCACCTCGCCCCCGGCACCCTCACGCTCCGCGCGTTCCAGGTTCGAATGGCGGTAGGAGTAGCCGAAGTAGATGACCATGCCGATGAGGAACCAGACCACGAACCGCACCCAGGTCTGCCACGCCAGGAACGTGATCAGCCAGAGGGAGAACACCACCCCGAGCGCCGGCACCACCGGCATTCCCGGCGTGCGGAACGTGCGCGGCAGTTCGGGGCGCTTGTAACGGAGCACGATGACGGCCACGCACACCACCACGAACGCCAGCAGGATGCCGATGTTCGTCAGCTCGGCGGCCTCGCCGATCGGCAGGAAACCGGCGATGACCGCGGAGGCCGCCCCGACGATCCAGGTCACCCGGGTCGGCACGTGGTGCGTGGGGCTGGTCTTGGCGAACCACTTCGGCAGCAGGCCGTCCCGGCTCATCGAGAACCACACCCGGGTCACCCCGAGCATGAAGGTGAACATGACGGTCAGGATGCCGATGATCGCGCCGACCGCGATGACGTCCGCGAGACCGTGCAGTCCCACCGACTTGAACGCCGACGAGAAGCCGCTCTCCGGGTCGATGTCCTTGTAGTTCTGCATGCCCGTCAGCACCAGGCAGGCCAGGACGTACAGCACCATCGAGATCGCCAGCGAGTACATGATCGCCTTCGGCATGTGGCGCTGGGCGTCGGTGGACTCCTCGGCGGCGGTGCTCATCGCGTCGTAGCCGAAGACCGCGAAGAAGACGGTGGCCGCACCGGTGAAGGCGCCGCTCACCCCGAACGGGAAGAACGGGTGGTAGTTCGCGGTGTTGATGTGGAAGAAGCCGACCGCGATCACGATCACGACGACCAGGACCTTCAGCCCCACCACGATCGTCTCGAAGCGCGCGGCGTTCTTGATGCCCAGGGTCAGCAGAAAGGCGATCAGGAGGCAGAGCGCCGCCGCGAAGAGGTCGACGCGGTGCCCCGGCCCGGTCCCCGGCGCGCCGAGCATCCAGGCGGGCAGGTGGACTCCCAGCTCACCGAGAAGAAAGCTGAAATATCCCGAGATGCCGATCGCGACGACCGCGACGATCGCGGTGTACTCCAGCAGCAGGTCCCAGCCGATGAACCACCCGGCCACCTCACCGAGCACCGCGTAGCCGTAGGTGTAGGCCGACCCCGCCTTCGGGATCAGCCCGGCGAATTCGGCGTACGAGAAGGCGGCCGCGGCGCTCGCGATGCCCGCGACGAGGAAGGAGATCAGGACCGCGGGTCCGGCCTTGCCGTTCGCGACGGTGCCGGCGAGCGTGAAGATGCCGGCGCCGATGATGCCGCCGACGCCGATGGCGGTCAGCTGCCACAGCCCCAGCACCCGGGTGAGCTGCTGGCTCGCCGGGCCCTCCGCCTCTTCGATGTGTTCGATCGGTTTGCGGCGCAATACGCCCTGTCCCGCGCGCAGCCCCATCTGGGATCCCTCCGTAGGCTCGCTCCGTCGTGGTCCGACGGCGGATCATCATGGACCCTCGAAGGCGCCTAAGGAAGGCGACTCCCTAGTACGGTGGCGACTCGCCGGGAGACGTACCCGGGAGGGGTGTCATCGGGGCGTCAATCGGCGTCCTCCAGCCGGAACCCGACCTTCATGCCGACCTGGTAGTGGTCGATTTCGCCGTCGACGAGGTGTCCGCGCACTTCGGTGATCTCGAACCAGTCGAGATTGCGGAGGGTCTGCGAGGCGCGCCTGATGCCGTTCCTGATCGCCGCGTCCACGCTCTCCTGGGACGTTCCGACGATGTCGGTCACACGGTACGTGCGGTCGGTCACGGTGGTCTCCCTCGGCCGGGGCGGCGCTCCGCCCGTCCACCTCCCACCGTGCCTCAGGGCGGCCGGCCCCACCAGCGGAGCGCCGCGGGGCCGCTACGGGACGACGGTGACCGGCCAGCGCCCCGCCTTGACCAGGCGGACCGCGACCGAGCCCATGATGCGGTGCCCGGCCGACTCCGAGGCGCCCACCACCACGGCGTCGGCCTTGAGCTCGTCGGCCATCTGCACCATGCCGTTGTACGGGTCGCCACGCAGCGTGTGGAACTCCCAGCGCACGTCGTAGATCCCCTGCAGCCGGTCGGTGGCCTTGCGGATCTCGGCCATCAGCTCCTCGGCCACCTCGTTGGTGGCGTCCACGACCGGCGCGCCCATCGACGCCCCGGCCGGCAGCACCGGCTGGACGTAGACCAGGACGAGCTTCGAGCCCTGGCGCCGGGCGAGTCCGGACGCGTACGCGGCGGCGCGCCAGGACGAGTCGGAGCCGTCCACGCCGACGACGATGACCTTCGGGCCGTCCGTTCCGCGCTCGAACTGCGCGGCTGCGTTCTCCTCCACACCACGGAGGTTAACCGCACACGCGTGCTGATGGTCAGGCCGGGGCCGGTGGCCAGCTGTCCGCCGCCAGTACGCCCAGCACGTACGCCTTGGCGACCAGCGCGGTCCGGCCCTGCACCCGCCAGCGGCGGGACAGCCGGGCCAGGTGGTAGTTCACCCCGTCGACGGTCAGCCCCAGGGACGCGCCGATCGCCGCCGTCGTCGCGCCGCCGGCGGCCAGGGCCAGGATCCGCGACTCCACCGGGCTCGCCGTGGCCCGCGGGGCCGGCGGCGGGGCGCTCTCCGTGACCCGCAGCAGCGCCAGCAGGACCGGCGGCTGGACGGACAGGTCGCCGACCGGGTCCACCGTCAGTTCCCCCTCGCGCTCGGCGCCGTCCGCGGCCGACCGCCAGTGCACCTCGACCGGATAGCGCGACCGGCGGCCCAGCCGCACCGCGTCGGCGATCCGCCGCAGCTGCTCCCTCGCCCGGGGCCGGAACAGGTCCAGCAGATTGCGGCCGCGCAACTGACCCGGCGCCACCCCCCACAGCGTGGCCATCGCCGGATTGGCGATCAGCACCTCACCGTCCGCCCGGCACACCGCGATCGGCGTCGGGATGCGGTCCAGCAGGATGAGGAAGTAGTTGCGCCAGGGACCGCCCGCGTACGGCCCCGCCGGATCGACCGGGCCGGGCCCGGCGGGCGGCGGGTGGGCGCCGGGGGAGTCCCCGTCCGGCGCACTGTCTGCGTGCCCGATGTCCATTGCCCCATCTCCGGTCCGCGCGCAAGGGCGAGCAGCGAAAAACCACTGCACAATCATGCAGTTGCCCGGGCCCGAGCTGCCCACCGGCCCCCTCACGCTGGAGACATGACCGACACCATCGCGCTCCACAGTGACGAACGCGCCGCCGATGACGGCATCCCGGTCGTCGACATCACGGCCGACGGGATGACCTCGACGCCCATCCAGCAGACCATGGACCTCGCCCGGACCCACGGACCGGTCTTCAAGCGCAGGCTCGGCGAGCGCGAGACGCTCTTCCTCACCTCGCTGGACCTGGTCACCGAGGCCGCCGACGAGACCCGCTTCGCCAAGGGGGTCTCGGTCGTCCTGGAGAACGTCCGGGAATTCGCCGGGGACGGTCTGTTCACCGCCTACAACGACGAGCCCAACTGGGCCAAGGCGCACGAGGTCCTGATGCCGGCCTTCGCGCTGGGCTCGATGCGGACGTACCACCCGGCGATGCTGAAGGTCGCCCGCCGGGTCATGGCGAGCTGGGACCGGCGGGTGGCCGACGGCACGCCGGTGCACATAGCCGAGGACATGACCCGGATGACGCTGGACACCATCGGGCTGGCCGGCTTCGGCTTCGACTTCGAGTCGTTCTCCCGCGGCGACTCGCAGCACCCGTTCGTCGAGGCGATGGTGCGCTGCCTCGAATGGAGCATGAAGAAGTTCGCCCGGGATCCGCACGCCGACCACTCCGCGGCGGACGCGGCGTTCCGCGCCGACGCGGACTACCTCGCCTCCGTCGTCGACGAGGTCATCGCCGCGCGCACGGCGAGCGGCGAGACCGGCGAGGACGACCTGCTCGGTCTGATGCTCGGCGCCCGCGCGCAGGAGGACGGCACCGGGCCCGGCGGCCCCTCCCTCGACCTCGCCAACATCCGCAACCAGGTCATCACCTTCCTGATCGCCGGCCACGAGACCACCTCGGGCGCCCTCTCCTTCGCCCTCTACCACCTGCTCAAGGACCCGCTGGCGCTGCGCATGGTCCAGCGCGAGGCCGACGAGCTGTGGGGCGACCAGGCCGACCCCGACCCGACCTTCGAGGACATCGGCCACCTGCCGTTCACCCGGCAGGTCCTCAACGAGGCGCTGCGGCTGTGGCCCACCGCCGCCGCGTTCACCCGCCAGGCCCGTGCCGACACCGTGCTCGGCGGCCGCTACCCGGTCAAGGCCGGCCAGCTGGTCACCGTGCTCACCCCGATGCTGCACCGCGACCCTTGCTGGGGCGACAACCCCGAGCTGTTCGACCCGTCCCGCTTCAGCCCGGAGGCCGAGGCGGCCCGCTCGCCGCACGCCTACAAGCCGTTCGGGACCGGTGAACGCGCCTGCATCGGGCGGCAGTTCGCGCTGCACGAGGCGACCATGCTGCTCGCCCTGCTCGCCCACCGCTACCGGCTGATCGACCACGCCGACTACCGGCTCCGCATCAAGGAGACCCTCACCTCAAGCCGGACGGGTTCACCGTCGAACTGGCCGCCCGCACGCCCGCCGACCGCGCCGCGGTGCGCGCCGCCCTGGGTGTCCTGCCCGGCACCGCCGGCCCCGCGGACGACACCACCACCGACGACGCCCTGCCCACCCGCGTCGTCCAGGGCACCGGGCTGCTGCTGTTGCACGGCAGCAACTACGGCACCTGCCGCGAGTTCGCCGAGCGGCTCGCCGACGAGGCCACCGGCCTGGGCTGCGCCACCGAGGTCGCCCCGCTGGACGCCTACGCCGACGGGCTGCCCGCCGACCGGCCCGTCGTCATCGTCGCCGCCTCCTACAACGGACAGCCCACCGACGACGCGGCCGCCTTCGTCGGCCGGCTGCGGACCGCCGGGGACGGCGCCGCCGCGGACCGCCCGTTCGCCGTCCTCGGCGTCGGCGACCGCAACTGGGCCGCCACCTACCAGCACGTCCCCACCCTCATCGACGACCGGCTGGCCGCGCTCGGCGGCGACCGGATGCTGCCGCGCGCCGAGGCCGACGCCTCCGGCGATCTCAGCGGCACCGTCAAGGAGTTCACCGCCGCGCTGCGCACCGAACTGCTGACCCGCTACGGCGACCCCGCCAGCACCGGCGCGGGCGCCCCGGCCGCCGAGGACACCGGCTACACCGTCACCGAGCTCACCGGCGGACCGCTCGACGCCCTGGCCGCCCGGCACGAGCTGACCGAACTGACCGTCACCGAGGCGCACGACCTCACCGCGGAGGGCTGGCCGCGCCCCAAGCGGTTCCTGCGGCTCGCCCTGCCGGACGGCGTCAGCTACCGCACCGCCGACCACCTCGCCGTGCTGCCGGCCAACGCCCCGGCCGCCGTCGAGCGGGCCGCCCGCGCCCTCGGCGCCGACCTCGACACCGTGCTCGCCCTGCACCCCGGACGCCGCCCGGCCCGCGACACCCTGCCCGTCGACCGGCCCCTGAGCGTACGCCAACTCCTCACCCATCACCTGGAGTTGGGGGCTCGGCCGACCCCCGAGCAGCTCGCGGTGCTGGCCGCGCACAACCCGTGCCCGCCCGAGCGGCAGGCCCTGGAACACCTCGCCGAGGACGACCCGCGCACCCTGACCGAGATGATCGAGGCCCACCCCGCGCTGCGCGGCCGGCTGCCCTGGCCGGTGGTCCTCGACCTGCTGCCGGCGCTGCGCACCCGGCACTACTCGATCTCGTCCTCGCCCGCCGCCGACGCCCGGCACGCCGAGCTGATGGTCTCGCTGCTGCCCGGCGGCACCGGCTCGACGTATCTGCACGGCCTGCGCCCCGGCGACACGGTCCTGGCCCGGGTCCAGCCCTGCCGCGAGGCCTTCCGCCTCGACCCGGCCGACGGCACCCCGGTCATCCTGGTCGCCGCCGGCACCGGCCTCGCCCCCTTCCGGGGCGCCGTGGCCGACCGGGTCGCGGCCGGCCAAACGGCGCCCGCCCGGCTGTACTTCGGCTGCGACGACCCCACGGCCGACTTCCTGCACGCCGCGGAGTTCGCCGCCGCCGAAGCGGCCGGGGCGCTCTCGGTACGCCCCGTCTTCAGCGAGCGCCCCGAGAACGGCCACCGCTTCGTCCAGCACCGCATCAAAGCCGAGGCCGCCGAGGTCTGGGAGCTCCTCCAGGCCGGGCCCGGGTGTACGTCTGCGGCGACGGCAGCCGGATGGCCCCCGGCGTACGGGCCGCCTTCCGCGAGGTGCACGCCGCGCACACCGGCGCCTCGGCCCAGGAGTCCGAGGCCTGGCTGCGCGAACTCACCGCCTCCGGACGGTACATCGAGGACGTGTACGCGGCGGGCTGAGAACACCCGGCGGCACGTCCGTACGTCCCCCGGCGGGCTGGATCTTCCGGCCCGCCGGGGGAAAGGTGGACGGTGCGGCCACAGGGCCGCACCGCCGACCAGGACCCGGCCGGCGGCACCGAGCGGGGGCACACCCGGGGGACCACGGCATGAGCAAGGCCCTGATCATCGGCGGCGGCATCGCGGGCACGGTGACCGCCATGGCACTGCACAAGGCGGGCATCGACGCGGAGGTCTTCGAGGCGTACCCGACCGGCGCGGACGACGTCGGCGCCTTCCTCGTCGTCTTCGCCAACGGCCTCGAAGCGCTCCGGGTGATCGACGCCCACGACCCGGTCGCCGCACACTCCTTCCCGGCGCAGCGGATCGCCGTGTTCGGTCCCGACGGCACCCAGGTCGCCGAGCGGCCCATCGCCGGCAGCGGCACCGGGCCCGGCCCGCGCACCCTGCGGCGGGCCACCCTCTACCAGGTGCTGCACGCCGAGGCGGCCCGCCGGGGGATCCCCGTGCACCACGGGAAACGGCTGGTCGGTGCCCAGACGGTGGCCTCGGCCGGCGGGAAGCGGGTGGTCGCCGCCTTCGCCGACGGCAGCCGCGCCGAGGGAGACCTGCTGATCGGCGCGGACGGACTGCACTCCGTCACCCGCACCCTCATCGACCCGGACGCGCCCCGGCCGCGCCACACCGGCCAGCACACGGTCTGCGGCTACACCCGCGCCACCGGCGCCGAGCCGGCCGCGGAGACCTACACCATGATCCGCGGCGACCGCGCCGTCTTCGGCTGCACCCGCGCCCCCGACGACGAGATCTGGTGGTTCGCCAACATCCCCGGCACCGAGAGCGACCGCACCGCCCTGCAGGCCGTCGGCGCCGGCGAGTGGCGCGACCGGGTCGCCGCGCGGTTCCCCGGCGACGCCACGCCGGCCGCCGCCCTCGTCCGCGCCACCGGCGACCGGGTCATCGCCTCCAGCGCCTACGACATCGCCACCACACCCACCTGGTACGACGACACCAAGGTCGTCCTCGGCGACGCCGCCCACGCGGCCGCGCCCAACGCCGCCCAGGGCGCCTCGATGGCCATCGAGGACGGCATCGTGCTGGCCCGTTGCCTGCGCGACCACACCGACCCGCGCAGCGCCTTCACGGCGTACGAGGAACTGCGCCGGGAACGGGTGGAGAAGGTCGTCGCGGCCAGTGCCGGTCTCGCCGCCCGCACCGGCCCGCAAAACCCCGGCCGCCCGGCCACCGGCCCCGCGGGCGGCGGCGCGGACGGCAGCGACTGGCTCACGGACTACCGGATCGAGTGGTGACCCACCGGCGCCCGCCGCACGCGGGACGGCTCAGGGCGCCGACGGCAGCCGGACGGCCAGCAGTGCGACTCCCGCGAGCGTGACGTTGCGGGTCGCCGCCTCCAGGCCGTTCCAGGTCTTCGACTGCCACATCGAGAACCACTCCCCGCCGATCGCCAGGAAGCCCGCGCCGAACAGCAGCAGCATCATCAGCAGACCGACGGTGCTCAGCATCCGCGCGCGGGCCACGTCGCCGCGCCGCAGACCGAGCGGCCAGAGCACGGTGGCCACTATCAGCACCAGCGCGGTGACGCTCTCCCAGGCGATGATCGCCACGTACGCGGCGTCCTGGAGTCCCTGCGAGGTGATGGCCCGCCACATCAGGTCCGGGTCCTTGAAGGTGGTGTCCATCGCCAGGACGTGCCGGACGAACTGCTGATTGGTGCCGAAGTCGGTGATGTTGCCGAAGGCGACGAGCGCCAGATAGAGCGCGACGGTGCCCGTGAGCACCGTCGCGACGAGTGGCTGTCCGGAACGCGGCAGCCGGCCGGTTGCGTGATTGTCGGCCATGGGCCCTCCCCAAGTCGGTCAAGTAAGGGAGTTTCCCTTATCGTCACCGACCCCGTGGTCCCCACCCGTCCCAACTCCCCGTACGCTGCTGCCCGATCGACCGGCCGCCCGGCCGGCCGAACGGCGTCCGGGCTGACCGGCCGGGCGCCGAGGGACCACGGAGAGCGGGGAACATGAACGGGAAGCGGTGTGTGGGGACGGTCGCTGCGGCGGCGGCCGCGGTGGTGGCGGTGTCCGTGCCGGCGGGCGCCGAGCCGGCCGGGCCTGACGTACGGCACCAGCACGTCCGTGGGCGTCCACAACGCCTACGACAAGGAGAAGTACCCCTACTTCGCGGACGCGTTGGACTCCGGCGCCGCACTGGTCGAACTCGACCTCTGGACCAACGGGCTGGGCCGGACCTGGCGGGTCAGCCACAGCAACCCGTTCGGCAACAACAGCAACTGCGAGGGCGCGGCCAACGCCTCCGAACTGCGGACCAAGGACGTCAACAAGGACTTCGCCGGCTGCCTCGCCGATATGAAGGCCTGGCACGACGCCCACCCCGGCCACCGCCCCATCCTCGTCAAGGTCGAGCTGAAGGACGGCTTCAACGCCAAGGGCGGGCGCGGCCCGGCCGAGTTCGACGCGCTGGTGCGACAGAAGCTCGGCGACGCCGTCTACGGTCCCGGCGACCTCACCGCGGGCCACGCCACGCCCGACGAGGCGGTCCGGGCCGGCGGCTGGCCGGCGCGCGCCGCCATGGCCGGAAAGTTCCTGTTCGAGCTGATACCGGGCACCGTCGAGGAGAACAACCCGCTCGACAAGCTCTGGACCGACGTCGAGTACGCCGGCCACCTCAAGGACCTCGCCGCGCAGGGGAAGCTCGCGCAGTCGACGGCCTTCCCCGCGGTGCACGGCGCGGCCGCCGGCGACCCCCGCGACCGCTATCAGGACCCGGCGCTGCGCCCCTGGTTCGTGGTCTTCGACGGTGACGCCGCGACCTACCTGAACGGCACCATCGACACCGCCTGGTACGACCGCCGGCACTACCTCCTCATCATGACCGACGCGCACAACGTGCCGCCGGCCATCGACGCCACCCACCCCACCGAGGCACAGGCGCTCGCCCGGGTCGGCCAACTCGCCGCCGCGCACGCCAGTTTCGCCACCGCCGACTGGTACCCGCTGCCGTCCGTCCTCAAGACCGTGGTGTCGCGCGGGGCCTGACGCCCGGCGTGGGGCCCGGCTCCGCGGTGGCCCGCCGGTACAGCGCGGCCACGTCCGCACCGAACCGGCTGCTGTACGAGACGAAGTCGTCACCGCCCTCGTCGAGCCCGCCGATCACCCCGATCAGCGCCCCGGTGCCGGTGGCCGGATCGACGTCGGTGAGCAGCGGGCCACCGCTGGTGCCGTTCGGGAACCCGGGGCAGTCGAAGCGCAGTTGGGACGGGCCCTGGGCCTTCGCGGTGTGCCGGCAGCTGACCGGGGCGTCCCGGTCGGCGGGGTAGCCGGTCAGCAGCGCCGGGCGCCCGGCCGGGGCGCCGAACCGGATCCGTTCGGCGCCGGTGAGGTCCGCTATCCGGCCGCCGCCCTGCCCGGCTCTGCGCACCCGCAGGAACGCCACGTCGTGGTCCGGGTCCCGGTCGCTGATCCAGCGGGGGTCGACGTGGATGCGGGTGGGCACCCACAGCCCGTACGGCGCGATCCCGTCGTGCAGGCCGGGCACGAACACCAGCCGGGTGCGGAACCCGCCGTCGTGCACGCAGTGCGCGGCGGTGACGACCAGGTCGGCGGCGGGGGAGCGGACCACGCTCGCCGTGCAGTGGTGCGTCGGGTCACCGTCGTCGCCGGGTGAGAACAGCGCGCCGATCGCCGGGGACGGGGCCGCCGGGGCGGCCACCAGCGGCCGGGACTCCGGCAGCGCGGCCGTCGCCCCGCCGCCGGTCCGGCCGCCGAGCGGGACGGCCACCGGCGGGCCCGGCCGCTCCCGGTACGGACCGGCGAGCAGCGCGGCGGCGGCCAGGTCGCCGTCCGCGCGGGTGGCCAGGTACGAGCCGGTGGCGCTGTCCCCCGCGGCCAGATACGGCTCGCGGGCGGGCAGGCCCAGCGTCAGCGCCGTACTGCCCACGACCACGGTGAGCAGCCCGAGAGCCACCGGCAGCCGCTGCGGGACACCGGGCCGTCCGGAACGGGACATGCACCCCAGTCTGCGGCAGGACCGCCGGCCGGACGCCTAGCGCAGGGCCGGTCGGGTGAACCCCGGGCCCGGGTTGTGCCGGATCAGCGTTTCGGCCAGGCCGAACTCGTTCGGGAAGTCCATCGGGACGATGCCCAGGCCCGTCCAGCCGCTGCCCTCCGTACCCTCCAGCAGCGTCTTGACCTGAGGGTTGAGGCGGTCGGCGTTGGAGCGCGGCGGGAGCAGCGCGGCGGTGCTGACGTAGTTGACGAAGAGCTTGCCGGGCTGCGTGACGGCCTTGCGGAACTGCGCCTCGATCTTCGGGTACTTCCCGAACGGCTCGGCCATGTAGTCGTCCTGGATGTCGAAGACCTGGGGGTCGCCGTAGCGGACCCCGCCGAGGCCGTCGGAGTCCGCCAGCAGGACGACCCGGCCCCGCGCCTCACCCAGCGCGGGCAGCCCGGCGTCCAGCCGGAACAGCGGACGGTAGCCCTTGTCGTCCAGGTAGATGCCGAAGATCCGGCGGAACTCGTCGGAGGAGACCTCCGAGTACTCCTGCTTGACCCGCATCAGCACCGTCTCGGACGGGTGGGCCGTGAGGAAGGCCCGGCAGGCGTTGAGTACGTCGCCGAACATCAGCTGCTGGTAGAACGCGCCGTGATGGATCGCGAAGGCGTCGTCGATCGCCCGGCAGCGGACGTCCAGGAAGCGGATCCCGGCGGCCAGCTGGGCGTCGACCGCGGTGTTCTGGCAGGCCACCCAGGGGCCGCCGATCCGGGCCCCGGAGTCGTGCGTGCCCGGGATCGTCAGGCGCGTCAGGGGAGTGGCGTCGGGGAGCGCGGACATCCAGTCCTGTACGGAGAGCGCACGGCGCCCGGCCGGCCTCCGCTCGGCCGCCGCGGCCGTGAACCCTCCGCTGCCGGCGCCCGCCAGGACCCCGGCGGCCGACAGCCCGGCCGCGCCCCTGAGAAACCCCCGCCGATCGAGCCCCAGCCCCATGCCGCCACCCCTGCCCCGTCGAATCCGCACGTGCGTCCGGGGCATGGAACCACACCGCCCGCGCGGACGGCACCCGGCCGGCGCGCCCAGGGGCACACCGGCCGGAACCGCCCTCGTACGTATCCGTCCCTACCGGGCGGTATCAGGCACGGAACGCGAGTGACAGCGCGAAGCGATCCGTGCTGTCCGTCCACCAGTTGGTCAACTCCAGCCGGGCGGCGGCGAGTTCGGCCCGCACACCCTCCTGGCGGAACTTGGCCGAGATCTCGGTGCGGATGTCCTCACCGGCCGCGAAGGGCACGGCCAGGTCCACGCCGGGGATCTTCACGGTCACGTCCCGGCGCGCCCGCAGCCGCATCTCGATCCACTCCTCCGCGGCGTTCCACACCGCGACGTGGTCGAAGTCCGCCGGATCGAAGTCGCCGTCGAGCTCGCGGTTGATGACCTGGAGGACGTTCTTGTTGAACGCGGCCGTGACGCCCTGCGGATCGTCGTACGCGGCGACCAGCGTCGCCTCGTCCTTGACCAGGTCCGTGCCGAGCAGCAGGGCGTCGCCCGGGGACAGCAGGTCGTGCACGGAGGTGAGGAACGCGGCCCGCTCCTCGGGGAGGAGGTTGCCGATGGTGCCGCCGAGGAACGCCAGCAGTCGCGGGCCGGGTGTCCCGGGCAGCGTCATGTCCTGCTGGAAGTCGGCGACCAGGGCGTGCACGGTCAGGCCGGGGTGCCCGGCGAGCAGCGTCTCGCCGGCCGCGGTCAGCGCCGACTCGCTGACGTCGATCGGCACGTAGGTGTGCAGGCCGGTCAGCGCGCCGATGAGGTGGCGGGTCTTGTCGGACGACCCGGAGCCCAGCTCGATCAGGGTGCGCGCGTTGGTGGCCGCGGCGATGTGGTCGGCGCGGGTGAGCAGGATCTCCCGTTCGGCGCGGGTCGGGTAGTAGTCGGGCAGGGTGGTGATCTCTTCGAAGAGTTCGCTGCCGCGGGCGTCGTAGAACCACTTGGGCGGCAGCTGTTTGGGCGTGGCGGACAGGCCCTGGGCGACATCGGCGCGCAGCGCGGCCGCGGTGGCGTCGGCAGGGAGGTTGCGGGTGATGCTGAGGGGGCTCACGTGGCGGGCTCCTTGAGCGGGGTGAGGTGGACGTCGGTCCGGGTGGCGCGCAGCAGGGTGCGGTCGGGGACCTCGGTCCAGTGGGGGAATCGTCGTAGGGTTCGGCGGCGACCACCCGGCCGCCGCCCGGAAGGGCCAGGTGGTAGAGCGTGTCGCCCCAGGAGGTGGCGGCGATGGTGGTGCCGTCGGTCAGCAGCAGGTTGAGCCGGGACCCGGGCGCGGCCCCGGCGACGGCCGCGACGGTGTCGGCCAGCGCGTCCCCGAGTTCGTCGCCGCGGGTCAGCCGGTGCCGCACCAGCGCCCAGACGAACGCCGCGTCACAGCGCGCCTGGAGGCGCAGCAGCTCCCCCGGCGGCAGCGCGGCGGCCAGCGGCGCGAGCGAGTCCGGCCAGCCGGCCACCGCACCGTTGTGGCTGAACAGGTGGCCCTCCCCGGCGAACGGCGCGGCCGCCGCCTCGGCGTCCGGCCCGGCCACGGTGGCGTCCCGTACCGCCGCCAGCAGCGCGCCGGTGCGCACCACCCGGGCCAGGTCGGGCAGTTGGTCGTCGGCCCAGATCGGCCCGGCCCGGCGGTAGCGCGCCGGGACCGGGTCGCCCGGTGCGTACCAGCCGACGCCGAAGCCGTCCGCGTTGACCGTGCCGTGCTTCTGGTGGCGCGGCGCCCACGACTGCCGGTACAGGCCGTGCGGTGGCTCCAGCACGATCTGCCCGAAGGGCACCGGCGGCCCCACATAAGCGATATGACGGCACATCAGGCGTTCGCCTCCCCGGCCGTGCGCGGTGCCGGCCTCATGCGTCCCCCTCCAGGCCGGCGTCCCGGGCGGTGCGGAACCCGGAGAAGATCTGCCGCCGGACCGGCAGGTCCCAGTTGCGGAAGGTGCCCCGGCAGGCCACCGGGTCGACGGCGAAGGAACCGCCGCGCAGCACCTTGTGCCCGTCGCCGAAGAACACCTCCGAGTACTCCCGGTAGGGGAAGGCGGCGAAGCCCGGGTACGGCAGGAAGTCGCTCGCCGTCCACTCCCACACGTCGCCGATCAACTGCCGCACACCGAGCGGGGACGCGCCCTCGGGATAGCTGCCGATGGCCGCGGGGCGCAGATGCCGCTGGCCGAGGTTGGCGCGCTCCGGCGTGGGGTCCTCGTCACCCCACGGGTAGCGCATCGACCGGCCGGTGGCCGGGTCGAACCGGGCGGCCTTCTCCCACTCCGCCTCGGTCGGCAGCCGCCGGCCGGCCCAGCGGGCGTAGGCGTCCGCCTCGTACCAGCTGACGTGCAGCACCGGCTCGTCCGGCGGGACCGGCTCGGTCACCCCGAACCTGCGGCGCAGCCACTGGCCGCCGTCCCGCTTCCAGAACAGCGGGGCCCGCAGCTTGTGCTGCTGGACCTGCGCCCAGCCCTCGGCGGCCCACCAGCGCGGCTCCTGATAGCCGCCGTCCTCGATGAACCGCTGGTAGGCGCCGTTGCTGACCGGTGTGGTGTCGATCAGGAACGCCGGTACGAGGCGGGGGTGCGCGGGCCGCTCGTTGTCCAGCGCCCAGGGTTCGGCGGAGGTCCCCATGCTGAACGGCCCGCCGGGCACCAGGACTTCGGACGGCAGCAGGTCATCGGGGGCGGGCGGCGGTTCGGGCGCGGTGAGCACGGCGGGGCCGCGCCGCAGCTGGTGCGTGATCAGCATGGTCTCGTCGTGCTGCTGCTCGTGCTGGGCGATCATGCCGAACGCGAAACCCGCGTCCAGCAGCGGCCCGCCGTGCAGCGGGGTGCGCTCCAGGACGTCCAGCACCCGGCCGCGGACCTCGGCGACATAGCCGTGCGCCTCGTCGGGCGGCAGCAGCGGCAGGGCGGGGCGTTCGGCCCGCGGGTGCTCGAAGGCGTCGTAGACGGAGTCGATGTCCGGCCGCAGCGCCTCCCGGCCGCCGACGGTGCGCAGCAGCCACTGCTCCTCCTGGTTGCCGATGTGGGCCAGGTCCCACACCAGCGGGGACATCAGCGGGGAGTGCTGGGCGACGAGGTCGGGGTGCTCGACGCAGGTGGTGAGCAGCCGAGTGCGGTCGCGGGCGGCGAGCAGCGCCGCGGCCGCGCATTCACGAAGGAGCTCCGGATCGGTGGTCACTGCTGGCCTTCCTTCCCCAGGAGGAGTGCGCCCTCCGCGGCGTACAGGGCGTCGAGGTGGTCGTCCGCGGGGCACCGTCCGCGTGCCACGTACCGCTCGGTGAAGGCCGCGACCGCGGCGCACACCTCGGGCGGGGCGCCGATCCGGGGCAGCGCCTCCTGCGCGGCGGCGAAGCAGGCCACCGCCGCGGCGTGCAGCTCCGGGTCGGTCAGTCCCGCGCGGGCGGCCCGCCGCCACAGCGGGTTGCGCGGCGCGGGGCGCGAACCGGCCGTCTCGGCCAGTGGTTTGACGATGCGGTAGGCGCGCTCGGCGGCCTCCGGGTCGTCGAACAGCGCGGCCGTGACGGCCAGCGGGACGGTCCACCCGGTCTCCCCGGGCTGGGCGTCGATCATGCGCAGCTCCAGGTGGCCGCGCGGCCGGACGGGCGGGAAGAGGGTGGTGACGTGGTAGTCGAGGTCCTCCTGTGTCGGGGGTCTGGGGACGCCGGTGCGGACCCATTCGCGGAAGGTGAGCCCCGCCGGCGCGTCCCAGGGCCCGTGCTCGGCGCGGATGCACATCACCGGCGCGTCCAGGACGTACGCCGCCCACGCGGTGCGCGGGTCGGGGCCCGGCGGCGGGGCGAGGGTGCGGGCCGGGTCGAGCTGGGACCACACGACCTGGCGGGTGGTGCGGTAGCCCGTGGGACACCCTTCGCTGGTCGGCGAGTTGGCGAACGCCGCGGTCAGTACGGCGCCCAGCAGATGGGCCAGCAGCCAGCGCCGGCCGAGCCCGAGCGGGCCCGGCTCCTCGTGGCCGGCGTCCACGCACACCTGTACGGAGGCGGTGCCGCACATCATGGAGCGTCCGGCCGGGCCCCAGCGGTCGAAGTACGCCTCCATGGCGTCGTAGCGGGGGTCGGTCAGGATCCGGCGCGGGGGGTGCCAGGGGTTGTGGCCGTGGCCGGCCAGCCCCAGGCCCAGGGCCCGCACGGCCGGGCGGACCAGCGCGAGATCGGCCGACACGGCCTCGATGCAGGCGCGCAGGGAGGTGGCGGGCAGCGAGCTGAGCTCCAGCTGGCCGCCGGGTTCGAAGGTCAGGAGCGAGGAGAGGGGGAGCTGGCGAAGGACGGTGGCCGCGTGCCGCAGCCGGTCGGGTTCGACCGGACATCGGGGTGGTACGCGTCGTGGACCAGCCACTCCAGCTCCACGCCTATCCGGCGCGGTGGACCCGTCTTGAAGCAAATGCCGTGCAGATGCGCTTCAAGCTCCGCTTCCGAGAGTGCGGGCCGAATGGGCATGGAATCCCCTCCCTTGTCGGGTGGCGGCGTGATTGCCGCCCTCCACCTAATCGGCTGCGGCCGACGGGCTCAAGGGCGCGTTCGATTACGTGCGCTGGTCCCGCGGGGCAGGACGGCCCGTCGCCGGGCGTCCGGGCCGTCCGGACCGAGGGGCCGCCGGACGGTGCCGGGCCGCCCGGGCGGCGCCGGGAGGCCCTTCCCGCCGCTGGCCATGGCCGTGCGCCGGACCGGCGGGCGGTGGACGGCGGGCGGGGGAGGGGTGCCGCCGTTCGGGTGAACCGGGGCCGCCGGCGGCCCCGGTCGTCACTGGCGGTATCCGGCCAGGAATCGGCCGATCCGGCGGATCGCGGCGTCGAGGTCGTCGGCGTGCGGCAGGGTGAGGATGCGGAAGTGGTCCGGGCGTGGCCAGTTGAAGCCGGTGCCCTGGACGACCTGGATCTTCTCCCGCAGCAGGAGGTCCAGCACGAACTTCTCGTCGTCGTGGATCTTGTGGACGGCCGGGTCGAGGCGCGGGAAGGCGTAGAGCGCGCCCCTGGGCTTGACGCAGGAGACGCCCGGGATCTCGTTGAGCCGCTCCCAGGCCACGTCGCGCTGCTCGCGCAGCCGGCCGCCCGGCAGCACCAGGTCCTTGATGGACTGCCGGCCGCCCAGCGCCGCCTGGATGGCGTACTGCGCGGGTGCGTTCGGGCACAGTCGCATCGAGGCGAGGGTGCCCAGGCCCTCCAGGTAGTCGGCGGCGTGCTGCTTAGGGCCGGAGACCACCAGCCAGCCGGAGCGGAAGCCGGCCACCCGGTAGGACTTGGACAGACCGCTGAAGGTCAGGCAGACCAGGTCGGGGGCGAGCACCGCGGCGTGGTGGTGGACCTCGTCGTCGTAGAGGATCCGGTCGTAGATCTCGTCGGCGAAGACCATCAGCTGGTGGCGCCGGGCGAGGTCGAGCATGCCCTCCAGCAGCTCGCGCGGATAGACCGCGCCGGTCGGGTTGTTGGGGTTGATGATGACCATCGCCCGGGTCCGGTCGGTGATCTTCGAGGCGAGGTCGTCGAGGTCCGGCAGCCAGTCCGCGGACTCGTCGCAGAGGTAGTGCACGGCCTTGCCGCCGGCGAGGGTGGTGACGGCCGTCCAGAGCGGGAAGTCGGGGGCCGGGATGAGGACCTCGTCACCGTCGTCGAGCAGCGCCTGTACCGCCATCGAGACGAGCTCGGAGACGCCGTTGCCGAGGTAGATGTCGTCGACGTCGACGTCCGGCAGGCCGTTCTGCTGGTAGTGCTGGGCCACCGCGCGGCGGGCCGAGAGGATGCCCCGGGACTCGGTGTAGCCGTGTGCGCGGGAGAGGTTGCGCATCACGTCCTGCAGGATCTCCTCGGGGCACTCGAAGCCGAACAGCGCGGGATTGCCGGTGTTCAGCCGCAGCACGCTGTGCCCGGCCTCCTCCAGCGCGTCCGCGTGCTCGATCACCGGCCCGCGGATCTCGTAGCAGACGTCGGCCATCTTGCTGGACTGCTTGAACTGCATGCGGCGGCCTCCCGGTCCTCGCCCGCCGCGCGGCGCGGCAGCATTCGTCGTCATCACACCGTACTTGGTTTTACCAAGTCGCGACTTGGAAAGTCCAACCTCTGTCTATGCTGGAGCCATGCCGCGCCGAAGCTATGACCAGTACTGTGCCGTCGCCCGGGCCCTGGACGCCGTGGGCGACCGCTGGACGCTCCTGATCGTCCGGGAACTCCTGGGCGGCTCCCGGCGCTACACCGACCTGCACGCCGACCTGCCCGGCGTCAGCACGGACATGCTCGCCTCCCGCCTGAAGGACATGGAACGCGACGGCCTGGTCACCCGCCGCCGGCTCGCCCCGCCCGGCGCCGCCTCCGTCTACGCCCTCACCGACCGCGGCCACGCCCTGCTGCCCGCGCTCACCGCCCTCGCCGACTGGGGCGCCCCCGCCCTCGACGAGAAGCGCCCCACCGACGCGGTGCGCGCCCACTGGTTCGCGGTCCCCCTGCTGACCCGGCTCGCCGCACACTTCACCGACGGCACCGAGGTCGTCGACATCACCCTCGACGAGGGCCGGTTCCACGTCCTGCTCTCCGGCGACACCGGCCCCGGCTACGCCGACGGCCCCGCCGAGCGCCCCGACGTCCGGCTCCGGACGGACACCGCGACCTGCGCCGACCTCGCCCACGACCGCCTCACCGTCGCCCAGGCCATCGCCGCCGGCCGGATCGCGGTCACCCTCCCCGAAACCGGCGCGGCCCCCGAAACCGGCGAAGCCCACCGACCGAAGGCACCGACGGCATGACGCACCGCCCCCTCGCCCTCTTCGACCTCGACAACACTCTCGCCGACACCGCCCACCGCCAGCACTGGCTGCGGCGCACCCCGCGCGACTGGCCGGCCTTCTTCGCCGCGGCCACCGACGACCCGCCGCTCGGCGAGGGCGTGGCGCTGGCGCTGCGCAACGCCGAGGACGGCGACGTCGGCTACCTCACCGGCCGCCCCGAGCGCTGCCGCCGCGACACCCTGGACTGGCTGGCCCGGCACGGCCTCCCGCCCGGCGAGGTGTGGATGCGGCCCGACCACGACCGGCGCCCGGCCCGGCACACCAAGCTGGAGACCCTGCGCCGGATCGCCACGCACCGCGAGATCCGCCATGTCGTCGACGACGACGAGCAGGTCTGCGACGCCTTCGAAGCGGCCGGCTTCACGGTCGTCCGGGCCCGGTGGGCCACCCCGTCCGCCACCCTCAAGGACGCCCAGCAGCGCGCGGGACGCACCTGACCGACGGCGGGACGCACCTGACCGGCGGCGGGGCCGCGCGGCACGACAGCGGGGGCGGCCCAACCCGGCCCCAATCGGGCCCCGCGCCGCTCCCGTTCGCCACCCGGCCGGGCCCCGCCCGATCCCGTTCGGCCGCGCTGACGGTGCGTCAGCATCCCCGCGGGGTGACGCTCAAGGCATGGACCATGTCTCCGGAAACCGGGCGCGCGGCTGGCTCGCGCTCCTGCTCGCGGCGGTGACGCTCACCGGCCCGCTCACCCCCGCGGCCGCCGCCACCCCGGACACCACCGAGGCCCGCCGCCGCACCGTCTCGGCCTGGCTGCCCTACTGGGGCGACACCGACGCCGCCTACCGCGACGCCCTCCGGCACGCCTCCCAGCTCCACACCGTCAGCCCCTTCTGGTACCAGGCGTCCGACGACACCACCCTCACCGGACACCACGGCGCCGGCCGCCGCCGCATCATCGACGGACTGCACCGCGCCGGCATCAAGGTCGTGCCCACGGTCACCGAAACCCTCGGCGCCGACCGGATGGCCGCCCTGCTGCACGACCCCGAGCGGCGGCGGGCGCACCTCGACACCCTGCTCGACCTCGTGGCGAGCCGTTCGTACGACGGGATCGACCTGGACTACGAGGCCATGGCGGTCACCGGCGACCGGCACGCCCGGGACCGGGTGCGCACCGGATACCGCACCCTGGTCCGGGAGTTGTGCACACGGCTGCACGACCGAGACAAGGAATGCGTGGTCACCGTCCTCGCCCGGGCCCGCGGCACCGGCACCGCCTTCGACTACGCGCACCTCGGCCGCTCCGCCGACCGCATCCGCATCATGGGCTACGACCTGCACTGGTCGGGCGGCGACGCGGGGCCGCTGTCGTCCACCGACTGGTACGACGAGTTCCTGCGCTACGCCACCGACACCATCCCGCCCCACAAGATCGAGGTGGCCTTCCCCGGCTACGGCTGGGACTGGGTCACCGGCACCACCGGCCACGCCGCCCACCTGACCTGGAAGGAGGCCGAGGCGCTGCGCGCACGCGAGGGCGCCGACTACCTCTTCGACGTTGCCTCCGGCACCCCGCACTTCACCTACCGCAAGGACGGCGAGGAACACCAGGTCTGGTACCAGGACGCCCGCGGCGTCCGCGCCCACCTGCCGCTCCTGCGCGCCTACGGGGTGCGGAACACCGGCCTATGGGCGCTCGGGTTCGAGGACCCGGACGTCTGGGCCGCACTCCGCGGCGAGTAGCCGCAGCGCCGCCTCGGACGGCGACCCCTCCTCGGCCGTGTACATCAGCACGCCCTGCCCGGAACCGTCCGGCGTCTGCATCATCTCGAAGTCCAGCACCAGCTCACCCACCAGCGGATGGTGGAACCGCTTGGTGCCGAAGGTGCAGTTGCTCACGCCGTGCCGGGACCACAGCGCGCTGAACTCCGTGCTCTTCATCGACAACTCGCCGATCAGCGCGGTCAGTTGCGGATCGTCCGGCCGCTGCCCGGCGGCCACCCGCAGCGAGGACACCGCGTGCCGCAGCGCCTCCTCGCGGTCCGGGTACAGCTCACGGGTGTGCGGGTCGAGGAAGAGCATCCGCTGCGCGTTGGGGCGGTCCAGCGGACGGTCGGGACTGCCGACGTCCAGATGCCCGGCGATCAGCGCGTGCCCGAGGCGGTTCCAGGCCAGGATCTCGAAGCGCGGGCCGAGCGCCACCGCCGGCACGTCCGCCACGGCCGCGAGCAGCCGCCGCACCCCCGGACGGACCTTGTCGTGCCGGACCGCCGGCCGCCGGCGCACCCGGGCCGGCCGGGCCAGCTCCCGCAGATACGCCTGCTCGTCGGCGGACAGCCGCAGCGCACGGGCCAGCGCGTCCAGCACCCCCTCCGAGGCCTGATGGCTCTGCCCCTGCTCCAGCCGCGTGTAGTACGCCACGCTGACCCCGGCCAGCTGCGCCAGCTCCTCGCGGCGCAGCCCCGGCACCCGGCGCCGCCCTCCGTAGGAGACCAGGCCGACGTCCTCCGGGCGGAGCCGGGCGCGGCGGTGCGCAGGAAGCCCCCCAACTCGGCGGGCTGGTCCATCGCGGGGGTGTCGCTCGCGGGTGCGTCCATGCCCGCCAGTCTCCGCCATCGCACCGGCCGCAGCCTGACCCTGCGAGTACCAGGCTGAGACCGTTCCCTCACCGGGCCGATTTCCTGTTCCCCTGGATATACCGACCGCTTAGTATGCCCGTGGCGAGGGGGCCGGTGCGTCCCCCGCCCCACCCGCGTACCCACATCTCTGGAGGCACCAGGTGAAGGCATGGCGCGTACACGCGAACGGCGAGCCGCGTGAAGTGATGCGGCTGGAGGAGTGCCGGACCCCCAGCCGGGACCGGGGCAGCTGCTGCTGCGGGTACGGGCCGCCAACGTCAACTTCCCCGACGCACTGCTCTGCCGCGGCCACTACCAGGTGCGGCCGCCGCTGCCGTTCACCCCCGGCGTGGAGATCTGCGGCGAGGTGCTCGCCGCCGGCGAGGGGCCGACGCGGAACCCGGCACGCGGGTGCTGGCCCAGCCGCCGCTGCCGGCCGGCGGCTTCGCCGAACTGGCGGTGGCCGACGCCGCGGCCGTACGCCCCGCACCCGAGGCACTGGACGACGCCGAGGCCGCCGCACTGCACATCGGCTACCAGACCGGCTGGTTCGGCCTGCACCGCCGCGCCCGCCTCCAGGCCGGCGAAACCCTGCTGGTGCACGCCGCGGCCGGCGGCGTCGGCAGCGCCGCCGTACAGCTCGGCAAGGCCGCCGGCGCCCGGGTCATCGGCGTGGTCGGCGGCGCCGACAAGGCCCGCACCGCCCGGGAACTCGGCTGCGACCTGGTCCTCGACCGGCACACGGACGACATCGTCGCCGCCGTGAAGGACGCCACCGGCGGCCGCGGCGCCGACGTCGTCTACGACCCCGTCGGCGGCGACGCCTACACCAAGTCCACCAAGTGCATCGCCTTCGAGGGCCGCATCCTCGTCGTCGGCTTCGCCGGCGGCGCCATCCCCTCCCCGCCCTCAACCACGCCCTGGTCAAGAACTACGCCATCCTCGGCCTGCACTGGGGCCTCTACAACACCAAGGACCCGGCCGCCGTCGACGCCTGCCACAAGGAACTCACCGAACTCGCCTCCCAGGGCGCCATCAAGCCGCTGATCGGCGACCGGGTCCCGCTGGCGGACGCCGCCGACGCCGTCCAGCGGGTCGCCGACGGCACCTCCGTCGGCCGCCTCGTCGTCGTCCCCACCACCGAGGAGGCACGATGACCGACGCCGCAGACCTCCGCCGCCGCACCGCCGCCCTCCTCGCCGCACACCCACCCGCCACCACCGACCGGCTGGACTTCCTGCGCGCCCGCTTCGACGCCGGACTCGCCTGGGTGCACTTCCCCGAGGGCCTCGGCGGCCTGGACGCGCCCCGCTCGCTGCAGGCCGTCGTGGACGCCGAACTGGCCGCCGCCGGCGCACCCGGCAACGACCCCGGCCGGATCGGCATCGGCCTGGGCATGGCCGCACCGACCATCCTCCGCTTCGGCACCGACGAACAGAAACAGCGCTTCCTGCGCCCCCTGTGGACCGGCGAAGAGGTCTGGTGCCAGCTGTTCAGCGAACCCGGCGCCGGCTCCGACCTCGCGGCACTCGCCACCCGCGCGGTCCGGGACGGCGAGGACTGGGTGGTCGACGGCCAGAAGGTGTGGACCTCCAGCGCCCACCTGGCCCGCTGGGCGATCCTCATCGCCCGCACCGACCCCGACCTGCCCAAACACCGCGGCATCACGTACTTCGTCTGCGACCTGACCGACCCCGGCGTCGAGGTCCGGCCGCTGCGCCAGATCACCGGCGAGGCCGAATTCAACGAGGTCTTCCTCACCGGCGTCCGGATCCCCGACGCCCACCGCCTCGGCGAGGTGGGCGAGGGCTGGAAGGTCGCCCAGACCACCCTGATGAACGAACGGGTCGCCATCGGCGGCAACCGCATCCCCCGCGAGGGCGGCATGATCGGCGTGGCCGCCGCCGACTGGCGCGCCCGCCCCGAACTGCGCACCCACGACCTGCACCAGCGGCTGCTGACCCTGTGGGTGGACGCCGAGGTCGCCCGGCTCACCGGCGAACGGCTGCGCCAGCAGCTCACCAAGGGCCAGCCCGGCCCCGAGGGCAGCGGCATGAAACTGGCCTTCGCCCGGCTCGCCCAGCAGATCAGCGGCTGGGAGGTGGAGTTCCTCGCCGAGGACGGACTGACCTACGACGACTGGACGATGCGCCGCCCCGACGGCGTCGACTTCACCGGACGCGAGGCCGGCTACCGCTATCTGCGCGCCAAGGGGAACTCCATCGAAGGAGGCACCTCCGAAGTGCTGCTCAACATCGTCGCCGAACGCGTACTGGGGCTGCCGCCCGAGCCGCGCACCGACAAGGACGTCGCGTGGAAGGACCTCCCCCGATGACCACCGAGACCCGTTCCACCCCCAGCCCGGCGCCCGACCCCGACCTCCTCTACTCCGAGGACGAGGAAGCCCTGCGCGACGCCGTACGGGCGCTGCTCACCGACCGCAGCGATCCGGCCACCGTGCTCGCCGCCATCGAGTCGGACGTGCCGCACGACGCCGCGCTGTGGCGGTCGCTCGCCACCGAGATCGGCACCGCCGGCCTGCTGGTCCCCGAGAAGCTCGGCGGCGCGGGCGCCGGCGCCCGGGAGGCCGCCGTCGTCCTGGAGGAACTGGGCCGCGCCGTCGCGCCCGTCCCCTACCTGACCAGCGCGGTCCTCGCGGTGACCGCCCTGCTCGGCTGCGACCACGCGGACGCCGAGGTGGCCGGGGCACTGACCGCGCTCGCCGCCGGCACCACCGTCGGCGCGCTCGCCGTCCCCCTGACCACCGCGCCGGGCGGCCCGCCCGAGCCGACCGTACGGGCGGCCGCGGACGGCACGCTGACCGGCCGGGTGACCTCGGTCGCCGACGCCGCGGCCGCCGATCTGCTGCTGGTGCCCGCCCAGGGCCCCGACGGCCCGGCCCTGTTCGCGGTCGAGGCCGCGGCGGACGGCGTACGCACCGAACGCGTCACCCCGCTCGACCTCACCCGCCCGCTGGCACACCTCACCCTCGACGGCGCCCGCGGCCGCCTGCTGGCCACCGGCGACCGGGCCCGGGAAGCCGCCGGACGGGCCCTGCTCACCGGGGCCGGACTGCTCGCCTCCGAACAGCTCGGCGTCGCCGAGTGGTGCCTGGCCGAAACCGTGCGCCACACCGCCGAGCGCACCCAGTTCGGCCGCCCGATCGGCTCGTTCCAGGCGCTGAAGCACCGGATGGCCGCCCTCTGGCTGGACGTCGCCTCGGCCCGCGCCGCGGCCCGCAACGCCGCGGACGCGCTGGCCACCGGCAGCCCGGACGCCCCGGTGGCGGTGGCCGTGGCCCAGGCGTACTGCGCGCCGGTCGCGGTCCGCGCCGCCGAGGAATGCATCCAGCTGCACGGCGGGATCGGCATGACCTGGGAACACCCGGCCCACCTCTACCTCAAGCGCGCCAAGGCCGACGAGCTCACCCTGGGCACCCCGGGCCGCCACCGCGAGGCCCTGGCGGGGCTGGTGGATCTGGGGTCGCCGTAGAGGGTGTGTGAGGGGTGTCGGGGCGGCGCGGGGCTCGTAGAGGGTGCGCGGTGCGGGGCCGCAGGGTGTGCGTGGTGTGGGGCCCGCAGGGGGTGCGCGGTGCGGGCCCGCAGGGGGTGCGCGGTGTGGGGCCCGTAGGGGGTGGGCGAACAGATCCCGTAGGGGATGGGCGCCCCCCTTTGGGGCCCGCAACGCTGGGCAGGCGGGGGGTATTCCCGGTCAGCCGGTGATGGCGAAGGTCTTGCTGAAGGCGTGGACCGCGCCGTCGCCGGCGGTGGCCACCTCCAGGAAGTAGTGCGGCCCCGGTGGCACCTGTGGCAGCGTCACCAGCGCCTCACCCGTCGGCCCGTCGCCCGCCTTGGGCGCCACCACGGCCAGCCGCTGCGGCGGCCGGCCGTGGCCCATACCGGCGTTGAGCCAGACGTCCACCTGCTGCCCGGTGCTGTTCTTCCAGGCGACCGGGAGGCTGCCGTGGGGGCGGTAGCTGAGACCGGCCGGCGGCGCGGTCACCTCGATCCGCCCGCCCACGGCCTCCGCCTCCGGTCCGGTCACCGCCTCCGGTCCGGCCTCCGCCTCCGGTCCGGCCTCCGCATCCGGTCCGGCCGGGCCGGAGGTGCCCGGGCGGCCGGAGCGGATACCGAGCGCGGAGGTGGCGGCCCGCGCCGCCGAACCGTCCGGCCGGGCGGCCGCGGCCGGGGTGCTGGCGGACCGGAACCGGCTCTTCCCGTCGTCGGGGTTCCCCGGCGCCAGGGTGACCACCGTCATGCAACCGACGGCGGTGGCGGCAACGGCGACGGCGAGGTTCGTCGCTATCGAGATCGCCCTGGACATCGTCTCCTCGTTTCCTCGGGGGAGGGACGAGCCGGAGCATCCCCGGCACTCCGACCGCCAAAAACGACGCGCGGAGCGACCACCCCGATGGCCATCTCCGGCGCGACAGACCCCCGGCGGCGCCGGAGAATCCCCCCGACCGGCCCCCACTCACGGCACCTCGACCGACGATGTCCCGAACCCGACCGGTGATGTCCTGAAAGTGTGGTTCGGGTAGCGTCGAACCCATGAACACCGCAACTCGTCGTGCGCTGATCGGACCCGTTCTGCTGCTGGTGGCCGCGCTGCTGGCGGTGGCCGCCGTGCTGGCGCCCGGCGCGCACGCCGCGGGCGGTCTGGACGATGCCGCGAGCGCCTTGAAGAAGGGCCCGGTCTACGTCGATCCGCGCGCCGCGGGGCAGTTCTCAGCGGCCGACGCGGACGCCCTGGCCAAGAAGATCAAGGACGCCGACAAGCCGGTCTTCGTGGCCGTGCTGCCGCGCACCGCGGACTACCCGCCCAGCACCCTGCTCCGCGATCTGCGGACCAAGGTCGGCATCGCCGGGGTCTACGCCGTCGAGCTCGGCAACGGCTTCAACGCCGGCGCCGACCCGCGGGTGATGTCCCGCAGCGCGGTGCAGAACCTCGTCGGCTCGGTGAAGCGCACCACCTACCCGACCGTCGGCGAGCGGCTGAACAGCTTCGTCGACACCGCCAACCAGTCGGCCCACGGCCACGCCCCCGACTCCTGGGGCGGCACCGGCGGCTCCGGCTTCGACTCGGGCACCGCGATCGGCCTCGGCGTGCTGCTGGTCGTCGGCGGCGGAGGCGCGTACGCCATCGCCCGCCGCAACCGCCGGCGGCGCCAGGAGGAGGAGCGGGCCGCGCTGGAGCAGCTGCGGACCGTCGTCGACGAGGACATCACCGCCTTCGGCGAGGAACTGGACCGGCTCGACTTCCGGCCCGACGAGCCCGGCGCCGACGACGCGATGCGCGCGGACTACAGCCACGCGCTGGACGCCTACGAGAACGCCAAGTCGGCGATGGCGGCGGCCGAGCACCCCGGCGACGTGCAGGCGGTGACCCAGGCGCTGGAGGACGGCCGGTTCTCGCTGGCCACGCTCGCCGCGCGCCGCGAGGGCCGGCCGCTGCCGGAGCGCCGGCTGCCCTGCTTCTTCGACCCGCGGCACGGCCCGTCCGTCGTCGACGTCGCCTGGGCCCCGCCCGGCGGCGCCGAGCGCGTCGTCCCGGTCTGCGCCGCGGACAAGAGCCGGCTGGACGACGGTCGCGAGCCGCTGGCCCGCACGGTCCGCACCGAGAGCGGCGACCGCCCGTACTGGGACGCGGGTCCGGCCTACGCCCCCTGGGCCGGCGGCTACTTCGGCGGCGGCCTGCTGCCCGGCCTGCTCGTCGGCACACTGCTCGGCAACGTCATGATGTCGTCCCCCGCCTACGGCGCCGACTTCGGCGGGCCCGCGGGCGTCGAGGGCGGCGACTACTCCGGTGCCGACTTCAACCCCGACGACTTCAGCGGCGGCTTCGGCGACGGCGGCTTCGGGGACGGCGGCGGCTTCGACGGCGGCGGCTTCGGCGGCGGGGGCGACGGCGGGTTCTGACGGGCCGGTGGAGGGGCCTCTTCCCGGCCGGTCTTGAGCCGCCTCGTCGGGTGCCGGTCCGGGCGGGCGGGGCCAGCCCCGCCCGGCGCTCACCCCCGGGCCCTCACCGGTCCGGCGCCGCGCCCCGCACCCGCTTGGCCCCGAGGAACCGCGCGTAGCGCGCCCGCGCCGCGAAGTCCGCATAGCGCCAGACCGCGGGCCGGCCCACCTCGCGGCAGAGATGCAGCACGGCGTCGGGTCCCAGATGCACGCCCACATGGGCGCCGTACCCCTCGGGCCGGCTCTCGTCCGGCCCCGCGTCGAAGAGCACCAGGTCCAGCGGCCGTGGGCGGCCGGCCCGTCGGGTGGCCCGGGTGTCCGCCCACAACTCCGCCGAGCGCAACGGCGGCACCCACAGCCCGAAGTGGCGCAGCACGGCGTAGGCGTAGCGCTGGCAGTTGGCGCCCCCGGCCAGATCGCCGAAACCGCCCGAGCCGCCACGGTCGTCCGGACCACCCGAGCCGCCGGCCCCGCTCCCTACGCCGGCCCCGCTCCCTACGCCCGCCCGGCCCCCGCGCCTGACGGGCATTCAGGTGCCGTCGCTCCCGGATGGCGGGCGCCCGAGTAGGTCACGTTGCGCAGCGCGGGCGGCAGGTCCCCGTACGCCACCGGGCCGTGAACGGCGGGGACTTGACGGTGGGGATCGGTGGTCATCCCTCCATGATGCGGGTGATCTCCTCGTGCCGCCCGCGCCGGTGTCCCGCACGCTCGCCCCATCGGATCCGACGTGCACCCGACACCGCGAGGAGACCCCGATGGAACCCCGCTTCCGCAAGGCAGCACTACGGTGCGCGGCCGTCGCCGCCGTCATGGCGACCGTCGGCCCGCTCGGCCCGGCGCACTCCGTACCGCTCCCCACGCCCGCGCCCCAGCCCGCCCCGCGCGGTCTGCTCGACGCGATGCGCCGGGACCTCCGGCTGACCGCGGAACAGGTGCGCACCCGGCTCGCGCAGGAGGCCGACGCGCACCGTGCCGCCGCCGCGGTCCGGCGGGCGCTCGCCACGCCGCCCGCCGGGATGTGGTTCGACAAGGCGAGCGGCAAGCTCGTCGTCGCGGTGACCGGACCCGCCGACGCCCAGCGGGTGAAGGCGGCCGGCGCGATCCCCAAGACGGTGCGGCACAGTCGCGCGGTGCTGACCACGCTGGTGCGGAAGGTTGCCGTCCGGGTCGGCAAGGGCGTCCCCGGGGTCACCGGCTGGGGCGTGGACGAGCGGGCCAACGGTCTGGTGATCCGCATCGACCGCACCAAGCACACGGCCCGGACCGACGCGTTCGAGAAGGGCATCCGCGGCCTCGGCACCCGCGCCAAGGTCAGGGTCACCTTCGAACGCAGCAACCAGACGCCGCGCCAGCAGGGCGGCACGGTCGTCGGCGGCGAGCGCTGGATGCCCGGCAACGAGGGCATCTGCTCGATCGGCTTCTCGGTGACCGGCCCGCAGGGGTTCCAGGGCTTCCTGACGGCCGGCCACTGCACCCTGACGCCCGATCAGGCCGCGTACGGCAAGGACGGCACCCGGATGGGCACCTCCAATCCGGGCGGCAACCACAGCGTCAACGGCCACGAAGGCGACTTCGGGCTGGTCCAGGTCGACCAGCCGGGGTGGACCGTCGGCTCGGCGGTGGCCGGGCAGGGCGGCACCCCCGTCGCCGTCACCGGCGCGCAGGAGGGCCTGGCCGGCATGTCGATCTGCCGCTCGGGGCAGTCCAGCGGCTGGCACTGCGGGGAGATCACCCGGGTCGACCAGACCGTGGACTACGGCACCACGATCATCGACGGGCTCGCCTACACCAACGCCTGTTCCGCGGCCGGGGATTCGGGCGGCTCGTACGTCACCCAGCCCAACGCCCCGATGGCGGTCGGCCTGCACTCCGGCGGCGGGGCCGCGACCTGCGGCAACTTCGGCGGCGGCACCGTCACCATCTTCCAGCCCATCACCAAGCCCCTCGCCACATGGAACCTCCGCCTGAAGACGGGGAGCCCGTGACGGATCGTCGTCGGCGCGGGAAGCGTGCGGGCGAGTTGCCCGAGCGGCTCCCGGCGTCCGCCGGCGTCCGCGGTGCCACAGGTGCGAGCGGTGCCCTCGGTGCGAGCGGTGCCCTCGGTGCCGGAGAGAAAAAGCCCCCCGCGCCGATCACCCGCGCCTACGATAGGACACCGACGGCCATGGCCATGGCCAAGGGATCGCGGGGAGTGGCAGTGGGAGCGACGGTGGCGGGAGCGGGGGAGCCGGTGGGCGGGGTGGAGACGGCGGAGCCGTTCGCCGTGCGGGTCACCGTACGGGGGTACGAGACGGACACCCAGGGCCATCTCAACCAGAGCGTCTACCTCCAGTACGCCGAGCACGCCCGCTGGTCGCTGCTCCAGGCGAGCGGCATCCGGCAGAGCGCCATGGTGGACCGGCGCATCGGGCCGGTGACCCTGGAGACCACCATCCGCTACCGGCGCGAGCTGCGGGCCGGCGACGAGGTCGAGGTGAGCTGCGCGTTCGTCTGGGGCGAGGGCCGGACCTTCCGCATCGAGCAGACCGTCCGCAAGGCGGACGGGACGGTGGCCGCCGAGGTGAGCGCGGTCTGCGGCGTGCTGGACCTCGCCGAGCGCACGCTGCTGCCGGACCCGCGGGCGGCCCTGCGCGAGCTGGCCGAGGACCCGTCGCCGCTGGGCCTGACCGGGCAGTGAGCCGTGGGCCGGCCACCGGCCGGGCGGTGCTCCGGTCCGCCGGGGGCGGCCCGCCGCGCGGGTAGGGTGAGCGCGTGGACATGCTGCACCTGCGCTACTTCGTAGCCGTGGCCGAAGAGCTGAACTTCTCCCAGGCGGCACGCAAGTTGCACATGGCGGCCTCTCCCTTGAGCCAGCGCATCAAGGACCTCGAACGCGAGCTGGGCCAGCCGCTGTTCGAGCGGACCACCCACCGCGTCGCGCTGACCCCGGCCGGTGCGGCCCTGCTGCCGATGGCCCGGGACGTGCTCGACCGGGTCAACTCCATTCCCTGGCGGCTGCGCGAGGCCGTCCGCCCGCAGCGCAGCACCCTGCTGATCGGGATGCCGGCCGGGGTGCACCCCGCGCTGCGCGACCGGGTCCGGGAGCTGGCGGACGCCGGCCGGGAGGCGTACGAACTCAAGCGCTGGCCCGGCAGGTCGACCGGGCTGGCCGAGGCGGTCCGGGACGGCCGGCTGGCGCTGGCGCTGGTCCGGCTGCCGGTCGCCGATCCGGCCCTCGGGATCATCGAGGTGATGCGGGAACGGCTCGGCGCGGCGGTGCCCGCCGACCGGTTCGCCGGCCGGGAGTCGCTCACCCTCGACGACCTGCGGGACCTCCCCTATGTGGCCACCGCCCCCGAAGCCCTCCCCGCCTATTTCGACGAAATCGACGCCCGGCTGAATTCCGCGGGCGTGCGGAAAAGAATTCGCATCAACAGTTCCGATTACGCGGGGGCCTCGGAACTCGTTTCCGGCGGTCTCGCCTTTTCGCTGACGATGCTCTCCACCGAAAGTCCGATGCACAATTACCGGCTGGAGAACGTGATCGTGCTGCCCGTGGCGGATTTCCCGGCCGAGCTGGTCACCGGGCTGCTGTTCCGCACGGACCGGGCGGAATCCGGCGGCGACCTGGCGGACCTGGTGGCCGAGGCCCGCCGTATTTTCGCCGAGGAGCTTTCCGCCTGAGCGCCGATTCGGCACGCCGAACTGCCCGTCGATAAACAGTCATGGCAAGGGTATGACCGCTGTGGTCATACCCTTCTTCGTTTCTTGATCGTTCTCATTTCGCGGCGTCTCGCCTACCGTCGACAGCGGAAACATTCGCAGTACACCTACTTTCCGCGGGAGCGACAATGGACGCCACGACCGAGACCGCCGGAGGACCGCTCGCCGGCGTGCGGGTGATCGACCTGTCCACGGTGGTGATGGGCCCCTACGCCGCCCAGATCATGGGCGACCTCGGCGCCGATGTCATCAAGATCGAGTCGCCGTCGGACACCATCCGGGCGGGCCGGTACCGCACCACACCCGGAATGACCCCGCTCCACCTGAACGTCAACCGCAACAAGCGCAGCGTCTCGCTCAACCTCAAGGACGACGCCGACCACGCACGGGCCCTCGCCCTCATCGGCACCGCCGACGTCCTCATCACCAACATGCGCCCCGGCCCGCTGGCCCGCCTCGGCCTCACCTACGCCGACCTCGCCGCACACCACCCCGGCCTGGTCTACGCGCACGCCCAGGGCTTCCGCAGCGACTCCGAACGGGCCGGCCACGCCGCCTACGACGAAACCGTGCAGGCATCCTCCGGCCTGGTCGACATCGCCCACCGTGCCCTCGGCCGACCGGTCTACCTGCCGACCATCATCGGCGACAAGGTCGCCGGACTGACCATCGTCCACTCGGTCCTCGCCGCCCTGCTGCACCGCGACCGCACCGGACAGGGCCAGCACATCGAGATCCCGATGACCGACACCCTCCTCGCCTTCAACCTCGTCGAGCACCTCTCCGGCCATGTCTACGAGCCGCCCGCCGGCGCCACCGGATTCCCGCTCTCCATGAAGCGCGGCCACCGCGCCGTCCCCACGGCCGACGGACTCGCCTGCATCGTGCCGTACAACGCCGCGAACTTCCGGGACTTCTTCGCCGCGGCCGGCCGTCCCGACCTCGCCGAGGACCCGCGGGTGGCCGGCACGGTCATCGACGATGCGGACGTCGACCCGCTGATGGACCTCGTCGCCGACTGCGCACCCGGCCTGACCACCCAGGCATGGGAAGAGATCTGCGCCAAGCACAGCATCCCCATGGCACCGGTGCTCGAACTGGACCGGGCCGCCGACGACCCGTACGTCCGGGACGGCCACCTCCTCGACGTGGTCGAGCACCCGAGCGAGGGCCCGATCCGCTCCATCGGCCTGCCCGTGCGCTTCTCCGCCACCCCCGGCACGGTCCGCCGGCTCGCCCCGCTGCCCGGCCAGCACACCACCGAGATCCTCGACGAACTCGCCGCCGGCGGACGGTGACGAACCCGCCGCCGGGCGGCGCGGCGACCGGCCACCGCGCCGCCCACCCTCCCGGTGAACGCCCGCCCCCTCTTCCTCCCCTCCTCCCTCTCCCTCGGCACCCGAAGGACCCCGTCATGCCCCCCACCCCGCACGACACCGCCCCCGTCGTCCGCACCGAACGCATCGGCCGCACCCTGGTCATCACCCTCGACCGGCCCGCGGCCCGGAACGCCGTCAACGCCGCCGTGGCCTCCCAACTCAGCGCCGCGATCGACCAGTTGGAAGGCGACGCGGAACTACGGGCCGGCGTCCTCACCGGCGCCCGGGGCACCTTCAGCGCCGGGATGGACCTCAAGGCCGCCCTCGCCGGCGAATCGCCCGAGATCCCCGGCCGTGGCTTCGGCGGACTCACCGAAGCCACCACCACCAAACCGCTGATCGCCGCCGTCGAGGGCTGGGCCATGGGCGGCGGTTTCGAACTCGCCCTCGCCTGCGACCTCATCGTGGCCGCCGAGGACGCGCACTTCGGCCTGCCGGAGGTCACGCGCGGGCTCATCGCGGCCGGTGGCGGCGCCGTACGACTGCCCAGGCGGATCCCGTACCACCTGGCCATGGAACTCCTGCTGACCGGCGAGCCGGTGACCGGAGCACGCGCCGGTGCGCTCGGCATCGCCAACCGGGTCGTACCGGCCGGCCGGGCCACCCCCGTGGCGCTGGAACTCGCCGCACGACTCGCGGCGAACGCCCCGCTCGCCCTCGCCGCCGTGAAGAAGATCGCCCGCGCCGCCGACGGCACCCCCGAACCGGCCGCCTTCGCCGCCCAGCGCGAGGAGATGACCGCGCTGGCCGCCTCCGCCGACGTCCGCGAGGGCATGACGGCCTTCGCCGAGCGCCGTGCCCCCGTATGGCAGGGCAAGTAGCGGCACCGCAGAGGCAGAAAGGAAACGACGAAACGCCATGGAACAGCACGACATCGGCCGGCGCCTCGCCACCCCGCTGATGAACCCCGCCTACCCGCCCGTCGTCCCGCGCTTCACCGACCGCGAGTACCTCAACATCGTCTACCGCACCGACCGCGACGCACTGCGCGCCGTCGTCCCCGAACCCCTGGAGATCGACGAACCCCTGGTCCGCTTCGAGGTGATGCGGATGGGCGACGTCACCGGATACGGGCCGTACACCGAAGCCGGCCAGGCCATCCCGGTCCGCCACCAGGGGGAGCGGGGCGAGTACCTGCACGCGATGTACCTGGACAACTTCCCGGCCACCGCGTCCGGCAGGGAAGCCGGTGCCTACCCCAAGACCATCGGGGCGCCCGCACTGTATGTCGACCACGGCGCGCTCGTCGGCGTCCTCGACTACGGCACGCTGCGGGTCGCCACCGCGACGATGGGCTACAAGCACCACGAGCTCGACCCCGGCCAGGCGGCCGCGCAGATCACCGTGCCGACCTTCATGCTCAAGCTCGTCCCCGGATACGACGGCACGCCGCGGACCGCCCAACTGGTGCGCACCGAAATCAGCGACGTGGTGGTCAAGGGCGCCTGGACCGGCCCCGCCCGGCTCCAGCTCTTCGCCCACGTCCTCGCGCCCCTGGCCGACCTGCCGGTCCGCGAGGTCGTCTCCGCGAGCCACCTCGTCACCGACCTCACGCTGTCACCGGTCACGCCGGTGCACGACTACCTGGCGCACTGACCCCGGCCGGGGCGCCGGCCGATGGCCCATGGCCGACCGGCGGCCGACCGCACGCCGGATACCGGGCAGAGCGACAGCCGACAGACAGTCGACGGACAACTGACGGACAGCTGACGGAGAGAACGGACAGAAGCACTCATGACCACAACCCACCCCACCGTGGCGGTGATCGGAGCCGGAACCATCGGGCTCTCCTGGGCCGCCCTGTTCGCCGGCCACGGCATGCGGGTACGCGTCAGCGATCCGCGCCCCGACCTCGCGGCCGCCCTGGACGGCGCACTGACCGAGGCCGCCCCGCACCTGGCCCGGCAGGGCCTGGACATCGGCAACCTCGCCGAACGGGTCGAGCCGGTCGGCGACCTCGCCGCGGCCGTGCGCGACGCCGACGTCGTGCAGGAGAACGGCCCCGAGAACACCGCCTTCAAGCAGGAACTCTTCGCCGCCCTGGTGCGCCAGGCACCACCGCACGCGCTCCTGCTGAGCTCGTCGTCCGCCATCCCGTCCAGCGCGTTCACCGGGGACCTCGACGACGCCGGCGCCGGACGCGTGCTGATCGGCCATCCGTTCAACCCGCCGCACCTCGTACCGCTGGTCGAGGTCGTGCCCGGCGCGCGTACGTCAAAGGACGCGGTGCGCCGTGCGGTCGCGTTCTACCGGTCGGTGGGCCGGGTGCCGGTGGTCGAACGCAAGGAGATCCCCGGGTTCGTCGGCAACCGCCTCCAGAACGCGCTCAGCCGCGAGGCGATCCACCTCGTCGAGCAGGGCGTGGTCGGCCCCGCCGAGCTGGACACGATCGTGGTCAACTCGCTCGGCCTGCGCTGGTCGACGGTGGGTCCCTTCCTCGGCGCCCACCTCGGCGGCGGCCCCGGCGGCTACCGGCACATGGCCGAGCACATCGGCCCCTCGATGCGGCGGATGTGGGACTCCCTGGGCAGTCCCGCGCAGAGCCCCGAGCAGACCGAACGACTCATCGCCGCGGTCGAAGGCGCCTACGGCTCCCGCCCGTACCGCGAACTCACCCGGGAACGCGACCGCAAACAACTCGCCGTCCTCGCCGCCCTGAACACCGACACCCCCACCGCACCGAACCAGGAGACCCGGTCATGACCGACCAACTCACCGCCGACTTCTACGGCTACGAGGACCTGCTGCCCGACGGCGAGCGCAAGCTGCTGCTGCACGCCCGCGACTTCCTCGGCCGCGAGGTGAAGCCGCTGGTCAACGACGCCTGGGCGAAGGGCGAGTTCCCCCGCGAACTGATCGGCAAATTCCGCGAGTTGGGCCTCGCCGGGATCGCGTACGAGGGCTACGGCGACCCGCTGCCCGCGGCCAGCCATCTGCTGGTCGGCATGCTCGCGATGGAGTACACCCGCACCGACGCCTCGTCCGCGACCTTCTACGGGGTCCACAACGGACTGGCCATGTACAGCATCTTCCGCGGTGGCGACCAGGAGCAGCGGGACCGCTGGCTCCCCTCGATGGCGGCCCTGGACACGATCGGCGCGTTCGCCATGACCGAGCCGCTCGGCGGCTCCGACGTGGCCGGCGGGATGCGCACCACCGCCCGGCGGGACGGCGACCACTGGATCCTCAACGGCGCCAAGCGGTGGATCGGCAACGGCACCTTCGCCGACCTGGTCATCGTCTGGGCGCGCGACGAGGCAGACAACCACGTCAAGGGCTTCGTGGTGGAGAAGGGCACACCCGGCTTCACCGCCACCAAGATCCAGAACAAGACCGCGTTCCGCATCGTCGAGAACGCCGACATCACCCTCACCGACGTACGGGTGCCGGAGGCCAACCGGCTCCAGCGGATCGACGGTTTCCGCGACGTCGCGGAGATCCTGCGGGCCACCCGCAGCGGGGTCGCCTGGCAGGCGCTGGGCGTGATGACCGGCGCGTACGAACTCGCGCTCGCCTACGCCAAGGAGCGCGAGCAGTTCGGCCGGCCGATCGCCCGCTTCCAGATGGTGCAGGACCTGCTCGTGAAGAGCCTCGGGAACATCACCGCCTCCTGGGGGATGCTCGTCCAGCTCGCCCGCCTCCAGGAAGCGGGCATCTTCCGGGACGAACACTCCTCGCTGGCCAAGGCGTTCGTCACCAGCCGGATGCGGGAGGTGGTGGCCTGGAGCCGGGAGATCTTCGGCGGCAACGGCATCGTGCTCGACTACGACGTCGCCCGCTTCTTCGCCGACGCCGAGGCCATCTACTCGTTCGAGGGCACCCGCGAGATGAACACCCTCATCGTGGGCAAGGCCATCACCGGCCAGAGCGCCTTCGTGTGACCTCAGGGGGGGGCGGCTACCCCCGCCCCTCCACCACCATCACCTCCGTGCCCGCCGCCCGCACGTGCCGGATCTGGTCCGCCGGGAGGCCGTCGTCGACGATCAGGAGGTCGAAGTCGGTCAGGGGGGCGAGGGCGTACAGGCCGCCCTTGGCGAACTTGGTGTGGTCGGCGACCAGGATGCGGCGGCCGGCGCTCTCCATCATGGCGCGCTTGACCTGCACGGTCTCCGGTGAGGTGTGGTAGCAGCGGCCGTTGGTGACCGCCGTGGTCGACAGGAAGAGCACATCGGCGCGGAAGGCCCGTACCGCGTCGGCGGTGTACGGGCCCATGAACGCGTCGTAGGCGGGGAAGTAGGCGCCGCCCAGCGTGATCAGGGAGACCCCGGGTTCCTTCGCCAGGGTGGTGATGGCCGGCAGTGAGTTGGTGATCACGGTCAGCGGGGTGTGCTCGGCGACCTGGTGGGCCAGCAGCAGACAGGTCGTGCTGTCGTCGAGCAGCACCGTCTGCCCGGGCACCAGCAGCGTCGCGGCGGCCCGCGCCAGCTGCTGCTTGGTCTGCGCCATGGTCGCCATCCGCTCCGCGACGCTGCCGTGGAACTGCGCGGACGGCAGCCCGGTCGCCCCGCCGCGCACCTTGCGCAGCCAGCCCTGCGCCTGCAGCGCGTCCAGATCGCGGTGCGCGGTCATCAGGCTGATGCCGTACTCCTCGGCCAGGTCCGCGGTGCGCACGAATCCGCGGGCGATGACGGTGTCGCGCATCCGGCGGCGCCGCTCCTCCTGGGCCTCGACCCGGTCCATGGCTCCGCTCCCTCCGTGCCGGCTGCGTCCCCGCGGGCATCCCGCCGGGTGAATTCGCCGCGTTATGTTCGCACGGATTTCACACTGCGCGCGCCCCCGGCACGGTGTCCACATGCGGTTCCGCAAGGACACAACACGGCTGGTCGGAGCGGTGATGCGAAGATTCCGGCGGCCATTGACGGCCCTTTCCGCACGGCGGTTCCATCGCTGCGTCCACCCCCCTTCGCCCTTCTGAGCCGCCGCAGAAAGGGAGATTCGATGACGAACTCTCCGCCGCGTTCACTGATCACCCGCCTGGGCATTCCGCCCACCCTCGCCTGGGGCTATCTCGGGCTGCTGCTCTTCATGATCGGAGACGGGGTCGAGTCCGGGTACCTCTCGCCGTACCTCCTGGACCAGCACCTCTCCGAGTCCCGGGTGGCCCTGCTGTTCACCGTCTACGGGATCGCCGCCGGCATCGCCGCCTGGCTCTCCGGAGTGCTCTCCGACCTTTGGGGCCCGCGCCGTGTGATGTGGGCCGGGCTGGGCATCTGGGCGGTCTTCCAACTGGTCTTCCTCGCCGTCGCCCTCCCGCTGGGCAGCTACCCGCTGATGATGGCCGGCTACGGCCTGCGCGGGCTGGGCTATCCGCTGTTCGCCTACGGCTTCCTGGTCTGGATCGCCGGGGTGGCGCCGCGGGCCCGGCTCGGCACCGCCATGGGCTGGTTCTGGTTCGCCTTCACCGGCGGGCTGCCCACCCTCGGCTCGCTCGTCGCCAGCGGTCTCATCCCGCACATCGGCGCCTACGCCACGCTGTGGGCCGCGCTGGCGCTGGTCGCCGTAGGGGGGCTGATCGCGCTGCTGCTGGTCCGGGACGACCACGGCGGCAGACGGCCGCGCGGGGACGGCGAGGGGCCGGTGGCCACCCTGGTCGGCAGCGTCACGATCCTGTGGCGCAACCCCCGGGTCGGGGTCGGTTCGGTGGTCCGGGTCATCAACACCGCGTCCCAGTTCGGCTTCTTCGTCATACTGCCGATCCACTTCACCCGGACCGTCGGCTTCACCCTCACCCAGTGGCTGCACCTGCTCAGCGCGATGTTCGCCACCAACATCTTCGCCAACCTGCTGTTCGGCGTGGTCGGGGACCGCTTCGGCTGGCGCCGCACCATCGCCTGGTTCGGCGGCGCCGGCTGCACGCTCAGCACCCTGCTGCTCTTCTACGTCCCGCACGCCGCGGGCGCGAACTTCCCGCTGGCCCTCCTGGTCGCCGCGTTCTACGGCGCTACGCTGGCGGGTTATGTACCGCTTTCGGCGCTCGTGCCCACGCTGGAGCCGCGGCACCAGGGCCAGGCACTGGCCGCCCTGAACCTCGGCGCCGGTGCCAGCACCTTCGTCGGCCCGGCGGTCGTCGCGGTCTTCGTCGGCCCGCTCGGCGTCGAAGGGGTGGTCTGGATCTTCGCGGGGATGTACGCGGTGAGCTGGGCGCTGGCCCACTTCCTGAAGCTGACGGACGAGCCGGATTCCGCCGACGCCGCGCGGAGGGGCCCCGAGCCCGCCGCCGCCTCGGCCCCGGCATGAGAGGGACGCACTGATGTCCGTACTGACCATCGACGTCGGGACCACGGTGATCAAGTCCGTGGTCTTCGACGACCAGGGCACCGAGATCGCCGTCGCCCGCCGCGCCACCGAGGTCCTCCGCCCGCACCCCGGCTGGGCCGAACAGGACATGGACGGCGTCTGGAACGCGGTCGTCGACACCGTCCGCACCGTGCTGGACGGCCTGGCCGACCCGGTGTGGCTGGTGTCCTTCACCGCGCAGGGCGACGGCGCCTGGCTCGTCGACGACCGCGGCCGCCCCACCGGACCCGCCGTCCTGTGGTCCGACGGCCGCGCCGGGGACCAGCTCACCGCCTGGCAGCGGGACGGCGTCCTGGAGGCCGCGTTCCGCCGCAACGGCTCGCTGACCTGCGCGGGCATGCCCAACGCGATCTTCAGCTGGCTCGCCGCCCACGACCCGGACCGACTCGCCCGCTCGGCCACCTCGCTCACCGCCGCCGGCTGGCTCTTCCTCCGCTTCACCGGCGTCCGCGCCAGCGACGAGTCCGACGCCTCCGCCCCCTTCCTCGACCACACCACCGGCACCTACGACCCGCAGATCATCGACCTGTTCGGCCTCGGCGCGTACGAGCGGCTGCTGCCCACCGTGCTCGCCGAGGACCGGCGGATCGCCGAACTCACCACCACGGCCGCGGACGAGCTCGGGCTGCCGGCCGGCCTCCCGGTCGTGATGGCGCCGTACGACATCGCCGCCACCGCCCGCGGAGTCGGCGTGGTCAACCCCGGCCAGGCCTGCAGCATCCTCGGCACCACCCTGTGCACCGAGATCGTCACCACCGGAATCGACACCACCGGAGAGCCGTCCGGCATCCACATCGCCTACCGCGGCCGGGAGCGGGTGCTGCGCGCCTTCCCCACCCTCAACGGTGCCGAGGTCCTCGGCTGGGCGGCCCGGCTGCTGCACCTGCCGGGCCCGCCGGAACTGGCCCAGCTCGCCTTCGAGTCGGAGCCGGGGGCACGCGGGCTGATGTTCCTGCCGTACCTGTCCCCGGCGGGCGAGCGCGCCCCGTTCCTCGACCCGGGCGCCCGCGGCTCGTTCTGGGGCCTGTCCCTGGAACACACCCCCGCCGACCTGGCCCGCGCGGTCTTCGACGGGCTCTCGCTGGTCCTGCGGGACTCGCTCGCCGCCGCCCGCACGGACGTCCAAGAACTGCGGCTGTGCGGCGGCGGCGCCAACAGCGACGCCTGGTGCGCCCTGATCGCCGACGCCACCGGGGTGCCCACCGCCCGCTCCGGCGACACCGAACTCGGCGCCAAGGGCGCCTTCCTCACCGGCCTGGTCCGCACCGGCGCCGAGACCAGCATGCACAGCGCCGCCGCCAAGTACGTCCGGATGGAGCGGAGTTGGGAGCCCGAGCGGGCGCGAGCGGAGTTCTACGCCGGGCTGTACGAGGACTTCCTGCGCTGGCGCGACCTGGCCCGCGAGGCCGGCTGGCGCACCACCGCGGCCTGGCACGGCGGCACCACCCGCCCCGCCGAGGCCCCCGGCCGCCCGACCGAGGCCCCCGCCCGCCCCGCCGGCCCGACCGACGCCGCCCCTGGAGGCACCCTTGTCTGACCCGCACCACCCCGGCCACGCCCCGGCCGCCGCCCCCGACCCCGACGGCGTCTGGCTCGGCCTCGACCTCGGCACCCAGAGCGCCCGCTGCGCCGCCGTCGACGGCACCGGACGGGTCCTCGCCACCGCCGCCCGCCCACTGACCAGCCGGCGCGACGGCGACCGGCACGAACAGGACCCCGAGGAGTGGTGGCAGGCGCTCGCCGCCGCCTGCCGGGAGGCGCTGACCGGCCTCGACCCCCGCCGGATCCGCGGCCTGGCGATCGACGGCACCTCGGGCACCGTGCTGCTCGCCGACGCCCACGGCACCCCGCTCACCCCGGGGCTGATGTACGACGACGGCCGCGCCGCCGACCGGGCCACCGCCGTCAACACCGCCGGCGCCGCGGTCTGGCAGGAACTCGGCTACCGCAGCATGCAGCCCTCCTGGGCCCTGCCCAAACTCGTCGCCCTGCTGGCCGACGGTCCCGAACTCCCGCCCGGCGCCCGGCTGCTGCACCAGGTCGACCTGATCACCTGGCGGCTGGCCGGCCACCAGGTCGCCAGCGACGCCAGTCACGCCCTGAAGACCGGCTACCACCTCGTCGAGGAACGCTGGCCGGACCGTGTCATGCAGCAACTCGGCGTGCCCGCCGGGCTGTTGCCCCGGGTCGTCCGCCCCGGCACGGTGCTCGGCGCGGTCTGCGCCCGGGCCGCCGCGGCCACCGGCATCCCCGAAGGCGTCCCGCTCGTCGCCGGGATGACCGACGGCTGCGCCGCGCAGATCGGCGCCGGGGCGCTGGCACCGGGCGCCTGGAACTCGGTGCTGGGCACCACCCTCGTCCTCAAGGGCACCAGCCCGCACCTCGTCCGCGACCCGGCCGGCGTCGTCTACTGCCACCGCGGCCCGGACGACACCTGGCTGCCGGGCGGCGCCTCCAGCAGCGGCGCCGGCGTCCTCACCCGGCACTTCCCCGGTGAGGACCTCGACGCCCTCACCGCGCAGGCCGCCGCCCTGGACCCGGACGCCGCGGACGCGGTCGCCTACCCCCTGGTCTCCACCGGCGGCGAACGCTTCCCCTTCCGCGCACCGGACGCCCGGCCCTTCCTCCTCGGCCACCCCGCCACCCGCGCCGAGGAGTTCCACGCCCACCTGCTCGGCGTGGCCTGCCTGGAACGGCTCTGCTTCGACTACCTCGACCACCTCGGCGCGCCGGTCGACGGGCCGCTCACCCTCACCGGCGGCGGCGCCCGCAACGCCTACTGGTGCCAACTGCGCGCCGACGTCCTGGGCCGTCCCGTACGGCTGCCGGAGCAGGCCGAGGGCGCCGTCGGGATGGCCGTCCTCGCCGCCACCGCCGACGGCACCCGCCTGGTGGACGCGGCCGCCGCGATGGTCCGGATCGACCGCGAGCTCCGCCCGGACCCGGCCCGCACCGCCCGCCACCTCCCCGTCTACCTCCGCTTCGTCGACGAACTCACCCGCCGTGGCTGGCTCGGCCAGACCGTGGCCGACCACGCCCGCAGGAGGGCCGCACCGTGACCCACTTCATCCTCGTACGCCACGGCGAAACCGTCTGGCACGCGGAGAACCGCTACGCCGGCCGCACCGACGTCCCGCTCACCGACCTCGGCCGCGAACAGGCCGCCACCCTCGCCACCTGGGCCACCACCGCCCACCTGACCGGCATCTGGAGCTCCCCGCTCTCCCGCGCCCGGCTGACCGCCGCCCCCGCCGCCGCGGCCTGCGGGCTAACCCCGCACGTCGACGAACGGCTCTACGAGCTCGACTTCGGCCGGGGCGAGGGCCTGACCCGGGACGAGATGCGCACCCGCTTCCCGGAGCGGGTCGCCGCCTTCCTCGCCGACCCGGTCGCGCACCACCTGCCGGACGGCGAACACCCGCGGCAGGCCGCCGAACGCGCCGCCGACTGCCTCGCCGACCTCGCCCGCGCCCACCCCGACGGCCGCATCCTGGTCGTCGCCCACTCCACCCTGCTGCGGATCCTCCTCTGCCACCTGCTCGGCATCCCGCTCGCCGACTACCGCCGGGTCTTCCCCCGGCTCCACAACGGCGCCCTCACCGAGATCCGCCACGGCCACGGCCGCACCGCGCTGCTCAGCCTCAACACCCCGGCGCTCGCCCAGGCCCCCGCCCTGCACTGACCACCCGGCGTACGCACACCGCCCGTACGCACCCGCCCGTACGCCCACCGCTCCAGGAGAAGAAGACCCCATGAGCACCACCGTCCTCGCCGCCGGCAACCACTTCATCCGCCCGGGCCTGTTCGCCGAGGCCGTGCGCGCGGCCGCCGGGGACACCCCGCTGGACATCCGCGAGCTCCGCTACGACTGGCCGCACACCCCCTTCGGCCCGGTCGGTGAGGTCATCGAGGCCTCCGGCACCGAGGACGAGATGATCGAGGCGCTGCGCGGCGTCGAGATCTGCGTCACCGAGCACGGCCCGCTCACCGAGCGGATCCTCGCCCACTGCCCGGACCTCAAGCTGTTCTGCACCAGCCGCGGCGGCCCGGTCAACGTCAACCTCGAAGCCGCCACCCGGCACGGCGTCCCGGTCTGCCACGCCCCGGGCCGCAACGCCACCGCCACCGCGGAGCACACCCTCACCCTGATGCTGGCCGCCGCCCGCGGCGTCGGCGACACCCACACGGATCTGCGCCGGGGAGTCTGGCGCGGCGACTACTACGACTACGACCGCTGCGGCATCGAGATCGACGGCGCCACCGTCGGCCTGATCGGCTACGGCGCCATCGGCAGCCGGGTCGCCAAGGTCCTGGCCGCGATGGGCGCCCACGTCCTGGTCCACGACCCGTACGTCCGTCCCGAGGCCCTCGCCGGCGTCGCCGAGCAGGTCACCCTCGACGAACTGCTCGGCCGCTCCCGCATCGTCTCGCTGCACGCCCGGGTCACCGACGAGACCCGCGGCATGATCGGCCGCGAGCAGCTCGCCGCGATGCGCCGCGGCGCGATCCTGGTCAACTGCGCCCGCGGCGCGCTCCTCGACTACGACGCGGTGTGCGACGCCCTGGACGCCGGGCAACTGGCCGGCGCGGCCTTCGACGTCTTCCCCGAGGAGCCGCTGCCGGCCGGCTCCCGGCTGCTGACCGCCCCCGGCGTGGTGCTCACCCCGCACATCGCGGGCGGCAGCCAGGAGGTCGCGCACAAGGCGGCCCGGATCGTCGCCGAGGAGGTCGGCCGCCACCTGCGCGGCGAGGCGCTGGTGCACTGCGCCAACCCCGAGGTATTCCAGGGGAGTTGAGCGCGCCCCGCGGTAGGCGAGAGGCCACCACCCCGAGGGTGGTGGCCTTCTCACGTGTGCTGCGCCGGCTCCGGCTCAGCGCCGCCGGACCAGCGGGAACGGCAGCGTCTCGCGGATCGACAGACCGGTCAGGAACATCACCAGCCGGTCCACGCCGATGCCCAGACCACCGGTCGGCGGCATCGCGTACTCCAGCGCCTGGAGGAAGTCCTCGTCCAGTTCCATCGCCTCCGGGTCACCGCCGGCCGCCAGCAGCGACTGCGCGGTCAGCCGCCGCCGCTGCTCGACCGGGTCGGTCAGCTCCGAGTAGGCGGTGCCCAGTTCGGTGCCGAACGCGACCAGGTCCCAGCGCTCGGCGAGCCGCGGGTCCTTGCGGTGCTGCCGGGTCAGCGGCGAGACATCGGTGGGGAAGTCCTTGTAGAACGTGGGGAGCTGGGTCTTCTCCTCCACCAGGCGCTCGTACATCTCCAGCACGATGTCGCCGCGGCCCATCTCCGGCTTCACCGGCACCGCCGCGGCACCGCACAGCCGGCGCAGCCGATCCGCCTCGGTGTCCGCGTCGACCTCCTCGCCGAGCGCCTCGGAGATCGCGCCGTATACCGTCTTGACCGGCCAGATCCCCGAGATGTCGTGCTCGACGAGCTTGCCGTGGGCGTCCGCCTTGCGGGCGGTGGCGCTGCCGAACGCGGCGATCGCGGCGCCCTGGATCAGCTCCCGGGTCAGGTCGAGCATCACGTCGTAGTCGGCGAACGCCTGGTACGCCTCCAGCATCGTGAACTCGGGGTTGTGCTTGTACGAGATGCCCTCGTTGCGGAACGTCCGCCCCATCTCGAAGACCTTCTCCATACCGCCCACGCACAGCCGCTTCAGATACAGCTCCGGTGCGATGCGCAGGTACAGGTCGAGGTCGTAGGCGTTGATGTGGGTGTGGAACGGGCGGGCGTTGGCGCCGCCGTGGATCTGCTGGAGCATCGGCGTCTCGACCTCCAGGTAACCCCGGTCGATCAGCCCCTGGCGCAGTGCCTGCACGGCCGTGCTGCGGGCCCGTACGGTCTCCCGGGCGTCCGGCGAGACGACCAGGTCCACATAGCGCTGGCGGACCTTGGCCTCCGGGTCGGACAGTCCGCGCCGCTTGTCGGGCAGCGGCCGCAGGCACTTGGCGGTCAGCCGCCACTGCGTGACGAACACGGTCAGCTCACCGCGGTCGCTGGCGCCGATCTCGCCCTCGGCCTCGACGTGGTCGCCCAGGTCGATGTCCGAACCGAACCGGTCCAGCAGCTCCTTGCCGGCGCCGTCCCGGGTCAGCGCGATCTGCAGATCGCCGGACCAGTCGCGCAGCTCCGCGAAGACCACACCGCCGTGGTCGCGGGTGCGCAGCACCCGGCCGGCGATGGTGACGGCCTTGCCGGTCCGGACCCCGGCCGCGAGCTCCGGGTACTCGGCGCGGACCTCGCCCAGGGTGTGCGTGCGCGTCACGCCCACCGGGTACGGGTCGGTGCCGTCCGCGCGCAGCCGCTCCAGCTTGCGGTGGCGCACCCGCACCTGCTCGGGCAGCGCGGCCAGTTCCCGCTCGTGCAGCTCCTCCTCGGTGGCCGGCGCCGCCTGCACCAGACCGAGCTCGTCCAGCGACGGCAGGCCGGCGGTGCTCGCCGGGGCCAGCATCCGCTTCTTGTGGCCCTTGCCCCACAGCTTGCCCAGGCTCGGTACGGCCACGAAGCCCTCGGCGATACCGGAGGCCAGGCCGATCCGGGCCAGCGCGCCGGCGTCCGCGTAGCACAGGAACCGCGGGTACCACTCGGGGTTGTACTTGGCGTTGGAGCGGTAGAGCGCCTCCAGCTGCCACCACTTGGAGAAGAACAGCAGCAGCCGGCGCCAGAACTTCAGCACCGGGCCGGCACCGATCCGCGCGCCCTCCTCGAAGGCGGAACGGAACACCGCGAAGTTCAGCGAGATCCGGCGCACGCCGAACGACCCGGCCTGGGCGCACAGCCGGGCCACCATGAATTCCATGACGCCGTTGGGCGCGGTGCGGTCGCGGCGCATCACGTCCAGCGAGATGCCGTCCGGGCCCCAGGGGACGAAGGACAGCAGCGCGATCATGTTGCCGTCGCCGTCGAACGCCTCGGCCAGCAGGCAGTCCCCGTCCTCCGGGTCGCCGAGCCGGTCCAGCGCCATCGAGAAGCCGCGCTCGGTCTCGGTGTCCCGCCAGGCGTCCGCCCGGTGGATGACCTCCTGCATCTCCGCGTCGGTCAGCGCCGAGTGCCGGCGCACCCGGAAGGTCGCGCCGGTCCGCTCGACGCGGTTGACGGCCTGGCGGGTCACCCGCATCTCCCGGCCGTCCAGGTCGAAGTCCTTCACGTGCAGGATCGCCTCGTCGCCGAGCTGGAGCGCGCCCAGCCCGCTGCGGGCGAACGCCTTGGCGCCGCTCTCGCTGGCGCCCATCACGGCCGGCTGCCAGCCGTACCGTCCGGCGACCTCCAGCCAGGCCTCGATCGCCTGCGTCCACGCCTCCCGGTCACCGACCGGGTCACCGCTGGCCAGGCAGACGCCGGCCTCGACGCGGTAGGTGACGGCGGCCTTGCCGCTGGGGGAGAAGACCACGGCCTTGTCGCGGCGGGTGGCGAAGTAGCCGAGCGAGTCCTGGCTGCCGTAACGGTCCAGCAGCGCCCGGATCCGGGCCTCCTCGTCACCGTGCAGCGCGGCCTCCATGCGCTGCGAACGGAACAGCGCGGCCGCGGCGTTCAGCAGCGCCAGCGCGCCCAGCAGCCCCAGGACCGTGCTGGTCCAGTGCGGCGGATGGCCCTCGACCAGCCGGCCGCCGACCAGCCCGCCGCAGACCCGGTTCGCGGCCCACAGCAGGCGGTTGCCGCCGCCGGCCTCCAGCGTGCCGGGCGCCAGCGTCACCAGCCCCCAGCCGATCAGCACCGCCACCACGAGCCCGCCGATCAGCACCCCGATGGCGCGCAGGAACGCACCGCGCCGGGTGATCGCGTAGAACTCACGGTGCGAGACGAGCAGCAGCACCAGGGCGCCGGCGCACAGCACCAGCGAGATGGCGAACTCCCAGTAGCCCGCGGCCAGGAACAGGGCGTCGGCGAGGGTGACCAGCACCATGTAGGCGACGACGAACCACAGCGCCACGCGTTTGCGCGCGGTCATCGCCGCGGCCAGGAGGAAGAGGAACGCCGCGTAGGCGAAGTTCGGCGCCACCGGGATCGTGAGCGTGTCCAGCCAGTAGATCACCGGATGGAGTCCGCGCCGGAGGGGCCCGATCAGCGCCGTCAGGGCGCAGAAGAGCCCCAGCACGCTGAAGATGATGGCGAAGCCGTTCGGGACGCGACGCCGGAAGCGCCGCCACCCCGTGAGTTGATCCTGGTCCTGCACGGTGCTCATTCCGTCACACTAGGCTCTGAAAGGGGTCAGCTGCTCGACGCGAGGGTGCGGTTCCCCGCCCACCGGGCACGGGCTCGGCATTCCAGTCTCCGATCCCGATGGTCGTATCGTCTTTCCCTCGTACGGAGGATGCGGTGACTGTACTGGGTTCACCCACCCGGACCTTGCCACAATCCCGCGCCGGAGCCGAGTCGGTGCATGTCCGGCCGATCGTGAGGTTCGGGTCATCGGCCGTCGCGAGGTGACGGCCGCCGCCCGAGGCCACCCCGTCCGGCGCGACCGCCGGTTCGTCGAGCCGGGCCGCCGTCGCCGTGGTCAGCGATTCCTTGGCCGCGCCCTGGCCGCCCCGGTCGTCCTTCGTCCGGGCGAGGACGGAGTACCGGGTGTCCGGCGCGGCCGGCGCGCTGGCGGTCCATACGGTTCCGCCGCCGCCGAGACCGCCGGGCAGTCGCCGCCCCCGGGGGTCGGCGACCGTCACCTCGGTCAGCACCCCGCCCTGCACGGTCACCCGCAGCCGGTCGCCGGCCTGGACGGTCCGGGTCCCGTTCGCCGCGCCCAGCGTCACCCGCACCGGAGAACCCTGGGCGCCCGGCGCCGCGCCGACCCCGCACGCGGTGAGCGTGCCCGCGCCGACCACCCCGGCCAGGGCGAGTGCGGCGCGCCAGGGCCTGCGGCGGGGGAGGGGCGAAGGGGCATGGGGGTCCGTCTGAGGTCAGGGAGGGGCGGCGATGTTCGGCCGCTAAGACGGGCAATGCCGCGACTCCGTTGCGGGGAGTGATGTGATCCACGTCACTGCCGCCGGGTGTCCTTCCCGGCCGGTGACCCGTAGTGAACACCCGGATGGAGCATCGGGCCTCGAACCGGACATACCCCGAAATACGCCAAACTGGCCACCCCTTGCCGTCCGTTCGGGCGGCGGTTGAGGAGGTGTGCGTCCCATGGCGATTTCCATCTCGGTCGTACTGCTGCTGCTGACCCTGACCGTGATCTTCCTGCGCAGCGGAAAGCTCAAGTTCTCGCACGCCCTCGTGTGCGCACTGCTCGGCTTCTACCTCGCGAGCAGCAGCCTGGCCCCGGACATCCACCAGGGCTGGCCGGCGCCGCCGACGTGGTGAGCAGTGTGCGCCCGTGACCCTGGCGGCCTACCGGAACCTCGCGGTCGCCACCCTCGGCTTCACCGTCACCTTCTGGGCGTGGAACCTCATCTCCCCGCTCGGCAACGTCTTCAAGAGCGGCCTCGGCCTGACCGACGTCCAGGTGTCGGCCCTGGTGGCGGTGCCGGTGCTGGTCGGCTCCCTGGGGCAGGTCCCGGTCGGCGCGCTCACCGACCGCTATGGGGCCCGGGTGATGTTCCCGCTGGTCTCGACGCTGACCATCGTGCCCGTGCTGCTGCTGATCCCCGCCAAGCACTCCTACGGCGCGCTGCTCGGCACCGGCTTCCTGCTCGGCCTGGGCGGCACCACCTTCGCCATCGGCATCCCGCTCGTCAACGCCTGGTTCCCGCCCCGCAAGCGGGGGCTGGCCCTGGGGATCTTCGGGATGGGCATGGGCGGCATCGCCCTCTCCGCCTATCTGACCCCCCGCATCCACCACTACGACGAGAACCTGCCCTATCTCGTCGTCGCCGTGGGCCTCGCCCTCTTCGCCGTCGTCGGCGCCCTGATGATCAGCGACCACCCGAGCCGGCCGGTGCCCGAGACCCCGCTCGCCACCCGGCTCGGCCAGGCCGGCCGGCTGCGCGCCACCTGGGAGCTGGCCGCGCTGTACGCGATCGGCTTCGGCGGCATCGTCGCGTTCGGCGTCTACCTCCCGACCTACCTGCAGACCTGGTACCACCTCGACGTCACCGACGCGGGCACCAAGGCGGCCGGCTTCGCGCTGGTCACGGTGGCCTTCCGGCCGATCGGCGGCTGGTGCTCGGACCGGGTGCACCCGGCCGTCGTCACCGCCGGGGCGCTCGGCACGGTCGCCGTGCTCGCCGTCGTCCAGGCCTTCGACCCGCCGCTGGACCCGGTCGGCACCTTCGACTTCCTGGTCATGGCGGCCGGCCTCGGCGTGGCCAGCGGCTCGGTCTTCGCGCTGGTCTCCCGGGTGACGCCGCAGGCCGGGGTCGGCAGCGTCACCGGCATCGTCGGCGCCACCGGCGGCCTCGGCGGCTTCGTCCCGCCGCTGGTCATGGGCGCCGTCTACAGCGCCAAGGGCAGCTACTCGATCGGCTTCATGCTGCTCTCCGACCTGGCGCTGGCCGGCTGTGTGTACGCCGTGGGCCGGATGCGCGCCGCGGGGGCCGGGCGCGCCGGGAGGACGTGACCGCCGGGCGGGCGTGACGGACGGGCGGGCGTGCGCGGTGGCGGGCCCGGCGGCGTGGGGTGCGTCCGGCCGGGCGCACCGCTCCGCCGCTCACCCGAGGGAGAAGATCCCCACGCCGTTCGCCACCGGGCGCTCCGCCCCGCCCGACGGATGGTTGCGCACCACGACCCCGTCACCGGTGCCGTCGTCCGTCACCAGCGTCGAGGACCCCCCGCCGTCCAGGTTCATCGCCTCCTCGGACCCCAACTGCGCCATCAGCACACCGAGTTCACTCACCGTCAATCCGGTCTGGCCGCGCGCGCCGTCCAGCGCCAGCAGATACAGCACCCGCCCACCGGGTGCGATCCCCGCGGCGGTCCGCACCGCCACCGCGACGGTGTCCAGTCCGGCCACCGGCCGTGCGTCCCGGACGATCGGGAAACCGCCCACCGCGAACCGCAGCGGCACCGGCCCCTCGCCGGCCAGCCGGTAGCCCACCCGCAACGGCTCCCCGAGGTGCAGTTTGCGCAACTGCCGTGCGCCCTCCTCCCGGCCCACCAGCACCACGCTCCCCGCGGCCACCCCGCCGGCGCCCGGAGCGTCCTCGATCGCCGTCACCCGGCCGTACCGGACCGTGACCTCCGCGGTGTCCGTGCTGCACGGCGCCGCCCGCTCGGTGTCCGTCCCGCAGACGGCCCGCTCCCGGGACGCCGGGCCCCACTGCGGGGTGTACGCGCCGATGCCGTCCTCCGGCAGCGCGTACTGGTTGAGCCCGCGCAGCGGCAGCCCGCCCTCGGGGGTCAGTGCCACGCCCCGCAGGGTGAGCCGGTCCAGCCGCGCCCGGCGGTCGTAGCCCACGCCGAGGACGTCCTCGGTGCTGGCACCCGGCGGCAGTACGGGCCCGAAGCGCTGCCCGTCGGGGACCGCCGCCTTCAGCTGCCGGCCGGAGACCACGGCCGGGCCGTCCGGGGCGCCGGTGGCCTCCACGCCCGGATGCTGGGTCTCGGTGATGTGGAAGAAGTCCCCGTTGACGGCCGCTACCGCACCCCGCGCCGCGGCCAGCCGGGACACCGGCGCCCGGGCCCCGACCACGCCCGGGTACAGCAGGTCCACCGAGACCCGCGGATCGCCCAGATCGACCGTCAGCAGATGTCCGTGCACCACCCCGCGCGGCACCGTCATCCGGAATTCGCCGTACGCCACACCGGGCGCCACCGGCAGGGCACCGGAGCGGCGCAGGCTGGGGCCCGCCGCGGTGGCCGGGCCCCGCCCGCCATTCCGCCGGCCAGCACGCCCCACACCGCCAGCACCGTCAGTACCGCGCGAACCCGACCGAATCGCTGCTTCACGATTGCCCCTGACGTCACGTCAACTGCACCGGGTACCAGAGACGTTCACCGCGCCACGTGCATGCGGCACGCCCCACTATGGACCGCTCACTATGACCTGGAGATGTCATGAATCCGTACACCCGCAGAACGGCCGTCGTGTCGCTGGGCGCCGCCCTGGTGGCGGGTCTGACCGCACCGGCCGCCGCCCGTGACACCACCGCCCGCGGCCCCGTCGTGCGTCCCGCCGTCCCGGTGCCGCTGGCGCGCGCCCACGCCCACAACGACTATGTGCATCCGCGGCCGCTCCTCGACGCCCTGGAGCACGGTTTCGGCAGCGTGGAGGCGGACATCTGGCTGGTCGACGGGCGGCTGCTGGTGGGGCACGAGGAGGGCGACCTCGACCCGGCCCGCACCCTCCAGTCGCTCTACCTCGACCCGCTGCGCCGGCGGATCCGCGCCCAGGGCGGCACGGTCTACCGCGGGTCGCGGCTGTCCCTCCAGCTGCTCATCGACATCAAGACCGCCGGCGACCCCACCTACCGCGCACTGTCTCCCGTGCTGCGCCGCTACCGGGACCTGCTGAGCGGGTACCGGGCCGGCCGGGTGCGGCGCGGTCCGGTCACCGCGGTGATCTCCGGGGACCGGGCCGCCCGGGCGCCCATGGCGGCCGAACGGGAGCGCCACGCCTTCTACGACGGGCGCCCCGAGGACCTCGGCACCCCCGCCCCGGCGTCCTTCGCCCCGCTGGTCTCCGCCTCCTGGACGGACACCTTCGGCTGGCAGGGTGTGGGGCCGATGCCCGGTCACGAGCGGGAGCTGTTGCGGCGGTTGGTGGCCGCGGCACACGCCGAGCGGCGCAGGCTGCGCTTCTGGGCCACGCCGGACGCGCCCGGACCGGCCCGCGAGGCGGTCTGGACGGCGCTGCTGCGGGCCGGCGTGGACCACCTCAACTCGGACGACCTCGCCGGACTGGAGCGCTTCCTGCGGACCGCGTGACGCGCGCCGGGTCATCTCCGGTGCCGCCAGGACGCCTCGGTGACCAGCTGCAGGTAGTGCGCCCAGTCCCAGTACTCGCCCGGGTCGGTGTGGTCGGAGCCGGGGACCTCGACGTGGCCGATGATGTGCTCGCGGTCCTTGGGGATCCCGTAGCGGTCGCAGACGGCGGCGGTGAGCCGGGCGGAGCGCTCGTAGAGGACGTCGGTGAACCACGTCGGGTCGTCGATCCAGCCCTCGTGCTCGATGCCGATGCTGCGGGTGTTGTAGTCCCAGTTGCCGGCGTGCCAGGCGACGTTGCGTTCGGTGACGCACTGGGCGAGGTGGCCGTCGGAGGAGCGGACGACGTAGTGGGCGGCGGCCTTGTGCGTGGAGTCCTGGAACAGCCGGAGGGTGTCCTCGTAGGTCTCCTGCGTCACGTGGATCACGACCATCTCGATCGGGTACTGGTCCGGGCGTTTCGCGGCGGTGAAGTTGGACTTGCTGGCCGGGATCCATTCGACCGGGGGGTAGCCGTCGCCGCCGCGCGGTGTCCGGGGGCGCGGGGCGGCCAGGGCGGCGGACGCGGCGAGCGGGGCGAGGGCGGCGGACGCGGCGAGCGCGGCCGCGCCGGTGATCAGGCGCCGGCGGGCGGGACGGGGGTGGCGGGGCTCCATGTGAACTCCTGACAAGGACCGAGGATGGTCGCGTACATGTCACGCACATGCGATGCGTTCATCATGCGCAACCGGGCAGGTCCTGCCAAGGGCATGGCCGGGCCGCCAATGGCTCGACCAAAGGCGGCAACGGCGCAGGTCACGAGATGGGGTCACACCTGATCGGCCGTCACCCGGGTGCCGCGTCCGGGTCCCTGAAGGGACGGGCCCGGACGCGGCACGTACGGAGGCGCCCCGCCGGTCAGTGGCCGATCTCGACGTCCTCCAGGATGCCGAGCGCGTCCGGCACCAGCACGGCCGCCGAGAAGTACGCGCTGACCAGGTAGTTGATGACCGCCTGGTCGTTGATGCCCATGAAGCGGACGGACAGGCCGGGCTGGTACTCGTCCGGGATGCCGGTCTGGTGCAGCCCGATCACGCCCTGGTTCTCCTCGCCGACCCGCAGCGCCAGGATCGAGCTGGTCTGGTCCGGGGTGATCGGGATCTTGTTGCAGGGCAGCAGCGGGATGCCCCGCCAGGCCCGCACCTCCCCGCCCTCGAACGGGACGGTGCTGGGGTAGATCCCCCGGGCGTTCCACTCCCGCCCGATGGCGGCGATGGTGCGCGGATGCGCCAGCAGGAACTGCGTCTTGCGGCGCCGGGAGATCAGCTCGTCGAGGTCGTCGGGGGTGGGCGGTCCGGTGCGGGTGTGGATGCGCTGCTTGAGGTCGGCGTTGTGCAGCAGCCCGAACTCGCGGTTGTTGATCATCTCGTGTTCCTGGCGCTCGCGCAGCGCCTCCACGGTCAGCCGCAACTGCTGGTCCAGCTGGTTCATCGGCCCGTTGTAGAGGTCGGCGACCCGCGAGTGCACCTTCAACACCGTCTGCGCCACGCCGAGTTCGTACTCCCGCGGCGTCAGTTCGTAGTCCGCGAAGGTGCTCGGCAGCGCCGGCTCGCCGACATGGCCGGCGGCCAGCTCGATGGCCGCCTCACCGTGCTTGTTCTGCGCCGGCACCAGCGCGCTACGGAACGCCTCGATGTGCGCCCGCAGTGAGTCGGACTCGCCCAGCACCGCTTCGAAGTCGCTGCGGTAGAGGGTCAGTGCGGTCACCCGGGTCACCGCGCGCACGGAGTGCTCCCACTCCGCGTCCCCGGACAGCAGCGCCGCCGCGCCGATGGCGTCACCGTCGGCCAGCGTGCCCAGGGACGTCTCGTCGCCGTACTTGCCGGCGCCGAGCCGGTCCAGCTTGCCGTGCGCGATCAGGATGACCCGGTCGGTCGGGCCGCCCCTACGGGCCAGCACGTCGCCCGGGGCGAACTCCCGCTGGACGAAGCGGCCGGCCAGCGTCTCCAGGGTCGGGGCGTCGGCATAGCCGCGCAGCGGCGCCAGTTCGCGCAGCTCGGCCGGGATCACCCGGACGTCGGTGCCGGTCGAGACGAACTCGATCCGCCCGTCGCCGAGGGTGTGCGTCAGTCGGCGGTTGACGCGGTAGGTGCCGCCGGAGACCTGTGTCCACGGCAGGACGCGCAGCAGCCAGCGGGACGAGATCCCTGCATCTGCGGCACGGTCTTGGTCGTGGTCGCCAGATTGCGGGCCGCGGCGGTGCCCAGGCTGGACGGACTCTGCTCGACCTCGGAGGGCTGCGGGCCGGACGTCGGGTCCACCGGTGTGGTCATGGAAGAAGCTCACCTGTTCTGTCGGTGCTGCGCTGTGCTGGTGCTACCGGGTGCGTGCGGATACGCGTGCTGCCGTGCTTTTCCTGCGGCGGCCGTTCACTGGCCGATCTGCACGTCGTCCAGCACGCCCAGCGCATCGGGCACGAGAATGGCCGCGGAATAGTAGGCGCTGACCAGATACTTGAGGACCGCCCGGTCGTCGATGCCCATATAGCGCACCGACAGCCCCGGCTCGTATTCATCGGGAATTCCGGTCTGGTGCAGGCCGACCACACCCTGCTTTTCTGCACCGGTGCGCAGTACCAGAATCGAGCTGGTGCGTTCCTTGGTGACCGGAATCTTGTTGCACGGGAAGATCGGCACCCCGCGCCAGGACGGCAGCGAATGCCCCATGAAATCCACCGCGGTCGGATACAGCCCGCGGGCGCTGCACTCCCGGCCGAAGGCGGCGATGGCCTGCGGATGGGCGAGCAGGAAGCCCGGGTCCTTCCAGACCGTCGCGAGCAGTTCGTCGAGGTCGTCGGGGGTGGGCGGTCCGGTGCGGGTGTGGATGCGCTGCTTGAGGTCGGCGTTGTGCAGCAGCCCGAACTCGCGGTTGTTGATCATCTCGTGCTCCTGGCGCTCGCGCAGCGCCTGGATCGTGAGCTTCAGCTGCTCCTCGACCTGGTTCATCGGGTCGCTGTAGAGGTCGCCGACCCGGCTGTGCGCGCGCAGCACCGTCTGGGCCACGCTGAGTTCGTACTCCCGCGGCGCCGCGTCGTAGTCGACGAAGGTGCCGGGGAGGGCCGGCTCGCCCTGGTGCCCGGACGCCACGGACACCGCCGACTCGCCGCTGTCGTTCGCCGGCCGGGAGGCGGACCGCTCGGCCGTCGCCAGGTGCTCGCGCAGCCCGGGGGAGCGGCCGATCACCTCCTGGCCCGCCTGCCGCGGCAGTGCCATGACCGTCACCCGGGTCACCGCGCGGTAGCTGAACTCCCAGGTCGCCCCGTCGGCGTCGAGCGGACCGGTGCCGAAATGGTCACCCCCGGCGAGCGCTTCCAGCACCGTCAGGTCGCCGTATTTGCCGGTGCCGATGCGGTCCACCCGGCCGTGCGCGATCAGCACCAGCCGGTCGTCCGGCGTGCCGGCCTCGGCGATCAGCTCGCCGGGCGCGTACTCGACCTGCGTGAACCGCTCGCCGAGCGCCGCCAGCACCTCCTGGTCGGTGAAGTCCCGCAGAGCGGGCAGTTCCCGCAGTTCCTCCGGGATGATCGAGACGTCGCCGCCGTTGATGTCGAAGTCGATGCGCCCGTCGCCGACGGTGTAGGTCAGCCGGCGGTTCACCCGGTACGTGCCACCCGACACCTGCACCCAGGGCAACAACCGCAGCAGCCAGCGGGAAGTGATTCCCTGCATCTGCGGCGCGGTTTTGGTGGTGGTCGCCAACTTCCGTGCGGCAGTGGTACTCAGACTGGAATTCTGGGATTCTTCCGCGCGGCTGGGAAGCGATTCGTCGGCAATCGTCACAATGCCACCTGTCTCATGGGAGGGTGCGATGCGGGACTGCCCCGGAACCGATTCGCAGCGGTCTCGCGGCAGCCCGCCGAACCGACGGTAGTCGTGCGCTTTTTATCGGCACAATCGCTCGATGGGGTGGCATGGAAATCTGTTTCCATGGAAAGGTTTAGCCGGTTCGGGCCGGGGGAGAGTCAGCCGGGGCACAGGAAGGGAAGGGGTCGTCCAGGACGCCTCGCAACGCCGCGTGCGCCGCCCCCAGCAGCGGCCCGTCCGCCCCCAGACGTGACACCGTCACCAACGGCCCGCCGGTCCGCGCCGGATCCGCCGCCACGGCCGTCCGCAGTGTCAACTCCCGTTCCAGCGACGGCAGGACCCAGGGCGCGAGCCCGGCCAGCGCACCTCCCAGGACGACCGCCCGGGGGTCGAGCAGATTCACCGCCCCGGCGAGCGCGATACCGAGCGCCGTCCCCGCCTCCTCCAGGGCCCGTACGGTGGCCGGGTCGCCGTCCGCCGCACGGCGCGCGAGCAGCGCGATCCGGGCCCCCGGCCCCGCCTGGCCGGCCGCCGCCTCCACGCCTGCCGCCCCGCTCGCCCGCAGCACGGCCGCTTCCCCCGCGTACTGCTCCAGGCACCCGCGGCCGCCGCAGTCGCACCGGCGGCCGTCCGGATACACCGGCACATGACCCAGCTCACCGGCGAACCCCCGTGCACCCCGCAGCAGTTGGCCGTCCACCACGACCGCCGCGCCGATCCCGGCCTCGGCCGAGACGTGGACGAAGTCCGGCGGCGGCCCCGGCCGCCCGCCGTCCGCACCGGCCGGCCGCAGTTCGGCCAGCGCCCCCAGGTTCGCCTCGTTCTCCACGGTCAGCGGCACGGCCGGGGAGCCCGCCGGGGCGGTCACCGGAGCCAGGCCCGGTGCCAGGTCCGCCGCCCGCCAGCCGAGGTTGGGCGCGTGCACGACGGTCGTCCCGCCGCGGGCCACCAGCCCCGGCACCGCCACCGCGAGCCCGGCCGGCCGCAGCCCCTCCCCGGCGATCCGCCCGGTCACCTCCGCGAGCAGCTCCCCGAGCCGCTCCAGTACGGGCCCGGGCGCGCTGTTCCGGTTCGCCGCGCCGACCGCCGCACGCGCCCGTATCCGGCCGCGCAGATCGATCGCGCACACCGCGAGGTGGTCCACGCCTATCTCCGCCCCGAGCCCCGCCGGGCCGCGGTCGCTGACCACCAGTTCGCTCCCCGGCCGGCCCCGGCCGCGGGGCGCCGCCGGCCCCGGCTCGACCAGCAGCCCGGCCCGCAGCAGCTCGTCCACCAGCGGCGCCACGCCCGCCCGGGTCAGCCCGATCCGCGCCGCCACCGCCGGCCGCGACAGCGGCCCGTGCGCCGCCACGGCCTGCAGCACCCGGGCGAGATTGCGCCGCCGGATGCCGGTCTGGGTGTCGCTGCCGGGCGGGGTCACGGGGCTCCTCGGAGGTGTCGGGTCACGGAGATGCCGGGCGCGGGCTGCGCCGGTGTACGGCTCAGCGCCGTAGCAGCGGCTCCGCGTCGGTGAGGGTCGCGGCCAGGCGGTCCAGGGCGGCGTCGTCCCGCGGCTGGGCCTCGTACTCCGTGCCGCGTGCGGTGCCCCACCGGCGGGCCACCGCCGCCGGGTCCTCGCCCAGCAGCAGCCCGGCCGCCTGGGCCGCCGCGCCGAGCGCGACCAGCTCCTGCGCCTCGGGCACCACCACCGGGCGGCCGGAGAGCCGGCGGACCGTCTCCCGCCAGGCCCGGCCCTTCGCGCCGCCGCCGATCAGCAGCAGCGGCGCCCCGGCCGTGGCGTCCGCGTCCAGCACTTGCTCCAGCGCCCGCAGCAGCGCGAAGACCGCGCCGTCGTAGGCCGCCTGGAGCAGCTGGCCGGCCGTGGTGTCGTGCCGCAGCCCGTGCATCAGGCCCGACGCCCCGGGCAGGTTCGGCGTGCGCTCCCCGTCCAGGAACGGCAGCACCACCACCTCGCCGCCCGCCTCCACGGCCTCCCGGTCGCGGCCCAGCAGCGCCGCCACCCGGTCCACGGCCAGCGTGCAGTTCAGGGTGCAGGCCAGCGGCAGCCAGTCGCCCCGGGCGTCGGCGAAACCGGCGACGGTGCCGGTCGGATCGGCCGGTCGGTGGGTGGAGACCGCGTAGACCGTCCCCGAGGTGCCCAGGCTCAGCACCGGCTGCCCGGGGCGCAGGCCGAGGCCGAGCGCGGCCGCCATGTTGTCGCCGGTGCCCGCGGCCACCAGGGCGCCCCGCGGCAGCGGCAGTTCCCCGGCGTGCACCGTCCCGGCGGCCTCACCCGGCTGCGCCACCCGGGGCAGCGCCTCCGGGGGCAGCCCGACGTGCGCCAGGATCTCGGTGTCGTACGCCCCGGTGGCGGAGGCCCACCAGCCCGTGCCGGAGGCGTCCCCGCGGTCGGTGACCGCCTCGCCGGTCAGCCGCCCGGTGAGGTAGTCGTGCGGCAGCCGCACCGCGGCGGTGGCGGCGGCCGCGGCCGGCTCGGTCTCCCGCAGCCAGGCCCACTTGGCCACCGTGAACGCCGGTCCCGGTACGCTCCCCACCCGGTCCGCCCAGGCCCGGGCGCCGCCCCGCTCGGCGATCAGCCGCTCGCTGTGGCCCGCGGCGCGGACGTCGTTCCACAGCAGGGCCGGCCGCACCGGGTCGCCGGCCGCGTCCAGCGTGACCAGCCCGTGCTGCTGCCCGGCGACCGACACCGCGGAGACCTGCCGGGCGGCGTCGCCGCACTGCGCCAGCGCCCCGCCCAGCGCCTCCCACCACTGCCGGGGGTCGCTCTCCTTGCCGGGGCCGCCGCCGACCGTGTGCGGCGCCTGCCCGCGCGCGACGACCACACCGGTCTCCGCGTCCACGACCAGCGTCTTCGTGGACTGCGTCGAGCTGTCCACGCCGAGGACGAGCGGTCCCGCTGCCTGTGCGCCCATCGTGCTCTCTCCCTTGACGGCCCGCTGCCACACAGCTGCGGAGCCTTCTCGCACGGTCTGCTTCCAGGGGGTTCCCCGGTGTGCCGCCGCATATTAGTTTGGCCGCCGCGGAATTTGTAAAGCGCCTTGACGAAATGGCCGAGGGAGATGCGATGCGCTACCAGCCGGTGCCCGAGGACAGGTTCAGTTTCGGTCTGTGGACCGTCGGCTGGCAGGGCCGCGACCCGTTCGGGGACGCCACCCGCCGCGCCCTGGACCCGGTCGAGACCGTGCACCGCCTCGCCGAGCTCGGCGCGTACGGCGTCACCTTCCACGACGACGACCTGATCCCGTTCGGCGCCGACGACATCGAGCGGGAGACGGCCGTCAAACGCTTCCGCCGGGCGCTGGAGGCCACGGGTCTGGTCGTCCCGATGGCGACCACCAACCTCTTCACCCACCCGGTCTTCAAGGACGGCGCCTTCACCGCCAACGACCGCGACGTCCGCCGCTTCGCGCTGCGCAAGACGCTCCGCAACATCGACCTCGCCGCCGAACTGGGCGCCCGCACCTATGTGGCCTGGGGCGGCCGGGAGGGCGCCGAGTCCGGGGCGGCCAAGGACGTCCGCGCTGCCCTCGACCGGCTCAAGGAGGCCTTCGACCTGCTCGGCCAGTACGTCGTCGAGCAGGGCTACGACCTGCGGTTCGCCATCGAGCCCAAGCCCAACGAGCCGCGCGGCGACATCCTGCTGCCCACCGTCGGCCACGCCCTGGCCTTCATCGAGCGCCTCGAACGCCCCGGCCTCTTCGGCGTCAACCCGGAGGTCGGCCACGAGCAGATGGCCGGCCTCAACGTCCCGCACGGCATCGCCCAGGCCCTCTGGCAGGGCAAGCTCTTCCACATCGACCTCAACGGCCAGAGCGGCGTCAAGTACGACCAGGACCTGCGCTTCGGCGCCGGCGATCTGCGCGCCGCGTTCTGGCTCGTGGACCTGCTGGAGACCGCCGGCTACGACGGGCCCCGGCACTTCGACTTCAAACCGCCGCGCACCGAGGACCTCGACGGCGTCTGGGCCTCCGCGGCCGGCTGCATGCGCACCTACCTGATCCTCAAGGAGCGCGCCGCGGCCTTCCGGGCCGACCCGGCCGTCCAGGATGCGCTGCGCGCCGCCCGCCTGCCCGAGCTGGCCCGCCCCACCGCCGAGGACGGCCTGGCCGGGCTGCTCGCCGACCCCACCGCCTACGAGACCTTCCGCCCGGAGGTGGCCGCCGCCCGCGGGATGGCCTTCGAGCAGCTGGACCAGCTGGCCATGGACCACGTGCTCGGCGCGTCCTGAACCGGCCGGGGGTCAGCCGAAGAGCCCGCGGACGAAGCCGAGTTCGGCGGCGCGCTGGTCGGTGCCGCCGGTTTCGTGGGCGTTGAACCGCCACACCTTCAGCTCCTTCTCGCCCGCGTAGTGGTGGTACGCGGCGAAGCCGGTGGACGGCGGCACCACGTCGTCGCGCAGCGCGGTCGCGAAGAGCGCCGGGGCGGTGGCCCGGACCGCGAAGTTCAGCCCGTCGAAGTGGTCCAGGGTGTCCAGGGCGGTGTCGACGTGGTCCCGGGCGCCCGCGAAGTAGCGGCCGAGCTCGCCGTACGGGCCGGCGTCGGTGACCTCGACCGCGCGGCGGATGTGGGTCAGGAACGGCGCGTCGATCAGCGCCCCGGCCAGGCCCGGGACCAGCCCGCTCATCGCCAGGGCGAGCGCCCCGCCCTGGCTGTGCCCGGCGACCACTATCCGCTCCTCGTCCACCTCGTCGTGGCCGCGCGCGGTCTCCACGGCCCGTACGGCATCGGTGAACAGCCGCCGGTAGTAGTGGTCGTCGGGGTCGAGCAGGCCCTGGGTCAGCCGGCCGGGGACGCCCGGGTTGCGGTAGCCGGCCGGGTCGGGGGTGTCACCGGGACGGTCCGGGCCGCTCTGCCCGCGGGCGTCCATGACCAGGGTGGCGTACCCCGCCGCGGGCCACAGCAGCCAGTCGTGCGGCCGCAGCCGGCCACCGCCGTAACCGAGGTACTGCACGACGCACGGCAGCGGCCCGGCGGCCGCCCGCGGGATCAGGAACCAGCCACGGATCGGGTGCCCGCCGAACCCGGAGAACGTCACGTCGTAGGTGCGCAGCAGGGCCAGCCCGGTGTCGAGCGCGGTGAACCGCGCGGCCAGGTCATGGCTGCGGGCCTCGGCGAGGGTGCGCTCCCAGAACGCATCAAATCCGGGCGGCTCGGGCAACGGGGGGCGATAGGTGCGCAGTTCGTCCAGGGGCAGGTCGGTGAACACGCGGAACCTCCGGGCCGTAGGGTGGCTTGCTGCCTGTCGCCAACGGTGCCCAGCGGACGGACATGTCAGACCCGGAGTGTTCCAGCTTGGTCACCGCCTCCCGTGAAACCCAGTAAAGAAGCGATCCTTTCCGTTATGAGCTTTCCGCCTCCGCCGCCCGGCCAGCCGCACCCGCCGAACCAGCCGCCCCCGACAACCCGGGCGGGTTCGGACCGCCGGCCGGCGGCTATGGCCCCGCCGGCCAGGGCGGATACGGCTCCGGCGGCTACGGCCAGCCGCCCGGCGGCAATCAGGCCCCCGGCGGCTTCGGACCGCCCGCCGGCGGCTACGGCCCTCCGGGACCGGCCGGCCCGGGTGGCCCCGGCGGCTGGCAGCAGCCGCCCGGCCCGCCCAACGGCGGCGGCAACGGCAAGCTCATCGCCGCCATCATCGGCGGTGGTGTGGTCGTGCTGGCCGCCGTCATCGCCGTCATCGCGATCGCCAACAGTGACGACGGCGGCGGTAGCAACCGCGCCCAGCCGTCGGCCAATTCGAGCACCTCCGCCACCCCGTCCGACAGCGCCTCCGCCACGCCCTCCGACGACCCCTACGCCTCACCCAGCAGCGACACCGGGAGCACCCCCTCGCCGTCCTCCGGCGCGCTCCCCTTCTACCTGCTGAAGGTGGGTGACTGCTACGACCTGGGCCCGGACGGCAACGGCATGAACGAGACGGCTTCCTGCAACGGCCCGCACGACGCCGAGGTCGTCACCACCCACCGCCTCGGCGCGGGCCTGACCAGCGAATCCGACATCAAGGACAAGGCGTCGTCGCTCTGCCGGGACGAGCTGGAGCGCAAGGCGTCCCGGCAGCCCGCCGGCACCGCCGAGGGCACCTACGTGCAGTACCCCAACCTCAGGGGCTACAAGCTCGGCTACAAGTCCGTCAGCTGCAGCCTGATGGGCAACAGCAGCGGCACCAAGAAGCTCACCAAGCCGCTGTCCTGAGCGCCGTCCGACCGGCCGGGTGTCAGTGGCCGAGGCCGGACGCCAGCTCCGCGATGGCGTCCGGCCCGACCCGGCAGCAGCCGCCGATCAGCCGGGCGCCGTCCGCGACCCAGCCGGCGACCCGGCCGGCGGCGAACTCCGGTATGCCGCACCACGCCCGCGCCTCGGCGTCCCAGCGCTCCCCGCTGTTCGGATACACCACCACCGGCTTGCCGGTGACCCGCGCGGCCAGCGGCACCGCGCGGTCCGCGTCGTCCGGCGCGCAGCAGTTCACCCCCACGGCGATCACCTCGTCCACCTCCGCCGCGAGGGCGAACGCCTCCGCCAGCGGCTGCCCGGCCCGCGTCGTGTCCCCGGCGACGCTGTACGACAGATACGCCGGCACGCCCAGCCCGCGCACCGCCCGCAGCAGCGCCCGGGCCTCGTCGGCGTCCGGCACCGTCTCCAGCGCCAGCACATCGGGCCCGGCCGCCGCCAGCACCTCCAGCCGCGGCCGGTGGAACCGCTCCAGCTCCGCCACCGACAGGCCGTACCGGCCGCGGTACTCGGAACCGTCCGCCAGCATCGCGCCGTACGGACCCGCCGAAGCGGCCACGTACAGCGGGCCGCTGGCGCCGCCCGCCCGCGCCCGGCCGGCCGCCTCGCGGGCCAGCGCCACGCTCCGCCCGAGCAGCTCCGCGGCCTCCTCCGCGCCGATCCCGCGCCGCGCGAACCCCTCGAACGTCGCCTGGTAGCTGGAGGTGATCGCGACCTGCGCCCCCGCTGCGTAGTACGCCAGATGCGCCCGCACCACCGCCTCCGGCTCCTCGGCCAGCAGCCGGGCCGACCACAGCGCGTCGCTCAGGTCGTGTCCGGCCGCCTCCAGCTGGTTGGACAGCCCGCCGTCGAGGACCACCGGCCCCGCGGCGAGGGCGTCGGCGAGCGTCGGGACCGTGCTGACCATGGTGCGAACCCTCCTGGTGTGCGGCCGGGCGGATCGTTTCCCAGCTCCTTCGGATCGTAGCTCCGCCCACCGACAATGCCCGTGGCCTGCGCCGACGGCGAGGCCGGAGGCCGCGGACCGCTCAGGACAGCGTCGCGAACACGAACGAGAACCGTGCCGGGGCGGCCTCCAGCCGGTACTGCGGCAGCACCCCCGGCCCGCACGACTGGCTGCCGATGCCGTGCTGCGCATGGTCGAGATGCAGCCACAGGGCCTCGCCGGGCCGCAGGTCCGGGGTGTGCCGGGCCGCGGTCAGCTCCTCGTCGGACCAGCGGCGGGCGGCGAAGGCGAAGTCCGGGTCCCCCTCGACCCGGAGGCCCGAACCGTCCGGCCGGGTCAGTTCGACCCAGCGCACACCGGGCCGGGAACCGTTCTCCTGCGGCCGGACGTAGGGCGTCTGCAGCTCCGCCACCGACCGCGACCAGCGCCCGGTGCGGGCGGCCGCCCGGGTGTCCGGATAGCCCTCACCCGGCCCGCCGCCGTACCACTCCGCCCGCCCCAGGCTCCCGCACACCGCCATCCGCACCCCGAGCCGGGGCAGCGGAACCGGCCAGTCGCCCTCCGGATCGACCGCCAACTCCAGCCGCAGCAGCTCGCGTCGGGCCGTCCACCGGTAGACCGCGCGCAGCGCGAGCGGGGAGCCGGCCGGGGCCACCCGGGTGCGCACCACCAGGGCGGGCCCGTCCGGTTCGACGGCGTCCACGCGGTGCCGCATCCGGTGCAGGCCGAGCCGGCGCCATTCGCTGGCCGGCCGCGGCCCGGGCTGCCAGGGCGCGGCCTCGTCGTTGTCGGTCGGCGCCCGCCAGACGTACAGCCGGGGGCCGCCGATCCGCACCCCGTCCAGATAGCCCAGCGTCCCGGTCGTGGCGTCGAACGTGCCCGGCCCGAGGACGATCACATTGCCCACGCCGCGGCGCGGGGTGGCGGTGGGTACCGGAGGCACGTAGGCCGGGCGCGGTACGGCCGGGAACTGGCCCCACGCGACCTCGTGCCCGGCCGGCGCCCAGGCGGTGTCGCAGGCCAGCACGGCCCGCACCGTCCACAGCGCCTCCTGGCCCTCGTCCCGCTCCTCCGCCATGTCCGGCAGGGCCGTCACGACCGACTCGCCCGGTGGCGGCGTGGGCATCTCCAGCCACCCGCTGCCGCACGGGTTGCCCGCCACCTCGTAACACCAGACGAACGAGAGGTGCCCGAGCCCGGAGAAGTCGTACAGATTGGTGATCCGGACCGTCTGCCCGCCGTCGTCACCCTCGGGCCCGGCCTCGATCCGCACCGGCTCGACGACCTTCTTCACCTCGGCCAGCCCCGGCGACGGCGTCCGGTCCGGCAGCACCAGGCCGTCGCAGACGAAGTTCCCGTCGTGCAGCTCCTCACCGAAGTCGCCGCCGTAGGCGTGGTACACCTCGCCGTCCGGCGCCCGCTGCCGCAGCCCGTGGTCGATCCACTCCCACACGAAGCCGCCCTGGCAGCGCGGGTACGTCTCGAACAGCCGCTGGTACTCGCCGAGGCCGCCCGGACCGTTGCCCATCGCGTGCGCGTACTCGCAGAGGATGAACGGGAGTTGACGGCGCCGGGCATCCAGCGCGGGGTCGTCCAGCGGCCCCTCGGTGCGCCGGCCGATCCGCTCCACCTCGGCGTGGTCGGCGTACATCCGGGAGTAGACGTCGGTGTCGGCGCAGCTGCGGTCGCCCTCGTAGTGCAGCGGACGGGACGGATCGCGCTCGCGCATCCACCCGGCCATGGCGGACAGTCCGCGGCCCGTCCCGCACTCGTTGCCCAGCGACCACAGCACGATGCTGGGGTGGTTCTTGTCCCGCTCGACCATCCGGCGGGCCCGGTCCAGCAGCGCCGGCTCCCAGCGCGGATCGTCGACCGGATTGTCCCGCCAGTCCTGCTGCCCGAACCCGTGCGTCTCCAGATCGCACTCGTCGACGACCCACAGCCCCAGCTCGTCGCAGAGGTCGAGGAACGCCGGGTGCGGCGGATAGTGGCTGGTGCGCACCGCGTTGACGTTGTGCTGCTTCATCATCAGCAGATCGCGGCGCATCACCTCGGGCCCGACGGTGCGCCCGTACCGCGGATCGAATTCATGGCGGTTGACGCCGCGCAGCAGGATCCGGCGGCCGTTGACCTTCAGCAGCCCGTCCTCGACACACACCGTACGGAACCCGATCCGCAGCGGGACGGTCTCCCCGGCGGTGATCAACTCCCCGTCGTACAACCGGGGTTCCTCGGCCGTCCAGGGCTCCACCGGTACCGTCGCGCTCTCCCCGGTCGCCAGGTCCAGCCCGAGCTCCGGCACGGTCACCCGCCCGGCCGGGGCGCACTCCACGCGCAGCGTGCCCCGGCCCGTACGGTGATCGAATCCCGCGTGGACGAAGTGGTCGGCGACCGCCCCCTCAGGGCGCCGATGGACGGAGACGTTCCGGAAGATTCCGGGCAGCCACCACTGATCCTGGTCCTCCAGATAGCTGCCGGACGACCACTGGTGGACCCGCACCGCCAGCACATTGCCGTGCGGCCGCAGCAGCCGCCCCACCTCGAACTCGTGCGGCAGCCGGCTGCCCTTGAAGTGCCCCAGTTCCTGGCCGTTGAGCCAGACCCGGGCGCAGGACTCCACCCCGCCGAAGTGCAGCACGGCCGGTCCCTCGCCCCAGCCCTCGGGCAGATCGAAGACGTGCCGGTGGTCGCCGGTCGGGTTCTCGTCCGGCACCCGCGGCGGATCCACCGGAAAGGGATAGGCGGTGTTGGTGTACATGGGCGCACCGAAACCCTTGAGCACCCAGGTGCCGGGCACCCTCAGCTCGGGCCACTCCGTGTCGTCGAAGTCCGGCCGGGCGAACGCCTCGTCCTCGGCGTCGGCGCGCGGCGAGAGACGGAACCGCCAGGTGCCGTGCAGCGAGATCCGCGGCGCGTCCGAGGACGGGTACCAGGCGCGCGGCGGCAGCGTCCCCCGGCCGGGCGAGCGGTCCTCGTAGTACGGGAGCCGGTCCGGTGCGGGACCCGGGCCGCGCGGCGCGGGGTCCGCCCGGCCGGACGTCGGCGGCTGGTCGTGCGGCGCATGCTGCGGCGGGTGCGGGGACGTCCCGGTCACTGGTCCTCCTGCTGCGGGCGACGTGCCTGGCGTCGGGGGGATCGCCCTCAGCGAATCACGCGCGGGGGCACGGCGCAGCCGGATGGCCGGATTCGGCGGCCGGGTGCTCCGCGTACGGGGCCCGGCCGCCCCGGATCAGCGGCCCGCCCGGTCGCGAACGGCACCTCGGCCGCGGCCGGTGCGCCCCCGGCCGGTCCGGCGGGACGCTGCCAGAGCCGGGTCCCGCAACAGCGGAAGCACCCCTTCCGCGAACCGGTACGCCTCCTCGACGTGCGGGGGCCCGGAGAGGATGAACTCCTCGATGCCCAGCCGGTGGTACTCCTCGATCCGCTCCGCCCCCTCCGCCTGGCTGCCCACCAGTGCGGTGCCCGCCAACCGCCCGAGGGCGGCGCCTGATCCGCACCCCGGGTTGGCACAGCTCGTCCCCCTGTTCAGCCCTCCGCCGACGCCTCCGCCAGCGCCGCCGCCGGATCGTCCGAGGCCGGGCCGGCCGGCACCCACTGCCCGCGCTCCTTCCGGTACGGCCACCACCGGCCGTCGCGCCCGTACCGCAGTTGGGCGGCGCCGCCGATCACCGTCCAGCGGTTCCCGGTGGCCCGCAGCCGGGGCCGGGTCCCGTCGTCGTCCCAGGCGGCCGCGAGCCGGTCGGTCGCCCGGGCCAGCGCCGCCGGATCCGGGGCCCACTCCTCCTCCAGCACCGCGAGCCCCGCCGTACCACCCAGCTCCCAGGCCCGTACGGCCCGCGCCAGGCCGCGTGCGTCCCGCCCCGAACCGGCCGCCAGCCGCGCCGAGACGGCCCGGTCCGGACCGGCCGCCGCCAGCCGCACCGCGTCCTGACCGGGCGTCAGCGCGGGCGGCGGCGGGGTGTCCGCATGCCAGGGCGAGAGCGCGTCCGCCAGCAACCGCTGGGCGCGCGCCGCCGCCTCGCCGATCAGGAACTCCAGCGCGGCCACGTCCACCCCCGGCGCGGGCGGGGTGCCGCCGCCGAGCACCGGCGCGGCGCCCGGCTCGTCGACCGGCGGGGGCGGCGCGGGCAGCGGCGGCAGGATGTCGCGCGCCGCGTACGCCTCGGCGGCCGGTACGCCCGCACCGGGACCCGCCGCCGGGTCCCCGGCCGCCGCGGGCACGGCGGCCCGGGCCGCGCTGCGCGCCTGCAACTCCCCGAGCAACTCCCGCTCGCCGCGCCCGCGCACCAGCAGCAGCACGAACGGGTCCTGGTCCAGCAACCGCGCCACCTGATAGCACAGCGCCGCCGAATGCGCGCAGTGGTCCCACGCCCCGCAGCTGCACTCCGCCTCCAGGTCACCGATGCCCGGCAGCAGTTCGATGCCCGCCGCGGCCGCGTCCTCCACCAGCGCCGGCGGCATGTCCCGGTCGAGAAGCGCCGCGATGTGCCCGGCCCGGTCCGCGACGAGATCGAGGAAGCGGTCCCAAGCGGCGTCGTCCAGCCGCTGCAGCAGCACATCGGACCGGTGCCGGCTGTGGTCCCGGTCCTGGACGACCGCGGTCAGCCGCCCCGGGCGCACCGAGACCGCGCCGACCGCACCGGCCCGGGCGTGCCGCCGGCCCAGCTTCAGCTGCCGGCCGTCCAGGGCGGTGTCCTCCAGCGCTTTGAGCCACGCCTGCCCCCACCACGTGCGGGCGAAGCCCCGGCCGCCGGGGGGCGGCAGCGCGGCGAAGGTCCGTTCGGCGTCCGGGGCGTGCCCGTGAGTGCCCTCCCCGGGTATGCCGTCCTCAGGGGCGCCGCCACCGTAGGTGCCGTCGTCGTCGAATGGTCCGGTCATCGCTCGCTCCCTCGCAGTGCCACCAGGTCCGCCAGCTCGGCGTCGGTGAGTTCGGTCAGTGCGGCCTCGCCGGTGCCGAGCACCGCGTCCGCCAGCTGCTGTTTGCGCAGCAGCAGGCCGGCGATCCGGTCCTCGATCGTGCCCTCCGCGATCAGGCGGTGGACCTGCACCGGCTGGGTCTGCCCGATGCGGTACGCGCGGTCGGTGGCCTGCGCCTCGACGGCCGGGTTCCACCAGCGGTCGAAGTGCACGACATGGCCCGCCCGGGTGAGGTTCAGGCCGGTGCCGGCCGCCTTCAACGACAACAGGAACACCGGGACCTCGCCGTCCTGGAAGCGGCGCACCATCTCCTCCCGGCGCGCCACCGTCGTCCCGCCGTGCAGGAGTTGCGACGCCACGCCGCGCGCCGCCAGATGCCCCTCCAGCAGCCGCGCCATCCGTACGTACTGGGTGAACACCAGCACGCTCGCCCCCTCGGCGAGGATCGTGTCCAGCAGCTCGTCGAGCAGCTCGACCTTCCCCGAACGTCCGCCGATCCGCGGCTGCTCCTCCTTGAGGAACTGCGCGGGGTGGTTGCAGATCTGCTTGAGCGAGGTGAGCAGCTTGACCACCAGCCCGCGGCGGGCGAACCCGTCCGTCCCGGCGATCTCGTCGAGCCCCTCGCGCACCACCGCCTCGTAGAGCCCGGTCTGCTCCGTGGTCAGCGCCACCGCACGGTCGGTCTCCGTCTTGGGCGGCAGTTCCGGCGCGATGCCCGGATCGGATTTGCGCCGGCGCAGCAGGAACGGCCGCACCAGCCGGGCCAGCCGGTCGGCCGCCGCGGCCGCCTCGGGGGACACCGCCGGACCGCCCTCGACGGCCCGCGCACACCGCGTGCGGAACCGTCCCAGCGTCCCCAGCAGCCCGGGCGTCGTCCAGTCCAGGATGGCCCACAGCTCGGTCAGGTTGTTCTCCACCGGGGTGCCGGACAGTGCCACCCGGGCCCGGCCCGGAACGGTCCGCAGGGCCCGGGCGGTCGCCGAGAACGGGTTCTTGACGTGCTGCGCCTCGTCCGCGACGACCAGCCCCCAGGCCACCTCCGCCAGCTTCCCGGCGTCCAGCCGCATCGTCCCGTAGGTGGTGAGGACGAACTCGCCGTCCGCCAGGTCGGCCAGGCTGCGGCGCCCGGCGTGGAACCGGCGCACCGGTGTGCCCGGCGCGAACTTCTCGATCTCCCGCTGCCAGTTGCCCATCAGCGACGTCGGGCAGACCACCAGCGTCGGGCCGGCCGATTCCGGGGCGGACTGCCGGTGCAGATGCAGCGCGATGAGGGTGATCGTCTTGCCCAGCCCCATGTCGTCGGCGAGACAGGCGCCCAGCCCCAGCGACGTCATCCGGTGCAGCCAGCCCAGGCCGCGCAGCTGATAGTCGCGCAGCGTCGCGCGGAGCGCGGGCGGCTGGGCGACGGGGCCGGCGGCGGTGCCCTCCGGGTCCGCGAGCCGGTCGCGCAGCCCGGCGAGCCACCCGGTCGCCTGCACCGCCACCCGGGTGCCGTCGCCGTCCTCGGCGCTCCCGGTGAGCGCGGCACCGAGCGCGTCGAGCGGGGTGACCTTGCGGTCCTGCCGGTCCCGGGCGGCCCGCACGGCCTCCGGGTCGATCAGCACCCACCGGTCGCGCAGCCGCACCAGCGGCCGCCCCGCCTCGGCCAGCCGGTCCAGTTCGGCCCGGTCCAGGTCCTGGCCGCCCACCGCGAACCGCCAGCTGAAGGAGAGCAGGGCGTCCGCGGACAACAAGGAGGGCGGCCCCGATTCCCGGCCGTCCCCAGGGCCTTCGGTATCGGGCGGCCCCACCACGGCGCGGCTGGTCAGCGTGCGCGCCAGCTGCTTCGGCCAGTGGACCTGCACCCCGGCCGCGGCCAGCGCCCGGGAGGCCGGGCCGAGCAGCTCGGCGACCTCCTCGTCGGCGAGCTCCAGCGCGTCGGGCACCGCCGCCGACAGCAACGGGCCGAGCGGCGCCCAGACCTCGGCCGCCCGGTGCAGCGTGCGCAGGGTGTCCATCCGCGCCCGCGGACCGAACGCCTGCCCCGCCGTCGACGCCCCCGCCCACACCTCGGTGGCATCCGCCACCAGCGTCGGATCGGTGAGGCTGTGCACCTGGAGGACCGCGCGGAAGGTGACCTGGCCATCGGGCGCCGGCGCGGCACCGTCCACCGGAACGCCCACCACCGCGTCCGTCTCCAGGCCCCGCGCCTCCACCCGCAAGGAGATCCGTACGCCGGCGTCATGGCCGGCAGCGACGTCCGCGGCCCAGTCCCGCTGTTCGGGGATGTGCTGCGGCGCGGCCGCCGCGAAGGCCGGAGCCCCGGTGGCCAGCGCCGCGGCGGGGGAGCGCGGCAGACCGTCCGCCACCGCGTCGAGGAACGCCCGTAGGTGCCGCTCCGGCTCGGGCAGCTCCACCGGGTCCGTCCCCGGCAGCGGGGTGGCGTGCGCGTACGGCGGCATCGCGGCGGCCAGCTCCCGCAGCCGTTCGAGGTCCGCCGCATCGAGCGGGCCCAGCCGCCAGGCGTCGTACCCCTCGGGGCTCACTCCGGGCAGCAGTCGTCCACGGGCGGCCAGCTGGAGCGCGAGGACCGCCGCGGCGCCCCAGAAGGCGGCGGCCGGATGGGTGGCCCGGCCGGCCCGCAACCGGGTGAGGACGGGCAGTGCGTCGGCCACCGGAAGCACCAGCGCCGGCACCTCGCCGACCTGGAGGCCGCCGTCCTCCTCCGGAAGTACGACGCCCAGGCTCTCCACCCCGGACCCGCTCCCGTCCGGGCCGCCCTCCTCGGTGCGGGCCGCCGCGACCGGCTCACCATCGGGACGCCAGAAGGCGATCCGCCCGGCTCGGGGCGGGTCCGACGGCAGGAAGACCGCCGGGCAGCGGGCGAGCCCGGAGAGCTGAGCGGGGGTGGCCGCACGCGTGGATGTCACGGGGATCCCGAACTCCTCAAGTTTGACTACTGGCGCCTGGAGCGCCCGAGGGTACCGGACGCCGGGCCTGAACGAGGAACGCGTGCACCCCTGGGCGGCGTCCGGCCGCACCCGGCAACCCGTGCGGGACGAAAGGGAACCCGCGGCGCGGAATCGGCGTTCAATGGAGTACGACAGAACGCGGCACCGGCCGCGGAAGGGGCGTGAAGGATGTCCACACAGGCGAAGGTCGCGATCGGCGGCGTCGCGGTGGGAGTGGTCCTGCTGTGGCTGCTGCCCTTCTGGGCGGCCCTCTTGGTCATGGTCGGCGTTCCGGCCGTCGCATATCTGACCCTCGACTCCTCCCAGCGCCGCCGCCTGCGCAGGGTCGGCCGCAAGCAGCTGGGACGCTGACGCCGGCGGGCGGGGGCGGGGCCGCGAGCCGGCCTGCCCGGGGCCCGGACCGCTCGGCGGTCCGGGCCGGCCGGTGATCCGGGCCGGTGGCCCGGGCGGCCGGCCGGGCGGAAGGGTGCCGGCTCAGACCGGCCGGGCCGCCAGCTCGTCCAGCGAGGAGAGCAGCCCGGGCAGTTCCGGCCCCCGGCCCACCGGATGCACCTCGCCGGGCTCCTCGTCCAGCAGCACGAACGCGATGTCGTCCGTGCGCGCCACCATGCTCCAGCCCGGCCCGTCGATCCGCAGCGTGCGCGCCTCGCCCGCCGCGAACGACGACCGCACACGCCCGGGCGGCGGCGGCTTCGCAAGATAGCCGCGGGCCTCCTTCAGCACCCGGCGCACCCCCTCGTGCGCCTCGTCCCCCGGTTCCGCGAACGTCACCTCACCGTCCACCTGCTCGCGCCACATCGCCCACTGCAGCGCGATCTCGTCCGCACCGAGCCGCCGTTGGGCCGGCCCCCACTCCTCCGCGTCCGGCGGGCAGAGCGGCGCCGGCTCACCCGCCTCCCGCTCCGGATCATGCGGTGCCGGCACCCCCGGCGCGGACACGGCGAGCGCCAGCGGCCAGCCCGGGAGCGCCGCGACGATGCTGCTCTCCCCGGGCGAGAGGTCGTACTCCATCCCGCAGTCCCACGCCGCGATGGCACAGGCCACCAGCGACACGTCCTCGGTCACCACGGTCCAGCGGGCACCGCCGCCGTCCTGCCCGAGGACCAGCCCGTAGCCCTCGGCGTACGGTTCGAGCCCGAGGCCCGCGCACACCTCGGGGTAGTCGTCCCCGAGCACGCTCGGGAACTGCCCGGGCGTCAGCAGCACCGCCGTCAGCACGAACAACTGGTCGTTGTCGGCGCTCTCGGTCGTGGGCACGCGGACCTCCCCTTCCCCATTCATTGCGGAGTACGTCGGCGCACCTTAATTGCCCCGTCGGGAGCTTGTCACCACTCCTACGCTGCGCTTATGCCTTCCTACAGTGTCCGGATCAGGCGATCTGCCCGGTCTGCCGGGCCGCCGGTCCGCCCCTAAACTGGGCGCTCCGGCGAGGGAAGGACGGTTGTCACGTGCGGCGCTACGACTGGCTGAAGGAGATCCGCAGGCTCGATCCCGAGCGCGACTTCTTGGCGATCTACCGCATCATCGCCACCCATGAGTTCCCCTGGGACCTGACCCGGGCCCTGGAACTGGCCCTCTACCGCACCTACGCCGTGCCGAGCATCGGCCGACTGCTCGCCGAGACCGCCGAACTGACGGACCGTACGCAGAAGCGCTACGACGACACCGCCCTCCTCCTCGACGCCGTACTGGAGCACGGCTTCGACGGCGAGGACGGCCGGACGGCCATCCGCCGCATCAACCACATGCACCGCAGCTACGACATCTCCGACGAGGACATGCGCTATGTCCTGTGCACCTTCGTGGTGATGCCCAAACGCTGGCTCGACACCTACGGCTGGCGGCGGCTGACCCCGCACGAACAGCATGCCATCGCCGCCTACTACCGCACCCTCGGCCGCCACATGGGCATCCCCGAACTCCCGGGGACCTACGAGGACTTCGAGCAGTACCTCGACGCCTACGAGGCGGCGCACTTCGGCTGGGACGAGGGCGCACGACGGGTCTCCGACGCCACCTTGGACCTGATGGCCGGCTGGTACGGCCCGCTCGCCCCGATGGTGCGCCGCGCGAGCATGGCTCTCCTGGACGACTCGCTGCTGGCCGCCTTCCGCTACGAGCGCCCCGCCCCGGCGCTGCAGAAGACGGTGCGCGGCGCCCTGAAGCTGCGCGCGAAGGCCGTCCGGCTGCTGCCGCCCCGCCGCACCCCGCACTACGCCCGCCAGAACCCCGAGATCAAGGGCTACCCGAACGGCTTCCGGGTGGCCGAACTCGGCACCTTCCCGGCCGCCCGGCGCCTCGGCGGCTGCCCGGTCCCGCACGGGGAGGACCCGGTGGCCTCCTGACCCCGGGTCCCACGGGCCGGGCCGCGCCTCAACCCCGGCGGACCGCCAACGCCAGATAGCGCGCGTCCCGGTCCTCGTACCGGACCAGCTCCCAGCCGCAGCGGGACAGCAGGGGCCGCAGATTCGGCTCCGCCCGGAGGTCGTCGGGGGTGAGGGCCCGCCCCTTGCGTGCGGCGAGGGCGGCCCGCCCGATGGGGTGGAAGAGCGCGAGCCGGCCACCGGGGCGCACGACCCTGGCCAGCTCGGTGAAGCCCGCCTCCGGGCCCGGCAGATGGGAGATGAGGCCGGCGGCGAAGACCGCGTCGAGCGCGGCGTCCGGCAGCGGCAGCCGGGTCGCGTCCGCGAGCAGCAGCGGTGCGTAGCGGTCCCGTCCGGCCCGTACGGCGGCCGCCAGCATCTCGGGCGTCAGATCGGCGCCCAGCACCGTCCCCTGCGGCCCCACGGCCTCCCGCAGCGCCGGCAGCGCCCGCCCCGTGCCGCAGCCGGCGTCCAGGACCGCCTCGCCCCGCCGCAGCCCCAACTCGGCGACGCCGGCGGCGTAGGCGGGGCCGTCGTCGGGGAACTTGACGTCCCAATCGGCGGCGCGCGGCGCGAAGAACGCCCGCACCTCGTGCGGCCGCTCACCGTGGTGGTCGGTCATCGGTCTCCTCCAGAGGTGTGACGACGGGCGCCGAGCGGCGCCGTGCAGGCGTACAGCACGCCGGTGACGGGCAGGGCCACCACGACGCCGAGGTTCATGGCGCCCAGCGGGCCCCGCGCGGCGCCGTCGGTGAGCAGGAAGCCCACCGCCGTGGCGATGTGGGGGTCGGCGGAGGTGATCAGGCCCAGTCCGACGACGGTGCCCACGACGAGCGAGAACACCGCCGGCAGGCCCAGGGCCGCCACCCGCACCAGGTCGAAGCCGGTGTGGCGGCGGCGCCACTGCTCCACCAGGAACACCGCCGACCAGGCCGACATCGCCACCCCGATGACGGCCAGGAACGCCTGGAAGGTCGCGAAGAAACTGGGCGACACGAACAGCACGTACCAGCCGCCGACGGCCATCAGCACACCGTCCACCAGAACGGCGAGATGCCGCCGGATCGGGATGCCCAGGGCCAGCATCGACATGCCGGAGCTGTAGATGTCCATGATCGCCCCGGAGGCGAAGCCCCCGATGGCGGTGAGCAGATACGGCACCAGGAACCAGGTGGGCAGCTCCGCCGCGAGCGCCCCCACCGGGTCGGCGGCCGCCGCCCCGGCCAGCTTCGGATCCCCGGCGTTCAGCACCACCCCGAACACCAGCAGCACCAGCGGCGGCAGCACCCCGCCGAGCGTGGTCCACCCCGTGATCGCCCGGCCGCTGCTCGTCCGCGGCAGATAACGGCTGTAATCCGCACCGCAGTTGACCCAGCCCAGACCCAGCAGCGTCATCGCGAACACGACGCCGCCGACGAACGTGCCGAGGCCGCCCGCCCGGACGTGCCCCAGGGCGGACAGGTCGATGCGGTCGGCCATCAGCACCAGGTAGACCACGGTCAGCACGGTGATCGCGGCGGTCAGGTACTTCTGCACCCGCATGATCAGCGCATGCCCGTAGATGCCGACGACCACGACCACCACCGCGGTCACCGCGAAACACAGCGCCTGCGCCGTAGTTGTCGGCGTGCGCGCGTCGGCCCGGGCGAAGACGCCGGGCGCGACGCGCGCCAGGATCGCCGCGCCGCCCAACGAGGACAGCGCGACCAGGACGGTCTCCCAGCCGACGTTGGAGACGTAACTGAACAGCGTGGGCAGCTTGTTGCCCTGCCGCCCGAAGGAGGCCCGGCCGATGGCCATGGTGGGCGCGCCGGTACGGGCCCCGGCTATCGAGATCAGCCCGACCAGGAGGAACGAGAGCACATAGCCGAGCGCCCCGGAGGCGATCGCCTGCCAGGGGCTGAGGCCGAGGCCCATGAGGTAGACGCCGTAGGCGATGCACAACAGGGAGAGCCCGGAGGCGGCCCAGGGCCAGAACAACGACCGGGGGCTGCCGTGCCGCTCGGCGTCCGGTACCGGATCGATGCCATGGCGCTCGACGGCACGGGCGGAGACGTCCGCCGCGGCGGACGGTGCGGCGCGCTCCTGCGACTGCTGCTGCGTCATGCCGACATGATCCCGCACCGGCCCCCGCTGTGGCGGTCCGATCCGTCTACCACGAATACGGGGCCGTCGGGCTTCCTGATCACAAGACTGAGCGGCTTTGCCGAATTCGGGGACATTCCGATCAGCGGGCGGTACGGTCCTCGCCATGGATTCGGACGGCGCTCTGCCGCCGAAGGCTCCCCTCGCCGAGCCGTGCATCCACATTCCCCGTGACGCGCAGGACCCGCATCCCTAAGGAGACGGCCGATGAACGCCGCACCAGGGGCCCCGGAGGGCGCAGCCCCGGACCCCGGCCCCGAACTGGCCCTGAAGATCTTAGTCGCGGGCGGTTTCGGGGTGGGCAAGACCACCCTGGTGGGCTCGGTCAGCGAGATCCGCCCGCTGCGTACCGAGGAAGGACTCAGCGAGGCCGGGGAGGGGGTGGACGACACCGGGGGAGTGGACACCAAGGCCACCACCACCGTGGCGATGGACTTCGGTCGCATCACCATCCGGGAGGGGCTCTCCCTCTACCTCTTCGGCACGCCGGGACAGGACCGCTTCTGGTTCCTGTGGGACGACCTCTCCGAAGGCGCACTGGGCGCCGTGGTCCTCGCCGACACCCGCCGGCTGCAGGACTGCTTCCCGGCGGTCGACTACTTCGAGCGCCGCGCGATCCCGTTCCTGGTCGCCGTCAACTGCTTCTCCGACGCGCGGTCCTACGGGGCGGACGAGGTGGCCCGCGCGCTGGATCTGGACCGCGGCACCCCGGTCGTCCTCTGTGACGCGCGGGACCGCGACTCCGGCAAGGAGGTGCTGGTCCGGCTCGTCGAGCACGCCGGCCGGCAGCACTCCCCGCGGACGCCGGTTCCGGTGGGATGAGTTGCGGACGGGCGGGGCGCGGACACCGGACGGCCCGCGCCACGCACCGGGTCAGTCCGCGATCGCCGCGAGTCCGACGACCTTGTCGATCGTGACCCGCACCACCACCTCGCCCGGCACGCCGTTGCGCGCGCCGTATTCCTCCGCGCGGTCCTCGCCCATGTAACGGGCCGCGATCCGGGTCGCCCAGTGCCGTACGTCGGCCAGGTCATCGCTGATCTCCGCCGAGCCCTGCACGGTCACGAAGGAGAACGGCGGCCGGTCGTCGTCCACGCACAGGGCGAGCCTGCCGTCGCGGGCCAGATTGCGGCCCTTGACCGTGTCCGCACCGGTGTTGAACACCAACTCGTCGCCGTCCAGGAGAAACCAGATCGGAGCGAGATGCGGGCTGCCGTCCGCCCGTACGGTCGCCAGCTTTCCGGTCCGGGTGCCCTCGGAGAGGAACCCCCGCCACTCGTCCTTCGTCATCTTGTGTGCCATGCCGACATCCTCTCCGCGCGTCGGCGCGGGCGCCGCGTGGCACGCCGCGCAGCGGGCCGCTTGCCGAGACGGCGGAGGTGGGACAGGCTGGCACGGCAGTCCGCGGAGGGACCATGGGCTGCCGTCCGGCCAGGACCGCGGCCGGGGACACGGGGAGGAAGCGTCACATGGCATTGAGCAGCGGACTCGACTGGCTGCTGGACGACCTGACCAAGCGGGTGGAGAAGGTACGGCACGCGCTGGTGCTCTCCAGCGACGGGCTGGTGACCGGCGCGAGCGAGGGCCTGGGGCGGGAGGACGCCGAGCACCTCGCGGCGGTCGCCTCGGGACTGCACAGCCTCGCGAAGGGGTCGGCGCTGCACTTCCGCGGCGGGGAGGTCCGGCAGACCATGATCGAGTTCGACGACGGGGTGCTGTTCGTGACGGCGGCGGGGGACGGCAGCTGTCTGTGCGTGCTGGCCGGCGCGGACGCCGACCTGGGGCAGATCGCCTATGAGATGACGCTGCTGGTCCATCGCGTCGGCGAGCACCTGGGCGTCGCGGTGCGCCGGGCGGAGAGTTATCCACAGGTCTGAGGCGGAGGTTGACGCACTGTCACCGCCTGCGGCTACAGTCGTGACTGTCAGTGATCGACGCTGGCCGACCGAGTTGCGGGGGAACGACATGACAGTGATGTGTGACGGGCAGCAGACGCTCCCGAGGGGCCGAGCGGCCCATGAACTGGAGCTGCGCAGCGGCGAGTTCGAGCTCGCCGTCCAGCTCGGAGAAGTGCGTACGGTGCCGCCCGGCGGCGCCGACCGCCCACCCGGCGCCGGAGTCCTCGGCGGGCGCCGGGTCCCGGCCGAGGAGATCGCCCGGCTCCAGGCCGAACCCGGCTTCCCGGAGGCGCTCCGCGAGCGCATCCGCACGGTCGGTACGACCGAAGCCGCCCGGCTGATGGGCGTCGGACCGGGCCGGGTGCTCCGCCTGACCCGCGCCGGCTGCTTCGCGCCCGCCCGGTTCTACGTGAACCGCTACGGCGCGGTGGTCTGGCTCTACCTCGCGGCGGAGGTCGCCGACTTCGCCGACCGCGAACCCGGCCTGCTCCGGGGCAACACCCCAGCGGCGATGCGGGTGATGCTCGACGGCGGACAGGACTGGCGGGCCCGCCAGTGGCGCGGCCGCCGGGTCGCGCAGCTCATGGGACGGACCGACGACCCCTGGGAGTCGGCCGCGGTGATCGCCGCCGTACTGCCCCCGGAGGAGCTGGCCTCGGTGGCCGGCAACCCCCTGGAGCGGTCCGTGCTGCGCCGGCTCCGGCCCACCCTCGCGACGGTGATCACCGCCACCCCGGCGGCCCGGGAAGCCTGCGAACGGGTGCTGACGGCCGACGAGTTCGACGAGGTCCTGTGGTACCGCGTCCATCTCGCCAGGGCTCTCGAAGAGGCCCGCAGAGAGGATCCCGGACGGGTCCGCCGGATGTCCCCCGTGGAGCCGGCCGTCCGGCCGGGTCAGCCACCCAGCTTCCGGAACAGCCCCTCCTGGACGACCGAGACCAGCAGCCTGCCCTCCCGGTCGTAGATCCGCCCGCGGGCCAGGCCCCGGCCGCCGGTGGCGATCGGGGACTCCTGGTCGTAGAGGAACCACTCGTCCGCGCGGAACGGGCGGTGGAACCACATCGCATGGTCCAGCGAGGCCATGTCGAAGCCGCGCGGACCCCAGAGCGGCTCGATCGGGATGCGGACCGCGTCCAGCAGCGTCATGTCGCTGGCGTAGGTCAGCGCGCAGGTGTGCACGAGCGGATCGTCGCCCAGCGGCCCGACCGCCCGCATCCACACCGCGCTGCGCGGCTCCGCGCCCTCGATCTCGTCCGGCGTCCAGCGCAGCCGGTCGACATACCGGATGTCGAACGGCTGCCTGCGGGCCATCCGCTCCAACGCCTCGGGCAGCCCGCCCAGATGCTCACGGACCTCCTCCACGACCGTCGGGAGGTCCTCCGGGTCGGGTACCGCGCGGCGCATCGGCAACTGATGTTCGAAGCCGGGCTCCGGCTTGTGGAAGGAGGCGGTCAGATTGAAGATCGTGCGTCCCTCTTGGACCGCGACCACCCGGCGCGTGGTGAAGGAACGCCCGTCACGCACCCGCTCGACCTGGTACACGATCGGCACCCCGGGCCGGCCCGGGCGCAGGAAGTACGCATGGAGCGAGTGCACCGGACGGTCACCGTCGGTGGTCCGCCCGGCGGCGACCAGCGCCTGGCCCGCGACCTGTCCGCCGAAGACCCGCTGGAGGCTCTCCTGCGGACTGCGGCCGCGGAAGATGTTCACCTCGATCCGCTCAAGATCCAGCAGGTCGACGAGCTTCTCCGCAGGATTGCTCATGGCCGATGGCCCTCCCTCGCATGCCCCGGCGGCCTCGGGCGAAGCCGTCGCCTCACAACTGACCCACATCCGTGACCCGCACGACCGCCCGCCCCTCCTCGTCCGAGGCGGCCAGATCCACCTCGGCGGAGATGCCCCAGTCGTGATCACCGTTCGGGTCGGCGAAAGTCTGCCGCACCTTCCACAGGCCGTGCTCGGGGTCCTCCTCGATCTGCAGGAGCTTCGGGCCGCGCGCGTCCGGGCCGGTGCCCAGCTCGTCGTATTCCTCCCAGTAGGCGTCCAGCGCCTCGCCCCAGGCATCCGCGTCCCAGCCGGACTCGGCGTCCATCTCGCCGAGTTCCTCGGCCTTGTCCAGCGCCGCCAGCTCCACCCGCCGGAACATCGCGTTGCGCACCAGCACCCGGAAGGCCCGCGCGTTGGCCGTGACCGGCCGGACCTGATCCGCCCGCTCCTGGGCCTGGTCCGCCGTCTCCTCCTCCGGGTTGGCGAGCTGCTCCCACTCGTCCAGCAGGCTGGAGTCGACCTGCCGCACCATCTCGCCCAGCCAGGCGATGATGTCCTGGAAGTCCTCCGACTTCAGATCGTCCGGCACGGTGTGGTCCAGCGCCTTGAAGGCACTCGCGAGGTACCGCAGCACGATGCCCTCGGTGCGCGCCAGCTCGTAGTAGGAGGTGAACTCCGTGAAGGTCATGGCGCGTTCGTACATGTCGCGGATGACCGACTTCGGCGACAGCGGATGGTCACCCACCCAGGGGTGGCTCCTGCGGTACAGCCCGTAGGCGTGGAAGAGCAGCTCCTCCAGCGGCTTGGGGTACTCGACGTCCATGAGCCGTTCCATGCGCTCTTCGTACTCGACGCCGTCGGCCTTCATCTGGGCCACCGCCTCGCCGCGCGCCTTGTTCTGCTGCGCGGCCAGGATCTGCCGCGGATCATCCAGCGTGGACTCCACGACCGACACCATGTCCAGCGCGTAGGACGGCGACTCCGGGTCGAGCAGGTCGAAGGCGGCCAGCGCGAACGTCGACAGCGGCTGGTTGAGCGCGAAGTCCTGCTGCAGGTCCACGGTCAGCCGGACGATCCGGCCCTCCGCGTCCGGCTCGTCCAGCCGCTCGACGATCCCGCCGTCCAGCAGCGACCGGTAGATCGCGATGGCCCGACGGATGTGCCGCAGCTGGTTCTTGCGCGGCTCATGGTTGTCCTCGAGCAGCTTGCGCATCGCCTCGAAGGCATCACCCGGGCGGGCGATCACCGACAGCAGCATCGCGTGGGTCACCCGGAAACGCGAGGTCAGCGGCTCCGGATCGGACGCGATCAGCTTCTCGAAGGTGTTCTCGCCCCAGTTGACGAAGCCCTCCGGCGCCTTCTTGCGGACCACCTTGCGCCGCTTCTTCGGATCGTCGCCCGCCTTCGCCAGCGCCTTCTCGTTCTCCACGACGTGCTCGGGCGCCTGCGCGACGACGAAGCCGGCGGTGTCGAAGCCGGCCCGGCCGGCCCGGCCCGCGATCTGGTGGAACTCCCGCGCCCGCAGCGTCCGCACCCGCGAGCCGTCGTACTTGGTCAGTGCGGTGAACAACACCGTCCGGATGGGGACGTTGACGCCGACGCCGAGGGTGTCCGTCCCGCAGATGACCTTCAGCAGGCCCGCCTGGGCGAGCTTCTCCACCAGCCGGCGGTACTTCGGCAGCATCCCGGCATGGTGCACGCCGATGCCGTGGCGCACGTACCGCGACAGGTTCCTGCCGAACTTCGTGGTGAACCGGAAGTTGCCGATCAGCTCGGCGATCTGGTCCTTCTCCGCGCGGGTGCACATATTGATGCTCATCAGGGCCTGCGCCCGCTCCACGGCGGCGGCCTGCGTGAAGTGCACGATGTAGACGGGAGACTGGCGGGTCTCCAACAGTTCGGTGAGCGTCTCCGTCAGAGCGGTGGTGCGGTACTCGTACGACAGCGGCACCGGACGGGTCGCCGAGCGCACCACCGACGTCGGCCGCCCGGTGCGCCGGCTGAGGTCCTCCTCGAACCGCGACATGTCGCCGAGCGTCGCCGACATCAGTACGAACTGCGCCTGCGGCAGTTCGAGCAGCGGAATCTGCCAGGCCCAGCCGCGGTCCTGCTCCGCATAGAAATGGAACTCGTCCATCACGACCTGGCCGATGTCGGCGTCCTTGCCGTCCCGCAGCGCTATCGAGGCGAGCACCTCGGCGGTACAGCAGATGATCGGGGCGTCGGCGTTCACCGACGCATCGCCGGTGAGCATGCCGACGTTCTCGGTGCCGAAGAGCTTGCACAGATCGAAGAACTTCTCCGACACCAGCGCCTTGATCGGGGCGGTGTAGAAGGTGACCTGATCATGGGCGAGGGCGGTGAAGTGCGCCCCGGCCGCCACCATGCTCTTCCCGGAGCCGGTGGGGGTGGACAGGATGACGTTCGCCCCCGAGACCACCTCGATCAGTGCCTCCTCCTGGGCGGGGTAGAGCGAGATCCCCTGCTGCTCGGCCCAGCCCGAAAAGGCTTCGAAGAGGGCATCGGGTCGGCGTCGGTCGGCAGATGATCGATGAGGGTCACGCCCCCATACTGCCTGTCTTCACCCCCGATCAGGGAACCGGTAACCCATACGGAGATCAACTCGATCCCCCATGGACGGTCCGGCACCGTACCGTCACCTTCCGTGAGTGGCGACCGACGCTGTGGTCGCCCTCCCGGCCTGGCCACGGTCGCTCCGTGGCCCCGCCTCCGTACGGAGATCATCTCCCGCTACGCTGAGTCGCCGACCCGGCGTCAGCAGCGCGAACGGTGAGCGTGCCGGACACGACGCAGTAGCCGGGGGCGACGGATGTATCGGGCATGACGGATGTGCCGGGTGCGACGCACACGCCGGGCACGGGACGCGCGCCGAGCACGACGCACGAGCCGGGCACGAGGCACGAGCCGAACACCGGAATTACCGAGCGCCGCGCACGGACAACGACGACATCGACAACGACAACGACAACGACGAGAACAACCCAACAAGGCGACAACAAGGGGTGGGGAACAACCATGATGGGACCGGCGCACTCGCTGTCCGGGGCGGCGGCCTGGCTGGGGGTGGGCGCGGCGGCCGCAGCCGCGGGACATCCGATGCCCTGGCCGGTGCTCGTCTGCGGGGCCCTGATCTGTGCCGGAGCGGCGCTCGCCCCGGACCTCGACCACAAGTCCGCGACCATCTCGCGGGCCTTCGGGCCGCTCTCGCGGATGGTGTGCGAGGTCGTCGACAACATCTCGCACGCCGTCTACAAGGCGACGAAGATGCGCGGCGACGCCAACCGCTCCGGCGGGCACCGCACGCTGACCCACACCTGGGTCTGGGCCGTGCTGGTCGGCGGCGGCATGGCGCTGCTGGCGATGCGGGGCGGGCGCTGGGCGGTGCTCGGCATCCTCTTCGTCCACATGGTGCTCGCGATCGAGGGGCTGCTGTGGCGGGCGGCCCGGGTGTCCAGCGATGTGCTGGTCTGGCTGCTCGGCGCCGCCTCGGCCTGGATCCTGGCCGGCATCCTCGACCAGCCGGGCAACGGCGCGCACTGGCTGTTCACCGAACCCGGCCAGCAGTACCTCTGGCTGGGCCTGCCCATCGTGCTCGGCGCGCTGGTCCATGACATCGGCGATGCACTGACGGTGTCCGGCTGCCCCATCCTGTGGCCGATCCCGATAGGCCGGAAGCGCTGGTACCCGCTCGGCCCGCCCAAGGCCATGCGCTTCAAGGCCGGCAGCTGGGTGGAACTGAAGGTCCTGATGCCGGTGTTCATGCTCCTCGGCGGAATCGGCGCGTTGGGGGCACTCGGCTTCATCTGAGCGATGCGGCGGAGTTGGAGGGGAGGGCGGGGCGGGGGAGTGGCCGCCCCCGGCCTCCCCGCCCTTGTGAGTCCGGCCGCGTCGTTGCCCCCCACCTCGCCGGTTCAGCCGCCCCGCCCGGAGGCCCTTCCCACTCCCGCGCGCCCGCCCGCCCATGCGCCGCTCTGCCCGCCTCGCCGTCCCGCCGCTCCGTCCAACCCGTCGGTCCGGTCGCGAGTCGCCCCGACGCCCTGCAGGTCCGGCCGCGTTGCCGTCCCGCCGCCTCGTTCGAAGCCTTTTCCCGTTCAGCCGCCGCGCTGCATCCCCCGTCCGGTTGCCCCACCCTCCCCGCCTCGCCCCCAGCCCCACCCTTCCCGCTCCGCCCTCCCCGCCTCGCCCTCCCCACCGCCCCTGCCAGCCCGCGTGGCCTGGTAGTTATCCGTGCCAAGAGCGCCACAGTGCCGCGTACGGGCCGTTTGTGGTGAGCAGGTCGTGGTGGGTGCCGAGTTCGCTGATGCGGCCGTTTTCGACGACGGCGATCATGTCGGCGTCGTGTGCGGTGTGCAGACGGTGGGCGATGGCCACGACCGTGCGGCCGTCCAGCACCTTGCCCAGTGAGCGCTCCAGGTGGCGGGCGGCGCGTGGGTCGAGGAGTGAGGTCGCCTCGTCGAGCACCAAGGTGTGCGGGTCGGCCAGGACGAGACGGGCCAGGGCGATCTGCTGGGCCTGGGCGGGCGTCAGGGCGTGGCCGCCCGAGCCCACCTCTGTGTCCAGGCCGGTGGCCAGGGCCCGGGCCCAGTCAGCGGCGTCCACCGCCCCCAGCGCCGCCCATAGTTCGGCGTCGTCGGCGTCGGTGCGGGCGAGCAGCAGGTTGTCGCGCAGCGTGCCGACGAAGACGTGGTGCTCCTGATTGACCAGTGCCACCTGCTCGCGGACCTGCTCGGCGGGCATCGCGGAGAGCTCCGCACCGCCCAGTGTCACGCTGCCCGTACGGGGCCCGTAGATCCCCGCGAGCAGTCGGCCCAGGGTCGACTTGCCGGCACCGGACGGGCCGACCAGGGCCAGGCGGCTGCCGGGACGGATCCGCAGGGAGACCTCGCGCAGGACGTCGACGCCGGTGCGGTAGCCGAAGCTCACGTCATCGGCGTGCACGTCGCGGCCGTCGGGCAGCCGCTCCGCGTGCGCCGTCTCGGGTTCGATCTCCCGGACACCGACGAGCCGGGCGATGGACACCTGGGCCACCTGCAACTCGTCGTACCAGCGCAGGATCATGCCCACGGGATCGATCATCATCTGGGTGAGCAGCGCACCGGTCGTCAGTTGGCCCGCCGTGAGCCAGCCCTGCATCACCATCGCCCCGCCGAGCAGCAGCACCGCGCCCAGCAGCACCACGTGCGTCAGGTCGATGACCGGGAACAGCACCGAGCGCAGGAAGAGGGTGTAGCGCTCCCACTGGGTCCATTCCCGGATCCGGCGCTCGGAGAGGGCGATGCGGCGGGCGCCCAGGCGGTGCGCCTCGATCGTGCGGCCGGCGTCCACGGACTCGGTGAGGACGGCGGACACCGCCGCGTACCCCGCGGCCTCCGAACGGTAGGCGGACGGCGCCCGCTTGAAGTACCAGCGGCAGCCGACGACCAGCAGGGGCAGCGCGACCAGCACCGACAGCGCCAGCGGCGGCGCTGTCACGGTCAGCCCGCCCAGCAGCAGCGCCACCCACACCACACCGATCGACAGCTGCGGCACGGCCTCGCGCATCGCGCTGGAGAGCCGGTCGATGTCCGTGGTGATCCTGGACAGCAGATCGCCGGTCCCGGCCCGCTCCAGTACGCCAGGCGGCAGCGCCACGGACCGTACGAGGAAGTCCTCGCGCAGGTCCGCCAGCATCCGCTCGCCGAGCATCGCACCGCGCAGCCGGACCATGCGGACGAACACCGTCTGCACGATCAGGGCGAGGGTGAACAGGGCGATGGTGCGCCCGAGTTGGAGGTGGCGCTCGCCCGCGGAGAGCTTCTCGACGACCCCGCCCAGGAGGTACGGGCCGGCCATCGAGGCGATCACCGCGGCGGCGTTGACGGCGACCAGTACGGTGAACTCCCGGCCGTGCCGGCGGATCAGCCCGGCGACGTAGCTCCGTACGGTCGCGGGGGAGCCGACGGGCAGTGTGGTGAGCGTCTGCGGGGCGTCCGGATCGTGCTCCGGCGGCGCCAGGCCGATCATGGGGTCTCCTCGATCTCGAGCTCGGTGTCGGTCTTGGTCATGCGGTCTCGTCGGCTTGAGCGGTGGTCAGTACCCGTTCGGGGTTCTTGTTTGGTGTCGCTTCTGCGGCCAGGTCCGTCTCCGGAGCGGCTTCGGTCTCCGTGGTCGTGTCCCGCGCGCCCTCGGGTGCCGTGTCCCGCGTGGCTCCGGGTTTCGTCTGCCGCGTGGCCTCGCGTTGCCCGTTTCGCGCGGCTTCGGGTTTCGTCTCGCGAGCGGCCTCGCGTTGCCCGTCCCGCGCGGCTTCGGGTTCCGTTTCACGAAGGGCCTCGCGTGCCCCGTCCCGAGCGACTTCGGGTTCCGTCTCCCGCGCGGCCTCGGGTTCCCCGTCCCGCGCGGCTTCGCGTTCCCTCTCCCGAGCGGCCTCGGGTTCTGTCTCCCGGGTGACGACGGCGCGGTAGGCGGGGTGGCTGTGCAGGAGTTCGCGGTGCGGAGCCTCGGCGATGACCTTGCCCTCGTGGAGGAACGCGACCCGGTCGGCGCGGTCCAGGAGCAGCGGGCTGGAGGTCAGGACGACCGTCGTGCGACCGCTTCGGATCTCCCGCAGGCCGTCGGCGATCCGGGCCTCGGTGTGGGCGTCCACGGCGCTGGTCGGCTCGTCGAGCACCAGCACCTCCGGGTCGGTGACCAGCGACCTGGCCAGCGCCAGCCGCTGCCGCTGGCCGCCGGAAAGTGACCGGCCGCGCTCGGTGATGTGCGTGCGCATCGGGTCCCCGGAGCCGTCGAGCGAGGCCTGCCCCAAGGCGGTCAGCACATCGCCGCACTGGGCGGCGGTGAGTGCTTCATCGGCGGCCAGCCGTCCGGAGGACGGCACGTCCAGCAGCTCACCGAGGGTGCCGGACAGCAGCATCGGGTCCTTGTCCTGGACGAGTACGGCGGCGCGGGCGGCGTCCCGCGGGAGGTCGTCCAGCGGGGTGCCGCCCAGGGTGACCGGCGGGGTGCCGCCCAGGGTGACCGGCGGCAAGCCCTGCCCCGCGCCATGGGCATGGCCCCCCAGGCGCTCCGCGAGCCGGCCCGCCGCGTCCGGGTCGCCGCAGACCACCGCGGTCAGCTGGCCGGCCGGTGCGGTCAGGCCGCTGACCGGATCGTGCAGATCACCGCTCGGCGGAGCCTGGTCGTCCGCGGTCCGTCCGCCGGCCGGCCGGTGCTGGGCGAGGACACGGGCGGTGCGCCGGGCCGACGGCCGGGCGAAGGACAGTGCCTGGGCGATCTCCTCGAAGTGGCGGAGCGGCAGGAGCAGGAACGTGACCGCGCTGTAGATCATGACGAGTTCGCCGACCGCGACCGTGCCGTCGAGGGCGAGCCGGGTGCCGTACCAGACCACCGCGATCAGCAGCAGTCCCGGCAGCACGACCTGGACGGCCGCGATCAGTGACCACATCCGGGCGCTGCGGACGGCGGCCCGCCGGACCTCCTGGGAGGCGGCGCGGTAGCGGCCGAGGAAGAGTTCCTCGCCACCGATGCCGCGCAGGACGCGCAGTCCGGCGACGGTGTCGGAGGCGAGTTCGGTGGCCCGGCCGGCCACCTCGCGCTGGGCGTCGGCCCGCCGGGCGGCGGGCGGCAGCAACGGCAGTACGGCCAGCGCCAGGACGGGGACGCCGAGCGCCACCAGGGTGCCGAGGTGCGGTTCCCGGACGACCAGGGCGGCCGCGACCGCGACCGCGGTGACCGCGGCCGCACCGAACCGGGAGATCGACTCGACGAACCAGCCGATCTTCTCCAGGTCACCGGTGCTGACCGCGACGATCTCACCGGCCGCCACCTGCCGGGTCATGGCCGAGCCCAGCTCGGTGGTCTTGCGGGCGAGCAGTTGCTGCATCCGGGCGACGGTGGTGATCCAGTTGGTGACCGCGGCGCGGTGCAGCATCGTGCCGCCCAGCGCGATCAGCGCGCCGAGCACCAGCATGAGCCCGCCGGACAGCGCCAGCCGGCCGCCGTCGCGGTCGACCGCGGCCTGTACGGCCATGCCCACCGGCAGTGGGAAGGAGGCGATGGCGCCGAAGTTCACCAGGCCCCAGGCGAGGGCCTTCAGCTGGCCGCCCAGCTGCTGGGCGTAGAGCCAGCGGAGGAAGCTGTCGCCCGTACGGACGTCGGGGACGCCGGGGTCGGGATGCGGAAGGTCGCGGATCTGCATGATGCCCCAGGCGAGGTCGTGGTGGAGTGGTCGCGGAAGTCGGGGTGGAACGGTCGCGGAGCGGGCGGCGCGCTGTCACCGGTCCAGCGCTGTCACCGGTCCGGCGCTATCAGGTCTCGTGCCGTTGCCGGTCCTGCGTTGTCACCGGTCCCGTGCCGTTGCCGGTCCTGCGTTGTCACCGACTCCGCGCAGTTACCGGTCCGGCGTTGTCACCGGCCCCGTGCCGTCACCGGCCCGGCGCCGTCACTGGTCTCGTCCCTTCACCGACCCCGCGCCCGGATGACTTTCCGGCAGGCGAAATATCCCTCATGCCCGTCTCGTTGCCGGCGAAGGTCCTGGAAGACTGGCCCGTGGAGTGGGCCGGTTTCAATCGATTTTTCCGCTGCGACCGCGTGTTCAGGACAATCGTCCGGGGAGTCGCGCCGATACGGCGGGCGCTGAACGGGCGTCAGTCGTGCGGTGCGACCATGGGGGCATGCGACGTGCGGGTGGTGTGATGCGAAGGGCCGCGGTGGCCGCGGCGGGACTGGTCCTTCTGGCCGGCTGTGGCGGGGGCGGTCATGACGGCAAGGACGACGGTGCGGGCAAGGGGGAGCGCCCCGGCGGCCCGGCCCGCGGCGCGTCGGCCACCACCCACCTCAAGAACATCCCCGGCATCGGCACCGCCCTGCGGTCCCGGATCCCCGCCGGTTCCCGTCAGGTCGTGGCGGTCTACGGCAAGGCGGCGGACTCCGCCGACGCCACCGTCGTCCTCTACGAGAAGGGCCCCAAGGGCTGGGACCGCAAGGGCAGCTGGCCCGCGCACAACGGCCGGCGCGGCTGGACGACGGACCACCACGAGGACGACAAGCGCAGCCCCGTCGGGGTGTTCACGCTGACCGACGCGGGCGGGGTGCTCGCCGACCCGGGTGCCAAGCTGCCCTACTCCCACTCCACCGCCTTCACCCCGCCGTCGTTCTGGTCCAAGAACACCCGTCATGACTTCGATTACGTCATCGCGATCAACTACAACCGGGTGAAGGGCACTTCGCCGCTGGACCCGACCCGTCCCGAGGGGCAGTCCAAGGGCGGCGGGGTCTGGCTGCACCTGGACCACGGCAGCGGCACCTCCGCCTGCGTGAGCGTCTCGAAGTCCGCGATGCAGACCCTGCTGCGCGCGCTCGACCCGGCGCGGCAGCCCGTGGTGGTCATGGGGGACGCGGCGCATCTGGCGGCCTGAGAGCCGTCGGCCGGGAAGCGGATATTGCCCCGTACTACCCTATATCGCCCCGCATTGCCCCGTGCTGCCCTGTACCACCCGTATCGGCCCCGCGCCGTTACGGGGGCGAGTGCGGCATCGCCGGAGGAAGCGGGTGCCCGCGTCGCTACCGCCCATTTGCGTACGGGCGGTGCGTTCCGCCTTGGATCAAGCTCCAAGATTTTCCTGGAAGTTACAGCGAACTCTTTCGTGCGGAATGCCAAGCGACCATAGTGACGGACCGCGGAAGTCCACTTCCGCATAACAGAATCCGTCCATGGAGGAGTGCCCGTGCCGCACGCCACCGCACCTTTCGTCCGCCGCGCAGGCCGTCTGCTGCGCACCAGCCTGTTCGTGCAGGTACTCGTCGCCCTCGTCCTCGGTGTCGTCGTCGGGCGGCTGTGGCCGCAGGCCGGATCGTCGCTCCAGCCGCTCGGGGACGGCTTCGTCCGGCTGATCAAGGCGGTGATCGCGCCGTTGGTCTTCTGCGTCGTCGTCGCCGGCATCACCAAGGCGGGCGACCTCAGGGCCTTCGGCCGCATCGGCGTCAAGGCGCTGATCTGGTTCGAGGCGGCCACCAGTATCGCCCTCGTCGCCGGCCTGCTGGCCGGCAACGTCTTCGCCCCCGGCGCCGGCATGCACGTCGATCCGGCCTCCCTGGACAAGGGCGCGGTGGACGCCAAGACGGGCGGCGGACAGCTGCCGTCCGCCGCTCAGTTCGTCCTGGAATCCCTCCCCGACAGCGCGGTCGGCGCGTTCGCCGAGAACTCGCTGCTCCAGGTCCTGGTGCTGGCCTGCCTGGTGGGCGCCGCGTTGCTGCACCTGGGGCAGCAGAAGGTGCCGCAGCTGCTGCCGCTGATCGAACAGGCCCAGGAGGTCGTGTTCACCATCGTCGGCTACCTCATGAGGCTCGCCCCGCTCGCGGTCCTCGGCGCCACCGCCCACCTCGTCGGCGAATACGGCCTGGGCGCGATGTCCACCTACGGCAAGCTGATCGCGGTCTGCTACGGCGTCGCACTGGCCTTCCTCGTCCTGCTCGGCCTGGCGCTGAAGGCCGTCACCGGGCTCAGCCTCTGGAAGTTCGTCCGCTACACCCGCGAGGAACTGCTGCTGGCGCTGGGTACCGGTTCCAGCGAGACCGTGATGCCGCGGATGATGCAGAAGCTACGGGCCGCGGGCTGCCGGGACGACGCGGTGGGCCTGGTGCTGCCGACCGGCTACTCGTTCAACCTCGACGGTGCCTCGATCTACCTCTCCATCGGCACCCTCTTCATCGCCCAGGCCATCGGCGTCGACCTGTCGTTGGGCCAGCAGATCACGGTGGTGCTGGTGCTCATGCTGACCAGCAAGGGCATGGCGGGCGTGCCGGGTTCGGCGTTCCTCGCGCTGTCCGCGACCGCCTCCGCGCTGGGCGTCATCCCGGCCGCCGCGGTGGCCCTGCTGCTCGGCGTCGACCGGATCATGGACTCTATGCGGGTGGCGACCAACCTCCTCGGCAACTGTGTCGCGGTGTTCGCGGTCTCCCGCTGGGAGGGCGCACTGGACCGGGTGACGGCCAAGCGGGTCCTGAACGGCGAGCAGCCCGCCGAGCCCACCGAGCCCGCCCAGCCCACCGGACCCGCCCAGCCCACCGAACCGGCCCAACCCTCCGAACCGGCCCGGACCGCCGAAACGCCGCAGCCCGCCGAGACCGCGCCGAGCACGCACGACGCCTGAGACGGAACGGTCGAGACGGGACACCGGAGACGGAACCGGCCGGGAGGGGACGGAACGGCCCGGCGGACACCTGCTCCGCCGTCCCGTCCGTCCCCTCCCGTCATCCGCCCTGCCGCTGCCCACCTCCTCCGGTCTACTCCTCCTCCGCTCCTACTCCACCGGCTTCTCCGAGTCCATCCCCGGCCGTGCCTGCTTCCACAGTCCGCGGGTGAAGTCCGGGATCTCCTGCGGCGCGCCGTTCGCCCTGATGGAGCGGTCGCTCAGCGGCACCGGCGCCGTCCAGGTCGCCGCGTCGTAGACGTCGAAGTCCGGCACCAGGCCCAGCCGCATGCTCTGGATCAGCCGGAAGACCAGCATGTAGTCCATACCGCCGTGGCCGCCGGGCGGGTTGGCGTGCTCCTTCCAGAGCCAGTGGTCCCACTCCGCGTACTTGCCGAAGTCGCCCCACTCGTCGTTGTTCTGGTCCGGCTCCAGGTAGATCCGCTCCGGGTAGTCCTCGAACAGGCCCTTGGTGCCGCCGAGGCTGTTGATCCTGCTGTACGGGTGCGGGGTCGAGACGTCGTGCTCCAGCCGGATCACCCGTCCCTTGGCGGTCTGCACGAGGCTGACTGTCCGGTCGCTCTCGATGTACGACTCCTTCCAGCTGGGGTCGTCCGCCGGCATGTGCTCCTTGCGGTACGCGGCGAGACCGCGGGCCGGCGAGCCCATGCTGGAGATGCGCACCGCGCGGTCACCGCGGTTGAGGTCCATGTAGTTGGCGACCGGGCCGAAGCCGTGGTTGGGATAGAGGTCGCCGCGCAGTCGGGTGTGCCACAGCCGGCGCCAGGGGCCCTCGTAGTACTTGGGGTCGAACATCAGGCCGCGCAGATCGTGGATGTACGCCCCGGCGCCGTGCAGCAGCTCGCCGAACAGCCCGGCGTGCGCCATCCGCAGCACCCGCATCTCGTTCCTGCCGTAACAGCAGTTCTCCAGCTGCATGCAGTGTCTGCGGGTGCGTTCGGAGAGGTCGACGAGTTCCCACAGCTGCTCCAGGCGGAGCGCGATCGGGCATTCCACGCCGACGTGCTTGCCGTTCAGCATGGCCGTCTTCGCCATCTCGAAGTGCCAGTCCCAGGGCGTGGCCACGTACACGAAGTCGACGTCCCCGCGCTTGCAGAGGTCCTCGAAGTCGTGGTCGCCGTTGGTGTAGACGGCCGGTGCGGGCTGGCCGGCGGTGGTGACCTTCTTGGCGGCCCGGGCGGTCTTCTCCTGCACCGGGTCGCACAGGGCGACCACCCGTGCGCCGGGCATCGCCAGGAACAGGTCGATCATGCTGCCGCCGCGGTTGCCGAGGCCGATGATGCCGACGCGCACGGTGGAGCGCCGCTCGAACGGCACCCCGATCATGGTTCTGCCCTTGGCCTCCGGCGCCGCGGCAACGTCCGCCGCGGCACCGGGCGTTCGGGGCGTGGCCGCCGCGGGTTGCGGCACCGTCACCCCGCCCAGTCCCAGTCCCGCGCCCGCCGCACCGGCGGTCCACAGGACGGAACGGCGGCTCGGGCCGGCCTCGTCGTGGCTGTGGTCGTGGTCGTGGTTCTGCGATCGTGCCTCGTTCATCGGTCCTCCAGGGGATCGGTGGGGCGCCGGGGCATACGTGAACCTCGGTCAGGACCTTGTCGGCCGACGGCCGGAGGCACAAGAGGGCCGGGTGGTGCCGCAATATTGCGCAAGCCGCCGCCAGGCTCTTTCGCAACTCGCTGAAATGTCTTGCAGAAAGCCTTGACGTGTTAACGACATGAACGGCAGGCTCCGGTATCGCACACCCCCCATGGCGGCCTGGCGCGTGGCTGCTCTCGTGGGCGCGGTACGGCACGGCCGTGCCCCATGACGAAGGAGCCACAAGATGCAGCAACGTTCCCGTGTGCTGGGCGGGACGCTCGCCGGAATAGTGGCCGCGGCCGGCCTGGCCACCGCCGCGCCGTGGCCCTCCCTGGCCACCCCGCCCGGCCAGAAGACCGTCACCGCCACGCTCTTCGAGCGGAAGTACGTCGACGTCGCCAAGGCCTGCACCGACCAACTGGGCCCGGCCGGCTACGGCTACGTCGAGGTCTCCCCGGCCTCGGAGCACATCCAGGGCGGGCAGTGGTGGACCTCGTACCAGCCCGTCAGCTACAAGATCGCCGGCCGGCTCGGCGACCGCGACGCCTTCGCCTCGATGGTCAGCGCCTGCCACGCCGCCGGCGTCAAGGTCATCGCCGACGCCGTCGTGAACCACATGGCCGCCGGCTCCGGCACCGGCACCGGCGGCACCCAGTACACCAAGTACAACTACCCCGGCTTCTACCAGGACCAGGATTTCCACGGCTGTCGCAAGAGCATCTCCGACTACACCAACCGCGACGACGTCCAGACCTGCGAACTGGTCGGCCTCGCCGACCTCGACACCGGCAGCGACTACGTCCGCACCACCATCGCCGGCTACCTCGACGACCTGCGGTCGCTGGGCGTGGACGGCTTCCGGATCGACGCCGCGAAACACATCTCCGCGACCGACCTGGCCGCCGTCAAGGGCAAGATGAAGGACCCGGCTTCTGGGTACAGGAGGTCATCTACGGCGCCGGCGAGGCGGTCCGGCCCGACGAGTACACCGGCATCGGCGACGTCGACGAATTCCGCTACGGCACCCACCTCAAGAGCGCCTTCCAGAGCGGCAACATCGCCCAGCTGAAGTCCGTCGCGGACGGCAAGCTCGGCAGCGACAAGGCCCGCACCTTCGTCGACAACTGGGACACCGAACGCAACGGCTCCACGCTCACCTACAAGGACGGCGCCGCCTACACCCTCGCCAACGTCTTCATGCTCGCCTCGCCCTACGGCTCACCCAACGTCTACTCCGGCTACGAGTGGACCGACAAGGACGCCGGCCCGCCCGGCGGGAGCACCGGCTGGACCGACGAGCACGCGAAGCGGGAGATCACCGGCATGGTCGGCTTCCGCAACGCGGTGGGTTCCGCCGAGCTGACCAACTGGTGGGACAACGGCGGCAGCGCCCTCTCCTTCGCCCGCAGCGGCAAGGGCTTCGCCGCCCTCAACAACGGGGACGCCGCGCTGACCCGGACCTTCGAGACCTCCCTGCCCGCCGGGACGTACTGCGACGTGGTGCACGCCGCGCCGTCCTCCTGCGACGGGCACACGGTCACCGTCGGCGACGACGGCAAGGCGCAGGTCACCGTGCCCGCCAGGAGCGCGGTGGCGCTGCACGTCGGCGGCTGACCCGGTCAGTCCGGCCGGGTCGCCCGCTCCAGTGCCAGGAGGGCCGAGCAGTAGCCTCGGCCCTCCGTGGCCAGGTCCATCCCGATCTCGCACATCCGGTTCGCCGACAGATGCAGGTCGAAGGGGCGCGCGGTGACCTCCGCCGCCTCCTTCGCGGTGGCCGACCCGGTGAGTTCCCGGTGCAGCATCCCGCGGTCCCCGGCGAACGCGCAGCACCCCGCGTCGTCCGGTACGACCACCTCCCGCGCACACGCCTCGGCGACCCGCCGCAGCTGCGCCTCGTCCCCCAAGTGCCGCATGGAACAGGTGGGATGGAGCACCGCGGAGCCGGCCGTCCGGTGGACCGTGAGCCGCGGCAGCAGTTCCCGCGCGGCCCAGACGACCGAGTCGACGACGGTCAGCTCGGCGTGCAGCGCGCGGTTCTCCGGTGTCAGATACGGCACGACCTCCCGCGCCAGGCCCAGCGTGCACGAGGACGCGTCCACCACCAGGGGCAGCAGACCGCCGGCCGTCCAGCCCCAGGCCGCCTCGACGATGCGGTTGGCCATCACCGCCGTGCCGCGCTCGTAGCCCTTGGAGTGCCAGATCGTGGCGCAGCACGTCCCGGGCACGTCCCCGGGGATCCACACCGGCCGGCCGGCCCGCCCGGACACCGCCACCACCGCCTCGGGCAGCGACGGCCCCCGGTGCCCCGCGGGCTCCCCGAAGATCCGGTTCACACAGGCCGGGTAATACACCGCGGCCGCGCCCGCCCGGCGCGTGACCGGCAGCCGGCGGGCCGCCGGGCCGGGGATCCGCGGCAGCCACTCGGGCACCAGGTCGGGGCGGACGGCCCGGCGGGCGGCCCGGGTGAGCGCGGCGGCCGGCCGGTCGCCGATCCGGTCCGCGGCCGCCACCGCCAGCCGCGCTGCCCGCTCGACCGCCCCGAACCGCCGGGCGGCCCGCTCGGCGAGCCGCTCCTCGCGCGAGGAGTGGCGCCGGTGCCGGAAGTCCTTCATCAGCCTGCCGGTGTCGATGCCCACCGGGCAGTCGAGCATGCAGGTCGAGTCGCCGGCGCAGGTGTCCACCGCGTCGTAGCCGTAGGAGTCCAGCAGCGCGCCGGTGACCGGCGATCCGGCCGGCTGGCGGAGCATCTCCCGGCGCAGCACGATCCGTTGCCGGGGCGTGGTGGTGAGGTCCTTGCTGGGGCAGGTGGGTTCGCAGAAGCCGCATTCGATGCACGGGTCGGCGATCGCCTCGATGCGCGGGATGGTCTTCAGGCCCCGCAGATGCGCCCGTGGGTCGCGGTCGAGCAGGACGCGCGGGGCCAGGATGCCGGCCGGATCGACCAGTTCCTTGATCCGCCACATCAACTCCGTGGCCCGCGGCCCCCATTCGAGCTCCAGGAACGGGGTGATGTTGCGGCCGGTGGCGTGCTCGGCCTTCAGCGAGCCGTCGAAGCGCTCGACGGTCAGCCGGCAGAAGTCCGCCATGAACGCGGCGTAGCGCGCCACGTCGTCCGGCTCGGCCGCGTCGAAGGCCAGCAGGAAGTGCAGATTGCCGTGGGCGGCGTGGCCGGCGACCGCGGCGTCGAAGCCGTGCCGGGCCTGGAGCTCCAGCAGCGCCGTACACGCCTCGGCCAGCCGGGCCGGCGGCACCGCGAAGTCCTCGGTGATCAGGGTCGTCCCGGCCGGCCGGGAGCCGCCCACCGCGGTGACGAACGCCTTGCGGGCCTTCCAGTAGCCGCCGAGTACCTGCGGGTCCCGGGTGAAGGCGTTGGTGACGGAGGCGACCGGAGCGACCGGCTCCAGCGTGGCCAGCACCCGGGCCGCGGCCTCCTCGTACCCCCGCAGCGCGGCCTCGTCGGGCGCCCGGAACTCGACCAGCAGCGCCGCGGTCTCCTTGGGCAGCGCCGCCCAGTCCGCCGGCACCCCGGCCACCTGTACCGACGCGCGCAGGGTGTTGCCGTCCATCAGCTCCGCCGCCCGCGCGCCCGCCGCGGTGAAGTGCGGTACGGCCGCGGCCGCGGCGCCGAGCGTGCGGAAGAACAGCAACGCGCCGGTGGTGTGCCGGTCCAGCGGCAGGGTGTCGAAGACGGTCTCGGCGAGGAAGCCGAGGGTGCCCTCGGAGCCGACCATCAGCCCGCGCAGGATCTCCACCGGCGTCGCGCCGTCGAGGAAGGCGTCCAGGCGGTAGCCGTTGGTGTTCTTGATCGCGTACTTGGCGCGAATCCGCGCCACCAGCGCGGCGTCCCCCTCGATCTCCGCCTTGAGCGCCAACAGGCCCGCGCACAGCGCCGGTTCGGCCCGTGCCAGCTCCGCGTCGGCGCCCGGGTCCGCGGTGTCCACGATCGTGCCGGACGGCAGGACGACGGTGGCCGACGCCAGCGTCCGGTAGGAGTTCCGGGTGGTGCCGGCCGTCATGCCGGAGGCGTTGTTGGCGACCACCCCGCCCAGCGTGCAGGCGATCGCGCTGGCCGGGTCGGGGCCGAGCAGCCGCCCGTACCGGGCCAGGGCCGCGTTGGCGCGCAGCACGGTCGTACCCGGCCGGATCCGGGCCCGGGCTCCGCCGTCGAGCACCTCGATCCCGGTCCAGTGCCGCCGCACGTCGACGAGGATGTCCTCGCCCTGCGCCTGGCCGTTGAGGGAGGTGCCGGCGGCCCGGAACACCACCTTCCGGCCCTTGCCGTGGGCGTAGGAGAAGACCGCCGAGATGTCGTCGACGTCCTCGGCCACCACCACGACCTGCGGGACGAAGCGGTACGGGCTGGCGTCGGAGGCGTAGCGCACCAGGTCGGAGACGGTGTGCAGGACCTTCTCCGGGCCGAGCAGTGCGATGAGGTCACCGCGCAGCGGCTCGGGGGTGCCGGACGCCAGGTGACCGGGCACCCGGTCGGGTGCCGGGCGGCCGCCGGCGGTGGGCCGCAGGGCCCCGGGCTTCGGCTGCAGCAAGGGCATGGCGGGCACTCCTCCGCGTGAGGGGACGTCAGGTCAGTGCGGGTCACCCGGCCCGTCGACCAGGGTGGACAGCAGGCCGCCGAGCACCTCGCGCTGATCGGCGGTCAGCGGAGCCAGGATCTCCTCCGCGGCGGCCCGGCGCGCGCTGCGCAACGCGCGCAGCGTGGACCGGCCGGTGTCGGTCAGCTCGATCCGCACCACGCGCCGGTTGGCCGGATCCGGCACCCGGCGGACCGCGCCGTTCGCCTCCAGCGCGTCCACCAACGTCGTCACCGCCCGCGGAACGACCTCCAGCCGCTGGGCCAGGTCCGCCATCCGCGGTGGGGTGTCGCGGCAGTGGTCCACGATCCGCAGCACCCGGGACTGGGCGGGGGTGAAGGCGATGTCCAGGTGCGCCATGTGGCGTTTCTGTGCGCGGTGCATCCGGCGGGTCAGCCGCACCAGCTGTTCGGCGAGGTTGCTGCTGACCGTCGGCTCAGGGGAGGGCATGCCCCGAGAGTATCAGGACCTGGTTCATTGTGAGTATAGGTAACAATGAGCTAGGCTCAACGAAATCCCACTGTCCCGCACCCCTCGTAGGAGCCCATGCACCGCGACGAACCCCAATGGACACCGCCCCCCAAGGACCCCGAAACGCCGGTCCAGGTCCGGCGGATCCTCACCCTCTTCCGTCCCTACCGCGGCCGGCTCGCCCTCGTCGGGCTGCTCGTCGGCGCCTCCTCCCTGGTCTCCGTGGCCTCGCCGTTCCTCCTCCGCGGGATCCTCGACGTCGCCATCCCCGGCCACCGCACCGGACTGCTCACCCTGCTCGCCCTCGGCATGATCGCCACCGCCGTCACCACCAGCGTCTTCGGCGTGCTGCAGACCCTGCTGTCCACCACCGTCGGCCAGCGCGTCATGCACGACCTGCGCACCGCCGTCTACGCCAAGCTCCAGCGGATGCCCCTGGCCTTCTTCACCCGCACCCGCACCGGCGAGGTCCAGTCCCGGATCGCCAACGACATCGGCGGCATGCAGGCCACGGTCACCTCCACCGCCACCTCCCTGGTCTCCAACCTCACCTCGGTCATCGCCACCGTCTGCGCCATGCTCGCCCTCGACTGGCGGCTGACCGTCGTCTCCCTCCTGCTGCTCCCGCTCTTCGTCTGGATCAGCCGCCGGGTCGGCAACGAACGCAAGAAGATCACCACCCAGCGGCAGAAGCAGATGGCCGCCATGTCCGCGATGGTCACCGAATCCCTCTCGGTCAGCGGCATCCTCCTCGGCCGCACCATGGGCCGCGCCGACTCCCTCACGAAGAACTTCGCCGACGAGTCCGAGCGCCTGGTCGATCTGGAGGTCCGCGCCAACATGGCCGGCCGCTGGCGGATGGCCACCATCGGCATCGTCATGGCCGCCATGCCCGCCCTCATCTACTGGGCCGCCGGCCTCGTCCTCCAACTGGGCGGACCCGTCTTCTCCATAGGCACCCTGGTCGCCTTCGTCTCCCTCCAGCAGGGCCTGCTGCGCCCGACCGTCTCCCTGCTGTCCACCGGCGTCCAGATGCAGACCTCGCTCGCGCTCTTCCAGCGCATCTTCGAATACCTCGACCTGCCGGTCGCCATCACCGAACCCGCCGACCCGGTCCGCATCCCGGCCCCGCGCGGCGAGATCCGCTTCGAGAACGTGCGGTTCCGCTACGACCCCGACGCCGCCCCCACCCTCGACGGCATCGACCTGACCGTCCCCGCCGGTGGCAGCCTCGCCGTCGTCGGCCCCACCGGCAGCGGCAAGAGCACCCTCAGCTACCTCGTCCCCCGCCTCTACGACGTCACCGAAGGCCGGGTCACCCTCGACGGCACGGACGTCCGCGACCTCGACTTCGACACCCTCGCCCGCGCCGTCGGCGTGGTCTCCCAGGAGACCTACCTCTTCCACGCCTCGGTCGCCGACAACCTGCGCTTCGCCAAGCCCGACGCCACCGACGACGAGATCCACCGCGCCGCCAGGGCCGCCCAGATCCACGACCACATCGCCGCCCTCCCCGACGGCTACGACACCCTCGTCGGCGAGCGCGGCTACCGCTTCTCCGGCGGCGAGAAGCAGCGCCTGGCCATCGCCCGCACCATCCTGCGGGACCCGCCGGTGCTCGTCCTCGACGAGGCGACCAGCGCCCTGGACACCCGCACCGAACACGCCGTCCAGCAGGCCATCGACGAACTGTCCGCGGGCCGCACCACCCTCACCATCGCGCACCGCCTCTCCACCGTCCGCGACGCCGACCAGATCGTCGTGCTGGACGCCGGCCGGATCGCCGAACGCGGCACCCACGACGAACTGCTCGCCGCCGACGGCCGCTACGCGGCACTCGTCCGGCGTGACGCACACCTCACCCCGCCCGGCGAGCAGATCATGGCCGAACAAGTGACCCATGGGTAACATCCGGAGTGGCGGCGGCCGGTTGACCGGTCGGGGCGGCCGCCGCCCCCACTCCTGCCCTTCCCCGGGCCCTCCCCGGCCACCCGCCGCCGTCACAGCGCCGCGAGATCCACCGCCTCGGCCATCACCCGGTACCCCTCGTCACCGGGATGCTTGTGGTCACCGCTGTCGAAGCGCGCCGCCAGCGTCTCCGGATCCCCCGGCTCCGCCAGCGCCGCCGCGAAGTCCGCGACCGCATCGAACTCGCCCGACGTCCGCATCCAGTCGTTCACCTTCCGCCGCTTCGCCTCCGCACCCGGCGTGTGGTACTCCGCCCCTTGAACGGCATGATCGTCCCCCCGACGATCCGCACCCCCGCCGCCCGCGCATCATCGATCAACTCGCGGTAACCGGCGATCAGTTCCTCCACGGACCGGTCCGTATCCGGCTTGTACGTCGGCAGATCGACCTCGCTGAACCCGATGTCGTTCAGCCCCACCAGCACCACCACCGACCGCACACCCGGCCGGTCCAGCACATCCCGCCGGAACCGCCCCACCGCCCGCTCCCCGAACCACGCCGAATCGCTCAGCAGCAGATTCCCGCCGATGCCCTGGTTGAGCACCGGCCGCACCCGGCCCTGCCCCGCGAGCCGCTCGGCCAGCGCGTCCGCATAGCGCCGGTTGCCGTCGACCGTCGAGCCGAAACCGTCGGTGAGCGAATCACCGAACACCACCACCGTGTCCCGCCGCGCCGGCCCGCCGTCCGCCAGCTCCACCGCCGCGAGGAAGTACCACGACACCGTCGTCTCCCCGAACACCGCCGGGTCCGTGGCCGTCAGCCGGTCCCCGGGCGCGCGGTACGCCGTGGCATACGCCTGCGCGTGGAAGGTCGCGGGCCCCGTCGGCCGCGCGAAGTACAGCGACACCGTCAGCGACTCGAACGGCGCCACCGCCACCTCGACGGCATCACTGCGCACCTCCCCGCCCGCCGGAATCCGGACCCCCGCCGCCCCGCCGAACGTGAGCCGCCGCACCGTCCCCTCCCGCACCCCGGCACCCTCCCCGGTACGGGCCAGGGTCGCGCCGGCCACCTCCAGCGGCCCGGCCCCGTACCGGTTCGACAGCACGATCCGCGCCGCCGAACCGGAACCGGTGACCCGCACCACCTGGCGCACCGTCTGCTCCGCGAACCCCTCCAGCGCCCAGTTCTCGTGGAACCCCACACTGGGGCGCTGCACGGAGGCCGCCCAACCTGCCTGCCAGTACGGCGAGTTGGCGTCACGGTGGTCGTTGCTGGTGTCGTGGTCGTCGGCGTTGCTGTGGTCGTCGGCGTTGCTGTGGCCGTTCACGGTCTGCTCCATGGTCTGCCGCCTCTCTCCGTCGATCGCCCGGTGGCGATGACAGCGAGTCTGCTGAGCGGCGCGTGGCCCACCCAGCCCTCTGGCATGCGTAGGGATCGCGTACCTACGCATGCCAGGGTCAGCCTGCGCAAGCGACGCCCGGCTCCTGGGCGGCGGTTCGGGGTTTGGCCGCCGATCCCCGGGTACCCGACGTGGAGGTGGATCGGCTCGGGTCGGCCCTCGAACTCCCGGGCCGAGGCGTCGGCGTGCGGGTCGGTGCGGCGTGACAGGATCCCCGGTATGACGAGTACAGGCGCAGGTCGTGGGCTGGACCCCCTCCGTGCGGACCTCCCCTTCTACACGCTGACCTTCGGCAAGGGGTTGTCTCCCACGGAGTTGCTGGCACGGATGGGGATCGACCCGGACACCTTGGCCCTGCGCGATCCCGTGGGCCTCGCCGACGAGTTCGGCGACACCCTGCTCGACGAGGACGAGCCGGTGGTGACGACCGGCACCGACGGCGAGTGGTCCTGGGCATGGGAGCAGGGCGGCAGCCACGGGCTGGACGCGAGGATCCTGCGCGCGGTCTCGCACGGCACGGAGGCCGTCGCCCTGCACTACAACGAGAAGCCCATGCACTGGTTCACGTACGCGGTGGACGGCGGCATCGTCGTCGACTTCCACACCCTTGAGCCGATCGACCCGACCGGCCTGGACCCCCGGCGGCTCGACGAGTTCATGCGCCCGCTCGGTCTCCTCCCCGGGCAGCCGGCGCCGGTGCACGGCGTCCTGGCTCTCGCGGAGAACGCCTTCGGGCTGCGCGTCACGCCGCCCCGGGACGACGAACGGCGCTGGAGCGGCAGCCTGCTGCCGCTACCCGCGCAGGAAGAGCAACCGAACTGGGCGGCCGAGCTGAGCGGCCGAGGTGAGCAACCGAACTGAGCGGCCGGGCTGAGCGGCCCAACCGGGCGGCCGAACTGGGCGTGCGACCGTCGGTTGGGGGCCGCCGTCGGGGGCCGCCGGCGACGCCGGCCGGTGCGGCTGAAGGGGTGCACACCGCACGCCGCCAATGCGAGCCCCCCGTACGCCTGTTCACCGTTCGCCACGCCGCCGCGCCCGGTCCGCCCCGCAGCACCGGCCGGTACGGTGGACGTCCGCCACGGGCCTGCCGCCCGTCCTCTCGTCGACGAGAAGTCCGGGCCGCCCGTCCTCTCGGAATGCGAGAAGTGCGATGAACCAGACAGCAGCCCACCCTCATCTCGCCGCGGCAGTGGTGGTCCACAACGGCCGCGTGCTGATCGTCCGCCGCAGCTACCGCGAACGCTTCCTGCCCGGCGCATGGGGCGTCCCCTGCGGCAAACTGGAACCGGGGGAGAGCCCCGAAGCCGGCGCACTGCGCGAGCTCAAGGAAGAAACCGGACTCCTCGGCGCGATCGTCGCCCACACCGGATCCGCCAGCTTCCTCAGCGACTACCAGGGCCGGCGGGTCCGTAACCACCAGGAGAACTTCCTCGTCCGGCCACTGACCCTCGACGTCGTCCTGCCCAGCCCCGACCAGGCATACCGCTGGGCCCGGCCCGCCGAACTCGCCGACGCCGGCGTCGACGCCTACAACCTCGGTGTCATCCGCCAGGTCTTCGGCGGCCGGCTCGACGCCTCCGGACTGCGCGCCATGACCGCCCGCTACGGCTACCAGGGCCTCGCCCCCACCCCCTTCACCAGCCCAAAGAGCGTGCCAGCGCGTCGAGTTCGGCAAGATACACGGCCGGTGCGAGGGGAGTCTTGGGCGGCGGAGCGGCCCGCCCGGCGCGGCCGCCGCTGACCCCGCCGGCCCGGCCGGGCACCCTGACGTACACATCGGTCACCGAGCGCTGCGGGGCGGTCTCCAGGAACAACGTCACCGTCGGCTCCTCGCTCACCACCCGGTGCAGCGTACGGGCGTCGAGCCCGTAACTCCGACCCGCCCCGTACCGCTCCGCACGCACGAGATGGAGCCGGGACTCACCGACCCGCAGCAACCGCCACGCCCCGCCCGGCCCGTCGATCGTCTCCCGGTACACCACCGCCGGCACCCCCTCCACCGCCGGTTCGTAGCACTCCATCCGCACCCGGCCCCGCACCACCGCCGACGCGATCACACAACGGTGGTTGTGGATGTCCTCCGGCTCCGCGCCCACCGCGCCGGGCCAGACATGCACCCGCAACATGAACCGCGGCGCACCCGACAACAACAACAGCTTGTCGAAACCCAGCACATGCCGGTACGACAGCCGCGTGCACTCCGGAAGGTCCACCGCACCCGCGGATAATCGGCGCACCAGCGGACCCAGCACCTCCGGCCGCGCCAGCTCGGCCACCACCGCACGCGCCGACTCGGGCGACGGCGGCCGCGCCCCACCACCCAGCCGGTCCTCCAGCAGCCGCCGAACCTCCTCGACCCGCATCTCCGCCTCCCGTCCACCGGCACCGCACGCCGGCCCGCCAGGTCCCGCACCCCACCCGCCTCACGGCCGGTAGGACATCAGCGCATACCGCCGCAGCACCGACAGCCCCTGATACGCCATCCACACCGGATTGCCCATCGGCCCGTCGTCCCAACGCCACACCCCGCCCCGCTGCATGGCCCGCACCCGCGCCACCGCGGCGCCCAGCTGGGCCTCCCACGCCGGCAGCCCCACCCCTCGGCCGCGATCTGCCGCGCCCCGTCCGTCATCAGCGCCCGCGCCACCCACGCCGCCCCGAAATGCCGCACCGACAACAGCTCCTGATGCAGCGGATCGTCCTGACCCGGCCGCCGCACCTCCTCCTGGCAGTTCGCCAGATCGGCCGCACCCGCCCCCGGCAGCGCCGCCCCCGCCAGCAACCAGCGCAGCCCCTCCTCCCGCACCGCACGCTGCCGGGCGTCCTCACCCAGCACCCGCGCGGCCCGGTCCAGCGTCACCACCGCCCGCGCCGTGTGCACCGCCGACGGCGCCGGATTGCCCCGACCCGTCGCCAACGCCGCGCCCCAGCAACGGTGATGACCCCGCCCGGATCACCCGTGGCACCGTTGACCAGCACCGCCCGCAGTCCGCCCAGCGACGCCGAAGCCGGCGCCGCACGCAACAGCCCCCGCAGCACATTCGTCACCACGTAGGTGTTCGCCAGACCGAACGCGTCATGATCCGGATCCAGCAAGGCCTCACAGGAATGGATCTCGGCCTCCAGCAGCCGGGGATCCGCACCCGCCCGGGCCAGCGCCCCCAACACCACCGCGGTCACCTCCGGACGCGCCCCACTGCCCTGCGAACGCGCCGCCCAGCCACCTCCCGGAAGCCGCAGCCGCCACAACGTCTCCGCCACCTCGCCCGCGCGTATCCGCCCGTCGAACGGCGCGATGTCCAGCAGCAGATGCAGCCCGTACGCCGTGCCGAACGCCGTCGGATGCACCGGCGGTTCGTACTCCGCCAGGGAATGCGGCCAGCCCGTCAACGGACCGTGACCGGGCACCTCGATCACCGACAGCCCGCGCCGTAACGCCGCGTACGCACCGTCCATCAACTCCGGCAGCGAACCCGCCGGCGAGGCCACCGGCCCCGGCGGCGGCACCCGGCACCCGCCGCGGCCGCGGCCCGGGTCCGCACCAGCGCCGCCGACAGCCACACCACCGCACCCACCCCGACCCCGGCCGTCGCCGCCAGGCAGTACCGCGCCGCCTCACCGGCCAGATTCTGCGGCAGGATCCCCACCAGCGTCTGGAACACCGCGAACGCCGCCGCCGGCACGCCCAGCCGCGCCAGCCACGTCAGCAGCCGGGACGGAGCCGACGGCGGCCCGGCGGACGAGGGCGGCGGCCCCGGAACCGGCGCGGACCCGCCCCCGGCCACGCCGGAACGCCGTGCGCTGACCTCCTGCCGCAGCATGGTCCGCTCCCTCCCCCCGGGCGCCGGCCCCCGCACCGAGCGTGCGAAAGACATCCCGATCAGTGTAGGAATCCCCACTGACAACGGGTCGCACACCTGTCGCGGTCGCCCTCCGGCCACCCGCGGGACCCGCCCCTCAGCCCCCGCCCGCGCCCTCGCCCCCGGCCGCCTCGACCAGAACCACCTCCAGCGTCCGCGGACCGTGCACCCCCTCCACCCGGTCCAACTCGATGTCACTGGTGGCCGAAGGCCCGGAAATCCACGTCAGCGGCCGCCCGGGAACCAGCCGCGGCAACGCCTCGGGCACCGACCCGACCACCTGCCCGGGCGCCCGGACCACGCACACATGATGATCCGGCACCAGCGTGATCCGCCGTCGCCCCTGGTCAGGCCCGCCATCCAGGACGAGCGTGCCGGTCTCCGCGATCGCCAGCGCGCACCCCGTCACCGCACTGTCCACCGCATCCAGCTCCCGCGCCGTCTGCTCCGCACGGTCCTCGACCACCTCCGCCCCCACCTCGGCGAGCCACCCCGGCTCCAGCCCCCGCGGCACCACCACTCTCCGCGCACCCCGCTCCGCCAGCAGCCGGCCGATCAGCGCCGGCAGCCCGGCCGCATCACTGCGGTGCACCAACGCGCGGTAATCCGCCAGGTTCTCGGCCAGCAGATCCACCGTCTCCGCCGCCGTACGCACCCCGTGCACCCGCCGGTAGTCACGCACCAACGGCGGCTCACCCGGCCCCGCGCCGCCCGGCCCGCCGCCCCGCGGCCCCTCGGAGAGCGCCCGCCGCACCCGCGCCAACACCACATCCCTGCTGCTCACCCGGCATCTCCTTCCCCACGCGCCGGCTGGCCGGACGATCCGCCACGGGTCCGCCGCCACCAGTCACGGAACGACTCCGGCGGCACCACCGGAAGATCACGGGCCTGCGACCAGGCCCGCCCCGGCCCCGGCAACCGCCGCGGATGCAGCCCCCGTGTCCGCGCCGCCAGCCGCATCCCGCGGCGCAGCACCCCCGGATGATCGAACGCCCAGGACGCCGCCCGCATCGCCGCCCGCTCCGCGGCATGGCCTTTGGCCGGTTTCAGTACCACCCGGGCCCCGTTCCGGACACCCGGACCGCCCTCCACGACCCGCTCGCGCAGATGCACCAGCACCTCCGGGATGTCGATGGCGACCGGACACACCTCGTAACACGCCCCGCACAACGACGACGCATACGGCAGCGACTCCTCCAACGGACCGGCCAAACCCCGGAGTTGCGGCGTGAGAATGGCGCCGATGGGCCCCGGATACGGCGACCCGTAGGCATGCCCACCGGCCCGCTCGTACACCGGACACACATTGAGACACGCCGAACAACGGATACAGCGCAGCGCCTGACGCCCGACCGAATCGGCGAGCGTGTCCGTCCGCCCGTTGTCCAGCAGCACCAGATGGAACGTCCGCGGCCCGTCCCGTCCACCGTCCCCGTCCACGTCGAGGTGTACGGATTCATCCGCTCCGCGGTGGACGAGCGCGGCAGCAACTGCAGGAAGATCTCCAGGTCCTGCCACGTCGGCACCACCTTCTCGATGCCCACGACCGAGATCAGCGTCTCCGGCAGGGTCAGACACATCCGCCCGTTGCCCTCCGACTCCACCACCACCAGCGTGCCGGTCTCGGCCACCATGAAATTCGCCCCGGAGATCCCGACCTTCGCGGTCAGGAACTTCTCCCGCAGATGCAGCCGCGCCGCCTCCGCCAGCTCCGCCGGCGCATCGGACAGCCCCTCCGGCGCCGGACGCCCCCAACGGCCCATCTCCCGCCGGAAGATGTCACGGATCTCCGCACGGTTGCGATGGATCGCCGGCACCAGGATGTGCGACGGCAGATCCTCCCCGAGCTGCACGATCAACTCCGCCAGATCCGTCTCGTACGCCCGGATCCCGGCCCGCTCCAACGCCTCGTTGAGCCCGATCTCCTGCGTCGCCATCGACTTGACCTTGACGACCTCCCGCTCACCGGTCTCCCGCACCAGCTCCGTGACGATCCGATTGGCCTCCGCCGCATCGGCCGCCCAGTGCACCCGGCCACCCGCCGCGACGACCGCCGCCTCCAACTGCTCCAGATAGCGGTCGAGGTGGAGCAGCGTGCGGTCCTTCACCGCGGCCCCCGCGGCCCGCAACTGCGCCCAGTCGTCCAGCTCCGCCACGGCCCTGGCCCGCTTGTCGCGGATGGTGTGCGTGGCGTGCGTGAGGTTCGCGCGCAACTGCGCATCCCGCGTCGAGCCGGCCGCGGCCCGCGGAAAGGCCGGCATGCCGAGATAGGTCCCACTCATCGCCCGCCACCTTCCGTCCCGCGCCCACTGTCCCCGGTACCGGTACCTCTCGCCGAGCGATCCGTAGGGGGCTCTCCTCCGTACTGGCCTCCGTACCGGCTTCCGTACCGGCCAGGATCTCCGCGATGTGCACCGGCCGGACCGCCGCGCCCTGCCGCGTCAACAGGCCGCCGATGTGCAGCAGACACGAGTTGTCGACCGTGCACACCGCCTCCGCCCCGGTGCCGAGCACATGCCGCACCTTGTCGGCGCCCATCGCCACCGAAACCGCCGGGTTCTTCACCGCGAACGTGCCCCCGAAACCGCAGCACTCCTCGGCACCCGGAAGCTCCCGCAACTCCAGCCCCTTCACGTGCCGCAGCAGCCGCAACGGACGGTCGCCCAGCCCCAGCATCCGCAGCCCGTGACAGGTCGGGTGATACGTCACCGTATGCGGGTAATACGCGCCGACGTCCTCCACTTTCAGCACGTCCACCAGGAACTCGGTCAGCTCATACGTCTTCGGCACCGCCAGCGCCGCGGCCTCCGCGAGCTCCCGGCCGCGCCCCTCGGCGGCCGCCTTCGCCCCGATCCGCGGGTAGTTGTCCCGCACCATCGCCGCACACGAACCGGACGGCGTGACCACGTAGTCGTACTCCCGGAACGCCCGGTCGAAGCGCCGCACCAGCGGCTCGGTCGCATGCCGGTAGCCGGTGTTGAACTGCGGCTGCCCGCAGCAGCTCTGCTCCTCGGGGAAGCCGACCTCCACCCCCAGCCGCTCCAGCAACGTCACCACCGCCCGGCCCGTCCGCGGCTGCAGCAGGTCGTTGATACAGGTGACGAACAGTGCTACGCGCACGTTGCCATCTCCTTTCGGCCGCTCCGGCCTCTGGCGGCCATCCGCTTCCGCGGTACATGATCACCTGTCGGCTCATCCTGCCCCAGCAGCCGGCCGAGGAGAAGAACCGGAGCGGAGGACCATGTCGAACGCCGAAACACTGACCGCGGACCGGGCGCCGGACGGCGGCCGCCCGGCCTCCCGGCTGCGCCAGCTGGCCGCCGCCTCCATAGGCAACGCCGTCGAGTGGTACGACTGGTACGCGTACTCCTTCCTGGCCGTCTACTTCGCCGACCAGGTCTTTCCCAAGGGCGCCGGCAACTCCCTGGTGCCGCTGCTCTCCACCTTCGCCGTCTTCGCCGTCGGCTTCTTCATGCGGCCGGTCGGCGGGCTGCTGATGGGCGCGGTTGCCGACCGCCGCGGCCGGCGCACCGCACTGACCGTGACCATCCTGCTCATGGGCGGCGGCAGCCTGCTCGTCGCCCTCACCCCCACCTACGCCGCCACCGGCCTCCTCGCGCCGGTGGTGCTGGTCCTCGCCCGGCTCGTCCAGGGGCTGTCCGTGGGCGGCGAATTCGCCGCCTCCACGACCTTCCTCGTTGAGTCCGCCGGGCCGGGCCGCCGCGGCCTGTTCTCCAGCTTCCAGTACGTCTCCACGACCCTCGGCCAGCTCCTGGCCTCCGGCACGGCGGCGCTGCTCGCCGCGCTGCTCACCGAACAGCAGATGGCCCAGTGGGGCTGGCGGGTGGCCTTCCTCGGAGGTGCGCTGCTGAGCCTCCTGGGCCTGTGGATCCGCCGCGGCGCACAGGAGACCCGCAGCGCCGAACAGCAGGCCGGCGACCGCCCCGGCCTCTTCGAGGCGCTCCGCCGCCACCCCCGCCAGTCCCTGCTGATCTGCGGCATCACCGCCGGCGGCACCATCGCCTACTACACCTGGACGACCTACCTCCCCACCTACGCCCAGGTCAACGCCGGCTTCGACAAGGGCGACTCACTCATCGTCGGGACCCTCTCGCTCGCGTTCTTCGCCCTGCTCCAGCCGCTCGGCGGCCTGCTCTCGGACCGCATCGGCCGCAAGCCGCTGCTGCTCGGCTTCTCGCTGGGCTTCGCGGTCCTCGCGGTTCCCCTGCTCCACCTGGTCACCGACGCGTTCGTCTCCCTGCTGCTGGTGCAGTGCGCGGGCATGGTGCTGCTCACCGGCTACACCGCGGTCGCCGCGGCCGTGAACGCCGAGGTCTTCCCCGCGCGGGTGCGCGCCGCCGGCATCGGCTTCCCGTACTCCCTCACCGTCGCGCTCTTCGGCGGCACCGCCCCGTACGTCGGCACCTGGTTCAAGCAGGCCGGCCACGCGGGTCTCTTCTCCTGGTACGTGTCCGCGCTCTGCCTGGTCTCGTTCGTCGTCTACCTCACGCTTCCGGAGACCTCGCGGGAGAGGCTGGACCGGTAGCGCCAGGAGTCGGCGGATGTCGTGCACGGCCGCTCGCCCGCGCGGTTGGCGCCGATGGTGCTGGCGGAGGGGCCGTAGCCGACCAGATGGACCCGGGGGTCGCGCAGTGTGCGGGTGCCGTCCATCCGTATGCCGCCGCCCGGCTCGCGCAGCTTCAGTGGGGCGAGGTGGTCGATGGCCGCGCGGAAACCGGTCGCGTAGAGGATCACGTCCGCTTCCACCCGACGGCCGTCCGCCCAGACCACACCGGTCGGCGTGATCCGTTCGAAGAGCGGGAGTCGCTCCAGGACGCCGCTCTCGCGGCCCCGCCGGATCGTGTCCGTCATCGGCAGCCCGGTCACGCTCACCACGCTCCGCGGCGGCAGGCCCTGCCGGACCCGCTCCTCGACGAGTGCCACCGCCGCCCGGCCCTGCTCCTCGCCGAACGGGCCCTCGCGGAAGACCGGCGGCCGCCGCGTCACCCAGGTCGTGGCGGCCGCGACCGGCGCGATCTCCAGCAACTGCTGCACGGCCGAGGTTCCGCCGCCCACCACCACGACCCGCGCACCGCGGAACTGCTCCGGTCCCTCGTACCGGGAACTGTGCAGCTGCCGGCCGCCGAACGTCTCCTGCCCGGGGAAGCGCGGCCAGAACGGCCGGTCCCAGGTGCCGGTCGCATTGATCAGGGCCCGCGTCGCGTACCGCCCTTCCGACGACTCGACCAGCAGGCGCCCGTCCGCGCCCGCGCGGACCGCGAGCACGCTCACCGGACGGTGCACGCGCAGCCCGAAGGTCTGCTCGTAGCTCTCGAAGTACGTGCCGATCACCTCGGACGACGGCCGCCCCGGATCGGCGCCGCTCAGTTCCATCCCGGGCAGCGCGTGCATCCCGTGCACCTTGCCGTACGTCAGCGACGGCCACCGGAACTGCCAGGCGCCTCCGGGGCGGGGGGAGTGGTCGAGGACGACGAAGTCGCGGTCGGGCCGGTAGCCCACCCGCTGCAGGTGGAAGGCGGAGGCCAGGCCGGCCTGGCCTCCGCCGATCACCACGACGTCGACCTGTGTGACCTCGGTGTCGATGGCGCGGCGTGCGGCAAGGGTGCCGTGTGTGGCGAGGGCGCTGCGTGTGGCGAGGGTGCCCAGTGCGTCCGATGCCGGGACCGTGCCCGCGCCCGCCCCGATGTAGTTCATGTTTCTACTAACCGGGGGAGGGGTGATCTCTTCCCGGCCGTGTCGCTACCGGGGTCCGGGGGCCCCGATCGCGGCCCCGGACCCCGGCCCCACCGGCCCTCAGCGCCCGCCCGCCACCAGTAGTGGTGCCCCGCCCGGTGCGGAGGCCGGGCGGCCGTTCGCTGCCGGTACCGCGTCCAGTGGGGAGGGCGCGGCGGGGAGCAGGCCGCGGGCGGCCAGCTCGGGCCGTACGCCCTCGCCGAACCAGTACGCCTCCTCCAGGTGGGGGTAACCGGAGAGCACGAAGTGCTCGACCCCCAGCGCGTGGTACTCCTCGATCCGGTCCGCCACCTCGGCGTGGTTGCCGACCAGCGCGGTGCCCGCACCGCCCCGCACCAGCCCGACCCCGCCCACAGGTTGGGCGCGATCTCCAGCTTGTCGCGGGAGCCGCCGTGCAGGGCCAGCATCCGCTGCTGGCCCACCGACTCGCTCTTGCCGAGGGCCTGTTGGGCGGCCGCGACGGTCGCCGGATCGAGGTCGTCCAGCAGGCGGTCGGCGGTCGCCCACGCCTCCTTGGAGGAGTCCCGCGAGATGGTGTGCAACCGGATGCCGAACCGGACCGTGCGCCCCTCCTTCTCCGCGAGTCCCCGGATCCAGTCGATCTTCTCCTTCACCTGCGCGGGCGGCTCGCCCCAGGTGAGGTAGACATCGACGTTCCGTGCGGCGACCGGGCCCGCGGCCGCCGACGACCCGCCGAAGAAGATCTGCGGCAGCGGGTCCGGTGGCAGTGCGGTCAGACCGCCCTCCACCTGGTAGTGCTCACCCCGGAAGTCGAACGGCTTCCCGCTCCACGCACCGCGTACGACCTGCAGGAACTCGTCCGTACGGGCATACCGCCGGTCATGGTCGAGAGGGTCCCCGAACCGCTTCTGCTCCGTCGAGTCGCCGCCCGTCACCACGTTCAGCAGCAGCCGCCCGCGCGAGATCCGCTGGTACGTCGCCGCCATCTGCGCCGCCAGCACCGGCGAGATCACCCCCGGCCGGAACGCCACCAGGAACTTCAGCCGCTCGGTGACCTGGGTGAGCGCCACCGTCGTCAGCCAGGCGTCCTCGCACCACGTACCGGTCGGCGTGAGGACCGCCTCGAACCCCAACTGCTCGGCGGCCTTGGCGATTTGCGCCAGGTATGCGACGTCCGGTGCCCGTACGCCGCTGACCGGGGTGATGCGGTCGCGCCGGATGCCCCCGTCGGTGTAGGCGTGCCGGTCGACGAGCGTCCGCCCGTCGCCGCCGGTCGGCAGGAACCAGTGAAGGTGTACGGACATGGTCTCACTCGGCCTTTCCGTGGGCGGGCGTGTGCTTTGCGTCGGTGCGCGCGGTCTTTCCGTAGGTGCGCGGTGCCGTGTCCGACGGCGGCAGGTCACCGTTGAAGCGCGGATCGACGAACTCCCCGAAGTCGAAGGACCGGGGGATGAGCTTCAGCTTCGCGAACTCGTTGACGATCTGGTTCTCGGACGCGATGGCGCCCTTGTCGACGGCGACCTGCACCGCCGTCCCCCGGGTGCGCTCGACCGCCTCCAGCGCCACCTTCTCCGGCAGCCCGGTCTCCTTCGCCCAAGCCTCCAGCTCACCGGCGGCCCGCAGCAACGCCTCCGAACCACCCTTCTGGTCCCCGACGTTGAGCGTCAGCGATCCCTTGCCGTCGGTCCCGCTGTCGGTGCCCCCACCGGCCCCGCCGGCCCGCGACGCACCACCGCAACCGGCCAGCAGCAGGGCGAAGGGGAGCAGCAGGGCGGCCGGTGTGAGGTGGCGTGATCTCATGGGGCTTCCGTTCCGTTGCGGTTCGCATTCTGGTTCTCGTTCTCGTGCTGGATGGGGGCTGTTCGGCGTTCCGGTGCTCGCTGTCGTCTTCCGGTGCCGCTTCCGGTGCCTTGCCCAGGACCGGCTTCTCCGGCTCCCGGGCGGTGAGCTCCGCCGCCTGCTCGGTGTCCTCCGTGACACCGAGCCGGGCGAGCAGGCGGGCCCGTAGCGCGGCGAATCGCGGATCGGAGATGTCACGCGGCCGCGGCAGGTCCACCGCGGTCTCGTACGCGATCCGCCCGTCCTCCATCACCAACGCCCGATCGGCGAGCAGCAGGGCCTCTTCCACGTCGTGGGTGACCAGCAGCACCGCGCAACCGCGTTCCTGCCACAGCTCGGCCACCAGCCGCTGGGCCTTGATCCGGGTCAACGCGTCGAGCGCGCCGAACGGTTCGTCGAGCAGCAGCAGATCCGGCTCCCGCACCAGTGCCCGGGCGAGTGAGGCGCGCTGCGCCTCGCCGCCCGACAGCGTCTTGGGCCAGGCGTCCGCCCGGTGCCCGAGACCGACCTCCGCCAAGGCCCGCACGGCGGCCTCACGTTCGGGTCGGCCCGGCAGGCCCAGCAGCACATTGCGCCAGACCTTCTTCCAGGGCATCAGCCGGGGCGCCTGGAAGGCCACGGCCTTGCGGCGCGGGGCCAGCACCTCGCCGCCGATCTCCCGGTCGAGCCCGGCCAGCACCCGCAGCAGCGTCGACTTCCCGCAGCCACTGCGTCCCAGCAGGGCCACGAACTCGCCCGGGCGGATGGTGAGGTGCAGCCCGTCGATGACCACCCGGTCACCGAAGGCGCGCACCAGCCCGTCCACCTGCACGGCCACCGAAGGGGAGGAGGACACCGACGTCGACGGTCCAGCCGCGTTCGCCGCCCCGGTCCCGCTCGGCTCCTCCGTCCGCTCCTCCGTCCGCTCCTCCGACCCCTTCTCCGATCCCTTCTCCGTCCGGTCCTCCGTCGCCGGGCCGGTCACTGGCCCGTGAATGTCGGTCGCCATTGCAGCAACAGCCTTTCGAGAGTACGGACGATGAAGTCGGCGAGCAGCCCGAGAATTGCGTAGACCACCAGGCACACCACGATCACGTCGGTGCGGAAGAATTCCCGTGCCTGGTTCATCAGGAAACCGAGGCCGTCGTCGGCGTTGATCTGCTCACCGAAGACCAGCGCGAGCCATGCGGTGGCCAGCGAATAGCGCAGCCCGGTCATGGCGCCCGGCAGCGCACCCGGCAGTACGACGTGCCGGATGAGGCCCCAGCGACTCAGCCCGAGCGACTCTCCGGCTTCCACCAACTGCGCGTCCACACCACGGATCCCGGCGTACACATTCAGATACAGATGGAAGGCCACACCCAGCGAAATCAGTGCGATCTTGGGCGCCTCGCCAATTCCCAGCCAGATGATGAACAGCGGAATGACGCCCACCCAAGGGATCGAACGCAACATCTGTACGGTCGCGTCGACCAGGTCCTCACCCAGCCGCGAAAGCCCCGATGCGAGCGCCAGTGCCACGCCCGTCACTCCGCCCAGCAACAACCCCACGGCCACCCGCTGGAGCGAGACCAGCATCGCCGAGGGCAGCGTCCCGTCCCCGAGCAGATCCCCCGCGGTGGCGGCGATCGTCCCGGGCGACGCCAGCATGCCCTCCTCCAACACCCCACTCGCGCTCAGCACTTGCCACACCACCAGCAGCGCTACGGGCCCCACCGCCCGCCGCACCCACCGCGGCACCGACCGCCCCCGCCGCGAAACGGGCACCACCCGCTCCAACGGTGAGCCGACAACTGCCCTCCTCGACTCGGCGGAGGAACGGGGGACGGGCGGGGCATGAGCGGGCAGCGCTTGATCAAGAGACACGGACACTCCAGTGCGGGAGGGCAGGGGAGGGGGAGAGAAAGGGAGAGAGCGGAATGGGGACGACGCAGCCCCACGAAAAGCCGGGTGAGAAAAATGCGCGAGCGCGAGGGGAAGCCGTAGGGAAATCGCCGCGAGCCGAACAGAGTTCAGACACCGCTCAGCCAGAGCTCAGTCAGACCTCAGCAGAGCTCATACGGAGCTCATGCAGAGCTCAGACCGTGATCACACCACGTTCAGCCGGAGCCGGAAGAAGAAGGCGGGCCAGAAAGAGACCTGAGAAGACCTCGAAACCCTCGCGCCCGAAGAGCCCGACGCGCCAAGAGGCGGAGGCGTCAACAACACCCGGCCGCACCGCGATGACACGCGGCGGATGCCACCCGCAGCAGGTCGATATGACCGCGCGTGGTGAGGAGGGGTGAAGGAGACATGTTGCTGAACGTAGCGGTGCGCTCGGAGCGGGGTCAAACGTCGTCTCGGGTGGTGGACCATTGTTTCCGCGGTGTTGAAACGACATTGCCGCCCGCGCCCGCCGCCTTGCGGACCAGGGCGTCCGTCCCGTACGAAAATGAACGCATGAGCTCTGCATTCACCAGCCGCACCCTGGACATCACCACCGGCTCGACGGAGACCGTCGCCGACCTCACCGCCGACTGCGCCGCCTTCCTCCGGGATGCTGCCGACGGCCGTGACGGCCTGCTCAACGTCTTCGTCCCGCACGCGACGGCCGGCATCGCCGTACTCGAAACCGGCGCCGGCAGCGACGAGGACCTCCTCGCCGCCCTGCACGACCTGCTCCCCTCCGACGACCGCTGGCGCCACCGCCACGGCAGCCCCGGCCACGGCCGGGACCACGTCCTCCCGGCCCTGGTCCCCCCGCACGCCACCCTCCCGGTCATCGCCGGCCGCCTGGCCCTCGGCACCTGGCAGTCCGTCTGCCTGGTCGACACCAATATCGACAATGCCAACCGTCAGGTGCGGTTGAGTTTCCTCGGGTGACTTCCTTCCGAGGAGCAACTTCGGCAGTCGGTGGATGGCTGAGGGCTGTCCCGCATTCTCTCGTGTGCCCGGAGGGATTACGGGACAGCCGTTAGCTTGATCTTTAACCTCGGGGGTCGAACGGCTTCTCGGGCTTGATCGCTCGTCTGGCAACAGGCGTACGGCGGGCGGCCTTCGGTTGAGCACGTGCTCCGACCAAGAACCCACATGTCCAGCACGTAGGCCGAGGGGATGTGGCTGCTGCATCACGCGGTCCGGCAGGATCCGTTCGCGGAACTGCCAGGCTTTCGGGGGAGTTCTACTCGTGTCTGACCATATGTGCGAATGTGTTGTTTGAGCTGGCCGACGCCGTGCTGTGCGCGGACGGCCTGGTCCGATTGCTGGTGGAGCTGTCGTTGTCGAACTGAAGGTCCAGGACTGCACACTGCACGTCTGGCTCGGCCTCAGGGAGGTGGACGTCCGGATAGCCTGCGACGATTTCGCCCGCCTGTTGTCCCACACCCTTCCGCACACCGATTGCCTGGTTGGTGACGACCACGTACTGCTCCGCCTGCACGGCCATCCCGAGGCGGATCCCGTCTGTCCCCTGGCCCTAGCGGGCATGGAAGCCTACGTCTCCGGGCCGCTGGACCACCGACGGCCCGCTGGGGAAGTCGCCGGCGGGCCCTTGGGAGCACAGGACGAGCAACTGTACTCGTGAGTCCGCTCTGCGAGTCGAACCAATCGACTCCGACCGCCATGACCACTTCAAGTTTCGCCGCGCCGGTATGGGCCGCGCTCTCAACCGCCCCGAACGCGCCGCCAGCTGGAAGCGGCTTGACCAGTTCACCTCGCGCCTCAAAGGCCTGCGGCAGGAGACCTGGGGCCCAGGTCGTCGAACGCGCGGTGCGTTAGGAGAAGGCGGGCCCGTCAGCTCCAGGGGCGGGCCGAGCGCAAGGAGGACATCGGCGGCGGTAACCTGGCCCACCTCAACGACAACAGCTCCGCGATGCGCTATCTGCGTCACCGCTACCGTCACATCGTCGTCGACGCAACTCCGAGTGACTCAGCTTCGGCGGCCAGATCGGAAGCCGGGCGATCCAGGCCCAGCCATCGTCGATCTTCACGTACAGTGCGGTCACGAGGCTGTCCAAGTCTGTCGTCACAAGCGGATCTTGATCACTCTTGGCTCATGATGGCAGACATTCGGAAAGACTCGTCTAGAGTCCAGCAACTCGACTCTAGGTAAGCCGGGGCACATCAATGCCGCCATCAGACCCGGAGCGATTTCATCAGCGCCCGGAGCCGCGCCTCGTCGCCATTTACGGTTGACCTCTTCCCCGCGACACAACCCAGGAATAATTGGGAAGGGCGCGTGCGTGAACTCGCGAACGTTCCAGACGACAGGGAAGGTGATCGCGATGGGCAGCGACCCGCTGAATCTCGACGCATCAGGCGAGTGGGCTGGCTTGTGGTGGCTGCCGGAAGAGCCTGGGCACCAGGTACCAGGCGTGCTCCGCTACGAGCCCGAGTGCGGGTTGACGCTCTCATTGATCGGTGCGTTCGAGGACCGAGTCACGACGACGCCTGCTCCCGGTGTGCTGATGGTCCATGAGGGCCGTCGAACGTGGGGTGTGATCCATGGTGCCGCCGATCAACGCGAGATCAGCCTCTTCGGCTGTTTTCCTGACGGTGGTCAGCGGACCTTCGGTGCACGGGTAAAGACCCCCGACAAACAGACTGTTGTGGCAACGACGGCACTCATTGGGGCGCACGTCGGCGGTGAAGACGAGGCGGCGTTCTCCACAACAGAGGTGTCGGTTGAGGATCTCGGGCATTGGGCGGCATCGTCAGTGCTCGAGGGGTTCCTGAGTGCGCCCGGCGGGCGTCCTGATGGGAGCGGCACCATCTCCGTTAAGCCCGTGGAGGTGCAGTCAGTCGAAGTCGATGGGACTGCGTTCGTGCTCGCGCACCGCCACACTCTGCCTTTCTTCGATCAGCGTCGGGGTGGAACCGTTGGTCGCATGAGTGATACCACGTACATGCAGATCACCCGGCGCGAGGCGTCCTCATTGAGTGATGCGATTGGCTATGCCCGGTTGATACAAGACCTGATCTCCCTCGCCACTCATCGTGCTGCGGGCATGATCTGGGTACGCCTGAAACTTGCCTCGAAAGACGCTGTGTCGGAGGACAGCGGGCTGCGGCTGGATCGGAATGTCGACGTGATGTACTCGCCCTTTGTGGTCGGGAAGCATGATGCGAAGGCAGCCGCTCCTGATCGTGTGTTCTTCACGTGCGAGGCTCTACCTTTCGAGGAGATCATCCCCCGCTGGTGCGATGTGCACGAGCGGCTGAAGTCCGCGACGAACATGGTTCTGGGGCTTCGGTACGCGCCAGCACGTTACGTCGAGAATAATCTTCTGACGGCGGTGGGAGCGGCTGAGGTGCTGCACCGTGGCTTGGACATTGACGAACCGCCGATCCCATCATCGGATTTCAAACCGATGCGCGAAGCGATGCTGGCTCAGGTGCCAGAGGAGCATAGGAATCGGATCCGCGGCTCCCTCCGCAATGACCCGACACTTCGAGATCGGTTGTACGCACTCGCGGCCCGCCCCGACCAGGAGGCGCTGTCCACGCTCCTGCCTGACGTGGACCGGTGGGCCAGACGGACAACTCGAGCCCGAAACGACCTGGCACACGAAGGGCGAACCCCCAACCACGAGCTCGAGGAGCTGATCGTCATTGTGGACGTGACCACCGCGGTGGTTATTCTGAATCTGCTGAACGAACTTGGGCTGCCAGCCGAACGTCAACGAGAGATCGCGCGTTACCATCCGCAGTTGCGCGCTACTGCCAGGAGCGCGCGGGACTGGCTGAGCAAGTCCGAGGCGGACTCCTAAGTCGGATCGTTCGGCTTTACGGGTGGAGGAAATCTCCAAGCCACTGGTGACGCACGTGAGGCCGCACTCGATCACGGGTGTCGCTTTCCGACAATCATGGAAAACTCCCTTGGGCGGTGCCGGCTCGGCACTGGCAGCGCCCCAGGGCGGCACACGAAGCCCGAAAATGATCCCTGACTAACTGATCACTTCAGTAGTAGGGTCGGGCGTCTCCTCAAGCAGGCTAAGCTTCAGGCGAGTTGGAGTTCGGCACATATCGTAGCGGATTGGCAGGCGTTTGAACGAGCGGAGCCAGGCGAAGGTGCGCTAGACGACCCAGCGGGTCTTATCCAGCCCGGAGCCGTGGACGGTGCGCCTACGGGCGATCTTCGGTGTGATGCCGCGGGCCCGGGGAAGGCGGCGCTACTTGTCGTGGCCGCGGTCGGCGACCGACTGGCCGGGCCGGTGACGCGGACGGCCCCGACTCCGCGAATGCGAGGTATCGCGTCCAGTAGCGGCACCAGCTGGGTGACGTCATGGCGGTTTCCGCCGGTCGGCGAGATCGCCAGCGGTGTTCCGTGCCGGTTGGCGATCAGGTGGTGCTTGCTGCTGGGACGCGCGCGGTCGACCGGCGAAGGAGCGGTGTGAGCCGCTCTTTGAGAGTCCTGGCGTGCGAGCCGTCTGACGGCCGGCTCTCGCCCAACCTGCCAAGCCCTCAAACGCAGACTCACTTTGAATGATCAGTTAAGAACCCGGCCAATGCGAAACACGCCTGCCACCAGAAAGCTGATACGCCGGCACTACGCCGCCGCAACCGCGAGCGTGACCTCGGACCTTCTGAATCAGGACAGTTACGCCGAGGGTGTCGGAGCCCGAAACGGCGCGAGTAGTGGAGGAGTTCGTGGGCAGGGCGAGCCTAGGCTTGTTCGGCTTCCAGGCGGGCCAGGTACTCGGTAGCCGTGGGAGTCTCGGCTGCACCGATGCGTTGGTAGATGGCCACAGCTTCTCGGAGGCTGATGATCGCGGCCTGGGCGTCGGTACGTGCTTGGCAGCGGGCCGCTCCTTCGAGGGCGTGTGCTTCCCCGAGGGGACTGCGTACCTGACGTGCCAGGAGGAGAGCTTCCTCATACGAAGCTAGCGCCTGCTGCGGCTGTCCAGAATCGGCTTGAAGATCACCAGCGATCTTCAAGGCTTTCGCCTCACCTTGCACATCACCGATCCCCCTGAATAGATCCAGCGACTGCGCCGCCAGTTCCATCCCATCGGTAACGTTTCCCATCTGAGACCGCAGCACGCTCAGGTCTAGGAGGGTATGGGCTTCGCCGGGACGGTGGCCGAGAGTGCGGTAGAGGTTCCGTGCCTCCTCGCCCAATTCGATTGCCTTTGCGTACTCACCCGTCATCCGTCGCACGCACCCGAGAGCCTGGAGGGTGTTGGCTTCGCCGGGGCGGTGGCCGAGGGTGCGGTAGAGGTTCAGTGCCTGCTCGCCCAGTTCGGTTGCCTCCGTATATTTGCCCGTCATCCGTCGCACGCGTCCGAGCGCCTTAAGAGTGTTGGCTTCCCCGAGGCGGTCACCGAGGGTGCGGTAGAGGTCCAGCGCCTGCTCGCCCAGTTCGGTTGCCTCCGTGTACTCGCCCGTCATCCGCCGCACGATTGCCAGGTCTTGGAGGGTGTTGGCTTCGCCGGGGCGGTGGCCGAGGGTGCGGTAGAGGTCCAGCGCCTGCTCGCCCAGTTCGGTTGCCTCCGTGTACTCGCCCGTCATCCGCCGCACGATTCCCAGATCCTGGAGGGTCTTGGCTTCGCCGAGGCCGTCACCGAGGGTGCGGTAGAGGTTCAGTGCCTGCTCGACCAGTTCGGTTGCCTTCGCGTACTCACCTGGCGTCCATCGCACGCGCCCGAGCTCCTTGAGGGCGTGGGCTTCGCCGAGGCGGTCACCGAGGGCGCGGTAGAGGTCCAGTGCCTGCTCGCTCAGCTTGGCTGCTTCCGCGTACTCGCCCGTCGTCCGTCGCACGCGCCCCAGGTCCTGGAGGGTGTTGGCTTCGTCGAGGCGGTGGCCAAGGGTGCGGTAGAGGTCCAGTGCCTGCTCGCTCAGCTTGGCTGCTTCCGCGTACTCGCCCGTCATCCGTCGCACTATGCCCAGGTCCTGAAGGGCGTGAGCTTCGCCTAGACGATCGTTGGTGTTGTGTGCAGTTGTGGCGGCGGCCTGGTGGAGGGTTGCAGCTTGGTCCCAGGGGCCTTGAGCACGCAGGTAGGTGGCCATGGCATCGGCGAGGGCGATGAGGTACGTGGGTTGGGTGTGGTGTGCGAAGGCGAAGAGGTTGTGGCACTCGGTGCGGATCCAGGCGAGGGCGTCTTCGCGAGTGGCCAGTTTGGGTGCCGAGCTGGGGGCGGTGGTGGTGCGCATGTGATGGCGTGGGGTGGTGTTGAGGTGCTGGTCGGCGGTTTGGGTGGTATGGGTGTAGTAGGTCACGAGGCGTTGTGTGGCTTGGGTGCGGGCTTCTTCGGGGTCATGGGCAGTGAGGGCGTGGGCGTATTGGCGGAGGAGGTCGTGGAGGCGGTAGCGGCGGGGGGCGGGTTCTTCGATGAGGTGATCGGTGTAGAGGGTGTCCAGGTGTCGTCGTGCCCTCGCGAGAGGGGTGTCGGTGAGGGCGGCGGTGGCATAGGGGTCGATATCGGGGCCGGGATGGAGGCCGAGGCGGCGGAAGAAGTGCTGGAGGTGGGCTGGGAGGGCGTTGTAGGAGAGGTCGAACGCGGCGGCAACCGCGCGATTGCCGGCTTCGAGTTCGCTCAAGCGGTCTTGCGCGGTGGCGAATTCGGCCGTGAAGGAGGCGATTTCCCAGGCAGGGTGGTGGGACAGGCGCGCAGCGAGCAGAGTGATGGCCAGTGGCAGGTGCCCGCATAACCGCACTGCTTCAGTGACCGGACTCAAGCTGGCCGCGGTGGGTTCGCGACGGGCAAGGCGGGTGAAGAGACGGGCGGCCTCGTCGGGGGCAGGGGGCGAGGGGGAGAGGGTGGGCCCCGTCGAGGGCGATAAGGCGTCGGCGACTGGTGACCAGGACCAGGCAATGCTCGGAGGCGGGTAGGAGTGGTTCAACCTGGTCGGTATCGGCGGCGTTGTCCAGGACCAGCAGCACGCGCCGGCCAGCGAGTCGGTCCCGCCACAGCGCCGCGCGCTCTTCCATGGTGTTGGGCAGGTGTTCCGGGCTGATGCCGATGCCGATCAGTAAGGTGGCCAGGACTTCGGAGGGGGCAGCGGGGGTTGGCCGGCGGTGTGGGCGTGGAGGTCGACGAAGAGTTGCCCGTCGGGGTAGTGGTTGGCTAGCTGGTGGGCGGCGTGGGTGACCAGCGCGGTCTTGCCGACGCCGGGCATGCCATCGACTGCGTGGATGGTCAGGACGGGGGCGTTGCTGTTTTCGGCTGTATGCAGAAGGCGGTGGAGTTCGCCATCGCGTCCGGTGAAGGCGGCCGTGTCGCGGGGCAGGGTGTTGCGGAGGGCGATCGGAGCCGGCCGGAATGAGGCTTGGTAGGTGATGTGTTGGGTGTTGTGGTCGCCTATTTGCACGCCGGTGCTACGGCGCAAGTCCATTAGTCCAGGTCCTCACGTGCGGGCGAGTGCCAGATCTTCGGTTTCGCTCCGGAAGTTCCGCGGGGGCGGCAGCTGGCCGTCGAGTGATGCACCGGGCCGAGCCATCAGGCGACGAGTCCGGTCAGGAGCGAGATGGGATCAGAAAGCAAAGTGCTGGGTGTTGCCGTTGCCAACTTGGACACCTGTTGCACCACGCAGATCGATCCGCGCTGGCGTAGATCCGCTGTTTCTCGACGCGTCACTCGAATCATCGGAAACATCATCCTCAGGAGATTCGGTTGACCGGCGCGGCTCCTGTTCCTGGGAGGAGCCCTCGGAACTTCTTGTGGCACTTGTCGCTACTGCCGTAGGCGAGACTAGTGGCGGTAGCTGCCGTGGCGGCCGGGCCAGAGTGCGGGCGGCGTGGTAGTCCCGCCAGCAACGCCATATCGCGTCACCCGCGTTAAGGATCTGCTCGGCCAGTCGCGCAAACTCCTCCGTCGGTGCGTGGCGGCCCGATTCGATGTGGCTGATGTACGAAGGATCAAACCCCATGGCCCGGGCCAGGCCCCGCTTCGACAGACCGTGGGCTTCGCGCTGCAGAGTGACCTCGGCGGCGAACGCCGCGCTCGCCAGCTCCATGCCGGTGTGTTGTTGCTGTTCGTCCACGCAAGTACCCTTCCATGCCTGCCGTGAATGATGAGTGAAGATGAATGACAGTAGCTCACCGTGACCTCACGTTACCCCTCAACGCTGTGCTTATCCCGTGGTCGCTGACTGGGCGACCGGAACACGGGAGGAAACATGATGGCATTGCTCGTAGCACCGCCGAATGACGAGGGCTGGTTCAAGAGCACCTTTAGCGCGGGTACAGGGAACTGTGTCGAGTTCCGGTTCGTTGAAGACGGTATTCAGCTGCGGGACGACAAGGAGAGCGACAGCCCGGTGCTGACTTACAGTGTTGCCGAGTGGGATGCCTTCCTGCTGGGAGCGTTCAACGGCGAGTTCACCATCCGCTAACCGCGCATGCGGCGCTCACAACTGGATCAAGTGTGGGGCTCCCTGACCGGGTAGCCCCACCCGCATGCTTTTCAACTGCGACAAGAGTCGTAACAAGCCGAATGTCGGCCGGTGCCATGTTGGGACCTGCCACAGGCGACTACGCTCCGGGATCAAAGAAGCGGGCTGAGGCCGGCGCAGATCCGAAGGGGGCGGACGTGACACGTGACCAGCCGGACGGCGCTGTGCCGGGGCGGGTCGGGGATACGCACTCGCAGCTGTCCGGGCAGGCTGAGAATGTCGTGCAGGCGGGTGCCGTCAGTGGGGAGTGCACTTCCACCACAGCAAGGTTCCCGAAGCCCAGGTGCCGCGTCAGTTGCCCCGGGATGTGTGGGGCTTCGTCGGCCGCGCGCAAGAGCTTGCCAGCCTCGACGCGGTGCTAGGGCAAGGCGGTCAGGAACAGCGGCCGTCGGCGATCGTCGCGATCGCCGGCACCGGCGGAGTGGGCAAGACCTCGCTCGCGCTGCACTGGGCTCACCGACTCCGCCCCCGTTTCCTCCACGGTCAGCTCTACGTCAACCTCCGTGGCTACGGGCCCGAAGCGCAGGTGAGACCGGCTGATGCACTGGAACGCTTCCTGCGTGCCCTGGGCATGCCCGCGCACTCGATCCCGTCCGATCTGGAGGACCGATCAGCCCTCTACCGTTCCCTTATTGCCGATCGGAAAGTGCTGGTGGTGCTGGACAACGCCGCAACCGCAGGCCAAATCCGGCCGCTGCTTCCCGGCGGGGACGGCTGCCTGGTCATCGTCACCAGCCGCTCCCGGCTGCCCAGCCTCATCGCCCGAGACGGAGCCTACCGCCTCAACCTCGAACCCTTCACACCCGAGGAAGCCATAAGCCTGGTACAGGTCACCACCGACGGCTACCGCGAAGCCGACAGCCCCGAGGAGCTCGCCGAACTCACACGCGCCTGCGCACACCTGCCCCTGGCAGTCCGCATCGCCGCCGAACGCGCCGCAAGCCGACCCCACCTCAGCCTGCGTGACCTCATCGACGACCTTCACAACGAATCCATGCTTTGGGAGGCTCTCTCCAGCGACGACGGCGACGAAGCCGACTCCGTCCGCGCCGTCTTCAGCTGGTCCTACCGCGTCCTGCCCGCACAAGCCGCTCGTCTCTTCCGCCTCCTGGGCCTGCACCCCGGACCCGAGTTCAGTGCCCACGCCGCCGCCGCCCTCAGCGGCCAACCGACCGAAATCACCAAGAGCCTGCTCGACCTACTGGTCGGCTCCCATCTGCTGGAGCAGCTCACACCCGATCGCTACCAGTACCACGACCTTCTGCGCGCCTACGCCGCCGACCAAGCCCACCAGGAAGAACCCCCCGAACACCAGCTCCGGGCCTTAGACCAGGTGCTCACCTGGTACCTCCACTCGGCGGTATCGGCCACGGCAGCCATCAACAGTATTTATCCGCCACTCCCGTTGGACCCGTGTGATGGCGTGGTGAACCCTCAAGCGTTCCAGGACCAATCAACTGCTCTGCGCTGGTACCAGGCTGAAAGAGGAAATCTGCTTGCTGCCACACAGCTCGCCAGCGACCACGGCCTGGACCAAATCGCCTGGCAGCTCCCCGCCGTGCTACACGGCATCCATGCCGACCGGCCTCCCTTCGAGGGATGGTTCACGATGGGCGAGATCGGTCTGCAAGCAGCGCGACGGCAAGGCGACAAGACAGGTGAAGCGCTCATCCTAGCCACACTGGGCGCCGCCTGCCGCAATGCCTACCGCAAGAAGGAAGCCGTCGAGCACTACCAGGCAGCATTGAGGATCTGCTGCGAGACCGGCGACCTGGAGGGGCAGCAACAGTCCATCAACGCACTCGGCATCCTGCACCTTCAGCAGCATCAGCTCGACCGGGCCCTTGAGCACTTCAAAGCCCTCGAAGGACTCGCCGGCCAAACCGCAAGCCTCTCCTGGCAGGCAGTGGCAACAGGGAACTTCGCCACCACCTACGTGGAACTCGGCGACCTCAACAGAGCTGCACACCTCGCGGCTCAAGCACTCGATGCCTGCCAGCACCTCAAAAGCGATCTCGGCGCTCACATCGACCCCTTACTCGACCTCAGCACGGCTCATCGCGGGCTCGGCCACCCTGAGCAAGCACTCGCCTTTGCCCAACAAGCCCTCACCATCGCGCAGGAACGCGACAACCTGATCCTCCAAGGATTCGTCTTGTTGGTACTTGGCCACGCCCAGCGCGCCAACGGACAGCGCGCTGAAGCTCTCGAGTCCTATCAGCACAGTGCAGTGCTGCACCGTCAACTCCGTGACCGGGACCGCGAGGCGCAGGCGCTGGACGCCATCGGCGAGACCTACCAGGAACTCGACTGCATCGAGGAAGCCGCCGACTTCCACCGGGCGGCGGTCGCCATGCTCCGGACTCTCAACAACCCCTGGTACCTGGCACTGGCCCTCGAACATCTCGCAGACGCGCTCTCCGCGACAGACGGTGAGCAAAGTCGGCGCCATCGTGAAGAGGCTGTCTCACTCATCGAGCAGTACAACGATCCGAAGGCTTTGGCGATGCGCGAGCGTCTTACCGCCGCCTTGCACAAATCGCGCAGCTAGCGAGGCTGGTCTTCACGTGGTGTTGAGCCGGTCCTCGAAGAAGGGTGAGAAGCGCCTTTTTCCAGTGTGCCGTGACGTGGTGGATGTTGCGTCCTGGGGGGATCGGCTCGCGAACGGCAAGGTAGAACATCTAACGCCGCTTGCTCGGAGGGGAAGTGATCGCGGTGCGAATTACCTCCCGCAGCTGGACGACAGCCTGTTCGACCTGACCAGCGTCTCGACGGAGCCCTGGTGCTCGATCAACTCGGGCTTGAAGGAGCCGTTGAGGGCATCGGTCATGACGTTGTCATAGCTGTCGGCGACGGAGCCGACCGAGGCGGTCGCGCCGGCCTCCAGCAGGCGGTCGCCGTGGCGGATAGAAACGTATTGCGAGCCGTGGTCGCTGTGATGAATCCGACCTGAGCCCTTCTTGATGCCTCTCCGCCACAGGCCCATCTCAAAGGCGTCCAGAGGGAGGCCGGTGAGCATGAGGGTAGCAAGCTGCCATCCTGCGATCAGGCGTGAGTAGATGTCCATGACGAAGGCGACATGGATCCAGCCCGACCAGGGGGATATTGGTGAGGTCTGCGACCCAGAGCTGGTTCGGCCGGCTCGCTGCGAAGCGGCGGTTGACCAGGTCCGGCGGGCGCGAAGCGATCGGTACCCTGGCTACCATGACAGTTGTCCTAACGGAGCTCCGCGGACACCAATATCGACAATGCCAACCGTCAGGTGCGGTTGAGTTTTCTCGGCCAGTGAGCTTTGACCACGACGACTGACGACTGTGGGACGGTCGGCTGCGACGACAACTAGGCAGTTTCGTTTGGATCAGTCGGTCGTTGGTCCGGGTGTGGCATTAACTGATGCGCAGTGGGCGCGAATCGAGCCGTTGCTCCCGGACCGGACGCCGAAGCGGGGTGGACGCTGGCGTGATCACCGGGAGGTGATCGATGCGATCGCCTTCAAGTTCCAGACCGGAACACAATGGGTCCACCTGCCGGAGAAGTATGGCAACTGGCGAGGTGTCTACAACCGGCTGCGGATGTGGGCCCTGGATGGCACGTGGGAGCGGGTCTTCACCGCGCTGATGGCCCAGGCCGACGCCGACGAAGACCTGACCTGGGCGGTGTCGGTGGACTCCACGATCGTGCGGGCCCACCAGCATGCGGCCGGGGCCCGCAAAAGGGGGTCCCGGCCAAAGAGCCGGCCGGTCACGCCATCGGCCGGTCCCGCGGCGGACTGAGCACGAAGATCCACCTTGCAGCGGACGCGGGCTGTCGCCCCCTGGCCTTCGTGCTCACCGCCGGACAGGCCGGTGACGGCCCCGCCTTCACAGAGGTGATGGCCTGCCTGCGAGTTCCCCGCCGCCGCGGAAGGCCGCGGACCCGGCCCGATGTGGTCCTGGCCGACAAGGCCTACTCCTCCCGAGCGATCCGTGACCACCTGCGCAAACGCGGCATCCGGGCAGTGATCCCGGTCCCGGCAGATCAGCGTAAGCACCGGCTGCGTCGCGGCAGCCAAGGCGGCAGGCCACCGGCCATCGACCGCGAGACCTACAAACAACGCAACACCGTCGAGCGGTGCATCAACCGCCTCAAGCAGTGGCGCGGCATCGCCACCCGCTACGAAAAGACCGCAACCATCTACCTCGCCGGCCTCCACATCGCAGGCATATTCCTCTGGTCCGCCCGATGATCCAAACGAAACAGCCTAGTACTCCAGTCAGAAATCGTTGCCTGAGCTGGTTGGCTTCGTTGTTCAGGGCATGGTGGGGGTGGATGAGGCCGGTCTGTGGGCGGCCGAGCTGGAGTCGGTGTTCGCGCGGGTGGCCGGTCGGTTCTCGCGGGTGGATCTGCGATGGCGGATGCGGGACTACGTGCGGGGCCTTCTGGCGCCGGTTGAGCGCAAGAACGGCTGGCAGCTGGCCGAGTATGCAGGTCACCGCGGACCTGCCGGCTTCCAGCATCTGCTCAACGGTGCATCTTGGGACGCCGACGCACTCCGGGACGATGTGCAGCAGTACGTCGCTGACCAACTCAATTGTCCGGACGGTGTGCTGGTCGTGGACGACACCGGCTTCCTCAAGAAGGGCACGACGTCGGCCGGTGTCCAGCGGCAGTATTCCGGCACGGCCGGCCGTACCGAGAACTGCCAGATCGGAGTCTTTGCCGCCTACGCCACGGCCAAGGGACGGGCACTGGTGGATCGGGAGCTCTACCTGCCGAAGTCCTGGACCGGTGACACGGATCGGTGCCGGGCGGCAGGCATTCCGGACAACCGTGGGTTTGCGACCAAGGGCAAGCTGGCCCGCGCGATGATCCTGCGGGCACTGGCCTCGCCCCTGCCCATCGCCTGGGTGACCGACGACTGTGCCTACGGCCAGGAATGGCGCATGCGCCGCACCCTGGAGGAAGCCGGTGTCGGCTACGTCCTGGCCGTGCCGAAGTCCCAGCAGCTCCACGCTCCCTTCGCGCGGATCGACCACGCCATCGCCCAGGCACCACCGGATGCCTGGGAGCGGATGTCCTGCGGCGAAGGCGCCAAGGGCCCGCGGGTCTATGGCTGGGCCGCCGCCCGCCTGCCGGCCATCGACGTCTTCGACGGCGACACACCGACGCACCAGCGGTGGATGCTGGCCCGCCGCAGCCTGACCAGGACCGATGAAATCGCCTACTTCGTCGCCTACGCGCCCAACGGCACCACGGTCGCGGACCTGGTCCGGGTCGCCGGATTCCGCTGGGCGATCGAGGAAGCCTTCCAGGCCGCCAAGAACGAGTGTGGCCTGGACCAGTACGAGGTCCGCCGCTATCCAGGCTGGTTCGGCACATCACCCTGGCCATGCTCGCCCACGCTTTCCTGAGTGCCCTGGCAGCCCAGACCACCGAAAAGAGGGCAGTAGAAACGACACCACCAGCACCATCCCCATCACGGTGGCAGAGGTCCGGCGGCTCCTGGACGTTCTCCTTCCCCACCCCAGACCCGACAACGACCCCATCGCGCACGCACTGAACTGGTCCCCACTGGCGCAGACACCACCAAGCCACCGCCCGACACTGCCACTACCGAAGAAGGGCCGGCTCAGGCAACGATTTCTGACTGGAGTACTAGGTGCCCGCCCTTTCTCGCTGGCGTGCGGGTGAACCACGAAGCCGTGCCCTCGTGCCGACCGAAGCTGGACGATCGCGCCCGTTATTGTCAGCTCTCGTGCCGTTGAGCTGTGCGTTTGTGAACCTCAAGCCGGGCGTCGGGAAGACGACGAGTGCTGTGTGGCTGGCCCATGCCCTTCATGAGTCGGGCCGGTCGCCTCTGCTGGTCGACGGTGACCCAGCCGCTTCCGCGCTGCGCTGGAGCGAGCTGGCCGGTGGCTTTCCGTTTCCGGTGATCGCTCTGCCGGTGGGGGATGTCCACCGTCGCGTGAACGACTTCCTTGGCAACCGGGAGGCCGTCGTGCTCGATGCGCCCCAGTTGGAGGACCATCCCCGCATTACCCGCAGCATCATGAGGTACGCCGGTGAGTGGATCGTGCCCGTGACCCCCGCCCCATCGAACTGGACCGGATGGCACCCATCCGCGGCGAGATGGCGGACGTGCAGTCCCTGCGTGCCGAGCCGGCCCGCACGGCGGTCCTGCTCAATCGCACCAACCGTCCCGATGCCACGCGCACCGGGCCCGATGCCGACGCTCGCGAGGCACTCACCGAGCGGGGTTTTGAGGTGCTGAGCACCCAGATCGCGCGACTCGACCTGTACGCCCAGTCATTCGGGAACCCGGTCCAGGCCAAGGGGTCGGCGTACATGGACTTCGCGGAGGAACTGATCAAGCGTCAGGACGAGGCATGAGCCAGCGCAAGGAAAGCTACCGCGTGGCATTGCAGCGCGGACAGGACGTTGCCGCACCCCGGCCCACCAAGGTCACCACGCTGCAGAGCAGATATCTCCGGGTGACCGTCGAGGTGGATCCCGACCTGCGAGGTGATCTGACGCGATGGGTGGTATGGCCGGTCTCCTCGGCAGTGGGCGTCGGCACGGCCGTCCTGCGTACCCTGGCCGCCACCGTCGGCAGGGCGTCCCGGCCTGGAGGCTAGGCTGATTGGCTCCGCCCGTGCATGCGGTGACGACGAGCTGCCGATTGCTCCTCGGGTCCGTCAGGCAAGAGCCTTTGCCGGGACCGGCCGGACCGCGCCCGTGTGGCCCGAGAGGTCTCCGACGGGTTCGCCCCGCTCAGTCCCCGTAGCGCCCTCCGCCCGTGAGAGGGCGACCTCCAGTACGACCAGGAGGGCGTCCCGGACCGAGCCGGTGGTGCGGGCGTCGAAGACGATGAGGGGGACGTGGTCGGAGACGTCCAGGGCCCAGCGCACCTCGTCGAGGTCGTGGTGGACCTCGCCGTCGAAGGCGTTGACGGCGACGGCGAACGGGATGTTCTTGTGCTCGAAGTAGTCGACCGCGGCGTAACAGTCGTCGAGCCGGCGGGTGTCCACGATCACCAGGCCGCCGAGGGCGCCCTCGACCACGTCGTCCCACATGAAGCCGAACCGGTCCTGGCCCGGGGTGCCGAACAGGTAGAGCTTCAGCGTCGGGTCGATGGTGATGCAGCCGAAGTCCATGGCGACCGTGGTCGTCGTTTTGCCGGGGGTGTGGGAGAGGTCGTCGACCCCCGCCGCGACCTCCGTGATGGCGGCCTCCGTGGTCAGCGGCCGGATCTCGGAGATGGCGCCCACGGCCGTGGTCTTGCCGACGCCGAAGCCGCCGGCGATGACCAACTTGACCGGTACCGGCGGCGGTTCAACCGCTGTCACGGAGTGTGTCCCGCGAGTCGGTGTCCCGTGAGTCGGGGACGGCACGGAGACCATCGATAACCCTTCGCAGTACGGAGATGTCCTGGGTGGTGCCGGCGTGCGGGACGTGGACCGCCAGATGCCCGGCGGCGCGCAGGTCCTCCGCCAGCACCCGGACCACGTTGAGGTGGAGGCGCAGCCGCGCGGCCAGTTCGGCCACCGACTGCGGCTGTCGGCAGGCGGCGACGATGTCGTGTTGTTCGAACGAGAGGGAGTCCAGGACGGAGATCCCGGAGGCGGTCGCGACGATCTGGGTCTCGACCGGGAGCGGCGGGCCGGTGCCGCCGCCCGCCACCCGGCCGGCGGTCAGCAGGAAGGGCCGGATCGCGGACGCGCGGCCGGCCGGCTCCGACGGGTCCGGGGCGCTGCCCGCCGACTCGTTCGGTGACTCGTTCGGTTCTGGTTCACCGGCCACCATCATGATCCTCTTCTCAGCGCCCGCAACCGCAGTGATCCTCTTCCGGTGCCGGCCGTGACCTTGTGGTCAGGCCGGCAAGGTCCCTCTTCCGGCGCCGGGCCACGGCCCTGAACCCAGTGCCGGCCGTGGCCCTCCGCTCCGCTGTGCCCGCGCCCCCGCGTCCGCCGGGGGAGACGGGTCAGCGGGCCGGGGCGGCGCCGGCGTTCTTCTTGAGTTCCAGCACCAGTTGGGGGTGAGCGCGCTGCCGGCCCGGTTGGCGAAGAGGGTCATCTCGTAGGCGATGTTGCCGAGCTTCGCCTCCTTGGAGGTGACCACGCCGAGGACGGCACCGCAGCCGATGGCCGACACCAGCACATGGCCGCCCTCCAGGTCGATGATGACCTTGTTGAGGCCGCCGAGCCCGTAGTTGCCGGACGCACCGGCGGCCAGGCTCGTGACGCCCGACACGATCGCCGCGAGCCGCTCGGAGTCGGCCTGTTCGCGCAGTTGGGAAACGGCGATCAGCAGGCCGTCCGACGACACCGCGATGGCGTCGACGACACCGGCGGTCTGGGTGGCGAACCGGTCCAGCAGCCAGGTGAAGTCGGCCGCGGCGGCTGTCAGATCGGTGGGTTCCTCCCGCTCGGAACCGCTCTTACCTGTCGGCGTGCTCACTGCCCGACTCCTTCCGGGGTTGCTGGTGTGGCGTTGGCGCCGGTTCGCTGGTGGCGGGCGCACTCTCTTGCTCCGCCCTGCGTACGGCGGCCTCGAATTCGTCGAGTTCCGATCGGACCGCGTCGGCGTCGACGGGCGGGCGCACGGTCTGCGCCGTCCGGTCGGCCGCCGGGGTGGTCATGTCGAGCGTCGCACCCCGTACCCGCCGGCGCAGCGGCCGGACGGACCGGTCCTGCCGGGGCGCGGGGGTGGGCTGCTCCGCGTCGTCCGGGGTGCGGCGCGGGAGGCGCCGGGGGAGCTCGCCCTCCCGCGAGGGCCCGCCCGGCTGCCGTTCGGGCGCGGTGGCGAGGGCCCGCACGGGCAGGGGCGTGGCGGCGGGGACGGGGGACGGCGTGGGCTCGGCGGCGTGCGGCACGGGCTCGTTCGCGGCCACGGTCCCGGACTCGGACATGTCCGCGGTCCCGGCCCGTTCGGTGCCCCCGGCCCGTTCGGTGTCCCCGGCCCGTTCCGTGCCCTCGGCGGGCGACGGCGTCGGGGCAGGGTTCACGGCCAGCAGCAGTGCCGAGGGGAGCCATACGGTGCCGGTGACCCCGCCGCCCGGGGTACGGCTCAGGGTGACCCGGATGCCCGAGCGCCGGGCGAGGTTGCCGACCACGAACAGGCCGAGGACCTTGGTCGGTACGAGGTCGAGCCGTTCCCGGCGGACCAGCCGGGAGTTCTCCTCGGCGAGGCGTTCCGCGCTCATGCCCAGGCCGTGGTCGATGACCTCGATCAGGGCCCCACCGTCCGAGGTGACGTCGGTGCCGGGCCGGACGACGACCTCGACGGGCGTGTCGGACGGGGAGAACGAGACCGCGTTCTCCAGCAGTTCGGCGAGCATCAGCGTCAGGTCGTCGACGATGTCGGGGGCGACCACGACCTCCGTCTCGGCCCGCAGCGACACCCGCTGGTATCCCTCGATCTGGCCGAGTCCGGCCCGGATGACGTTGGCCAGGCCGGTCGGCCGGGCCTCCACCTCGGGGTCCCGGATGCCGGCGAGCAGCATCAGGCTGTCGGCGTTGCGCTGGAGGCGGACGGCGATGTGGTCGATGCGGTACATCCGCTCCAGGACGTCCGGGTCGGTCTCCTCGCGTTCCACGGCGTCGATCAGCATCAGCTGACGCGAGGTGAGGTTGCTGACGCGGCGTCCGACGTTGCCGAACATCTCGGCGACGTTGCGGCGGCTGAGCACCTGCCGTTCCAGCAGCGCCGCGGCGGTCACCTGCACCTGGTTGAACGCCTCGGCCAGGTGGCCGATCTCGTCGTGGACCGGAACGGGGATCGGCCGTGGTCGCAGCGGGGTGCGGTCCGCGGAGTCGTCGTCCTCGACCCGGGCGAGCTCCTCGCCGGCCACGTCGACCACCTGCTGGGCGGCGCCGGTCAGGGCCGCCAGCGGACGGACGACCGAGCGCCGGACCAGGACGGAGAAGGTCAGCCAGGCGGCGAAGCCGAGCAGGGCGAGGCCGAGCATCACCAGCGCGTTGTCGAGGGCGCTGCGGGAGAGGCCGTCGGCCCGGGTGGCGATCTGCTCGATCAGTGACCGGGTGATGGCGAGGCGCGCCTCGGCCTGCCGGGTTCCGGCGGCCATGGCCTTGCGCAGCTCGTGCGGGGTCTGGCCCTGCAGGGAGCCGGGGTCGATCTGGAGCTCCGCGAACTGGGCCTCGATGCCGTTCTGTTCGGCGTCCCGCTCGATCCCGTCGAGTGCCAGGACCTGTTCCGGGTCGGCGATCCGGCCGAAGCGTGCGGTCTGCTCCTCGTACAGCTTGTGGGCGCCGACCGCGCGGGTGTACTCGGTGAGCGCGTTGGCGTCCCGGGTCTGGGCGGAGAACACCCCGCTCTCGAAGGCCGCGTGGGCGGCGTCGGCGCGCAGCACCGTGTCGAGGAGGTTGGTGACCGAGGACGACGAGGTGCCGGCGTAGCGGTCGAGGCCGATGCCGTCGATCAGGTAGCCGACGGCGGCGGCGTACGCGGGGTCGATGGTGGCAGCCGGTACCGATCCGCGTTCGACCTTGTCGCGCAGGACGGTGAGACCGCGGATGTACGCGAGGGCGCGGGCCTCGTCCTTCGGCAGGCCCGGTCCGAATGCCGCGTGCACGGCGGTGACCTGCTCGTCGGTGTCCTGCTGGGTCCGGCGGTAGGCCGCGGTGGACGGCAGGGCGGCGCCGGGACGGACCGACTCCTGCTCCACGGAGAGCAGCAGCGCCTGCCGGTGCTCGGCCTGTACGTCGTTGATCAGCCTGGTGACCTGCTCGCTGTCCCGGACCAGCTCCGCGCTCCGGCCGGCGTCCTGGGCCTTCTGCACCTGGGTGGTGACGCCGACGCCCAGCAGCACGCCGACGACCGCGACCGGCGCGATCACCAGGACGTTGAGCTTCCGCCGGAACGGCCAGCGGTCGAGGAGGGCGTCCGCCCGCTGACGGAACCGCGGTCGCAACGGTGAACGCCGGGACGGGTCGGGTTCGTGTTGCGGCGGGTCCACTGCGTCCACGGACACCCGGGCCTCCTTACGACGTGCTCTTGAGCGGTGACCGGGGCGGTGGTGTCGCCGACCGCCGACGACGGGAAACGCGGCGGCGGGGAAACACGAAGAATGCGAGGTTTGCACCTCAATGCGAGCGAAAAGATTCCGCCACACGGTCAACCGGCCGTGAACACTACCGCTTGTGCACGGGCATGCAAGACGGGACGCATCAAGGCCCCCCAGTATTCAACTCTTCGTCACCTTTGGTCCGTTACAACCCTGCTGAACGCCCCGCCGCCGGCCGCCGGTGCCCGTCAGGAAGCGGAATGAAGGGGCGGGAAGCGGGCCGAAACCGTGCGAAGGGGGAGAGAAGGCGAGCGCGAACTGGCGCGATTCCACCGGGTCCGGCACGAGCGGCATACACGGCATCTCCGACGGTGGGGGCATCTCCCGCAGGTGGCTGCCCCACGGACCACCGCCACCCGTAACCTGTCTCCCCCCACCCCCACCCGTACCCCCATGCTGCGCTGCGAGGACACCCGTGCACCCCACCCGCAAGGCGGTCGTGACCGCCGCCGCACTCCTGGTCATGGCCACCGCCGGCTGCGATTCCGGCGCCGGTGCCACCGCCGCCCACCAGAGCTCCGCCAAGCCCGGCTGTCCCACCGCCCTCTCCCGGGCCGAGCAGGCCGTCAAGAAGGCCGAGGAGGTCAACGCCCCCTGGAAGGGCCCCACCACCGGACCCAGGGCCGTGCACGGCAAGACCGTCGTCTACATAGCCCAGACCCTGACCAACCCGGGTGTCGCCGGCGTCGCCCAGGGCTTCCAGGAAGCCGCCAAGATCCTCGGCTGGCACGCCCGCACCCTCAACGGCCAGGGCACGCCCGGCGGCATCCGGGCCGCCTTCCAACAGGCCCTCGCCCTCAAGCCGGACGGCATCGTCCTCAGCGGGTTCGACCCCGGCTCCGTCGCGAAGGAGGCCAAGAAGGCCCGTACGGCGGGAATTCCGCTGATCGGCTGGCACGCCACCGCGACCCCCGGCCCCAGCAAGGACCCGCAGCTCTTCAGCAACATCACCTCCCGGGTCGAGGACGTCGCGAAGATCAGCGCCGACTGGATCATCACCCGCTCCCGTGGTCACGCCGGCGTCGTCCTGTTCACCGACGCCACGGTGCCCTTCGCGAAGCACAAGTCCGACCTGATCAAGAAGGAACTCGCCACCTGCTCCGGCGTCAAGCTGCTGAGCTACACCAACATCCCGATCCCCGACGCCAGTAGGCGCTCCATCGGGGAGGTCCGCTCGCTGCTGTCCCGTTTCGGCCGCACGTGGACGTACTCCGCGGCCATCAACGACCTGTACTTCCAGCACGCCGCCCCCGCCCTGCGCGCCGCGGGCAGGGACGGCGCCGGCACCCCCTACAACATCGGTGCCGGCGACGGCGACCCGTCGGCGTTCCAGCGCGTCAACGGCAAGCAGTTCCAGGCCGCCACCGTGCCCGAGCCGCTCTCCGAACAGGGCTGGCAGATCATCGACGAGTTCAACCGCGCCTTCACCGGCGCCCCGGACAGCGGATACGTCGCCCCGGTCCACATCGCCACCCCCACCAACAGCGGCGGCGCCCTGTCCTGGGACTCGGAGGGGTACCGGCAGGCCTACCGGAAGATCTGGGGGGAGTGAGGGGCGGGGGCCCTTCCGGCCGGCGGGGCCCTTCCGGCCGGCGGGGGTCGGCCGCGGCCGGTCCGGGCGCTCGCTCCGCGGCCGCGTCCGCCCGTTGACCGGTGACCTGGTGGTCCGCTGGCGGGCATAATCGGGTCACCGTGCCGGGCGCCGCCGTTCGTCTCCGTGGTGCCCCGGAAACCGGTGGTGGAGCTGCGCGGTGCGATGGGGGAGTGGTGGGGAGCGAAGCCCGTCCGGCGGCGTCGGCCTATGACGCGTTCATCAGCTACAACGCCAAGGATCTGGCGGCCGTGCACCGGCTCGCCGAGATGCTGCACGCGGAGGGTTTCCACGTCTTCCTCGACGACTGGTGCCTGGTGGCGGGCGAGCCCTGGCAGGAGCGTCAGAACGAGGCGTTGGCCAACAGCCCGTGCTGTCTGGCGATGTGCGGCCCACACGGCCTCGGCCCGTGGCAGAACGAAGAGGTACGGCTCGCGGTCGCGGCCCGGGTCAGCGGCCGCTCGATGCGGGTGATTCCGGTACTGCTCCCGGACGCCTCGGACGCGGCGCTGGAACAGCTGGACTTCCTGGACCGGTTCACCTACTGCGACTTCCGTGGCGGACTGGACCAACCCCGTTTCTTCACCCGGCTGTGCGCCGGGATCCGCGGCGAGGCGCCCGGACCGCCGCAGCCCGCGGTGACGGCGTTACCGGCCGGGCAGCCGCCGCCCGCGGCGGACTACCGGTCGGCCTTCCACGCCCCGGCCAGCGGCTGGCAGCGGAGCTCCGCCGTGGCGGCGGCCCGCGCCGCGGTGACGACGGGCGGGGCACCGGTCGTGCTGTGCGGACTCCCCGGCATCGGGAAGACCCACGTGCTCTGCGACACCGCGGACGCCGTGCGCGCCGGCCGGACCGTGCTCGCCCTGTCCGCGGGCGGCACCACGGCCGCCGAGCCGCGCTACCTCGTGGAGGAGGTCAACGCCTGGCTCGACCGGACCTTCGGCCGCGGACTGACCGGCGAGGAGCTGTACCTCCACGACTGGCCGGACGCGCTGGCCGCCCTGCTGGCCCGCGTCGCGGCGGAACCACTCCTGGTGCTGCTGGACGACCTCGGCACGGACCGGGCCGGGGGCACCGTGCTGCGCGCCTTCGCCGGCCATCCGGACTGCCTGGTCCTGGCCACGGCCGCCGAGCACCTCGTCGACACCGCCGACGCCCGTCACGTCCTGGTGCCGCCGATGTCCGCTGCCGAGGGCACCGACTTCATCGCGCACATGGCAGAGCGCACGAACCTCCCCGTCGAACCCGAGGAGTTGGCCGGCCAGCTGCCGGCCGACGTGCTCTCCCACCCGCTCGCCCTGCGCACCTTCCTCGCGCACACCGCCTACGTCCCGGCGGCCCTGCTTGTCCCCGGCCTCCCGTCGGACGTCCTCTCCGCCCGGAAACTCGTGTCCACGGCCGTCGCCCGGCTGCCGGCCGTGCACCGCAAGGCCCTCGCGTACGCCGCGGTGCTCGACCGGGTCGCGCTGGCGGATCTGCTCGCGGCCGGCATGGCCCTGCCGCCCTGGTTCACCCTCGCCCTGTCCGACCTGGTGCCGCGCTGCCTCGTCGTCCAAGTGGCCGGCGGGGTCGAGGTGCCACAGCTCGTCATCCAGGCCCTGGACGACGAGGAGCCGTCGGTCCGCCGGGCCGCGCTGCACGAGATCCTCGCCGAACTGGCGGGGCTGGCAGCCGACGCGGAGCGCGACGGGCTGGCATCGCTCGCGGGGGTGCTGGCGCCGGTGGCCCTGGTGGCCCTGGAAACCGGCGAGTGGCGGGCACTGCGCGATGCGGTCCCGGACCGGCTGCTGGACCGGCTGAACGCGAGTGGCTTCTGGAAGGAGTACGTCCTGCTCACCAAGGCACTGATCGAGGCGTCCGACCGCCTCGGGGACACCACGGACCGGGTGCGCCTCCGGGTCCGGCTGTCCCGCAAGATCGCCCAGCTCGGCGACACCCGGTCCGCCTGGCAACTCGCGCGTGAGGGCGAGGCGGTCCCCGGAGCGGCCGACTCCACGGCCCTGCGCGCCGAACTCGCGGGACAGCGGGCCTTCCTGTCATACCTGCAGGAGGACGACCGGTCGACGCTGCACGAGCTGGGGATCTGCATCGCGCTGCGCGGCCGCGAGGGCGATGCCGCGGGCCTGCTGATCGCGCACAAGCTGGAGGGCAACGTCCATCTGCGGCGCGGACGGTACGAGGAGGCCGCCGCGGCGTACCGCACCGCGCTGGCGGCCGGCGACGGGCGCGCCGATGCCCGGCACCGGCTCGACACGGAGGCGAGCCTGGCGATGTGCGAGGCACGCCTCGGTCCGCCCGAAGCCGCGGCGCGCAGCCTGGAGCGCACGGTGAGCGAGATGCGCGCCCTGTCCCTGACCATCGACCTGCCCCGCGCCCTGCACGGACTCGCCCTCGTGTACGAGCGGTTGCGCCTGCCGGCCCGGGCGCTGGAGCTGGCCCGGCAGGCCGCCGCGGAGCCGGCCCGGGACCCCGCGGTGCGCAAGGCCGTCGACCGGATGCTGTGGCGGCTGGAGAACCTCCAGCAGGCCACCCGGTCCACGGCCGGCGGCCGGACGGCGGAGGGCGAGTCCCGGTGATCGGACGCAGGACGCCGGTACGGGTGATGCGGTCGACGCTCCGTGCCGCCGAACTCCCGGACTATCTGCGCGAGGCGTTCCTGCAGGCCGTCCCCGCCCGGATGAGCAAACGGACCGGGGTGCTGCTGCGCGGCCATCTGCGCCTGCTGGTGCACGCCTCACGGTCGGCCGATGCGGTGCCGGGCGGCGCGGAGGCCTTCGCCGAACTGCGCAGCCGCTGGGCCGCCGAGGGCGGCGACACCGCGGACCTGCTGCGGCTGGTCAGGATGGTCAACTACCGGGCCCACGCACTGCACGCGCCGGTGGCCGGTGAACCCGGTGAGGAGAGCGGTCCCGCCGCGCTCGCCGAGTTCTGGGCCGCCGGCGGTCACGACATCCAGGAGCTGTCCGGCTTCCTCGCCGAGGTCGACCAGGAAGCGGCCGATTGGCTTCCGGGATGACCGGCCCGCCCGCGCCGACGGTGCTCGCCGAACTGCTCGACCACGCCCGCCGGCACGTTCCCCACTACCAGACGCTGATCCCGCCGGGGCCGTTCTCCGGCGAGGACGCGGTCGCCACGCTGCGCCGTCTGCCGCTGCTGCGCCGCACGGACGTCAGGACCGAGCGGCCGCGCCTGTGGTCGGCCGAGGGGGACGCCCGCCGGTGGCGGCGGGTGCAGACCACCGGAACGACCGGCGTACCTCTGGAGGTCGTCGTCGACGAGGCGGCGCAGCAAGCGGAACTCGCCGCGTTGCTACGGCATGTACGGCGCCACCTCGGCGCGCAGACCGCGCCCTCGATCACGCACCTGACGCTCCATCTGGCGTCGACCTCCCGGGCCTCGGTCGCAGCGGACCCGCCCGGCGCCCGGCTGGTCAAGTGGAATCTCAGCCGCGCCTGGCAGCTGCCGGACGCCGAATTCCGTTCCGTGGCGAGGGAATTGCACGGCCAGGTGGTCACCGTGATGCCGAGCGTGATGGCGGCCCTGTGCGATCGCCTCGGCCCGTCGTGCGGTGTCGGACCGCGGCTGGTCGTGCTGTCCGGTGAGCAGTTCACCCCGGACCTGCGGGAGCGCATCCGGGAGACCTTCGACTGCCCGGCCACCGCCCTCTACACACTGGCCGAAGCCGGCATCGTCGCGCACGAGTGCGGCGAGACCGGCACCTATCACGTCGAGGAGACCGGGGCGTACCTGGAGGTGGTGGGAGACGCCGGGGACCCGCTGCCGCCCGGCGCTGTCGGGGACATCGCGGTGACGCCGCTGGTCAACCGCGCCATGCCGCTGCTGCGCTATGTGAACGGCGACAAGGGCCGCTGGATCGACGGACCCTGCGACTGCCGGCGGCCCGGCCCACGACTGCAGCTGCTCGCCGCGCGCACCCAGCACGCGCTGCTGGCCGAGCCCGACGGCCGCGGCGTACGGCCCATCGATGTGGCGAAGCTCTGCCGGCAACTGGACCTCGGTGTCACCCGGGTCGCCCGGGAGGGGGACGAGATCGTCGTGGAACACGATGACCCGCATCCCGCCACGCCCCTTCAACGGAGCGCGATCTCGGCGGCGTTGCGCTCGATGCTGGGAGCCGGCCGGACCGTACGGCTGGTTCGGGCGGACGGGGAAACCTCCGGCGCCGTGCGGCCGGTGGCCGAACCCGGCCCCGTCCGCCCCGCGTTCCTGCCGCCGACGGACATCGCGGCCTGGGCACGCGACGTGCTGCGGGACCGGCCGGGTGTCCTGGCCGCCGTCCTCACCGGATCGGCGCTCGACCCGGCCGCCGTCAGCCGTTTCAGCGACATCGACATCACCGTCGTCATCGACGACGACCCGTGCCAGGAGCGCTGGTACGCGCTGGCCGCGGCCATGAACCGGCACCTGGCCACCCTGCGCGTGAACATCACCGAGCCGGCCGGGCCGGCGCGCGCCCCGCTGGTCGCCTGCCGTCTGCTGGCGGAACGCCTCCCGATCCTGGGCACGCTGGAGGAGGCCGGGCTGACCTGGCCGGCCGTCCCGGAGGTGGTGGGCGAGGCCCGCTTCTGGGCGCAGAACGCGGAGAGCGTGCTGTGGACCCGGCTGACGGCGGCCGACCGGCAGCGCACGGACCCGGTGCGGGATGCCTGGCTCGCCTCCCGCTTCTGCCTCGACGCGCTGCGCTACCGGCTGCTGTCCGAGGGCGTGCGGGTGACGGCGGCCCGTGAAGTCCTGTGCCGCGCCCAGGAGTTCGGGATGCCCAACGCCCAGGGCGTCCGGCACGCCTTCGCCGTGGGCAGGGAGCACCGGCCGCCGCCCGCGCCCGGATCGCCGGAGGCGGACGAGTTCCTCCGGGTCGCCCTGGTCTGTGTGCGGTGGCTGGGTGGGATCCTGTGATCCGGTTCGACGACGAGCGGGCCCCCGGAGGGAGTGGGCGGATGAGCCCGAGCGAGGCGGACGGTGCCGGCCGGGATGCCCGCCGGGACAGCCGGTGGCCGCGTCCGGCACCCCGGGGGCACCGGGCGGAGTGCACAACGCCGTCTCGGGGGGCGTCTTCCACGGCCCGGTGATCCAGGGCGGGCAGGTGACCGTCACCCTCGCGCAGCAGCCCGTGGGCACGCCCTCCAGCGCGCTGCCGTCGCCGTCGTCGGTCCACGTCGGCCACGAGGCGGAACTGGCTTCCCTGAAGGCGGCCCTGGACACCGGGGACGGTTCGGCCGGCCCGGCCGTCTGCCTGGTGACGGGCCCGGGCGGCGTGGGAAAGAGCGAGCTCCTGATCCAGGCCGCGCACGCCGCGCGCCGGCAACGGCAGTTCCCCGGCGGCCTCCTCTACGTCGATCTGCGCGGCCACGACGCGGGCTCACCTCCGCTGACACCCGGGGAGGCGCTCGGACGCCTGCTGCACCAACTGGGCGTTCCGGAAGCGGCTGTTCCGGTGCATGCCGAGGACCGCGCCGCCCTCTACCGCCGGCACCTGGCGGAGCAGACCGTGCTCGTCGTGCTGGACAACGCCCACGACAGCGAACAGGTCCACCCGATGCTGCCGCCACCCGGCGCGAGCAGGGTGCTGGTCTCCAGCAGACGGCAGCTCCCCGCGGTGGACGAAGCCCACCGCATGACCCTCGACGTGCTGCCGCATGACGCCGCCGTCCGGCTGCTCCTGGAGGTGTCCGCGCGCCCCGGCGCCGCGACGGCCGGACCGGCCGGCGAGGAGCTGGCCCGGCCCGCGGCGCGGATCGCCGAGCGGTGCGGAGGGCTTCCACTGGCGCTGCGCATCGCGGCGGCCCGGGTGCGCGGCCGGCCACCGGCCGCCTTCGCCGACCTGGCCGGGTGGCTGGCGGACGAACAGAGCAGGCTGGACGAACTCGACGACGGGGAACGGCGGATGACCTCGGTGCTGGCGGTCTCGTACCGCGATCTCGACGACGAGCAGCGGCGGCTGTTCGCACTGTGCGGTGTCCACCCCGGACCGCGGCTGGGCCTGCACGCCGCCGCCGCGCTCGTCGATCTGCCGCTCGCCCGGGTCCGCCGCCTGCTGGAGGGCCTGTGCGCCGCCCACATGGTGCAGGAGGAGGAGCGCGGGCGTTATCGGCTGCACGGTCTGGTCCACGACTACGCCCGGGAGAGGGCCGAGGAGGACCTCCCGGCGGCGGTGCGCCGGGCGGCCGTCGACCGGCTGGTCGATCACTACCTGGCCACCGCCGACCGCGCCGACCGGGTGCTGTCACCGCACCGCTACCGCCTTCAGGACGAACACGGGCTCCCGCCCGGCACGGCCCCGGAGATCTCCTCCCGCACCGAGGCCCTGTCCTGGCTGGCCGCGGAACTGGACAACCTGGTGGGCATCTGCCGGGCCGCCGCCGACTCCTCCGCACCGGCCCGCAGCTGGCTGCTCGCGGATGCGCTGCGCGGCTACTTCTTCCTCGCGAAGACGTGGACGCCGTGGCAGGCGACGCACGAGGTGGCGCTCACCGCCGCCGAACGGGCCGGCGCCCACCGCGAGCAGGGCATCCTGCACAACAGCCTGGGCTTGGCGCTGCTGGAACAGCGTGACCTGCCGGGTGCGTCGGCCCACTACACGGCCGCCGCCGGTCACTTCGAGACGGCGGGTGACGCACACGGCAGCGCGAACGCGGTCGAGAACCACGCCTGGGTGCGGCACTACTCCGGCGACTTCGCCGGCGCGCTGGACGACCACCTGCGGGCACTGCGCCAGTACGAGCGGCTGGCGGCCGAGCGGAACCGTGCCATCACCCTGCGGGGGATGTCGCTGGCGGAGCTGGAACTCGGCCGCACCACGGACGCCATCGGCCACCTCCAGGAGGCCGGGCGGATCTTCGCCGAGCGGGACATGCACCTCGACGCCGCGATGACGCTCAACGGGCTGGGCGAGGCGTACGCCAAGGCCGGCGACCCGACGTCGGCCCGGCGCCACCTGCTGCGGGCGCTGCGCCTGAGCCGGTCCTGCGGCAGCAGGTACGAGGAGGCCCGGGCGCGGCGCGGTCTCGGCTCGGTCTGCCGGGCCGGCGCGCCGCGGCTCGCCCTCCACCACTGGGAGCGGGCCCTGCACCACTACACCGAGCTGGGCTCGCCCGAGGCGGAGGCCGTGCGCGCCCTGATCGCGGAGGTGCGTGCGTGACGCCGGGGCCCGAGGCCGGACCTCCCGGCCTCAGTCGCTGGTTGCCCTCCGCCGGTCCCGGCGCTGCTTGAGGTGCCCGGCGGCGGCCAGTGCCGCGACCACGGCGGCGGTGCCGGCGAGCTGTTGGCGGCCGTCCGGCGAGGCGGCCATCACGGCGAAGATGCCGAGGATGGCGGCGAACGCCAGCCAGGTCAGGTAGGGGAAGCCCCACATCCGTACGGAGAGCAGCTCGGGCGCCTCGCGCTCCAGACGGCGGCGCATCCTCAGCTGGGTGAGGCAGACGATGGACCAGACGACCAGCACCGCGCAGCCGGCGATGTTCAGCAGCCAGGCGAACACGGTGGTCGGCCAGATGATCCCGGCGATCACGGCGGCGAAGCCGAAGGCGCAGGAGGCCAGTACCGCCGCGGCCGGCACGCCCCGGGTGACCCGGCTCAGGAAGCGCGGTCCCTGGCCCCGGTTGACGAGGGAGTACGCCATGCGCGACGAGCCGTAGATGTTGGCGTTCATCGCGGAGAGCAGCGCCACCAGCACCACGATCTGCATGATCGTGCCGGCGGCCGGGATGCCGAGCAGGTCGAGCACGGTGACGTACGGGCCCTGGGTGGCGACCTTCGGGTCGTTCCACGGCACCAGGGTGACGACCACGGCCATGGAGCCGATGTAGAAGACGGCGATGCGCCAGACGGCGGTGCGGACGGCGCGGGCCACGTTCCGGCTCGGATGGTCGGACTCCGCCGCCGCGATGGTGACGGTCTCCAGCCCGGCGAACCCGGAGATGGTGGTGAGCAGACCGGCGGCGAGGCCGGCGGCGCCGGTCGGGAAGAAACCGCCGTGGCCGGTGAGGTGGCGGGTTCCGGGCGGGTTGCCGAACACCCCGAGGATGCCCAGTACACCCAGCACCAGGAAGGCCACGATCGTGGCGACCTTGATGGCGGCGAACCAGAACTCGAACTCCCCGAAGTTCTTGACCGCGGTGAGGTTGCTGGCGCAGAAGAACGCCATGAAGACCGCCACCCAGCCGTAGGCGGGGAGGAACGGCACCCAGGTGTGCATGATCGTGCCCGCCGCGGTGGCCTCGGCGGCCACGCCGGCGCAGAGCATCAGCCAGTACATCCAGCCCGAGGTGGCTCCCGCCCAGGAGCCGAGCTCCTGCTCCGCGTGGACCGAGAACGAGCCGGTGGAGGGCCGGGCGGCGGACATCTCGCCGAGCATCCGCATGATCAGCATGACCAGTGCGCCGGCCCCGATGAAGAGCAGCACGATGGCCGGCCCGGCCGCGGCGATACCGGCTCCGGAGCCCACGAAGAGCCCCGCGCCGATGACGCCGCCGAGCGCGATCATCGACAGATGACGCTGCTTGAGGCCGTGCGACAGCACGGACTCGTCGTGCTGCCCGGCCTCCGGGGAGTCCTGGGGTGACCGGGTGGTTGTCCGCGTCATGGTCGTGCCTGTTCATTGGGTGAGACGTTCGGTGAGCCGGAAAAGTCTGGGGGCCCGACCTGCCCGTATGACGTGAACGCCCACTATTCGGACCGTTCGCCTACAGCGGGTGAAGGGGGTGACACGTCAGGTGGGCGGCACGGTGGCGCGTGGCCGGATACCGCCGGAAGGGCGGTGTGCGCCTGTGAGTTGTGTCACTGCTTGCTGAAAAAAGGTGTAGACCCTTGCGGGGCGCCGGCGGGGAAGTGGCAGCTCACCGTCCGCTACCACTGGGTAGGCCATTACGCTGCGCAGCGCATGGTGATCAATGGGTGATATTCGGCCGCGCGGGCATGCGTGTTCGGCCGGTCGGTCGGGTTGAGTGTGCGTCATCAGTGGGTGGCGCGACCGGAGTTGACGTTCGCCCTTACGTTCCCAGCCTCAATGAAGAGGACCCATGACCGAAGATGTCCATGCGGAGGACGGCAGCCCGGTGGCGGAGGCGGTACTGCCCCTGCCGTTGGAATTCGAGGCGCTCTACCTGGCGAACCAGGACGCGTTCCACCGGTACGCGCTGCTCCACCTCGACGGCAACGACGCCGCCGAGGAGGCGGTGCACCGGGCGTTCCTGGAGATCCTGCGCCACTGGGACGCCCTCCTGGAGGAGAGCAACCTCCAGCAGCAGACCTGGGCCATCCTGCGCCGGGTCGTCATATCCGAGCAACTGGGCGGATTCCGGAAGCGACTGGCGTTGCTGCGCGGCGAGACCGGCCTGTACCGCGCGCTGTGCAGCCTGCCGCCGCGCCAGTTCGACGTCATCGTGCTGCGGTACGTGCTGCGCTGCGAGACCTGCGAGATCGGCTGGTACCTGGGCGTGACCAACAGCACCGTCGACTACCACTGCCGCCGGGCGAAGGAGCGCCTGGAGCGGGCCATGGCGTCGTACATCAGGGCAGAGGGGGACCCGAAGTGAGCGGTGTGGAACGGCTCCTCGCGGAGGCCGGAGGGAAACTGCACGCCAGGCGGCGCGCCTTCGATGTGGGGGCGGGGCTGCGGCGGCTGGCGGAAGACGCCGGCTATGTGCCGCCGGCCGGTGACGTACCACCGGTCTCGCGGGCCCGGCAGCAGCTGTCCGTGGTCGTGCGCTGGGTGCTCGACCAGCCCGATGCCGCCGTGCACGTCGAGCGCCTGGCGGAGGCGATCGGCCGGAAGGGCGGCGCGGAGGACGGTGCGGAGGAGGGCGTGGGCGGCGGCGCCGAGGACTGCACCGCGCTGTTGGTGAACGAGGACGACCTGGAGGACCTCGACGTCGACGGCGCGCAGGTCTTCGCCTGCATGCTCTCCCTCGCGGACCACCCGGAAAGCGCCCAGTTCTGGTGGCAGTTCGCCGCCGGTGCCGGGAACAGAGCCGCTGCCTACTGCCTGCACCTGCACCACCTCGGCCGGGGTGAGGTCGCCGAGGCCGACCACTGGATCGATCTGCTGCAGAACTGCCTGGACGGCCCCGATGACGCCTTCATGCAGGGGATGGGCCTGTTCGCGGCGTACGTACGGCGCAACTGCCCGCCGGTGCGGGTCCGGGAGCCCGGGCTCACCGCGGAGGTCGAGCGGCTGGCGACCCGCGAGGAGACGGATGACGTGCTGGTGTGCCGGCCGGATCGCGAGATCGCCCGCCGCCTGCAGGACTGTGCGCAGCACCGCTGAGACGAAGGACATCACATGAGGAAGCCCAAGCCCCTGGTCCCGGACCCGGTCCTGGTCCCGGACCGGGACTTCGACCCGGCCGCGGATCCGGTCTCGATCGCACGGTCCCGGGAGTACGTGGAGCTCGCGGAGCCCGTGACCCGGGCGACCCGCGGCGTCCGCCTGCGGCAGTGGGTGCGCCGCCACCGCCGCGACGCGGCCGCCCATCTGCTGCGCGGTACCTGCTACGGCCTCGGCACGGGTGCGGTCGGCCTCGCCTTCTGGTGGATCCAGCAACAGCTGTAGCAGGCAGGGGAGTTGGGGCTGTCGAAAGGCGCGTGGGAGCTACTCGGCGCGGCGGGAATCCAGCCCCGTGCGGGCGGATCGCAGGCAGCTGCGCGCCGCGGCCGGGGTGAGGCCGGCGGCGATGAGGACGGCCAGGGCGGCCGCGTCGCCGGCGGGGTCGTGCCAGGAGGACGGGTCCTGCGCCTCGACGAGGGTCAGGGTCAGCGATTCCAGGGCCTGGGCGAGGACCGGGGCGGGGAGGTGGTCGGAGAAGACGCCTTCCCGCTGGCCGCGTTCCAGGATCGAGGTCGCCTCCGCGCGTACCGGGGCGAGCGCGGCGCGGATGCCCTCCTCGCCCAGGTCGCGGCGGCCGAGGGCGATGAGCATGCGATAGCGGTCACCGACGGCCCAGACGGCCAGGGTCATCCGGGCCATGGCCGTCGCGGGCGCGGCGCCGGGCTGCCGTACCGCGGTGAACGCCTCCTCCACCGACTGTGCGGCCTCGTCCGCGAGTGCGGCGATCAGCGCCTGGCGGTTGGGGAAGTGGCCGTACAGCGTGCGCCGGACGACACCGGCCGCGCGGGCGATCTCCTCCAGGTTCGCTTCGGGGTTGCGGCTGAGCTCCTCGCGGGCGGTGGCCAGGATGCGGGCGCGGTTGGAGCGGGCGTGGCTGCGCTGCGGGGCGGGCCCTGGGGCGGTGGTCATGGGCGTGCGGCTCCTGTGTCGGCGATGCCCCCTCATCGTACTTACTTGCACACTGCTGTGCATGTTCCTATGGTTGCACATGGCTGTGCAACTTCGTGTGCGCCATTCCCGCCGCCACTGCCATGCCCGGTCCGTCCCTGTTCCCACCGTCATTCCCACCGCCGTGGAGGTCCCGTGTCGACCCTCGATCCCGCATCCATATCCCCGCCGGCGGCAGCAGCGGCAGCACGCACAACCGGGCGCCGCGCGTCCGCACCCGCTCCCGCTCCCACGCCCGTGGAGCACCCGGAATCCCCGTATCCGCGCAGGTGGTGGGCCCTGCTCGTGCTCTGTCTGAGCCTGCTGATCGTGGTCATGGCGAACACGTCGCTGATCGTGGCCGCGCCGGACATGACCAGGGACCTCGGCCTGAGCAGCAGCGACCTGCAGTGGGTCGTCGACGGGTACACCGTGCCGTACGCCGCGCTGATGCTGGTGCTGGGCGCGATCGGCGACAAATACAGCCGCCGCGGCGCGCTGCTCACGGGCCTGGTGGTCTTCGCGGGCGGTTCGGTCATGGGCAGCCTGGTCGACCGGACCGAACTGGTCATCGCGGCCCGGGCGCTGATGGGCGTCGGCGCCGCCGTCGTCATGCCGGCCACCCTGTCGCTGCTCGTCGCGGTCTTCCCGCGGGCCGAGCGCGCCCGCGCCATTACGGCCTGGACCGCCACCTCCGGTCTCGCCATCGCCGTCGGCCCGCTGGTCGCCGGGTGGCTGCTGGAGGACCACGCCTGGGGTTCCACCTTCCTGATCAACGTCCCGGTCGCGGTCGTCGCCGTCGTCGGCGCACTGGTCCTGGTGCCGTCGTCGAAGGCGCAGGGCATGGGCCGGATCGACTACGTGGGCGGTCTGCTGTCGATCGTCTCCGTCGGCAGCCTGGTCTACGCGACGATCGAGGGCCCGCACTTCGGCTGGGGCGCCGGCCCGGTCACCGCCGCCGTGGTCGCGGGCCTGGGCCTGCCCGCCTTCGTGGCCTGGGAGTTGCGGCATCCGCACCCCATGCTGAACGTACGGAAGTTCAGGCTCCGGCCCTTCAGCGGCTCCCTGCTCGCGGTGCTGTTCTTCTTCTTCGGCACGTTCGGCGCGCTCTACTACTCCACGCAGTTCCTGCAGTTCGTCCTCGGCTACGACGCGCTGGAGACCGGCGTACGGCTGCTGCCGCTGGCCGGGGCCGTGTTCGCCGGCGCGGCGGTGACCGGCCGGCTGACCCCGCGGCTGGGCATGAAGGCGATGGTGGTGGCCGGTATGGCGATCGGGACCGCGGGCGTCCTCCTGCTCACGTGGATCGAGCAGGGCTCGGCGTACACCGACTTCCTGGCGCCGATGATGATGCTGGGCTTCGCGATCGGCCTGAGCGTCTCCCCGGCCACGGACACCATCATGGGGTCCTTCCCGGAGGACGAACTGGGGGTGGGCGGCGGCGCCAACGACACCGCCCTGGAACTCGGCGGCTCGCTCGGCATCGCGGTGCTGGGTTCGCTGCTGGGCACGGCCTACCGCGACGAACTGACCGACCTGGCCGGCGGCCATCTCCCGGCCGCGGCCATGGACGCCGCCAAGGACTCGGTGGGCGGCGGCCTGGCGGTCGCCGAACGGATCGCCCAGGACCCGTCCGGCGGCCCCCAGCAGGCCCAGGCCCTGATCGACGCCGTGCACCGGTCCTTCGCCCACGGCGTCGCCACGACCAGCCTGACCGGCGGCATCATCATGGCCGCCGGCACCCTCCTCGTCCTCGTCGTCCTGCCGGGCCGGAGGAAGGCGGGGCGGACCGGCGATCCGGCTGCCGGCTGAAGTGGTGGCCGGGAGCGGCCGACGACCTCAGGTGCGGGCCGGGCGGCGCGGCTCGCGGCACATCGCCCACAACGCCGGCTCACCTGTCGATCGTCGTCACCTTCGGAGTGTTCGTTATCGAGATACGGGCCATTCCGGACCCCGATGATCTTGAGCGGCGGTGCAGGGGGCGCCCCGGACGCGACATGGCCGCGCGGAAGTTCCGCGCGGCCACGTGTGCGCGCGGTGTGACGGGGTGTCAGCAGTCCGGGCTGTGGGTGTGGGCCGGGTCGAGGGCGTTGAGGGTGAGGGTGGTGGCCGTGGGGTCGTAGCTGATGTCGACGTGGTCGGTGAGGTCGGTGGGGCAGAAATCCTGGACCTTGAGGTTGCTGACGTTCGGGGCGGCGGCGAGGTAGGCCGAGGTGTAGGGGGTGACGACCTCGTCGTAGCGGCTGGTGATGACCGTGTAGGTGACGTCGGGGTGGGTGTCGCCGCCCGCGTTCAGGTCGTTGAGGAAGTCCGAGCCGGTGACCTGCTGGCGGCAGGCCGGGCAGGAGGAGTCCATCATCGCGTCACCGCCGGGGAAGAGATGGGCGAGCAGGCCGAGGCCCCAGAGCGACGTGCCGTGGTTGGTCGGGGTGAGGGCGATGAGCTTGTCCACCTTGGTCGAGCCGCCGAGGTCCTTGAGGTAGTAGCGCGGCAGCAGACCGCCCTGGGAGTGGCCCACCAGGTCGACCTTCGCGGCACCGGTCGCGGCCCGGACCCGGTCGACGAAGGACGCCAGTTGCCGTGCGGAGGCGGGGATGTCGCCGGTGGCCATCAGTGGCCCGGCCGAGCCCCCGCCGTAGTTGAGGGCGTAGACGCAGTAGCCGGCATCCTTGAGCTTCGGTGCCAGCCCGGCCCAGTTGGCGTAGCGGTTCTCGAACGTGCCGTGGACCAGCACCACGGGACGCGGATGCGCCGCGCCGGGACGGCAGTTCCAGTCGTTGGTGCCGGCCGGCACGGCCGTGGGGTGGAGCGCGGAGTACGCGAAGGCCGGCAGGAAGCCGTCCTGGCGCGGGCCGGCCGGGTCGTCCGCCGCGCCCGCCGGGGTGGCGGTGCCCGCGGCCGGCGTGGCCTGGGTCGGGGCGGCGCCGGCGAGGCCGAGGCAGGTGGCGGCGGCGAGCCCGGTCAGGGCCGCGGTCAGCAGCCGCAGGCGGGGAGCGGGCCGGGATCTGAAGGTGCGCATGGGGGATCTCCTCTGCCGTGCTCTGGAAGGGGGCGCGGCAGAGGCCCCGTGACCGGAGCCCCGTGGCCGAGGCCGATAGCGGCCCGTCCTCGGTCCTGGGCTCGGCCCCGTTCCCGGCCCCGTGAATCTTTGTCACAAGGGCGAGACACGGAAGCTACCGCCGCGTAACGTCGGATCCACACTGGCGCCGTGCGCGGAAGCCCGACCAGGCAGAACGGGCGCGGAGCCGAGAAGATGTCATCCGCGTGACATGTTTCGCCGGCTCCGCCTCACGGGGTGCAGCCCGTGCGCGGCCGCCCGTGCCCCACCCCGTGTGCTGCCCCCTGCAGGTCCCCTCCCCGTCCCCTCCCCGTCCTTCTCCCGCCGCCCGAGACGGAGTTACCGCGATGGCGTCATCGGCCGAGACGTTCCGGCGCGAGCCCTGGCACGAACTGCCCGTGGCGCTGGCCGCACTGATCCGTCCCCGGATCGACGCCATCGTCACCGACATGGTCGAGGCGATCCGCGAGGAGGTGTCCGCATACCGCCGCCCCCTCGACTCCGCCGTCGGACGCGATCTGCTGGAGTCGATCCGTCGCGCCCTGCGGCAGTTCGCCGAGCTGACCGAGCACCCCGACAGCCCGCAGGACCACCACATCCGCCACTTCCGGCACCTCGGCCGCGTCGAATTCCTCAACGGCCGGACCACGGACGGCCTGCAGGCCGCCTTCCGGGTCGGCGCGCGGGTGGGCAGTCGGCGGTACGCCGAGCTCGTACAGGAGGCGTCGCTGCCACCCCAGCTCGTCGTACCGCTGCACGAGGCGGTACTGATCCACATCAACGCCCTGTCCAACGAGGCGGTGCAGGGCTTCCTGGCGGCGCAGCTGCGCTCGGAGGACGAGCTGAAGCGGGCCCGCCGCACGCTGGTGGAGCGGCTGCTGGAACAGCCCCGAGGGGGAGGGCAGGACCAGGCGCCGCTGGGGCCGCTGGCGTCACGTGCCCGCTGGCCGCTGCCGCGAACGGTGGCGTGCGTCGTGGTCCGGTCGGCGGGCCGGTTCACCGTGCCGGGTGCCGATACCGAACTGCTCACCGTCCACCGGGGGAGCGACGCGGTGCTGGTCGTTCCCGAGCCGGAGACCGGCGGACTGCTCGACCGGGTGCGGCACGCCGCCCGGGGCCGCGTCGCCGCCGTGGGCCCGGCCGTCGCCGCGCCGGAGGCATGGCTCTCGCTGCAGTGCGCCCGTCTCGCCCTCGACCACCGTGCCGAACGGGCGCCGGGCGCCGAGCCCGACGGCGGGGTGTTCCTGCGTGCCGACGAGGAACTGGCGGACCTCCATCTGCTCCGCAGCGCGCACATCGGGCTGCTGCTCGGCCGTCGGGTGCTGGGCGCGTTCGCGGAGCTGCCGCGGGGCCGGGCCGTGCGGCTCGCCGAAACCCTGGACGCCCTGCTGATGTCCTGGGGACGTACCGCACCCGAGGTGGCGCAGGTCCTGGGCATTCACCCGCAGACGGCCCGCAAGCGGCTGCGCCAGCTCGACGAGCTCTTCGGCGACCGGCTCGGCGACCCGCACTTCCGATTCGAGGCCCAAATCGCCCTGCGTACCCATGCGTTGAGGCGGAACGCCAGCTCTCGCCCGATGCCCGCCGGAGCCCGGGGGACAGCGGCCGTCCCGAGGCGGCCGCCCGCGCCGTGACCACCTGCCCCTCGCCCTCCCGATGCTCCGGACGCTTCCGACCACAGAAGGTGACCATGTACGCGATATCCCTCGGTGACGACGGCGCGGAGCTGCGCCCGCTGGAGCCCTGGCAGGCCGGGGAGTTCCTGGCCCACATCGACCGGGGCCGGGAGTTCATCGGGCAGCACAACGGGCTGCCCGACGCCGTCACGGACCTGGCGTCGAGCCGGGCGTTCCTCCAGGCCTACGCCGAGAAGGCCGCCGCCGACACTGGGCGGATCCACGGCATCCGGACGGACGGCACGCTGGTCGGCGCGGTGATCCTGCGGACGATGGACGTCACGCAGGGCAACGCCGAGGCGGGCTGCTGGCTGGAACCGTCGGCGGTCGGCAAGGGGTTGGTGACCCGGGCCGCGCGGGTGCTCATCGACTGGGCCGTCGAGGAGCGGGGCATCCACCGCGTGGAGTGGTGGGTCTCCTCGACCAACACGCCCAGCATCGCCGTGGCCCGGCGCCTGGGGATGACGCGGGACGGCGTACTGCGCGAGAGCCACCTGTACCGGGGGCGGCGGCACGACGAGGAGATCTGGTCGGTGCTGGCGTCGGAGTGGAGGGCGGCCAAGGGGGCGGTGTGAGGAGGTTCGGGTGGCCTGCTGCCAGACCGCGGTGCCGGTGCATGGGGTATGCACCAGTTGAACGGGAACCTGCCGTCGGAGCGGGATGTTGACCGCGCAACAGCTGAGTCCGGCGGGCGCGTTGTGGTGTTCCGCCGACATGCCGGGCTCGCCCGCGCGGCGTAGTGTGGGGGACGAAGGACGTGGTCCGGAGCGTCGCCCGTCTGTGCCCTCCGGATTCTCGGTCCCCGAATTCACTGATACGTACCGCACGCCGTGCGTGCTGGTGCGGCGGACTCCGACGTCTGTACGGGCTGTGCGTCCCCGGCCAGCCGGTCCCCCATGCCGAGCGGCCGGGCCCGACGCCGACTCGTGAGCGCCGCTGCTGAGCGGGAAGCGCGATGAACGGTTTCGCCGACCACCTCATGGTCCGGTACCTGCAACCGGAACACGTGGCCAGTCTCCTGGTGCCCCAGGACGATCCCGACCGGCACCGGCTGCGCTCCCTGCTGGCCGCCGTGTACGAGCCGGCTCTGCTCGAAGTCCGATTCGTCGATGCCGTCGAGATCACCGCAACGAACTTCCAGGTGCCGGTGAGTGCCCCCGTGACGGTCCGTGGGAGCTGGGAGAAGCTCCTGCCGGACGTGGCGCAGGCCAGGGCAACGTTGGAGGTCCCGGCGGTGGCGCCGCCGAACTGGATAGACCTCTCACTGGAAACCGTGGTCACCGCCCGGGTGGCACTGACCTCCGGTGCACTCGACGCACTGGATGCCGAAGACCTTTCCGGGCTCTCCGAGGAGGAGTTCGTCGCGAAATTCGGCTTCCTGGACCTCGCCGAGCTGATGCGCAGGGCCAAGGCCGCCGACTACGGGGAACTCCAAGCGCAGTTCCCCCGCCTCTACCGGTTGCACTACGCCGACGCACCGCCCTTCGACCCCGATGAGCCGGGGCGTACCTACCGCCTGCGCATCTCCGTGCTGTTCTTTCCCGACCTGGACCTCGGTGCCGCGCTGCGCCGGCTGGTCCAGTGCCGGCGGGCGCTGGACGACACGCGCCCGCGACCCGACGAGTACGACGGCGGAGCTCTGCTCGCCGCCAGTGCGTGGCTGGCGGTCTTCCCCGCCGCCGCGCTCGCACCCAACACCGCCCCGGCGACCGGGCAACAGGTCTCCGACCTGCTGGCCGCCGAGGGCTTCGTGGCCGCGTTCGAGGACGTCGCATGACACCCCGCCGACGTGGTGAAGGCCCGCAAGCCGGGCCCCATCGCGCGCGATGTCCGGCCGGACGACCGTCACGCACGACGTAAGGAGCGGTCGATGGCGGTCAAGTACATCAAGGTCACCCCCGTAAGCAAGCTCTTCGCGCCCGCCGTCCGGGCGTTCGGGGACATCGCCATCATCGGCAGGGGCGGCTTCGGCACCGCGGAGTCGCCGCCCACGGACTTCACCTCGCCGTCGGCCGCGGCCGGCGCCTACCGGGCCGGGGCGACCACGCTGGCCGCCGATGCGGCCACCGGAGCGACCGCCGTCACCGTCCCGGTGAACGTGCCGCCCGCCACCACCGTGCGGATCGGCACGGGCACCGCCTCGGAGGTCCGCAAGGTGACGAAATCGGCCGCGGCCGGAGCGGACTTCACGCTGACCGTGGACCCGGCGCTGGAGAGGAACCATGCTGCTGGGGACCCCGTGACGCAGGAGAGCCCGAACGACCTCGTCCGGGCCATCGGTGCCGCGTTCAACCAGTCACCGCCGCCGACCAGGGTCTGGGGCGTCCAGGTGGATTTCGCCGGGCCCGATTGGGACGCGGCGCTCCTCAAGACGGAGAAGCTGGACGTCCAGATCGTGGTGCTCGCGAACACCCCCCTCAACCAGGCGAACGCGGAGACGGTCGGCAAGCTGGCGACCCATGTGTCCACCATCGAGGGCGACGGCAAGGAACGCATCGGCGTGGCCATGCTGGACGGCTCCCTGTCGGCCGACGATGCGGTCGAGCTGAACACCGGGGCCGTGCAGAAGGAGCGGATGGTGCTGGTGGCCCATCGTTCTCCTGACGACGTAGCGGCCGCCACCGCCGGGGTCATCGCCGGATACCGGCCGCACATCTCCCTGCTGCTGAAACCGATCAGCATCGCGATGACGCAGACGTTCTCCGACTCGGAGATCGACAAGTACAACAAGCGCCTCATCAATTGGATCACCAGCCCGGTGCTCCTCCCCGGCCAGGCGCTCTACCTGGGGGAGGGCTACACCGCCGACTCCAGTGGCAACAAGAAGTACATCGATATCGTCCGCACCCTCGACGACGTCAATTTCCGCATCAAGGCGGCGCTGATCCAGGCGATCGGCAACCTGCGGATCAGCCGGGTCGGGCTGCGCGCCGTCGCCACGCTGGTGGAGTCGGTGCTCTCCCCGCTGGTGGCGCAGGAGGTGATCGACCGCTTCACCGTCGTGATCCCGCTGCTGACGCTCCTGGACAAGGACCCGGCCGACCTGTCGGCGGCGGAGGCGAAGGAGATCAAGGACGCCCGCAGCGCCCGCCAGGCCGACATGACGATCGAGGTCGTCTACGCGGGAGCCATCCACCGGCTGGCGGTCCAGCTTGTCTTCACCGGCTGATCCTGCCGGTGGCGGAGCCGAGGGAAAACCAGGGAAGTGAGAGACCATGCCCGACACCCTGAAATGGGACACCCGGCTTGCGGTGTCGGTGGACGCCAAACCGGTGACCCCCATCGACTCGTTCAACCCGACCTTCAACGTCCCGGTCCAGCCGCTGCACTCGCTGGAGGCCGACAACGTCGCGCACATAGTCCAGCCGCAGGCATTCACCTTCACGATGGCGGTCAAGGCGATCGGCACGGCCGTGGCGACGCTCACCGGGCTGGCGATGGACAACACCGCCTTCAGCGTCGTCGTCCAGCAGGGGAAGGGCAGCGACTGGACGTTCAAGAGCATCGCCCTCAACGACTGCTACATCACGTCCGTCGCCCACACCATCGTGATCGACGGCGTGCCCACCACCACGTTCAACTGCATCAGCCTGCAGGCCGTCCCCACCGGCGCCTAGCCGCGGACGCTGCCGGCGGACGGAGGTCCCCATGCCGGACGCCAACCAGGAACCCGCCGACGAGCGGGAAGGCGCGCAAACCGTCGAACGTCCCGGACTGATCGAAGTGCACCAGGGCGACCAGGTCGTTCCCGCACCGGGTTCGGAGGCGGCGGTGTCCGCCCGTTCGGGCACCGAGGTCCACTACTACTTCCCGGTCCACGTGGTGATGGCCGGAGACCTCACGGAGGAGACCAGAACGGCCGTCGAGGACGGCATCTGGACGGCCCTGTATCAGGCGCTCACCTGAGCCGAGAGATCCTGAGGAGTCTCAGGGATGCCACGGTTGTCGTGTCACTTCCCGATCACGGTGTCGGTCGTCGGAGCGCCCTCGGCGGCGGGCATCGAAGAGCTCGGCCGCGTCGTCGAGCAGGCGCTCGCCGAGCGGCTCCGGCTGGCCCGCCGGCACCTGGAAACCGTGACGGCCAGGGAACCGGCCGCTATGAGCGAGGCCCGGGAAACCGAGGACCCCACGCGGGTCGGCGTGACCGGGCGGGTCTACCGGGTCCCCTCCTACGAAGGCGGCGGTGCGCTGAAGCCGGTACGCCTGACCACCGACGCCCCGCAGCCGCGGGATCCGGCGGTGCTCTCGGACACCGAACTGGACGCCGAGTACCTGCACGCGCGGAACTGGCTGCTCGGCCACGGCCCGGCGGAGCCTGCCCACGCCGAAATCAAGGCGTACGCGGAGGCGCTGGAGGCCGAGTTGCTCCGGCGGGCGGGTGGCGCGGCGGCCGGGCCGGTGGCGCGGCGCCCGGGCCCCACCGTCACGGTCACCGGGGGGCGTCCGCCCGGCCGGCCGCCGGTCGCCCCGCCCGGGGTGCTGGGGGGCGGTCCGGCGCCGCCGAAGGACAGGCAGTACCGGGTGACCGCCTCAGGCGCGGGAGGGACATACGGCGAGCACGATCTTCCGCACCTGCTCGGAGAGCGGGGCGTGCACGCCGTGATCACCTCCTCCGGACCCGGCGCGCACCGGCCCAATGAGCCCGGCTTCGACTTCGTGGGGATCCAGCGCGGAACCCGCACCATCTGGCTGGTCGACAACAAGGCGCTCAACGCCCTCAAGGACATCGACGGCGAGACGGCGACAGCGCTCGGGGTCAATCTGCGCGCCAGCCTGGAGCGGGCGATCGACAAGATCCGGCCGATCGCGGAATTCGACGGGAAGGCGGATCTGCTCCACCGGCTCGAAGCGGCGCGGGACGCCGTCCGAGCCGGTAAACCGATCCCCGCCGAGCTCAACATGAAACTGGCGGTGACCAACGCGGGCGGCTACGCCACCGGTGCGCGCAACCTGCCGACGCAGGCGGAGTTCGTGGACCTGGTGGGCGCACAGGCGCGTGCGGCGCGGGCGGCGGACATCGCCGCGGCGAAGGAGGTCGGGGACGACCCCACCCGCCCGCGCTCCCACGCGGACACCGAACGCATGCGGCGCCAGGTCGGCGGAGTGCTGTCCCGGCGGCCGGTGAGAGTGCGCCTGGGGGTGCGGATCGCGAGCAGCCTGAAGAGCGCCGGACGGGGCCTGGCCACGATCGGCGCGGTCGTGATCTGGAACGCCGCCATGTCCCGCGTGGACCAGGCCATCGAGGACCGGTTCCTGGACCGGTGGGCGAAGCCGAAGCTGGCGGCGCTCGAACCGGAGATCCAGGCACGCCTCGACGACCGGCTGGAGGAGCTCGTCGATCTTCAGCTCCGGCATCCCGGCAAGCCCCTGTACGCCGTCATCGGTCTCCTCACCACCCTCGAACGGGGCGGGGAGGACGACACCGAACTGGAGAGCGCCGACCTGCGGCTGACGTCCGTGTCGGTCGCCGCCGAGCGGGTCGAGCACAGCGAGGTGGAGCACGTACGCACCCACCCCTGGCACGGGATACGCGAGGTCCGTGACCTGATCCGGACCACCTACTCGGTCGAGCTGGACCCGCTGGGCAAGGCGGAGCTGGCCACGGTCCTGTCGGCGGAGATCGCGGCCGAGGAGGAGGCGGCGGGCGCCCGCTCCGCCACCCCCGAACAGCAACGCGCGTCCCAGCGGCGACGCGACCAACTGGCGGCGCAGCTGAAGCAGGTGGAGCAGGCGCCATGACCGGAGGAAGGGACACGCTGAACGTCCGGCTGCATCTGCCCGAGTCGGTGACGTTCGACGGGGACCCGGCCGAGGAACAACGGCGGGCGCTGGAGCAGGTGTTGCTGCGTGCCGTCGCCAGCGCGGCGACCGGGGCTCAGGAGGGCGGCTGGCCGGTCACCGCTATGCCTCCGCCCGCGGGCGAGCCACCGGCCACGCCGCCCACCACGCAGGGCCCGCCCGCCGGCGACTTCGAGGCCGAGGCGGGCGCGGAGCCGCCGGCCGGAGGGGGGTTGCGGCTGGCCTTCGGGCTGTCGGCGGACGGGGTGGAGGGCACGGCGGACCAGGCCGGGGAAACCGGGACGTCACCAGCCGCTCCGGACGCCCCCGCGCCGGCAGCCCCGGCACCTGCCCCGGCCGCCGCGGCACCGCCCCGGACATCCACACCGGCCGGCGCTCCGGCCCCGCCGCCGGCCGAGGACCGTCCCGCCGGGTCCGAGCCGTCGGCCGACGGCCGGGACGAAGTGATCGAGGGGCCCAGCGGCCTCGAAGGCCGAGCGGTGATCATCCTGCCCGGCACCCGGATCGTGACCCTGGGAGGAGCCACCCGCCACGTGCGGGCGAGCAACCTCACCCGGGCCGTTCAGCTGGGCCGGGCCGTCTTCGGCACCACCTCGTTCGCGCTGCTGGAGGGCCCCGTCGGGGCGGCGGACCGCAGGATCTGGGTGGTCGCGACCACGCCCCCGGTGTCCACCCACGACCTGGAGGTAGCCGGTGGCGAGGTGCCCACCGGGCAGCAGGTGGCGACCGTGCTGCGCAGCAAGATCCTGCGCGCCGTGGAGGACCCGGCGGGGCACCGCTACGACATCGTCACGGTGCTGACGAAGGAACGGAACCCGCTGACCGCCGACCGCGAGGCCGGCCTGCGGCTCTACGAGCGACTGGCGGCGGGCGGCCCGGAGCTGGCCGAGGAAGAGGCCGCCCAGCTGGTGTTCGGCGACCTCGACCGGCTCGTCGACCAGGTGCTGGGCGGGGACGACGACCACCTCCAGGCGGCGGCGGAACGGCTGGCGGAGCTGGACGCGGAGGCGTTCGGCCTCGTCGACTGGCGGACCAAGTCCCGTTATCTGACCGTCCTCATCAAAGCCTGGACGTGGGAGAGCCAGGAACACGCGATCGTCGAGATCATGCGGTCGCTCCGCAGCGTCACGGAGCTGGATTCCGTCCAGGAGATGCTCGCCAAGGCCGGTCTCGCGACGCAGCTGTTCGAGGACCTGGGGGACACCCTGTGGGACCTGCTGGTCACCGTGGGCGCCAGGTTCGGCAAGAAGGAGCCCTTCACCGTCGCCGCCGTGGGCCGGCTGGTCGAGGAGGCGTTCCAGCTCTCCCCGGAAGTGCGGGCGGCGATCCGCGACAACGTGGTGGTGGGCGAGACGGTCCGGCTGGCGGACTCGGTGTGGGTGGAGGTCGAGGCGGCCGTCGGCGCGGTGCTGGGCCTGTTGCGCGGCATGGTCGAGGGGCTGGCGATGCTGGTGACCCGCCCCGCGCAGATCCTGGAGGGCCTCGGCCAACTGGCCCGGATGGTCGTGATGTTCCAGCTCGCCGGATGGGGCTATGCGCCCGCGCAGGCCGAGTGCTCGCTGGTGGTGAAGCAGATCGGTGCGAAGCTGGCGGACGGCTTCCGGGGTGCGGCGGTGCTGCACGTCGGCGAACACGTGGCCGCCAGGATCAAGTGGGCCCTGGTGGTCGAGGTGGCGTCCTGGTTCGTCGGCATCGGGGAGCTCAAGGCGGCGGCCGAGGCCCTCGGTCTGAGCGAGAAGCTGGCGGTGGTGGCGCGGTTCCTCGGTCTGGTCGGCAAGGTCGCGGAGACCGCCGAGGGCCAGCTGCTCGCGTCGAAACTGAGCCGGGTCGCCCGCGCGATGCACACGGGGAGCACCGTACTGCGCGAGGTCGAGGGCGAGCGGGAGGTCGTGCGGCTGCTGTCGCACCTTCCGGTCGAGGACGACCGCCGGCTCGTCGAGCTGCTCGAACGCCTGGAGATCGCCGAAGGCAGCCCGCTGGCCGAACTGCTGGCCCATCCGGAACTCGGGCCCGTGGTGCAGAGCTCGTTGCGCAAGGCCGAGATCCTGCAGACCCTCGCCGCCAAGGCGAGCGGCCTCGGCGAGGAGTTGGGGCAGGTGTTCCGGCACCTCGCCGGTCCGAGCGGCTTCGAGGAGAAGGAACTGGCCGCGCTCGCCGAGGCACTCGTCGCCGGTGAGGGCGACTCCTTCCTGGCCGCGGTGCGGCAGATCGGCCTCACCCGGATCGGCCCGGGCGCGGAGGTCGGCATCGACTTCCTGACCGTGGTGGCCGCGGACGTCCGCCGGATGGACGGGGTGCGGGAGGTCGGCTGGCGGGTGGTGCGGGTGGCCCTGGACGAGGCCGGCGGTGAGGTGGCGGCGTTCGACGCCCTCCTGCTGGAGATCGCACGCCTGCAGGACGAGGCCCGCCGCACGAACCGGCTCGCCGCCTTCAGCACCCTGCTGGAGCAACTGGAACGGGGCGACGCCACGGCGTGGCGCCTGGTCGCCGGCGCCCGCGCGGTGGTCCCGCAGGTCGAGCACGCGGCCGTGCTGGCCAGGATCCGGTCGATCCGGGCCCGGTACCGCGGGCGGGCGGTGCAACGAGCCGCGATGGAACGGCAGTTGGAGTCTGTGCGGCGGCTGTCCAAGAAGAATCCGCAGCTGGCGATGGAGATCATCGAGAGGTTCGAGGAGCGCCGCCTGGACCGGGCGGGCAGCTTCGCCGACCCGGAAGACCTGGCCGCGGCCTGGGACGACGCGTCCAAGTGGGCGAGCCGGGACGACAAGGCCCTGCTGCACGAAGCGGGCGAGGCACGGCCGGAGGCTCCCGGCCTGTCCGACACACCCCACCAGCCGGTCACCACCGGCGGGCGGCCGTCGGACGCGCTGGAACGCAACATGGCAGAGGCCGGAGACCCCCGCCCACCCGGCCACGACACCCACCACATCGTCGCGGAGGGCGACCCGCGTGCCGAGATCGCCCGCCGCATCCTGAAGGACGCCGAGATCGATGTGCGCCAAGGGGCCGAGAACGGTATCCACCTGCCGCGCACCTCGACCGATCCGCGCACCGTCCCGGAGGCGGTGACGCGGCACCCCACACTGCACACCGACGCCTACTACAAGGAGCTGACCCTCCGTCTGCTGGAGGCCAAGCGGTACCACCACGTCCGCGAAACACTGGCGGTGATCAAGGAGGAGCTGAAGAACGGGCAGTTCTTCCACGTCGAGGACGGCGCGACCCGGGGCGAACGGTTCGCGGACTGGCTGATGCAGCACGAGCAGGAATTCAACTGGCTGGAGACCGACGAGCTGGCGGAGATCATCGAGGCCACCCGCCGCCGGCCCCGCGCCACGCCGGGGCCCGCCGCCGCGCCGCCCGCGCCCGGGAGCCCGGAGAGGTAGGGGAGAGCCATGGCCGGCGGAGTGAACGTCCCCGTCCTGATCGGCGCGGTGCCGCTGCTGACCGTCACCAGCCTGACCCTCAACGAGGGCTACCAGGTGGCGCGCATCGCGGGCAGCAAGCTCGCCCAGCTGGTCTCGCCGACGACCAAGACCATCAACGTCGAGGCGGTGCTGGTCGGACGGACCCGGCTGCTCATCAAGAAGGGGCTGGAGGCGATGGCGCTGACCTCGCGGGCGCTGGCACCGGCCACCGCTCCCGCGATGAACCTCGCCGGGCTCCCCGTGGTGTGCGGCATGACCATCAGTCTCGACATGCAGATCACCAGCCTGCGCTTCACCCAGTCCAACCAGAAGCGCGACGCCCTGGACGTCAGCATCACGCTGGAGCACGTACCACGCTCCGGCCTCACGGCGGTGGTGGGGGAGGCGCTGGAGATGGCGCTGGCCGCGGGCACGGCCGCGGTGCCCACGGTCAGCGACATGGTGCCGGCGCGGCGCCAGCTCGGAGGCCCGGTATGAACCCGTCCGCTCCGATTCCCCCGCCGGGCCCGGCTTCCCCGGCCGGCACCGGCCCGCTCGCCTTCCACCAGCTGCCCGTCGAGCCGGACGACGGCCTGCCCCAGGCGTTCACCTGCCTGATCGGTGACACGCCGTACGACTTCGGGGTGTACGTCAACCTCGACGGCGGGGCGGACGATCCGCCGGGGACCCTCTACGACCTGGCGGCCCCGGCAAGGGTCAGCACCCCGACGGCGCCGCCCGGCTACCTGGTGCTGCGGGTGATGCGTCCGGGACCCCAGGGGCCCCAGGTGGAGTTCCTGCGCAAGCTGGTCGTCGAGCCCGGACTGGTGCACCGCAGCGCACGATTGGCGATCCGCCTGCTGGAGGCCAGGCTGGCGCGCGGCAACCTCAACGGGCCCGGCCACTACGGCAGCCGGATCGTGATCGGGGTGGCACAGCTATGGGAGTGATCCTCTGGTACCGCCTGACGTTCCCGAAGCTTCGGCTCACGGTGTCCAACGACGTCTCGGGCGGCCTGATCCTCAGCGACGCCGACATCACCGTCGAGTACGGCTTCGGGCAACCGGGCCGGTTCGACATCCATCTCGCCGCCCTGCCGCTGTCGGCGCACCGGACGCTGGCCGACGCGCTCACCGGCGAACGCGGCACCGACGGCGGTGTCGAGGTGGAGATCACGCTCGGCTACCTGGAGTCCCCCGGCTCTCGCAAACCGGTCCTGACCGGACGGGTGGACGGCATGACGGTCTCGGAGCGGTTCCCGCCGCTGGGCGTCCGGCTGACCGGTTTCGAGGAGGCCGCGTTCAAGCTGCTGACCACCCAGAACGTCGCCGGCAAGGACGGCCGGCCGCGAACCGCCCAGCTGTCCAAGGCCGATGCCACCCCCGCCGAGGCGGCCGACGCCGTCGTCCGGATGGCACACGCGACGCTGGCCGACGGCGCGACCCCGAAGGAACCGCGGCGGTCCGGCATCAACCTGGACGCACCGAACGCCTTCGGGCTCCTCGAACAGCTCGCGGGCCAGTACGGCGCCGAAGTACTGGTGCAGGAGGGCGTGGTCCAGTTCGGCACCGCCGTCACCCACCCGCCGGCCAAGGGCCCGCCGCTGCCGCCGGACCCGGCCGCCGTGCTCGCCCTGCTCACCGGCGAGGACAGCCTGATCGTGCCGGAGAGCAGGGCCACCGCGCGGCTGGCCGAATTCGCACCGGTACAGGTCGGCGCGACCGGCAAGCAGCGGATGGTCACCGACCTGCCGGCACAGACCTCGGTGCCCGCCTTCGACTTCACCGTGCTCGGCCTGCCGGAACTGCGGGCCGGCCAGCGGGTGGCGGCGAGTGTGGCGGGCTACCAGAACCCGTTCCAGGGCTTCCGGATCGTCCAGGTCACCCATTCCTTCTCGGCGCGCTCCGGCTACGTCTGCACCGGCCGCGCGGCGGTCCTCAAGGACGGCGGCGCCAACCGGCGCAATACCGAAGCCGCGCGTCTGGGCAGCCCGTCGGCCATCGCCGACGCCATCGCCGGGCGCATCAAGGACGCGCGCACGGTCTCACCGTCGATCGACGCGGGCCGGATCCGCTCGGCGAAACCCGACGAGCGGGTGGCCGACATCGGCTACGGACAGGACGGCGCCGCGTCCGCCGTCTCCCCGAGCGTCGACCTCCCCGTCGACGACGGACCGCTGCTCCGCGACAAGCCGCTGGTCTCGCCGTTCGCCTGGCACAAGGTCGGCCTGTCGGTCCCCGTGTACGAGGGGATGCGGGCGCTGCTGAACGAGGTGCGCGGGTCCCGGGAGGACTCGGTCGTCGCGGGATTCCTGTGGGCCAACGACGAGGCGATGGACCGCCCGAAGGCGCACGCCGGTGACTGGTGGCTCTGTCTGCCGACCAAGCTGTCGGCCGGCACCCCTCCTCGCCCGGAGGGCAAGGGCGTCAGCGACCTCACCGCGGCGGACGGCCGCCGGGTGGTGGAGGCGGTCGGCCTGAAGCTGACCGTCGGTACGTCCGGCTGCTCCGACGTCGGGGAACGGCCCGACGAGGGCCCGCCGGAGGAGTTCGTGCTGGCCCACAGCTCAGGCGCCGAGGTGCGGATCGACCAGGACGGCAACATCACGGTCACGGCCGGCCCCGGCAAGGACGTCACGGTCTCCGCCAGTGGCGGAAAGGTGGCACTCAGCGCAGGCGGAGCGAGCTTGACGGTCGGTGAGGGAAAGGTGGCGATCAGCTGATGTCCTTCGTCCTCACGGAGGGCGCCGTCCTCCAGTGCTCGCACGGCGGGCAGACCCGTCTCACCACGGGGAACCCGACGGTCACCGTGAAGGGCCACGGCGTGATCGCCGCCGGTGCGGAGGTCGGCTTCCAGTTCGGTGCCGCCGACCGGCCGGTTCCCGGCATGATCGCGCCCTGCCCGGTCCGGACGCCCGACGGGTCGTCCTCGCTTCCCTGCACCATCGCGGCGCCCACGACGCCGGCGGGCACGGCGAAGAAGCTCATGGTGGGCGGCACACCGGTCCTGCTGGACACGGCATCCGGAGCCACCGTCAGCAGCCCGACCCCCGGCACCTGGAGCGTCGCCGATCCCGGCCAGACCATCCTGGAGGCGATCTGATGACCGACCCCGGCATCGGTGCGCCCGACGGCCTCGGGCTCCCCGGTACGTTCCCCGGCGTACCGGACCTCGGCCTGCCGGGTTCCGGACCAGCCGATCGGGGCGCCCCCAGCCTCGGCCGCAGCCTCACGGCCGACGCCGGCGACCTGGTCATCGACGAACGGACCGGCGGTCCAGCGGAGGTCGAGGGCCTGGCCGCCCTCGCCCAAGCCCTGGTACTGGCCGTGGAGACCCAACTCGGCAGCGACCGCATCAACACCCGCTTCGGCTTCGACCGCCTCGCCGTGGGCCGCTACGCCCTCGGCGTCCACGCGCGCAAGGAGTACCTCAAGATGGAGCTGGTGCGCTGCCTCAGCGCGGACCGCCGCGTCACCGACGTCCGGGAGGTCTTCTTCCAGGACGATCCGCGCTACTTCGAACTCCGGCCGGCCCTCGACGGCGCGGCCCGGCAGCGGATCGTCGACGCGACCCGGAGCAGCCGTGGCTACACGGTCTTCGCTCTCGTGGAAACCGTCGCCGGCGACACGCTGACGCTTGAGTCAGGGGGACGCCTTGAATGACCTCGACCGCTTCGGCGTGACCACGGAAGGCTTCGTGCTCAAGGGCATCGACCGCATCATCGCCGACCAACAGGCCCGTGCCCGGGCGATGTTCGGCGAGGACGTCGACCTCACCTCCGGCAGCGCCCTGCGCAAGGTCCTGGATGCCGCCGCCGTCCACGTGCACGAGCTGTGGCGCGGGCTGGAGGCGCAGTACTACGCCAACTTCGTCACGACCGCCCAGGGCCCCGGCCTCGATCTGCTCGGAACCGATCTCGGTCTGCCCAGGCGCTTCCTCCAGGCCACCGGTGAGGTCTCCTTGACGCTCGCCGGTGCGGAGCCGGAGCGGCGGTTCATCCTGCCCGAGGGCACCGTGATCGAGACCGCCGAAGCCCCCAGGAAACGCCTGCGCACCACCGCGGCCGTCCGGCTGTCGGCCGGTGCGCCCCCGGTGACCGTCGGCGTCCGAGCCGTGGAGCGCGGCCCGGCCGGCAACGTCGCGGCCGGCGTGTCGCTGCGACTGGAACCCGTCTGGGCCCAACTGCATCTCAACCTGGGCCCCGCCACCGTCACGCCCGCCAACCCGGAGCCGGTCACCGGCGGCGAACTGCTCGAACCCGACGACGCCTACCGGTCCCGGCTGCTCGGCGTGCCCCGCACGCTGTGGACCCAGGAAGCCGTACTCGCCCAGATCCTGGACGTCCCAGGGGTACGGGATGCAGCGATCTTCGATCCGCTCGGCGGAGTGGACGCCTCCCACAGCCGTTTCCACACCTTCCTCTTCGGCCAGCGCCCCTTCGCCACGCAGCGGCAGATCGGCTCGCCGTACTACTTCGACGTGGTCGTGGCGGTCGAACCGGGCTGGCCGTGGCGCCGGACGGACGGCGACATCCCCGCCGTCCACGACGCCGTCGTGGAGACCGTCCGGCAGTGGCGCCCGGTGTCGATCTTCCCCAACGTCAATCCGGCCAACCAGGTCGACGTGGGCATCCGGGCCGCCCTGGTGGTCCAGCCCGGCCACGACCCGGACGCGATCAAGGGGGAGATCCTCGCGGCCGTACAAGCGCGGGTGGACCGGCTGCGTCTCGGCAGGGGGGTCCTCCACTCGGACATCGTGCTGATCGCGCGCTCCACCGCCGGTGTGGTGGACGTCCAGAACCTGCGGCTGCGCCGCTGTGCCCCGGCCTTCGGCGACGTGAGCCACTCCGGCGCGGTGTTCGGCAACGCACAGGAGCTGTCCGTCGGCGAGAACCTGCTGCTCGCACCCGACGAGATCGCCCGCTTCGCCCTCGACAGTCCGCTCATCGACATCCAGGTTTCGAGCCAATGACCACCGACTTCCTCGACATCCTGCGCGGTGGCCTCACACCCGCGTACGACCGGGGCATGGAACGGCTCGCCGTCCCCCTCGTGCCACACGTGGACGGAACCCTGCACGCCCGGTACAGCTTCCGGAGCTACCTCGACCACTACGGGCGGCTGCCCGATTCGCCCCGGTACCTGCTCACACCCCGGCGCGAGACCACCGAACCGCTCGTCGTACGGGTCTCCTTCACCCGGAAACCGGGAGCGGCCGAGGAACACGCTGACGTCCGGATCCCCGAGGGATGGCCGGCCGGAACGAGCCTGGCCGTGGAGCTGCCCGGCCGCGCGGCCGAGCTCAGCCACCAGGTGACGCTGACCCGGGTGCAGCCACTCACCCCCGCGTCGCAGTCGGCGGCGGACTGGGAGGTCACCGCGTTGCTCGGCAACCTCGTCAAGCTGCTGTGGGCGATCGGCCGCGACTACGAGGAACTGACCCGCCAGCTCGGCGACGTGGCCGCTCAGCGCTATGCCCGCAGTGCACACGGGGCCAGCCTGGACCTTCTGGGGGAGGACCTCGGTGCCCTCCGCTTCCCGCCCCGCCCGTACGACTGGGACGACCTGACGGTGGCCCTCTACCACCTGGACGACCGGCCGGCGCCGGAACAGTCACCTGCGGCGCCCGGCCCGGAGCCGGAAGTGCGCCAAGTCGTGGACAGCGGAGTGCAGTTCGGCGCCGCCGGTCACCCGGGGACCAATGCGGGAGCCCGCAGCGGCCGCACCGGGCGGTTCTCCGCGGCCTTCGAGTTCGCCGGTCCCGGCAGCATCACCATCGACGACAGCCCGGACTTCGACGTCGGACCGGACGCCTCGCTCACGGTCGAGGCGGTCGTCAGGCCCGACCGGCAGACGGCACGGACCGGAGCCGTCATGGCCAAGTGCGCGCTGCTGAGTTCCGCCGGCACACCCGGCTGGTCGCTCACCGTCGGCCGCTTCCGCGACATCGCACACAACGTCCGGCTGTCGGTCTGCGACGGCGGTCCGGTGACGGAGCTGTTCGCCGACCGGGACCTCGGCGACGGGGCCTTCCACCACATAGCGGGAGTGGTGGAGCGCCTTCCCCGGCCCGCCGGCCAACCCTCCGGTCCGCGTCCGGCCGTGGTACGGCTCCACCTCGACGGAATCGAGGTGACCCGGCAGCGGCTGGGCCGTCTGGGTGCGCTGTCCAACGACGCGCCCGTCGTGCTCGGCCTGGGCCGGGAGTCGCCGGCCGGCACGAGTCCCGATGCCCAGTACGCGGGTCTGCTGGAGGAGGTCCGCATCTCGCGGACGGCCCGTACGACGTTCGAGCCGGTGACCGGGGAAGGAGACAACCATTACCGGACGCGCCTGGCACTCTTCCAGCGCTGGCTGGTGCCCACACCCGACGCGCTGCGGGCCGCACTCAACGAGACCGGACCGATCGGCGGCCACGAGGCACCGTTCGAGGTTGTCGAGGCCACGAACCAGCCGGTGACCGGCACCCTCGCGCTGCGCGTGCTGCCGCTGCCCCTCACCCAGGGACAGAGTGTCGCGGCCGACGGCGACCAGCGGGCCAGCGAGGCCGAGGCGGTCGGCACCCCCGAGGACGAACCGGACTTCGACCCGGCCTGGCTCTGCCGCGAGGAGAGCAGCGGCTCACCCGACTTCGGCACGAGCGAGGACAACCGGCTGATGCAACTCGGCGTCAGCCTGACGCTGGCGGACCTGGTCAAGCGGCTCCACGACGAGCCCGGAACTCTGCACGTCCGCCGGTCCTACGACCGCAACGCCCCCGACCTGCACCGGGTCGGACGGGCCCTCCTCCTCGACCACGACACCCTCACAGCGGGGGAGCTCGGTGTGCTTGCCCACGCCGCCGGGTTCGGCTGGGTCCAGCACACCCGCGACGGCCTGGTACACGTCGCCCAGCCGCCCGGCCCGGCCTTCCGCATCGACACCTCGGGCCATCTTCCGGTGCGACCGGGCGACCCCGTCCCCCTCAGCCTGCATCCCGACCCGACCCAGCACCCGGGGACCGAGGTCCACTGGTCCCTCACCCGCTCCGGCCCGGGTGACGCCACGGTGAGTCAGGGCGCCCGGCCCGTGCTGCACCCCACGGCCGCGGGAGAAGTGACCATCCAGGCCGACATCACCCGCGCCGGCCGCACCCGGAGCTGCGCACAGGCACTGCGCATCGGACTGCCCCCCGACGGGCTCGGCATCGACGCATCGGTCGACCGCGCCGGCACGCCCGGCGTCACGGAGGAAGGGGCGGCCGGACCACCGACCGACGACTTCGACGAAAGCTGTCTGGTGCTGCGCACCGAAGGGCTGCCCGGTACCCGCATCGACTACGGCACGGACCTCGCCCACCGGCGGATGCAGCGCGTCACCGCGCTCGCCCTGGACGAACTGCTCGGGCTCCTCGGCCCGGACGGCACGCTGACGGTGGACGGCGCCTACCAACCGGACCAGCCGGGCCTGCGGGGCCAGGGACGGGCCCTGGTGCTCAGGCACTCCGTGCTGTCCGCCGGCGAGTTGTCCGTCCGGGCCTTCGACGCCGGATTCGACTACGTCAAGGTCGCGCAGACCGTCCCGCCCGCGGCGGCGGCCGCACCCCATGTGGAGGTGGCGGTGGCGGCCGGCGAACAGATCGGCGTGCGCGGCCCCACCGAGATCACCGTGGACGAGGAGGCAACGATCGCGGCGTCGCCGCACCCCGCGCCCGCCGAGGCATGCTTCGCGCCCGACGGCGGACGGGTCTACCTGTCCCTGCCGGGCAGCCACCGGATCACTTCCTTCACCGTCACGGCCGGAACGCCGCAGGACTTCCCGCAGTTGAGTCCCGCCGCCTCCGTGCCGGTGGATCCCTTCCCCGGACCGCTTTCCTTCTCCGGCGGTCGGCTGTACGTGGCACACCCCCTCTCGGAGGCGGTCGCGGTACTCGATCCGGCCACCCTCTCTCCCACCGCCCCTGCCCTCGCCGGGCCGCGCCCGGTGGCCCTCGGCACCGACGGCAGCCGGCTCTTCGTCGCCCATGCGGGCGACCGCACGCTGCGCGCGTACGATCCGCAGACCCAGGCGCAGACCGGCAGCCTCGTGCTGCCCGGCGTTCCCGTCGCCCTGGCGGTGAGCCCGAACAGCCCCGTACTCGCCGTCCTGCTCGACGGCGGACGGTTCTGCGTGGTCAGCCGGGCCGGGCTCCAGCTCCAGGGGAGTGCCCTCGCCACCGCCCCGCACACCGACGTGCGGACAGCGGTCTTCACACCGGACGGGACGAAGCTGTACGTGGCCTGCGTGCAACAGGACTCCGGCACCGGATCCGTCCGGGTCTACCCGAGCGGTGCCACCACGCCGAGTGCCACTCTCGAGGGCTTCCCGGGCAACACCCTGCCCCTGACGCTGTGCGCCGCCACCGACGGCAGGCATGTGTACGTGGCGACGGCCGGGTCCGGCCCGGCGGCCGGGCGGGTGCACATGATCGACGCGACCGCCGACCGTTTGCTGCCCCTGGCGTTCAGCCCCGGCGGGGACTGCCGCGCGCTGGCGGTCAGCCCCGCAGCGGCCCCCTACCGGCCCTGTGTGCTGGCGGCTCCCGAGGAGGCGGCGAGCGTACTGCTGGCCGACCCGGCACCGCTCGACCGGTCCACTCCTCTGCCACCGCAGTTGATCTCCCGACAGGTGCTGGGTCCCGGGGGTGCCCAGGAACTCAGCTGGTCGGTGACCTCGTCCGGGCACGGCCGGGTGGAGGCTTCATCCCTGGCCAAGCCCGTGAGCCGGGTCCGGGGCCGGGCCCCCGGAGCCGTTCTGGTGCGGGCCGGCTACCTCACCGTCGGAGGGCCGAAGCCCTACCAGTGCGAGGTCCGGCTTAACCAGGAACTCGACGACACCGGAGCCGAACTCGGCAAGGACCGCTACGACTTGGTGCTGAACATCCTCAACTGGTTCCACCCCCTCGGCGTGGAGTTCCGTACCGAACGGCTTCGGTCCCACGTACGGGAGTTCGCCGGCACCACCGCCGCCGACCTGCTGCCGGCCTACACCTTCCCGACGTACCACAGAGCCGACCAGCCGCGGCCCCGTTTCCTCCCACCGGACAAGGACGAGCAACGATGATTTCGATCCCCAACTACGCACCGAAGTTTTCCCACACGGACTGGATCGACAACGAGGACCGTGTCCAGGCGGGCGGCGAGAACGGCTTCAACATCAGGTTCCACAACCTGGAATCCGAGTTCGCAAGCCTGGCGAGCGTCCTCAACCCGCTGATCGGGGCGCTCGCCAAGCAGGAGACCTGCCTTTCCCTGGTGCCGATCCTCGCCCCGAGCAAGCAGGTGGACCAGCCCGCGACGCCACCGCTGACGCCGCAACCGGGCCAGCCGCTGCCCCCCCCCCGCCCCCGGTGCACTGGGAACTGGTCAACGATTTCGCACAGAAGCCGTCGGCGGCCACGGAAGCTCACGGGATCATGAACATCGCGCTCCCGGACGGTGCCGAGATCAAGTCCCTGACGATGACCGGTACCCGGCAGCCGTCGACCGGCGTCATGCCGACGGCCTTCCTGCGCCGTCGCGTCGTCGCGGGTGATGAGGGAGCGCAGGAGATCGTCAAAACCAGCGCCTTCGGCGTTCCGGCCGTCCCGTCGGTACCGGCCGTCGTGAACAACCGGACCCACCGGCACTTCCTGCAGGTGGACCTCCCGACGGTGCCGGTCGGGGACACCGTCAAGCTGTTCTGCTTCCAGATCACCTACCAATGATCAGGACGAGGAGAGAACGATGTCACCGATCAAACCACCCGAAGCACAGGACGGACCCAGCGGCTTCGATCCGGGACAGGAGGATCCGCCGATCAGGTTCGGGGTGTGGGGGGACAGCGCGGTCGGAGCGGGAGTCGTCGGCAGCAGTGGACAAGCGGGGGGCAGTGGCCCCAGCGGCACCACACCTGGCGGGGCGGGCACGCTCGGCATCAACAACGAGAGCCAGGGCATCGGAGTGCTGGGCAGGGCCGACAAGAGCACCGGGACCGCCGTGCTCGGCACCAGCAGCCAGGGCACCGGCGTCGCCGGCCTCACCAAGGGAGTGAACCCGGCGGTCGCCGGAACGGCGTCGCAGGGCCCCGGCGTTGCGGGCACGAGCGAGCAGGGTGCCGGAGTCGTCGGCGTCAGCAAGGACGGCACCGGTGTGTCCGGCACCAGTACGGCGGGGGCAGGCCTCTCGGGGACCGGCGAGACGGGGGCGGGCGTCGTCGCCGACTGCAAGAGCGGCACGGGAATCAAGGCCACCAGCGCCACGGGGACCGCGGTGAGTGCCGACTGCTTCGACGGCACCGGCATCCGCGGCCATGCGGGTCACAGCGAGAACAGCGGCTTCGGGTTCGGCTTCAGCGCGAACGGTGGTCCGGGGGTCATGGGCACCAGCTTCCACGGCTCCGGCGTCTTCGGGTTCAGCGAAGACAGCGACGGGTGTCGGCGGAGGGCCTCGTGGGGCTCTCCGCCTCCGGCCGGCCGATCGCCGGCAGATTCAGCGGCGACGTCCACGTGACCGGAACCCTGACCCAAGGCGCCGCGGATGTCCGCATCGACCACCCCCTCGACCCCGAGAACCACTTCCTGGCCCACGCGTCCGTGGCCTCGCCGGAGATGAAGAACGTCTACGACGGCACCGCCACCCTGGACTCCGAAGGCACGGCCACGGTCCAACTTCCCGACTACTTCGAGGCGTTGAACGAAGAATTCCAGTACCAGCTCACCCCGCTCGGTGACCCGGCGCCCGAACTGCACATCAGCAGTCCGGTTGCCGAGAACCGCTTCGCGATCGCCGGCGGCCGGCCCCAACAACGCGTCTGCTGGCAGATCACCGGTGCCCGGCGGGATGCCTGGGCCCGCGCGAACCCGTTCCGCGCGGAGGCGAAGAAGGCTCCGGAGGAGTGCGGGTACTACCTCCACCCGGAGGCCCACGGACAGCGTTCCGAGCGAGCGATCGCACGCCTTCACCACCCGGAGGTCGTGACCCGCCGGTGGAACGGAAAGGGGCGCGGCTGACAAGCCCGGGCCCCGCCGGCCGTGGAGCACCCACCCGTACCGAGAGAAGAGAACAACCATGCCCGTCCAACCACCTGAAGCGCAGGGCGTGCCCAGCGGGTTCGACCCGGGGCAACAGGACCCATCGATCAATTTCGGGGTCTGGGGGACAACGATGTCGGGCCGGGTGTCGTCGGAAGCAGCGGACTGCCCGCCACCTCGGCCCCCGACGGGTCGCTGGAGCCGGGGGCAGGCGTCCTCGGTGTCAACGGCGCGGTTCACGGCATCGGCGTACACGGCAGCTGTCACCAGGGGGTGGGTGTCTCCGGCCGGGGCGGCGGCGACCACGCCGGAGTCGAGGGAAAGGCCATCGGCGGGCCGGGCGTGTCCGGCACGAGTGCCCAGGGACCGGGCGTCGAGGGCCGGGCGACTGCTGGGCCTGGGGTTTCGGGTACCAGCAGTCAGGGCCCCGGGCTGTCGGGTAGGGGTGGTGCCTCCGCCCGGGAGTGGCAGGCACCGGGGGCGCCGGGCCAGGGGTGTTGGGTACGAGTGCGCAGAGCCCGGGTGTGTCGGGTGCCTGCACTGGAGGCGACGCGGGCGTCAGGGGGTCGGGAACTGCTGGCCCGGGAGTGTCCGGTACGAGCGCGCAGAGTCCGGGAGTGTCCGGCACGAGTGCGCAGGGACCGGGCGTCGAGGGGCAGGCGACTGCTGGGCCTGGGGTCTCGGGTATCAGCAGTCAGGGCCCCGGGCTGTCGGGTAGGGGTGGTGCCTCCGCCCCGGGAGTGGCAGGCACCGGGGGCGCCGGGCCAGGGGTGTTGGGTACGAGTGCGCAGAGCCCGGGTGTGTCGGGTGCCTGCACTGGAGGCGACGCGGGCGTCAGGGGGTCGGGAACTGCTGGCCCGGGAGTGTCCGGTACGAGCGCGCAGAGTCCGGGAGTGTCCGGCACGAGTGCCCAGGGACCGGGCGTCCAGGGCCGGGCGACCACCGGGCCCGGGTATCGGGTGCCAGCAGCCAGGGCCCCGGGCTGGCGGGTACGGGTGGTGCCACCACCCCGGGAGTGGCAGGCGCCGGGGCTGCCGGACCGGGGGTGTCCGGAACGAGTGCGCAGAGTCCGGGAGTGCTCGGCACGAGTGCCCAGGGGCCGGGCGTCGAGGGCCGGGCGGCCAACGGCCCCGGGGTCTCGGGCACGAACGACGGCGGAGTCGGGGTATCCGGCGACGGAGTAGTCGGGGTATCCGGTACGAGCGCGGGCGGCACGGGGGTACGCGGAGCCATCTCCAGCACCGGCGTCGGTGTCGAGGGGACCAGCGCGAACGGCACGGGTGTGGTCACGCACGGCGGTGGCTCGTTCGGCATCGGCATCCTCGCGGATGGAACCGCGGCGGCCGTCGTGGCCAATTCTCCGGGCATGGCCGGGATATTCACCGGCAACGTCGACGTACGGGGCACGCTGACGAAAACCGACAACCGATTCAAGATCGATCACCCGGCTGATCCGGAGAACCGCTATCTGGCGCATTCCACCGTGGAATCACCGGAGATGAAGAATTTCTACGACGGTGTGGTCTCCCTCGACGAAAACGGTGGGGCAACGGTCGAGTTGCCGGACTGGTTCGAGCCCCTGAACGAGACGTACCGGTACCAGCTCACACCCATAGGGGCGCCCGCGCCGAACCTGCATGTCAGCCGCAAACTCGCCGACCGGCACTTCACCATCGCCGGCGGTGCGCCGCGGGCGGAAGTGTGCTGGCAGATCACCGGCGTGCGCCACGACGCCTGGGCGCGTACCCACCCTTTGGTCGTGGAGGAGAACAAGAAACCGGAGGAGCGCGGTTACTACCTGCACCCGGAGGTGCAGGGGCAGCCCGCCGAGCGGAGTCTCGGCGTCCTGCAGCACAAGAAATTCGCGAGGCCTTGAGCGGCCGGCGCGCGGTGCGACATCCCGCACGACGGCGCTCCCAACATCCCTACCGAGGTGAACCATGAATGCCAACCCGTCCGAGGCCAACCGCCGGACGAAGAAAGCCACCGCACGGAAGACCACCCCCGCCCGTAAGACGGCCACGACCGGGGCACGGCGCGCCAACGACAGCCAGGGGAGTGGCTGCGGCGAATTCCGGTCCGGTCCGATCGCCGGGACCGCGCTGCTGAACGGAGTGACGTTCCGCGGCAAGGGCGTGCAGTACGCCGATGTGGACGGTATGGCGGTGGTCGAGGGCGACATCGTCCTCGGCACCGTGGAAGAGGTGGAGAAAGCCGCAGCCGCGGGCGGTCATGAACTGATGTTCCGGTCGATCGGCATCACCGGGCAGCAATTCCGTTGGCCGAACGCGACCGTCCCGTTCGAGATCGACCCCGCCCTGCCCAACACGGACCGGGTCTTCGATGCGCTCGCCCACTGGCGAACGCACACCCGGATCCGTTTCGAGTCCCGGGTCCCCGACAATGAGGCACAGTTCCCCGACTTCGTGCGGTTCGTGCCGGGCGACGGGTGCTCCTCCCAGGTCGGCCGCCAGGGCGGCATGCAGCGCATCACGCTGGGCGACGGCTGCAGCACCGGCAATGCCATCCACGAGATCGGTCACACCGTGGGGCTCTGGCACGAGCAAAGCCGGGAGGACCGCGACCAGTTCATCGCCATCGATTTCTCCAACATCGCGCCGGAACAGCAGCACAACTTCCTGCAGCAGATTTCCGACGGCGACGACATCGGTCCGTACGACTACGGGTCGATCATGCACTACCCCGCCAACGCCTTTGCGATCGACGCCAACCGGCCGACCATCACCGCGAAGCAGTCGCTGCCTCCCGGTGTGGTGATGGGGCAGCGGGCGGGGTTGTCACAAGGCGATCTCGCCGGTGTCCAGGCGCTGTACCCGCACGCTCCCGTCACGGCCAAGGAGATCGGCAAGGACCCCCTCACCGACTTCACGCTCAAGGAGCAGGCGAAGGACCCGGTGAACGACACCCCCAAACATCCGCATCAGGAGCTGATGAGCCCGGCCGCGGCCCCTTCGTGCTCGCCACGCCGCATCAGTCGCCCGCGCTGGCCGGGCAGCCTGACGGGCTGGCCGAGCAAGTACGCCAGCTCGCCCAGCTGCTCGGCTCCCTCCAGCATGATCTCGCCGCCGTTGCCGCCAGTCACCAGAGCCTGGTGACCCAGCTGGGCCCGCTGTTCGGCAGCGGTGAAAGCGCCGGGCAGCTGCGATGATCCTCGTCATCTCCTACGACGAGGACCACACGCTGGACGTCATCGGCCGGCTGGAGGCCGCCGGACGGGAGGTGGCCAGGATCGACCTGGCGGACTTTCCCGCCCACGGAGTGATCAACTTCGACTCCTCGGACGGCAACCAGCCGGTCTGCACCCTGACCACGCCCACGGCGGAAGCCTCGTTGGCGGGGTGTCGCGTCGCGTGGTGGCGAAGGGTGCGTCCCTTCACCGTCGATCCGACGCTGTGCACGGCCCGGGACCAGGGATTCGCGGCGAGCGAGACCAGCCAGGCGCTGTACGGCATGTTCCACGCGCTCGACTGCACCTGGATCAATCCGCCGTCGCTCGACGCCGTCGCCCACCACAAGCCGTACCAGTGGGCGGTGGCGCGCCGGGTGGGCCTCGTGCTGCCGCGCACCCTGGTCACCAACCAGCCGGAGCGGGCGCGCCGGTTCATCGAGGACGTCGGCGTCGGACGCACGGTCTTCAAATCCTTCCTCGCCCATGCGGAGGCGTGGCGGGAGACCAGGCTCGTGCGGCCGCAGGACCTGGCGCACCTCGACGCGGTCCGCTACGCCCCGGTGATCTTCCAGGAGTTCGTACCCGGCGCCGATCTACGGGTGACGGTGGTGGGGGAGCGCGTCTTCGCCGCCGAGATCGACGCCTCGGCGACCCGCTACCCCGTCGACATGAGGACGGTGGTCGACGAGGCCCGGGTACGGCCGGTGACCCTCCGCCGGCCCTGACCGACACGCTGCTCCGCTTCCTGCGCCGGCTCGGACTGGTCTACGGCGCCGTCGATCTGCGCCGGCGCCCGGACGGGAGTTATGTCTTCTTCGAGGTCAACCCGGCCGGGCAGTGGCTGTTCGTGGAGCACCGGACCGGTCTGCCGATCAGCGCGGAGATCGCCGGGCTCCTGGCCCGGACCGACGCCCGCGGCGAGGCACCCGGTCGGGAGCGAGCGGTGGCGTCGCGGCCTCTGGTCGGGAGGACGGCATGAACGGCACCGTGCGGGGTCTCGTGGCGCTGCCCGCCGATACGCCGGTCACCCGGGCCGCCAGGGTCCTGGTGGAGGTCCGCGACGTATCCCTCGCCGATGCCCCCTCCACCGTGGTGGCCGCCCAGGTCCAGACGGACGTCCCCCTCGCCCCGCACGGCCGGGTGCCCTTCCGGGTGGACGTGCCCGATCTCGATCCGAAGGGCGCCTATGGACTCCGCGTCCACGTCGACGTCTCCGGAAGCGGGTCGTTGGAGGTCGGAGACCTGATCACCACTCAGGCCACCGTCGTCCGGCCGAGGTCCGACGAGGAACTGATGGCACCGGTGACCACGGTCTGACGTCACCGCTCACCGTGGGCTCATACCCTGGACTCACACCCTGGGCTCACAGCAGATCTTCGATCGTCACCGGCAGCTTCCGCACCCGCCGGCCCGTCGCGTGGTGGAGGGCGTTGGCGATGGCGGCCGCGGCACCGACCTGGCCGATCTCGCCGACGCCCTTGACGCCGAGCGGGTTGACGATGTCGTCGGTGACGTCGACGAGTTCGACCTCGACGTCGGGGGCGTCGGCGTTGACCGGGACGAGGTAGTCGCCCAGGCTGGAGGCGACCCAGCGACCGCGGCGGGGGTCCATGTAGTTGGCTTCCAGGAGGGCCTGGCCGAGGCCCCAGAGCATGCCGCCCATCAGCTGGCTGCGGGCCGTCTTGGGGTTGAGGACGCGGCCGGGGGCGAAGGCGCCGACCATGCGGCGGACCCGGACGACGCCGAGTTCGGGGTCGACGGCGACCTCGGCGAACTGGGCGCCGAAGGTCATCATCCCGTAGTGGTGGGACTCCGGGGACGGGGACCAGGAGCCGGCGGCCTCGACGTCCGGCAGGAAGTTGCGGTGCAGCAGGTCGCCGTAGGTCTCGCCGGTCGCGGGCGCGTCGCGCAGCATCATCCGGCCGTCCCGTACGGTGACCGCCGCCGGATCGGCGCCGTGCAGCGGGGACTGGGAGTCGGCGACGGCCTGCGCCACCAACTGGTCGCGGAGGCGGGCGGCGGCGGTGTGGACTGCGGCGCTGATCATCCCCGCGCCCGCGGAGCCGACCGCGGCGGCGATGCCCGGCAGCGCCGTGTCACCGCCCTCGAAGCGGCAGCGCTCCCACGGGAGCCCGAGGGCATCGGCGGCCACCTGGGTCATCACCGTGGCCACCCGGTACCGAAGTCGGGGGTCGCGGCCTGCACGACGGCCGTACCGTCGGCGTACAACCGGGCCCGGGCCCGCTGCGGGTTGTTCGGGCCGTAGACGGGATAGCCGGCGGCGGCCATGCCGTAGCCGATCAGCCAGTCGCCGTCGCGGTGCGCGCGCGGCTCGGGGCGGCGCCGGTGCCAGCCGAAGCGTTCCGCGCCGCGTGCGTAGCACTCCTTGAGTCCCGTGCTGGACCAGGGGTTTCCGGTGGTCGGGTCGGTGTCGGAGTAGTTGCGCAGGCGCAGTTCGACGGGGTCGATGCCCAGTTGGTGGGCGAGGTCGTCCATCGTGCATTCGAGGGCGAACATGCCGGACGCCTCACCGGGCGCCCGCATGAAGGTCGGCGTCATGGTGTTGGCGCGGAACAGCCGGTAGACGCCCTCGTAGTGGGCGCAGGCGTAGAGCTGCGAGGCGACGCCCAGCGAGGGCTCGGCCCAGTCGTCGAACGGCGAGGTGGGGGAGAGCTTGTGGTGCCGCAGCGCGACGAGCCGGCCCTCCTTGTCCGCGCCCAGCTCGATCCGCTGCTCCTGCTCCTCCCGGTGGCCGACCGAGGTGAACATCTGCTCACGGGTCAGCGACAGCTTGACGGGACGTCCGACGTGCCGGGCGGCGAGCGCGGCCAGCGCGGGGTGCGCCCAGATCATCGCCTTGCAGCCGAAACTGCCGCCGACGAAGTGGGAGAGCACGCGCACCTTCGAGGGGGACAGGCCGAGCAGCGCCGCCACCGTCAGCTGGGTGGCCGCCACCCCCTGCGTGGCGTCGTACAGGGTCAGCTGGTCGCCGTCCCAGGCGGCGGTGGTGGCCGCCGGCTCGATGGGGTTGTGGTTGTTCGCGGCGTAGCTGTACGTGGCGTCGATCCGCACGTCCGCCGCCGCCAGTCCGGCCTCGACATCGCCGCGCACGCTCCGGCCCGGGACGAAACCGCCGAAGATCGCGTCCGGCACGTAGGCGTCGTCCCGCCCCTGGGCGACGGTGGTGACCGAGGGCGTCTCCTGGTACGTGACGCGGACCAGCGCGGCCGCGTGCTGGGCGCGCTCCAGGGTGTCGGCGACCACCACGGCGACCGGTTGCCCGCTGTAGTGGACCACCTCGTCCTGGAGCGGGAAGAAGGTCTGCCCGGGCGCGGGCATACCGGCGAGCGAGGGCAGCAGCGGGGGCTGCGTGGCGATCCCGGGCAGGTTCTCGTGCGTGAGGATCGCGAGCACCCCGCCGGCCTGCCGGGCCTCGTCGGTGTCGATGCCGGTGACCCGGCCGCTCGGCACCCGCGCGCCGACCAGGACGGCGTGGGCACGATCGGCCGGGAGGACGTCCGCGGAGTAGTGCGCGCCGCCGGTGACCTTGTGGCGGCCGTCGACCCGGTCGACGGGGCGGCCGACGGCCGGAGCGGTGGTCATGACGCGTGCTCCGTGCCGGTGAGGGTCGCCAGCGCGCGGACCATGGTCCGCTGGGCCAGCTCGGCCTTGAAGGCGTTGAGCGGCGTGGTGCGGGCGGCGGCCAGCTCCTCGCGGGCGGCCCGCCGGAAGGCCTCGGTGTCGGCGGGCGCGCCGCGCAGCAGCTCCTCCGCGCGGCGGGCCCGCCAGGGCTTCGTGGCCACCCCGCCCAGTGCCAGCCGTACGTCGCGGATCACCCCGTCCGCCAGGTCCACCGCGGCCGCCACGGACGCCAGCGCGAACTCGTACGACTCCCGATCACGCACCTTCAGGTAGCGCGAGGACCGGGCCATGGCCAGACCGGGCACCTCGATGCCCACCACCAGCTCACCGTGCTCCAGCGGATGCTCCAGATGCGGTGTGGCACCCGGCAGCAGGAAGAAGTCGTCCAGGGCGTGCACCTGCCGGCCGTGCGGCCCCTCGGTGTGGATGCGGGCGTCCAGGGCCACCAGCGGTACGGCGACGTCCGACGGGTGGGTGGCGATGCAGTGCTCGCTGACGCCGAGGACGGCATGGCCGCGGTTGAACCCGTCCAGGGCACTGCAGCCGCTGCCCGGATCGCGCTTGTTGCACGGCGACGACGCGTCGCGGAAGTAGCCGCAGCGCACCCGCTGCATCATGTTGCCGCCCATGCTGGCCATGTGCCGGAGCTGGGCGGACGCCCCGAGCACCAGCGCCTCGGCCACCATCGGGAAGCGCTCCCGTACGGCGGGGGCCTCGGCCACCTCGCTCATACGGGCCAGCGCACCGATGTACAGGCCGCCGTCGGGCCGGTCCTCGATCCGGGTGAGCGGCAGGTCGTTGATGTCCACGAGCCGGCGCGGCAGCAGGACGTGTCGCCGCAGCAGATCGACCTCGGTGGTGCCGCCGGCCAGGAAGTCGCTGGTGGGGTCGGCGGCGACGGCGGCGACCGCGTCGGCGACGGCCGTGGCGCGGGAGTAGCTGATGGGCCGCACGGCGGATCTCCTCAGGCTCGGTCACGGACCGAGCGGATGGCGGCCCGGATGTGGGGGTAGGCGGCGCAGCGGCAGATGTTGCCGCTCATCCACTCGGCGATCTCGCGGTCGTCCGAGGCGTGGCCCTCCTTCAGCAGCGCCACCGCGGACATGATCTGGCCCGGGGTGCAGTAGCCGCACTGGAACGCGTCCTGCTCGATGAACGCGCTCTGCATGGCGTGCAGCTCATCGCCCTCGGCCAGGCCCTCGATGGTGGTGACCTCGCGCCCCTCGCAGGTGATCGCCAGGGTCAGGCAGGCCAGCACCCGGCGCCCGTCGACCCAGACCGTGCAGGCTCCGCAGGTGCCCTGGTCACAGCCCTTCTTCGAGCCCGTCAGGTCCAGGCGTTCGCGCAGCGCGTCCAGAAGGCTGACGCGCGGCTCGACGTCCACCACACGGTCGGCGCCGTTCACCGTCAGCGTGATCCTCACCGGCTCGGGGCCGCGCTCCGGCAGTACGGCTCTCGCGGGCGCCCGGGACGGGATGTCCGGAGCAGACACGGGCGGACCTCCTCTGGCTGGAGTTCTCATCGTGTTTCATCGCCGCCCGCCCCGCGACCCGGCGGGGCGGGCGGCGCTCAGTGGGTCAACACGTTCGCGGCGATGATGAACAGCCCGAGCAGCGCGTCCACGCCCCCGACCCGGCACGACGCCGGCCAGCTCCGCCCCGCCGCCCGGGCCCCCACACGCCCCAGCCGAACAGCGCCGCCGTGTTGAACGTCAGCGCCACGTCGATCGCGCCCTCCTCGCCCCACCACTCCAGGTAGGAGCCGAACAGCGCGGCGACCGTCGGCAGGGTCGCGACCACCAGCGGCCACTCGGCGAGCATCGACCGCACCGCGCTCGTGGTGACCGGAGCCGCGTCGGCCGTACGGTGGGCGATGGCGTGCGCGTAACCGTGGGCCGCGGCCGACGCGACGGCGGTCACCAGCACCCACGCCGCGTCGTACCCGGGTCCAGGGGCCCGTGCTCGCCGCCGAGGGCGGCCGCCAGCGCACTGGCGAGGACCGAGCCGTAGACCCCGCCGAACAGGAGCCGCTGCAACGGCCCCCGCGGCGGGGAGGAGTGGTGGACCGGCTGGCCTTGTCGCTCACGTTGCCACCTCGCGGGACGGACGGGCACGCTGCTGCCACGGTCCCAGGAGATGTCACCGCACGCGACGCGGGACGAGCGGCCCGGACACCGCCGGGGCACGGGCGACGGCCGGCGCCGGTCGCCGGAAAACCCGCCTGGGCGAGGGGCGGTCGGCTAGAAAAGGGACCGTGAACCAGTCATCCAACGACCTGAGCGGCACCGTCACCGGCCCGGTCGTGCAGGCCGGCCACGTGGGGAGCTGCACCTCACGCCCTCGGTGCCCACCGCACTGGCCGGGCTGCCCCCGGCGCCGCCGGAGTTCACCGGCAGACAGGAGGCGCTGCGCACCCTGACCGCCGCGCTGCGCCCCGGCTGTCCGGCGGCGCGGGGCGTGCCGGCGTCGTCGGCCGCGACCCCACCGCTGGTCGTGTCCGCGCTGGTGGGCACCGCAGGCGTCGGCAAGACCGCACTCGTCCTGCGCGCCGCGCACGACGCCGTGGCGGCGGGCTGGTTCCCCGGCGGGGTGCTCTTCATCAACCTCCAGGGCTACGACGAGCACCGCTACGTCCGGCCGGACATCGCGATCTCCGTCTTCCTCAGCGCGCTCGGCGTCCCCGACGAACTCTTCCCGCCCACCTTCGAGGGCCGGCTGTCGCTGTACCGCTCGAAGCTGGCCGAACGCGCCGCCCGGCACGGCGCCGCGCTCGTCGTGCTCGACAACGCCTCCTCGACGGACCAGGTCGGCCCGCTGCTGCCCGGCTCCCCGGCCCACCGGGTCGTCGTCACCAGCCGCCGCACCCTCGGGACCTCCCCGGCTCCCGGATCCTCGACCTCGGCGTCCTGGCACCGGCCGAGGCCGCCGCCCTGATCAGCCGCACGCTCCGGATACGCCGCCCCGACGACACCCGCGCCCTCGACGAGCCCGGGCCGTACAAGACCTCACCGCACTCTGCGGCCACCTCCCCCTCGCGCTCGCCGTCGTGGCCTCGATACTGGCCGGCGACCCGGACCAGTCCGTCGGCGAACTCACCGCGGCCCTGCGCGACCGCGCCACCCGCCTGGAGGAGCTGTCCTACGGCGACCGCCGTTCGGTGACCGCCGCCTTCGACCTGTCGTACGCCCGGCTCGCCGCCGACGAGGCCCGGATGTTCCGGCTGCTGTCGCTCAACCCGGGTCAGCAGGTGAGCGTCGAGGCGGCCGCCGCGCTGGCCGGGAGCCCGTGCCCCGGGCCAGGAAACTGCTGCGCGCGCTGCGTGACGTCCACATGGTCGAGCCCGGCAAACCCCGCGGCTGGGTCCGCTTCCACGACCTGCTGCGGCTGTTCGCCGAGCGGCGCCGCCACGAGGAGGAGGACGCGGCGGGCGTCGAGGACGCCGTCGACCGGCTGCTGGCCCACTACCGCGATGCCGCCCGGGACGCCACCGGGCGCATCGTGGCGGCGGCCCGCGCGCGCCGGCGGGACGACGCCGCGGAGGACTGGCTCGACACCGAGCGCCTGAACCTGCGGTCGGCCCTCCATCTGGCGCAGCGGCACGGCCGGCCCGCCGTGGTACTGCCGCTGGCGCACGACGTCAGCTGGTTCCTCCGCCGCCAGCGGGACTGGGACGCCGGCCTGGAAGTGTGCGACATGGCCGTGGAGTTCGCGCACACCGTCGCGGACCCCGCCCAGCAGGCCCTGGCCCTGTACGACAAGGGCGACTTCCTCAAGCACAAGCAGGACTTCGACCGGGCGCTGCCCCTCTTCGCCGAGGCACTCGACCGCTACCGGGCGTTCGGCGACCGTACCGGCGAGGCCCGTACGCTGCACAGCATGGGCACGGCCGCCCGCCGCCTCGGCCGGTACGCGGAAGCGGACGGCCATTACGCCGCGGCCTTACCGCTCTTCCGGGCGCTCGACGACCACCAGGCCACCGCCCACACCCTCTTCAACCTGGCGTTCACGGCCCGCCTGCGGGGCAGCCGGGTGGCGGCCCACGACCACTACCGGTCGGCACTCGACCTCTACCACCGGCTCGGCAACACGGTCGGCCGGGCCCGCACCCTGCAGCACCTCGGCCACCTCGCGACGGCCGCCAACCGGCCGGCCGAGGCCCGCAGTTACTGGGAAGGCGCGCGGACGGCGTACGAGGAGGCCGAACTCCCGTTGGCCGCGGAGGAGGTCACGGAGCTGCTGGCCGGGCTGCCGGCGTGAACGGTGCGGGGTGACGGCGTGCGGACGGCGGCCTACGGTCCGCGGCCGGGCCCCGACGACCGGTAGCGGCGGCCCGTACCGCACCGCCAGCGGACGCGCCGTACGCCTCCCGGGCGCATCATGGGCCCAGGAATGGTTCCGTTCCCGGCGGGAGTGGCGATGCGACTTTCTTTCCTCGAACCGCTCTACAAGGAAGCCGGCCCGTTCGCCTCGGTGTACCTCGACACCTCGCGCGACAGCGCCATCGAGGACCCGGACTCCGCCATCGCGCTGCGCTGGCGGCACCTGCGCGACGACCTGCTCGCCGAAGGGGCGGACCCGGAGTCCATCGCCGCTGTGGCGGGCACCGTCGGCGACGACGTCCGGGTGCCCGGCCGGCACGGGCAGGCCCTGTTCACCGCGCACGGAAAGCTCGTCCTCCAGGACGAACTGCCCCGCCCGCCGGCACAGGACACGGCCCATTTCGGCGCCCTGCCCGACACCCTGCCGCTGATCGCCCAGCACGCGCCCGAGATCGCCTATCTGGCAGTACGTGTCCACTACACGGGCCGTCACTCCACCGACGCCGAGGGCACCGTCCGCATCGACACCGAGGCCGGGACCTGGCCCCTGACCAAGGTGACGCCCGGGGACCGGCTCCACATGGAGGTCCCGGTGGCCGAGTGGCAGCACCTCGCCGAGCGGCTCGGCCGGCAGCTGGAGACGCAGGCCCGCCGGCGCGGCTCCGAGACGCTGCTGCTCGCCGGTGACACCTGGGCCCGCGGCATCCTGGCCCGCCGGCTCCCCGCCTATCTGCGCGGCCGGCTCGCCACCGCCGAGGGCGGCGGCCAGCCGGAACCGGGACGGGCACTGCTGGAGAGCCAGCTCGACCGGCTCTTCAGCGGGCGCATGGCCGCCCACGACCGCACCCTCCTGGAGACCTTCCTGGCCCGGCGGGCCCACGACGGGGCCTGTGCCGAAGGGCTCGCGGCCACGGTCTCGGCGCTGCAGCGCGGCCAGGTCAGCGCGCTCTTCCTCAACAACCACCCGGAGTCGCCGCTGCGCCTGTGGGTGGGCCCGGAGCCCGGCCAGCTCGCCCTCAGGGAACGCGACCTGCGGGTCTACGGCGTGGCGACCGTACGCGAGGAGCGCGCCGACGCCGCGCTCACCCGCGCCCTGGTGGGCACCGGCGCGGAACTCGTCCTCGTCCCCGAGCAGCAGCTGAGGCTGCGCGAGGGGGTCGGCGTGCTGCTGCGCTACGCCGATGCCGTGCGCTACGGCGACGAGGCGCAGGCGGCCTGAGGCACGGCCGGTCAGTCGGCGAGCCCCGGCTTGCCGAAGAAGACGGCGTAGCCCGAGGGCAACTGGCTGAGGACCTGGTTCAGCTCCCCGCCGGACACGGCCTCGGCGACGGTGGAGAGCACGGCGCAGGCGTCCCACTCGGCCGTACGGGTCCGGCGCCGGTGCGTTCGGCGATCCGGCGCAGGAATTCCTCCCGGCCGTAGCTCTCGGGCTGCCCGTCGGGACGCAACGCATCGTCCAGCGGCGCCGGCAGCTGCGAAGCCAGGTCCGTGACCTCGCCGGGGGTGATCCGCCCGGCCAGCACCCGCAGCACGGCCCCGGTGACCCGCTCGGCCTCCGCCCCGCTTCTGTACTCGCCGCGCTCACGCACCTTCGCCAGGAACTCATCGCTCTTCATCAGTGCCACACCTCATCTCTCACGGGGGCGTCCGGGGTCTCCCGGCCTCTTGGACGTCCGGGGTACCCGGGGTCTCGGAGGCGTCTTCCCGGCACGGGTTCCCGATGTGGCGCGGGGATATCGCGCGCGGCCCGGGGCAATTACGGACCACCGGGTCGGTGTGGGATGCAGCCGGGCCGTCCACTCCGTAAGCTCGAAACAGACGTGGGGAGCCGTCATGACCACACCGCGGGACCTGCTGATCGTGGCCCTGGGCGAGGCGTCGCCTCCCGAGCAGGGCGACCTGTCGCTCGCGCTCGCCGGGGCCGAGCTGATCGACCTGCTGCGGGCCCAGGCCGCCGCGCTGGACGGCGAGCGGATCGTTCCCGGTTACCGGCCGAGCGCGGCCGATCGCCTGTTGGACGAGGCGGCGGGAGCGCTCGTCCAGCAGGAGCCGTACGAGTCGGTCGAGGACTGGCTGTGGCGCAGGGGCCGCGGGCTGTACACGGCGTACCTGTCCGCCCTGGAAGCGGGCGGCGAGCTCACCCGTGAACGCCGGGGCCACTGGAGGCCGTTCCGGGCCGGTGAGTTGGTGCTGGCCGAGTCGCCCGCGCGCCGTGCGGCGGCGGACCGCTGGGCGGCGGACGAACCCGTCCTCGCCGCCCTCGCGGCGAATCTCGGGATCGGCGGTGAGCCGGCCGAAGACCCCCGGGCCGGGGGTCTCAAGGACGACGGGCCGCCGGCGGACGAGTCGGTGGAGACGGTGCTCGCCGCCGTCCATGACGCGCTGAGCGAGCTGGGGTACCAGCGGCAGCGGCGCGCCATCGACAAGGCCGCGTTCGACAACATCTGGCGGGGCGGCGGGGTTGACGCCCGGGCGGGCCGGCTCAGCCCAGCGTGCGCCCGAACAGCTCCAGCAGATTGCGCCAGTGCCGGTTGTCCGCCGCGCCGTTGTAGACGGCGGTGTCGGTCTGGGTGTAGCCGTGCTGGGCGCCTTCGTACACCTCGCTGCGGTAGCGCACGCCCGCGGTGTCCAGCGCCTGCTCCAGGGCCTTGATCGCCTCGGCCGGCAGCGACGAGTCCTGATCGGCGTGCCCGAAGTACACCTCCGCCGTGATGCGGTCGACGATGCGGTGCGGGCTGTCCTCGGCGTCCGTGGTCAGATGGCCGGCGTGGAAGGAGGCCACCGCCGCGATGCGGTCGGGGTGGGCCGCGGCGGTGCGGAGCGCGAGGACGCCGCCCAGGCAGTAACCGGTGGTGCCCACCGGCCCGTCGGCGACCAGCGGCGAGGCGGCCAGCCAGTCGAGGTACGCGCCGGCGTCCCGCACGGCCCGCTCAGGGGTGAGCTCCCGGATGATCGGGAAGAGCTGCTCGAAGATCTCGGGCCGCTCGGCGGGGTTGATGAAGTCGGGGAGTTCCACCACGGGTGCCCGCCCGGTGCGGTACAGGACGTTGGGCACCAGCACCGTGTAGCCGTGTCCGGCCAGGCGCCTGGCCATCGCCTCCAACGAGGCGCGCAGCCCGAAGGCGTCCATGTACAGCAGGACCCCCGGATGTGCACGGCCGTCGTCGGGGTGGGCGAGATAGGCGTCCACGACGCCGTCCTGCGTGGGAATGTCCAGGGTCGTGCCGTGCACGGTGGTCATGTCCGTACCTTTCATCGGGTGGCAGGTTCCTACAACGTCGGGCAGCCCCTGATCCATTCCGCGGCGCAACACGCCGCACTGCGGTGCGACACCGTGCCGGGACACCGGTCGGCGTCATGAACCAGCGCCATAAGCCGCCCTTTAGGAAACGCCAAGCTGTGTTATGAGGGGAAATCAGGCCGTATGCGCAACGCCGGGTTGTGCCTGGTGGGGCGTTCGAGAGTGCCTGAACGGGTGACGCCGCGGCCCTTCGGGAATTCCCCTCGTGGTCGTGGCGATCTGACGGCCCGTAGTCGTACGTCCATGCGGAAGGGAGACGTGAGAACGGGGCGCAATTCCGGCCGGGGGCCGACGAACGGTTGGTTGCGGGTGGGCGACGCCCGCCCGGACGATCGGGCTGTTCCCGCATGTCGTCCGGCCGTGCGCCGGCCGTCCGGCATGCCTGTGTGCGAGGAGGGGTCCCGTGAACGATCAGTTGAGCCTCAGCCCGGATGCCGCACGGCAGCTCGCGACAACCACCAAGACCACCCCGCAGATGCGCGGCATCACCCCGCGCTATCTGCTGCGTGCACTGCCCTGGGTCGACGTCGAAGCGGGCGTGTTCCGCGTCAACCGGCGGCGTACCTACGTCCTCGGCGACGACCGCATCAGCACGCACAACGACGGCGGTTCGCCCCGTGTCATCCCGGGCGACCTGCGGGAACTGCCGTACCTCCGGGAGGCGGACGACGACCTGCTGACCGAACTGGCCGGCGCCTTCACGGAAGTGCCCTTCGAGGCCGGGCAGATGCTGGCCCAGGACGGTGAGGCGCACGACCAGTTGTGGGTGATCGCCCAGGGCCGTGCCGAGAAGCGGGTCAGCGGCCGCTACGGCGAGGACGCGGTGCTCGAAGTGATCGGCGACGGCCAGTTCTTCGACCTCGACTCCTGGACCCGCGGCGCGCCCATGCCGTACCGCGTCCGGGCGCTCACCCCCGGCGTGGCCCTGTGCCTCAACCGCAGCGCGCTCGCCGGACTGTGCGACCGCGACGCGACGGTGCGCGGAGCGCTGGACGCCTACCTCTCGACGGACGGCGTGCTGCCCGGCGCCGAGGTGCCGGTCGACCTCAGCTCCGGCCACGTCGGCGAACCCGACCTCCCGGGAACCTTCGTCGACTACGAGGACACGCCCCGCGAGTACCACATGAGCCTCGCGCAGACCGTCCTCCGCGTCCACACCAGGGTCTCCGACCTCTACAACGGGCCCATCGACCAGATCCGCGCCCAGTCCAACCTCACCGTGCACGCCCTGCGCGAGCGGCAGGAGGCCTCGCTGCTCAACCACCCGGAGTTCGGGCTCTTCAACAACGTGGCGCCCGGGCAGCGGGTGCAGGCACGCACCGGCTCACCGACCCCCGACGACCTGGACGAGCTGCTGACCCGGGTCTGGAAGCAGCCCGGCTACTTCCTCGCCCACCCCAGGGCCATCGCCGCGTTCGGCCGGGAATGTACGCGCCGGGGTGTGCCCCCGATCATCGACACCCGGTTCGGCAGCCCGCTGCTGACCTGGCGCGGCGTCCCGCTGCTGCCGTCCGACAAGGTGCGGTTCTCCGGCGGCGCGGGCATCGGCACGACCGAGATCCTGCTGATGCGGGTGGGCGAGGCCGAGCAGGGGTGGTGGGCCTGCGCCCCGCCAAGATCGAGGACGAGGTGGAACCCGGCCTGTCGATGCGGAACATGGGCGTCGACCAGAAGGGCATCACGTCGTACCTGATGACGGCGTACTTCAACACCGCGGTACTGGTGGAGGACGCGCTCGCCGTCCTCCAGAACGTCGAGGTCGCCAACTACCATGACTACTCCTGACGTCCTCCGGGGCGCCTGGCCGAGCGCCCCGGCTGCGACCACGACACCGGTCCCGACACCGGTCACGGGGCCGGCCACGGAACCGGTCCCGACACCGGTCACGGAATCGGTCGAGGGCTCGGCGGCAGGCCCGGTGGCGGGCTGGGGAACGGCCCCCGTTGCGGCCCCGGTCACGGGTTCCGTTCCAGGCTCTGTACCGAGCTCCGTACCGAGCTCCGTACCGAGCTCCGTGCCAAGCTCCGTGCCGAGCTCTGTGCCGGGTGCCGCCCCGCATCCCGTCCCGGGGCCCGTCACGGATCCTGCCGGTATGCAGCCCTCCGCCGATGTCCCTGCCCCGCCCTCCGCCGCCACCGTCCTCCCCGGCCAACCGGCCGGATTCTCACCGGAGTTGGCCCGACGGGACATCCCGATCCTGCACCGGACGGTGAACGGGCACCCCCTCGTGTGGCTGGACAACGGAGCCACCACCCAGAAGCCGCGCCAGGTGATCGAGGCACTGGCCGGCTTCTACGGGTCCGCCAACTCCAACATCCACCGCGGCGCGCACACCATGGCCCGGGAGGCCACCGAGGCGTACGAGGCGGGCCGGGCAGCTGTGGCCCAGTTCCTGGGCGCGCCGTCACCGGACGACATCGTCTTCGTACGCGGCACCACCGAGGCGATCAACCTCGTCGCCCAGAGCTGGGCCGGGCCAACCTCGGTCCCGGGGACGACATCCTGGTCTCTACACTGGAGCACCACTCGAACATCGTGCCCTGGCAGCTGATCGCCAAGGAGACCCGGGCCCGGGTGGTACCCGTACCGCTGCAACCGGACGGGCAGGTCGACCTCGACGCCTACGCCGATCTGCTCTCCATGCGCACCCAGCTCGTCGCGCTCAGCCAGGTCTCGAACGTGCTCGGCACCGTCGTGCCGGTACGGGAGATGACCGCGCTGGCGCACCGGTACGGCGCGAAGGTGCTGGTGGACGGGGCGCAGGCGGTGGCGCACTTCCCCGTCGACGTCACGGACCTGGACGCCGACTTCTACGCGTTCTCGGGCCACAAGCTGTTCGCCCCCACGGGCATCGGCGCCCTGTACGCGAAGCCGGACGTCCTGGAGAAGATGCCGCCGTGGCAGGGCGGCGGGAACATGATCGAGTCCGTCGACTTCACCCGCACCACCTATGCGCCGGTGCCGCACCGCATGGAGGCCGGCACCGGGCACATCTCCGGAGTGGTCGGTCTGCTGTCCGCGCTGAACTGGCTGACCTCCTTCGACCGGAACGCCGTCGCCGCCTATGAGACGGCGCTGACGACCCATGCCCAACAGGCCCTGTCCACGGTGCCGGGTCTGGAACTGCTGGGTTCCGCACCCGGCCGGGTCGGCGTCCTGACCTTCACCCTCGCCGGCCAGGACCCGTCACAGATCGCCGACTGGCTGGACCGCGACGGCATCGCCATCCGCGCCGGCCACCACTGCGCCCAACCGGCCCTGGCCCACTACGGGTTGACGAGCGCCGCGCGTGCCTCACTGGCGCTCTACAACACCCCGGAGGAGGTGGACAAGCTGGTGGCCTCCCTGCAACAACTGCAAGGGCAACAGGGCGCTTGACGGAGCGTCCGTGAGCCGCCGCTGACTCCTCCCCGCCCGTCGCGTCCCGTCGTCGCCGTCCGCATCACCGGTGGCGACGACGGGGCGCGTCACCCGCGCGACGACAAGCGACACGTCGTCGTGACGCTGACCCGACACTCTCCGCGGGGGCGGGGCGGGGCGGGACAGGGGGCGGGGGCGGGGACGGGGACGAGAAGGAGGCAACCGTTCCCCTTGATGCATGAAGCCTTGTGCCCGACTCCCGCGCTTTCATCCAGGAATTCCGGGTATGGGTCCGATGCCTGCCTGATACCTACCCGATTGCCTGCCTGAGCAGGAGGTGGCGGTGATGCCGGGACCGCAGCCCGATCACTACGCCGTACTCGGTGTCCAGCCCTCCGCATCCGCGCGCCAGATCACCACGGCCTACCGCCGACTGGTCCGCAGTCTGCACCCGGACACCGGTCCCGCCCGGCCGGCAGCGGAACAAGAACTCGCAGAGGTACTGACGGCCTACCGCGTCCTCCACGACCCGCAGAGCCGGGCCCGTTACGACGCGGACCGTGCTCTCGCCGAGCGTGACCGGCGCTCCGTGCAGCGGCGGGGTGCCCGCGCTGGAGCGGGCCGTTCGGGCCCCGGCCGCCCGGTCCCCACCCGGACCCGCCGCCCTCAGCCGTCGGCCGACGAAGCGGACACCGTGTTCGTGCTACGGCTCGGCCCGGTGCGCATCGAACTGCTCGGCGTCCGTCGCACCGAGGACGATGCCCCGGCGACCGACGGGCTGGAGTCCCTGGAGTGGCTCGTGCGCCCGCTGTGGCAGCGGGGCCGTCAGGGGCGGTAGGGGGAGCGGGCGCGGTGCGCGTCAGTCCCTCAGTCCGGGGCCTGAACCTGCCCCTCCGGGTACTTCTTGACCCATGTCGCGCCGCACTCGGCGCACGAGGAGTACTCGATCAGCTCGCCGTCCTCGGTTACGCCCAGGCTCTGTATCAGGCGGACGTGCACATGTGCACCCATCGGGGTTCCTTTCCGCTGTACGGCAGAAATTTCCGCAGTAAGGCGAAGAACGCGGAATGCCGAACATCCTGGACATAGGGCCCGTCAGGGCGTCAACGAAGTGATCGCACTCTGAGACGGGCCAGGTGCGGCCCGATCACTGTCAGTGAGAAGCCGTCGGCGGTGACGAACGATCGACGCGCGCCGTACCGCGCAGGTCAGACACAGTGAACGCGACTGCCGTCGCCGTGTCCTGGCCGAGAACATCTCGTTGACCGGACAGTTGGCCGCTACAGCCGGTCACCGCCAACCCTTGATCCACTGACCTCTGAGCGCGATCACTTCGGGAGGAACCTGTGCGCGTGCGCAAGACGGCCCTGACCCTCGCGGCCACCGCCGTGGCCCTGGCGGGACTCGACGCCGGCCACCCGGGCCCGGACCCTCAGGCGCGGTAGACCGCGCCGTTCAGCTCTCCGCGGCGGCGCTGTGTGCGGCCGGGGCTCCGGCGCGGAGGCCGTCCATGACGAGGTCGAGGAGACGGCCGGCACGGGACTGCCAGTCGCTGTGCGGGTCGATCTGCCAGAGGCCGGCGATGGCGAGTGAGAAGTCGTCGGGGGTCATGCCCGGGCGGATGGTGCCGGCCTCTTCGTTGGCCTTCAGCAGGAGGGCGACGGCCGACGTCACCGGGCCGTGTCCGGAGGCGGCCAGGCTGCCGTGCGCGGTCGCCTTCCGGAGTGCGTCGGCCAGACCGGCCTTGGCCATGGCGTACTGGGCCAGGCGGTCCATCCATTCCCGCAGCGCCTGGTCGGGGGAGCGGGTTTCGAGCAGCTGGGCCGCGGTGTCGGCGACCTGCTGGACCTCGTAGCGGTAGACCTCGAGGACGAGCGACTCGCGGTTGGGGAAGTTGCGGTAGAACGTCGCCTGTCCGACGCAGGCCTTCTTCGCGATCGCGCTCAGCGGGGCGTCGGCCGCGCGCGTCAGCTCCTCCAGGGCGACTTCCAGGATGCGCTCGCGATTCCGTTGCGCGTCCGAGCGCAGTGGGGCGTCCTTCTTCTCCCGCACCCGTCCTCCCTTCGGGAATCACTTGCCGGATCGGCCTTGATAACCGGACAGGTGTCCGGTAGGTTTGCAGTAATCGGATAGCTGTCCGGTTAGCTCCACCATAGCGGCAGAAGCGGGTGGTGGGGTGTTCGCCCTTCTGTATTCGCTACGTTCGCCACTTTTGCTACGTTGCCGTGCTCATCGCACGTATCCGACCGCACCGCATCGCACTCACCGCACCCGATGTCTGTCCTGATGCACTGACGCACTGACGTACCGCATGCACTGCCTCCTTCCCGGGGGTGCCTCCCGGCGGGGGTGCCCTTCCTGAAGGTGCCCTTGGGTTCGCCGGAATGCCGAACCCCGAACTCCGGATCCGTGCCCCTTCCCTGCCCCTTCGTTCTCTGCCCCCTTCCTTCCCTGCCCCTCCTCCTGTTTCGCGCATCGCCTACGAAAGTCACACGCGAAAGAAGCTGATCATGGCCCTATCGACGTCCAGTGCCATCACCCTGAACATCAACGGCGAGAAGCATGCGCTGCCCGTCGACCACCGCACCACGCTGCTCGACGCGCTGCGCGAGCGGCTCGATCTGACGGGCACCAAAAAGGGCTGTGACCAGGGCCAATGCGGTGCTTGTACGGTGCTGATCGATGGGCGCAGAGCGGTCTCCTGCCTTCAGCTCGCGGTGGCCGCCGAGGGGCGGGAGATCACCACGATCGAGGGTGTGGCGGACGGTGAGACGCTCCATCCGGTGCAGCAGGCCTTCCTCGACCTCGACGGCTATCAGTGCGGGTACTGCACACCGGGGCAGATATGTTCCGCGCTCGCGGTGATCGAGGAGCACGCGGCCGGGTGGCCGAGTGCGGCGAGTGCCGATGTGCGGCCGGAGGCGGGAGTTCCGCCCTTGACACCCGAGGAGATCCGGGAGCGGATGAGCGGCAACCTGTGCCGCTGCGGGGCGTATGTATCGATCGTTGAGGCCGTTGCGCGAGCGGCGGCCGCCCATGAAGCCGGATCGGCGCAGGGGATCGAAGCGGGTTCGGCGGGCACGGAGGGGGCGGCATGAGGGAGTTCGGTTATCAGCGGGTGTTCGATGTTCCCGGAGCGGTCGCGCTCCTCGGGGCCGACCCGGAGGCGCGCTGTCTCGGCGGTGGCACCAACCTCGTCGACCTGATGAAGGCCGGGGTGGAGCGGCCCGGGCTGCTCATCGACGTACGTGAACTCCCCCTGGACGGGATCGAGTTCACGGAGGACGGCGGGCTGCGGATCGGCGCCACGGTGACCAACAGCGATCTCGCCGCCCATCCCGACGTGCGGCGGCGCTACCCGGCGTTGGCGCAGGCGGTGCTCGCCGGTGCCTCGGGCCAGTTGCGCAACATGGCCACCGTCGGCGGGAACCTGCTGCAACGGACCCGCTGCGGGTACTTCACGGACCTCGCCCGGCCGTGCAACAAGCGGACGCCCGGCAGCGGTTGCTCCGCCATCGAGGGCGAGCACCACAACCACGCGATCCTCGGCGCTTCCTCGCACTGCGTCGCGGTCCACCCCTCGGACATGGCGGTGGCGCTGGCCGCGTTCGACGCCGTCGTCCACTACGAAACGGCGGACGGGCCGGGGAAGTTGCCGCTCGCGGAGTTCTATCTGCCCGTGGGGACACCCCGCACCGGGAGACCGCACTGCCGTCCGGGGCGCTGATCACCGGGGTCACCCTGCCGCCGCTGCCGGTTGCCGCAGCTTCGCGCTACCGCAAGGTGCGGGAGCGCGCGTCGTACGCCTTCGCGATCGGTTCGATCGCCGCCGCCCTCGACATCCGCGACGGAGTCGTGCGCGACGTCCGCCTCGCCCTCGGGCGGTGGCGTCCCGGCCGTGGCGGGCCCTCGCGGCCGAGCGGGTGCTGACCGGGAGGCCGGCCGACGCCGAGGCGTTCGCCGCCGCCGCGGACGCCGAACTCGCCGCGGCCGAGGCGCTACCCCACAACGGACACAAGGTGACGCTGATGCGCAATCTCGTCGTCGCCCTGCTGACCGAGCTCGCCGAGGAGGCCGCGCGATGACCACGACGACGACGGAAACCACCGCCGTACGCGGAGCCGTCGGCACCGCGCACACCCGCGTGGAGGGCCTGGCCAAGGTCACCGGCGCGGCGCGCTACGCCGGCGAGATCCCGTTCGCCGACCTCGCCCACGGCTGGCTGGTGGTGTCCACCATCGCCCGCGGCCGGATCCGCTCGGTGGAGTCCGGGCCCGTCCTGGCGATGCCCGGCGTGCTCACGGTGCTGCACCACGGCAACGCCCCGCGTGTCGACACCGAGTACGTCGGCATGCTGGGTGCTCCGGACCCGACCTGCGCGGTGTTCCAGCACGACCGGGTGCCGAGCCTGGGCTGGCCGGTGGCGCTGGTCGTCGCCGAGACGTCCGAGCAGGCCAGGGCGGCCGCCGAAGCGCTGGTGGTGCACTACGACCAGGAGCCGCACGACATCGACTTCGCCGGCGGGCACCCGGACGCCTACCCGCTGGACGGCCATCTGCCGGCAGTGGCGGAGAAGGGCGACCTGGAGGCCGAACTCACCGCCTCCGCCGTCGTCCTGGACGCCGAGTACACCACGCCCGAAGAGCACCACAACCCGATGGAGCCCCATGCGGCGACGGCCCGCTGGGACGGCGGCCGGCTGGAGGTCGTCGACTCCAACCAGGGCGCCACCTGGGTCGTGGGCGAGCTCGCCAAGCTGTTCTCGCTCGACCCGTCCGCGGTGCGGGTGCGGTCCGAGCACGTCGGCGGCGGCTTCGGCAGCAAGGGCGTGCGCGCACACCAGGTTGCCGCCGTGATGGCCGCGACCGTCCTCCAGCGCCCCGTACGCGTCGTCCTGACCCGCCGTCAGATGTTCTCGCTGACCGGCTACCGCAGCCCCACCAGCCAGCGGGTCCGGCTCGGCGCCGACGCCGACGGGCGGCTGCGCGCGCTGGAGCACCGCGCCCTGAGCCTGACCTCGACCGTGCACGAATTCATCGAGCCGAGCGCCGCCGTGGCCCGGGTGATGTACGACGCCGACGCCCACCACACCACCAACACCGTCGTACGGCTCGACGTGCCGACACCGACGTTCATGCGCGCGCCGGGCGAGGCACCGGGGTCGTTCGCGCTGGAGGCGGCGCTCGACGAGCTCGCCGAGAAGTGCGGGATCGACCCGATCGAGCTGCGGCTGCGCAACGAACCCGAGAAGGGCCCGGTCTCCGGTCTGCCGTTCAGCACCCGCAACCTGCGCGCCTGTTTCGAGGAGGGCGCCCGCCGGTTCGGCTGGGCCGACCGGGACCCGCGTCCCGGACTCCGCCGCGAGGGGCGCTGGCTGCTCGGCACCGGAACCGCCGCGGCCTCCTTCGGCGCCGGAGCCGCCCCTTCCACGGCGGTCCTGACGGCCGAGGCGGACGGCACCTTCACCGTGCGGATCGCCGCGGCCGACATCGGCACCGGGGCGCGCACCGCGCTCACCCTGGTCGCCGCCGATGCGCTGGAGGTCGCGCCGGCCCGGGTCCGGGTGCGCATCGGGGACAGCGACTTCGGCCCGGCGATGATCGCGGGCGGCTCGATGGGCACCCGCTCCTGGTCCTGGGCGGTGCTGGCCGCGGCGAAGGAGCTGCGCGAGCGGCTCGCGCTGGGCACGGACATCCCGCCGGAGGGCATCACCGTACGGTCGGACACCACCGCGGCGATCGGCGCCCTCGCGCAGAAGGAACGGCACTCCTTCGGCGCACAGTTCGCCGAGGTCGCCGTGGACGTCACCACCGGCGAGGTGCGGGTACGGCGCATGCTCGGCGTCTTCGCGGCGGGCCGGATCGTCAATCCGCTCACCGCGCGCAACCAGTTCGTCGGTGGCATGATCTGGGGCATCTCCATGGCCCTGCACGAGGAGGCGGTCCGGGACCGCGCCTCGGGCGGCCACGTCGGCGCCGACCTCGCCGGCTATCACGTCGCCACACACGCCGACGTACCGCTCGTCGAGGCGGACTGGGTGGACGATCCGGACCCCGACGACCCGGTGGGGATCAAGGGCATCGGCGAGATCGGCATCGTCGGTGCCGCGGCGGCCATCGCCAACGCGGTCTGGCACGCGACCGGTGTACGGCACCGGCATCTGCCGATCCGGCCGGACCGGGTCCTGCAGGCGGGGACCGGACGAGGAAGCGTGGGAGAGCGGGATGCTGGACATCGCCGATGAGCTGAACCGGTGGACCGAGGAGGGGCGGGAGTTCGCCGTCGCCACGGTCGTGGGCGTCGGCGGCAGTGCCCCGCGCAGCCCCGGCGCCGCCCTCGCCGTCGACAGCGGGGGCACGGCCATCGGTTCGGTCTCCGGCGGGTGCGTGGAGGCGGCCGTCTACGACCTGTGCGCCCAGGCGCTGCAGGACGGCACGACCGTCCGCGAACGCTTCGGCTACAGCGCCGAGGACGCCTTCGCGGTCGGGCTGACCTGCGGCGGAACGATCGAGGTCCTGGTCACGCCGGTGACCGCCGACGCCCCGGACCGGCCGGTGTTCGCCGCCGCGCTGGCGGCCGCCGCCCGGGGCGAGGCGGCGGCCCTGGCCCGGGTGGTCCAGGGCCCGGCCGACCTCCTCGGCCGGGCGCTGCTCGTCCACCCCGACGGCTCCCACGAGGGCGGCCTCGGCGGCGGCCCGGACCTGGACCGCACGGCACGGGGCGAGTCCCGCGCCATGCTGGACGCGGGCCGCACCGGCAGCTTCGACGTCTCGGCGGGTGGCACCCGCTGCGAGGCGGACCTGACGGTGTTCGTCGAGGCGAACGTACCGCCGCCCCGCATGATCGTCTTCGGCGCGGTGGACTTCGCCGCGGCCCTGGTGCGTACCGGCAAGTTCCTCGGCTACCACGTCACCGTCTGCGACGCCCGCCCCGTCTTCGCCACCCGGGCCCGCTTCCCCGAGGCCGACGAGATCGTGGTCGACTGGCCGCACCGCTACCTCCGCCGCACGGCCACCGACGGCCGTACGGCCCTGTGCGTGCTCACCCACGACGCCAAGTTCGACATACCGCTGCTGGAGGTGGCGCTGCGGCTGCCGGTCGCGTTCGTCGGCGCCATGGGGTCCCGCCGCACCCACGAGGACCGCGACCGAAGACTGCGCGAGGCCGGCCTCACCGACCGCGAGCGGGCCCGGCTGCGCTCCCCGATCGGTCTCGACCTCGGTGCACGTACGCCCGAGGAGACCGCCCTGTCCATCGCCGCCGAGATCGTCGCGGCCCGGCGCGGCGGTACGGGCCGGCCGCTGACCGGCTCCGACACCCCGATCCACCGCGACCCCGCCGGCCCGGGCACGGGCCCGACCGGTTCGACCGCCGCCGCCTGAGCCCCCGGTACACGTCACCCCACCGGCTGGGCAGAGAAGGAGTTCACACAGCCGACAAAGCAGCGTCACGCCCGCACCGGAATGACCGGCCAACTCCCTTTCGCTCCCGCTGACACGACTGTGGAAGTGGCACTCAACGCGACCGACCCGGCAGCCGGATCGACGCCACCGTGCGGCTCGCCGCGGAGGCGGCGGCCGCGGGAGACCACCAGCGGATGGTGTCCGAAGACGGGGATCGAGCGGCCGGAAGCCCGGCTGCGGGAATTCCTCACCGCGCTGCGCCAGCCGACCGCGACCGGCAGCGCCGACTTCCGCGGCGAGCTGCTGACCGCCGCCACCCCGATCCCCGCACGGGTGCCGGGCGCCGAGGCGGGCGTGCCGCCGCCCGTCGCCGCGATGGGCCCGCGGGCCCTCCGGGTGAGCGGCGAGCCGGCCGACGGGGTCCTGCCGTACCTCGCCGGGCCCCGCGCGCTGGCCGAGCACATCGTCCCGGCCGTCACCGCTGCGGCGGAGGCCGCCGGTCGGCCAGCGCCCCGGATCGTGGCGCTGGTGCCCGGACTGGTCACGGACGACGCCGACGCGGTGCGCCGGACGTTCACCGAGCAGCTCGCCTGCTACGAGCCGATCCCGTCCTACGCCCGGGTCATCGGGCTCTCCGGCGGCAAGGGGCGGCCGACGTGGCCGTGATCGGCGACGAGCGGACGGTAGCGGCCGAGGTGCGGCGCTACCGGGACGCCGGGGCGACGGAGGTGGTCCTCTGCGGCACGGAGCTCGCCGGGGACGCGGACCCGCGCCGTACCTGCGAGTTCCTGGGCGAGCCGGCGGGCTGAGCACGGCGGACGGGCCCCGGAACACCGCCCCGCGGGCCCGGTCACCGCCGTACAGTCATGTGATACTTCAGCGTGGTGCGTATCGGCCACGTCGGTGCGCGAGGTACATATGGAGCATGGCCCGATTTTCCGGCCGCTTTCCGTGGTTCGCTCCGGGGCGCAGGTCCACCGGTCGGCGCCCGGGCGACAACGGCCGGCGGGCACGGGACGGCGGCCCGCCGAAACCGCTCCACCAGCGCCTGCGCGCCCTGGTGGACGTCCACAGTGTCGCCGGCCAGATGTTCCTCCTGCAGGTGCTGATCGTGCTGCTGCTCGTCGTGGCCGCGGTGATCACCCTGCTGGTCCAGGCGCGGAGCGACCGGTTCCAGGGCGCCCGGGACCGTTCGCTCGCCTCCGCCGAGTCCTTCGCGCACGCCCCCGGCCTGCCCACCGTGCTGAAGAAGGGCCATCCGGGCGCGAGCGCGGTGCTCCAGCCGCTGACCGAGGACGCCCGCAAACGCGGCGGCGTGGACTTCATCGTCGTCATGGACCGCAACGGGATCCGCTACACCCACCCGATCCCCAGCCGGATCGGCAAGAAATTCGTCGGCACGATCAAGCCGTCCCTCGCCGGCCGCACCACCATCGAGAGCGTCCACGGGCCGCTCGGCCACGAGGTGCAGGCGACGGTCCCGGTGAAGGACGCCAAGGGCCACGTGGTGGCCCTGGTGAGCTCCGGTATGCGGGTGAGCCGGGTCAGCAGCGCCGTCGACCGGCAGCTACCGGTCGTCGTCGGGGCCGGCGGTGCCGCGCTCGCCCTCACCACGGCCGGCACCGCACTGGTCAGCCGCCGGCTGCGGCGCCAGACCCGGGGGCTCGGCCCGGCCGAGATGACCCGGATGTACGAGCACCACGACGCGGTGCTGCACGCCGTGCGCGAGGGCGTGCTGATCCTCGACGCGGACGGGCGGGTCCTGCTGGCGAACGACGAGGCCCAAAAACTGCTGGGTCTGCCCGCGGACGCCGAGGGGCAGTGCCTCTCCGGCCTCGGCCTCGATTCCCGGATCACCGAGCTGCTGATGTCCGGGCAGGCGATCTCCGACGAGGTGCTGCCGGTCAACGAACGGCTGCTCGCGCTGAACATCCGCTCCACCGACCGCCAGGGCGGCCCGCCCGGCAGCGTCGCCACCGTGCGGGACTCCACCGACCTGCTCGCCCTCGCCGGGAAGGCGGAGGTCACCCAGAGCCGCCTGCGGCTGCTGTACGAGGCCAGCGTGGCCATCGGCACCACCCTCGACGTGCGGCGCACCGCCGACGAGCTGACCCAGGTCGCCGTGCGCTGGTTCGCCGACTACGCCACCGTCGACCTGGCCGAACCCGTGCTGAGCGGCGGCGAGCCACCGGTGGGCTCGTACCGCGAGGCGCCCGAGCTGCGCCGGGTGGCGGTCGCCGGGATCCGCGACGACCACCCCCTCTACCGGCCGGGCGAGGTGCACACCTACCTCTCGCTCACCCCGATGGCCACCGGATTCGTCAGCGGACAGTCCGTGCTCGTGCCCGATGTGCGGGCGGCCGGCGACTGGTACCCGGACGACCCCGGGCGGCTGGAGCTGGTCATGAGCCACGGCTGTGAATCCCTGATCACCGTGCCGCTCCAGGCCCGCGGCGTGCGGATGGGGATCGTCAACTTCTGGCGCTCCCGGGAGCGGCCCTTCGAGGAGGGCGAGCTGTCGCTGGCCGAGGAGATGGCGGCCCGCGCCGCCGTGTGCATCGACAACGCGCGCCGCTTCACCCGCGAGCACGCCATGGCCGTCACCCTGCAGGAGAGCCTGCTGCCGCGCGGTCTGCCCGAGCAGAGCGCCCTCGACCTCGCCCACCGCTACCTGCCCGCACAGACCGGGGTGGGCGGCGACTGGTTCGACGTCATCCCGCTGCCCGGCGCCCGGGTCGCGCTGGTCGTCGGGGACGTCGTCGGCCACGGGCTGCACGCCGCGGCGACCATGGGCCGGCTGCGTACTGCGGTGCAGAACTTCTCCACCCTCGACCTGCCGCCCGACGAGCTCCTCGGCTTCCTGGACGAGCTGGTCAACCGCATCGACGAGGAGGCCACCGCGGCGAACGACGACGCCACCGTCGCCGGCGCCACCTGCCTCTACGCCATCTACGACCCCGCCTCCGGCCGCTGCACGCTGGCCCGGGCCGGCCACCTCCCGCCGGCCCTCGTCCACCCGGACGGCACCGTCACGTACCCGGACCTCCCGGCCAGCCCGCCGCTCGGCATCGGCGGCCTGCCCTTCGAATCCGTGGAGCTGCGGCTGCCCGAGGGCAGCAACCTGGTCCTGTACACCGACGGCCTGGTGGAGGACCGCAACCACGACATCGACACCGGCATGCACCAGCTCGCCACGGCCCTGGCGCACCGCGACCGGACGCCGCAGGAGACCTGCGAGGCCGTGCTCGGCGCCCTGCTCCCCGACCGGCAGCGCGACGACATCGCCCTCCTCGTGGCGCGCACCCGCCTGCTGCCGCCCGACCGCATCGCCGAGTGGGAGGTCCCCGCCGACCCCGCGGCCGTCGCCGAGGCCCGGGCGCACCTCACCCGGCAGCTGATGGAATGGGGCCTGGAGGAGGAGGTCTTCACCACCGAGCTCATCCTCAGCGAGCTGGTCACCAACGCCATCGTCTACGCCTCCGGCCCGATCGGCGTCCGCCTGCTGTACGACCGCACGCTGATCTGCGAGGTCTCCGACTCCAGCAGCACCGCGCCCCATCTCCGGTTCGCCGCGGGCGAGGACGAGGGCGGTCGCGGGCTCTTCCTCGTCGCCCGGATGGCCGGGCGCTGGGGCACCCGTTACACCTCCGAAGGCAAGATCATCTGGGCGGAACTGGCCCTGCGCTGACCGGCCGCGGCCCGGCGCGGAGGTGGATTTGCGTGGGGCCCGGGGCGGTGTGCGACAGTGGGCCGTCCGGTCGGCCGGGCCCGCCCCCGTGCGCTGCCGCCGCCGGGCTCCCCCCACCCCTTGCGGACGGTTCCGACCGCGCCCCCGCGCGCGAAACCGGCGCCGCCGCCTTTCCGTGTCCGTACGTCCCCCTGAGAGCGATGCTGGCAACGACCCTCGTCCCCCGGGCCACCGACCTGTTCGACCAGGGCCTGGAGCGCCGAACCGGCTCCGCCCTGCTGCGTTTCGGCGCCGCGCGGCAGCGACCGGCCGGCCGGCCCGGCTGGTCCGGCGATGGCGCGGTGGCCTGGCTCGACGACACCCGCGGCCACGTGTGGAGCGTCGGCGAACCGGAGGCCGCGGCCGGACTCGTGCTGCGCGCCGCGCTGGGCCTGCCCGACCGGGTGCGGGAGTTCACCGGCCCGCGCGGCACGGACGCCCTGGTCGGCCGCCACCTCCCGGTGACCGACGTCGTCGAGTGGGTCTTCCGCTGGACGCTCCAGGAGCCGCCCGTCCAGCGCGCGGAGGAGCGGGTGGTCGCGCTCGACGAGACCCACCACGACGAGCTGCTCGCCTTCCTGGGCGTGCACAGCCCGGCCCACTCCACCGGGCCCGGCTCCTCCGCCGTCAGCCTCTGGGCGGGCATCCGCGGCGCGGACGGGCAGCTCGTGGCCTGCGGCGCCCTGAGCAGCCTGCGGGACACCGGTGCCCCGCTCATGGCCTCCGTCGCCACCGACGCCGCACAGCGCGGCCAGGGCCTCGGTGCGGCGCTGACCGCCTGGCTGACCCGCTACGCGGTGCGCCGGCACGGCTTCTGCACGCTGTGGCAGCTCGCCGACAACGCGCCCGCCGACCGGCTCTACACCCGCCTCGGCTACCGCAACGAGGACCCCTGCGTGTCCGCCCGCCTCGCCGCGCACTGACCCGCGACGCCGCCGGCCGGGCCCCGGCTCACCGGCCGGCCGGCGCCGGGTCCGGCAGCACCCGCAGGAGCAGCGAGAGGGCGACGGCCAGGGCGAGGTCGAAGAGCAGCGCCGCCATCAGGGCGTGCCCGTAGGCGCCGACGTCGTGGCGTGCGGCGTGGCCCAGCGCCCCGTAGAACAGGACGCCGACCAGCGCGACCCCGACCGAGCCGCCGACCTGCTGGCCGGTGGAGAGCACACCGGAGGCCATCCCGATCTCCGCCGGCCGGATGCGGGCGAGCACGGTGTTGAGCAGCGGCGTGACCAGAACCCCGTTCCCCAGGCCCACGACGAGCAGCGGCAGTGCCAGCGACCGGGCCGTCAGCGTGTCCCCGGCGAGCACGACGACGCCGAGCGCCCCCGCGTGGCCGAGCCCGAGGACCAGCGCCCCGGCCCGCAGCAGCCGCTTGCCGTACCGCGCCAGGCGCCCCGCCACCAGGCTCCCGGTGAAGAAGCCCGCGGCGAACGGCAGATAGAACAACCCGGCGCCCAGGGCGTCCAGCCCCAGCCCGTCCTGCACGGTCAGGGACAGCACCAGGAAGAAGGAGTTGATCCCGGAGTACGCCAGGAGGACCAGCACCATCCCGGTCGCGAAGGCCCGCTCACGCAGCAGCCCCGGCCGCACCAGCGGGGACCGGCCGCGGGCCGCGACCCGGCGTTCCACGGCGCCGAAGGCGAAGAGGGCGAGCACCCCCGCGGCCAGGCTGACCCACGTCCATGCGGGCCAGCCGGCCTCCCGGCCCTCCACCACGGGCACGACCAGGAGGAACAGCGCCACGGTCAGCACCGCCACGCCCGCCAGGTCCACCCGGTGGCCCTCGGGGGCCCGCGACTCGGGCAGGAGGACCGCCGCGAGGGCCAGCGTCACCAGCCCGACGGGCACGTTGACCCAGAAGATCGGACGCCAGGAAGCGCCGAACAGGTCGGCGGAGAGCAGGACCCCGCCCAGCAACTGGCCGGCCACCCCGCCGCGCCGATCACCGCCCCCAGCACGCCGAAGGCCCGGGCCCGCCGCTCGGGCGGCAGCAGCACCTGGATCATCGAGAAGACCTGCGGGAACATCACCGCGGCCCCGAGCCCCTGGACGAGCCGGGCCGCGATCAGACCGCCGGCCCCGGGTGCGGCCGCGCAGCCCACCGACGCCAGGGTGAAGAGGCCCATCCCGAAGAGGAAGCACCGCTTGCGGCCGAACCGGTCACCGAGGCGCGCGCCGGTGATCAACGCGACGGCGTAGGTGAGTTGATAGCCCGCCAGGATCAGCTGCACATCGGCGTCCGAGGCGCGCAGATCGTCCTGGACGGCGGGCGCCGCCACCAGCACGATGAAGGTGTCGAGCACGGCCATGAAGACACCGGTGAGGACGACGGACAGGGCCCGCCACGGAGCGGGCGGGGAAACCGCCGCGGTGTGCGGGGCAGCGGCGGCGGGTGAGGACGGTGCCGGATCGGCCGGCGGTCGCAGAGGAGTCATGGCCCCGACCCTGGCCCGGGCCGCACGGGCCATACAGAGGCGAATTATCCTGGTGGCAGCGGTACCGGTGTCGGCCGGACGACCCCTCGGGGCCCGGCACCCGGCCGCGCGACACGGGGAAGCGGAGGGCGCACGGCACGGTGCGCCGCGGGGGAGAGGGATCCGATGGCCGACCGGGAACGGCGCCGGGTGCTGGCGGAGTTCCTCCGCTCGCGACGGGAACGGGTCCCGCCCGGCGAGGCCGGACTCCCGGCGGGCCCCCGCCGCCGTACGCCCGGACTGCGCCGCGAGGAGGTCGCCGTCCTCTCGGGGGTCAGCGTCACCTGGTACACCTGGCTCGAACAGGCCAGGGACATCAGCGTGAGCCGTCAGGTGCTGCACAGCCTGGCCCGGGCGCTGCGGCTGTCGCCCGCCGAGACCCGCCATCTGTTCGCCCTGGCCGGGCAGCCGCTGCCCGAGCCGGCCGGCGACCACCCCGGCGGGCCGGCACTGCGGCGCCTGGTGGACGCGCTCGACCCGCACCCCGCGTACGTGCTCGCGCCCAACTGGGACCTGCTGGCCTGGAACCGCGCCGAGGCCGGTCTCATCGGCGACCCCGCCCACTGGGACGCCGCCGAACGCAACCTGATGCGCCTGGTGTTCACCCGGCCCAGGATCCGTACGCTCCTGGCCGACTGGGACGCCCAGGCCCGGGCCCTGCTGGAGCAGTACCGCGCCAGCGCCGACCGGCACCCCGACGACCCGGAGTTCCGCCGGCTGACCGGCGAACTGTGCGCGCACAGCGAGGAGTTCAGGACCTGGTGGGCCACCCACGACGTGGCGGACTTCCGGCCGGCGCGCCGGGAGTTCGACCATCCGTCGCTGGGCCGGCTGACCTTCGACTACGTCAAGCTCGCGGCCGTGGAGGCGCCGGGCGTCACCCTGGTCTCCTGCCTGCCCGCCGACGCGGCGACCGCCGCCAGGCTTCCCGAACTGGCCGCGCTCAGCCCGGTGGCCGATCCCCACCGGGCGGGAGGAGCCGCAGCGGCAGGGACTTGAGTCCGTGGATGAAGTTCGACACCAAGTACCGTGGCGGGGCGGCGAGTTCGAGGGCGGGCAGCAGGCGGCAGGTCTCCTCGTAGAGCACCCGCAGCTGTAGCCGGGCGAGATGGGCGCCCAGGCAGACGTGCGGACCGTCGCCGAAGGAGACATGGGGGTTGGGCGTACGGGCGAGGTCCAGCCGGTGCGGGGCGGTGAACACCCGCTCGTCGTAGTTGGCCGAGCCGTGGAAGACGACCACCTTCTCACCGGCGCGGATCGGGCGGCCGGCGAGTTCCGTGTCGCACGCCGCGGTACGGCGGAAACTGAGCACCGGCGGGTGCCAGCGCAGCAGTTCCTCCACGCACGAGGCCGTCGCCACGGCACCGGTGCGCAGGGCGCGGTAGGCGTCCGGGTGCCGGGCCAGCGCCAGCAGGCCGCCGGGCGCCGCGCTGCGCACCGTGTCGTTCCCCGCGACGGTCAGCAGGAAGAAGAACATCTCCAGCTCGGGTGTGGCCAGTTCGCGGTCGGCGGCGAGGACCGTCATCACGTCGTCGCCGGGGTGCCGCCGCTTGTGGGCGGCCAGCTCCCGCGCGAACCCGAACATGTCCTGCAGCATCGCCGGTGAGCGCGGGTCGGCCGGACGGCCGTCCGGTCCGGACGCCGGCGGGCCGGCTTCGTCCGGGTCCTGGTAGCCGATGACGCGCCGGGTCCAGTCCAGCAGCAGCCCGCGTTCACCGGGCGGCACGCCGAGCAGGTCGGCGAGGTTGAGCAGTGCGTAGTCGTCGGTGACGGTGGTGACCAGGTCGGCCAATCCGCTGCCGGTGCGCGCGGTGTCGAGCGCCGCGGTCAGCAGGCCGCGGGCCCGGTCGCGTACCACCGTCTCGAAGCGGTCGATCCGGCGGCGGGTGAAGGCCCGGCTCACCAGCCGGCGCAGCCGCCCGTGGACCGGAGCGTCCTGATTGAGCATCATGCGCCGGATGAACGGCAGGTCGGCGGGGTCCGGATCGCGGATCTGGGTGGCGCCCAGGTGCGAGGAGAAGGTGCGGGCGTCCTTCAGGACCCGGACGACGTCGGCGTGCCGGGTGACCGCCCAGAAACCGGGCCCGGCGGGCCAGCCGAGGACCTCGTGCTCCTCCTGCCAGACCACCGGATGCCGATCGCGCAGCAGCCGGTAGGCGGTGTGCGGCAGCCCCTGGGCATAGCCGCGGGGATCGAAGACGTCGGGTATCCGGGGAGCCTCGGCCGCCGGAGACGTCATCGGGCCACCGGCCCGCCGGGGCCCCGACGCCGCGGCGCCCGTCCCCGTTCCCGTTCCCGTGGCCGTCCCCGTCGCCGTCCGCGCGCAGGAAGTCCTCGACGGCGCGGATCAGCTCCAGCGGCGTCTCGTCCATCGCGTAGTGCCCGGCCGCCGACAGCTCGATCAGCTGGCTGTTCGCGTACCACCGCAGCCACGTCCGGCGGGTCAGTTCGGCGGTGAGCGCGGGATCCAGGGCGCCGGTCACCGCCAGCGCCGGCACCGGCGAACCGTCGACGTCGTCGGCGAAGCCCTCACCGGCCCAGGAGTCCAGCCAGGTGCGGAACGCCGTCGGGTTGCTGCGCTCCAGCGACCGCTGCACCATCCGGTCCAGCCAGGCGTCGGGGCGCCGGCCGCCGGACGTGAGATCGATGATGGCCCGCCGGCTGTCCGGGGCGTGCGCCGCCGAGGAGAACAGCGCCCACTGGTCCGGCGGCAGCGGAAAGCCGGAGGCGGGCACCGGTGAGATGCCGACCAGCCGCCGGACGCGTGCCGGGGCCGCGGCCAGCACCCGCTGGACGACGCTGCCGCCCATCGAATGGCCGATCAGCGAGAACCGGTCCCAGCCCAGCCGGTCGGCGAGCGCCAGCACGTCGGCCGCGCCCTCCGCCGTGGTGTACGCGCCGGCCGCGTCCTGCGCCTCGCCGTAGCCACGGAGATCGACCAGCGCGTACTGGAAGGCGGCGCGGTCGAGGTCGGGAAGGAGCGGGGCGAAGGCGGACCGGTCGGCGAACCACCCGTGGACGGCGATGACCTTGTGCGGGCCCCGGCCGTGCAGGGCGTGGGGCAGGACGAAGGAAGTCACGGGCCCCACACTGACCGTCACCACCGGGCTCCGCAAGGGCGTCCCGGCGCGGGCGGGGGCCGTGAGGCAGGCGGGGCCCCGATGGCGCCCCGATGGCGATGGCGCCCTGATAGGGCGTGCGCACCAGCGGGCAGGCATCCGGACATGACGGTCCTCCTCGGCACCTCCGGCTGGCAGTACAAGGACTGGCGCGGTGTCCTCTACCCGCCGGACCGGCCGCAGCGGCTGTGGCTGGAGGAGTACGCACGGGGGTTCGCGACGGTCGAGAGCAACGCGGCCTTCTACCGGCTGCCCGAGGAGAAGACCTTCGCCGACTGGCGGGACCGGACCCCGGACGGCTTCGTGATGGCCGTCAAGGCGAGCCGCTATCTGACCCACATCAAGCGGCTGCGCACCCCCGAGGAGCCGGTGGACCGGCTGATGTCACGGGCCGCCGCCCTGGGGCCGCGGCTCGGGCCCGTACTGCTGCAGCTGCCGCCCACGCTGCGGCGGGACGCCGGGCTGCTGGACGCCTGCCTCGACTGCTTCCCGGCCGGTACCCGGGTGGCCGTCGAGCCGCGGCACGACTCGTGGTGGACCGAGGAGGTCCGTGCGGTGCTGGAGCGCCGGGGCGCGGCGCTGTGCTGGGCGGACCGGGGGTCCCGTCCGGTGGCACCGCTGTGGCGGACCGCCGACTGGGGCTACGTGCGGTTCCACGAGGGCCGGGCGGCACCCTGGCCGCGTTACGGCAGCAAGGCGCTCGCCACCTGGGCGCGCCGGATCGCCGACACCTGGCCGGACCGGGCCGACGTGTACGCGTACTTCAACAACGACCCGGGCGGCGCGGCCGTGCACGACGCGACCGCGTTCGCGCGGGCGGTGGCGGCCACCGGGCGCGCGGTCAGCCGTACGCCGTCCGGGCGTGGCTTCGCCGGGTGAGCCCCGGGGTCCGGACAACCGGAAGCCGCGGAGCCGATGATCCGGGGGACCAGACCGGGTGCGGAGCAGAGGTGACGAGAGCGGACGTGAGAGAGCGTGGAGTGAGGAGAGGGCAGCCATGACGCGAGGTGAGGACCGATGATCCGCAGGCGGGTGGTGGTCTCGGGGACCGTGCAGGGGGTGTTCTTCCGCGACACCTGCCGGCGCACGGCCGAGGCGCGGGGCGTGGCCGGCTGGGTGCGGAACGCCCCGGACGGAACCGTGGAGGCCGTGTTCGAGGGCGATCCGGAGAGCGTGGACAAGCTGGTGGAGTGGGCGCACCAGGGGCCGCCGGCGGCGGTCGTCGACGCGGTTTCGGTGACGGAGGAGGAACCCCAGGGGCTGCCGGGCTTCGACGTCCGGTAATCGCCCCGGACGCCGGAAGGTGCCGCTTTCGTCCGGCCTGCTCAATTGCATGGGCCGTCGGGTCATACATCCCGACATCTCTGGTCATCCCGACCCTCGGATCCCACGTCGAAACGTAAATGCAGATATGTCCAGTCGCGGCCGGATGCGATGTCTTTTCCTGGGGTGCGGCGGCTTTTCACAATGGCCGAGGCGTTGCTTCCGTGGGTGTGCGGTTCGCTGGATTCGTCACCCGGTGACTGACAAAGCTGCACTTCAGCGGGGTTGTGTGGGCGAACGTGAACATCCGGAAAGGAAAGTGGGGGGCAGGTTGCCTGACGCTTCGTCGGCGTGATTGCATCCTTCCCGTGCGGCGGATTGATCATCGCGGCCCGGATTATCGGGCGGCGAAGTCTGCTGTCGCAGGACCGTGCGTAATTTTTCTTGCATGTGGTGTGCATGAATTCCGTGCGGTGTCCGCCAGGAAAATTGAGAGTAATGAAGGAAGGGCACGTCATGCGTGACATCGTCGAGACCTGCGAGATTGCCGACAGCGAGCTGGACAACATTTCCGGTGGTCTCGCCAGCGCCGGTGCCGAGGTGGCCGGCCACGGTGGCGCGGTGGCCATCGGCGACGTCGTCGGCACCGCCCAGTCGCTCGTCCCCACCCTGCCCGTCGGGCAGCTGGCCGGTCTCGCCACCGTGCAGACCAGCGACGTCTGAGACGTCACGGCAGACCTGCGGAGGCCGGCGCGGCACCGCGTCGGCCAGGACCCCGGGACCCATGGTCCCGGGGTCCCTCCGTTTCCCGGCACGGAGATCGGGAGGGGTGTAAAGAGGAGTTATGCGCCTCCGGCACGGTCCAGCTCAGCGCGCCGGCTTCCGGCGGTGGAGCCCCGGCCTGCTGGTCGTCCCGCTGGCGATCATCGTGGCCGTGACGGTGGTGGACATCAACTCCCCGACGAGCATCCACCTCGGACCGTTCCTGGTCGCCGCGCCCGCGATCACCGCCTCCTTCGCCGGGGCCGGCCTCACCGGTGCGGTCGGCGCCCTCGCGGTGGCGGCCCAGGTCATCATCGGCACCCTGCACGGCGGTCTGATGACGCCCAATCACCAGGCGCAGGTCGCCGCCCTGCTGGTGATCTCCGTGCTCGTCACCGTCTTCCGGTACGTCCAGGACCGGCACCAGCGGCGGCTCAGCCGGGTGCAGTCGGTGGCCGTCGCGGCGCAGCAGGTCCTGATGCGGCCGCTGCCCGAACGCATCGGCCCGCTCCGCATCGCCGCCACCTACCTCGCCGCCGATGCCGAAGCGCTGATCGGCGGCGACCTCTACGCGGTGGCGCCCACCCCCGGGGCCACCCGGCTGGTCGTCGGCGACGTCCGCGGCAAGGGTCTGTCCGCCATCGGGGAGGCGGCGGTGCTGATCGGCGCCTTCCAGGGCTCCGCCTACCGCAACCTCTCCCTGCCGGGCATCGCCGCCCACCTGGGGAACTCCGTGCACTGGAACACCGCGCACCGCACCGCCGGCGATCCCGAGCCGACGGAATCCTTCGTGACCGCGGTGGTGCTGGACGTCCACCACGACGAGCCGTTCCTCACGATGGTGAACTGCGGGCACCCGCCGCCGCTCCTGCTGCGGGCGGGCGAGGTCCGCCCCCTGGAGGTCCGGGACCCCGCGCTGCCCCTGGGTATCGGCGCCCCGTCGGAGGGCGACTACCAGGTCGAGACGTTCGACTTCGCACCCGGCGACCTGCTCCTGCTGTACACGGACGGGGCGATCGAGGCGCGGGACGCGACCGGCGCGTTCTACCGGCTGCCGGATCGGCTCGCCGGCTGCCCCGAGCGGGACCCGGGCGCGCTGGTGGCGCGCCTCCGCGACGACCTGCTCGGGTACGTCGGCGGAACCCTCGGCGACGACGTCGCCCTCATCGCGCTCACCAGGACGGACGGGCCGGAGCCGCGGGCGGATCGCCGGTGACCGACACCTGCGCGGGACGCAGCAGGTGGTCACCGACGCGGTAACCCTGCCGCAGCACCGCCGTGCACACCGCACCCAGGGGGGTTTCGGGACGGCTCACCGCCGTGAAGGTGACGGCCTCGTGGATCTCCGGATCGAAGGCGTCGCCCACGCTGCCGAAGGAGATCAGGCCCAGCGCGGTCAGTTCGGCCACCAGCGCCCGGGCGACCCGCCCGAAGCCGTCCGTGACCTCGCCCTGCCCGGCCGCCTCCTCGACGGCGTCGAGCACGGGCAGCAGCCGCCCCAGCACATTGGCCACGGCGATCTCACCGACCGCCAGCCGGTCCCGGTGCACCCGCTTGCGGTAGTTGTCGTACTCGGCCTTGAGGCGCTGCAGATCCGCCGTGCGCTCCTGCAGTTCGGCGGTGCGCTGCCGCAGCTCGGCGCGGAGCACCGTCTCCTGGGAGGTCGTACCCGCCTCCTCGGACACGCGGAACGGCGGGGGACCGGTGTCCCGGTCGATACGCGGTGCGGAACCGGCCCCGCTCCGGGAGCCGGCGTCCGGTCCGCGCCGCCCGAGCTCCGGCCGCTCCGGCCGGTCCGTGCCGCTGCCGACTATGGCCAGCGGCGGCCGGGACGTGCCACGGATCCGGGTCGGGCGGCTCATGGCGCGCCTCCCTCCCGCTTGTCGTCGTCGACGATCTCGGCGTCCACGACGTCGTCGGCGCCGTCCGACCGGCCCTGTCCACCCGAGTCGCCCCCGGCTGCTCCGCCGCCCGCGGCGGCCTGCGCGGCCTGGGCGTCGGCGTACATGGCCTGGCCGAGCTTCTGGGAGACGGCCGCGACCTTGTCGGTGGCGGTGCGGATCTCCGCGGTGTCCTCGCCCTTGAGCTTCTCCTTCAGCTCACCGACGGCGGTCTCGACCTCGGTCTTGATCTCACCGGGGACCTTGTCCTCGTTGTCCTTGAGGAACTTCTCGGTCTGGTAGACGAGCTGCTCGCCCTGGTTGCGGGTCTCCGCGGCCTCGCGGCGCTGCCGGTCCTCCTCGGCGTGCCGTTCGGCGTCGCGCACCATCTGGTCGATGTCGTCCTTCGGCAGCGAGGAGCCGCCGGTGACGGTCATCTTCTGCTCCTTGCCCGTGCCCAGGTCCTTCGCGGTCACGTGCATGATGCCGTTGGCGTCGATGTCGAAGGAGACCTCGATCTGCGGGACGCCACGCGGCGCCGGCGGCAGGCCGGTGAGCTGGAACATCCCGAGCTTCTTGTTGTACGCCGCGATCTCGCGCTCGCCCTGGTAGACCTGGATCTGCACGGACGGCTGGTTGTCCTCGGCGGTGGTGAAGATCTCGGACCGCTTGGTCGGGATCGTGGTGTTCCGCTCGATGAGCTTGGTCATGATGCCGCCCTTGGTCTCGATGCCGAGGGACAGCGGGGTGACGTCGAGGAGGAGGACGTCCTTGACCTCGCCCTTGAGGACACCGGCCTGCAGGGCGGCCCCCACGGCCACGACCTCGTCGGGGTTCACGCCCTTGTGCGGGTCCTTGCCGGTGAGCTCCTTGACCAGATCGGTCACCGCGGGCATCCGGGTCGAACCGCCGACCAGGATCACGTGGTTGATGTCCGAGAGGTTGATCCCGGCGTCCTTCACCGCGTTGTGGAACGGCGTCTTGCAGCGCTCCAGGAGGTCCGCGGTGAGCTGCTGGAACTGCGAGCGGGTGAGCTTCTCGTCCAGGTGCAGCGGACCCTCGGCCGAGGCGCTCAGATACGGCAGGTTGATCGTGGTCTCGGTGGCCGCCGACAGCTCGATCTTCGCCTTCTCCGCGGCCTCCCGCAGCCGCTGGGTGGCCATCTTGTCGTTCGACAGATCGATGCCGTACGCGTTCTTGAACTGCTTGGCCAGGTAGTCGACGATCCGCTGGTCCCAGTCGTCACCGCCCAGATGGGTGTCACCGTTGGTGGCCTTGACCTCGACCACGCCCTCGCCGATCTCCAGCAGCGAGACGTCGAAGGTGCCGCCGCCGAGGTCGAAGACCAGGATCGTCTGGTCGTTCTCCTTGTCCAGCCCGTACGCCAGCGCCGCGGCGGTCGGCTCGTTGACGATCCGCAGCACCCGCAGGCCGGCGATCTCCCGGCCTCCTTCGTAGCGGTGCGCTGGGCGTCGTTGAAGTAGGCCGGAACGGTGACGACGGCGTCCGTCACGTCCTCGCCCAGGTAGTCCTCGGCGTCGCGCTTGAGCTTCTGCAGCACCCGCGCGGAGATCTCCTGGGCGGTGTACCGCTTGCCGTCGATGTCGCCGCTGGCGGGGAAGCGCCAGCCCGACTCGCCCATGTGTCGCTTGACCGACCGCGCGGTGCGGTCGATGTTGGTCACGGCCTGCCGCTTGGCGATCTCCCCGACCAGCACCTCCCCACCCTTGGCGAACCCCACCACCGACGGGGTCGTGCGGGCCCCCTCGGCGTTGGTGATCACCGTGGGCTCGCCGCCCTCCAGCACACTGACCACCGAATTCGTCGTACCGAGGTCGATACCCACTGCACGTGCCATGGTCTTCTCCTCACGTAGCGGCCCTGGGCGCTCAAATTGTCCCATATTGCCCTTCGTGTCCGTCTCCCCCCTGCGTACCTGGCCTTCCCGCCGCGGGTCGTCTCGCCGTTGCGCTTTGCGGCGCCTCCACGTACCCGTCTGTCCCGCCGCGGGGCGTCTCGCCGTTGCGCCTGCGGCGGGACAGGTGGTTGTTGGGTGCGGTGACGGACCTCCGGGGCCGGTTGTGTGGACTGCTGACGCTTTACGTCCACACAACCGGCCCCTCCGGCCCGTCCCCTCCCGTGAGAGGGAAGAAAAACGGTGGTGGGGGTGCACGTAATGCCGACGAGCGCGCAGGCAACGGATAAGGTTCGCCCCCACCGGCCTCTGACCTCCCACTCACGGGAGGGGCTGGACCGGAGGACGAAGTCTGGAGGGCCGGCACCGCACCCGACAACACCACGCCCGCCGCCAGGCGCAACGGCGAGACGACCCGCGGCGCCGCAGCCAGGTACGTGGGGGACTAGCCCACGACGTCGCGCACCCGCTTGCCATCCAGGTGGCCGAGGACGTTCTCGACGGCCGCCAGGGCGATGCGGACCAGGGTTTCTCGTGTGACGCCCGCGACGTGGGGGGAGAGGACGACGTTCGGGGCCTTGAGGAGCCGCAGGGCCGCGGTGGGCGGTTCGGGGTCGAAGACGTCGATGCCGGCGCCGGCGAGGGTCCCGGCGGCCAGCGCGTCCGCGAGCGCGTCCTGGTCGATCAGGGCACCCCGCGCCGTGTTGATGACGAAGGCGCTCGGCTTCAGGAGGGCCAGCCGCTCGGCGTCGAGGAGGTGCCGGGTCGCCTCGGTCAGCGGGGCGTGCAGGGAAACGTAGTCCGACGTACGGAGCAGCTCGTCCAGGTCCAGATGGCGGGCCCCGCCGAGCCCGGCCGCGGTCTCCGGGTCGACCGGCCGCGGTCCGGCGTAGACGATGCTCATGTCGAAGGCGACGGCGCGCCGCGCCACCTCCGCGCCGATGTGGCCCAGGCCGATGATGCCGAGGGTCTTCCCGGACAGCTCGGTGATCGACTGCTGCAGACGCGGCAGCGCCCAGTCCGCCTCCGTCAGCGCCGTATGGGCGGGGACCAGCTGCTTGGCGAGCGCGAGCATCAGGGCGAAGGTCTGCTCGGCCACGTTCTGCTTCTCGGCGCCGCTGGAGCCGATGTTGCAGACCGGGACGCCCCGGCCGCGCGCGGCGTCGAGATCGACGTAGTCGAAGCCGTGGCTGGCGCACTGCACCAGCTCCAACTCCGGTGCGGCAGCGAGGTGTTCGGCGGTCACGGGGGCGAGGCCGGTGATGATGACATGCGCCGCGGCCAGCGCCGCGGGGTCCTCGTCGGTGCTCTCGACGACGGTGACGTGGGCGTGGCCGGGAAAGACGCCGGCCAGCGCGGCGCCGGCGGCGCGGCCGCCCACGTGCGGGGAGATGACGGCGAGAACGTTCTTCATGGCGGGCCTCTCGGTGTCGGGCGCGGTGTGCGCCGCGGTGGTCATGCGGAAGGGGGGCGAGCGTTACGCGGACGCCGTGGTGAGGTCGTCGGCGGTCAGCGTGTTGGGGCGGGCGTGCCCGGACAGCGCGAGGGTGAGGTCGAACTCGGCGAGGAGGCAGCGGATCACGTGCTCGACGCCGGCCTGGCCGTCGAGGCCGAGACCGTATGCGTACGGCCGTCCGACCAGCACCGATTCCGCGCCGAGCGCCAGCGCCTTGACGATGTCGTCGCCGGTGCGGACACCGCTGTCGAAGAGCACGGTGAGCCGGTCGCCGGCCGCCTCGGCGACGCGGGGCAGCGCGTCCGCGGCGGCGACCGAGCCGGCCGCCTGACGGCCGCCGTGGTTCGAGACGACCACGCCGTCCATGCCGGCCTCGGCCGCCCGCAGTGCGTCGTCCGGGTGCAGGATGCCCTTGAGCACGATCGGGCCGTCCCAGTTCTCCCGTAGGAAAGCCAGGTCGGGCCAGGTCTTGGCGGGGTCGGCGAACATCTGGACGAAGTGCATCACGGCCGCGTTCGGGTCCTCATGGACCGGCTTGGCGAGCCCGGCCCGGAACGCGGGGTCGGAGAAGTAGTTGGCGGTGCCCACCCCGTGCAGGAACGGTAGGTACGCCTGGTCGAGGTCGCGCGGCCGCCAGGCGAGGAGCGGGGTGTCGAGGGTGACGAACAGCGCGGTGAAACCCGCGGCCTTCGCCCGGTGCAGGAAGCTCCTGGTGACCTCGCGGTCCTTCGCCCAGTACAGCTGGAACCACCGTTCCCCGTCGCCCATCGCCTCGGCGACCTGCTCCATCGGGGTGCTGGAGGCGGAGGAGAGGATGTACGGGACGCCGTGCGCCGCGGCGGCCCGGGCGGCGGCGGGCTCGGCGTCCGGATGCAGGATCGACAGCACCCCGACCGGGGCGAGCGCCATCGGCGCCGGCAGCCGGCGGCCCAACACCTCGACGGACAGGTCGCGTTCGTGCACGTCGCGGAGCATCCGCGGGACGATCCGCCGGCGGTCGAGGGCGGCCCGGTTGGCGGCCGCGGTGCTGCCGCTGCCCGCACTGCCCGCCACATAGCCGACCGGACCGGGGCCCAAGCGCTGCTCGGTGAGCTCCTCCAGCCGGGTCAGATCGGTCGGCAGCCGGGGTACCGCGCCCGTCATGCCGTTCAGGTAGATCTCGTACTGGAAGTCCGCCCAGTGCTTCGCCATCCGGCCGTCCCGCCTCTCTCGTGCGCGTCTCCCTTGGGCCCACCGGTCCGATGCGTCCGTCGCGACCGAGGGTCCGTCGGGCCGTCCCGGCGATCCTTGCGACAGTGACAAGATCCGTCCACGGTGGTGCGCACATTCTTCCGCTGCGACTATCACCCTGTGATGAACGACCGCGAGCGGATCCGGCAGGAGCTGACCGCCACTCCCCGTGTCGTCGACGCCGTCGTCGACGCGGTGCACGCGCAGGTCCCGGCGTACGCGGCGCTCGACGACCGCCGGCTTCCGGAGGTGCGGGCGATCGCCGCCTGGGCGCTGGACCGGCTGCTGCACCTGTGGGCCACGGACGGCGTGATGGGGCCGGCCGAGCTGCGCCGGTTCCGCGGTATCGCGGCGGCCCGGGCCGCGGACGGCCGCCCGGTACAGGCCGTCCTGCGGGCCTACCGGGTCGCGGCGACCGTCATCGCGGACGAGATCGCGGTCTGCACGCCCCGGCCCACCGCCGAGGACGCCTTCGCCCTCACCCGGATGCTGCTGACCGCGCTGGACACCCTGGCCGAGGAGATGGCGGGGACCTACGCGGCCGCAAACGAGGACCTCGCGGGCGACCGCGACCGGGCGCTGCGGCTGCTTCTCGACGACCTGATCGCCGGGCGGCACGCCTCCACCGGCGCCCTGACCGGCCGCGCCGCCCGCCTGGGCATCCAACTCCCGGACCCCTACTGCCTGTTGGTGGCCGAACCGGCTGAACCGGTCGAACCGGTCGAACCGGCCGGACCGAATCAACCGGGTCAGGCCTCCGTGTCGGCGTCACCGGCCGGCGCGGAGGCCGGGCCGGCCGTCTCCGGGGAGCTGGCGGATGAACTGCTGGCGGCGCTGACCGGTCACGGGGGAGCGGGGGCGTCCGACGTCGCCGCGCTGGCGACGGTACGGGGATCCCGCCTCGTCCTGCTGCTCCCGGCAGGCAGCGAAGGGGGCGCGCCGGCGGCGCTGCACACGCGGGCGCTGCGCGGCTGCGCGATCTCCGGGGAGAGCCTGGAGCGGATCGCCGTGGCCCACCGCCTCGCGGCCGACGCCCTGGACACCGCCCCCGCACACGCCCACCACCCCGCACGCCTCCTCACCGACGGGGACGCCCAGGTCCTCGCGCTCCTCGCCGGCCGCCCCGCCGCCACCCCGGATCAGATCGCCCGGTCGTTGCTCGGTCCGCTCCTGAGTCCCGGCCGGCGGCACCTCCTGGATGCGCTCACCGCCTACCTCGACACCGGCTCCGCGAACGCCGCCGCCCGCAGGCTGGGTCTGCACCCGCAGTCGTTGCGCTACCGCCTGCGCCGGATCGGCGACCTCACCGGACGCGACCCCCGCGACCCGTGGCAGCGGCTCACCCTGGACATCGCCCGCACCATCGGCCACTGACCGCCCATCGAGTGACCGCCCGTCGGGTGGGTCCCCCCTTTCGGCGTGAAAGGCAATTTCCCCGAAATAGGGGTAGTGCGGAGCGAAAGCGGCCCGGAAACCGCCTCTCGCGCCAAACGGACTTTTTGCGTCCATAGCTCGCCATGCGTGCCCCTCGGGAAAAGGGGATGAGTCGCCGCCTCGGTGTACATAACAGCGAAGCTGAAGTTCACTCAGTGTGATCGGACAACTCCGGCCCAGAAGGGGCGGGTTGAAGTCCTGGTGGGCTGATAGAAGGCGAAAGGCTCACTCCGCGTATCCGGACTCCTTCTCACTTCGGAGTCTCAACTCGTACGGCACCTTCGCATCGTTATTGCTTCGATTCTTGACGATCGGGCAGGTGTTGGCGTTCACTTCAGCCGTTCCGGGCCGGGTCAGGCGGCCCCATGGGAGGTACCGAAAAAATGAATGCAATAATGCGGCGTGCGCTCACCGGCGCAATGGCGCTTTCTCTTGCGGCGCCATTGGCGGCCTGCGGCCAAGATCACCAGGACGCGGGTGCCGGCAAGGACTCCATCGGTCTGCTCCTCCCGGAGAACAAAGCGGACCGCTATGAGAAGTTCGACCGCCGCATCATTACGTCGCGGGTGGCCTCCCTCTGCCTCGAATGCAAAGTCGATTACCACAACGCCGAGCAGCAAGTCGGCACCCAGAAGCAGCAGTTCGACGCCCTGGTGAAGAAGGGCGTCAAGGTCATCATCCTGGACCCGGTCGACTCCCAGGCGGCCAAGAGCTGGGTGGACGCGGCCGCCAAGAAGGGCGTCAAGGTCATCGCCTACGACCGGCTCGCCGAGGGCGACGTCGCGGCGTACGTCTCCTACGACAACGAGAAGATCGGCCGGCTCCAGGGAGAGGGCATTCTCGCCGCTCTCGGATCGCAGGCGGCCAACTCCGACATCGTCATGATGAACGGCTCGCCGACCGACCCGAATGCGCCGTCCTACAAGAAGGGCGCGCATGACGTCCTCGACGGCAAGGTCCACAAGATCGTGTATGAGAAGGACATCCCCGACTGGTCCGCGGCGACCGCCAAGAAGAAGATGTCCGACGTCATCAAGGCGCGCGGCCCGCAGGGATTCGACGCGGTCTACTCCGCCAACGACGGTATGGCCGGCGGTATCGCCGAGGCACTCAAGTCGGCGGGCCTCAAGAACATTCCGGTCGGTGGCCAGGACGCCGAACTCCCCGCCCTCCAGCGGGTGATTGCCGGCACCCAGTCCTTCACCATTTACAAGGAAGTCCGGCCGGAGGCCGAAACGGCGGCAGAAATCGCCTTCCGGCTGCTCCGCGGCAAGAAGATCAGCTCGCTGACCTCCACCACCGCGACCAGCAGCAGTAAGGCCGCCATTCCGGCCCGGCTGTTCAAGGCGCAGCTCGTCGACCGGAAGAACCTGAAGGACACCGTTGTCCGCGACGGCCTGGTCCGGGTCGACCTGCTCTGCGCCGACGACGTCGCCTCGGCCTGCAAGTCGCTCGGCCTGGAGTGACCCCACCGCGGGCCGGGTGACCGGGACGGCCACGCTCCGCGCCGCAGACCGGCCGGAGCGTGGCCGTCCGGCGCTTCCGTCAGGTCGGCCTCGCGGTCTCCCCCGCCGGTTCCTCCACCGGCTGCCCCGCCGACCGCCCCAGCCACGCGTACGCGACCCGGGCGGTGAACTCCCGCCGGCCGCCCCGGAACAGCAGTCCGGCGCCCGCGAAGCCCGGGTCGTCGGCCGTGCCGGGCACATACGGGACCGCGATGCACCGCATCCCGGCCCGGGCGGCCGCGAGCGCACCGGGCGCCGCGTCCTCCAGCACCACACAGTCCGCGGGCGCGACCCCAGCCGGCGCGCCGCCTCCAGGAACACATCGGGTTCCGGCTTGCCGCGCGCCACCTCCTCCGCCGACACGACCGTCGTCAGCAGCCCGTCGAGTCCGGTCCCGGCCAGCACCGCTTCGATCGCGGCCCGCGAGGAACCGGATGCCACCGCCATCGGATGCCCGGCCGCCGACAGCCGCCGGACCAGGCGGCGCATCTCCGGGAAGGCCTCGGTGTGTGCCCGCGCCAGCTCCAGATAGAGCCGGTTCTCGCCCGCGAGCAGTTCGTCCACGGGCGCGTCGATCCCGAGCTCCGCGCTGAGGATCTCCAGCGTCTCCCGCGTCCCGATGCCGATGAAACGGGCGTGCTGCTCCCAGCTGAAGTCCGGCACGCCGTAGCCGGCCAGCAGTCGGCGCCCCGCCTCGTAGTAGTTCGGCTCGCTGTCCACCAGGGTGCCGTCGAGATCGAAGATCACCGGGGTGGGCGTGACCGGGGAGGTGGGGGAGGCACTCATGCCCTCCAGCATGCCAAGACGCTCCGCCCGTACCGCCGACTGCCGACTGCGGACTGCCGACTGCCGGCCGCCGACCGTCGACCGCCGGCCCGGCTCACCGTGGCCGGGCGGTCCCGCCCACGTCCTCGACCAACGGCAGCATCCGGTGCGGCACCCGCTCGCGCAGTGCCATCTCCGTCCGTGTGCGGACCACCCAGGGAGGCTGATCAGCCGCTGGATCACGTCCTCCAGATGCGCCGCGTCCCGGGCCACCACCCGGGTCAGCAGATCGCCGCCGCCGGTCGTCGAGAACGCCTCGATGATCTGCGGCACCTCGGCGAGCGCGTCGGCCACCTCCTCCAGGTGGCCCTGGGTGACCTCGATGTGCACGAAGGCGAGCAGCGGATGGCCGAGCGCGGCGGGTGACAGCCGCGGCCCGTACGCGGTGATCACGCCGTCCCGCTCCAGCCGGTCCAGCCGTGCCTGCACGGTGCCCCGGGCCACGCCGAGCAGCCGGGCGTACTCCCGCACGCTGGTGCGCGGCTGCTCCAGCAGCAGCCGGAGGATCTTGGCGTCCAGGGCGTCCACGGGCACGGTCCACGGCCTCCTCACGGTCGGCGGACTCTGCCGGTGAATGTACCAATGGCCCAGCATCCGGGCCGCCGGGTGAGACGGCTGCCGGGCCGCCGGCGCACCTCCGGCAGGGCACCGGCCAGCGCGGACATCCCGTGTGCCGTGCCGCCCGGCCCGGCCATTGGACCTCCTCGGAACCGGAATGGGTGCCACCGGATGGGCCAATGGCACAGCGATTCCGGCGTCTGTTGAGCCATTCGCCGAAGGGATGCTCTGATGGTGCGGTCGATGGCGCTGCGGACCCCCGCGGCGCCTTTGTCATGCCGGACCGTCGAAGGGTGGGGAAGCAGTGCTGAAGAGGGTGTTCGTGGCTCCGGACCCGGGGTGGCTGCGGCTGCGCAGCGCCGTACGGGCCGTCCTCGGCATCGGCCTGGCGGTCGCCGTCTGCGGCCTGGCCGGGCATTCCCTGGTCGCCGCCGTCACCGGTGGGCTCGCCGCGCTGCTGGCCCTCTTCACCGTCACCGACGCCACGGTCCGCGGCCAGGCCGTCACCACCCTGCTGCTGCCCGCCGTCGGCTTCCCGGTGCTCGCACTCGCCGCGGGCCTGCACGACCTCCCGCCGGCCCGGGACGCGGCCTTCCTCGCGGTCATGGGCCTGGGCGTCTACGCCCGCCGCTGGGGCCCGCGCGGCCACGCCCTCGGGGTGTTCGCGTTCATGATGTTCTTCGCCACCCAGTTCCTGCACACGGTGCCCGGCCAGCTCGTCGAGCTCTACGGTGCCGTCGCCCTGTCGATCACCCTGTCCTCGGCCGTGCGGTTCGGGCTCTGGTGCTACGAGCGGAAGCTGCCGCCGGCCGCCGCGCCCGCACCGCCGTCCGGGACCGGACTGGCCCGGACGACCACCCGCCAGGCGATCCAGGCGACGCTCGGCGGCGGCTTCGCCCTCCTGGCGGGCCAGGTGCTCTCCGACCAGCGCTGGTACTGGGCCGTCGGCGCCACCTGGTGGATCTTCGTCAACACCGCCTCCCGCGGAGAGACCCTGGTCCGCGGCTTCCGCCGGGTGCTCGGCACCGTCCTCGGCATCGCCGCCGGGACGGTCGTGGCCCTTCCCCTGCACGGCGCCGCGGTCCCCTCCGTGGCCCTGATCGCCCTCTGCGTCTTCGGGATCTTCTACACCGCCCCGGTCTCGTACACCTGGATGATGTTCGCGGTGACGGTGATGGCCGGTCTGCTCTACGGGCTCCTCGGCGTCCTGACCCCGGACCTGCTGGCCCTCCGGCTCACCGAGACCGGCGTCGGCGCGCTCGGTGCGGCACTGGCCGTCCTGCTCGTCCTGCCGGTGACCACGCACGCCACCACGGACGCCTGGATCGAGCGCGCCCTGCGCTGTGTGCACGCCTGCGCCACCGAGGCCGCCGCCCGGCTCGCCGGTTCGGGGACCGCCGATCCCACCCCGCGGATCGCCGAACTGGAACTGCTGCTCGGCCGGGTCCGGCTGTCCCTCGCCCCGCTCGTGCACCCGCTGAGCCCGCTGCGCGGCCGCAAGGAGAAGGCGCGCCGCGTACTGGCGCTGCTCGACGACTGCGCCCGGGAAGTCCGCGGGCTCGCCTCCATCGCCGCGGACCCCGAGGCCTCGCACGACGACCGGCTGGCCGCCGCGTGCTGGCGGGTGGAGGCCGCCGTGGAGGCCCTCACCGCACCGGGCACCGCACCGGGCCGGTCGCGCGCCGCCACCGAGACCGGGGCGGTGCCCGAGTACGCGGTGCCCGAGCCCGCGCTCGCCCACCTGCACGGCCTGGAGCGGGCCCTGTCCGACCTGGCCGCTCCGTTGCGCAGCACCCGGCCCTCCCCGCTCGCCGGGGCCTGACCGGCGGTCCGCCCAGCGGCTTCCGTACCGGCGGGCCCGTACCGGCGGGCCCGTACTGGCGTGTCCGCCGTGCCCCGCGGTAAGGGATACGTACGCCGGGTGCGTGTGCATCCCGGCGGGCAGCGGGCCGGCGGACGAAGGGTGGAGCCGTGACGAACGGGGCGGTGGCCGACGAAGTGGGCGCGGAGGCGGAGGGTGCGGCGCCGGGGCGGCGGCGTACATCGGGTCGTTCACCACGAACGGGGGACGCGGGATCACCACCGCGGCGGTCGACCCGGAGACGGGGGCGCTCACCGTCCTGCACTCCACCGACGCCGTCCCGAACCCCTCCTATCTGGTGCCGGATCCGGACGGCCGGCGGCTGTACGCGGTCAGCGAGACCGCCGAGGGGGCCGCGGCCGCCTTCCTCCTCACACCCGGCGGGCCCGAACTCCTCGGCGCCGCCGTCCCCGTCGGCGGCGCCGATCCGACGCATCTCGCCCTGGTGGCGGGCCATCTGGTCACCGCCAACTACAGCTCCGGCAGCGTCAGTACGCTCCCGGTGGGCGCGGACGGTTCGCTCGGCGGCATCGCCGGAGTGCTCGCCCATGAGGGCAGCGGGCCGCAGGCCGACCGCCAGGAGGGGCCGCACGCCCACGCCGTCGCACCCGCGCCGGACGGGCGGTGGCTGCTCAGCGTCGACCTGGGCACCGACTCCGTGCGGATCTGCGCGTTCGCCGACCCGGCCGGCGGGGCGCCGGCCGTGCACGCCGAGGTGCCGCTCCGGCCCGGCAGCGGCCCGCGCCACCTCGCCTTCCACCCGCACGGCCACCACGTCTACGTCATCCACGAACTCGACCCCGCGGTGACGGTCTGCCGGTGGGACGGGGCGCGCGGCGCCCTGACGCCGCTGGGGGAGTGCCGGCTGCTGCCGGAGGGGCGGAGGCGGCCGGAACGTACCCCTCCGGGCTGGTCGTCTCTCCGGACGGACGGTTCGCCTGGGCCGCCAACCGGGGCCACGACAGCCTCTCCGTGCTCGCCCTCGACCCGTCGGGCGGCGCGGCGACCCTGGTCACCACCGTGCCCTGCGGCGGCCATTGGCCGCGCGCCCTCGCCCTGCACCCCGACGGCCGGCACCTCTACGTGGCCAACGAGCGCTCCGGCGACGTCACCTGGTTCACCGTCGACCGGGAGAGCGGGGTCCCGGTGCGGGCCGGCGCGATCGAGGCGCCGGCGGCCTCCTGCGTCGTGTTCGTCTGACGGGCGACCAGGGCGCTCATTCCCGCGGGAAGCGGCCGCCGAAGTACACCTGCGCCTCGGCGATCCGGCAGTTCCGCACCGTCTGCACCTCGACGTTGCGGTGCCGCTCACCGGTCGTCAGCTCGTACTCGTAGCGGACGTAGACCTGCTCGTCGTCGATCTCGGCCGTGTCCAGGATCTCCTGGTGGCGCAGCCGGTCCGCGGTCGGGAAGCACACCTCCAGGAAGGTGGCCCGGTCGATGTGGTCGTCCTGGGGGCTGGTGAAGACGAAGTCGTCGGCGAGCAGCCGTTCGATGGCGTCGCGGTCCTGCGCGAGGTAGGCGGCGAATCCGGCTCGGACGATGTCGATGTTCGACATGGGCTTCCTTCGCGTACGGGTGAGCGCCCGGAGAGGGGCCGTGTGCGGTCCTCTCGCGAGCGTACGGCTCCCCGGGGTCCCGTGCCGCACCCGCCGCGCTCCCAGGCCTTCTGACGGCCGTCTGCGCCGCTCACGACGGGAACCGGACCGCAGCCTTCCGCCCGGGAAGCGTGTCGTCCACCGGGGAAGCTGCCGTCCGCCCGGAACGCCGAAGGGCCGTCCCCGCACGAAGCGTGCGGGGACGGCCCCTGGCCGGTACCGGATACCGGTGGTTGCGTTGCGTCGTCCGGTCTCCTAGCGGACCGGGACACCCGGCGTCTGCGTCGGGAGGGTGATGCCCACCGAGGCCGCGTAGTTGGAGAGCACCAGCCGGCCCACCGCGCCGTACGCGCCGAGGGACTCGGCCGCCGCGCAGCCCGCCTCCGACGCGGCCGCCCCCACAAGGCCGTCGGCGATCTCCGGGCCGATCAGGTACGGAGCCAGCGCCAGCTGCTGCGAACCGGACTCGCGCAGCTGCTCGGCCGTACGGGAGATGGCGCCCTCCTCGTCCAGCGCGGCGGCCAGCACCGGCACCGCGAGCCGGGCGGACAGCAGCATGCCGGTGATCCCGGCGGCCTGCACGGCCTCCTCGCCGCCGACGGTGGCGAGGATGATGCCGTCCGCGGCCGTCGCGACCGTGAACAGCCGGGCCCGGTCGGCGCGCGCCAGACCGGCCTCGGAGAGCCGGACGTGCAGCGCCTCGGCGAGCAGCGGGTGCGGGCCGAGGACGTCGGTCAGCTCGGCGCCCGAGCCGCTGTTCATGATCGCCTGGCGTATCCGGCGCAGCAGCGCGCTGTCCGGGCCGGCCAGCAGCGGGACGACCACGGCGACCGGACCCGGGTCCTCCTGGCCGTCGGCGCTCTCGCGGGCCCTGCGCTCGGCGGCGGCCTGCGCCAGCACCGCTTCGAGCGACGGGAACTCGTCGTCACCGCCGTCGACGTAGCCGATCCGGGCGTCCAGACCGGGGAGTTCGGAGCGGGCGATGCTGGAGACCTCCTCCGCCAGGCTGCGCGCGGCGGAGGACGGGGTGCCGGGCACGGCCAGCACGAGGGCGGGTGCGCCCTCGGGTGCGGCGAGCGGCTCCGGCCTGCGGTGGCGGCCGGACTGCCGGGCGCGCGGCATGCGTACGGGCAGGCCGGGTGCGCCTCCCGGGCTCGGGGGTGCGGCGTCAAAATGGGGCGAGCCAGGTGCGGGCCCAGTGGGGGAACTCATGGCGCCGCATGCTAACGCCTCGGACCCCCCGCCCGCGGAGGGAGGGTTCGGTGCCGAGGTATCCGTCCCGATTTATCCCGCGCGTCAGGGTCGCGCTACCCCGGCGCAGGCCGTGTGATCTGCAACAACTTCCCATCGGCGGGGAGTTTCAGCCGGTCGCCGGCGAGCGCCGCGGCGAGGGCCAGCGCCCCGTCGAGCGGGGTCCCGGCGGCGGGCGTCAGCGGGGCGCCCGGCAGTCGTTCGGCGAGCGCGGTGCGCAGCGGGGCCAGCAGCGGTTCGCCGAGGCCGAACAGGCCGCCGGTGCAGGCCACCGCGCGGCCGGCGCCCGGCGGGCAGACCGCGGCCGCGGCATCGGCGAGATGGCCCGCGGCGGCGCCCAGGATGCCCCGCGCCACCGCGTCGTCCGCCGCGGCGCACCGGCCGACCTCGGGCGCGAACGAGGCCAGGACGGCAGGCCGGTCGGGACGCGGGTAGAGCGCCCCGGGCAGCCCGGCGACCGGGCCGAACACCGCTTCCGCGCGGGCCAGGAGGGCGGCCGAACCCCCGAGCCGGCCGTCGTACGCACGCAGCGCGGCCTCCAGTCCGGCCCGGCCGATCCAGGCGCCGCTGCCGCAGTCGCCCAGCAGATGGCCCCAGCCGTCCGCCCGGCGCCAGCCCGCCTCCGCGGTCAGGTCGGTGCCGAGCGCGATCATGCCGGTGCCCGCGGCGACCACGGCGCCGGGCCGCTGCCCGAGGGCCCCGGCGTACGCGGTCACGGCGTCGGCCGCGAGGGCGAGCCCGCGCACCCCGTACGCGGTGGCCAGCGCGCCGGGCAGCCGGGCGCGCAGGTCGTCGCCCATGGAGGCCATACCGGCGGCGCCGACACACACGGCCGGGAAGTCCCGCGCCCCCACCTCCTCGGCCAACTCGTCGGCCAGCGGCAGGAGTTGGGACAGCAGATGGTCCGCGTCGATCCCGGCGGGGCCGGTGCGCACCGGCTCACGGGAGGTGCGGACGGCCAGCGGCCGCGCCGTGGCGTCGCCGGCGCGGGCCACCGCGATCCGCAGCCCCGACCCGCCCGAGTCGACGCCGAGGACGTGGTCGCCGGAGGCGTCAGCCAAGGCCCCGGGCGTCCTGCTTGAGGGCGGTGTCGACGGTCAGGGCCGTGGCGACGACGAGGCTGAGCAGCGGATCGGGCAGCTGCTGGTGGATCTGCAGGACGTAGTTGTCGGCGGTCGTGAACATCGTCTTGGCGAGGCCCTCCCAGGTCTTGGTGATCCGGGCGATCTCGGCGTCGGTGTGGTCCACGATCGCGAAGTTCCAAGCCCGCCAGTTCTCGGCCTTGATGGCGCCGATCTGCTGGCCGTTCACCATCAGCCCGAAGTTGATCTTCCCGATGGCGTTCTGCTGGACGATCTCGCCGACCGGCGAGCCGTCCGGACGCTCCACGATGACCCGGGACTTGATCAGCTTCGCGGGCCGGGTCAGCACCAGCTGCGGCTGGCCGTAGGCGTCCCGGATCTCCAGCTTGTGGGTCATGTACTGGTCCAGGCTGGAGACCACCCGCAGCACCTTCTTGGCCGTGCTCTGGCCGACCTGGACGACCGCGCCCAGGGTGTTGCCGTGCTGGTCGAAGACGCTGTACTCGTTGGTGACCTCGATGAGCTTGGCCTTCTGGTTGACCACCAGCACCGGCTCGGTGAACAGCGTCCCGCCGCCCTGGCCCGTCGGTGCCACGCCCGCCTGCTGCTGCACCTGGTGCGCCACGCCGGCCCCGGCGTACGGGCCGGGCTGCTGTCCGGGCATCGGCTGCTGGCCGTACGGCTGCTGCATCGGCTGACCGGGCATCGGCTGACCCTGGCCCTGCGGACCGGGGCCGGGCTGGCCGTACGGGGCGCCGCCCTGCGGCTGGCCGGGGTACGGCGCCTGACCCGGCACGGACTGCTGCGGCGCCTGCTGCGGGGCCGTCTGCTGCTGCGCGTGGTGCTGGGCGGCCGGCTGGGGCTGCTGCTGGGCCGGGGCGTACTGCTGTTGCGGCTGCTGGGGGCCGGGCTGTGCGGCCCGGTCCGGGGCTGCCGGCTGCTGTCCCGGGTGGGTGTGCGCCGTCCACTGGGACCCGTCCCACCAGCGGAGTTGGTGGGGGGTGCCCTGTGGGTCGGCGTACCAACCCGCAGGGATGTTCGCGTTCGTCATGCCGGGCACACTATCGCCCGGGGTCAGGGCAGCCTCCAGTCGACGGGCGTCGCGCCCTGCCGGACCAACAGGTCGTTCGCCCGGCTGAACGGCCGGGAGCCGAAGAAGCCCCGGTCGGCAGACATAGGGGAGGGGTGCGCGGACTCGACGGCTGGCAGATCGCCCAGCAGCGGCCGAAGGTTCCGTGCGTCGCGCCCCCACAGGATCGACACCAGCGGACGGCCGCGGGCCACCAGCGCGCGGATGGCCTGCTCGGTGACCTCTTCCCAGCCCTTGCCGCGGTGGGCGGCGGGCTTGCGCGGCGCCGTCGTCAGCGCTCTGTTCAGCAGCAGGACGCCCTGGCGCGTCCACGGGGTCAGATCGCCGTTCGACGGCCGGGGCAGGCCGAGGTCGGAGTGCAGCTCGCGGAAGATGTTCTCCAGGCTCCCGGGCAGCGGACGGACGTCCGGCGCCACCGAGAAGCTGAGCCCGACCGCATGCCCCGGGGTGGGGTAGGGGTCCTGTCCGACGATGAGCACCCGTACCTCGTCGAACGGCTGCTGGAAGGCGCGCAGCACGTTGTTGCCGGCCGGTAGATAGGTGCGTCCCTGGGCGATCTCCGCCCGCAGGAAGTCGCCCATCGCGGCGATCCGGTCGGCGACGGGCTCCAGCGCTTTGGCCCAGCCTGGTTCGACGATGTCTTGAAGAGGTCGTGCAGCCACGGGATCACCCTACTGGCCGCAGCGCCCTCCCCTTCAATTCCCCGTCCCTCGACGGACCCGGTCCGGCCGGCCGCGCACGGTCACCACCCGGAGCACCCCAACTGCCGCAGGGCTCCTGGTCGTTCCTCCTCGCGCATGTGTGACGTCGCTATCGCTCACCCCCTTGGCCAGGCCACCTCTCTCCTCACGCCACCGTCGCCGCCCGGACGCACAGCACGTCCGGCAGGTGGGAGGCGAGCTGCCGCCAGCTGTCGCCGTCGTCCGCGCTGGCGTACACCTCGCCGTTGCGATTGCCGAAATACACCCCCGCGGGCTCGGCGTCGTCGACGGAGAGGGCGTCGCGGAGCACCGTGCCGTAATGGTCCTCCTCGGGGAGGCCGTGGTTCAGCGCCTCCCAGCTGCCGCCGGCGTCGGAGGTGCGGTAGACCCGGCAGCGGTGCTCGGCCGGCACCCGGTCGATGTCGGCCGTGATGGGGAAGAGGTAGGCGACCTCGCCGCGGTGCGGATGCGCGGCCACCGCGAAGCCGAAGTCGGAGGGCAGCCCGGCGCCGATGTCCGTCCACTGCGCGCCCGCGTCGTCGCTGCGGTAGACGCCCCAGTGGTTCTGCAGATAGAGCCGGTCGCGGTCGACCGGGTCCTGGGCGATCTTGTGGACGCACTGGCCGAACTCCGGAAGCTGGTCCGGCAGGAAGACCGCCTTGACGCCCTTGTTGGACGGGGCCCAGCTGGCACCGCCGTCCAGGGTGCGGAACACCCCGGCCGTGGACACCGCGACGGTGACCGCGTCGGGGTCCCGCGGGTCGGTGATCACCGTATGGACCGCCAGCCCGCCGCCGCCCGGCACCCACTGCTCACGGCTCGGGTGCTCCCACAGCGCCCGGACCAGCTCGAACGTCTCGCCGCAGTCCTCGGAGCGGAACAGCCCGCCGGGCTCGGTGCCGGCGTACACCACGTCCGGGGCGGCCGGGCCCGCCGGATGCAGCTGCCACACCCGCTCCAGCGAAGTCCCGGTGTCTCTCGGGTACTTGACCGCGGGGCGGGCGGGCTCCTGCCAGCTCTCACCCAGGTCGTCGGAGTGGAACACCGACGGGCCCCAGTGGGCGCTGTCGGCACCGGCCAGCAGCCGGGGTGTCGCCCGGCGGGTGTCGATCCCGAGGGAGTACACCGCCTGCGAGGGGAAATGCGGACCGCTCAACTCCCATGCGCCGCGCCGTCGGCGGCCGATGAAGAGCCCTTTGCGGGTGCCCACCGCGAGTAGTACGTCAGTCATGGCCCGAACCTCCGGGACGCCGTTGTCTCAGATGGTGGCAAGTCTGCACCCGACCACTGACAACGGCGTCCCGGAGCCCGTCCGCGCAGGTCGGACGGCGTGCGACGGCGTCCCGCAGACCGCCGACCGAGGGGCCTGGGACCGGCTTCAGCCGGCGCGGTGGTACGGCTGCGGCACCCGGACCTCGGCGCCCAGCTCCCGCGCCGCGTGCTGCGCGAAGCTGGGGGAGCGCAGCAGCTCCCGGCCGAGCAGCACGGCGTCCGCCTGGCCGTCCGCGACGATCTTCTCGGCCTGCCGCGCCTCGGTGATCAGTCCGACGGCGCCCACCGCCAGGCCGGTCTCCTTCTTGACGCGCTCGGCGAACGGCACCTGGTAGCCCGGTCCGGCGGTGATCTTCGCGTCCGGCGCGTTGCCGCCGGTGGAGGTGTCCAGCAGGTCGATGCCGTGCTCCCGCAGGTCCCGGGCGAAGCGCACGGTGTCGTCGGCCGTCCAGCCCGTGCGGTCGTCGCTCGCGTCCTCTGCGAGCCAGTCGGTCGCCGAGATCCGGAAGAAGACCGGCAGCTCGTCCGGCCACTGCGCCCGCACGGCGTCCACGACCTCCAGCGCGAACCGCGTCCGGTTCTCGTACGAGCCGCCGTAGGCGTCGGTGCGCCGGTTGGTGAAGGGGGAGAGGAACTGGTTGATCAGGTAGCCGTGCGCGCCGTGGATCTCGGCCACCTCGAAGCCGGCCGCCAGCGCCCGGCGCGCGGTCGCCCCGAACTGCCCGACGAGTTCCTGGATCTGCCCGACGGACAGCTCCGCCGGCGTGGTGAACCCCTCGTCGAACGGCAGCGGGCTCGGTCCCACGGGCTCCCAGCCGTGCCGCTGACCGGGCAGGATCGGGCCGCCGCGGTTGACCCAGGTGCGCTCGGTGGATGCCTTGCGTCCGGCGTGGGCGATCTGGATGCCGGGGGTGGTGCCCTGGGCCTTGAGGAAGGCGGTGATGCGCCGGAAGGCCTCGGTCTGGGTGTCGTTCCACAGCCCGAGGTCGTACGGGCTGATCCGGCCGTCGGGGTGCACCGCGGTCGCCTCCGTGAGGATCAGCCCGGTGCCGCCGGTCGCCCGCGCGGCCAGGTGCTGGAAGTGCCAGTCGTTGGGCGCCCCTTCCTCGGGGCCCTCGGGAGCCGCGGAGTACTGGCACATGGGCGCCATCCAGAGGCGGTTCGGGATGGTCAGCGAGCGAAGGGTGATGGGCTCGAACAGTGCGCTCACGGCGGGCTCCTGTGCCTGGGTGTGCGGGAAGGACGGGAGCCGGACCGGCCCCGCGCTTGTACGATAACCACCGTACTACGCCAGGTGTCAAACTACGACGCTTCTCGTACAATGAGCCTGCGGACCGGGCGTCAGGCCCCCGGAACCCGGAGAGCGGGCCCGCAGACCCCACAGGAGCCGTCATGCCGACCGATACGACTTCCCCCGGCGCCGTGCCGGGATCGCGCGCGCTCGCCCACCCGGCCCGCGAGGAGATCCGGCTCGCCGGCGTCCTGCACGCCCTCGCCGACCCCATGCGCCTGCGGGTCGTGTGCCGGCTCGCCGCCGCCGAGGGCGAGCTGAACTGCGCGGACATCGAGCTGCCGGTCAGCAAGTCGACCTGTACGCACCACTTCCGGGTGCTGCGGGAGCACGGCGTGATCGAGCAGTTCTACCGGGGCACGGCCAAGATGAACCGGCTGCGCACGGCCGACCTGGAAACGCTCTTCCCCGGCCTGATCGACGACGTCCTGAGGGCGGCCGACCTCCAGGCCTGCCGGCTCGGGGAGGAGTGACGCCGGCACCGCCCGCCGGGCCTCAGCGGCTCGTGTCCGCCGCCTGGGCCGCCGCCAACAGGCCCGCCCAGTCCGGCAGCTTGACCGTGCCGCGCCCCAGCCCCTGGCCCCATTCCGCCTCGGCGGCCTCGATGGCGAGCCAGCCCGGCCACAGGACCGGCCGCTGCCCCGCCCGGGCCAGCGCGGCCACCGGGTCCCCGGCCGTCGCCCGCCCCGCCAGCGTGGCCGCGTCCGCCAGCAGCGACTGCGCGGTCTCCTTGGCGCACGGCCGGTTCGTGCCGATCACGCCCGTAGGGCCCCGCTTGATCCAGCCCGCCACATAGACGCCGGGCAGCGGTGCCCCCTCCGCCAGCACCCGCCCCGCGGTGTGCGGCACGGTCCCGGTCGCCTCGTCGAACGGCAGCCCCGGCTGCGGCGTCCCCCGGTAGCCGACCGAGCGCAGCACCAACTGCCCCTCGATCTCCTCGAATCGGCCGGTCCCGGTGACCCCGCCCGACCCGTCGGGCGCGGTCCGCTCGAACCGGACGGCCCGCACCCCGCCGGCGTCGCCGAGCATTTCCACCGGCCGCAGGAAGAACCGCAGGTGGATCCGGCGCCGCCGGCCCACCGGAGCGCCGCCGCCGTTCGGCCGCTCCGCCCAGCCCCGCAGCACCTCGACGTTGCGCCGGGCCACCGCCGGCAGACCAGCCGGGTCCCGGTACGCCGGATCCAGCGCCAGCTCCTCGGGCCGCACCAGCACCTCGGTGCCCGGCAGCGACCCCAGCTCGCGCAGCTCCTTGGTCGTGAACTTGGCCTGGGAGGGCCCGCGTCGGCCCACCATCCACACGTCCTCGACCCGGCTGTCCGCGAGCGCGCCCAGCGGACCCTGCGGCATGTCGGTGGCGGCCAGCTCGGCGGCCGCCCGCGAGAGCATCCGCGCCACGTCCACCGCCACGTTCCCCACCCCGATCACGACGGCCGACCGCGCGGTGAGGGCGAAGCGGGTCGCGGCCGCGTCCGGGTGCGCGCTGTACCAGGCGACGAAATCGGTCGCCGGGTGGCTGCCGGGCAGGTCCTCACCGGGGATGCCCAGATGCCGGTCGGTGGCCGCGCCCACACAGAACACCACCGCGTCGAAGATCTCCCGCAGCTCCTCGACGCCCAGCCCCGGAGCCCCTGCCTCCACATTTCCCACGAAGCGCACCCGGGGGTGCTCCAGCACCGTACGCAGGTTGTTCTGCAGCGATTTGATCTTCTCGTGATCAGGGGCGACCCCGTAGCGCACCAGGCCGTACGGGCACGGCAGCCGGTCCAGGACATAGACCTCGATGTCCGGCACGATCTCCTGCTCGACGAGGGACTGGGCGGTGTAGACGCCGCTGGGTCCCGAACCGATCACTGCGACACGAAGCACGAGTGGCCCCTTCCGCGGGATAACCCCAGGATCGCACCGGCGGGCGCGCGACGGGAGATGCGCTATCGGGGTTGCTCCCGGTGGGATGAGCGTGCCGCGCTACTGGGCCGGGTGGGCTGGAGGCTAGGTTTTCAATGTGTCGGAAAGTGACTTTTATACCGTTAATCACCGATATGAAGCCCAGGGCGCGCCACGGGAGTGGCCCACGTGGGAGCTGCAGGCGCACGGCTCCGCCGCGCCCGCGCGCACGCCCGCCGCACCGGACGAGCCGGCCGGCCCGACCGCACCCCGGCTCGACCCGCTGGGCCCCTGGTGCAGCGCCCGGCTGACGTTCGCCGACGGCGCCCGTATCGACGTCCTCGTGACGGTCTCCGACGACCACATCACCGTCGAGGACGTACGGGCCGACCCGCCGCTCACCCTGGACGGCCTCGCCGACCTGGGCCGCTGGATCGAGGGCCCCCTGGACGACGCCTTCCGGGCGGCCACCGGGCGCCCGCGGAAGCACCGCCCGACACCCCGCCAGCCCGGCCCGGCCGCCGGATCACCGGAGCGGATGGTGCGCCCGGCGGGCGCACCCGCGACCGGCCCGGCGCCGAGCGCACCGGCCGGCGCGCCCCGGGAGTCGTCGGCCGGCCCGGCACGCGGACCGGCGGCTGCCGTGGAGGACTCGCCGGTGACCGGCCCGACGGCCGGCGTGGCCGACCCCCCGCCGACCGGCCGGGCTGCGGAACGGCCGTCCAAGGGGCCGGCGGCGCCGACGAAGTCGACGACCGGACCGGTCCGGGGCACCGGTGGGGCGGCCCGGGTCACCGAACCGCCGGAGCCCCCCGTCGGGCAGTCGGCGCCGCTCGCCGAGCAGTCGGCCGACGCGGCGGCGGAGGCGGCCGGTGGGACGGACACGGCGGGTCCCGAAGGCGACGAGCGCGCCCAGACGGAACCAGCGGCCGAGGCCGGGGCGGAGGACCGCGTCGGGACGGACGAGCGGGCCACGGAAGCGACGGGCGAGGCGGCGGCGCAGGGGGACGGGGCGGAGGCGCGCACCCGCTCGGCGCCGCTCGCCCGGAAACGGGTCGCCGAGCGCCGCAAGCTCGCCGCGGACGCCTACCGGCAGGCCCAGCGCGAGGGGCGCGACCCGGTGCTGGCCGTCATGCTCGCCACCGGACGCAACCGCCGGCGATCACTGCGGCTGATCGCCGGAGCCCGCGACGAGGGCCTCTTGACACCCCGTCACAACAAACGCTGACACGGCCGCCGAGGTCCCGGAGACACCTCCGCCCCAGGGCCCGCCCACCCGTAACGGGTACCTCAACTACCCGCCAGCTGAGGGGAGTTGTCGCGCGGCCGGGTCGCCGCGGCGGGCTTCTCGCCCGGTGGGACGCCCAGTTCCCAGTCCAGCCCGTACCGCTGGAACAGCTCGGCCCGCAGCCGGGCCCGCGGCATCGGTGCCCCGGCAGCAGCATCGGCACCACCGCGCCCATCAACAGGGCCCGCAGCAAGGGATAGTCGGTGTCCGGGTCCGCCGAGCCGTACGCCACGACCGTCTCCCGCAGCAACTGCGCCAGCCGCTGCTGCTCGGGACACTGGATGAACCCTTCGGCCGTCAGGATCCCCGCCATGTGCGTCCGCATCAGCAACGCCCGGTCGTGCGCCAGCCCGAGGATCGCGTCGATGGCCCGGGCCAGCAGTTCCCGTCCCGCGTCCGGCCCGGTGGGCCGCGGTTCACGCTCCAGCGCCGCCTGCAGGGTGAGGTGCATCAGCCGGTGCACGGCGGACTGGAGCAGCTGACGCTTGCCCGGGAAGTAGTACGAGATCAGCCCGCGCGCCGCCCCGGCCCGCTGGGCGATGTCCCCGAGCGTCGTCGCCTCGTACCCGCGCTCCCCTACCAGATCGACCGTCGCTTGCAACAGCCGCTCGCGGGAGCGCCGCCGCAATTCTTCATTGACCGATGCGCTGCGGGGGGACATCCTGTAACTCCTGCGTTGACTGGCTGAGAGCCAATATACTCAGACGGCCACCGGAAGTTCGTCCCCTCGGGCGGAATCCGGAGAGCAGCCTGATTCGGGCGACGCGGGGGATCGCCCGAATCGGGTGGAGGTAGGGCTGAGGTTGGCCTCGTGACCAGCGTCTTGCCAGGTCATGAGGTTAACCTCGGTTCACGCCAAGTTGCAGGTTCCCCCATCTCTGGTCGGCTCTGGCCGTACCTATGCTGACTCGTTGCTGACCTTCCTGATGACACGCCAGGTCCCGCCGAAGCGCCCTGCAGGTCGAGCGGGGGGCTGTGACCGTCCAACGGGGGAGGCGGCGGCGTCAATTGCGCCGCGCCAATGGGGGGATCAGCCCCAGAGGCGATCGAGATCAAGGTGTATGGCGTGGAGACCGTCCGGCCCACCGATGGTCAACTGCCCGTTGGAGGAAAGCGTCAGGGCATGACAGCGGTAGATCAGCGGCAGGGTTTGGACGCTTCCGCTTGAGAGGTGCCACAGGTGCAGTTCGGCGTCGTTCCACGCGGCGGCGAGCAATGGACCGACAGGGGTGTCGGCGGCTGCGAGGGCCGTGACAAGGGCCGGCCTTTGGTCGACAGGCCCTTCCATGGGGCCTTGGGAGGTTTCCCATAGGCGGATCGATCCGTCGAAAGCTGCGCTGATGACGAAGGAGAGGTCGTCCTCAGGCAGCCGCAGGCAAGTGACGGCCGTGATCGGGGCGGAATGCAGGCGGCAGGATTGTGGCATGGGGCGATACTCGGCCAGGGACCACAGGTGTACCGCTCCGGCGGCGTCGCCGACGACTGCCAGAGAGGACTGCGGGCAGGAGCCGAGGGCAGTGGGCCGGGAGCCATCAGAGGTCAGCAGCATGTGGTCGTGGTGGGAGGCGATGTGCCCGAGCACGGTGGCCGCTGTGCTCTCGTCGTCCGAGGTCAGGTGATGCAATGGCCCGGTTTCGTCGAGAAGCAACAAGGCGTCGGGGGCGGCCGCTGCGATTTCAGAGGGCCTCAGCGCCGCGGGTGTGGGCACCGTGCCGGTCCTGTTGCCCGTGGTGAGATGGTGGAGGTGGACGCGGCCCAGTGCGTCTGAGGCAAGCAACTGGTCGCCGTTTCCCGGGATGTGGCAGTGAGCGACGGTCGGGGCGTCATGGTGTGCCCAGGTGGCTGTCCAGTGGTGCTGCTCGGCGAGGGGCCGCAGGTATTCACTGAGGGTAGGACTGGTGGCGAGGGCAGCGGCATGCAGCAGTGCGGCCCGCTCGGTGTCGCCGTATTCCTTGATCGCCAGTTGCGGGGCCACGCGGTCCCAGATGCTGCGCAGACCAGCGGGGGCAATGGTGGATGGGCTGTTGAGCGTGGCAGTGATGGCGGTGGTGGAACCGTGTATCAGGAATCCCGGGTCGGCGAGCAGGTTGCGTACTGCCGTGCCGTCGCCTGCATCAAGCGCGGCATCGAGGACGTACTCCCGGGTCTGAGCAGGAGCCTGGTTCCACAGGAGCCTGCCGTCCGACGTTCGAGGCACCGTGGCGAGCGTGGATGCGAAGTCCGCAGTCGATGCGCCTTCGGAGGCGGCGCCAAGATGCGACGACGGGCCGAGGTCGATGATGTAGGGGTTTGCGGAGCTGAGGAGGTCAGTGCTGCCGGTCTCCACGACGACCCGCACGTGCGCGAATTGCAGAAGCGGCGCGAGGAGTTCGTCGACGATCGTCTGCGGCTGGGCCGACGGTTGGCCCGAGGGGCCACGCCCGGCGAGATGGAGGTCAGGCACCAGCAGGAGCAGCGGACGATCGTCTACGGCGATACGGTTCAGAAGTTGGTGCGGAGGCAAGGGACCATAGCCGAGTTGACGGCTCATCCCCCAGGCAAGGGCTTCAGTGATGAGCCCTGCGGCGGGGACGGTGGCGTGGGCAACGGTGCGGGGGTGGGGTGCCGAGCCGGCGAGGAACCAAGCGAGCAGGTGGCTCTTGCCGCTCGCCCGGTCTCCGCGGAGCAGACACAGACGCGGGAGACTTTCGTCGGCCGTTGCTGCCCAGTCGAGCAGCGCGCGGCCGGCATCTTCGCGGTGTGGCTCCAACGGTGGCCACGCCGCCATGTCGGGTGCCGACGTAGCGGTGGTCATGATGTGGTCATCCCCTCGCTGCATTATTGCTTGGGAGGCTGGGCGGCGGCTTCGCGAAGGAGGCGGATGCCCTGGGCACGGGATTCAGCGGTTTCCCCGTAGGGGAAGTTGTGGGTCAGTTCGGCGTCCGGGAAGGTCTGCTCCATCCACAGGGAGCAGTAGTGGCCGGGCATGAAGCATGCCTCCAATTCGGTGTGGATTCTCAGCACTTGGCTGGGCTCGATGCCTGCTCCATGCAAGGAGGACCAGAGTCGCTCCTCGGGGTGCAGCCCGATACTCCCGGACTGGGTCACGATCTGCTTGTGGCCATCAGCGCCGATGTACTCGAAGGCTGCATACCAATCGGCACTGGACGTGTCACGGATGTCATCGAGGACGAGGGGCCACCAGTTCTCCTGGTTGGCGAAGGCGGTCGGGTCCATCGTGCGCAGACGCTGCTCAGTCTGGGCGAATGCGTCCGCAGCGGCCTGAGGCTGGTCAGTCGTGAGGACAGCGCGCAGCAATTGGTCCAGCTCAAGGAGCGACTGTGCGAAGTGCTCGGGAGAGGAGTTCACGAATCGGAGGGGCTCGTTGTAGTCGAGCAGCGCTGCTTGCACCGTTCCCTGCGGGCCAGTGCAGATTTCGTATCCCTGGTCGGTGCCCAGTCGCGCGAGCTGCCGATGTTCTTCCAAAGCTACGTGACGTCCGGCGAATTCCGCATAGTGGCCGAGGAGAACCGGATCCTCAGGAGAGGTGCGGAAGTACGGGCCGACCTGCCAGGGTACGGCCACCTGTGCCAGGCGGAGCACGCTGGGAGGCGTCGTGAGCGGATCACCCGCCGCCTCCCGCCCGAACTCCCGTAGTTCACCCTCGTGGGTAGCCATGGAGAACTCCTCAAAATCGACCCAAAGCAGTCAAGTCAGGCGAGCCTTAAGGGCTTGCTGTCACATTGATTCACATAAAGTGAGACGCCCTTAGCGTACAGTGCCGCACAAATCGGCCACTTTGAAGGCCCGTCACCCTTTCGCTGTTACGGGCCTGTTCATCTCTGCCGGGACGCCGGACGCGGCGGCCGGCGCAGCAGTTCCGTCGTAGCGTGTATGGGGCTACCTCGGTGCAGCGCTTCTCGGTCACGTGACTGGCATGGATCACTTCATGACTTACCCGACCGTCTCGTGCACATCCCACAGAACACACTCCCAGGTGGGCAAGCGAGGTGCGTCCTCAGCCTCCCAGTCGAACCCCTCCGACCAGGCGGGCTCCACCCCTTCGAAGGGGAGCGGGTCAGCACCCGCCATTCGCTCCCGAAGGGTTCCGGCAACGCCCTCTGGGTCGGGCAGTTCATCTGACACCCTGAAGTCGTAATGAGGACGCTCAATTTCGAGGAGGTAGAGGAAGAAGAGGAAGGAATCGAGACTCCGGTTCAGCGGGCACGCCTTGTACTCGCCATCCGGGAGGCTGTAGACGGCCCCGGAGACGGGATCCAGAGCAACAACGTCGGAATGAATCTCGCCGAGAATCAGCCAATTCTCCCAGCCTTTCGGCATGTCCTCGTATTCAGAAAAGTAACTGAGTTCCGAGCATCGGCGAAACCTGTTGGGCGATTCCCCCTCGAAGAATCCTCCGTCCATCGCAAAGAAGGAACTTCGCTCATCCGGAAGGCCGACGTTGACCAGAAGCGAACGAGCCGCCCCGTTGAGTTCCGCCGGAAGGCTGCCCTCCTCAGGCGTTACCAGCTTCTCCGGAGAGAATGTCGATTCCATCATCGAGCGGTCGACGAGCTGAGGCATGGTCCGTCCTAACGAAAACGAAAAGATGCGATAACGCCTGCGAGGCTATCGGAAGCTGCTTCTTGGAGTCAATCGCTACCTCTTGCGGCGGTTGATGCTGTTGAGGTATTTCTCCATTTCATCGTTGCCCTTTTTCTTGGACTCCGGGGTGTCGCCATATTCGACGGAGTGCGAGACCTTTGCATCCGGCAGATGCTCTGACATCCAGGCACTGCAGTCTGCAGAACCAGGGCTTTTCGTGCAGGGTGCGCGTTCCGTGTAAAGCTCGGTCATCCCCCCTGCATGTTTCGCGTCGAGGAATGGTATGCCGACCTGACGTTCCGAGTGCATGCCCGTCGTGAACACACTGCGGCCGACAAGTATGAACTCATCATCAGCGCCCCGCTCGCCATGCCGCGCCGCAGCATAGTTCCGGCTCGAGAACTTGCTGCCGGATTTATTGCCGTAGTCCCCCTTCTCTGGTTGTTTGGTCTTCCGGTCGCGTTTTCCGGTGTTGGCGTGTCGTGCCAACTGTGTGGCCTGGGACAGATCCGTGCTGCCGAAGGGCACCTGCTGCGAGGGCTTCTTCGTGCGCTCCTTGGGTAGCGGGTAATTACCTGCAACTCTCCTGGGAACGTGGTCGTCCCCCTGAAGTCCGATAGGGGTGAGGCGACTCCGGTCCTCATCGGTGAGATCTTGATGTCCGGCGGTGGTGAGGCGAGTAACTTTCCCGTGGTCATCCACATGGTAAGTCGGCGCGTTACCGTGCGACTTCTTGCCAATGCTCTGAATCTCGGTTGCGATACTGTCATCATTTTCGCGGTGATTCAGTTTCATCTTCTTGACGCCGCCGACCATTTTCTCGTCAAGATGTTTCGCCGTCCGCTTGACGCCGTCACCGAGTCCATCCATGACCTTGTCGATCATTGGGGCGGCGGCATTGGCGATGACGTCCTTACCGCGGGTGCGCTCGTGGTGGCTCCTGGCCCGCCCGATCTTGCTGCCACCCTTGTCGCGAAAGGTTCCGCCGGCGCGCTTGAGAACGTCGACCACGTTGTCGTGAGCATCAGGGTCGAAGGTGAAGCCGCCGCTACCGCCGGCTCCTCCACCACTTCCTCCACCACTGCTGCTGCCCTCGGCACTCAGCAGCTGCATGCCGGCAGCGGCGGACTTCCCGGCGTCCTTGCCGGCCTGAGCCGCATGACCGAGATCGACGCCTTTCTGCACTCCGAGCGCATTGGCCCCAAGCTGGACCACCAGGTCGCCGACCATTGCGCCCAGTGCTTCCTCGATCGGTGTCAAAGCGACGCTGACGATCTGCTCGACAACCTGCTGGCAGACCTCTTTGATGATCTTGCGCACGGCGAGACGCGTCGCCTGGGTGCCCGCCAACGCTCCCAGCTCCGACAGGCCGAACGTGAAGGGCGCCGCGGCCTGTGCCGCTACCACTTCGGCAGCAAGGATGCCGAGTTGAACGATGGCGCCGAGCTTGGCGCCCTCGATGAGCAAGGCGACAGCATCCATGGCTGTCGCGGCTAAGCGCCCGCAATCGGCCAGCCCTTTCAGATGCTTGCCGTTGATCTTGCCCCAATGGGCATTGAGCGCCTCCACCCCAAGGGAGCCGCCTGCCGAACCCACAAAGCTCTGGATGGCCTGATGTGCCTCGTTCGCGCCACCGTCTATGTCGTCGGCGAACTCCCGCAGGGCGTCGGCCATGTCGCGGTAGTCGTCCTCGTCCACGTTCGGCCACGACACGCCGATGATGTCGAGGATCTCATCCGCCCAACCCGGCAGCACAACACCCATGCGAACACGCCCCCCTTGATCAACTTCGACGGGAAGACGCTCTCATCTCTGGTGACGGTTCCTCAAGGCAGGTATGAGCCCCGCTCCTTGATGACCAGCCATCTTCGGCCGTGGCCTCTCATCGCGCTTCGCAGGTCGCCGCGCGAGCCGGGGCCCGGGTGCGGCGGCTGATGCCGGTTTCCCGGTCTGCCGGGCGGTGTCATCGTTCGCGCTGCTGGACGGATACGCGGGACCGGAGATCGGCCGGGTTGTACCGGATGGCATCACGTACGGGTGACCGTGTGCGGGGGAGGCGGGCAGGCGAGGGAGAACGGCACGGACCTGCCACGGCGGATCGGTGCCTACACCGTCGAGTGAAGGCTGGGTGCTCGGCGGCATGCGACCCGGCTGGACATCTCGGGTACGGAGGGAGATCTGGTCGATGTCTCGGCCGGAGCCAACGGGCCGGCAGGTATCCAGGCCCGCGACCCGCGCACCGGCTCACGCGCGGTTCCGGACTTCGCCACCGGACTGCGGCTGCACCGCCTTCTCGACGCGATCAGGCTCTCCGCCAAGACCGGCACCCGCCGGCGCGTGGCCTGACGGGTGGGTGCTCCCCGCAGCGGGCGCCAGGACGCCGTGCCGGCTCAGGCCCGCATGCCGCCGTCGACCCGGAGGACCGTGCCCGTGACGTAGGAGGAGCGGTCGCTGAGCAGCCAGGCGGCGGCCTGGGCGATCTCCTCCGGGTCGGCGGCGCGGCCCAGCGGGGTCCGGGCGTTGAGCTGATCGATGATGCCGGGGGTTTTCTCGTCCCATTCGTGCAGCATCTCGGTGAGGGTGGTGCCGGGCGCGATGGCGTTGACGCGGATGTCCTCCGGGCCGTAGGTGGCGGCCGCCGAGGCGGTGAGGCTGTTCACCGCCCGCTTCGCCGCCCCGTAGGCGGGCAGCCAGGGGTTGGCCATCAGGGCGCCGACGCTGGAGGTGTTGACGATCGCCCCGCGCCGCGCGGTGGCGCGGATGGCGGCGACCTCGGCGTTCATGGCCAGCCACGGGCCCTTGAGGTTGACGGCGCAGACCTGGTCGAAGTCGGCCTCCGACAACTGGTCCATCGGGCCGGGCGGCTGGCCCGTCGCGCCGTTGTTGAAGGCCACGTCGAGCCGGCCGTAGAGCTCGACGGACCGGTCGACGGCGGCCCGGACGCTCGCCGGGTCGGCCAGGTCGCACACCGCGTACTCCGCGGTGCCGCCGGCTGCCCGGATCTCCTCGGTGACCGCCGCGAGCTGGCTCTCCGTACGGGCCGCGAGGAGCACCCGGGCGCCTTCCCGGGCGAACAGCCGGGCCGCCGCCGCGCCGATGCCGCGACCGGCACCGGTGAGGAAGGCGACCTTGCCGGCGAGCAGGCCGGAGGCGCCGGAGGTTCCGGAGGGTTCCGGAGCCGTCGCGTGCTCCGAGGCCGTGGTGGTGATCGGTGTGTGGTTCATGCCGACGAGCCTGGGGCCGGCCGCCCCGCTCATCCAGGCACCGGCAGTACCTGGCTGGGCCTCGCGGTGCCCCCGCAGACTGGGGAGATGGACCGACGAGAACTGGCCAGCTTCCTGCGCAGCAGACGCGAGCGCATCACCCCCGCCGACGTGGGGCTCCCGGCGGGGCCGCGGCGCCGTACCCCGGGGCTGCGCCGCGAGGAGGTGGCACAGCTGGCGTTCATCTCGACCGAGTACTACGCGCGCCTGGAGCAGGCCCGTGCCCCGCACCCCTCCCGCGAGGTGCTGGCCCAACTCGCCCGCGCGCTGCGCCTGTCGGACGCCGAGCGCGACCACCTGCACCACCTCGCCGGTGCCCCGCCCGGACCCCCGCCCGGGCCCTCGCGGGAGGTGCGGCAGAGCATCGTCGAGCTGCTGCACCGGCTGCCGGAGGCCGCGGCCCTGGTGATATCGGCGACGTACGAGGTCATCGCCTGGAACGACCTGGCCGCGGCGCTGATGGAGGACTTCTCCGCCCTCGCGCGCCGGGACCGCAACCTGATCCGGCGTGCCTTCCTCGGCCCCCACCGGGACCGGCGGCGGCTGTACGGCGTCTCGGACGCGGACGAGTTCGCCCGGACCTCGGCCCAGCACCTGCGTGCCGCCGCGGCCCGCTATCCCCACGACCCGGAGGTGACCGGCCTGGTCGAGGAACTCCTCGCCGGCAGCGCGGAGTTCGCCCGACTCTGGGCCGCGCACGACGTCACCGACCGCCCCACCCTCTGCAAGACCTTCGGGCACCCCCTCGTCGGCCCGGTGGCCGTCCGCTGCGACGTCCTGGACATCGCCGACCGGGACCAGCGCGTCATCCTCTACACCGCCGCCCCCGGCTCACCGTCGGAGGAGGCACTGCGGCTGCTGTCGGTCGTCGGCACACAGCGCATGGGGGTTCCCGGCTGACCTGCCCGCTCGGCCGGCCGGATGCGGTCCGGGCGCGGCCACCGTCGCGTTCAGTTGGCCGCGGCGACCGGAGCGCCGGCCCCCGCAGGTCGTAGCGGCGCGGTGAACTGCCGGGAAACTCTCGGACTCGGTGCGGGGGAAGGGGTGTTCGGAGGCGGGGCGCTGCCTAGCATGGAGGCCGGCGGTGTCCGGCGGCGAAGAGATCCGGCCGGGTGGCGCCGGGGTCCCCGGGACGGGACCGGGACCGGGACCACGACCACGACAAGGCCAGGAGCAGCATGCGTGCCACCGTTCGGACCGGCGCCGTCGGTGCTGTGCTCGTGGCCGGGGGGCTGCTGGCCGGGCTGTTGCTGACCGGTGGGGCGGACGACGCGGAGGCGGGGCGGGCCGCGCCGGACGGGCTGCCGCACACCGGCATCGAGGTGTCGCCCAGCAGGTGCGGCCGCGGATGGCAGCACCCGCACCCCGGACTCCAGGTCTTCGATCTGCACAACACCTCCGACACCGCCGCCGAGGTCTACCTCAAGAACCCCGCCGACGGCTCCGTCTACGGCGAGGTGGAGGGCATCGGGCCCGGCACCACACGCCGGTTGCGGATCCGGCTGGGCCGGGGCGCGTACGCCTTCATGTGCCTGCCGGACGACACGCACGCGGTCACCGGACCGACGGCGCGGATCACCGGCGGCGGCCCGGCCGGCCCGGCGGCGGCCCCGGTCACCGAGCACGACCTGATCCCCGCGGCGCTCGCCTACCAGAAGTGGGTCGGCCGGGGCCTGGACGGCCTCGTCGGCCGGACCGGACGCCTGCGGGACGCCCTGGCGGACGGCGACCGCGCCGCGGTGGAGGACGCCTGGCTGTCCGCGCACCTCGCCTACGAGCGGCTGGGCGCGGCCTACGGGGCGTTCGGCGACGCGGACGGGAAGATCAACGGCACCACCGCCGGCCTGCCGGGCGGCGTCCGGGACCCGGCCTTCACCGGCTTCCACCGGATCGAGTACGGGCTGTGGCACGGGCGGTCCACCACCTCCCTGCGCGGCCCGGCCACCGCACTCGCCGACGCCGTCAAGGCGCTGCGGGACGACTGGACCGAGGCCCGGATGGAACCGGCGGACCTCGGCCTGCGGGCCCACGAGATCCTGGAGAACACCCTCCAGTTCGAGCTCACCGGGCGGACCGACTACGGCAGTGGCAGCAACCTCGCCACCGCCCGCGCCAACCTCGACGGCACCCGTGCGGTGCTCGCCCGGCTGCGCCATCTGCTCGTCACCCGGTATCCCGAACTTCCCGTGCTGGAGCGGAAGTTGGACCGGGCGCAGGACCTGCTCGACGGTTTCCGGCGGGACGGGCGCTGGACGCCGCTGGACCGGCTCGACCGCCGGCAGCGCGAGCGTACCGACGCGGTGCTGGGAGACCTGGTGGAACGGCTGGCGTCGGTGGCGACGCTGTGCGACGCGCGCAGAACGGTGTGAGCGGATGAGTGGCGTGAACGGAGTCGGCAGACGGGGATTCCTGCGGGGCGCGGCCCTCGCCGGGGCCGGACTGGCGGCCGGCGGCGCGGCGCCCGCGCAGGGCTCACCGGGGACCGGCGGCACGGTACCGGTACCCGGCCCCGCCCTCGGGACCTCGGCCGCACCGCCGGTGCCCTTCCACGGGCCGCACCAGTCCTCGGTGCTCACCGCGCCCCGCCGGGTCACGGCCTTCACCGCGTTCGACGTCACGGCCGGAGACCGCCGGGAGCTCGCCGAGCTGCTGCGCACCCTCACCGCCCGGGCCCGTGCCCTGACCGACGGCGGCACACCGGTGGACCCCGGCATCACCGGCCCGCCCACCGACTCCGGCATCCTCGGACCGCGGCCGGCCGCCGGCGCGCTGACGGTGACCGTCGGCGTGGGCGCCTCCCTCTTCGACGACCGCTTCGGACTGCGCGGCCGGGCGCCGCGCCGCCTCACGGCCATGCCCGCCTTCCCCGACGACGACCTCCGCCCCGAGTGGTGCCACGGCGATCTGAGCCTCCAACTGTGCGCCGACGACACCGACACCGTGCTGCACGCCCTGCGGGACATCGCCCGGCAGACCCGGGGCGGCATGCAGGTGCGCTGGCGGCTGGACGGCTTCAGCAGCCCGCCCCGTCCGTCCGGCACGCCCCGCAACCTCATGGGCTTCAAGGACGGCACGGCCAATCCGGACGCCGGGTCCGCCCGGGAGATGGACCGGCTGGTCTGGGCCGGCCGGGACTCCGGCGAACCGGCCTGGGCGGTCGGCGGCAGCTACCAGGTGGTCCGGCTGATCCGCATGCTGGTGGAGTTCTGGGACCGGGTGTCGCTGACCGAACAGGAGCGGATGTTCGGCCGCAACCGCGAGACCGGGGCACCCCTGGACGGCGACCACGAACACGACACCCCGCACTACCCCGGCGACCCCAAGGGCGACGTCATCCCCCTGGACAGCCACATCCGGCTGGCCAACCCGCGCACCGCGGCCACCGACGGCCAGCGGATCCTGCGCCGCTCGTACAACTACGACCAGGGCGTGGACCGCAACGGCAACCTGGACATGGGCCTGCTGTTCTGCTGCTACCAGCGCGACCTGGCCGCCCAGTTCGAGGCCGTGCAGCACCGGCTCGCCGGCGAACCGCTGACGGACTACCTCACCCCGTTCGGCGGCGGCTACTTCTACGCGCTGCCGGGCGTCCGCGACACCGCGGACTGGTACGGCCGGGCCCTGCTCACCTGACCCGCCGAAAGGGTCAACACCCGGTCAAGCTTTGGCCCGGCTTACCTGACGCAGTGTTCACCCGCCCGTCATCATGGCTCTGCCGAGCCGCTGCCCGCCCGGCCGAGCATCCGGGCGTACAGCACGACCACGTCCCCGTCCGGAGGGTGAACGAGCATGGCAAGCAGGGGAAGACGACCGGCGATAAGGAGCCTGGGGGCCCTCGCGGGCGCCGCGGCCCTCAGCGTCCTGGGCACCACGGCGCCGACCTGGGCCGCCGGGCACCAGCCCACTCCCTCCCGTACCTCCACCCCCATCAAGCACGTGGTCGTGCTCTTCGACGAGAACATCTCGTTCGACCACTACTTCGCGACGTACCCCAAGGCCGCCAACACCGACGGCACCCGCTTCACCCCGTCCCCGCACACACCCCGGGACATCGACAACCTGCGCACCGCCGGCCTGCTGGAGCACAACCCCAACCAGTACGCGCCCAAGCGGCTCACCCCGCAGCAGGCCATGACCTGCGACCAGAACCACGACTACGGGCCCGAGCAGTACGCCTACAACGGCGGCAAGGCCGACCAGTTCGTCCAGAACACCGACTCGGGCAAGTGCTCCGGCGGTCTCTTCGGCGAGCCCGGCCTGGTGATGGACTACTACGACGGCAATACCGTCACCGGGCTGTGGAACTACGCCCAGCACTACGCCCTCAACGACCGCTCCTTCAGCTCCACCTACGGCCCCTCGACCCCCGGCGCCCTCAACCTGGTCTCCGGGCAGACGCACGGCGTCGTCTCCATGGACCCGGCCTCCGGCACGGAGCAGCCGCGGCAGACCGACAAGCCCGACCCGCACGCCGTGCACTCGCCGGACGCCCGCGGCGTCGGCACGATCATCAGCGACCCCGACCCGGCCTACGACGACTGCTCCAACAAGGACCACACCGGCAAGAACGCGGTCGCCGCGATGCAGGGCCGCAACATCGGCGACCTGCTCAACGCCCGGCACGTCAGCTGGGGCTGGTTCCAGGGCGGCTTCCGGCCCAGCACCGCGTGGGACGGCGAGGACGGCCACTACGCGAAGTGCGGCGGCACCACCCACGCCAACGTCGGGGGCGCCTCGGTCGTCGACTACAGCCCGCACCACGCGCCGTTCCAGTACTACCGGTCCACCGCGAACCCGCACCACCTGGCGCCCAAGAGCGTCGACGAGATCGGCCACGCCGGACCGGCCAACCACAACTACGACCTGACCGACTTCGACGCCGCGCTGAAGGCGGGCAAGCTGCCGGCGGTCAGCTTCGTCAAGGCCCCCGAATACCAGGACGCGCACGCCGCCTACTCCGACCCGATCGACGAACAGCACTTCCTCGTCGACCGGATCAACCGCATCCAGCAGTCGCCGCAGTGGAAGGACACCGCGGTCGTCATCGCCTACGACGACTCCGACGGCTGGTACGACCACGCCTACGCGAAGCCGCGCAACGGCTCGAAGGACACCTCGACCGGCTCCAACGGCAAGCCCACCGACAGCCCGGCCTGCCAGGCGGGCCCCGCGGCCGCCGGCGGCTACGCGGACCGCTGCGGCCCCGGCACCCGGCAGCCGCTCCTGGTGGTCTCGCCGTACAGCAAGGTCAACAAGATCGACCACACCCGCACCGAGCAGACCTCGATCATCAAGTTCATCGAGGACAACTGGCACACCGGCCGGATCGGCGACGCCGCCTTCGACACCCGGGCCGGCTCCCTGCGGGGCATGTTCGACTTCCGGCACCCCAACAAGAAGCAGGTGCTGCTCAACAAGGACGGCTCGGTCAGGTCCGTCGGCCCGATCCGGCACGTCGCCCCGATCGCGACCACCATCGACCCGGGCCCGGCCGTGCAGGACACCGCCGCGGCCACCGACTCCGCCTTCCCCGTGCTGCCGGCCGCGATCGGCGCCGCGGTGGTGGCGGCCGGCGCGACCGGCACCGTCCTGGTGCTGCGCCGCCGCCGGACCAACGGGGCCGCCTGACCCCGGAGCGCACCCCGGCGGCCGCGTCCCGTGGGACGCGGCCGCCGCTGCGTCCGTCGCACAGGCCGACAATTCCGTTTGCCGGGTCGGCAAAGGAGGAGAGGCGGCCTCATCGGCCGGGCTCTAGCGTGAAGAGAGGGCCGACGCTCCTCTTCCGTACGGAGCACACGGCACGAAGCACAGGCGACGGAGCGAGGGGTGAGCGGGATGACCGAGGTCACCGAGCACGGGTCGCGGAACGCCGGGACCCTCGGGCGGACGACCATCGCCGACAACGTGGTGACGAAGATCGCCTATCTGGCGGCCGGTGATGTGGTCGGTGTGCACGCCCTGGGCAGCGGGCTCGCGCGGTCCGTGGGCGAGCTGCGCAAGCGGGTGCCCGGCGGAGGATCGGGCGGCACGCACGGGGTCAGGGTCGAGGTCGGCGAGAAACAGACCGCCATCGACCTGGACATCATCGCCGAATACGGCGAAGTGATCCCGGACGTCGCCCGGGCGGTCCGCGAACAGGTCATCGCCGCGATCGAGCGGATGACCGGCCTCGAAGTCGTGGAGGTCAACATCGCGGTGAGCGATGTGAAACTCCCCGACGAGGAGGAGGAAACGACCGAACGGGTCCGGTAGGCGGGTTCGCGCCCGCCCCCGACGGCGGGCCGGCGCGGCCGCCTCAGTGCCCGGTCAGGGACTCCGCGCCGGGCAGCGCGCACACCGCCACGCCGCGCTGGGCGACGCTGGCCAGGACCAGCCGGCTGCCCGTACGGCAGACCGCGGTGACCATCCGGTACGGCGACCTTGCGGCCCGCAGGTCCCACGCCGGGTGGCCGTCGGGGCGGATCCCCAGCACCCGCACGGTCGGATGCGGCGGCGGGAACGGACGCACCCGCCGCATCGCCCGCCAGGCCGCCCGCCGCAGCGGGTGGGGGAGGGCGTGCACCAGCTCCAGGGCCGGCTGGCGCGGCCCGGCGAGGGCCACCCAGAAGATGCCGTCGTCGGCGAGGGAGATGTTGTCCGGGTGCCCGGGCAGGTCCGCGACGAGGGTCTCCGGGCGGCCGGCGCGCGGTCCGGTGAGCCAGTAGCGGCGCAGCCGGCGGGCCCCGGTCTCGGCCACGAGGAGGAACGACCCGTCCGGCGCCAGCGCCACGCCGTTGGCGAACTGCAGCCCCGACAGCAGCACTTCGGGCGTTCCGCCGGGCCGTAGCCGCAGCAGCCGGCCGGTCCCGAGGTGCTCCAGGATGTCGCCCGGCCACTCGTCCAGTCCGTAGCGGAGGCTGGAGACGGTGAAGTAGACCGTGCCGTCCGGCGCCGCGGTGACATTGCTGCAGAACCGCAGCGGCTCGCCGTCCGCCTCGTCGGCCAGCACCCGGACCGTGCCGTCCCGGGGCGTGAGGTGCAGCAGACCGCGGTACGCGTCGCAGACGAGCAGCTCACCACCGGGAAGCGGATGCAGACCCAGCGGCCGGCCGCCGGTGTGCCCCACGGCCTCCGCCCGGGCCGACCGTGCCGCCTGGTCGGCCGCTCCCACCTCCGGCAGCCGCACCCGCCAGACCGTGCCGTCCGCGGCACCCGTCAGGACGTTGCCGTCGGCGTCGGCCACCACGTCCTCGGGCCCGTCGATCTCGGGAGCGACGATCCGCGCCGCCGGGAGCGGCAGCGGCCCCCCGGTCGCGGCCCGCCGCCCCTGGACCGCGCTCACCGGCCGCGCCGGGCCCGGGCGACCGGGCTGATATCGAGGTCCGTGCTCATGTTTCCTCCTCCATACGGATCGCCTTCCTGAGGTCCTCCGCGGCTTTTCCGCCCCGGCCCTCCCGGGACTCCAGCAGCGCGGCCGCCAGGGCGTCGAGCTTCCGCTGGATCGCGTGTTCCGCCCGCAGCTCGGAGTTCTTGAGCAGAGCGAGCAGAAGCAGGGTCACCGCGGTCATGAAATCCCCCACCAGCAGCTGCCAGGCCAATGACAGATGGGCGAGGTGAACGGCGAGGAACAGGGCGATCAGGACGAGGCAGAGCACGAAGAAGAGCGGGGAACTGGTGAAATGCGAGGCCCTTTCGGCCAGTTCGGCGAACCGCCCCCGTTCCTTGCCGCCGCGGTCCACGGGATGACGAAGGGACATGTTCCTGGATACTCGACGGGCCACCACGGGCCAGGACCGCCATGCCGCCGGCCGGCCCGGCGATTTCACCCGCCCGGCCCTTTCCCTCGCGCGGCGACGGGTCCGGTCACGTGAGCAGGGACGAGTCCAGCCGTGCCAGCAGCTCGGCCGGTCCTTCGTAGACCTCCCGCGCACCGGCGTCCAGCAGCTCGCTGCGGCAGTAGCCACCGCTGAGCACGCCCACGCAGGGCACCCCGGCCCGGGCGCCGGCCTTCATGTCCCAGACCGTGTCCCCGACGAAGACCGCCCGGCCGGGCTCGGTGCCGGCCCGCTCCAGTGCCTGTTCGACGAGGTCGGGGGAGGGTTTGCTGGCCTCCACGTCGTCCGCGCCGGTGACCGCGGTGAGTGCGTCCTCGGCGTCCAGCGCGGCCCGCAGGGCGCTCAGTTCGCGGCCGCCCGCCGAACTGGCGAGGACCACCGTCCAGCCGCGCCGGGCACAGGCCCGCAGCAGGTCGGCGGCGCCGTCCAGCGGCTCCAGCCGGGACCAGTACGCGGCGAAGAGCGTCTTGTGCGCCGCGCTGATCGCGGCATCGTCCCCGCGGTCCCGGTCCGGGCCCAGCAGATGGCCGATGAGGTGGTCGGCGCCCATGCCGACGGTGCGGTGGATGGCGGCCGTGGGCACCCGGTGGCCGGCCTGGCGGAACGCCTCCCACCAGGCGACGGCGTGCAGATAGGTGCTGTCGACGAGCGTGCCGTCCACGTCGAACAGGGCGGCTCTGCGGTCCGAGGTCATGGGTGCGCCTCCTTCACAGCGGCCGGGCCGGTGACACGTATCGGGCGCCGGGGCGTGCCTACTCGCGGCGCCGGGACTCGATGCCGTTGCCCTTCAGCTCGTGCGGCCGGCGCCGGTGGTCGGTCCGGGGGAGTTCATCGGGCTCGCGGCGCTCCACGACGTCGCCCACCGGCTCGCCGTGCGGCAGCCGCGGATGTGACGCGGGGTCGGGCGGGCCCGGCTCGCGCTGCCTGATGCGCCGGCCCCAGACGAACGCCGCGAGCAGCACGGCGACGACGAGGACCCCGACGATCGTGAGCAGGGCGCCGCTCGTCCCGTGCGGAGCGGCGAGGGGCGCGGACGGATACGTGGTTCCCACGGTCAGCTTCTCCATTCCGGGCGGATACCCGGCACCTGCCCGGGCAAGCGCCGGCACTACGCGGAGCGGGCCTTGATGAGGTCGCTCCGGTTCATCGACGAACGGCCGGGAATCTCGTCGGCGTCAGCCGTACCGGCAGCGTGACCAGCCCGAAGGTCAGCGAACCGCTCCACACCGGTCGTGCCATGGATCGCACCTCTCCGCACCGGACGTGCCAGGGGCCTGGTCCTCTCCATGGCACGACCGATCGGCGGTGATCGCATCCCCGCGCGGCCAGGCCGCCGGATCCGGGCGGGACCCGCTAGCGCGGTACCCGGGCCACCTCCGGCGTCTCGGTGTCCAGCGGCACCGACCAGGACCGCACCAGGCCGAGCTGGACGCCCTGCCGGGGCAGCACCGCGTCCAGGAACCAGTCGGCGGCCACCCGCACCCGGTTCCCGGGCATCGCCATCAGGTGGTAGCCGCGGGTGACGGCGCTGGCGAACGGGCCGGACAGCGGGACGTGCAGCGGGTTCGCGGCGGCCTGGACCCCGCCCAGGTCGACCATGAACCCCAGGTCGTGGTGTTCGTACGCGCGCCGGGTGCCGTGGCCGCAGGACGCCGCGACGTTGCGGGCCGCGACCTTGCCCTGCCGCTGGGCGTGCTGGGCGGTCATCGGCGTCACCTTGCCCGGCCGGGTCAGGTCCGGCACGGCCGCGGCGTCACCGCAGGCGAACACCTCCGGATGGCCGGGCACGCCCAGGTACGCGTCGACGCACAGCCGCCCCCGGTCGGTGGGCAGCCCCATCGAGGCCACCAGCGGGTCCGGGCGGACGCCGACGCACCAGATCAGGCTGCGGCTGGCGATGAACTCGCCGTCGTCCAGCAGCACCCCGTCCGAGGTGGCCTCCTTGACCGACGTGCCGGTACGGACGTCCACCCCGCGGCCGCGCAGCACCCGGTCGGCGGTGCGGGAGAGCCGCTCGTCGAGCTCCGGCAGCACCCGGTCGGCGATGTCCAGCAGCAGCCAGCGAGGCCGCGGCCCGTCCCGCAGCCCGGTGTTCTGCCGGGCCAGCGCATCGGTGAACAGCACGCCGTGGGCGGCGACTTCGGTGCCGGTGTAGCCCGCCCCGACGACCACGAACGTGGTCCTGGCGGCCCGTTCGCCCGGGTCCTCGGCCGCCCCGGCCAGTTCGCACTGGCGGGTGATGTGGTCGCGCAGGTAGAGCGCCTCGGGCATGCCGCGGAAGCCGTGGGCGTGCTCGGCGACACCGGGGACGGGCAGCAGCTTGTTGACGCTGCCGACCGTCAGCACCAGCCGGTCGTAGTCCAGCGTGCCCTCCCGGTCCTCCGGGTCGGTGTACGCCACCCGGCGGGCGTCCAGGTCCATGCCGTGGGCCTGCCCGAGGACGAGCCGGACGCCCGGCAGGGTCCCGGTCAGCGACACCGAGATCCGGCGCGGCTCCAGGATGCCGGCCGCCACCTCCGGCAGCAGCGGTACGTAGAGGAAGTAGTCATGGGGGTTGAGCAGCACGATCTCGGCGGCTCCCTTGGCCGTCCGGGAGAGCGTGCGGGCACATTCGTAGCCGGCGAAACCGGCTCCGACGATCACGATCCGAGGGCGACGTCGTGTCACGTGGACTCCTGCGGTCGAGGACGGTCAGTCTGACGCTTGCTGTTCGGTGCGGCCGTCCGGGCGGGCGGTGGCCGGGTCCGGTCCCGGTCCGCCGGACGGGTTCATCGCGGCGCGCTGCGGGACGACGGTGTACGCCGGGTCCTGCGCGGAGGCGATCCCGGCGGCGAAGACGCCGAACCGGGTGCACGCCGACCCGGCGAGCAGCGCCAGTCCGGCGGCGACGGCCGCCGTCCGGGAGCGGTGGGCGCCGAGCGCCGCGGTCACCGCGCCGGCACCGAGCAGCAGCTCCGCCCCGCGCAGCAGCCGGCCGGCCCGGCCCTCCCGGTAGGTCTCCGCCACCATCCCCAGCCGCCGCTTCGCCGCCCGCATCGCCGCCGCGTCGGCAGCGGCGGCGAGGACGGCGGCGCAGCGCACCGGCGCGGTCTCGCGGGGCGGCGCCAGCACCAGTGCCGTGCCGGACGCCGCGGCGGTCGCGGAGGCCGCGAAGAGATAGGGCAGTTCGCGGTGCGCGCCGTGCCAGGCCGGCACCGCGGTGTCCGCCGCGAGCACGGCGGTGTACGTGGCCACGGCCGGCCCCAGCGCCGCGGCGGCCGCGGTGGCGGCGGCGCCGGCCCGCGGCAGCCGCCCGCTGACCGCGCACACCGCCGCCGCCCCGGCGGCCGGCCCGTAGCCGCTGAGCAGCCAGGAACCGACGCTCATCGGCGAGGTCGGCTTGATGACGCGCAGCATGTTGCCGAACCGGGCGGGCCGGCCGAGGTCGTGGACGAGCGCCGCGGCGGACAGCGAGACGGCCGCCAGCGACGTGACCTTCATCCCGGTCGCCAGCGTGGTCCGGCCGGTCAGCTGGGCGCCCGCGGCGAGCACCGAACCGGCGCCCGCCAGGCCGCCGAGGAAGAAGTACCCGGCGATGTCCCGGGCCGACCAGGAGGGCGCCTTGATGACCGGACGGCCGTAGTAGGAGGCGAACTCGGCGCGCGGGACCATGAGTTCCTCGCCCTTGCGGGACCGCCGTGCGCGCCGGTCGCCCGGCCGGTCGGCGCCGGTCATCGCCGCCCCCTCCCTCGCAGCACGGCGGGCAGTGCGAAGGACAGCGCGAAACCGCCGGCCAGTGACAGCGCCGCCGCGCCGGCGTGCCGCCACATCGCGGGCAGATCCCTGGTGGTGACCTGCGGGTCCGGCGGCAGCCCGTAGACCTCCGGCTCGTCCAGCAGCAGGAAGAACGCCCCGTCGCCGCCGACCCCGTCCGCCGGGTCGTGGCCGTAGAGGCGGGCCTTGGACACCCCGGCCGCGTGCAGCTGGTCCACCCGCAGTGCCGCGCGCTCGCGCAGCTCGTCGAGCGGGCCGAATTGGATCGACTCGGTCGGGCAGGCCTTCGCGCAGGCCGGTTCCTGTCCGGCGCCGAGCCGGTCGTAGCAGAGGGTGCACTTGAACGCCCGCCCGTCGGACGGGCGTTGCTCGATCACCCCGTAGGGGCAGGCCGGGACGCAGTAGCCGCAGCCGTTGCAGATGTCCTCCTGTACCACCACGGTCCCGAACTCGGTGCGGAACAGCGAGCCGGTCGGGCAGACGTCGAGGCAGGCGGCGTGGGTGCAGTGCTTGCAGACGTCGGAGGACATCAGCCAGCGCAGGTCGCCGCCGGCGGACTGGTCCGCGTCCCCGGCGAGCGGCAGCACCGTACGGCCCTCGGGTGCGGGCACCGGCGGTTGCGGCGCCGACTGCTCGATGAAGGCCACGTGCCGCCAGGTGGACGCCCCGAGCCCGGCGGTGTTGTCGTACGACATGCCGGTGAGCGTCAGCCCGTCCTCGGGGAGGGCGTTCCACTCCTTGCACGCCACCTCGCACGCCTTGCAGCCGATGCAGACGGAGGTGTCGGTGAAGAACCCCACCCGGGGCGGGGCACCGGCGTGCCCGGCGTCGCCGGCCGGGTCCGGCTCGGGGCCGCTGAGCAGGCTGTCGGTCATGGCCTTCGGTCCTCTCCGGTGTGCTCGGTGATCCCCGCGCGCCGCCGGTACTCCGCCACCAGGCGGGGGAGGGCCGGGCCGCGCGGCCGGCGGCCCGGGCGGATGTCGGCGGTGAGTGCCTTGTCCTCCTGGATGTGCGAGTTGGGGTCCAGCACGATCGCCATCAGCTCGTTGGCCGCGTCGCCGGTGACCACCCCGTTGGGGCCCCAGTGGAACGGCAGCCCGATCTGGTGCACCTCGCGGCCGTGCACGGTCAGCGTCCTGATCCGGTCGGTGACCGCCACCCGCGCCTCGATGGCGTTCCGGGCGGTGACGATCGTCGCCCAGCCGTTGTGCGTCAGACCGCGCTCGGCGGCCAGCCGCGGGGACACCTCGCAGAACAACTCCGGCTGCAGCTCGGCGAGATGGGACGACCAGCGGCTCATCCCGCCCGCCGTGAAGTGCTCGGTCAGCCGGTGGGTGGTCAGGACGTACGGGAAGACCTCGGCGCCCGGCTCGTCGCCGCTGGGGTGGTAGCGGTTGCCCTCGCGGACGTACCGCGCCTGCGTGGGGGAGCGCGGCCGGTCGGGGTACAGGGCGTTGCCGAACGGCGAGTCCTGCGGCTCGTAGTGGGTCGGCAGCGGCCCGTCGAGCAGCCCGGACGGGGCGAACAGCCAGCCCTTGCCGTCCGCCTGCATGATGAACGGGTCGTCGCCGCGCAGCGCGTCGGGCCCCCGCGCCCCGGGCGGCGGTACGTGATCCGGCGGCCGGTCGGGGAGGAAGTCCGGCACGTCCCGGCCGGTCCAGCGGCCCGCTTCGGCGTCCCACCACACGTACGCCTTGCGGGCGCTCCAGGGCGTGCCGTCGGGGGCGGCCGACGCCCGGTTGTAGAGGATCCGGCGGTTGGCCGGCCAGGCCCACGCCCACTCGGCGGCGACCCAGTCCTGCTCGGTGTGCGGGGTGCGGCGGGCCGCCTGGTTGACGCCGTCCGCGTAGACCCCGCAGTAGATCCAGCAGCCGCAGCGGGTCGAGCCGTCGTCCTTCAGCTCGGTGTAGGCACGCAGCGGGGCGCCGTCCGGGCCGTGCCCGTTGATCTCGGCGAGGACGGCGGCGGCGACCGGCTCGCGGTGGTCGCCCTCGACCGGGTAGTCCCAGGTCAGGTCCTGCACCATGCGGTCCCTCGGGTCGGTGGACGCCGCCAGCTTCGCCTTGATGCGCCGGCCCAGGTGGTACATGAACCACAGGTCACTACGGGCGTCGCCGTCCGGCTCGACGGCGGCGTGGTGCCACTGCAGCCAGCGGTTGGTGTTGGTGAACGACCCGGACTTCTCGGTGTGCGAGGCGGCCGGCAGGAAGAACACCTCGGTCCCGATGTCCTCGGTGGCGAGCTCGCCGCTCTCGATCTCGGGCCCGTCCCGCCACCAGGTCGCCGACTCGATGAGCGAGAAGTCGCGGACCACCAGCCAGTCGAGGTGGGCCATGCCCAGGCGCTGCAGCCGGGTGTTGGCGGAGCCCACGGCGGGGTTCTCGCCCATCAGGAAGTAGCCCTTGCAGACGCCGTCCAGCTGCGCCATGACGGTGTCGTAGGTGCTGTGCGAGCCGGTGATCCGCGGCAGGTGGTCGAAGCAGAAGTCGTTCTCCGGGGTCGCGGCATCGCCGTAGTACGCCTTGAGCAGGCTGACGAAGTACGCCCGCATGTCGGCCCAGAAGCCCTTGTCGGTGCGGCTCGCCGCGACGAAGGTGTCCAGGTCCTCGTGGGCGTGCGCATGGGGCATCGGCAGGTAGCCGGGCAGCAGGTTGAAGAGGGTGGGGATGTCGCTGGAGCCCTGGATGGAGGCGTGACCGCGGAGCGCCTGGATGCCGCCGCCGGGGCGGCCGATGTTGCCCAGCAGCAGCTGCAGGACGCTCGCGGCCCGGATGTACTGGGAGCCGGTCGTGTGCTGGGTCCAGCCGACCGCGTAGACGAAGGCGCTGGTCCGCTCCCGCCCGGAGTTCGCGGTCAGTGCGTCGCACACCTGCCGGAACGTCTCGCGCGGGATCCCGCAGGTCCGCTCGACCAGCTCGGGGGTGTAGCGGGCGTAGTGCCGCTTGAGGATCTGGTAGACGCACCGGGGGTGGGTCAGGGTCGGGTCCCGCGGCGCCTCGGCGGCGGCCTGCGGACCGCCCGAGCCGTGCGTCTCGGCGTGGCCGGGGACGTGGTGGGCGGCGCCGCGGGCGTCTTCGAGCCGGCGGTCGTGCAGCTGCTCGACGTCGCCGGCCGGGGCCTGGACGTCGGTGCCCTCGTACTGCCAGCTCGCCGGGTCGTAGCGGCGCCCCTCCTCGTCCAGGCCGGAGAACACCCCGTCGAGGTCCTCGGTGTCCCGGAAGTCCTCGCTGATCAGGGTGGCGGCATTGGTGTAGGCGAGGACGTACTCGCGGAAGTCCTTCCCCTCGGACAGCACGTGGTGGATCAGCCCGCCCAGGAAGGCGAGGTCGCTGCCGGCCCGGATCGGCACGTGCAGGTCGCACAGCGCGCTGGTCCGGGTGAAGCGCGGATCGACGTGGATGATCCGGGCGCCCCGGGCCTTGGCCTCCATCACCCACTGGAAGCCCACCGGGTGCGCCTCGGCGAAGTTCGAGCCCTCGATGACGATGCAGTCCGCGTGCTGGAGGTCCTGCATGAAGGTGGTCGCCCCGCCGCGGCCGAACGAGGTGCCCAGGCCGGTGACCGTCGAGCTGTGGCAGACCCGGGCCTGGTTCTCCACCTGGATCACGCCCAGACCGGTCAGCAGCTTCTTGATCAGGTAGTTCTCCTCGTTGTCGAGGGTCGCGCCGCCCAGGCTGGCGATGCCGAGCGTGCGGGCCACCCGCTTGCCGTCCGCCTCCCACTGCCAGGTGTCCCGGCGGGTCTCGATCACCCGGTCGGCGATCATGTCCATGGCCGTGTCCAGGTCGAGCGGCTGCCAGTCGGTCCCGTACGGCCGGCGGTAGAGGACCTGGTGGCGCCGGGACGGCCCGGTCGTCAGCTGGAGCGTCGCCGAGCCCTTGGGGCAGAGCCGGCCCCGGCTGACCGGCGAATCGGGGTCGCCCTCGATCTGCACCACCCGGTCGTCCTTGACGTACACCTGCTGTCCGCAGCCGACCGCGCAGTACGGGCAGACCGACTTCACCACCCGGTCGGCGGTCTCCGTCCGCGGCCGGAGCGCCTCGGTGCGCGCGGACATCGCGGCGCGTCCGCGGCCCAGCGGATCGCCGCCGGTCAGCTGGCGGTAGACGGGCCAGTCACGCAGCAACCTCCCCAGGCCCATGGCTCCTCCCAGCACTCGACTCTGCGGTCAGGATCCAAACTCGCTCCTGCGGCCCTCGCGTGCCCCTTGGCGGGCGTGTTACTCACCCGAACCGGGCACTCGGAGGGCCGCGGGGCGGGCCCGGGCCGCACGTGCGCCGCCGCCCACCGCGCGCCACAGTGAGAGATGCGGCAGCCGAGGAAAGGCGGGCGGACCCGTGAGTGGCAGGAACGGACTGACGACGTACCGCGGCAAACGGCACTTCGACCGGACCCGCGAGCCGCAGGGCGAGCAGACCTCCTCCGGCGACACCCCGTGCTTCGTGGTGCAGATCCACGACGCCAGCACCCTGCACTTCGACTTCCGGCTGGAGGTCGACGGGGTCCTCAGGTCCTGGTCGGTGCCGAAGGGCCCGTCCACCGACCCGCAGGACAAGCGGCTGGCCATGCCCACCGAGGACCATCCGCTGGAGTACCGGGAGTTCGAGGGCGTCATCCCGGACGGGGAGTACGGCGCGGGCACCGTCATCGTCTGGGACGAGGGCAGCTACCGCCCGCTGCCGGGGAAAAAGAAGGGCCGCACCCGCACGTTCGGCGAGGCACTGGAGCAGGGCCACGCCTCCTTCTGGCTCGACGGCAGCAAACTGCACGGCGGCTATGCGCTCACCCGGTTCCGCGGCGGCGACGGCTCCGGGAAGCGGGAGTCCTGGCTGCTGGTCAAGGAGAACGACGAACGGGCCGCACGGCGCGGTACCCCCGACGCCCGCCGGGCCCGCTCGGTCCGCAGCGGGCGCACCCTCAAACGGGTCGCCGAGGAGGAGGCCGGGGAGCAGGGGAACCGGCGATGAGCGGGGCCGGCGGGCCGCTGCCGGCGCTGCCCGCCGCCGAGCGGGCGCTGCCGACCGACGTGGCCCGGGAACGTCCGGCGCGGAGCTGACCGGGGACCCGCCATGTCCGGCACCGCACTCATCGTGATCGACATGCTCAACTCCTACGAGCACGAGGACGCCGACCTGCTGCTGCCCTCGGTGCGCGCGGCCCTGCCCCGGCTCACCGCGCTGCTCGAACGGGCCCGGCGCAGCGACGCCGAGGTCATCTACGTCAACGACAACTTCGGCCTGTGGCGCTCGCACCACGACGAGCTCCTGGACACCGCGCTGAGCGGCCCGCACGCCGATCTCGTGGAGCCGGTGCGGCCGGACGAGAATTCTCTGTTCGTGGTCAAGGCACGGCACTCGATCTTCTACCAGACGCCACTGGAATACCTGCTGCGCCAGCACGGCATCGACACCATCGTGCTCTGCGGCCAGGTCACCGAACAATGCGTGCTCTATTCGGCGCTCGACGCCCACATCCGGCACGTCGGCGTCATCGTCGTCGAGGACGCCTGCGCGCATATCCACCGGGATCTCGCGGACGCCGCGTTGCGCATGATGGAACGCAATATGGGAGCCCGAATCGTGCGGTCCACCGCCGAGGAAATCTTCTGACATCTCGCGGGGCCGACATCTCGCGGGGCCGACATCCCACGGGCGGGCGGTGCGAAAGGCATTCCGGGATCCGGGACGGAATCCCGGGGCCGGGCTATGCCTCCAGTTCCCCGTCCCCGGCATTGTCGCGGGCGATGTGCACCGCGGCCTCCTCCGCGGACGCCGCACCGCCGTCGATGCCGACGTCCCGGGCGGCGATGTCGTCGCTGCCGCCGCGCCAGAAGCCCTCGTCGGTGCCCACGAGCCGGCCGGCCCGCTCCTCGCCGCACTCCAGATCCACCGGTTCGCCCACGCCGCCCGGCAGATCGCCGATGCCGTCGCCGTCGACCGGGAGCACGTCCGGCACCTCCACGGCCAGCCGGTGCTCCAGCGACTCACGGTCGTGCAGTTCCCGTGCCGTGGTGCCCTCGTGATTGACCACGAAGGGCCGTTCGGGCGGCGAATAGCCGGTGTCCAGCATGGCGTCGAGGTCGGGCTCGTCGAGGGCGTCCTCCATGTCGAGATCGTTGGGGTTGTCCTGGGGGTCGGAGCTGGGCGGCTGGTAGACCTCGTCGCCCATCGCGTCGTCGGACATGACCGCCCTCCCTCTCCCGTCCGCTGGCCCGCCGCGGGCTGCGGCGGATCTCTCTGCCACCAATTGTCCGCCTCCCGCCGCCGCTCGGCAGCGTCAGGAGGCGGACGGCCGGGTCAGCGCCGCACGTGCTCGGTGTGCAGTCCGATGGCCTCGGCGATGGCCTGGACATTGACGTACCGGTCGTGTGCCGGCAGCCGTTGCGCCAGGTCCACCAGCCGGTCCGGCGCGTTGTTGCGCCGCAGCGTCTCGATGATCGTGTTCTTGTCGGCGGGGTACAGGCTCCGGCCGAGGTGCTGGGCGAGTTCGGAGCGCAGTCCGACGTCCTGCTCGGTCATTCCGCTCGGCGTACCGCCGCGGTAGTCGCTCGCGGGCGACCGGGCCGGCACCGGCTGGTCCTCGCCCGCGGGCTCGAGTTCGTGTTCCTCGTCGGTCCGCAGCGAGCGCTCCGCGGCCAGTTGCCCGCGCAGCTGCTTCTTCATCATGTCGTCCCGGGCGGGGCCGGTCTTGTCCATTCCGTGTTCCATGACCATCGCTGCCTCCGGTCTCCGAGTCGTGCCGACCCGACGCTTTCTCCCAGTTTCCCTGGTCCCTCCGCCCTAACAACCCGACGCGGTCGATTCAAGCCCCGGCACGGAATTCACCCGCCCCACCACGCTGCGTGACGAACCCGAAGGCATATCCCGGGCCGGACCGCAATGCATACGCCCTGGGGGATCGGGAATTCGTATGACAGCCAACCGCAGATGACAGCCAACCGCAGACAAGCGACGCATACGCGTCCCACCGCATACGCAGCCAACCGCAGATCAAGCCCACGCATACCGGGAGAACCCAAGGAGGCAGCGCCATGCGACTCTCGCTCCTTCGACCGGTCATCGATCGGCCGGGCCCATGGGCAACCGTCTATGCCGATATCTCGCACGGCACCGAGGACGCCGAGAAACAGCAAGAGTTGACGGCGAGCGCGACCACCGCGCAGCTCTTCGCGCTCGGCGCGGACGAGGCCACCTGCGGGGCCGTGCACGAGGCCCTGGTCACGCGGCGCGAAGGGGAACCGCAGTCGCACGCCGGGCGGGTGCTGTTCGCCACCAACGGCAAGGTCGTGCTCAACGCGCCGTTGCCCGGACCGCCGCCCACACCCTTCGCCGCCTGGGGGCCGGTGCCCCGGATCGCGCCCTTCCTGGCCGCGATCGGCGACGACCCCGTCTGCCTCGTGGTCCGGCTGGACCGCACCGGGGCGGACCTCGCCGTCCTGGGGCAGCAGGGCAGCGAGGACGACGCCGGCAAGGTCACCGGCGCCGAGTGGCCCGTCCACCGCACCACGTCCTCGGACTGGTCCGAGAGCCACTTCCAGGCCAAGGTGGAGAACACCTGGGAGCAGAACGCCGGGGAGATCGCCGACGCGATCCGCCGGACCGCGCAGGAGCACGGGGCGGAGGCCGTCATCCTCATCGGCGACGCCCGCGAGCGGCACCTCGTGCACGAGAAGCTGCCGGAACAGCTGCGCGGCATCACCTACGAGAGCGAACACGGCGGCCGCGCGGCCGGCTCCGAGAGCGACCTGGTGGAACGGGACATCGCCCAGGTCCGGGCCGAGCAGGAGCGCCAGCACGTCGTGGAGGTGACCGACCGCTTCCGCACCGGCGAAGGCCCCGGCGGCAAGAGCGCCCCGCACGCCGCGGCCGGCATCCCCGCGCTCGTCGAGGCGGCCCGGGAACACCGGATCGACACCCTGCTGGTCGACCCGCACGGCGCGGACACCGGACGCCAGGTCTGGGTCGGTGACGGCGCCGACCAACTGGCCGTGCGTGGCACCGAGTTGCAGTACCTCGGCGACGAGGTGCGGCCGGCCGCCGCCCGGGCCGACGACGCGCTCATCCGGTCGGCCGCGGCCAGCGGCGCCGAGGTCGTGATCGTCCGAGATCCCGAACGGGCGCCCTCCGGCGGACTCGGCGCCATCCTGCGGTGGACGGAGGAGCCGACGCCGGAGTGAGCCGCCCGACGCCCCCCGGTGGCGCGCCGTGAGCCCTTTAGTCCTGGGCTTCGGCCGCCACCGGCTTCGGGATCAGGAACGAGGTGGCGATCGCCGCCGCCAGGATGACCACACCGGCGATCATGCCCGCGGTGTAGCCGCCGGCGGACGCCGGATCGGCCGGCGTGGCGGCGGTCTTGACCGCATAGAGCACCGCGAAGCTCAGACCCGCGCCGAGGTTGAACGCCCCCGCGTTCAGGCCGGGCAGGAAGCCCGGGTTCTCGCCGGGGGAGAGCACGATGCCGAGCCCGTTGAGGACGATGTTGGCCACGCCCGCGTAGGCGACGCCCACCAGGATCGAGGTCACCAGCAGCAGGACGTGCGAGTGGCTGTGCATCGTCGCCAGCATCAGCACCACCGTGGCCACCGACCCGACCAGACCGCACCGCAGCACGCGCCCGTAGCCGAAGGTCGCGGCCAGCCGGCCGGCCAGCGGGCCCATGGCCAGACCGGCCAGCGCGTACGGCGACAGCGTCCACCAGGCGGACGCCTCCGCGCTCATCCCGAGACCGGCCTGCGCGTCCTGCGCGAACGCCGGGATCAGCCCGTTCATCACCGCGAACACGCCGGTCATGGTCAGCACGGTGGTCAGCAGGGTCGCCCAGGTCGCGCGCTGCTTGAGGTGCCGCGTCGCGACCAGCGGGTGCCCGCTGCGGTTCTCGGTGCGCCAGAACAGGCCGAAGGCGGCCGCGGCCAGTACGACGAGGACGGCGATCAGCGGCCAGTCGGCGGCGGCCAGCTTGCCCGCCTCGTTGAGCGCGATCAGCAGCGAGCCGACCGAGACGACGAGCAGGGCGACGCCGGGCCAGTCCATCCGGCGGGCGCCCGGGGCGTCCGCGGCCGGCGCCCTGGACTCCGGGGTCAGGGTGGCGACGAGGACGGTCGCCAGCGCCGCGACGACGGCCATCGCCCAGAAGACCGAGCCGAAGCCGTGCCGGTCGGCGAGGTAGCCGCCGGCGAGGGAGTCCACACCGGCGATCCCGCCGTTGACCGCGGTGATCACGCCGAGCAGGGTGCCGTACCGCTTCGGCTCCCGCACCTCGACCCGGAGCATGATCAGGCACAGCGGGACGACCGGGCCGCTGACGCCCTGGATGACGCGGCCGGCGAACAGCATCGGCACGCTGGTCGCCAACGCGGCGACGACACAGCCGACGACCATCAGGCCGAGCATCCCGGTGAGCACCCGGCGGCGGCCGATGACATCGCCCAGCCGGGGGAGGAACAAGGAGAACAGGGCCGCCGAGGTGAAGAACGCGGTCTGGGTGAGGCCGATCTCGGCCGAGCTGGCACCGAGGGTGTCCTCGATGTTCTTCAGCGCCGGGCTGAGCATGCTGGCGTTCAGCTGGAACGCGAAGCAGGCCGCCAGCAGCGCGGTGACCAGCACCCCGATGCGGACGCCGGAGCCCGGGCCCTTCGCCTCGACGGTGGACCGGGTGGCCTGGGTGGTGGAGGAGTTCATGCCGTTCGTGCCGTTCATTCCGCTACGTCGCCGATCCGCTCCAGCGCGTCCACGACGAGGTTCCAGAACCGCTCGTGGTCGAGCTTGACCGCGACCTGGGTGGTGCAGTCGTCGGGTGCGGGCGCGCGGAAGTCCGTCACGGTCATCCCGACGGTCAGCGCACCGCGCAGCTCGACGTCCACCGGGGCCCGCCGCACGGTCATCACGTCCGGGTCGATGACGTACGCCACCGCGCACGGGTCGTGCACCGGCGGGTGCTCGAAGCCCTGGTTCTCGCGGTAGGCCTCGCGGAAGAAGTCCAGCAGTTCCAGCACGAAGGTGGCCGGCTTGGTGCCCACCGCGGCGATCTTCTCCTCGACCGCGGGGGTGGCCAGCGCCTGGTGCGTGAGGTCCAGCCCGACCATGGTGACCGGCCACTTCTCGTTGAAGACGATGTGCGCCGCTTCGGGGTCGATGATGATGTTGAACTCGGCGACCGCGCTCCAGTTGCCCTCGTGGTAGCCACCGCCCATCAGCACGACCTCGCGGACCCGCTCGACGATCCGCGGCTCCTTGCGCGCGGCCAGCGCGATGTTGGTCAGGCCGGCCGTCGGGACGATGGTGATCTCGCCCGGCTCGTGCGCCATCACGGTGTCGATGATCAGGTCCACCGCGTGCCGGCGGTCCAGTGCGAGGGTGGGCTCGGGCAGCTCCGGGCCGTCCAGACCGGTGTCGCCGTGGATCTCCGGCGCCGTCTCGATGTCCCGCACCAGCGGACGCGGGCAGCCGGCCGCGAAGGGCACACCGGTGATCCCGGCGATCCGCGCCACGGACAGCGCGTTGCGGGTCACCTTCTCGACGGACGCGTTGCCGACCACGGTCGTCACGGCGACCAGCTCGACATCGGGGTTGCCGTGGGCCAGGAGCATGGCGATCGCGTCGTCATGTCCCGGGTCGCAGTCGAGGATGATCTTTCTGGCCAACGGACGAGCCCCTTCGCTCTGCAAAACGGTGGTGCGGGGTGGTGCGGTGAAGTCTCTGGGTGTGCCCGCAGGAGGCGGCTACCGCTGGAAAACGTTCTCCGAGAATTTCGCCCATCGCTCCTCGCCATGTCAACGAAATGTGAGCCATACGACCGCTTGATCCGGCTCACGGACACGGTGGGTGAGCGGTGATAACGTTTGCCGCCCTTATCCGGTACGGGTCGACAAAAGGGGCGCGCCACCGTGGCCGAAGTGACCTTGAAGGACGTCGCGCTGGCGTCCGGCTGCTCCATCGCCACGGTCTCCCGTGTGCTCGCCGGTACCCGCTCGGTCGGCGCCGAGACCGCCCGCACCGTCCGCGCGGCGGCCGAGCGCCTCGGCTACCGCCCCAACCACGTCGCCCGCGCCCTGCGCAGCCGCTCCACCGGCACCGTCGGGCTGGTCCTGCCGCAGATCACCAACCCGTTCTTCCCCACGCTCGTCCGGGAACTGGAGCACGCCCTGCACGCCGAGGGCCGCGCGGTCCTGCTCGCCGACTGCGACGACGACCCGGCCACCGAGGCGGCCCGGATCAGCGCCCTGCTGGCCCGGCAGGTCGACGCGCTGTTGCTGATACCGGTCGACGAACGGCACAGCCGGGAGGCGGTGGCGGCGGCCGCCGCACAGGTGCCGCTGGTCCTCCTGGACCGGGGCTGCGGCCCCGGCGTCGCCGACTCCGTGGCCGTCGACAACGCCGCCGGAATGGCCCTCGTACTGGCCCACCTGGCCGCCACCGGACGCCGCCGCCCGTGCTTCATCGGGGCCGCCGGCACCGCCTCGGCGGCCGTCGAGCGGCACACGGCGTACGAGAACGGCGCCGCGGCCCTCGACCCGGCGGCCCCCGGCCGGCTCGCCCTCGGTGACTTCTCGGTGGAGTGGGGCCGGGCCGCCGTCGACCGCCTCTGGCCGGCCCGTCCGGACGCGGTGGTCTGCGCCAACGACCTGATCGCGGCCGGCGCGCTGCAACGGCTGCGGCAGCTGGGCGCGGACGTCCCGGGCGAGGTCGCGGTCACCGGCTTCGACGACATCCCGCTCGCCGGCCTGGCCGACCCCGCGCTCACCACCGTCCGGCAACCGGTCGCGGACCTCGCCGCCGAGGCCGCCCGCCTGCTGTCCCGGCGTCGGGCTGACGGTTCGTCAGGACCGTGCCACACGGTCCGTCTCGCCCCGGAGTTGGTGGTCCGGGCCTCCAGCGGAGCGGCGGCCCCCGCCGTGCCGGACGGGTCGTTCCGGGCCTCTTGACCGTACACGGTCACGGAGTAAAGTCTAGACCAATCAGTGCACCCCTCGCGCCTCTCACCCCCCTCGCGAAAGGGTTGACATGAACAAGAAAAGAAGGCTGGCCCTCGCCATCGGCGCCGGCATCGCCCCGCTGCTCGTCGTCACCATGCCGGTCACCCCGGCCAGCGCCCACGGTTACGTCTCCGCACCCCCCAGCCGCCAGGCGCAGTGCGCCGCCGGCACCATCGACTGCGGCCCCATCAAATGGGAGCCGCAGAGCGTCGAGGGCCCCAAGGGGCTGACCAGCTGCAGCGGCGGCAACAGCCGGTTCGCCGAACTCGACGACGACTCCAAGGGCTGGAAGGTCACCCCGATCGGCCGCACCCAGACCTTCACCTGGCATCTGACGGCCCGTCATGCCACCAGTACCTGGCAGTATTTCGCGGGCGGCAAGAAGGTCGCCGAGTTCAGCGGCGGCGGCGCGCAGCCCCCGGAGACCGTGACCCACACCGTCAACTTCGGCAGCGTCACGGGCCGGCAGAAGATCCTCGCGGTCTGGAACATCGCCGACACCGCGAACGCCTTCTACGCCTGCATCGACGTCACCATCGGCGGCTGACCCGCCGGCGGCGGCCGGCCCGTTTCCGCCGCACACGTCCCCCTCACCCCCCTCGTCCCCCTCACCCGGCCTCGTCCCCACCCGCCCCGTCCCCCTGTGGTGTCACGGCAGTGACCAGTGGTCAGCAGGGTGACGGGCCCGGCCGGCGCACCCGTTACGATCGGCCCATTCATGGCCGTTGTGCGTGGCCGCTGCCGGGAGGAAGAGATGGGCCTGTTCCGCCGAGGACCGAAGCGGGATTCCCGCGACCTGGCACGCGACGGGGAGTTCAGCTTCTTCTCCGAGCGGGAGGGCGGCGTCTTCCGGTCCCAGGTCCGGCAGGCCTTCGCCGAACAGGGCCTGGAGGTCACCGCGTACGCGGGCGTGGTCACCGACTCGTCGGGGCGCCAGTTCGGCCTCGGCAACCTCGCCGCGGTGTGCCACCGCGACCGGCGCGGCGAACGCGCCTGGCCCGCACTGATCCGGGACCACGTCGGCAAGGTGCTGCGCACCATGGACGGCCCGCAGCCGCTGGAGGTGCTCTCCGCGGACGAGATCCGCGCCTGCCTCTACCCCCGGGTCGTCGCCCAGGAGACCCTGCCCGCCTCGGACTCCTTCCGCTACGGCCGGGAACCGGCCCCCGGGCTGCGCGAGGTGCTCGCGCTCGATCTGCCCGAAGCGGTGCAGATGCTGAGCGAGGACTCGCTGAGCGACCTCGGGGACGTCGCCGAACTGCGGATCCGGGCCATGAACAACCTCCGCGCACTGCCCGTAGAGGGGCACGAGACCGTGCGCCGCGGCGACGGCTCGGCCTTCGAAGTCCTGCTCGGCGACTCCTTCTTCACCGCCAGCCGGGTGCTGGTGCTCGATGACCTGGTCCAGCGGCTGCTGGGCACCGGGCTCACCCCGGACGGTGCGCTGGTCGCCGTGCCGTTCCGCCACCAGCTGGCGTTCCACCGCATCCAGGACGCCCAGGTGATCCCGGCGCTCCAGGCCATGGCCCAGTTCGCCGCGGCCGGCCACGAGGACGCGGCGGGCGCCATCAGCCCGCGGGTCTTCTGGTGGCGCCGGGGCGTGATGACTCCGCTCAGCGAGCCGGACGGGGACGGTCTGCGGGTGGTCGTCGACGGCGAATTCCAGGAACTGCTCGAACGCCTGGTGCAGGGCGAGACCTGAGCGGGAGGGCGGGGCCTGGCCGGGGGAGTCCCGGCAGAAGAGGCCCTTTCCCCGAACCCGAACTCGACCCCGAACTCGACTCCGAACCCGACCCCGAACCTGAACCTGAAAGAATCTTTTCCCGAATCTTCACAGAAGGGGAACCACTTCCCGCTCCCACCCGTTCCTATAGGTGAGACCCCACGCTCTCCCCCGTGCGTGGGGTCTCACCATCTTCTCCCGCCCGGCTCCTCATTCGGGGGCCGGCCGCTCCGCGGCCCCTCGGTCAACAGCCGCGAGCGGATCAGGAACCGCACCCCCTCGGGCGCCTCCAGCGAGAACCCGCTGCCCCGCCCCGGTACGACGTCCACGGTCAGATGGGTGTGCCGCCAGCGCGCGAACTGGTCCGCCGACATCCAGAAGTCCACCGGCTCGGGCACCCCCGCCACCGCCAGCCGTCCCAGCAGCACGTCCGACCCGCCCGTACGGAATTCGCCCGCCGGGTAGCACATCGGCGCACTGCCGTCACAGCACCCGCCGGACTGATGGAACATCAACGGCCCGTGCTGCTCCCGCAAGGCCCGCAGCAACTCGCCCGCCGCCCTGGTCACCGCGATCCGCTCCACACCGGCACCCACGTCCACAGCCGCACCACCCTTCACATCAACTTCAGGCAGACCGCCTCCAGTCAATCCCCTACGAGGTTGCGCGAGGGTTGCACGCGCGGTCCCGGGCCGAAGCGGTGCACGACCGGCGGCGGTTCACGGCCGGAGGCGGTCGGCGGACGAGGGGGCTGGATCCGCATGCCCGGCCGGCGGTGGTGGACGGTCAGGTACCCCAGGCCCCCGCGCCCGCGACGAGGCCACGGGAGGAACCGTGCGGCAGCCAGACCAGGCTTCCTTCGCTCAACGGGTGCGCACCGTCCGTGGCGAGCAGGGTGCCGTCACCGGCGACGACCAGCAGGAGGACGTCGAGGTCCGGCTCGGTGTGCGGGTCCACCCGCCCGGCCGGCGGGATGCGTACGACATTGGCGTCGAGTTGCCGTCCGGGTTCCGCCAGCCGCCACAGCGCACCGGCCGGCGCACCGTCGAGCGCCGCGCCCGCGGTCAGGGCCCCGGCGTCGCACAGCACCTGGGGGACCGGTGCCTCACCGGCCGGTCCGGGGGAGCCGTCGTTTTCCACAGTCATACACGTGCCCTGTTCGATGTGCGGTGCCCGCCGCCGGCGGGACGGACCCTCCGCGGCCCCATGCCCGTCGGCGGCCTCGCCCGTGGCGCAATCCACACCGTAGCGGGCGCATCTGAATAGGAATCTAACATGCGTCTTTGTTAATGTCCGGGGTGTGCGGCTGACGAAGTTCACCGACCTGGCGCTGCGTTCCGTGATGCGCCTGGCGGTCTCCGGAGAGGGTGACCCGCTGACCACGCGCGAGGTTGCCGAGGCCATGGACGTGCCCTACACCCACATGGCGAAGGCGGTCACCCGCCTTCAGCGCCTGGGTGTGGTGGAGGCGCGCCGGGGTCGCGGCGGCGGCCTGGCGCTGACCGGGCTCGGCCGGGGGGCGTCGGTCGGCTGGCTGGTCCGGGAGTTGGAGGGGGAGGGCGAGGTCGTCTCCTGCGAGGGCGACCCGCCGTGCCCGCTGCGTGCGGCCTGCCGCCTGCGCCGGGCGCTGCGCGACGCCCAGGAGGCGTTCTACGCCACGCTCGATCCGCTCACCGTGGCGGACCTGGTGGCCTCGCCCACCGGCCCGGTGCTGATCGGTCTGGTCGGCCGCCCGCCGGGGTGACCTCTCGGCTCACCGGCACCACCACCTGCGACGGCCGGTGCGGGTACCTCTGCGTGCCCGTACTCGCATCGTGCGCCTAAATAAGAAGATCGTTAACCAATTAAGGAGTCACGGTGCTCTCCGAACGGTCCACCCCGGTCATCCGGGCCTCCCTCCCGGCGGTCGGCGCCGCGATAGGCGACATCGCCGAGCTGTTCTACCGGAAGCTCTTCGACGCCCACCCCGAGCTGCTGCGGGACCTGTTCAACCGGGGCAACCAGGCCAACGGGGAGCAGCGGCGCGCCCTCGCCGGCTCCATCGCGGCGTTCGCGGGCATGCTGCTGGACGGCCCGGACGCCCGCCCCGACGTGATGCTCACCCGGATCGCGCACAAGCACGCCTCCCTCGGCATCACCTCCGACCAGTACAAGGTCGTCCACCGCCACCTCTTCGAGGCGATCACCGAAGTGCTCGGCGACGCGGTCACCCCCGAGGTCGCCGCGGCCTGGGACGAGGTCTACTGGCTGATGGCCAATGCGCTGATCGCCGTCGAGGCGCGGCTCTACCAGGAGGCCGGCGCGGCCGAGGGCGACGTGTGGCACCGCATGGAGATCGCCGAACGGCGGCAGGAGACCCCCGACGCGGTCTCATTCGTCCTGCGCCGGGCCGACGGCCGCCCCACCGCCCCCTTCCGCCCGGGCCAGTACGTCAGCGTCCAGGCCGAACTCCCCGACGGCGCCCGGCAGATCCGCCAGTACAGCCTGTCCGCCGCGCCCGGCCGCGACGAGTGGCGCATCACCGTCAAGCGGGTCCGGGCCGGGAACGACGCGGACGGGGGCGGCCGGACGGCGAGGTGTCCAACTGGCTCTGCGCCCACGCCCGCACCGGCGACGAGCTCACGGTCTCCGTCCCGTTCGGCGACCTGGTCCTGCCGGACGGCGACACCCCGCTGCTCCTGGCGTCCGCCGGCATCGGCGTCACGCCCATGCTGTCCATGCTCGACCACCTCGCCGCCGCCGGATCCGCCCGTTCGGTGACCGTCCTCCACGCCGACCGCACCCCCGCCGACCACGCACACCGCGACGAACAGCGCAGCCTGGTGGGCGCGTTGCCGGACGGCCGGCTGCATCTCTGGTACGAGGAACCGGACGACCGGGCCCCGGAGGCCTCGACCGGCCGGGTCGACCTCGACGCCGTCGACCTTCCCCCGGGCGTGACCGCCTACCTCTGCGGCCCGCTGCCCTTCCTGCGCGCGGTCCGCGGCGCCCTGCTGCGCCGCGGCGTCCCCGCCGAAGCGATCCACTACGAGGTCTTCGGCCCGGACCTGTGGCTGGGGCGGTGACCCGCATGCACACCATGAACGCCGGTCCCGCCGCCGTGGCCGTCGCGGCGACCTTCGTCTGGCTCGGGATGGTCCTCGCCATCTCCTTCCTGGAGGCGCCGCTGAAGTTCCGCGCGCCCGACGTGACCCTGCGCATCGGCCTCGGCATCGGCCGCCTCGTCTTCCGGGCGCTGAACCGCGTAGAGGCGGTGCTGGCCGTCGTCGTGATCACCGCGGTCGCCCTCGGCCGTCCCCCGGCATCCGTGGTGACCCTGACTGCCGTCCCCGTCCTCCTCCTGGCGGCGCAGCTCACGGCGGTCCGCCCGGCCCTGAACCGGCGCTCCGACCGGGTACTGGCCGGCGAGCAACTCCCGCGCTCCCGCGCCCACTTGCTCTACGCCGCCGCCGAGTCCCTCAAGGCGCTCGCCCTGCTCGCCCTGGGCATCGCGACCCTCACGGCCTGAGCGGCCCCCTACCGGGGCCGGTACATGACGGCCTACGGGTCGCCCAGCGGGCCGGGGCGCAGATCAGCCCGCCGCCGCGGCCGGGCCGCCGATCTCGTCGAGGTGCGCCTCGACCCAGTGCCGTACGGCCGCGAGCGGTTGGGCGACGCTGCGTCCCAGGTCGGTCAGGGCGTACTCGACGTGCAGCGGTACGGCCGGGATGACGGTCCGGTCGACGAAGCCGCCGGTCTCCAGCCGCCGCAGGGTCTGCGTCAGCACCTTCGGGCTGACCCCCTGGAGCCGGCGCTGCAGGGCCCCGAACCGCTGCGGTCCCTCCTCCATGGCGCCGATCGCGAGCGCCGTCCACTTGTTGGACAGCAGGTCGAACACCTCACGTCCCGGACACAGTGCCGCGTAGACGTCGTGTTCGTCGTGGCTTCCCGTCCTGCACGTCGTCGTCATCCCCTGCCGCCTCTCCGCACCCTCAGTACTTCCCTTTGGATAGTAAACGCCCTTGCTGGTTACTACTCCCTCCGGGGTAGCTTCCGGGACGCGGCGGTGAGGGACACGGTCCACCAGCCGTCACCGTCACCTCGTGACCGGCCCTTCACCGCCGCCACCAGCCGTTTTGCCGTTCATCGCACCCAGGAGCCACCCCATGACCACCCCGACCACCCCGTCCACCACCATGCGCGCCGTCGTCCAGGACGCCTTCGGCGGACCCGAGGTGCTGCGCGTCGCGCAGGTCGCGCGACCGGTGCCGCTGCCGACCGAGGTACTGGTGCGGGTACACGCGGCCGGGGTCAACCCGGTCGACTGGAAGACCCGCGCCGTCGGTGGGCTCGGCGTCCTCGGCGACCCGCCGTTCACCCTGGGCTGGGACGTCTCCGGCGTGGTGGCGGAGGTCGGCTTCGGCGTCCACACGCTCAAGGTGGGCGACGAGGTCTTCGGTATGCCCTGGTTCCCCCGGGCCGCCTCGGCCTACGCGGAGTACGTGACCGCGCCGGCCCGGCAGTTCGTCCGCAAGCCCGCCGCCCTCAGTCACGAGGAGGCGGCGGCGGTGCCGCTCGCCGCGCTCACCGCCTGGCAGATCCTGGTCGACGCCGCGGACGTCCGGCCGGGCCAGCGGGTGCTGATCCACGCCGCGGCCGGCGGGGTGGGCCACTTCGCGGTGCAGATCGCCCGGCACCTGGGCGCCCAGGTGATCGGGACGGCCCGCGCCGGCAAGCACCCGTGGCTGCGGGAGCTGGGCGCCGCCGAGCTGATCGACTACACCGCCGTCCGCTTCGAGGACGCGGTGAAGGACGTCGACGTGGTGGTCGACCTCGTCGGTGACGCGGTGGACGCGACGGGCACCCGTTCCCTCGACGTCCTGGCGCCGGGCGGTCTGCTGGTCGTGGTCCCGTCGGACGTGACGCCGCAACTCGCCGCCCGCGCCGAGGACCGCGGCCTGCGCACGACCCCGTTCCTCGTCGAACCCGACGGCGCGGCCCTCGCCCAGGTCGCCCAGCTGATCTCGGACGGCGCCCTCTCCGTCGAGGTCGCCGACGTCCTCCCCCTGGAACGAGCCGCCGACGCCCACCGCCTCGGCGAAACCCAGCGCACCCGCGGGAAGATCGTCCTCAAGGTCACCGACTGAGGAACGACCCTTCCCGGAGGCGTCCGCACGCTCGGCCGCCGCGCAGGGCCGTGGGACAGTGACCGGTCGGGCTGTGAGCAGGGCAACTGCCTACTGAGGGGAGAGTCTCGTGGCACTCGGTTGGAAGCTGGTCTTCGACGCCGGTGATCCGCACCGTCAAGCCGTGTTCTGGGCGGACGCGTTGGGCTATCGGATCGAGGACAACAGCGCCTTGATCGAACGACTGCTGGCCTCCGGGGCCGTCGACGAGAGTCTGTGCGTCGAGTTCCTGGGGCGGCTGTTCTGGTGGGACGCCGCGGCCGTGCGGCACCCCGATGACCCCTTCGACCCGGTCAGCGGCACCGGCCTGGGCAGACGCCTGCTGTTCAATCGCGTTCCCGAGCCGAAGGCGAGCGGGAAGAACCGGCTCCACCTCGACGTCCACACCGAGCCGGGCCGGCGGGAGGCGACCGTGGCCCGGCTGCAGGAGCGCGGCGCGACCCTGGTCCGGCACGTGAAGGAACCCGGGGGTGAGTGGTCCGTGCTCACCGATCCGGAAGGGAACGAGTTCTGCGTGGCCTGAGCATCCCCCGAAACTTGCGTGACGCGCATATTTGCGCGCCATGCAAGTTTTGCTATCGTCTCCGTCATGGGGTTGCGAGAACAGAAGAAGGCCGAGACGCGTGCGGCGCTCAGCTGGGCGGCGGTCCGGCTGACCGTGGAGCGCGGGTTCGGCAACGTCAAGGTGGAGGACATCGCCGAGGCGGCCGGCGTCTCCCCGCGCACGTTCAACAACTACTTCTCCAGCAAGGGCGAAGCGATCGTCGCCCGTCATCTCGACCGCGGCCTCCGCATCGCGGAGGCGCTGCGTGAGGGTCCGGAGGAGCCGCTCTGGGAGGCGATCACCCGGTCGGTGCTGGCCCAGTTCGCGCCGGACGCCGAGGCGGCAGCTCATCCCCTCGCCGACGCGGACCGGTGGACGGCCGGCGTGCGGATGATGGTCTCCGAACCGGCCCTGCAGGGCGAGATGTTGCGGGCCGGGGCCGTCGCCGAGGCCGAGATCGCCGCGGCGGTCGCCGACCGTACCGGTACCGATCCGCAGCAGGACCTGTACCCGCACCTCGTCGCGTCCGCGGTCGTCGCCGCGATCAACACGGCTATCGCGCACCACCTCCGCACCGACCCGCCGGTGGCGGTGAGCCGTCTGCTCGCGGACGCCCTCTCCCGGGTCGCGGCGGGGCTGTCGACCCCGTAGGAATCCACCCGGACCAGAAGCCCGGCCGTCGCCGGGCCGATGGCCCCTGCCTGGAAACGGAGACCCACTCATGATCGACGTCGTCATCGCGGGCGCCGGACCCAACGGCTTGATGCTCGCCTGCGAGCTCGCCCTGGCCGGTGTGCGCCCCCTCGTGCTGGAACGCCGCACCGAACCGACCTCCGAGCAGCGCGCGAACGGCCTGGTCGGTCAGATCGTCCGGATGCTCGACCGGCGCGGACTGTACGAGCGGCTGACCGCGCCCGGTGCCCCGGCCACCCCTCAGCCGGTGCCCGGCTACGTCTTCGGTGCCTTCCCGCTGGACCTGACCGGTCTGCCGGACAGCCCGCTCCACACATTGCAGGTGCCGCAGCGCCGGATCGAGCGGATGCTCGCGGAGCGCGCGGCCGAACTGGGCGTCGAGATCCGCCGCGACCACGAGGTCATCGGGCTGGCGCAGGGCGAGCGGTCGGTGGTGGTCGAGCTGCGCGGGCGGGAGCCGGTCGAGGCGGCGTTCCTGGTCGGCGCCGACGGCGGGCACAGCGTGGTCCGCAAGCTCGCCGGTATCGACTTCCCCGGCGTGACCACGGACGATTCGGTGTCGCGCACCGGACATGTCGGCGTGCCCCGGGAGTGGGTCGGGGCCGACGGCGGGCTGGTCGTGCCCGGCTTCGGCACCGTGCCGCCGTTCCGGCACCTGCGGACCGACCACGGCCTGATCGCCTGGGCGCCGTTCCCCGGCGGCGATCCGCTGATCAGCACGGTGGAGTGGGGCCAGCCGGCCGAGGGCGAAGCCTCGCTCGACGCGCTGCGGGCCAGCGTCTCGCGGGTGCTCGGCGCGGACGTGCCGCTCGACCCGCCGAACGGGCCGGGACCGCACGCGATGCGGCGGCTGTCCGGCGGCAACACCCGGATCGCCTCCCGCTACCGCGCGGGCCGGATATTCCTGCTCGGGGACGCCGCGCACGTGCACTCGGCGATCGGCGGCCCGGGGCTCAACCTGGGCCTGCAGGACGCGGTGAACCTCGGCTGGAAGCTGGCCGCGGACGTGCGTGGCCACGCGCCGAAGGGGCTGCTGGACACCTACGAGGCGGAGCGGTCCCCGGCCGCGCGGCGGGTCGCCATGCACACCCAGGCGCAGTCGCTGCTGATCCGGCCGGGAGGCGAGGTGACGGCGTTGCGGGAACTCTTCGGCGAGTTGCTCGCCCAGCCGGCGACGCGGCAGCACCTCGCGGATCTGCTGTCCGGCGCGGACATCAGCTACGACATGGGGCCGGCGACCGGAACGCTCGTCGGCCGGTGGGCGCCGGACCTGCCTGGCCTGCGCGAGCTGACCCGCACCGGCCGGCCGCTCCTCCTGGACCCGACGGGCACCCTCGACGCGGGCCCCTGGGCGTCGCACGTCGACACCGTGGCCGTCCCGGAACTGGACACCGCACTGCTGCTCCGGCCCGACTGCTACGTCGCCTGGCAGGGCACCACGGGCGACGGCCTGCACGAGGCGCTGGGCACCTGGTTCACGGCGGCCTGAGCGGCGCGCTCCGGCGGGCGCGGGAACTCCGGCCGCCCGCCCCGGTCCGGGGCTCCGGTCAACGGTGCGTCAGGTGAGATTCAGCCCGCCGTCGAGCAGGATGACCTCGCCGGTGAGATAGGTACTGGCGATCACCGACGCCACCAGGCCGGCCACGTCGGCGGGTTGGGCCGGGCGGCGCATCGGCGCGCGGTCCCGCCAGATTTCGTGCGCGTGCGCCCAGTCCTTGGTCATGGGCGTGTCGACCAGACCCGGGGCCACCGCGTTGACCCGTACGTCGGGCGCGAGCGCGGCCGCGAGCAGCCGGGTCACGTGGTTCAGCGCGGCCTTGCTCGCCGCGTACGGCACCGAGGAGCCCTTGGGGCGGACCCCGGCGTGGCTGGTGACGTTCACGATGCTGCCGCCCGCCGGGGATTCGCGCAGTGCCGGCAGCGCCGCCGTGCACAGCACCCAGGGCGCGATCAGGTTGACCTCCAGCAGCTGCCGCCAGTCCGCCGGGGTCGCCGCCGCCAGGTCGTGGTGCGGGATCGGCCAGCTGATGCCCGCGTTGTTCACCAGCACGTCCAGCCGCCCGTACCGGGCGAGCGCCGCCTCGACCAGCCCCCGGGCCTCTTCCTCCACCGCCAGGTCGGCCCGTACGTACGCCCCGCCGAGCTCCGCCGCCAGTGCCTCCCCGGCCTCCGTGCTGTGCCGGGAGTGCACGACGACCCGCATGCCGTCCGCCGCCAGCCTCCGCGCGACGGCCTCGCCGATCCCCGAGGTGGACCCCGTGACCAGGGCGACGGGCCGGTCCGATGGTTCAAGCGTCATGATCGGGAATCCTGCCACGGCCATGCCGGGTGAGGGCTCAGGGGGTGTGGGGCGTCGTCTGCCGCTCCCGCACACCGGCCGCGCCGCACGGGATCGGTCATCGGACTCCCCGCAACATTGCACAGTGCAATAATAAATATGACGGCGATAACGATGCGATGAACGGGCCTGGTGGGCAGGGCGGCGGGTGGCCCGTGCTGCCGCCCGCCACTCCCGTCGCCGTGGTGATGTCACGAATCGCCGGCCCGCGTCCGTCCCTCGTGCGACAGCCTTTCCAGCGCTACGAGACGAGGTATCCGTGGTGATCAATCCGTGGTGGCTCTTTGCCGGCCTGGCCGCCGTCCAGCTCGGCGATGCCGCACTGTGTGTCGGGCCGGTCGGATTCATCCGGGCCTGCCTGGACGACGTGGGCTTCCCCCGCCGGTACTGGGGGTGGCTGCCCGTGATGAAGACCGCCTCGGCGGCCGGCCTGATCGTCGGCATCTGGTTCCTGCCGTTGGCCGTTCTCACCACCGCCTCACTGGTGGTCTACTTCCTCGTCGCCATCTCCCTGCACCTCCGCGCCAAGGACTACGGGCGCAACCTCTTCCTCAACGCCACCGGCATGCTCGTCCTGTGCACGTCCGCACTGTTCGTCGCGCTCCACGCGGGGTGAGCCCGGCCAACGGGCGGGCGCGGAGGGCTTACCGGGGTGTGACACCTTCGGCCACCGCGGCCCCGGACCGGGGCCGCGGTGTTCCTCACGGGCGCAACGTCCCCCACCACAGCGCCCACGGCACGAACAGCACGGCCGCCGTCATCAGCGACGCCCTCGCCACCCCGGTCCGGGCGGGCGGCCGCGAACTCCCCGCCGTGCGGGGCTCGTTCCACCGGCGCCAGGCCGCGACACCGGTCAACGCGACCACGGTGAGGCTCAGCGCCTGCGCCACCAGCCATCCCAGGGGACGTCCCGCCACCACCGGTCCGGCCGCACCCCCGTCGCCCACCACGAAGACCGCAAGGGGGCACAGCACCGCCGTTGTCACCGCGAGCAGGCCCAGCCCGGCCAACCAACGCCGCAGGGCCGCACCCTGGGTCGTGCCGGGCCGCGGGCGCCGCGCGATCCGTCGTAGCGCCCCGCTCACCGGTGAGGCGGCGAACCCGAGGAGCAGCAGTACGGGAGGCAGCCAGGCGTACCAGGCGCCGGGCGCCGGTGCGCTGCTCGCTGTCTGCGGCGGTGCCGGGGCGGCGCTGGACCGGGGAGGGTGACCGGAGGCCACCGCATCCACCCAGGAGGCGAGGGTGTGGACGTAGCCCGGGGCCAGCGCCCCCAACAGCTTGCCCTGATAGCGCGGTCCGGCGATCCGGTCGAAGCCGTCCGAGGTGCGGTGGCCGTTGTGGGCGGCACCCCGGAGGAAACGGGTGACGACATGCCGGTTGCCCGCCTCGGCCAGCACGCGCCGGAACACCCGCGCGCTCTCACGGGGCGGCACCTGCCTGTCGTGATCGCCCCACAGGGCCAGCACCGGTGTGTGGTGCATCCGCCTCAGTGCCGGCAGCGGATCGAAGTCCGCCTCGGGGAACCGGCCGGTGGAGTCGACGAGTCGGGCGGTGGGCCCCTGCACGGCGGGGAGGAAGGACCCGGCGACGCCGCGATGCCGCAGATGGGTGGTGAGGTTCCAGGTCTGGGTGCGCAGGGGCGGGAGACCCGATCCACCGATCGTGACCACGAAGCCGACGTCCGAGGAGCGCGCGGCGGCCAGCGGGGCGACCCAGCCGCCCTCGCTGAACCCCCACAGACCGACGTGGTGCGGATCCACCCCCGTCCGGCCACGCAGCAGCCGCACCCCGGCCAGGGCGTCCTCGGCCAGCAGGCCGAAGTCGACGTCCATCCTGGAGTAGCGCACCGTGCGCTTGTCGTACACCAGCGTCGTGATCCCCGCGCGGGCGAAGGCCTCGGCCTCCTGCCGGTACTCCTCGCGAGGACCCGGCCCCGACCCGCCGACCAGCACGATCCCGGGCCGGGCGGGCGCCCCCTGTGCCGTGACCGCGCTCAGCACCGTCCCGTGCAGAACGAGCCCCTCACCACCCCGGAAGGAAACCTCCTGGCGGACCAGGCCCATGCCGCCGGGGACGCGCCCGGGCGACCGGTGACCGTCGGCCCGGGCTGCGCCCGCCGGTATCAACAGGGCGGCGAGGACCACCGTCCCCACCACGGCCGCCAGCGCGGATATGCGTCGACGGAACGAGAGCCTCACGCCGTGCCGTCCTCTGCGCCGACCTCGGGAAACCCGAGCAGACGTACCAGGACGGCGCGCGCATCGGGAGCCGCTTCCTCCTGCGCGGGGGAGTACCGGTGGAGCAGCGCGATGTACTCTTCGAAGAACTCGCGGAGTTGGGCCGGGTTGAGCCGTAGCGTGGCACGGGAGAAGAGCGCCGCGTCCGCCCAGGGGCCGAGGGTGTCGCGTGCGGCCTCGAACTGCCGGGCGCTGTCGAGGAGTTCGGCGAGGTTCAGCCGGTGCATCTGGGTCAGCGCCTCGCGCATCTGCGGCGTCTGCCGGCTGTACGGCGGGAACCGGCGGTCCCCGGGCACCGCTCGCCACCACCGCTCCCGCCCCTTCGCCAGCTCGGGCGCTTCCTCGATGAACCCGTGCTGGGCCATCCGGCGCAGGTGATAGCTGGTCAGCCCGGTGCTCTCGCCCAGTTCGCGGGCGAGGGTGGTGGAGTTGGCGGGGCCCTTCCGCAGGCACTGCTCGATCTTCTGCCGCATGGGGTGCGCGAGCACCCGGAGGGCCTCCACGTCGCTGATTTCCTGAGGTTCGGGTGGCATGCGCGGCAGCCTAGAAGTTGCAAACAGTCCTTGCAAGGGAGATTTGCAACTCCGGGACAGCCGTCCCGCCACCACCCACTGGCGGGAGGCCGACCGGCTCCAGCGGATGTTCACCACCCTCCGCGTCCAGCCCGACGTCCTGTACGTCGACGACGGCGACGTCCTCACCTCCGCCGGGGTCGCCGCCCGTCGACCTCGTCGCCCACCGCGCCGGATTCGGCACCGGCATCTCCCTGCGCCAACACCTCCACACCGCCCTCGGTGTCAGCCCCCAGGCCTACCGCCGCACCTTCCGCCACCGGCAGGCAGCCGCCTGACCGGTGCCGGCCCCTCATTTCGATGCCCCTTCGGGCCGAAGCCGTGCCCGGCGAACTGCCCTCCCCGGCCGTCCACGCCCTTGAGGATCAGTACGCGGGCTCCGGGTCACCGGCCTCGTCGACGGTGGACACGGTCATCGCGTGCGGATCGCGCAGCCCGTCCGCGACGGCCGACCACATCGGACACCAGCAGCACCTCGCCCAGCTCACCGCACGCTGGGGCACCCGCTACATACGCAACGGCAAAACCATCTGGGCGGAACAGCCGTTGGAGCCGGCGTCCACGGCGGCCGTGACCGATGCGGATTCGGCGGCCGAGGGGTGATGCCTTGCTCACGGCCGCAGGCGCATGCTCCAGATGACCTCACGGTCCTCGGGTCCTTCCGGCAGCCCCACCGGGTCCTCTCCGCCGCGCAGAGCACTGATCCGGCTGCACAGCACGGACCCTGACCCGCTTCTCGAATGAAGGGCAACAACGCCGTACCGTTCGCGCCACGGCGGGGACAGTTCGGAGAACTCCAGCATCTGCTGGGATTCGCTGTCGCTCGCGGTGCGAAGCTCAAGTGATGCGTAATGAGTGACCAGTCGCATGGCGCGCACGCCTTCGAAGAGCAGGTCCAGGCAGCGGGCGTCCCCACCATCCGGCACGGCGCGCAGGAGCAGTTGCGAGTGCCCGACCCCGTAGCGCCAGACCGTGAAGGTGCGCGGAGAACGGAACAGAATCGCAGAACTGGAGCCGTCATTCGCATGACGTGCCAACGGGGCGACCTCCTCGGTACCGAATGATCCGCTGCCGGGTATGCGGAGACCGGCCGCCTCAGCAGAGCTCGTTCGCAGCCCGGAGTCTTTTCCCACTCAGCACACCGGACGGAGGGCGCCTGACGGGCACAAGCCCCCGTCAGGCGCCCTCCGTCAGGCGTCTAGAAGAACCCCAGCTTCTTCGGAGAGTACGACACCAGCAAGTTCTTCGTCTGCTGGTAGTGGTCCAGCATCATCTTGTGGGTCTCGCGGCCGATGCCGGATTGTTTGTAGCCGCCGAAGGCGGCGTGGGCCGGGTAGGCGTGGTAGCAGTTGGTCCAGACGCGGCCGGCCTGGATGGCGCGGCCGGCGCGGTAGGCGGTGGAGCCGTCGCGGGTCCAGACACCGGCGCCGAGGCCGTAGAGGGTGTCGTTGGCGATGCCGATGGCGTCGTCGAAGTCGGCGAAGGGGGCCACCGCGACCACCGGGCCGAAGATCTCCTCCTGGAAGACCCGCATGTCGTTGTTGCCCTCGAAGACGGTGGGGCGGACGTAGTAGCCGCTCTCCAGTTCGCCGCCGAGTTCGGCGCGGGTGCCGCCGGTCAGGATGCGGGCGCCCTCCTTCTGGCCGATGTCCAGGTAGGAGAGGATCTTTTCGAGCTGGTCGTTGGACGCCTGGGCGCCGATCATGGTGTCGGTGTCCAGCGGGTGGCCCTGGACGATCTTCTCCGTACGGGCCACGCCGGCCGCCAGGAAGTCGTCGTAGTGGCCGCGCTGGATCAGGGCGCGGGACGGGCAGGTGCACACCTCGCCCTGGTTGAGGGCGAACATGGTGAAGCCCTCCAGCGCCTTGTCGAGGAAGTCGTCGTCGGCGGCGGAGACGTCGTCGAAGAAGAGGTTGGGGCTCTTGCCGCCCAGTTCGAGCGTCACCGGGCGCAGGTTCTCGGAGGCGTACTGCATGATCAGCCGGCCGGTCGTGGTCTCACCGGTGAAGGCGATCTTGGCGACCCGGGGGCTGGACGCCAGCGGCTTGCCGGCCTCGACGCCGAAGCCGTTGACGATGTTGACCACGCCGGGCGGCAGCAGGTCCGCGACCAGGCTCATCCAGAAGTGGAGGGAGGCGGGGGTCTGCTCGGCCGGCTTCAGGACGACCGCGTTGCCGGCCGCCAGCGCCGGGGCGAGCTTCCAGGCGGCCATCAGGATCGGGAAGTTCCACGGGATGATCTGGGCGACCACGCCGAGCGGCTCGTGGAAGTGGTAGGCGACGGTGTCCTCGTCGATCTCCGACAGCGAGCCCTCCTGGGCCCGGAGCGCCCCCGCGAAGTAGCGGAAGTGGTCGACCGCGAGGGGGATGTCGGCCGCCAGGGTCTCGCGTACCGGCTTGCCGTTCTCCCAGCTCTCGGCGACCGCGAGGGCTTCGAGGTTCGCCTCCATCCGGTCGGCGATCCGGAGGAGCACGGCGGCGCGTTCGGCGGCCGAGGTACGGCCCCAGCCGGGCGCGGCCGCGTGCGCGGCGTCCAGTGCCCGTTCGACGTCCTCGGCGGTGCCGCGGGCGATCTCGGTGAACGGCTGTCCGTTGACCGGCGTCGGATTCTCGAAGTACCGGCCCGATGCGGGCGCCACGAACTCGCCGCCGATCCAGTGGTCGTAACGCGGCAGATAGCTCATCACGGCATCGGCGGAACCCGGGCTGGCGTAACGGGCCATGAGGCGGCCTCCCCATCACTCTCGGCGCTGTGGCCCGCCGCTCCCGTGCGGCGGGCGATGGGCGCACCCTAGGACCGCGGAGGTTGCCGGAACGTTGCGACCCGCGCGGCGGCCGGGGCTTGTGCCGCGCCGCCGGTCAGACCGTACGCGGCGCGCAGCCGGTCCGCGGTGGCGCGCGGGGCGCCACGGGCCGGTGACCGCTCCGGCAGCGCGTCCACCAGGGCCTCCCAGACCTCCAGGTCGTCCTCGCCCCAGGGCGTACGGGACCACGCGCCCAGCAGCCCCGGATCGCCCCCGGCGAGCAGCGCGGTGCGCAGCCGGCCCGTGAGAGCGTCCCGCAGCCGCCGCACGCCGGGCGCCTCCGACGACGGCAGCAGCGGGCCGTCGTAACCGTCCAGCGCGGACCACGGATCGCCGGCCGCCAGCCGTTCCTCGACCGTGCCGAGATCGGTCTCCACCGGCCGGCTCAGACGGTACGGCCGCGAGTGCAGCAGTCCGCCGACGAGCTGCCGCAGCCGGGACAGCTCGGCGCGCAGCGTCACCGGGCGCATCTCGCGCTCGCCGTACAGCTGCACCGCGAGCTGATCACCCGTCAGGCCCGCGGGATGGCGGGCCAGCAGCAGCACGATCTCGCTGTGCCGGCGCCCGAGCCGCAGCCGCCGGCCGTCGACGACCAGCAGCGCCTCGTCCCGGCCGAGCACGGACAGGCATGCGCCCGGTTCCGGCGCCCCGGCCGCGAGATGGGCCTCCGCGGCCCGGGCGGTGGCCTGCACCAGGGCCAGGCTGTGCGGGCTCGCCAGATGGTCGCCGCCGGTGATGTCCACCGCGCCCAGCAGCCGCCCGGTCCGCGGATCGTGCAGCGGTGCTGCGGCACAGGTCCAGCGCTGCACCTGCCGGTTGTAGTGCTCGGCGGCGAAGATCTGCACGGCGTGGTCGGCGGCGAGCGCGGTGCCGGGGGCGTTGGTGCCGGCGTGCGTCTCGTCCCAGCGCGCGCCGACCACGAAGTTCATCCGCTCGGCGCTGCGCCGCACCCCGCGGTGCCCCTCCACCCACAGCAGCCGCCCCTGCTGGTCGCAGACGGCCAGCAGATGCGCACCGTCCTGCGCGAAGCTGCCGAGCAGGTCCCGGAAGACGGGCATCGCGCGGGCCAGCGGATGGCTCTCGCGGTGGGCCCGCAGCGCCGCGTCGTCCAGTTCGATCGGCGCGACGCCGTCCCACGCGGCCCGCGCGTGCGCGGACCGGCGCCAGGACTCGGCGACGACCCGGCGGACCGGCGGGGCGACGGTCCCGTCGGCCAGGAACGCGGCATGGGCCCGGCGCACCGTGCGGGTGCGCTCCACCGGATCGGCGCCGGCCTCCATCGCCAGCCAGGGGTTGACCACGTGTCACCTCTCCGCAGCGGCTCCTGCACCGTACGTGCCGATGGTGCTCGGCCGGGACGGAACCGTAAACCCCGCGCGCCGTCGCTCAGGCGTGCCGGGAGCCCGCCCGCAGCCGCAGGCCGTCCGCGGTGATCAGGTCCGAGGTGGCCAGGGCCCGTTCGGCGTCCACGTCCGTCATGTAGACGAACGGCGGCACGACCGGCGGGTTGAGCTCACTGCGTCCTCCCCGGGGCAGCGGTCGAATGCGCGAGGGAAGTGCCGGTGGAGCCCTGCGGGTGCGGCCGCAGGTGATGACGCTCTGTCATACTTCGCGAAACGCTTGGCAGTTGGAGACTAGGGCGGATTTTGAATAAGAGTCAACAGCGCGGTGCGAGCGGCTCCCCGGCCGCTCGCGGCACCGTGCGCTCCCAGGCGCGCCGCGCCGAACTGATAGCCACCGGACGGAAGTTGTTCGCCGACACCTCCTACGACGCGCTGTCGATGGACGACATCGCCCGCCAGGCCGGCGTCGCCAAGGGCCTGATCTACTACTACTTCACGAACAAGCGCGGCTACTACCTCGCGATCATCGAGGACGCGGTCGCCGAGCTCGTCGAGCGGGCCGGCGCCACCCATGACCTGCCGCCGGTCGAACGCGTCCAGCGCACCGTCGACGGCTATCTGCGCTACGCCCAGCACCACCAGGCCGCCTACCGCACCATCGTCACCGGCGGGGTCGGCTTCGACGCGGAGGTCATGGCGATCCGCGACACGGTGCGCGCCCGGCTGCTCGGCACCATCGCGCTCGCCGCCTGGGGCCGTACCGACCTCCCGCCGCTCGCCCGCACCGCGCTGACCGGCTGGCTCTCCAGCGTCGAGGGCGTCACCCTGGACTGGATCGGGGAACCGGAGCTGCCCCGCGAGACGGTGGTGGCGCTGCTGGTGCGCGGGCTGGGCGCCACCCTCCGGCTGATCGAGGAGTTCGAACCGGCCTGCCCGGCCCCGCCGCGGCCACCCGCCTGACCGGCGGGGCGGCATGCCGGACGGGCGGGAGGCCGCCACCTCCCGCCCGTCCGCGTTCCGTGCCCCAACGGCTAGTTGATCGCCTTGATCAGCTCGCCGTTGGTGGTGTCACCGCTCAGTTCCCAGAAGAACGTGCCGCCCAGGCCCTGGGCGTTCTTGAAGGCCATCTTGGTCCCGATGGTCTCCGGGGTGTCGTAACTCCACCACTGGTCACCGCACTTGGCGTAGGCGGTGCCGCCCACCTTGCCGGTGGCCGGGCAGCGGGTCTTGAGCACCTTGTAGTCGTCGATGCCGGCCTCGTACTTGCCCGGCGCCGCGCCGGTCGCCGTGCCGCCCGGTGCGTCCTGGGTGACGCCCGACCAGCCGCGGCCGTAGAAGCCGATGCCCAGCAGCAGCTTGCTCGCCGGCACCCCGAGGCCCTTCAGCTTGGTGATGGTGTCGGTGGTGTTGAAACCGGCCTTGGGGATGCCGTTGTACGACGAGAGCGGGGAGTGCGGCGCGGTCGGGCCCTTGGCGTCCCAGGCGCCGAAGTAGTCGTACGTCATCGGGTTGTACCAGTCGACGTACTGGGCCGCGCCCGCGTAGTCGGCGGCGTCCATCTTGCCGCCGGCCGAGGCGTCCGCGGTGATCGCCGCGGTCACCAGGTTGTTCTGCCCGAACTTCGCCCGCAGCGCCTTCAGGACGCCCGTGAAGGCGTCCTTCCCGCTGGTGTCGCAGGTCAGCCCGCAGGCGTTGGGGTACTCCCAGTCGATGTCGATGCCGTCGAAGACGTCCGCCCAGCGGGGGTCCTCGACCAGGTCGTAGCAGGACTGGGCGAAGGCGGCCGGGTTCTTGGCGGCCTCGCCGAAGCCGCCGGACCAGGTCCAGCCGCCGAAGGACCAGATCACCTTGAGGCCCGGGTGCAGCTTCTTGAGCTTCCTGAGCTGGTTGAAGTTGCCGCGCAGCGCGCCGGCGTCCCAGGTGTCCGCCTTGCCGTCGACGCTCTGGTCGGCGGTGTAGGCCTTGTCGTAGTCGGCGTAGGAGTCACCGATGGCGCACCTGCCGCCCTGGACGTTGCCGAAGGCGTAGTTGATGTGCGTCAGCTTGGCCGCCGACCCGGACGTCTCGATGTTCTTGACGTGGTAATTGCGGTCGTAGACACCCCAGTTGGTGAAGTATCCGACCACCTTGCCGCCCGCCGCGGCCGGCTTCGCCGTGGGGACGGCGGCCGCGGGGGAGTGGGAGGCGGCCGGGGGCACGGAGGGGTGCCGCGCAGCGGCTCCAGCCGGGGTGGTGGCGGGCGACGGGTGGGCCGAGGCCGGTCCGGCGAGCAGGGTGCCGGCCAGCGCCGCGGTACACAGCGCGGTGGCGGCGGCGATCAGCCGGCGCGGCGATCGCATCCGGTGCGGTCTGAGCATGTCGTCTCCTCGGAGGGGGCGAGGGGGAAGCCTTGATGACCTGCGTTCCGAATTGGCATGAACGCGTTGAACGTTGAGGAGAAGGTAGAAGGACTAGACCAGTGCGTCAATGGTTCGGACCAATTTCACCGGCGGCCGGTAGCGGCACCGCGTGCCGTCCGGGTAGCGGGCCGGAACCCGTACCCCGCTGTTGATCAACCCGTGACGCGGAGCCGCCGATCGGGCATACTCCTAGCGCCACAGCCGCAGGTCATCGCCTTCCGAGACCCGGAAAGCGATCATCGGCCTGGCACCACGGAAACGGCGCCGCCGCCCACCCCGCGCGCGTCGCCGCAGCGCCCGACAGGGAGGAGAGCGCCGCCATGACCGAGTACGGCCCCCGGCCGGTGGACCGCAGGCTGCCCACGGAGGAAGCCCGCGACCTGATGACGCTCGTGCGAGAGCTCGCCGAGCGGGAGATCAGGCCCACCGCCGCCGAGGAGGAGGACGCCGGCCGCTTCCCCCGCGAGACCTTCCGGCTGCTGTCGGAGTCCGGACTGCTCTCACTGCCCTACGACGAGGAATTCGGCGGGGGCGGCCAGCCCTACGAGGTCTACCTCCAGGTCGTCGAGGAGCTCGCGGCCGCCCGCCTCACCGTCGGCCTCGGCGTCAGCGTGCACACCCTCGCCTGCCACGGCCTCGCCGGCTACGGGACGAAGGAGCAGCGCGCCGAACACCTCCCCGCCATGCTCGGCGGCGGCCTGCTGGGCGCCTACTGCCTCTCCGAGCCGTCCTCCGGCTCCGACGCCGCCTCGCTGACCACCCGCGCCGAGCGCGAGGGCGACACGTGGACCCTGAGCGGCACCAAGGCCTGGACCACCCACGGCGGCGTGGCCGACTTCTACACCGTCCTGGCCCGCACCGGCGGCAGCGGCGCCCACGGCATCACCGCCTTCCTCGTTCCCGGCGACGCCGACGGGCTGAGCGCCGCCGCCCCCGAGCGCAAGATGGGCATGAAGGGCTCCCCGACCGCCCAGCTGCACTTCGACGGCGTCCACGTCCCCGACGCCCGCCGCATCGGCGACGAGGGCCAGGGCTTCGCCATCGCGCTGTCCGCCCTGGACTCCGGCCGCCTGGGCATCGCCGCCTGCGCCGTCGGTCTCGCACAGGCGGCGCTGGACGAGGCGCTGTCGTACACCGCCGAGCGCCGGCAGTTCGGCCGCCCGCTGGTGGATTTCCAGGGTCTGCGCTTCATGCTGGCCGACATGGCCACCCAGATCGAGGCCGGCCGGGCGCTCTACCTCACCGCCGCCCGGCTGCGCGACGCCGGTCTGCCGTTCTCCAAGGAGGCGGCGATGGCCAAGCTCTTCTGCACCGACACCGCGATGCGGGTCACCACCGACGCCGTCCAGCTCCTCGGCGGCTACGGCTACACCCTCGACTTCCCGGTCGAGCGCTACATGCGCGAGGCCAAGGTCCTCCAGATCGTCGAGGGCACCAACCAGATCCAGCGGATGGTCATCGCCCGCCACCTCGCGGGCCCGGAAGGCCGCTGATCCCCACCGGGCGGGCCGGTGCACCCGGCCCGCCCGCTGCCGTCGACACCTCTCACCCCACCGGGGTCTGGCCGTCCGTGCCGAGCTGACGTACCGTCAACTCCCCGCCGCGGCCCGCGAGTCCAGGCGGTGCCCGGCCTGCCCGAGCGCCCAGGAGGAGAAGTGTCCGACCGTCCCATCGCGCTCGACGAATACCCCATCCACCAGGTCCCGCTGTCCCTGCGGCACGTCGCCACCGGCGACCGCAACGCCTACGACCGGTGCATCTTCCACGTCCTGGACCACTCGGGCCGGGCCCTGCTGATCGCCGGCCTCGGGGTCTATCCCAACACCGGCGTCATCGACGCCTACGCCACCCTCCGCCTCGGTGACCGGCTGCACGCCGTACGGGCCTCCGACGCGCTCACCGACGACCGGATGGCGCTCACCGTCGGCCCGCTCACGATCACCGTCGAGGAGCCGCTCGCCCGGCTGCGGCTGACCTGCGCCGCGGACCCCGGCGACCCGGACGGCCTGGCATACGACCTGACCTGGACCGCGGCCTTCCCGGCGACCTGGGAACCGCACCACACCCAGTACCGCGGCGACCGGCTGACGCTCCAGGCGCGGCGGTTCGTCCAGGCGGGCACCTGTACCGGCCGCATCCGGGTCGCGGGGGAGGAGATCGCCGTCACGGCGGGGGAGTGGACCGGGACCCGCGACCGCAGCTGGGGCGTCCGGCCGATCCCCGGCGAGGACCCCGGCCGGGCCGGGGAGGAGCTGCGGCCCGAGGGCTTCCACTGGATCTGGTGCCCGGTCCGCTTCGACGACCGGTTCGTCATGGTCATCGTCCAGGAGGACGCCGACGGGTACCGCACCCTGAACGAGGCGCGGCTGGTCCGCCCGGACCGCCCCGACGTCCAACTCGGCTGGCCCCACACGGACATCACCTACCGGCCCGGCACCCGGCACCCCGAGCGCGCGGTCGTGCAGCTCACCGGCCCGGCCCGCGAACCCCTGGACCTCACCGCCGAGATCCTCACCTCCTCGCCCCTGGCTGTCGGCGCCGGCTATCCTCCCCCAAGCTCTCAACTCCGTTCGAGCAGGGGGACCCCCACCCCGACCCCGACGACGACTGGCAGCACGGCACCTGGCGCGGCCGCGGCTGGACCGACCGGCGCAGTTACGACCTCAAGGATCCGGCGGCGCACCCCCTGGCCGCCTACGGCGTCACCGACCACGCCGCCCGCTTCACCCTCGACGGCCGCACCGGCTACGGGATCTTCGAGCACGGCAGCTTCGGGCGCCACGACCCCAGCGGTTTCACCGGCTACGCGGCGGTGGCCCCGGAGACGGACCGATGAGCACTACGCCCCGGCCCCGCACCACCACGCGCGACCCCGGCGAGCTCACCTCCCGGCTCACCGCCTGGCTCGGCACCCGGCTCCCCGGCGCCCGTGCCACCCACACCACCGTCCCGGGCTCCAACGGCATGTCCAGCGAGACGCTGCTCTTCGACATCGAGCACCCCGAGGCCCAAGTGCCCTCGTGCGCACTGCGGCTGGCCGCCGACCCGGCCGCGTACACCGTCTTCCCGCGCTACGACATGCCCCGCCAGTACCGCACCATGCGGCTGGTCGCCGCGCACACCGACCTCCCGGTGCCCCGCACGCTCTGGCTGGAGGAGGACCCGGCGCACCTCGGCGCCCCGTTCTTCGTCATGGCCCGGGCCGACGGCCGGGTGCCGCCGGACGTCATGCCCTATACGTACGAGGGGAATTGGCTCTTCGCAGCCACCGACGCCGAACGCGACCGGCTGGAGGCCGCCAGCGTCGGGGTGCTCGCCCGGCTCCACGACCAAGTCCCGCTCGCCGAGGCCGATTTCCTGGCCGACGCCGGAACCGGGAGTGCCCTGCGGCGGCACGTCTCGGCCCAACGCGCCTACTACTCCTGGGTCGTTGCGGGAAAGCCCCGCTCGGCGCTGATCGAGCGCGGCTTCGCCTGGCTCGCCGACCACTGGCCCGCCGACCCCGGCGAAACCGTCCTGACCTGGGGCGATGCCCGGATCGGCAATATCGTCTACGACGGATTCGAACCCGCCGCCGTGCTCGACTGGGAAATGGCCGCGCTCGGGCCCCGGGAACTGGACCTGGGCTGGATGATCTACCTCCACCGCTTCTTCCAGGACCTCACGGAAGGCAGCGGCCAGCGGGGACTGCCCGGCTTCCTGCGCCGGGACGCCGTCGAGAGCCGCTACGCCCGGCTCACCGGGCACACCCCGCGCGACATGGAGTTCCACACCCTCTACGCGGCGCTGCGGCACGCCGTCGTGATGCTGAGAGTGGCCTACCGCCAGGTGCACTTCGGGGAGGTGCCGGTACCGGAGGACGCCGATGCGCTGATCCTCCACCGGGCCAGTCTGGAGGCGATGATCGAGGGCCGGTACTGGTGAGGCGCTGAGGCCGGGCCCTGGGCCCCCGTACGCCTACGAGGACTGCCGCGGCCGACGGACGGCCGCGGGCGGGACGTCAGGCGCTGCGGCGCATCCGCGGCACCCGCAGCGGGCGGGTGCCGGGCCCGCCGATGTGCGAGAACGGCTGGCGGCGCCAGTCCAGGCCCTCCGGCAGGGTCAGCAGCACGGCCGCGTCCTGCTCCTGGGCGTCCAGCGCGTCCTCGGTCTCCGGGGCCTCGGCCACCGGACGGCCGGAACCCTGGCACACCGTCAGTCCGAACGGGTTCCACGGAGTCGGGCACAGCGCGTGCTCGGGAAGGGCGTCCTCGTCCGCCAGCAGCGCGATCGGCTGCAGGCAGTCGGGGCAGGTCACCCGGTAGATCTCAAAGGTGTCGAAGGCGTCGTACGCGTCGTCGTCGCCGGTGAGGCCGGAACTGTCGCCCTCCTGGGCGCCGATGTTCGCGGCGGCGGAGTCCTGCTGAAGGCGTCGCATGATGTCCATCCCCCTCGGGTGGGCCGCGGGGACCGCTGACTTCCTTGACGGGCGATCCTGGCCACCACCAGCAATTCCCTTCATGCCGCGCGCATAATCGCGGCTGCCCCGCGGACACGGGTTCACCCATGTGGCATTGGTCACACGAGAGGGCGCGGGGGTGTCCACGATCCGGCGCGCGATGCGCATACGCGCCCGCGCACAGTAGGTTGAACGGGTGGAGGAGTTGGACCGACAAATCGTGGATCTGCTCGTCAAGGACGGGCGGATGAGCTACACCGACCTGGGCAAGGCCACCGGCCTGTCCACCTCGGCGGTGCACCAGCGGGTGCGCCGCCTGGAGCAGCGCGGTGTGATCCGCGGCTACGCCGCGATCGTGGACCCGGAAGCCGTGGGCCTGCCGCTCACCGCCTTCATCTCGGTCAAACCCTTCGACCCCAGCGCCCCCGACGACATCGCCGACCGGCTGGCCGAGGTCCCGGAGCTGGAGGCCTGCCACAGCGTCGCCGGCGACGAGAACTACATCCTCAAGGTCCGGGTCGCCGCCCCGCTCGAACTGGAGCACCTGCTCACCCGCATCCGCAGCCTCGCCGGGGTCTCGACCCGCACCACCGTGGTGCTGTCCACCCCGTACGAGTCCCGCCCGCCGCGCATCTGAGGCGGAAGCACACCCTGGGGCACCCCCTGCGTGCGGAGCGTGCCCGCGCAGGGGCCAGACTGTCCGGTATGAGCGAGCACATCCCCGAGCCGGCTTCTCCCCGCACCGTTCTGCTGCGCGGCGGTGAGGTGCACAGTCCCGCCGACCCCTTCGCCACCGCCATGGTCGTGGAGGGTGACCGCATCGCCTGGGTCGGTGAGGAGGGCGCGGCCGACTCGTTCGCCGACGGCGTCGACGAGGTCGTCCGGCTGGACGGGGCGCTGGTCACCCCGGCGTTCACGGACGCACATGTGCACACCACGGCCACCGGGCTCGCCCTCACCGGCCTCGACCTGCTCGGCGTCACCTCGCTGTCCGACGCGCTGGCCCGGGTCCGGGCCTACGCCGACGCCCGCCCCGCGGACCGGATCCTGCTCGGGCACGGCTGGGACGCCAGCGCCTGGCCCGAGGGCCGCCCCCCGTCCCGCGCCGAACTGGACGCCGCCACCGGCGGCCGGCCGCTCTACCTCACCCGGGTCGACGTGCACTCCGCGGTCGTCACCACCGCCCTGCTGGACCTGGTCCCCGGCATCCGCGACCGCGTGGGGTTCCGCGCCGACGCCCCGCTGACCGGCGACGCCCACCACGCGGTCCGCCGCGCCGCGTTCGCCACCGTCACCCCCGCCCAGCGCGCCGAGGCGCAGGCCGCCACACTGGCCCGGGCCGCCGCCCTCGGCATCGGCAGCATCCACGAATGCGCCGGCCCGCAGATCTCCGGTGAGGACGACTTCACCGCACTGCTCGCCCTCGCCCGCCAGGGGACCGGCCCCCGCGTGGTCGGCTACTGGGCCGAGGCGGTCGCATCCGCAAAGGATGCCGAGCGGATCCGCGAGCTCGGCGCGATCGGCGCCGCGGGCGATCTGTTCGCCGACGGCTCGCTGGGCTCGCACACCGCCCATCTGCACGCCCCGTACGCGGACTCCGACCACACCGGCACCGCGCAGCTCGACGCCGACGCGGTCGCCGCGCATGTCGCCGCCTGCACCGAGGCCGGACTGCAGGCCGGCTTCCACGCCATCGGCGACGCCGCCCTGACCAGCGTCGCCGACGGCGTACGGGCCGCCGCCGAGCGGGTGGGAACGGACCGGATCCGGGCCGCCCGGCACCGCGTCGAACACGCCGAGATGCTCACCGGGGCCACCATCGCCGGCTTCGCCGAACTGGCCCTCACCGCCTCCGTCCAGCCCGCCTTCGACGCGGCCTGGGGCGGCCCCGACGGCATGTACGCCGCCCGCCTCGGCGCCGAGCGGGCCGCCACCCTCAACCCGTACGCCGCGCTGCTCAAGGCCGGTGTGCCACTCGCCCTGGGCTCCGACAGCCCGGTCACCGCGCTCGACCCCTGGGGCACCGTGCGCGCCGCGGTCTTCCACCGCACCCCCGCCCACGGCATCTCCGCCCGCGCCGCCTTCACCGCCCACACCCGGGGCGGCTGGCGGGCCGTCGGCCGGGACGACGCGGGCGTCCTGGTGCCCGGCGCGCCCGCCGACTACGCGGTCTGGCGCACCGGCGACCTGGTCGTCCAGGCGCCCGACGAGCGGGTGGAGCGCTGGTCCACCGACCCCCGCTCGGGCACCCCCGGCCTGCCCGATCTCACGCCGGGCCGGGACCTTCCGGTGTGCCTGCGGACGGTCGTCGGCGGGCGCACGGTCTTCGGGCCGCCGAACGAGTGACATCGGGCGGGCAGGTCCCTTCGCGGCCCGTGCTTGCCGCTACTCGCCCCACCAGGGGCCGCTCGTTGCTGACCTGGGACGACGCGAAAACGACGCAGGCGGAGCACCTGTTGACAGCAGGCGGTCGGCGGCCGGTAGGTTCGGCCGAGTCCACCACAGGACGTCCGACCGGGAGACCTCCGCGCAGTCGTCGAACGCAGCTGGGCCATGGGGCGGTGCGCCGCGGCACACCGCCACTGGGAGCCAGGTCCAGCACCAGCGGTACGGGGCGACGGAGGGTTTCGGCTGGTCGGCAGGTGCGACCCGGGTGGGGCCCGGACGCTCAGTAGACAACGGCTCTCGGTCGACCCGCAGCCAGCGGGTCCCAGGTCGGCCCGAAGGGCGCCCGGGCCCCTATCCGCACCCTCTCCCGCGTTCTTCACCTTCTGCGCACCCCGGACCCACGATTCCGGTCATCCGATGTACGGTCACCTCACATACGCATGACCTGCTGCAGGAAGGCCCGTGACCGTGCCGTCGGGTTCCGACACCACCCAAGAAGCCGTGCGCGGCCTTTCGCCCGGCGGCGCGGCGCCGCCCGTCGCTACCGACGCCCCGGTCGCCTCCGTACGCCCGGGACGGGCCCGCCGCCTGCTCTCCCTGGTGCGCCGGGAGGCGCTGCGCACCGGTCTCACGGTCGTCTCCGGTGTCGCACTGGGCCTGGCCTTCCCGCCGTACGACCTGTGGCCGCTGTCGCCGCTGGCGGTGGCCGCGCTGGCCCTGCTGACCCGCGGCCGGACCGCCCGGCAGGGCGCCTGGACCGGCCTCGCCTTCGGCCTGCCGTTCTTCCTGATCCTGCTCAAGTGGCTGCACGTCGTCGGCTGGGACGCGGTGGTGGGCCTTTCGATCGCCGAGACGCTCTTCGTGGCGCTGCTCGGCGCCGGGCTCGCGCTCACCTCCCGGCTGCCGGCCTGGCCGCTGTGGGGCGCCTGCCTGTGGGTCGCCGAGGAATGGGCCCGCGACCGGCTGCCATTCGGCGGCTTCCCGTGGGGCCGGCTGGCCTTCGCCAACACCGGCTCGCCGTTCACCCCGCTCGCCGCGGTCGGCGGCGCCCCGCTGGTGACCTTCGCGGTCGCGCTGGCCGGCACGCTGCTGGCGGCCTGCGTCGCCCTCCTGTGGGGCCTGCGCGGCAACGGCTCGGTGCGCCGGGCGGTGCCGGCGCTGGAGGCGTTCGGGCTGGCTGCCGCGGTCACCGCGGCCGGGGTGCTGGTACCGGTTCCGACGAAGGCCGACGACACCGTCGACATCGCCGTGGTCCAGGGCAACGTGCAGCAGGCCGGAATGGACTTCCTGGGCCGTCCCATGAAGATCCTCGACAACCACGCCACGGCCACCGAGAAGCTCGCCGCCGACATCAAGGCCGGCCGCGCCAAGAAGCCCGACCTGGTCATCTGGCCGGAGAACTCCTCCGACCTCGACCCGTTCCAGTACCCGCAGGCGTACGACCGGATCGACGAGGCGGTCAAGGCGATCGGGGTGCCGGTGCTCGTCGGCGCCCTCGTGGACCATCCCTCCAAGAAGGGCTACGTCTTCAACGAGGGCATCGTCTGGGACCCGAAGAAGGGGCCGGGCGCCTCGTACACCAAGCAGCACCCGGTGCCGTTCGGCGAGTACGTACCGTTCCGGGAGCAGCTCAGCAAGATCATCACGCGTTTCCAGCGGGTGCCCCGCGACTTCTACCCCGGTGACCACACCGGTCTGCTGCAGGTCGGCCCCGCCAAGCTCGGCGACGTCATCTGCTTCGAGGTCGCCTACGACGAGATCGTGCACGACACCGTCGGTGCCGGCGCCCGGGCCCTGGTCATCCAGACCAACAACGCCACCTACGGGCGCACCGGCCAGCCCGAGCAGCAGCTGGCGATGTCCAAGCTGCGCGCCGTCGAGCACGGCCGCGCGGTGGTCACCGCGGCCACCAGCGGCATCAGCGCGGTGGTCGCTCCGGACGGCACGGTCACCCACCGGATTCCGGAATTCACCCAGGGCGTGGTCTCCGCCCGCATACCTCTGCGGAACGAAACGACGCTCGCCGACCGCGTCGGCGCCGCACCTGAATGGGCGCTCGCTATCGTGGGCCTTCTGTCCTGTGCCGCCGCGGTGATCGGCGGCCGGCGCGGGCGTACGAAGGACGAGAAGGGGCAGCAGTGACAGACGGTCAGCGGCGGTACGGTCCGCTCGGCACCACCTTGGTGATCATCCCGACGTACAACGAGGCGGAGAACATCAAGCCGGTCGTCTCGCGGGTGCGGGCCGCCGTCCCCGAGGCGCACGTCCTCGTCGCGGACGACAACAGCCCGGACGGGACCGGCAAGCTGGCCGACGAACTGGCCGCCGAGGACGACCAGGTGCACGTCCTGCACCGCAAGGGCAAGGAAGGCCTCGGCGCCGCCTATCTGGCGGGCTTCCGGTGGGGCATCGACAAGGGCTACGGCGTGCTCGTCGAGATGGACGCCGACGGCTCGCACCAGCCCGAGGAACTGCCCCGGCTGCTGACCGCCCTCAAGGGCGCCGATCTGGTCCTCGGCTCCCGCTGGGTGCCCGGCGGCCGGACCGTCAACTGGCCCAAGTACCGCCAGTTCATCTCCCGTGGCGGCAGCACGTACTCCCGGCTGGCGCTGGACCTGCCGCTGCGCGACATCACCGGCGGCTACCGCGCCTTCCGCGCGGAGACCCTCCAGGGGCTCGGGCTCGACGAAGTGGCCTCCCAGGGCTACTGCTTCCAGGTCGACCTCGCCCGGCGCGCGGTACAGGCCGGCTACCACGTCGTCGAGGTGCCGATCACCTTCGTCGAACGGGAGCACGGCGACAGCAAGATGAGCCGGGACATCGTCGTCGAGGCGCTGTGGCGGGTGACGGCCTGGGGCGTCGGCTCCCGGCTGGACAAGCTCCGCGGCCGCTGACCTCGGTGCCCGCGGCCCGTACGTGATCCGTTCCCGTCACCCACGGGCGGTCCGGCGGGGCACGCCAGGCACACTTGAGGCATGACGTTCGGAGCCACGCCCCCGCCCGGTCCCCGCCCGCCCCAGCGCTCGCGCACCCGCAGGTTCGCCCCCTTGGGCATCGCGGCCTGGATGGTGCTGGAGATCTGGCTGCTGACCCTGGTCGCCGGGGCCACCAACGGCCTGACCGTCTTCCTGCTGCTGGTCGCCGGGGTGATCGTCGGCGGGTACGTGATCAAGCGGGCCGGCCGCCGCGCCTGGCAGAACCTCACCGAGGGTCTCCGGTCGGGCGCCGATCCGGCCGCCGCGCCGCCGGCGTCGCCGGACGACGACCGCCGGGGCGGCGGCAATACGCTGCCGATGGCCGGCGGTCTGCTGCTGATGATCCCCGGGCTGGTCTCCGATGTCCTCGGGCTGCTCTGCCTCTTCCCGCCGACCGGCCGGCTGATCCGGCGGCGGGCCGAGAAGCTGCTGAACCGGCCGGTCGCCTACGCTCCGGGGTCGTTCGGTGACGCCTTCCAGCAGGCCCGGATGCACCGGCCGGACGGCAAGGTCGTCCAGGGCGAGGTGATCCGCGACGACGAGCCTCCCCCAAGCTCTTAAGGAGGAGCAGGGAGGTGCCCCCACCCCCGCGCCGCCAGGACCCGCCGCTGACCGGCTGAGGAGCCGGGCGGCGCACGCCGGACATGCGGCGGCCGCACGTCGGACACGCCAAGGGCCGGGGCCACTGCACAGGTGCAGTGGCCCCGGCCCTTACGCGCTGGTGTTGCGCCGCAGGTCGTGCCGTCAGGCGGACTTGCGGTTGCTGTCGCGCGGATGCACGGCGATGTTCATGGTGCCGGAGCGAAGGACCGCCAGCCGTTCGGCCAGCACTTCCTCCAGCTCCTCGCGGGTGCGCCGCTCCATGAGCATGTCCCAGTGCGTACGCGCGGGCTTACCCTTCTTCTCCTCAGGGCCGTCGCCATCCACCAGAAGCGAGGGCGCACCGCATACCTTGCACTCCCACTCCGGCGGAATCTCGGCCTCGACCGAGAACGGCATCTCGAATCGATGTCCGTTCTGGCATGCGTACTCCACCGCCTGGCGCGGGGCCAGGTCGATGCCGCGGTCGGTCTCGTAGCTGGTCACCACGAGGCGCGTGCCGCGGAGAGCTCGCTCACTCATGAATCGTGCCTCCCGGGCTTGTCGCCCACAGGACAGGTGTCGCTGTCGTCGTCATCCGGTCAACGTCCGGTCGGCGGTGAAGATTCCCGTAATCGGGACATGTGCGTCGCCCGTCGTGCCGCCCCTTGTTGTACCCACCGGCGCCCGGTTTGTCACATCTGGCAGCAGATGTCACCCAGCGCCTTCCATGCTTGAGCGCGCAGTAACGGTCCGCCTGGTGAGCCAAAGGCGTATACTACCGGCCCGCGCGCCCTGGGGCTAAATCCGGTCAGGTACCGGGTTCCCGGCCGCCGCGATCGCCCGCCCCACCGGCACCCTCGCCAGCAGGACGAACCCGATCACGAAGAAGGCCGCCAGGGACACGATCGCGGCCCGGTAGCTCCCCGACAGCTGGTAGGCCACCCCGAACACCAGCGGCCCCAGCCAGCTCACCCCGCGGTCGCTCATCTCGTACGCGGAAAAGTACTCCGCCTCCTTGCCGCGCGGGACCAGATGCGAGAACAGCGACCGGGACAGCGCCTGGCTGCCGCCCAGGACCAGCCCGATGCCGGCGGCCAGCGCGAAGAACCACACCGGCGCCCGCGCGGGCAGGAAGCAGCCGGCCGTGACCGTCAGCGTCCAGGCCGCCAGCGAGCCCAGGATCGTCCGCCGGGCACCGTGACGCCGGGCCAGCCGGCCCATCAGCAGGGCGCCCGCCGCGGCCAGCACCTGCACCAGGAGGACGGCCATGATCAGCGTGGTCTGGTCCAGCCCGAGCTCCTCGGAGCCGTAGACCGACGCCTGGGTGATCACCGTCTGCACGCCGTCGTTGTAGATGAGATAGGCCAGCAGGAACGACAGGGTGAGCGGGTGGCGGCGCATGTCGCGCAGCGTTTCCCGGAGCTGGTGCCAGCCCTGCCCTAGCGGACCGCCGCCCGTCTCCGCGCCGGCGGGCCCGGCGCCGGAGCCGGCGGCCGCCGCCCGCCGGTCGCGCAGGCGCCGCAGCGGGATCAGCGAGAACGCGCCCCACCACAGCCCGGCCGACGCCAGGCAGATGCGCACCGCGGTGCCCTCGGAGACGCCGAAGGAATCGTGCGCCCCGTAGAGGACGAGGTCGGCGACGAGGACCAGTGCCCCGGAGGCGTAGCCGAACGCCCAGCCCCGCGAGGACACCGCGTCCCGTTCGGCGGGCGTCGCGATCTGCGGCAGGAAGGAGTTGTACAGCATCGACGACACCACGAAGCCGACGTTCGCGACGACCAGCAGCGCCCCGCCCAGTAGATAGCGGTCACCGCCCAGGAAGAACATCCCGGTCGTCGCCGCGGCGCCGGTGTACGCGCAGGCGCCCAGCAGCGGCTTCTTGCGGCCGGTCCGGTCGGCCAGCGCCCCGGCCAGCGGCATGACCAGTACGGACAGCAGCAGCGACACCGACACCGTGTACGCGTAGAAGGAGCCGGCGCGCACCGGGACGCCCAGCGGGTGCACGAAGCCGTGCGGGTCGGCCGCGGCCTTGGCCACCGACGTCAGGTACGGGCCGAGGAAGACCGTGAGCACGCTCGTCGAGTAGACGCTGTTCGCCCAGTCGTACCAGTACCAGCCGCGTTGCTCGCGGCGCCGGGCGGCCGTCTCGTCGACGACCCCCGCCACGGCCTCTGTGCTCTGCACGCCCCCCCGTCGTCCCGACCCCGTTCGCCGCGGACGGTCGGGGGCGTCAGACCCAGCTCCCCGCTCGGTCAGCACCGTCCGCAGCGTCTCTATCTGGTCGGTCATGATGCCATCCACGCCCAGGTCGAGCAGGGCCTTCATGCGATCCGCGTCGTTGACCGTCCAGACGTGGACCTGCATGCCCAGGGCGTGCGCGGCGCGCAGGAAGAGCGCGTCGACGACCGGGATGCCGGTGTACCGCTCGGGGACCTGGACGCAGACCGCGTTGCGCCGCACCGCCGTGCCCAGCAAGCGGTCCAGCGGCAGCGCCCCGCGCCCGTACGAACGCATCCGCAGGCCGGCCACGCCGCGGGTGCCGAGCGAGCTGGCCATCCGGCCGCCGGCCAGCCGCTGCGCCCGGGCCACCCGGGCCTCCGAGAACGAGCCCACGCACACCCGGTCCCAGGCGTGCGTACGGCGCAGCAGGTCCAGCAGCGGCTCCAGCGCGGACTCCGCCTTGAGGTCGACGTTCCAGCGCGCCTCGGGGAACTCCTCCAGCAGCTCCTCGAAGAGCGGGAGCGGCTCGCGGCCGCCGACCCGGGCCTGGCGCACGGCCCGCCAGGGGAGCTCCGCGATGGCGCCGCGGCTGTCGGTGACCCGGTCCAGGGTCGGGTCGTGGAAGGCCACCAGCTTGCCGTCCGACGTGGTGTGCACGTCGGTCTCCAGATAGCGGTAGCCGAGGCCGACCGCGTGCCGGAAGGCGGCGGCGGTGTTCTCCAGGCCGTCCGCGGCCCCGCCCCGGTGGGCGAAGGGGAGCGGTGCGGGGTGGTCCAGGTAGGCGTGGCGGAGGCGTATCGCGGGGGTCACTCCCGCAGTATCGCGCGCGAAGGTGAAGCCCCGGTGGCGCGGGCCACCACCCGGGATGGCGCCTGGGGCAGGCCGGCGATCGCGAAGCGGCGCAGGAAGAACTGCGCCAGCGGGCCGATGGCCAGGGCGTAGACCACCGTGCCGACGCCGATCGAGCCGCCGAGCAGGAAGCCGGCTGCCAGCACCGTCACCTCGATGCAGGTCCGCACCAGCCGCACCGGGCGGCCCGTCCGCAGGTGCAGCCCGGTCATCAGGCCGTCGCGTGGGCCGGGGCCGAAGCGGGCGGAGAGGTAGAGGCCGGTCGCCGCGCCGTTGAGGACGACGGCGACGGCGAGCAGCGGGATGCGGAGGCCGAGGGAGGACACTTCCGGGACCCAGGCCAGGGTCAGGTCCATCACGACCCCGAGGATCACCACGTTCGACACCGTGCCCAGGCCGGGGCGCTGGCGCAGCGGGATCCACAGCAGCAGGATCAGCGCGCCGAAGGCGACGGTGACGGTGCCGATCGACAGCCCCGTATGCCGGGATATGCCCTGGTTCAGCACGCTCCAGGGCTCCAGGCCCAGACCGGCGCGGAGCATCAGCCCCATGCTCACTCCGTACAGCACCAGCCCCGTGTAGAGCTGGACCAGCCGGCGTGCGAGCAGTCCGCGCGGCGGGCCGGCCGTACTCATCATGGACACGAAAAATTCCCCCTCATGGCAGGATTGGACCGAGGCATGACACCATGTGGCATGTCCGGGCTCGCGAAGTAGAGCCAATTGCGGGAAGGTGGACTGATCTTCATGGCCCAGTGGACTTCAGCCGTCGGCGCGCCCCAACTCGCCCGGCTGCTCCGGTCGCAGGACTCCCGCGAGGTCCAACTGGCGGGCGGACGCCGGTTGCCCGCCTACCGCGGCCTCGCCGACGGCATCCGCCTCCTCGTGCTGGAGGGCCGGATACCGGTCGCCGCCCGGCTCCCCGCCGAACGCGAACTGGCCGCCGCCTTCGGTGTCAGCCGCACCACCGTCGCCGCCGCCTACGAAGCGCTGCGCGCCGAGGGGTTCCTGGAGTCCCGGCGCGGCTCCGGCAGCTGGACCGCCGTCCCCGCCGGCAATCCGCTGCCCACCCGCGGCCTGGAGCCGCTGCCCCCCGAGGCCGCCGGCTCCATGATCGACCTCGGCTGCGCCGCCCTCCCGGCCCCCGAGCCCTGGCTCACCCGCGCCGTCCAGGCCGCGATGACCGACCTCCCGCTCTACGCCCACACCCACGGCGACTACCCGGCCGGCCTGCCCGTCCTGCGCCAGGCCCTGGCCGACCGCTACACCGCCCGCGGCATCCCCACCATGCCCGAGCAGATCATGGTGACCACGGGCGCGATGGGCGCGGTCGCCGCCATCTGCCGCCTCTGTACGAGCCCCGGCGAGCGGGTGGCCGTCGACTCGCCCTCCTACGCCAACATCCTCCAGCTGATGCGGGACGCCGGCGCCCGGCTCGTCCCGGTCGCCCTCGGGGAGCGGCTGGCCGGCTGGGACATCCCCGTCTGGCGCCAGGTGATGCGCGACGCCGCGCCGCGCATGGCGTACGTCGTCGCCGACTACCACAACCCCACCGGCACCCTCGCCACCGAGGACCAGCGCCGCCGCCTCGTCGACGCCGCACGCTCCGCCGGCACCCTCCTCGTCGTCGACGAGACCATGACCGAGCTCCGGCTCGATGCGGACACCGAAGTCCCCCCGCAGGTCTGCTCGTTCGACCCGGCCGGCAGCGCGGTGATCACCGTGGGATCGGCCAGCAAGGCCTTCTGGGCCGGGATGCGGATCGGCTGGGTGCGCGCCGCACCCGACATCATCCGCAGCCTGGTCGCCGCCCGGGCCTACTCCGACCTCGGCTCACCGGTCCTCGAACAGCTCGCCATCGCCTCGCTGCTGACGGGCGACGGCTGGGAGCAGGCCGTCGGCATCCGGCGCGACCAGGCCCGCGAGAACCGCGACGCCATCGTCGCCGCGCTCCGCCGCCACCTCCCGGACTGGGAGTTCAGCGTGCCGCACGGCGGCCTCACGCTCTGGGTGCGCACCGGCGGACTGTCCGGCTCGCGGATCGCCGAGGCGGGGGAGCGGCTGGGTGTTCGGGTGCCCTCCGGCCCGCGGTTCGGCGTGGACGGCGCCTTCGAGGGCTTCGTCCGGCTGCCGTTCACGGTCAGCGGGGCGGTCGCCGACGAGGCCGCGGTCCGGCTGGCGGGCGCCGCGCGCCTGGTCGCCACGGGCGCGCCGGTGGACACCGAACCACGGCACTCGTTCGTGGCCTGACGGGTCGTCAACTTCCGGTAAACGGCAGATGGCTCAGCGCTCCGCGCGGAGCGCCTCCACCGAGCCGCCCCGGGCCGCACGGGACTCGCCGCCCTTGACGATCGACACCCGGGCCGCCGGCCCCACCGGCTCGGCGGCGTCCGCCGACACGTCCCCCGGCGCCTCCTCGCCGGCCGGAACCACCCGCTCCGGCAGCAGGGCCAGTACGGCCTGCCGGTGCGCCTCGCCGGTCGCCTCGTCGAGCGGGTCGGGGGTGGCGGGCACCTGCAGGCGCAGCACCTCGCCGGTCCCCAGCCGTACGTAGCCGCGCCCCGGCGGCACGCTCGCCGTCGGCGTGGTGTGCGGCGGCGCCCCGAGCACCGCCCGCACCTCCTCCGCCGTGGCCGACCCGAGCACCACCCGCGCCTTGGTGTGCGCCCGCACGGCCTCGCCGAGCAGCTCGGCGTTCTCGAACTGCTCCGCCACGACCACCGTCACCTGCGCCGCCCGGCCGTGCCGCAGCGGCACCTGCAGCCACCGCTGGGGATCGTCCCGCCCTTCCGTGGACGCGAGGTGGGTCAGCGCCGACGGCCGGTCCACCAGGATCCACAGCGGCCGCCGGACGTCCTCCGGTACGGGCCGGCCGGCCTGCCGCGCGCGGTTCGCGGTGACCAGCCGTCGCTCGGTCTCCTGCGCGGCCCACTCCAGCGCCGCCAGCGCCCCGGCCAGTCCGCTCTCCACGCCCAGCACGCCCCGGCGGCCGGCCAGGCACCCGAAATCGCCGGCGCCGCCGCCGTCCACGACCAGCAACTCGCCGTGCTGCAGCGCCTGCAGCGCGATCGAGCGCAGCAGTGTCGTCACGCCGGAGCCGGGCGGCCCCATGGCCAGCAGATGCGGCTCCGTGGAGCGCTGGCCGGTGCGCCACACCACCGGGGGCGCGTCGCGGGTGCCCCCGTCGCCGTCGACCGGCAGCGTCCGTCGCACGGCGTCGGCGTCGGTGAATCCGAGCACCGTCTCGCCCGGCGAGGTGACGAAGCGCTGCGCGGCGATGTCGGCCGGCAGCGCGGACAGCGCGGTCACGGTCAGCTGGTTGGCCAGCTCGTCCCAGGCGAAGTGGTACTCCCGGCCGCGACCGGCCTTGGCGTACAGCACCTGCTCGATGCGGGCCCGGGACTGGTCCTCACCGTCGGTGAAGTACGGCGGGTACTTCAGCCGGAGCCGCGCCAGCCGCCCGTCGTCGAAGGCGTACTCGGGGAACGCCCCCGCCCAGTCGCCGCCGGGCGCGTACAGCGGACTCGGGTCGCCCTCGACGGCCAGATACGGCACCAGCGCCTCGTACAGCGCCCGCAGCCGCTCGGTCTCCGCCTCGCTGGGGCCGGTCTCCACCGTGACGCGTTCCCGCCCCGCCCAGGCGCCCGCGATCATCGTCGCGATCAGTGCCAGCAGCGGCCCGTACGGGACCAGCGCCACGATCAGCACGCACGCGCCGATGAAGAACAGCGCCGGTCCGCGCTGCTCCTGGGGCGTCTCGGCCCACCGCCCCGGCCGGCCACCGCCAGCCGGCGCAGCCCCCGGCCGATCGTGATCAGCGGGTGGAACACGTCCGAGGCGCCGTCCGCGGCGCTGCGCGCGAAATCGCGCCCGCGCAGGAGCGACACGCTCTGCGTCACACGGGCGAGCGGTACGCGGTCGGTCAGGATGCGGGGCAGAGGACGCCGGGCCACATCGTCTCCAGGTGCTCGTGCGGTGGTCGGGGGAGCTCGGTCGGGCGGCGGGCCGGGGGCGGGCGGCGCGTGGCGGCCGCCCCGGCCCGCACCCTGGCCGCTGATCGGAGGGAGCCGCGGGGGAGGGGCCTCGGGAAGGTCTCCTAAAGCTTGATCCCCCCGAGGAGGCTCGCCAGGCTCGCCCCGCCGGCCTTGATGCTCGGCGCGATGGCGGAGCTCGCGAGATAGAACCCGAAGAGCGCGGAGATCAGCGCGTGGGACAACTTGAGGCCGTCTTTGCGGAAGAACAGGAAGACGATGACACCGAGCAGGACGACGCCGGAAATGGACAGAATCATGGGGTGTTCTCTCCTGGGTGGTGGGGACGGTCACCTTGAGTTCTTCCAGCCTCACAGGCCGCATCAAGCCATAAGAAGCGGCAAACGGGTGATTTGTCGTTGAAATTCCCTATATGGGCGCAGCTTCAGGGCGTGTCGCCCCGGCGTGTCCGTCACCGCCGTCCGGCCGGGTCCCCGCGCACCCCGGTGGGTCGCGAACCACCCCTGCCGACCCGGCACAATCTTCGGGTGCCGAAGTCCAAGAAGAAGCCGGCCGGCCCGCCGCGCCGCCCCGCCGCCGTGACCCCGCCGCCCCCTGCCCCTGCGGCCGCGACGCCACCTACGGCGACTGCTGCGCCCCCTTCCACCAGGGCAGCGCCGCCGCCCCGACCGCGGAACGGCTGATGCGCTCGCGCTACAGCGCCTTCGCCGTCGGTGACACCGGCTACCTCCTGCGCACCTGGCACCCGTCCACCCGGCCGGCCGCCCTCGACCTCGAACCGGCGCAGCGCTGGACCCGGCTGGAGATCCTCGGCGCCACCGGCGGCAGCGCTTTCCACACCGAGGGCACGGTGGAATTCCGCGCGCACTACACCCTGCACGGCCACGCCGACAGCCAGCACGAGCACAGCCGCTTCGTCCGCGAGAACGGCGCCTGGGTCTACCTCGACGCGCTCCCGGAGGCCTGAGGAGCCCCGCGGGGTCAGTCGATGCCGCGGCGCCGCAGCTGGTCGATCTCCCGGCGGTCCCGCTTGGTGGGGCGCCCGGTGCCGCGGTCCCGGAGGCCCATCAGCGGGACCTCCTCGCGGGGCGGGGCGGCGGGCTGTTGTCGACGAAGCACTCCGCGGCGACGGCCGCGCCCACCCGCTTGCGCACCAGCCGCGAGACCACCACGATCCGCTCCCGGCCGGCGTGCCGCAGCCGCACCTCGTCACCGCTGCGCACGGCGTGCGCCGGCTTCACCCGCTCGCCGTTGACCCGTACGTGCCCCGCCCGGCAGGCGGCCGCGGCCAGTGAACGGGTCTTGGTGAGCCGCACGGACCAGATCCAGCTGTCGATACGGGTGGTCCCCTCGTCTGAAGCCATACCGAAACTCTAGAACGGGCCGGGGAGCAGGAATGCGCGCGGCCGGGACTCGCCCCGGGGAAAGGGCCTAGCCGGACTTCTTGGCCGCGCCCCTTTTGGCGGTGCTTTTCTGAGCGGCTTTCCGTGGGGCGCTCTTCTTGGCCGCGTCTTTGCCCGCCGTGCTCTTCGCTGTCGTACTTTTCGCCGCCGCGGTCTTCGACGCCGTGCTTTTCTTCGCCGCGCTCTTCGCCGTGCTCTTCTCCGGTCCGGACTTCGCCGCCGCGGACTTCTTGGCGGCGGCCTGCTTCGCCGGTGTCTTCTTGGCCGCGGATTTGCCCGCCGTCTTCCGCCCCCGTAGGGGTGTCACGGACGCCGGCTCCGCCTCGGCCTCCGTCCGCCCTTCCCGTGCCGCCCGCACGCTCTTCTCCAGCGCCGCGGTCAGATCGATGACCCGGGCGGACGGGCCCGGGGCGGCGGGGGCGACCGGTTCCTCGCCCTCCAGCTTGGCGGCGACCAGCTCCTCCACGGCCTCCCGGTACTCGTCGTGGAGTTCGGTCGGGTCCAGCTCGCCCAGCGAGTCCATCAGCGTCTCGGCCAGCGACAGCTCGTTCTCGCGGATCTGCACGGCCTCGGGACCCACGCCGGCGGCCGGCCGGATCTGGTCGGGCCACAGCAGCGCATGCATCACGATCGCCCCCTCGTACGCCCGCAGCATCGCCAGTGACTCCCGGCCGCGCATCGCCACCTTGCCGATCGCGACCTTCCGGTGGTGCTCCAGCGCCTCCCGCAGCAGGGCGTACGGCTTGGCGGCGGCCGCCCCGTTGGGGCCGAGGTAGTACGCCTTGTCCAACTGGAGCGGGTCGATCTCGCCGGGGTCGACGAAGGACAGGATGGTCAGCGTCTTGGACGTCGGCATCGGCAGTCGCGACAGTTCGTCGTCGCTGATCGGCACGATGATGTCGTCGCCCGGCGGCTGGTAGCCCTTGCCCACCTCTTCGTTGGGGACTTCCTCGCCGTCGAGCTCGCAGATCTTGCGGTACTGGATCTGCGCGCCGTCCTTTTCGTGAATGCGGACGAAAGAGACGGACGAGGTCCGGTCCGTGGCGCTGTACGTCTTCACGGGGATGGTGACCAGCCCGAAGGAAATTGACCCATTCCAGATAGAACGCATATTTCATCCCTTGTGTGGGATTCTCATCGTATGTCGCCGATCACCATGGTGGAGGGGCGGCGCCTCTCGCTGACCAACCTGGACAAGGTCCTCTATCCACGGACCGGCACCACCAAGGGTGAGGTGCTCCACTACTGCACCACCACCGCGGACGCCCTGCTCGCGCACCTGGCGGACCGGCCGCTGTCCTTCCTGCGCTATCCCGACGGGCCCGACGGCCAGCGCTTCTTCACCAAGAACGTGCCGCCCGGCACGCCCTCCTGGGTGAAGACCTGCGAGGTCCCCCATTCGACGTCCGGGCCCACCCGGCAGGTCGTGATCGACGGCCTCGCCGCGCTGGTCTGGGCCGCGAACCTGGTCGTCGAACTGCACACCCCGCAATGGACCTGCCGGGCACCCGGCATCGCCGACCGGCTGGTGTTCGACCTGGACCCCGGGGAGCCCGCCACCATCGTGGAGTGCTGCCTGGCGGCCCGGTGGCTGCACGCCCGGCTGACCGCCGACGGCCTGGACGTGCACGCCAAGACCAGCGGCTCCAAGGGGCTGCACCTCATCGTGCCCATCGAGCCGGCCCCCTCCGAACGGGTCACCGCCTACGCCCGGCACCTCGCCGTCGAGGCCGCCCGGGCCCTGCCCGACCTCGTCGTCCACAAGATGACCAAGTCGCTGCGCCCGGGCAAGGTCTTCATCGACTTCTCGCAGAACTCCGCCGCCAAGACCACCGCCGTCGCCTACACGCTGCGCGCCCGGGCCACCCCCACCGTCTCCACCCCCGTCACCTGGGACGAGGTGGCCGACTGCACCGAACCGGAGCAACTCACCTTCCTCTTCAGCGACATCGCCCCCCGCTGCGCCGCCCACGGCGATCTGCTCGCCCCGCTCCTGGACCCCGCCCGCGCCCGCCCGCTGCCGGGAGCGGCATAGGTTGTCCCCATGATCGAGGGGACATCGGACGACACCATGCAACTGCGGGTATCCGGCCGGGAGATATCCGCCGGCGACCCGACCACGGGGGAGAAGGAGGCCGGCGGCGGGCTGGCCCGCTCCTCACTCCTGATGGCGGCGGGGACCGTGGTGTCCCGTGCCACCGGGCTGTTCCGGAACGTGCTCCAGGCGGCCGCGCTCGGCACCGGACTGCTCGCCACCACCTACAACACCGCCAACGTCGTCCCGATGAGCCTCTACACCCTGCTGATCGGCGGCGCGCTCAACTCCGTGCTCGTACCTCAGCTGGTCCGGGCCCGGGCCGAGCACCCGGACGGCGGCCGGGCCCACGAACAGCGGCTGGTCACCCTCGTCCTGAGCGTGCTCACGGTGGGCACCCTGCTCTCGGTGTGGGCCGCCCCGCAGATCGTCGCGCTCTACACGCCCGACACGCCCCGGACCCACGCCGCCTTCGCCCTCACCGTCGTCTTCGCCCGCTTCCTGCTTCCGCAGATCTTCTTCTACGGGCTCTTCTTCATCCTCGGCCAGGTCCTCAATGCCCGCAGCAGGTTCGGCGCGATGATGTGGACGCCGGTCCTCAACAACGTCGTGCTGATCGCGATGTTCGGCCTCTACCTCGGGCTGCTGGCCGGTCCCGACCGGATCGAGGACATCACCCCCGGCCAGATCGATCTGCTCGGCCTCGCCACCACCGGCGGCATCGCCCTGCAGGCCCTGGCCCTGGTCCCGTTCGTGCGCGCGGCCGGCTTCCGCTTCCGGCCGCGCTTCGACTGGCGGGGCAGCGGCCTCGGCAAGAGCATCTCGGCGGCCCGCTGGACTCTGCTGTTCGTGCTCGCCAACCTGGCCGCGATGACCGTCGTCACGCACTACGCCGGCGCCGCCGACCGGCAACTCCCCACCGCGGGCGTCGGATACACCGCCTACAACTACGCCCAGGGCATCTGGATGCTGCCGCAGTCGATCGTGACCGTCTCGCTGGTGACGGCCCTGCTGCCCCGGATGAGCCGGGCGGTCGCCGAACACCGCCTGGACGACCTGCGCAGCGACCTCTCCCGGGCCCTGCGCGTCAGCGGCGTGCTCATCGTCCCGGCCGCCTTCTTCTTCGTCGCGCTCGGCCCGCAGACCGCCCAACTGCTGTTCGCCCACGGCTCGGTGAACGCCGCCTCGGCCGCGCCGACCGGCCACATGCTGCAGGCGTTCGGCCTCGGCCTGATCCCGTTCTCCGCCCAGTACCTGCTGCTGCGCGGCTTCTACGCCTTCGAGGACACCCGTACGCCGTTCTGGACGGGCGCCGGCATCGCCGCCCTCAACATCGTCCTGGCCACCGCCTGCCATCTGCTGCTGCCGGCCCGCTGGGCGGTCACCGGCATGGCCGCCGCCTACACCGTCGCGTACGGGGCCGGGCTGCTGCTCACCGTGCTGCTGCTGCGCCGGCGCCTCTCCGGCCGCCTCGACGGCCGCCGGCTGTGCCGGACCTACGGCAAGCTGACCGGCGCCGCCGCCGTGGCCGGCGCGGTGGCCTGGCTCGTGGCCCGGGCGTGCTCCGGGGCCGCCGTGCCGCCCTTCTGGTCCCCCGTCCTGGCGCTGGCCGCCGGCGGCCTCACCATGGCCCTGCTCTTCCTGGCGCTCGCCCGGCTCCTCAAGGTCACCGAACTGCGCACCCTGCCCGGCCTGCGGTGAACCGAAGCCGGTCGCTCACACCGCGTGCGGCCGGGCCCAGGACGCCCGGCCGGCCGCCTCGATCCAGTTGATGACGGCCCGGACCGTGGCGTCGCCCAGACCCGCGATGTTCGCGACCGCGACCGCGTCCGCGGCCTCCGGTGCGATGCCGGCCGCGGTCAGCGCGGCCTGGAGGTCCGGCTTCCGGCGATCGGGCAGGGCCACCGGGCCCTGCAGCCGCTCCTCGGGGCGCGGCGGCGGCAGCGGCCACTCGTCGGCCCGCCAGGGCCCGCCTGGCACCCGGTCCTCCGGGCGGGGCGGCGGCAGCAGCGGATCGAGCGGCAGCGCGAGGGTGTCCAGACGGTCCTCGGCGCGCGGCGGAGCGAGCGTGTAGTCCGGTGCCGCGCCGTACGGCGGGGGAGTGGGGCGGTCGAGCGGCATCGGGACCTCCACGGCTCGCGGGAACGGAACAGCGCTGTCACCTCTCCGGAAGCCGCGGAGGACCCGCCTGGTTGCGCCGCACGCAGGGATTCACCCGATGGAACCACCCGGAACCGCCCGGGCTCGTTAGGGTGACCCGATGCCGTTCACCGACCTACCGGCGGCGCCGCCGGATCCGTACTGGAACCACAATGTGCACTACCACCGGCTGGTCCTGGACGCGGTGCCGGACGGCTGTGCGCGGGCGCTGGACGTCGGCTGCGGTGACGGCCTGCTGGTCCGCAAACTGGCCCGGCGGATCGACGAGGTGACCGGCGTGGACCGCTCCGCCGCGATGCTGCGGCTGGCCCGCGAGGGCAGTGCCGGAATCCCGAACACCAGCTTCCTGGAAGCCGACTTCATGGCGGACGGTGCCCTGCCGGGCGGCTATGACCTCGTCACGGCCGTGGCCGTCATCCACCACGCGGAGTTCACCGCCGCGGCCCGCCGCCTGACCGGTCTGCTGGCGCCCGGCGGCCGTCTCGTGGTCGTCGGGCTGGCGGCCAACGGAACGCCCTGGGACTGGCTCGTCAGCGGCGCCGGCCTCCCGGCCGCCCGCCTCCAGGCCCGCCGGCACGGCGGCAAGTCCGGACCGCCCGGCATGCCGATCCTGGACAGCCCCATGACCTGGGGCGAGGTCCGCCGCGCCGCCCGCGCCTGCCTGCCGGGCAGCCGCTACCGACGTCATCTGCTGTGGCGCTATTCGCTGGTGTGGGACAAACCGCGGGGCTGACGCCCTGAGGCCCGCCCCTGAGCCTCGACCGCTCGAAGCCTTGCGGCGCGCGCCGCCCACATTCTGAAACGATCGATCCAAAATCCTGTACAGTCCCGCCTGCGCAAGTATTGTGACGATCAGTTCAGAAAGGTGGGGGACGGCCAGATGACCATGCCGCGCCCTGTATATGTGCTGGCCATGGGCGTTTTCGCCATGGTGACCAGCGAGTTCGTGGTGGCCGGGCTGATGCCCCAGATGGCCGACGGGCTGGGGGTGAGCGTCCCTCGGATCGGCTATCTCATCACCGCCTTCGCGGTGGCCATGGCGGCCGGCGGACCCTTCCTCACCGTCGCCGTACGGAAACTGCGCCAGAAGACGGCGCTGATGCTGCTGTTCGCCATATTCCTGGCCGGCAACGTGCTGGCCGCCATCGCCCCCGACTACGGGGTGATGCTGGTCGCCCGCATCGTCACCGGGGTCGCCGCACAGGCGTTCTTCGGCGTGACCGTCTCGCTCTGCGTCCAGCTGACCCGCCCGGAGATCCGCGGCCGGGCCATCGCGGTGGCCATGAACGGGCTGATGCTCGGCACCCTGCTGGGCCTGCCGCTGTCGACGGTCGTCGGGGAACGCCTCGGCTGGCGGGCGGCGTTCTGGGTGGTCTCGGCCATCGCCGTACTGGCCGCGCTCGCCACCCTCGCCGGCGTGCCCGCTCTCGGCCGGCCCGAGGGCGGCGGCAGCGTACGGGAGGAACTGGCGGCCTTCCGCAAGCCCCGGCTGTGGCTGGTGCTGTCCACCAGTACGTTGATCATCGGCGCCACCTTCTCCGCGTTCAGCTACTTCCACCCGCTGCTCACCAAGGTCACCGGCTTCTCGGCGGGCACCGTGCCGCTGCTGCTCCTCGGCTACGGTGCCGCCACCGTCGTCGGCAACACCGTCGTCGGACGGCTCGCGGACCGGCACACCGTCGGCGTCCAGCTCGTCGGGCTGACGCTGAACGCGCTCTTCCTCGCCGGCCTCGCCCTCCTCGCCGACCGCGCGGTACCGGCCGTGCTGCTGATGGCGGGGATCGGGCTGGTCGGCGTCACGATGAACCCGGCCATGGCGGTAAGGGTCCAACGCACCGCAAACGCCGGCCCGTTGGTGAACACCGTGCACTCCTCCTTCATCACCCTCGGCGTCATCATCGGCTCCTCCGCCGGCGGCCTGGCCATCGCCTCCGCCGGCCTACGGGCCCCCTTGTGGCTCGGCGCGGCCCTGGCGATCCTGGGCCTCGCGACGCTCCTGCCGGGTTAGTACTCGCCCACGTACCCGTCTGTCCCGCCGCGGGGCTTGTTCGCCGTTGCGCTTGGCGGCGCCCCGCATGTACCTCGCCGTCCCGCCGTGGGTCGTCTCGCCGTTGCGCCTGGCGGCGGGCGTGGTGTTTTGGGTGCGGTGCCGGCCCTCCAGACTTCGTCCTCCGGTCCAGCCCCTCCCGTGAGTGGGAGTTTCTCAGCTGGTTGGGGGCGGACCCGGTCTGTTGCCTGCGGGCGTGTGGGCATTACGTGCGCCCCCACCGGCCAAAACTTTCCCCTTCACGGGAGGGGACGGGCCGGAGGGGCCGGTTGTGTGGACGTAAAGCGTCAGCAGTCCACACAACCGGCCCCGCAGGCCCGTCACCGCACCCAACAACAACCCAGCCCGCCGCAGGCGCAACGGCGAGAACACCCGCGGCGGGACGGCAAGGTACGTGGGAGGCGCCGCAAAGCGCAGCGGACAGGTACGTGGGAGGCACCGCAAAGCGCCGGATGGCGTAAGCCAACCGGCGCCCGGCCCACCGCGTTCCTAGCGTGGGCCTCATGTCGAGCGTGAGATGGGCCCCCGTCAGAGCCGTGGCCGTCGTGGCCGTTTGTGCCGCCGGCCTGCTGGCCGTGCCCGGTCCGGCGCGCGCCAGTGGTGTGTGCCGGACCGTACGGGCCGATGGCCCGTACGGCGTCGACGACCTGCGGGCCGGGGCCCGCCCCGCGGCCGACGCCGGGAACCGGCTGGACCGGCGCGGGGTGCAGTTCGTGGCCCGGGAGGACGTACCGGAGCCGCCGAAGGTCACCGCGCTGTCGTGGATGGTGACGGACCTGGGGAGCGGCAAGGTGCTGGCCGCCAAGGACGTCCACCGGCCGCTGCCGCCCGCCAGTACGCTCAAGACGCTGTTCGCGCTGACCGTGCTGCCGAAGTTCTCCCAGGGGACGGTGCACACCGTCTCCATGGAGGACCTGGCCGGCATCGAGGCGGGCAGTTCGATGGCCGGGCTCAGGGAGGAGGTGCCGTACCACGTCGCCGACCTGTGGCACGGCGTCTTCCTCAGCTCCGGCAGCGACGCGGTGCACACCCTGGCCGCCATGAACGGCGGCTGGAACAAGACCATCGACGACATGCAGGAGACCGCGCGCCGCCTCGGCGCCCGGGACACCCGGGTGGAGTCCGCGGACGGCTTCGACACCCCGGGGCAGGTCTCCTCCGCCTACGACCTGGCGCTCTTCGGGCAGGCGGGGCTGACCAACCCCGACTTCGCGGAGTTCGCCGCGACGAAACGGGCCCAGCTCCCGCAGGGCGGCGGCCCGGACTCGTTCGGCATCCAGAACACCAACCGGCTGCTGGTCGGCTCGCACGGCGTGCGGCCGTACGAGGGACTGATCGGGGTGAAGAACGGCTACACCACGCACGCCGGCAACACCCTGGTCGCGGCCGCCCGGCGGGACGGCCGGACGCTGCTGGTCACCGCGATGAACCCGCAGTCCGGTGCCCCGAACGCGGTGTACGAGGAGACCCGTGCCCTGCTGGACTGGGGGTTCGAGGTGGCGCCCCGGGCCGCCGCGGTGGCCATGCTGCCGCGTGTCGCCCCGGGCTGGCGGGACGCCGGGGCCGGGCAGGTCGCCCACCGGCCGTCACCGCTGCACCCCTGCACGAGGCCGGCGCCCCGGGGAGCGGCGACGGCGCGGGGCGCCAGCGGTGGCTGCTGTCGTCGGCCGCGGCCGTCGGGGTGATCGCGGCCGCCGGCCTCGGCACCGGGCTCTGGTGGCGCCGCCGCAAGCCGTGCACGGCGGCGGGAGCGGCAGGAAAGGACCCGGAGGTGGGTCCGGAGGCCGGCCCGGAGAGGACCGCGGACCGGGAGGAGCGCTGATGGGTGGTCAGGCGGCTGGCCGCACCCGCCGGTTCCGCACACACATCCGATAGGTCAGGTATACGGAGGACATCGGATGGCCCTGGCCCGGTGAAGGGCGACGCGTCCGTCCCGGACCTGCCGCCCGCCGGGCGTTGCTCGGTGTAGCGTCCTGAACAGCTGTCGTGGTTCCGAAGTACCGGGCGCCCGTGTCGCATTCACGGGCGTTCTTGCTGTGCGTGTGCGTGTGCGGTGCGTCTCCGGACCCAAGGCGATCACCTCCGGGTTGCGCAGTCGCGGAACCCGATCCGAGCCCCTTGAACGAAGGAGACAGATATGGCTTCCGGCACGGTGAAGTGGTTCAACTCGGAGAAAGGCTTCGGCTTCATCGCCCAGGACGGCGGCGGCGCCGACGTCTTCGCGCACTACTCCAACATCGACGCCACCGGCTACCGCGAGCTCCAGGAGGGCCAGAAGGTGACGTTCGAGGTCACCCAGGGCCACAAGGGCCCGCAGGCGGAGAAGATCCGGCTGGCCTGACCCGTCCGCACCACGCGGCGAGGGGCGCCCGTTCCCGACCGGGGGCGGGCGCCCCTCCGCGTCCGGACGCGGTCCGGACGTGCCCGCGGCCTTACGGGCGGCGGTCGTTGAGGATCTTCTGGAACAGCCGGTGGTCGCGCCAGGCGCCGTTGATGTGCAGATAGTTCTCGGCCGTGCCGAACGCGGTGAAACCGCACTTCAGCAGCGTGCGCTGGGACGCGTGGTTGTCGACGAGGGTGCCCGCCTGGACGCGGTGCAGGCCCAGCTCGGCATCGGCCGCGGCACAGACCGCGGTCACCGCGGCCGAGGCCAGGCCGCGGCGCAGCTGGCCCGCGTCGATCCAGTAGCCCAGGTGGGCATTGCGGAACGGGCCCCGCACGATCCCGGTCAGCGTGATCGCACCGACGACCTCGGGCTCCCCGGCGCCGTCGTCCGGCCGCCGCTCCAGCACCCACGGCATGGCCTGCCCGGCGCTCCGCTCCGCGAGCAGGGCGCGCAGCCGGGCCGCCTGGCCGTCGGTGGTGAAGAACGCATCGTCCCGGTCCGGTTCCCAGCGGCGGAGATGGTCCCGGCTGCGCCGGTAGGACCGGGCGAGACCGGCGGCGTCCTCCGCCGTGACGGGGCGCATCAGGACGTCTGGGGCCAGCTGGGCGGACGACGCGGAGATCATCCGCACAGCGTACGGGCGGGGCGGCGGCCCGGCACCGCCGTTGGGAAATCCCGTTCGGTCAGCTCTGCGGCGGCTGGTCCTGATCGCGGCCGAGCTGGTCCCGCAGCTTGTCCTGTGCCGTGTCGACCTGCCCGGAGTACTTGCCCTGGGTCTTCTCGTCGACGAAGTCGCCGGCCTTGTCCACGCCCTTGCCGGTCTGTTCCTCGTGACCCTTCAGCATCTGCTTGAGCTTGTCCATCACGGACATGGTGTGACCTCCTCGGGACGGCCCCCCGCCACTCCAGCATCACCCCCGGTCAGGTGATCTGCATCCGCGCGCCCGGCGTCAGGAACGAGTCGGCACCGGGGCCTTCAGATGGTCGCTGATGAACTTCAGGGAGCCGTCGGCCATGCCCTTCTGGTAGTCCCAGGCGTTGTGCCGGCCGCCGGGTATGAGCTGCAACGACGTGTGGATCGGCCCCTTGCCGTAGGCGTTGCGGAACTTCTGGATGGGCAGGGTGACGGCTGGGGACTCCCGGGTGCCCGCCTGGAAGGCGAGGTAGACGTCCGGGCCGCCCTTCTGGAGCAGCCGCTGGGCGAGCTTCTCCGGGTTGTTGGCGTCCTTCTCCGCCTGGTGCCCGGCCCACAGCGGGGAGTCCGGCACGATGTCCGGCCCGCTGGCGATCGCCGCCTTGAACCTGTCCGGGTGCTTGAGCACGGACTTCAGCCCGGCGAAGCCGCCCGAGGACGAGCCCATGAACGCCCAGCCGTCGCGGGACCGGTAGGTGCGGAAGTTGGCCTTCGCCAGGTCCACCACGTCCTCCGTCAGCCAGGTGCCCATCTTCTGCTGGCCGGGTATGTCGCTGGAGTCGTGGTACTGGGTGTCCGGGTTGAGCATCGGCATCACCACGATGAACGGCAGGCTCTTGCCCTCCGCGGTCCACCGGGTGAGGTTCTCCTGGAGCTTGATGTCGCCGCCGACCCAGTAGTTGGTGACCCCGTCGGCGTCCTGCGGACTGCCCAGACCGCCCGGCAGGGCGATCAGCACCGGGAATCCGCTCTTGGCGTACTTCGGGTCCTGGTACTCCTTCGGCGCCCAGACCCAGACGCTGCCGGTGACCCCGGACTTGGGGCCCTTCAGCGTGGTCCGGGCGATGTGCGTGCCGTCGTCGAGCGTGCGGGTGACCCGGAAGTCGCTCTTCGGGCCCGTCGGCATACGGGTGTCCGCGTCCACGGGTTTGACGGGCGCGGCCCCGTCGGGTTTGCCGCCGGCGTTGAAGTCGACCGGCTGCCCGGTCTCCGAGCAGCCGGTGAGCAGTGCGCAGGAAGCGACGAGGGCGGTCGCGAGCGCGACGGCGTAAGGGTGTTTCAACGGGGACTCCGGGGCGGTGGATCAACGGCACGTGCCCTTGCACGTGCTCATATAGAGGGAAAAGGGGTGGTGGGGGTTCCCTCGCGCCGGGCCGGCCGGACGAGGCGGCGCGGGGCTCCGGCGCGACCCGTTCACCCGAACGGCCCTACGCGCCCCGGCCGGTTCCACAGCGGGCGCCCCGGGAGCGCTCGACGGGCACGGCACCGCGGTCCGGCCGAGAATGCAGCGGTGAGCGAAGAACACCGCAGTGCCGAGGATCCCGCCCGCGCCGCACCGGGTGACGAGGAGCGCCGGCTCGCCCGCAAGGCGCTGGCCGGCCGGGCGCGGGACGCGGCGGACCTGTCGTTGCTGATGGACATGCTGGACCTGGACCCCGGCCGGGACCCGGGGCGCGGCACCGCGCACGCACCGGCGGCGGACCACGGCCGCGGCCCCGGACGCGGGGCCCGGGCCGGCCGGGCCCGCTCCCTGCTGCGGCCGGATCGCGGAGACACGCCCTGATCTGTTCCCCGCCGCGACGACCGGCTACCGGCCGCCGCCCGCCCGGCGCAGTCGCAGCGTCACGATCTGGAACGGGCGCAGCCGCATCCGCACGGAGTTCCCCTGCCGGTCGAGCGCCGGACCGTCCTCCCACGGCCGCTCCAGCAGATCGGTGGCGACCGCGCCGGCCAGCTCGAACCCGGTGGTGAGGACGGTGGCCGCGCGCCCGCCGTGGGCCTCGTGGAGGCGGACGACCACCTCACCGCTCCCGTCGTCGGCGAGCTTCACCGCGGTCACCACCGTCGCGTCGTTGTCGACCGCGACCAGCGGCGGCACCGCACCCGCACCGGCGATCCGGCGTTCCGGCAGATTGATCCGGTGGCCCTCGCGCACCGCGTCGGCGATCCCGGCGCCGGGCACCAGTGCGTAGCGGAACGGTGCCGGCCCTGGTCGGTCTCCGGATCCGGGAAGCGCGGGGCGCGCAGCAGCGACAGCCGCACGGTCGTGGTGGTGCCGCGGTCGCCGTCGTCCCGGACGGTACGGGTCACGTCATGGCCGTAGACCGCGTCATTGACCAGCGCCACGCCCCAGCCCGGCTCCTCGACGTGCACGAACCGGTGCGCACACGCCTCGAACTTGGCCGCCTCCCAGCTGGTGTTGGTGTGCGTGGGCCGGTACAGATGCCCGAACTGGGTCTCCGCGGCGTACCGCTCCGCGTGCACCTCCAGCGGGAACGCGGCCTTCAGGAACTTCTCCGTCTCGTGCCAGTCGACCTCGGTGTCGACGTCCAGCCGCCGCTGCCCGCGCGCCAGCGTCAGCGACTGCGCCACCCGCGAGTCCCCGAACGTACGGGACACCCGCACCGTCGCGGCGTCCGGGCCACCCGCGCCGAGGACCACCTCGTCCGCGTCCGTCAGATCGGTGACCACATTGCGGTAGAACGCGTCCACGTCCCAGGCATCCCACATGTTCGGGAAGTCCGGGTGGACCTGCAGCAGGTTCGCCGCCGCCCCGGGGGCCACCGTCTCGCGGCCGGCCGCCAGGTCGTACGCGGAGACCACCAGCCCGCGGCCGTCGATCCCGATCCGCAGCAGACCGTTGGTGAGCGTGAAACCCCCGTCGTCGCGGGGCGTGACGGACACCTCCGGGCCCTCCTCCGCCGCCGGTGCCAGCGCACCGGCCGCCACCCCGCTCCGGGCGTGCGGCGCGGAGTTCACCACCAACGCGGTGGCCCCGTCGCCGGCCAGCGCGGCCAGCGCGCCCGCGATCAGCCCCTCCAGTTCGCCGGCGACCGCCGCGTACGTCGCCGCGGCCTCCCGGTGCACCCAGGCGATCGACGAACCGGGCAGGATGTCGTGGAACTGGTGGAGCAGCACCGTCTTCCAGAGGCGGTCCAACTCCCGGTACGGATACGGGTGTCCGCGGGTCACGGCGGCGGTCGCCGACCAGAGCTCCGCCTCCCGCAGCAGCTGCTCGCTGCGCCGGTTGCCGCGTTTGGTCTTCGCCTGGCTGGTCAGGGTCCCGCGGTGCAGCTCCAGATACAGCTCGCCCACCCAGACCGGCGCGTGCGGGTACTCCGCCTCCGCCCGTGCGAAGAAGTCCGCGGGCTTCTCCCACACCACCGTCGGCGACCCGTCCAGATCGCGCAGCCGCCGGGCCTTGGCGACCATCTCGCGGGTGGTGCCGCCGCCCCCGTCGCCCCAGCCGGTCGGCGCCAGCGAGTGCCGGGCCACCCCCTTGTCCTTGAAGTTCCTTGCGGCATGGGCGAGTTCACCGCCCGACAGTCGGCAGTTGTAGGTGTCCACCGGCGGGAAGTGGGTGAAGATCCGGGTGCCGTCGATGCCCTCCCAGCGGAAGGTGTGGTGCGGGAAGGAATTCACCTGGCTCCAGGAGATCTTCTGGGTGAGCAGCCACTTCGCGCCCGCCGCCCGGATGATCTGCGGCAGCCCGGCGGCGAACCCGAAGGTGTCCGGCAGCCACGCCTCCTCGTTCTCGACGCCGAACTCCTCCAGGAAGAACCGCTTGCCGTGCACGAACTGCCGGGCCATCGCCTCCGACCCCGGCATGTTGGTGTCCGACTCGACCCACATCCCGCCCGCCGGGACGAACCGGCCCTCCGCGACCGCCTTCTTGACCCGGGCGTAGACCTCCGGCCGGTGCTCCTTGATCCACGCGTACTGCTGCGCCTGCGACATGGCGTAGACGAACTCCGGCTCGTCCTCCAGCAGCGCCGTCATGTTCGACGTGGTGCGCGCCACCTTCCGGACCGTCTCGCGCAGCGGCCACAGCCACGCCGAGTCGATGTGGGCGTGCCCCACCGCGCTGATCCGGTGCGCCGAGGCCCCCGCGGGTGCCGCCAGCACCGCCCGCAGCTCCGAACGGGCCGCCCCGGCCGTCGCGTTGACGCGCTGCAGGTCCACCGCGTCCAGCGCCCGGCCGACCGCCCGCAGCACCTCCCAGCGCCGCGGGCCGTCCACCGGCAGCTCCGCCATCAGCTCGCCCAGCACCTCCAGGTCCTGGATCAGCTCCCACACCTCGGTGTCGAACACCGCCAGGTCCATCCGTGCCAGTCGGTACTGCGGCGCACTGCCCGCGGTCGCCCGGTCGCCCAACCGCGTGGGCAGGAACGGGTGCACGTCCAGGATCACCGGGTTGGACGCGGCCTCCAGATGCCATGCGACGCGCTCCCCGCCGCGCACCGGCGCCCCCACCCGCACCCACTGGTTGCGCGGGTTGAGCGCCTTGACCGGGCTGCCGTCGGGCCGGTAGACGAGCGCCTCGCACTGGAAACCCGGCATCCGCTCGTCGAAGCCCAGGTCCAGCACCGCCTCCACGGTCCGCCCGGCCCACCGTTCCGGCACCTGCCCGCGGACCCGGAACCAGGTCGTGCCCCACGGCGCGCCCCAGGCGTCCCCCACCGCCACCGGCGTGTGCTCGGCGGCCAGCCCCTCCGCCACAGGCACGGGTTCACCGGGCGCGACCCAGGCCGCGACCTCCAACGGGACCGACTCCGGGTGGAGCGCCGGCCGGATGCGCTCGTCCAGGACTCGCTTGAGCCGGGCTTCGACCAGTACGCGATCGTCATGCATGGGAGGGGCTCCGTAGCGTCGAGAAGGAGAGGCGGGAGGGAGAGGCGGAAGGAGAGACAGGCGGGCGGGCGGTCACCAGGGGACGTCGGTGCGGGCGGGCGCCGAGACCGTGAACAGTTCGTGCACCGCGCGCACCTCCAGACGGGCGGCAGCCTCGTCCGCGGCCCGCTCCAGCCCGCGGACGTAGTACGCCGTACCGCACGTTCCGCCGAGGAACTGCCGGGCGCCGTCCGGCAGTTGGCGGTACAGCTCGTAGTGGCGCACCGGGCCGGCGGCCCGCTCCCAGCGCAGCCGCAGGGCGAGCCCGCCGTCCGTGGCGGCGCGGTCGGTGACCCGCAGCCCGGCGGGCGCGGCCGGCGCCCCCGCGCGGTCATGGATCGTCAGCGCCCCCAGCCGCCAGGCCACCGCACCGCCGCCGCGGCCGGTCAGCCGCACCCCCAGTGCACGGACCGTGCCCAGGGCCAGCGGGCCGAGCCGCACGGTGTCGGTGCGCCAGCCGCCGCCCGGCTCCAGCGTGCCGGCCGGCAGGAAGGCGTACGGAGCGGGCTCGCCCGGCGCCGGCGCGTCCCGCGGCGCCACCGCCACCTCGACGGCCACCGGCCCCGACGACGGGTCGAGGCGGTGGGTGAGACCGACCACCGTCTCCGCACCGGCCGGCAGCCGCGCCCAGAACAGCTCCAGCGTCGCCGGGGCGTCCAGCGCACCGCGCACCAGCAGACTGCTGCCGCCGCGCCAGGCGGCGGCGAAGTCCAGCGAGACCGCCGGGCGGGCGCCCGCGGTGCGCACCGCCCAGCGCCGCGGCGGCAGCACGTCCTGCAACCCGAGGTGGTTCCAGGGCGCGTCCGAGACCGTCCGCCCGTCGTCGTACCAGGCCAGCCCGTGCCCGGTGTTGAAGGTGGTGGCGAACGGCAGCGCGGTCAGCACCGACCGGTCCGCGACCACCGCAGCCGGCGCCCGCCAGCCGTCCCCCGCACCGTCCGGCACGGTCGGATCCAGTCCCTCGCCCGACCAGAACCGGTCGTCCGCGGCATGGAAGTCACCGGGCGTCCGCCCCTCGGGCAGATGCGTCAGTGTCCACTCCGGACGGTAGAAGCCGTACGAGACGACGTGGTCGCGCCCGGCCGGGACGATCGCCTCCCAGTCCGTGCGGGTGTCCCAGCCGGCCGATTCGACGTCGACCCCCGCCCACAACTCGTAGCGGCTGCGGCCCAGTTGACCGGCGAGACGGCCCGAGTCCGCGAGCGACCGGGCGGTCCAGCGGAAGTCGACGAACATCGAGTCGGCGACCGGCCCGGCGGTGTCCTGGAAGAACGGCCGGTTGAGGTCGTTCAGCGCACCCTGCCAGCCGACCTGTCCGGTCCGGTTCATCGCGTCGTACCACGTGATGCGCAGCCCGCGCCGGGCGCCCGCGGTGCGCAGCGCCCGCAGGAACCCCCGCATGTCGTCGGCGAGCGCGGCGTCCCCGCCACCGGTCTCCGCGTTGACGAACCAGCCGTCGAAGCCGTACGCCGCGGCCACCCGCGCCAGCTTCGCGGCGAGCGGGAAGCGCCCCGCGGCGTCCTTCCGCACCAGGTCACGGGTCCAGCGGAGCTGGCCGCCGTAGGCCGTCGGCGGCAGGAAGACGGTGCCCAGGACGGGCACGCCGTTGCGGTGCGCGGCGTCCACCACCGGGGCGTTCGGCGCGAGGATCAGGCCCTCGCCGGACGAGCCGCCCCAGAAGACCAGCTCGTCGAGGTACGCCCAGTGCGTCGGCGCGTAGTGGTCCGCGGTCGCCGAGCCCTGCGAGGGGTTGCCCGCGGTGTGGTCGAAGGCCGCCAAGGCGCTGATCCGGGCCTGCCCGGCGCGGGCCGAGGTGTTCGCCGGCACCGGCGTGAACCGCTCGGCGAGCGGCACCGTCGCCGTGTTGAACGGCAGGTCCCGGTCGGACCCGGGCGTCCACGCCGCGAGGCTGCGCCACACCACACCGTCGTCCGGCGTGCCCTCCGGCAGCGAGTCGGGGAACCAGTACGACGCGTACGGCTGGAGCGGGTCGGCCGCACGGGCGCGGCCGGACGCCGCCGCACCGCCCGCGAGGGGCGGGCCGAACAGGGCGGCCGCGGCGCCCGCCCCGGCCAGCAGCACACGACGGCGGGGGACGGGCAGCGGGCGGTGCGTCATGAGGTGCTCCTCCGGTGGGGGACGGACGGCGGCCGGCGACGCGCGGCGCGGGCGGAGCCGCCGGACGCGCGCACCTCGTCGGGTGAAACGACCTCGGTGATGCCACGGGACGCCAAATGCTCCTGGTTCCCGGCGAGTTCGGCCAGTACGAGCGCCGGCCGGGCACCCTGGGCGGTCAGCTCGGCCCAGGCCTCGAAGACCGGTCCGCCGGGTGCGCACACCGACCGGTGCGGCGCCGCATCGGCCCCGCCCACGTCCACGACCAGCGCGCAGTTCCGCACCGGCGGCCGGTGCTCCCGGCCGCGCCACTCGGCGGCCAGCGCCGCCAGCGCCCGCCCGGCCGGCTTGACCGTGCGGTCGGTGCGGAGCAGCCCGAGCCCGTACTCCAGCTCCGGGAAGTCCGCGAGCGACCGGGACACGTCGTGCGAACACCACCAGGTGACGCCCCACAGGTCCGGGCAGTCCAGGACGGCCGCGACGGTCGCCCCGGTGAAGTGCGCGGCCCGCTCCGCGGGGATGTGCGGCGAGGGCGCACCGACCTCCTGGAGCCACACCGGCCGGTGCGGGTCCGTCGCCCACGCCTTGGACAGCTCGACGAGATAGGCGGCGTGCTGCTCGGTGGCGGTGCCCGCCGGCCCGTGGCGCTGCGCGGTGCCGTTGAACACCCAGGAGTGCACGGCCGTCACGGCACCCAGCCGGGCCGCCTGCGCCGGGGTGAACGGATGGCCGTCGCGGTACCAGGCGGCGTCGTACGCGGCGTGCAGATGCATCCGGCCCGGCGCACCGCGCTCGCAGGCCGCCAGCATCCGCTCCAGCCAGACCGTGGCCTCCGCGCCGGTGATGTGGTCCGGGTCCGGGTGCGGGCCGTCGGAGAACTGGTTGATCTCGTTGCCGAGCGTCATCCCGAGGAAGGCGGGGCGGTCCGCGAGCGCGGCCGCCAGCGTGCGCAGGTACTCCTCCTGGCCCGCCAGCACCTCCGGGTCGGTGAAGAGGTTGCGGCGGTGCCAGGTCCGCGTCCAGGCGGGCAGGAAGTCGAAGCTCGACAGATGCCCCTGCAGCCCGTCGACGGCGACGTCGAGCCCGCGCTCGGCCGCCGCGTCCGCGAGCCGCACCAGCTGCTCCACGGCGCGCGGCCGGATCAGCGCCCGGTTCGGCTGGAACAGCGGCCAGAGCGGGAAGACCCGGACGTGGTCCAGGCCGAGCGCGGCGACGGAGTCGAGGTCCGCGCGTACCGCGTCGAGGTCGAAGTCCAGCCAGTGGTGGAACCAGCCCTGGGTGGGCGTGTAGTTGACGCCGAATCGCATGGGACTCCTGGGGTCGAAGGCGGCGGGAGGCGGCGCGGCCGGCGGGTTCAGCCCTTGACGGCGCCCTCGCCGACGCCGCGGAAGAAGGAGCGCTGGAGACAGGCGAAGAGCGCGATCAGCGGGAGGACCGCGATGACGGTGCCGGCCGCCACCAGCCGCTGGTTGTCGGCGAAGGTGCCGTGCAGGAAGTTCAGGCCGATCGTCAGGGTGAACTTCGACTGGTCGCTCAGCACGATCAGCGGCCACAGGAAGTCGTCCCAGGCCCCCATGAAGGCGAAGATCGCCACCACCGCGAGGGTGCCCTTCACCGACGGCAGCGCGATCCGCATGAACCGCTGCCAGGCGTTGGCGCCGTCGACGAACGCCGCCTCCTCGACCTCGTACGGCAGTGCCGCGAAGGCATTGCGCATCAGCAGCACGTTCATCGCGCCGATGCAGCCGGGCAGCACCACCCCGAGCAGGGTGTTGTTGAGCTGCAGCGCCCGCATCGTCACGAACTGGGCGATCATGATGCTCTCGACCGGGACCAGCATCGCCATGAGGAAGACCAGCAGCGCGGCCCGGCGGCCCCGGAACCGCAGCCGGGCGAGCGCATAGCCGGCGAGCGCCGCGCCCGCGCAGTTGGTGAGCACATTCGCGGTGGCGACCTTCAGGGAGTTCAGGGCGAAGTCCCAGACCGGGATGATCCGGGCGACGCCCGCGTAGTTCGCCAGCGTCGGCTGATGCGGGACCAGGCTCGGCGGATAGCGGTAGATGTCCTCGCCGGGGCCCTTGAGGGAGGTGGACAGCTGCCAGAGGAACGGCCCGACCATCAGCGCCAGTACGGCGAGCAGCAGTGCGTAGCGCAGTGCCAGCCGCCACCGCGGCAGCCGCCGGCCGGCGCGCTCGTACCGCGGCGCGGGCGCGCTCATGCCTCCTCCCTGCGGTTCGCGCGCAGCACCAGCAGCATCAGCCCCAGGGTGATCACGAAGACCACGACGGACAGCGCCGAGGCATAGCCGACCCGGCCGGACAGGCCGGTGCCGGCCTGCTGGACGAGCATCACCAGCGTGGTGTCCTCGCCGCCGGGCCCGCCGGTCGGGCCGGCCATCAGATAGACCTCGGAGAACACCTTGAACGCGCTGACCGACGAGAGCACGGCCACCAGCACCATCGTGGACCGCAGCGCGGGCACCGTCACGGTCAGGAAGCGGCGCACCGCGCCGGCCCCGTCGACCGCGCAGGCCTCGTGCAGCTCCCCGGGGACGTTGGCCAGCGCCGCCAGATAAATGATCATGTAGTAGCCGAGGCCCTTCCAGACGGTGACCGCCATGGCGCTGAGCAGCAGCAGCCACGGGTCGCTGAGGAACCCGGCCGTCCCGAAGCCCAGCCCCTCCAGCAGCGCGTTGATCAGCCCCCGGTCGTCCAGCAGCCACACCCAGATCAGCGACACCACCACGACGGAGGCGACCACCGGGGTGTAGAACGCCGCCCGGAAGAAGGCGATCCCGGGAATCTGCCGCTGCACCAGCATCGCCAGCAACAGCGGCAGGACCACCAGCAGCGGGACGACTCCGAGGACGTAGAGCACGCTGTTGCGCAGCCCGGTCCAGAACATCGCGTCGTGGATCAGCTCGCGGTAATTCGCGCCCCCGACGAACTGCCCCTCGGCGAGCGTGCGGGCGTCGGTGAAGGAATGCGCCACCGTGCTGAGGAACGGATACAGGCCGAAGGCGAGGACGACCAGCAGTCCGGGGGCGAGGAACAGCCAGGGACTCGCGGGATGATGCCTTTTCACGGCAGCCCCGGACTCAGCCGGTCTTCAGCAGGCGATTGCACTCCGCGACCGCGCCGTCCAGCGCCGCCTTGGGTGACTGCTTTCCCTGCACGGCCCGGGCGACCGCATTGCGCAGCACGGTCTTCATCTGGTCGCTCAGCAGTACCGGGGTGTAATTCACCGCGGTCTTCAGCGACTTGGCCGACGCCACCCGCACCCGGGTCGCATCGGTGCCGTCCTCCTTGGTGAAGTACGGATCGTCCAGCGAGCCCTTGGTGCTCGGGAAGATCGTGACCTCCTTGGCGAACGCCATCTGGTTCTTCTTGTCGGTCACGAAGTGCGCGAAGGCCACCGCCGCCGGTTTCACCTTGCTCTGCGCGTTCACCATCAGGCCCTGCACGTACATATTGGCCTTACCGGTGTTGTTGACCGCGTCGGTGATGCCGATGTGCCGGTACAGGCTCGGCGCGTCCTTCTTGAAGTTCTGCAGATCGAGCGCGCTGCCCGGGTTCATGGCGACGGACTGCTGCTCGAACTTCCGCCCCGCCGACTCGGCCTGTGCGGTCAGCGCCTGGGAGTCCAGCGCCCCGGCCGCGTACAACTCCCGGTAATGGCCGAGCAGTTCGACGCCCTTGGGCTCGTTGAAGGTGAACTCGGTGCCACGGGAGTTCATCAGCCGTACGCCGTACCGGCCGAAGTCCTCGATCGACGGCGTACTGGCGAGCATCGCTATCTTCCGGCCGCTCTTCCTCGCCATCGCCACCGCGTCCGTGAAGAGCTGGTCATAGCTGGTCGGTGGTGCGTCCGGATCCAGTCCGGCCTTCCTGAAGAGCTCCTTGTTGTAGAACATCGGGCCCGTGTTCAGATACCAGGGGAAGGCGTAGACGCCCGGCAGACCCGGCATCTCATGGCTCTTCCAGGCCCCGTCGAGATATTCCCCGCGGTATTTTCCGGCGGTCTTTTCCAGGTCGAGGGCGAGCCCGGCCTTCGCCAGCGGATAGGCGAGATCCGGGGATACGTTCACCACGTCCGGCAGAGTGCCGCCGGCCGCGTCCGCGCTGAGTTTCTCCGGATATCCCTCGGCCGGCTGGTCGATCCACTTCACCCGGGCGTCCGGGTACTTCCGCTCGAAGTCCTTGATGAGCCCCTCGAAGTAATCCTTGAAATTCGCCTTGAGGTTCCAGGTCTGGAAGGTGACCTGGCCCTCGACCTTCCCCGAGGCGCTGCCCCCGGCTCCGCCGCCGGATCCGCAGGCGGTCAGGGTGAGTGCCGAGAAGGCCAGAACGACGGCCGCGGCACCGGCACGGCGGGGAACGGTGACTCTGCGCATGGCTGGCGGCTCCTCTGCTCGGACCAGACCGCAGGAAAATGCCGCGCACCGGCCCCGGGAGAGAGAGTTCCAGGCCGTTTCGGCGGGTATTCCGCAGGACCTCGGGCGACGACGCGGCAGACGCTACTAATGCGCTTTAGTGAGTGTCAATACCCGTGCCACGGAAGGGACTTCACGAGGCGCGGCGAGGTGATTGGCGCACGTTTGACACACCGTCCCGGCCTGATCAGACTGAGCCGCACTTATGCGGTTCAGCGCGAGGAGATCCCGCCCATGACAGCGCCCGGTGGGGCCGCCCGCCGCAGGCCGGCGCGCCGGCCCACGATCAAGGACATCGCCCGCCGGGCCGGGTCTCGGAGAGCGCCGTCTCCTTCGCGCTCAACGACCGGCCGGGCGTCTCCGACGACACCCGTGCCCGGGTCCGCCGGGTCGCCGAGGAACTCGGCTGGCAGGCCAACTCCGCCGCCCGCGCGCTCTCCGGCGAACGCGCCGGCGCCCTCGGACTCGTCCTCGCCCGCCCCGCCCGCACCCTGGGCGTCGAATCCTTCTTCCTGCAACTCGTCTCCGGCATACAGGAAGTGCTCGCGGCCCGGAAGATCGCGCTGCTCTTCCAGGTCGTCGAGGACCTCGACACCGAGTGCGCGCTCTACCGCCGCTGGTGGGCCGAGCGCCGGGTGGACGGCGTCCTCGTCGTCGACCCGCGCACCGACGACCCCCGCCCGGAACTCCTCGCCGCGCTCGGCCTGCCCGCCGTCGCCATCGGCGGCCCGGCCGGCCCCGCACCGTCGGACCAGGAGCCGGACACCGCGCCACCACCGCTGCTCCCCACCGTCTGGGCCGACGACGCCAAGGTCATGGCCCGCGTCCTGGACCACCTCCACGGCCTCGGCCACCGCCGGATCGTGCACGTCGCGGGCCTGCCCGGCCTCGCCCACACCGCCCGCCGGATCCGCTCGCTGCGCACCGAGGCGGCGCTCCGCGGCCTCGACGAGCGGCAGGTCCGCTCGGTGACCACCGACTACTCCGACGCGGAGGGGGCCGAGGCCACCCGCCGCATCCTGGACGACCCCCGGCCGCCCACGGCGATCATCTACGACAACGACGTGATGGCGGTGGCCGGCGCCTCGGTGGCCGCCGAGCGCGGCATCCCCGTCCCCGCCGCGCTGTCGATCGTGGCCTGGGACGACTCCGCGCTCTGCCGGGTCACCCACCCCCGCCTGACCGCGCTGGTCCGCGACACCCCCGGTTTCGGCCGGCTCGCCGCCCGCGAACTCCTCACCGTCCTCGACGGCGGCCCGCCGCGCACCGTCCAGGGCGAACTGCCCCACCTGGAGGCCCGGGAGAGCACCGGCCCCTGCGAGTGAGGGTCACCCGCACGTACTTGTCCGTCCCGCCGTCGGGCCTGCTCGCCGTTGCGCTTTGCGGTGCCGCCCACGTACTCGGCTGCAGCGCCGTGCTCGTTGCTCGCCGTTGCGCTTTGCGGCGCCCCGCACGTACCCGCCCGTCCCGCCGCCGGGCTTGCTCGCCGTTGCGCCTGGCGGCGGGCGTTGTGTGTCGGGTGCGGTGACAGCCCTCCAGACTTCGTCCTCCGGTCTGTCCCCTCCCGTTGGTGGGAGTTTTCGCGGGGCGGGCGTGGTTCCGTTCACTGCCCGTGCGGAGGGCTACGTGCACCCCCACCGGCCGTTCCCCTTCCTACTACGGGAGGGGCTGGACCGGAGGACGAAGTCTGGAGGGCCAGAACCGCACCCGACAACCACCCAGCCCGCCGCAGGCGCCACGGAGACCAGGCCCAACGGCGGAACAGACAGGTACGTGCGGGGCGCCGCAAAGCGCCCAACGGCGAGCGAGCCCCGCGGCGGAACAGACGGGTACGTGCGGGGCGCCGCAAAGCGCACAACGGCGAGCGAGCCCCGCGACGGGACAGGCGGGTACGTGGGAGGTGCCGCAAAGCGCAGCGCCCCGCGGCGGGACAGACAGGTACGTGGGAGGCGCCGCACAGCGCAGCGCCCCGCGGCGGGACAGACTGGTACGTGAGGAGGTCCACCCATGGCCGACACCGGCGCCCCCGCAGCACCGCGCGCCCTGGTCACCGGCGCCACCGGCTACCTCGGCGGCCGCCTGGTGCCCGAGCTGCTCGCCGCCGGATACGCCGTCCGGGCGCTGGCCAGGACCCCCGAGAAGCTGCGGGACCATCCCTGGGCCGGCCAGGCGGAGATCGTCCGCGGCGACGTCACCGACGCCGGCTCGATGCGCCGCGCGCTGGCCGGCGTCGACGTCGCCTACTACCTCGTGCACGCCCTCGGCACCGGCCCGCGGTTCGAGGAGACCGACCGTCGGGCCGCGCGGATCTTCGCCGAGGAGGCCCGCGCCGCCGGTGTGCACCGCATCGTCTACCTCGGCGGACTCACCCCGCGCGGCATCCCCGAACGGGACCTCTCACCCCACCTGCGCTCCCGGTCCGAGGTCGCCGACATCCTGCTGGCCTCCGGCGTCCCCACCGCCGTGCTGCGGGCCGCGGTCATCATCGGCTCCGGTTCCGCCTCCTTCGAGATGCTGCGCTACCTCACCGAACGGCTGCCGCTCATGATCACGCCGAGCTGGGTGCGCACCCGCATCCAGCCCATCGCCGTCCGCGATGTGCTGCGCTACCTCGTGGGCTGCGCCCGGCTCCCGGCCGGCGTCAGCCGGACCTTCGACATCGGCGGCCCGGACATCCTCACCTACCGCGACATGATGCAGCGTTACGCGCGGGTGGCGAACCTGCCGGAACGGCTCATCCTGCCCGTCCCGGTCCTCACCCCCCGCCTGTCGAGCCTCTGGATCGGCCTGGTCACCCCCGTCCCCCGGCATCGCCCGGCCCCTGGCCGAGTCGCTGCGCCACGAGGTCGTCTGCCACGAACACGACCTCGCCCGCTACGTCCCCGACCCGGACCCGCCGGGCCACCCGCTGCCCTTCGACGACGCGGTGGACCTGGCGCTGCGCCGGGTGCGGGACGCCCGGGTCGCCACCCGCTGGTCCGGCGCCGCCGTACCCGGCGCGCCCAGCGACCCGCTGCCCACCGACCCCGACTGGGCCGGCGGCAGCCTCTACACCGACCGGCGGGAGGTCACCGTGAACGCCCCGCCGGAGACGCTCTGGCAGGTCGTGGAGGGCATCGGCGGGGAACACGGCTGGTACTCCTTCCCGCTTGCCTGGGCGGTGCGCGGCTGGCTGGACCGGCTCGCCGGCGGTGTGGGACTGCGCCGCGGCAGACGGGACGCCGGACGCCTCCGGGTCGGCGACTCACTCGACTTCTGGCGGGTCGAGGCGGCCGAGCCCGGGCGGCTGCTGCGCCTGCGCGCCGAGATGCGGCTCCCCGGCCTCGCCTGGCTGGAGATGACGGTCGCCCGCGACGCCCAGGGCCGCACCCGCTACGTCCAGCGGGCGCTGTTCCATCCGCACGGGCTGACCGGCCATGCCTACTGGTGGTGCGTCGCCCCCTTCCACACCGTGGTGTTCGGCGGTATGGCCCGCAACATCGCGGCCGCCGCCGAGGCCGCGGCCGGCGCCCGCCCGGAGTGAACTCCGCACCGCCGCACGTCGGTTGCGCACCCCGCCGGCCCCCTGCTTGGCATGCTGGCGGCATGACGAAACGGGTGGGACGGGAACGAGACACGGCGGTCGTGGTGGGCGCCGGACCGAACGGGCTGGCCGCGGCGGTCACGCTGGCACAGGCCGGACTGAAGGTGACGGTCTTCGAGGCCGCCGACGAGATCGGCGGCGGCGTCCGCAGCGGCGAGCTGCTCGCCCCCGGCCTGCTGTTCGACCACTGCTCCTCGACGCATGTGATGGGCGCCGGCTCGCCGTATCTGCGCACGCTGGACGTCGCGGCACACGGGCTGGAGTGGTGCTGGCCGGAGATCGACCTCGCCCATCCGGTCGACTCCGGTGGCGCGGGGGCGCTGTACCGGTCCCTGGCGCGGACGGCGGACGGGCTCGGCGCCGACGGTCCGGCGTGGCGGCGGCTGTTCGGGGCGCCGGCCGCCGACGCCGAGGTGCTCACCGACGCCGTCATGAAGCCCCTCCTGCGGGTGCCCCGGCATCCGGTCCGGCTCGCCCGCTTCGGGCTGCGCGCCCTGCAGCCCGCCACCGCGCTCGCCGGCCGCTTCCGCACGGAAGAGGCCCGCGGCCTCTACGGCGGGGTGGCGGCGCACCTCTTCGGGCCGCTGAACGGGCCGGCCGCCGCCTCCGTCGGACTCATGATCATCGCGGCCGGCCACCGGTTCGGCTGGCCGGTCGCGAAGGGCGGCTCCGCGGCCATCGCCCGCGCGCTGGCCGGACTCCTCACCGCGGCCGGCGGCCGGATCGAGACCGGTGTGACGATCCGCTCCCTGAGTCAACTACCGCCCGCCGCAACGGTGTTGCTCGACCTGGCACCGTCCGCCGCGGCCGCCGTGATCGGCGATCGGCTGCCGTCCCGGGTACGCCGCGCCTACACCCGCTACCGGCACGGCCCCGCCGCCTTCAAACTCGACCTGGCGGTCGAGGGCGGGGTGCCCTGGCGCGCCGACGCCTGCCGGCGGGCCGGCACCGTCCACCTCGGCGGCGGCTTCGCGCAGATCGCGGACGCCGAGCGGCAGATCCACCGCGGCCGGATGCCCGAGCGACCGTTCCTCCTGGTCTCCCAGCAGTACCTCGCCGACCCCGGCCGCTCCGCCGGCGACGTCCACCCGGTCTCCGCGTACGCCCATGTGCCGCACGGCTACGACGGCGACGCCACCGCCGCGATGCTGGCGCAGTTCGAGCGATTCGCCCCCGGCACCCGCGAGCGGATCCTCGGCCTCACCGCCACCTCGACCGCCGAGCTGGAACGCGGCAACGCCAACTTCGTGGGCGGCGACATCATCGGCGGCGCCAACACCCCGCTGACCCTGACGATGCGTCCGCGGATCGCCCTCGACCCGTACGCCACAGGGGTGCCGGGGGTGTACCTCTGTTCGGCGTCGACCCCGCCGGGCGCCGGCGCCCACGGGATGTGCGGCCACAACGCGGCGCGTTCGGCGCTGCGGGCGCTGGGCGTGCACTGACGGCGGTCCCCGGGTGGGCTGCCGGGGACCGCCGTCGGGCGCCGCGCGGTCAGCGGCGGTGGGTGACCACGCCGGGCGCCATCCGGCCGCAGTTGGAGCCCGAAACGCTGACACTCACCGTTTCGATCGCGCCGCCCCAGTCCACGCACCGGCCCTTCGCCGGGAGGTACACCGGACCGGCGTAGGTGGTGTATTGCCCGCTGTCGTAAACCCAGTCGGAACTGCCGTCGGTGGCCGTGAGATACGTGTAGACGTACACCGGCTTTCCGGGACTGTTCCGCACGGTCACGACACAGTTCTTTCCGGTCTTCGCGCTGTACGTCAGGTACACGGTCCCCTTTCCGGTGACCGGTACGGAATTCACCACACGGTAGCCGCTGCCACAGGCCCCGTTGTACGCGGCGGCGGTCGGTGCGGCGGTGGCGGTGGTCGCCGTGGCCATCGTGGCAAGTCCGGCCACGGCGAGTACGGCGGATCCTGCGATGGCACGTGAACGCTTCATGGGATTACCCCCGTCGAGTGGGTGCGTCGCGTGGTCATTTCGCAGTGTTGGACCCGAAGCGGCACACAAAGGTTGTAGCGCCGCGCGAATTCCCCGTTGTTCGAATCGAGTTGTCGATGCGGTGCGCTGCGCGGGCTCCGGTGCGGCGCCGGACGACGAGCGGCCGGTCCCCGGCGCCCGATCACGGGGCGCCGGGGACCGGCCGGAAGGTTCAGCGGTGTGTGGGGGAGGGTCAGTCGTCGTCGTCCTCGCCGTACGCGAGGACCTTCAGCCGGCTGAAGGGGCCGTTGAAGCGGTTGCGGTCACCGACCGGGTGCCCGGAGGAGGTGTGCTGCCAGATGCTGTGGTACTGCCAGCCACCCGGCAGTGTGCCGACGGAGGAGCCGTAGCGCGGGATCCACAGCGGATTGGTCCGGCCGAACTTCCCGGAATTGCCGGTGCACCGCTTCCACCAGTTCGTGGACGTGTAGATGACCGCGTCGCGCCCCGTCTCCTCGCGGTAGGTGCGCGCGAAGTCGTGGATCCAGCTGACCATCGCCCTGGCGCTCTTGCCGTAGCAGGTTGCGCCGTAGGGGTTGTACTCCATGTCGAGCGCGCCGGGCAGCGTCCTGCCGTCCCGGGACCAGTCGCCGCCGTGGTGGGTGAAATAGCGCGCCTGGGTGGCGCCGCTGGAATGGTCGGGCAGGGCGAAGTGGTAGGCGCCGTGGATCATCCCCGCGTGGTAGGAGCCCCGATACTGCTGGGCGAAGTACGGGTTGGTGTAATTCGTCCCCTCGGTGGCCTTGACATACGCGAAGCGCACCCCTGACCTGCGCAGGTGCGACCAGCCGACGTGGTGGTTGTGGCTGGAGACGTCGACCCCGGCCACCGCCCTCCTGCCGTACGACGCCCGCGGCTCGATGCCGCCGGCCCGGTCGCCGCCCTCGTGGAGCGCGATGGTGGAGCCCATCCAGTCCTCGTCGGGGTGGGCGGGGCGCTTCGCGGCATCGGTCGCCGTGGCCGATCCGGGCACTGCGAGCACGGAGAGGAGAGTAACGAGCGTTCCGGCCGTGGCGACTTTACGGCGGGCCGGACCGGATCTGCGCAAGGGCATCGCATGCCTCCGAGGCCTTCGGTTGAGTCAGGTACGGCAGGATTTGAGCAGAATTCTGCCGATAAGAGACTTATACGCAGAACTGCCTGACTCTATGACGCAACAGGCCGTCAGTCCGCCGACCGGCCCCGCATCTCACCCGTCCGGCGGGCAGGCACGGTCACCCTCGGCGTCCGGGCCGGTCCCCGGACGGAACGGAGCGGGTACCCGGAGGGAACGAAGCGGGCCCCGGACGGAACGAAGCGGGCCCCGGCTGTGCCGGGGCCCGCTCCGCGCGCAGCGGCGAACGCGCCATTCCGCCGCTTCGCAAGCTGCTCCTCATGACGAGCCGGTCGGGCCCGCGTTTGTGATCCGTCTCTCCCGTGACCTGGTGGTCCGGTGGTGCCGGCGGTTCCGCCGGCGACGGCTCCGCGCCGTCGGCTCAGTAGGCCGAGTTGACGTTGTCGATCGAGCCGTAGCGGTCGGCCGCGTAGTTGGCGGCGGCGGTGATGTTGGCGACCGGGTCGGTGAGCTTGTTGGCCGTGCCGGCGACGTGGTAGCGGTCGAAGGTGGGCTGGATCACCTGGAGCAGGCCCTTGGAGGGGATGCCGTTGATGGCGTTGATGTCCCAGTCGTTGACGGCGTTGGGGTTGCCGCTGGACTCGCGCATGATGTTGCGGTGCAGGCCCTCGTAGGAGCCCGGGATGCCCTTGGCGTGCATGATGTCGAGCGCCTGGCGGATCCAGCCGTCGAGGTTGTTCGGGTAGCTCTTCACGGCCTTGCGCTCGGCGGAGCGGTTGGCGGCCTGCTGGGCGGTGTGCTGCTTGGCGACGGCGGTCACCTTGATGTGGTCGGCGACCGAGGCGGTCACCGGGCGGCCGGTCTTGGCGTCGTCGGCCTTCTTGGCCGGCAGGCCGTTGGCGCTGACGGGCTTGACCGCGGCCGGAGCGTGCTCAGACGCAGCCTGTGCGGTGTCCGGGGCGGAGGTGAGCGCCAGACCCGAGGTGGCACCCGCGGCGGCCAGAACGGCCACGGCGACCTTGTGGGTACGGGTGATGCGGGTCATACGGACAGCGCGGGGCAGGGTGAAGCTGGGCATGCAGGGTGACCTCTTCCAGGTACGGGATCGGGGAGCGGCCTTCTTTGGCGGCGCGTTGCGCATCGGAGGTCTTTGCCGCGTTCGCCCTTGGGGCGTTCACCGCGACTCGCTCTCGGCGCGTCGGAATCCATGTTTAGCGACGGTCCGGAATCGAGGCAATGGTGCTCTGTACTACCCATCTTCGTGAGAAATCCCGGCTCTCTGAAGTAATGAGCGATTCCCACCGCGTTGACCTGGAATAGCGGCGGCTTCCATCGACTAGGCATGGTCGTAAGTGACGTACATCGCGTGCCGCGGGTCACCTGGAAGCGGCCGGAAAGCCCGCGTTATCGGGGTGCTTAAGTTGCCTGGCTCACAGCGCAATTACCGCCCGTCGGCCCCGTTTCATGCACCGGCCGGGGCCGATTCATCCGCCCGGCTGCCCGTTGTGGGCCAGCGGGATTCGATAAATGTGGTGCGGGGCACTGCTGCTGAGCCCAAAAGGGCGGCATTTGTGCGCCAATTCACGTGCGGCACACCGCTGTGCATTGCCGGCCGGTGTGCCCCGCGATACGGCGCCGGCTGGGCCGTTGGTGACGCCCCGGCTACGGCAATACGGCGGTGCCGCTGGGCCGTTCGCAGCAGCGGCCCGGACTGTCGCATGACGGCGCGGCCCCGGCTCCCTGACAGTGACACCCACACAGTCGTCACTCACCGTAGGGATGTCCTCATGTTCCGTCGTATTGCCGTCGTCGTCACCGGCCTTCTCATGACCGGCGTCCTGGCCGCGGGGTCCGCGGCCGCGGCGCCCGTCGACGACCACCACCACCTCTCTCCCAGGGAAGAGGCGGGACTTCGCTTCGCCGGCGACGTGCTCGACGCGCTCTTCGGCGGCGCCGGCCCGGCCCGCCATGGCCGCTACTGACGGCCCGGCCGGAAGGCCGGAAACGGCAGTGGCCCCACCCGCGCGATGCGGGCAGGGCCACGTGCCGTGGAGGTGCTACTGGCGGCTCAGTAGGCCGAGTTGACGTTGTCGATCGAGCCGTAGCGGTCGGCCGCGTAGTTGGCGGCGGCGGTGATGTTGGCCACCGGGTCGGTGAGCTTGTTGGCCGTGCCGGCGACGTGGTAGCGGTCGAAGGTGGGCTGGATCACCTGGAGCAGGCCCTTGGAGGGGATGCCGTTGATGGCGTTGATGTCCCAGTCGTTGACGGCGTTGGGGTTGCCGCTGGACTCGCGCATGATGTTGCGGTGCAGGCCTTCGTAGGAGCCCGGGATGCCCTTGGCGTGCATGATGTCGAGCGACTGGCGGATCCAGCCGTCGAGGTTGTTCGCGTAGCGCTTGGGGGCGACCTTCGGCTTGGCCTTGGGGGCGGCCTTCGGCGCCTGGGTCAGCGCCTTGCGCTCGACGGAACGGCTGGCGGCGTCCTTGGCCGTGTGCCCCTGCTTCTCGACGGCGGTGACCTTCAGGCCGGCGGCGACGGACGACGCCACGACCTGGTCCTTCTTGCCGTCGTCGGCACGGTCCTTGGCGGTCAGCGGCATTCCGTTGGCGCTGACCGGCTTGACCGCGGCCGGTGCGTGCGCGGACGGCGTCGCGGCATCGCTCGGCGCGGCGGTGAACGCCAGCGCGGCGGCGCAGCTCGCGGTGGCCACCAGCGCCGCGGAAGCCCTGTGGGTGCGGGTGATGCGGACGTTCCGGACGGCGCGGGGCAGGGTGAAGCTGGGCATACGGATGTGACCTCTTCCAGAGCTTGGTGGCGGGGGAGGCGGCCTTCGGTTGGCGCGTGAGGACCGAGGGTCGTTGCCCGCGCTCGCCGCTCCGGCTGAGTTCGCAGACGTTCTCGGTGCTACCCGGAACATGGTTAGCGCCCGCCCTGGAGGGTGGCAAAGAGGTGTTGTACTACCTCTCTTCGTGACTTGAGGAGAGATGTCCGATATAAATTCCCGATTCCCCCCGAATTGCAGGTGTTACTTCGCCTGCGGCACTCGACTAGGAATGGTCGTACGTGACGTACGTCGCGTGCCCGGCATCACCCGGAACCGCCCCCGCACCCCGCTGTGGACCCCCGCCGGAGTTACCCGGCTCACACCCTTGCGGCCCGGCCCGCATGCCCCTGCGCAAAGGAGAAAGCGCCCCCTGCGAAGTCCGCAGGGGGCGCTTTCCCGTGCCGCCGGCAACAAGTCCGGGGAACAGCCTGGGGCAGGCCCGCGAAAACGTGGGGCAGGCCCGCTCAATCCGCCAGCAGCCGGGCCGCCAGCCTTTCGATCCTGGCGTGCCACGCCTCCAGTGCGGGCCCCGGATCGACGTCCCGCGGGCCGGTCTGGGTGAGTACGAGCCGGGCGCCGTGGCCGGTGCCCTTTCCCAGTTCCCAGCGGACGGTCCCCTCCGGGTGCCAGCGGTAGGCGAGGAGTGTGGGGGCGCTCACCTCGGTGACCGGTCCGCCCGGCACCGGGGGAGCGGTGAAGCCCGCTGGCACCGGCGCCCCCACCTCCGGCTCCGCGCCCCCGGTCAGCGCCGCCCACACCGCCTCGGCGGGCCGCACCAGCTGGCGCTCGAAGCGGATCCGCGGACCGTCCGGTGTGTCCTCGACCTCGCCGGCCCCGAGCCCGAACTGCTCCAGGTACGCCTCGTGCAGCTCGCCGGTGTCCCGGTCCACCGCCGGGGCCCGGCCGTCGAGCAGCTGGGAGAGCGCGGTCAGGCACAGGTGCCAGCCGGAGGCGAAGCTGGCGCCGCCGAACCGGTCGCCGAAGGTGTGGGTCAAGGTCAGCAGCGAGCCGTCCCCGTCCGGCGTGATCTCCCAGCGCAGATGGTCCTCTCCCCAGGTGAACGCGAAGAGTCGGGGCGGCTCGGCGTCGGTGACGGTGCCGGTCATGGCGATCCCGGTCACACCGGGCATGGTGAAGGTCATCGCCCCGCCGGGCCGGAGCTCGACGGCGACCTGGGAGGGGAACCACCGTCCGAGCTGCGCCGGGTCGGTGAGTGCCGCCCAGACCTTCTCGGGCGGATGGCCGAGCCGGCGCTCCATGCGCAGTGCGGGGCGGCCGTCCTCGGTGGTGAGGCTGTCGGAGTGCGGATTCATCGGGGGTCGTCCTCCATGGCGTCGAGGTGCCGTTCCAGGGCGTCGAGGCTCCCGGCCCACAGGTGCCGGTAGTGCGCGAGCCAGGCGTCCAGCTCCGCGAGCGGTTCCGGCCGGAGTTCGTACCAGCGGCGCTGAGCGTCCTGCCGGACCTGCACCAGCCCGGCCTCGCGCAGCACCCGCAGGTGCTTGGACGTGCCGGGCTGGCTCAGGCCGAGTTCCGCGGTGAGCTCGCCGACCAGTCGCGGGCGCTCCAGCAGCAGGTCGAGGATCTTGCGCCGGCTCGGCTCCGCCAGCACATCGAACGGTAGGGGCATACCGCGAGTATGCGCCTCTGGTTATATAACCGCAACGGAATGCTGGTCTGCGGTGGCGGCGGAACGGGCCGGAGGCGGCACCGGGCGGGGCACCGGGACGAGCGCGGGGGCGCACTCCAGTGGCCCGTCGGTGAAGAACCGGGACGCCAACTCCGCGACGTCATCGGCCCGTTCGAGCACCACCCAGTGATCCGTGTCGGGTACGGCCAGGAAACGGCTGCCGGGAATCCGCGCCGCGAAGGCCCGCTGCCGCTCCGCGGACGTCACCGTGTCGTGCTCACCGCTGAAGACCAGCGTGCGCACCCCGGCCGGCACACCGGAGAAGTCCGGGCGGTCGGTGAGCGCGCGGCCCAGCGCGTCCGCCGCATGGGGCGAGTGCCGCGCCGCGTGCAGCATCGACCGCCGGACGTACCGCCGCGCCAGGGCCCGCCGGGTGACGTACCGGTCCTCGTCGAGGCACATCAGGGCCTCGGTGACCATCGTCGCGAAGGTGCCGGCGTCACCCCGCGCGAGGTGGCCCGCGGCCCGCCGCCACAGCTCCAGCTGCCCGGCCGACAGATGTGCCGGTACGCCACCCAGGGCGAGCCGCGCGATCCGCCCGGGCACCCGCCGGGCGCATCCGTAGGCGAGGCCCGCCCCGTAGGAGAAGCCGAAGAGGTTGATCCGCGGCACGTCCAGATCGTCGATGATCCGCTCCAGGGCGGCACACAGCAGACCGTGGGCCGGCCCCGGCGGCAGCGGCCCGGCGTCGCCCATCCCGGGCAGATCGGCGGTCACCACGTCCGCCAGCGGACCCAGCCGGTCCTCCATCTGCGGCCAGCCGAACATGCCCTGCAGCGCACCGCCCAGCACCACGACCGGCTCGGTGACCGGTGCCGGGGCGCGCAGCCGCCGGTAGGCGAAGCCCACCCCGTGCACCGACAGTGACCGGACCGTCTCCTCGTGCATCGCCGCTGCCTAGCGGGTCAGCACGAGGGCGGCGTTGTGCCCGCCGAAGCCGAGCGACGTCTTGACCGCGCAGTCGAAGGACGCCCGCCGCGGCTCCTGCCGCACGATCTCCAGCGGCAGCTGCGGATCGGGCACGTCGAGGTTCGCGGTCGGCGGCACCAGCTGCTCCTCCAGCGCGAGCACGGCGAGCGCGGTCTCGATACCGCCGGCCGCCCCCAGCGTGTGACCGGTCATCGCCTTCGTGGACGTGACCAGCGGATGATCGCCGATCACCCGCCGCAGCATGGTGGCCTCGATCAGGTCGTTGACCACCGTCGACGTGCCGTGCGCATTGACGTGTCCGACGTCGGCGGGCCGCACCCCCGCGTCGGCCATCGCGGTGCGCAGCGCCTGCTCGATGCCCTTGCCCTCGGGGTCCGGGGCGACCGCGGCATAGGCGTCGCTGGAGGCCCCGTAACCGCTGACGTACGCCCGGACCGGCGCCCGGCGGGCCGCGGCGTGCTCCGGTCGCTCCAGGACGAGCAGGCCGGCACCCTCACCGACCACGAAACCGTCCCGGGCGACGTCGAACGGCCGGCAGGCCGCGGCCGGGTCCTCCCGCCGGGTCGACACCGCCTTCATCCGGCAGGCGCTGGCGATCAGCAGCCGGGAGATCGGCGACTCGGCGCCGCCGGCGATGGCGATGTCGCAGGCCCCGGTACGCAGCAGCTGATGCGCGGTGCCCACGGCGACGGTCCCGGAGGAGCAGGCCGTCGCCACGCCCAGACTGGGGCCGCGCACCCGAGGTCCATGCAGACGCTGCTGGCGGCGCCGTTGACCACGGTCAGCGGGGCGAGCTTGGGGGAGACCCGGCGGGCGCCGCGCTCGGCCATCGCCGCGCACTGCTGGTCGTAGAAGGGCAGACCGCCGTGCGCGGAGCCGATGACCACCGCGACCCGGGTGCTGTCCCAGGTCTCCGGGTCCAGGCCGGCGTCCGCGATCGCCTCGCGGGCCGCGACCACCGCGAGCTGCGCGAAGCGGTCCATCAGCCGCTGGGCCGCCACGCCGAGCTGCTCGGTGGTGTCCAGGTCGGAGGTGTACATGAAGTCACAGGGCAGATCGGCGAGTTCGGGGTGCGGGTGCACCCCGCTGGGCCCGGTGTCCTGGGTGACCGAGTGCCAGGTGGCCTTCGCGGTGGCGCCCGCCGCGGTCACCATGCCCAGGCCCGTCACCGCCGCGGAGAACGGCTGCCGGCGGGCCGTCACGCCGTGACCGCACAACGCTGGGTGGGACATCCCTGGACCGGCGGGGCGTGGACAACTTCTGCCGCATTCACGTGGCGTTCCTCCGCTTGTTGGCGTGCCGCCCACCGCGTCATGGACGGGTCTCGCCGGTGGCCCGGCGGTTTGGCCACTCTTTATACGCCTTCGTCCTGTTGAGCCCCCAACCCTGGTAACTCAATGGGGTGATGAGGGCGCCGGGGGTCCGGGAACGCCGTCCGGCCGGCCGCGGCGCGCCGGGGCCTCAGGACGCGTCGAGTGCGCCGGTCACCCGGCTCAACAGGCCCCGCAGCGTGCGCAGTTCCTCGACGGTCAGGCCGGTGGCGGCGAGCATCCGGCGGGGGACCGGCAGGGCCGCCTCGCGCAGCTCGTCGCCCGCCGGGGTCAGGTGGACGGTGACCGACCGCTCGTCCTCGGTGCTGCGCTCGCGGTGCACCAGACCGGCCGTCTCCAGGCGCTTGAGCAGCGGGGAGAGGGTGCCGGAGTCCAGCCGGAGCCGCTCGCCGATGGCCTTGACCGGCTGTGCGCCGTGCTCCCAGAGGACCAGCATGACCAGGTACTGGGGGTAGGTGAGGCCCAGGTCCTTCAGGGCGTCCCGGTAGACGCCGCCGAACGCCCGGGAGGCGGCGTGCAGGGAGAAGCAGACCTGGTGGTCGAGGCGGAGCAGTTCGGCGTCCGGCGGAAGCGTGGTCATGGCTCCAGGTTAGCCGGGCAGGCATTTAAGTTGTGCACAATCGAGTTGCGCGCAATTTAAATCTCTGCGAGAGTGGAGCCCGTCGGACGGCCGGGAAGCGGCCGCCCCGCAGGTGAAGGGACACCTCATGGACGCGCTGTACACCGCCGTCGCCACCGCCAACGGCCGCGAGGGCCGGGCCGTCAGCTCCGACGGCACCATCGACCTCGCCCTGGCCCTGCCGCCCGAGCTCGGCGGCAACGGCGCCGGCACCAACCCGGAGCAGCTCTTCGCCGCCGGCTACGCGGCCTGCTTCGCCAGCGCGATGAGCAATGTCGCCCGCCGGATGAAGCTCGACACCAAGGACGTCTCGGTCACCGCCGAGGTCTCCCTCGGCAAGGACGGCGAGGGCTTCGGCCTCGGCGTCGTCATGCGGGTGGAGCTGCCGGACGCCCTGGCGGGCGAGACCGGGCGCCGGCTGGTCGAGGCCACCCACGAGTTCTGCCCCTACTCCAAGGCCACCCGCGGCAACATCGCGGTCGAGCTGGTCATCGAGTAGGACGGTGCCGGCGGATCAGCCCCGCGTAGTGCCGGCCGCTGTCCTTCAGGGTGCGGGCCTGGGTCGCGTAGTCGACGTGGAACAGGCCGAACCGCTTGCCGTAGCCGTAGGCCCACTCGAAGTTGTCCAGCAGGGACCAGGCGAAATACCCGGCGAGCGGCGCACCCTGCCGGGCGGCCCGGGCACAGGCCGCCAGATGCCCGTGCAGATACGCGGTGCGCTCCGGATCCCGCACCGTCCCGTCCGGCCGGACCACGTCCGGATACGCGGCGCCGTTCTCCGTGACGTAGATCCTCGGCGCCGCGTACTCCCTGGTCAGCCGCAGCAGCAGGGCCTCGATGCCGCCGGCGTCGATCTCCCAGCCCATCCCCGTACGCGGCACATGCGGCCGGCGCACCGGGCGGGCGTACGGCGGTGGGCCGCCCGGGTCGGCGGCCACCACGGCCGGGAAGTAGTAGTTCAGCCCCAGCCAGTCCAGCGGCTGCGCGATGACCTCCGGATCGCCGGCCCGCTCCGGCAGGTCGACGCCGTACACCTCCCGCATGTCCGCCGGGAAACCGCGGCCGTGCACCGGATCCAGCCACCAGCGGTTGGTGTGCCCGTCCATCCGCCGCGCCGCCGCCGCATCGGCCTCCGACCCGGTGGCCGGCTCGACGGTACTGAGGTTGTTCACGATGCCCACCTCGGCGTCCGGCGCCTCGGCACGGATCGCCTGCACGGCCAGCCCGTGACCGAGCAGCAGGTGGTACGAGGCCCGCACCGCCGCCGTGCGGTCCGTGACCCCGGGCGCCATCAGGCCTTCGAGATGCCCGATCCACGCCGAGCACAGCGGCTCGTTGAGGGTGGCCCAGTGACGGACCCGGTCGCCCAGCCGACCGGCCACCACCGACGCGTACTCCGCCAGCCGCTCCGCGGTCTCCCGCACCGGCCAGCCACCACGGTCCTGCAGGGCCTGCGGCAGATCCCAGTGGTACAAGGTGGCGGACGGGGTGATGCCCGCCGCCAGCAGGCCGTCCACCAGCCGGTCGTAGAAGTCCAGGCCCGCCGCGTTGACCCGGCCGTCACCCCGCGGCACGATCCGCGGCCACGCCAGCGAGAACCGGTAGCCGCCGACGCCCAGTTGACGCATCAGGCCGATGTCCGCACGCCAGCGGTGATAGTGGTCGCAGGCCACCTCCCCGGTGTCACCACCCGCGATCCGCCCCGGCACGCGCGAGAACGTGTCCCAGATGGACGGCGCCCGGCCGTCCTCCTCGACCGCCCCCTCGATCTGATAGGCCGACGTGGCCACGCCCCAGACGAAGTCGTCCGGCAGGGCGGCGAAATCGATCCGTTCGGTCACGGCGTTCCTCTCGACGGAGGGCCTCTCGGCACGGGTCATTTGACGGCCCCGGCGGTCAGCCCGGCGACCAGATAGCGCTGCAACAGCAGGAACCCCGCCACCACCGGCACGCTGACCACCAGCGACGCGGCCATGACCTGATTCCAGTACACGTCGTTCTGCGTGGCGTACCCCTGCAACCCGACCGACAGTGTGCGGGTGGTGTCGTTCGTCATCACCGAGGCGAACAGCACCTCGCCCCACGCCGTCATGAACGCGTACACCCCCACCGCCACGATCCCCGGCACCGCCGCCGGCACCACCACCCGCAACAGCGCCCCCAGCGCCCCGCAGCCGTCCACGTACGCCGCCTCGTCCAGCTCCCGCGGCACCGACGCGAAATACCCGGTCAGCATCCAGATCGAGAACGGCAGCGAGAACGTCAGATAGGTCAGCACCAGCCCGCCCCGGGAACCGTAGAGCGCCACACCGGTGGCGTTCCCGAGGTTGACGTAGAGCAGGAACAACGGCAGCAGGAAGAGGATGCCGGGGAACATCTGCGTGGACAGCACCGTCACCGTGAACACCCGCCGGCCGCGGAACCGGTACCGGCTGACCGCATACGCCGCGAACACCGCGATCACCACCGAGCAGACCGTCGCCGACCCCGCCACGATCAGCGAGTTCACGAAGTAGTGCGCCAGCGGCACGGTCCGCCAGATGTCGAGGTACGGCCGGACGGTCAGCTCGCTCGGCAGCCACCGGAACACACCCGACACGTCCCGCAGCGGCTTCAGCGAACTGCTCAGCATGACGTACACCGGCAGCAGGACGAAGCCGGTCAGCGCGGTCAGGAAGATCCGCCGGGTCCAGCGGAACGACCGGGCGGCGCGGTGGGCGAGGCCCTGCGCCGCACCGGGGAGCGCCGGCGGGCCGGCGGGCGCGGCGCACGGACGGCCGGGCGGGGCGCGCGGGCAGCGGTCTCAGCCATCGGCGTACTTCCTTCCGCGGGACGTCACCAGCAGATAGCCGGCCGTCACCACCAGCAGGAACAGCAGCAACAGCACGGACATCGCCGAGCCCGTACCGAAGTTCCAGGTGGCGAACGACGACTGGTAGATGTGCACGGACAGCAGATCCGCGGCCTCCGGCGCGGCCTTCCCGAACAGCACGTACGGCGTATTGAAATCGTTGAACGTCCACAGGAACAGCACCAGCACCAGCACCTGGTTGACCGGCCGCAGCGACGGCAGCGTGATCCGCCACAACTGCCGCAGCATCCCCGCCCCGTCCAGCGCCGCCGCCTCGTACAGGTCCTTCGGACGTTCTGCAACGCCGCCATCACCACCAGGAACGCGAACGGCCAGGTCTTCCACACGGCGACCACCAGCAGCGCCACGAAGCTGTTGTCGCCCAGCAGCCAGAACGGCCGGTCACCGGTGAGGTGCAACTGGTCGTGCAGCACGTGATTCACCAGGCCGCTGTCCCGCTGGAACAGGAACGCCCAGGTGATCACCGCGGCGTAGACCGGCAGGGCGTACGGGACGAGGAACACCGCCCGCAGCAGACCCCGCCCGCGGAAGTTCTCCTGCAGGAAGACCGCCGCCCCGGTCCCGAGCAGCCAGCACAATCCCACCGCCAGCACACTGAACACGCACGTCACCCAGAACGAGTGCAGCAACGCGGCACCCACCGGAGCGTTCAGGTCCACCGCCACCCGGTAGTTGCCCAGCCCCTTCCAGGGCGCCGCACCCCAGTTGCCGAGGAAGAACTGGGTCAGCTCCCGGAAACTCATCACGACGCCGATCACCATCGGCACGAGATGGACCAGCACCTCCACGACCAGCGCGGGCAGCAACAGCAGATACGGCAGGCCGGCACGGCGCAGCCGGGCGAAACGCACCACCGCGGTCCCTCACTTCGCCATCTGCTGCGCGGCCGCGGCCAGCCGGGCCCGCACCGACGCCGTGGTCACCGGATGCCCGGCCGCCGCATCGGCGAACAGGTCCTTGATCGCCGTACCCACCGACGTCTCGAACTGCGCCTCGTCCGGGATCTGCGGCAGCGGCGCGGCGCTCCTGGTGAGCGTCTCCCGCAGCACCCTGGTGTCCTGCCGGTCGAACGCCGGGTCCCGCTGGGCGGCCTTGACCGGCGGGATCGACCCGTACGTCTTGTTCAGCAGCCGCTGCTCGGCGTCGCTCGTCAGGAACTTCACGAACTTCCGGGCGCCATTGAGGTTGTGAGTGTTCTTGAAGACCGCGACGTTGATCCCGGCGAGCATCGAGTTGGTCTGCCGGCCGGCTCCCGGGCGGCCGGACGGCACCGGCACCGGCACGACGCCCCAGTCCGACGGCTTCATCCCGTCCGCCGCGAACGTCGTCGCCGCGGCCTGCCACAGCACCATCGCGGTCCGGCCGTTCGCGAAGTCCCGCAACGACTGGTTCTGGCCGTACTCGGCGTTCCCCGGCGCGATGATCCTGTCCTTGGCCATGAAGTCGACGTACTGCTTGACCGCCGCGACCGCACCGTCCGAGGTGAACGCCGGCTTTCCGGCCGCGTCGAAGAAGTCCGCACCGTGCTGCTTGCCGAGCACGAACGCCTGGTGGATGTTGTTGGCCAGCTGCCCGCCCTCGGCCCCCAGCCCCCACCTGCCGTCCCTCGACACCTTCTTGCCCGCCGCCACCAACTCACCCCAGGTGGCCGGGGGTTTGCTGATCCCGGCCTCCTGGAACATCCGCTTGTTGTAGTAGAGCGCGTACGTCAGCGAGTACAGCGGCACCGCGGCCGGATCCTTGCCCGCCGCACCCGTCGCGGCCAACGCCGGTGCGGCGAACCGGTCCCGCCCGCCGATCGCCGCGAAGTTCTTCGCGTCCCACGGCAGCAGCGCGCCGGTGGCCTGCAACGACGCCGACCAGGTATTGCCGATGTTGAGCACGTCCGGGCCCTGGCCCGACGTGGTGGCCGCCAGGATCCGGTTCAGCAGATCGGGCCAGGGAATGACCTCCAGCTTCACCTTGATCCCCGTCTGCCGCTCGAACTTCTTCAGCTCCGGCCCCAGCACCTTCTTGTCCGCCTCGACGTTCGGCCCCTGATTGGACGCCCAGTACGTCAGCGTCGTCGGGGAATCGTTACTGCCCCCGCCACCTGGGCTCGTCCCGCCACCGCACCCCGAAACCGCCGCGGCGAGCACGGCGACGAGGGCGGAGACGGGCACGACTCGGAGTATGCGCATGACGGATACGCCTCTCTCTGAGGAGTCCGAGGGCCGGCCATGTTCAGTTCCTGAACGGCCTCAAGGCTTGACTTCCGCAGTGAGTTAAAGCCTGAGAAACGGAGGCGTCAAGGGAGCGCACGGTGAAGACGGGCACCGGCTGCCGCCAACCTGCTTTCACCGAGGGCGAGTTGAGGGTGAGTGTGCCGCACGGCAAGTGTTACGCGGAGTGGCCGGTGGGCCCCGGCTCCACCTCCGGCGCAGCCGGGGAAACGGCCACGGCCCCGTCGGACCACGGACCGAACCGACGCCCCCGCACGAGCAGCAAGGCCACCGCACACGCCGCCAGCCCCGCCCCGCAGCTCAGCCCGAACGCCGCCCGGTACCCGTACCCCTCGGCCAGCGGCCCGGCCGCCACCGCCGCGGCGCACTGCCCGATGATCAGCCCGGACCCCAGCAGCGCCATCGCCTCACCCATCCGCGCGGCCGGCGCGATGCGCTCCCCGAGCCCGAACACCGCGATCAGATGCGGCGCCACCGCCACCCCGATCCCCGCGATCACCAGCGACGCCCCGACGAACCCGGCCACCGCCAGCAGCGGCAACACCAGCAGCGCCTGCGCCACGATCGCCCACCGCAGCCGGACCGTCAGATCCCGCCGCACCGGCAACGCCGTCGTCACCAGCCCGGCCAGCGCACTCGTCACCGCCATCCCGCCCCACACGAAACCGGCCATCCCCGCATCGCCCAGCTCCTTGCTCAGCGCGCTGACACCGGCGTTCGCCCCGCCCCAGATCAACCCCTGCCCCAGCGCCATCACCCACAGCACGATCAGCCCGGGCGACACCAGCGGCACCCCGACGGCCGCCAGCCGTCCGCCGCGCACCGGTCCCGGAGCGGTCGGATGCACCGCGAACAGCACCCCGCACACGGCACCGAGCACGGCCGCCAGCAGGAGGCCCGCCGCGGGGTGGAACAGGACCACGACGGTGCCCGCCAGCGCCGGCCCCGCCATGAAGCTGACCTCGTCGATCGTCGTATCCAGGGACAGCGCACGCCCGGTCAACTCCTTCCCGTCGGGGCCTGCCGGACGGGCCACGGCGCGCCCAGGCCCCCCGGGGCCCGCCGCCACGGACGCCGTCAGCACGCTCCAGCGCGTCCGCGACAGCGGCCCCACCTGCGGCATCGTCGCCCCGACCAGTCCCGCGAGCACGGCCTGCACCACCACCGGCAGACCGGCGAGCACGGCCCCCACCAGCGCCACGATCACACCCGCGTTGACGAGCGAGGCCACCAGGATCACCGGCCGGTGCCCCCGCCGGTCGGCCAGCCGCCCGACCGGCGTCCCGCCCACCGCCTGCCCGAGCCACAGCATCCCCGCCACGACCCCGGCCCGGCCGATGCCGTCCGTCTCGGTGAGCATCAGCAGCGTGCCGATCGGACACAGCGCGGCCGGCAACCGCGCCAGGAACGAGAGCACCGGCAAACCCACCCCGGCGATCTCCACCACCGCCCGCACCCCGGCGAACACCGACCCGGAACGCGGGGCCGTCACGCCGCCCCCGCTTCCGCCCACGGCACGCCGGATCGCGCCGGCCCCGCACCCCTGCCCATGTTCCCCCCGTCCGCAGACCTCCCTCAGTAGACCGGAGGCCCACCATCCGGAACCATCCGCACGTCCTCCGAAACGGCGCCCGGGAAAGGGGCGTTGGTGTGGAGGAACCACCAAGCCGGGAAGCCGCTCATGCCTCAGGCGCCCTCGGCCGCATACACCCGCCGCCCCCGACGAACGTCTCCAGCACCCGGGTCGCGGCGATTTCCTCCGGCGGCCCGTCGAACGGGTCCCGGTCCAGGACGACCAGGTCGGCCAGCTTCCCCGGCTGGATGCTGCCGGTCTCGTCGAGGTGGTTGGCGTACGCACTGCCGGCCGTGTAGGCGGCCAGCGCCGACCCCAGGTCGAGCCGCTGCTCCGGCAGGAAGACCGGCGCCGAGGGCGGCGCGTCCGGGGTACGGCGGTTCACCGCCACATGCAGCGCGGCGAGCGGATCGGGCGAGCTGACCGGCCAGTCACTGCCCGCCGCGAGCGTGGCCCCCGCCCGCAGCAGATCGCCGAACGGGTACTGCCACGACGCCCGTTGCGCCCCCAGGAAGGGAATCGTCAGCTCGTCCATCTGCGGCTCGTGCGCGGCCCACAGCGCCTGGATGTTCGCCGTCGCCCCGAGCCGGCGGAAACGCGGCACGTCATCGGGGTGGACGACCTGGAGATGCGCGAGATGCGGCCGGGTGTCGCGCCAGCCGTTCGCCCGCCGGGCCGCCTCGACCGCATCGAGCGCCTCCCGCACGGCCCGGTCGCCCAGGGCGTGGAAGTGCACCTGGAACCCCTCCGCGTCCAGCAGCGTGACGTACCTCCGCAGCTCCTCGGGGTCGATGAACGAGATCCCGCTGTTGTCGGAGGCACAGCCGCACGCGGTGAGGTAGGGGCTGAGCATGGCCGCCGTATGGTTCTCCGCGATCCCGTCCTGCATGATCTTCACGCTCGTCGCCCGCAACCGCCCGCCCGTCAACTCCTCCCGCCTGGCGACGAGTTCAGGAATCTGCTCGGCGCCACGGGCCCGGTCCCACCACAGCGCCCCGGTCACCCGCCCGGTCAGCCGGCCCTCGTCCCGGGCGGCCACATACGCGGGGGCGGCGTCGACGAGGCCGGGGGCGCGGCCCAGCATCGCGTCCTGCCAGGCGGTCACCCCGTAACTGTGCAGCAGACGCTGTGCCCTCAGCAGCCCGGCGGTCTGCTCGGCGCGCGTCGGCTCCGGGACCAGGTCGGCGACCAGCCGCATGGCCCCCTCCTGCAGCATGCCGGACGGCTGCCCGTCGGCCTCCCGCTCGATCCGGCCGTCGGACGGGTCCGGCGTCCCGGCGGTGAGCCCGGCGCGTTCCAGGGCACGGGAGTTGGCCCAGCCACCGTGGTGATCACGGTTGACGAGGAACACCGGCCGATCCGGCACGAGGGCGTCCAGGAACTGGCGGGTGGGCATCCCGCCCGGGAACGCCTCCAGGGACCAGCCGCCGCCGGTGATCCACGGCGCCTGCGGATGCGCGGCCGCGTACGAGCCGATCAACTCCCGGTACGCGTCCGCGGTCTCCGCGGCGCTCAGATCGCACTGCGCCAACTCCATTCCGCCGCCCACCGGGTGGACGTGCGCGTCCTGGAACCCGGGGATCAGCAACTTGCCGTGGAGGTCGACCACCTCCGTTCCCGGACCGATCAACTCCCGCACGTCCGCGTCGTACCCGACGGCGACGATCCGCTCCCCGCGCACGGCCACCGCACCGGCCCGGCTGCGCGCGGCGTCAACGGTGTGCACGGGCCCGGAGAGGAAGACGAGGTCGGCGGGGGAGGAGGGGAGGAAGAGGGGGTTGTTGAGGTGTGGGGGGCCATCTTGCGGTTACTCCGGATTCGTTGGTGGTGGTGGCGGTGGCGGGTGGGAGGTGTTGGCTGGTGGTGTGGATTACTCATGGGGATTGCTCGTGTGGTCGCTTTTTGCCGGTGAGTTGCTGATCGTTGATGTCGCTCCGGTCGTCAGCCATCGGACGGCGAGGGCAAGGGGGAGGCGTCGAGGCCAAGGTGATGGGCCCGCCCCCGCTCCCGTCCTCGTCCGTGTCCCCGTCCATCGGCAACGTCAGCGCATCCGCGTCCGTCCCCCTGCCGGTACGGAAGTACGGTGCGCGCCGCACCCACTTGGCCCAGGCCGCGGCCGCCAGCCCCAGCAGGATGAAGGCGGCCGGCAGGGCCAGCATGAACCAGCCGTTGTCCGGGCTCATCGCGAAGTGGTCGCTCATCGTCGCGTAGTCCCAGACGAGGTAGCCGCCCAGCCCGAACAGCACCAGCGCACTCGCCGCGGGCACGACCACGTCCCGCAGCGCGCGGACCGCACCCTGGCGCAGGCTGTCGCGGAAGCGCACCGCGCAGGCGAGCGCGGTGAGCCCGTAATAGAGGGCCACCGTGAGACCGATCGAATTCACCGCGGTGAGGATCATGTCGTTGAGCTGGGGATGCCGACGGCGAGGACGGCGATCAGCGCGGCGATCGCCATGATGAGGAGCGTGCCGAGCGCCGGCGACCCGTAACGCGGGTGCACCCGCTGCCACACCGGGCCGAGCGTCCGGTCGCGCGCCATCGCCAGCGCGCCGCGGGCGGTCGGGATGACGCTCGACTGCAGGGAGGCGAAGGCGGAACACATCAGCGCCGCCAACGGCAGCGAGGCCCAGGGCTCCGGCGCCAGTTTGCCGCCGAGGAAGGTGAGCGCCTGCGGGCCGTTGTGGACGAGCTCGCCGGTGCTCATCACCCGCTGGAAGGCGACCGCGCCGACGAGGAACAGGCCCGCCATCACCACCAGGGCGATCAGCCCGCCGCGGGCCGCGTCCGAGGCGCTGCGGGTCTCCTCGTTGACGCTGAACGCCGCGTCCCAGCCCCAGTAGATGAACACCGCGAGCACCATCCCCTGCGCCAGCGCCTGGGGTGAGCCGATGTCGAACGGGTTCAGCCAGGACAGCGAGAACGGCTGGTCCCCGACGACCAGGGCATAGCCGCAGAAGACCAGCAGCACCGCGTACTCGAAGATCAGCAGCCACATCTGCAGCCGGGTCGCCGCGCGCACGCCCGTGATGGCGGTCACGGTGACGGCGACCAGCGCGACGAGCCCCACGGCGGTACTGATACCGGTCGAGCCGGGATCCAGCCGCAGCCCCCACACGCTGTGCCAGCCCAGCTTGTTGAGGAACTGCAGCACCACGGACCCGGTCACCGCGCCCGTGTACGCCATGAAGACCACGTTGCCGACCAGCACCACCCACCCGGTGAGAAACCCGGGCCAGGGGCCGATCGACCGGCCGACCCAGGTGTAGCCGCTGCCGCAGTTGGGCTCGGTGCGGTTGAGCCGGGCGTAGGAGAGCGCGATGCCGAGGATGGGCAGACACGCCAGCAACAACAGCGCGGGCGTCTGCCGCCCGGCGTACGCGGCCAACGAGCCCATCCCGATACCGATGCTGGTGGTGGCCGCGGTACTGGACGCGGCGATCGCCACCCCGTCCTTCACCCCCAGCGCGCGGCGCATGCCCGCGCGGTTCTCGGATTCCTGCGGCGTTGCGGAGGACATGGCATCGACTCCTTGGAGGGGAGGGAGGGGGAGAAGCGGGGAGGGGCGGAGCGCGTCCAGGGGAGGGAGAGGGCCGGTACGGGTCGCCGGCTGCGGGCCGCGAGGGCGCTGATGTCCGCCGATGAAACAGGCCTCGCCAGCTTGTGTCAACGGTGTTGACGTAACCTGGGTGAGGGTTGGTGATTAACTGGGCCCCGGTCGGCCCCCGGGCATGGCAGGGCGAACCCCAACTGCCCGGCTCGACAGGGACCCGCTCGACAGGGACTGGCCTCGCTCGACAAGGCCTCGCTCGACAAGGACTTGCTCGACAGGGACTTGGACGAAGACCTCGGCCAGGTGTTCGCCGATGACGGGGAGCCGCCGCAACGGTTGGGATGCCGCGGGAGGGGCAGGCATCGGGCCGTGGCCGTGGCCGTGGCCGTGGCGGGCCGGGCCCCGGCGGCGGGTTTCCGGCGGAGCACCGGGCCTCAACGGGGCGGAGGGTCCCCGGGGAGCGGCGGATCGCTACGGAGCACAGAAAGAGGTTCGGCGTGCCAGACAGTGAACGCGTGCCAAGCGGCGAACGCGGGCCGAACGGTGAACGCGTGTCGAACGGCGAACGCGGGCCGAACGGTGAACACGTGCCGAACGGCGAAAGCGTGCCGAACAGTGAACGCGTCCGCGTCCCGACCGAGCGCAAACGGCGCCGGCCGACCAGCTCGGGCGTGGTGCTGTCGGCCGACCTCATCGTCGACACCGCATGCCGGCTGATCGACGCGCACGGTGCGCAGGCGTTCACGGTACGCAAACTGGGCGCCGCACTCGGTGCCGATCCCTCCGCCGTCTACCGCTACTTCCGCAACACCGAGGATCTGCTGCTCGCCCTGGCCGACCGGCTCATCGGCGAATCCATGGCCGGCTTCACGCCCAGCGGCGACTGGGTCACCGACCTGCGCGACTTCGGCCTGCGCGCCTACCGCTCCGCACTGCGCCATCCGCAGATCGCCGTCTTCAGCACCCTCCGCGTCACCGGCCGGCCACATGAGCAACGGGCCGTCGACACCGGCGTCGGCCTGCTGCTCCAGGCCGGCTTCGACGAGCCGACCGCGGTCCGGCACTACCACGCCCTCGTCGACACGGTCCTCGGCCACGCCGCGCTGGACGCCGGCGTACTGCTGCTGGCCCCCGCCCAGCGCGCGGCGGACGAACGCGCCTGGCACGCCGACTACGGCACCCTGCCCGCCGATGATTTCCCCAGCCTGCACCGCGTACGCGACCACCTCCCCCTCATGGCAGGCTCCGCCGTCGAACCCGCCCTCGACCTCCTCCTCACCGCCCTGCGCCAGGAGGCGGCCAACCGCGCCGACTGAGACCGCCCCCCCCGCAAGCCCACGGATCATACATTCGGGAACAACCCGGGCATTCCCCTCGTGTCAGTGCAAACATGAGGCATGCCCTCTCGACGGCTGACGCCCCTACGGGAACGACGGGAACTGCGTCATCTGCTGGTGCTGCTCCCGATCTGCCTCATCGCGGCCGTCTGCACGATCGACCTCCTCTCGCCGCCCCGTATCCACCTCGGGCCCCTCCTGGTCGCGGCCCCCGCAATCACCGCAGCTTTCGCCGGCCCCCGCCTGACGGCCGCGATCGGGGCGCTCGCGGTCGCCGCCCAGGTGTTCATCGGCGTGGCGCGCCAGGTCCTCTTCACGGAGAACCTTCAGGCGCAGATCGCCGCGCTGGTGGTGGTCTCCGCACTGGTCGTCCTCTTCGCCGCCATCCGGGACCGCAATGAGCGCCGCCTGATCAAGAGCCGCTCGGTCGCCGCGGTGGCCCAGCAGGTCCTGCTGCGTCCGCTGCCCGGACGCAGCGGCCCACTGGAGATCGCCTCGCTGTACCTGCCGGCCGAGGAGGAGGCGGAAATGGGCGGCGACCTCTTCGCCGCGGCACGCACCCTCACCAGTACCCGGCTGATCATCGGCGACGTCCGCGGCAAGGGCCTGCCCGCATACGGTCACGCCGCCCTCCTCCTCGGCGCCTTCCGAGCCGCCGCCCACCGCCAGGCCACCCTCCCCAACCTCGCCCGCCACCTCGACGGAGCCGTCCGCTGGGACAGCAGCCAGTGGTCCACCACCCCCACAGCCGCCCCCCAGGGAGCAGAACGGCCGCCCACCGCCAGGCCCACCCCCTACCCCCCACCCCCAACCACCCACCCCGCAGACCCCGGCCCCACCCCCAGCCCGCCTCACACCCCCAACCACACCCCGCCTCACACCCCCAACCACACCCCGCCTCACGTGTCCGGCTCCGCCTCGCGCCAGGCTCCCAGCTCCGCCCCGTCTCACGTGTCCGGCTCCGCCCCGCCTCACGTCCCCGACTCCGCCCCGTCTCACGTGTCCGGCTCCGCGCCGTCTCAGGCTCCCGGCTCTGCCTCGCTTCAGGCTCCCGGCTCCGCCCCGTCTCACGTCCCCGGCTCCGCCCCGTCTCAGGCTCCCGGCTCCGCCTCGCGTCAGGCTCCCCGCTCCGCGCCGTCTCAGGCTCCCGGCTCCGCCTCGCGTCAGGCTCCCCGCTCCGCGCCGTCTCAGGCTCCCGGCTCCGCCTCGCGTCAGGCTCCTGGTTCTGCCCCGGCTCAGGCTCCCGGCTCCGCCCCGTCTCACGTGTCCGGCTCCGCGCCGTCTCAGGCTCCCGGCTCCGCCTCGCGTCAGGCTCCTGGTTCTGCCCCGGCTCAGGCTCCCCGCTCCGCGCCGTCTCACGTCCCCGGCTCCGCCTCGCGTCAGGCTCCCCGCTCCGCGCCGTCTCAGACTTCCGGCTCCGCCCCGCGTCAGGCTCCCGGCTCCGCCCCGCCTCACGTCCCCGGCTCCGCCCCGCCTCGCGCTCCCGAGTCCACCCCGCTTCACGGCCTCGACTCCGCCCCAGCTCACACCCCCGCCCTCGGGCAGGCCCCTGCCGCCGGGGAGGCCCCCGCTCCCGGGGAGGCCCCTGCATCAGGGAAGGCCCTCGCACCAGGCGCCACCCCTGCCCCTCCCGCCCCCGCCCCGCCCCCTGGTTCCGCCCTCGCCCCCGCCCCCGCTCCTGCCCCTGTCCTCACTCCTGCTCCCGCTGCGACGCCCGCCTCCACACCCGGGCCAGAGCTCGTCGCCAGCCCCATCCCCGACTTCGCACCAGCCGACGGTCCAGGCCCCGAATCGGGGCGGGTCCTCCCCGACCCCGAAGAGACGTTCGCCACCGTCGCACTGCTGGACATCCCCGACCGCGCGCCCGTACTCCACACCATCACCTGCGGCCATCCCCCCGCCCTGCTCCTACGCGACGGGGCGGCCCTCACCCTCCACCCCGAGCGGCCGGCGCTGCCCATCGGCCTGGGCGGCCTGCCTGGCGCCCCCGCCTACGAGGTCGAGATCTTCCCGTTCGAGCCGGGTGATCTCCTGCTCCTCTACACGGACGGCGTGACCGAGGCCCGGGACGCCCAGGGCGCCTTCTACCCTCTCGCCGAGCGCGCCGGCGCCTGGAGCGGCTGCAGCCCGCACCAGCTTCTACGGCTCCTGCGAGCGGACCTGCTGGCTCACACCCGCGGCAAGCTGGGCGACGACGCCGCGGCCGTCGCCGTACGACGCCGCCCCGCACCCCTGCCAGCCGGCCCATGAGCCCGCGCTCACGCCCACCACCAACGGCCCGAACGGCACCCACCAGGCACGCACGCCCCTTCACCGGCACCACGCCGACCTCGTCATCGCCCCCCACCAACCCCCTCACTCCCCAAGCCCTCCCCAAGCCTTCCCCAAGCCCTCTCCAAACTCCTCGCCGCCCCCACCGGCAGACCCGCTGACGTGGCCCTCAACATGCCCTGAATATGATCCCAAATCACCCCATAAACCCCTCCCCTCCTCCCTGACGCTTCCTCAGTGCCGCCCCACTTGATAGACACGTCCGAATCATCCGCAAGTGGTATGGACGCGCACCATGAATGACCGCAACACCACGGACGACCACATAACCGAGCCGTCCGAGATCTTCGAATTCGACCTCACCACCCACGAAGCCCGGCGGCGGGCCGAAGTCGTCGCCGCCCTGGGCGACACCTGGGACCCCCTCACGGTGATGGAGGACGAGGCAGCCGCCCACCGTCTCCTCTACTCGGACCTGGACGCCGACCAGCAGGCCACCTACGACATGCTGGTCGCGGCCAACGTGCTGCCGGCCTCCGAGCAGGGCTGAGCATGCTGCCGCTCGACCCCACCGCCGACATCGGCCGCCGCGCCTGGATCCCGTGCCCCCGCTGCGAGGACCACCAGGACTGCGGAACCTGCCTCGACGGCCGCACGTGCACGGACCACTGGCGCTACCTCCTCTCCAACAAGGGCAGCGTGCTCCATCTGCAGTGCCCCAACTGCACCCACCTGTGGACCTGGCAATCCGGCTTCGGTGCAACCGACCGCCCCACCCCCTGACACCAGGACCACCACCGCCCACCCCAGGGCCTGCACCGTGTACGCCAACCCTCACCGCCCGAAAACGTCACGTCCGAGAACGTCACGTCGGAGCACGTCACGTCCGAGAACGTCACGTCGGAGCACGTCACGCCCGAGCACGTCGTCGCGCTGCTCAGGACGCACACCGGCCGGTCGAGGCAGCGCGGCCCGGGCCAATACGCCCACGATCCCGGCCCGACGGGTGGAGCCGGTGGCACGCTCGTAGATGACGCTGAAGTGCACGCGATCACCTGGGAAGCACCAGCTGCACCACATCGCGCGGAAGTGGAAGCCCAACGCCCACAACGTTGCCGCCCACACGTTGCGCGCCGCACATTGCACGCCACACGCTGCGCCCGTTCCTCTGCGGCGGTAGCGTGCGGGGCATGGAGCTGCACGCGCGATCGCTTTGGCTGGTGACCGAGCCCCTGCACGCGGTCTGCTATTTCGACGAGAAGTGCCGTGCCCTGGGCAAGGACCTTGGCCTCAAGGGCTTCTGGATGGGCTATTTCGCCTCCCGTACCGCTCCGCTGGGTGCCGTGGAACCCGCTGCCGCCACGGCCGTACTGGGTGTCTTCGCGCCCGGAATGGTGGCCCGGGCGCTGCCCGCCGCCTGGAGCGTGGCCGGTCCGGCGCACATCCTCGAGGAACGCGGCAGCCGCGCCGCCCAGGCCCTGCGCAGGATCGACCCCGAGTTGGAACAGCGCACCACCGACCTCCTGCCCCCTCTCCAGACGCTCGTCGACGAGGCACCGGCCACCGCACGCCCCCTCTTCGCCGCCAACCGCGCACTCTGCGACCACGCCGACCCCGTCGAACGGCTCTGGCAACTGGTCACCGCCCTGCGCGAGTTCCGCGGCGATGCGCATCTCGCCGTACTCGCCGACGAGGGACTCGACGGCTGCGAAGCCCTCGTCCTGGCCGCCGCCTCCGGCCGCGTCCCCAAGGACACCATCCAGGAGGACCGGGGCTGGAGCGAGGAGGAATGGGCCGCGGCCACGGACCGGCTGTGCTCCCGAGGCCTCGTCGACGCGGACGGCCACGCCACCGAGCACGGCCTGCGAGAACGCGAACGCATCGAGAACGCCACCGACCGGCTGGCCGGCCGCATGCTGCACGCGCTGCCCGAAACGGAGACCGAAGCGCTGCTGCACGCCCTGGACGCCGCCGTCCGCCGCGTCCTCGCCGCGGACGTGCTGCCCTTCCCCAACCCGATCGGGCTGCCCCACCTCGACGAACCTCTGCCCCACACCACGGAGCGATCCCCTGGCCCAGCCGCTGCCCCTCCGGCTTCCTGAGCCCCCGCAGCGTCCGCCCCACGTCCTCCGTGTCGACGGCAGGCCGCGCCTAAGCGGTGACCGGTTCGTTGAACCCGGAGAAGCGTATGGCCACGTCCAGCGGCCCCCGGGGCCCCTGACCACGCTCACGGAACGTCACCAGGCGCTCAACGGCCCCGACCCACACATCGAGATCCAGCACGCGCACCCCCAACCGCCGGAACCGCTCCACCACGGTCTTGCGACGCTCGCCCTTCACCGCACCCTGCCGCCTGTCGACGACTCGTACCGCCTTCGAGCCCCTCAGCGAAAAACGACCCCGCATGTGTCCCCCCGAATACGATCACCTGAATACGATCACCGCGAACGACGCAGCGCACAGAGCGACGCCTTGCGGGGAACAACGCACCATGCGGCCGCGCCGCCCGCGATGAAAATCTCACTGATCACGACACTAGGCCAACCCACTGACAATCCACGCTGTGCGCGAACCCGACCGCGTGGCCAGGCATTACGCCATCCGGTGCGTTCCGCGGCTCTCCGCTCCGGTCCATGCAGAGTGATTTTCATCTGGTGGTTCGATGGGTGCTTTGGGGTGCTTTGCCGCGGCAGGTCGGGACACCTCTGCACAAGATGCGTTGAACGGGTATGGATCCTAGAGAGTTGTGGGACCGCAACGCCGTGCTGGCGGAGGCATTTTGCCTGGGGACGAACGCGTGCGGGAGGCGCAGGCCAGACTTGACGAGGCCCAGGCCGACCGCTCACGAGTTCTGGCGGCATTCGCGGTCACAGTAGGCAGCACCGGCGCAGTGGCCGGACTTTTCGGACTCAACGAGCGGGAAGTGCGCATCGCCCGGCGCACGGTGGGCAAGGACGACGCCCGGGCCGTCGCCGAGGAACTGCTCGCCGCAGCCGTCCACACCACACCGACCCGCGAACCGGAAGAGACCCCACCGGCCCCCGACAACTCTGCCGATTACTCCCACCACAACCCCGCCGCCGCGCCCCGCACCACCGGCCACACCCGCGAAGCCGGCACCGGCACCGGCACCGCGTCAGGGCCATCCGACCAGAATTGGTCCCCTGCCATGGACGCGGTCCTCATCGGCAGCTGGCAGACCGGCGTCGACCTCCGCGAACTCGCCGCCGAATTCGGACTCGACCTCACCCGCCTGGTTACCCGTGCCCAACAGCTCTCCGCCCAGGGGCGGTTCTACCCGGGGCCGACGGAAACCCATGCGGGACGCCACCGCCGAGGCCCCGGCGACGTCCATGAAGGCGAATACACCATCCCCGCACAACAAACGGCCGCCTGGAACGCCGCCCCTCCCGCACACCACATGGCCACCGCCTGGCAAACGGGCACGATGCCATCGACGGAATCCGTCCCCGACGTCACCGCCGCCCTCGCTTCCGAATGGGACAACGCCCTCGCCCCCTGGGGCACCCTCGCCCCCACTCACGAGGACCCCACACAAGCCCCTCAACCGTGGACCCAATACCACCTGAGTTCTTGATCAGTTACGACCTGTTTCGACCAGTTACCGTCACCGGCCCCCTTCCCTACCAGGCGCCACTGCCCGGCCACGGTCGGCCCGACCAGTTCCCCGCCCCCGACGTTGTTTCCCGTACGACGACCCGAACCCCGCGACACCGGCCGGCCCCCGCCACCCGCCCGGGCCGGCACCCGTCCCACTCCCGGCCCAGGTCCCACTCCCGCGCCCACTTCATCCCCTACTCCACTGAGAGCGGTGAGCGCCACGCACAAACGGTGCTCACCCTGCTGCTTCAGCGCCCGCCCCACGCCTCCCGCTTGCGCCACGCCACCACCAGCGCTCCCAAAGCACTGAGCGCGAGAAAAGCCGTCGCCAACAGGAACACGGGCGACGACGGGGTCGCCGCCCGGGCACCGGCCACCGCATAAGCCGCCGTATTCGGCAGGCTGCCGAGCGCCGTGGCGAACAGAAAAGGGCACCAGCCCATACGAGAAACCGCAGCACAGTAGTTGGCCGCGCAGAACGGCAGCCCGGGGAACAGCCGGACCGCCAGCATCGAGCGGAAGCCGTGCTCACTCAGCTGCCGGTCGGCCGCCACCAGCCAGCGCGCCCGCAACAACGGCCGCAACGCCTCCTGGCCCAGCAGCCGCCCCAGACCGAACGCCAGGCCGGCCCCCAGCACCGTACCGGCGAGCGCCGCCGCCAGCCCCGCCACACTGCCGAACAGCGCACCCGCAGCGAGATTCAGCACCGGCCGCGGAACAAAAACGGTGGTGCACAGGCCGTACGCCACCGCGAACGCCACCATCGCGGTCGCCCCGGACAACTGCGCCGGCCAGCCACCCGACAAAAGATGCTGCGGCTCCCAGTGCAGCATCGCCGCCGCGCCACCGGCCAACAGGACACACAACAACACCAGCCGCAACCACGGAGAACACACCACACGAGCACAGCGGGCGGCGAAACCGCGGCCAGACGCGGCAGGGGCGAACACCCCGGGAGCGTAACCGACGGCCACCTAACCGACCGGCACGTAGCCGACCGGCAGTTGATAAATCGTTCGACGCCGCGACGCCCGCCCGGCACCATATGACCCATGTCCCGGTACGCCTTCCTGTCGCTCACGTCCGCAGTCGCGGACGCGCCGAAGGCTGCCGCCGACTTCCTCGCCGCCACACCCACCCGGGCCACTGCCCCGATGCCCACCAAGGCCATCGCCGCAGCAACCGCCCTGGCCACCGCTGCCGCCTTCGACGGCGCACGAAGCTGACCCTCTCCGGATCGTCCGGCGGACCCCGCAGGGGAGGGTCGGCCAGGCCCAGGGGTCCCCACGGCGCCAAGTCGCCGTTCTCACCGCATCCTTGCGAGGAAGAAAACCATGCCCAAGACGGCATACGTGCGCACCAAGCCGCACCTGAACATCGGCACCATGGGCCACGTCGACCACGGCAAGACCACCCTCACCGCGGCCATCACCAAGGTCCTCAGCGACCGCGGCACCGGCACCTTCGTGCCGCTCGACCGGATCGACCGCGCCCCGGAAGAGGCCGCCCGCGGCATCACCATCAACATCTCGCACGTCGAGTACGAGACCGGCACCCGCCACTACGCCCACGTCGACATGCCCGGCCACGCCGACTTCATCAAGAACATGGTCACCGGCGCGGCCCAACTCGACGGCGCGATCCTGGTCGTCTCCGCCGTCGACGGGATCATGCCGCAAACCGCCGAGCACGTACTCCTCGCCAAACAGGTCGGTGTACGCCACATCGTCGTCGCCCTCAACAAGGCCGACGCCGGCGACCCGGAACTCACCGACCTGGTGGAGCTGGAGGTCCGCGAGCTGCTGAGCGCGCACGGCTACGACGGCGAGCACGTACCCGTCGTGCGCGTCTCCGGCCTGCGCGCCCTCGAAGGCGACCCGCGCTGGACCGAGGCCATCGAGGCGCTGCTCGACGCCGTCGACACCTACGTTCCGATGCCCGAACGCTATGTCGACGCGCCGTTCCTGCTTCCCGTGGAGAACGTCCTCACCATCACCGGACGCGGCACGGTCGTCACGGGAGCCATCGAGCGCGGCAGCGTACGGGTCGGCGACCGGGTCGCCGTGCTCGGCGCGGACACCGAGACCACGGTCACCGGCCTGGAGACCTTCGGCAAGCCGATGGAATCCGCCGAGGCCGGGACAACGTCGCACTGCTGCTCCGCGGGACGCACCGTGACCAGGTACGCCGCGGCCACGTGGTCGCCGCACCCGGCAGCGTCACACCCCGGCACCGTTTCACCGCGGAGGTGTACGTGCTCTCCACCGAGGAGGGCGGCCGCCGCACGCCGATCTCCACCGGCTACCGCCCGCAGTTCTACATCCGCACCGCGGACGTGGTCGGCAACGTCGACCTCGGCGAGCGCGGCATCGCGCGCCCCGGTGAGACCGTGACGGTCACGGTCGAGCTGGGCCGCGACGTCCCCTTGGAGCCCGGCCTCGGCTTCGCCATCCGCGAGGGCGGCCGCACCATCGGCGCCGGCACGATCCGCACCGTCACCACCTGACCCGACGCCCGAAAACCGCGCCCCGTACTCCAGACCCCTCTGCTCTGCGAGTACGGGGCGCGGCACGGCAACCCGCCGGCCCTTCAGGCACAAACCACCTGCCCGGCACAATGGAACGGTGGACGAAAGAACGGTGGACGAAGCACCCGAGCCCATACCCGTCACCCGGTCCGTGGATCACGGCACCGCAAAGTTGCTGCCGGACGTGGACCGGCCGCGCGCCTGGCTGCTGACCGTGGACGGCGCCCCGCAGTCGTATGTCGACCTGGACGCGCCCACACACCTGGAATTCGAGTACGTGCGTCGCCTCGCTCACGTCCTGGACGAGCTCGCCGCCCCCGGGCAGCCGCTCGATGTGCTGCACCTCGGAGGCGGGGCCATGACCCTGCCCCGCTATCTGGCCGCCACCCGTCCGCACTCCCGCCAGAACGTCATCGAAGCCGACCGAGGCCTGCTCGCCCTGGTGACGGAAGCCCTACCGCTCCCCGGCGACAGCGGTATCGCCGTACGCGCCCAGGACGCCCGCGCGGCGCTGGAGGAGGCGCCCGAAGCGAGTGTCGATGTGATCGTGGCCGACGTCTTCGGCGGCTCGCGGGTGCCGGCGCATCTCACCTCGGTTGAGTACGCACGGTCTGCCGGCCGGGTGCTGCGGCCGGACGGCCACTACCTCGCGAATCTCGCCGACAGTGCCCCCTTCGACTTCCTCCGCGGCCAACTCGCCAACTTCGCCACGGTCTTCGACCACCTGGCGCTCATCGCTGAGCCCTCTGTGCTCCGCGGTCGCCGGTTCGGCAACGCCGTCCTGCTCGCCTCGCAGGCGGAGCTTCCGATTGCGCCGCTGGCCCGGCGCGCAGCCGCGGACGCCTTCCCTGCGCGGGTCGAGCACGGTACGGCGCTCCGGCGGCTGATCGCGGACGCGCTACCCGTACGGGATGCCGAGGCGGTGGCGTCCCCGGTGCCGCCGACTGGTGCCTTCAGCGTCGGCTAGCGGCGACGCGGAGGTGGAGAGGGGCAGCGGACTCGTTGGTTGAGGGGCAGGGGCAGGGGCAGGGGCAGGGGCAGGGGCTGGGGGCGGGGCACGGGGGGCGAGGGGCGGTTGGCGGCGTTGGCGGTCGGCCCGTCGCTGCCTGAGGCCTGGTGGACCTCGTGGATCGGTCCATGGGGTATTGGGGTGGGGTCCTGTGTGCCTCCTTTGCCTTGCTGGCCGGGCCGTGTGCGCCTCCTCTTATCTCCGGCAACGATTACTGAGCGTTATTTGTTCCCGTGATTTTATCACTTTCGGTGACGGCGGGGGAGGGGGGAGGTGAGGAAGGTGAGAGGGGTGCGGGGTTGCGGCGGGTGAGGTGGCGGATGTCGGGGACGCAGAGGACCGCGGCGGTGAGGAGGGCGATCAGGGCTGAGCAGGACCAGAGGGCTGCGGTGCGGCCTATGAGGTCCTGGACGGGGCCGGCGAGGGCGGTGGCGAGGGGATCATGGAAACCGAGCCCAGCCAGTCGTAGGAGGAGACCCGGGAGAACTTCTCCTCGGGGATCTCCTGGTGCAGGGCCATCATCCACGTCACCGAGAAGACCTCGATCGCGATGCCGGTGCCGAACATGAGGGTCGTGAGGCCGGGGGCCGGCAGCGGGATGGCGAGTGCGGCGGACGGGAGGGCGAGCGGGAAGACGCACAGTGTGCCGGCCAGGAGGAGGCGGCGCGGTTTGATGCGGGTCATGAGGAGGGCGCCGATCGCCGTGCCCGCGCCGAAGGCGGCCAGCGCCAGGCCCCACGGGCCCGGGCCGCCCAGATGATCTTCGGCGACCAGCGGTCCGTACACCGCCTCGGCTGCCGACACCACCGCGTTGACGATGGAGAACTGCACCACCACCGCCCACAACCACGGTCGCGAGATCACCTCGCGCCAGCCGTCCCGCAGGTCGTGGAGGATTCCGCCGCCCGCGGCCCGTTCGGGGATGCCGCGGACGTCGAGGAAGGCGCGCAGTGCCCCGGCCAGGGCGAACGCGGCGGAGTCGACGGCCAGCACCCAGCCGGGGCCCACCGCGGCGACCAGTGCACCGCCGAGCGCCGCGCCGCCGATGTTCGCGCCGCTCATGCCCATCCGGAACACCGCGAACGCGCGGCCCGCCTGTTCCCCGGAGACGCTGGCGAGCAGCATGCCCTCGGAGGCCGGGGCGAAGAAGGCTTGCCCGGTGCCGCCGAGCGCGGCCAGTACGGCCATCTGCCACAGGCGTGGCTCTCCGGTCAGGACGAGCCACGCGAACAGGCCCTGGGAGACGCAGCTGAGGGCGTTCGCGGCGACCATGACGTGATGGCGGGGGAGTCGGTCGGCGACCGCGCCGCCGATCAGCAGGAAGAGGACGAGGGGGATGGTGCGGGCGGCCGCGACCAGTCCTACGTCGGTGGCGGAGCCGCCGGCGGCGAGGACCGCGAAGGCGGTGGCGATCAGGGCGCCTGAGCTGCCGAGGCTCGCGATCACCGTGGCTCCGGTGAGGAGCAGGTAGTTGCGTCCCGCCCAGCTGGGGCGCGTCCTCGCGTTGTGTGGTCGTCCTGGCCGCATGGGCGTCAACGATATGGCGGGAGGTGGGGCGGAGGGGGCGGGAATGACGAGGATGGGTGGGGGGTGAGGGCTGGGGCTGGGTGAGGGGTGTCAGGGGAGGCGGGTGCGCCCTCGCCGGGGGAGGCGGGCTCGAGGGGTGCTGTGGCGGTGTGTGCGTGGGTTCTTCTTGGAGTGCTGATCGTGGGAGTGGGTGTGGGCCTGAGCGGGGCCTTCACAACTAAGCTACCGCTAGGTAACATCGCCGTATGTCCTCTGAGACCCTGCCGTCGATCGGCGAAATGATGGCGGCCTCCGTGCCGATGGTCCGTACGCTGAACCTCGAGTTCACCGAGACCAGCGCCGAGCGCGCCGTGGTCCGCATGCCCGACCAGTCCGACTTCCACAACCACGTGGGCGGGCCGCACGCCGGAGCGATGTTCACCCTCGCCGAGTCCGCCAGCGGGGCCATCGTGATGGCGGCGTTCGGCAGTCAGCTCGGCCGGGCCGTGCCGCTGGCCGTACGTGCGGAGATCGGCTACAAGAAGCTCGCCATGGGGCCGGTGACCGCGACCGCTGAGCTGGGCCGGCCGGTGGCCGAGGTGATCGCCGAGCTCGACGCCGGCGGGCGCCCGGAGTTCCCCGTCAACGTGGCCATATCGCGCGAGGACGGCGCGGTCACGGGCGAGATGAGCATCGTGTGGACCCTGCGGCCGAATAGCTGATTCCGCTCCGCGCAGCTGATCCCGCTTCGCGCTTCACGGGTACCCGTTCCGTCCTTCGTGGGCACCGGGTACCCGTTTCTTTCTTTCTTCTTCACGGGGCTCGCGCTGATTCACCCTGATTCACGGGGCCGGGCCCGGTGCGCCGCATTCCTTCGTGGGTGTCGCATGGATGTCGGTGCGGCGCCGCACGTCTTCCCCCTTGGTGCGTCGCGCCGGATGTCGCTGACCGCAGGTGGATTCGGCCCCCGGACGGCGCGATCGAGTACGCTGCCCGGGCGCCCTGCGGCGCGTCAGGGGATCGACCGGCACCGGTGTCATGGACTCGGGGCCAGGCCCACGGGGCCCTAGACAGCGGAGGAACCGGCGGTGCACATCCAGGAGTGGCTCGAGACCGTACCGGCCGTGAGCGTCTATCTCCTGGTGGGGGTGGTCATCGGCCTGGAGAGCCTGGGCATTCCGCTGCCCGGTGAGATCGTCCTGGTCAGCGCGGCGATCCTCGCCGCGACCCAGGACCACATCGATCCGTTCGTACTGGGTGCCTGCGCCTCCGTCGGCGCGATCGTCGGCGACTCCATCGGCTATCTGATCGGCCGCAAGGGCGGTCAGCCCCTGTTGCAGTGGGCCGGCCGGAAGTTCCCCAAGCACTTCGGTCCCGACCACGTCGCGATGGCGGAGTCGAAGTTCGACAAGTGGGGCATGTGGGCGGTCTTCTTCGGTCGCTTCATCGCGCTGCTGCGCATCTTCGCCGGCCCGCTCGCCGGTGTGCTGAAGATGCCGTACTGGAAGTTCCTGATCGCCAACGTGCTCGGCGGCATCATCTGGGCCGGCGGTACGACCGCGCTGATCTACACCGTGGGCATGGTCGCCGAGCCGTGGCTCAAGCGGTTCTCGACGTGGGGCCTGGTGGCGGCCGTGCTGTTCGGCATCGGCTCGTTCCTGCTCATGAAGTTCCGGGCGAAGAAGGCTGCCGCGGCCCGCGAGGCGGAAGAGACGCGGGTTGCCGCTACGGTCGACTGAGTGACTGAGTGACTGAGTGACTGAGTGACTGAGTGACTGAGTGGTCGAGTGGCGGAGCGTTTGAGCGACTGATCCGCGGCGATGCGGCGGTCGACCGATGGGGCGCCACGGTTGGCCGACGGCGGCGGGGCGGTCTCATGGGCGATCCGGTCGATCTCGTCGATCGCGTGGATCCCGTCTGCCTCGGCAACTCGATTGTTCTTTGCGCGTTCAAGGCTTTTGATCAGGCGCAGCCTTGCGATGACCTCACGGCATCAGCCAGATGTCGGGGCCGCCGTCGCGCCATTCGAAGACGCCGGTGTCGTCCCAGACGAACTCGGTGGTGCAGAAGCCGGCCCGGCGCAGTTTCGCGGCCACGTCAGCGGGGCGCAGCGCCCGTCCCAGGTCATGACCGTAGAGCGTCACACGGCGGCCGCCGGTGGACGGCGGATGGACGATCACGGGGGCACGCTTCATGTCCCCAGGATGTGACCGGAGCTACCCCTTCGCATCCCGAAAGCGATCGGGCCTTTACCCAACGTGACTCCCTGGCGAGATGCGACCAGGTGGCGTGACACCCGATCTGCCGCGCGCGCGTCGCATGGTCACGGCTCACCACTACTCACTACGCTCACCGCTTCTCACTACGCTCACGGCTCCCCACCCTGCTCACCTGCTTACCCCGCGTAATCCCCGGCCCGGCGCCCCCGGTTCCCGTGGTTTCCGTCCGGGTTCCGGTCCCGCCCCTTGGAGTGACGGCGCTGCCACCACGGCTCGCCCGCCGCGTCGTCAGGTGGCGGACTGCCGCTGCGTACCGCGCGGCGCAGACCGGAGAGCAGGTGTCGGGCGCCGGTGATGAAGAGGGGTCGCCGACGAGTTTCTTGGCCACCAGGGCCTTGCGGCAGGCTCGTAGTGCCGCCGCCGGATCGCCGTGGGCCCGTGCGGCCAGGGCACGGGCGTAGAGGATCGTCGAGTAGAGCCAGAAGTCGCCGTCGGAGTGCCGGGCCTCCCAGGCGCGCTGGGCCGCTGTCGTGGCGCGTGCCGCGTCGTGCGGTGCCAGGGCGATCGCGAGCAGCGCCCAGCTGTGTGCCGGGCCCGGGCCGAACCACGGGTCCCGGGAGTGGTGCCGGGCGGCCTCCTCCAGACAGGCCACGGCCGTCGCGGCGTCCTGGCGGTACAGGGCGAGTACGCCGTGGGCGTGCGCGATCCGGGCCAGGCCGTCGGAGTCACCGTGCATCACGGCCGCCCGCCATGCCTGGTCGAGCAGGGGCTCCGCAGTGGCGGTGGCGTGTTCCTGCGCCGCCAGATAGCCGGCCAGCCACAGCGCCCGGGCCCGTAGTGCGGTGTCGTCGCGGGAGAGCAGTAGTAGCCGGTCCAGATGGGCCCGCCCCTCTTGCCGGTAGCCGCAGGCCGCCCAGTGGAACCACAGGGAGACCGCGATCTCCAGGGCACCGAGTGCGTCCTCGGCGTCCTGTGGGGGATGGGTCAGCGCCGCGTCGAGGTTGTGCTGTTCGTCCTCGACGAGACGCACCGCGACCTGTTGGTTGGGCCCCTGCCAGGCGATCTGGGCCTCGGCGGCCAGGGCCGCGCACGCCTGCCGGAACCGGTGCCGGGCCGCGGGCTCCTCGCCCGCCTCGCGCAGCTGGGTCCGTCCGAAGTCGCGGGCGGCGCGCGGGAGTCGGTAACGGGGCGGCAGCGCGACCCCGGTGTCCGGATGCGCCCCGCCCGCGTCCCGTACGCATTCGACGACCGAGGCCCCGCGCAGCCGCTCCAGCGCGCCGTCGACGGCCCCTGCAGGAACGTCACTGCTGGTGCAGACGCAGCCGGCGAGCCACGGGTCGAAGTCACCGGGGAGGACCGAGAGCCTGGCCCAGACCCGGCGGTCGGTGGGTGAGCAGAGCGCGTAGCCGGCGGCGTGCGCGGCGTAGAGCGAGGTGTGCCGTACGGTGGCCGCCGGTCCCGAGTAGAACAGTGCGCCGTCCGCGCCCACCTGGACGGCGAGTTGTGGCAGCGACATCCGGTCGAGTTGGTGCGCGGCCAGGGTGATCGCCAGGGGCGAGCCCTCCAGTGCCTGACACACCGTCACCAGAAGCTCGGGTGCCGCGGGCCCGGTACGGATGGCGAGGAGCTCGACGGCCGGTCGGCGATGCCCTCGCCGAGCGTCACCGGTAGCGGTGCGATCGCCGCGATGCGCTCCTCGGGGAGCCCCAGCGGACGGCGCGCGGTCGCCATGATCCGCAGTCCGGGGTCGGCCCGCAGCAGTCGGCGGACCAGTTGCGCGCACTCGTCGAGCACCGGGTCGCAGTCGTCCAGCAGCAGGGTCACGCGGTGCTTCCGGCAGTGCGCGGTGAGCGCGTCGAGGGCCGCACCGCCCGCCGCCACAGCGGGAGTTGAGGTGTCCGGCAGCTCTGCCCGCCCCGCCCGCCCGCGTCTCCTGTTGCTGACGCAGGGGTGTGCGGTGCGGTGGGCGAGGGCGCGGGCGGTCTCGCGGCGGGCGGCGGCGTCGGGGAGGCCCGCCGCGCGCAACAGGGCGTCGGTGACGCCCCCGTCGGCCAGTCCGTCCCAGCAGCCGATCCGGACCACCGTGCCGTCGTGCCGGGCGGTGTGCTCCTCCAGGACGGCGCGGGCCAGCACGCTCTTGCCCACCCCGGCGGGTCCGGTGAGGGTCACCAGCGGAGCGGTGTCCAGCAGTCCGGACAGCTGCTGGTGCTCAACGGCCCGTCCCACTACGCCGGGAAGGGGCGGGCGATCAGCCCACGCGGTCATCGGTCATCCCAACTACGGCGCGGCGTCGCGCCCTTGCTCGGTACGGCACGGGCGGGTCGCGCCCGTGCGATCCAGCTCTCCACGATGCCAGAACCGACCGTCCGGTAAACGGGGAGCGGCCTTACCGAACGGGGGAAACCGGGACGGTGGCTTTGACGTGGCGGGCCGTCCCCTGTGGGCGGAAGAGGGAACCTGCAGGTCATACGGGGCGGGGCGGGAACGGGGGGCTCGCCGGGCGAACGTAAGGTGGTGTCTTTCACGGGTGCCGTGGTGTGCCGTGGTGGCGAGGTGACCGCCCCCGGCCGGCGCCCTGGACCGAGGAGATCGTCCCGATGAAGCGCGTGTTACTCAGCGCTGCGACAAGTGTGGTGGCCATGGGGGTCCTGGCCGGTTGTGGCGGTGGGGTGGACACCGTCGACGCGTCGGGGGTTCCACGGTTACCGGCCCGTGCCGCGGACGCGAACAACGGGGCGCCCCGGGTGGTGCCGCCGCGTGGGCCGCGCTCGGTCTTCACGCCCTTCCGCACGACGGGGGACGACGGTACCCAGGTCGTCAAGACGACATGGCACGGCCGGAAGTCCGGGTTCACCGGCGAGATCTGGGCGTGGGTGCCGCCGCAGTACCAGGAGCCCCGGTACGCCAAGAGCGGCTTTCCGGTGCTGATCGCGCTACCGGGTGCGTACGGCTATCCCTTCAACTACTGGGCGGGAGCGCCGTTCGCGCTGGAGGAGCGGATCGCGGAGTGGTCGCGGGAGGGCAAGACGCTTCCGTTCATCGTCGTGATGCCGGTGCTCAACCCGGAGCGGAAGTACTACGACGGCAGCGACATCCCGGGCCGGCCGAAGATGGGCACCTGGTTGACCGAGGACGTGCCGGACTTCGCGCGGGCCAACTTCCGTACGTACGAGAGCCGTGACGGCTGGGCCTTCATGGGGTCGTCGTCCGGGGGGTTCGCGGCGCTCAAGGCGGTGCTGAAGCAGCCGCGGACGTTCAAGGCGGCGATCGTCAACGGGCCGGACACCGCCCCCGATTCGCCGATGTGGCGGGGGCATCCGGCGGAGATGCGTGCCAACGACCCCCGCCATCTGGCGCGGCGGCTGGCCGCGAGCCGGCAGCCGGAGGTCTATCTGGCCTTCGAACTCGGCAGCAGGGAGGCCGCGGTTCCTGATGTGAAGCGCTTCATCAGGGACTATACGGGCGGGTCGATCCACTCGACGTTGTTCGAAATACCGGACGGTGTGCACAGTGCGCACACCTACATCCAGCGGATGCCCGAATCGCTGCACTGGATCAGCGAGCAGATGCAGGGGCCCGTGCCGTCGGCCTGACTTCCGCGCGGATCGGGCCGGCGCCCGCCCGGCCCCCTTGGCTGAGGGGCCGTCTCCTGGCCGGCCGCAGGGGACCCGGTGTTGTCGCGCGCGGCCGGGCCGTGAGAATGGTGCGTGTCCCGGCCGCGGGTGCGGCCGGGGGCCGGGGTGCCCGCTGGAAGGAGAGTCGTGCGGTATCTGCGAGTGGCCGGCCTGCTGCTGGCCGGAACGGCTCTGCTGGCGGGCAGCGTCGCGGCCGGTGAGCGGTGGCTGGGGGAACGGGACGCGACCAGCGAGGTGAACGGCGTCACGGATGCCGTACCGCGCGACGAGGTCGCCCGCTCCATCTCGGGCCATCTGTCGCTGCCGGTGATCCTCAGGGGCCCGCGTTCGGTCGACTGCGCGCGGGACCTCCGGGCGGTCGAGGGAGCCCGGACCCACTGCACCGCCCACTACCTGCGCGGCACGGACCGCGACATGACCGTCCGCGTCGTCCGGGTGCAGGGTGACGAGATCACGTACGTGCATGACGCCCCGCACCGTTGAGTGCCGTCCCTCCGCACGCCACCGGGTGACGACGGGAACGTAGTTGGGGTGCTCCGGCTCGCATCCCCCGCCGCGCTCACGGCCGTTGCGTTCGCGCCGGCTCGCCATCCTTCGCGCGTGTGCTCGTTGCGATCGCGACGGCCGCAAGGGCCGGTGACCTGCTAGCGGTTCGTCAGGAAGTGGCCGACCGGGTTGCCGCGGGGACCGGCAACGGCGCCCAATGGACCCAAAGTGGGCGAATGTTGAATCTCCTTCAGGTGGATAACAGTTCACATCACCGTTGTACGGCGGACGTTGACGTGATGCTAAGATCATCGCACTTGCCAACGGGGTAGTCACCTGCTATGGCAAGAAAAGAAATCCGCGCATTGGCCTAAGAAAATCGCCACCCCCGGGGAGAACGATGCCATTAGCCGGCCCTTTGATGGCTCTCTGGCAGGCGACTGCGCGCGGCCGTTCACGTATGTCAGAGGTGGTGACTGATTCTGTGCACCACAGTCAGGCATACGACATCTGGTGGCTTCGTCGTCCGAAGAGAGTCCTATGACGCCATACTTCCAGGATCCAGCGCTGTGGGCATTGGTCGCTGGCACTCCTGTCGCCGCAACCGCGATTATTCGCGGACGAATGAAGATCGCGGAGCTGAAAAAAGAGAAGGTTGAACTCAAGCAGCACTACGCGAATCTTGAGGACCACTACGCGGAGGCCGTGGAGGAAGCGAAGGACCGGGCCGAAGAGGCCACCAAGACGACCCTGAAGGCCGCCATGCGGACCCTGCAGGGTCTGGCGAGTGAGCAGCAGCTGGCGATTTCCAAGCTGCAGGAGACATATGGCGAGCACAAGATCCTGCAGGATCTGCTCGACATCGACCACATGAATTCGCAGTTCGCGCGGCGGGCCCAGTCCATCGCTGTGCTCTGTGACGGCTGGCTCGGCCGGCGCCGCCAGGACGCCTCGCTCTACGACGTGGTCCGCAGCGCGAAGGGGCGTATTCGCCACTTCACGCGCGTCGAAATCCGGTCGCAGAGCCATTTCGGCATCGTGAGCCGTGCCGTGGAACCGGTGGCGCTGGTGCTCGCCGAACTGCTGGACAACGCGACCAGCTATTCGGCGCCCGAGACGGTCATCGAGCTCAACATCCGCCCGGTGCCCAAGGGCGTCTGCATCGTCGTCGACGACGCGGGTGTCGGCATGAACGAGGAGGAGAAGGCGCGGGCCGCCCGGCTGCTGTCCAGCGAGAATTCCGCGAGCGTCTCCAGCCTCGGTAATCCGCCGCAGTTCGGTTTCACCGTCATCGGTGTGCTCGCCGCCCGGTACGGCTTCAGCGTCTCGGTCGACTCAACGTCTCCGTACGGCGGCGTGCGCGCGGTCGTCCTGCTCCCCGACGATCTGCTCACGTCCCTGCACGAGCCCGAGGAGAGCCCTGCCGTGGCCGCGTCGACCCCGTTGCCGCCCGAGAACCCTCCAGGTCAGAGTGCTGAGGTGGCCTCCCGTGGCTACCGCGGACGGGTCCCGTCGGCCCCCGCCGCACCGCCCGCCCCGGCCGCCGCACCGGCGGAGCCGGAGACCACCGCCGGCGGGCTGCCCAAGCGCCGCCGCCGCGGTGCGATATCCATCGTGCCGGCCGAGGCCGAGAACGACCGGACTCCGACCCGGGACAGCGCGCAGGCCGCATCCGTAATGGGCGCATTCCAGCGCGGCACCCGATCCGGTCGTCGATCCACCAATGCAAGCAGTGAAGGGCATGAGGTTCAGTGAACTACGATCTGTCGTGGATGCTTGACAGTGCTCTGGAATTGCCCGAAGCGCAGCATGCCATTCTCGTCTCCGCCGACGGTCTCCTCATGGCCCGTTCGAAGGAGGTGGGCCGGGATCACGCCGACACCGTTGCCGCCGCCATGAGCGGAATGCAGTCGCTGAGCCGCACCGTCGCCGACTTCTGCAACGGCGGCGCACCCACGGTCCGTCCGCAGTGGCGCCAGACGCTGGTGGAATTCGACCACGGCTGGGTTTTCCTCATCTCGGCCGGCGAAGGCGCCTATCTCGCGGTTTCCGCATCACCCGACGTCGACATGGCGGAGATCACCTTCCGCATGCAGCAGCTGGTCGGCCAGCTCGGCAAGGCACTGACCAGTCCGCCGCGTGAGAGGGCCGATATCCAGCCATGACGACCGATGACGAGCCGGAGCTGGAACAGGAAGCAGCTGAATTAGTACGGCCGTATGTCATCACCAACGGCCGCGATCTCCTTGATGATCAGCAATTCTCGCTGATCACCTTGGTCACCGTGCACCCGGAACCGCCTCGCACCAAGCCGCTCGACCCGGAGCGGCTCGGCGTGCTCGACCTCTGTTCGGGCGGTTTCCTGTCCATCGCCGAAATCGCCGGGCACACCCGGCTTCCGGTGGGCGTCGTCAAGATTCTGGTGTCCGACCTCGTACACGAGGGCCACCTCTGCTCCCGGGCGCCCGTACCCAGCGCCCAGCTTGTCGACCGGAAAATCCTTGAGGAGGTGCTGAATGGGCTCCAGGCTCGCTTTGGATGACGGCGTGTACCTGCGCAATTCAGTGCAGACCGCGGCGAAGATCCTGGTGGTCGGCCACTTCGCCGTGGGGAAAACCACGTTCATCGGGACGATGTCGGAGATTCCTCCGCTGCGTACCGAAGAGGTAATGACCCAGGCCGGCCAGGGAATTGACGACCCGAAGGGCGCGCCTGGCAAGACCACCACGACCGTCGCCATGGACTTCGGCCGGCTCACTCTCAGCGACCAGCTGGTCCTGTATCTGTTCGGAACGCCCGGGCAGCAGCGCTTCGTTCAGGTGTGGGAAGACATGACGCGCGGGGCGCTCGGGGCGCTGGTCCTGGTGGACCCGAGCGCCTTGAGGAGTCCTTCCCTGTCATGGACCTGGTGGAACACTACGGAATCCCGTACGCCATCGCCGTGAACCGCTTCGACGGGACCCCCGTGCATTCGGTCGACGAGATCCGTGAGGCGCTGGACCTGCTTCCTGAGACGCCCGTTGTCAACTGTGACGCGCGGGACCAGCGTTCTTCGGCGGATTCCCTGATCGCGCTCGTCCGCTATCTCCAGACCCGCCTCAACTAGGAGTTCAGGCATGCATTCTCATTCGGAATTCGAGACTCCGCCGCCGGGTTGCCCGGCACACGCCGACGGCATGAGAACGTCCCTGTACGGCCCGGAATTCGCCGCGGATCCGCACGGCTTCTACGAGCGTCTCCGGCAGCACGGCCCCGTCGCTCCCGTCGAGCTCGCCCCCGGAGTGGAGGCGGAACTCGTCACCGACTACGCCACCGCGCTCCACGTACTCCAGAACCCGGACACCTTCGCCCGCGACTCCCGCCGCTGGCGCGCGCTGAACGAGGGCCGGGTGCCGCTGGACAGCCCCGTGCTGCCGATGATGATGTACCGGCCGAACTGCATGTTCTCCGACGGTGCCGACCATCTGAAGCTGCGCCAGGCCGTGACGGACAGCTTCGCGCGCCTGGACATGCACCGGGTGAGCCGGCATGTCGACCGGGTCGCCGCCTACCTGATCGACCAGTTCGGCTTCCGCGGCAAGGCCGACCTGATCAGCGACTACGCCCAGGTGCTGCCGCTGCTGGTCTTCAACGACCTGTTCGGCTGCCCCGCGGAGCTCGGCGACCGGCTGATCAGCGCCATCTCCAACCTCTTCGACGGTGTCGATGTGGAGCGGGCCAACGAGGCCATGGCAGGGGCGCTGTTCGAGCTCGTCACGCTGAAGCGCACCAGCCCCGGTGAGGACATCACCTCGTGGCTGATGCAGCACCCGTCGCAGCTGTCGGACGAGGAGATGGTCCACCAGCTGGCCCTCCTCATCGGGGCGGGCACCGAGCCGGTGCAGAACATCATCGGCAACGCGCTGCGCCTGCTGCTGTCCGACGAGCAGTTCGCCGACGGCCAGCAGGGCGCCGGTGTCCTGGTCGAGGACGCCATCAACGAGGTGCTGTGGAACAGCCCGCCGATCGCCAACTACGCCACCCACTACCCGGTCCACGACGTGGAGGTCGCCGGCACCAAGCTGGCGGCCGGCACGCCGGTCCTGATCAGCTTCGCGGCGGCCAACGCGGACCCGACCCTGTCCGCCTCACGGCAGACGTTCAGCAAGCGGGCCCACCTGGCCTGGGGTGCCGGAACGCACGCCTGTCCCGCCAAGGACCCGGCACTGCTGATCTCCATCAGGGCCATCGAGAAGCTGCTGAACACGCTGCCCGACGTCGAGCTGGGCGTGCCGGCGGAAACCCTGACCTGGCGTCCCGGTCCGTTCCACCGTGCGCTCATCGCGCTGCCCGCCCGCTTCACCCCGGTGCGCCACGCACGCCCTGAGGCGGGGCCGGCCGGCGGCGGCCACCGCCCGGGGGAGCAGCCGTCCCAGCAGCCCAAGGGCAGGTCGCAGAAGGGAAGCTGGTGGAGCGGGTTCCTCAACTGGTGGCGTGTGTGACGTTAATGACAGTGTGAATGTTCATTGACCGCATGAATGTTCAAGCTCGGGGGTATGCAGCGTTGGCGATTACTGTGTGATCTTCTGGAGGAAGGTGTCGCCGTGGAGCCCGCTCTGGCCATTGCCCCCGTTGACCGGCGCAGCGTGGTTTCGCTCTTCTCCCGTCTGCGCACAGGCGATGGTCAGGCAAATCCCTTGCCCTGGTATGTGAAACTCAGGGCGATGGGGGATATTGTCCCGGCGCCTTGGGGCGGGCACCTGGCGACGTCTTACTCCCTGTGCCACCAGGTACTGCGCAGCCGGGCGTGGCGGGTGCCGGACAGCGGCTGGCGGGCCCGCCAGGTCGACACGGCGCGCTGGAAGGCACCCGCATCACGCCAGATGGGCGGCACCCTGCCCATGCTCAACCCGCCGGACCACACCCGGATGCGGCGGTCGGTGGGAAATGTCTTCGACCGCAATTCCCTGGCGGTGATGAAGAATTCCGTCGAGCGTACGGTCAATCGACTGCTGGACCGCCTGGACGAAGAACTCGTTTTTGGCACAGCCGATTTCTGCGCACTGGTCAGCGACGAATTGCCGGTGATCACGATCGGTGAATGGCTGCAACTGCCGCCGTCCGATTACGCGTTGCTGCGCTCCCTCACCCACGACCAGGTATTCACCCAGGAGCTGTTTCCGACCCGAAGTCAGCTCGCCCTTTCCGACGAGGCCACCGGCAATTGCGCGAGTATTTCACCGCGCTGGTGAAGGGCCGCAGGAGGAATCCCGGGACGGACCCGATCTCGTCCTGGATCGCCGTATGGGACGACCTCGAACCCGACCGGGCGGCCGCGGACGAGGCCGTTTTCCACCTCGCGCTCTTCATGGTGCTGGCGGCACTGGAGACCACCTCCCACGTACTCGCCGGCGCGGTCCGCCTGCTCCTGGAGCACCCGCGCCAACGGGACTGGCTGCGCACCCGCCCCGAGCACATACCGGGCGCCCTGGACGAGGTCCTCCGCTACGACGCCCCGATACACATGATCAGCCGGGTCGCTCCGGAGGACACCGTGCTCGCCGGGGTCACCATCCGGGAGAACGAGATGGTGCAGCTCATGGTCGGCGCCGCCCACCACGACCCGCGCCAGTACGCGGACCCCGAACTCTTCGACATCCGCCGGCGGTCCCCCCACCTCAGCTTCGGCGGCGGCATCCACTTCTGCCTCGGCAGCGCACTCGCCCGTATGGAGGCGGAGTGCCTGCTCACCGCGTTGCTCCAGCGCCTCCCCGGGCTGCAGCTCGCGGGTGCGCCCGGCTGGGCGTCCCGGGTGGCCTTCCGCCGCCTGATCACACTTCCGGTCGCCCGTGCCTGAGTCGCCCGGTGGACCGGCTCCCACGAAGCGTGGAACAACGAACAAGGAACCGCCATGATGCACGACTTCAAGTCCCTCCTCGTCTCCCAGGAAGGGCCCGTCCTCAGGGTGCAGTTGAACTGCCCGGAGACCGGCAACGCCATTTCCGGACCGATCCTCGACGAGCTGCTCGCGGTCCTGGGGCCCTGGACGACGAGACCGGCATCAGGGTGCTGGTCCTCTCCGGCGCGGGCGACGACTTCTGCCTCGGCGGCGACCGCGCGGAATTCCCCGCCCTGCTCGCGGCCGACCCCAGTGGCGTGGAACTGCGGGCGCTCGCCAACAAGGCCCGCCGGGTGTGTGACGCCCTCGCGACCACCGACGTCGTGACCATCGCGCGGCTGCACGGCGGCGTGGTCGGGGCCGGTGTGGGGCTCGCGGTCTTCTGCGATCTGCGGGTCGGCGCGGACAACTGTCGCTTCCGGCTGCCGGAACTGGGTCTGGGCGTGCCGCCCGCCTGGGGCGGCATCATGCCGCGGCTGCTGAGCGAGGGAGGCGCCGCCAGAGTGCGCGAACTGATACTGACCGCCGACAACTTCGACGCCGTCACCGCGCAGGAGCTCTCCCTCCTCCACAAGGTCGTGCCCGTGGATCAGCTCGACAGCACCGTCACGCGCTGGACCAAGCCGCTGATCCGCCGCTCTCCCGCGGCCCTGCGGACCGCCAAGCTCATGATGAACGGGTACGCCAACGCCCACCGCCTCGCGGATGCCTCCCTCTTCGACGCCGAGCTGCTGTCGTCGGCGCTCACCGTCGCCGCGTCCGCCGGGCGTCGCTGAGGTTCCGGCCGACGTCGCCGGGTCCCTCCACGGTCTCCCTCCGCGACACCCCGCCCCCGCGGCGCGGTCCCATGCCCGCCCCGCGGCCCCCGCCCCGGCGTTCCTCAGTCCTCCGCCACCGCTTCCCGGTGCGCGGCCGCCAGTTCCAGGTACATCGCCGCATTGACCCGGATCATCTCGCGCTCCTCGGCGGTCAGTTCCCGCTTGACCTTCGCCGGTACGCCGGCGACGAGGGAGCCGGGCGGCACCCGCATGCCCTGCGGGACCAGGGCCTGGGCGGCGACCAGTGAGCCGGCGCCGATGTGGGCGCCGTTGAGGACCGTGGCGCCCATGCCGATGAGGACGTCGTCCTCGACGGTGCAGCCGTGCAGCACCGCGTTGTGGCCGACCGAGACCCGCTCGCCTACGGTCACCGGGAAGCCCGGGTCGACGTGGACCGTGCAGTTGTCCTGGATGTTGCTGTCGGCGCCGAGCACGATCGGGCCGCAGTCGGCCCGCAGCACCGCGTGGTACCAGACGCTGGCGCCCGCGGCCAGGGTGACCTCGCCGATCACCACGGACGTCGGGGCGGTGAACGCCGTCGCGGCCACCTGCGGTTCCTTGCCGCCCACCGGTGAAATGAACGCCCGTTCCGTCATCTCTGGATCTCCTCGCCGTTTGTGCGCCGCGCCCCCAGCACCGTAGACGACGCACCGGCCGGCGGACCGGGCGATCGGCCGGTGGGGCGAAGATCACAGCCCGGTGCGCGGTCCGGCGCCCGGGGTGCTGAGTACGGTGTGCGGGTGCCGATAAACCAGAACGTGTTCTCGTCCTTGGCGGCCTGGCGGCGCCGGGCCGTGTCGCGCGCCGTTCACCGCGGCGCGCGCTGGGTGCGGGAGGCCGCGGCCGTCACGGCCGGCCGGCCGGGGCCGTACCGCTTCCGCCGGATCGGCACCGGCACCCGGCTCGCGTTCCCGCAGGGCACCGTCTTCGGTGACCCCTGGATCGAGCTCGGCGACCACTGCATCATCGCCCAGGACGTGACGCTCACCGCGGGCATGATGCCGGACCTCGACCTCGGCCCGGAGCCGATCCTCACGCTGGGGAACGGCGTGGTCCTCGGCCGCGGCAGCCATGTGATCGCCGATGTCCGGCTGACGATCGGCGACGACTGCTTCTTCGGCCCCGGTGTGTACGTCACCACCACCAACCACAGTTACGACGATCCCGAGGTGCCGGTCGGCAAGCAGTGGCCGCGCGCCGATCCGGTCAGCATCGGCCCCGGCAGCTGGATCGGCACCGGTGCGGTCATCCTGCCCGGTGCCCGGCTGGGCCGGAACGTGGTGGTCGCGGCCGGTGCCGTGGTCCGCGGCGAGGTCCCCGACCACGCGGTGGTCGCCGGCGCGCCCGCCAAGGTGGTCCGCCGCTGGGACCCGGCGACGGGCTGGCAGCCGCCGCTGCGCACCCCGGCGCCGGTGCCGATCCCGGAGGGTGTCACGCCGGAGCAGCTGGTGGCGCTGGGGGAGTGGGTGGCGGACGAGGCGGCGGCGCCCGCCGGGGAGGCGTAGCGACGCGGCCTGACGGCGCGTCAGCCCCCGGAGGCGAGCAGGACCGTGCCGACCAGTGCGAGGGAGGCGCCGGCCGTCTGTATCGCCCGCATCCGCTCCTTGAGGACGCCGAGCGCGGCGAGCGTGGTGACGACGGGGTAGAGGGAGGCGAGCACCGCGGCCATGGTGACCGGACCGTGCTGGGCGGCGAGGGAGTACGTGCCGTTCGCGGCGACGTCCGCGATGCCCACGAAGGCGAGCATCGGCAGCGCGCCCTTGAGGGCCGCGAACCCGCCCTCGGGCAGCGCCGGGTTGCCGCGCCGCACCGACGCGTACAGGGCGGCGCCGCCGACCGCGACATTGCACACCCGCTGCACGAACAGCGCGAGGAACAGGCCGGTCACGGTCGTGGACGCCTCCGCGATCAGCGCCATCACCGCGCCGAAGCCGAGCGCCGAGACCAGCGTCAGCGCGATCGTCTGGCGGGCGATGGAGGCGCCGCTGATCTTCGGGCCGCCGGCCAGCAGTACCCCGACGACCGCCACGACCATGCCGGCGGCCTGCAGCAGGCCGGGCCGTTCGCCCGCCACGATGCCCACGCCGAGCGGTACCAGTACGGTGCCGAGCGCGGCGAGCGGGGAGACCACGCCCATCGGGCCGAGTGCCAGGGCGCGGTAGAAGCAGAGCATCGCGGCCGGGCCGACGACGCCCGCGCCGACCGCGAACCACAGCTGCGGCCCGGCCTCCCGCCAGCCGCCGGTCGCCACCACGATGGCGCCCAGGACCACGGCGGCCAGGGTTTGCGAGACGACCACGACGGTCAGCGCCTGGAATCGTCGGGTGAGCAGTCCGCCCCGAAGTCGGCGAGCCCCCAGAGGAGGCTGGTGGCCAGGGCGAAGACCGCTGTCATGGTGAAACCTCGCAGTACAGTGAACCGGACGCTGAAGTACACCACACCGTAGTCCAACAAACTGAACTACAGCATCCAATTTATTAGCCTCGACTTGGACGGACCGTGACGGACCTCGACCAGCTCACGCAGTCGCTCGCCCGCAACCTCAAGCACTGGCGCGCCGAGCGCGGCTACACCCTCGACGCCCTGGCGGCCCGCGCCGGCGTCAGCCGCGGCATGATCATCCAGATCGAGCAGGCCCGTACCAACCCGAGCGTGGGAACCACCGTCAAGATCGCCGACGCGCTCGGCGTCAGCATCACCACGCTCCTCGACTACGAACAGGGCCCCCAGGTCCGCATCGTCGGTCCGGGCGAGGCGGTCCGGCTGTGGTCCACCGAGGCGGGCAGCTTCACCAAGCTCCTCGTCGGCGCCGAGGCGCCCGGCCCCTTCGAACTGTGGGACTGGCGGCTGATGCCGGCGACGACAGCGCCTCCGACCCCCATCCGCCCGGCACCGTCGAACTGCTCCACGTCCGCGCCGGCACCCTCACCCTCGTCGTCGACGGCGTCGAGCACACCGTGCCGGCCGGCGCCTCGGCGACGTTCGAGGCCAAGGTCCCGCACGGCTATCGCAACGACGGGACCGAACCGGTCGAGATGACCATGTCCGTGATCATCCAGCCCGCCCGCTGAGACGGTCCCGCGGCGACCGGCTCCGGCTGTTAACTTGGCGCCATGCCCGTCCCGATGGATGCCTTTGACGAGGTCCGGCCCGCCGTCGAGTGCCTGGACCAGCTGACCGAGCCCGTCGCCGCGGCGATCCGCGCCTGGAGCGGCTCCGTACCGGTCGAGGAGTTCCGCTTCGTCGACACCGACCCCGCCATCGCGGACACCGCACTGCTCGTCGAGCACTACGGCCCCTGGCTGGTGGAGCAGTCGGCGAACTGCGTGGTGGTGGCCGGCAAGCGCGGCGGCGAGACCGCACTGGCCGGCTGCGTCGTCCTGTCCCACACCCGCGTCGACGTCAACGGCGTGGTGCGCCGCCAACTCGGCGCGCGGAAAGCCTCGTTCGCACCGATGGACCGGGCGGTCGGCGAGAGCGGCATGGAATACGGCGGCATCACCCCCATCGGCCTGCCCGCGGCTGGCCACTGCTCGTCGACGCCGCCGTCGCCGACACCCCGTACGCCCTGATCGGCAGCGGCAGCCGCCGCGGCAAGCTCATCGTCCCCGGCAAGGCACTGGCCGAACTCCCCGGCGCCACGGTCCTGGACGGCCTGGGCGTCGCCTAAGAGCGGCCTTCCGGACCCTTCCGGAGCGGTCGATGCACGCGTGACGGCCCCGGATGTCAGCGCCTGCGCCTAGCCTGCGGCACATGACGATCGACGACGAGAGGCTGACGCGGCTGCGGACCGCCGCGACGGCCGGGATGCCGACGCCGCCTTCGCGCTGGGGCGGTTGCTGTGCCTGACGGCCACCGGCCCGGCGGACGTGCCGGAAGAGATCGACGGCGCCGGGCAGAGCTGGCCGGAGGAACCCTGGCTGCGCGCGGCCCTCGACAGACATCCCGGCCACGTCCCCGCCCTGACCCTGCTGGCCGGACGGCTGGCCCAGCAGATCGACTTCTGGCAGAACATGCGCGAGCTCAACCCCGAGGCCGCCGAGGGGTATGGGGAGGACGAGACCACCATCGGGCGGCGGCAGGCCGAGACGGAAGACCTCCTCGCCCGGGCGGGCGCCGCCGGGACCGGGCACCACACCACCGGGCCGTACGGTTTCTATGTGCTGGACGACACCGGCTGGAGCGGTTCGACCGCGCACTGCGCGACGATCGTCGCCTCCCGCCCCGATGAGCTGCGCTGGGCCTGCGACCAGTGGTTCTCGGTCGTCGGGGGCTGCGGGCTGAGCGGGGCTCCGATCCTCACCGCGTACGCGCACGGCGAGGAGGTGAGCGTCGTCCACCTCGCCGAACACTTCGACCGGACCGTCGACTGGACACCGTCACCCTTCCGCCGCTGAGCGGCGAAGAGCTGCCGCCGGGGCTCCCGGTGCCGGGCAGCGGCCTCCACTACGGCTTCGCCGCCCGGGTGGAGTAGGGCGGCTGCCTCTCCGGCCCGGCGGTCGCCCCGGGCCGGGCGCCCGCTCAGCCGGCCTTGCGCCGCACGCCCGCGCGCAGGTCCAGCGACAGCGGTGTGGAGTGTTCGTGGAACCCCATGCTGCGGTACAGCGGTTCGGCGCCGTCCGTGGCATGCAGGTCGACGCGGCTGACGCCCTGCTCCGCGAACCAGTCGAGCAGCGCCTCGGTGGTGGCGCGGGCATAGCCGCGGCCCCGATAGCGCGGATCCGTACACACGTTGAAGACGAAGCCGAAGCGGCCCGAGGGGTGGCCCGGCGCCGGCAGCCGCTGCTCCACCGTCCCGACCGCACACGCCGCCAGATGCGGCGCCCCGGCCGCCCCGTCGCCCGCCACCACGAAGGCCCCCAGCCGCGCCTCCGGCCCGGTCAGCAGCCGGCGCGCCACCGTCTCCGCCTCCCGCTCCCAACCGCCGGGCTGGTCCTCGCCGTTCATCGCCCGGAACATCAGCCGGCGCAGCCGGACCAGTTCGGCTGCGTCCCCGGGGACGGCGGCCCGTATCTCGATCATGTCCGGACGCTAACGCACGCCCGGCTCAGCCCAAACGCGGTATCTCAATGGCCGGACAACGGTCCATGACCATGTCCAGACCCGCATCGCGCACGCGGTTCCAGGCCCCCTCGTCGACCACACCGAGCTGGAACCAGACGGCCCTCGCACCGGCCGCCACGGCCTCGTCGGCGACCGGCCCGGCCAGCTCGCTGTTGACGAACACATCGACCACGTCGACCGGGAACGGGATCGCGTCCAGCGAGGAGTAGCCCGGCTCGCCGTGCACCGTCTCGGCCTTCGGGTGCACCGGAACGATGCGCTTGCCGTAGCGCTGCAGCACCTCGGCCACGCCGTACGCGGCCCGCCGCTCGTTGTTCGACAGACCCACGACGGCCCAGGTGTCGCCGAGCTCGGTGAGGATCCTGCGGATCGTACTGGGATCGCCGTACACGCACTGCCTCCTGCTCAGGGAAGGTTCTCGTGCGGATCAACGGCCGGCACCGCCGGAAGATTCCCGCCCGGGCCACGGCGGGCGCGTCCGCGGACGCAGGCGCCCCGCCCGAAGGGGAAGGCGGCGGGGCGGGTTCTTTAGTGGGGTGGGACGGGGGCGGTCAGCGGCGGGCGCGGACGACCGTGCTGCCGGCCAGTCCGGCGCCGACGACGGTGCTGCCGGTGGCGGCCCGGGCCGGCTTGCCGATCGCCCGGCCGCCGCCCACCGGCTCGGCGCCGCCGGCCCCGGTGCCGGGCCGCAGCGCCCCGGTCGCGGCCGCCTCCCGGACCTCCTCCGGCGCCTGGGCGGACGTCCCGGCCAGTGCGGCACGCAGTTCCTCGGTGTCGACCAGCATGCTCACCGGCCCGGTCGGGTTCAGGTACAGCGCGTGGCCCGGCGGAAGCTGGTCCACGAGGTCGGCCACCGGACGCCGGTCGTAGAGCAGCCGTCCCACCGACTCCAGGTAGCCCTCCGAGGTGTAGGCCGGGATCACCGGGGTGCCCTCGGGCGAGGCGGCGGCCAGCGGGGTGCCGGTCGCGGTGACCAGGACGGACACCTCGGCCCGCGCCAGCGCCTCGGTGACGTCCTGCCCGGGCCCGTAACCGGTCGCGGCCAGCTGCACCGCGCGGTCCACCGGGTCGGCCGGCTCCGACCACTCCAGCATCTGCGGCGACGGCCGGTACTCCGGGTTGTCCCGCCACTCCTCGATCTCGCCGGTCGGCCCGGACCGCCACTGCCCGATCAGCGCCCAGAGCGGTGGCGGCCCCTCGCCCTGCCACGTCAGGTCCACCAGGCCAGCCAGTGATCGGGCGCCTCGCGTGCCGCCTCGACGACCTCCGGCGGGGGCTCGGGCATGTCCTCGCCCGTGAGGGGCTCGCCCGCCGTCATCGCCGACTGTGTGCTCTCTTCCATGCAGCCCTCCGCCAACCCGCGGTTCCGTTCCTGCGCGTACGAGCGGGGCCCCGGAAACACGAGGCTCTCGCACTGGCCTCACAGTGCCCACGGCCGGCCCCGACGTCTCCCCGACGCACCGTGCGGACGGGGCGGGTACGCCGCCTGGCCGTGCGGACTGCGCCCGTCCGGCGGACCCCCGTGCCCTTTTGGCGGACGGCCCAGCGCGGCGCGGGCGGCCGGGACCGGGAGCCCGCTGTCACCGGGGCCGCATAGGCTGGAGCGATGCAGGAGCAGTACCGCACGCTCGCGCGCGAGGGTGTCCACGAGATCGAGATCAACAAGTCCCGCTTCCTCTGCGCGCTCGCGCCCGTCGCGAACGAGACCGAGGCGCTGGACTTCCTCGCGCGCATCCGCAAGGAGCACCCGACCGCACGCCACCACTGCTGGGCGTACGTCCTCGGTGCCGACGGCGGCGTGCAGAAGGCCAGTGATGACGGCGAGCCGGGCGGCACCGCGGGCGTCCCGATGCTGCAGATGCTGCTCCGCCGCGAGATGCGCTTCGTCGTCGCCGTCGTCACCCGCTATTTCGGCGGCGTCAAGCTCGGCGCCGGTGGGCTGATACGCGCCTACGGCGGTGTCGTCGGCGAGGCCCTGGACGTGCTGGGCACGGTCACCCGGCAGCGTTTCCGGCTGGCCACGGTCACCGTCGACCACCAGCGGGCCGGCCGGGTCGAGAACGACCTGCGGACCACGGGCCGCGCGGTGCGGGAGGTGACGTACGGGGCGGAGGTGCGCATCGAGGTCGGGCTGCCGGAGGCCGAGCTGGACGCGTTCCGCGGCTGGCTGGCGGACGCGACGGCCGGTACGGCCCGGCTGGAGCTCGGCGGCGAGGCGTACGGGGAGGCCGGGCGGCCGGGGAGGTCTGACCGGCGGCGCGGCCCGCGGGAGAGCGGCCGGGCGCGGGTGGAATGTCCGGTCCGTACCGGTGCGCGGCGGCGCCGGGCGTGTCAGCCTGTGGCGGGGCGGACGGGTGCCGCACCGGCGAGCGGCGGGGGCCGAAGCTCCGCCGTGCCGGCACGAGAAGGGGGCCGCCGATGCCTGAACTCCTCGACGAGCACGTGGGATTCGTCCGCCGGATCGGACTGTTCCAGGCCACCGCCATCAACATGAGCCAGATGTGCGGCATCGGCCCGTTCGTCACCATCCCGCTGATGGTCGCCGCCTTCGGCGGACCGCAGGCCGTCATCGGGTTCCTCGCCGGCGCGGTCCTGGCGCTCGCGGACGGGCTGGTCTGGGCCGAGCTGGGCGCCTCGCTGCCCGGCGCCGGCGGCAGCTACGTCTATCTGCGGCAGGCGTTCCAGTACCGCACCGGCAAGCTGATGCCGTTCCTGTTCGTGTGGACGGCCATGCTGTTCATCCCGCTGGGGATGTCCACCGGTGTGATCGGCTTCGTGCAGTACCTGGGCTATCTGTGGCCGGGGATGAGCCAGGGCAGGGTGACGCCGTCGGACTCGTGGTCACCGTGGGCATCATGGTGCTGCTGTGGCGGCGGGTGGAGCGGATCGCCCGGCTCACCGTTGTCCTCTGGGCGGTGATGATCGCCGCCGTCGTCCTCGTCATCGTCGCCGCGTTCACCCACTTCAGCCCGGAGCGCGCCTTCACCTACCCCGCGCACGCCTTCGAGCTGACGGCCGGTCACTTCTGGGTGGGCTTCGCGGCCGGGCTGACCATCGGCATCTACGACTACCTCGGCTACAACACCATCGCCTACATGGCGCCGAGATCCGCGACCCCGGCCGGACCGTCCCGCGCGCGATCATCGCCGCCATCCTCGGCATCATGGCCATCTACCTGCTGCTGCAGATCGGCACGCTCGGCGTCGTCGACTGGCGGGAGATGCTCGACCCGCACTCCACGGCGTCCTCGTCCGTCGCCTCCGCCGTGCTGGAACGGGCCTGGGGCAGGGGCGCGGCCGACACCGTCACCGTGCTCATCCTCGTCACCGCCGTCGCCTCCGTCTTCACCGGGCTCCTCGGCGGCTCCCGGGTCCCCTACGACGCCGCCCGCGACCGGGTCTTCTTCCGCCCGTACGGCACCCTCCACCCGCGCCACCGGTTCCCGGTGCTCGGCCTGCTCACCATGGGGGCGGTGATGGCGGCCGGCTTCCTCCTGGGCCGGCACACCGACCTCGCCACCATCATCCAGCTGCTCACCACCGTCATGGTGATCGTGCAGTCGCTGGCCCAGGTCGCCGCCGTCACCGTGCTGCGCCGCCGCCAGCCGGCCCTGCGCCGCCCCTACCGGATGTGGCTCTACCCGCTCCCCGGACTCCTCGCGCTCACCGGCTGGCTGGTGATCTACGGCTACGCGGACCGCAACGCGCCCGGCCGGCACCCCATCGAATGGTCGCTGGCCTGGGTCGCCGCGGGTGTCGTGGCGTTCCTCCTCTGGGCCCGCGTCGAGAAGGAGTGGCCGTTCGGGCCGAAGCGGATCGACGAGCGGTACCTGGACGGTGGCGCGCCGCACCGGAGGCGGACGCGGACGACGGCGCGGGCGACCGCCCGGCCGGGGGCGAGGCCGGCGCCGCCGCCGGGGATAACCCCACCCCGGGTCTCGTGGCTGCCGGATGGGAGCCGGGGCGCGGCTCAACCACCCTTGTCCCATGACGAGTTACTCACGACGCGCCCTCCTCCTCAGCCTCTCCGCGACGGCGGTCGCGGCCACCCTGACCGGCTTCGCCCCGCCCGCCCCCGCCGCCCCCGCCGGCGCCACCGGCGCGCCCGCGCCCCTCGCCTGGCGGCCCTGCGACCGACCCGGCGGCCCCGCCGGACAGGAGTGCGCCGACCTGGCCGTACCGGTCGACTACCGGCACCCGGACGGCCCGCAGTTGACCGTCGCGGTGTCCCGGCTGCGCAGCGACCGGCCCGCCGCACGGCGCGGCACCCTGCTGCTGATCCCGGGCGGCCCCGGCGGCTCGGGGTGCAGCGGCTCGCGCAGAAGGGGAGGCGCTGCGCAAGGCCACGGGCGGGGCGTTCGACCTGGTCGGTCTGGACCCGCGCGGAGTGGGCGGCAGCGCCACGGCGAGCTGCGGCCTGGCGCCCGCCGACCGCTTTCTGGTGAGCCTGCGCTCCTGGCCCTCCCCGGACGGCAACATCACCGACAACGTCGCCCGCGCCCGGCGCGTCGCCGACGCCTGCCACCGCCACGGCGGCGCCGTCCTGCGCAGCATCTCCACCACCAACGAGGTCCGCGACATCGACCGCTTCCGGCAGGCGCTCGGCGAGCGGAAACTCTCGGCCTGGGGCGTCTCCTACGGGACGTACGTGGGCGCCGTCTACGCCCAGAAGTACCCGCAGCACACCGACCGTTGGGTGCTGGACAGCAGCGGCGACCCCGACCCGGCGCGGGTCGAGCGGGGCTGGCTGGCGAACATGTCGGCCGCCGCGGACGACCGGTTCCCCGACTTCGCCGCCTGGGCCGCCGACCCGGCCCGCGACAAGGACGGCCTGCGGCTGGCCGCCCGACCCGAAGAGGTCCGCCCGCTGTTCCTCGCACTGGCCGCGAAGCTGGACCGCGCGCCCAGGGAATCCACCACCGAGTCCGTGCCACTGACCGGCAACATGCTGCGGCAGGCGCTGCAGAACGCCCTCTACAACGACGCCTCCTTCGCACCGCTGGCCCGGCTCGTCCAGCAGGCCCAGGACCCGGCCGCCCGCCCGGACCTGCCCCCGACCTCGCCCGGCCGATGCCCGACACCGACGCCACCGCCATCATGGCGACCCTCTGCAACGACGTGCGCTGGCCGGCATCGGTCCCCGCCCACCGGCGCGCGGTCGCCGCCGACCGGGCCCGCCACCCGCTCACCGCCGGCATGCCGGCGAACATCACGCCCTGCTCCTTCTGGAAGGACGCGCCGGACCCCCGGCCCACCCGGATCACCGACGACGGACCGTCCAACATCCTGATGCTGCAGAACCTCCGGGACCCCTCCACCCCCTACTTCGGTGCCCTGAAGATGCGGCAGGCCCTCGGTGACCGCGCCCGTCTGGTCGCCCTCGACCACGGCGGCCACGGCGCCTACCTCGCCAACGGCACCGCCTGCGGCGACCGTACGGTCACCACCTTCCTCACCACCGGCCGCCGCCCGGCCCGCGACGTCCGCTGCGCGGACCCGGCCGCCGCCCCGCATGCCGCGGGGACCGGCCTCCGGGACAATTCCCCCGGGAGGTGAGTCCCATGGCCGAGCGCGGCGAATCGACGCCTCCGAGGAGGAACCGCAGTACAAGGTGCGCAGCGAGAAGTCCGGCACGGCGGCCGCGCACACACCCGGGGCCCTGCGGAAGAAGAGGTCCCGGGCCCTGCGGAAGAAGAGGTGACGCCCGAAGGGCGCCGACGCGCCGCCCCTGACGCGAGGCCGGTACCGGACCGGCCCGCGCCGGCGGCTACCCTGGGCACGGCCGGCCGGCGGACCCCGGACGGTGCCAGGGACGGACCGGGAGGGGAAACGTGCAGGTCGGAGCGGTCGATTGAGACTTCTGCACACCTCCGACTGGCACCTGGGTCGGTCCTTCCACCGGGTCGGCCTGCTCGCCGCCCAGCGTGCCTTCCTCGACCACCTCGTGGCGACGGTGCGCGACCGGGAGATCGACGCCGTGCTCGTCGCGGGCGACATCTACGACCGGGCCGTGCCGCCGCTCGCCGCCGTCGAGCTCTTCGACGAGGCGCTGCACCGGCTCGCCGACCTGGGCGTACCGACCGTGATGATCTCCGGCAACCACGACTCCGCCCGCCGGCTGGGCGTCGGCTCGGGACTCATGGAACGGGCCGGCATCCACCTGCGGACCGACCCGGCCGGCTGCGGCACCCCCGTGCTGCTGCACGACGCGCACGGCCCGGTCGCGCTCTACGGCCTGCCGTACCTCGAACCCGCCATGGTGCGCGACGCCCTCGGCGCGCCCCGGGCCGACCACGCGGCGGTGCTGGGCGCGGCGATGGACACGGTGCGCGCCGACCTCGCCGGCCGGCCGCCGGGGACCCGTTCGGTGGTGCTGGCGCACGCCTTCGTCACCGGCGGCGCGGTCAGCGACAGCGAACGCGACATCACCGTCGGCGGCGTCGCCTCCGTCCCCGCGGCGGTGTTCGAGGGCGTGGACTACGCCGCGCTCGGCCATCTGCACGGCTGCCAGACCCTCACCGAACGGATCCGCTACTCCGGTTCCCCGCTGGCGTATTCGTTCTCCGAGGCCACACACCGCAAATCGATGTGGCTGGTCGACCTCGACGCGGCCGGGGCGGTGCGCGCGGAGCGGCTGGACTGCCCGGTGCCGCGGCCGCTGGCCCGCATCCGGGGCCGCTGGAGCGGCTGCTCGACGACCCGGCACTGGCCGGGCACGAGGACTCCTGGGTCGAGGCGACGCTCACCGACAGCGCCCGCCCGCACGAGCCGATGGCCCGGCTCGCCCGCCGCTTCCCGCACCTCGTCAGCCTGGTCTTCGACCCCGACGAGGGGCCCGCCCGCTCGCTGGCCTCGTACGCCCAGCGGCTGCGCGGCCGCAGCGACCAGGAGATCGCCGAGGACTTCGTGGCACACGTACGGCCCGGCCGCGCGGCCGACGCGCACGAGCGGGCCGCACTGCGCTCCGCGATCGACGAGGTGCGGGCCCAGGAGATGGCGGCCGAGGGGGCACGATGAGACTGCACCGGCTGACCGTCACCGCGTTCGGGCCGTTCGGCGGCACCCAGACCATCGACTTCGACCGGCTCACCCGGGACGGCCTGTTCCTGCTGCACGGGCCGACCGGCGCCGGCAAGACCTCCGTCCTCGACGCGGTCTGCTTCGCGCTGTACGGGTCGGTGCCCGGGGCGCGGCAGAGCGGCCAGGCACTGCGCAGCGACCTGGCCGACCCGCTGACCCTCACCGAGGTCGTCCTCGAACTCACCGTGGCCGAACGGCGGTTGGAGATCACCCGGCTGCCGGAGCAGCCGCGGCCCAAGAAGCGCGGCAGCGGTACGACGAGGGAGAAGGCGCAGAGCCGGCTGCGGGAGTTCGTACCGGCCGGAGCGCAGGAACGGGCGGCCGGCGGCGCGGGGCACTGGAAGGCGCTGAGCCGCTCGCACCAGGAGATCGGGGAGGAGATCGGGCAGCTGCTCGGCATGAGCAAGGAGCAGTTCTGCCAGGTCGTGCTGTTGCCGCAGGGCGAGTTCGCGCGCTTCCTGCGGGCCGACGCCGAGGCCCGCGCCCGGCTGCTCGGCCGGCTCTTCGACACCCGCCGGTTCGCCGCGCTGGAGGAGCAGCTGACCGCGCGCCGCCGGGCCGCCGCCGACGAGGTCGCGGCGGGCGACGAACGGCTGCTGGCGCTGGCGCACCGGATGGCGCAGGCGGCCGGCGGGACCGCGGACGCGGAGTCCGGCGACGCCGCGGCCTTCGCGGGGCTGCTGCCCGCCGCGGACTCCGGCCGGCGTACCGCGGCCGCGGTCCCGGCCCAGGGCGGCGCCGCCGGACGGCGTACCGCGGGCGCGGCCGGGCGTACCGGACGCGGCACCGCGGCCGCCCCCGCGGAGCCGGACGTGCCAGGGCCGGGCGAGCCGGGATTCGCCGACGCGGTGCTGGCCGGCGCCGCCGTCGCCCGGGTGACCGCACGGGAGCGGCTGGACATCCACCGCTGCGCACTGCACCGGGCCGAGGAGGCCGAACGGACCGCGGCCGGCCGGCTGGCGGAGGCCGGCGAACGGCACCGGCTCCAGCAGCGCTATGCGGACGCCCGCCGCCGGGCCGATGCGCTGGAGGCCCGGGCCGCGGAACGGGAAGCGACCCGGGCGAGGCTGGCCCGGGCCCGCACCGCCGCGGAGGTGGCGCCCGCGCTCGCCCTGCGCGACGCCGCCGGACGCGACCTGGACGCCGCCCAGCGCGCCGACGCGGACTGCCGCGGCCTTCTGCCGCCGGCCCTCGCCGACGCCTCGGGCGACCAACTCGCGGCCAGGGAGCGGGAGTTGCGGGAGGAGCTGGGCTCGCTCGCGGCGGCCCGGCGGACCGAGCGGCGGGCCGCCGGGATCGGCGCGGAACGGGCCGCACTGGACCGCGAGGCGCGCGCCGACGAAGAGACCCTGCTGGACGCCGGCGAGTGGCTCGCCCAGTGGGACCGGGCCCGTGGTGCCCACCAGCGGCGCATCGAGTCGGCCCAGGAGGCCGCGACCCGGGCCGAGCAGCTCGCCGCCCGCGTCGAACCGGCCGCCGAACGGCTCGCCGCGGCCCGGCGGCGCGACCGCCTTGCCGAAGAAGTACGCGTCGCCGAACGGGAGTTGCTCACCGCCCGGGAACGGTCCGCGGCCGCCCACGAGGACTGGCTCGACCTCAAGGACCGGCGGCTGCGCGGGATCGCCGCCGAGCTCGCGGAGGCGCTGACGGACGGCGCGGCCTGCGTGGTGTGCGGCGCCACCGAGCACCCGGCGCCGGCCCGGGCCGGCGCCGGCCATGTCGACCGCGCCACCGAGGAGGCCGCACTCGCGGCGTACCGCCGGGCCGAGGAGACCCGGCGGCAGGCGGAGCAGCGCTGCCAGTCCGCCAAGGAGGAGCTGGCCGGTGCCGCCGCCACCGCGGGGGACACCCCGGTGGCCGAACTCGCCGCGCAGGCCGAGGAGTTGCGGGACGGTCTGGCCCGCGAGCACGCCCGGGGCGCCGATCTGCATGCCGCCCGCGAGGCGTTCCAGCGGGCCGAGCGGGAGCACGAACGACGCCGCACCGAGCAGCAGCAGGCCGAGCGCCGGGTCGCCGCCCGCACCTCCCGCCGTGAGGCACTGGACGCCGAACGGGCCGCGCTGGAGGAGGAGTTGGCGCGGGCCCGGGCGGACTGCGCGAGCGTGGCAGAACGGGCCGGGCACCTGGAGCGGCAGGTGGCCCGGCTGGCCGCCGCGGCCGAGGCGTCCCGTACGGCGCACTCCTGCGCCGAGCGGCTCAAGGAGGCCGACGCCGCGCTCGCCGACGCCGCCTACCGGGCCGGGTTCGACACCCCGCGGGAGGTCGCCGGCGCACTGCTGCGGGACGAGGAATGGCGGGCCCTGCAGCAGCGGCTCGACGACTGGCAGCGGGAATCCGCCGCGACCGAGGCGGAACTGTCCGACCCGGAGGTGTCCGCCGCGGCCGCCCTGCCGCCCGCGGATCCGGAGGCCGCCCGGACCGCGCACCAGGAGGCGGCGGCGCGGCTGCGGTCCGCCGCCACGGCGCACGCCACCGCCCAGCACCGCGCCGCCGAACTCGACCGGCTCTCCGCGCGTGCCGGGGCCGACGCCCGGGCGCTGGCCCCGCTGCGCGCCGCCCACGACCGCATCGCCCGGCTCGCCGCCCTGGCCGCCGGCACGTCCGGCGAGAACGAGCGGCGGATGCGGCTGGAGTCGTACGTCCTCGCCGCCCGGCTCGAACAGGTCGCGGCCGCGGCCAGCGCCCGGCTGCACCGGATGTCGGCCGGCCGCTACACCCTCGTCCACTCCGACGAGCGGACCGGCGGCACCCGCCGCTCCGGGCTCGGTCTGCACGTCATCGACGGCTGGACCGGCCGGGAGCGGGACACCACCAGCCTCTCCGGCGGGGAGACCTTCTTCGCCTCGCTCGCGCTGGCCCTCGGACTCGCCGACGTTGTCACCGACGAGGCCGGCGGCACGCGGCTGGACACCCTCTTCATCGACGAGGGCTTCGGCAGCCTCGACGAGCAGACCCTCGACGAGGTGCTGGACGTCCTGGACTCGCTGCGCGAACGCGACCGGAGCGTCGGCATCGTCAGCCACGTCGCGGACCTCAAGGCCCGCATCCCCGCCCAGCTGGAGGTCGTCAAGGCCCGCACGGGCTCGGCGGTACGGCACCACGTGCGGACTTGAGGCCCGGGGGAGTGGGGGCGGGCGGACGGTCAGTGGCCGACCGGCCGGCGCGGCAGCGGTGACGAATACACCACGCTGGTGGTCACCGAGCCGAGCGCGCCGATCCGCCCGGACACCTCTTCCAGATGCTTCATGGAACGGGCCGCGACCTTGATCACGAAGCAGTCGTCGCCCGTGACGTGGTGCGCCTCCAGGATCTCCGGCGTCGTCTCCAGCAGATCATGGAACGGCTTGTAATTGCCGTTCGGATAGCGGAGCCGTACGAAGGCCAGCACCGGCAGCCCGATCCGCTCCGGGTCGACCACCGCCGCGTACCCCGAGATCACCCCGGCCTCCTCCAGCCGCCGGACCCGCTCGGTGACGGCACTGGCGGACATGTTCACGGCGCGGGCCAGCTCGGCGTAGCCCGCGCGGCCGTTGCGCTGCAGGACGTCGAGGATGCGCCAGTCGGTGGCGTCGGGGGAATATCCGGTCATCTGCGCTGTCTAGCAGTGGAATCCCCGGTGCGGCAAGGGTTCTGCCGGGGATCGTCGGTTCTCGGCCGTTGCCGCGGACCATAGATTTACCGCCATGATCACTCAGCAGCCCCGCCCCGCCCGGCAGTCCCCCGCCAGCCCCGTACTCGCCACCCCGCCGGCCGCGCCGCCCGACGCCGCCGCCTACTTCGCCGCGCGGCTCGCCTTCCACACCGACGTCGCCGACGTGCACACCGCCCTGACGGCCGGCGCCACGGACTTCGTCGTGGTCGACTCCCGCAGCACCGCCGCCTGGGACCAGGGCCACATCCCCGGCGCCGTCCACCTGCCCACCGCCCGGATCCCCGCGGACGCGCCGCAGCTGCTCGACCCGGAGGTGCCGGTCGTCGTGCATTGCTGGGGCCCCGGCTGCGACGGCGCCACCCGCGCCGCCCTCGCCCTGGCCCGGCTCGGCTACCGCGTCAAGGAGATGCTCGGCGGCATCGAGTACTGGATCCGCGAGGGCTACCCGACCGAGACCTGGCAGGGCACCCGAACCCGGCCCGCCGACCCGTTGACGGCCCCGGTCGGTGCGGGGGAGTGCGGCTGCTGAGCGGGCCGGGCGAGAGCCGGGCGGCGGGGCCCGGCGGTCCCGTACCGGGTCCGGCAGCTCCCTGCCGGACCCGGCCCCGGTGTACCGCGAACTCCCCTCAGAGCGCCGAGAGTTCGCTCAGCAGGTCGTCCAGGCCCAGGGAGCCCTGGGAGAGGGCGGCCATGTGCCAGGCCTTGAGGTCGAAGTCGGCGCCGTGGCGGGCCCGGGCGGCCTCGCGGCCCTGGAGCCAGATGCGTTCGCCGAGCTTGTAGCCGATCGCCTGGCCGGCCATGCCCTGGTAGCGGATGATCTCGCTCTTGACGAACTCGGCCGGCCGGCTGCAGTGGCTCGCCAGGAACTCGTGCGCCAGTTGCGGCGTCCAGCGCTCGCCCGGGTGGAACGGCGAGTCCGCGGGGATCTCCAGCTCCAGGTGCATGCCGATGTCGATGATGACGCGGATGGCCCGCATCATCTGGGCGTCCAGGTAGCCCAGCCGGCGCTCCGGCGTCGTCAGGAAGCCCAGTTCGTCCATGAGGCGCTCGGCATAGAGCGCCCAGCCCTCGACGTTGGCGCTGACCATGCCCACCGTCGTCTGATAGCGGGAGAGCGTATCGGCGACGTGCGCCCACTGCGCCAGCTGGAGGTGATGGCCGGGCACGCCCTCGTGGTACCAGGTGGAGACCAGGTCGTACGCCGGGAAGCGGGTCTCGCCCATCGTCGGGAGCCAGGTGCGGCCGGGGCGGGAGAAGTCCAGCGACGGCTGGGTGTAGTACGGGGCGGCGGCGCCGCCGGGCGGGGCGATCATGGACTCCACCCGGCGCACCCGCTCGGCGAGTTCGAAGTGCGTGCCGTCCAGGCGGTCGATGGCCTCGTCCATCAGCGACTGCAGCCACTGCCGGGTCTCCTCGACCCCCTCGACCGCCTCGCCGTGCTCGTCGCACCAGGCCAGCGCCTCCCACGGCGTCTTCGCGCCGGGCAGCACCCGCTCCGCCTCGGTCTCCATCTCGGCCAGCAGCCGGTAGAACTCCGACCAGCCGTACGCGTACGCCTCGTCCGCGTCGAGGTCGGTGCCGCTGAAGAAACGGACGAGCCGGATGTAGCGTTCCCGGCCCACCACGTCCGGGGCGCCCTCGATGGCCGGGGCGTAGACGTCGCGGAACCAGTCGCGCAGCTCCACCAGCGCGCCGGTGGCCACCTCGGCGGCCTCGGTCAGCTCGGCGCGCAGCGTCTCGGGGCCGGGCTCGGTGAACTCGGCGAACCAGCTGCGGTCGGTGCCGATCCAGTCGTCCAACTGGCCGATGACCGTGGCGACCTGGAGCGGGCCGGCGGGCAGGTCGCGCTTGCGGCCGGCGTCCAGTGCGGCGCGGTAGCCCTCCAGGGCGGCCGGCAGCGCCCGCAGCCGCTGGGCGATCGCCGCCCAGTCCTCCTCGGTCTCGGCGGGGGTGAGGATGATCGCCTGGCGGGCGTGGTGCAGCGGCGAGCTGAGGTTGCTGACCGCGCGCAGGCCCTCGCCCGCCTCGTGCACCGCCAGCTCGGCGGTGAGCCGCTCGCGCAGCAGCCGCGCGCAGACCTTCTCCGCGGGGTGTTCCGCGCCCGGCCGGGCCTCCGCCTCGGTGAGCCGCTCCAGCGTCGTGCGGGCGAGCTGCGCCAGTGCTTCCTGCCCCGTCGGGGAGAAGTCGGGGAGCTTCGAGGAGCTCTCCCGGATGCCGAGGAAGGTGCCGGTGATGGGGTCCAGTTCGACGAGCGCGTCGACATAGGCGTCGGCGACCTGGCGGGGCAGTGGGTCGCTCGCGGGAGTAGTGGTGTGGGGCATGTGGACCATCCTCGTACGGATCGACCCGCCGCGTCACCATCAACAGCCCATACGTTCCTGTCGCTTTACGGCGTCATTGCCTTCGCGGGGCGCGGTGAGCGGCCGGCCGGGTGGTGCGCGCCACCCGGCCGGACCGCGGGCCGTGGTCCGCCTCAGCGGCGGCCGGTCGCGTCCTGGATGTGCACGGTCTCCCGGGGCTCCCGCCGGGCGGGCAGGCCGGCCGGGCGGGCCGTGATCACCAGCGTGCCCTCCTCGATCTGGTAGTCCAGCGGCAGGCCGAGGCCGCGCATCGCGGCGACCATGCCGGTGTTGGAGGCCTGGGTGATCGCGTACACGCTCTCGCAGCCGGTCTCGGCCGCCATCGTCACCAGCCGGCGCAGCAGCTCGGCGCCGATGCCGCGCTGCTGCCAGGCGTCCTCGACCAGCAGGGCGACCTCGGTCTCGTCGCCGTCCCAGAGCAGATGGCCGAGCGCCACCAGCCGGCCGGACGCGGTCTCCACCGCCAGGGTGCGGCCGAAGCGCGGGCTGAGCAGATGGCCGAGGTAGCGGTCCGCGTCCCCGACCGGGCCGTGGTAGCGCAGTGCGAGGGTCCGTGCCGAGCAGCGGTCGTGCATCTCCCGGGCCGCGGTGAGATCGGAGGTGTCGGCGCGGCGGACGGTGATCTCGTTGCCCTCGGGCAGGGTCAGCACGTCCCGCCGCGGCGGCACCCGCTGGCCGAGCCGGGTGTCCAGCTCGACCAGTGCCCGCACCCGGGCGAACTCGGTGGGGGTGAACGGCAACTGCGGCCTTTCGATCGTGAGCGAACCCCCGGAGGGGTCACGGAACTTCATCACATGGTCCTCCAGCACGCCCTCCGCGGGCACCTGCTCGGCCAGCGGCTGACCGGTCAGCGAGCGGGCGGGCACCGAGTGGATCGTGCAGCGCCCCAGCAACTGCCGCAGCGCCAGCGGGAGTTCGGCGGAATCCAGGGCCGTACGGGTCGCCAGGCCGAGCATCCGGGTCGGTGCGTCGACGAGGTCGTGCGCGTCGGCCCGTTCCAGCCAGCTGTGGGCGCCGCCGGCGTCGGCCACCGTACGGGTGAGCTCCGCCGGCGTCAGCGGGGCCGGCGCGCGCAGCAGGAACTCGTCGACGGTGCCCTCGGACAGCGGGTGGGTCTGCAGGCTGAGGATGTCCACCTCCCGGGCGGCCAGTGCCGTGCACAGCGCGGCCAGGCTGCCCGGAGCGTCGCGGACCGTGGTCCGCATCCGCCACAGCGTCGTTTCCCTGCCGGCGGCTCTGGGGGACGCGCCGGCCGGGGACGGCGCCGTGGCGCCGGTATCGGTCGGCGGCGGGGCGGGGTCGTGGCGCCGTGACCACCAGACGTGGAAGCCCGCCGTGGCGAGCAGGGCCACCGCGGAGGCGCACAGCAGCCCCGGCCCGGACGGTCCGTGCGCGACGGTGTTGGCGACCGCGTCGGCCACCGCGACGGCCGTGAACAGGGCCGCCAGCTCGACGAGCTCCCGCCGCCAGTGGTGCCGGCGGGAGGTTTTGGCAGAGGTTGCTTCAGTCATGCACACAGCCTCGCCGACAGGTGTTGCCTGGTCGCCAACACATTGTGTCCGACGGGTAAAAGACGCAATCGGGGCATTGGTCCCTACTGTCCTACCCGTCCGGGTTGGAGCACCTTGCTGAACAACACGTCCCCGCCCTCCTGACGCAGCCGTACCGTCAGCTCCCCGCTTCCCCCGTCGATGTCGATCTCGCCGAAGTACTGCGGACTCTCCGCCGGAGAGACGTTCGCACGGTCCGGTGCCTTGATGAACGCCTGCTCCGGCCCGAATGTTCCATCAAGCTTCACGGCCTGGAACCCGCCCGCGTTCAGCGGCCCCGACACGAACTCCCAGAACGGCGCGAAGTCCTGGAAGGCCGCCCGCTCCGGCGCGTAGTGCTGCGCCGAGGTGTAGTGCACGTCCGTGGTGATCCACACCGTGCCGGTCACCCGGGCGTGCTTGATGTGCCGCAGCAGCTCCGCCAGCTGCAGCTCCCGCCCCAGCGGAGCCCCCGGATCGCCCTGCGCCACCGCCTCGAAGTTCGTCTTGCCGTCCGGGACGACCAGTCCCAGCGGCATGTCCGAGGCGATCACCTTCCACACCGCACGTGAGCGGGACAGCTCACGCTTGAGCCAGCGCAGCTGCTCCGCCCCGAGGATGCCCTGCGGGTCGTCGGTCTGCCGGTCCGGCGAATTGGCGTTGCGGTAGCGCCGCATGTCCAGCACGAAGACGTCCAGCAGCGGGCCGTGGTGCACCACCCGGTAGACCCGTCCTCCCCCGGCTCCGTCCGAGCGGGAGGCACCCCCGCCGTCCGGCCGCAGCGTACGGATCGGGAAGTACTCGGCGAAGGCCCGCAGCGACCGCGCGGAGAGCACGTCCGTGCGCTTCTCGGTGTACCGGTCGTCGTCGAGCAGTTGCCCCGGGTACCAGTTGTTGTGCACCTCGTGGTCGTCCCACTGCGTGATCGTCGGCACCTGGGCGTTGAACCGGCGGAGGTTCGCATCCAGCAGGTTGTAGCGGAACGCGCCGCGGAACTCCTGCAGCGTCTCGGCGACCTTCGCCTTCTCCTCGGTCGTCACGTTCCGCCAGATCCGGCCGTCCGGCAGCGTCACCCGCTCGGTGATCGGGTTGTCGGCGTAGATGTTGTCGCCGCTGCACAGGAAGAAGTCCGGGTTCCGGCGCCGCATGTCCTCGTAGATGCGGTAGCCGCCGCGGTCCGGGTTGATGCCCCAGCCCTGGCCGGCCAGATCGCCCGACCAGAGGAACCGCACATCGGCGTGGCGCCCCTCGGGAGCGGTGCGGAAGGTGCCGGTCACCGGCTCGCCGGTGCGCCGCGGATCGTCCGGGTCGGCCAGCAGCACCCGGTAGTGGATCTGCTCGCCGGGCGGCAGGCCGTGCAGCGGGGTGACGCCGGTGAAGTCCGTACCCGCGCCGAGCACCGGGCCGTGCCAGGTCCGCGTGGTCTTCGCATCGCGGAACGACTCGGTCGCCGCGGTCTGCACCACCATCCGGGCCGGCCGGTCGGACCGCACCCACACCAGCCCCGAGGACGTCGTCACGTCCCCGACCTGCACGCCCCAGTCGGCACTCGGCCGCCCACCGCGGGCCAGCGCGGGCGCGGCCCCGGCGAACGCGGGCAGCGCCAGCGCCGCGGACCCCACCGCCGCGCCCCGCAGCACCGCGCGCCGCCCCAGCCACCGCCGGATCCCTGCGCCATCTCCAACCTCCATGCCTCGACCGACTCGCTGACGACCTGTTCGTATCGCTGTTCGGTGCCCCGCGGCCGAACTCCCGGTGAACGCGGAGTGGTTCACGGGCGGCCCGCGGGCGCTGCACGCCGGCCCGGCCCACGGGACCGGCCGGGTCCGGGTCATGGTCGCAAGAGGGAGGGGGGATGGCCAGGACCGCGCCGCGACGATGACGCTGCCCGTACGCGCCGCCGCCCGCAGCCTGTACCGGGTCGCCGGGTCGCCGGGGCGCGCTCCGGCGGCCGGGGTGATTACCGGCCGGTGCTCCCGTTCCGGGCGGGGGCCGCTTCCCGTCCCCGCGACCGGTCCCGGCGCAGCGCGCCCAGCAGCCGTACCCCGCGGTCGAGGTCCGACGGGGCCAGGTGGGCGTATCCCAGGACCAGCCGGACCCGCCCGTCACCCGGCGGCGCGGGCGCGCTCCCGTAGGCGGACAGCGCGCGCAGCGCCAGTCCCGCCCGCCGGGCCCGGGCGAGCAGCTCCGCCTCGGGGCCGTACGCCGCGGGCAGCGTGACGATGACGTGCAGTCCGGCGGCGATACCGGTCACCTCGGCGCCCGGACAGTGCGCGGCCAGCGCCGCGGTCAGCGCGTCCCGGCGCTCCCGGTAGGCGCGCTGGCAACGGCGCAGCTGGCGGTCGTAGTCGCCCCGGGCGATGAACTCGGCCAGCAGCGCCTGGTCCAGCACCGGATTGCCCAGATCCATCGTCCGCTTACGGGCCACCACGTCGTCGGCCAGCCACCCGGGCACCACCAGCCAGCCCAGTCGCAGCCCGGGCGCCAGCGACTTGCTCACCGAGCCGGTGTACGCCACCCGGTCCGGATCCAGGCCCTGCAACGCGCCGACCGGAGCCCGGTCGTAGCGGAAGTCGCCGTCGTAGTCGTCCTCGACGAGCAGCCCGCCGGCCGCCCGTGCCCAGCCCAGCAGCTCCGCCCGGCGGGCCGCCGACACGGCCGTCCCGGAGGGGAACTGGTGGGACGGCGTCAGTACCGCGGCCCGCGCCCCGGAAGCCGCCAGCGCCGCCATGACCGGGCCCTCATCGTCCAGCGGCACCGGTACGGACGCCAGCCCGGCGGCGGCGAACAGCTGGGCGTGCTCGGGGCTGCCCGGGTCCTCCACGGCCACCGCCCGGTGCCCGGCCGCGCGCAGCGCGAAGCCCAGCAGCGTCATCGCCTGGGCCACGCCCGAACACACCACCAGCCGCTCCGGATCGGCGGCCACACCGCGCCGCCGGGTCAGCAACTGCGCCAGTTCCCGGCGCAGTTCGGGCAGACCGCGCGGATCCGGGTAGCCCAGGGCACGGTGCGGCAGCCGGTGCAGCGCCCGGCGGTGGGCGGCCGACCAGGCCGCTCGCGGGAACAGTGAGAGGTCGGGGGTGCCGGGGGTGAAGTCGACGAGCGGGGCGCCGGCCGCGCGGGCCACGGCGTTCCTCGGCGGGCGCGCGCCGCGCACCGCACCGCCGACCCAGGTGCCCGCGCCGCGCCGGCTGTGCAGATAGCCCTCGGCGGTCAGCTGCTCGTACGCCTCGGTCACCAGACCGCGCGAGACCCCGAGGTCGGCGGCCAGCTCCCGGCCCGACGGCAGCCGGGTCCCGGCCGCCAGCCGGCCCGAGCGGACCGCCTCGCGCAGCGCCTCCTGGAGCGCGCGGCCGCGCCGCCGCCGGGGCGCGCCGGCCGTCGGCAGCAGCAGCTCCCAGGCGGCGGTCCAACTCCCCTCGCCGGCCCGTCCGTTGTCGTCGGTCATCGCAGGTCCCCCGTTCCGCCGCCGCCAAGTGGTCCCCTACGCAGCCGCCGAAGTGGACCTTAAGACGGTCCGCCGCCCTTCCTAGCGTCCGTCTCATGAACCGGACTCCACTGCACGGCGCGCTCTCCGCCGCCTTCGCCTGCTTCCTGGTGGGCGGCTCCTTCACCGCCAACAGCCTGCTGGGCGACTACCCGTGGGCGGGTGGCCAGGCCCTGCGCTACGGCCTCGCCGCCCTGATTCTGTTCGCCCTAGCCGGCCGCCGGGCCGTCCCACCGCTGCGCGCCCTCACCGGCCGCCAGTGGGGACGCCTCGCCCTGCTCGCCGCCCTCGGCATGCTCGGCTTCAACCTCGCGATCCTGGCGGCCGAACGCACCGCGGAACCGGCCGTGCCGGGGGTGTTCGTCGGCTGCGCCCCGGTGGTCGTCGCCGTGCTCGTGCCCCTCCTGGCCGGGCGCCGGCCGAGCCCGGCCGTGGTACGCGGCGCCCTCCTGGTGGCCGCCGGCGCCTGGGTCGTCCAGGGGTGGGGGCGCACCGACGTGAGGGGCCTGGTCTGGTCGGTGGCCGCGCTGTGCGGGGAGGTGGGCTTCGCCGTACTGGCGGTGCCCGTCCTGCCGCGGCTCGGCCCCCGGCTGCTGTCGGCGGTGGTCAGTGCGCTCGCCGCGGTGGAGGCCACCGTGGTCGGCACGATCACCGGGGGCGCCGGCTGGCTGCGGATGCCGGACGCGGTCGAGGCGGCCGCGCTCGGCTGGCAGACCGTCATCGTCACCGTCATCGGCTTCGTCTGCTGGTACGCCGGCATCCAGCGGATCGGCGCCGAACGCGCCACCCTCTTCTCCGGTCTGATCCCGGTCTTCGCCGCACTCACCGCGCCACTGGCCGGAACCGGCGGATACGGCCCGGCCCAGCTGGGCGGCAGCCTGTTGGTGGGCGCGGGCGTCGTGCTGGGCGCCGGGGTGCGGCCGCGCCTCGCCCGGCGGGGCAGTGGTGTGCCTCGCACCGGGGCGTTTGCGCTGGACAACGGCCGGGCCGGCGGGTGGGATGGGCAGGTGAGAAGCGATACCGCGACCGACGTCTTCGAGGAACACCGGCCCGTTCTGTTCGGCGTGGCCTACCGGATGCTCGGCCGGGTGGCCGATGCCGAGGACGTGGTGCAGGACGCCTGGTTGCGCTGGGCGGGCGTGGAGCGCGCCGAGGTCCGCGAGCCACGCGCCTTCCTCATACGGATCACCACCCGGCTGGCCATCGACCGGCTGCGCCAGGTCCAGTCGCGGCGCGAGGCCTATGTGGGGCCCTGGTTGCCCGAGCCGCTGGCGACGGACGCCGCCGGGAGCCCGCCGGACGGCGCGGAGCGGGCGGTGTTCGCCGAGACCGTGACCCTCGCGGTGCTCGTCGTCATGGAGTCGCTCTCCCCTCTGGAACGCGCGGTGTTCGTCCTGCGCGAGGCGTTCGGCTACCCCTACGCGGAGATCGGCGTGGTCCTCGACCGCAGCGAGGCCGCGGTGCGCCAACTGGCGGGCCGGGCCCGGCGCCACGTCGAGGAGGGCAGCCCGCGCTACGAGGTGGATCCGGAGCAGCAGCGCGATCTGACCGAGCGGTTCCTGGCCGCGGCGGCCGGTGACGACCTGGCAGGGCTGCTGAGCCTGCTGGCGGCGGACGCCCGGCTGGTCGGCGACAGCGGCGGCAAGGCCAAGGCGCCGTTGCGGATCATCGAGTCCGCCGACAAGGTCGCCCGCTTCCTCCTCGGCGTCGCCAAGTCCATGCCGGCCGGGCTGGAGTTCAGCCTGTGCGCGCTCAACGGCGGGCTCGCCGTGCTGGCGCACCAGGCCGGCGTACCGGACACGGTCATCCAGCTCGGCGTCCAGGACGGCCGGATCCGGACCGTCTACATCGTGCGCAACCCGGACAAGCTCGGGGCACTGGCCACGCAGTGAGCCGGGGCCCGCGGACCGGGCCTCCCGGGGCGTCCTCGTCGCGCGGCGCTTCGTCGATCGGTGACGGGATTGGTCTTGACCAAGGGTGGGGGCGGCCATATCGTCGGGATACTGCAACAACCTTTAATAAAGAAGCGCTCATAAAGGGTGCGCGAACGGGCCGTCCTGCACGGCCCGGCGCGGGCCCGGATCCAGGGGGCGCTGCCCCGCGGGCAGCCGCCAGTGCGGAGGACAGGGTGGGGACCACGCAACTCGACACGGTGCCGGAGCCGAAGTACTGGCACCTCAAGACCGTGCTCAGCGAGGCGCTGGACTCGGAGTTCGCGGTCGGTGAGGTGCTGCCCAACGAGCGTGAGCTGGCGGCCCGGTTCGGGGTCGCCCGGGCCACGCTCCGGCAGGCGCTCGAACAGCTGGAGCTGGAGGGCCGGCTCCAGCGCCGCCGCGGCGTCGGCACCACCGTCGCCCCACCGCGCGCCGACGTCGCCGTCGACCCCGTCCGGCACACCTGGCCCGGCGCCCCCGGTGACGACTGGCAGCCGGTCGACGCCGCCGAGAGCGACACGGTCCCGGCCGAGGTGGCGCGGCTGCTGGAGACCGCCCCCGGCGAGCTGGTCCACGTCGTGCGCCGCAGCCGGGTCACCGACGGCCGCCCGGTCGCCGCCGAGCTGCTGTACGTACCGGCGGCCGTGGTCCCCGGATACGACGCGGCGGCCGCGCTCAGCGCCCCCGGCCGCGCCCGTGCCGTGCTGCGCGCACTCCACGAGCGCGAGCTGGAGGGCCAGGACCGCACGGTGGAGCTGGGCTCCGCCCGGGCCGAGGACGCCAAGCAGCTCGACCGCCTTCCGGGCGCGCCCGTCCTGGTCGTCACGACCCGCTATGTCTCCGCCGGGCGCCCGACCGCGGTCGCGGTGTCCACGTACCGCGCGGACACCTGCCGGCTGACGTTCGGCGAGCGCGACGCGGTGGCCCTGCTCGCGGGCTGACCCTGCGCCACGGGGAAGGGGTGACGGCTCACCGACGGGCCGTCACGGTCCCCTCCACCGCGAAGAGTTCCCCCTCGACGTGGTCGAGCGCCAGCCGCAGCGCGCCGGTCGCCACCGCCGCCTCGCCCAGCTGGGACAGCACGACCCGCGGCGGCCGCAGGCAATAGCGCGCCAACTCGCCGCGCAGCGGCTCCAGTACGCCGGCCAGCCCGGTCGCCCAGCCGCCGATCACCACCAGCTCCGGATCGAGCGCCAGCACCAGCGCGGCGACGTCGTGCACCAGCCGCCGGATGAACCGGTCCACCGCGTCCCGGGCCCGCGCATCGCCCCGCCCGGCCGCCGCGAAAACCGCCGCGACCTGCGCCTCGTCCAGCGGATGCAGCGGCTTCCCGGTCGTCGACAGCAGCGTCTCCGGGGTCGCCTCCCGCCCGAGCAGATGCAGCGCGCCGATCTCCCCGGCCGCGCCGCCGAACCCCCGGTGCAGCCGCCCGCCGATCAGCGCACCGGCACCCGGGCTGAGCCCCGCCAGCACGAAGACGAGGTCGTCCGAGCCGGTCGCCGCGCCCTGCCAGTGCTCGGCCACCGCCGCCGCGTTGGCGTCGTTCTCGACCAGCACCGGACAGCGGAACGACCGCCGCAGCCGGTCACCCAGCGGCAGCCCCGTCCAGCCGGGCAGCGCGGTGCCCAGCCGTACCGTGCCGTCCGCCTCCACGATGCCCGGGCTGGCCACGCCGACGGCCCGCAGGCTGCGGCGCGGCACGCCGGTGCGCCGCAGCAGATCCGCCACCACGGCCCGCACCCGGTCCAGCCGCTCATCGGCCGGCGCGCCCTCCTCGACGGTGCGCTGCACGGCGTCCAGCGTCCGGCCGCTCAGATCCGACAGCAGTGCCACGATGCGGTGCGGCCCGATCTCGATGCCCAGCAGATGGCCGGCCTCGGTACGGAACCGGAAGCGGCGGGCCGGGCGGCCCTGGCGGCGCGCCTCGCCCTCCTCGGCGGGCACCTCGACGACCAGGCCGCTCTCGATGAGCCCCTCGACGACGCCCTCGACCGTGGGCCGCGACAGGCCCGTCACCTGGACGAGATGGGTGAGCGTGGCGGCGTCCGCGGCGCGCAGTGCGTCCAGCACCACCGCGGAGTTGATCCGTCGCAGCAGCGAGGGGTCCCCGCCGGTGAGCCGCCCCAACGTCCCTCTCCCTAGCTTTCCGTGTGTGGCGGATCGTAGCCGGTCAGACGGTGTGCGGCGAGCCCCGCCCGGGGCCGCGGCAGATGCCGGGCCCCGCTCACCCGACCGTCCCCGGCGTCACGAACCCGGACTCGTAGGCGGCGATCACGGCCTGGGTGCGGTCCCGGGCGCCCAGCTTCGCCAGCACCGCGCTGACGTGCGTCTTGACCGTCTCGGCCCCCACCACCAGCTCCGTGGCGATCTCGGCGTTCGACAGCCCGCGGCACATCAGCCGCAGTACCTCGCGCTCCCGGCCGGTCAGCGCGGCCCGCTCGAAATCCGCCCGGGCCCGGTCGTTGCGCCGGTCCGCGGCCATGGCCCGCAGCGACGCCGGGAGCAGCAGCGAGGAGCCCTCCGCGACCAGCCGCACCGCGTGCACGATCTCGGCCGGCCGGGACCGCTTGAGCAGAAAACCGTCCGCGCCCGCGCGCAGCGCCTCGTAGACGTACTCGTCCGCCTCGAAGGTGGTGACGACGAGGATCCGCGGCGGGTCGGTGACCGTCCGGAGCACTGCGCGGGTCGCCTCGATCCCGTCCAGCAGCGGCATCCGTACGTCCATGGCGACCACGTCCGGCCGCAGTTGGCGCACCAGCGGGACCACGGCGGCCCCGTCACCCGCCTCCCCTGTCACCTCGATGTCGGGCTGGGCCTCCAGAATGGCGCGCAGCCCGGCGCGCACCAGCGGCTCGTCGTCGACCAGGAGTACGGATATCGGCACGGGACCACCCTAGGCGGCGGCGCCGGTCAGGCGGGCAGCGGCAGGCGGACGCTCACCCGCCAGGTGCCGTCCGCCGGGCCGGTGCGGGCCTCGCCGCCGAGCAGTGTGGCGCGTTCGCGGATGCCGCGCAGGCCGCGGCCGCCGCTGCCGGGGCCCGCGGGGGCGGCGGGCAGCGGATTGCGGACGTCCAGTTCCAGCACGCCGCCGTCGGCCGCGATCCGTACGGACACCGGCACCGGGCCCGCGTGCCGCAGCACGTTCGTCAGGGCCTCCTGCACCATGCGGTACCCCTCCCGGGAGACCGGCCCGGGCAGGTCCGCCAGCGGGCCGCTGAGCTCGGCGCTGACCGTGGAGCCGGCGGCCCGGGCGGACTCCAGCAGCCGCTCGGCCTCGGTGAGCAGGGGCCGGTCGGCCGGCCGCGGCGCGTCCTCGCGCAGCAGCCGCAGGGCCCGCTCCAGATCACCCAGCGCCTGCCGCCCGGTCTCCTCGATGGCGGCCAGCGCGCGGTCGGTGAACTCCGGCGCACCGGCGGCGCGGGCCGCCCCCGCCTGCACCACGGTCATGGTCAGCGCGTGCCCGATCGAGTCGTGCAGCTCCTGGGCCAGCCGGTTGTGCGCCAGCATCCGCTCCGTACGGGCCTCCAGGACGGCCAGCCGTTCGGCCGCCGAGGGGCCGAGCAACAGCCGCGCGGCACGGGCCATCAGGGACCCCGCGCCCAGGACGACGGCCAGCAGCAGCACGAGGGGGAGCGGCACGAGCAGCCCGTACCACCAGTGGGGCGCCCCGATGGCCGGCAGGCCGCTCAGGTGGCTGGGCCGGCCGGCCGCCGCCATGCCGAACGCGACTGCCAGCGCGGGCAGTTGGACGGTTAGGGCGGTCACCGCGACGCCCGTCTCCAGTCGTAGCAGCAGCCATCCGGCGGTACGGGCGCGATCGCACCAGCGGGCCGACGGGGTGGTGGCGATACCGGACGCGGCCCGCTGCTCGGGGCCGTGCGGGCCGGGCGTCAGCAGCAGCTGGGCCTGCAGCCCCTCGACCCGCCGGACCACCGGCACCAGCGCGGCCGCGAGGACCAGCGGGACCGGCAGCATCGCGAGCCGCAGCCAGGTCTCCCAGCCGCCCGTCCGGAACGTCCCCCCGTACAGGAACCCGGTCAGCCCCCCGGCGACCGTGGCCATGAGCAGGTGCAGCCAGCGGGTGTAGGTGACGGGCCGGCCGAGCCGGCGGACGACGGAGGCGAGCGAGGCGGTCACGCCGTCATCGTGCCAGCGCGTGACCGGGCGTCGCCTCCCCCGGTGGGGGAAAACCTCCCCCGGCGCAGGGGAGGCCGACCGCGGAGGTCAGGGGCCGGTGCGGACCTGGCGGCACCGGCAGCACGGCCAATTGTCAGACCCCCGCGCTTTACTGACGGTATGAAGCTTGATGAGCAGCTGACGACCATCGACCGGCTGCGCCTGCGGGAGTTCCCGGCGCAGCGGGTCCGCTCCGCGCCGGCCGAGAGCGGGCCGGGCTTCCACATAGCGGATCTGCGGGTCAGCCAGGATTTCTGGGACGCGGATCTCGCCGAGCTGGCGGAGGCCGAGGAGGAGTTCGAGGCCGCGCTGACCGCCCTGGTGCGGGCACTGTCCTTACGGTGGGGCGAGCCCCACGTGCTGGACCTGGCGGACGCGTTGGAGCGTACGGCGCAGGGGCTGCCGGTGCGGCCACCGCTGGACACCCTGTGTGGTTTCGTGCCGCGGATGTACGGCTGGCGGGTGGCCGGCCGGTGGATAGGCGTGGGTGTCGGACAGGGCGACCGGGAGCTGCCGTTGCAGCTGCTGGTGGCGGTGGGGGAGGAGGAGGTGGCGCCGGTGGCCGGCGGTCAGTGAGGGAAGGCCGGGGCGAGCGCGGCGGTGGCGAGCCGGTGCGGGGTGCCCGAGCCGTCGGCGGGGACGGTCCACAGATCGGCGCCGTAGTCGCCCGGCAGCGCGTAGACCAGGGTGTGCCGGTCCCGCCAGACCGCCTGGTCGTCGATGGTGCGGTGCTCGCCGGTCGCGGTCTCGCGCAGCGTGCGCAGATCGAGCACGTACAGCCGCCAGGGGGCGTCCGGATCCGCGTCGGCGACCCGCTTCTTGTAGGCGATGCGGGTGCCGTCGGGCGACAGCGAGGGGCATTCGACGTTGGTGTGCAGCGCGCGCAGGGTGCGGGCGGTGCGGTCACCGCGGACGAGGTAGGTCTTCCCGCCGGTGGCGGCGGTGGCGTAGAAGTGGTCGTCGTCGGCGAAGGTGACGCCCCAGACGTTGGTGTCGGCCGCGTGCACCCGGTGTCCGCCGACGGTCAGCGCGTAGGTCTCCAGGTTGGCGTCCAGATGCCCGGTGCGGGTGTCGAGGATCGAGGTCCGGGTGGAGAAGGCGGTGCCCGCGTAGGAGTCGCCGCTGACGAAGACGGTCCAGGCGACGGTGCGGCCGCCGGGGGAGACCCGGGCGCGGGTCGGGGTGCCGGCCAGGTCGTAGTGGCGCCGCTCGTGCAGCCGGTCGTCGAGGACCACCGCCCGGTAGGTGTCGCGGAGTTCGCCGTGCACGGCCTGGAGGCAGATACCGGTGCCGGCGGCCGCGTGGAAGCGCAGGCAGCGGACGCCGGAGGCGGTGCGCGGGCCGGAGAGCCGGCCGGCCGGTACTGCGGTGATCTCGTCGCGGTGCGGGCCCCAGGCCATGTTGCGGAAGAACGCGCGGTGCGGATCGCTCAACCGCACCGCACCGGAGGTGACCGCCGGCCCGCCGGTCTGGGGACGGTCCTGCTCGGCGGCCCGGCCCGCGGCGTGCAGGGTGGCGCCGACCGCGATCCCGCCGAGGAGCAGCACGGTGCCGAGCAGGACCAGGAGGCGGGCGGTGCGGTTCACGTGGCGGGCTCCGAGGGTGTGGGGGCGTCGGTCCGGGGCGGGAGGGCGCCGGCCGCCGGGGTGGGGCGCAGCAGCCGGGCGCTGAGTGCGGCGGCGAGCGCCAGACCCGCCGCGGCGAGGGCGAGCGCCCAGCGGTCGCCCCAGGCGGTCCAGGCCGCGCCGAAGGCCAGCGAGCAGCCGAAGCGGGCCGCGGCCTGGCCGGTCTGCACGACCGCCAGCCCGCTGCCGCGCAAGGTGTCCGGCACCGCGTCGGCGGTGGCCGCGGCGAGCACACCGTCGGTGGACGCGTAGAAACCGCCGTGCAGGAGGAGGACCAGGCAGGTCGGCGCCGGCGAGGCGGGGAGCGGGGCGAGCAGCAGCCCGTAGGCGGCCAGCAGCGCGAGATGGCCGAGCAGGAACAGCCGGCGGCGGCCCCACCGGTCCGCGACCGCGCCCAGCGGCACGGCCAGCAGCAGGAAGGCCGCGGCGGTGCCGAGCGGCAGCAGTGGGAACCAGGCCTCGGACAGCCCGAGGCGGCGCTGGAGGGTGAGGTAGAGGAAGGAGTCGCTGACCGTGGTCAGACCGAGCAGCACGGCGCAGCAGGTCAGCCGGCGCAACGCGGGCAGACGCAGCAACGGCCGCAGCGGCGGGGCGGACGCCGGGCCGCGCGACGGATGCGAGCCGCTCGCCCGCGACGGGCGCGAGCCGTGCGCCGGGGAAGGGAGCCCAGCGGCGGCCTCGGCGGCCTCGGCGGCGCCCGGTGCGGGGGACCGGATCCGGCCGGGGACGAAGAGCAGCAGCACGGCCACGCCGAGCGCGGCCACACAGCCGCTGACCGTGAACACCGCGTCGTACCCGCCGGCCGCGGCGCGCAGCACCAGGAAGGCGACCAGCGGGCCGAGCAGCGCGCCCGCGGTGTCCATCGCCCGGTGCACGCCGAACGCCCGGCCGCGGACCGCCGGTTCACTGGCGAGCGAGATCATCGCGTCACGAGGCGCGGTGCGCAGTCCCTTGCCGGTGCGGTCGGCGGCCAGCACGGCACCGATCAGCGGCAGGGTGTGCACGAGCAGCAACAGCGGTTTGCACAGGGCCGAGAGGCCGTATCCGACCACCGCGACGCCTTTGTGGCCGCGGCCCCCGCCGCGGTCCGAGACCCGCCCGCCGACCAGCCGGACGAGCGCGCTGACGCCGTTGTACACCCCGTCCAGCAGCCCGAACCCGAGGGGGGACAGGCCGAGTTCGGCGACGAGGTACAGCGGCAGCACGGCGGTGACCATCTCCGAGGAGACGTCGGTGATCAGGCTGACGGTGCCCAGGACGAGGACGGTGGCGGGGACCGCGGCCCGGACCGGCCGGCCCGGGCGTGTGCCCGGGCCGGCCGTCGTGGGGGTGGCGCGGCTGTCCGTGAGGTACACGTCAGCTCGCCCAGACGCCGGTGATGTCCTTGGCGTCGGCGGCCTTCCCGGCGTGCGAGGTGCCGTACATGTCCTCGAGGGTGCGCAGCACGTCGTAGTGGTTGTAGGTGGTGCCCGAGGTGGAGCCGGGCTGCACCGGCTGGCCGTAGAGGACGGTCGGGATGCGGTTCCCGCTGAGGCGGTTGTCCTCGTCGAAGGTGAGCAGCAGCAGGCTGTTGTGGGTCTTGGCCCAGTCCGCGTAGCTCTTGAGGTGGTTCTTCAGCCAGGTGTCGCCGGTGGAGACCGAGCAGTCGTGCATGTCGCCGCACAGGTTCGGCACGACGAACGACACGGTCGGCAGCGTGCTGAAGTCCGTGGGGAACGCGTCGAAGGTGTGCGCCGTGTTCGTGGGCACGTTGCCGAAGCCGAACCACGGGTTGTGCTTCTGCGCGTACTTGCCGCTCCGGCAGGTGGTGGAGCCCTCGGACGGCAGCGACTCGTTGTAGCTCGCCCAGGTCTTGCCGGCCGCGGTCACCTCGGAGGCGAGGTTGGGCGCGGAGCTGAAACCGGGGGTGACGCAGCTGTCGTCGGTGATGCCCTGGGTGTCGCCGGAGAACATCGCGTAGTAGTTGGGCTGGCTGGGGTGGGTCTCGGCGTACGAGGCGGTGAGGCTGGCGCCGCCGGAGGCCAGGGAGTTGATGTACGGGGCGCTGGAGCTGCCCAGCACCTGGTTGTAGGCGTGGTTCTCGAAGACCACCACGACCACGTGGTCGGGGCTGGGCACCCCGGCCGCGGTGGCCTCGGCGCCGAAGCCGTCGCCCGCCCAGACGCCGAGTCCGGCGGCGGCCAGGCCGAACGCCCCGGCGAGCGCGGTGAGCTTGTGGCGGCGCGAGCGGCGGCCGCGGTGGTCCGCCGGGGACGCCGCGGCGGAGGGCGGAGCGGAGGACGAGGGGGACGGAGTGGGCACGACTGCCTCCGTACGGAAGAGTGGGGGCGTGCACGGGCGGCGACAGAGTAGAGCCACCAAGGTGACATGTACACGCCTTCAAGATGACGGTTGGCCGAACGCCCGCCGTCCGCACGCCCCACGGTCCCGGGAGGGCGGCCCGCTACCCGTCCCCGTCCTCCGCGAATGCCGCCGCGCGCAGCCGCCCGTACTCCTCCGCCATCGTCGCCGGCGTCCAATGGGCGTTCAGCCCACTGGGGTTGGGCAGCGCCCAGATCCTGGTGTCCCCCAGCGTGCGCGGCTGCGGCCCGACCGTCGCCCGCTTGTCGTCGAAGGCGACGCGGTAGGCGGTGACCCCGGCGACGGCGAGCCAGCGCGGCCGGAGCCGGGCGACCTTCTCCGCCAGCAGCCGGCCGCCCTCGCGGAACTCCTCCGTGGTCAGCTCGTCCGCCCGGGCGGTCGCCCGCGCGACGACATTGGTGATCCCGACCCCGTGCGCGAGCAGCTCCTCCTGCTCCTCGGGGCGCAGCCGCCGCGGTGTGAAGCCGGCGGCGTGCAGCACCGGCCAGAACCGGTTGCCGGGCCGGGCGAAGTGGTGGCCGGTGGCCGCCGACATCAGCCCGGGGTTGATCCCGCAGAAGAGGACCCGCAGACCGCTCGCCGCCACGTCCGGGACGAGGCGGTCACGAGCGGCCTGCAGTTCCTCCGGGGTGAAGCGCACCTCAGGGCTCCCGGGTCAGAGGATCGCGCCCGGGGTGTAGCCGGCGGCCTCCGGGTGCTGCTTGGCGATCTCCTCGATCCGGGCGACGACCGACGCCACCTGGTCGGCGGCCGCACCCGTGAACGACAGCTTGTCCGCCATCAGCGCGTCCAGCTGCGCCCGGTCCAGCGGAATCCGGGCGTCCGCCGCCAGCTTGTCCAGCAGCTCGTTGCGCTCGGCGCCCTGCTCGCGCATGGCCAGCGCGGACGCCACCGCGTTCTCCTTGATCGCCTCGTGGGCCTCTTCGCGGCCCACCCCGGCGCGGACCGACCCCATCAGGACCTTCGTCGTGGCGAGGAACGGCAGGTAGCGGTCCAGCTCGCGGGCGACGACGGCGGGGAACGCACCGAACTCGTCGAGCACCGTCAGGAACGTCTCCAGCAGCCCGTCCAGCGCGAAGAACGAGTCCGGCAGGGCGACCCGGCGCACCACGGAGCAGGACACGTCGCCCTCGTTCCACTGGTCTCCGGAGAGCTCACCGGCCATCGAGGCGTAGCCGCGCAGGATCACCATCAGGCCGTTGACGCGCTCGCAGGAGCGGGTGTTCATCTTGTGCGGCATCGCCGACGAGCCGACCTGGCCGGGCTTGAAGCCCTCGGTGACCAGCTCGTGCCCGGCCATCAGCCGGATCGTCTTCGCCAGCGACGAGGGGGCCGCGGCCAGCTGCACCAGCGAGGTGACCACGTCGTAGTCCAGCGAGCGCGGGTAGACCTGGCCGACGGACGTGAAGGCCTGCCCGAAGCCGAGGTGCCCGGCGATCCGCTGCTCCAGCTCGGCCAGCTTCGCCGCGTCGCCGCCCAGCAGGTCCAGCATGTCCTGCGCGGTACCCACGGGGCCCTTGATGCCGCGCAGCGGGTAACGGGAGAGCAGGTCTTCCAGGCGCGCGTACGCCACCAGCAGCTCGTCCGCCGCCGTCGCGAACCGCTTGCCGAGCGTCGTGGCCTGCGCGGCGACGTTGTGCGAGCGGCCCGCCATCACCAGCTCGGCGTGCTGGGCGGCCAGCGAACCCAGGCGCGCCAGCACGGCGACCGTGCGGTCCCGCATCAGCTCCAGCGACAGCCGCACCTGGAGCTGCTCGACGTTCTCGGTCAGGTCGCGGGAGGTCATGCCCTTGTGGACCTGCTCGTGGCCGGCCAGCGCGTTGAACTCCTCGATCCGCGCCTTCACGTCGTGCCGGGTGACCTTCTCGCGCTCGGCGATCGACGCCAGGTCGACGTCCTCCAGGACCCGCTCGTAGTCGGCCAGCGCCTCCTCGGGGACCGCCACCCCCAGGTCCTTCTGGGCGCGCAGCACGGCGAGCCACAGCTTCCGCTCCAGCTTGACCTTGTACTCGGGGGACCAGAGCACGGCCAGCTCCGCGGAGGCGTAGCGGCCGGCCAGAACATTGGGGATGCGAGGCTTCGCAGACACAGCAGTCACGTGGTCAGAGTCTACTGGCGATTCGCGCAGGCCAGCGCCCCGGTCCCGGCTGTGCGTTCCTACAGGCGCGACGGCCCCGGCCGTGCGACCGGCCCGCACGCTCCCGGAACGCCCGGGCCGGGGCCGCGGCCCTCCCTACGCGCCCCCGTTGACGACCGCCCGCCGCACCGCGCCGCCCTCGACGTACCACTTCTTGAGGATCTTCGCGTACTCGCCGTTCTTGATGAGGACGTCGAGGGCTCCGCGCAGCGCGTCGCGCAGGGCCACGCGGTTCTTGGCCACCGCGATGCCGTAGAGCAGGGGGTCGAGCTGCTCGCCGGCGAGTTCGAGGACGCCGCCGCCCGAGAGGGTGGCGGCGGTCTGCGCCGCCACCGGGAAGTCGTCGAGGCCGGCCGAGGACCGGCCCTTGGCGATGTCGTCGTAGACCTCCGCCTGCGAGTCGAACTCCCGGATCCTGATCCCCTTGGCGGCCTTCCGGCCGAGCGCGTCCACGTAGTCGCGGGCCACGGAGCCGCGCTGGACGGCGACCGTCCTGCCGGACAGGTCCGCGGGGTTGTGGATGCCCTCCGGGTTGCCCTTGCGGACCACGAGCACGAGCCCGGCCCGGAAGTAGTCGACCAGGTCGACGCCGCTGCCGGTCTTCGTTCCGCCCGCGCGCCCCTGCTGCCGCCCCTTGGTGTCGGCCATGGCCGACATGACCAGGTCGAAGCGGCCCGCGGCCAGCCCGGCGAGCAGGGAGTCGAAGACGGCGTTCTCGAACGTGACCCGCACACCCAGTTCGCGACCGAGGGCGTGCGCGAGGTCGACGTCGACTCCGGCGGGCTTGCCGTCCCTGACGAACTCCATGGGCGCGTAGGCGATGTCCGAGCCGACGGTGATCGTGCCCTTGTCGCGGATCTCCTGCGGCAGCCGGCGGGACGGTTCCGGGGAGCCGGCGGGCTGGTCCCCGGCGGTCGCGCCACTGGCGCGGTCCTCGCCCTCCGGCCACAGCGCCCAGCCCAGCGCCCCGGTGCCGGCCAGACCCCCGACGACGGACAGCGCGGCGAGCACCCGGCGCCGGCTCGGGGCCGGGGCGGCGGGCGGCGGGGGCGTGGCGGTGTGCGCGGGCCAGGCCGTCTTCGCGACGGGCGACGGCGGGGGCGGCGGACCGTCCGGACGCGCACTGGTCGGCAGCTGGTCGAACGGCACGCCGGCCGGCGCCTGGGCCGGCGGCCGCGCGAAATCGGCCGCCGACCTGGGATCGGCGAGCTGCGCGGACAGACGGCGCAGCTGCACGGCGACGGGGGCCGGCAGCCAGTCGCCGTACGGGCCGGGCGCGCCCACCCGCGCCATCAGGGCGGGCAGCGCGGGCCGCCGCTCCGGCTCCTTGGCCAGACAGGCCGCCGCCACCTCCGACAGGCCGTCCGGGAGACCGTCGAGCCGCGGCTCCTCGTGCACGGTGCGGTACATCAGGATCTGCGGCTCGGCGCTCCCGTACGGGCCGGCACCGGTCGCCGCGAACACGATCACCCCGCCGAGCGCGAACACGTCCGCCGCGCCCGTGACGTTCGGGCCCGTCATCACGAGCTGCTCGGGCGCCATGAAGCCCGGTGTGCCGAGGGCGGTGCCGGTCGTCGTCAGGGCGGTGTCCGCGGCCGAGTACGCGATGCCGAAGTCGATCACCCGCGGCCCCTCGGCCGTGAGCAGGATGTTCGACGGCTTGAGGTCGCGGTGCACCAGGCCGTGCGCGTGCACCGCCGCCAGGGCCTGCAACAGGCCCGCCGTCAGCAGCCGCACCGCCCGCTCCGGCAGCGCCCCGCAGTCGTGCACGGCATCGGTCAGCGAGACACCCGGCACGTAGTCGGTCGCCATCCACGGCACGTCGTCGTGCGGCGCGGCGTCGACCACCGGCGCCACGAACGGCCCGCCCACCCGCCGGGCGGCGGCCACCTCACGGGCGAAACGCGTCCGGAAGCCCCGGTCGTCGGCGAGTTCGGACCGCGCGGTCTTCACCGCCACCGTCCGCCCGTCCGCCGCCCGGCCGAGATACACCCGGCCCATGCCGCCGCCCCCGAGCAGCCCGACGATCCGGAACGGTCCGATCTGCCGCGGATCGCCCTTGGTCAACGGTCGCACCCACTACCCCCACCCCGTGCCAGCGCTTGTGCCCGGCAGTATTCCGCACCCGGCTCATCCGGTGGTCCGCGGCTGCCTCAGGACCCGACGCGGCCCCATCCGGTCACCGGGCCGGGGGCCGTGTGGTCCGCCGGGCCGACCCAGAAGGCCGTGCCCAGCTCAGGGCTCACATGGGCGCCTTTCCGGCCGTCGCCCGAGGAGCGGCCGGAAAGGCGCCGGCCTATCCAGGGCACGAGATGCTCGCGCGCGAAACGCAGGTCAGCGGTCCGCCGGGCCCGCCAGCCCGGCGGTGCGGCCGCCGGCAGCGGGGCGTCCCAGTCCGACTCGGCGGGCAGCCCGAGCGCCTGCCAGACCGCCTCAGCCACCCGGTTGTGCCCCTCGGCGTTCAGATGCAGCCGGTCGTCCGCCCACATCCGAGGGTCGGCCAGCGCCTTCGACGCGTAGAGGTCCACGACCAGCGCGCCGTGCCGGGCGGCGATCTCGTCGATCCGCGCGAAGAGCTGCTCCATCCGCGGCCGGAAGCGCTCCAGTACGGGCCCCTGGCGGCCCGGGCTGCGCATCAGCACCAGCCGGCCGCCGCCCTTCACCAGCAGCTCGGCCGCGGTCTCCAACTGCGCGCAGACCTGGGCGACGTCGCACTTCGGGCGCAGGACGTCGTTGAGCCCGCCCACCAGCGTCACGAGGTCCGCGCCCATCGCCGCGGCCGGGCCGCACTGGTCGTCCAGGATCTGCCCGATCAGCTTGCCGCGCACCGCGAGGTTGGCGTACCGGAAGTCCGGCGTCCGCGCCGCCAGCCGCGCGGCGAGAAGGTCGGCCCACCCACGGTAGGAGCCGTCGGGAAGCCCGTCGGACATTCCTTCGGTGAAGCTGTCGCCTACTGCGACGAAACTGTTGTACGGCACATGTGGATGTTAGCCCCACGTACTTGTCTGCGGCGCCGCGGTTGTTGCTCGCCGTTGCGCTTTGCGGCGCCCCCGCACGTACTTGGCCGTCCCGCCGCGGTTGTTGCTCGCCGTTGCGCCTGCGGCGGGCTGGGTTGTGGTGGGTGCGGTGACGGGCCTGCGGGGCCGGTTGTGTGGACTGCTGACGCTTTACGTCCACACAACCGGCCCCTCCGGCCCGTCCCCTCCCGTGAGGGGGAAGAAAACGACGGTGGGGGTGCACGTAATGCCCACCCGCGCCCAGCCAACAGACAACGCACGCCTCCAACCAGCTTTTACCTCCCACTCACGGGAGGGGCTGGACCGGAGGACGAAGTCTGGAGGGCCGGCACCGCACCCGACAACACCACGCCCGCCGCCAGGCGCAACGGCGAGACGCCCCGCGACGGGACGGCCAGGTACGTGCGGGGCGCCGCAAAGCGCAACGGCGAGCGAGCCCCGCGGCGGGACAGACGGGTACGTACGGGGCGCCGCAAAGCGCGCAACGGCGAGCAACACCCGCGGCGGGACGGCCAAGTACGTGGGGTTATTGAAGAACAAGCTCCCGCAGGACGTCCTCCATCGTGACGAGCCCGGCCAGGCGGCCGTCGTCGCCGATGACGGCCGCGAGGTGGGTGCGGGAGCCCCGCATGGCGGTCAGGACGTCGTCCAGTGGTGTCGCGGCGCGGACGCGGGCGATGGGGCGGAGGGCCGAGACGGGGAACGGGACGTTGCGCGGGGCGGCGTCCAGCGCGTCCTTGACGTGGAGGTAGCCGAGGATGCGGCGGGTGTCGTCGACGACCGGGAAGCGGGAGAAACCGGACTCCGCGGCCAGCTGCTCCAGCTCCTCGGCGGTGATGCCCATCCGGGCCGAGACCACCCTCTCGGCCGGGAGGATCACGTCCCGGACCGGGCGGCGGCCGAGCTCCAGGGCGTCCCGGAGGCGTTCCTGGGCCCGCTCGTCGAGGAGTCCGGCCTCCCGGGAGTCCTGGACCATCCGTGCCAGCTGGGCGTCCGAGAACGTCGCGGCCACCTCGTCCCTGGTCTCCACCCGGAGCAGCTTGAGCAGCACGTTGGCGAACGCGTTGACCGCGAAGATCACCGGACGCAGCGCCCGGGTCAGCGCGACCAGCGGCGGCCCGAGGACGAGCGCGGTGCGCACCGGCTCGGCCAGTGCCACGTTCTTCGGGACCATCTCGCCGAAGAGCATGTGCAGGTACGTGGCCAGGGCCAGGGCGATCACGAACGAGATCGGGTGGACCAGCGCCTGCGAGATGCCCACCGCGTGGAAGACCGGTTCCAGCAGGTGCGCGATGGCCGGTTCGGCGACCGCGCCCAGGACCAGGGTGCACAGGGTGATCCCGAGCTGGGCGGCCGCCAGCAGCGCCGACACGTGGGAGAGCCCCCACATCACGCTGGTCGCCCGCCGGTCCCCGCGTTCGGCGTACGGCTCGATCTGGCTGCGGCGCACCGAGATCAGGGCGAACTCGGCGCCGACGAAGAAGGCGTTGACAACCAGCGTCAGCAGGCCGACGAACAGCTGGAGCGCGGTCATCGGGCGGTCTCCGTTCCCTCGTCGGTGCTGCCCGGCAGCGGGGCGTGCAGCAGCACCCGCGCCGCGCGGTGGCCGGAGGCGTCCAGGACGTCCATCGTCCAGCCGGCCACCTCCAGGTGGTCACCGGCGACCGGTATCCGGCCCAGCTCGGTGGCGATCAGCCCGGCCAGCGTCTCGTACGGGCCCTCCGGGACCCTGAGGCCGATGCGTTCCAGCTGGTCGGTGCGGGCGCCGCCGTCGGCCTGGTAGACGCTGCGGCCCTCGGCGTCGGAGCCGGCCGGGGCCAGGTCGGGGGTCTCCAGCGGGTCGTGCTCGTCGCGGACCTCGCCGACCACCTCCTCGACGATGTCCTCCAGCGTCACCACGCCGGCCGTGCCGCCGTACTCGTCGATGACCACGGCCATCGTGCGCCGGCCGGACAACCGGTCCAGCAGCCGGTCCACGGTCAGCGTCGTCGGGACCAGCAGCGGCTCGCGGAGCAGTTCGGAGACCGGGTGGCGCAGCCGGCGCTCGGCCGGAATGGTCAGGACGTCCTTGATGTGCGCCACGCCGACGACGCTGTCCAGGTTGCCGCGGTAGACCGGGAAGCGGGACAGCCCGGTCGCCCGGGTCGCGTTGGCGACGTCCTCGGCGGTGGACTGCACCTCCAGCGCCACCACCTGGACCCGCGGGGTCATGACGTTCTCCGAGGTCAGATCGGCGAGGTTGAGGGTCCGGACGAACAGCTCGGCGGTGTCCGCCTCCAGTGCGCCCTCCTTGGCCGAGTGCCGGGCCAGCGCGACCAGCTCCTGCGGGCCGCGGGCCGAGGCGAGCTCCTCGGCGGGCTCCAGGCCCATCCGGCGGACGGTGCGGTTGGCGGTGTTGTTCAGGTGCCGGATGAACGGTTTGAAGGCGGCGCTGAACCCGCGCTGGGCGGTCGCGACCTTCTTGGCGATGCTCAGCGGGTGGGAGATCGCCCAGTTCTTGGGGACCAGCTCGCCGACCACCATCAGGACGACCGTGGAGATCGCGGTGCCGAGGACCAGAGCCACCGACTCCGCCACCCCGCGCGGCAGCCCCAGGTCGCCCAACGGGCCCGCCAGCAGCGTGGCGATGGCCGGCTTGGACAGCATGCCGATGACCAGGCCGGTGACGGTGATGCCGAGCTGGGCACCGGAGAGCTGGAAGGTCAGGCCGCGGACCGCCTTCAGCGCGCTGTCCGCCCCGCGCTCGCCGCGCTCGGCGGCGCGTTCGAGCTCGCTGCGCTCGACGGTCGTCAGCGAGAACTCGGCCGCGACGAAGACACCACAGGCGAGGGTCAGGAGGAGCGCCACGCCCAGGAAGAGCAGGTCGGTCATCGGGTCACCTCCGTCCCATGCTGAAACAGGACGGGGAGGTTCGCGCATCGTCGCCGGAATGCTCGACAACTGGGAGGGTCGCCCATGGCTGGACGCTCACACACCTTTCGCTCGTGGCCGGGAAGGACAATGGTAAAGGATAGGCAAAGTGGGTGGGTGTGAGGAGAGCCCGCCCCGCGGGTGGCGGGGCGGGCTCCGGGGTGACGGGTTCCTTCCGGCGGTGCTCAGGCCAGCGGCTTCGTCCAGCGCCGCCACTGCTCCTCGCGGCGGTAGCCCGCCGCCGCCCAGGCGTGCTGGGCCCGCTCGTTCGCCACCAGCACCATGGCGTCGCCGCGCCGCCCGCCCAGCTTCACGAAGCGCTCCTCGGCCGCGGCCAGCAGCGCCTTCGATATGCCCCGCCGGCGGTGCGACGGATGCACCGCGAGCCGGTACAGCGACGCCCGCCAGCCGTCCCAGCCGGCGATCACCGTGCCGACCAGGGTGCCCTCCATCTCGGCCAGCAGCAGTGCCTCCGGGTCCCGCTCGATGAGGCGCCGCACCCCGTTCACGTCGTCGCTGATGCTCGTGCCCTCGGCGGCCGCCGCCCAGAAGCCGAGCACCGCCTCGGCGTCGGAGGGAACGGCCGGCCGGATATCCATGTCGATCATGCCGAGAGCCAAGCAGCCGCGTCCCCCGGCCCGCCACCGCATTCCGTACCCCGGGACGGTCAGCTGCCCCGCAGTTCCTCCATCACCGGAGCGAACTCCTCCAGTGCGGAATCCAGGACCGTGAGGTACGAGAAACCGAACCGCTCGCGGTGCTCCCGCAGCTGCTCGGCCATCTGCCGCGGGGTGCCGATCAGCAGCGTCGGCACCTCCAGCGCCTGCTCCTCGTCCAGTCCGATGCCGCGGGCCGCGATCTCCCGGGCGACCGCCCGCCGGTCGTGGGTGTTCCGCACCTGCTGGACCAGGAGGTTGCGCTCGGCCGGCTCCGGGCGGCCGGCCGCGTACCCCTCGTAGCGGGCCACCGACGCCGCCAGTTCGTCGGCGGGCATCAGTTCCAGGGTGCCCTCCGGCCTGCCGGGTGCCTGGCGGCCGCCGGTGAACGCCGCGATCTCGGCGTGTTCGGCCGCCAGCCGCAGCATCCGCGGACCGTTCCCGCCGACCAGCAGCGGCGGCCGGGGCCGCTGCGCCGGCCGCGGCACCTGGTCCGGGTCGCCCAGCAGCCGGTCCAACTCCCCGATGGTGCGCACCAGATGGTCCACCCGTTCGCGGGGCGACCCCCAGGGCAGCCCGGCGGTCTCGTGCTCGGCGCGCACGTACCCGGTGCCCAGCCCCAACTCCAGCCGGCCGCCGGTGAGCGCGTCGGTGGTCGCCACCTCGCGGGCCAGCAGCGCCGGGTTCCAGAACCCCGCGTTGAGCACGAACGTGCCCACCCGCGGCCGTTCGGTGGCCTCCGCCGCGGCGATCAGCGCGGGGAACGGCGCCGGCATCCCGAGGTGATCCGGTACGAGCAGGACGTCATAGCCCAGCTCCTCGGCCCGGCGGCACTTGCGGCGCCAGGAATCCCCGGCCTCCAGCGTGAGCATGTTGACGCCGAAGCGGAACGGACGTGGCATGGAACCCCCTCATCGATGCGGTGACCGGTGGCGGTCGCGACCGGTCAACGCCCATGCAAGCACGGCCGGTTCGGGTCAGGGCGTCCGGCTGTCCGCCGACGGGGCCCGCCACCGCTGCACCAGATACCCGGCCGCCGCGATCGCCAGCAGCACCGCGACCGTGCCGAGGGTGAACGCCTCGAAGGTGAGCCGGGAGACGCCCCAGGTGGCCCGGAAGTCGTAGTGGAACCCGACGAGGCGCTCCAGCGTGCCGGGGAACAGCGCCACCCAGCAGCCGAGCAGGATCCAGGCGTAGACGAGCAGGGCGGCGACCGTGAACCCCCGGGTGCCGAACGGGACGTGGTACGGGCGGGGCACCGCCGGGTGGCGCAGACGAAGGGCCAGCAGGGCGGGGATCACGGCGATGTACGACAGCAGCAGGGTGGTGATGGCGACGGTGAGCACCACCCCGAAGATCGCCGAGGCGTCGCCGTGCGCCAGGTTCATCGACGCCGCCATGAAGAGGGTGGCGGTGACGCCGGACAGCAGGTTCATCCGGACCGGGGTGCCCAGCCGCGGGTGGAAGGCGCCCAGCGCCCGGGTGAAGAACCCGCCGTCGGCGGCGGCCATCGCCTGCATCCGGTCCGCGACGATCATCCAGGCGCTGCCCTGGGTCAGCAGCGACAGCGCGAACAGCACGGCGACGCACGACAGCAGCGGTCCGCGCCAGCTCCCGTAGATCCCGAAGACCAGCCGGGCGGCCTCCATGAAGCCGCCGACGCCGGTGACCCGGCCGGCCGGGGCGGCGGACAGGATGGCCAGCACCGGCAGCAGGTAGCAGCAGGTGGCGACGGACGCGGAGACCGCGATCGCGACCGGTACGTCGCGCCGCGGGTCGAGCATCTCGTCCCCGGCCGCGTTCGGCGCCTCGAACCCGACGAACGCGAACAGCAGCACCGGGACCAGCGCCAGGAACCCGGCCGCGGTGGGCGCGAAACCGGCCGCCTCCAGGCCGCGGAAGCCGTGCTGGAGGCCGTACGCCACCGCCGTCGCGGTGAAGAAGGCCAGTGCCAGGACCTTGGCGCCGGCGCCGGCGGTGGTGATCCACTTGCCGCGGCGCAGCGAGATCACCGCGGTGAGGATCGCGATCCAGATGAAGACCAGCTTGAAGGCGTAGTCGGCCACCGTGCCGGTGCCGAGCGGAAAGACGAAGCCGTCCCAGGCCTGGGCGGCCAGGAACACCAGCGAACCGCCGAGCCAGACCGGGTTGGTCACCCAGTAGAACATCGTGGTGAGCGCGGCCGGCAGCCTGCCGAAGGCGACCTCCACCCACACGTACGGACCGCCCTCCTGCGGGAAGGCGGCGCCGGTCTCGGCGAAGATCAGCGCGTACGGCAGCAGGAACGCCACCACGATCACCCCGATCCAGGTGACGGCCTGGCCGCCGCCGGCGGCGATCTGCCCGATCACGTCGAAGGAGATCACCGCGGCGATGCCGATCGCCATGATGTCGAAGCGCCGCAGGCTGCGCTTCAGATGCGGCACGGGAGCGGGCACGGACACGGCGGTGGTCCTCCTGACGGCCGAGCGGTCGTGGACGGTCCGGACGCACAACGGATCACATCGTGCGCCATCCGCCCCGGCACCCCCGGCAGCGGCACGCGGACCGCGGCCCGGGCGCACCGGCGATGCTTGCGGGTGCTAGCGCGAGCGCGCTAGCGTGAAGGAGTGGCGAAGACACAGCTGAACGTCCGGGTGGACGAGGCCACTGCCGAAGCGGCGCGGGAGCGCGCCCTGCAGCGGGGAGTGAGCATGAACCGCTACATCGAGGAGCTCGTCCTGCGCGACGCCGGCGAGGTGGGCCAGACCTTCGTCGAGGCCGCCTCCGACTTCATGAAGCAGTACGAGCGGGTCTTCGCCGAGGAATTCGCCCGGGACGCCGGCAGCGCGCCCGGCCCCGCCGACCGCGAGGGACAGCCGGGCACGACGTGACGCTGCGCATCGACCTCGCCTGGCTCCTCCTGATCGCCGAACACCACACCCCCGGGGACCCCCAGGTCACCGACTGGGGCGCCCTGGTGGCCGCGGTCAGCCGCCACGACGCCGAGATATTCGGCGTCCCGGTCTACCCCGACCCGCCGGACCGCGCCGCCGCGCTGCTCCAACTCCTGCTCCAGGTACCGGCGTTGGAGCGCTCGAACGCGATGTTCGCGACCGCCGTCGCCTACGGCTACCTCGTCGCCAGCGGACTGAAGATCGCCACCTCGCCCGAGCGGGTCCGCGACCTCGCCCGGCTCGTCAAGGAGGGCACCGCGGACGTCCACGCCATCGCGGACGAACTGCGCACCTGGATCCTGTGACACGACGGCCGGTTCCGCGGTGGAGCCGGTGGCCGTCGGCAGCGCGGCCCGGCCCGGCCCGTTCCGTCCGGCCCGTTCCGCCCGGCGCGGTCAGTCGGCCGGCCGTCGCGCCAGCCCCAGCACCGCCGGCGAGGTCGGCAGCGTCGGGCCGTGCTCCGGGACCTTCAGCCGCCGTACCCGCACCACCTCGAAACCGGCCGCCCGGATCTCGCCCAGCGGATCCCGGCCGGTGTGGCAGCCGCCCATCAGCAGCGGCCACACCGTGTGGTCCAGCGACCACTGCACCGCCGCCAGGCCGCGCCCCGCGGCCCGCCCGTGCTCGAAGAACCGCAACTCCCCGCCGGGCCGCAGCACCCGCCGCAGCTCCGCCAGCGCCCGCCGGGTCTCCCGTACGGAACACAGCACCAGCGACGCCACCGCCGTGTCGAACGCCTCGCTCTTGACCGGCAGTGCCTCCGCCACCCCCGGCACCAGGTCCACCGGCACCTCCGCCCGGGCCGCCGCCGCCCGCGCCACCTGGCGCAGCGTCGGCTCCGGCTCGATCGCCACCACCTCCGAGACCGTCCCCGGATAGTGCGCGAAGTTCAGCCCGGTGCCCGCGCCGACCTCGATGACCCGGCCGGTCGCCCCGGTCAGCAGCTCCCTGCGGAGCCGGGCCACCCCCGCCCGCGCATCCGCGGCCGGCCCGCAGCAGGTCGCGTAGAAGCGGGCGAAGACCGGGTGGTGGACGGTGCCGAGCGGAACTCCCCTGCGCTGCCTCATGACGACCCCTTTTCCCGTTTCCCGCGCCTTTTCCCGCGCTGCCCGATGCCCGCTGCTGCTGTCAGTCTCCCCAGCCGGGGGCGCGCCGAGTCCCGGCCGGCGCGGCCCGGCAGAGGGTGATGATCTCCGGGGCGTCCGCGGTGAGCGGGCCGCGGTCCCAGTCGCCGTACTGCTCCTCGACGGTCAGCCCCGCCCCGGCCAGGCGCTCGCCCAGCGTCCGGGCGTCGAGGAACCGCAGACTGCTCCGGCTCACCCGCGGCCGTGCGCCGTCCGGACCGCTGAAGGTCTCCGAGAAGTGGACGACGTCCCCGCGCACCGGCAGGTCGACCCGGTGGGCGACGCGCACCGTGACCCCGTCCGTGTCGGTCACCTCGACCGCCCGGTCCGGCGTCCACCGCTCCCAGGGCCGCACGAGCGGATTACGGGTCTCGAAGGCGAACCGGCCGCCGTCCGACAGCGCGGCGCGGACCGCGGCCAGCGCACCCCGCAACTCGTCGTCCCCGACGAGGACTTGGAAGGCGTGCCCGGTCATCACGACCAGGTCGAAGACCGGGCCCGGACGGTTCCCGCCGGCCAGCGACAGCGCGTCGCCGGCGAGCCATTCGACGTCGGTGCGCCGTCGTGCGCGCGCCAGCATCCCGTCCGCCGGATCGAGCCCGCACAGCCGGCCCCGATGGCCCAGCGCCCGGGCGCGGTGCAGCAGCGTGCCCGTACCGCAGCCGACGTCCAGGACGGAGGCCGCGGACATCACCAGGTCCAGAGAGAAGTCGTCGCCCGGCCCCCAGGGGTTGAGGAGGTCGTACCACTGGGCGAGGCTGCGGTCCGCGTACGCGAAATCCACCATCCCCGCAGTGTGCCCGTGGACCGGTTCGACGGCTCGCCGATTTCCGCCCGGAAGATCCCGTATGATCGGCCGTCAAACCGAACAACTGTCGCAGTCGCCGCGCATGCGGAAATCCTCCGCCATGCCCGACCATGGCGACCGCGCAGGGGGGAAGGAACACGATGAAGTCGATCACGTCGACCCGTTTCGGGCGCCGTCTCGCCGGTACCGCCGCCGCCACGCTCCTGCTGGGTGCCGGCGCCCTGGCCGCCGCGCCGTCCGCGGCGGCCAAGGCCAACCTGCTGACCATCAACAAGGTCACGCTGCACGAGCCGGGCCTGCAGGCGAAGGTCACGTACTCCTGTGACGAGGGCATGGACCACCAGCTGGTCGCCAACGCCACCAAGCTCAACACCACCGGCCACGAGGAGTCGATCGCCGCCGGCACCATCAAGAAGGCCAAGCTCATCTGCGACTACGCCGACCACACGGCACAGGTCACCCTGCGCCCGGCCGTCGGCTCGCACTTCGCCAAGGGCGACAAGGTGAAGCTGAGCGTCTTCTACTTCGACGAGGACGGGTTCAGCTACGCGCAGACGGAGACCGTCGCGGTCGTCTAAGGCGCCTTGGTGCCGCCGAGCTCCGGCGTCAGCCACTTCGGGGCTGCCGTCCGGAAGGCGCTCGGCGGCAGTGCGCCGGAGCCTTCCGGGATCACACCCAGCAGCGGGGCCCCGGCGGCTTCCGGAAGGTCCGTCAGATTGCAGCGGGACGCCAGATCGGGGTCGGCCGGCCAGCTGCCGACGACGATACCGGGGGAGTCGAGACCGTAGTGGCGCAGCGCCAGCGCGGTCAGCGCGGTGGAGTTGAGGGTGCCCAGCCCGGCCTGGACGACCACCAGTACGGGGGCGTCCGCCAGCCGGGCCGCGTCGGCGAGGGTGTGGCCCTCCGCGTCCAGGCGTACGAGCAGTCCGCCGGCACCCTCGACCAGTACCAGGTCGTGCGAGGCGGCCAGCTTGGCGGCGGCCTCGGCGATCTCCCGCGGTCCCACCGGCGGCAGCCCGGCCCGCTGGGCGGCCGTCGCGGGCGCCAACGGATCGGGATAGCGGGCGAGTTCCACGGTGGTGACCGGGCCGGCCAGCCGCTCGACCTCCGCCGCGTCACCCGTCTCGTCCGCGGTGACCCCGGTCTGGGCGGGCTTGAGCACCGCCACCGAACGGCCCCGGGCGAGCGCGGCCGCCGCGATCGCGGCCGTGGTCACCGTCTTGCCGATCTCCGTGCCCGTACCGGTCACGAACAGCACCGACATCTCTTCGTCACTCCTCATCGGCCGTGGGCCGTGTCGTTCGGATCGTCCCGGGCGCCCGGTCGTCAGCCCTCGCGCGCCGCGGCGCACACCGCGTCGCAGATCCGCGCCACCTCGTCGTCACCGGTGATGTACGGCGGCATGGTGTAGATCAGATCCCGGAACGGCCGGAGCCAGACGCCCGCACCCACGGCCGCCCGGGTCGCGGCCGCCATGTCCACCGCATGGTCGAGCTGCACCACGCCGATCGCGCCGAGCACCCGCACGTCACGTACGCCGGGGAGCTCCGCGGCGGGCGCCAGCCCGGCCCGCAGCCCGGCCTCGATCCGCTTGACCTCCTGCGCCCAGTCCTGCGACAGGAGCAGCTCGATCGAGGCGTCGGCGACCGCGGCGGCCAGCGGATTGCCCATGAACGTGGGGCCGTGCGCCAGCACCGGCAGCTCGCCGCGGGAGATCCCGTCCGCCACCGCCGTGGTGCACAGCGTCGCGGCCAGCGTCAGATAACCGCCGGTCAGCGCCTTGCCGAGGCACATCACATCGGGTGCCACCGCCGCGTGCCCGGCGGCGAAGAGCGCGCCGGTACGGCCGAAGCCGGTGGCGATCTCGTCGAACACCAGCAGCACGTCGTGCGCGTCGCAGGCCTCCCGCAGCACCCGGAGGTACTCGGGGGAGTGGAACGACATCCCGCCCGCGCCCTGCACCACCGGCTCCACGATCACCGCCGCCAGCTCGTCGGCGTGCCGGCCGATCAGCTCGCGCAGATGGTCCGCGTACGCCGGGTCGGCCGGGGCGTCGAAACCGGGCGGCGGGGTGTCCGCGAAGAGCTGCCGCGGCAGCACCCCCTGCCACAGCTCGTGCATCCCGCCGTCCGGATCGCACACCGACATCGGCTGCCAGGTGTCGCCGTGGTAGCCGCCCCGCCAGGTCAGCAGCCGCTGTTTGCGGGGCCTGCCCAGGGAACGCCAGTACTGCAGGCACATCTTCACGGCGACCTCGACCGACACCGAACCGGAGTCGGCCAGGAAGACGTGCTGCAGCGGTTCCGGGGTGATGTCGACCAGCCGCTTGACCAGCCGTACCGCGGGCTCGTGGGTGAGCCCGCCGAACATCACATGGCTCATCCGCTCCAGCTGGCCGCGGGCGGCGTCGTTGAGCACCGGGTGGTTGTAGCCGTGCACCGCCGACCACCAGGAGGACATCCCGTCCACCAACTCGTCCCGGCCCTCGGCCGGTTCGGCCAGCCGCAGCCGGACGCCGGAGGCCGACTCGACCAGCAGCGGCGCGGCGGTCCCGGGCATCGGCCCGTACGGGTGCCAGACGTGCTGCCGGTCCAGGGCGAGCAGTTCGCGGGGGCCGAGCGGCTCAGGCATTGGGCGGGAGGTCGGTGCCGGCGCCGCGGCGGCGCACCGACACCAGATCGCGGCGGGCCTCGTCGGACGGGGCGGGCACGGTGGCGGCGGGCACCTCGGCGTCCTCCGCGGGGGCAGCGGCCGCCGTCCCGCCGCACGGCCGGCGGTGCTCGGGCAGCGTCGTGGTGTCCGTGCCCTCCACCTCGAAGCCGGCGTCCGCGATCATCGCCAGGTCGTCCTTGCCGGCCTGGCCCTCGCTGGTCAGGTAGTCGCCCAGGAAGATGGAGTTGACCAGGTGCAGGGCCAGCGGCTGCAGACTGCGCAGATGCACCTCGCGGCCACCGGCCAGCCGCACCTCGATGTCCGGGCAGACGAACCGGACCATCGCCAGGATGCGCAGCGCACGCTGCGGGGTGAGGTTCCACTCCTTGGCGAGCGGGGTGCCCTCGAACGGGATCAGGAAGTTGACCGGCACCGAGTCCGGGTCCAGCTCGCGCAGCGCGAACACCACGTCGACGAGGTCGGCGTCGCTCTCGCCCATCCCGGCGATCAGCCCGGAGCAGGCGGACATGCCCGCGGCCTGGGCCTGCTGGACGGTGGAGACCCGGTCGGAGAAGTCGTGCGTGGTGCAGATGTCGCCGTAGGTGGCTTCCGAGGTGTTGAGGTTGTGGTTGTAGGCATCGGCACCCGCCGCGCGCAGCCGCTCGGCCTGGCCGTCGGAGAGCAGCCCCAGGCAGGCGCACACCTCCACGCCCTCGTTCTGCTCCTTGATCGCGGCGATGGTCTCCGAGACCCGGTCCACGTCCTTGTCCGTCGGGCCGCGGCCGCTGGCCACCAGGCACACGCGCTTGGCGCCGCCGGCCAACCCGGCGGCGGCCGCCTTGGAGGCGTCATCGGGCTTCAGCCAGGTGTACTTGAGGATCTCGGCCTTCGACCCCAGCCGCTGCGAGCAGTACGAGCAGTCCTCGGGGCACAGGCCCGACTTGAGGTTGACGAGGTAGTTGAGCTTGACCCGCCGCCCGAACCACTGGCGGCGCACCTTTCCGGCCGCGGCCACGACGTCGAGCAGTTCGTCATCGGAAGTCGCCAGCACGGCCAGCGCCTCTTCGCGGGTCGGCAACTCGCGCCGCAGTCCCTTGTCCACCAGTGTGTTCAGCAGGTCCATGGCGATGATCCTGTCCTACGCCCCCGCCCCGGCCAAGGAGGATTCCCACAACGCGCGCCGATCGGGGTGTGTGTATCGCCACACCGTGGCCGTGCGGAACGACCGCTAACGTCTATCGACAGCCCACAATCGAGCCCCCGACGAAGGACGCCGATGCCGCAGGACTCCGCCCCGCCGCTGCCGCGCGACACCACGGCCCCGACCGCCGCCGGACCGGCGCCCGGCTCGGCCTTCGACTGGCTCGACACCGCCCGCGCCGAGCGCCAACGGGCCGGCCTGGTGCGCGCGCTGCGCCCCCGTCCCGCCGACTGCCCGCTGCTCGACCTGGCCGGAAACGACTATCTCGGACTCTCCCGGCACCCGGAGGTCACCCACGCCGCGGCCGAGGCCGCGCAGCTCTGGGGCGCCGGCGCCACCGGCTCCCGGCTGGTCTCCGGCAGTACCGAGCTCCATGCCCGGCTGGAGGCGGAACTCGCCGCGTTCTGCGGCTTCGAGGCGGCTCTGGTGCTGTCGTCCGGATATGCCGCGAATCTCGCCGTGGTCACCGCGCTGACCGCACCCGGCACCCTGGTCGTCTCCGACGCCGGCAACCACGCCTCCCTCATCGACGGCTGCCGGCTCTCCCGGGCCCGCACCGAGGTCGCCCCGCACGCCGACCCCGAGGCCGTACGCGGTGCCCTGGCCGGCCACGCCGGGCGGGCGCTGGTGGTCACCGACTCGGTGTTCTCGGTCGACGGCGATGCCGCACCGCTGCCCGCACTGGCCGCCGCCTGCCGGGCGCACGGCGCCGCGCTGCTCGTCGACGACGCCCATGGCCTGGGCGTCCTCGGCGACGGCGGCCGCGGGGCGCTCGCGGCGACCGGGCTGGCCGGGGACGGCGACGTGGTGGCCACCGTGACGCTCTCCAAGTCGCTCGGCTCCCAGGGCGGTGCGGTGCTCGGCCCGGCCCGGGTCATCGAGCACCTGGTCAACACCGCCCGGACGTTCATCTTCGACACCGGCCTGGCCCCCGCCGCGGCCGGTGGCGCGCTGGCCGCGCTGCGGCTGATCGGCCGCGAACCCGGGCGCCCCGCCCGGGCCGGGGAGGTCGCCCGCGAGCTGCACCGCCGGCTCACCGAGGCCGGTCTGACGGCGGTACGGCCGGACGCCGCTGTGGTGTCCGTACGCGCCCCGTCGCCGGAGGCCGCGGTCCGCTGGGCCGCCGACTGCCGCACGGCCGGCCTCGCCGTCGGCTGCTTCCGGCCGCCGTCCGTACCGGACGGGATCTCCCGGCTGCGGCTCACCGCCCGCGCGGACCTGACGGATGATCAGCTAGACCAGTCGGTGGGCACGATCGTCGCCACCGCGCCGCCGATGATCTGATCCCTGGTGACGGTGGGTGACGGGCACGGCGTCCCACATCCGCTCTTCCGTCGCAGAGTTCACCGCTTCGGGCGATAGGTATCTGTATATGTTGGCGGATCGAGCCCCACACCGGGGGCACGGGTGGCAGTCTGGCGCTCCGGCAGAAGTCCGAGGCCGAATCGTTGACCCGAGCGGCACGCCGGCTCCCCGGTCAGCGGACGGAGCCGGCCTCGGTGGGAAAGGGACGGCGTCGCGATGGCAGACCACCAGGAATCCTCACTCACCCTGCCGAGCGCCCCGGAATCGGTCCGCCTCGCCCGCCGGCACGCCCTCGCGGTGCTCACCGAATGGGGTCTGCCCGCCGCTTCCGTCACCGCCGACGCGGTGCGCCTGATCGTCTCCGAACTCGCGACCAACGCCGTCCAGCACACCTTCGGCCAGTCCCCGACCTTCACCCTCGAACTGCTCCTGGACCGCGACGAGGAGCTGTGCGTCGGCGTCACCGACAGTCATCCGCGCCGCCCGCGCCGGCTGCCCGCCGCGGTCCAGCAGGACAACGGCCGGGGGCTGGTCATCATCCGCTTCCTCGCCGCGGAGGCCGGCGGCCGGCTCTCCGTCGTCCCGACCGAAGCGGGCGGCAAGACCGTCTGGATCAGCCTGCCCTGGCGGGTCGCGGTCGGCTGAGGGCGGCGTCGGAACGGGACAGCACCGGGACGCCTGCACAACGACGCCTGCGCAACGACGCCTGCTCGGCGACGCCCGGTCGACGACGCCGGCTCCCGGCACCGGATCAGCCGCGTCCGCCGGGCGGCACCATCAGCACCTCCGCGCCCACCGGTACGAACCCCGCGGCCAGCAGGGCGCGGACGCTGCGGGCGTTGCCGGGGGCGGCCTGGGCCCAGAGGCGTTCGCCCGCCGGTATGAGATGGCGGGCGGCGTGCGCCAGCCGGCGGCCGAGCCCGCGGCCCTGGGCGGCGCCCTCGACCTCCATCGCCAGCTCCCACCGGCCCGCCACGCCGCGGCCGATGACCAGCGTCCCGCCGTCGCCGGTCGTCCAGGCCCGCACCTCGTCGCGGTGGCGCAGCGCCCGGACGATCCGCGGATGGCTGCGGTCCGTCGTCTCCACCAGCTCCAGCGGCGGCGGTCCGGGCAGTGCCTCGGCGGCCGTGGCCAGGTCGATGTTGTTGGCCTCGCGGCCGGTCCGCTCACCCAGCGCGGTCAGGAACGGCGGGCTGAGCGGTCCGGCGAGGTCGCCGGGGGCTATCCGGTCGTGCACCCAGGACGGCTCCACGTCCGCGAACACCACGGCGTGGCAGGTGAACGACACCACGCCCACGTCCCGCGGGGACGGCTGGGGCAGCACCGTCACCGAACCGTCCGCGGGCGGGAAGCTGCCCCGCGCGGCGGCCGTCAGCACCTTGCTCAGTTCCGAAGTCACCCCGTCAAATTACCGGGACCCACTGACAATTGACCGGGCATCCGGCGTCGTCGCAGCTCAGCGCACCCTTCCGTACGAGACCGCGCGACTCCAGATCTTCTCCAGCCGCACCACGCTGCCGGCCTTGGGCGCATGCCACATCCGGCCCTGGCCGGCGTAGATGCCGACGTGGTAGATGCCGTTGCCCGAGTGGAAGAAGACCAGGTCCCCGCGCCTCCGGGCGGAGGACGGGATGTGCCGGGTGCGGACGTACTGCTGCGCGGCGGTCCGCGGCAGGTCCCGGCCGGCGCGCTTGAACGAGTACAGCGTGAGGCCCGAACAGTCGAAGCGGTACGGCCCCATCGCCCCGTACTGGTAGGGCGAGCCCCGCTTGGAGGCCGCGATCCGCAGCGCATGGGCGGAGACGGTCGCGGCCTCGGCGTCGGCGGTGGTTCCCGGGGCGAGCGTGGTCCCGCCGAGCGTCGCCAGTGCCAGCGCGGACACGGCGCCGGCGCGGGCCAGCAGATGCGGCGTATGCGTGCGCACGGTCATGCGCAAACCCTTCGTCAGCCGCCTGCGAAGGAAGACCTGTCGGGTTCGGGCAGGCGAGGATGCCCGGCCGTTCGCACGGCTTCACCCCAAGGAGTCCGTCGGGCCGCACGGGCCCCGGACCCCGTACTGCTCGGGTCCTCCGCTCCCGCCGATCCACACGCATCGACCGGACATCCGGCACGGCGGCGGGATTAGGCGCCCGGCCGGACCGCCCCGTCGCTGTGGCGGGGTCTTGTCGTCGAAGGGATCCTCACGCACTCGCCACCCGAATTCCGAGTTGAAAATGCCGCATGTGACATGCGCCACATTTGAGCCAAATGGTGGGATTTGCCCCATTGCAGGCTTGGGAGTCGCCTGCGGCACCCCCCGGACCTGGGGCGAAACATCGGCAACCGCAGTATTTTTGGCGCCCGGCGCAATTCGTCGCCCCCTTACCGCACGCCCGGACGCTACGCCGTCCGGGCAGCGCGGCGCGCGTGTCGGATCAGGATTCCCGGGCCGGCGGCACCGTCACGTATCCGGCCCGGCGTTCCCCGTCCAGCGTCCGCAGCGCCCGGGCCAGCGTCTCGCCGTGCAGCTCGCGCTCGCCCCGCTCGTGCATCAGCGCCAGCGCGTCCCGCAGTTCGGTGGCCTTGCCCACCAGGGCCTGGGCGGCGCGCAGTGCCCGATAGGTGCCGTCGCCGCGGGCCGGGTTGATCCGGCCCAGCAGGTCGAGCGCCTCCAGATAGCAGTCGATCAGCTGCCCCTCGGCGCGGGTCAGGGCGGGCAGCGGCGGGGTCTCCGGTGGCCACATCCGGCTCACCGCCCCACGGGCCGGTCGGCCGACCGCTTGCGGTTGCGGGTGAGCCCGTCGATCAGGCCGTACTCCTGCGCGGCGGGGGCGTCGAAGATCTTGTCGCGCTCGATGTCCGCGGCGATCCGCTCGCGCGGCTGACCGGTGTGCAGCGCCAGCATCTCCTCCAGCATGGCGCGGCTGCGGAGCAGTTCCTGGGCCTGGATGTAGAGGTCGGTGGCCTGGCCCTCGAACGGTTCGCTCACCGACGGCTGGTGGATCAGCACCCGGGCGCCGGGCAGCGCCAGCCGCTTGCCTGGGGCGCCGGCGGCCAGCAGTACCGCGGCGGAGGACGCGGCCTGCCCCAGGCAGACGGTCTCCACGTCGCAGGACACGTAGCGCATCGTGTCGTAGATCGCGGTCATCGCGGTGACCGAGCCGCCGGGGGAGTTGATGTAGAGCGAGATGTCCCGCTCGGGCGCGGCGTGTTCGAGGTGGATCAGCTGCGCCATGACGTCGTTGGCGGCGGTGTCGTCGATCGGGGTCCCGAGGAAGATGATCCGCTCGCTGAGCAGCTTGGAATACGGGTCCATCGTCTGCGTCCCCTGCGCGGTGCGCTCGGTGAACTCCGGCAGGACGTAGCGGGCCGTCGGTCGCAGCATGGCCTGCTCCTCTCTTCTGTAAAAAATGTACAGGATGTACATCACGTGAGAATGGGAGCAGATTCTGGTGATCAGTTACAAGTCCCAGGTCAGAGGTTGTTTCAGCTGTTCGCCGAGGGCGGACAGCTCACATATTTATTGCTGGACTTCGGCACAAGGCCGAGATCCATCGGACGACCGGGCGGGTCGTCGAGTGCCCGATCGACGAGGTGAACCGTCCGCGGGGCTCCAAGGACGCTGCCCTGCGAAGCCCGCCGACCGAGCCGGAGGTCAGGCGCTGTTCACGGGCTGGGGCGACGAGCTGGCGACCACGCCCGCGGCTCGGGCCCGCGCGAGTGGACGGTGCCGCTGATCAACGGCACCGACCGCATGCTGCGGTGGTTCATCGAGGACGTCCGGGGCCAGTTCGACGACGACCGCACTCGGCCCGGTGCCCCGCTGCTCCCCTTCGAGCGCAAGGTTCGACTACGCCCACTGGCCGCACGACTACGGGTCCGCCTGGACGAGCGCCACCGTCATCGTCTCCCAGGCCATCGCCTTCGCCCTCACCTGGGTCCTCGGAGACTCCCTGCGCACCCGCCGCGCGTACTACGCCCAGCTTGAGGAGCGTGCCGCCCAGCGGGAGAAGGAGCGCGGGGCGCAGGCCAAGGTGGCCGTCGCGGCCGAGCGGGCGCGGATCGCGCGGGAGCTGCACGACGTCGTGGCGCACAACGTGTCCGTGATGGTCGTGCAGGCGGACGGCGCCGCGTACGTCATCGACCGCACCGCGCACCTGCCCGGAGGTGAGCGCGCTCGTGCGCCTCACCTACGGCAGCGATGAGCTGGCTCTGCTGGTCGAGGCCGACGGGCTCGGGCACGGGCTGATCGGGATGCGCGAACGGGTCGGTATGGTCGGGGGCCGCCTGGGCGCCGGTCCGCGCCCCGGGGGGGCGGATTCCGGATCAGCGCGACGCTGCCGCTCAAGCCGGCGGGCTGAACACGACTCCGGGCAGGCAGACCTCCCTGGTGCCCAGGCGGGGGCGTAGGCGATGTAGAAGGCGGTCTCGTGCGGGTGGCTCCGGCTTGGACCGGTATACGCATCAGGCCCCGGGGTTCCCGGGGGCCTGATGGTCGGAGGTGGGCGTGGAGGCGGGAGCACCCTCGGGCCGGGGTGGCAGCAGCGGGCCGCAGTCCCACTGCTGGAAGATCAACCGGGTCTCGACGCGCGCCACTTCGGACCGTGAGGTGAACCCGTCGAGGACCAGCCGCTGAAGATCCGCCATGTCCGCCACCGCGACATGGACGAGATAGTCGTCGGGCCCGGTCAGATGGAAGACAGTAATGGACTCCGGCAGCGCCCGGATCCGTTCCACGAACGGCCCCACCAACTCCCGCCGATGCGGCCTGACCTGCACGGACAGCAGTGCCTCCAGGCCCCGGCCCAGCTTCGCCGGGTCCAGCCGCAGCTGATGGCCGAGAATCACTCCCGAGCGGCGCAGCCTGGTCACCCGGTCCAGGCAGGTCGACGGCGCGACACCGACCTGCGCGGCGAGATCGCGGTACGTCATCCGTGCGTCGTTCTGGAGCAGCCGCAGCAGATGGAGATCCACCGGATCCAGTACGACAGAATCGGCCATATTTCGAACGTAGCACGGGGTCCGGCCATCCGACCCCGTTCGGTGTTCAGACTCCTGGGCATGGACTCCGGCAGCTTTGACGCATGTGACGTACCGGCCGACCCACAGGGATCCGGCCATGCTCTCGACGACACCGGTCGTCGTGTCCCGGGCGTGCCCGCACCCCGGGCGCTCGCCACCGAGGCGGTGCACGCCGGGCGGGACGACCTCGCCCGGCAGGGGGTGCACGCCCCGCCGATCGACCTGTCCACGACCTACCCCTCGCACGACAGCCGGGGCGAGGCCGCCCGGATAGACGCCTTCGCAACCGACGGTGCCGAACCGGAGGGCCCGCCCGTCTACGGCCGCCTCGGCAACCCGACCGTCGCCCGCTTCGAGTCCGCCCTCGCGCGTCTTGAGGGCACCGAGAGCGCGGTTGCGTTCGCCACCGGGATGGCCGCGCTGAGCGCCGTGCTGCTCGTACGCAGCGCAATGGGCCTGCGCCATGTCGTCGCCGTACGGCCGCTGTACGGATGCAGCGATCACCTGCTCACCGCAGGGCTGCTGGGCTCCGAGGTGACCTGGGTCGACCCGGCGGGCATCGCGGACGCGCTGCGTCCCGACACCGGCCTGGTGATGGTCGAAAGCCCGGCCAACCCGACCCTCGCCGAACTCGATCTGAGAGCTGTCGCGCACGCCTGCGGTTCCGTCCCGCTGCTCGCCGACAACACCTTCGCCACCCCCGTGCTGCAACGCCCCGTCGAGCAGGGAGCCCGTCTCGTCCTGCACAGCGCCACCAAATACCTGGGCGGCCACGGAGACGTCATGGGCGGCGTGGTGGCCTGCGACGAGGAGTTCGCCGGACGGCTACGCCAGGTGCGGTTCGCCACGGGCGGAGTGCTGCATCCGCTCGCCGGCTATCTGCTGCTCCGTGGGTTGTCGACGCTGCCCGTACGGGTCCGAGCCGCGTCCTCGAATGCGGCGGAGCTGGCCGGCCGGCTCGCCGCCGACCCACGCGTCACCCGCGTCCACTACCCGCGCATCGGAGGCGCCATGGTCGCCTTCGAGGTAGCCGGCGACCCCCACGACGTCATCGCGGGCGTCCGACTGATCACCCCGGCCGTGAGCCTCGGCAGCGTCGACACCCTCATCCAGCACCCCGCGTCCATCAGCCACCGCATCGTGGACGCCGACGACCGCCGCGGCGCGGGAGTCAGCGACCAGCTGCTGCGGCTCTCGGTGGGGTTGGAGGACGTGGAGGACCTGTGGGCCGACCTCGACCAGGCGTTGGGGACGACGCCGGGACCGGGCAGGGTCCTCCGGGAAGCGGCGGTCGCGAACAGGTAGCACCGCACAGGACGACGACCGGCCCGGTCGTCGTCCTGTGCGGTCGGGCCAAGTACTCCAGCAGAGATTCGTGAGCTGGTTCTTCTTCGGTAATGGCAGCGTCGGGCCGAGGCGCGCGGATTGAACCGCGTCGCCTTCCAGCCGCTCCTTCCCGGCTCCGAGGCCCAGGTCTGGAGCCGGGGCGTGACCCGATGCCTCACCGGAGGGTGATCGCCCCGCGTTCCGCGAGGCTGGTGCAGAGGTCGAGGCAGTGGGCAGCGAGCAGCTCCGGCGGCGGGCTCGGACTCAGGCGCGCCGCCAGCTCGTCGACCGCAACGGCCAGGGTCCGGCTCCCGGTGCAGGCCTCGACGAGCATGGCGACGGCCTGGTTGGTCTCGTCCTGCCGGACGCTTCCGTCGGGCATCCCCTGGAGCAGCAGGAGGGTGCGGCGGGGGCTGGGGGGCGGTGGCGGCTCACCGCGGTCGTGGCAGGCGACGATCTCCTCGATGTCGTGGTCGAGGGCGAGCAGCCGCGCGGAGGGAGCGAGCCGGGGCCGTATGCGGTGGAGGTCAGCGGTGACCAGGGACAGGTGCGGGGCAGGGGCGGAGGCGGGCGCGAGGCGGATGTGAACCAGCGCGGTCTCGTAAGCCAGCACGTCGGGCAGGTATGCCGGGCCCGGTGCGGCGGTCCGTTCCGCCTCCTTCTGGAGGAAGCCGGCGAAGGCCAAGGCCTGGTGACGCTTCTTCGGATCGAGGACCGGGCTGCGCAGGCTGTACTCCTCCACCAGGGCCGGGAGCCGCTCACCGAGTGCCCAGGCCGTCAGCGGCAGCACATCCGCGATTTTCGCGACCCGATTGGCGAGCAGGAGCCGGGAGAACATCGACACACGGGGCTGGTCCAGCTCGCGCAGCCGGTCCGCGATGTCCCGCCGGTCGGGCCAGGCCGGGCCGTCAGCCGGGGCGTGGTCCAGTACGGCCTGGCGCGCCAGGGGGTCGGTGAGGAAACGCGCCAGCGCCTGCTGTCGTTCAAGCTCTCTCATGGCGCCGCCTCCTCACACCAGGGCCGTCGGCCAGGACGGGGCGAGGACCCCGCGGACACCGGCGAGTTCAGCGAGCAGCTCGGCGGGGGGCGGGAAATTCTGGTCGCGTTCGATCATGACCGCCTTCAGGGCGGGCATGCGCGGAGCGTAGGAGCCCAGCAGCTCCAGGACGTCCCGGGGGACCGGATGGCTGTGGGTGTCCAGCAGCACCCCGTTGTGCCAGTAGCCGCCGGCAAGGTGGATTTGCAGGACGCGTTCCAGCGGGATCCGGTCGAGGAACTCCTCCGCGGTGTACTCCAGGTTGGTCGCGTTGTTGACGACGTTGGTGAGGTCGAGGAGCAGATGGCAGTCGGCCCTGTCGACGACCTCGGTGAGGAACTCTGCCTCGCTGAGCGTGGACCAGGGGACGCGGAAGTAGTAGGAGATGTTCTCCACCGCGAAGGGCTGGTCGAACTCCCGCGCAACGCTCTTGATGTTACGGGCCGCGATGCGGGCGGTCTCCGGGGTGAAGGCGAGCGGCGTCAGCTGGCCGAGGTTGAGTCCGGGGACCTGGGTGAAGCACAGGTGGTCGCTGATCCACTCGGGGTGCACCCGTTCGGCCAGCCGCTGGATCTTTCCGACGTACTCGGCGTCGGGCGCCTGGTCGGTACCCAGGGACATGTCGACGCCGTGCAGGAGGACCGGGAACCGGGCGGACAGGTCCACGGCCTCCGCATCCCGGTGCGGTGGGCCGTCGATGTACTGGTCGGTGATGAGTTCGAGGAAGTCGATCACGTCGGCCGACTCCAGGATCATCTGACGCAACTCCTGCCGGTAGCCGAGCCCGACGCCCAGAACAGGTGGTCCATGCACGTTATTCACCTCCGTGGGTGCTGCGGGTTGCTGACGTGTGGTGTGGCCGGCCGCCTGTTCCGCCTCGGCGCGCCGAGGCGGAACAGGCAGTGGGCCTCAGCTGGTGGGCGCTGCTGCCGCGCAGACGACGCAGATCAGGCAGACGATGCAGGTGATCTGCCCGGCCGCCGCTCCTCGGGCCGGCTTCATGGCGCGCAGCTCGAAGACGGTGTCCTCGCCACCGAGCGCCTTGGCCGCCTTGTATTTCGCGGCGTTGACGGTTCCTCGCACCTCGATCGCGTCGTTCGACTCGTTGGCCGATTCGCTCATCATTCCTCCTCTTCGTGATGGTGCGGATATGTGTTGCCGCCGCTGGGGCGGCCTGTCGCGCTTACCGGGCTCCGGGGCGCGTCAGTCGAAGGTGACGAGCCCCTCCCAGAACAGGCCTTCGAGGAGGTCCCGGCACTGCCCGGACGCAGCCCGCCCCGAGTCCCGGATGGCCGCCGGATAGCGCTTCCGGACCGCTTCCTCGATCTGGGCGACGGTCGGACGCCCGCCGGCCCGCAGCAGCCGGATGACCCACGCGGTGGGTTCGCTCACCCGCAGAGGAGCCGCCGCCTCATGGAAGAGGACGCACAGCGGACCCTCGCCCGGGGCGCCCGGCCTGCCTTGCGCCAGGGCCTCGATGACGGGTTCCACGTCGTGGGCGAATTCCACGATCTCCCCCTCGCCGACGAACACCGGCCGCGCCCGCTCCGGGTGGGCCCGCCATCCGCCGTCCGCTCCGGGTGCCTCGACGGGTTTGCGGGCCGGGCCGGCGTCACGCGTCCATTGATGGATCTTGTACTCGTACCGGCACACGTCACGGATCACCGAGGCGGGCTCCGGCAGCAGGTCCAGTAGCAGCTGGCCGACCCCGAGCGCCGTGCCGCGCCGGTTTTCGCTGTCGTGGCCGGTGGTCGGGAGTCCCGGCACGGTCCGGCGGCGGAGCCGCTGCTCGTCGTCGGCCGTCAACAGGGCCCGGGTGCGCGGGTAGAAGCGCCCCACGGCACGCAGCACCCGCTCCGCGTCCGAGGGGGCGTCGGCCGTCGTCCGGGTGCGGGACCCGTACGTCGGCGGCTCGGCCACGACCTCGGTCAGCAGCCCCTCCAACTCGCCGATGTACGAGTCGTACGACTGCTCGTAGCGCAGCTCGGCATGGCCCCGCAGTCCGATCGCGCGAGCGCGGGCGCTGTCCTCCAGCGCGTAGCGGAGGCTCGCTGCCAGGTCCTCGTGACGGCGCGGATTGGTGACGATCACGTTGCGGCGGTCGCGGATCGACGCCCGGAAGAGCTGCTTGGCGGCGACTTCGGCGGAGACGACGAGCGGGCCGCCGCAGGCGATGACCTCCGTGGGGATCGTCGGGGTGTGCGCGGCGATGGGGAATTCGCGCTCCAGGAAGGCGACCGCCGTGCAGCTGCGGATGAAGGCGGGGATGTGCCAGTGCGGCACGAACGGGATGAGGTGCACGTGATCGCTGAGCCCAAGCTCCTCCGCCAGTCGCCGGAAGGCCTGCTCCTGCCATCCGTGGGACGCGGCCAGCAGGCGGAACCGGAATCCCTCGTCCCGCAGCCGCGCCATGGCATGCAGCACGTCCAGGGAGCCCTTGTACTCGCCGAGCTTCCCGTACATACCGAGCACCGGCAGGTCGTCGTCGGGGTAGGGGCCCGGACTGCCGCCGGTCGCCAGCCACTGGCCGAGGGAGCGGGATGCACCCGTCGGGTTGAAGAACGAGGTCGGCAGCCCGAACGCGGCCTGCGCCGTGAGGACTTCCTCCGGGACGCCGGCCTCCAGCAACCGGGCCCGCGAGGGGCCCCGGGAGATGACCCGGCTGGCGCCGCGCAGCACCTCCGTGTAGGTGGTGCGCAGCTCCGGGAGCCGCATGAGGCGGTGCAGGTCACTGCCCGCGTGCTTGAAGACGTACGGCACCCCGGTGAACCGGCCGGCCAGAAGGGCCGCGAGGCCATACGGTTCCAGGTAGTACGAGAAGGCGACATGGCAGCCGTGGTCGCGGATCACGTCGGTCGCGATGCCGGCGAGCCGGCTGACGGTGGGATTCCCCATGGGGATGTAGTAGAGCTCCCGGCGGTCCGGCGGCCGGGTGCTGATCACTGTCACCGATCCGCCGGTTTCCGGAAATCGCGGCTGGTAGTGGCCGCCTTCAGCGAGATCCGCCTCGGGAATGCGGATGCGGAAGGTATCTTCGACCTCGTCGGCGTTGGTGACCACGACGACCTGATGGCCGCGTTCAGCCAGACCCCTCGCCGCCCAATAGCAGTGCATGCTGACGCCGCCCTGGATCGGGGGGTATTTGGTTAGAAAGCAGATTCGCATGTGGCCGCTCCCAACGTTTCCGCGCTCAATCAGAAGCTGTGAGACTCGACTGAAGTCGACCGTGGATACACTGAACCGGATAATCCGCGATGCGTAAATGGCGGATTAGGTCAAACGGGATAATCACTCGTGCCTCATGAGGCTCCGTCAGTTCGGAGAAGTGCGCCGCCAACGCCTTGAAACTCCTGACGAAAGGATCTACGAGGTGGTTGGGTCGTTCCGGGACCGGTGATCCGGGAGTGTGTGACGGCCCGGTCGAAGCCATGGGACGTTGCTGACGAGCCGTGGGCGGTGGTCAAGCCGGCTCTGCCGATGTCGTATCGGAGAGAGCGGTGAACCACGGTCGACGAGAGCCGGAGCCGCACGTCTACGCGTGCCCCCGAGGCGGCATGATTTCGCGGGCCGAAAAGACCTCTGCTGACGAAATCCACTTGATTCCCAAGCGCAGAGTCGGGTTCGATTGGTCTCACGAGTGCTTGGGCAACTCCAGTAATTCAATTGGGTGTGAGAGGCTCAAGGGGCGGTTGTGCTCGTGGGCGTACAATTGAGATCGGATTTCGACGCAGGACCTGTGGAGATTTGGATCGCGACGTGCCGCATGCCCCGGGAGTCGCCTGTTTCCCGGCGTAGCGCCGTCGATGCTGACCCAAAGCTGACTTTCCAGATGTTCCGTCAGCTGAACGCGGCCCACGCATCCGCGCCGTCGCCATTTCCTCAACTTCGCTACGTCAAGTCTTTGTGGAGATCGTTGTCGTGACTGACGGGCCTCCCGCCCGGCTACAGCCTGGTCCGCGAGCTTGTCGCGACTCGCCGCGTGTTGATTGGCGTTCTGGAGGGGGACGTTGAGGGCAGGAATGTGCCACTCCGGACGACCCCGATACCTGCCATTCGCAACAGCGGGGCGAGAGCGTGGATCTGGGCCCTGGGTGCGGCGGTGCTCAGCTCGATGCCCGGTGGAACGGCCACCCGCTCGACCGTACCCGCGTCAGCCACCTACTGGGGGAAGGCCTCTGCCGTCAGCGCAGCCGGACCGGCAGGGTGAGCAGTCCCCGGTGCCGCGGGTTGTCCTGCCAGGCGGGGGCGCGGTCCGGGGCGGCCAGGCGTAGAGCGGGAAAGCGCCGCAGTACGTGGCCGAAGGCGATCTCGGCCTGGAGGCGCGCCAGCGGCGCGCCGAGACAGCGGTGGATGCCGTGGCCGAACGCCAGGTGCCCGGAGGCGTCACGGGTGAGGTCGAACCGGTCGGGGTCCGTGAAGATCTCCGGATCGCGGTTGGCGGCCAGCAGCGCGATCTGCACGAACTCCCCGGCCGGGATCGTCGTGCCCGCGATCGTCACCGGCTGCGTGGTGTAGCGCAGGCTCGCAATGCCGAATGGGCTCTCGTGGCGCAGGACTTCCTCGGTCAGGCGCGGGAGCAGCGAGGGGTCGGCGCGCACCGCGGCGAGCTGCCCGGGGTGGGTGAGCAGGGCGTACAGGCCGTTGGCGATCAGGTTGACGGTGGTCTGGTGGCCCGCGAGCACCAGCAGGAACGCCATCGAGGTGACCTCCTCCTCAGTGAGGCGGTCACCCTCGTCACGGGCGGCGGCGAGAGCGGACAGGAGGTCGTCGCCCGGATGGGCCCGCTTCTGCTCGATCAGGGCCCGCAGCCGGTCCAGCATCGTCTCGGCGGTCGGGACGGACACCTCGCCATCGCCCTCGTCCCCGGTCACCGTGTGGCCCCGGACCTGCAGGATCCCGGGGTCGGCCGGGTCCGCACCGAGCAGGTTGAAGATCACGGCCAGCGGCAGCGGCAGCGCGAACCGGTCGATCAGATCGACTTCGTCCGGTACGTCCGGCCCGTCCAGCGCGTCGAGCAGTGCGGTGACCCGGGCTTCGATCCCGGGGCGCAGGCTCGTCACCCGCCGCTGAGTGAAAGCCTGTTGCACCAACCGGCGCAGCCGGGTGTGGCGCGGTGGGTCGGAGTTGAGCATGTGGGTGGTGAGCGCTCCACCCGGACCGCCCGTCGGCAGTCCCGCGTACCGGGCGAACATCTCGGTCGCGCCGTCTTTGCTCAGCCGCGGGTCGGCGAGGGCCGCCCGGCAGGCCGCGTACCCGGTGACGACCCAGCCGGCCAGCGGCGCGGGACCGGAGAAGCGGACCTTGCGGACCTCGCCCGTCGCACGCCAGCGCCGATACCTCTCGTGCGGATGGCAGGCGAAGGACCCGTCCACCGTCTCGTCGTACGGCTCAGGCAGCGGCACGGCGCACCTTCGTCAGACGTACGTCCTCCACGCCGAGAAGTCCGACGAGAGGTACCTTGGCGGACGACTGCCCTGGGGCGACCTCCAGCCCCGATCCGCGGATGAGGTCCAGGAGCAGTTCGGCGAGCGGCATCACCATGTGCCGGCCCCAGCAGCGCTCGGAGGCGTGGCCGAAGGGAAGGTAGCCGGGAGCGGTGTCGGGGTCGAGGTTCTCCCAGCGCTCCGGACGGAACTCGTCCGGTTCCTTCCACAGCTTCGGGTCCCGGTGCGCGAGGAGAGGCAGCAGGAGGACGTCGTCGCCCGCCTCGATCCGCCCGTCGATCGCGGCGAATTCGGGGGAGGCGTTGCGCAGGATGTTCCAGGACGGCGGCAGCAGCCGCATGGCCTCGTACAGGACGTGCCGGTTCGGCGTCTCGGGGGCGAACGGCGAGCCGAGCCACAGCGCGTTGGTGACGAGGGTGGAGACCGTGAAGCACACGGGGGCCGCCGCGCGCCGGTACATGCCCATGGCGTATCGGCGCTCTTGGTAACCCGTGGCATCGGCCGTCAGACCCGCGATCGCGGTCAGCGGGGCGTTCCGGCGGCCGACCCGCCCCGGGAGCGCGGCGCCCGCCGCGATCACCGTCCAGGTGAGCTTGGGAGTCAGTTCCAGGTTGCGGCTCATCAGGATCCGCAACCGGTACGGGTCCCGGCCGAGGATCAGGTCCCGCAGGAACAGGTGTCCCCTGAGAGGCCAGGATCCGGACAGATCGACGTCCTCGGGCCGGGGACGGGTCCTCTTCAGCGCCTCGCGCACATCGCCGCCGATGGTCCGCATCACCGAAGAGGCCTCGCTGCGAGAGATCGAACGTCCGTGCAGCGGCTTGAACGTGGGCCGTTCGGTCTCAGTTGCCCGGCGGGCGGCGAGGATCCGGTCGGCGACATCATGCCCGGCGACCCCGACGGTGTCAGGTTCGAGCCGGAAGACGTCCTGCCCGAGATGTTCCCGGAACAGAGCTGCGAGTCGTGGATGGAACACCGTGGCGCGCATGGAAGTCTCCGGGAAGGCCGAGAGGAGCGGGCAGCGGCGGGCGGCGTCGTCCCCGCCGCACGGCGGGGACGACTTCTCGGCCTAGTACCAGAAGTACCAGGCGCTGGCCTTGAGGCTCTTCTGAGCAGACACCTTGTTGCGAATGGCGAAGAGAATCTTCATCACTGCACCCCCCTTCCTGGGTGAAGATGTCACGCACTTCCTCGTGCGGAGGTCGTGCGCTGCTAACTCGAAAAGGCTGCACCAGGGCAATCAACGAATGATGAACGCCTTTGTCCGGTGGCCCGTTCCAGACGCGCGAGGCGGGCCTTTCGGCCGGCAGCCGGCCCGCGGGCAGGCCCGGGCCGTCGACGTCCATGCACATCTCGTATCTGCCGCGCCGGATCCGCAGCGCCACGATCCCGGACGCATCAGGCAAGGCTCACGCTGTGATGAGACTTCGCGGGGTTGCTGCGCCGGGTGGTGCGGGACAGTCAGAGTGATCACATGGCTGAGCGTGTGCAGGTCCGGGAAATCGATGACGTCGAGGGCAGGCGGTTGCTGCGGATCATCCGCCGGGGCACCGGTTCGGGTGGTGACCTGGCGGCGGCCCGGATCGGCTGCCTGTAGGGGGCCGAAGATGTCCAGGAAGGGAACGTGGCGGCCCGGGGCGGCGGCTTGTTCGCGGGCCGCGAGGAAGTCGGCGGGGGCGCGGGAGTCGATCAGGGTACGGGCGGCTTCGGGCAGCTCCTGCTGCTGGGCGTGCTGGTCGGTGGGGCGGCTGCTCCAGCGGTCGAGGTCTCGGCGGAAGAGTGGTCTTGGCGGCATCGATACTGTCGCTGGTGGTGCGGGTGATCCCGACGGTCCGTACGTCGCGGACCCCGAGACGAGGGGCGAGCCAAACCGCCGGGATCACACCGCGGCACGTGGTACTTACCACGGTTTGCCGATGTGGAGGCTGGTGGAGATCCGCCCCACCTCCGATGCGTCGACGGGCAAGCAGCCGCCCGGCCGGAACTTCGAGCGGGGCCGGTGGTGCGGGGTGTCCCGCCACACCGGAGACCCACCGGAGTGTCAGTGTGACCAAAAGGCTCTTTGTCTCACACACCTCTCACACACGAGAGCGCACGGGAGCACGCGAGAACCTCTGACCTGGACATTCGCCGTCGCCACGGACCACGGCGGACCAGGTGGACATTACATAGGCTAGGAGCATGGCCTACGAAATTCCGGTGACGCAAGCCCGGGCGGAGCTGGCGGATCTGATCAACCGCGTCGTCTACGGCGGTGAGCGGGTGGTCGTCACCCGCCACGGCAAGCCGCTCGTGGCGCTGGTTTCCGCCGCTGACCTGCAGTTGCTCGAAGAACTGGGGCGGCGTGAGCAGGGCGCGGAGGACGAGCAGGTGATCAGCACGGTCTCCACGGTCCGGCCCCTGCCGGCCGCTCCGGGCGAACGGCGGCGCTTCGGTATCGCCGCGGAACACCGCGACCCGGCCGCCGGGGACCGGCGACCGGGTCGCGAGAGATGACGGTCAGCGCGGGCTGACCGGACGAGGATGCGGAGGGATCAGGAGCTGAGCTGCCAGATCGCGGCCGCGATGGCGTCCGTGTTGGTGTCCAGCGCCTTGTCGTCGATGTTCTTCGAGGTGTCGCAGGACTGGTGGTAGCAGGCGTCGAACGCCTTGCCCGCCTCGCCGCCCCAGTTCTTGGCCTGCTCCTCGGTCTTCTTGTAGTCCGCGCCCGAGAAGAGACCGCCGACCGCGACCCCGGCGTCCTTGAAGGAGGCGTGGTCCGAGCGCCCGTCGCCCTCGGTCTCCTTCTCGGTGGCGATGTTCTTCGCGGCGAACCAGTCCTTGAAGACCTTCTCCAGGCGCGCGTCGTCGTCGTAGACGAAGTAGCCCGGGTTCGGCGACCCGATCATGTCGAAGTTCAGGTACGCGTCGATCTTCTTGGTGTCGGCGCCGAGCTTCTGGACGTACGACTGCGAGCCGACCATGCCGTCCTCCTCATCGCCGAACCAGGCGAACCGGAGGTGCTTGGCGGGCTTGAGCTCGGACTTGGCGACCGCGAGCGCGACTTCGAGGATGCCGGCCGAGCCGGAGCCGTTGTCGTTGATGCCGGGGCCGGCGTCGACCGAGTCCACGTGGGCGCCGGCCATGACGGTCTTGCTCTCGTCGCCGCCCGGCCAGTCGGCGACGAGGTTGTAGCCGGTGGCGCCGTTGTTGTCGAACTCCTGGACCTGGGTCTTGAATCCGGCCTGGTCCAGCTTGCCCTTGAGGAAGTCGATGGACGCCTTGTGGCCGGGCTTGCCGTGGGCGCGGTTGCCGCCGTTGGCGTCGGCGATGGACTGGAGCTGGTCCAGGTCGGCCTTGACGGCCTTGACGTCGATGTCCGGGGCGGCGGCCGGCGCGGGGTCGGCGTAGGCGCCGGCCGCGGTGAAGAGGGTGGCGGCCAGGGCGGTGACGCATCCGGTGGCCAGCGCGGCCCGGCGTATTCGTGCAGAACGGGTCACAGTGAAAGCTCCATACAGGTGTGGGGGGATGGTGCGGAGCGTTTTGACGCGCACATGAGGATTGCGATCACTTGGGAAACCGTCAAGAGCGCATATCGGACAGGCGTGTTCGCGGAGCGGAGTGCGTCCGATATGTCCTGATCGCGGTGATCGGTGATTGAGGGGTTCCGGCTGTACCGGTGAGCGGTGGCCCGTCGGCGCAAGGAATGCGCCAGCGATGTGCTGCGATACCTCCGCGTCATCCGTTGTAACGCCGACGAAATCCGGCCGAACTAGCCTGCCCCGATGGGGCCGTGGATGGCCAACTGCTGGAAGTCGGTTTGCTCCCCCTTTAATTACTGCGTGATACATCTACCGATACGGGTGTGCCCACGCCTGTGACCTGGGCAAATGTGTCCGGGCGGAAGACTGTGAGGTGGAAGGTATGCAACTGACCCCGCATGAACAAGAACGCTTGATGATTCATGTGGCGGCAGACGTGGCCGAAAAGCGCCGTGCCCGAGGGCTGAAGCTCAACCACCCCGAGTCGATCGCGTTGCTGACCGTGCACATCCTCGAAGGCGCCCGCGATGGCCGTACCGTCGCCGAGCTGATGTCCTCCGGGCGGAAGGTCCTCACCCGCGACGAGGTGATGGAGGGCGTGCCCGAGATGATCCACGACGTGCAGGTCGAGGCCACCTTCCCCGACGGCACCAAGCTCGTCACCGTTCACGAACCCATCAACTGACCACGGGAGGGCACACCATGATCCCGGACAGATCCTCTACGCCGACGAGCCGGTACGCCTCAACGAAGGCCTCCCCCTCACGCGCATGACCGTCCTCAACGCCGCCGACCGCCCCGTCCAGGTCGGCTCCCACTACCACTTCGCCGAGGCCAACCCCGGCCTCGACTTCGACCGCGCGGCCGCGCACGGCAAGCGGCTGAACGTCCCGGCCGGCTCCGCCGTGCGCTTCGAGCCCGGCATCCCCACCGAGGTCGAGCTGGTCCCCCTCGCGGGCAAGCGGATCGTCCCGGGCCTGCGGGGTCAGACCGGAGGCACCCTCGATGGCTGAGCTGACCCGCCAGGCGTACGCCGACCTCTTCGGCCCGACCGCCGGCGACCGGATCCGGCTCGCCGACACCGACCTGGTCATCGAGATCACCGAGGACCGCTCCGGCGGACCCGGCCGCGCCGGTGACGAGGCGGTCTTCGGCGGCGGCAAGGTCATCCGCGAGTCGATGGGCCAGTCCCGGACCACCCGGGCCGAGGGCGCCCCGGACACCGTGATCACCGGCGCCGTGGTCCTCGACCACTGGGGCGTCGTCAAGGCCGACGTCGGCATCCGCGACGGCCGGATCACCGCCCTCGGCAAGGCCGGCAACCCCGAGACCATGGACGGCGTCCACCCCGACCTGGTCATCGGCCCCGAGACCGAGATCATCGCCGGCAACGGCAAGATCCTCACCGCCGGCGGCATCGACACCCACGTCCACTTCATCTGCCCCCAGCAGGCGGACGAGGCGCTCGCCTCCGGTGTGACCACGCTCATCGGCGGCGGCAACGGACCGGCCGAGGGCAGCAAGGCCACCACCATCACCCCCGGCGCCTGGCACATCTCCCGGCTCCTGGAGTCGATGGACTCCTTCCCGGTCAACGTCGGACTGCTCGGCAAGGGCAACACCACCTCCCTCGCCTCGATGCGCGACCAGCTGCGGGCCGGCATCCTCGGCTTCAAGATCCACGAGGACTGGGGCGCCACCCCCGCCGTCATCGACGCCTGCCTGAGGGTCTGCGAGGAGAGCGGCGCCCAGCTGGCGATCCACACGGACACCCTGAACGAGGCCGGCTTCCTCGGCGACACCCTCGCCGCCATCGCCGGCCGCTCCATCCACGCGTTCCATGTCGAGGGCGCCGGCGGCGGCCACGCCCCCGACATGATCGCCATGGTCTCCGAGCCGAACGTGCTGCCCGCGTCCACCAACCCCACGCGGCCGCACACCGTCAACACCGTCGAGGAACACCTCGACATGCTGATGGTCTGCCACCACCTCAACCCGGCCGTCCCCGAGGACCTGGCGTTCGCCGAGTCCCGGATCCGGCCCTCCACCATCGCCGCCGAGGACATCCTGCACGACCTCGGCGCCATCTCGATCATGTCCTCCGACGCCCAGGCCATGGGCCGGATCGGCGAGGTCGTGCTGCGCACCTGGCAGACCGCGCACGTGATGAAGCGGCGCCGCGGCGCGCTCCCCGGCGACGGCGGCGCGGACAACCACCGGGCCCGCCGCTACGTCGCGAAGTACACCATCAACGCGGCCTCGCCCAGGGCATCGACCACCTCGTCGGCTCCGTCGAGGACGGCAAGCTCGCCGACCTCGTCCTGTGGGACCCGGCGTTCTTCGGCGTCAAGCCCCAACTGGTCATCAAGGGCGGGCAGATCGCGTACGCGCAGATGGGCGACGCCAACGCCTCCATCCCCACCCCGCAGCCGGTCCTGCCCCGCCCGATGTTCGGCGCCACCGGCAAGGCCCCGGCAGCAACTCGGTCAACTTCGTCTCCGCGCAGGCCCTGGAGGACGACCTCCCCGGACGCCTGCCGCTGGCCAAGGCGTACGAGGCGATCCGCTCCACCCGAGGTGTCACCAAGGCGGACATGCGCAACAACGACGCCCTGCCGCGGGTCCACGTCGACCCCGACACCTTCACGGTCACCATCGACGGCGAGGTGGTCGAACCCCACCCGGCCGCCGAACTCCCCATGGCCCAGCGGTACTTCCTGTTCTGAACGCCATGAGGAAGACCCCGATGCACACCACGGACCACCGATGAGCCGCGCCGCGCTGCTCGTCCTCGCCGACGGCCGGTTCCCCGCCGGAGGGCACGCCCACTCGGGCGGCGCCGAACCGGCCGTCGCCGCGGGCCACATCAAGGACGCCGCCACCCTGGAGCGCTTCTGCCGGGGCCGGCTGCACACCGCGGGCCTGGTCGCCGCCGCGCTCGCCGCGGCGGCCGCGGCCGGCTGCGACCCGCTCCTCCTGGACGACGCCGCCGACGCCCGCACGCCCGTACCGGCGCTCCGCCAGGTGGCCCGGCGGCTCGGCCGGCAGATGATGCGGGCGGCCCGTGCCACCTGGCCGGACCCGGCACTCGACGCGCTCGCCGCGGCCCGGCCGCGCGGCGCCCACCAGCCCGTCGTCCTGGGCCTGGCCGCCCGGTCCGCCGGACTGCCGCCGCAGGACGCCGCGTACGCCGTGGCCTACGAGACCATCAGCGGCCCGGCCACCGCCGCCGTCCGGCTGCTCAGCCTCGACCCGTTCGACGCCACCGCGGTCCTCGCCCACCTGGCCGCCGACATCGACCGGGTCGCCGAGCAGGGCGCCGCGGCCGGGGAACGGGTCGCCGCCGAGGGGGTCGACGTCCTGCCCGCCGCGTCGGCCCCGCTGCTCGACATCACCGCGGAAGCGCACGCCGCCTGGCCGGTCCGCCTCTTCGCCTCCTGACCCCGCCCGGCCCCGGCCGGCAGCCGCGCCGCCCCCGGCGGCCGTACGAACCACCGGAGTGACCATGCACCTCGACCACCACGAGACCTTCCCCGAACGCCACACCTACAGCGCCGCCGCCCAGCGCCCCGACGGCTCCCGCCGGGCGCTCCGGATCGGCCTCGGCGGACCGGTCGGCACCGGGAAGACCGCCACCGTCGCCGCGCTCTGCCGCGCCCTGCGCGACGAGCTGTCCCTCGCCGTGGTCACCAACGACATCTACACCCGCGAGGACGCCGAGTTCCTGCTCCGCGAGGCCGTGCTGCCCGCCGAGCGGATCTCCGCGGTGGAGACCGGCGCCTGCCCGCACACCGCGATCCGTGACGACATCTCCGCCAACCTGGAGGCCGTCGAGGACCTCGAGGACACCGTGGGCCCGCTCGACCTCATCCTGGTCGAGTCCGGCGGCGACAATCTCACCGCGACCTTCTCCAAGGGCCTGGTCGACTTCCAGATCTTCGTCATCGACGTCGCGGGCGGCGACGACATCCCGCGCAAGGGCGGCCCCGGCGTCACCACCGCCGACCTGCTCGTCATCAACAAGACCGACCTGGCCCCGTACGTCGGCGTCGATCTGGCGGGCATGGCGCGCGACGCCAAGGCCCAGCGCGGCGAACTCCCGGTCGCCTTCACGGCGTTGAAGACCGAGAACGGCGTGCGGCCGGTGTCGGACTGGGTCCGGGCCCGGCTGGCGGACTGGACCGCGGGCCCGGCATGACGCTCGCCCTTCCTTCGCAGACCACACCGGCGACCGCCGCACCGTCCACGGCCGGCCTGCGGGCCACCGCCCGTGTGATCGCCCGTACCGATGCCGACGGCACCACCCGGCTGCCCGTCCTGGACGGCGCCGGCCCGTTCGCGCTGCGCCGGGTCCGCGCGCACGGCGGCCCGGCCCGGGTGTGCGTGGTCGGCGCCATGAGCGCCCCGCTCGGCGGCGACCGGCTGGCCATCGAGGTCACCGCGGAGGCCGGCAGCGCCCTGCACGTCACGGCCGCCGCGGCCACCGTCGCGCTGCCCGGCCGGACCGGTGCGCCCGCCCACTACGACGTACGCCTCACGGTGGGCGAGGGCGCCCGGCTCGACTGGCTGCCCGAGCCGCTGATCTCGGCCGCCGGCAGCGACCTGCGGATGACCACGACCGTCGAACTGGCCGCCACCGCCCGGCTCGTGCTCCGCGAGGAACAGGTCCTGGGCCGCAGCGGCGAGCCGACCGGCGCCCTGCGCAGCCGGCTCACGGTCCGGCGCGCCGGACGCACCCTGCTCGACCAGGAGACCGCCTACGGGCCCGGGGCCCCGGGCTGGGACACCTCGGCCGTGCTGGGCGGCCACCGGGCCCTCGGTCAACTCCTGGTCGTGGGGCCCGAGTTCGAGGACGGGCCGGCCCCGGTACGGCTGCTCGGCGCGACCGGCGACCAGCCGCACCGTGGCCGGCCGCCCGGTGACCAGCCCCTCGACGCGCGGGGCGTCCTGGCGCCGCTGGCCGGCCCCGGCGCCCTCGCGACGGCCGTCGCGCCGGACGCGCTGCGGCTGCGCCGCCTCCTGGACGAGGCCGCGCGGGGCTCGACCGGAGGCCGAACTGAAGGTCACACCTCCAGTTCGGCCTCCAGCCGGGCCAGACGGTGGCGCGCCAGCGCCAGATTGGCGCGCTTGCGGTCCAGCACCAGATAGAGGAAGAGCCCGCTGCCGCTCTTGCCGGTGACCGGCCGGATGATGTGGTACTGCGCGGTCAGCGTGATGAGCATGTCCTCGATGGCGCCCTGGAGTTCGAGCATCTCCATGGTGCGCATCTTGGCGCGGACCACATCGGTGTTGCCGGCCGCGGCGATGTTGAGGTCCAGGGCCTGGTTGTCGCCGAGCGTGGCCAGCGCCATGCCGCTGGTGTAGTCGACCAGCGCGACGCCTATCGCGCCTTCGATGGTCGACATCATGTCGGCGAGGGCGGTGTCCATGTGAGCCATGAGGGGTGGTGACCTTTCGAATGGGTGGAGGTGGTGCGGTGTGCGGTGGATTACGGGGACGGGCGGCGGGCCGGCCTACCGGCGCGGGGCCGCGTCGACCAGCGCCCCGATGCGCTCGGCCGCCCGCCTGGCCTGCAGATGCAGCCGGCCCACATTGGTGTCCGGGCCGGTCACGGCGGTGAGCACGGCACGGCGGCCGGCCGAGTAGGCGGCGATGTAGCCGTCGGTGCCGCGGGTCAGGGACTCCTCGAAAGCGCCCTGTCCGGTCGCCTCGGTGAGCCGCTTGGCGACCCCGATGGCCGCCGCGGTCAGCGCCGCCAGCCCGTCCGGTTCGATGTCCGCCAGATCGTGCGCGATCACCATGCCGTCCGCGCTCGCCACCATGCCGCCCTGGAAATGGCGCACTTGGTCGCGCAGCGTCAGCAGCTCGTCCCGTAGCCGGGGTTCTATCGTCATCAGTCTCCTTTTCGCGGCCCGCCTTCCCAGGGCGCGCCTCATGCCGTGCACGGTCTTCGCGGGCAAGGGGTCACAGGTTTTCCTCCAGCGCCGTACGCAGTCGGACAAGGAGGGCAACGTCCGGGTCCCGGGTGTCGAGGAGCTCCGGCACCGGTGGTTGCCAGGTGGGGGTGCGGCCTCTGCCGGCGCCGGGTGGCGGATGCCCGGCAGGTGTGGCGCCAGGCCGGCGCCGGGGGAGTCCGCCGGGCGGCATCCGGACCAGACCGGCCGCGGCGAGCCGGCGGATGTCGAGCAGCGTCACGAACGCGGACTGGCCCAGCGTGCGGGCGAGTTCGCAGGGGGTGTGCCGGCCGTCTGCGTGCGCGAGCAGTCGCCGCTGCCGGGGTGTCGTACCGGCCGGAGCGCCGGGGCCGGCCGGTACGACGGGCTGGGTGTCGACCGCCGCCCAGGGGCGCAGCCGGTCCAGCAGCGCCCGGCGGCGGGCCGTCGCCCGCTGGAGGTCGCCGGCGCTGATCGGGCGCACGACACCCAGCCAGTGCCCGGTCCCGGGGGTGAAGGACGTGGTCTCGGGCGGCAGCGGCAGCGCGAAGAACGCCGCGTCGAGCAGGGCGGCGAGATGGCAGATCTCCAGCTCGCCCTGGGTCAGCCAGCCCTCGCTGACCAGGAACCGGCCGCCCTGCCGCGCGGGCCCCGCGGTCTCCACGGCGTACCGCCAGCCCTGCGGCGGGACCCTGCCCGCCGCGCTGAGCCGCACCTCGATCCCGGGCGCCGCGGCGCCCTCGACCCAGGTGACCGCACCGTCGAGCAGGTAGACGCAGCCGTGCGGGCCCCGCAGCGCGCCGGTGACGCGTGCGGCGGCACACCGGTCGAGCAGCCCGGCCGGGCCGGGCGGCGGAGACGGGGGCAGGCCCATGGCTGGTTCCCTCACCGTTCGTGCGGACTGGCGGCGCGGGGCCGTCAGGACGCGACCAGCCCCGCCGCCAGATCGCGCAGCCGTATCCGGGCCACGGCGAGATTCGCCTGCGCACGGTCCAGCCAGAGGTACAGATAGGTCTGGCTGTCGAAGGCGGTGTGCACGAAACGGATCAGGTGGTAGCTGCCGGCGGCCGTGATGATCAGGTCCTCCAGGGCGGGGGCGGTGGCGCCGGTGGTGTCGAAGGTGGCGTTGCGCGCCACCGCCTGGACGACCTCGGCGGTGTCCGCGGCGGCCGCTTCATGGTCCCCGTTCGGTGCCTGGCCGGCAGTCCCGAGCGTCAGCCCGCTGGTCCAGTCGATCAGCCCGGCCCCCAGCACCCCCGGTATTCCCATCGCCTGGGCCAACACCTGATCGATACCCGGCACTTCGGATCTCCTTCGCGAGGCTTGGACGACGGCTCGGACGACGGGACGGCGCTCCGGGCGGGGCGGAAACGCCGAAGCCCTCCCGGGTGGCGCTGCGTGGGAGAGCCTTCACGGAAGGTTACTGAAGGTGTGCGCGTGGCACATGCCTCGTGGGCAGGTTCAAGGCAATTGACTCGTTCTCGCCCCTCGATGGTGTTGCGGAAGCCAGCGGAACGGCCATCCGGGGCCCGCAACAGCCCCCGTGAAACGTGTTCCTGGCACCTCGTCAAATAGCCTCCCACCAGCACGAGTTGCCTCAGCGGAGTGGACCGGAGCAGCGGCGGCAACCCCGCCCGCGCAGCGCTTCCGCCCATTGGCCGGAAAGACAGGGTTCCGCTACGGCGTCCGGCCAGAGTCGCCACCGGCGGCCCCTGTCCCGCTTACGGCCGGAAACCTACAGCTTGGTAAAGAATTGCCGGTCAAACCTGTTCAGGAGGGGCACCCAGGCGACAGGATCCCTCCGTAGGCCTGTGATCAACGCCGCCACAAGTGGCGCACCATGCAGGGGGAACACACCACGTGAAGAAATCAGCAGTGCTCGGCGCCGCCGGCACCCTGGTGACCGGGGCGCTCCTCGCCACCGCGATAGCCACACCCGCCAGCGCGGGCGAACACCACAAGAAGGGCTCGGCCGAGGCCCGCGGAGTCCACATCGCCGCCGCGCGTGCGGCCAAGGAGGGCGTCCACTGGCAGGACTGCCCCGCCGACTGGGGCTTCAAGTCGCCCGTCCAGTGCGGTTTCGTCACCGTCCCGGTCGACTACGCCCGGCCCAACGGCCGCACCATCAAGATCGCCGTCGACCGTGCGGTCAGCACCGGCGGCAAGGAGGAGCGCCAGGGCTCCCTCCTCTACAACCCCGGTGGACCGGGCGGTTCGGGCATGCGCTTCCCGACCCGCATCACCACCAAGAACCCGCTGTGGGCCAAGACCGCCAAGGCGTACGACTTCGTCGGCTTCGACCCCCGCGGCGTCGGCCACTCCGCCCCGATCTCCTGCATCGACCCGCAGGAGTTCGTCAAGGCCCCGAAGGCCGACCCGGTGCCGGACAGCGAGGCGGACAAGCGTGCCCAGCGCAAGCTCGCCGAGGAGTACGCGGACGGCTGCAAGGAGCGCAGCGGCGCCCTGCTGCCGTACATGACCACCGCGAACACCGCCCGCGACATCGACGTGATCCGCGCCGCGCTGCACGAGAAGAAGCTCAACTACCTGGGCGTCTCGTACGGCACCTACCTCGGCGCCGTCTACGCGACGCTCTTCCCGGGCCACGTGCGCCGGATGCTCGTCGACAGCGTCGTCAACCCGTCCCGGGAGAAGGTCTGGTACCAGGCCAACCTCGACCAGGACATCGCCTTCGAGACCCGCTGGGGCGACTGGAAGAAGTGGGTCGCCAAGAACGACGCCACCTACCACATCGGCGACACCCCCGAGAAGGTCCAGGCGGCGTGGGAGCAGCTGCGCGCCACCGCCAAGAAGGACCCGGTCGGCGGCGTGGTCGGCCCGGCCGAGCTCACCGGCTTCTTCCAGAACGCGCCCTACTACGACTCGATGTGGGCCACCGTCGCGCAGGTCTGGAGTGCCTACCGCGCCGGCGACCCCAAGCCCCTGATCGAGAACGCCGGTCCCGACCTCAAGGACACCGCGGGCAACATCGCCGCGGAGAACAGCAACGCCGTCTACGCGGCCGTAGAGTGCACCGACACCAAGTGGCCCACCAGCTGGCGGAAGTGGGACCGCGACAACACCCGCATCCACCAGCAGGCCCCGTTCATGACCTGGTCCAACGCCTGGATGAACCTGCCCTGCGCCACCTGGCCGGTCAAGCAGCAGCGTCCGGTCGAGGTCCGCACCGGCAAGGGCCTGCCCAGCGTGCTCATCGTGCAGAGCACCCGTGACGCGGCGACGCCCTACGACGGCGCCGTCGAGCTGCACAAGCGGTTCGCGGGCTCCCGCCTGATCACCGAGCGGGACGCCGGTTCGCACGGCGTCACCGGCCTGGTCAACCCCTGCATCAACGACCGGGTCGACGCGTACTTCCTGGAGGGCAAGACCGACGCCCAGGACGTGACCTGCGCCCCGCACGCCACGCCCAAGCCGACCGCCGCGCCGGCGAAGGCCGCCGCGGTGGCCGCGGGCAAGGCCGACCTCCCGGCAGCCCGGTAACCCACCGGAATTTCCGAGAGAAGAGGGCGGCCGGGAATCCTCCCGGCCGCCCTCGCCGCTGTCCGGACGCGGTTCAGCCCGCGATCGGCTCCACCCGCGGCTCCGCGATCGCCACGTAGTCCTCGGTCGCCAGCGCCAGCGAACGGTCCAGCCGCGCCGCGTTGAAATAGATCTCCGGCTGCTCCAGCAGCGCCGGATCCACCACCAGCGTCAGCTCCTCGTCGAAGGAGAACGGCAGGATCGTGCCACTGACGCTGCGCGCCAGCCGCTCCGCGACCTCCGGCGTCGCGAACCCGGCGTACGACCCGCCCAGCAGCGCCTTCACCGCAGCGAGGTCCACCCGCCGGTCACCGGGCACCACCGCCCCTTCGTCGTGCTCACACCGCGAACGCCGCGGCGAAGGCGGCCCTGGTGGGGGAGTCCGCACGGCGGTCCAGGACCGCGAACACCACCCGGCCGAACCGGTCCGCGAACCGGCCGGCACCCAGCAGCTGCGCGGCGAACGCCCGCGCCACATCGGCGGGTTCGTTGCGGAACACCCCGCACCCCCAGGCGCCGAGGACCAGCTGACGGTACCCGCCGGCCGCGGCGACCTCCAGCACCCGCTCCGCCCGTACGGCCAGCGCCGCCGGCACCCGCCCCGCCTCGGCCGGCCGCTGCCGCGCGATCACCCCCGCGTTCGGCGCCGCCGCGGTCAAGAACCCCGCCTCGTACGGCACTTCGAGCAGCGATCCGCGGTCGTCCCGGAACACCGGTACGCCCGGTGAGAGGATCACCCGGTCACTGTAGAACGGCGTCGGCTCGCCCCGGTGCGCCGCGTAGAACCCCGGCGCCTCGCGCACGCAGGCGTACAGCGCCGACCCCCGGCACAGCGCCTCCTCCTGCGCCTGCGCACCGTTGAGGTACCCACCGCCGGGATTGCGCGCCGAGGCGAAGTTCAGCACCGCGACCGGCCCGCCGCCGCTCCCGGCCAGTCGGCGCCCCGCCGTCAGGCTGCCTTCCGCCGTCACCTCGAACACGGTCGCCCGGCCGCCGTCCGCCGGCTCCGGCACCACGACCGGCTCCGGCCCGTACAACCGGGTCCCCGCCCGGGCCCGCGCCACCTGCTCCGCGATCTCCACCGGCCGCCCGCTCGGCGCCCGGTACCACCCCTGCGCGACGATCCGTTCGGTCTCCTGCGCCATCCCCCGCAAACGGGCGCTCATCGACGGCACCCTTCACTCCACGTCATCATGATGATCACGGTAGGGCGGCGGGACGGGGCGCGCGATCGAATAACGGGTGGCCGGCCTCAGGTACGTCCGCCGTTCCTCCCCGCCAGCCAGGCGTCCTCCGCCTCGTACCCGAAGAGGTTCTCGTCCGGGTAGTACTTGGCCATGGTCGGGAAGGCCGCTCGCCAGTCCTGCTGCGCGATCACGTCGGTCAGCCAGGCCACGGTGCCGGGCAGCGAGTCCTCGTAGCCGGTCACCGGGCGGTAGTCCAGCAGGACGTCACAGCCGTCGCCGACCAGACCGGCCAGCGCCGCATCGTCCTCCCGGTCCACCGCCACGCTGCGGACCTCCGCGGGCCAGGAGCCGTCGCGTCCACCGCGCCGGGACCCGGCCCGCACCTCCCAGCCGTCCCGGGCCAGCGCCCGCACCGCCGCCCGCCCGATCTGCCCGCTCGCCCCGACCACCACTGCGCTGCCTGTCGTCATGGCCGGGACGCTAAGGCGCTTCGGGCGGGGTGCGCGGCGCCGTTCGCCGACGGCGCACACGCGGGTGCGCCGCTTCCTGTGCCCGGGACTTGGCGTCGGTGGCGTACAGGTCGACGTACTCCTGCCCGGAGAGTTGGAGGATCGCGTACATGATCTGGTCGGTGACGGCGCGCAGCGCGATGCGCTCGTCGGCCAGTCCGGCGTACCGGGAGAAGTCCAGCGGCTCGCCGAAGCGGATGGTGATCGGCATGGCCCGCGGCAGCCGCCGGCCGGTCGGTTGTGCCTCGAACGTGCCGATCACGGCACAGGGGATCACCGGCACCCCGGCCCGCAGGGCCATCGCGGCGACCCCGGTGCGCCCCTTGTAGAGCCGGCCGTCGTGCGACCGGGTGCCCTCCGGATAGATCCCCAGCAGCCGGCCCTTGCGCAGCACGGCCAGGCCCGACGCGATCGCCGCCCGGGAGGCGCGGCCGCCGGACCGGTCCACCGGGATCTGCCCGACCCCACGGAAGAACGCCGCGGTCAGCCGCCCTTTCAGGCCCGGTCCGGTGAAGTACTCGGACTTGGCGAGGAACGTCACCCGGCGCGGCACGATCGCGGGCATCACGAAGTGGTCGGCGAACGAGAGGTGGTTGCCGGCGATGATCGCGGCGCCCTCCTCGGGGAGGTGCCCGAGGCCCTCGACCCGTGGTCGGAACACCAGTCGCAACAGCGGTCCCAGCAGGACGTACTTGAGCACCTGGTAGAGCACGGGCGGCTCCCTCCGCGGCCGAGGCGGCAGTGAGTGTACGAGCAACTACCGCCGGTGGTAACCACCCTGAAGGGGGATCGATGCCGCCGGGGCCGGCCACGGGCCGCACCGGGACGCGACGACAGGCCGCGGACCGTCAGCGGGGTGCGGCCTCCAGGAGGGCCAGGAAGCGGCGGGCGAAGAGGTACGCGTCGCCCGGCCAGCGGGCGGAGAGGTAGGTGCCGTCCTCGACCACGAACGCGGGGGAGTCGTCGGTCGCGGTGCCCCGGGCGGAGAGCGTCCGCGGTCCGCGCGCGAACTGCCCCGCCGGGGCGTCCAGCGCGGCCCGGACCTCGTCCTCCACGTACGCCGGGTACGTCCGGTAGTAGCGGCCGAGCCGCCAGGCGGTGGCCAGATAGGCCGAGCGTTCCATGTACCTGGGCAGACAGGTCGTCCGGCGGTCCGCGAGCAGGCTGCGGCCGGTGGCCGGGTCGGTCGTCCGCGCCAGGACCAGGACGCCGTGGCAGATCGCACCGACCGGACGGCCGAGCGCCCAGAACCCGCCGACCTGCCGTCGCAGCGCCGCCGAGCCCAGATACTGCCGCATACCGGGCGCATGGCCCCCGGGCAGCAGCAGCCCGTCGTACTCCTCCGGGTCCAGCTCCGACCAGCCCGCGGTCGCCGCGAACTCCGCGCTGCGGGTGAGCTCTTCGTAGTACCGCCGGGCCTCCGGCGCGGCGCCGAGCCGCCCGAAGAGGACGCCGGTCAGCAGCCGCGGATCGCAGGCGGGGCGGGTGCCGGCCCGCTCGGTGGCGAGGACGACCTCGTGCCCGGCGTCGGTGAGCAGCCGCCAGGGCACGGCCACCTCGGTGACATCGAAGTCGCGGTCGGGGAGCGGCATCAGTACGCGCACGCGGACATCATCGCAGGCCCCGCCGCGCGCCCGGCAGCGGGTTTGGCATCCCCGGACAACTTTCAACGGGCCCTGAGCGCCCCGTAGTTGGGTGCCCGTACTGACCGGCAAGCGAGCCCGGGACCCGCTTCCGGGCCGAGGACAGGAGCCCTAGATGTCCCGCAAGAGAAGAGTCACCCGGCGACAGAAGATCGTGGTCGCGGTGAGCGCCGCGGCGCTGGTGGGTGGTATCGCCATCGTCACGACGGGCACCAGCCAGGCGTCGGTGGCCTGCGACGGACTGGCCACCGCCCTGAGCAACAACCAGAAGTTCATCGCCGACCAACAGGCCCACCCGGACGCGCAGTCGGCGGCGCGGATCGCCAACCGGCAGGCGGTGATCAAGGAGATCCAGGTCAAGCAGCAGGCCGCCGGCTGTAGTGGGGGAGCGGGCGGTGACCAGGCGGGCGCGCCACCCCAGGGCGGTGCGCCGCCCCAGAGCAGTGCACCGCCCGCATCCGAGGCACCACCGGGTTCCTCGGCTGACCCGAGCTCCTCGGCCGCCCCGCCGGGCTCGGCCGACCCGTCCGCGTCCGGTGCCCCGCCCGCGGCCGACGGCGACGTGGTCTGCCCCGGCTCGACGGTCACCCTCTCCGGCGAGGGCGGCGCACCGGCCGCCTCCAGCGGCCAGTTCCCCACCGGCACGAAACTCAAGGTGACCAACCTGGACAACAACAAGTCGACGACCGTGTCCGTGACCTCGACGTCGGGCAGCTGCGTGCTGCTCAACAATTCCGCGTTCGAGCAGGTACGGGAGGAGGGCAAGTTCCTCATCCGGCACGCCCGCATCGAGCGCGTGGGCTAGCACGGGCCTGACACCGGGGCGTGAGCCCCGGGACGAGCGCCCGCTCGCGAAACCCCCTCCGGTCCGGTGGCCGGTGACGGAAGCCGCCTCCTCCGTCACCGGCCACCCTGTCGTGGACGGGCCCGGGGCGGCCCCATGGGCCCGGAACGGTTCAGGCACGGGCCCGTACGGGCGACCCCGCGGCGTGGCCGCTTGAGTGCCGGGGTCCGGCGGGGTGGCCTGAAGCCCCCCAGCGTTCCCCAGGAGGCACCGATGTCCGTGCACCACCGACGCCGCACCGCGCGTGCCGCCGTGCCCGCCGCCGTGGTCGCCACCGTTTCCGCCGCGCTGGCCGGTGCGTTCTGTGCCGCCCCGGCCGGCGCCACCGAACCGCCGCCGCCCGCCGGCCAGGGTCTGCTGCTGACCGTCTCCGGCGACCACGACACCTGGATCCGCGGGGTCCGGCTGGCCTGCCCCGACGTCTACGGCAGGCATCCCCACGCGGCCGCCGCCTGCGACGCGCTGACCTGGGCCCGCGGCGATTTCGACGCGCTGCCCGGCGAGCCGCACGTCTGCAACCGGCAGTACAACCCGGTCACCGTCAGCGCGACCGGCAACTGGCGCGGCGTACCGGTGAACTGGCGCAAGGAATTCCCCAACGCGTGCACGCTGGACTCCGCCACCGGGCCGGTCTTCCGCTTCTGAGGGCCCTCAGTTCGGCCGGGCCGCCACCACCCCGACCGTCACCACGGCCAGGATCACCCAGCAGAACCAGAGCCAGCCGTTGGCGCCCAGCGCCACCGTGTAGGCGGTGGCGGCCACCAGACCGGTCACCGTGCACACGGCCATCGTCCTCACAGATCCGGGCATCCCGCATCCTCCTCACGGCGGCCCGGAGCCGGCAACGCAGCGGGCCGCGGCCATGGGACCATCGTCCCCGGCCGCGGCCCGTACCGCCAGATGGTCGACCCACCCGCTTGCCGCCCTACCGCCCCCGCGCGTTGAGGGAGGCGAGGTACGCGTTGTAGTCGGCGAGGTCCTTGTCCCCGTTGCGGTCCGCGGCCCGGTCGGCGCGCTGCGACTGCCGCTCCTCGGACTTGTACCACTGGAAGACCAGCGCGATCAGCACCACGACGGACGGGATCTCGCTGAACGCCCAGGCGATGCCGCCGGCGGCCTGCTGGTCGGCGAGCGCCTCGATGCCGAGCGAGACCGGCGGGTGCAGGAAGGTGTCGACCATCGGCTCCGAGGCCATCATCAGCGCGATGCCGAAGAAGGCGTGGAACGGCATGCCCGCGAAGAGCTCCAGCATCCGCATCACGTAGCCGGGCCGGTGCGGTCCCGGGTCGACGCCCATGATCGGCCAGAAGAAGACCAGACCGACCGCGAGGAAGTGCACCATCATCCCGATGTGCCCGGCCCGGGACTCCATCAGGAAGTCGAACAGCGGCGAGAAGTACAGCGCGTAGAGGCTCGCGATGAACAGCGGGATGGTGAAGGCGGGGTGCGTGATGACCCGCATGTAGCGGCTGTGCAGCAGCGCCACCAGCAACTCCCGCGGGCCCTTGCGGCCGCGCCCGGCGGTGGGCAGCGCCCGCAGCGCCAGCGTCACCGGCGCGCCGAGCAGCAGCAGGATCGGCGAGAGCATGCTCACGATCATGTGCTGGACCATGTGCACGCTGAACATCGCCATGCCGTAGTCGTTCAGCCGGGTGCACATCGCCAGCGCCACGGTGACCACGCCCAGGACCCAGGCGACGACCCGGCCGAGCGGCCAGGCATCGCCCCGGCGCCGCAGCCGGACGACCGCCCAGCCGTACAGCCCGAGGGCCAGCAGGCAGCCGATGAGGAAGACCGGATCACCACCGAACGCGAGGCCCCGCCCCAGCGTGAACGGCGGTAGATCCATCTGCATGCCGTCCATGCCGTGCCCGCTGTGATCCATCCGCTCGCTCCTGATTCGTACCAATGCTCCGGCGACAAGCGTAGAACCGCCCCCGGCCGTGATCGTGGCCGGGGGCGGGTCGTACAGCGGGGAACTACCGTGCGGGGCGGACGGGGCTGCCGGGCGCGGTGGCCGGGATCACAGCACGCACTCGGCCTCGTCGTAGCGCGCGGCCGGCACCGTCTTGAGCGTCTCCACGGCCTCGGCCAGCGGGACCAGGGTGATGTCCGTGCCGCGCAGCGCGGTCATCATGCCGAACTCCCCGCGGTGCGCGGCCTCGACGGCGTGCCAGCCGAAGCGGGTGGCGAGCACCCGGTCGTACGCGGTCGGGGTGCCGCCGCGCTGGACGTGGCCGAGGATGACCGGCCGGGCCTCCTTGCCGAGGCGGTTCTCCAGCTCGACGGAGAGCTGCCGGGCCACGCCCGCGAACCGCTCGTGGCCGTAGATGTCCTTGCCGCCGATGTCGAACGACATGGTGCCCTCGCGCGGCTTGGCGCCCTCGGCGACCACCACGATGGCGAACTTCTTGCCGGCCTCGAAGCGGGCCGACACCCGCGCGGTGAGCTCGTCGATGTCGAAGGGACGCTCCGGCACCACGATCGCGTGCGCACCGGCCGCCATGCCCGAGTGCAGCGCGATCCAGCCGGTGTGCCGCCCCATCACCTCGACGATCATGACCCGCTGGTGGGACTCGGCGGTCGTCTTGAGCCGGTCCAGCGCCTCCGTGGCGACGCCCACCGCGGTGTCGAACCCGAACGTCACGTCGGTGACCGCGATGTCGTTGTCGATGGTCTTCGGTACGCCGACGATCGGCAGCCCGGCGTCCGACAGCAGCCGCGCCGCCTTCAGCGTGCCCTCGCCGCCGATCGGGATGATCGCGTCCAGGCCCAGCTCGGCGACGTGGCCGCGGGCCCGCTCCACGCCGTCGCGCAGATGGGCCGGCTGCACCCGGGACGACCCGAGGATGGTGCCGCCGCGGGCCAGGATGCCGCCGACGGCATCGAGGTCGAGCTTGCGGTAATCGGCTTCCAGCAGGCCCTTCCAGCCGTCGCGGAAGCCGATCACCTCATCGCCGTGATCGGCGGTGGCGCGGTGGACGACGGAGCGGATGACGGCGTTCAGACCGGGGCAGTCGCCGCCGGAGGTGAGGACACCAATACGCATTGCTCGAAAACCCTCTGCAACGTAACCGGGGGGCCCGGACCCCGTCGTCCGGTTGTATGCCGCTCACCCTACAAGCGCGGGGCCGCCGGGCACACGTACGCCCGCAGTGCGGACTGCGGGCGTACGAAAAGCCGTGAAAGGGAGGTATCGCTCAGGCGGGCTGGGTCGCCGCGGCGATCCGCTCCTGGCGGAGCGCCTCGTACCAGCGGTCCTCCACCGGGGGCAGCGCGTTGACGTCCAGTGCCAGCTTGATCAGCAGGTCGGCGATGTGCGGGTTACGGGCCATCACCGGGCCGTGCATGTAGGTACCGAAGACGGTGTCGTTGTACGCGCCCTCGTAGCCGTCACCGACGCCGTTGCCCTTGCCGAACCGGACCTTGGCGAACGGCCGGGCGGTCGCGCCGAGATGGGTCACGCCCTGGTGGTTCTCGAAGCCGGTCAGCGGCGGCAGCCCCAACTGCGGGTCGATGTCGGCGAGTACGTCACCGACGCACCGCTCGCCCTCGCCGCGGGTGGACACCACGTCCAGCAGCCCCAGGCCCTCCTGCCGCTCACCGAGGTCGTTGATGAACTCGTGGCCCAGGATCTGGTAGCCGGCGCACACCGAGAAGACGATCGCGCCGTTGGAGACCGCGCGGCTCAGACCGCCGTCGCGGATCAGCCGCTCGGAGGCCAGCCGCTGCGGCCGGTCCTCACCGCCGCCGATCAGGTAGATGTCGCCGGAGGTGGGGATCTGCTGGTCGGACCGTACGTCCAGGCGCTGGACGTCCAGACCGCGCTGGCGCGCCCGCCGCTCCACCACCAGGGCGTTGCCCTGGTCACCGTAGGTGCTCAGCAGGTCCGGGTAGATCCACACCAGGCGCAGGCTGTTGTCACTCATGCTTGCTCGTCCTTGTCGTGAAGGTGGGTGGATCATGGTCAGTTCCCCACACGCCGGCGCAGGTCCTGGAAGGCCGTGTAGTTGGCGATGACCTCGATGCGGCCGGGCGGCGCCTGCTGGACCGCCTCGTCCAGGCTCTCGCACACCTGGAAGTCGAGGCCGGCGACCTCCAGCCGCACCGCCAGGTCCAGCTTGCGGTCACCGAGCACGAAGATCGGGTGCCCGGCCAGCCGGGTGTAGTCGACGTCCCACAGCCAGGAGGTGTCCGTGCCGTCCGCGCCGCGGGCGTTCACCGACATGATCACCGGGGTCGGCGGCGGGTCGATCAGCGAGAAGGTCTCCAGCCAGCCGGCCGGGTTCTTCGCCAGCAGCAGCCGCAGCTCACGCTGCTGGAACGTGACCACGTCATAGCGGCCGGCGACCGCCTGCACCGAGAACATCCGCTCCAGGGCCACCTGCGGCGGCACCCCGAAGGCGGCGGCGACCGCCGCGGAGGTGGTCGCGTTGGCCTTGTTGGCCCGCCCCGGAAGCTGGAGCTTGATCGGCCAGGCGCTGCCGTGCGGGTCGAGGACGTGGTCGCCGGAGAGCGCCCAGCTGGGCGTGGGGCGGCGGAAACCGCACTCGGCGCAGAACCAGTCGTCGCCCGGCCGCTGCATCACACCACCGCAGGAGGGGCAGGACCAGGCGTCGTCCTTCCACTCCTGGCCGGCGGCGACCCACACCACGTTCGCGGACGACGAGGCCGCCCACACGATCAGCGGGTCGTCGGCGTTGGCGACGATCAGGGCCTTGGAGCCGGCCAGTCCCTCGCGCCACTTCTCGGCCAGCATCCGGGTCTCGGCGGCCCGGTCGAGCTGGTCGCGCGAGAGGTTCAGCAGCGCTATGGCCTTGGGCGTGACGTCCCGGGCCACCCCGGCGAGGTACTTCTCGTCGACCTCGATGACGCCGTACTTGGCGTCCGAGCCGCCGGCCAGGGCGGAGGTGATGCCGGCCGGCATGTTGGCGCCGAGCGCGTTGGAGACCACCGGGCCGCTGGCCCGCAGCGCCTCCGCGATCAGCCGCGTCGTCGTGGTCTTGCCGTTGGTCGCCGACACCAGGACGACGTCCAGGTGCCCGGCCAGCCGTGCCAGCAGGTCGGGGTCGAGCTTCAGCGCCACCCGGCCACCGATCACCGATCCGCTGCCGCGGCCCGCCGCGCGCGACACCGCCGCCGCGGCCTTGCCCGCCGTCACGGCCAGCTTGGCCCGCGGCGACAGCGGCTCCGTGTTGCCTGCCATCGTCCTAGATCCTCCTTGCATCCGGCGCCCGGCGTGCGGCTGCCGGTGGAACGCCCCCTCCGCAACCGACGACCGGCCGGAGGCTTCGGTCGGGGATCAGCCTATCGAGATCCGGCGGCGGGCCCGAACCCCGCCACCCGTCCGGCGACATCCCGCGGTGCCCAGGACCGTACGCTTGTCCCATGCGCCTCCGCACCATCCCCGGCAGTTCCGGCCGGCCCCGCCCGCTGCGTCTGCTCGGCGATCCGGCCCTGAGCGGGCCCGGTCGGGAGGTCACCGCGTTCGACGGCGAGCTGGCCGCGCTCATCGAGGACATGTACGCGACGATGTACGCCGCACACGGCGTCGGGCTCGCCGCCCACCAGATCGGTGTCCCGCTGCGGGTCTTCGTCTACGACTGCCCCGACGACGAGGACCGCCGCCATTTGGGCCATCTGGTCAACCCCCGGCTCGTCGAGACCGACGGACCGGTCGTCCGCGGGCCCGAGGGGTGTCTCTCGCTCCCCGGCATCGAGGCCGGCACCCCGCGTTACGACCGGGCCGTGGTGACCGGATTCAGTGCCTCCGGCGAGCCGCGGACGGTGACCGGCACCGGTTTCTTCGCCCGCTGTCTGCAGCACGAGTGCGACCACCTCGACGGGCTTCTGTACGTCGACCACCTCACCGGGCTGCGCCGGCGCCGGGTGCTGCGCGCCGCGGCCCGGGCGCCGTGGGCCGCGGAACCGGAGACGTCCGGCCGCTGAGCGGCCGGCTTCCCCCTCCGCACCCCCTCCGCCGTCGCCCGTCCTCAGAACCCGGGGCTGTCCTCGCGGTCCTTGAGGGCGGCCAGCTGGCCCCACAGCAGATCGGTCAGGTGCTGCACCAACTGCTCGCGCGAGCAGGGGCGTTCACGCAGCCACCAGTCGCCGGCGCCGTGCATCATGCCGACGATGCCGTGGCCCCAGACCCGGGCCCGCTCCTCGCCGCCGGGGCCGAGGTCGAGCCGTTCGATGATCACGGTGGCCAGCTCCTCGCCGAGCCGGCGCAGCAGCGGAGCGGCGTGCCGTCCCACGTCGAATCCGGACTCCGACGGGGTGTTCTCCTCCGCCGGGTGCATCAGGAAGCGGTACACCTGCGGACGGGCCTCGATCGCGAGCAGATAGGCGTCGAGGGTGGCCTCGACCCGGTCGCGGCGCAGGACCGACGCGTCCAGCGCGGTGCGCAGGTTGAGCAGCAGGGCGTCGGTGTGGCGGACGGCCAGCGCGCGGTACAGCCCGCCCTTGTCGCCGAAGTGCCGGTAGAGGATCGGCTTGGTGATGCCCGCCTCCGCGGCGATGGCGTTCATCGAGGCGTCCGGGCCGTCGCGCAGCACGATGCGCTCGGCGGCCTCCAGCAGCTCCCGCCGTCTGCGCTCGGTCGCCGAGTGCCGGCGGCCGCTGTTGTCTGTGCTCTCCATGGTCGTGCTCCCCACCCTCGTGACTCCGTGGCGCTCGCGCAACGTAACACCCGATCTTCGCCGGTAATCCGGCACAGGGGGAGTTGACATCGCTTACTGACGAGTAACACACTTCGCGTTACCGCTAGTAACACGAGAAATGCCTGCACTGGAGGGGACATGGCCGAGTTCACCATGGAGCTCAACGACGAGCAGAAGGAAGTCCGTGACTGGATTCACGGCTTCGCCGCGGACGTCGTGCGCCCCGCCGCCGCCGAATGGGACGAGCGCGAGGAGACCCCCTGGCCCGTCATCCAGGAGGCGGCGAAGATCGGCCTGTATTCGCTGGACTTCTACGCCCAGCAGTTCTTCGACCCCACCGGCCTCGGCGTCCCGATGACCATGGAGGAACTCTTCTGGGGCGACGCGGGTATCGCGCTGTCCATCGTCGGCACCGGACTGGCCGCCGTCGGCGTCCTCGCCAACGGCACCGAGGAGCAGATCGGCACCTGGGTCCCGCAGATGTACGGCGACGCGAACGACGTCAAGGTGGCCGCCTTCTGCTCCTCCGAGCCCGACGCCGGCTCGGACGTCGCCTCGATGCGCACCCGTGCCGTCTACGACGAGGCCAAGGACGAGTGGGTCCTCAACGGCACCAAGACCTGGGCGACCAACGGCGGGATCGCCAACGTCCACGTCGTCGTCGCGGTCGTCGACCCCGAGCTGGGCTCCAAGGGGCACGCCTCCTTCATCGTCCCGCCGAACACCCCCGGCCTCTCCCAGGGGCAGAAGTTCAAGAAGCACGGCATCCGCGCCTCGCACACCGCCGAGGTCGTCCTGGAGGACGTCCGCGTGCCCGGCCACTGCCTGCTCGGTGGCAAGGACAAGCTCGACGAGCGCCTCGCCCGGGCCCGCGAGAAGGCCAAGGCGGGTGGGGAGAGGGTGAAGAACGCCGCCATGGCGACGTTCGAGGCGTCCCGCCCGGCCGTCGGCGCCATGGCCGTCGGCACCGCCCGCGCCGCCTACGAGGAGGCGCTGGAGTACGCCACGACCCGCGAGCAGTTCGGCCGCCCGATCATCGACAACCAGGGCGTCGCCTTCCAACTCGCCGACATGCGCACCCAGATCGACGCGGCCCGCCTCCTCGTCTGGCGCGCCTCCTGGATGGCCACCACGGGCAAGCCCTTCACCTCCGCCGAGGGCTCCATGTCCAAGCTGTTCGCGAGCGAGACCGCCAAGAAGGTCACGGCCCAGGCCATCCAGATCCTCGGCGGCAACGGCTTCACCCGCGAATACCCGGTCGAGCGCATGCACCGCGACGCCGCGATCTACACCATTTTCGAAGGGACGAGCGAGATCCAGCGCCTGGTCATCGCCCGGACGCTGTCGGGGATGCCGATCCGGTAGCGGCCGTCTCCCGCAGGCGCGGCGCGGCCGGACCCGGTCACGGGCGGGCCGCGCCGTCTTCACGGGAATGTCACAAGTTCTTCACTTAATCTATTTCTGGATTCAACAAGCCGCTACTCTCGCCCTCCCGGAACAACCTTGGGGGGATCGTGACGTATCAGCAGTTCCCGGACCAGCCCGGACATCAGCCGCCACCGCCGCCCGGCATGTACGCTCCGCCGCCGAAGAAGATGAGCACCGGGGCGAAGGTCGGTCTCGGGTGCGGAGGTGCGGTGGGCGTCTTCGTCATCCTCGGCGTGATCGGTGCGGCCCTCGGTGGGGGTGGCGCCTCATCCGGAACCGACAAGCCGGACAAGGTCGCCGCGGCCCCGAAGCGGGAGCAGCAGGCGAAGGATGACGCCAAGTCCGCTCCCGCGAAGGGGAGTTCGGACCGGGCGAGGCGCAGTGCGGCTCCGGAGGTGAAGCCGAAGGCGCCCGCGTCGCAGGCCGACCGGTTCAAGGCGTTCGTGAACAAGAACGGGACCGCCAACGAAAAGGCGGCCATCGCGCACGTCACCAAGGTCCAGGGTGCCGACGAGCAGAACGACATCCTCGACTCGGCCGATGTCTACACGGACTTCACCGGCGGCATCATGGGGCCGCACCAGAGCGAGGGAAAGCTCATCGCCAGCGCCTTCGCCGACTGGAAGGACTCCAAGAACGGCCTGGTCACCATCTACGACGCCAAGGGGGAGATCCTCTCCAACGGCAACTTCTAGTCCGGTTCCGGTCCGGTTCCCGGCAGGGAACCGGACCGGTTCCGCTTCGGACCCCCCGACGCCCCGCCGCGAGTAATCGCGGCGGGGCGTCGTCGTTCCGGCGCCCGCCCCTCCGTGTCGCGCGAAAGGCGCCCCTTGCTGCAGGTCGTCCGGCCGGGCCGGCGGGGTTCCCCCTTGACGGCCGGTTCATCGCGTTCTACTTTCCTTCCATAAAGCAAAACATTGATTCCGCGATACGGAATCAGGTGTCCCGGCTCTCGCCGGGGTCCGCTCGTGACAGGTCGACGCAGGAGTACGCGATGCCTCGAATGACAGCCGCCCGCGCCGCGGTGGAGATCCTCAAGCGTGAGGGCGTGACCAACGCCTTCGGAGTGCCGGGCGCCGCGATCAACCCCTTCTACGCCGCGCTCAAGGGCGCCGGCGGGATCGACCACACGCTGGCCCGTCACGTCGAGGGCGCTTCGCACATGGCCGAGGGCTACACCCGGACCCACCCGGGCAACATCGGCGTCTGCATCGGCACCTCCGGCCCGGCCGGCACGGACATGATCACCGGCCTCTACTCCGCGATCGGTGACTCCATCCCGATCCTCTGCATCACCGGCCAGGCGCCGACCGCGGTGATCCAGAAGGAGGACTTCCAGGCCGTCGACATCGCCTCGATCGCCAAGCCGGTCACCAAGGCCGCGACCACCGTCATGGAGGCCGCCCAGGTCCCCGGCGTCTTCCAGCAGGCCTTCCACCTGATGCGCTCCGGCCGCCCCGGCCCGGTCCTGATCGACCTGCCGATCGACGTCCAGCTCACCGAGATCGACTTCGACCCGGAGACCTACGAGCCGCTGCCCGCCTTCAAGCCGGCCGCGACCCGCGCGCAGATCGAGAAGGCCATCGCGCTGCTCAACGAGTCGGAGCGGCCGCTGATCGTCGCCGGCGGCGGCATCATCAACGCCGACGCCGCCGACCTGCTGGTCGAGTTCGCCGAGCTGACCGGCACCCCGGTCATCCCGACCCTGATGGGCTGGGGCATCCTCGCCGACGACCACGAGCTGAACGCCGGCATGGTCGGTCTGCAGACCTCGCACCGCTACGGCAACGCCAACTTCCTGGAGTCGGACTTCGTCCTGGGTATCGGCAACCGCTGGGCCAACCGCCACACCGGCAAGCTGGACGTCTACACCCAGGGCCGCAAGTTCGTCCACGTCGACATCGAGCCCACCCAGATCGGCAAGATCTTCGCCCCGGACTACGGCATCGCCTCGGACGCCAAGGCCGCGCTGGAGCTGTTCGTCGAGGTGGCCAAGGAGCTCAAGGCCGCCGGAAAGCTGCCCGACCGCGGCGAGTGGGCCGCCTCCACCCAGGAGCGCAAGGCCGAGCTGCAGCGCCGTACGCACTTCGACAACATCCCGATGAAGCCGCAGCGCGTCTACGAGGAGATGAACAAGGCCTTCGGCCCGGAGACCCGCTACGTCACCACCATCGGCCTGTCCCAGATCGCCGGCGCCCAGATGCTGCACGTCTACAAGCCGCGCCACTGGATCAACTGCGGCCAGGCCGGCCCGCTCGGCTGGACCATTCCGGCCGCGCTGGGCGTCGCCACCGCCGACCCCGAGACGCCGGTGGTCGCCCTCTCCGGTGACTACGACTTCCAGTTCATGATCGAGGAGCTGGCGGTCGGCGCCCAGCACAAGATCCCCTACGTCCACGTCCTGGTGAACAACGCGTACCTGGGCCTGATCCGTCAGGCGCAGCGCAACCTGGACATCAACTTCCAGGTCAACCTGGAGTTCGAGAACATCAACTCGCCGGAGATCGGTGTCTACGGCGTGGACCACGTCAAGGTCGCCGAGGGTCTGGGCTGCAAGGCCATCCGGGTCACCGACCCGAACGAGCTGGGCGCCGCCTTCGAGGAGGCCAAGAAGCTGGCCGCCGAGTACCGCGTCCCGGTCGTCGTCGAGGCCGTCCTGGAGCGGATCACCAACATCTCGATGAGCGGCAGCGACATCGCCAGCGTCAACGAGTGGGAAGAGCTGGCGACCGAGCCGGGGCACGCCCCGACCGCGATCAAGCCGCTCAAGTCCTGACGCCGGACCGGATCCCGCGGTGTGCCGGGCGCGCTTGACCCGCGCGCCCGGCGTCGCCACTATCCCGTAGAACAGAAATAAAAATCCGCTATTCGGAAGGGGTGTCGGGCTTCATGGCTTTCACGGACACGCGCTTCAACGTCAATCTGTCGATCCTGTTCACCGAGCTTCCGCTGCTGGAGCGGCCGGCGGCCGCGCGGGCGGCGGGCTTCACGGCGGTGGAGCTGTGGTGGCCCTGGGTGGACGCCCCGGTCCCCGAGCAGGCAGAGCTGGACGCGCTGCGCGACGCCCTCAATGACGCCGGCACCCGCCTGGTGGGCCTGAACTTCTACGCCGGACAGCTGCCCGGCCCCGACCGCGGCGCCCTGTCCGTCCCGGGCGAGGAGTCGGAGAAGTTCCGGGCGAACGTGCCCGTCGCGATCGAGTTCGCCCAGTCGCTGGGGTGCACCACGTTCAACGCCCTGTACGGCAACCGCGTCGAGGGCGTCTCGCCCGAGGAGCAGGACCGGCTGGCGCTGGAGAACCTCGCCTTCGCGGCCCGTGCGGTGGCCGGGGTCGACGGCACGCTGCTGATCGAGGCCCTCAACGCCCCCGAGTCGCCGAAGTGCCCGATCGTCTCCGCCCCGAAGGCGATCGAGGTCGTCGACGCGGTCAACGCGGCCACCGGGTTGGACAACGCCCGCTTCCTGATGGACCTGTACCACCTGTCGATGAACGGCGAGGACCTCGACGAGGTCATCGACCGCCACACCGCCAAGACGGCACACGTCCAGATCGCGGACAACCCCGGCCGCGGCGCCCCCGGCACCGGCGAGCTGGACTTCGACGCCCTGCTCGACCGCCTGAAGAAGGCCGGCTACGACGGCTGGATCGGCCTGGAGTACAAGCCGGGCGACACCCCGAGTGCGTCGTCGTTCGCCTGGCTGCCGGCCCCGCTGCGCGCCGCCCCGTAACCGGGTCCGCCGCTCGCTGTCCCCCGATTTTTGAGTGTGAAAGAGGTTATTCCGATGAGCAATCTTCCCAAGATCGCGTGGATCGGTCTGGGCATCATGGGTTCGCCCATGGCCGAGAACCTGATCAAGGCCGGCTACACCGTGGCCGGCTACACCCTGGAGGCCGACAAGCTCCAGCGGCTGGCCCAGGCCGGCGGCACCGCGGCCGGCTCGATCGCCGAAGCCGTCAGCGACGCGGACGTGGTCATCACCATGGTCCCGGCCTCCCCGCAGGTCGAGGCCATCGCCTACGGCCCCGACGGCATCCTGGAGAACGCCAAGCGCGGCGCACTGCTGATCGACATGTCCTCGATCACCCCGCAGACCTCCATCGACCTGGCCCGCGCGGCCGGCGAGAAGGGCATCCGGGTCCTGGACGCCCCCGTCTCCGGCGGCGAGGCCGGCGCCATCGAGGCCGTCCTGTCGATCATGGTCGGCGGTGAGCAGGCCGACTTCGACGCCGCCCGCCCCCTCCTCGAAGCCCTGGGCAAGACCATCGTGCTGTGCGGACCGCACGGCTCCGGCCAGACCGTCAAGGCCGCCAACCAGCTCATCGTCGCCGTCAACATCCAGGCCTGCGCCGAAGCCGTGGTCTTCCTGGAGAAGTCCGGCGTCGACCTCAGCGCCGCCCTGGACGTCCTCAACGGGGGCCTTGCCGGCTCCACCGTCCTGACCCGCAAGAAGGACAACTTCAAAACCCGCGACTTCGCCCCCGGCTTCCGCATCGACCTGCACCACAAGGACATGGGCATCGTCACCGACGCCGCCCGCACCGTCGGCGCCGCCCTGCCCGTCGGCTCCGTCGTCGCCCAACTCGTCGCCTCCCTGCGCGCCCAGGGCGACGGCGGCCTGGACCACTCCGCCCTCCTCCGCGGCGTCGAACGCCTCTCCGGACACCCCACCGACGGCTGAGCCGTCCGCGGGCACGTCCCGCGACGGTCCCGAACGGCCGGCGCCGCGACCGCCGCACTGCGGTCGCGGCGCCGGTTTCGTGCTTCCGGACTCATCCGTGCTTGTGGACTCAGCGGACGAACGTCACCGGCAGGCGCGCCGGTCCGCGCATCAGGCGGGTCCGCCGCCATTCCACCGCGTCCGGGCCCTCGCCCGCGGGACGGATGTCGGTCCAGCGCGTCAGCAGCACCTCGAACGCGATCCGGGCCTCGACACGGGCCAGTGCCGCGCCGAGGCAGTGGTGCGGGCCGTGCCCGAAGGAGAGGTGCCCGCCCGCGCGGCCGAGTCGTACGGAGTCCGGTGCGTCGAACCGTGCCGGATCGCGGTTGGCGGCGCCGGGCGCCACCTGGACGACATCGCCCGCGGCGATCGTGGCGCCGCCGAGGACCAGCGGTTCGGTGGCGTAGCGGAAGGTCGCGACGGTCAGCGGGCCGTCATGGCGCAGGAATTCCTCGACCGCGGCGGGCAGCAGTCCGGGGTCGGCCCGCAGCCGGGCGCGCAGGGCGTCGTCGCGGAGCAGGGTCACCATGCCGTTGCCGATCAGGTTGGCCGTCGTCTCGTGCCCGGCGACCACCAACAGCACGGCCAGCGAGACCAGTTCGGGCTCGGAGAGCCGATCGCCGTCGTCCCGGGCGGCGATCAGGCCGCTCAACACGTCGTCCCCCAGGGCCGCCCGCCGGTCCGCGATCAGCCGGGTCAGATAACCGCTCAGGGCGTGCGACGCACGGTCCACGGTGTCCGGGGCGGCCGCGGCGAACAGCTCGTCGGACCAGCGCCGCACCGCCGCGCGGTCCGGCTCGGGGACCCCCAGCAGCTCGCTGATCACGGCGATCGGCAGCGGGACCGCGAAGCCCTCGACCAGATCCGCCCCGCCCTGCTCCGCCAGGGCGTCGGCCAGTTCCCCGGCCAGCGCCCGGATGCGCGGTTCCAGGCGTGCGACGGCCGCCGGGGTGAAGGCCGCCATGGCCAGTTTCCGCAGCCGGCCGTGGTCCGGCGGATCGGTCGCGAGCAGGGTGCGGCTGACCGCGGGGGCCAGGTTGCGGTTGCTCGGCCGGCCGGCGAAGTACCGGGCGGTGTCCTTCGACAGCCGGGCGTCGGCCAGCGCCGCCCGCGCCTCCGCCCACCCGGTCACCAGCCATGTCGTCCGGCCGTTCGCGGTCCTGATCCGCTGCACGGGACCGCGCGACCGCACGGCGGCGAGCAGCGGGTACGGGTCCCGGAAGTACTCCGGCGAGGCCAGGGGATCCGGATCCGTTCCCGAGGCGTTTCGCTGCACGGCAACACCATTCCTTCCAGGGACCTTGCAGGGAGCCCTTGATTCTTTGCACGGAGTCCTTGCGCGGGCAACGATTGCCGCCCCTGGAGGCGGCCGACGTGCGGGAGTGCGCCGCCCGTCGCACGCTGGAGGCATGACCGAGCACCCGCCAGTCATCGTGCACCCGCCGACGCCGTCCGGTGGACGACGGGTGACCGTGCGTGGGCAGATCGTCGGCCTGGCCCACGGCCGCGGCGACGTCGCCGAATTCCTCCGCCGCGCGGGGGTCGCCGGCCCGGCCGAGGACATCCGGCTCGACGACCCGAGGCTGGTCGAATGGCGGGGCGGCTCGCTGGACGACTGGCCGATGCCGTCCGCCTGAGCCACCGGCCGCCGCGGCCCGGCCGCCCGGCACGGCGGCACGTTCCGCGCCGCACGGCGTCCGCAGCTCGATGTCCGATTTCCGCCGGTGGACCGCTCCGACCTGCGGCACAGTGGATTCCGTGACGCTCATGACGCTCTACACCACCCTCGACAGCCCGCTGGGCGAACTCCTGCTGGTCGGGGAGGAGTCGGCCACCGCACCGGGCGGTACCGCGCTCGTCTCGCTGTCCCTGCCCGGGCAGAAGGGCGGTGCGGTCGTGCAGGACGGCTGGGTCCGCGACCCCGCCGCGTTCGACGGGATCGCGCGGCAGCTGCGGGCCTACTTCGACGGCACGCTGACCCGCTTCGACATCGAGTACGCCGACACCGCGGCCACCCGAGGCACCGCCTTCCAGCGGCGTGTCTGGCAGGCCCTGGAGGCCGTTCCGTACGGCACCACGAGCACCTACGGGCAGGTCGCCGAGACGATCGGGGCGGCGCCGGCGGCGGTCCGCGCGGTGGGCACCGCGATCGGCCGCAACCCGCTGCTGATCGTGCGGCCCTGCCACCGCGTGATCGCCGCGAACGGCTCGCTCTCGGGCTACGCGGCCGGGCCGGAACGCAAGCGGCAGCTGCTCGGCCTGGAGGGCGCCGCGCCGCGCCCGCTCTGACCCGGGCGCGGGCCGCGCGCTCAGAGCATGGACCCGCCGGTGACGTCGATGCGCTGGCCGGTGATCCAGCGGGAGTCGTCGGAGGCGAGGAACGCGGTGACGTCGGCGATGTCCGCGGGGCGGCCGAGGCGGTTGAACACCGAGATCGCCGCCAGCGCGGCATGTGCCTCGGGCGTCGCCCGCATCGCGGCGTTCATGTCCGTCTCGATGAAGCCGGGGGCGATGGTGTTCACCGTGATCCCGCGCTCGCCGAGGTCCTTGGCGAGGGTGAGGGTGAGGGTCTCCACCGCGCCCTTGGAGACGCCGTAGGCGATGGTGGACGGGAACGCCGTAGTGGTCACCGCCGACGAGATGTTGATGATGCGTCCGCCGTCGCGCATCCGGCGCAGCCCGTGCTGGGTGACGAAGAACGGCGCCTTGGTGTTGACCGCGAGGATGCGGTCGAATTGCTCGGGGGTCACCTCGTCGATGTGCCCCGGCAGGCTGATCGCGGCGTTGTTGACGAGGATGTCGAGGCCCGCCGGTGCGCCGTACGCCGCCAGCTCGTCGTCGAAGGCGGAGAAGAGAGCCTCGGCGTCGCCCGGTACTCCCAGTTCCGCGCCGATTATGAAGGCCCGGCCGCCGGCCTCTCTGATCTGCTCGACGGTCTCCTTGGCCGCGATGTCGTTGCTGCCGTAGTGGACGGCGACCAGCGCGCCGTCCTGGGCCAGGCGCTGGGCGATGCCCCGGCCGATGCCCCGGCTGGCGCCGGTCACCAGCGCGGTCTTCCCGTTGAGGTCACCCATGAGTGTTGGCCTTCCGTGTACGTGAGGCGGGCATGCGGCCGCCTATGACTGTGGCATGCGGGGGATTGCTGCGGTGCCGGCTTCGCCGCGCGAAGCGCGTGGCGGGTGAGCGTGTCGCTCAGTCGCGGGCGTCCAGCGCCGTCAGGGTGGTCACGAAGACCGGCTCGTCCTGCTGCGTTCCGGTGACCTGGACGGTGGTGCTGCCGGGCAGTGCCGAGGGGACGCGCCGGGCCTCGATCACACAGGCGACGCCGTGTTCGGCATAGCGGCGGAATTCGGTGCCGACGGCGTAGGGGACGAAGCCGCCGGGCGCGGTGCGGGCTCGGGCGGCCTGTTGCGCGGCGTCGAGCAGCACCATTCCGGGGATGTGGTCGTTCGCCGGGTTGACGACGGCGGCGTGACCGGGGGCGACGCGCAGCACCCAGCGGTCGGGCCGGTCGGTGGGGGAGAGCAGGACGTCGTGCTCGGTGGCGCTGCCGGTGAGGTGCGGTGCGACGGGGGGCAGCAGCGGGCCGAGGCAGCGCCGGGCGGTGAGGCGGTCGCCGCGGATCCGGTGGTAGACACCGGGCGAGGTGACGGTCACATTGGAGTGGCCCGTCGCGACGATCCGGCCCGCCTTACGGATGGTCATGTCGAACCGGCCGCTCACCAGGGTTCCGGCCCGCATCCGCAGCTTGCTGCAGGTGACGTCGATGGTGAGGGACGTGGGTCGGTCGCCCACGGCGAGGTGTTCGGGGTCCATGGTGTAGACGAGGTCGCCGAGGATGAAGTGGTGTCCGACCGGAACGCCGAGTTCGGTGTGGCAGATCAGCAGCCCCGCCTGGCGGATGGTCTCGCCGGTGAGAATGGGATGATGACGGCCGTGGGGAGTGGTGAAGTACCCGTGGTCGTGGGGCCACTCGGCGGTCAGCGAGAAGTGCGCGTCGTCCACGCGCTGCCAGGAGGTGACCAGCACGTCGTCGAGGAGGGGGCGATGGACCCATTCCCGGGGGACGAGGGTGCGGGAGGGCGGCGGAAGGGCGTCGCCGGGGTTGCGGGGGTGGTGCAGTTGCTGCGGGGTCGTGGGCTGAGCGGTGCCGCTGACGTGCATCGTGTCGCTCATGACTGCCCCCAGGCGTCTCTACGGGATGAGGTCCATCGCTGTTAAGATACGTACCATCCGGTTTTATTTTCAATGCCGGGCTGAGGGAAGGGGGAAATACGCTGGTGGCGGGGCGACTTGACGTGGTGGCCACACCGGCGGAAATGGAAGATTTCGAGAGACAGGAGGCGTCCTGTGGCGCAACAGGATCGTGCGATCAGGACCCGGCGAGTGATCTTGGAGTCGGCCGCCGCGGTGTTCGACGAGCAGGGCTATGACCGCGCGACGATCGCCGAAGTCCTCGAACGCGCCGGCGTGACGAAGGGCGCCCTGTATTTCCACTTCGCTTCCAAGGAGCAGCTCGCGCTCGCCATCCTCCAGGAGCAGGTGGTCGACATCGCCGTCGCGCCGCAGCCGATCAAACTGCAGGAATTCGTCGACTCCGGTCACGTGCTGGCCTTCCGGCTGCGTACCGACCCGATTCAGCGCGGGGCCGCGCGGCTGGCCGTCGAGCAGGGCTCCAATCACCTGGACCGTAGGCAGTCGATGCTCGCCTGGAGCCAGTTCGTCGAGGCGTTGTTCAATGAGGCGAAGGGGCGCGGCGAGGTGCTGGAGAGCGTCGATGTGCGGGATGTCGCCGAGCTCTTCACCGGTGCCTTCGCCGGGTTGCAGATGATGTCGCAGGCGTTTTCCAACCGGGCCGACCTCTCCCACCGGCTGACCGTCTTCTTCCAGCACACGCTGCCCAGCATTGCCGTGCCCGCCATCCTCGCCAAGCTCCATCTCGACGCCGAGCGCGGGGAGAAACTCAATGCCGAACTGCAGCAGAAGGCGCAGTCCGCGGCGGGGACCGGCACCGGACTGGATGTCGTCGCGAGCTGAGGACCGCACTGCGGGACGATTCGCGTAAAGCGCAGAATTCGGGCGGAGAAACATACCGCGCACGCGGTGTTGATCGGTCGCGGTCCGGAGGCCTTGCGAAGACCTCGGGAAGGTGTCGCGGAAAGGTCGCGGCGCCTTCTTCGTGCGTTGGATTGTCAGTGGTGTGCGCTTCACTGGTTCTCGTCGGTCCGGTGGGTGGCGTGAGGCGGATCACCGTGCGGTGCTGCGTATACCTCGCGACGTGCGGAATAGTCCGCCGAGCGGAAACGTTCGTCATGCACGTATCAAGGGCGCCCGCCGTGTCGGCGCCCTGCCCCGTTCTTGAAGACTCCTCATGACTTCTGACGACAGTCCTTCCGCCGCCTGGAGGCCGCACGCATGACGCAGACGACGACGGATCAGCTCCCCGGAAGGGGTTCGGGTGCCGCGGGTTCGGGTGCCGTGGGCGCCACCAAGACCCCCGCGGCGTCCGGACCGGCCGCGGGCGGAGAGCGCAGAGCCGGCGGTGCCGTCGTCCCGGTCCTCGCCTTCGCCGGCATCGTCGTCGCGGTGATGCAGACGCTGCTCGTACCGGTCATCAAGGACCTGCCGGTGCTCCTCGACACCGCGCCGAGCAACGCCACCTGGGTCATGACGGCCACCCTCCTCGCCGGTGCCGTCGCGACCCCCATCATGGGGCGGCTCGGTGACCTCTACGGCAAGCGGCGGATGCTGCTGACCAGCCTCGCGGTCATGGTCGTCGGCTCGGTGGTCTGCGGGCTCACCAGCGACCTGCTCACGATGATCGTCGGCCGGGTGCTGCAGGGCTTCGCGATGGGCGCGATACCCCTCGGCATCGGCATCATGCGCGACGCGCTGCCGCGCGAGCGGCTCGGCTCGGCCATGGGGCTGATGAGCTCGTCGATCGGCGTGGGCGGCGGACTCGCGCTGCCCGCGGCCGCCCTCGTCGCCCAACACGCCGACTGGCACAGCCTGTTCTTCGGCGCCGCCGGACTCGGCGTGCTCTCCATCCTGCTCACCCTGCTCCTGGTGCCCGAGACGCCGGTCCGCGCCCGGGGCCGCTTCGACGTGGCGGGCGCCGTCGGGCTGTCCGCGGGGCTGGTGGCGCTGCTGCTGCCGATCACCAAGGGCAGTGACTGGGGCTGGAGTTCACCCACCACCCTCGGGCTGTTCGGGATCGCGGTGCTGGTCCTGGTGCTGTGGGGCGTGATGGAACTGCGCATCGCCGACCCGCTGGTGGACCTGCGCACCACCGCCCGCCGCGAGGTGCTGCTGACCAACCTCGCCTCGATCACGGTCGGGGTGGCCTTCTACGCGATCTCGCTGGTGCTGCCGCAGCTGCTGCAGCTGCCCGAGTCGACCGGCTACGGCCTGGGGGAGTCCATGGTGGTGGCCGGCCTGTGCGTGGCGCCGCTGGGGCTGACCATGATGCTGGTCGCGCCGGTCTACGCGCGGATCGCGGCCCGGCGCGGCCCGAAGGCGACACTGCTGCTGGGCATGCTGGTCATCGCCGTCGGATACGGCGCGGGCATCGGTCTGATGAACGCCGCCTGGCAGACCGTCATCATCGCCGTGGTCGTCGGCGCCGGCATCGGACTGGCGTACTCCTCGCTGCCCGCGCTGATCATCGGCGCCGTCGACGCCTCCGAGACCGGCGCGGCCAACGGCCTGAACACCCTGATGCGTTCGATCGGTACCTCGGTCTCCAGCGCGGTGATCGGCATGGTGCTGGCCCACATGTCCCAGCGGATGGGCCCGGCCACGGTCCCCACGATGGCCGGCTTCCGGGTCTCCTTCCTGATCGCCACGGCCGCGGTCGTCCTCGGCGTGGCGCTGGCCTCCTTCCTGCCGTCACAGCGCAAGCCGCCCCGGCCGACCCTGGTCGCCCAGAGCACCGACGATGCCGACCACGGGGCTGGTCAGGGCACGGACGACGAGAACAACGACGACAACGACAACAACGACGAGAACAACGACGACAACGACAACGACAACAACGACCGTGGGATCGCCCAGGCCTCCGATGCCGCCCCCGTCCGTGGGGCCGGTCGGGGCGGCGACGAGGGCGGGGCCGCGAGCGAGCCGCGGCCCGGATTCCGGGGCCGTGTCCTCGGGGCCCACGGCGGGCCGGTCCCCGGGGCGAGCGTCACGCTGATCGACCACCAGGGGCGGCAGGCCGGCCTCACCACCGCCGCGGCCGACGGGCGGTACGCGCTCGCCGCCCCGGCGGCCGGTACGTACGTCCTGACCGCCGCCGCGCCCGGACACGCCCCGTACGCCGCCTCCGCGACCTGCCGCGGCGCGGGCGCGACCGCCGAGACGGATCTGGTCCTCACCGCGGTTGGCCGGCTCCACGGCACGCTGTGCGGCGGCCCCGAGGGCGCCCCGCTCGCCGGCGGCGGCATCATCGTCACCGACGCGACGGGTGAGGTGGTGGCCCGTACGGCCTCCGGGGCCGAGGGGCGGTGGGAGGTAGCCGAACTCCCGCCCGGCAGCTACACCCTGGTCCTCAGCGCCCCCGGCCACCAGCCGCAGGCCCGTGCCGTGGACGTGTCCGGTGACGCCGGCCAGGAGCGCCAGGACGTCCGGCTGCGGCCGGCCGCCACCGTCCGCGGCACGGTGCGCGGGCCGGGCGGTCGCCCGCTGGCCGACGCCGCGGTGACCCTCCTCGCGGACGGCACGGTCACCGGGCACACCGTCACGGGACCGGACGGCGCGTTCGCCTTCTCCGGTCTGAGCGGCAGCCGGTACACCCTCACCGCGGCCGGCTACCCGCCGCATGCCACCCCGATATCCCTCACCGGCGGCGCCGAGGAGACCCTCGACCTGACCCTCAGCCAGCAGTCAGCGGCCGACCCCCAGCAGTCAGCGGCCGACCCCCAGCCGTCCACCAGCGACCCCCAGCCGTCCGCCAGCGATCCCCAGCTCTCCCTCACAGACAGCTGAGCGAGGGGCGCGTACGTCCGGCCCGTACGCGCACCCTCCTTCACCGCCCCGCCAACTGCCCCAGCGTCTCGTCGAATTCCTCCCGCAGGATCCGGCTCGCCGTCGCGCCGTCGCCGTCCGCGACCGCGTCGACCAGCGCCGCGTGCCGGGCGTCGCCGGGCTGCGGGTCCCGGCCGCGCAGGTCCAGCAGCTCGACGAGGTCGATCAGGCCCTGGCGCAGGGCGGGCACGAACTCCGTGAAGAGGTCGGTCAGTACGGGGTTGTGGGCGGCCGCGACGACGGCCGCGTGCAGGGCGATGTCCGCATCCACGAACGCCGCGGTGCCGGATCCGGCGGCGGTACGACGCCCCTCCAGGGCGGTGCTCAGGGCGGCGACGTCCTCGTCGGTGCGCCGGACGGCGGCCAGTTGGGCGGCCTGGACCTCCACCATGGCGCGCACCTCGTAGACGTCACCGACCGCGGCGCGGCGCAGCCGGGTGGGCCAGTCCTCGGTGGGCTCGGTCGCGATCACGAACACCCCGGCGCCCTGGCGCGGCTGGACCAGCCCCGCACCGGCCAGCGCCCGTAGGGCCTCGCGCACCGTCGAGCGGCCGACACCGAGGGTCTTGGCCAGGGTGGTCTCACCGGGAAGCCGGGTGCCCACCGGCCAGTCGCCCCCGGTGATCTGGTCCCGCAGCCGCTGGGCGGCCTGTTCGACCAGGGGGCTGGGGCGGAGCGCTTCGAGCGGCATGCCGTGGTACCTCGCACCTTCCGAACAACTCAGGTTGTCTGAGGAGTTGATGTGTGGTTACTGTACCCGGCATGACGCTGCGTGGTCTCCTTCTCGGCCGCCGCGGCGGGGCCTGACGCGACCGGCACCCCGCCGCGGGGTTCGGTGCTGCCGGTCTCCCTCCGGCTCCTGTTGAAGGAACGCGATGTCCCACGAGATCTCCCACGAGATGTCCGGCCCAGGCCATGGCACCAGCAACTCCCGTACCAGCAACTCCCGTACCGGCAGCACCGATACCGGCTCCTCCGTCGCCCTCGCCCCCGCTCCCGCCCTCCGTACGCCGACCGGGCCGGTGCCCGCCGACGCGCCGGCATGGAACCCGCAGCGCCACAGCGCGATGCCCTCGCACCGCTACCTGCCCGCGCACCAACGCGTCGAGGTACCGGTCACCACCCGCGCCTGGCCCGCCGCCCGGATCGAGCGGGCCCCGCTGTGGGTGCCGGTCGATCTGCGCGACGGCAACCAGGCGCTCGCCGAACCGATGGACATTCCGCGCAAGCGCCGGATGTTCGATCTGCTCGTCTCCATGGGCTTCAAGGAGATCGAGGTCGCCTACCCCTCCGCCAGCCGCACCGACTTCGACTTCGTCCGCCATCTGGCTGAGAGCGGCGCGGTGCCGGACGACGTCACCGTGGTGGTCTTCACCCCGGCCCGGCGCGAGCTGATCGAGCGGACCTTCGCCGCCGTCGACGGACTGCCGCGCACCGTCGTGCACCTCTACACGGCCACCGCGCCCACCTGGCGCGAGGTGGTCCTCGGCCGCAGCCGGGCCGAGGTGCGCGACCTGGTGCGGGACGCGGCCACCCACATGGCGCGGCTGGCCGCGGCCCGCCCGCGGGCCGACATCCGCTTCCAGTTCTCGCCCGAGGTCTTCAACCTCACCGAGCCCGATCTCGTCCTGGAGATCTGCAACGGTCTGACCGAGCTGTGGGACGCCTCCCCGGAGCGCCCGGTGACCCACAACCTCCCGGCCACGGTGGAGGTCGCCACGCCCAATGTGTACGCGGATCAGATCGAGTACCTGCACCGCCATCTGGAGCGCCGGGACGCGGTCGTGCTCTCCGTACACCCGCACAACGACCGCGGCACCGGCGTGGCGTGCGCGGAACTCGCGGTCCTGGCCGGGGCGCAGCGCGTGGAGGGGTGCCTGTTCGGGAACGGCGAGCGGACCGGGAACGTCGACCTGGTCACCCTGGCGCTCAATCTGCACACCCAGGGCGTCGACCCGATGATCGACTTCTCGGACCTCGCGACCGTGCGCCGCACCGTCGAGGACTGCATCCGGCTGCCCGTCCACCCGCGGCACCCCTACGCCGGCACCCTGGTGCACACCGCGTTCTCCGGCACCCACCAGGACGCCATCAGCAAGGGCCTGGCCCACCACGCCCGGCGCGCGGCCGAATTGGGCGTTCCGGAGTCCGAAGCGCCGTGGACGGTGCCGTACCTGCCGGTCGACCCCGCGGACCTCGGGTGCAGCTACGAGGCGGTCATCCGGGTCAACAGCCAGTCGGGCAAAGGGGGGATCGCGCATCTGCTGCGGCTGCACCACGGGCTGGACCTGCCGCAGGGGCTGCGCCCGGACTTCTCCCGCGTCGTCCAGCGGGCGACCGACGACAGCGGGCAGGAGGCGACCCCCAAGGAGCTGTGGGAGCTGTTCCGCGGTACGTACCTCGCCCCGGGGGAGGAGGGTCCGCTGACCCTGGACTCCTGGACCGCGACCGAGCCCGCGCCCGGTGAGCACCGGATCCGCTGCACGCTGGGCCACGCCGGGCGTCGCGCGGACGCCGCGCAGGCCGAGGGCACCGGCAACGGTCCGCTCGCCGCGTTCACCGCGGCGCTGGCCGCCGCCGGCCACCCCGCCGAGATCCTCGACTACGCCGAGCACGCCCTCACCTCCGGGCCGGACAGCGCCGCCGTCGCCTACGTCCGGTGCCGCATCGGCGGCGTGACGTACTGGGGCGCGGGTCAGGACACCTCCGTCCTGACCGCCTCCCTGCGGGCCGTGCTCGCGGCCGTCAACCGGGCGGCGCGGGACCGCGGGACCGGAAGCGGCGACTAGCGGGGCCGTGGGCGGCGGACGCCGGCCCGCGTCCGCCGTCCACGCGGTTGCACTTTCCGCGCCAACGCTTGCACTTTCCGCCGGCACGCCTTGTCTCCCCGTACCGGGTGCTCAACGATGTGGCCGCCCGCGCGCCCGCTGCGCGGGCCGGCCCACGGAAGGGGAGAGACGTTGCCGGGACACCTGCGGCTCAGACACCCGCTGCCACTACCTCAACTCAGCGCGGACGTACGGAAGAAGGCGTCCCTGGCCGCCCTGATCCTGCTCGCGGCGCTGGCCGGACCGCCCGCCGCCCAGGCCGCACCGGGGCCCGACGCCGGCTCGCGCCCCGCCCGCCACCAGGCCGGCACCACCCACTACGTCGATTGCGCCGGCGGCTCCGACGGCGCGGCCGGCACCGCACCCACGACCGCCTGGCGCACCCTCGGCCGGGCGAGCGCGGCCGCCTACCACCCGGGGGACCGGATCCTCTTCCGGCGCGGCACCACCTGCACCGGCACCTTCGCGCCCACCGACTCGGGCGCGGCCGGCGCCCCGCTCGCCGCGGGCGCGTACGGCAGCGGCGCCGCCCCGCGGATCGCGGGCGCCGGCGCACGGGCCGCGATCCTGCTGGACAACGTCGAGTACTGGGAACTGCGCGACCTGGACGTGACCAACACCGGCCCGGCCACCACCACGGACCGGCGCGCCGGGGTGCTGGTCCGGCTGCACGACTTCGGCACCGGGCACCACTACCTCGTCGACCGGGTGTCCGTACACGACGTGAACGGGGCGGACTTCAAGGACCCCGACCCCTCGGGCGGCATCCTCTTCGCCGTCCAGGGCGCGGCGCGGCCCACCCGTTTCGACGACGTGGTGGTGCGGCACTCCCGCGTGGTGCACACCGACCGGACCGGCATCGGGACCTCGTCGACCTGGGGCCGCCGTCCCGAACACCCCGACGGCCCCGGCAGCACGTTCGCGCCGGTCACCGGGCTGTTCGTGCACCACAACACCGTGCGCGACGTCGGCGGCGACGGGATCGTGGTGCAGACCGCGGTCGGCGCGCGGGTCGAGCACAACCTCGTCGACGGCTTCAACATGCGCTCGGCGGGCTACAACGCGGGGATCTGGGCCTGGAACGCCGATGCCGTGCGGTACCAGTTCAACGAGGTCACCGGCGGTCACGGCACCCGCGACTCGATGGCGTACGACATCGACGGCGGCAACAACGGCAACGTCTACCAGTACAACTACAGCCACGACAACGACGGCGGTTTCCTGCTGATCTGCAACGGCGCGGGGATGACCTCCGACCGCAACACCGTCCGGTACAACGTCAGCGTCAACGACCGCAACACCAGCGCACCCTACGGCGTCATTTCGGTCGTCTGCGGACCCGCCACCCGCACCCTGGTGCACAACAACACCATCAGCACCACCGTCCCGGGCACGGCCATGGTCAGCAGCAACGGCCCCGGCGGGGTCACCTTCCGTGACAACCTCTTCGCCGGGCGGCGGCCGGCTCCCCGATCAGCGACGGGCACAACACCTACGACCACAACCTGTACGCCCGGATCTCCGGCATCCCCGCGGGCGACACCGGTGCGGTCCGCGGCGATCCGCGGTTCGTGTCCCCGACCGATACCCGGCTGCGGGCCGGCTCCCCGGCGCTGGGGGCGGGGGTAACGGTGCCGAACGGGGGTAACCGGGATTTCTACGGCAACCCGGTCGCCGATCCGCCGAACATCGGGGCCGACCAGGGCCCCGCGAAGTAGGCCGAACCCGGTGGTGCCGCGTCCGCAACTCGGGGATTTTCTGCGAGCCTGAGCGGCACCCCGGAATTCCGGCTGGTCAAAGACGTGCCGGCGGTATCGGCGCGCCGCCGGGCCAGGCTCGTTAGTGGTGTGTTAGTGCCTCGTTAGCGGACCGGCAGCGCCCGGGGCCACGCTGGAAGAACAACGGACGGACCGTACGCAACCAAACGACGAGCTCGCACCTACCAGGCGAGGGGGAGACACTCATGTCGCTCACCACCAAGACACTCGGCCGTGGCCGCCGTGTCGCCGCCGGATCGCTGATCGCCGTCGCGGCGCTCACGCTCACCGCCTGCCAGGACGGGACCGGCGCCGCCTCCCGCCCCTCGTCGGCCGCCGCACCCGCCACCTCGCAGGAGACCGGCAGCGGTGCCAAGCCCTCCGGCAGCGCCCAGCAGTCGGCCGGTGGCGAGCGGCCCTCGGCGAACGCGGCGTCCACCGGCAGCAAGGCGAAGGGCAACGTGCCGGGCACCACGGAGTCGCGCGCCTCGGCCATGACGGCGTCGGACCGCTGCACCGCCGCCAACATGTCGCTGCGGCTGGGCGCCTCCGACATCGGCGCGGGCAACATCCACTACCCCCTGGTCTTCACGAACAAGGGCAAGAAGGCCTGCACGCTGCGCGGCTTCCCCGGGGTCTCGCTGATCCAGCGGGACGGCTCGCCGGTCGGCAAGCCCGCCACCCGCGAGGGCGGCCCGGGCGGCGTGGTCCGTCTCCAGCCGGGGCAGAGCGCGCACGCCGTGCTGCACACCGTCAACGAGGGTGTGTCGGACACCCCGTGCTGGAGCCGTTCGCAGATCGTCTTCGTCTATCCGCCCGGGTCCAAGGAGTCGATGACCACCGGTAGCCGCGGGCTGCGGGTGTGCGGCGGCCGGTTCGACGTGACCGCGGTGGAGGCCGGTTCGCTGGGCTGACGGCCGGTACGGCTTCCGAGGGCGCCCGGTACTCCGGGCGCCCTCGCGGCTTTTCCGGTGCCGTCACCGCAATGGCCCCGGACAACCGGCCGCGCGCCGAGCAGGGTGTTACCAAGGTGAACGGAAGTCCTGTACGGGGCTTTCGTGCAGATTCACCGAGGAGACCCCATGTCCGCAGCATCGAGCGTGGCCCCCCAGTCCGCCGCGGAGGGAAAGCCGTCCGCCGAGGACCAGCCGCCGATCCACATCCTCTGGATCAACGCCGGCCTGAGTTGCGACGGTGACTCGGTGTCACTGACGAACGCGACCCAGCCGAGCATCGAGGAGATCGCGCTCAGCGTGCTGCCCGGCCTGCCCAAGGTGGCCGTCCACTGGCCGCTGATCGACTTCGAATCCGGGCCGGTCGGCGGCGCGGACACCTTCATCGAGTGGTTCTTCAAGGGCGAGCGCGGCGAGATCGACCCGTTCGTCCTGGTCATCGAGGGATCCATCCCCAACGAGGCCATCAAGCCGGAGGGCTACTGGTGCGGCTTCGGCGACGACCCGGAGACCGGCCAGCCGATCACCACCAGTGAGTGGATCGACCGGCTCGCCCCCAAGGCCCTCGCCGTCGTCGCGATCGGCACCTGCGCCACGTACGGCGGGATCCACGCGATGTCCGGCAACCCGACCGGTGCCATGGGCGTGCCCGACTACCTGGGCTGGGACTGGAAGTCCCAGGCCGGCATCCCGATCGTCTGCGTGCCCGGCTGCCCGATCCAGCCGGACAACTTCGCCGAGACCCTGGTCTACCTGCTCTACCAGGCGGTCGGCGCGGCCCCGATGATCCCGCTCGACGACCAGCTGCGCCCCACCTGGCTCTTCGGCGCCACCGTCCACGAGGGCTGCGACCGCGCCGGCTACTACGAGCAGGGCCAGTTCGCCACCGCCTACGACTCGCCGAAGTGCCTGGTGAAGATCGGCTGCTGGGGTCCCGTGGTCAAATGCAACGTGCCCAAGCGGGGCTGGATGGACGGCATCGGCGGCTGCCCCAACGTCGGCGGCATCTGCATCGCCTGCACCATGCCCGGCTTCCCCGACAAGTTCATGCCGTTCATGGACGAGCCGCCCGGCAGCAAGCTCTCCAGCACCGCCAGCGCCGCGTACGGCGGTGTCGTCCGCAAACTGCGTGACATCACGGCCAAGACCGTCGACCAGGAACCCAAGTGGCGGCACCGCGGCGACCAACTCACCACCGGATTCCGCAGGCCGTGGTGACCGTGCGGGGCGCGCGGCCGAACCGGCCCCGCGCCCCGTACGGCACCCCCGCCACCCCGTCCGACCCCACCTCCCGCCTACAGAAGGGCAACGGCACACACGATGGCACCGACGACTAAGGCGGCCGGTGACGGCAGCGGTCTGACGGAGATGTCCTGGGACCCGATCACCCGGATCGTGGGCAGCCTGGGCATCCACACCAAGATCGACTTCAAGCAGAAGCGGGTCGCGGAGTGCTACAGCACCTCGTCGGTCTTCCGCGGCTACAGCGTCTTCATGCGCGGCAAGGACCCGCGCGACGCCCACTTCATCACCAGCCGGATCTGCGGCATCTGCGGTGACAACCACGCCACCTGCTCGGTCTACACCCAGAACATGGCGTACGGCGTCAAGCCGCCGAACCTGGGGGAGTGGATCATCAACCTCGGCGAGTCCGCGGAGTTCATGTTCGACCACAACATCTTCCAGGAGAACCTGGTCGGGGTGGACTACTGCGAGAAGATGGTCCGCGAGACCAACCCGGGCGTCTGGGAACTCGCCCAGCGCACCGAGGCCCCGCACGCCGGCGACCACGGCTACCGCACCATCGCCGACATCATGAGCTCCCTCAACCCCATCGAGGGCGAGTTCTACCGCGAGGCGCTCCAGGTCAGCCGCTACACCCGGGAGATGTTCTGCCTCATGGAGGGCCGCCATGTGCACCCCTCCACCCTCTACCCGGGCGGCGTCGGCACCATCGCCAGCGTCCAGCTCTTCACCGACTACCTCAGCCGGCTGATGCGCTACGTCGAGTTCATGAAGCGCGTCGTCCCGCTCCACGACGACCTCTTCGACTTCTTCTACGAGGCCCTGCCCGGATACGAGGAGGTCGGCCGGCGGCGCGTCCTGCTCGGCTGCTGGGCGCGTTCAACGACCCCGAGCACTGCGACTTCACCTACCGCAACATGACGGACTGGGGCCGGAAGATGTTCGTCACCCCCGGCGTCATCGTCGACGGCAAGCTCGTCACCAACGACCTCACCGAGATCAACCTCGGCATCCGCATCCTGCTGGGCAGCTCCTACTACCAGGATTGGGAAGGCCAGGAGAAGTTCGTCACCCACGACCCGCTGGGCAACCCGATCGACGCCCGCCACCCGTGGAACCAGCACACCATCCCCGCCCCGCAGAAGCGCGACTTCGCCGACAAGTACAGCTGGGTGATGTCCCCGCGCTGGTTCGACGGCAAGGAGCACCTCGCGCTGGACACCGGCGGCGGGCCGATCGCCGGCTGTGGTCCACCGCGCTCTCCGGACTCGTCGACACCCCCTACGTCAAGGCCACCGGCCACAGCGTCGTCATCGACCTGCCGCGCAGCCTCACCCGCCCCGAGGCCCGCTTCGAGTGGCGGATCCCCAAGTGGAGCAACGCGCTGGAACGCAACCGCGCCCGCACCTACTTCCAGGCGTACACCGCCGCCATGGCGCTGCACTTCGCCGAGCAGGCCCTGGAGGAGGTCCGCGCCGGACGCACCCGGACCTGGGAGAAGTTCGAGGTCCCCGACGAGTCCATCGGCGTCGGCTTCACCGAGGCGGTCCGCGGCGTCCTCTCGCACCACATGGTCATCCGGGACGGCAAGATCGCCAACTACCACCCGTACCCGCCGACACCGTGGAACGCCAGCACCCGCGACACCTACGGAACCCCCGGCCCCTACGAGGACGCGGTGCAGAACACCCCCATCTTCGAGGAGAACCCCCCGGAGAACTTCAAGGGCATCGACATCATGCGCGCGGTGCGCAGCTTCGACCCCTGTCTGCCCTGCGGCGTCCACATGTACGTCGGCGACGGCCGGACCGTCCGGACCGAGCACGTGCCCACCGGGCTGAGCGGACTGGCCGGATGAGCGCCCCCACCGACCGCCAGGCACCGCACGCCCCCACACCGAGCGCCGAAGAGGCCGGCCGCCGCGTCGAGGAGGTCCTCGACCGGCTCACCAAGAACGGCGACCCCGAGACCGGAGCCGCCGCCGAGGAACTGGTCCGCGTCCTGATGGACTTCTACGGCGCCGGGCTCGCCCGCGTCATGCATCACCTGGAACGCACCCCGGACGGCACCGGCCCGCACCCCGCCCTGCGCGCCGCGCTGCTCGGCGACCCCCTGGTCACCAGCCTGCTCGCGCTGCACGATCTGCACCCCGAGGACACCGAGGCCCGCATCGGGCGGGCCCTGGACAGCGTCCGCGGCCGGCACCCCGCCGAGACCGCCGGCTTCGACCCGGACACCGGCACGCTGCGGCTGCGGGCGGCCGGCTCCGGCGGCTGCGGCTGTTCCGGCGAGGACGGGGCCGGCCGGCAGACCGTGGAAGCAGCGGTCAGCAGCTTCGCGCCCGAGGTCACCACCGTCGAGTGGGCGGAGGAACCGGCCGCGGCCGAGCCGGTCCTGCTGCAGATCTCCCGCCGCCCGTCGGCCCCCGCCACCGCCTCATGACCGGCCCTCAGCCGGTGGCCACGCGCCTGGGACCGCACTCCGCCCACCGGGGCCTGCGCCGCTTCCGCGCGCCGGCCCCGGCCGTCCCCGAACGCTGCGAACTGTGCGGCGTGGTGCTCGCCGACCACAACCACCGCCACCTCGTCGACACCGAACGCCGGGCCCTGGCCTGCGCCTGCACCCCCTGCGCCCTGCTCTTCGATCGGCCCGGCGCCGGGCACGGACGGTTCCGCACCGTCCCCGACCGCTATCTCACCGACCCCGGCCACACCCTCGACGAGGCGGCCTGGGACCTGCTGCGGATCCCGGTCGGCGTCGCCTTCTTCCTCCGCCACACCGGACTGGACCGGCTGGTCGCGCTCTACCCCAGCCCGGCCGGTGCCACCGAGAGCGAACTCGACCCCGACGCCTGGGAAACCGTGCTGGCGGGCAGCCGCCTCGCCCCGCTCCTCCAGCCCGACGTCGAGGCCCTGCTGCTGCGCCGCACCGACGACCGCACCGACTGCTACCTCGTACCGATCGACATCTGCTACGAACTCGTCGGCCGGATGCGGCTGTTGTGGCACGGCTTCGACGGCGGCGCCGAAGCCCGCGCCGCGCTCACCGACTTCTTCACCACGGTCGCCCGCCGGGCCCGCGCGCCGAGGGAGGACGACCGGCCGTGACCGAGCTGTCCTTCGAGTGCACCGGCGTCCGCGCCGACCGCCGCGCCGCCGCCCCCACCCTCCTCTTCCGCCTGCGCCTCACCACCGCCGACCCCGCGGACCGGGTGCACGCCGTCGCGCTGCGCTGCCAGATCCGGATCGAACCGGCCCGCCGCGACTACCGGCCCGACGAGGCCGAGGCGCTCGCCGACCTCTTCGGCGACCGCTCCCGCTGGAGCAGCACCCTGCACCCCCTCCAGTTCGCCCAGGTCTCCCACGTCGTCCCCGGCTTCACCGGCACCACCGAGATCGAGCTGCCCGTCCCCTGTAGCTACGACCTCGACGTCGCGGCCGGCCGGTACTTCCACGCACTCGCCGACGGAGAGGTCCCGCTGCTGCTGCTGTTCTCCGGCACCGTCTTCGCCGGTGCCGGCGGCTTCCGGGTCCACCCCGTCCCCTGGCACAAGGAAGCGCAGGTGCGGATGCCGGTGACGGTCTGGCAGGAGATGATCGAGACCCACTTCCCGGGCTGCGGCTGGCTGCGGCTGCCCCGCACCACCCTCGACGCGCTGCTCGCCTACCGCTCCCGGCACGCCCTGCCCTCCTGGCAGCAGGCCGTCGAGGCGCTGCTCGCCGCGGCCGGCGACGACCCGCCGCCGCCCCCGCCGTCCGCCCGGCACGCCCGGCCGTTCCCCGGCACCGCCGCCCGCCCGCTCGCCGAGAGGACCGCCCCATGACGACCGGCATCCGGCCCGACGAGACGGTGGACCGCTTCGCCGCCGCCCGCCAGGTGGCGGACGCCGTGCTGTTCGAGGGCTATGTGCTCTACCCGTACCGCGCCTCCGCCGCCAAGAACCGGCTGCGCTGGCAGTTCGGCGTCCTCGTCCCGCCCGGCTGGACCGCCGCCGGCGCCGAGCACTCCCACCAGCGCACCGAATGCCTGATGGAACCGAAGTCCGGCGCCCGGCTCTCGGCCGAACTGCGGTTCCTGCACGCCCAGCGCCGGACCGTCCAACGCCGGTGCGCGGACGGGGAGTTCGAGACCGTCGACGAGCTGGAACTGCCCGACCGGGTGCTGGTCCCCTGGGACGAGGCCACCGAGGAACGCCTCACCCTCGACGCCGCCGTCACCGAACTGACCGGCGCCGGCCACACCCTGCCGTTCACCCGGCCGGCGAGCGAGGAGACCGAACCGGTGCACGACGCCGACGGGCGCCTCATCGGCCGGCTGGTGCGCCGCCGCGCCCGGATCGACGGGCGGATCCGGCTGACCGCGAGCCCGCTCGACGGGCCGTACGCCGCACTGCGGCTGACCGCGACCGTCGAGAACACCGGTGACTGGTCCCCGAACGGCACCGCGGACCGCACCGAAGCCCTGCCGCACGCGCTGATCGGCGCCCACCTCTTCCTCGGCCTGAGCGCCGGCCGCTTCCTGTCCCTGACCGACCCGCCCGAATGGGCCCGGACCGCCGTCGCGTCCTGCCATAACGAGCACACCTGGCCGGTGCTGGCCGGCGAACCGGGCCGCGCCGACGTGGTCCTGTCCTCGCCGATCATCCTGGAGGACCACCCGGCCATCGCCCCCGAGAGCCCCGGCGCGCTCTACGACGCCCTGGAGATCGACGAGATCCTCGCCCTGCGCACCGCGGCCCTCACCGACCAGGAGAAGCGCGAGGCCCGCGGCACCGACCCGCGCGCCGCCGACGTCATCGCACTCGCCGACACCATGCCCCCCGAGGTCCTGGACCGCCTGCACGGGGCGGTACGCGCACTGCGCGAGGTCACCGGCCCCGGCCCCGAGGCCCCCGGCGACCAGGCCCCCGACGTGCCCGGCACCCGCCCCGACACCCCCTGGTGGGACCCCGGCGGCGACCGCGACGTCGATCCCGCCACCGACCGGATCACCGTCGACGGACGGCAGGTCGGCGCCGGCAGCCGGGTGCTGCTGAAGCCCGGCCGGCGCCGCACCGACGCCCAGGACCTCTTCCTGCACGGCCGCGCCGCCCTCGTCGAGGCCGTGCTGCACGACGTGGACGGCGGGGTGCACCTCGCGGTGACCCTGGAGGACGACCCGGGCGCCGACATCCGGCGCGAACAAGGCCGCTTCCTGTACTTCCAGCCCGACGAACTCGCTCCCCTGGAGGACACGTGAGCGCCCCCGCCCCCGGCGCGGTCCGGCCGCCCGCCAAGACGCTGATCGCCGGCGTCGGCAACATCTTCCTCGGCGACGACGGCTTCGGCGTCGAGGCCGTCCGCCGGCTCGGCGAACACCCTCTCCCGGACGACGTCGAGATCGTCGACACCGGCGTACGGGGCGTCCACCTCGCCTACCAGATGCTGGACGGCTACGACACCGTGCTGCTCGTCGACGCCGCCGCCCGCGGCGCCGAACCCGGCACCGTCCACCTCCTCGACGCCACCGAACCGGCCACCCCGCGCCCGCGGGCCGCCGCCCTCGACGCCCACCACATGACCCCCGACGCGGTGCTCGCCCTGCTCGACACGCTCAGCGCCGGCACCGACGGCCGCCCGCCCCGGCGCGTCCTCGTCGTCGGCTGCGAACCCGCCGACACCGCCGAAGGCATCGGCCTGAGCGACCCGGTCGAGGCCGCGGTCGACGAGGCCGTGGGACTCATCCTGCGGCTGGTCGGGGCGGACGCGAACGCAACTGCGGACGTCGCAGACGCAGACGCGGACGCGGACACAGACACGGACACAGACACAGACACAGACACAGACACAGACACAGACACGGACACCACCGAAAGGAGCACCACCCCATGCTGAAGCTGGTCCTCGGCACGGCGGCCGCCGCCGTGCTCGCCCTCCTCCTGAAGACCAACCTGCCGGACATCAAGCGCTATCTGCGCATCCGCGCCATGTGACCGCGGCGGCGCTGCACCGAACGAAGGACGCCGCGGCGCCACCCCGGCGAGGCACCCCGGCCCGCCCGTGCCCGCGCCGTCTAATGAACCAGGGCCCGGGCGGGTCCCGCGGATCCGCGGACCGGCCCGGCGGCACCCGGAAGTCCCGCACCAGAGAGGGACCGATGCACGAGATGTCCATCGCGCTCGCGGTCGTCGACCAGGTCGACGGCGCGGCCCGGCCCGCCGGGGCCACCGCGGTGCGCAGCGTCCGCCTCCAGGTCGGCGAACTGGCCGGAGTGGTCCCCGACGCACTGACCTTCTCCTTCCAGCTCGCCTGCGCGGGCACGGTGCTGGAGGGCGCGGAACTCGACATCGAACCGGTGCCGGCCCGCGCCCGCTGCGGTGCCTGCGCCCGGACCTGGCCGCCCGGTATGCCCCCGCGGCTCACCTGCCCGGGCTGCGGCGGGACGGACACCGGGCTGCTGTCCGGCCGTGAACTGCAGATCGTCCGTGTGTGCTGGCACGACACCGCGCCGCACCCACCGATTTCCCAGGAGCGCTGAACCATGTGCCGTGTCGTCGACCTGCAACAGGCGGTTCTCGCCAAGAACGACGCCTGCGCCCACACCCTGCGCGAGGACCTCGCGGCCCGCGGCACCGCGCTGGTCAACCTGCTCTCCAGCCCCGGCAGCGGCAAGACCGCCCTCCTGGAGCGCGAACTCACCCTCGCCCGCGACCGCGGCATCCCGGTCGCCGCGCTCACCGCCGACCTGGCCACCGAGAACGACGCGGTCCGGCTGGCCCGTTCCGGAGTACCCGTCAAACAGATCCTCACCGACGGGCTGTGCCACCTGGAGGCCGAGATGCTCGGCGGGCACCTGCACGACTGGCTCCCCGCCGAGACCCGGCTGCTGTTCATCGAGAACGTCGGCAACCTGGTCTGCCCGGCCTCCTACGACCTCGGCGAGACCCTGCGGGTGGTGCTGGCCTCGGTGACCGAGGGCGAGGACAAACCGCTGAAGTACCCCACCGCCTTCGGCCTCGCCCACCTGGTCGTGGTCACCAAGACCGACATCGCCGAGGCGGTCTCCTTCGACGAGGAGGAGTTCCGCGCCAACGTCGAACGGGTCAACCCCGGCGTCGAGGTGCACCTCACCTCGGTGCGGCAGGGCATCGGCGAGGGGGTGCTGCTGGACCGGGCGCTGGCGGCCCGTGACGGCGCGCCGGTGCACATCCCCGTGATGACCCGCACCTCCCACCACGTCCACGACGAGAGCGAACCCCAGCCGCGCGACGAGCACTCCGCCGACCTCGGCACCGTGGCGTCGAGCCGCTCATGACCACCGGGCAGGTCGACCGGGCCCCCGCGGGCGCCCCCGCGCCGGTCACCGCGCGCCGCAGGATCACCGTGCGCGGCGTCGTCCAGGGCGTCGGCTTCCGCCCGTTCGTCCACGGCCTCGCCACCGAACTGGGCCTGGCCGGTCATGTGACCAACACCGGCGAGGGCGTGCTCGCCGAGGTCGAGGGCCCGCCCGCCGCGCTCGCCGTCTTCGGCACCCGGATCGCCGGCGAGGCGCCGCCGCTGGCCGTCGTCGACACCGTGGAGGGCGAGGACCTCGCCGTCACCGGCGACACCGGCTTCCGCATCCTGCCCTCCCGCGGACCGGGCCCCTCCCGCACCCTCGTCGCGCCGGACGCCGCCACGTGCGACGCCTGCCTGGCCGAACTCGCCGACCCGGCCGACCGCCGCCACCGCCACCCCTTCATCACCTGCACGCACTGCGGTCCGCGCTTCACCATCGTCACCGCGCTGCCCTACGACCGGGCCCGGACGACCATGGACCGCTTCCCGATGTGCCCGCGCTGCGCCCGGGAGTACGCCGATCCGGCCGACCGGCGGTTCCACGCCCAGCCGATCGCCTGCCACGACTGCGGCCCCGGCTGCGGCTGCTGCTCGCCGACCCCGCGGACCCCGCCGCAGCGCCGCGGCCAGCACCGGACCCCGACCCGGTCGCCGCCACCCGGCACCTGCTCGCCACCGGCGCGATCGTCGCCGTCAAGGGCCTCGGCGGCTACCACCTGGTCTGCGACGCCACCGACGACACCGCCGTCGCCCTGCTGCGCCGCCGCAAGGCCCGCGGCGACAAGCCCTTCGCCCTGATGGCCCGTCAGGTCGACGACCTCGCCCACCTGGTACGCATCCGGCCCGCGGAACGCGCACTGCTCACCGGGCCCCAGCGCCCGATCGTCCTGCTGCGCCGCCGCCCCCACCCCGCACCCGCCGCGGACGCGCCGGTGCCGTCCCCCGCGGTCGCCCCCGGCAGCCCCGACCTGGGCGTCATGCTGCCGTACACCCCGCTGCACCACCTGCTGCTCGGGCTGCCCGGCGACCCTCCTCCGCTGTCGGCTTCGCCCGGGCCGGGGGACCCCCGAGGCCCCCGGCTGCTCGTGATGACCAGCGGCAACCTCGCCGGCGAGCCGATCGTCACCGACGACGAGGACGCCGTGCGGCGGCTCGCCGGACTGGCCGACGCCTGGCTCACCCACGACCGCCGGATCCGCGTCCCCTGCGACGACTCGGTGGTCCGGGCCACCGACGACGGCGAGCCGCTGTTCGTCCGCCGCTCCCGCGGCTACGCCCCGTTCCCGGTCCCGCTCCCGGTGGCGGTCCGCCCCGCGCTCGCGGCCGGCGGCGACCTGAAGAACGTGCTCTGCCTGGCCGAGGGCCGCCGCGCCTGGCTGTCGGCACACATCGGCGACATGGACGACTTCGCCACCCAACTGGCCTTCGAACAGGCCGAGGCGCACCTGGAGACGGTCACCGGGGTCCGCCCCCAGCTCCTCGCCGCCGACCGGCACCCCGGCTACCGCTCCGGCCAGTGGGCTCAGCGGCACACCGACGGCCGTCCGCTGGTCCGCGTCCAGCACCACCACGCGCACATCGCCGCGGCCATGGCCGAACACGGCCTCGACGGCGGCCGCCCGGTCATCGGCGTCGCCTTCGACGGCACCGGCTACGGCGACGACCAGGCCGTCTGGGGCGGCGAGATCCTGCTCGCCGACTACGACGGCTACCGCCGCTTCGGCCGCCTCGCCTACGTCCCGCTGCCCGGCGGCGACGCCGCCGTACGCCGCCCCTACCGGATGGCCCTGGCCCATCTGCGCGCGGCCGGCATCGACTGGGCCGCGGACCTCCCGCCGGTCGCCGTCTGCCCGCCCGACGAACGGCGGCTGCTCGCCCGGCAGCTCGAACGCGACCTCAACTGCGTGCCCACCTCCAGCATGGGCCGCCTCTTCGACGCGGTCTCCTCCCTGGCCGGCATCTGCCACCACGCCGGATACGAGGCGCAGGCCGCGCTCGCCCTCGAAGCCGCGGCCCTGACCGCCGGCGAGGCCCCCGCGCCCGGCTACGCCTTCGCCCTGCGCACCGGCCCCGACACCCCGGCGGACCGCGCGGCCGCCGACACCGTCGCCGACCCGGCGCCGCTGCTCGCGGCCGTCGTCGCGGACGTCCGGGCCGGCACCGCACCGGCGCTGATCGCCGCCCGCTTCCACACCGCGGTCGCCGGGCTCGTACGGCGCTGCTGCGCGCTGGCCCGGGAGCGCGCGGGCCTGACGACCGTCGTACTGACCGGTGGGGTGTTCGCCAACACGCTGCTCTCCGAGGCCGCCGCCCGGCTGCTCGGCCAGGACGGTTTCACCGTGCTGCGGCACCGCCGGGTCCCGCCCAACGACGGGGGCCTGGCGCTCGGCCAGATCGTCGTGGCGGCGCGCACCGCACCCGTGCACGGCGGGGTGGGCGTGCCCTGAACGGCGCCGCGGCCGCGGCGGACGACGCTTGATGACGAGGAGAGGCCCATGTGCCTGGCGGTACCCGGCAAAGTACTGGACATCGAGGAACGGGACGGCACCCGGATGGCCACCGTCGACTTCGGCGGCGTGGTCAAGGAAGTGTGCCTGGAGTACGTCCCCGACCTCCAGGTCGGCGAGTACGCGATCGTCCACGTCGGCTTCGCGCTGCAGCGCCTGGACGAGGACTCGGCCCGCCAGACCCTGGCCCTCTTCGAGGAACTGGGGCTGCTCCAGGAGGAGTTCGGCGACCCCTGGGAGGCGGCGGCCGCGGAGGCGGGCGCCGCTCCTGCGGCCGTCGGCGGCGACACGGCGCGGGAGGCGCGGAAATGAAGTACATCGACGAATTCCAGGACCCCGAGCTGGCCCGCCGGCTGCTGGACGACATCCGGGCCACGGCGACCCGTCCGTGGGCCCTGATGGAGGTCTGCGGCGGCCAGACGCACACCATCATCCGGCACGGCATCGACCAACTCCTGCCGGAACAGGTCGAGTTGATCCACGGGCCGGGCTGCCCGGTGTGCGTCACCCCGCTGGAGGTGATCGACAAGGCGCTGGAGATCGCCTCCCGCCCGGACGTGATCTTCTGCTCCTTCGGCGACATGCTCCGGGTCCCCGGCAGCGACCGCGATCTGTTCCAGGTGCGCGGCGAGGGCGGCGACGTACGGGTGGTGTACTCCCCGCTCGACGCGCTGAAGACCGCCCAGCAGAACCCGGACCGCGAGGTGGTGTTCTTCGGCATCGGCTTCGAGACGACCGCTCCGCCCAACGCCATGACGGTCCATCAGGCCCACAGGCTCGGCATCCGCAACTTCAGCATGCTGGTCTCGCACGTCCGGGTCCCGCCCGCCATCGAGGCGATCATGACCTCGCCCAGCTGCCGGGTCCAGGCGTTCCTCGCCGCCGGCCATGTGTGCAGCGTGATGGGCATGGCGGAGTACCCCGCACTGGCCGAACGCTTCCGGGTGCCGATCGTGGTCACCGGCTTCGAACCGCTCGACATCCTGGAGGGCATCCGCCGCACCGTCCGCCAACTGGAGCGCGGCGAGCACACCGTGGACAACGCCTACCCGCGCGCCGTCCGCAGCGAGGGCAACCCCGCCGCGCAGGCCATGCTCGCGGACGTCTTCGAGGTCACCGACCGCAGCTGGCGGGGCATCGGCACCATCCCCGCCAGCGGCTGGCGGCTCTCCGAGCGCTACCGCGACTACGACGCCGAACACCGCTTCTCCGTCGAGGGCATCGCCACCCGCGAACCGGCCGCCTGCCGCAGCGGCGAGGTCCTGCAGGGGCTCCTCAAGCCGCACGAGTGCGAGGCGTTCGGTACCACCTGCACCCCGCGCACCCCGCTGGGCGCCACCATGGTCTCCAGCGAGGGCGCGTGCGCCGCCTACTACCTGTACCGCCGACTCGGCACCCCGCCCACCCCGCTGGAGGCGAGCCCCGTTGCCTGACACCCCGCACACCCCGCTGACGGCGTCGAACGCGTCGAACGCCGCCGCCGGCGCCCCCACACCGGCCGACCGCGGACTGCCCACCGTCGACATCTCCGGCTGGACCTGCCCCACCCCGCTGCGCGATCAGCCGCGGGTCGTCATGGGGCACGGCGGGGGCGGCGCGCTCTCCGCCGAACTCGTCCAGCAGATCTTCGTGCCCGCCTTCGGCGGCGAGGTCCTCGCGCAGCTCGGCGACTCCGCGGCGGTCGCGCTGGGCGGTGCCCGGCTCGCCTTCTCCACCGACTCCTTCGTGGTCCGGCCGCTGTTCTTCCCCGGCGGCAGCATCGGCGACCTCGCCGTCAACGGCACCGTCAACGACCTCGCCATGAGCGGTGCCCGGGCCGCCTACCTCTCCTGCGGCTTCATCCTGGAGGAGGGCGTGGAGATGCCGGTGGTCGCCGGGGTCGCCGACGCGATGGGCGCGGCCGCCCGGGTCGCCGGGGTCGAGGTGGCCACCGGGGACACCAAGGTCGTCGAGGCGGGCCACGGCGACGGCGTCTACATCAACACCGCCGGCATCGGGCTGATCCCGGACGGCGTCGACCTCCGCCCGCAGCGCGTCGTCCCCGGCGACGTGGTGATCGTCAGCGGCGACATCGGCGTGCACGGCGTGGCCATCATGAGCGTCCGCGAGGGCCTGGAATTCGGCGTGGAGATCGAGAGCGACTGCGCCGCGCTCGGCGGGCTCGTCGAGACCATGCTCGCGGTCACCCCCGACCTGCACGTCCTGCGCGACCCCACCCGCGGCGGCCTGGCCGCGGCCCTGTGCGAGATCGCCACCGCCTCCTGCACCGGGATCGTCATCCAGGAACGCGCCGTCCCGGTACCGCCCGCGGTCGCCAACGCCTGCGCCATCCTCGGTCTGGACCCGATGTACGTCGCCAACGAGGGCAAGCTCGTGGCGTTCGTCCCGCGCGAGCACGCCGACGCGGTACTGGCCGCGATGCGGAGCCACCCCTTGGGCGCCGGCGCGGCGGTCATCGGCGAGGCCGTGGCCACCCACCCCGGCATGGTGGTGGCCCGCACGCCGCTGGGGGGTACGCGGGTGGTCGATCTGCCGCTCGGGGAGCAATTGCCGCGTATTTGCTGACTTCCCACGTACCCGTCCGCTGCGCTTTGCGGCGCCTCCCACGTACCCGTCTCTCCCGCCGCGGGTGTTGTTCGCCGTTGCGCCTGCGGCGGGCTGGGTTGTGGTGGGTGCGGTGACGGACCTCCGGGGCCGGTCGTGTGGACTGCTGACGCTTTACGTCCACACAACCGGCCCCTCCGGCCCGTCCCCTCCCGTGAGAGGGGAAGAAAACGACGGTGGGGGTGCACGTAATGCCCACGTGCCCGCAGGCAACGGATAGGGCCCGCCCCCAACCAGCTTGAAACTCCCACTCACGGGAAGGGCTGGACCGGAGGACGAAGTCTGGAGGGCCGGCACCGCACCCGACAAACAACGCCCGCCGCCAGGCGCAACGGCGACCAAACCCCGCGGCGGGACGGCCAGGTACGTGCGGGGCGCCGCAAAGCGCAACGGCGAGCGAGCCCCGCGGCGGGAGAGACGGGTACGTGGGGGTTAAGCCTTCTGCAAAAGATGGGACCCGAACCAGTCGTCCTCGTCCCGTACGCCCGGGAGGACGAAGAAGTAGCCGCCGCCGACGGGGGTGATGAAGCGCGACAGCGGCTCGTGTTCCAGGCGGCGCTGTACGGTCGCGAACTGGCGCTCCGGGTCCTGCTGGTAGCCGCAGAAGACCAGGCCGAGGTCCATCCCGCCCTTGTGGTCGAAGCCCTCGTCGTAGTTGTAACTGCGCCGCAGGAAGCGGGAGTCGTCCGTCTTGTGGGTGCGCGGGTTGGCCAGCCGGATGTGGGAGTCGAGCGGGATGATCCGGCCGTGCGGGTCATGCCGGTAGTCCGGCGCGTCCGTCTCGTGCCGGCCGTCCAGCGGCGCACCGCTCGCCTTGTGCCGGCCGAAGATCCTCTCCTGCCGCCGCAGCGGCACCTTGTCCCACTTCTCGACGTGGAAGCGGATCAGCCGCAGCACCTGGTAGCAGCCGCCGAGCGCCCATTCCGGCTCGCCGCAGGGCGGTGTCACCCACATCAGCCGGTCCATCTCCCGGCCCGAGTCGGTGTCCGGGTTGACGATGCCGTCCTTGAAGCCCAGCAGGTTGCGCCGGGCCCCGGACGGCCGGGAGGGGTTGAGGAAGGCGTTCGCCCGCCAGCGCGGCCGGAGCAGGCCGTCCGTTTCCCGTGCGAGGTCGCGCAGGACGTGCACGATGGCGTCCGGGTGCTCGGCGCAGATCTGCAGCGACAGGTCGCCGTGGCAGCGGGACGGTTCCAGCCGGTCGTCGGGGAACGCCGGCATCGCCTTGAGATGGCGGGGCTTGTGCCCGGACAGTCCGTAACGGTCGTCGAACAGCGAGGCGCCCACGCCGAGCGTGATCGTGAGCGAGTCCGGCGTGGGGCGCTCCGAGGACACCCGCTCGTCGCGCGGCTTCACCCCGCCCGTCAGGACCCGGGACCGGTGGGTGAGCTTCTGGAACAGCTCCACCAGACCGTCGCGGTCCTCGGCGAGCACGTCGAAGCCGATGAAACCCGCGCAGAGCTGCTGCGGCGTCACCACGCCGGCCTGGTGGTGGCCGTGGAACGGCACCCGGTCGGGCAGGTCCCGGCGGCCGTCCCGCCCGGCCGCCGGCCGGCCCGCGGCGACCGCCTCGCCGCCGAGGCCCCCGGCGGCCGCCACCCCCGCGACGCCGGCCGCACACCTGAGGAATTCCCGCCGCCCGTCGCCCCGCGCCGCGGCATGCCCGTCTCCGGCCCGATCACATCTCATCGTCCCGCCCATCCTGACTGCGTCATCCGGCACCTGCACATACCTGTGCGTGATGCTCGCCGCCCGGGGCACGCGCGGCGGGACCAACACGGCCTCGGTGCGGGATATCACGCCTGGGACCCCCGCCCGGTCGCCCGAACGGCGCAGCCGGCCGCCGCTGCGCGCGCGGGGGCGCCGGGGCGCTTTTAGCGTCGCCCGTGTGACCTGCCCGAACACGGCGCGGGCCGGGGCCGGCGTGGCACCCGGCACGGCCGCCCCACGCGACGCGCGGGCACCGGCCGCGCCCCGCCCCCGACTCCAGGAACCCCCGCACATGAACGCCTTCACCGACGAGAGCACCCAGAGCGCCGAGAGCCCGCCGGCCGGCGCCCGGACACCCAACGGCCGGCCGCGGCCGGACGACCTCGGCATCCCGATGGACCTGGCCCCGGTGCTCGGTGCGGAGCCGCCCGACGAGCAGGGCCCGCCGGACGAGGCACCGCCCGGTCTCACCTTCCGGATCGAGCGGGGGCACGCCGACCCCGAGGAACTGGCCGCGCTCACCGTCGTGTTGACCGCCCGGCTCGCCGAACTGCGGGCCCTCGCCGACGGTCCGGAGCCCGCGGAGGAGGAACGCCCGGCCGACCGCCGGCACGCGCGGGGGCACCGTCCGGGCCGTTCCGCCTGCTGGTCCGGCTGTTGGACCTGCGCCTGAGCCGTGACCGGGCCGGGGTCAGCCGAAGAAGGCCAGCAGCAGCGCCACCGCCGTGACGACGACGGCGCCGATGACGAAGCCGAGGATCACCTTGCGCTGCCAGGGCGCGACATATCCGCCGCGCAGCGCGCTGCCCATCCGGCCGTACTGGTCGATCCGCCCCATGGGGGTCAGCGGCTCCGTCGGTCCCTGCGGCATCCCCTGCGTCCAGTCGGGGCCCGCCTGCGGATAGCGGCGGCGCCAGCTCTCGTCCTCACGCCATGGCAGTGTCATCGGGCTGCTCCTCGCCTCGTTCGCCGGCCACGGACGATCCCCCCGTGCACCGATCATCTGTTCCCGTCTCAGTTCCTACCCGTTTCCGCCGGATGATGCGCGGAATCCAGCGCGCGGCGTGCGCGACCGCGACGAGGAACCCGCGGCGCCGATGACCACCGAGAGCGCCACGCCGGCCGCCGAGCACACCGGGCGGTCGGCGACGGCACCGCCCCCGGCCAGGTCGGCTACGTCCTCACCGCGCACGGCCGCCGGGAGCTCACCGTCTTCGGCGTCGACACCGACCGGCTGCCGCGCCGCCGCCCTCCCCACCCGGATGTTCGTCCTGGACTGGCTGCGGCGCGGCACGTACCGGCGGGTGGTCCGGCTCACCGACGCCGGTCGGGAGGGCCTGACCACGGCCTTCGGGGTGCCGGCGGACCGGCTCTCCTGACGCGCCGGGTCCCGTACCGCGGACGTGTGATTCCTGTCCGGGGCCGGTCAAGTAGGGTCCGGCGGACCGGGACACCGGCCGGGCCCGGCCGGGACAGTGCGACGAGGAGTCTTTTGTGGCGGAGCGTCAGGTATCAGCGGGGGCGGACGGGGCAGGCGCGCCGGAAGTCCAGGCCGAGGAGCGCCGACTGCGCCGTGACCTCGGCTTCTGGGGACTGACCGGCATCGGCTTCTCCAACATCGTCGGCTCCGGCTGGCTCTTCGCGGCCCTGTACGCGGCGCAGACGGCCGGCCCGGCGGCGCTGTTGTCCTGGGTCGGCGCGGGTCTGCTGTGCGGTCTGGTCGCCCTGGTCCTGATCGAGCTCGGCGCGTCCCGGCCGGAGGGCGGCGGCACGGTCCGCTGGCCGCTGTTCGCCAGCGGCCGGCTGGTCGGCACCCTCATCGGCTGGTCGACCCTGCTGTCCGTGGGCGGCACCGCGGCCGAGATCAGCGCGATCATGCAGTACACGGCGCACTACCTCCCCGGCCTCTACAACGGCCACACCCTCACCCTCGGCGGGCTCGGCCTGGCCGCCGGGCTCAGCGTGCTGCTGACGGCGCTGAACTGGTTCGCGGTGCGGATGTTCGCCCGGATGAACAACCTGATCTCGGTGTTCAAGATCGCCGTGCCGGTCGTCACCGTGATCGCGCTGTTCGCCTCCGGCTGGCACTCCGGCCGGCTCACCGATCACGGCGGCTTCGCCCCGTACGGCTACGTGGCGTGCCTGACCGCGCTGGCCGGCGGCGGCATCGTCTACTCCGTCAACGGCTTCCAGGCCCCGCTGGACTTCTCCGGTGAGACCCGCAACCCCCGCCGCACCATCCCCGCGGCGGTGCTCACCGGCATCGGCCTGGCCGTGGCCATGTACCTCGCGCTGCAGCTGGCGTTCCTCTTCACCGTCCCCGAGAGCCTGCTGGGCCACGGCTGGCAGGGCGTCTCCTTCGACTCGCCGTTCGGCCAGCTCGCCCTGATCCTCAACCTGCACTGGCTGTCCAGCCTGCTCTACGCGGACGCGGTCATCTCGCCCGGCGGCTCGGCCTACGTCGGCGTGGCCATCGACGCCCGGCACACCTACGCGCTCGCCAAGAACGGCACGATCCCGCGGTACTTCATGAAGGTCAACGAGCGGTTCGGCGTCCCGCGCCGGGCACTGGCGATCAACCTCCTGGTCATCGTGGTCTTCCTGCTGCCCTTCGGCGGCTGGCAGGACATCGTGAGCGTGATGGGCGACATGTACCTGCTGATCTACGCCGCCTCGGCGGTCGCGGTCGCGGTGTTCCGCTCCGAACCGGGCGGCGGCACCGCCGGCTGGGTGCCCGGCCTGCGCTGGATCGCGCCGGTCAGCTTCGTCGTGTCCAGCGAGTTCGTCTACTGGTCGGGCTGGAACGACCTGCGGCTGGCCCTGCCGCTGGTCCTCGCCGGCCTGCTGATCTTCCTCGTCATGCGCCGCCCGGGCGCCCGCGGCGCCACCGCGGCCGTGGAGAGTGACGGCGCCGGGCCGCGCCGCCCGCTCTCCGCCGAACTGCGCACCGGCGCCTGGCTGGTGGTCTACCTCCTCGCCCTGACCGCCCTCTCCGGACTCGGCACCTTCGAGGGCTCCGGCCGGCTGCCCGCCCCGTACGACTCGATCACGGTGGCCGTCCTCGCCGCCGGGATCTTCTTCTGGGCCGTACGGTCCGGCGTCCGCCACCTGGCGGTGAACCGCTCCGCGGCCGGGGAGGGCCCGGCGTCGTGAAGCGGAAGTCACCCCGCAGAAATATGATGAACCGGACAGGCGGGCTCCCCACGCGAGCCCCGTGAGCCCAGGTCAGGAGGCCCCCGCGGATCCGCCGCACGGAGCGCGCCGCCGCAGTGGCCCATGCACCGATGCACCCGGGAGCGATCCATGCTTCGGCGTCGTCCCCCGCGGTCGGCGAGCGCCGACGATCTGCTGACCACGCTCGGGCGGCTGACCGCCCAGGCGCGGGAGGGCGCCGAGAAGCAGCGGGCCCGCGTGGAGCTCGCCGAGGCACTGCAGCGCGAGCTGCTGCCGGCCCGGCTGCCGCAGCTCCCCGGGCTGCGCGCCGCCGCCACCTACGCCCCGGCCCGGCACGGCCTGGACATCGGCGGCGACTGGTACGACGGCTTCCCGCTGCCCGACGGGTCACTGGCGTTCTGCATCGGCGACGTGCAGGGCCACGACGTGGAGGCGGCGGCCTTCATGGGGCAGATCCGGCTCGGGCTGCGGGCCGTCGCCGTGCACGCCGCCGACCCCGGCGAGGTGCTCAGCCGCGCCAACGACCTGCTGCTCTCCGTCGACTACGGGCTCTTCGCGACCTGCACCTTCCTCCGCTTCGACCCGGCCGGCTGGGAGCTGACCAGCGCCCGGGCCGGCCACGTACCGGCCGTCTGGGCCACCACCGACGGCCGGTTCGGCCTGGCCGACGACCCCGGGGGCCTGCCGCTGGGTATCGCGCCGGGGGAGGAGTACCCGGTCACCCGCCGCCGGCTGGCCATCGCGGGCGCGTTCGCCCTGGTCACCGACGGGGTCGTGGAGGGACCGGCGTTCCCCATGGAAGCCGGGCTGACGCAGGTGATGCGGCTGGTGCGGGCCAACGCGGGCAGCGATCCGGCGGCGGTCGCCGCGGCGGCGATGAGCGTGGCGGAACTGACCGGGCACACCGACGACTCCGCGGTGCTCGTGCTGCGCTACGACGGCGCCGGCGGCCAGGAGTGGGTGAAGCGCGAGCGGGGCGCGCGTGTCGTGGCCGGTGCCCGGTCGCCGGCGTTGTCTGATGGCTGATGTGGTGCGTACCGAGCAACTCCGCCGTCTCGCACCGGCAGCCCTGACGATCCTCGTCCTCACCGCCGTCTACTACGCGTCCGCCCGGATCGGGCTGCTGGAACAGGTGGTGGTCGCCGGTGCCGTGGTCACGCCCTTATGGCCGCCCACCGGTATCGCGCTCAGCAGCCTGTTGCTGATCGGGCTGTGGACCTGGCCGGCCGTCTTCCTCGGCACGCTCCTCGTCGTCGCCTCGATCAGTCCGCTCGACGGATCCGTCCTCGCCATCATGACCGGCAACACCCTCGCCCCGGTGTGCGCCTGTCTGATGCTGCGCAAGGTGGGGTTCCGGACCGAACTGGACCGGCTGCGGGACGGCATCGCACTGGTCGCCCTCGGCGCGTTCGCCGGCATGGTGATCAGCGCGACGTTCGGCAGCGGCACCCAGGTCATCACCGGCGCGCTGCCGGCCGGGGACTTCTGGCGGACCTGGGCGGCGTGGTGGGTGGGCGACGCGATGGGCGTCCTCGTCGTCACCCCGCTCGTGCTCGCCGCCCGCACCCTGCGGCCGCCCCGGGACCTGCCCCTCGTGCGGTCGGCGGAGGCGGTGGCCCTGCTGGCCGCCGCGGTCCTGGTCTCCCTCGTGGTGGTGCACAGCACGCTGTCGCTGCTGTTCCTGGTCTTCCCGGTGATCGTGTGGGCGGCGCTGCGCTTCCAGCTGGCCGGTGCGGCGCCCTGCGTGCTGGTGGTGTCCGTGCCGGCGATCTCGGCGGCGACCGACCGCACCGGACCGTTCGAGGGCCAGAGCCTGCTGGAGGCCATGGTCAACCTGCAGGCGCTCAACGCGTCCGCCGCGCTCACCGCGCTGCTGCTGTCGGCGGTCGTCACCGAGCAGATCGCCATCCGCCGCAAGATCGAGCTGGCCTGCACCGAACTGGCCGAGGTCGTCGACCGCCTCGCGCCGGGGGAGAGCCGCCGCCGCTGGCCGCCGGAGGAGGACGGGCGCTAGGGGGCGGAGCCCCGTGGGCCCGGCGGTCAGTCGTCCCGCAGCAGTTCCCCCAGGTCGTAGCCCACCGGCTCCTCCAGCTGGGCGTAGGTGCAGCTCTCCGGCGTACGGTCCGGACGCCAGTGGCGGAACTGGGCGGTGTGCCGGAACCTGCTGCCCTCCATGTGGTCGTAGGCCACCTCGCACACCCGCTCCGGGCGCAGCGGCACCCATGAGAGGTCCTTGCCGCCGCTCCACCGGCTCGGCCCGCCGGGCATCCGCCGGGACGCGTGCGCCTCCTCGTCCGTCCACGCGCCCCACGGGTGCTCCGCGGCATCGTCCATCCGCAGCGGCGCCAGCTCCTCGACCAGGGCGCGCCGCCGGGCCATGGGGAACGACGCGCACACCCCGACGTGCTGGAGCTGACCGGCGTCGTCGTGCAGGCCCAGCAGCAGCGAGCCGACCACCGGGCCGCTCTTGTGCAGCCGGTAGCCCGCCACGACGCAGTCGGCGGTGCGGGCGTGCTTCACCTTGAACATCACCCGGTCACCGGGCCGGTACGGCAGGTCCAGCGGTTTGGCGATCACCCCGTCCAGCCCCGCGCCCTCGAACTGCGTGAACCAGCGCTGCGCCAGCTCCTGATCGGTGGTGGCCGGCGCGGTGTACACCGGCGGCCGGGCCGTCCGCAGCGCCTCCACCAGCGCCTCGCGGCGGGCGGTCTGCGGCTCGCGCATCAGGGAGTCGGAGCCCAGGGCCAGCAGGTCGAAGGCGATCAGGGAGGCCGGTGTCCGCTCGGCGAGGGTGCGGACCCGGGAGTCCGCCGGGTGGATGCGTTCCAGCAGCTCCTCGAAGTGCAGCCGGCCGTCATGGGCGATGACGATCTCGCCGTCGACGACGCAGCGCCGCGGCAGCTCGTCCCGGACCGCCGCGATGACCTCGGGGAAGTAGCGGCTGAGCGACTTCGTCGTGCGGCTGGCGATCTCGACCTCCGTACCGTCGCGGAAGACGATGACCCGGAAGCCGTCCCACTTGGCCTCGTACTGCATGCCGGCGGGGATGCCGGCCACCGGCTTGGCGAGCATGGGGGAGACCGGGGGCATGACGGGCAGGTCCATGGTCCCGATCCTGAGGGCTCGGGCCGCTTCCCGCGCGCCGGGCGGAACCCCCGGGCACGCTCTAGCGTGGAGGCATGACCGGAGGTCGGGCCAACGAGGCCGTCGAGCTGGACGTCGCGGGGCGCACGGTGCGGGTGTCCCACCCGGACAAGACGTACTACCCGGAGCGCGGCTTCACGAAGCTGGACGTCGCCCGCTACTACCTCGCGGTCGCGGACGGGGTGCTGCGCGGGCTGCGCGACCGGCCCACCACGATGCAGCGCTTCCCCGACGGCGTGGAGGGCGAGTTCTTCTACCAGAAGCGGGCGCCCAAGGGCCTGCCCGACTGGCTGCCGACCGCCCGGATCGCCTTCCCCAGTGGGCGGTTCGCCGACGAGATGTGCCCCACCGAGCCCGCCGCCGTGGTCTGGGCGGCCAATCTCGGGTGCCTGACCTTCCACCCGTGGCCGGTCCGCCGCGGCGACACCGAGCACCCCGACGAACTGCGGATCGACCTCGACCCGCAGCCCGGCACCGACTTCACGGACGCCGTACGGGTCGCCCACGAGCTGCGCGCACTGCTCGACGAGCACGGGCTGCGCGGCTGGCCCAAGACCTCCGGCGGCCGGGGCGTGCACATCTACGTGCCGATCCGGCCGCAGTGGACGTTCACCGAGGTCCGACGGGCCGCGATCACCGTGGCCCGGGCCATGGAACGGCGGCTGCCGGACCTGGTCACCTCGGCCTGGTGGAAGGAGGAACGCGGCGCGAAGATCTTCGTCGACTACAACCAGATGGCCCGGGACCGCACGATCGCCTCGGCCTATTCGCTGCGTGCCCGGCCGCGCGCCACGGTCTCCGCCCCGCTGCGCTGGGAGGAGCTGTCCGACGCCGTCCCGGAGGACTTCGACCTGCGCACGATGCCGCGGCGGTTCGCGGAACTCGGTGATGTGCACGCCGACATGGCGGACCACGCCTTCGGGCTGGAATCCGTCTTCGACCTCGCGGACCGGCAGGCGGCCGACGAGGGGCTGGGCGATCTGCCCTATCCGCCCGACCACCCGAAGATGCCGGGGGAGCCGCCCCGGGTGCAGCCGAGCCGGGCCCGCAAGCGCTGACGGCCCCGGCCGGTCCGGCACCGGATGCCCCGGACGGCCGTACCCGACCGGGCCGGTGCGCTTCCGCCACGGCCTCGCGGTTCGCTCGCCGGGGGCGGTCCGCGGTCCGTCGCCCCGTATGCGCGTCGGCCCGCCTGACGAGAGCATTCCGCACGTGGCGAACGAGAATGCGGGCCGGCCATGAGCGAGTTCCCGATCGACTATGCGGCGGTCTTCCAGGCACTGCCGGGCGCGGTGCTGCTGCTCACCCCGGAGCTGATGATCGCCGACGCCAACGAGGCCCTGCTGCGCCGCGCCGGCCGGCAGCGGCGACAGGTGGTCGGGCACCACCTCTTCGACGTGTTCCCCGACAACCCCCGGGACCCCGACGCCACCGGTACGCGCAACCTGCGGGCGTCCCTGGAACGGGTGCTGGCCACCGGCCTGACCGACACCATGGCCCTCCAGCGCTACGACGTCGAACTGCCCGGCCGGCCGGGCGTGTTCGAGGAGCGCTACTGGAGCCCCGTCAACGCGCCGGTCCTCGACGCGGACGGGCGGGTGCGGCTGATCGTGCACCGGGTGGAGGAGGTCACCGAGACCGTCCGGGCCGGCGCCCCGCGGGACGACGGCGGTGACCTGCAGCGGATGACGGTCGAACTCTACGCCCGGGCCCAGGAACTCCAGCAGCTCAACGACCGGCTGCGCCAGGCCCACGCCAGGGAACGGCTGGTGGTGCTGGCGCTCCAGGAAGCGATGCTGCCCGCGCCCCGCCCGGTGGGGCACCACCGGGCCGCGGTGCGCTACCGGCCCGCGGTCGGGGCGCTCAACGTCTGCGGTGACTGGTACGACCTGGCGGAGCTGCCCGGGGACCGGATGGCGGTGGCGGTCGGTGACGTCGTCGGCCATGGGCTGGAGGCGGCCTGCGTCATGGGGCAGCTGCGCAGTGCGCTGAGCGCTGCCACGCTGGTCACCCCGGGGCCCGCCCGGGCGCTGGAGGTGCTGGGCATCTACGCCCGCTCGGTGGAGGGCGCCGAATCCGCCACCGCGGTGGAGGTGTTCATCGACTGGTCCAGCCACACCCTCGCCTACAGCAGCGCCGGGCATCCGCCGCCGGCGCTGCTGCACCCGGACGGCCGGGTGGAGTTCCTGGACGGGGCGACCGATCCGCCGCTGGGGGCCCGGCCCGAGCACGTGAGCCGCCCCGAGGCCCTGGTCTCCTTCGCCGACGACGCGGTGCTGGTGCTGTACACGGACGGGCTGATCGAGCGCCGCCGCGAGGACATCGACATCGGGCTGGCACGGCTGGCCGCGTCGCTTACCCGGCACCGGGGCGCGGGGGCGGAGACGCTCGCCGATGCGCTGCTGGCCGAGCTGCTGCCGCCCGACGGGGCGACCGATGACACCGCGCTCGTCGTCATCCGGCTCTGAGCTGTGCGCTCCCCGCCGGACTTTGCCTTTTCATTGCCACGACTGGAGCAATTCTTGAGGCCGTTGGAGTGGCTCTCCGTCGTGCCTGCACGGTTTGCGATCCCGCGCGGTACTCATCGGAATGTCAGATTTCCTGCCAAACAGGAGAAACGCAATGCGCAAGATCATAGGTCGCTCTGTGGCCGCCGCGGCGATTGCCGCCGCCACCGTCGTCCCGCTCGCCGGTGTGGCCTCCGCCGCCCCCCAGAGCCCGGCGGCGTCTTCGTCGGGCTACGACCACTACGGCCGTGGCCACCACCGTCACCACCACCACGGCTGCCACCACCACCGCGGTTTCGACCGTTTCGGCTACGGCGGCTACGGCGGCTACGGCAACGGCTACGGCAACGGGTTCGGCTACGGCAACGGCTTCGGCTACGGCCCGTTCGGCGGGTTCGGCGGTCTTGGCTGGCTGGGTCTCATCTGACCGGCAGTAGCAAGTCGGGCCGCCGCAGCGTTGGGCTGCGGCGGCCCGACGCTGCGGTCACGCGGCGGTGCCGGCCTCCTGCTCGGCCCGGCGGCGCAGCTCCTTCTTGTCCGGCTTGCCGGCATCGGTCAGCGGCAGCACGTCGACGAACGTGAGGTGCGCCGGCTCGTACATCGCGCCGCGCTCCGCGCACACCATCGCGCGCAGTTCCGGCCCGTCGACCGTGCTTCCCGGCGCCCGCACCACCGCGGCGTGCACCCGCTCCATGCGGTCGGCGTCCCGGACCCCGTAGACGGCGCTCTGGAGTACCTGCGGGTGCGAGTTCAGCAGGTCCTCCAGCTCGGTGGTGTACACATGGCCGCCGACCACGACGATCATGTCCTTGATCCGGTCGACGATGGTCAAGTACCCCTCGTCGTCGAGGAATCCGATGTCGCCGGTGTGCAGCCAGCCGTCCCGCAGTACCTCCGCGGTCAGCTCCGGCTGCTTCCAGTAGCCCTGCATGATCATGGCCGAGCGGACGCAGACCTCGCCGTGCTCGCCGTTCGGCAGATCGCGGCCCGACTCGTCGCGGATGGCCACCTCGACGTCGGGCAGCACCTTGCCCGCGGACCGCAGCCGGTCGGGACGGTCCGGGTCGTGGTCCTCCTGGGTGAGCACGCTGATGCCGCCGGCCTCGTTCTGCCCGTACCCCTGCATCAGCACCGGGCCGAACGCCCGTATCGCGTCGGCTATCCGCGCCGGGGACGCCTGGCAGCCGCCGTAGGCCACCATCCGCAGGCTGGAGGTGTCGGTGCGCGGCCGGTCCGGATGGTCCATCAGCTGGTAGAGCAGCGGCGGGAGCAGGAACAGGTCGGTGATGCGCTCGCGCTCGATGGCGGCGAGCACCTCGGCGGGGTCGAAGTCGTCGAGCAGGACGACCGTGCCGCCGGCGTACAGGGTGCTGTCGGCCATCGCGCCGGCCGCGTGGGCCAGCGTCGTCGCGACCAGCTGCCGGCGCTCGCCCGGCTTCTCCGGCAGTACGCCGCGGAACCAGCGGGCCTGCTCGAAGGTGGTGCAGATGCCCTTGGGGTGGCCGGTGGTGCCCCCGGTGTGGCGGATCGTGCAGACGTCCTCCGGCCGGGCCAGGCTCGCGAACGGCTCGTCGGACTGCTCGGCCGCCAGCTCCAGCAGGTCCGTGCCGAGCTTCGCCGGACCGAGGACGAGGACCTCCGGGACCGGCGCCAACTCGGTTACCTCGGCGGCGCGTTCGGCGTACCGCGGGTCGACGATCAGTGCCCGGGTCTCGACGTCGCGGACGATGTCGGCCTGGGAGTCGGCGGACAGCTTGTTGTAGAGGTGGTTGACCCGGGCGCCGATCAGGTTCGCCGCGTAGCGGGCGACCAGGGCCTCGGGGAGGTTGCCGCTCAGCAGGGTGACGGTGTCCTCGCGGGCCACACCACGGGCCCGCAGGGCCCGCGCCATCCGGTGGACCAGGGTGCGGAACTCGCCCGCCGTTACCCGGCGGCCCTGATGGACCACGGCTTCGTGCGCCGGGTCGGAGCTAAGTACATCGAGGTTCTCCTCCACATAGGTGCGGAATGTCCGGTCAGCGTGGGACATGATGTCGGGCTTCCTCCTGACGCCGGCGGGCCCGGTCGCGGCCGCCGGGTGTGATCACCTAGCTTTAGTTGCTAGAGGCAACTAAAGATTCAGGGTAATCCCTGGTGATCGACATCTCCAACTCGGCGGCCCCGGCCGGGAGGTGGCGCGACGGCCCGCGGGCCACCACCACGGCCATGACCTGCCCGTCCCGCCGTGCCACGGGTCCGCACGACGGCCGGAACCATCGCCCCGAATATCGTCGACAAGGTCGCCGAGCGGGCACCCGCGGCGGATAATGCTCCCTCGCGCACCGGGTGCCCCGGCCCTGCCGCTCCCGCTCTCCCTGCGGGGCCGTCCCGTGGCGAGAGATGATGGAGGGCAGCGGAAACACGGCGAGAATCGGCCGATGTACGGAGAGCGCCACGGCTGTCGGTCCCAGGGGGACCGGCGGAAGGAGTGCCTGGATGGGTGCGACCGACGCGTTCCCCGAGGGTGCCGCCCCGGTCGGGGCCACACCGGGGCAGCCCGGCGGCCTGCTCGACGTACTGGGCGTGGCCGCGGTGATGCTGGACGCGGACGGCCGGATCACCCTGTGGAGCCCCCAGGCCGAGCAACTCTTCGGCTGGACCGCCAAGGAGGCGCTCGGCCGGCCCGCCGCCAAGCTGCTGGTCCCGCCGGAACACCTCGACCTCGTCCTGCAGCTGTTCTCCAAGGTCATGGCGGGCGGCGAGAGCTGGGCCGGGGTCTTCCCCGTCCGGCACAAGGACGGCAGCACCCGGCTGGTCGAGTTCCGCAACATGCGACTGCTGGACGAGCGCGGCGAGACCTACGCCCTCGGCATCGCCACCGACCAGTCCGTGCTGCGCCGGGTCGAGCGCGACCTGGCGCTGTCGGTGCGCCTGGTGGCCCAGTCACCGATCGGCCTGGCGGTCCTGGACACCCACCTGCGCTTCGTCATGGTCAACCCGGCGCTGGAGCGGATCAACGACCTGCCGGCGGACCGGCACATCGGCCGGCACGTCCGGGAGGCGCTGTCGTTCCTCGACACCGACGTCATCGTGGACCGGATGCGGGAGGTCCTGGAGACCGGGCGGCCGCTGCTGGACCAGTTCACCGTCGGCCGCACGGCCGCCGACCCGGACACCGACCAGGCGTGGTCGGTGTCGTACTACCGGCTGGAGGACCCCGGCGGCCGGGTCCTCGGGCTCGCCACCTCCGTCGTGGACGTCACCGAACAGCACAGCGCCGCCACCGAGGCCGCCCGCGCCCGGCGGCGGCTGGCCCTGATCGCCGACGCCTCGGCGAGCGTCGGCACCACCCTCGACGTCGACCAGACCGCCCACGAACTCGCCGACGTCATCGTTCCCGAGCTCGCCGACCTGGCCGCGGTCGACGTCCTCGACGCCGTCCTGGACGGCCGCCGCCCGGCCGCGCTCGCCGCCGGTGGCCCGGCCCGCTTCCGCGCCCTCGCGGTGTCCGCGGCCTACGCCACCGACGCCGTCCGCGCCGCCGACCCCACCGGCCAGATCGCCTCCTACGACGCCGACCGGCTGATCACCCGCTGCGTCACCGACGCCCGCCCGGTGCTCGTCGCCCAGGTCGCCGACGACGACCTGCCGCACATCGCCGCCGACGCCGAGGGCGCCGCACTGCTGCGCCGGGCCGGACTCCACTCCTATCTCGCGGTGCCGCTGATCGCCCGTGGTGAGGTGCTCGGCGCGCTCTCGCTCTACCGCGTGCGCAACCAGGTGCCGTTCGACGAGGACGACGCGGTGCTCGCCGTCGAACTGGCCTCCCGGGCGGCGGTCTGCATCGACAACGCCCGCTCGTACCAGAGCGAACGCCGGACCGCGCTCACCCTCCAGCGCCACCTGATGAACCACCGGCCGCCGCAGCCCACGGCCATGGAGATCGCCTACCGCTACCAGCCCGCGCAGGCGGCCAGCGAGGTCGGCGGCGACTGGTTCGACGCGATCCCGGTGGCCGGCGGCAAGACCGCCCTGGTCGTCGGCGACGTGATGGGCAGCGGCATCAACGCCGCCGCCACCATGGGCCAGCTGCGCACCACCACCCGCGCGCTGGCCGATCTCGATCTGGACCCCGCCGACGTGCTCAGCCACCTCGACCACATCGCCGCCGGCCTCGACCCGGCCTTCGCCACCTGCCTGTACGCGGTCTACGACCCGGAGGACGGCTGCTGCCGGATCGCCGTCGCCGGGCATCTGCCACCGGTCGTGCTCCGGGCGGGCCGCCCGCCCGAGCTGCTCGACCTGCCCACCGGCGCCCCGCTCGGCGTCGGCGGTGTCCCGTTCGAGCAGACCACGGTCCCGCTGCACGAGGGCGACCTGCTGGTCCTCTACACCGACGGCCTGATCGAAACCCGGCACCAGGCCATCGACATCCGCCTGGACACCCTGCTCACCGTGCTCGCCGAGCCCGAGGGGGACCTGGAGAGGCTGTGCGACCGCCTGCTGAGCGCGCTGCGCGACGAGCACGGCCACGACGACGTCGCCCTGCTCATCGCCCGGGTCCGCCCCGAAGGGGAGTGACCGGGGGCGCACCGTGGACCTGCCGGGCCCGGGAGCGGGAGGAATCCTGCGCCGGTTTCCGGAGTCCGGGAGCAGAATCCGCACCCATTCCCCGGAGCCGCGAAATCCGCTTCCGTATGGCTGTTAGTGCATGGATCCATGTTCCAGAGCGGTCGCTGACGACGGATTTCGTCGTCTCACACTCTTAACAAGGTATTGACGGACACCGACGGCGAGGGTTTTATTCGGTCACCGAAGCGGCGTCCGTGGTCAGCCGGGCGCTCCCGCTCATGGCGCTCTGCCCCCACAAGGCGCCCCTCCTGGCCCCCGCACCGATGGGACACGGATAACCGATATGCCCTACACGCCTGTTGCCCCCGCAGCGTCCGAGCGGGACACCCGCAGTACGGCGGAAGGAACCGCCGCCGCGCCCAAGCTCACCCGGTCCATCGGTGTGGTCGGCGGCACCCTGCTCACGCTCTCCTGCCTTACCCCGGCCTCGTCGCTCTTCGTGATCGTGCCGGACTCCTTCGCCAGCCTGGGCACCGGCACCGCCGTGACCATCGCCATCGCGGGCCTGCTCTGTATCGGCGTGGCCTTCACCTACTCCGAGCTCGGCACCCTGATCCCGAGCTCCGGCGGTGAATACGCGATGGTCGGCACCCTCATGGGCCGCCTCGCCGGCTGGCTGGTCTTCATCCTCTCGCTGATCGTGGTCATGATCGTCCCACCGATCATCGCGCTGGGCACCGCCGACTATCTGGCCCCGATCGTCCATCTCGATCCGCAGTACACCGCCGCCGGCGTGATGCTGCTGGCCACCGCCATGGGCCTGCTCGACCTGCGCGCCAACGCCTGGATCACCGGCATCTTCCTGGTCCTGGAGGTCGTGGCCTGCGCGGTCGTCGCCTTCCTCGGCTTCACCCACGCTCACCGCTCCGCCTCCGTGCTCATCCACCCCGTCGTGGACGCCGGGCACGGACACAGCACCGCGGTCACCGCCGGACTGATCGTGACGGGACTGGCCACCGCGCTCTTCATCCTCCAGGGCTTCTCCACCGCCGTGTACCTCGCGGAGGAGATGGAGAACCCGCGCCGCAACGTCTCCCGCACGGTCCTGTGGACCCTCGCCATCGGCGCCGCGGTCGTGCTGATCCCGGTGGTCGCGATCACCCTCGGCGCGCCCGACCTGAAGACCCTCGGCGCCGGTGACGTGGCCGGCATGGTGCAGAGCTGGAGCAACTCCGGCATCGGCACCTTCGTCAGCCTCTGCATCGCCCTGGCCATCATCAACGCCACCATCGTGATGGTGATCCAGAACTCCCGGGTGGTCTTCTCCTCGGCCCGCGACGCCGCCTGGCCGACCGCCGTCAACCGCGCCTTCTCGCACGTCGGCCGGCGCTTCGGCTCCCCCTGGGTGGCCACCCTCGTGGTCGGCGTCCCCGGAGCGGCGCTCTGCTTCGTCAACCTCGACACCCTGAGCGAGGTCACCGGTGTCGCCGTCGCCGCGATGTACGTCTTCGTCGCCCTCGGCGCCCTGGTCTCCCGCCGCGGCGAGCACAAGCACCGGATGGCCTGGCGGATGCCGCTGTGGCCGGTGGTCCCGGCGCTGCTGATCGTGGTGCTGGCCTGGGTGCTCTACCAGCAGAGCGCCAAGAGCCTGCTCATCACCGGCGCCATCGTCGCCGCTGCCGCGGTCTACTGGGCGGTCTACCTCCGCCCGCGCCAGGCCACGCACTGGGTCATCTCGGTCCCCGAGGACGAGCAGGCCCCCGTGGCGGAGCCGACGACCGCCCCGCTGCCCGGTGTGACGGCGTAACGGCACACACGGCCAGGCACACGACGAGGCCCGCCCGGAGCATCGCTCCCGGGCGGGCCTCGTCGTGTTGTGCACCGAGCGGTCGTGGCCCCGGCAGTTGTGCGGGGCCCGAGCGGCGCCGAACCGACGACGGGCCCCCAGGTGCGCGTACGAGGGGCTCGTGCGCACGCCTGGGGGCCCGGCTGCCGGCGTCTACTGGCCGGAGGGCTCCGCGGGGCGGGACAGCGCCAGCGCGTCCAGCAGCAGGCAGACGTGGTCGACGGCATCCCGTCCGGCGGGGGCGTCGGCCACCGGGGTGTCGTCGAGCAGCGTGGCGGTGCCGTGCAGCAGCCTCACGAGCCGCTCGTCGACCGGGTCCGCCGATGCCGGGTGTGCCAGGGCGGACCGGATCTGCTCGCCCGTGAGCGGCAGCCCGGTCTCCAGGAAACGGAAGACCGCGACGGCGACCCGACGGTCGGCGTCGTTCGGCTTCCACCGGCCGAGCGCGTGGTGGTCGATGAGGGCGGCCGCGTCGGCACGGATCTCCTCGGGAACATGCATGCCCAAGAACGTCTCATACCGGCCCGCCGGCGCGTAGGCGGCGAAGGGGGTACCAGAACCCGTCGTCGCGGCTGCCGCCGGAACCCGGCGAACCGTGCTGACCAGGCAACTTGTCCCGGTCTGCCGATCACCCGAGTGTCCCGCGCGGAAGGAACGCGGGAATAAACCTGTGGGGAGAGTTACATGGACGGTCCAGAACTCGGGTGCCTGTATGTCCCCTTCGTCGAGGACGTTCGCATATGTACGTCAGTAAAACGTACCCGGGGGTCTTCCCGCCCTCTGGCGCCCGGCCTCGGATCACGGGACGATCTGCGGACAGACCAGTGAGGCTCTGTCGCGTGCCGCGGGGCCGGCCGGCGGCGGCTGCGCTCTGCAACGCGCGGCTCGCCCACCGTATGCGGGAGGTGTAGAAAGAGGACATGGCCGGACGCTACGGCCGCCCGCGTTCGGTTCTCAGGATGCGAACTGTCGCAGGCCAGGTCTTTCTCCTGCAGGTGGCGATCGTGGTCCTGCTCGTCGCCGCCGCCATGGCCGCCCTCGTGCTGCAGTCCCGGACCGACTCCGAACGCGAGGCCCGCAACAGATCGGTCGCGGTCGCCCGCACCTTCGCGAGCGCACCGGGGATGGAGGCCGCGCTCAAGAGCCCGGACCCGACCGCCGTGCTCCAGCCGCGGGCCGAGGCCGCCCGCAAGCTCTCCGGCGTCGACTTCATCGTCGTGATGAACACCGACGGCATCCGCTACACCCACCCGATCGCCAACCGGATCGGCAAGAAGTTCGTCGGCACGCTGCAGCCGGCACTGGCCGGCGGGATCGTCACCGAGCGGATCACCGGCACCATCGGGCCGCTCGTCCAGGCCGTCGTCCCCGTCTTCGGCCACGACGGCAAGGTCGTCGGGCTGGTCTCGGCCGGCATCACCATCAGGAAGGTGAGCGGCGTGGTCGACCAGCAGTTCCCGCTGCTGTTCGGCGCCGCGGCCGGCGTGCTGCTCCTCACCACCGGCGGCACCGCCCTGGTCAGCAGACGGCTGCGCCGCCAGACGCACGGCCTGGGCCCCGCCGAGATGACGCGGATGTACGAGCACCACGACGCGGTGCTGCACGCCGTACGGGAAGGCGTGATCATCGTCGGGGCCGACGGGCGGCTGCTGCTCGCCAACGACGAGGCCCGCCGGCTGCTCGGTCTGGCGGCGGACGTCGAAGGACGCCCGGTCGCCGACCTGGGGCTCGACCCGGACACCGCCCGGCTGCTGTCCTCCGGCCGGACCGTCACCGACGAGGTCCACCCGGTCGGCGACCGCCTGCTGGCCGTCAACCAGCGCTCCACCGCACAGGCCGGCGGCCCGCCCGGCAGCGTCACCACACTCCGCGACACCACCGAGCTCCGGGCGCTCACCGGCCGTGCCGAGTCCGCCCGCGGCCGCCTCAAGCTGCTCTACGACGCCGGGACGGAGATCGGCACCACCCTCGACGTGGTGCGCACCTGTGAGGAACTGGCGGAGTTCGCCGCCGCCCGGTTCGCCGACATCGTCACCGTCGACCTGGCCGAGGACGTGCTGACCGGCGAGGAACCCACCGACACCGCCGGCACCGGCACGGGGATGCGGCGCACCGCCGTCAGCGGCGCACCGCCGGACAGCGGGCTGTACCCGGTCGGCCACCTCGTCCGCTTCGACCCGGCCACCTCGGTGGGCTCCGGCATCGACCGCGGCGAACCGGTCCTGGAACCGGACCTGACCGCGTTCCGGGGCTGGCACCTGCAGAATCCCCAGCGCGCCCGGAGGATCGTGGCGCACGGCATCCACTCGATGATCGCCGTCCCGCTGCGGGCCCGCGGCGCCATCCTGGGCGTGGTCCTCTTCTGGCGCTCCCAGGAACCGGGGCCCTTCGAGGAGGAGGAGCTCTCGCTCGCCGAGGAGCTGGTCGCGCGGGCCGCGGTGAGCATCGACAACGCCCGCCGCTACACCCGCGAGCACACCATGGCGATCACCCTCCAGCGCAGTCTGCTGCCGCGTGGACTGCCCGAGCAGAACGCCGTGGAGGCCGCCTACCGCTATCTGCCGGCGCAGGCCGGCCGCGGCGGGCTCGGCGGCGTCGGCGGCGACTGGTTCGACATCATCCCGCTGCCCGGCGCCCGGGTCGCGCTGGTCGTCGGCGACGTCGTCGGCCACGGCCTGCACGCCGCCGCCACGATGGGCCGGCTGCGCACCGCCGTGCACAACTTCGCCAACCTCGACCTGCCGCCCGACGAGATCCTCTGGCACCTCGACGAACTGGTCACCCGCATCGACCAGGACGAGGGCGCCGAGGAGGCCGGCGGCTCGGTCACCGGCGCCACCTGCCTCTACGCCATCTACGACCCGGCGTCCGGCACCTGCACCATGGCCCGCGCCGGGCACGTCCAGCCGATGGTGCTGCGGCCCGACGGCACCGTCGAGACCGCCGAGGTGCCGGGCGGCCCGCCGCTGGGCCTCGGCGGCCTGCCGTTCGAGACCTGGCAGGGCCGGCTGCCGGAGGGCAGTCGACTGGTGCTGTTCACCGACGGGCTCGTCGAGGACCGCGACCGGGACATCGACGAGGGCACCGCACTGCTCGCCCGCACCCTCGCGGACCGGCCCGGACGGACCCCGGAGGAGACCTGCGAGGCTGCGCTCGGCGCGCTGCTGCCGGAGAGCCCGAGCGATGACATCGCGCTGCTCGTCGCCCGCACCCGGGTGCTGGACGCCGCGCACATCGCCGACTGGGACGTCCCGCCCGACCCCTCCGCGGTGGCCCAGGTGCGCGCCGCCGCGGTGCACAAGCTGATCGAATGGGGCCTGGCGGCCGAGGCGTTCACCACCGAGCTGATCCTGAGCGAACTGGTCACCAACTCCATCCGCTACGCCTCCGGACCCATCGGCGTGCGCCTGATCCGCGACTCCTCCCTGATCTGCGAGGTCTCCGACCGCAGCAGCACCTCACCGCATCTGCGCCAGGCCGCCACCACGGACGAGGGCGGCCGCGGGCTCTTCCTGGTCGCCCAGCTCGCCGAGCGGTGGGGGACCCGCTACACCGCCGGCGGCAAGGTCATCTGGACCGAACAGGCGCTGGCCGACGGGGAGCCGTTCACCGGGGCGGACGATCTGCTCGCGGGGGCCGTCGAGGGCGAGGAACCCGGCGCGTGAAAGGCGCCGGCGACCGCTGATTACTCCGACTCGCCCAATTAACGATGAGTCAGGTTTTAGGAGGTTCTGTGAAGGTGATCCCTGAAAAGGTCGATATACCTCTTTGATCCTCCTGAGGAGCAGACATGCGCATTCGCGCCGCGATCGCCGCTAGCGCCCTGGCCACCAGCATCGTCATGGGCGGTGCGAGCGCCGCCATGGCTTCCGGCAAGGACCATGGCAACAAGCACCACCACAAGCGCCACCACCACTTCAACCACCACCGCGGTCACGGCAACTACGGTGGCTGCTGGCTGAACGCGGGCGTCAGCGACTACTTCGGTCCGTACTTCAGCGAGGGTTGCCAGCACGGCGGCTACGGCTGGGGCGGCGACGGCGACTGGAAGTGATTCCAGCAGCTTCCGGCCGGTGCCGGTCCCCGCGACCACGGGTCGCGGGGGCCGGCACCGGCTTCTGTGTGCCGGTGTGTCCCTAGGGCCGCTTGCGGGGCGGTCGCAGCTCGGGCATCGCCGACAGGGTCTGCAGTGCGCGGAGGAAGGCGGTGCGGTCCGCGGCCGGCAGCCGGGCCAGCAGGTGTTCCTCGTTCTCCTGGATGGCCGCCTGGGTGGCGTCGCGCACCCGCCGTCCCTCGGGGGTGAGCGACAGCAGCCGTACCCGCCGGTCCCCGGGGTCGGGCTGACGGCGGATCAGTTCCCGGGTCTCCAGGTCGTCGAGGACGGCGATGATGCGGGTCTTGTCCGCGCGGATCGCCTCGGCGAGCGCGGCCTGGGTGCGGATCGGCGTCTCGTCCAGGTGCAGCAGGACCGAGTAGCCCCACATGGTCAGACCGTGCGCGTCGAGGGCCGGCTGCTCGGCGGCCATCAGGGCGCGGCTCAACGGCACCATCATCGCCGCCAGATCGGGGCGGGCGGCCCGTTCTCCGGAGGGGGTGCCGCGGTCGGCCGGGTTCTCGGTCATGGCACGAAAATACCCGTTGACAAATTCATGTGCGGGAGCAGATCGTAAGCGCATGCATATTAATAATGGCGAGGCTGACGGCGCGGCTGACGGTGCGCCCATGGACTCCCGCGGCATGGACTCCCACCCCAGCGACTCCCACCCCGCGGACCCCCGCGCCGCGGACTTCGGCCGGCTCAAGCGGCTGCACGCGCAGGCGGTGCGGGACAGCGTGACTCTCGTCCGCCGGGTCCGCACGGAGGACCTCGCGCGGCCGACCCCGTGCGCCGCATGGACGCTGGCTGATCTGCTCGCCCATATGACCGTTCAGCACCACGGGTTCGCCGCGGCCGCGCGCGGGGACGGCCGCGATCCGGCGCACTGGGCGGTCCGCCCGCTCGGCCCGGACCCGGTCGCGGCGTACGGCGCGGTGGCGGAGCAGGTCATCGCCGCCTTCGCGGCCGTCGACGACCCCGACCGCGTGTGCCACCTCCCCGAATTCTCCGCCGCCCAGACCTTCCCCGCGCACCGGGCGATCGGCTTCCACCTCATCGACTACGTGGTCCACGGCTGGGACGTCGCCCGCACCCTGGGCCTCGGCTACGACCCCGGCCCCGAACTCCTGCGGGCCACCCTGCCGATAGCCCGCGCCGTCCCGGACGACGACTCCCGGCTCGCCCCCGGCAGTGCCTTCCGGCCCGGCCTCCCCGCCGACGGCACCGCGGGCGAACTGGACCGCATCCTGGCGCTGCTCGGCCGCTCCCCGTCCTGGCACGCCCCCGAGGACCCCGCCGGCCCGGCGGCTCCCGGCGACGCGTAACGGCCGGCGCCGAGCGGAGACAGGCCGTTCCGTTCTCCGCAGAATGGTGAAGCGGGTGAACCGGCGCGGCCGCACCCCGCGACCACCCTCCCCGTGACGAAAGGGCCTCCTCGATGGGCAGCAGCGACGGGCGGACCGGCGACCGGGCCGCCGCTGACGGCGTGCTCGACGTACCCGTCATCGACATCTCCGGCTGGGAGAACGGCACCGGCGCCGCCCGCGCGGACCTCGCCACCGAGGTCGACCGGGCCGCGCGCACCGTCGGCTTCCTCCAGGTCCGCGGCCACGGCATCCCGGAGGACGCCGCCGGAGCCTTCGCCGACGCCCTGGACGCCTTCTTCGCACTGCCCATGGCGGAGAAGCAGCGACTACGGGCGCCGTCGCCCGGCATCAACCGCGGCTACACCCCGCCGCGCACCGAGAAACTGAGCCTGAGCCTCGGCGTGCCCGCGGCCGCCGAGGACCTCTTCGAGGCGTTCAACGTCGGCGCCGAGGCCTCGTCGTTCCCCGGACTGGACCTCCCCGAAGCGCACTACCCGGCCAACATCTGGCCGTCGCTGCCGGGCTTCCGCCCGGCCGTTGACGAGTGGTGCCGCCGGGCCGGCGGCCTGGCCCGGCGGATGACCGGGATCTTCGCGCACGCACTGGGCCTGCCGGAGGGCCACTTCGCCCCGTTCACCGACCACTCCCTCGACGTGCTGCGGATGAACCACTATCCGCTCCCGGACCGCGAACTCACCGTCGACCGGGACCAGATGGGGATGGGCGCGCACACCGACTACGGCATCGTCACCGTGCTGTGGGCCGATCGCGTGCCCGGACTGCAGATCCTCGACGGGGACGGCGGCTGGCACGACGTCCTGCCGGAGCCCGGCTGCCTGCTGGTCAACCTCGGTGATCTGCTGGCCCGTTGGACCAACGACCGCTGGCGGTCCACGATGCACCGGGTGCTGCCGCCCACCGACGAGCGGGGACGGGTGGTCCGGCGCCGCTCCGCCGCGTACTTCCACGACGGCAACTGGGACGCGGAGATCAGCTGCCTGCCCGGCTGTGTCCCGCCGGGCACCGCACCGCGCTACCCGCCCACCACGGTCGGCCGGCACCTGGCCGAGAAACTGGCGGGCTCCCGTGCCGGCCGCCTCAACGAGAACTCACCCCGCGAGGCCGCCCGTCTGCGGGCCGCCAGGAGCGAATGACCCCTGCCCGGGGCCGAGCGCCGACGGCATCAACTCCGGTCCGCCGCATGCGAGTTGACGTACCGCCGATGGGCGGCCGTGATCAGGCCCGCGGTCGCGAGCACGGCCAGGCCGGCGACCGTACCCAGGCCCATGAACACCAGTGGCTTGCTGCCGGCCGCGGCGAGGGCGGGCCTTGTGGGTGGCCCGGCGGCGGACCGCTGGCCGGCCGCGGCCGGTGCGGCGGCGGCGTACAGCAGCGCGACGAGCGTGGCCGCCACGGCGAACCCGCGGCGGAGTCGGCGCCGTGGAGGCGGTGGGTCGGACGGGGACATGGCGGGTCTCACCCCTGTCTGGGACGGTCGCGCTCCGGTCCCGGAGCGGTCGTGCGGCTTCCCAGCGTTCCCGCCCGGGGGCGGGCGGGCGTGCCGTACGGGGCAGCGGAGTGACGGCGGCCGACCGTCCGGGTGAAGAGGGCGCCCCGCACGTGTGGACCGGCGGCCAACGATGCGCCCCCGGCGCGCCCGCACGCCACGGACGCACCCTGGACGCCCCCGCGCGCCGGCCCTAGCGTCCGGCGGCGTGACCACCCTTCCGACACCGCCCGACATCCTGTCCCCGGAGTTCGCCGCGGACCCCTACCCGGCGTACCGGGTCCTGCGCGAGCACTACCCGCTGCTGCACGACAAGGGCACCGACAGCTACCTCCTCTCCCGCTACGAAGACGTCCAACGCGCCTTCCGGGAGCCGGTGTTCACCACCGACCACTACGCCTGGCAGATCGAGCCGGCCCACGGCGGCCGCACGCTGCCCCAGATGAACGGCCGGGAACACGCGGTGCGCCGCGCCCTGGTGGCGCCCGCCTTCCGCGGCCGCGAACTGCAGGAGAAGTTCCTGCCGGTCATCGAGCGCAACGCCCGCGAACTGATCGACGCGTTCCGGGACGCCGAGGAGACCGACCTGGTGGCGCGGTTCGCGACCCGCTTCCCGATCAACGTGATCGTCGACATGCTGGGCCTGGACCGGGCCGATCACGACCGCTTCCACGGCTGGTACGGCGCGGTGGTGGCCTTCCTGTCCAACCTCGCCCAGGACCCCGAGGTGGCGGCCGCCGGACGGTGCGCGGGCGAGGAACTCGCCGATTACCTCCTGCCGATCATCGAGCAGCGCCGCGCGGCCCCCGGCGACGACCTGCTGTCCCGGCTCTGCACCGCCGAGGTCGACGGCGTCCGGATGAACGACCAGGACATCACCGCGTTCGTCAGCCTGCTGCTGGTCGCGGGCGGGGAGACCACCGACAAGGCCCTCGCACTGCTCTTCCGCAACCTGCTGGCCCGCCCCGAGCAGTTCGCCGCGGTGCGCGCCGACCGGTCGCTGATCCCCGCCGCGTTCGCCGAGACGCTGCGGTACACCCCGCCGGTCCAGATGATCATGCGGCAGCCCGCCGCGGACGTGACCGTCAGCGGCGGCACGATCCCCGCCGGTGCCACGGTCACCTGCCTGATCGGCGCCGCCAACCGCGACGCGGACCACTACAACCGGCCGGAGGAGTTCGACATCTTCCGCCCCGACCTCGGCCCGGCCGGCGCCTTCACCGCGGCCGCCCAGCACGTCGCGTTCGGCCTCGGCCGGCACTTCTGCGTGGGGGCCCTGCTGGCCCGGGCGGAGGTGGAGACCGGCGTCAACCAACTCCTCGACGCCTTCCCCGACCTGGCCTTCGCGGACGGGACGCCGCCGGCCGACGCGGGCGTCTTCACCCGCGGCCCGCGCCACCTGCGGGTACGTCTCGGGCCGGGCGAAGGAGGGCGCAGCACGGCCTGAGACCGCGCCGGGCCCGTCCGTGCCTCACCGCGGCGGGGCGGCGAGATCGACGAGGAAGCCCACGAAGTCGAGGCCGTCGCGGCCGGACGTCCACCGGCGGGCCGAGGACAGCGGGGTGAGCGTGCCGCTGCCCGGCACCGGACCGCGGGTGTGACCGGGCTCGCCGGGCAGCGGTGCGAAGCGGCAGTGCACGGCGCTGATGCCGGTGACGGTGCCGCGGACCGGTGCCGGTTGCTGAGGGGAGCCGCCGTGGTGCTCCTCGACGGCGTCGACCGTGGCCGCGGTCCGCGCTCCGAGCACCTTGGTCAGCCACTCCCGGTCCGGTTCGACGACCGCCCAGGACACCTCCGCGCCGAGGGCGAAGGGCTCGCCGCAGCACTCCATCTGCCAACTGTCCATCCACACCCTGGTGTTCATGCCTGCCGATTGTGCCGTCCCGCCTCTCTCGCGGACCCTCGGGGCGTCAGTCGTCGACGGCCGGCGGGTGACGCAGCACGTACAGGCCGACGGCCACCGCGAGCACGATGACGCAGCCGGCGAAGGTGAGGCCGGCGCCGCGCAGTCCCAGTTCCATGGTGAGCGCGCCGACCCCGACCACCGGCAGCGAGATGCCGAAGTAGGCGACGAGGAAGAACGCCGAGATGGTGCCGCCGCGGTGCTCGGCGGGTGCCGCCCGGCCCACGGCGGTCAGCCCGGCGCGGAAGGCCAGGCCCTGGCCGGTGCCGCCGCACAGGGCGCCGAGGACCAGCACCGGCAGTGAGGTGACGGCCAGTGAGGTGGCTACCAGGGCCAGGCCGGTCACCAGCACCAGGCAGCCGGCGGGCAGGGCCTTGCGCACCCCGATCCGCCCGGCGAGGGACTGTCCGGCGGTGGAGCCGAGGAACACGGAGAACACGACCGCCCCGGCGACCGCCAGGTTCGTCACGCCCAGCGTCTGACCGACGAAGCTCGGTGCGACGGCGGTGAACAGGCCCAGCAGCGCGAAGCCGGCGAACGCGGCGACGGCCGAGGGCGTGAACACGCCCCGCACCTCGGGCGGCAGCCGGAGCCGCTGGGGGCGCAGACGGTGCGGCCGGTGCGGATCGCGGACGGTCTCCGGCAGCAGCCAGGTCGCCACGGCCGCCACCGCCAGCAGCACCAGGTGCACCGCGAACGGCAGGACCAGCGGCCAGGGCGCGTACTGGGCGAGCAGCCCGGACAGCAGCGGGCCGCAGCCGAGCCCGCCCATGTTCGCGGCGGTGGCGGCGAACCCGGCATGCGCCTCCTGGCCCGGCTTCGCCAGTTCCAGTACGGCCGCGGTGGCGGCGCCGCTGAACAGCCCGGCGGCGAACCCGGAGAGCACCCGGCCCAGGAACAGCAGCGGCAGCCCGCCTTCGAAGATGAAGCAGAGCGCGCTGGCCGCGGACAGCGCCAGGGCGCAGAACAGCACCGGGCGTCGGCCCACGTCGTCGGAGACGTTGCCGGCGAGCAGCAGCACGGTGATCACGCCGAGCGCGTACACGGCGAAGACCACGGTCACCATGAGCTCGGAGAATCCGATCTCCTGGCGGTAGAGCCCGTACAGCGGGGTGGGGAGGGTGGTGCCGGCCATGCCGATGGCGAACACGCCCGCCGCCACGGCATATCCGGGACGCCGGCCGGTTGCCTTGCGATCGCTGATCATGGCCTCAACGTAGGCTCCGGCCGGCCGCGGCGTCGAGGAGCGCGGCGCGGAACGGCACGGTGCCCCCGCCGGGTGGCAGGGGCACCGCAGGACGGGCGTTCGGGGCTCAGTGCTTGGCCGACGGGGCGTTGGCCGCCGTCACGTTCACCGCCGACCAGGCCTTGTTCACCGTCTTGTACTCGGTGCTGGTGGCGCCGTACAGGTCCTTGGCCGCGTGCAGCGTCGCGGACCGGGCGTCGTGGAAGTCGGTCGTGGAGACCATGTACCGGGTGAGCGCCCGGTAGAAGATGGCGAGCGCCTTGGTGCGGCCGATCCCGGTCACCCGCGAGCCGTTGGAGGTGGGGGAGTCGTAGGCGACGCCGCCGATCGTCTTCTTGCCGCTGCCCTCGGCGAGCAGGTAGAAGGCGTGCGAGGAGACGCCGGAGCCGGCGTGCACCTCGGTGTCGAAGGACGCCTTCGACCAGTAGTCGACGGTGCCCTCCAGCTTGTCGAGCGACGGCTTGTCCAGCCGGCGCAGGAACTTCTGCTCCAGGCCCAGCTTCTCGCCCATCAGGTAGTTCGGCGGGTTCTTCGGGTTGTTGGTGGCGAATTCCACCGCGCTGCCGAAGATGTCCGCCAGCGACTCGTTGAGCGCACCGGGTTCGCCGAACTGGTTGCCCTCCTCGTCGACGCGGGTGGGCTGGAGGTTGGCGGTGGCGTCGACCACGCCGTGGGTCAGCTCGTGGCCGGTGACGTCCAGGACGACCAGCGGCTTGGCGAACGTCTTGCCGTCGCCGTCGCCGTAGAGCATGCAGCCGCAGTCCGACGACCAGAAGGCGTTGCCCACGTTCTTGCCGAAGTGCACCAGGGCGTGCGCGCCGCGGCCGTCGTTCTTGATGCCCTTGCGCCCGAACGTCTTCTTGTAGAAGTCCAGGGTGCTGGTGATGCCGTACTGGGCGTCCACGGCGGCGGTGGCCCGGTCGCTCGTGGTGCCGTTGCCCCAGCGGTTGGTGGCGGAGGTGAACGCCTTGCCGCCGGAGAACTTCTCCAGCTCCTTGTCACCGGCGTCGCGGGTCTCGGTGTTGCCGCGCGTGCTGTCCTTCAGGACGAAGGACTTCTTGGTGGTCTGCGTCGTGGACAGCGGCACGCTGCCGACGAAGAAGGACGCGCCGGTGCCCTTGGCCGCGGCCGGGAAACCGGCGGTGGCGGCCGCCTCGCCGGTGGCCGGCGCGGCGGGGGCGAACTGCCGGGTCGCGGGGTTGAGCCGCTCGCCCCGCTTGCGCAGCTTCGCCTGGACGGAAGGCGACAGGAACGAATCGTTGGCGGGGGTGTTGCTCAGCACCGCACCGGTCGCCGCGTCGAGGACGACCGTACGGGCGCCGCCGCCCTCGTCGGTGCGGCTGTCCGCCACCTCGACCTGGTAGGCCAGGGTGAGCCGGTCGTCGCGGGCGTCCAGGACCAGTTCGGCCGAACCGGCCTGGCCCTCGGCCACCTTGGCGGCCTTCGTCTCGGCCTGACCGGCCGACAGCTTGGGGTCGGTGTCGGAGAGGTCGACCTGGTGCCGGTAGGCCCGGGTCACGCCCTCGTACGCCGAGCGGGCGCTGAGGTGGACGACGAGGTCGCCGCCGAGAACGGGCAGGCCGCGGTGGGTGCGGACGAAGCGGACGTGCTGCCGGCCGTCCGGGTCGACCATCGTGTCGACGGCCTTGAGGGTGTCCTTCTTGCCGACTCCGGTGGCCGAGCCGTGCGCGAACGCGGCGGTGCGGGCGGCTTCGACGATCTTGTCGGGGGAGGAGGTCGCAGAGGGGGCGGCGGCCGGAGCGGCCGTGTTGTGCGCGGAGGCGGCGCCCGCCACTCCGGCCGTCAGGGTCGCGGCCGTCGTCACCGCGACCGCGATGGCCAGACGGTGGCTGCGTATGTGGGGTCTACGCACAGATGTGGGTCCTTAGCGCTGCGGGGGCGGTGGCCTCGCCAACCGCCCGTACACGCGGTGCCGTTGGGCACCGCGGGGGCCGGTCGGCCCCGCGCAAACCCTGGTCTGCCTGGCATGAGCATGTAAAGCCATATGCTCGGAATGCGAGATTCGTGGTGAAAATTTGACAATTGATCACCTTTGGGTGATGGCAAGGTGACCAACGGTGCCTGTGTCAGGGGAGACCGCAGGCGACCGGAATTGGTTGCTCCGCCGGGGCGGCAAAAAGTCCACGACCCGTCAGGTCGTGGACTCGCAATCCCGGGACACGGCCCCGGACTTCAGTGGAGGATTCCGGCACCCACGGACGATCCGGGCGTCACTCTCGGGCGATCCGGGCGCCCGGTGTCCGCTGCGGCGCCGGTGCCGGTCAGTGCTCCTGCCGGTGGAACAGCTCGTCGAGGGAGGCCTCGGCCCGCTCCCCGCCGCGGACCGCCTCCACCACGGCCTGGTGGAAGCTGCGGCTGGCCGCTTCGGAGTCGCAGGGCACGGGGCTGCCGGCCATCGTGTACCAGTCCGAGGACCCGGTGTACTGCACAGCTACGTGCGCCAGATTCTCCGACCAGGTCGTGTGGATGGTCAGATCGCCGTTCATCACGCCGATCTCCTCCGCGCGCACCACGCCGGGGAGCGCGTGGATCCCGACAGTGGTCCAAGATGCCCAGGTCATGGTGTTCCCCTCGGCGGCAAGGGCACCGGCCGGCTGCCGGGCGCGGTGTCTTTCAGTTTCGCACCTGCCGTCCGGCGGCGCACCGCATGCGGGGGCACGGATTCCGCCACGGACCCGGGACGCACGGTGACCGCCCGCTCACCCCGGGACGGCCGGCGCGGCCCACGGCGGACGGCTCCGCGACGCCGGTGCGGTCGGCATCGTGGGACGGGACTCACTCGACGGCCGTGGCGAGGGCCGTGCGGTGACTCAATCGATGACCGTATGGAAGAACGTGACCCCGGCGCCGAACGCCGCTCCGCCGACCAGGGCGGCGGACGCCAGGGTTCCGCCGTTGACACAGGTGAGCACCCCGGCGCCGAGGGCGGTGAGGGCGCCGAGCAGGAAGATGACGGCGGCGCGCTGGCTCAGCAGGGCTGATCTGTTGTCGGACACATCAACTCCGATCTGCGCGGGAGCGGAGGACCGCTCGGGGCGGATGCTGATGCTCTGATCGATCTTCTCATCCCCCGCCCCGAATCCCCGGTAGCACACGCTGTCGGCGCAGGTCGGACGCCCGATCGGGGAATGCCGGTCAGCCGTCCGCCGCGCGCCGGGTGACCGCGAGCACCGCCATGTCGTCGTCGCGCGGCCCGCCGGTCCACCGCTCGACTTCCCGCACCAGGACGTCGATCAGCTCCTCGGGACCGCCGAACGGCCCGCGGCCCGCGAGCTGCGCCGCCGGGTCGTAGAACCGCCCGTCGCGGTCCCGGGCCTCGGTCACCCCGTCGGTGATCAGCAGCACGGTGCTGTCCACCGGGAACGGCACGCCGACCGGCTCCGGCCGGGCCGTCCCCAGCCCGCCCATGCCCAGCGGCAGCCCCGGTTCACCGGTCGCGAGCGCCCGCACCGCACCGTCCCGGCACAGATACGGCGCCGGATGACCGCAGTTCAGCAGCCTCAACTCGCCGCTGTCCGGGGGGACTTCACCCAGCAGGGCGGTGATGAAGCCCTCCAGGCGGCTCTCCTCGGGGAGTTGCTCGCCCGCCCGCAGCACCGCCCGCTCCAGCCGCTCGGCCAGCCCGGTCAGCTCCGGCTCCTGCTCCGCCGCCTCCCGGAACGCCCCCAGCAGCACCGACACCGCACTCACCGCGCCGAGCCCCTTGCCCCGTACGTCGGCGATCAGCAGCCGCACCCCGTACGGCGTCCGCTGCACGGCATAGGCGTCACCGCCGATCCGGGCCTCGCTCTGGGCGGCCTGGTAGCGGGCCGCGACGGCCAGTGTCCCGATCCGCTCCGGCGGGGCCGGCAGCACGGCGAGCTGCGCGGCCTCCGCCACCATCCGCACCACATCCAGGTGGCGGCCGTGCCGGGCGATCACCCGGTTCACCCCGACGCCCATCAGCGCGGCGAACAGGGTGTTGGCCAGCTCCAGATGACCCACGCCGGTACCGGCGGTGCCGTCCTTCACCGTCAGCGCGAACACCCCGAGCACCAGGGCCAGCCCGACCGCGACGGTGTGCCGCAACGAGAGCAGCGCACCCGCCGTCACACTGGCCGCAGTCAGCATCGGGTCGCCCCAGTAGTCCTGCGGCGACAGCGCGTCCCAGAGGAGACCGCCGACCAGCAGGACGGCCGGGGCCCACCGCGCGTAGCGGGGCCAGCGCACGGCCGGCGGGCGGAGGGCGGGCGCGGACGCGTGCGGATCGGCCACCGCCGACCCGGCCCGGGCGCTCAGCGGTGCTCCGGATCGGCCTGGTCGAGCCGCCCGACGACCCGCTTCCGCACCGGGCTGTCGGTACCGCGCCGGAGTACCTCCGTCGTGACCCGGTGGAACGGGGCGCTCAGGTCGTCGTAGCGGTACGCGGGGGCCATCGGAACTCCTTGCACGGTCCGGCTGCGCCTCGGGGGCGTCTCCCCGAGCCTTCAACCCGACCGTGCCCCCGGCCACCCGGACGGCCCGAACGTGTGTCACCCCTTCGCTGCCAGCCGGGCGTAGGCCCGGATATCGGCGTCCGGGTCGTCGGCGGCGGAGGCCAGCGCCCTCCGGGCGTCCGCCCGCCCCGCGTGGGCGCGCAGTGCCAGCACCGCGGCCCGGCGCACGTCCGCCTCCGGATCGGCCAGGGCGGAGCCCAGCGCGGGCACTGCGACGCCGGGGCCGGCGGCGGCCAGTGCCCGGGCGGCGCCGACCGGCGCAGATCGAGATGGTGCAGCCAGCGGGCGTCGTCGGTGGCCGGATGGTCGGTGCGCTCGTGGTACAGCCCCCAGCGCGATTCGGTACGGGCCAGCGCCGCCAGGACCGCCGCGGCACGCCGGGCGCGCCGGGTCCACGGCGCGCTCACCGGGCCTGCTCCAGGGCGGCGGCGTAGCCGACGGTGCGCGCACCGTCGTGCTTGCGGGTCCAGGCGTCCGCGGTGGCCCGGGTGACGAACGGCAGCAGCCGCCCGCCGTCCCGGACCCAGACCGCCTGGTCGGCGAACCAGCGGCTGCCGGTCGTCGCGTCGGCCACGTACGCGGCCCGCACCGCGGCGCGGTGCGCGGCGACGAACCGCAGCAGCGGCGCCGGATCCGCGAAGGAGTGGGTGCGGTCCGCGCCGCGCAGCCACACCTCGTCGGCGGACGGGTGTGCGGTGGAGCGCACGGCCTTGGCGTACCCGCTGCCGTAACTCGCCTTGATGTAGCGGTCGTTGACGAAGGAGTCGACATCGACCCGCCCGGTCAGCCGGGCCGCCCGCAGCACCGGGACGTCCTTCTTCAGCGCGGCGATCAGCTGCGGCTTGAGGGTGGGGTCGAAGGTCGAAGGTCGCGATGCCGCCGGCGCCGTTGTAGAGGTAGACCACCTCGGCCGGCAGCCCGGTGGCCTTGGCGACCCGTTCGGCGGCGTCGACCGGGTGGCGCTGCACGTAGCGGGTCGCGTCCCCTTGGGCGGTGAGGAACGCCTTGACGACGCCCGGGCGTTGACCGGCGAAGGCGTCCCGCACGGTCACGCCGTGGAAGGTGGGCAGACCGAGCGCGCCCCCGTCGTAGAAGGCCTGCGCCTTGCCCTGGAAGGCGAGCAGCCCCGGCCAGGCGACGAACTGCGAGAGTGCGTCCGCGCTGCCCGACTGCAGCGCCGAGGCGCCCACCGCCGACTGCTGGTTGAGCTTGTGCACGCCCTGCTCCGGGTCGATACCGGCCCGCTGCAGGGCCCGTACCAGGGTCCGGTCGGAGGCCGAGCCGACGCTGCTGGAGACGTTCTTGCCACGCAGGTCCGCCAGCGAGCGCAGCGCCGAACCGGGCTTGGTGACGATGGTGTTGAGCGCCCCGCGCAGGTTGTAGCCGGTGACCGACACCAGCCGGGTCGGGGCGTGCAGCTGCTTGCCGCGGGCGGCGTTGATGAGCAGCGGGAAGTCGCCCATCGAGCCGATGTCGACCTTCCCGGCGACCTCCCCCAAGGCCTTAAGGGCCAGGGGGACCCCCTCGCGGTGATCGGCGCGCCGGTCTCACGTCGGCCCGTTGCGAGGTCAGAGGCATGGCGGTCTCCAGGAGGCGGGGGAGGCGGGGAGGCTGGGGAGCGGGAGGCGGGAGGCGGGAGCGGGGCGCGGGCCGTGCGGGGGAGCGGCGCGCCGAGTTGCCGGCCGTCCGGCCGGTATGCCGGGACCATAGCGATGCATTCCGGCCAGTGGTGTTGCCGCAGTATTGCGCCCCCCACCGACCGTCAGGCGCCCGCCCTGACCTGCCCTTTTGTGAGGCCGGAAGGAAGATCTGCCACCGGGCGGGCCGGCCCCGCACGGTGCCGCCGGCCGGATCACCCGGCCCCCGTGTCGGCAGGCCGACCGTGCCGCCTCCGGTTAGCGTCGAAGCGCTGAGGCTCCGCCGCCGTGCCCGGGAGGTTGCCGCATGGCCACATGGCCGGCCGTGCTCTTCGCCCTGCTCGCCGCGGCCAGCAACGCGCTGGCCACGGTGCTGCAGCGGCGTGCGGCCCGCACCGTCCCGCTGGCGCCCGGCCTGCGTCTGGGCCTGCTGGTCGACCTGCTGCACCGGGCCGCCTGGCTCGGCGGCATGCTCGCCGTCATCGCCGCGGCCTGCTTCCAGGCGCTGGCGCTCTCCCAGGGCGCGCTGTCCGTGGTCCAGCCGATCTTCGTCCTCGAACTCCCGCTGGCCCTGCTCATCGGCCGGTTGCTGCTCGGCGGGCGGATCTCCCGCGGCGGCTGGACCGGCGTGGCACTGATCGTCGTCGGCCTCGGCTCCGCGCTGGCCGCCGCCGCCCCCACCATCGGCACCGACCACGCCCCGCTCGACCGCTGGGTGCTCGCCCTGGCGGTCTGCGCCGCGGTGATCGGGACGGCGGTCGGTGCCGCGCTGCGCCGCGGGGCCGGCGGCGTACGGGCGGCCTGCTTCGCCGCCGCCGCGGCCGTCTCCTACGCCCTGACCGCGGCCCTGATGAAGGACGCCACGCACGCCTGGCAGACCGGCGGCCCGGCCTCCTTCTTCGCCTCCTGGCAGACCTACGGCTTCGCGGCCGTCGGCGTGGGGGCCCTCTTCCTCTTCGAGAACGCCATGCAGTCCGGGCCGCTGACCGCCTCCCAGCCGGTGCTCACCCTGGGCGATGCGCTGGTGAGCCTGTCGCTGGGGGTCACCCTCTTCGACGAACGGGTCCGCACCGGCTGGTGGCTGATCCCCGAATGCGCCGGCATCGCCCTGGTGCTGTGGGGCGCCCTGTACCTCTCCCGCGTCGCGCTGACCAGGGACCTGGTCGCCGGCAAGGAGACCCCTTCGGCGGTAAGTGACCGGCCCGCCCGCTGATCGTTCACCGGAGATGAATCACACCAGCACCACCAGAACCGTCCTCGCCACGGCCACCGCCGTCACGGCCCTCGCGGTCTCCCTGGTCGGCCCGGCCGCACCGGCCCGCGCCGACGGCCGCCCGATGCCCGACGTGACGGGCAAGAACCTGGTCGCCGCCTACGGGGAGCTCAACTACACCACCACCGTCCGGTTCCGGGACGGCCGCGGAGCCGGCCGCATCGTGCTCTGGCCGGCCTCGTGGAAGGTCTGCGGCCAGGACCCGGCACCGGGCACGCCGATGGACGACCGGCGGATCACGCTCACCGTGGTCAAGGCCGGCGAGGAGTGCGCGGCCCCGACCGCGTGAGGACCACTGCGGCGCGGCCACCGCGGGCCGCCGGCCGGCCGCACCGGAAACGTAACCGCCCCCCGGTGCGCAGCATCCCTTCCCAGGGCGCTAAGCTTGCTAGGTACAAGCAATCTATTCGCCGGATCGAGCCGGATCGATGACTCACCGCTAAGGATCAACACGATGAGTAAGGGTCTTGTCCCGGGATGTGACCGGGCGGCCCCGCAGATCACCGTCGAGTCGGCGCTGGAAGAGGCGGCGGCCGGACTGGGAACGGAGATCGTCCGCTTCTCCCGGCTGCTCGCGGCCTGGAAGCAGCGGGCCAAGACCGACGGCGGCGCCGCGGACCGGGTGCTGCTGGCCCGGCTGGTGGTCGGCGGGGACCAGCGGGCGACCGACCTGGCCGCCGACGCGTTCCTGGACCTGTCGACGGTCAGCCGTCAGGTGCGCTCGCTGGTCGAGCGCGGCCTGGTCGCCCGCCGTCCCGACCCGGAGGACCGCCGCGGGTCACTGCTGACCGCGACCGACGCCGGACGGGCCGCGTTCGAGAACTACCGGCGCCAGCGCGACGCCGAACTGGCCGAGCTCCTCGCACCGTGGTCGCCCCAGGAGCGGGCCGACCTCATCCGGCTCCTCGGCCGGCTCAACGAGGACATGGCGACACGACAACACACACGGCTGGGTCCCGGGGAGACCAGGGTGCCGCCGTGGAGCAGGGAGAGATACGTACATGAGCACCACCTCCCCGCCCGAGGCGGGAGCCAAGGCGATACCCGGGTCCGGAGTGCTGACCCACCGTCAGATCCTCACCATCCTCAGCGGTCTGATGCTCGGCATGTTCCTCGCCGCGCTCGACCAGACCATCGTCAGCACGTCCATCCGGACCATCGCCGACGACCTGCACGGCCTCAGCCAGCAGGCCTGGGCGACCACCGCCTACCTGATCACCTCGACGATCGCCACCCCGCTGTACGGCAAGCTGTCCGACCTGCACGGCCGCAAGCCCTACTACCTCGCCGCGATCAGCATCTTCGTCGCGGGCTCGGTGCTCTGCACCTTCTCCACCTCGATGACCGAACTCGCCGCGTTCCGCGCGGTGCAGGGGCTGGGCGCCGGCGGTCTGATGTCGCTGGCACTGGCGATCATCGGTGACATCGTCCCGCCCCGCGAACGCGCCCGCTACCAGGGCTACATGCTCGGCACCTTCGCCACCTCCAGCGTCGCCGGACCGCTGATCGGCGGCGCGCTGGCCGGCCAGGACCAGCTGCTCGGCGTCACCGGCTGGCGCTGGGTCTTCCTGGTCAACGTGCCGATCGGCATCATCGCGCTGTTCGTCGTCGCCAAGGTCCTCAACATCCCGCACACCCGGCGCGACCACCGCATCGACTGGTGGGGCGCGCTCACCATCTCCGTCGGCGTCGTCCCGCTGCTGCTCGTCGCCGAGCAGGGCCGGGAGTGGGGCTGGGACTCGTCCCGGTCGATCGCCTGTTACGTCATCGGCGCGGTCGGCATCATCGCCTGGATCTTCGTGGAGCGGTGGATCGGCGACGACGCGCTGATCCCGATGCGGCTCTTCCGCAACGGCACCTTCAGCAAGACCAGCCTGATGTCCGTGCTGATCGGCATGGGCATGTTCGGCGGGATGCTGATGATCCCGCAGTACCTCCAGATCGTGAAGGGCGCCAGCCCCACCAGGTCGGGCCTGGAGATGCTGCCGCTGATGGCGGGCATGCTCATCGCCTCGATCGCGTCCGGCCAGATCACCGCCAAGACCGGCCGCTACAAGGTCTTCCCGATCGTCGGCACCGCGCTGATGATCGCGGCGATGCTGCTCTTCCACTACCGCGTCCAGTGGGACACCCCGCTGTGGGAGACCATGGTCTACATGCTCGTCTTCGGCCTCGGCCTGGGCGGCTGCATGCAGACCCTGGTGCTGGCGGTGCAGAACGCCGTCCCGCCCAAGGACATGGGCGTGGCGACCGCGTCGTCCACCTTCTTCCGGCAGATGGGCGCCACCGCAGGTACCGCGATCTTCCTGTCGGTGCTGTTCAGCACCGTCGGCGACAAGATCGCCTCGGCGTTCCGGGACGCGGCGGGCACCCAGCGCTTCCGGGCCGCCCTGCGTGACCCCGCCGTCCTGCACGACCCGGCCAACAAGCCGGTGCTGGACATGCTCAAGCACCCGGGCAACGGCAACTCCTCGGGCGTGCTCAGCGATTCGTCGTTCATCCAGCACCTCGACCCACGGCTCGCCGAGCCGTTCAAGCGCGGCTTCGCCGACTCGATGCACACCGTGTTCCTCATGGGCGCGGTCGTCGTGGCGCTGGCGTTCCTGCTGATGTGGTTCATCAAGGAGGTGCCGCTGCGGCAGATCTCCGGACTGCAGGCACGGGCCCAGGCGGAGGCCGAGGCCAACGGCGAGGCCCCGCCCGCCGCGGAAGCCGCCGGGACACCGGCCGAAGCGGTCGCGGCCGCCGAGGTCGCACCCGCCGGGGCTCCGGCCGGGAGCCCCGTACCGGCGCCGGCACACACCCCGGCGACCGCCGCGGCCGACGCCACCGGCCCGGCCATCAGCGGCGCGGTCCGGGACGGTTCCGGGCAGCCGGTGACGGGCGCCGCGGTCACCCTGATCAGCGTCGGCGGGCGGCAGCTCGGCCGTACCCAGACCACGGACGACGGCGGCTACGCGCTGCCCACCACGGGCGCCGGCACCTATGTGCTGATCGCCTCCGCCGGTGCCCGGCAGCCGCAGGCCGTGACCGTCGTGGTGGGCGACGGACCGCTCACCTACGACCTGGTGCTCAGCGGCGCCGCCGGGCTGGCCGGCGAGGTCCGCGAGGAGAAGGGCGACGAGCCGGTGCCCGGGGCGCTGGTCGTGGCGACCGATGTGCGCGGCGAGGTCGTGGCCTCCGGCGTGGCCGGCCAGGACGGCGGCTTCGCCTTCGGGGAACTGACCCCGGGCAGCTACACCCTGGCCGTCAGCGCCGAGCAGCACCGCCCCTCCGCCCTCCAGGTGGAGGTCACCGCCGGCACCCGCAACTGGTACGAGATCCGGCTCACGCTCGGCGCCCAGGTCCGCGGCACCGTCCGCACCGCCCAGGGCGCCCCGGTGGACGACGCCCGGGTGACCCTGCTCGACCCGGCGGGCAACGTGGTCGGCACCGCCACCAGCGGCCAGGACGGCGAGTACGTCTTCACCGACCTCGACAGCGGCGAGTACACGCTGATCGCCAGCGGGTACCCGCCGGTGGCCAGTCCGCTGCGGCTCGGCGCCGCCGGGCAGGCCGACTGCGACATCGAGCTGAGCCATGACGCGGTGAACTGACGGGCCCGTCGGTGGTGTGCGGGGCCCGGTGCGCGAGCGCACCGGGCCCCGCACCGGTTTGGCGGACCCGGCCCCGGCTACGTACAGTTCGCCGGTACAGCAATCGAACACAGATCCAGGAAGCGGCAGCGGCGATGACGGTGACCGAAACAGGCCGGGCCGAGGGCACGGGCATCGATGCGGAGCGCATGGCCATCTGCCTGAGCGTGCTCCAAGAGCTGGACGCGCTGCCGATCGACCACCCCGACGCGGTCGCCATACGCCGCGCCACCTCCGGCATCTACCGCAAGGTGAAGCAGCGCCGGCGGCAGGAATCCCGGGCGGCGAAGTCGGCCAACGACCGGGCGGTCACCGCGGCCACCGCCACCGGCGCACCCGACCGGATCGACGACGAGACCCAGGGCCTGGCCCTCACCAGCTCCGTCACCACGGAGATCGCCGGCATCCTCCAGCGCCCCCGCTCCTGCTACGTCTGCAAGAGCCGCTACACCGAGGTCGACGCCTTCTACCACCAGCTGTGCCGCGACTGCGCCAAGGAGAACCGCGCCCGCCGCGACGCCCGCACCGACCTCACCGGCCGGCGGGCCCTGCTCACCGGCGGCCGCGCCAAGATCGGCATGTACATCGCGCTGCGGCTGCTGCGCGACGGCGCGCACACGACGATCACCACCCGCTTCCCCAACGACGCGATCCGCCGCTTCACGGCCATGCCGGACAGCGCCGACTGGCTGCACCGGCTGAAGATCGTCGGCATCGACCTGCGCGACCCGGCGCAGGTCCTCGCGCTCGCCGATTCGGTCGCCGCCGAGGGCCCGCTCGACATCCTCATCAACAACGCCGCACAGACCGTGCGCCGCTCACCCGAGGCGTACGGGCAGCTCGTCGCCGCCGAGTCCGCACCGCTGCCGGCCGGCGAACTGCCCGCCTCCCTGGTCCTCGGGCACTTCGGCAGCGGCGCTCCCGTGGCCCTGCCCGCCCTCTCGGGCACCGCCGGCGCGCTCACCGCCGACGACGTCACCGCGCTCGCCCTGACCACCGGCTCCGCCACCCCCGCCCGGATCGCCGCGGGCACCGCGATCGACGCCGGCGGGCTGGTGCCGGACCTGCACGCCACCAACAGCTGGATCCAGAAGGTCGACGAGGTCGACCCGGTGGAGCTGCTGGAGGTCCAGCTGTGCAACATGACCGCACCGTTCCTGCTGGTGAGCCGGCTGCGCCCGGCGCTCGCCGGGTCCGCCGCGCGCCGCAAGTACGTGGTCAACGTGTCCGCCATGGAAGGGCAGTTCAGCCGCGGCTACAAGGGCCCCGGCCACCCGCACACCAACATGGCCAAGGCCGCGCTGAACATGCTCACCCGCACCAGCGCCCGGGAGATGCTGGAGACCGACGGCATCCTCATGACCGCCGTCGACACCGGCTGGATCACCGACGAACGCCCGCACCCCGAGAAGATGCGGCTGGCCGAGGAGGGCTTCCACGCCCCGCTCGACCTGGTCGACGGCGCGGCCCGGGTCTACGACCCGATCGTCCGCGGCGAACAGGGCGAGGACCTGCACGGCTGCTTCCTCAAGGACTACGCGCCCAGCCCCTGGTGATCCCGGGGCGGCCCGCCGCCCTCCCCGCCCGCCGGCACCGGCAGGGCCTTGTGCAGCCGGTCGAGCAGCGCCCGGGCCGCGGGCGTCGGGCCCGCCGTCCGCCAGGCCAGGGCGACCCGGCCGCGCGGCCGCGGGTCGGTGAGGGCGAGGGTGCGCAGCCCGCGGTCCGCCGCGGCCTCCGGCGGCAGCGCCGGGATCACCGCCACCCCCAGCCCCCGCGCGGCGAGCTGGGCCAGCACCTCCGGGGCCGCCGCCTCGAACGCGAACCGCGGCCGGATGCCGGCCTGCGCGCAGGCCCGTTCCAGCACCCCGCGCAGGCCGGTGCCGCGCGGCAGGCTGATCAGCGGACGGTCCTGGAGCTCGGCCAGCGGGACAGCGGACCGGTCCGGCGGGGTGAGCAGCGGATCGCCCGGGGCCACCGCGGCGACCAGCGGCTGGTCGACCACCAGCCGCAGTGAGATGCCCGGCGGCGCCTCCTCCTGCGCCAGGCCGATGACCGCGAGGTCGAGCTCCCCGCCGTGCAGCGCGGCCAGCATCCGTTCCGAGGTGTCCTCGGTGAGGGAGATCTCCACCTGAGGGTGGTCGTCGTGGAAGCCGGCCAGCAGGGCCGGCACCTCGAAGGCGTCGAGGGCGGCGCCCGAGACCAGGCCGAGCGCGACCCGGCCGCGCAGCAGCCCGGTGAACTCGTCGACGGTGCGCCGGATCCCGTCGACGGCGGCGAGCGCGGCCCGGGCGTACCCGAGGACCGCCGCCCCGACCTCCGTCACCGTCACCCGCCGGCCGGAACGGTCCAACAGCGGCTGCCCCAGCTCCCGTTCGAGCTGCCGGATCTGCGCACTCACCCCCGGCTGGGCCAGGTGCAGCCGGGCGGCGGCCCGGGTGAAGCCGCCCTCCTCCACGACCGCGACGAAGTACCGGAGCTGGTGAAGTTCCATGCCGGCGATCCTAACCAGCCCCATAACCACTGCTTCTGGGAGGCAGAACGAACCGCTCTTGGACTTGTGGCCAGCGGAACAAGATCCTTGACGGTATGGACATCAAAGCGGCGATAGCGGCCGAACGCCGGGAGCTGGCAGACCTGTTGGACGGCCTGCCGGAGGCGCGGTGGGACGCGCCGACGCTGTGCGCGGGATGGCGGGTGCGCGAGGTCGCGGCCCATATGTCGATGGGCTTCCGTTATCCGCTGCCCAAGGTGGTGGCAGAACTCCTCAGATCCGGCGGGAACGTCAACAAGATGGCCGACCGGCTCGCCCGCAAGGACGCGGCGGCCGCCGCCCCGCGGCAGCTCGCCGGCTTCCTGCGGGAGCACGCGCACCACCCCTGGACGCCGCCGGTCGGCGGGCTCGCCGCCGCGCTGGGCCACGACGTCGTCCACGGCCTCGACATCACCGTCGCCCTGGGCATCGACCGCCGGGTGCCCGAGGACCGGCTGCGCGTCCTGCTGGACCACGTCACGCTCCGGTCCGCCAGGTTCTTCGGCGCCGACCTCCGCGGCCTCGCGCTGCGCGCCGACGACCTCGACTGGTCCTTCGGCACCGGCACCCCGCTCACCGGCAGCGCCCAGGACCTGCTGCTGGTCGCCTTCGGCCGCAAGCTCCCGGAGGGCCGCCTGCACGGCGCGCAGCAGGACCGGTTCCTGGCCGCCTGAGCCGCCGTCCGGGCCTGCCGCGGATGCCGGATCAGCCGTCGAGCCCGGGGCCGTTCGTCTCGGGACCGTCCGACACGGGACCGTCCGTCGCGGGGTCGACCAGTCCGTGCCGGGCCAGCAGCGGCTCGATGTCCGCATCGCGTCCGACCACCGCGCGGAACGCCGCCATGGCGTCCACGCTGCCGCCCCGGGCGAGGAGTTCCCGGCGGAAGATCTCCCCGCTCTCGCGGACCGGTCGCCCGTTCTCCCGGAACCACCGGACGGTGTCCGCGTCCAGCACCTCGGCCCAGCGGTAGCCGTAGTAGCCGGCCGCGTAGTCGTTGGCGAAGATGTGGTTGAAGTAGCCGGTGCGGTACCGCGGAGGGATAGCCGCCGACGCCAGGCCCGCGCGCTCCAGGACGGCCGCCTCGAACGTCTCGGCCTCGTCCGCGCCCGGCAGGTCGTCGCCGGCGGACAGCGAGTGCCAGGCCCAGTCCAGCACCGCGGCGGCCTGGTGCTCCACCATCCGGAAGCCCGCGCCGAAGGTCTCCGCCGCGCGCAGCCGGGCCGGCAGCTCCGCGGGCATCGGCTCGCCGGTGCGGTGGTGCCGGGCGTAGTGCGCGAGCACCTCGGGCCGGTCCGCCCACATCTCGTTGACCTGGGAGGGGAACTCCACGAAGTCCCGGGGCACATGGGTACCGGACAGCAGCGGATAGCGGACGTCCGAGAACAGCGCGTGCAGCGCATGCCCGAACTCGTGGAACAGCGTGGTGACTTCGCTCCAGGTCATCAGCACCGGTTCGCCGGCCGGCGGCTTGGCGATGTTCAGGTTGTTCACGACCACCGGCCGCCGGCCCAGCAGACGGGACTGGAGCACCAGCGAGTTCATCCAGGCACCGCCCCGCTTGGACGCGCGGGAATGGAAGTCGCCGAGGTACAGCCCGAGCGGGCCGCCGTCCGCGTCGTGCACCTCGAAGACCCGGGCATCCGGGTGGTACGCCACCAGGTCGGGCCGCTCGGTGAAGGTGATGCCGTAGACCAGCCCGGCGGCGTGGAACACCCCGTCGTGCAGCACGGTCTCCAGCTCCAGGTAGGGCCGCAGGTCGGCCGCGTCGAGGTCGAACCGCTCCTTGCGGACCCGTTCCGCGTAGTACTGCCAGTCGGCCGCGCGGATCTCCGGCACCCCGGCCGCCTCGGCCAGTGCCGCGGCCTCCCGCTCCGCGTTGGCGACCGCGGGCCCGGTCAGCCGGGCGAACATCTCCTCCACCGCGTCCGTGGTGCCGGCCGTCCGGTCGGCGACCTCCCAGGCGGCGTGGCTGGCGTGGCCGAGCAGCGCGGCACGCTCGGCGCGCAGCCGGGCCAGGGCGACGGCGACCGGGCCGTTGCTGTCGGTGCCGCGGCCCAGGGAGGCGCTGAGCAGCCGTTCCCGCAGCGCGGGGTCGTCCAGCGCGGCCAGCTCGGTCTGCTGGGTGAAGTTCTTCAGCACCAGCGCGAACCGGCCCTCGTGGCCCAGTGCCCGGGCGTTCTCGGCCGCGGCGGCGATCTGGGCCTCGGGGAGCCCGGACAGTTCCTCCGCGCTGTCCACGATCAGTGCCGCGGCGGCGGTGGCCGCCCGGACGTTCTGCTCGAACCGCGTGGACAGCGTCGCCAGCTCGGCGTTGATCTCCCGCAACCGGCGCTGCTGTCCGGCCGTGAGCCGCGCGCCGGCCCGCACCCGCAGCGTGTGGTGGCGTTCCAGCAGCCGCAGTTGTTCCGGGTCCAGGCCAAGCTGATCGCGCTGGGCGTGCAGCGCGTCCAGCCGCGCGAACAGGCCGGGGTCGAGCAGCAGCGCGTCGTCATGGGCGGCCAGCCGGGGTGCGATCTCCGCCTCCAGCGCCTGGATCGTCTCGTCGGTGTCCGCGGCGGCCTTGTTGAAGAACACCCGGTGCACCCGGTCCAGCAGCGCGCCGCTGCGTTCCAGTGCCTCCACGGTGTTCTCGAAGGTCGGTGGCGCGGCCCGGCCGGTGATCGCCGCGACCTCGTCCAGCTGCTCGGCCATACCGCGTGTGAAGGCGGGGAGATAGTGATCGGTGCGGATCCGCGCGAAGGGCGGCAGCTCGTAGGGAAGATCACTCGGCTCGAAGAAGGGATTCGACGTCACGGGCTCCGACCCTACGCCCGGGGCGGCGCGGCCGGGCCCGATCCCGGGAAGCGTCGGGGGGCCTTTCGTGGTGTGATCGAAGGGCGAGGCAAGCAACGCTCCTGAGACGGGAGGAATCATGGCCGGCAAGCTGCGAGCCCGAGAGATCATGACCGGCGGGGTGCGCTGTATCGGCGCGCACGAATCACTTCAGGACGCGGCCAAGATGATGCGCGACCTGCAGGTCGGGGCCCTGCCCATCTGCGGTGACAACAACCGGCTCATGGGCATGATCACCGACCGCGACATCGTCATCACCTGCTGTGCCGAAGGTGTGGATCCGGCGACCGTGCAGGCCGGTTCGCTGGGCGGGGAACTGCACTGGATCGACGCCAACGCGGACGCCAACGAGGTCCTGCAGACCATGGAGAGCCACCACATCAAGCGTCTGCCGGTGATCGACGTCGACGGTGGCCACCGTCTGGTGGGCATGATCACCGAACAGAACCTCGCCAAGAACCTCAGCGACCGGCAGATCGCCGAGTTCGCCACCCGCGTGTACGCGACCGCCTGAGGGGGGCACCCCTGGCGCGGCCCGTACGGTCCGCCTGCCGGCCCGGCCCCGGCCGGGCATGCGGGCAGGCCGTCCGCGGCGCCACGGACGGCCTGCAACCCTCACCGTGCGTCATCCGGACACCCGGTGGGCCGGGTCAGCCGGATGATGCGGCACGCCGGGAATCCAGGAACTCCCCACGCCCCTCGACGGATACCGAATTCACTCGGCGGAGTCGGAGTGTGAGCGTGGTACGGCGAGCCGGATGCCCGGGAAAATGAGGTCCGGATTCGCGCCGATCACCTTTCGGTTGGCCCGATAGAATTCCTGCCAGCGGAATCCGTGGGCGGCGGCGATACCGCTCACCGTGTCGCCGGAATTCACGACGATCGTGCCGTGGGTACTCCGGTGCCGCATGGCCTTGTAGCGCTTTTCGTGGAACTGCGGGTGCCGGACCCGGGCGCGGGCCGGCGCCTGGACGTGCCGCCGCGGTGGGGTGTGCGCGGTGCCGGCCCGTGGAGTGCCGTGCCGGGCCGCCGAGTTGAGGCCGAGCCGGGCCGAGCAGGCGGGCCAGGCCCCCCAGCCCTGGCGTGCCAACACCCGTTCCGCCACCTGGATCTGCTGTGTGCGGGAGGCCCGCGCGGCCCGCGAGCCGTACGCCTGGCCGCCGAACGAGCGCCAGGTGTGGTGGGAGAACTGCAGCCCTCCGGAGAATCCGTTGCCGGTGTCGATCCGCCAGTTCCCTCCGCTCTCGCACCCGGCCAGCCGGTCCCAGGTGCCACTGTTCACCGCGGCGGCGGGCTGCTCGGCCGCCACGTTCAGTGCCCCGGCCGCCAGCAGGACGGCCGCCGCCGTGATGCCCCGGACCCCATTGCCCCGGAACTCGCCCCGGGCGGTCGATTCCGATACCTGAGGAAATTCCATGCGTTGCTCCCTCGCTCGCCGCGCAGTTCCCTGGCGGCTCTTCAGGAAACCGACGCCGTATCGGATTTCGCGGCGAGTGCGGTGGTGCGGGGTGCTCGTGCACTCGTCGGCGAATTCCGGTGCGGCGTCATGAATTCGACGGGCAAGAGACAACCACGCGCCGAGTTCGGCCGGGGAGAGCGCGCGGTAGCGCCGCCGCGGCCCGCCCTGCCCCCTTGTCGTGGCGGCGCGGCCGTGCCTGCGCGGGGTGTACCCGCCGTGACCGGCAGGGGCGCACCCCCCGTGCCGTGGCGCATCGCTCCAGGGCCGCCGGCGATCACTCACCCGCCGCGGGGGGTGTCCGCCGAGCGCATCCGGAGCTCTTGGTGCATGCGCTGCGCAGGCACGCATGCACCGCGCACAGACCTCTGGCCAGTGCTACGGCTCGTCGGGCCACGGGCTGTGCGGGCCACCACCCGTAGCGGCGGTCAGGGCCGGTGCCACTGACGCACCGCCGCGTCCGGCGCGAACCCAACTACCAGGTTTCGAACGCGAGTTACCGGCGACTAAACCTCACGCCAAAGTGGCATTGGCCACGTCGCGTGAGCAAAAGTGCAGGCCGGAGCGCAGTATGCAATGGGTCGATCGCTTTCTGCTGATTCTGTGCGAAGCCTGATCAACCCTGCGGGCCCCTCCCCTTGGTGAGAGGGACAGGAACGCCTTTCCGTTCCGCCCCCTCCGTAACGATGCGAAGCGGGGCAGCACCTCACAAGGAGGGAGGGCTCGTGGAGCACTCGCGGCACGAAGGGCCCTGGTGCGCGCTGGCACGGGTCGGCGTTCCACCGGTGGACCGCCACAGGACTCGACGCCCTTGTCCGCCGTGTGGTCCGCGCCGCCTCACGGACACGCGCGGAGCACCCGTACGCCCCCGCCCGCCCGTACGCCGGGCCGGCCCCCCGCGGCCCCCTCGGCCCGTACCGCCCGCGCCCCGGCGCGTCCCCGGACGTCGTCCGACCGCCCTCTGACGGTCACCACGCGCACCGCCCGGCAGGCACCCCATGCCCGCCGGGCCGCACCCATGAAGTGGAAGAGCGCTCAGCGCGGAGCCCCCCAGGTGAATCCGCCCCGAGGAGGGGTACGGGCCGGGCGGGACCGGCAAGGCTCGCCACGCGAGCGACCGGCACGGTCTCCAACCCGATCACCAGGAGGAGCGGCGGACATGCACACCGGAGAGAGCGATCACAGCAGCGCGGCCGAGCGGGCCGGGACCGCGGCACCGCCCGGCGGCACCGGCCGCGCACCGCTGGCCGGCACCGTGGCACTGGTGACCGGCGCCTCCAGCGGCATCGGCGCGGCCACCGCGCTGGCACTGGCCCGCGAGGGTGCCTCCGTCGCGCTGGTCGCCCGCCGCCGTGCCCGGCTGACGGAACTGACCGCGGCCATCGACGCGCTGGGCGGCCCGTCCCTGGCGGTGACCGCGGACCTGACCGACCCGGCCCGGCCTCAGCGCACCGTCGACGAGACCGTCGCCCGCTTCGGACGGCTCGACGTCCTGGTCAACAACGCCGGCTACGGCGCACGCAACCCCGTCGAGCAGAGCGACCCCGAGGAGTGGGACCGGATGGTCGACCTCAACCTCCGGGCGGTGCTTCGGATGTCGCACGCCGCGCTCCCGCATCTGCTCCGCGCCGCGGCCGACGGCCCGCGCGGCGTCGCCGACCTGGTGACCGTCAGCTCGGTCGCCGGCCGGGTGCCCCGGAAGGACAACAGCGTCTACTCCGCCACCAAGCACGCGGTGTGCTCCTTCAGCGAAGCGCTGCGGCAGGAGGTGACCGGACGCGGCGTCCGGGTCGGCCTGGTCGAACCGGGCATGACCACGACGGAGATGACGCTCGGCGGCCAGGCCGGGGCGGCCCACGGAATTCCGCAGGAGAGCTGGCTGCGGGCCGAGGACATCGCCCGCTCCCTCACCTTCATGGTGACCCAGCCGGCCCATGTCGCGATCAACGAGATCACGGTCCGCCCGACCGCACAGGAACGCTGACCCGGGGCGCACGGGGAAGGGGCGCACACCGACCAGGGGAGGGGCGCACGCCGAGGTGCCGGGCGGCCGGGGGAGGGCTACCGTCGGGGCCGTGCGACTGCTGCTCCTCTCCGACACCCATCTGCCCAAGCGCGCCAAGGCCCTGCCGCCCCAGCTGCTCGACGAGGTACCGCGCGCCGACGCCGTTCTGCACGCCGGGGACTGGGTCGACACCGCCACCCTGGACCTGCTCCAGGCCCGCGCCCGGCGGCTGATCGGGGTGTACGGCAACAACGACGGCCCGGAACTGCGCGCCCGGCTGCCCGAGGTGGCCTACGCCGAGCTGGCCGGCCTGCGGTTCGGCGTGGTGCACGAAACCGGCCCCGCCCAGGGCCGTGAGCGCCGCTGCGCCGCCCGCTTCCCCGACCTCGACGTCCTGGTCTTCGGGCACAGCCACATCCCCTGGGACTCGGTCGCGGACGGCCGGCTGCGCCTGCTCAACCCCGGCTCCCCGACCGACCGGCGACGCCAGCCGTACTGCACGTACATGACCGCACGGATCGCGTCCGGCCGGCTGACCGGGGTCGAACTGCACCGCCTGCCCCCGAGGACCTGATCCCCGAGGACCTGAGCCCCGTCGGCGGCGCCCCTCAGTACCCGAGCAGCCCCCGTACGTACGCCGCCTGTCCCGCATGCTGCAGACCGTCGGCGATCACGCTGACCAGGCGGACGCCCATGGTGACCGGCGGGGTCCAGGCCCGGTCGACGACGCGCTTCAGGTCCTTGTCGGCGATGCCGGCGAGATACTGCACCGTGTTGTCGTGAACGGCCTCGTGGTAGCCGGTCAGCAGCTCCTCGCCGATGTCCTTGACCGCCGCCACCTCCTTGCGGGAGTGGCCGTAACCGTGGTCGTCGGCGGAGAACGGCAGGCCGAAGCGCTCGTACCAGCCGTCCGACGTCCACAGCTGCTCGGTGCCGGCCACCCCGGCCAGGTGATCGTCCTGGATCCTGGTCAGATGCCAGACCAGCCAGCCGATCGAGTTGGCGTCCTCCTCGGGACGGGTGCTGAGCTCGTCCGGACCGAGTCCGGTGACCGCCTCCTCGACGGCCTCCCGGATCCGGCCGAAGGCATCGACGAGCAGGTCCGTGCTGGCGGTCATGACAGCCTCCTTGGCGGCGACACGGTTCCCCCGCGGCGCGCCCATCGTCGCAAGCCCGGCGCACGAATCGTGGGAGGCCGGTCCGTCCGCGTCACCACCACGGAGGCCACTGACGGCCGGATCCGATGTATCCGATATTCCGGGTCGGTCACGGCTGCAACCAGTGGGTGGGGCAAACAGTCCTACCGGGCATGAAAAGACGCTTCTCGCTGCGCATACCCCGGCGCATACCGCGGTGGTCCGGTGCCGGACGCCGGGCCGCCGCCGCGCTCGCCCTCACCACGCTGACCGTTCCGCTGACGGCCGCCCTCGGCGCCCCGGCCCAGGCCGCCACCGCGGCCTCGGCCTGCACCGCGTCCCGCGGCCCCTACCAGAAGCAGGCCGAGCGCTTCCTCGGACTGCCCGTGGACGGCCGGCAGTCGGCCGCCGACTGCCGCGCGATCCGGGCCTTCCAGACCAGCCACGGCATCACCCCGAACATCGGCTACGCCGGGCCCGTCACCTGGGGCGTGATGAGCCTGGTCGCCCAGCAGCGGGCGGCCGGCCACCACCCGAACAAGGCCCACCACTGCCCGACGAACAAGGGCCGCATCGCCTGCGTCGACCTCACCCGTCAGCTCAGCTGGATCCAGGACGGCTCCCGGCTGGTCTACGGGCCGGTGCCGATCCGTAGCGGCCGGGACGGGTACGAGACCCGCACCGGCGCCAAGAAGATCTACTGGCGCCATCTGCACCACGTCTCGACGCTGTACCACGTGGCCATGCCGTACAGCCAGTTCTTCGACGGCGGCCAGGCCTTCCACTCCATCAGTGGCAGCGTCTGGTCGGCCCCCGGCTCGCACGGCTGCGTCAACATGCGCAGCGGCGACGCCGCGAAGTACTGGTCCCTGCTGCGCACCGGCGACGACGTCCACGTCTACGGACGCAAGCCCGGCACCTGACGGGACCGGGCGACGCGGCCGGGCGACGGCCGGGGGGAGGTGCCGCGGAACGGACCGCCCCCCGGCCTGCCGGCCGGCCCGCTCAGCCGGTGGCCAGCAGCGTGTACAGCGCCATCGGCGTCACATAGCCCGACCAGCGGCCGTCCGCGAAGAGGTGCACCCCGCCGTCCTGGTAGCACTGGTCGACGAGCTGGGAGCAGATCATGTGCCGGGTGCTGGCGACGTAGCGGCGCAGGCCCGGAACGGGGACGTGGAACCGGTGCGTGGCGATCGCGAGGTAGTCGAGGAAGCTGTAGGGCACGCCGACATAGCGCGTGGCGGCCCGGCAGATGGCCGAGCGCTGCGCTTCGGTGAGCCCTTCCGGGCAGACGTAGAGCACCTCGGCGCCGTCGTACTCGGCGAGCGGCCGGATGCGCGCCCCGCCCGGCTCGGCCTCCAGTAGCCGGTCGTCGGGCAGGACCAGGAAGGCGTGTTCGTAGTCGGCGAAGCCGTCGCCGTTGATCCACTGTCCGAAGCGGATCAGCCGGCCGCTGACGCCGTTGATGCGGGTGAGCCCGATGTCGCCGGGCTGGGGGTGGGTGTGCTTCATGAGCGGCTCCCGGGAGCGCGAAGGGGTGAGGCGCGAAGGGGGAGAAGGAGAAGAGGGGATGGTGCGGAGAAGTGACGCGGAGGGGTGATACCCGCTGTGCGTGCCCGTGCACCCTGGGTGAGGGACCGGAAATTCGGTCAGCCCGTACAGGCGTCAGGTCGGTAGCGATGCCAGGGTGGTGCTGATGTCAGCGTGACGCTGATGTCAGGGTGGGGTGACTGGGTGTCAGATGTGTTGCTATGTCCGCCAGTTCCTGCCGTCCGCCGCTTCCCCGATGGCCGTGAGGATGTCGCGGGCCCAGTGGACGGGCGGCGGATCGTCGAGCAGCGCCGCCAGGCGGCCGAGGTGGGCGGCGCGTTCGTTGGGCGTCATGGTGAGCGACCGGTGCAGCGTGTCGACGAGGTCCTGTGGTGAGCGCGGGTCGGTGAGCAGTGCGGCGGTGCCGAGCTGGGCGGCCGCGCCGGTGTGCCGGGAGAGGATGAGGACCCCGCGGCGGCCGGTCGCGGCGTGGCTGGCGATGAACTCCTTCGCGGTGAGGTTCATCCCGTCCTGGAGGGAGGTCACCCAGAAGACCTCCGCCGCGAGGTACTGGTCGACCACCTCGGCGAACGGCAGGGCCCGCGGCAGATAGTCGATCGGACGCCAACTCCCGTGACTCCAGCGCCCGTTGACCTCGTTGATGGCGTGCTCCAGTGCCGCCCGGGTGGTGTCATGGATCCGGATCCCCGGCTCCGGCGGCGGACACACCAGCCGGAACACCAACGCGCCGCGCCATGCGGGGCGTTGGGAGAGCAGTGCGTCGATCGCCCGGACCTTCTCCAGCGGCGCCTTGGCGTAGTCGAGCCGCTCCACCGACAGGACCAGGGCCGGCCCGCCGCGGTCCGTACCGGCGCGGACGACGCGCGCGCGGGCCAGTTCCTCGACGGCCCGGCGGTCGATGCCCAGCGGATGCACCCCCGTACGGGGCATCCGCGCGGCGCCGGCCAGCACCTGCCGGAAGTGGCCGGCGAACGCCTCGGTGTGGAACCCGGCCCAGTCCAGGCAGGCGAGCGAGTCGCGGAGCTGGCCCGCGGTCGGCAGCCGGCCGAAGGCGTCCGCCGGGGGAAAGGGCGTGTGGTGGAACAGTCCCAGCCGCAGATCCGGGCGCGCGGCGCGCAGCATGCCGGGCACCAGCCACAGGTTGTAGTCGTGCAGCCAGACCGTGGCGTCACGGGCCGCATGGGCGCTCAGGTGGTCGGCGAAGCGGGCGTTGAACCGTTCGTAGTGACGCCAGGCCGAGGCGCGGTACCGCATCCGGCCGGGCTGCGACATCAGCACCGGCCACAGCGTCTCCTTGCAGGCACGGTGGAAGTACTCCGTCCACTGCACGCCGTCCACCGGCAGGAACGCCAGCGGAAGTCCCGTACGGTGCGGACGGCCGGGCTCCGGAGCGGCCTGCGGTGCGGTGCCGTCCTCGACCAGCGCGGTGGCCCACACCCCGTCCGGCCCCCCGGCGCCGAACAGGCCCTGCAGGGTGGGCAGTACGCCGTTGGGGCTCACCGGCCGCCGCCACCGTCCGTCGGCCCAGCGCACCGGCGGCCGGTGGTACCCGACCACCACGGCGTGCGGACGCGCGATCCAGCCCAGGCCCTCCAGGGCGGCGAGGATGCCGGCCGCACCGGCCCGGTCCGGCCGGTACACCTCGGTGCGGTCCGCGATCCGCTCCCGCAGGGCCGGCTCCGCCCCGCTCATCAGGACACCGTGGCAGCCGAGCTCGAACAGCGACAGGTCGTTGAGCGAGTCGCCCGCCACCAGTACCGACTCCATGGACCACTGGAGCTTGCGGGCGAGCAGGGCGAGCGCCCGGCCCTTGCTCGCCGGGGCGGGGAGCACATCGAAGTACCGCCCCGCCGAGTACGTCCATCCGCAGCCCAACTCCCTTACCGCGGCGGTGATGTCGTCGGAGAGCCGCCCGGGGCGCAGGAAGAACGAGCAGCGGCCCTCCTGGACCACCCCTCCTGGTACTCCAGCTCCGGGAACCGTGCCATCCGCTCGCGCACCCGCCGGTGTCCCGGCCAGCCTTCGCGCAGTTGGTTCTGCACCACGTCGACACGGCTCCGGTCCGATCCGTCGATCACGCTCGCCCCGACGTCGGCGATGATCCACCGGGGCCGGGGGACCAGCGGGTCCCGGTCCAGGATCCGCTCGACGGACGTCAGCGAGCGGCCGGTGGCGAACACCACGGTCACCTCGGGGTGCCGTTCCAGCGCCGCCCGCAGCCGCCCGCGGTCCGCGCGGTCACCGCCGAGCAAGGTGCCGTCCAGGTCGGTGACGAGCACCTTCGGCGCGGGGGCGGTCCGCTCTCCCGGTCGCAGCGATGTCATGGAGCCCCCGTTGTCCTCGGATGCCGTGGATGGGTGGAACGCGGAAGACGTTCCGCAGTGGTGCGCGAGGGTGCCGCCCGGTCATCCGGGGAGACGCGCGAGCCAGCGCTCCAGGCCCGCCGCGTCCGGGGCGGCGGCCGAACCCGCGGCCGTGACGGCCGCCGCGCCGCAGGCGACGCCGGCGGCCAGGCACCGGGCGAGCGTCCCGCCCGCCAGCCGCCGGTGCACGAAGCCCACGTTGAAGCAGTCTCCCGCCCCCGTGGTGTCCACGACCTCCATCGGCACCGACGGCTGCGCGATCCGTACACCGTCCTCGGCGGCCAGGGCGCCCGCGGCGTCCTGCTTGACCACGACGGTGCGCACCAGCCCGGCCAGCACCTCGACCGCCTCCGCCACGGAACCGGCCCCCGTCACCCGGAGCGCCTCAGCGGCGTTGGGGGCGAACACGGCCACCCTGCCGAGCACCTTCGCCACCTCCGGCATGTCCACCGTGCCCGGGAAGTCCTGGCAGTCCATGAACACCTCCGCCCCGATGCGGTCGGCGACGTCCAGCGCCTCGGACACCTCGGGTCCGTACTGGAGGTGCGGCAGCATCACCACCGCCGGCCGGTGGATCTCGATCAGCTCGGCCAACGGGCGGCCGGCGACCGGGTCTTCGTAGGACACCATCGCACGGTCGTCCGGCCGGGACAGGGCGACCGTCACCCGGCGCACGGGGCCCGGATGGTGCCGGAAGCCCCGCTCGTCCAGCCCCTCGTGGCGCGCGGCGGCCAGCACCTCCCGGCTGAACGGGGCGGTGCCGAAGTCCGTCGCCCAGACGGCCTCCCGGCCCAGCCGCCGCAGCCCCATGGCGAGGGTGTACGCCCCACCGGGTGCGGTCCCGAAGCCGTCGGCCCACACTTCCGTGCCGTACGCGACGGGTTCCGCCGGCCCCCGGAACACCAGATCCACCGAGTAGGCCCCGGCCACCAGCACCCGGCCGTCCACCGCGTCCCGCCCATGCGTCATGGCGGGACTGTAGGCAGCCACGCGGCGCAACAAACTGTTGAGAAGGAGAGTTGGCCGAAATGGCGGCCTTTCCCGGCCGGTGCGGCCCGAAGTGCGGTCTTGGGAAACCGCCTTGCGTCATGCCCTCGCCGGCCCGCGGGCGGCGAGATCCGCGGCGACGTTGTCCGCCGTCACCGACGGGACGCGTACCGCCTCGGTGTACTGAGGCCACCACTACGGGTACGTGACCTGCTGCCGCGCGCGGGCCGCCCCCGTGGCGAACCGTGCCGGCGTGGTGCCCAGGTGGCGGGTGAAGTGCCGGTTCAGATGCGCCTGGTCGTGGAATCCGACCGCCGCCGCGACCGCGGCCGGCCGCCGGCCGTCGAGCAGGAGCCGGCGCGCCGACTCGATCCGCTTCCCGGTCAGATAGGTGTGCGGCGGAAGCCCGTAGGCCTGTTTGAAGCAGCGGATCAGATGCGTCGGGTGGGCGTGCAGGGTGGCGGCGGCCTCCCGCAGTGAGAGGCCGGTCGTCACGCGTGCGTCGAGCAGCTCCCGCAACTCGGCGGCCAGCCGGCTTCCCTCGCGGCCGGGCGTGCGCGGCCGCCAGGTGGCGAGGTGCCCGTGCAGCCGCTCCCGTATGAAGGCCAGCCGGGACTCGGCCTCGAACCCGTCGCCCGGGTCCCCGAGGGCCGTGTGCAGCTGGTGGACGCGGCGGCGCAGCAGGGCGTCGTCGAGCAGCGGCCGGTCCACCGCGTGACCGGTCAGCCGCTCGGGAAGCACGGACGTGTCGAGGTAGAGCACCCGCTTGCGGAACCCGGTCGCGGTGACCGTCCGGCCGTCGTGGGGGACACCGGGAGGCAGCAGGACGACCGTCCCGGTGCCGGTCGCGCCATGACGGTCGCGGTCGAGCGCGAAGTCGACCGCTCCGTCGTCGAGGATCATCAGGTCCCAGGTGTCATGGGTGTGCGCCGGGTAGGCGTGGTCGGTGAAATGCGCATGCAGGACCTCGGAGATGCCCGGCACGGCGGGCCGCCAGGCCGTGACCGACGTACGGGGTGGGGCGACCGGCGGACCCGGCGGGTTGACCGGCGTACGGGGCCGGGGCGCGGACGGGGGCCGGTCTGCAGTCATGTCAGGAACGTACAAGACCGCCGAACGCGGCGTCCGGGAGGCTGTCACCAGCCCGGATGCGAACGGTCCGGGCCGACGTGCGGTAAGGAAGGACCGGTATGCCCCAGGCTCCCGTCGCGATCAATCTCGCCGACAGACTCGCGCAGTTCTCCGACCTGTGGTCGCAGAAGAAGGTGGCCGACCTCAATGACTACGAGGTCAAACTCGCCAAGCTGAAGGGGGAGTTCGTCTGGCACACCCACGAGGACACCGACGAGCTGTTCCTGGTCATCAGCGGCCGGCTCACCATCCAGCTGCGGGACGGCGATGTGGTCCTCGGCCCCGGCGAGTTGTTCGTCGTGCCCCGAGGCGTCGAGCACTGCCCGGTGGCGGACGAGGAGACCGCCATCCTGCTGCTCGAACCGGCCGGCACGCTCAACACCGGTGACGCCGGAGGCCCGAGGACGAAGGCGGCCGAGGTCCTGGACTAGCCGAGGACGCCGGCCGCTTCAGGTCGCTGTGCCGCCTCCCGTCACGCGGGAGGCGGCACCGGCGGATGCGTCAGTGCTGCACCACGAACGCCCGCCCGTGCTTGGCGCCGGACCCGCACGACGACTTCTCGGCGGCGGTCATCTTGCGGGTCTTGACGGTCACCGCGTTGCTCTGCCCGTCCGTCCCGTTGGTCGCGGGACCGGTCACGGTGTCCGGCACGAACCAGTAGTAGTGGCCCCACTTCGGGCTGTCGTAGTGCGTCTGCCAGGTGCCGGAGACGGTCTGCATGACCTGCGCGCGAGAGATCCAGCCGACCTCACCGGGCTTGACGGTCATGGTGAGGGAGCTGTTCTCGGTGTGCGAACTGGACCAGGTGTGGCTGTACGTCGCGGTGACGCTCAGGTCGATCAGGTCGGCGATCTTGCCGCCGACGGTCACCGAAACGCCCGCGGAGTCCGTCGAACCCACCGTGTCCGACCAGCCCATCGACTGGGTGGCGTCCGAAGTGCTGCAGTTGAAGAGCGAGTCGGAGACCTGGTGGAAGTCCCCGAGGTACGCCTTGCCGAGCACCGGCTCGTTGAAGCTGCACTTGCCCTCGCCGGAGGCGCAGTCCGCCATGAGCTGCTCGCGCGTCGGGCCGTCCGCCGCGACGGCCGGTGCGGCCATCGCGGTCACGAGTCCCAGCGCCACCGCGGACAGCACCGCTCCCCGGCTCGCCGACCGTATGCCGCCGCTCGTCCGCTCTCTCTTCCGCCGGTTCGTCGTGCTCATGCGCGCCCGCTCCTCGTGTCTTTCGTCCGTGTCCGTCGCTGTTGCGTCTGAGACTGGTGTGAAAACTGATTCAACTACACCAAGAATTCGCAAAGTTGTAGTTGAGGGTGCAACAGACCATTTAGAGGGCGTCCGGAGCGCTGGCTCCTTTGAGGACGGTGCGGACGGTGCGGGATACGAAGTCCTGGTCCAGCGGGAGTTGACGTAGCGTCAGGCGGAACCAGGCGGCGCCGGCCAGCAGATCCACCAGCAGTGCGGGATCGGCGTCCGCCGCGAGTTCGCCGCGGGCGACGGCCCGTTCGAAGACCGGCAGCTCGCGCGCGAGTCGATCGGCGAAGAACTCCCTTATGTGGCCCGCGAGTTCGGGACTGTGGGTGACGGCGCCCAGCGTCGCCACCGCGATGTCGCAGGACGGCGGTGCGGTGAGGAGGGTGACGATCGCCCGGAGCAGGGCCTCCAGGTCGCCCTGGAGGCTGCCGGTGTCGGGCAGTTCGAAGTCGAGCCGCCGCGCCCCGATGAGCGCGGCACCCAGAAGGGCGCCCTTCGAGGGCCACCAGCGGTAGATCGTGGTCTTGTTGACGCCGGACCGCTGGGCGACGCCCTCGATGGTCAGCCCCTCGTAGCCGTGGGCCGCGAGCAGATCCAGCGTCGCGTCGAAGATCTCCTGCGCCTTCCGCGGCCCGCCGGCCCGCTTCCCGCCGGGGCGCTCGCTCCGCTCATCCCCTTCGGTCCGCCGCCCGCGTCCGCCCGGTCGCTCACTTCCGCTCATGGGTGAAGCCTAGCAGCGAAAAACAACGCAACGTTGCGTTGCATTTCCTGTTAGCGTGCCGGGCATGAAACCACCCTCGGAAGCCGGGCTGCCCCTCGTCTTCGTCCACGGCATGCGCGTCAGCGGCACGATGTGGCACCCCGTGATCCACGCGATCGGCACCCGCCATCCCGCGGTCGCCCCCGACCTGCCGGGCCACGGTTCCCGGCGCGGCGAACCGTTCACCCTGCCCGGCGCCGTGGCGGCGGTCGCCGACGCCATCGACGAGGTCGGCGGCCGGGCGATGCTCATCGGCCTGTCCCTGGGCGGCTATGTCGCCACGGCCACCGCGGCCCGCCACCCGGAACGCGTCAGCGGGCTGATGGCGATGGGCTGCACCGCCGTACCCCGCGGAGTGCTCCGCACCGCCTACCGCGGAGCGGCGCGCCTCGGGGGCAGGCACCCCGAGGCGGCCAACCGGCTGAGCGCCTACGCCTTCCGCCGTGCGCTCCCCGCCCCGCTGGCCGAGGCCATGGTCGCCGGCGGTCTGAGCAGCGAGCTGATGCCGAGCATCATCGAGACCGTCTGCGGGATGGACCCGGTGTCCCTGCTCTCGGCCTATCCCGGCCCGGTCTGGCTGGTGAACGGGGCCCGCGATCAGCTCCGCCGCGACGAGCGCCGCTTCCTCGCGGCGTGCCGGGACGGCCGCCTCGTCGTCCGGCCGGGCTGCGGACACCTCTCCGTCCTGTCCGACACGGCCGCCGTCACGCGCCAGATCCTCGACGCCGCCACGGTCGTGGCCGCCCGCACCCACGCCCCCACCGCCGCAGACGGTACCGAGCACGAAGGAGCCGCACGATGACCGCACGGGAATGGACCGCCGAGGAGTCCCTGGAGTGCACCGCCCCGCCGCACGTCCTCTATCAGGCCGTGTCGGACCTCCGGCGGATGAAGGAGTGGAGTCCGGAAGTCATCGGGGTGTGGCGGCGCGGCGACCGGTTCGTGGGGTTCAACCGCCGGGCCTTCTGGGTGTGGTTCACCCACTGCCGGATCGTCGTCGACGAACCCGGCCGGGAGTTCGCCTTCGACGTCGCCACCTTCGGCCTGCCGGTGGCCCGTTGGGGCTACCGCTTCGCCCCGGCGGCGGACGGCAGCGGGACCCGGGTCACCGAGTACTGGATCGACCACCGGCGCGGCGGCTGGCGCTCCCGGATCGCCGAAACGCTCGGACTGCTCTTCACCGGCACCCCGGCCGGCCGGCGCGCCGCACGCAACCGCGCCGGTATGCGGTCCACGCTGCGACGGCTCTGCGCGGCCTGCCAACTCCCGTGATCCCACGGATGGTCCGGGCCGGGTGCGGGCCGTCACACCGCCTCGGCCCGGGTGGCCACCACGAGCCGGCACCGGGGGCTGCCGTCCGGGCGCCGGCCGAGCTCCGGCAGGGCGTGCAGCCGTACGGCGAAGCCGGCACGCGCCAGTTCCGCACGGACGGCACTCAGCCGGAACGGCCGGTAGTACATGACGAACGGCGGGTGCCACAGCGCGTTGCGGACCCGCATCGCCGCGTCGAACCCCGCCAGCATCCAATACGCGGCCGACCCCGGCCGGGACGGCGCCGCGATCGGGAACGCGAACCGGCCACCCGGCCGCAACACGGAGCGGACCTGCGCGAACAGCCCGGGACGCTCGCCCGGCAGGAAGTGCCCGAACGCCCCGAAGCTCACCACGAGGTCGAAGACCGGCCCGAAGGGCAGGGCCCGCGCATCCGCGCGCACCCAGTCCATCCGTGGCGCCCGGGCGGGCACCGGCTCACGGGCGCGGCCCACCGCGAGCATCCCGGCGCTGAGGTCGACGCCGGTCACCCGCTCCCGGCACACCTGCCGCAGGACGTCCATGCCCGCGCCCGTACCGCAGCACAGATCGAGGCCGCTCCCGAACGGGCCGAGCTCGCGCAGCACCCGCGACACCGGAGCCAGCACCGACTCCGGCGTCCGGAACGGCGTGTGGTCGAACTTCGGGGCGAGCAGGTCATAGCCGTGCTCGACGGACGACAGCGCCTGAACGGCGAGTTCCCGGAACGTGGGACCTTCGGGTGCGAACATCCGCCTCAGCATAGGTCCGTCCACGGTCGAAGGGGCCGGTCCGGACCGGCGTCACAGGCCCAGGAGCTGTATGAGCGCGGCGCCCAGGCCCCCCACACCCAGGGCGAAGGCCGCACAGCCCAGACCACCGTCCCGCCACCGGAACGGCCGGTCCAGCGCGAAACGCCCCGGCCCGATCGCCGCGATCGAGAGCGCGACCGCGCCGAGGCACAGCGGGTACTCGATGCCGCCGTCGGTCGTCCAGAGCCCGTGCGGAACGCCGAGGATCATCGCGTTGATCATCACGCCGATGACGGCGGCCGCGGCGAGGGGGGTGAACAGACCGGCCGCGAGCCCGAGGCCGCCGAGGAATTCGGAGGCGCCGCACAGGCCCGCGTAAAACCTGCCCGGGTGGAAACCGAGGGCGGCGAAGGCCCTGCCGGTTCCGCCGAGCCCGTGGCCGCCGAAGAAGCCGAAGAGCTTCTGGGCGCCGTGGCCGGCCATGAGCAGGCCGACGGCCAGGCGCAGGAGGAGCAGACCGAGGTCCGCGCCGAGCGGGGGAGAGCGAAGGGTGTCGGACCGGGCCTGCACGTCCGGCCGACGCTCAGCGAGCAATCTCATGATGGTGTCGATTCCGGCACCGGCGCGTCGGGTGCCGCGGTGTCGAACACCGGCGCCGGTGCGCTCACAGTGGGAACGTCGAGATGGGTGGCGCAAGGCCGGTCCGTGCCGACCTGTCGAGTGCTGTGTCCGGAGGAGGCCGGGCGGGTTCGGGCCCGGGCCCCCTACGGCCGATGGTGCTACGCCCGGGAGCCGCTGCCTAGAGGCTCAGGAAAATTTCCTTTCCTCTTCAAGAGCGCCGCCCGGCCCCGGCAGCGCGGCCCCGGAATCGATGCCCAGCCGGGCGTCGAGCCAGTCGAAGACGCGCTGCTCGAAGAGGGCGCGGCCCAGCGGTGCGCAGTGCAGGTGGGAGCCTTCGGCCTCGGTGAAGCGGATCAGTTCCTTGGGGCCCGGCAGGGCGTCGAAGAGGCGTGCCGACGCGCCGGGCCAGAAGTGCTCGCCCTCGGGGTCCGTGATGAGCAGCGGGGTGGTGATCCGGTGGACCACCGGCAGCACGGTGTACCGGGAGACCTCGGTGAGCAGGTCGAAGGGCGACTCGATGCCGTACGGTTTCGCCCGCCAGCGCCACCTGGCGGCCAGCTCGGGGGACTCCGCCATGGCCTCGCGCAGCACCCGGTCGAAGGTCTCGCGGTCGCCGGATTCCCACAGTGCGCGCAGGTCAGGTCCCAGATTCGGCCACCAGCTCGCCACCACCTCGACGACCCCGGGATCGGCGACAGCGGCGGCGATGCGGTGCTCGAAGGCGAGCGCGCGGGGCACCCAGTAACCGGCCTGGCTGATCCCGGCGAGGACGAGCCGCTCGGCGTCGACGTCGGCGCGGGCGGTCAGGAAGTCGACGACCGGCGTGATCACCCGCTCCCAGTCGGGGCGGAAGGTGACCCCGTGCTCGAACAGCAGGGACTGCTGGCCGGGCCCTGCGCGACTTCGCCCCGCGGCCCCTGACCTGGCATGATCGCGGGCATGGCTGAACGCGTGATCGCCGCATGTGACGGCGCCTCCAAAGGAAACCCCGGGCCCGCGGGCTGGGCCTGGGTCCTCGCCGATGCCGGGGAGACCGTCGTCCGCTGGGAGGCCGGTCCGCTGGGCACCGCCACCAACAACGTCGCGGAGCTCACGGCGCTGGAACGCCTGCTCACGGCCACCGACCCGGCCCTGCCGATGGAGATCCGGATGGACTCCCAGTACGCGATGAAGGCCGTCACCACCTGGCTGCCCGGCTGGAAGCGCAAGGGCTGGAAGACCGCCGCCGGCAAGCCCGTCGCCAACCAGGAACTCGTCGTCCGCATCGACGAACTGCTCGCCGGCCGCACGGTGGAATTCCGCTATGTGCCCGCGCACCAGGTGGACGGCGACCGGCTCAACGACTTCGCCGACCGCGCCGCCAGCCAGGCCGCGACCGTCCAGGAGGCCGCCGGCAGCGCCCTCGGGTCGCCGGAGCCGCCGGCCGCCGCGGACAGCGCCCGGCCGGCCGGCACCCGCCGCCGCGCCACCGCCGGCCCCACGGCGAAGACGGCCTCCACACCGCGCCGCCGTACGTCCGGGAGTTCCGGCCGTACGCTCAACGCCAAGTTCCCCGGCCGCTGCCGCTGCGGACGCTCGTACGCGGCCGGGGAACCCATCGCGAAGAACCCGGACGGCTGGGGCCACCCGGACTGCCGCGACGGCGTCGGCGCGGCCGCGGACTGACCGGGCCGCCTTCGGCGGGGCTCCGGTAGGCGAACCGAGGCAGGAAGAACTGGGTCGTCGGGCCGACCGCGAGCGCGTACAGCACGGTGCCGGCACCGACGCTTCCGCCGAGCAGCCGGCCCACGACGAGCACGCTGATCTCGATCAGCGTCCGGACCAGCCGGAGCGATCGCCCGGTGGCTGCGGACGCGCCGGTCATCAGCCCGTCCCGGGGGCCCGGGCCGCACCGCGCGCCCACGTAGACGGCGATGGCGAACGCGTTGAGGAGCACGCCGCCGGTGAGCAGGCCGATCCGGGCGGGGAGCCCGAGGTGCCGGGGGAGGAGCCAGAGGCCGAGGTCGGACGAGCCCGCCAGGACCACGATGTTGGCGAAGGTCCCGAAGGTGGGCCGCTGCCGCAGGGGGATCCACAGGAGCAGGACGAGCGCCCCCACGAGGCCGGTGAGGGTGCCGAAGCTCAGGCCGGTGCGCTCCGCCAGCCCCTCGTTCAGCACGCTCCAGGGACTGAGCCCCAGTCCGGCCCGCACCATGAGCGAGAGGCTGCATCCGTAGAGGGTGAGGCCGGCGAACAGTTGGAGCAGCCGCCGCAACGGGCGCTCGGCGAGGGGGAGATGGGTGAGCGGGGGAGGGGCGGGCACCGGGGCCTTCCGGGGGCGACGATCCCGGTCCGTCGTGGTGATGTCCTGCCGCATGGGCGGTTGCCTCCTGCCGTACGTGACGCCGTACGTCTCCACGTACGGCGTCACCTCCGTCTGCACAGTTGCCTTCCGGCCCGCGTTCCAGGCCAATGCGGCCACTCTGTAGAGTGATTGGCCCGGACAACACGGCCAATCACAGGAGAATGGTGTGGTGGACGCAGCTCCGTCCCGGCCCGCGGGCCGGGCCCCCCGCCCGGGCCGGACCGTGGGGGCCCGGCAGCTCGCCGCGTTGCTGCCCGACCCGGCGGGGGCCCGGCCCGCCTACCGCCATCTCGCCCAGGCCCTCAGCACGTTGATCCTCGACGGCCGCATCGCGCTGCACGCCACCCTCCCCGCCGAGCGGGAACTGGCCGTCGCACTCGGCACGAGCCGGACCACCATCACCGCCGTGTACGACCTGCTGCGCGAGAGCGGCTACGCGCACAGCCGGCAGGGCTCCGGCACCTGGACGGACCTGCCCGAGGGCCGTACCCCGCGCGGCATTTCACGGCTCATCGGCCCGCAGGACACCGCGATCGACCTGGCCAGAGCCGCCCCGGGGCTGCCGCAGCAGACGCTCGTCGACGCCCTCACCCAGGTCGCCCCGCAACTGGCCGAGCACGCCCCCACCCCCGGCTACCACCCCTACGGCCTGCCCGACCTGCGCGCCGCCGTCGCCGAACGCTTCACCCGGCGCGGCCTGCCCACCCTCCCCGAACAGATCCTGGTGACCTCCGGCGCCCAGCACGCCCTCACCCTCGTCATCGGACTGCTCTGCCGCCCCGGCGACCGGGTCATGGTGGAGAACCCGTCCTACCCGAACGCCCTGGAGGCCCTGCGCCGCGCCCAGCTCCGTACCGTGTCGGTCCCGGTGACGGACGAGGGCTGGGACATCGAGATCATCGAGTCCACCCTGCGCCAGGTCGTGCCCCAACTGGCCTATCTGATACCGGACTTCCACAACCCGACCGGCTTCCTGATGCCCGAGCGGGAACGCGTCCGCACCCTGCGCGCGGCGGCGCGCTCCGGCACCTGGCTGGTCATCGACGAGACCCTGGCCGACCTCGCCCTCGACGTCCCCGCCCCGCCGCCGTTCGCCTCGCACGCCACCCCTGGCGGCACCGGGCAGGTCATCACCATCGGCTCGATGAGCAAGACCCACTGGGGAGGGCTGCGCATCGGCTGGCTGCGGGCCCCCGCCCGGCTCGTCACCGAACTCGCCGGCCAGCGCGTCGCCACCGACATGGGCGGTTCCGTCGTGGACCAGCTGCTGGCCCTCACCCTGCTGGCGCAGGCCGGGGACCTGCTGCCGGCCCGCCTGGAACAGCTGCGCCGGCAACGCGCCGCCCTCGCCGCGGCCCTGGCCGAGCACACCCCGCAGTGGACCTGGCGGCTGCCGCCCGGCGGGCTGTCGCTCTGGGTCGACCTGGGCGAGCCGGTCGCCTCGGCGCTGGCGGAACGGGCGCTGGAGCACGGTGTGCGGATCGAGAGCGGTGCCTACTTCGCCACCGACCCGGGCCTCTTCGAACAGCGCCTGCGCATTCCCTACACCACGCCGGCGGACACCCTGCGCGAGGCGGTGCAGCGCATGGCCACCGCCCTCGCCGACGACCTCACGGTCCGGTCCGCCGCCCGTCGGCCCCACTGGGTGGCGTGAGGGCCGCCGCGGTGGCCCGTACGAAGCCCGCCGGATTGTCGAGCATGATGTTGTGCCCGCAGTCCGGGACGGCCACGACCTGTACCCCGCCCGGACGAGGGCGTCGGCGCCGGGGAGCGGACCGTCGGCCTCCGGGAGCAGGTAGGTACGCGGGACCGCCAGCTCCAGCAGCAGCTCCCGCAGGGTCGGCGAGGTGCCGCGTACGAGGTGGACGGCGCTGCGGTGCAGCGCCTCCCGGCCGGCCAGGCGCATGGTGGACCACCAGTGCGCCCCGGCCCGCTCGCCGACCTCCGCCCAGCCGCCGGAGCGGAACTCCTCCTCGGAGTACGCGGCGATGCCGCGGCTGCCGCCGGCCCCGGGCGCCGGCGTGAGCGGATCGAGGTTGGCGTCGACGAGCACCAGGCGGGACACCAGCCGCGGATGCCGGGCGGCCAGGACGATCGCCACCGAACCGCCCATGCTGTGCGCGATCAGCTCGGCCCCGGCGACCCCGGCCGACTCCAGGGCGGCGGCCAGGGCATCGGCGTGCGCTTCCAGGGTGTAGTCGAAGTCCGTGGGGCGGTCGCTGATGCCGTGCCCGAGCAGATCGACGAGCAGGGAGCGGCGGCCGGCCAGTTGGGGGTGCACCGCCACCTCGGTGAAGTACGGGAGCGACGCGGCGCCGAGCCCGTGCACGTACACCCGGCAGGGCTCGGCCCCCGGCAGCTCCACCCACCGCATCCGGTCGCCCCCGGGCGTCACCGTGGCACTTCGCACAACCTGCTCCCTCGCAGCGTTCCTCTTGCCCATGTCGCGCCACACGGTGCGTACGGAATGACCCGCACGCCCGTGCGCACGGTCATTCTCCCGGTCCCCTCCCGCAGCGTTTCCGGAAGGTCCCCGGAACGCCCCGGCTGGGCCGATTCGGCCAGTTCCGGGCGAAGCGCCTGCTGAACCGGGTCCGCGCCGGGGACGATGGTCATCAGCGACGATGTTCCCGGCACCAGGAGCCCTCCATGACCACGGACCGCCACGGGCACGTGATGAGCGACACCAGTTCCGAAGCCCTCGGCCACTACGAACAGGCGCTGGACGACCTGCTCTTCTTCCGGCCGCGGGTGGTGGACTCGGCCCGGGCCGTGCTCGCCGACTCGCCGCGGTCGGTCATGGGCCGGGCCCTCGCCGCGTATCTGGGCGTGCTCGGCACCGAGGAGAAGGACGCGGCGGAGGCCCGCACGGCCTTCCACGGCTTCCTCGCCGACCTGGACGAGGGGAAACTGACGCCCCGTGAGCGGATGCACCTCGCCGCCGCGACGACCTGGCTGGACGGCGATCTGCACGGGGCCGGGCGCATCCTCGGCGACCTCACCGTGGCCTTCCCCCGCGACGTGCTCGCCCTCATCGCCGGGCACCAGCACGACTTCCTCACCGGCGACGCCCAGCGGCTGCGCGACCGGGTCGGCGGGGCCCTGGACGCCTGGGACACACACGATCCGCACCACGGACCGCTGCTCGGCATGTACGCCTTCGGCCTGGAGGAGTCCGGCCACTACGAACGCGCGGAGGAGACCGGTCTGGCCGCCCTCGCGCAGCACCCGAACGACGTCTGGGGCATCCACGGCGTCGCGCACACCTACGAGATGCGCGGACGCTTCACCGACGGCATCCGCTTCCTGGACGACCGCACCGGCGACTGGTCCGGCGACACCCTCCTCACCGTCCACAACTGGTGGCACTACGCCCTCTTCACCCTGGAGACCGGCAACACCGCCCGGGTCCTGGAGATCTACGACGCGGCCCTGCACCGCGAGGGGTCCCCGGGCGCGGCGATGGAACTGCTGGACGCCGCCGCCCTGTTGTGGCGGCTCCATCTGGCCGGCGACGACCAGGGCACCCGCTGGGCCCGGCTCGCCGACGCCTGGGAGCGCCGGGCCGACGGTCCGCACTACGCCTTCAACGACGCCCATGCCGTCATGGCCTACGTCGGCGCCGACCGCATCGACCGGGCGGAGCGCCTCGTCAAGGACCGGGAGAACTGGGTGACTTCGGCCCCCGTGGTTTCCAACCGGTGGATGACCGCGGAGATCGGCCTGCCGGTCTGCCGCGCCCTGATCGCCTACGGCCGGCACGACCACGCCGCGGCCGTCGAGCACCTGCTGCCCGTCCGCCACCGCCTCAACGACTTCGGCGGCAGCCACGCCCAGCGGGACGCGATCCAGCGCACCCTCGTCGAGGCCGCCCTCCACGCGGGCCGGACGGACCTGGCCCGCACCCTGCTCAGCGAACGCGCCAACCTGCGCCCGGTCTGCCCGTACAACTGGTCCGCCAAGGCCCGGCTCGCCGACCTGCTCGGCGACCCCGCCGGGGCCACCGCCGCGCGCCGGCGCGCCACCGACCAGGCCACGGCCTGAGCCGCACGGGACGAAGGGGGTAACGGTCATGGATCGAGTGCTCAGGTGGCTGGTGTGGGCCATGGGAATCGCCTGTGTGGCGATCGGGGCGTTCCACCTCGTGCTGGGCATCGCCTCGGTGCCGGGCGAGGGATCGGCCGGTGCGACGGTGGACAGCCGGGAGCGGTTCTACAACGCGATCTTCCTCGGGTACGGACTGGCCTGGATCTGGGCGGCCCGGCAGTCACCGATCCCGGCGAAGGCGGTGCGCGCGCTCGCCGGGATCTTCCTGCTCGGCGGGATCGGCCGGCTGCTCTCGCTGGCGGTGCACGGTCCGCCGCAGTGGTTCCAGGTCCCGTTGACCGTCCTGGAGCTCGTGCTGCCGCCGGTGTACTTCTGGCTGGCGGACGCGGACGAGCGGACCCGGGCGGCGACCGCGGAGCCCTGACCGGCGACCTGCCGGACGGGCGACAGAACAGATTTTCGAATCTCTCGGTACGCTGGAGGCATGGGCACGCAACTCCAGGGCTCGCTCTTCGACCAGACCGACGAGATCCGTCTCGGCCCGCTGCGCGGCATACGCCGGACCGAGCTCGGTGACGGGGCCTGGATCGATCTGCTGCCCGGCTGGCTGAGCGGCGCGGACGCGCTGTTCGTACGGCTCGCCGCGGACGTTCCCTGGCAGGCCGAGCGCCGCCAGATGTACGACCATGTCGTGGACGTCCCGCGGCTGCTCGCCTTCTACCAGGCCGACGACCCCCTGCCGCACCCCGTCCTCACCGAGGCCAGGGCGGCGCTCTGCGCCCACTACGCAGACGAACTGGGCGAACCGTTCACCACGGCCGGGCTCTGCTACTACCGCGACGGCCGGGACAGCGTGGCCTGGCACGGCGATCGCACCGGCCGCGACCGCCGGGCGGACACCATGGTCGCCATCCTGTCCGTGGGCGCGCCCCGGGACCTGCTGCTCCGGCCGCGCCGCGGCGGCAGCACCGTACGGCGGCCGCTCGGGCACGGCGATCTGATCGTCATGGGCGGCTCCTGCCAGCGGACGTGGGAGCACGCCATACCCAAGAGCACCCGGGCGGCCGGACCGCGGATCAGCATCCAGTTCCGGCCGCACGGCGTGCGCTGACCGGCGGCCCGTCCGATGCCCCGCGACACGGCCCCGCACCCGGCCGGCGACCCCGTTTTCACGACAACTTCCGCCGCGCGCTGACCGGAATGCGTCCCCGGGGCAACGTCCGCGCCGTCCCGTCGGTCCTACCGCGCGGACTTCATCCATCACCTTCCTTTGGGGGCAGAAATGCGACGGTTGGCGACAGCGGCCACGGTGGTCGTCCTGACGGGCGCCGGGGTGCTCGGGACGGCCGGAATGGCCGGCGCCGCGACCGGCCCGGTGGGCACGCACGGCACGGTCACCGCCTGCACGACGAACTGGGGGAGCCTCGACAAGACCGCGACCGAGGCGAACGCCCAGCCGTTGAAGAACATCACCACCAGCCAGAACACCTGCTACGACCGCATGGTCTTCGACATCGGCGGCGCCACCGGCAAGGTCGGCTACCACGTCGGCTATGTCGACGCCTTCCACCAGGACGGCTCCGGCGAGCAGATACCGGTCCAGGGCGGTGCCATCCTGCAGGTCTACGTCTCCGCCCCGAGCTACGACCCGGCGACCGGCAAGCAGACCTACACCGGGACGGCCGGCAAGCCGCTGCCGGGCGTGAACATCAGCGGATACCGGACCTTCAAGGACACCCGCTTCGGGGCGAGCTTCGAGGGCCAGACGCAGATCGGCCTCGGCGTGCGGGCCAAGCTGCCGTTCCGGGTGCAGCAGTCCGGCAACCAGCTGATCGTGGACGTCGCCCACACCTGGTGAGCCGCGGCCTCCTGCGGTGAAGCGGTAAACCACGCTCCGGCACAGCGGACCCCGGGGCCGGCCCGGCCCCGGGTCTGGCCACCGGGGCGTCCGGGCATATATGCCTGTGCCGATGCCCGTGCGCAGCCTGGTGCGGGTGTGGCGGACCCGGGAATTCCGCGGAAGGAGCTGGCGATGGAACGGACCACGTGCTGTGTGGTGGGCGGCGGGCCCGCCGGAATGGTCCTCGGCCTGCTGCTGGCCCGGGCCGGCGTGGAGGTCACCGTCCTGGAGAAGCACGGCGACTTCCTGCGCGACTTCCGCGGCGACACCGTGCACCCCTCGACGCTGGCGCTGCTGGACGACCTCGGCCTGGGCAAGCGGTTCGCGGCCCTGCCGCAGCGGCGGGTGACGAGCGTTCAGCTGCCGCTCGGGCCTGGCCGTTCGCTGGTCACCGTCGGCGACATCGGGTCACTGCCGGGCAAATTCAACTACATCGCGATGGTGCCGCAGTGGGACCTCCTCGACCTCCTGGCCGACGAGGCCCGGCAGGAGCCGTCGTTCTCCGTCCGTATGAGTACGGAGGCGACGTCGTTCCTCATGGAAGGGGGGCGGGTGTCCGGGGTGCGGTACCGCACGTCCGACGGACGCACCGGGGAGCTGCGGGCCACCCTCACCGTGGCCTGCGACGGCCGCGGCTCGCTGGCCCGGACGCTGCCCGAACTGGGACGTGAGGAGTTCGCCTGCCCGATGGACGCCTGGTGGTTCCGGCTGCCGCGGCGGGACGGCGATCCGCACGGGCTCGTGGGCGGCGTCGGCGACCGCTTCCTCACCGCCATGATCGACCGTGGCGACTACTGGCAGTGCGCCGGGCTGATCCCCAAGGGGACCGACACCGAACGCCGTGCCGCCGGCCTCGACGCGTTCATGGACCAGTTCACCGCCGCCGTTCCCTGGCTCGCCGACCGGGCGCACGCCGTGCGGTCCTGGGACGAGGTCAAACTCCTCGATGTGCGCCTCGACCGGCTGCGGCGCTGGCACCGGCCGGGGCTGCTGTGCATCGGTGACGCCGCGCACGCGATGTCACCGGTCTTCGGCATCGGCATCAACCTCGCCGTCGAGGACGCGGTGGCCGCCGCCCGCTACCTCGTCGAACCGCTGCGCGCCGGGACGGTGGGCCTGTCGGACGTCCGCGGCGTCCAGCGCCGCCGGTGGCCGACGACGGTGCTCACCCAAGATCTGCAACGGGTGGCGCACGCCCGGGTCATCGAGCCGGTGCTGACCGGCCGGCCCCCGTCCGGCCATCCGCGGCGCACCGAGCGGCTGGCCGAACTGCTCACCCGCTCCCGGTGGTTGAACCGGGTGCCGGCGTACTTCCTCGCCTACGGAGCCCTGCGCGAACGCCCGCCGGCCGCCTCGGTGCGCTGACCGGCTCGCCGCGCCGGCCGGTTCGCCGGCCCCGAAAACCGTTTGACGCCCGCCGCCGTCCGGCGGTCGGATGGCGCCCCATGAGCAGCACAGGGCAGAGGCGTCCCGGCCCGTACCCCCTCGACGACGACCTCGTACGGCGGCTGATCGCCGGGCAGTTCCCACACTGGGCCGAGCTGCCGGTGGAACGGTTTCCGTCCGGCGGCACGGTCAACGCCATGTACCGGCTGGGCGACGCCATGGTCGTACGGCTGCCGCTGGTGGAGGGTGGGGCCCCGGACATCGCGTTGGAACAGGAGTGGCTGCCCCGTCTCGCGCCGCGGCTGCCGACGGCCGTCCCCGAGGTGCTCGCGGCCGGGGAGGCCGCCGAGGGTATCCGTGGCCGTGGTCGGTGTACCGGTGGCTGGCGGGGGAGAACCCGGAGGCGGGCGCGCTGAGCGAGCCGGTGCTGCTGGCCGAGGATCTGGCCGGGTTCGTGACGGCGATGCGGAGCCTCACCCTCCGTGGGGCGCCCGCGGCCTACCGCGGAGGTCCGCTCGCCTCGCTCGACGCGGCGACCCGGGCGGCCGTCGAGGAACTGCGCGGGATCCCGGAGGAGGCCGTGGACTGCGATGCGGTGGCCGCGGTGTGGGCGGACGCGCTGCGCGCCCCCGGCTGGGACGGGCCCCCGGTCTGGCTGCACGCCGATCTGATGCCGGGCAATCTGCTGGTGGACGGCGGCCGGCTGACCTCGGTGATCGACTTCGGGTGCATGGGGGCGGGCGATCCGGCCTGCGACCTGTTCCCGGCGTGGAACCTGCTGCCGGCCGACGCCCGGAAGGTGTTCCGCGAGGCGCTGGACGTGGACGACGCCACCTGGACCCGCGGCCGGGCCCGGACGCTCTCCCAGGCGCTGATCGCGCTGCCGTACTACCGGCACACCAACCCGACGATGGCGCGCAACGCCCGGCATGTGATCCGGGCGGTGCTGGCAGAGGGCTGAGGTTCCAGGGGAGGGCTGAGGTTCCGGGGGAGGGCTGAGGCCACCGGCTGAGGACCGAGGCTCCTCAGCCCTCGTCCGCGAGGCTCCTCGCCATCAGACCACCTCGGCCATCTCGGCCTGCAGATCCGTCGCCTTGCGCAGGAGGCCGCGCATGACGACGACGAGCATGGCGATTCAGGCGCTGAGGGCCCCGAGGCCGTCGAGGACGCACCGCAGGCCGAACTCGAACCGCTCGTCCGGCCCGGTGTCCTCCGCCTCGATCACCCGGCGGGCGAGCTGCGGGTACCCGCCGCCCTCGATGACCTCGCGCATGTACGGACCCACGCTGGCCCGCCACTGCTCCTTGGTCAGGCCGGTCCGCTGCTGGGCCCGGGATTCGGCGAGTTCATGGGTGGCCGCGCCGTGCACGTACGCCAGCACGGTGTCGACGACGCGGGTCGCGAGGGTGATGTCCGGGGTGAGCGCACCGGCCGCGGTGAGTGCGACCTCGTGGTGGCGCAGCGAGTGCGCGCCGAGCGCCGGGCGGCCGGTGAGCTCGGTGCCGAGCCAGGGGTGCCGCAGCAGACCGGCCCGCACCTGTCGCGCCACGTTCCCGAGGTCGGTGCGCCACTCGCCGGTCAGTGCGGGCGGCTCCTCCGCGCCGTGCACCTCGTTGATCATCAGGTCGAGCAGCTCGTCCCGGCTGGCGACATAGCGGTAGAGCGAGGCGGTGCCGGACCGGAGCTCGGCGGCCACCCGGCGCATCGACACCGCGGGCAGTCCCTCGGCATCCGCGATCGCGAGGGCCGTCCGCACGATCTGCTCCACGCTCGGGGCCTGGCGGCGCGGGGTGCGCCGGTCCTTCGTCCAGACCAGGGGTGGCGCGGGCTCCTTCGCCGCGTCGGCCATCGCAGTCCTCCTCGTAGTGGGTGGTGCCGGTCGTCCCGGGCTCCGAACTCCCGGTTCACCTGCGTCCGTTGCGCACAGCGTATCGCAATGGCTACGGTGTTTCCGTTATGGCTACGGTGTTCTCATTCGGGCTCGCCGTGGTCTCCATCGCCTGCTCAGCAGCGCCATGACGGGGGAGTTGTCATGCCCGAAAACCCTGCACGCCCGATGCCCGCCCACATCCCCGTACTGATCGCCGGGGGCGGCACGGTCGGTTTGTCCGCCGCGCTCTTCCTGGCCCACCACGGCGTCCCGTGCCTCGTCGTCGAGAGCCAGGACGGGCCGTCCCGCCACCCCCGCGCCACCGGCCTCGGCCCACGGACCGTGGAATTCCTCCGGGAGACGGGGATCGCGGAGGCGGTCGACGCGGTGGCGATCGACATGTCCGGCGGCAACCTCGGCAAGATCTCCGCCACTACGCTGGCCACGGCCGTGTTCCCCGAGCCGGTGCCCACGACCGCACTGCCCGCGGCCGGCTCCGACGACCCGGGCCGGTTCACCCCGACCGCACTGCGCGGCACCTGCCCCCAGCACCGCCTCGACTCCGTCCTGCTGCCCGCCGCCCGCGACCGGGGCGCGCTGGTGCACCATGCGACCCGCCTGCTCTCCTTCGAGCAGGACGCGGACGGTGTCACCGCGACCGTCGAGACCCCGCCCGGCCCCGACGGGCAGGGCGGCCGCCGGGTCGTCCGGGCGGACCACCTCCTGGCCGCCGACGGTGCCCGCAGCCAGGTGCGGACCGCGCTCGGCATCGGCACCTCCGGTCCGGGCGGCCTCGGCGCGCCGATGGTGAACATCCTCTTCCGCGCCGACCTCCGCCCCTACACCGAGGGCCGGTCCTTCGTCTCCTGCGACATCACGAACCCCGAAGCCCCCGGCATGCTGCTGACCGTCGACGGCGCCGAGGAGTGGATCTTCCACACGCCGTACGACCCGGGCACGGACGGCTGGGACGCGCCTGATCCGCAGCGGCACGAAGCAGCGGCGCCCGGCACCGCTCCGACGCTGGACGCGTTCACCGCCGAGCACTGCCGGTCGCTGATCCGCAGCGCGATCGGCGCGCCCGGCCTCGACGTCGAGGTGCTCAGCACCCTGCCGTGGCGGCCCCGGGCCCAGCTGGCCGACCGCTTCCGCGACGGGCGGGTGTTCCTGATCGGCGACGCGGCGCACACCGTGCCGCCCGTCGGGGCGTTCGGCCTCAACACCGGGATCGCCGACGCCCACAACCTCGCCTGGAAGCTGGCCGCCGTGCTCGGCGGCCACGCCGGCCCCGCCCTCCTCGACAGCTACGAGGCCGAACGCCGCCCGGTCGCGGCCCTCGCGCTGGAGCAGTCCCTGCTGCGGCTGGCCGACCCCCGGCTGCACTGGGACCGCAGCCCGCAGATGGCCGCGGCGCGGCGCGCGGCCGGCGCGCTCGACCCGATGGTGGTGCACCTCGGATACCGCTACGCCTCCGGTGCCGTGCTCGACCCGCAGCCCGAACTCCCCGACCCGGACGACGGCGCACGCATCCTGGACGGCACCCCCGGCTCCCGCCTCCCGCACCTCTGGCTCGCCGGGGACGGACGCCGGCTCTCCACGCTCGACCTGGTGCGGTCCCGTTTCACCCTGCTCACCGGACCCGGCGGGGACGCCTGGGTGACCGCGGCACGGGACGTGGCGGACCGACTCGGCGTGGACCTCGCGGCGCACTTGATCGCGCCCGGCGCCGCGGTGACCGATCCGGCAGGACACTGGCCCGGCATCGCCGGGCTCGCCGGGGACGGTGCGCTCCTCGTACGGCCCGATCAGTTCGTCGCCTGGCGAGCGGCCACCCTGCCCGGCGCCCCGGCCGATGCCCTCGCCGCGGCCCTCGTCCGCCTGCTCGCCCGGGACCGCGAACCGGAATCCGGCGGCCGCGCGTAGCAGGGACCGCCCGCCCCTCCAACGGCCCCGCTCCACCTGCCCCGCTCCGCGGCCCGCGGTAGACAGGGACGACGAGTCAACGCCCACCGCGCGCCTGCGGACCTGCCGGAGCGACGGGGTGAGAGGAGTGGCAGCGGACCGATGAACGTCGTCGTCGACCTCAATCGCTGTCAGGGGTATGCCCAGTGCGCCTTCCTCGCCCCCGAGGTGTTCACGATGCACGGTGAGGAAGCCCTGCTGTACCACCCGGTCGTCCCGGACGGGCAGCAGGAACGCGTGCTGCGCGCGGTCGCCGCGTGCCCGGTGCAGGCCATCCTCGTGGGGGAGGAGGCCGGTACCGGTGAACGGTGACCCTCGCGACGGCCGGATCCTGATCGTCGGTGCCTCGCTCGCCGGTCTGCGCGCCGCCGAGACGCTGCGCGACGAGGGCTTCGCCGGCTCGCTGACCCTGATCGGCGACGAGGCCCAGCCGCCGTACGACCGGCCGCCGCTCTCCAAGCAGGTCCTGCTCGGCCGGGTCTCCGCGGGCGACACCGGGCTGCCGCGGCGCCGCCCGGTGGACGCGCACTGGCGGCTCGGCGTACGGGCCACCGGGCTCGACCCGCTGGGCAAGCGCGTGCTGCTCGCCGACGGCACGGAGGAGCCCTACGACCGGCTGCTGATCGCCACCGGAACCCGGGCCCGGCCCTGGCCGAACCCGGAAGAGGCCGCCCTGGAAGGGGTGTTCACCCTCCGCACGAGCGGGGACGCGGCCGGGCTCGCCGCGCGGCTGGACGCCGGGCCGCGCCGCGTCCTGGTCATCGGCGCCGGCTTCACCGGCTCGGAGATCGCCTCCGGCTGCATCGAGCGGGGCCTCGCGGTGACCGTCGCCGAACGCGGACCGGCGCCGCTCGTCGGTGCCCTCGGCGGCACGCTGGGCGCCCTCGCCGCCAAACTGCAGCGCGCGCACGGCGTCGACCTGCGCTGCGGCGTGACGGTCACCGCCCTGGAGGGCGACCGCGCCGGGCGGCTCATCGGCGCCCGGTTCTCCGACGGCACGCGGATCGACGCCGACGTCGCCGTGGTCGCCCTGGGCGCGGTCCGCAACACCGAGTGGGTGGCCGAATCCGGCATCGCCGCCGGGCCGCGCGGGGTCACCTGCGACGCGGGCTGCCGGGCGTTCGACATGTACGGCATCGTGACCGACGACGTCTTCGCGGCCGGCGACGTGGCGCGGTTCCCGCACCCGCTCTTCGAGTACCAGCTGCTGTCCCTGGAGCACTGGGGCAACGCGGTCGCCCAGGCCGAGGTGGCCGCCCACAACATGGTCAACCCCGGGCCGCGCCGGCGCCCGCACCTGACCGTGCCGGCGTTCTGGTCCAGCCAGTTCGGCCTGAACATCAAATCGGTCGGCGTCCCCACCTTCTCCGACCAGGTGGTCATCGCCCAGGGCTCCCTCAAGGAGCTCCGGCTGGTCGCCGTCTACGGCTACCGGGGGCGGGTCACCGCGGCGGTGAGCGTCAACCAGGGCAAATCGCTGGAGTACTACCAGCGCCTGATCGAGACCGCTGCCCCGTTCCCGCCCGCGCCGGGCGCCGCCGACCAGGGCGAGTCCCCGGCCCCGGTCCCCTCCGACGTCCCGGACCCCAAGGTGCTCTCGCACGGCCCGACCGTCGCCCTCACCGGCCATCTGCCCGACCGTCGCCTGACCCTGGTCCAACCGGGCCGCTGAGACCACGGACGGACCACCGTCCCCCACCGTGTGAGGAGCCCCGCCCATGGCCGCGGACCCCGAGACCCTCATCGAGCGGATCACGGACTACGCCAGCCGGCCCGACCCGTACCCGCTCTACGCCGAACTGCGCGAGCACGGAGTGGCCCGGCAGCAGAACGGCAGCTACCTGGTCGGGACGTACCACGAGATCACCGCCCTGCTGCACGACCCGCGGATCAGCTCCGACCGCCGCAACCGCACCGAACCCGACGAGCCGGGCGACGAGGAGCAGGGCATCCCGCCGTCCTTCATCGGCCTGGACGACCCCGAACACCACCGGCTGCGCGGCCTCGCCATGCGCTCCTTCGGGCCGCCCCACAACCCCGGCCGGATCGACGCCCTGCACGGCGAGATCACCCGCATCGTCCAGGACCTGCTGGCCCAGCTCCGGACCAAGGACCGCATCGACCTCGTCGACGAGTTCGCCTACCCGCTGCCGGTCACCGTGATCTGCCGGCTGCTGGGCGTACCGACCGAGGACGAGCCGACGTTCCGCGGCTGGTCGGACACGATCGTGTCCGGGCTCGACCCCGCCCGGGGCGCGGATCCCACCGAACGGCAGCGCGCGGCCGCCGACGCCCGCCGGGCGATGGGCCTCTACCTCGGCGAACTCGCCGCATCACGCCGCGACAACCCCGGCGCCGACATGCTCTCCGCGTTCGCCACCGACCCGGGACCCGACCACGGCGGGTTCAACCAGCTCGAAATCATGACGACGGCCGTGCTGCTGCTGATCGCCGGACACGAGACGACCGTCAACCTGATCACCAACGGCATGCTCACCCTGCTGCGCCACCCCGAGGCGCTGGAGCGCCTGCGCAACGACCCGGCGCTGATGCCGCGGGCGGTCGAGGAACTCCTGCGCTACGAGCCGCCGGTGCAGATGCTGCCGCAGCGCACCCCGCTCGCCGACATCGAGATCAACGGCGTCACCGTCCCGCGCGGCGCCCCGCTGATCCTCGTGCTGGCGTCCGGCAGCCGCGACCCGCGGCGGTTCCCCGAACCGGACCGGTTCGACCCGGGCCGCGAGGACAACCAGCACCTCGGCTTCGGCGGCGGCGTCCACAGCTGCTTCGGCGCCCCGCTGGCCCGGCTGGAGGCCCAGGCCGCGCTCACCGCCCTCATCCAGCACCTCGACGCTCCCCGGCTCGTCGAGGACCCGCCCCCGTACCGCCGCAGCCCCGTCCTGCGCGGCCCCCGGCACCTGCTGATCGATCACGACCGGGCGGGTGGCTGAGGACCGCGCGGAACGCGGCGGAAGATCGGAACGCGGCGGAAGACCGGAAACGGCGGAGGCCGGAGGAATTCAGCCGGCCGTCATCCGGCCGTTACGGGACTGCCTCATCCGGCCGTTCCGGGAGTACCTCATCCGGCTCTGCCGGGCTGCCTCAGCCGGCCGTGCCGAAGTCCTGCGTCCAGTAATCCCCGGGCTGGGCGAGGCCGACACCGAGCTCCTTGAAGGAGCAGTCGAGGATATTGCGCTTGTGGCCGGGGCTGTTCATCCAGCCCTTCATCACGCTCGCCGGCGAGGAATATCCGTAGGCGACATTCTCGCCGTACGCGCTCCACCGGTACCCGGCGCGGGTGATCCGCTGGCCGGGGTCCGATCCGTCGGAACCGGTGTGGGACATGTTCCGGTGCGCGGCCATGTCCTTGCTGTGGTCCTGCGCCGCCTTCGTCAGCTTCGCATTGAGCTTCAGCGGGGAACAACCGGCCTTGCTGCGCTCGCTGTTGACCAGCTTCAGGATGCTGGCCGCGGTGCCGGAGGCCGGCGCGCCGCTCGCCGTCGGGCTCGGCGTCGCGGCGGGCTTCTGGGTGGTCCCCGTGCTCGGCTTCGCCTGCGATCCGGCGCTTGCCCAGTGGTGGTGGCGATGAGCGTTCCCGTGCCATTTCCCGTGGCCCCAATGGCCTTCACCCGGTCCGTTCAGGCATGCCATGGCGGCGGTCGGCACGGCGAGCGCGCTGACGGCCAGGGCGCCGATGGCTATTTTCCGGTAATGCCTCGTCCGGCGGTGCTTCGTCATCGATGACCTCACTCGGTAATGGGGGTCGTCATTTTTGGAAAGCCCCGGCGCATAAGGCAAGGAAAGAGCGGAGGGGTATCTACTAATGCGTTTAGTAGTGCGAGTCGGCCCTTGTCGCCGGCGGTGAGGTGTGCTGCCCGGTGCGGCCAATTCCCCGGAATGCCTGTCGCCCCGTCAGAAGGGCCGTCATGCTCGTCTCGTGGGGACGAAGGGTCGACGTGCCGCAGGCCGTCCGGGCATCCACGGGGAATCGCCACCTCAAGGCGGACAAATCCCCTATGTCCGTGGAAGGGATTACTACTAGCCGGCTTAGTGGCGGCCGGTGGAGGCTATGGCGGATGTCACAGGGAGGTGTCGGCGAAGGCGGCGGTCAGCTCCTCGGTGACCGCCCGGGCCCCCGGCGAGAACCACCGCCTGCGGTGCCGGACGAGCTGCACGGGCACGGGCGGGGCCTCGGGCCCGTGCACGGCGGCGAGTCGGCCGTCCGCCAGCTGCCCCTCGACCGTCACTTCCGGCAGCAGGGTCAGCCCCAGCCCCGCCGCCACACACGCGCGGGCGGCGTCGATGCTGCCGAATCGGGTGATTCCGGGACGAGTTCCCGGCACACCCTGCAGGGCACGGACCAGCCGGTCGCTGTAGGAGCAGCCCTCCTCGTGGACGAAGAAGCTCTCCCGGGCCAGCTCCTCCCAGCCGGCCGTCCGCCCGGCGAGCGGATGGTCCGGCGCCGCGACGTACGCCAACGGCAGCTCGGCGATCCGGTGGGCCGGCAGATCGCTCTCATCCACCTCCGGCTCCAGCACCAGGGCCAGATCGAGCCGGCCACTGCGCAGCCCGTCCACCGCCGCCGCCGTACCGACGGCGTTCAGATGGACCTCCAGCCCGGGATGGGCGCGCCGCAGGGCGGCGATCACCGACGGCAGCCGCGAGGCGCACAGCGAGTCCGCCGCCCCGATCGTGACCTGGCCCGCCACCGTCCCGCCCGCCGCGTCGCCGTGCCAGCCCGAGGCCGTCGCCCGCAGCCGGGCCACCGCGTCGAGCACCGCCTCGGCCTCCTCCAGCAGCCGCAGCCCGGCGGCGGTCGGGACCGTCCCCGACGGCAGCCGGTCGAACAGCGGCGTCCCCAACTCCTTCTCCAGCGTGCGGATCTGGACGGTGACCGTGGACTGCGCAAGATGCAGGGCGCGGGCCGCGGCGGTGAAGCTGCCCGCTCGCGCGAGCGCCACGAACGATTCCAGAAGCCGGGTCTCCATTCCCCCACGCTATCGCGATATCCGATGGAGCCCAGCAAGATTTATCGTTGGACGCGATGGCGGTGCGGTGACACGGTGAACCCATGACGAACCACACGACCTCCTCCACCGACTCCGCCACCCACCCCGCCGCGCACGCGGACGCGGACGTCGAGGTGCTGCGCTACTCCGCCTTCACCACCGACCCCGCGGGCGGCAACCCGGCCGGCGTGGTGCTCGACGCCGAGGCCCTCGACGACACCCGCATGCTGGCCATCGCCGCCGAGGTCGGGTACTCCGAAACGGCCTTCGTCACCGCGCACGACACCGCCGCCCGCCGCTACCGGCTGCGCTACTTCAGCCCCCGCGCCGAGGTCGCCTTCTGCGGCCACGCCACCATCGCCACCGCGGTCGCCCTCGCCTCCCGGACCGGCACCGGAGAGCTGGTCTTCGACACCCCGGCGGGCGAGATCCGGGTGTCCACCACCCGTCAGGACGGCAGCCTGCGGGCCACGCTCACCAGCGTGCCCGCGCACTCCCGCCCGGCCGGCGACGCCCTCGTCGACACCGTGCTCCGGGCGCTGGACTGGAGCCGGGCCGACCTGGACCCCCAACTGCCGCCGCACATCGCCTTCGCCGGCAACGACCACCTCGTCCTGGCCGTCCGCAGCCGGGAGCGGCTGGCCGCCCTCGACTACGACTTCGACGCCCTGCACGACCTCATGCGGGAGCGCGGCTGGACCACCGTGCACCTCGTCCAGCGCCAGGCGCCGGACCGCCTGGACTTCCACGCCCGGGACCCCTTCCCGGTCGGCGGCGTCGTCGAGGACCCGGCGACCGGCGCCGCCGCCGCGGCCTTCGGCGGCTATCTGCGCACCCTCGGCCTGGTCACCGAGCCGGTGCGGGCCCACCTCCGCCAGGGCGAGGACATGGGCCGCCCCAGCGACCTGTACGTCGACATCGACCCCGACGACGCACGGATCAGGGTGACCGGCGCGGCCGTTCCGCTCGCGGACTAGCCGGGACTAGCCGGGACTAGCCGGGACCAGCCGGGGACACGGGCCGGAATGCGCCCCGGCACACCGGCGTTACGGATCATGCGGACGGCCTCCCGCCGTCCGCACCGTCGCCCCGGCGGCGTCCCTGCAAGCGAAAGGCAGTCATGAGCGCATCCTCGTCGTCCGGTGGAGTCACCGTCCGGTATGTGGGCGGCCCCACGGCACTCCTGGAGATCGCCGGGGTGCGGCTGCTGACCGACCCCACCTTCGACCCGCCCGGCGACTACCCCATCGGCGAGCGGAAGCTGGTCAAGACGGCGGGCGCCGCGCTCACCCCGGAGGAGATCGGCCCGGTCGACGCGGTGCTGCTCTCCCACGACCACCACCCGGACAACCTCGACCGCGCCGGCCGGGCGTACACCGCCGGGGCACCCCTGGTCCTGTCCACCGCCGCCGCGCGCGAACGGCTCGGCGGCACGGTCCGGGCGCTGGCCGACGGCGAACAGCTCACCCTGCCCCGCCCGGACGGCGGCACCCTCACCGTCACCGGAGTCCCCGCGCAGCACGGCCCGGACGGTACCGAGCACCTGGTCGGCGAGGTCACCGGCTTCGTGCTGTCCGGCGCCGGCCTGCCGACGGTGTACGTCAGCGGCGACAACGCCTCGCTCGACGTGGTCCGGGCGATCGCCGAACGGTTCGGGCCGTTCGACGTGGCGCTGCTGTTCGCCGGCGGCGCGCAGACCCCGCTGCTCGGCGACGCGTACCTCACCCTCCCCAGCGACCGGGCCGCCGAGGCCGCCGGCCTCCTCGGCGCCCGTCAGGTCGTACCCCTGCACTTCGAGCACTGGGGCCACTTCACCCAGGGCAGCGACTCGCTGGTCGAGGCCTTCCGGCGGGCCGGCATCGAGGACCGGCTGCGGCTGCTGAAGCCGGGGGAGCGGATCGAACTGTGACCGCCCGGGCCGGCCGGCGGGTCAGGCCCGCGGGCCGGTCTTCCGGCCGGCCACCGGCACGTCCAGCGGCCGGGCGATGCCCACCACGTTCTCGTCCAGCCGCTGCAGATGCCGCAGCACGCGGAAGGTGACGGTCCCCGACCGCAGGGCCGGGGAGTCGCTCGCCTCCAGCATCGCGGCGATGCTGGCCCCGGCCTCCACCTCGCCCTCGGCCGGCTCGTCCCGCACCCGCGCGGCGATCAGATCCAGGTTCCGCGCGATGCGCTTCCCGGCGAGCGAGAGCCGCGGATCGGCCGCGATCGTCCTGCTGTACGGCACGAGTTCGGCCGTCGCCGCCAGCGAACGGGCGTGATAGGCGCAGGTCTCCAGCAGCGCCACCAGGTACTGCGCGGTCTGCCGCCGCACCCGCAGCGGCGTGATCGGATGCGTCAACGGCCGGGTGGAGGCCCGCAGTTCGTCCAGGGCGGTGTCCAGATCACGGGCCAGGCCCAGCAGGTCGACGGCGGGCCCGCCACTCAGCTGCTCGACCGCCGCGGCCACCACCTCCCGCAGCCGCACCAGCACGGTGTCCAGGTGCTCGTCCGTACGCCGGTCGGTGTGCACCGGCAGCACCAGCGCCGCGGCGATGATCCCGCAGGCCGCGCCCAGCGCCGTCTCCTCGATGCGCAGCACCAGGACGGACAGGCTGTAGGTGTCGAGGAGGGTGTAGAGCAGGCCGAGCATCGCCGTGACGAAGAACGACATCAATGCGTACGAGAGCGGCGCGGTGAAGAACATGCCGAAGATGCACACCAGCACCAGGGCGAACGCGGTCCAGGTGTGGTTGCCGACCAGTCCGGCCAGCGCGACACCGGCAACCACCCCGAACACCGTGCCCACCAGCCGGCGGTAGCCCTTCACCAGGATCTCGCCGGTCGACGAGGTGTTGAGGAAGACCACCCAGCAGGTCAGCACCGCCCAGTACCAGCGCTGGCTGGACAGGAACTCCCCGCCGACGATGGCCAGCGCCGAGCCCACCGCGACCTGGAAGGCGGCCCGGGTGGTGGGCCGCTGCAGCCCGGTGCGGTCGTCCTCGGACCCGCCGCCCTCCTCGTCCGCCCCGGCCCCGACGATCGCGAGGTCCTCGGCGTCGAACTCCTCCCGGGACCGCGTGGTGGCCGGCGAGTCGTCGGACTCGTCCTGCGGCCCGTCCAGCGCCAGCCGCAGACCCAGGACGGCGCGCGCGGCCTCACCGATACCGCGGAAGGCGTCCTGGACGGCCGGCGAGGCCGGCGGCAGCTTGTCCTCGTCGCGGTAGCCGAGGAGCCGGTTGCGCACGTGCGCCAGTGCCGTGCCGCGGTCGTCCGGCGCCCGCCGCGCCACCAGCAGGTTCAGCGCCTCCAGGTCCCGGCGCAGCCTGGTGTGCACATCGCCACCGGTCTCCAGCACGCTCGTGGTGGTGGGCACCGGGGCGTGCGGGAGGTGCAGGGTGAGGGTGTCCGCGCGTTCGGCGCTGCGCGCGTTGAGCAGCAGCATCCCCAGCCGCTCGGCGGCGATCTCGGCGTCCGCGACCCGGCGCTGCAGCAGCCCGGCCGTGGCCTCGTCCGGGGTGCCCTCCTCCAGGCGGCCCTGGATCATCAGCGCCGCCTCGTGCAGCCGCGCCGTGTCCCGGCGCAGATCGTCGAGGACGTCGTCCAGCTGCCCGGGCTCGGCGTCCATGAGGGCGAGGTGGGTGGCCACCAGCTGTGCCAGCCGCGCCCGGAAGGCGGCGCGCAGCCGGGCGAGGGTGCGCTGCGGGGTCTCCGGGACGACGGTGAACCGTACGACCGCGCTGCACGCGAAGGCGACGGACAGGGTCAACGCCAGCTGGGGCAGCGTCGGCACGGTGGCCCGCACGAACAGCGACACGAAGTAGACCTGGAACCCGACCAGTCCGAGCGCCGTGCCGCGGTCACCGAACCGGCGGGAGTACACGGCAGCGAAGATCAGCGCCAGGAAGCACAGATCGCCGGCGATGACCCTGGCGTGCAGCAGCGCCCCGAGGGACATCGCGGCGAGCGCGACGGGCAGGCCCAGCGCCAGCGTGATCGCCTGGCCGCGGACCTCCTTCTCGCGGATCGCGAAGGTCGACACCATCGCCGTCATCGCGCCCGCGACCATCAGGGTGACGCCGGTGTGCAGCAGCGCCAGGACGACGAGCGTGACCAGGATCGCCCCCACCGTCCGCAGTCCCGCCATCAACCGCAGCAGCCCGGGATCGGAGGCCGCGAAGCGGTCCCAGGTACCGGTCACAGCCCGTCGTATCGCTGACATCACGCCGCTCTACACTCCCGATTCTCGCCCTGAGCAGGGACGTCTCAGCATCCCATGGCGACTTTCCGGGGCCGCGGCCGGTCGCCCGCCGGATCCGGAAGACGGAGAAACGGGCGAATTGCCCTGTCCGGCGCGTTATTACGGGACGGCGCCGAATGCCGCCCGGTGCCCCGGAATTCCGCGGCGCGGCATTGTCCCGAAGGGCATTGCCCACCCGTTCAACTGCCCAAAGATTCAATACCCAGAAGACCGCGCAATCGGAAAACTCTTCACCAGTCGATCGGAACTTCCGGTCCAGGTAAGGCCGCTTCCGGACCCCCTGCGGGTACGGCCATGCCCCCCAGTTGATTTGAGGAGTCTTCATGCGCAACAAGATGCGAATAACCGCAGCAGCCCTGACCGCCGCCGTGGCCCTCGGCGTCGCCGCGCCGGCCGCCTCCGCCGCCACCGAGGCGCCGGCCCGCACCGCCGCGGTGCAGACCCTCACCGTCGACCAGGCCCGCACCGTCCTCCCGGCGAACCTGTCGCAGCAGCTCGCGGACGCCGCGGCCAAGACCGGTGGCGCCAGCACCGCCGCGCAGACCGGCGCGAGCCAGGTCAAGCCGCACGGCATCATCGACAAGCTGAAGAAGAAGGCCCTGAAGGCCGCCTTCAAGCGCCTGCCGAAGAGCTGGCAGAAGAAGCTCACCGGGTGGGCGAAGAAGGGCAAGGGCTACTTCACCAAGCAGTGGAACAAGCTTCCGAAGTGGATCCGCAAGGCACTGACGCTGGGCGGCATCATCTCCACGAAGGTCGCCATCGAGTGGCTGATCGACATCATCCTGTGAATTCCCCCCGCTAGCGGAATCCCAGGCTGAACAACGTGCGCCCCTGGTACGCTCCGGCGACCCGGGGCGCACGCCGTATATCCAGCAATTCCCGTTGCACTGCGGCGAGTTACCGGCATACGGCAGATCGCCGGGCGCACCCCCGACGGGCCTTTCCCGGGCTCGCCGCCGACCCCGGGACACCGGCCGCCCGTCCCTCTCCCGCACAACCGAGGAGCAACCATGGCGCACGAGACACAGCAGGCTTCCGGAACCGACGAATCGCCGCTGAACCACACCTGGCCCGTACTGCTGTTCATCGTGGCGAACATCGGTACCGGCTTCGCCGCCGACAGCCCGGTCATCTTCTGGATCTCCGCGGCCGTCGGACTCCTCGGCATTCTGGCCACGATCGGCTGCCTGAAGAAGATGTGGAACATCCGGAACGAACAGCCCAGTTCCTATTTCTGGGGCCTGGTGCTCATCGCGTATTCGGCCTACCTCATCTATTCCCTCGCCGACCATGTCGTCTGATGGCGGATGAGGGGGCCACTCTCACCGCTGTCCCTTGTCCAGCACCCGGCTGACCGGGGTGAGCAGATGGAACACCGACGTGAGGGAGGTCGCCGCCCGGGCCACCTTTCCGTGGGGTCCCAGATCGTGGAGCTTGGCCAATTCGTCGTCCACGCTGAACAGCAGCGGCTGGTCCGTCTGCGAGGCGTTCGCGGCGGGATGGACGGCGGCCGAGGCCCCCGCAGCCAGCAGCAGTGCGGCGAACGTACGGTTCATTTTGGTCATGCCGTTCTCAACGACAGCGCGGCCCGATGGCAACCGCGGCCGCGAAACTCACACTTTATGACGCCCGGCCCCCTGGGAAACGGCCCGGACGGTGCCCCGGAGTGACGGCCGCACCGCCTCCCGTCGTCCACCACAACCCCTACGGCGGCTGAACCGTCTCCCTGGGCAAAGACACCTCGGGACGCCGCCCGACCCCGGGCTCCCGGCGCAGAGAACGGACCTGCCATGCCCACCGTGCAGCGACTCAGCAGACCGATGCGGACGTCGGGGGAGCGGCGGCCGACGGTGACCACCGGGACCGGCGCGAGCCCGGCCCGCTCCGTCCGCCCCGCCGGACGCCGGCGGTCCACGCTCTCCTCGGTGGCCTGCTCGGTGCTGCTCGCGGCCGGTCTGGTCTCCCTGGACACCGGCCCGGCCACCGCCGCCACGCCCGGCCTCCGCGGAGACTTCAACGGTGACGGCCACGGCGACGTGGTGGCCGCCTCGGACGGCGGCGCGGGCCGGATCACCGTGCTCTACGGCGCGGCCGGCGGCCTCGGCTCGCAACGGGCCGTCCTCGACCAGGAGTCGCCGGGGGTACCGGGACACGACGAGGACGGGGACGGCTTCGGCCGGGCGCTGGCCGCGGCGGACTTCGACGGCGACGGCTTCAGCGACCTCGCGGTCGGCATCCCGTACGAAGTGGTCGGCACCAGCCGCTGGGCGGCCGGTGCGGTGACGATCCTGTGGGGCGGACCGTCCGGCCTGTCCGGCGGTACGCCCCTGCCGACCGGCGCGCCGGACCCCGAGGGCCCGTACAGCGCGGTCGGCGCGACCCTCGCGGCCGCGGACTTCACCGGTGACGGCCACCCGGACCTGGCCGTCGGTCACGAGGGCGGAGTGCGGCTGCTCGCGGGCCCGTTCACCCGCGCCGGTGCGAACAGCGGCGTCACCGTGCACCGGCTGCCCGCGGGAAGCGAGTGGATCGACGCCGTCCGGGCCGCCGACATGGACGGCGACGGCCGCGCCGATCTGCTCGCCGAGGCGAACCCACAGCCCGAGAACGACGCGGACACCTCCTCCGGCATCTGGTGGTTCGCCGGCGCACCGGACGGGCTGGCCGCCGGCAAGCTGGTGCCCGGCCTGCCGGACGGCGTACGCGTCGCCGGGCGCAAGGCCTACACCGCGGGCGACCTCGACGGCGACGGACGGGCGGATCTCGCGGTCGCCAGCCGTGGTGAGAGCGGCGGCGGTATCGGCGGCCGGGTGATGGTCGTGTACGGGGCGGCCGCCGGCCCCGGCACCGGGCGCCCGGCGCGCTCCGTCGACCAGGACACCGAGGGCGTACCCGGCACGTCCGAGCCCGAGGACACCTTCGGCGGGGCGCTCGCCATCGGTGACGTGGACGGCGACCACGTCGGCGACCTCGTGGTCGGCGCCCCCGGGGAGACGCTCGGTTCGGGCGCGGCGGCCGTGAGGTCGGCCGGCGCGGTGACCGTACTGCGCGGCTCACCCGACGGACTCACGACGGCCGGGGCGCAGATGTACACCCAGGACAGCCCGGGAGTGCCCGGCGCCGCCGAGCCCGGGGACCGCTTCGGCGCGGCCCTGCTGCTCACCGACACCGACCACGACAGCCGGGCGGACCTCGCCGTGACCGCCGCCGGCGAGAACGGCACCGGCATGGTCTGGCGCCTGCCCGGCAGCCCGGCCGGCCCGACGGGCACCGGCTCGGCGTACTACGGGGCTCCTGCGGCTCCGGCCGTGCGGTTCGGGGTTCCGCTGGAAGGCTGAGCCGGCCCGCCGGCTGCCGGTGGCCTCCCGGGTGCGGCGTGCGTCCCCCGCCCCGGGGCGGCCTGGGCCGCGATGACGTCGAGCAGTTCCGTGGTGGCCCGGCCGATGTCCAGGAAGTCCCGCATGGCCTTCGTGAACACCGGGAACCTGCCCTCCACGATCGCCCGCCGGCAGTCGGCGCCCGCCTGTTCGCCCCGCCGCTGGAGCCGCGCCCACCGCTGCTGGGCCCACGGGTCCGGCAGCGGAAGGTAGCGACCGGCCTCCGACACGACCTGCTCGACGGCGACGCAGTGCGGACGGATCCGGCGGGCGGCGAAACCGCGGTCGGTGAGCGCCGACTTGTCCTGCAGCGCCGTGACGATCCCCAGCACCGCGGCCCCGAAGCGTCCCGTGAGGTTCCGTCCGCCGAGCCGGAGCCAGGCGTCCGTCTGCGCACCGAGGACCTGGGGCGAGGCGGCCGGGATCGCGTCACGGGGCACCAACTGCTCCTTCGTGAGCGAGGCCCGGCCGGGCCGTCCGCCGTCACCGCTGGGCAGGCTCACCGTCGCGTTGAGCGCGAGGACGGCTCCGCACGTCACGCCGACCCACACCCGCCGCGCGACCACCTTCTCCCGCCGGGGCCCGGGCCGTCCCCACCTCCGCTTCGGTTTCTTCCCAACCGAATTGACGTTGCCGGCAGTTGGGCGATCTCGCCGTAGCGCCCGCCGCCCCACCCTCCGCGCCGCCATCCCCAGCAGCGCGGCCGCGGCGGAGACGAAGAGGCCGAGCCCCAGCACCAGGGGCAGCAGGATCTCGGTGGTCGACCAGATCGCGTCGGGCTGCCAATGACACGTGGACCTCAGCGTGTTGAGCGGGCCGAGGCAGCCGTCGAAGGACCCGAGCAGGAACAGGCCGGCCAGCCCGAGCAGCGCCGTGGTCCCGGCCGCCACGAGAGCGAGGAGCAGCGAGAAGCGGCCGGTCAGCGCGGCGGTCACCGCGGCCGTGGCGGCGGTACCGCCGACCAGCACGATCAGCGCCGACGCCAGGAAGACCAGCAGATAGGTGCCGTACCGCCGGTCGACCGGCGGCTGCCAGGTGTGCATCGAGGCCATGACCGCGACGATGCCGGCCCAGCACACCAGCCCGCCGACACCGGCGGCGTACAGGGGCCGCCGCAGCGACGGCAGCACCGCCGCGGGCCCTCGGGCCGGGCCGGACGCCCCGCGCAGCGCACTCCGCACCCAGCGCGGCGCCGCCCCCGCCGCACTCCTCCGCCGTACCCACGCGAGCAGCGGCAGCAGCCACAGCAGCGCGGCGGCCCACAGCATCATCGGGTCCGTACCGATCGGCAGCAGCAGCGGCAAAGCCATCGCGATCGCCGAGAGCGCGCCCTCGTGCCCCGGCACCGTGCCCGGCAGATCGTGCTCCAGCGCTTCCCGGATCCCGCTGCCGGAGTAGGCCCACCCCATCGTCAGCACATGGCCGTCGGCCTGCCACCAGGCGTACCACAGGGCGAACACCGCCCAGGTCGCGGCCAGTCCGAGCAGCATCGCCGGGCGCAGGGTGCGCCCCCGCCACGAACGCACCGACAGTTCCGCGTACTGCGCCGTCCAGCACAGGATGCCGACGCTCATCACGAGGAGCAGGGCGAACGCTTCCGGATGCCGGGGCAGCCACCGCGTGCTCCCGGACGTCGTGCTCATCAGCAACTCGCCGACGACGAGCCCCACCCCGAGCCACCACCCCGCGCGCAGACCCGACGGCACCCGCCCGCCGGTCAGTACCGCACGCGCCACACCCCGCCACAACGCCAAGCCCGGAATCGCCGCGATCAGGCCCGCGAGCAGGGCCGTCAACGGCCCGAGCACCCATCCCTGCCGTACGCCCGGCAAGAGGTCGGCCATCTGGTCGCCGACGATCGTCGACGTGGCACCGGCCACGAAGAGGGTGCCGGCATGGGGCGCGAACAGTTCCCGCGGATCGCTGAGCGATGCCACCCGCCGGTCCCACGGGGGATGCGTCCGCCACAACGCGGCGAACGACCCCCAGAGGCGGCGGGAACGGGACGCCCGGGGCGACCCCGGGTCGCGCCACGCCCCGGCATCCGCGCCCCAGGCAAGGGCGTCCAGATCCGCATAGGTCTCACGGGTCCGCAGGACATCCGCACGGGCGAGGTGGACGAACGCGATCATCGCGGCCGACAGCACCAATTCGTGCGCCATGCCGATCCGCTCCGCGGGCCCGAGGACGGCCGACATCGCGGAGGACCTGAGGTCCAGCGCGATCCAGACCAGATACGCCGGCATCACCGCGACGAGGAACACCCGCCAGAGGGCGACCGTGGCGTAGGTGACATCGACATCCCGGTTACGGATGTGCGCGAGCTCGTGCAGGACCACCGCACGGAAGCCCTCGGGATCCTGCCCCCGACGCGCCACCAGGCCGCCGTGCAGACAGACCGCGTAGCGCCGCAGCCGTCCGAACACCACCGCACCGGCCGTGACCTCCGCCGGCGCGATGACGAACCGCGGCGGACGCCCGGACAGCCCGGCCACCTCGACCAGCTCGTCCAGCACGGCCCGCAACTCGCCCTGGGGAGCGGGCCGTTCGGCGCCCGGCCCGGCCGCCGGTCCGCCGACGAGGCTCCCGTCCACCGGCACGACCCGCCCGCGGCGGCCCTTCCAGCGCGGCAGCATCCAGTACAGCCCGGCCGCCGCGACGAGGAGCGCACCGAGCACGACGACCGGGACCCACCCCGCGGCCGACGGGACGAAGCGGTCCAGACACCTCTGGTAGGCGTCACCGGCGCGCACCGTGGTCAGCGCGATGCCCAGGTAGTCGCTGTCCGGATTGGCCCCGGCCGCGAGCGCACACCCGACCCGGATGTTGCGGGGATCGGCGACCGACTCCACGATCTTGTTCGTCACGGTGGCACTGCTGGTCAGGAACAGCACCATCAGCAGAACGAAGCGCAGCCCCGTGCCCGCCCCGAGGACGCGCTCATCGACGCCCACGCCGGCACCCGGGCCCGCGCTCGCCGGACGCCCCGCTAACCCGCTCCCTTTCCCACCCTCGGCCATCAAGGCCGCCCCTGCGCCTCCGGCCCCGGCTCCCCGGAACCACCGTGCGCGTCATCCGGCGCCAACTGCCCTTCCGGCGCCAACTGCCCTTGCGACGGCGGCAGCACCAACCGCGCCACCACCCGCTCGGCCAGTGCGGTCGCCGTCTCCGCCGCCAGCCCGCTCTCCGCCCCCAGCTCCAGGACCCGCTGCCGCACCGACTCCAGCTGCTCCGCCGTCAGTGGTGGCACGACCCTGACCGCCGCGGGCCGGCGCGCCACCCTGCGCAGCCACGCCTTCGACCGGCGGCCCACGTTCTCGACGGCCGCGCCCGCCACTTTCCGCGCGGCCTCGTCCAGCGCCAGCCACACCACCGGCGTCACCAGTGCCGTGACCTCCTGCACCCCGAACCCGAGTGGTTCGCGGGTCCGTCCGCGCCCCCTCAGCCGCGCCACGGCCCGCTCGTCGTCGATCCGCAACAGCCCTTCGACCAGGACCTTTTCGTCCGGCGCGACCTCAACGACGACCTCCCGGACCACCTCCCGCACCGGAACCCCGCCCCGGTCACCCCCGCCGGCCCCGGCCCCCACGCCCCGCCGGACCGCACCAGGACCGCCCGTCCCCCGCACCGCGCCCATTCGCCACCAGCCCCCTCGTCGCCCTCGACCTCACCCCGACCGAACGACCTACCGCCCCCATAGCCTAGTGACGCCACCCCGCGACAGCGGCTTGCTTGCAGCATTGGCCTTTGAACAATGGGCTCCAGAAAGCGAGCCTCAGACAGCGCGCTTCCGTCCCGAGCGAGGGAGCAAAAGAGGATGCGTCCACCGGACGACATGAACGACAGCGAACGGGTCTTGTGGACTGCGTTCATCGAAGGGCGCGCATGCGATCTCCGTGTCGGGAACGAGGAGTTCGATGCAGTCGAGAGCGCGGGGGAGTGGGGCCCGGAACGCCGTATCCGAGCCGACGTGGTGACCCGGCTGGCACTGGGAGAAGCACAGGTGCCGGCAGGAAGAGCCCCCCAGTTGCTTATTCGGGGCGCACGCATCACCGGCAAGCTCACGTTACGACACGGCCGAGCCGTCTGCCCGCTCCTCTTGGAAGAATGCGCATTCGACGATCCCCTCGATCTCACGCGAACCGAACTACCCGCTCTCTCCCTCAGGGGATCCAGGCTTCCGGGCCTTGATGGCTACGCTCTCTCGCTCAAGGGAGACCTGAACCTCAGAGACGTGGTCTCCGGTGCCGTCGATCTCTTCGGGGCGCAAATCTCAGGCCGCATCTGGCTGGTAGGGGCAAGGCTGTCCTGTGCCGACGGATACGCACTCAGCGCACCGGATATGGATCTCGCGGGCGGCCTCTACGGCGGCGCGAGGTTCGTTGCCGAGGGAGGTGTGAATCTGTACGGGACTTCAGTGGGGGCGGGGGCCGAGTTCGACGGCGCATACCTCACCAATCCCCGTGCGCCAGCCCTGCGAGCGCACAACATTTCCCTCGGCGGGGACCTTTCCCTCATCGATGTCCAACTGATCGGCGGCATTTCCCTCTTCGGAGCCGACATCGGCGGCCAACTCTGGCTGAACGGGGCCACACTGCTGAACGATGAAGGGTGGGCCCTCAGCGCACCCAATATGTCGGTGCGCGGCGGTCTTTACGCACGCAGTGGGTTCACCGCCGACGGCGGAGTGAACCTCTACGGAGTGTCGATCGGCGCAGGCGTGGAGCTTGACGGAGCGACCCTCAGCAACAACCGCGGTCCGTCCTTGAGAGCCCCGCACGCGACCGTCACCGGCGACCTCAGCTGCGGAGACGGCTTTGGCGTGAACGGCGGCGGAATCACCCTGGCGGGCGCTCGCATAGCAGGGCGGCTGTCCTTCTGGGGAGCGGAACTCGGCGGTGGTGGCAGGGGCGACGATCCCGTGACCCTCGATTGCGCCGAAGCCAGCCTGGGGGAACTCTCCCTGAAACAACTCTGTTCCGTCCCCGAGACCGTCCTCCTCACCGGTGCGACCATCCGCACGATTCACGACGACGCGCAATTCCTGCCTGCCCACCTCGACCTGAACCGCACCCAGTACGACATGCTTCTTCCGCACCTGCCGGCGCAGGAGCGCCTCGCCTGGCTCACTCATGGCGCCGACGGCCACTATCAACCCTGGCGCTACGAACAACTCGCCGCCTACTACCGGCGTCTTGGGCACGACGAGGATGCCCGCACGGTCCTGCTCGCCAAGCAACGGCATCGCCGCAGGACATTGCGTTGGCCGTCACGCCTCTGGGGATACCTCCAGGATCTTCTGGTCGGTTACGGATACCGGCCGGCACGGGCATTCGGCTGGCTCACCCTGGGAGTCACCCTCACGGCTTGCTACTTCGCGCTGTTTCCCCCCACTCCGGCGAACGGCACGAAAGGCCCGCACCCGGACTTCTCCCCGTTCATCTATGCGGTTGATGTCCTCCTCCCCGTCCTTGACCTGGGCCAGCAGCAGGCCTTTCTGGCTCACGGCCCAGGCCAGTGGCTTGTCTGGGCCTCGGTAACCGGCGGCTGGATACTGGCCACCGCGGTGATCGCCGGCATGACGCGTGCCCTCTCCCGGGCGTAGGCAATCCAGAGGGGCGGCCCGGCTGACCGGATGGCAAGATGACCAACATGGCCGTCGTCCACGACACCACCCTCAAGCCCACCAAACTGGAGCTGCTCACCTCATGGCTGCCCACGCAGCCCTGGTACGTCGGCGCCGGGGGCGCGCCGGAGCTCAGCAAGGCCGGTGGCTTCCGGCTCGACGATCCGGACGGTGAAGTGGGCCTCGAATTCATGGCCGTCACCGACGCATCCGGCGACCGGCCCGTCACGTACCACGTACCGCTGAGTTACCGGGGCGCCCCACTGGAGGGCGGCGAGCGCGCCCTCGTCGGCAACACCGAACACGGGGTGCTGGGACGCCGCTGGATCTACGACGGCATCCACGACCCGGTGATGAGGGCGCAACTCCTCGCCCTCATCACCGGCAACGCCGAGGCCCAGGACCAGAACGCGAGCGACGCCGTCGATCCGTCCGTCACCGCATCGTTCTCCGCCTCCGGCACAGCGGCGAACGTCAGCGGCGGCCCGGCGGCGATCACTCTCCTGGACGTGGTCAACGGACCGCGCGGCACCGACGCCCTGGTGGCCGTGGACGCCACCAGGCAGCTCACCCTCACCCTCCACCGCGTGCTCCAGCCGCAGCCCGAGGGCGGCCCAACCTCCTCCGGCCCCGCGGAGCTTGGGCACGTCAGCACTGTCTGGCGCCTCGCCGACGGCACCACAGCACGCGGCCGGTTCGCCACCGTCCATGACGGTGCGCCGGCCCGCACCACCGCATAGCTGCTGGGAACCGGTGGGCCGACAACCCGTATGTGCCGGGCCGACCGCCCATACGCCCCAGAGCGGCAGAAGGCTCATACGGAGGGGGACTGATGCCGGCCGGGCAGGTGGCGGCGGGTAGCCTGCCCCGGTCAACGTCCTGTTGATCTTCAGCCGGAGTCGAGCAGTCCACCATGGGGACCCCAGAATGTCCGCACCGCCGCCGTACCAGAACCAGCCGCCGCACCAGCAGTACGGCTATGCGCAGCCGGTCCAGCCGCCCGTCCAGCAGCCGTACGGACACCCGCAGCCCCCCGGCGGCCCCCAACGGCCTCCGCAGCGCAGCCCGTTGCGGGGTCTCATCACCGCCCTCGTCATCCTGGCCGTCTTCGGCGGCGGTGCCTGGTACGTGTGGGACTACAACACCAACCCCAACGGCGGGAAGGCCAAGAAGGAAGCCGAGCAGGTTGCCCGGCGCGAGGCGGCGGACAAGAAGTACAACCCGAAGATCGGCGACTGCGTCAAGGTCAAGGACCCCGAGGGCGAGCCGGTGACGCTGATCGTCGACTGCGGCTCGGCCGATGCCGAGTACAAGTTGGGCGAACGGCTGGACGGACCCGCCCAGAAGTGCGGGCCGAAGTGGGACTACGGTATCGAGTACGTGGGCCGGCACACCGCCAGCTACACGTTGTGCTTCAGCAAGGTCTGATCGAGCCGCCGCTCGAAGGTTTCCGTGCGCCGCTTGCCGCCGGCCGTCGGCCCGCTTCCTGCGGGCGGCGGCCGGCACGTCGTCTCGACGACCGAGGGGACAGGGCGTCTGCTTCTGCGGGGCACGAGAACGGGGCAATGGGGATGGGCATGGACATCGATGCCGCGGTGTTCGACGTCTTCGGGACGTTGACCGACTGGCGGTCCGGTGTGACGGAGGCGCTGGCCGCCGTCGGCAACCGGGCCGGGCTGCAGGCCGATTGGGGCGCCGTCAGCGACACCTGGCGCCGCCGGTACCGGCCGGCGCTGCTCAGGGTCGTGTCCGGCGACCTGCCCTGGCTCCCCCTGGACGGTCTGCACCGCATCACGCTCGACGAGGCGCTGGCCGGTCACGGAGCCGGACTCGATGCCCTCGGCGAAGCGGAGCGGGACGAACTCGTGCGGGCCTGGCACCGGCTGCCTGCCTGGCCCGATGCCCCGGCCGGCCTGGAACGGCTGCACGACAGCCGGGTGATCACCGCCACGCTGTCCAACGGCGGGGTCGGTCTGCTCGCCCGCCTCACCAAGCACGCCGGGCTCCGCTTCGACTGCCTCCTCTCGGCCGAGCTGGTCAAGTCGTACAAGCCCGACCCGCGGGTGTACCTGTCGGCCGCCGAACTGCTCGGCGTGGAACCGCGGCGGCTCCTGATGGTCGCCTGCCACCCGGACGACCTGGCGGCGGCCGCCGACGCCGGGCTCCGCACCGCATACCTCCCCCGCCCGCTGGAATGGGGCCCGGACGCCGCACCGGTCCCGACGCCCACCGACGTCGACCTCGTCGCCGCCGACGTCCCCGACCTGGCCCGCGTGCTGGCAACCAACGGCTGAGCGCGGACGTCGGTGTGAGGGGCCGGGGCCGGCGGCACGTGACTAGGGGGCAGGCGGCCGTTGAGCGGCCGCCGCGAGGGCGAACCGCACGTCGGTCAGCTGCTCCGACACTTCCCAGAGACTGAACGCCTTTGATGCCGCACTGCAACGGTGGAGCGGAAGCGACGGCGCCGAGGACCCCGCCGCATTGATCGACCGGGCCTTCGCCGTCATCGCCCCGGCACTGAACGCCTGGCGGGGCGGGAAGTCTGCCGGGCTCGCCGCCCCGCCAGGTTGAGCTGGTGCCGCGGGCCTCAGCCGATCAAGGGAATCCACCGCTGGTCGTCGGAGCCCGTGCACGGTGCGAGTGCTACCGCGTTGCGATTGCCGGCATCGGCAATGCAACCCCTGGCGAACTTACGGCTGATGAGGGCCGAGCCCTCGTCTCTGTTCGCGTAGTCCCAGTACTGGGCCTGGATTCCGGAATTGCAGTCCTCCAGCGCAATCTGCTGCCCGATACCCTTGGCCGTGACGCACCGGCCGGGGTGGATGGCGCTTTCCAGCTGGTAACCCTGGAACCTTCCGGCCTTCAAGTAGAAGTCCTGAGTTCCGGAGATGTCGGGAGACCAGGACTTGAGGGTGTCGTTTCCGAAGGCGTCGAGGTTGCGGTCGCTGCCGACGTTCTGGAACGTGTACCGCACGTCCGGCCGGATCGTCGGGGCGGCCGCCGCCTGCGCGCTGCCGGCGGACAGCAGACCCACGCTCAGCAGGGCGGATGCGGACAGAACGGCGGCGATGGCCTTGCGACTTGCCACGGGCTCCTCCTGACCTGGTGACGCGGTGCGCGTCACGCGAAAAGGTTGATTGTGCACTTTCCCAAGGCATGTGCCTCGGAAAGGAACCTATGGTCGGCGGGCACCCGCCCGGAAGTCGCGTTCCGGACGTCGAAGGGGTCGAGCAGTTTCCCCTTCAAAGAATATGCATTCCCAGAGGAGTGGGTTTACAGCAAGCGGGAATTCGGCCTGGCCGAAGGACGTCCCCGTGGAACGCCGGGCGGTTCGGCCGAATGCGGAGAATTTCCGGCCAGTACTCGGGCGTCAGTGTGCGGGGCCGGATGGGAGAGGATAGGGGCGGCGGTGACGGGGACGGCGGCGGCCCGGCGAATTCCCCGCCCAGGCGGAGCATTCGCCCCGACGGTTGCGTCGTGATCAGGGCGCGCGCGAGGAGTCGCGGGGCCCGCCCCTCGGCGGGAAACGGTGCGAGACCGTGCGGGCGTCCGTGGCCGGATCCCGGCAAAGCGTGACATCGCCGCAGGTGTCGTCGTAAAGCTGCCGGGCGGGGAGGGGCGGGTCCCCGGGGGAGGCGTCCTGGGCGGGGCTCAGGTTGTCCGTGAGGTGAGGGCACCGGCGGGGATGTGGGTGCTGGCCGTACTGGTGACGCGGTAGCGGCCGTTCGGCACGTCCGCCGCGGTGACGTGGACCGTGAGCGGGCCGGCCCACTCGTAGTCCCGCTTCGCGGCGTGCTGGGCCAGTACGTCGGTGAGTCGCTGCCCCACCTGCCCGCCCCGCGCGGCCAGTTCGTCGTGGACCTCCGGTGCGAGTTCGACCGTGTACTCATTGGGTACGAGGACGCGGTGCTGGCTGCAGACGATCGCGTGGTCGTCGCATTCACGCCGGAGGTCGTCGCACAGCTCGACGGGGTCGTTCCCGGTGATCTTGGCGATCAGTGCGCTCTCGCACTCCTCCACTACCTGTTCCATCTGCTTCAGGAGTCCCATGGGAGGTCGCGTGCCCGAGAGCGCCGTGTGCATGCAGGCACAAGAACTCCATGTTGAACGTACAACCCTTCACATTCTTCACGGGTCTCGTGATCGGAGTCAGTGGACTCCACGACCGATCCGGGTCCCGCACGGCCGTCTTCCACGCCGGCGGTTCCCCTTTCTCATTCCGAGGAACACATGCGCATTCGTGCCACTGCCGCCGCACTGTCCGGCGCCCTGGCCATATCCGCCCTCGCCATCCCGGCCGCACAGGCCGCGGACGCCCCGGGCGCAGGCGCCGCCAAGGCGCAGCTCACCCCGTTCGCCGCGCAGTCCCCCGCCGTCGCCGGGGCGGACGACGCAAAGGGAGACACCACGATCACGAACGTCACCGTCAACGGCGGTAAGGACATCGTGGTCGGCACCAGCCTGAAGAAGACGTACACCGTCTCGGTCACCGCGACCGACCCGGCCGGAATCTACGACGGTTACGCCTTCCTGTGGCACGGCACCGACCTGGATTCCAAGACCGGTGTGGACGGTGCCATGACCCCGAGCACCGACCACGGCAGCTGCAAGCAGGTGAACGCCACGACCTCCACCTGCTCGGTCACCCTGGTCGCCGACCCCGCCTCCACGATCTACGGCAACCTGCTCGCCGGCAGGTGGCACGTGTACGCGGCCGCGGTGGGCAAGGACGGTGACTACACCATCAAGGACACCTACAAGTCCGGCTGGGTGAAGCGCGCTTCCAAGCTGACCACGAACGCCGGGCCCGAGCCGGTGAAGAAGGGCGCGACCCTCACCGTCACCGGCGCCCTGACCCGGGCGAACTGGGACACCGACACGTACGGCGGGTACGGCAACCAGTCCGTGCAGCTGCAGTTCCGCAAGCAGGGCGCCAGCAGCTACAGCACCGTCAAGACCGTGACGTCGGACAGCCGCGGCAACCTGAAGACGACCGTGAAGGCGTCGGCCGACGGCTACTGGCGCTACGTCTTCGCCGGTACGCCGACGTCGTCGGTGGCGACGGCCACGAGTGACTACGTCGACGTGCAGTAGTGACCACGTCGACGTGGAATAGCGCGTCGAGGTGAGGTGCCCGTCCAGGCGAGGTCACTCGCCGACCTGAAGGCGGGCCGGTGGGCGGGGCGGCCGGTTGTCGGCCGCCCCGCCCGCAGTCCGTGGTGCGGGGCCCGCGGTGTCGGGCCCCGCGGCGGCTCACGCCCCCGTGACGCCGTCGATGCGCTCCCGGAGCAGATCCGCGTGGCCGTTGTGGCGCGCGTACTGCTCGATCATGTGGACCAGGATCCAGCGCAGCGAAACGCCCTGGTCGCCGACGTGGCCGGCCTCCTGTTCCGAGAGCCGCCCGGCACGTCCTGGCCGGCGAACACCCGATGGAACCAATTGCGTTCGGAACGGTGCGTCCGTCGGGTGTCATGACCATGGGCCACACCTTCGCACAGGGTGCGGGGCTCACTCCTCGATGGCACCGCCGATGCGGCGGAGGTGCTGCCGGAAGGTGTAGGTGGGGTCGGTGCCGCGGCGGGCCAGGTAGTCGTCGAAGGCCGTCTGGTGGCGCAGGGTCTGGCCGGCGCGGATCTTGCGGGCCTGTTCGCGTTCCGTCCGCCGGATCCGGTGTGCCGTGGCGAGGACCTCCTCGGCATGCTCGGCGGCGAGGAACACCACGCCGTCGTCATCACCGAAGACCAGGTCGTCACGGCGGACCAGGTGCTCCCCGAACCGTGCCGTCACGAGCGCCTCGGGCTCCCGCTCGTCGAGCCGCACCGGACCGGGCGGACAGGCGCCGTAGCTGAACACCGGGCGGCCGATCTCCACCAGCTCGGGTGTGTCGCGGTGCAGGCCCCACACCACCAGCCCCGCCACGCCTGCCGCTTCGGCCTCCAGGACCGTCAGGTCCCGATACACGCTTCGTCCGTCCGCCCGCCGTTGTCGATGACCAGGACGTCGCCCTCGTCGGCCCGGGCGAAGGCCTCCAGGAACACGTCCACGCTGCCGTAGTGCCGCACCGGCAACGCGCGGCCGGCGACCCGCTGTCCGGGGACGACGGGGACGATGCCGGCCGGGGCCGTGCGCAGCGGCACCCCGCAGCGGAGGCACGCGTCGGCCACCAGTGGCGTGGACAGCTCGGTGAAGGAACTCAGCATGGTGTGTCTCCCGCTCTCTGACGTGCGGCTTCCGGGACCTCTTACCGGCCGGGACTCTACGCGCCGTCGCGGGGCAGCCACCCCGCTTCGGGTGAAACCTGGCACCGCGTCAGCTCGTCTTCGACGGTGGGGCCGGCGCCCCGTTCCGCCAAGGCCCTTCACCTCGCTTCACGTCACCTCAGGTCACCTCACGTCACTTCTTGTTCCTTCACGTCGCTTCAGGAGTCGATCGTCATGCCTGCCAGGTCCGCCCTCCCCGTCCGCCTCACCGCTCTCGCCGCCGCGGTCAGTGGCGTCGCGCTCTCGCTGGTATCCGCTCCGGGGGCCGGGGCCGTCGCCCCGAAGGCCCCAAGTGCGGCCGTGCTCAAGGTCGGTTACACCGTCAAGGAACGCCGAGCGGCCCTTGCCTACTGGACGCCGGCCCGGATGAAGGCCGTGGGGAAGTCCGTGGACCTCGGGCCGACCGGACCGAAGTCCCGGCCGTGGCGGGGCGCGGCGATGAAGACCGTCGGGCGGCTCTTCTTCGTCAACGCCGGCGGTGCCGACACCTGGTGCACCGCGACCTCCGTCAACGGCGCCAACCGCTCCGTCGTCATGGCCGCGGGGCACTGCGTACGGCGCCCGGCGTCGCCGGTCAACACCTACGTCGACATGGTCTTCGTGCCCGGTTACAGCAAGGGGAAGCGGCCGTACGGCGCCTTCGCGGTCCGGGCGACGTTCACGCCGCGGACCTGGGCCGAGGAGGGGGTCAACGACGTCGCGGCACTGGCCGTGGACGCCGACGCCCAGGGGCGTGCGCTGGCCGATGTGGTGGGCGGCCAGCGCATCGCCTTCCACCGCCGGGTCGGTGGGAACACCGTCGCCTTCGGCTACCCGGCCACTCGTCCGCAGCGTGGCGAGGAGCTTCTGCACTGCACCGGTACGGCGAAGCCGGCGCCCGGGAACGAGCAGGCCGTCCCGTGCGACCTGGGCGGAGGCGCGAGCGGTGGCCCCTGGCTGACCGACTTCGACCGTGCGACCGGCAAGGGCGTGCTGGTCTCGGTCAACAGCCACGGCGACGGCCTGGAGACCGGCACCCACATGTACGGTCCCGTGCTGGGCGCCACGGCCGAGGCGGCGTACCAGCAGGCGCAGCACGGCTGACGACCGGGCGGAGTCTGCGCACCGCCCGGGGGCCCGCCCGGGGCCCCCGGGTCCTCCTCCCGTCTCACCGGCCGTGTTCCGTCTCATCGACCGTGCTGGGGCAGCCCCTCGGTGAAGTCCTCGGTCGCCGGGGCGTGCCGCGAGGCGTACGGGCACGTCCAGTCCTCCTCCGTGAACCGACCGGAGAAGTGCCGCGCGGGCTGCTCGTATTCATACACGGTGAAGCTCGGATTGACGGAACCGTTGTTCGTGGCCTCACGGCGGCGAATGGCGCCCTGCATCGAGTAGAACTTCTCGCCGAGAAGCACGAACTGCGCCAGGGAGTTGAAAGCGATCGCCGACGTCGAGAAGCGACGGCTCGCCCTGGAGGCGCCCGGGTGCATTCCCACGACAAAGAATGCGTGACCGCCCGTATGGAATCCGAAGTTCGGCGTGCTGGGGTCGGACGAGGCGCCGTCGTCCAGGCCGAAGGTGCGGCTGTCGATGTCGTGCATGAGCTGGAGGTGCCGCCATATCAGCCCCTCGTAGGTGAGCTCGTCCACGTTCCCCGGCTCGTCGAACGTCGCGACGAACGTGCGGAAGCTCTGGTCCGACAGCAGCGGCCGTAGCGCCGCCACGTATGCGAGGAGGTCGCGGTAATTCTCCTGGGCTGATCTCTCGTCGCCCATTCTTTGGTAGTGCCGGTGCGTAATGGTGTCGCGCTTCAGTGCGGCGCGGGCGCCCAGACAGCTGAACTCCCGGGTTTGAATGAAGCGGTCCAGTTCGCTGCGTACGGCTGCGGCGCTGTGCAGAGCGGTATCGGGTTCCGTCATCGTGAGACCTTGCCTTGGCTGGATGTGAGCGCTTGATGCCACCAGGCGCGGGCGGGCCGGATGCGTCCCCTACCTCAGGGAGGCCGGCGGCGTGCCGGTGGGGGAGGGCCGGGCGCGGTGGCTGCTGATCGGTGTCCTCCCGGGACGTGATCAGCGGCTGACCGAATCGACACTGAGGTGTACGAGTCCCCTAGGCAATACCAAAAACGGACAAAGTGGGGTTCATGGCGGCATCCGACCTCAGGGCGGGTGACCGGGGCCGGCCGCGGGAGGTGGCCGACTCGTGGCCGGACTCGCCCTTCCGGGGCGCTGTGGGCTCGCCATGCCTCAACTCGCGGAAAAAGTACCGGGGTTGGGGTCCCGCTATTCCGTCGGGCGTCGTGTCGTGCTCGGGTGCCGGTGTTGACCACCGGGGCGGCCTCTATGAGCAGCGTGCGGCGAGCCTGCCGCGGCGCCGCGACTACCCCGAATGTCGACCCCGGGCAATACCCGCCAGGCCAATTTATCCGCCGCGAATGTTCAAATCTTCCCCAACTCGAATTCCTCGAATTGCCGGCCCGTGCGAGTAATCGACCGGTAGCTCTCCGGTGCGTCGGGGTGGCTGTGAGGCTCAACTGGGCGCCCGTGCGGCCCAAAAGGCCGGGCACTAAATCTCTGTACCGGGCATGCATTTCCGCCGAATGTAACTATTCAGTCAACGGCTCTTTGCAGGGCTCTGAATGCTCTCTAGTCTGAGGCAACTTTTCGGCCAGCCCTGTCTTGAAAGGCCTCCTATGGCAAGCGTTGACCAGATCGCTCCCCTGAAGACACGCGATCCGGGCTCCCTCCGCAGGGACGTTGGACTGATCGGCCTGATGTGGGCCTCGGTCGGTTCGATCATCGGCTCCGGTTGGCTGTACGGAGCCCAGAAGGCCGTGGTCGTGGCGGGCCCGGCCGCAATCATCTCCTGGAGCATCGGCGCGGTCGCGATCATCCTCCTGGCGCTGGTGCACGCCGAGCTCGGCGGACTGTTCCCGGTCGCCGGCGGCACGGCGCGGTATCCGCACTACGCCTTCGGCGGACTGGCCGGCATGTCGTTCGGCTGGTTCTCCTGGCTCCAGGCCGCGACCGTGGCACCCATCGAGGTCGAGGCCATGATCGGCTACGCCGGTCACTGGTCCTGGGCCCAGGGCTTCCTGAACGCCAACGGCACCCTCACCACCAGCGGTTTCATCGTGGCCGTCATCCTGATGGCGATCTTCGTCGCGGTGAACTTCCTCGGTGTGAAGGTGCTCGCCCACACCAACAGCGCCGCCACCTGGTGGAAGATCGCCGTACCCCTCGGGGCGATCTTCGTCATCGCGGCGACCAACTTCCACCCGCACAACTTCACCTCGCACGGCTTCGCACCGTTCGGCGCCAAGGGCGTGCTCAGCGCCATCAGCACCAGCGGCATCATCTTCGCGCTGCTCGGTTTCGAGCAGGCCATCCAGCTGGCCGGCGAGAGCCGCAACCCCAAGCGTGACCTGCCGCGCGCCACGATCGGTTCGGTCGTGATCGGCGCCGTCATCTACACGGCCCTGCAGGTGGTCTACATCGGCGCGCTGCCGCTGGCCTCCTTCGCGCACGGCTGGGCCAAGCTGGACTACGTCGGCATCAGCGGCCCGTGGGCCGGTCTGGCCACCGTGATCGGCCTGGGCTGGCTCGGCTGGGTCCTGTACGCGGACGCCATCGTGTCCCCCGGCGGCACCGGCCTCATCTACACCACGTCCACCTCGCGCATCTCCTACGGTCTGAGCAAGAACGGCTACGCACCCCAGCTGTTCGAGCGGATCGACAAGCGCGGTGTGCCGTGGTTCGGCCTGATCATGTCCTTCGTGACCGGTGTGATCTGCTTCCTGCCGTTCCCGAGCTGGCAGGAGCTGGTCTCCTTCATCACCTCGGCGAGCGTCCTGATGTACGCCGGCGCCCCGCTCGCGTTCGGTGTGTTCCGCGACCGCCTGCCGAACCGCGAGCGTCCGTACCGCCTGCCCGGCGGCAAGATCATCTCGCCGCTGTCCTTCGTGGTGGCCAGCCTGATCATCTACTGGGCCGGCTGGAGCACCCTGCAGCGGCTCGGCTGGGCGATCATCATCGGCTACGTGCTGCTCGGCAGCTACGCCTGGTACGCGACGAAGAAGCAGCTGCCGAACGCGCCCCGGCTGGACTGGAAGGCCGCCCAGTGGCTGCCGGTCTACCTGATCGGTATCGGCCTCATCTCCTGGCAGGGCGGCTTCGGCGGCCAGGGACACCTGCCGCTGTGGTGGGACATGGTGGTCGTCACGGTGTTCTCGCTGGGGATCTACTTCTGGGCCCGTAGCACCGCCGTCTCGACCGAGGCCATCGAGCACAACATCGAGGAGGTCGCGGTCGTGGACGAGGGCGGCCACTGACCGCACTCAACCCCCCTGTCACACCAGGAGCCGATGGGTCCGGCCGGTTCTCCGGCCGGACCCATCGGCTTTCGCGTTGCCTTCTGCTGCGCTGCCGGCCGGGGGCCGAAGCGCAAGCCCCGCTATGCGCCCGCCTCGCCCGCCTTCCCCGGTCCGTCCGCCGGGGCTCCGCTCATCCGCTTGAGCACCTCCAGGGCGGCCTCCACGTGCTCCTGCGTCGCGGCCTTGCTGATGCCGACGTCGGTCAGCAGACCCGAGCCGTTCTCGTGCTCCAGGAGTGCCAGCAGGATGTGTTCGGTGCCGATGTAGTTGTGGCCCAGGCGCAGGGCCTCGCGGAAGGTGAGTTCGAGGACCTTCTTCGCCTCGGCGTCGAACGGGATGAGCGCGGGGACCGGCCCTCCGGAGGGAGGCAGGGCCGCCGTCGCCGCCTCCCGGACGGCGTCCAGTGACACGTCCTGCGCGAGGATCATCTTCCCCGCGAGCGTGTCGGGTTCGCTGAGCAGTCCGAGGACGAGGTGCACGGTGCCGATCTCACCGTTGCCCGCCGCGTGGGCCTCCTTCTGGGAGGCCACCACGACGCTCCTCGCCCGCTGGGTGTACCGGCTGAAGCCCTGGCTCGGATCGAGGTCCGAGTCGCCCGACGTCTTCGGTACGAACCGCTTCTGGGCGGCCTGGCGGGTGACGCCCATGCTCTTGCCGATGTCCGTCCAGCTGGCGCCGGAGCGCCGGGCCTGGTCCACGAAGTGGCCGATGAGGTGATCGGCGATGTCGCCGAGGTGGTCAGCGGCGATCACGGCGTCGGTGAGCTGGTCGAGGGCGTCCGGGTGGGCCTTCTTGATGGCCTCGATCAGGTCGTCGAGGCGTACGGGATGGGTGGGTCCGCCTGGATTCGTCATGTGACAACCTTAGGTTGACAGGGGGCTGAGTGTCAACCCGTGGTTGACGGTGCGAGGGTCAGGGCGACGGCCCTGACGGCCCCGTCACGTCCCCAACGCGAGCGTCCCGGCACCGACGCCGACCTCGATGTGCGTCATGCCCATCGAAGTCCGCGCGGTGCCGGGACGCCCTGGTGCCCGATGCCGTGAGGCGGCTGGTGCTACTTCACGTTCACGCCCGCCCAGGCGGCGCCGACCGCCTTGTACTCGGCGCCGGTCGTGCCGTACAGGTCACCGGCCGCCTTCAGGGTCGCGGTGCGCGCGGCCTTGTAGTTGGTGGTGGAGGTCATGTACGTGGTGAGCGCCTTGTACCAGATCTTCTCGGCCTTGTCCCGGCCGATGCCGGTGACCTTGGAGCCGTCGACGGTGGGGCTGTTGTAGCTGACGCCGTTGATCGTCTTGGCGCCGCTGCCCTCGGACAGCAGGTAGAAGAAGTGGTTGGCGACGCCGGACGAGTAGTGCACGTCCTTGTTGCCGACCGTGCTCGACCAGTAGTCCGCCGAGCCGCCGTCCTTGCTGGGCTTGTCCATGTAGCGCAGCGGGGTGCCGTCGCCGTTGATGTCGATCTTCTCGCCGATGAGGTAGTCGCCCGGGTCGGTGGAGTTCTTGGCGTAGAACTCGGCCGAGGTGCCGAAGATGTCGGACGTGGCCTCGTTGAGGCCGCCGGACTCACCGCTGTAGTTGAGGCCGGCGGTGGCCGCGGTGACGCCGTGGCTCATCTCGTGGGCGGCCACGTCGAGGGAGGTCAGCGGGTGGGTGTTGCCGTCGCCGTCGCCGTACGTCATGCAGAAGCAGCCGTCGTCCCAGAAGGCGTTGACGTAGCTGTTGCCGTAGTGGACACGGGAGTACGCGCCCTTGCCGTCGTTGCGGATGCCGTTGCGGCCGAAGGTGTTCTTGTAGAAGTCCCAGGTGACCGCCGCACCGTAGTGGGCGTCGACGCCGGCGGTCTGCCGGCCGCCGCCCCAGACGTCGTCCGCGTCGGTGTACAGCGTCCCGGTGCCGGACGTCCTCTGGTTGAGGTCGTACGTCTTGTGGCCGCCGCGGGCGCCATCGGTGAGCTGGTAGGTCGAGCCGCTCTTCGTGGTGGTCAGCGAGACCTTGCCGCTGTAGGTGCTGGTACCGGTGCCGGTCTCGATCGCCTCGTGTTCGAACAGCTTCTTGCCGGTGGCCGCGTCCGTGATGACGTGCAGGGCGCTGGGGGTGCCGTCCTTCTGGGTGCCGGTGACGATCGTCTCGTACGCGAGGACCGGCTTGCCCGAGGCGGCCCAGATCACCTTGCGCGGCGTGCTGGAGGTGCCGGTCTCGCTGTCCTTCTTCGCCGCGGCAGCGCTGAGGGCGCTCTTCTTCGCGGCGGAGGGGGCGAGCGCGGCGGTCGTACTGGCCACGGATATCCGGGCGTTGGTCGCCTTGGTGACGCTGCGGGTGCCGTTCCCGGCCTGGTGCACCACCAGGTCACCGCCCAGCACGGGCAGGCCGGCGTAGGTGCGGTCGTAGCGGGTGTGCACCGTGCCGTTCGCGTCCTTGATGACGTCCCGGACGACGAGCTTCTCCTTCGCGCCAAGGCCGATCTTGGCGGCGATCGTGGAAGCGTTGCTCTGCGCCTCCTGCAGCGCGGAAACCCGCTGCGCCGCGGAGAGTTGGACCGCCGACGCGCCGGTCGCGCGGTCCGCCTGCGCACTGGCCGATCCGGCCTGGACGCCGACCGCGACCATCGCGGCGGAGGCGACCAGGGCGGCAGCGCGCAGGGTGTTCTTGCGGGGGGTGGACGAAGTCCGTCTCAACTCGGTCTCCCTTGTGAGGACCGCGGGGTCGCGGTCCAAGATGTGGGGCCGGGCAGCCGAGGGGTGGGGTGCCCGGTGGAGGAGTGAATCGACCGAAGATTGCCACGAGTTGAGATCGATTGACAGATGTTCAACAAGCAAGAAACTGCGAATTTACGAATCGGACCGTTTCTTGACAGGTTTTGTCCCGCAGTGCGGTGTCTTGCGGACGCCCGGCTGTGCTCCCGCGCGCGGTCAGTCGGCGGGCATCTCCCCAACGGAGTCGGCGGGCTTCTCCCATACGGAGACATGTCGGTGGCTCTCGCTCGTGAAGGGGCCCTTCCCCCAGCCGTCCCACCGCTCGCGCAGCCGCAACCCCGCCAGCTGAGCCATCAGATCGAGCTCCGCGGGCCAGACGTACCGGAAGGGGATCGACCGGTACTCCCCGCGGCCGTCGACGACGTCGACGTAGTTCGAGCTCATGGCCTGGGTGGCGACGTCGTACACGTCGAAGGCCCAACTGGTCGGGCTCACATGGAAGGGCACGGCGTTCTGGCCGGGCGGCAGCTTCCGCAGCTCCGGAACCCCGACCTCGATGACGAAACAGCCTCCCGGTTCGAGGTGGTCCGCGACATTGCGGAAGCAGGCCACCTGTGCCGCCTGTGTCGTCAGATTCATGATCGTGTTGAACACGAGATACGCGAGGGAGAACGTCCCTGGTACGCGCGTCGCCGCGAAGTCGCCGATCGTCACGCCGATCGCGTCACCGCCCGGCTTGTCCCGCAGCCGCGCGACCATCGCCCGTGACATGTCGATACCGTGCACCGGAACCCCGCGGCGCGCCAGCGGCAGGGCGATCCGCCCCGTCCCGATGCCCAGTTCGAGGGCGCGGCCCTCGCCGGCCAGCGCCGCCAGCACGTCGACCGTCTCGGCCACGGCGTCCGGGGCGAACATGTCCGCCGACGACTCGTCGTACCTCGCGGCGACCCGCTCCCCGAAATTCCCGTCCGTATCGTCTACTTCTTCCACTTCACCCAATTCATCCACCGTGCGACCGTACTGCCGAGCCGTTTCCCCACGCTCCTCATTTTCGGCGGCCCGGTCCCGGGCGCGGGCGTGGACTCGGCCCGGTCCCGGGCGCGGGTCGTACGGGTGTCACCTGCGCATCGGCCGGGCGAGGAGGGGCGCCAGTTCGGCATCGGTCGCCGGCCTGAGGGTCGTCAGCAGGTGCCGGGCCGCGGACAGGCCGGCGCGGCCGCCGCCCTGGACGGTCACCGTGTGGGCCAGCCCGTTGCGGCGCAGACGCAGTTCCCGCCGCGGGTAATCCCCCTCGTACGTGACCAGTTGGCGGCCGTCCCCGTCGTCCGCGCAGTGGATCGTCTCGCCGAACGGAACGGGACAGCCGCGCGCATCGGCGCGCCGGGTGTCGTGCCCGCTGCGCTCCACGGAGAGGTGCAGGTCCGGGGCGCCCGGGCGGATGTAGGTCGCGCCGAAGGCACTCTCGCTCGCGCCGACGTCGTCCAGCGCGTATCCGGACGGCGGTTCACCGACCCGCAGCAGGCCGCGGTCGACGCCGTTGGCGGTGAGCCACTCGGTGAGCGTGGGCGGCCGGGCGGCGTCCCAGGCGAGGTAGGCGCCGCCGGCCGCGAGCAGGACAGCGGCGGCGAGCGTGGCCAGCCGGGTCCGCGTGCCCGGCAGGAAGAAGGCGGCGCCCAGCGCGTAACAGAGGCCGCCCCAGGGGGAGAGCGGAACGGTGAGGTGCAATCCGTCGTCGCGCAGGTTCGCCACGACGACTGCTACCGCCCCGGCCGTGCCGCAGGCGTACACGCCCGCCGCCCAGGCCCACCGTCCGCGCGCCCGGCGGGTGAGCGGCACGAACGTGCGGACGGAAGTGGCGAGGGCGGCGAGCGACGTCATGCCGAGGGCCGGCCCGACGACCAGGACGGCCACGAGTGCCGCGGTGCGGCCGGTGAAGAGCGCGATGAGCACCGCCTGGAACTGGACGGCGGTCAGCGCACAGCCGACGAACGCAACGGCCGCGAGGTGGGCGACGAGGCGCCCTGCTTCAGTCTTCCGGACCATACTTCGTGATCACGCGGAGCCGGGCACGGCGGTTCCGCACCGACGGGGCGCGGGTCGCATCGAGCGCGTCGGTCCACCGCCACGTCAGCCGGGCTTGCGTGCCAGGAAGTACGCCTGCCGGCCCTGCGTCGGCCGCTCCTGGTCGTCGGGTTCGCGGATCAGCCGGGCGTCCACGACCAGCCCCGCCGCGCCCAGCAGCGCGGCGATCTCCTCCGGTGGCATCCAGTAGACGTCGAGCGAGAGCGCGTGGCCGTAGGCCTGCTCCAGGTGGCGGAGCTGGTTGCCGACCTTGAACGCGATCAGCAGATGACCGCCCGGGGCCAACACCCGGTGGAACTCGGCGAAGACCGTCGGCAGCACCTCCGGCGGGGTGTGGACGATCGAGTACCAGGAGACGATGCCGCCGAGAGCGTCGTCCTCCAGGTCCAGAGCCGTCATCGACCCCTCGTCGAACCGCAGGCCCGGGAACGTCCGGCGGGCGACGGCGACCATCTCCGACGACAGGTCGATGCCGAAGACGGGGACGCCGAGGCCGTGCAGGTGCGCCGTCACCCGGCCGGGACCGCATCCGAGGTCGGCGACCGGGCCCGCGTCACCGGCCCGTACGGCTTCGGCGAACGCGCCCAGCATCGCCCGGTCCAGCGGCTTGTCCCGCAAGGCGTCGCGCAGCAGCCGCTCGTAGTCGACGGCCACGGTGTCGTAGGCCGTGCGAACGGCGTGCAGATGGGGTGTTTCGCTCATGATCGAGGACGGTAGCCCCCTCGCCGCATCGGCGAACCGGCGGGGGCGTAGCCTGCCGTACCGAACATCGAACGGCGAGGGGGAACACTCTGTCCGCGTACACACCGCCGCCTCCCGGCGGTCCGTCCCCGCATGGCCAGAACGGCGCGCATCCGTACGGCCCGCCGCCCGGACCGACCCCCTACGGGCAGAGCGGCCCCGCCCCGTACGGGCCACCCGCGGCCGCTCCCTACGGGCAACCCGCGCCGCAGCAGTGGGGCCAGCAGTGGGGGCAGAACCAGCCGCCGCCGGGCGCTCCCGTGTTCGTGCCGACCGGGCCGAACCCCCGGCAGTGGCTCAGGCCGGTGATCGCGCTGGCTGTCGTGGCCGCTCTCGGCACGGTGTTCTGGCTGCTCAGCGACGGCAAGGAGCCGGCGAAGACCGCCCGTGAGGCGCACGTCGGGGAGTGCCTGGAAAACCGGGGCACGCACGCCAAGCCGGTGCTGTTCACCATCAACTGCAGTGATCCCCAAGCGGATTACAAGATCCGGTTCACGCCCGGGCCCAGCGGCGAGTGCCCCGCCGAGTTCACCCAGTACGAGGAGCGGGGCGGCAGGCTCGGGGACACCACGCTCTGCCTGACCCACGTCGACCACTGACGGACTGATTCCGTGACGACCGGCAGGGGACGAGTACCGGCCCAGGACAGCAGACCGGTCAGGCGCTCGGCGAGCTGCCAGACGTCGGCCGCCTCGGCCGGTACGGGCAATGCCGCCGCCGGTGCGGGTGGGGCCGGTGCGGGCGTGCGGTTCACCGTTGGGCGTCGGCCGCCGCCGCGGGCGTGTAGTGGGTGGTCCAGCCCCGGCGCAGATCCCAGGTTCCGCCGTCCGACGATGCGCCGCGCAGCCCGTGGACGGTGTCGGCGCCGGCGAGTTCGACGAGCCGGGGCGTGCCGAGGGAGGCGAAGCCGACGGTGCGGGCGGGGTCCCAGTCGGTGGAGCGGCGCAGGCGCCGGAGCAGTGCGGCGACGCCGGCCGGTGCGCCGGCCAGCACCCAGGCGTCCGGGGTCTGGGCGGTCAGACGCCGGGCGGGCCGCAGCCACGAGGCCGCGTGCTCGGGCCAGTCGACGACCGCGAGGACGTCCTTGCCGAGCGCCTGCCAGGCCGCGGTGAACGCCCGCGCGGCGGCGCGGGAGTTCCCGTCCCGGCCGTGGCCGACGGCGACGGACCGGATCCGCGAGCGGTGCGCGGTCAGCAGGCCGATCAGGGCGGCCAGCTCCGCCTCGGTGTGCGGAGCGGGCACCTCCGGCATACCCGGCGGGGAACCCGTGGTGGGACCGTTCATGACGCCTCGTGGAAGACGAGGCCGAGCGTCCGCCGCACCCCGGAGCGGACCGTGCTCACGCCGTGCCGCATCGGCCCGACGGACCAGCCGCGCCGGGAGGCCACCGGGCGGTCGCGGGTGGTGAAGACCAGCGCGTGGCCCTGGGGGAGCGTGGTGGACGAGCCCCGGGACTGGGCGCGGGGCCGCTGTTCGGCCATCAGGAACTCGCCACCGGTGAAATCGACACCGGGTGCGTCGAGGCCGATGACGACCTGGAGCGGGAAGACCATCTCGCCGAACACATCGCGGTGCAGCGCGTTCCAGTCGCCCGCACCGTAACGCAACAGGATCTGGGCGGACTTGGACTGCCCGGCCCGGTGGCACGTCGCGAGCCACCGCCCGAGATCGTCCGGCCACGGGGCGCTCCGTCCGAGCTTGGCGGCCCAGTCGCGGGCGATCGGCAGGAGGTGCGGGTAGAACGCCTCGCGCAGTTCGCGGACGGCGTCCGGCAGGTCATGGGTGAAGTAGCGGTACTGGCCGGAGCCGAAGCGGTGGCGGGCCATGTCGACGGTGGTACGGAAGCGTTCGGCGTCGTCGTACAGGGCGGCGATCTCGCGGCACCGGCCGGGTGTGAGCAGCGGCCCGGTCAGCGCGCTGCCGTACGCGTTGACCTCGGCGGTGAGGGCGTCCCAGTCGGCGGCGTCGACCCGTGCGGCGAGGCTGCCGTCCGGTGAGGTGGCCTCGGTCGTGGTGGCGGGGGTCATGGTGGGGTCCTTCGTCATGTGTGCGTCGCTCGGGCCGGTCACTCAGGCGGCTGCCTGGGTGGTGCCCTCGTGGAGCAGCAGCCGCTGCTTGCGCTGCAGGCCGCCCGCGTAGCCGGTGAGGGTGCCGTTCGCGCCGATCACGCGGTGGCAGGGGCGGACGATGAGCAGCGGGTTCGCGGCGATCGCGGCGCCGACCGAGCGGACCGCGGTCCGCGGGGCCCCGATCCGGCCGGCGATCCGGCCGTAGGTCGTGGTGGTGCCGTACGGGACGGTCTCGATCGCCGCCCAGACCTGCCGCTGGAACGCGCTGCCGGAGGGGACGCAGGTGAGGTCGAAGCGGGTGCGGGTGCCGGCGAAGTACGCGCGCAGCTGGCCGGTGACCTCCGCGAACGCCTCCGCGTCCACGGTCCAGCCGTCCCGGACGGTGACGCCGCCCTTCTGACCGGGCACCGACAGCGAGGCCAGCGCGGTGCCCCCGCGCGCGGTCCGTGACCGCTCGCCGACCAGCAGCAGCTCACCGAGCGGGCTGTCCATCGTGGTGTAGAGCGTCATGGTCGCTCATTCCTTTCCCGAGGAATCAGCATTCTGGAGATGCGCGTCATGGAATGCGCCGTCATCGGATTCCTCGTCCAAGGAAGAGTCTGCGACGTGTGCCGCACCGGGGCTGGCGGTATTCGGACGTGATATCGCGAGGACATGTGGCGGCCCCTTGGGGGCGGGTCTGGATGGTCGACAGGAGGTTTGGCGGCCAACGGTTGCGGCTACACAGTGAGGCGCGGTGAGGGGCCGGAACCCGCCGCCGGCCGCCAGTGTCTCGGAGGGGCGATGTCGCAGCTGGACCACGACCGGCGGCGGGAGCCGCTGGACGCCTCCCAGAATCCGCGCGTGAAAGCAGGCAGCAGGATCCGGAAGTACCTGACGACCACCGATCACAAGGTGATCGGCAATATGTATCTCGTCACCGCCTTCGGGTTCTTCCTGTTCGCCGGAATTCTCGCGATGCTGATGCGCGCGGAGCTGGCCCGACCGGGCATGCAGATCGTCAGCAATGAGCAGTACAACCAGCTGTTCACCATTCACGGCACGGTCATGATGCTGCTCTTCGCGACCCCGACGTTCGCCGGGTTCGCCAATGCCGTCATGCCCCTGCAGATCGGCGCACCCGACGTCGCCTTTCCCCGCCTCAACGCCCTGACCTACTGGCTCTTCCTCTTCGGCGGGCTGATGGTGGTGTCGGGATTCGTCGTGCCGGGCGGTGCCGCCCCCTTCGGATGGTTCGCCTACGCACCGCTGAACAGCGAGGTCTTCTCGCCGGGTGCCGGCGGCGACCTGTGGGCGGCGGGCCTGGTCGTCGCCGGTCTCAGCACCACCCTCGGCTCGGTGAATTTCGTCGCCACCATCATCACGCTGCGCGCCCCCGGAATGACGATGTTCCGGATGCCGATCTTCACCTGGAACATCCTGTTCACTTCCATTCTGGCGCTGCTCGCCTTTCCGGTCCTCACCGCCGCACTCCTCGTGCTGCTGGCCGACCGGAGGCTCGGTGCGCACGTCTTTGACGCGGCCAACGGCGGCGCGCTGCTCTGGCAGCACCTTTTCTGGTTCTTCGGTCACCCCGAGGTCTATATCGTCGCGCTGCCGTTCTTCGGTGTGGTGACCGAGATCGTGCCCGTCTTCAGCCGCAAACCGGTCTTCGGATACGTCGGCATGGTCGGCGCGACGATCGCCATCACCATGCTGTCCGCCACGGTATGGGCGCACCACATGTTCGCCACGGGCGCGGTGCTGCTGCCGTTCTTCTCCCTGATGTCCTTCCTGATCGCGGCACCGACCGGGGTGAAGTTCTTCAACTGGATCGGGACGATGTGGCGGGGCAGCCTGTCGTTCGAGACGCCGATGCTCTGGGCCGTCGGATTCATGGTGACCTTTCTCCTCGGGGGCCTCAGCGGTGTGCTGATCGCCTCACCACCCATGGACTTCCAGGTCACCGATACGTACTTCATCGTCGCGCATCTGCACTATGTGCTGTTCGGCACGATCGTCTTCGCGATGTTCGGCGGATTCTATTTCTGGTGGCCGAAGTGGACCGGCCGGATGCTCGACGAGCGACTGGGGAGGATTCACTTCTGGACGTTGTTCATCGGCTTCCAGACCACCTTCCTCGTCCACCACTGGCTCGGCGAGATGGGCATGCCGCGCCGCTACGCCGACTATCTCCCCGCCGACGGCTTCACCCTCCTGAACACCATCTCCTCGGTCGGTGCGTTCCTGCTGGGCCTGTCGACGCTGCCCTTCCTCTACAACGTCTGGAAGACCGCGAAATACGCGCCCAGGGTGGAGAGTGACGACCCATGGGGATTCGGACGGTCGCTGGAGTGGGCCACCTCGTGTCCGCCGCCCCGCCACAACTTCGTGGCCCTTCCCCGGATCCGCTCCGACTCGCCCGCCTTCGACCTCCATCATCCCCAGTACCTCGAACTCGCCCCGGGCGAACGCGGAACGTCCCAACCGACCCCGGACACCTTGGGAGACGAGCAGAAATGAAAGCCGAGGCGTATCTCTTCGCGGGCGTCGCGCTTTTCTTCCTGCTCACCGACGCGGTGTACATCTGGTTCGCCCGGGAACCGGCCGGCATCGCCGCGCTCACGGTGTCCTGCTTCATGGCGGTCGTCATCTCGTTCTTCTGCGTCGTGAACTACCGCCGCAAGGGCGAACGGCCGGAGGACCGGCAGGAATCCGAGATCCACGAGCGCAGCGGCCCACTCGACTTCTTCCCGCCGCACAGCGGCTATCCGATCGTGGTCGCACTGGGCGTGGCACTGTCGGGACTCGGCCTCGTCTACGCGGTGTGGCTGCTCCTCATCGGGCTCGGCGTCACCGTGTCCGCCATCTTCGGAATGGTCTTCGAATTCGCCCGCCGCGACGACTGAACGGGCCCGCTGAAGGTTCCCAGCCTCCCGGGGCGCCCGTAGTGGAGTGGCGGGCAGTCCGGCGTTCCCGTAGGCCGCGCAGGATGTCCTCGATGGCGTCCTGGGGAGGCGGCAGCCACCGGTTCCCCCTAGGGAGTCTCGTCCTCGCCCGCCCGGCCCGCGCCGGCCACCGGGTCCATCGTCTTTCCGGAAATCTGGAGACGCTCCTCCGCGGTGGCCGGCATGTCGACCCGGTCGCGGTAGTACCAGGCGCTCAGCACGGCGCGCAGCCGCTGCCGGCGCGGTGCCCGCTCGCCCGGATGCTCCAGCGGCGCGGGAACGTCCCGCACCAGCAGGCGGTAACGCTGGTCGGTGTCGAGCGGGCGGTTGCTCTCGCCGATCCCACCGTAGACGTTCTGGCTGATCTGACCGGTCTCCTCGCCCTCTTCGAGCAGCTGTCGGTCGTGGGCCTGCAGGGCCAGGCAGAAGCGCTTGGTGATCAGGAACGCGAGGATCGGGCCGACGATCACCGCGATGCGGAAGATCCAGGTCAGCACCTCGACCGAGACCTCGAAGACCGCGGCGACCACGTCGTTGCCGCCGGCCACCAGCAACACGGCGTAGAAGACGATCGCAGCGACCCCCAGGCCCGTACGGGTGGGGCGGTCGCGCGGCCGGTCACAGAGGTGATGCTCCATCAGGTCACCCGTCACCCACTTCTCGAAGTACGGGTACAGGTAGAGCACGAGGAAGAGCACACCGGGCAGCACCACCGCCGGGAGGAGCACGTTCCACATGATGGTGTGCCCCGCCACATTGGTCTCCCACGGGGCATCAGCCGCAACGCCCCTTCGAGGAAGCCCACGTACCAGTCCGGCTGGGCATCGGTGGACGCCTGGTCCGCCACATAGGGGCCGTAGTCCCACACCGGGTTGATCTGGGCCACCGCCCCCAGCCAGGCCACCACCCCGAAGACCATCAGGCACAGACCGGTGGACTTGGCCGTGAACTGCGGGAACATCGGCTGCCCGACGGCGTTCCGATTGGTCTTCCCCCTGGCCGACCACTGAGTGTGCTTCAGATAGACCACCATCACCAGATGCGCACCGAGCAGGGCGATCAGAATCGCGGGCACGAACAGCACATGCACCGTGTACAGCCGGGGAATCAGGATGTGGCCGGGGTACGACCCGCCCCACAGGAAATAGCTCAGATACGTTCCCACGACGGGAATGGACAGCACGATGGTGTTCGCGGTGCGCAGCCCCGTGCCGGACAGCAGGTCGTCGGGAAGGGAATAACCGGCGAATCCCTCCAGCAGGGCGAGCAGGAACAGCGTCACCCCGATCATCCAGTTGACTTCGCGGGGACGGCGGAAGGCCCCGGTGAAGAACACCCGCAGCATGTGCACGCCCAGCGCGGCCACGAACACCAGGGCCGCCCAGTGGTGCATCTGCCGGATCAGCAGCCCGCCCCGGACATCGAAACTGATGTCCAGGGTCGACGCATAGGCGTCCGTCATCACGAGCCCGTCCAGCGGGTGGAACGCACCGTGGTACGTGCTCTGGCTCATGCTGGGTTCGAAATACAGCGTCAGATAGCTTCCGGTCAGCACCAGTACCACGAGGCTGTACAGCGCGATTTCGCCCAGCAGGAAGGACCAGTGGTCCGGGAAGGCCTTGCGCAGCAGCTCCTTCGCCAGTTCGGAGACCGGGGCCCGGCGGTCCAGCGCGCTGTAGCTGGTGACGGCCGCCTCGCGGGCCTGCGCCGCAAGCCGGGCCTTCCGCTTCTGGAACAGCATGCTCCACTCCCTCTTCGCCCCTGCGGATGCCTCCCTGCGCCCAGCGCCGCACCGACGCGCACGGACCCGGGCACCCCGACCGCACGGAGCCGATCGAGCCCGGGCCCGACGGCCGCCACCTGCACTCTTTGGCGTACGGGCTCAGTCGGCCGTCCGGTCGGGGATCATCTGCGCCGCCGCCTCGCGCGAGGCGGCGCGGGCCTTCCGCAGCCGCCAGCAGCCGAACGAGGCGAGCGCCACGGCACCCGCGGCGTAGCCGAGCGCCATGGTGGCGGCGGCCCGCTGCGGTGGCGGCCAGTGCCGTTCCGCCGCGCGCAGCACCGCCTCATGGGCCGACAGCAGCGCCAGCGAGGCGCAGACACCGCCGGCGGTCAGGGCCAGGGAGCCCAGGCGCGTCCCGCGGGCCCTTTCGGTCAGTTCGCCCCTCGCCCGTTCGAGCTCCGCCTGGACCAAGGTGACCACCTCCTCGGATCAACCGTCCCGCCGCCCCGGAGAACCTGCCCATGGGGGCCGGCGGATGGGGTACGCCGCCGTTTTGGGTCGGCGGATGGGGTACGCCGCTGTTTTGGTTCTGCGGATGGGGTACACCACCGTTTTGGGCGGGCGGATCGGGCACACCACCGTCTTGGGCCGGCGGATCGGGTACGCCACCGTTTTGGTCCGGATGCTGCTCGGCCATCACACGAGCCCTTTCTCGACGCGTACCACGAGCGCACCGCCTAGCCGTAACACCTCCACGGCACGGCCAAACGGGCCGGGCGCGGCTGCCACCCACCTGGCGCGCCGCTTTCCGGCGCATGGCCGCGGTCCGGGCGCCGGCCGGGACGACGGCTTGTCGGGCCGCTCTTCCGGGCTGTCGGGCCGGCCGTCCGGGTTGTCGGGCCGTTCGTCCGGGGCTGTCGGGCCGGCCGTCCGGGCTGTCGGGCCGCTCGTCGGGTTGTCGAGCCGGCCGTCCGGACTGGCGAGCCGTTCGTCGGGACTGTCGAGCCGCCTTCAGGACCGCCGGGTGCGGCCCCGTCGGGTGAGGAAGTCCCGTACTCCGTCCAGCAGGCCGAGGCCGGGGCTCACCGCGCGGGTGGCCAGGGCGGAGTCCGGGGCGTTGGGCCGGGGGTGGGTCGGGGCGCTGTTCCTCGTCCGCCGGATCTTCTCGCCGAGCTCCCGCCGGGTGTGCGCGGGGCAGGTGGCTTGCAGCCGGGGAAAGAGCCGTTGTTGTTCGTCGAGGAAGTGACTGGTCACCCCGGTCGACAGGGTCAGGACCAGGGCGGTGAAGTCCTCGTCCTGCGCCTCCCGCTGTTCCAGCTCGTGCAGCAGCTCCTCGATGTTCTGGTGGTCGGACAACCCCTTCTCGGCCCACCGCCGCCCGTCCGCCACGTGGTCCCGCACGGCGGGGTACAGGTACGCCTTCTCCGCGACGAAGTGCCGGACCAGGGCGGTGGACACCTGCTCGACGAGGGCCTTACGGGCGGCACTTCCCGGTGCGGCGGCGCGAATACGGTCGAAGAGTCGCTGTACCGCGCGGTGGTCGGCGGTGAGCTCCTCGATGACGTCCGGGGCATCCGAGGTGCCTGGAGTGTCTGGGGTGTTCGAGGCGTCTGGGGTACCCGGGGTACCCGGGGTACCCGGGGTGTCTGGGGTATCCGGGGTGTCTGGGGTGTCTGGGGCGTCCGAGACGGGGCCCATCGGTCAGCGTTCCTTCGCGTAGGTGCGGGGAGGCTTCACCAGGGGGCGAATTTCCTCGCGGTGACACGGGTGTTGATCCTGTGCCGTTCCCTCGCTCACCGGCCCACCGTCCTCGGATGGTCTCTCACCTCATGTCCATCTTGATGTAGCGCACCGTGTCGGGCGCGCTGAAGGCGAGGGTGGTCAGCGTGGCGGCGGCCAATACGCTGACGGTGACGCACCGCGATGGCGGAATGGCCGCGTCTTCCGGACGCGGACCATCGGGGCGCGCCGACCGGCTCGGTCTCGTCCGTCGCGCAGAAGAAACGGCGCCCCAGCCCCGTGGGAATATCCCGGCCGTCGTCGTCCACCAGGGTGACGCCGCTCTGCATCCGGCGAAGACTCCGGCCGTCCGGCGGGGTGGGGCACGGCCATACGTTGGCTTTGGAGTGGCCAACCCGTGGGGGCCAACCCGCGGCGGCCACCCCATGGGCGTCAATCCATGGACATCAATCCAGGGACGTCGAGCGTAGTTCCGCGATGACTTCCGCGCCCGACGGCGCGTTCTCCGGGTCCACCAGCCACTGCAGCATCAGACCGCTCAGCAGGGCGAGCGGTACCGAGCCCCCGAGACCCTCCCGCGCCATGCGCTGCCCCTCGGCGAGGTGCGCCCGTACCTCCGGTGACCGTTCGGCCTGCACCGCGGCCTCCAACTGGGCCACCCACAGGGCCCGGTGCGTGGTGAAGCTGTCGATCAGTGCCTGCCAGCGCTGCTCCGGGGTACCTTCGGGCGCGCGACTCGCGAGCTCGTCACCGAGCTCGTCCACGGCCTTCACGAGCGCCTGCGTGAGCAGCGCGTCCCGGGACCCGAAGTGGTAGCCGATGGCGGCATGGCTGACTCCGGCCGCTGCCGCGATGTCCCGGACGGTGGTCCGCGCCCAGCCGCGTTCGATCAGGCACTGCTTCGCGCCGGCGAGGAGGTCCTCTCGATTTCCCATGTCCGCAGCGTATCCGAGGGTTGTCCGCATGGTTCAGCCGCATGGTTCATCCGGCTGGTTCAGCCACTTGGTCGACTTGAAGGCGGCCCTCCACGACCGATCCACCGCTCCGTCCCTTGGTTGACCAAATGGTTTATCCAAGCGGTTTGACCATTTGGGCAAATCCTGGCTATGGTCATTCCCATGACTCACGCAACGGTTCTGATCTCGGGTGCGAGCGTGGCCGGACCCGCCCTCGCCTACTTCCTGCACCGCGACGGCTACGACGTCACCGTGGTCGAACGCGCCCCGGACCTCCGGGACAGCGGGTACGCGGTCGACTTCCGCGGCGCCGCGTTCGACGTGCTCGACGACCTGGGCATCCTCGCCGAGGTGCGCCGCCACGAGACCAAGATGCGCGGCACATCCCTGGTGGACGAGGCCGGCACCGAGACCGGGATGCTCCCGGCCGAAGCGTTCGCCGGCGAACTGGAGGTTCCGAAGCGGGAGTTGACCCGGATCCTGCACCGGATCACCACGCACGACGTGGAGTACGTCTTCAACGACTCGATCAGCGCGCTCACCCAGCACGACTCCGGCGTCGCCGTCGAGTTCGAGCGCGGCGCGCCCCGTACCTTCGACCTCGTCATAGGGGCGGACGGGGTGTACTCGAAGGTCCGGCAGCTCGCGTTCGGCCCGCACGCCGACGCGGTGCGCCACCTCGGCCTCTCCGGCGCCGGCTTCAGCACCGCGAACTACCTGGGCCTCGACCGCAGCGGTGTGCTGCAGCATGCACCCGACACGGCGATCTACGCGTTCAGCGCCAGCGACGCGGACCGGCTGACGGTCAGCCTCTCGTTCGCCACCCCGACGCCCGCGCTGGACCGCTGCGGCCGGGAGGAACAGGAGCGGGCGCTGCGCACCGCGTTCGCGGGACGCGGCTGGGAAGCGCCGCGACTGCTGGACGCCATGAGCGAGGCCGACGACTTCTACTTCTCCTCAGCCTGCCAGGTCCACCTGGACCGCTGGTCGCAGGGCCGGGTCGCCCTGCTCGGCGACGCGGGCTACTGCGCCGCGCCCACCAGCGGAATGGGCACCTCCCAGGCCCTGATCGGCGCCCGGACGCTGGCCCGACACCTGGCCGGCGCGAACGGCGACCACACGACCGCCTTCGCCGCCTACGAGGCGGAACTGCGGCCGTACGTCGCGGAAAACCAGGCGACGGGGGTGGAGGGGGCGGCGATGTTCGGGGGCGGGGGGCGATGATGGCCGGCCGGTGGCTACTGGTCGCCGCCGCTTGGTCGGTGGGTGGCGAAGAGGGAAGCGCGAACTGAGCGCTTCGGGTCACTTCCCAGGAGCTTCGCCGCGCGGGACGGTGAAGTCCGTGAGGGTGGCGGTGCCCGGCGCGAGGTCCGCCCAGGCGCCCCGCAGACCTAGGACCGCAATCCCCGACGTAGGGAACTTCGCACGCACCCGCCCCAACGCCTCCCCGTCCCCGTCCGCGTCCCTGCCCCCCTCTTCCTCTTGCTTTCCCTCTCCCTTTCCCTGTTCCGCCAGCGCCAGCACCACGTCCTGGACGCCCGGCTGATGACTGATCAACAGCACCGTCCGCCGCTGCTCCGGAACCTCGCGCAACACATTGAGCAGCTCGGCGGCGCTCGCTCCGTAGACCCGTGGCTCGAAGACCACCTCCGGTCGGGCGTCGAGCTCCGGTGCGACGAGGTCCCAGGTCTCGCGGGTGCGGCGGGCCGTGGAGCACAGGACGAGGTCAGGCACCCACCCGTCCGCCAGCAGCCGGCGCCCGGCCGCAGGTGCATCCCTGCGGCCACGCTTGCCCAGCGGGCGCTCGTGATCAGGCACGTCCGGCGGCCAGGCTGACTTGGCGTGGCGCAGGACCACCAGCCGGGCAGGAATGGGCGTCGTCATGCCTTCATTGTCCTCCGGGGCACGGTGGGCGCGGGGCGTGGAGCCCGGCCCGGTCGATGCTGTCGCTCATGCTGCTGCTCGGTGCTCGGTGCTCGGTGCTGGGTGCTCCGTGCTCCGTGCTGACGGGCGCTAGGTGGACCGGCAGCCGCTCGACGGTTAAGTACGTAGCCCCCTCCACCATCAGCCCACCTGAGTACCTGCCCCCTGGCAACCACGCTCTCCGGCCACGTTGACTCACCCCATGACCGACGACGCAACTGCTCTGCCGCCTCACCCTGCCCCCACCCCATACGCGCCAGAGCCCGTCGCCCACCGCCACGCCGCACCTGCCACCGTGCCCCCGGCGCCCCACCCTGCCATGCCCCTCCCCGGCCCCGTCCCCTCCCCGGCACGTCGGCTCCGCGACCCGTTTTGGTGGTGCCCACCGCTGGTCGCAATCGGGGTGATCGGCGGTCTCTACCTCCCGGCCTTCACCCTCTACGCCTTCGCCACCATGGCCACGGATTCCTGCGGCCCGGATCACTGTCCGGCCAACGTGACCGTCCCCCTGATCAGCGCACCCTTCCTCTATGCGACCGGCGCATGCCTTGCCCTGCTCACCTGCGCCTTCCCCTGGACCATGCGTTGGCGCAAGGCGCGGTTCTCGGTCGCCTGGGTCGGTACCGCAGCCTCCGCGTCGGTCGTGCCACTGCTTCTCTTCGTCCTGGTCTGAGATGCCGGCGCGAATCGGTGTGGCTGTGGCCTGACGTGGCTTTACGGCACCGAGTGTGTCTCCAGCGTGTCCCCCGTGAAGTGCGCGGACGCCATTGGCTGCCCGTGCTGGTGCCCGTACCGCTACGGGCACCAACACCCGGTGCCCGTGTCGAGCGCTGCCGTAGGCCTGCTGCAGGCGACAGCCATCGCCATCTTGCCGAACGTGGACCGGCCAGCAGGTCGAGGTCCACCCAGCGGTTGAGGAGCACGGGTGGAGAACCACGACCGCCGGACCAACCCTGGGGCCGACGCCTCTCCACCCTCCCAACTCCTAACGTCGAGGCAAGTGGTCGTGACGGTTGTGCTGCACGGCCACACACCTCGTCATCTCTACTTCTCTACTTCTCTACTTCGTTCGGACAGCTGGGGGACTCATGAACACCGTGGAAGGCAGGAAATCCATGGCGGGTATGAAAAGCACGGGTGACGCGGAGGCCATGAAATCCTTCGATGGCACGGCAGCCACGGAAGGCGTGGACGCCACGAATACGGACGGCAGACACCGAAGGCGCGCCTTCCTCATCCCGCTGATCGTCAACATCCTTCTGCCCTTCGTCGTGTACTACGTGCTACGCGCGCAGGACGTCGCCCAGTGGCAGGCGTTGCTGTTGAGCGGTGCCATCCCGGCGGCGCACGCAGTAGGCACCGCCGTGATACGCCGACGCGTCGAATTCTTCGACCTACTCGTGGTCGGCCTGCTGGTCGTGTCGGCCGTCACCTCACTGATCAGCGGCAGCCCGCGGATACTGCTGCTGAAGGACGCGGCCATCCCCGCCGTCCTGGGGGTATGGATCCTGAGCTCGCTCTTCGCGGCCCGGCCGTTGGCGTACCAGTTCGGACGCCGACTACGCGGGCCGGGTGCGGAGGAAGCGGCGGAACGCATGTGGTGCGAGCGGCCGGACTTCCGTGCCGCGCTCCGCGGACTCACGGTGCTGTGGGGCGCCGCGCAACTGCTCGACGCCGCATTGAGCACCGTCGAGGCATTGGCGCTGCCCGTTGACCTGGTGCCCGTGATCGGCCGCTTCCAGTCCCTCGGCATATTGGCTGCCACGGTGGCACTCACCGCGCACCACAGCCGCGCCTTCCACAAGAGCCACGGCATATCCCTCTTCGGCTCATGAGCAGCGGTCAGTCACCACGCCGTCTACATATCGGCCGCCATGCTGCCTATGAGCCTGCGACCCGTACCTGTGCCTGCCACCTTGGGGCTTCCGGCACCGACAGCCACGGCCTGCCCCAGACCAACGACCTCGCCTTCCCCATATCGGCCACCGGCTCAGCCCAGGCACCAGCCACGGACCACACCCGCGGTTCATGCCCACACGCCAGGTCGCCTTACGCCGGGGCAGCCCAGGACGAGGCGGGGGCGGGGCGAGGAGGAGGAAGGCAGCCGGGGCGGGGGCGAGAAGGGGGAAGGCAGCCGAGGTGGAGGAGGGGGAAGGCAGCCCAGTGGAGAAGGGGGCCGGGCGGAGGCCGGAGGCGAGGTGGAGCAGAGGCGAGGCGGAGGTCGGAGGCCAGGCGGAGGAGAGGGCGAGGCGGAGGGGGCGGAGGGAAAAGGGGAGGGGAGGGGAGGGGAGGGGGAGGGGAGGGGAGGGGGAAAAGGGGGGAAGGCCAGGCCCCTATCGGACGGGAGTGTGCGGCCGTGGTGTGGCCGTCGTCCTCATCTGGTGGCGTGCCGTGCTGCGCGCGTTGCGGGTTGCTCTGCCACGGTTGCTGCCAGGGACCAATGGCCAATCGACCCCGAGGGGACCGCACGGTGGCGGCTGTGTTGTCTGCGCTGTTCGCGCTGCTGGCGGCCGTGGGCAATGCCACGGGCACCGTGCTTCAGCGCCTGGCTGCACGGACCGTACCGGCGGGTGACGCCTTCAGCCCCAGGTTGGTCCGGCACCTGGTGCGTAGTCCGGCATGGCTCGGAGGGATCGCCGTGGTGGTCGGCGCCGCGGCGTGCCAGGCGCTGGCGCTGGCGCTGGGTTCGCTCGTCCTGGTCCAGCCGATCCTGGTGACCGAACTGCCGCTGGCGCTCGTGATCGCCTGCGCGCTGGCCCGCCGACGGCTTCCGGCGGCCGGCTGGGCCGGTTCCCTGAGCGTCGCCGTCGGCCTCGGTCTGGCGCTGGCAGCTGCCGCGCCGTCCGGTGCGGGCACCGAGGTTTCGTCGGCCACGTGGGTGGTGACGCTGTTGGCCACCGTCGGCGCCATCACGCTGTGTGCCGCGGCAGCGGCGCCTCGTCCGCGGGGGAAGGCCCGCGCGGCCCTCTTCAGCGCCGCCTCCGCGATCGGTTACGCCCTGACGGCAACCTTGATGAAGTCCGCGACCGACACGTTCAACCAGCACGGCCCGAGCGCCTTCTTCGCCTCCTGGCAGACCTACGGATTTGTGGCGGCCGGGGCATGCGCACTGTTTCTGCTGGCCAACGCGCTGGAATCCGGCCCGCTGGTGGTCTCCCAGCCCGTCCTCACCCTGGGAGAGGCCCTCGTCAGCCTGGCCCTGGGCATCGTGGTCTACGGAGACCGCGTACGCACCGGATGGTGGCTGATCCCGGAGGCGATCGGGGCAGTGCTGGTCACTTGGGGCGTGCTCATCCTGCCAAGGGTCCAGATGGAAGACGAGAGAGAGCGGGAGGGGGAGGGGGGAGCGTCCAGGACGGAGGAGCAAGGGCCGACTCCGGGAGGCACCGCCACCTGACGGCCCGCCCGTCCTCGTGCAGGCCCTGCACCTAGGACGGCACCCTTACCGGACACCAGCGCCTGCGCCATCGGGACAACATCGCTTGCCGCTTGCCGCTTGCCGCTTGCCGCTTGCCGCTTGCCGCTTGCCGCCTACGCCCCTGCCGTTTCGCCTGCGTCCCCTGCCTTTCGGCCTGCGTCCCCTGCCTTTCGGCCTACGTTCCCTGCCTGTTGGGTTGCCTCGTCGCCTGAGCGCACCCACGTCGTAGTCCCGACCGGCCAAGTAGGGTGCTGCCATGGGCAAGGGGACGGGGCGGTGGCCCACGGTAGATCTGGACAGCGGCGTCGAGGATGCGACGCTGCTCATCCTGGAGTGGCTCGGTGAGCAGGGGATCGGGGCCATGATCCGCATCGATGCGGAGCGCCTGCGCGAGGGCCGGCCAGCGTGGACCTTCGCCGCCGGTGGTGGGCCGTTGCCGCCGATGAGAGCTGACGGCGCCTCGGTCGCCGAGTGTATGGGCCGCGCCCTGAGCCGAATGAGAGAGGCTGGGGTGGCCGTTCCCTTCTGAGCCAGCCGAGGCCCCGTCATTCCCGTGTGCTGCGACGGCTGACGGCCGATGGCTGACGGTTGCCGGTCTGACGGTCGGCGGACGAGCCGTCGCAGCGGGCCGGAGCAGGAGGGGCAGCTCATGGCTGGTCAGCAGGTGCGTCCGACGTAGTGCGCGCCCTGGATCCTGGAAGCGGAGCCCAGCCACGTACGGCCCGGGCCCACGCAGCGCTGGTAGTCGGGGGCCCAGGCGACCTCCACCTTGATCACGACGTGCGAACCGTCCGTGGTGCAGTGGCGGTAGTACGCATCACTGCCCGTCTTGTAGAAGCCACATGGTTCCTTGGCCAGGGCGATGGCCTGACCAGGTGCGGAGGTGACCGCACCGTAGAATGCGGCGGCACCGAGCAGGAGAGCGGCAAAGCGGCGCATGGAACACCCTTTCTCAGAGATAGACTTGGTGCCTTTGTTCGTTCTTACGGCCTGAGTCGGCCCTTCTCACAACACCAGTTGGTCCGCCGCCGTGTCGGTCGACGCGTGCGGCTCCGCATGACTCCCCCTCGCGGAATCGTCCATGCGCAGGACCGCACGTGTGGGTGACGGCAGAATGGGCCAGATCGGGGCCCGGAGTATGGGGTGGGGTTCGTAGTGAGCGCAGGCCCGATGGAGGCGGGCGGGCAGGGGTGGTTGGTTTCTCCTGGGGTGCTCGATGCGTATCGCGTCGCGTGCGGCAGGATGACTGATCGCGTCAGGACTACTACGTCTTGCGGGACGTTCACGTCTTCGTCTACGTACATGGACACGTACACGTACGCGCACACGTCTGCGGTCGGGCCCCGGCGCATTCGAAGTCCTAGAGACAAGCAGGTAAAACCGAATGATGGAGCATCACATGCGATGCGTGGCAGTGGCAGGGCTGCACTTCCCGGGAGTGGGGGTTGACCGGTGAACCGTGCTGTCACGCTGCATGACCTGATCATTGCCGGTGCCGCGCTCATTGCCGGTATCGTCGCCGGGCTCTTGTGCAAAGCGGTGTTGCGGTGGCTGGGAAAGCACGCGAGCAGAACGCGATGGAGCGGCGACGACGTCATTGTCGATTCACTGCGATCCGTGGTGCCCTGGGCGGCGATATCCGGCGGTCTGGCGGCTGCGGCCGCTGCGCTGCCGCTGACGCCAACGGTCGGACGGAACGTCAACCGGACGCTGACCGTGCTGCTCATCCTGGTCGTCACGCTGACCGCGGCCCGGATGATCACCCGGCTCGTGAGGTCGCTGGCCCAGTCACGATCCGGCGTGGCCGGATCGGCCACCATTTTCGCCAACATCACCCGCATCGTGGTGCTGGCAATGGGTGTTCTGGTCATCCTGCAGACCCTGGGCATTTCCATTGCCCCTCTGCTCACCGCACTCGGTGTGGGTGGCCTGGCGGTCGCCCTGGCATTGCAGGACACCCTCGCCAATCTCTTCGCCGGCGTGCACGTATTGGCTTCGAAGACCGTGCAGCCCGGTGACTACATTCGGCTCAGCAGTGGGGAGGAGGGATACGTCGTCGACATCAACTGGCGTAACACCGTGGTGCGCCAGCTCTCCAACAACCTGGTGATTATCCCGAATGCCCAGCTGGCCGGCACCAACATGACCAACTTCACTCGGCCGGAACAGCAGTTGTCGATCCTCGTCCAGGTTGGCGTTGGCTACGACAGTGACCTTGAACACGTCGAGCGGGTCACCTTGGAGGTCGTCAAGAGCGTGATGACCGACGTCAGCGGCGCCGTTCCGGAACACGAACCGGCCGTTCGTTTCCACACCTTCGGGGACTCTCGGATCGGCCTTACGGTGATTCTGGGAGTGGGTGAATTCAGCGACCAGTATCGGATCAAGCATGAATTCATCAAGCGGCTGCACCAGCGGTACCGGGACGAGGGCATCAGGATTCCCGCGCCGACACGGACGGTGGCACTACAGCACCCGGAGGGCGTTGCGATTCCACAGCAACGGGGGACGTCGGACCCGGTGTTGTAGGCGGTGGTAGGCAGTGAGGTGAGGTGAGGTGAGGTGAGGTGGGGGCGGGGATCGGGTGGCGGGTGGCGGTCGGGTCCTCGCCTGCGCCTGGCGCGGGTGCCGGTGCGGCTCCTGACCCGGCTCCACCAGTCCTGGCCTGTCTCCACCAGTCGTGGTCTGTTTCCTCCAGTCCTGGTCCGTCTCCACCAATCCTGGTCCGTCTCCACCTCTCATGACGGTATCCGTCGCCATGGCCCTCGACATGCTGGTATCCGCCGACATCCCCGCAGTGGTGGCGGGTCCCGGCGCTCCGTTGCGCACTGTGGGCGGTGACAAGCGGGACAGACACCGCCTGCAGAGAGGGAGCGCGATGGATATGGATAGGGATACCGCGATGGACACGGGTGCGGTCATGAACCGTGCGGCTGTGGGCGCGGCGGAGCGCACCGTGCTGGTTATTGGCGCGACGGGAAACGTGGGCCGCCAGGTAGTCACTCAGTTGTTGGCGACTGATGTAGGCGTAGGTGTCCATGTACGGGCCCTGACCCGGCACCCGGATTCGGCTGGCCTCGGGTACGGCGGCATCGAGGTACGGGCCGGCGACCTGGCCGACGCCCGCGGCCTGGAAGAGGCACTGGAGGGCGTTGACCGGGCCTTCCTCATGTGGCCCTTTCATACGGCTGACGCCGCGCCCGCTGTCGTCGATGCGCTACGGCGGCACGTAGACCACGTCGTCTTCCTCTCCTCGGGGGCCGTTCAGGACGGGATCGCCCCCGAGCAACAGCGGCACCCGGTAGGCCGCTCGCACGCCGCGGTGGAGCACCTCATCGAACGGTCGGAACTCGGCTGGACGCACCTACGTCCCACCACCTTCGCCAGCAACACCCTCTGGTGGGCCGACCAGGTCCGCACCGGCGACGTGGTGCGCGGCGCCTACGGAGCGGTGCCCATGGCGCTGCTGCACGAGGCCGACATCGCCGCCGTCGCCGTACGCGCCTTGACCGAGGAGGGCCACGACAAGGCGGTCTACGCACTGACCGGGCCCGAAATCCAGACCCAGGTCGATCAGGTGCGCATCATCGGAGAGGCCATCGGACGGCCTCTCCGGTGGGAGGAACTGTCACGGGAGGCCGCCCGCCAGCAGCTGCTTGCCGACGACACCTTCCCCGACTCCTTCGTGGACACCCTGCTGGACGGGTACGCGGAGATGCTTGACGCCCCGCGTCCGGTCACGACCACCACGGTCGAGGACGTGGCCGGGCGGCCGGCACGGACTTTGCGCCAATGGGCCGTTGACCATGCTGCCGACTTCCGTTGACCTCCTGGCTGGCTGTTAGAGAGCGCGCAGGGCGTCGCCGAGGTCCGGGCCGTAGGAGGCCCAGCACTGGATGTCCCCGGCGTCGGAGACGAGATCGCCCAGATACCAGTTGCCGTCGCCCTCGCTGTCGTCATTCCGGTCGCTGGTCCGGACCGCGCAGATGCCGTCGAGGTTGATCGCGTAGTCGGCCTGGAGGGGGCTGCCGTTGTGGGTGACGGTGCCGACGGGGGTGAGCAGATGGGCTTGTGGGCAGCCGGTGAGGCGCTGGACATCCGCCAATGTCCAGGGCTCGGGCAGGCGCACGCCGCCGCACGGTCTGTCCGCTCGTTCGCCGTCCGGTTCGGTATGCGGTGCGCCGTCCGATTCGGTGGCGGGCTTGGGGTTGGGCTTGGGATTGGTGGCGGGGACCAACTCAACCACTGCGTGGCCGAGTTGGGGTCGGATCCACTCTCCCTCGCGCTCAATACCGAGGACGCCTCCGAGGAACGCCATGTCCAACGTTCCCGTTAGCGTCTCCCAACGGAACGGGACCTGGGAGACGTGCGAGGGGAAGTCGTCCTCGGCGGTCGTGCCCGGCCCGAACGACGGCTTCGGGCGCGGGCCGTCGTCGGTGTATCGGTGGGCGAAGAACGCGGTGATCCAGCCCGTGACCCGGTCGCCGCCCGAGGCCGATTCCCACTTGTAGAGGGAACGCCAGAAGTCCTGGTCGACACCCCACCCCGACGCCGTCGCCCAGATCGCGTCCAGCACCGGCTGCAGTGCCGTGAACCACGGCCGCAGCCCTTCGAACCACCCGCCAGTTCCCGCACCCGAGCCGCCAGCAGACGCCAGTCCCGGTCCGTGCCCTCCAGTCGGATGCGCGGAATGCCGCAGAGGGTCTCCCACCGAAAGCGGTAGTACGGGCTGACTGCGTCCATCAGTGCCACCAGCATGGCCGTGGCGTCCGCGTCCGTGGTGGTGGAGAAGGTGGGCTGGAAGAGGTCGGCGACCTCGTCACCGATCCGGGCGCGCAGTGGCTGTTGGACGAGGTTGATCGAGCGCTCCCAGTCCAGCGGGGCCAGGTCGTCCCGTACGACGATGGTCTGCCGGTGTCCGGGCGTCTCCGTGAAGATGCCCTCGTACGTCTCCGGGTTCAGTCGGATGTGTACGGCTACCTCGTGCACGACGGCGTACCAGAGGACGTCGGGCGAGAGGCTCAGGGGGAGGTGAGCGGTGAAGCAGATGTGAAGGGCGCGGAGCAGGAGGCTGGAGGTGGGTTCGGCGATGTCCGGTGCGCTGGTGGGCCAGCCTATGAGGCGGTCGGTGCTGCGGTGGTGAAAAAGGTGCGCCGGCGGTTGGTCGCGGAGCGTCGCCCGTAGGAATCTCTCGTTGCCGAGTTCGGTGAGTTCCGCGCCGAGCCTGGCGGCCTTGTCGTCCGCTCGGTCTACTTCACTCGCTTCGTATGCTCCGCCTTCTCCGCCTTCTCCGCCTTCTCCGCCTTCTCCGCCTTCTCCGCCCTCTTCGTCCAGCGGCAGGTCTATCTCGTATGCCATCGGTACCCCTCGGTCCCCCTCCGCTCCCTGATACGCCGATCCGAAGGGCCTGATGCACGGCGATCGTCCGTGATCTTAGAACGTCGAAGGTCGAACGCTGACGACCGGCAGAGAGCTGAACTCAACATCGGTGCGGCCCCAGCGTGGCATGGAGGCCTCTCGTCGATCGGCTCGGTGATCTCGTCGTCGAATCCTCGCTCCGGGTGTTTGCTCGGCGTCGAGCAACTGCCACTCACCGTAGTGGCGGGTTGGCGAGTCGGGGGCCGCACCGGATGCGACCGCGGTCCGTGGAGCACAGCATGGCAACAGGGACGCCGGACCGGACGGAGCCGACCGGAGGTTTCGTATGAGCCACCCTGACACGACGCCCAAGCCCGACGACGCGCCGTCACCGAGCGAGCCGCAACGCCCCGACGCCACCCGGGGTCTCAACCTCTTCCTCGGCTTCGCCCCTTGGATCATTTTCGCCGTGGTGGCGAGCCCCAGTTCGTGGGGTTTTGCGGCGCTCGCCGCGCTCATCACGGCGATCGGTGCCAGCATCCCCGACATCCGGCGCCGCAGCCTGAAGATCCTGGACATCGCCGGTCTGCTTTTCTTCGCCGTCATCTGCATCCTGTCGCTGGTCCTCGACCGTCACGCCCTGATCTGGCTGGAGACGTACGCCCAGACCCTGTCCGCCGGGGTCCTGGCCGTTGTGGCCTTCACATCCCTCGCCTTCATGCCGTTCACCGAGCAGTACGCCCGGGAGTCCGTGCCCCGCGTGTACTGGGGGAGCCCGCTCTTCCGGCACGTCAACCGGGTGCTGACGGCGGTGTGGGGAGCGGTGTTCCTGGTGACGGCCTTGCTCGGTGTCCTCGCCCTGCACACCACGTCAGGGGCGGACTGGTTGAACTGGATCATCCCGATCGCGTTGCTCGTGGGCGCGGTCCGCTTCACGAGGTGGTACCCGGACCAGGCCCGGGCGCGAGCTCAGCAGTCGGCTGCCTCGGCTGCCACGTAGGCGTCGGGGGGCGGCCCATCGACGCGAGGAGGGAGAGGGCCGGATTCACCCGTACGTGTGCTGCACCGCAATTCGAACATGTGATGCAATCTTCGTGTGACTCCTCCCTACGCCTTCCCTGAAGATCTCGTGCAGGCTCAGCGCGCCTGGTACACCGCGTACCGAGAGCTTTCGCACGAGGAAAACCCATCCCAGACCACGGTGCTGCGCCGCAGACTGCAGCAGTTGTCGGTGCGGATCGCCACGCACCCGTACTGGGCGAGCATCCCGGGCCGGGCACCCGCCGCACGCATGGCGCTCAAGCAGCAGACCTGGGAGCTCGTCGAGCCTGCGCCCGAGGAGGTCAGGCCGTGATCACCTGTACGCACCACGCCCTCCGCGGACGAAGCGCGAGCACTCCGCGGAAGTTGACCGGTGACCTGTACGTGGGGGCCGTCTTAGCTCCACAGGGGGGTACGTCAACGATGCGAAAGAGGCCCGCCGCCCACCATCAGAGACCCCTCTGGCCACCTCAGACGACGTAGGGCCACAGGCTGACGCTCTCCCGCCCGACGCGGACCTCGACCCATGTCCCATGGGCTTCGTCCGGAGGTGGTGGGTCGGCGAGGTCGAAGAGGATTTGGCTACCGCTACCCAGGTGCAGGAAGGCCGCTCCGTCTCCGGTGAGGTTCAGCCGGCCTCGGAAGACGATCTGGTCGCCGTCCTCGTGCAGTGCGGGCGTGGCGTCGGCAGCCGGCCGGGGGTTGCCGGCCCAAATGATGTCTTCCTCCACAGTCCACTCGACGTGGTGTCCGCGATCCCTATCCTCCGGGGCGCCCTGCCAGCGCACCACAGCAGTGCCAACTCCCTACGAGCCTGGCTCTGCATCTGTATCCGCATCTGTATCTGTATCCGCAGCCGCGGTCGCGCCGGCCGCACCCGCACCTGTACCCGCATTCGCGTTTGCAGCCGAGATGTGGGGTGGTGCCAGTTCCGCCCGGCAAAGTCGGGCCGGGGCGCCGTCGCGGCGGATGTCTTCCTTGAGGAGGTCGGCCCAGTTCGGGCGCCAGTGGGCGGCTCGGTGTGCCATTTCGAGGCGGACGGTGTGGGGGAGGGTGGCGACGATTCCACGTTTGGCCGGCCACCAGCCCGGCAGGCAGTCGTAGCCGCGCTCGATGGTGCTGTTGGCGTTGGCGTTGGTGTTGGTGTCGGTGACAGCGTTTGTGTCGGTGCCGGCGTCGGTGTTGGTGTCGGTGTCGGTGTCGGTGTCGGTGTCGGTGTCGGTCACTGTTATGCGGATGTATAGCCAGCGGCCCCGTTCGGGGTCGGCTTCCGCGTTTCGTAGGGCGGCCAGCAGCGTGGCTGCCTCGCCGAAGATCCGTCGGCCCAGCACATCCAAGAATCCGTCCGCGCCGCGGCCGTAATCGGTGTCCCCGGCATCCACGAACGTTGCCGAGAGCACAGAACTCCCGTCCGTTCGGGGTCCGTTGGCGCGTAGCCAGGCGATCAGCCACTCCCGTTCCGGCGTGGCTGGCGGTGCCGGGCGGTTGAGTTCGGTGGCCGCCTTCATCTCCACGGCGAGTACCGCGGCGTGCTGTTCGGGGAGCCAGCACGGGACCCTCCGATCGGTGGGCTCGCCCTGGCCGACCGGCAAAACGGCGGCACCGTTCGGGACCGGGGCGGCAGCGGTTCGTCGGTGTGCCGCCTCGCGCTCGCGTACGGCGGCCGGGTCCGCGCCGTCGGCCACCAGGGCATCGCAGACCTGCCGCACCTCGCTGTCGTCCGCCGGGACCATGCTGTGCACACCGTCGTCGTGCACCTCGACGGGGTAGGCCGCCCGTCCCCACTCCCGGCCGTCCCACCAATACACAAAGCCGATCTCCTCGCCGCCGGTGATGACGTCGTCGAGCCACTGCCATGGCAGCCAGGAGGGCCCGTCGGCCAGCAGGTCGACGGGCGGGGCGAGGCCGACAGTGTCGCTGTAGTCGTGATCGATGCCGTACAGCACGGCTCGTCCGCCGTCGACCCAGGACAGGGCCCACCAACCGTTCCCCACGTCCTCGGAGCGCAGTCCGGTCTCGTCAAGGCGGTAGTTGTGAAGGGGGAGCTGTTGCTCGCTACTCCAGGCGGCGAGGGTGGCGGCGTGGGACCAGAGGACGTCGGGCGACGGGAGGTGCGGGGGTTCGTTTGTCATCACTGTGCCTGGCCGTTCGGAACGCGTGGGGAGAGGTGGGGATGGGAGGTGGGAATGGGAGATGGGTGGTGGGAGACGGGAGACGGGCGGTGAGAGATGGGGAGTGGGGTGTGTGCTGGGTATCGGGCAGCGTACGTGACGTTGGGGGTAGGGAGGCAAGTGCGCCTTGACAAACGGGAATTGTCAAGGCGTACTTGCCTCATGCCTCTCCCAGACTTGGACGACCTGATAGCGGAAGTCGACAGGACCTGCGATGCCGCGCACCGGCCCGGCGGGCAAGAGCAGCCGGACTGGCTCGCACTGCTCACGGTGGCGGCGAACCTGGCCGGTCAACTACAAGCACTGGCAGACGACTTGGTCGAGGACTACGTCGAGCACTGCCGGATGCACGGCAACTCGTGGACGGACATCGGTACGGCGCTGGGGGTGACCAGGCAAGCCGTGCAGCAGCGCTTTCACGCACCCCACAAGCGCTACGGGCCCGAGACCATGACGGACGACCTCCGTCAGGCCATGGTGCATGTGAAGCAGGCCGCGGTGCATCACCGCAACAACTACATCGGGACGGAGCACCTGCTCTGGGGCCTCACCGCGGAGGACAACACGGCAACGTGTCTGCTGCGGGCCGCCGACGTATCGCCCGAGGACCTGCACCAGGCCGTCGGGGCGCGACTGAGCATGGGGGCCTCGCAAGCGGCGGAGCGGATTGCCTGGACGCCCTACTCCCGTAAGGCCATCGCGATCGCGGAGGAGCGGGCCGAGGCGGCGGGTTCGGCAGGTATTGACTGTGACCACCTGCTTCTGGGGCTCGCCCAGATCGGTCGTGGAGTGGCGGCCGGGGTGCTCAGTGAGGCCGGAGTGGATGCGGCGACACTTGAAGACCGCATTCGTCTTCGCGGCTGAGCTGCCTGGCGCGCGGTGCGCGCGGTGCGGACTGGGCGGACTGGGCGGACTGGGTGCACTGGGCGGACTGGGTGCACTGGGCGGACAGGCCGGACGGGGCGGACTCCATGGGTCCTGCAAAGTTCCCGCAAAGACCTGATGCGGCTGTCTCCTCCTCCCACGAAAACCTGACGGGTGGACGCAGTTGCCATGCGGGGCGCGGCTGCCGATTCGCCAGGCCAACGGGCCCGGGATGATGCGGATTCCGTTGATCGTCGGGGGTTGTGCCCATGTTGCCGCCGTGCCATTTTCGCTGTGCCATGGTGCAGGTCGGCGTGACTGGGCGACTCGATTCCCTTCCGGCCGGACGCCAACGGCCGGACGCCAACGGCCGGACGCCACCGGGCGGACGGCGGAGAGATGGAGGGCGCCATCAGTCAGCTCGCCAGTCGCCGTGCGCAAGCCGTTGCCGTGATCAGCCGGGGGTTGGGCGGAGTGCCCGCCCCCGGTCTGGTCATGGGTGGCGTGCTCGGTCTGCAGTGCGGGGCCGCGCTGACCACCCGGCTCTACCCCGTCGTGGGCCCGGCGGGAGTGGTCAGTCTGCGCCTGTGCCTGGCGGCCGTCGTCCTCACCGCCCTGTGGCGCCCCGGGCTGCGCTGGGACCGGACCACCCTCGGTGTCGCGGCCACCGCCGGCACCCTGCTCGCCGTCCATCACCTCAGCTACTACGAAGCGGTCGACCGTCTTCCTTTGGGCGCCGCCACCACGATGGAGTTCCTCGGCCCGTTCGCCATCGCGCTGTTCGGCTCGCGCCGGGCCGCCGATCTGCTGTGGGCCTGCCTGGCTGCGGCGGGCGTCGTGCTGCTCAGCCACTCCGGCATTCCGCTCGACGCAGCGGGACTGGCCTGCGCCCTCGTCGCCGGATGCTGCTGGGGCGGCTACATCCTGGTCGGCAAGAGGCTCGCGGAACGCGTCCCGGACGGGCGCGGCCTGGCCCTCGCCGTCGCCTGGGGCGCCCTCCTCAGTCTCCCGTACGGCATCGCCCAGGCGGGCCTCAGACTCCTCGAACCCACCACCCTCGCCCTGGCCGCCGTCGTCGCCATCCTCTCCAGCGTTCTGCCCTACACCTTCCACCTTGAGGCCCTCCGCCGGCTGCCGCCCCGCACCTTCGGCGTCCTCACCAGCCTCGAACCCGCCGTCGGCGCCCTCATCGGCCTCGTCGTTCTCGGCCAGCACCTGGCCGTCCCCCAATGGGCCGGTGTCCTCGCCGTAGCCCTCGCCTCCATCGGCGCCACCCGCGCCCAGGGACGCACCGGTCTCAGGAAGAGGGTGGGCAGTTCGTGATGCGGGCCGGAATACGACGGGTAGGCGTCGCGGACGCGTGGTGCCCAGGCAGCGGGCGTACGGTCGATCGGGCGATGCCGGGGCTCATGCAGGTGAACGGACCGGTGTTTTTGGTGCAGTTGTAGGGAGGCCGGCGACGACAGCGCCCGCAGTGAAGACGTCGGGGTGGGCGGCCGCAGCCCACCGTCCCTTCGGCGTCGTGTGAGGGTTGCGCCGGGGCACGGTGCTGTTCGGAAGTCAGTCAGCCGCGGAGGAACGTGAGGACCGAGTCGGTCTGGTTGAGGAGGGCGTGACCGGCCTCGGGGAGGACGTTCACGGTCGCGTGGGGGAGGCACTGGCGTACCCGCCGGGCGGTGCCCTCGGAGTCGAACATGGCGTCGCGGCGGCCGACCGTCACCAGCGTGGGCATGGTCAGGCGGCGCAGCGCACTGTCGGGGAAGACGGGGAGCCGCTCGGTGCGGGGCTTGAAGTGAGTGAAGGTCAGCATGACGTGATCGAGGAGATGCTGGGTCTCGGGGGCGCTCAGGCCGGTGACGGCCGCGGTTGAGCGGTGCGCTCCCCGGCGTCCGAACGCGCGCAGGAGTACGGCCTTGAACAGCCAGGCGACCTTCTGCCGGCCCACGCCGCCGGGGCAGAGCAGGGCCAGGCGGGTCACTCGGTCCGGCCGGCGGGTGGCGTAGTCCAGTGCCACCCATCCGCCCAGGGAAGTGCCGACGATCGCCGTGCGGCCCACGCCCAGATACTCCAACACCTCGTCCAGCCAGAGCGCATGGGCGTCGGAGGACAAGCGTGGGCGGGAGGGGCACTCAAGCCCGGTTCGCCTATGAGGTCGACGGCGTACGTCCGGAAGTGCCGCGACCAGGAGGTGATGTCGTCCTGCCACATCGTCGTGTTCGCTCCCGATCCGTGGAGCAGCAGTACGGGCGGCGCGTCCTTCGGACCGGAGACGAGGACGAAGGTCTCGCCTTCACGGGTCGGTATCCGTACCTCCTCGGCGGGGACCGGCCAGTCCTGGAGCATCTCCCGGTAGCGCTGCTGGATCTCCCGCGCACCGGCTTCAGTCTTGTAGATCGTGCTTGTGTTGGTGCTCGTGCTCGTGCTCGCGCTCATGGTCCCGTTTTTCCTCGTGTGGTCGTCCTCGTGCTCATGTCGCGAGCACTCCTTCCATGCATTCCAAGAGCCGGGCCGTGTCGGCGAGACCGCCCAGGACGATGACCTTCAGTCGGCCCCTCTCCTTGTCGTGGGCCGTCTCGATCCGCAGGGGCGCATGGCCCGGGCCGCGGTTGGTGGCCACGCTCATCAGGAGGTTGGTCAGGCGGTCGACCGTCTCGGGGGCGATCGCGTCGATCTCGACGATGCTGCAGACCTCGGTGTGCTGTTGCCTTTGTTGGTGCGGTCGCTGTTCGTCCGCGTCGCCCGGAGGCGCGGGTGCCGGGCGGCCGGTGAAGGCTTCCAGGTCCTCGTGCGCGATGCGGTACTGCTTGCCGATACGGACCGCGTGGAGACGTCCGTCCCGCACGTAGTTCCGGATGGTGCGGACATGCAGGCCCAGGTGCTCCGCTACTTGCTCCACGGAGTAGAAACGATCAGGCATGAAAGTACCTTAACTTCCCCTACTGGTGGGGGCAATGAGGAAGTTTGAGGAAAGTGGGGAATGTTGGGGAGCGGTGTGGCGAGTAGAGGTGGGGAGTAGCGGTGGGGAGTAGCGGTGAGGCGAGGCAAGGCGAGTGAGGTGAGTGGCGGGAGGTGCTGTGCCTCGGTGCCCAGGGGCTGTAAGCCATCTCAGTGGCCGTGAAGGGAAGCCGGGTGGCTGTGCAGCCGGTCGGGGGTGAGGTGGCGTCACGATGGGGCGATGGAGGAGAGAGACTCCCTGGAGGCCACGCCGGGCAGGGTGCTGCGTACGCCGCGGGCGGCTGGCGCGGCCGGAGTGCTGGCGGGGCTGCTGCTGGTCGCCGTACTCATGATCGTCCGCATCAGCTTGCCCTCCGCGATCCCGGCCCGCGCGGCGGGGTGGCCGTCGCGATCGTCCCACCGTCAGGTCCTGGAAATCGCCCTGGGCCTGTTGCCGTTCGCCGGCATCTTCTTCCTGTGGTTCATGGGTGCTGTGCGGGATCACATCGGGCGCACGGAGCGGGGCATCGGGCGTCCGGCGAGCGCCGGCTCGGGGGATGAGGGGGAGCGGACGGAGAACAGGTTCTTCGCGACTCTCTTCCTGTGCAGCGGGCTGATGTTCACCGCCTTGATGCTCGCGGCAGGAGCCGCCGCCGGCGGCCTGCTCGCCATCACCGGCCACGTCCCGGCCGGTGTGCAGGACCTGTGGACCTACGGACGTGCGACGCTCACCTTGCTGGTGAGCTATGCCATGCGGATGGCCGCGGTGTTCACGCTGTCCACCACGACCATCGGACTCGCCTTGCGGGTCTTCCCACGCTGGCTCGCTTGGCTCGGCTATGCGGTCGCGCTCGTGCTGCTGTTCGTCGTCGGTGCCGTCCCCTGGGCCGAACTGTCCTTTCCGGTATGGATGTTGGCCACCAGTGTGTACATCCTGGTGGCCTCCTTCCGCGCACGGTGAGGGGCGGCGAGCCCGATGAGGGGCCGCGGGTGGTGAGGGCCGAGGGCGGTGAGGGGGGAGCGGGCCGCTGGGGCTCGTGGCCCGTGGCTCCTGCCTCCTAGGCTCCCTGCCTGGCCGCGCGCCACTCCGGGGCCAGTACCGACCAGACTTCGATGTCGTGGCGCCGGCCCCGGTACAGGTAGCTCTCGCGCAGCACGCCGTCCCTGGTCATTCCCAGTCGCCGGGCCACCGCGATACTGGGTTCGTTGCCCGCCGAGACCAGCCACTCCACACGGTGGATGCCCCGCTCCTCGACGGCCCAGTCGATGAGCACGCGTACGGCCCGGGTCACCAGCCCCTTGCCCGCGGCCGACGGCTCCAGCCAGCAGCCCGCCTCGGCTGTGCCCTGTTCGACGTCCATGGTGCGGAAGAGGACCCCACCGACGAGCCGGCCGTCCAGCCAGATGCCACAGAGGCGGCCGGTGTCGGCGGCGGCCTTCTCCGCGTACGAGTGGAGGTACGAGCGGCTCGCGTCCAGGTCCACGATCAGGTCCGCCAGCCCGATGTACTGCCCGATGAACTCCCGTCCACGGTCGATGTGGGCGAGGAATTCCTCGGCCTGCCACGGCTCCAGCGGACGCAGCTCGGCGCGGCTGCCGCCGTTGGCGCCGTCGTCACCCAGGGGTATGGCGTACATCGTGACCCTCCACGTTCGGCTGCCGGGAACCGGCCGATGGGCGAACGGATCTTCTCACGGGCCAACGGTCCGATGAGCCAACGGGCCAGCAGACCAACGGGCCGACGTGCCAAGGGTCCGGCGATCCAACGTACCAACCGGCCTACGTACCAACCGGCCTACGTACCAACCGGCCTACGTGCCAAGAGTCCGGTGATCCAACAGGCCAACGGTGTGCGGGCACCTGCCACCGGATCACGGGGGCGGAGCGGCGGTGTGCCGGGGTTTCCAGCCCCAGGCGGTGAGCATGCCGGGGGAGAGGGCGGCGGAGTGCGGGGAGGACAGGGACCGGCGGGCCTGTTCGAGTTGGGGCTCGTCCACCTGGCCGGTGGCGAGGATGGCGTCGTGGGTGCGCTGCCAAGTGTCCTCCCAGAAGCGGCTGATGGGGCTGCCGGGCAGTAGTGGCGGTACGTGGATCTCGGCGGCCACGGAGTGCAGGCCCTCCTCCAGCAGGAAGGAGGGATAGTCGGGCACCCAGGAGATGTCCGTACCGATGGTCGTGCGCAGGGCCTGCCACATCGCGCGCATGACCCGGGTGTACGGGGTGGCCGGGGCGGAGGAGGTGGTCAGGTCGACGGCGTCGCTGAGCACGAGTACACCGCCGGGGGCGAGCAGTGAGCTCAGCTGGTTGATCATGCGTCGCCACGGGCGCAGATGCATCAGCACGAAGCGGGCGTGGACGAGGTGGAAGCGGCCGGGGTCGAAGTCGAGTGCGGTGACGTCGGCGGTCTGGGCCACGAGCCCCGGCGGGGCATCGACGGTGAGGAAGCGGGTGTCACGGTCGACGGCCAGGACGGAGGTGACGTCCGCCGACTCCACCAGCCACCGGGCGATGGTGCCGGTCCCGGCACCCACGTCGAGGCAGTGCCAGCCGGGGCCGGCACCCAGCGCCGTCAGCCGGGCGGTGCTCACCGTGTCGTAGGCGAGTGCTCCCAGGTCGATGCGATCGGCCTCGCCGGCCTCCTCGGGGCGGAAGGCTTCTTCGCCGTAGTGCCCGGTAGCCGGGGCAGCCGGAGGTCCAGCGGGTCCAGCCGGAGCAGTCGGGCCAGCCGGTCCAGCCGGTCGAGCAGGCCCAGCACCTCCAGGAGGCCCAGCCGATTCGGCCGGTCCGTCCGACTGCCGTACCCCTCCAGTACGCACCCCTCCAGTATGGGCGCGGGGGTCAGGGCTTTCCTGCCGTGGCGACCGGACGGATCTCGTCGGTACGGCCCGTTTCCGCCCGGCCGCCCTCCGTGTGCACCCCGCCTTCCGCCGTACGGGCCCCGCGGTCCTCCCCACGTACCCCGCCGTCCTCCGTACGGGCCCCGCCGTGACGTCGTCGTAGGAGCAGGTGGAGGACGGCGAGCAGGACGGCGGTGGCCAGGGCGCTGTGCCACAGCAGGGCGTCCAGGCGGTGCGCCGAGAGGTACGCGCCCGCGGCGACGGCCGCCAGGGCGCACACCGCGCGGTCGACGAGACTCTCGACCGACAGCAGGGTGGCGCGGGGCGCGCCCGCGGGGACCGCGTCGTTGACCAGCTTCCGTTGGAGGGGGGACGCCAGGCCGGTCACGGCGGCGAACACGCACAGCAGTGCGACGGTCGTCCAGGGACCGCCGAGCGTGCTGCCCGCCAGGGCCGCCGCCATCGCGAGGCTGAGCAGCGACACCCATGCCACCGGGGAGAGCCGTGAGGTGAGCCATTGCGGACGGGCCGAGGCCACCGCCTCCGCGACGGTCATGGCGGCCAGTACGGTGCCGTGCGAGCTCTCACCGATGCCGTGGTCGAGCAGTACCGGCTGGAAGAGGTTGACCTGGCAGATACGGGAGAGCGTGAACAGGGCCACCCCCTGCACCATGACCAGGGCGAGCCAGGGCGTGCTGCGGACGGCGCGGAGGGCGGCGGCGGCCTCGTGGGCCGTGGTGCGCTTCCGGCCCGTAGTGCGCTTCCGGCCCGCGGCGGGGACGGCCGCAGCCTGACGAGGCAGCAGTACGGCGCAGACGAGGGAGCCGCCCGCGCTGGCCGCGCTCAGGACGTACGGTGCGGAGTGCGCCAGGGCCATCAGCGGACCGAGCAGCGGCCAGCACAGCACCTTCGCGGCGAGGCCGAGCGCGCGGGCCTGTCCCTCGGCCTTCAGGTAGTGGGCGCCCGCGCCCTCGGCCCGCAGACCCTCGTAGAGGTAGGCACTGGCGGCACCGGAGGTCAGGGAGCGGCCGGCGGCGATGAGGAGGAAGTGGACGAGGAAGCCGGTGTAGCTGGGGGCCCAGACCGGGGCGAGGTTGGCCGCGGTCATGACGACCGCGCCGGCCCGGAGGCAGTTGCGGGTGCCGATGCGGTCGGCGACCAGTCCGGTGGGGATCTCGAAGAGGCAGAACGCGGTGTAGTAGATGCTCTGGATGCCGAAGATCTGGCCGTCGGTGAGGCCCGCCTGCCGTTGGTAGGCGTAGAACACCGGCATCCACCAGAGCAGGTTGAACAGGAGCTGGAAGCCGTTGTTCAGGCGGATGATGCGGCGGGCCCGGGGCGGCAGGGGCGGCGCGTCCGTCGAACGCTTCGTGTGCCCGCCCGCACGACCGAGACCCCGGGGGCCGGGGAGGTGGCCGCTCACCGGGCGTAGGGGCGGATCTGGACCAGGTGGAAGGCGCCCTGATCGGTCATCAGCCATTCGATGTCCAGCGGCCGGTCCACGTCCGCGTCCACGTCCACGCCGACGTTTCGGTCCACGTCCACGTTCTGGTCCGCATCCCCAGCCACGTCCACATGCACGGGCGCGTCACTGGAGCCCACGCGGCGGGGGGTCGTCCCGCTGAAGTGGGACTGCAGCAGCCGGCCGGTCAGGGCGAGGTCCGCCAGTCGTTCGCGGGTGGCGGCCGGCAGGTCCTCGGCGGACGAGCCCAGCGCGACGGTGCGGCCGCCGCCCTCGACCGTGTTGTAGAGGTACTGCAGCGGCAGCGCGGTGCCGTCGACGACGTTCTCCGGGGAGCCGGGCGAGCAGTTGAGGTAGACGTTGCGGAAGTCCGCGCGCCGGGTCGGGTTGCAGGTCACCAGCACGCCGCCCAGGTCCGCGGGCTGATAGCGCTGGACGATCACGCCCATGTAGGTGTCGTCGGGAGAGATGCCCGCCTGGTGGCGCAGCCGGACGCTGCGCGGCGACAGCAGGGAAGCCCACACCTGGCGTACCGCGGCCACGAGTTCGTCCGCACCGTGCACCGCCGTGACCGAGTCGTACACCCCCGCCGCCGAGAACCCGGGCAGGTCTTCGGCGTTGGAGGACGAGCGCACCACGAGCCGACCGGGAGCGCCGGACGGACCGGAGGACAGCCCCCGGGTGGCGGCCGTGATGGCACGGGCCACGTCGTCGGGGATCGGGGCGGCGTGCTGGATCAGGTCCTGCAGCTGCCGACAGAGCGGGTCGATGACGTCGACCGTGACGACCGTTTCGCGCTCCAGGGCGGCCTTCAGCTCGCCGATGGCCTGCTGTATGGCGGGGGAGGAGGTGAGAAAGCGGTGCTGCAGGGCGAACGGAAGGGCGATGCCGTCGGGGGCGGTGACCGTGGCGCGCACGAAGTCCCGTGCGGCGGTGCGGAGTTCCGCGCCTCGCCTGCCCTCGGGAAGGCCAGGAAGGCCAGGAAGGTCGGACAGGCCGGGCAGGCCCAGGCGGGTGGTGAGGTGGGCGTAGAGGTCGGCGCGGGGCGGCCTGGGGCGGCCGTAGTACGCGGTCAGGTCGACGGAACGACTGGACGATTCACCAGCCAGGCCAGCCAGGCCAGCCAGGCCAGCCAGGCCAGCCTCTCCAGGCTGTTCGGTCAGTCCGGCCCGCCCGGCCAATCCAGCCAATCCAGCCAGTCCGGCCCGCCCAGGCTGTTCAGCCGTGTCGCCGGCCAGGACGTGGTGCAGTTCCCCGAGGTTGGCCGCCTTGGTGCCGTAGCGGTTCTGGTCGGTGCGGCGGAGCTGGTGCAGGGGCAGTGCGGGTATGTCGGCGTGCAGGACCGGGGGTTCCAGCCGGATCGGCTGCGAGGGGCGTGCGTCTGATGCCTCCCTCGTCGATGTCCGGGCGCCCGCCGCGGACGACGGGGAAGGCGAGGGGGCGAGCGTCGAGGCCGGTGGCTGGGCGAGCCGTACGAGGGCGATGTCGTCGTCCCGCACCTCGTAGCGGACCCAGGCGTCCGCGTCCGCGAGTCCCTCCGCCTCCATCAGCTGGTCCAGGTCGCGGATGATGGCGTTGGGGATGCCCCAGCCGGACGCGAGGACGTTGGTGTGCGAGAGCGGGGTGGTGGGCGCGGTGTTGATGAAGCCGGCGACCCTCGGTACGTCGTCGGGCAGGCACGGCATGGCGACGATGTCGGACCCGCCGAGCGTGCCGGCGCCGGCCGCGTACTCCTCGTACTCCCGGGGGGTGCGGAAGTGGCGCAGCCGGCCGACGGCCTCGCCGGGGTTGAGCGGGGTGCGGGTGCGGCTGCCGAACAGCTGGTGGCTGAGGATCCGCGGCACGCGGACGTCGCTGATCGCGGCGAGGGCGTGCTCCTGACCGTGGTTCGCGGGCTTCAGCAGCAGCGGCAGCCGGCTGTCGAGCCGGTGGCGAACGAACGTGTAGAACTCCTGGAGCATCGGGCCGCTCATGGTGTCGGCCTCGGTCGTCTCCAGCACGAGGAAGGGGCGTGCCCGGCCGCCGGTGGGAATCCGGGTGCCCGCACCCGCCGTCCCCGTACCCATGTCGGTGTGCAGGGAGAGCACGCCCAACAGGAACCTGCGCTCCGGGGCGGCGTAGACCGAAGCGTTGAACGCGTCCAGGCAGGAGTCGAGTTCCGCCAGCTCCATGCCCAGGACGCGGGTGGCGATGTAGTCGACGTGGAAGGGGTGGACGGCGGCGTCCAGCAGGTGCCAGGTGTTCTCGACGCGGTCGACCACGACCTTCACGTAGGGGTGGCCGGCCAGGGTGCCGCAGAGGGTGTGGAAGAGCGGGAGGGCCAGCTGCGCGCCGATGGTCGTACGGTCCGGGGCGGCGGTCGCGGTGATGGTCATGGTGAGGGTCATGAGCGCGCCTCCACGGTCTCGGTCTTGCACTGCTCGTCCTTCTCGTCCTTCTCGTCCTTCGCGGCCCTCTCCGTCTCCGCCACTGTCTGCGTCCCCGTCCCCGTCTCCTCATGGCTCTCCGCCGCGGGGAGCACCGACGGCAGCGCGTCCATCAGGGTCCGGAAGTCCTGGAGCACGGTTTCGGGGTCGGTGGCGGACATCAGGCACAGCGCCGCCATGGTGTTGGCGCCCGCGGCCGGGTCGTACACCGGGACCGGCGATCCGTCCGGGAGCGAGTTTTCGGCCACCACGGACAGCCGGCTGCCGGCGCTGAGCGGCACCGCGTCCCGTACGGTCGGGAAGTCCCACCGCCGGCGGTCCGGCCAGGCGTCACCGGCGCCGTCCACGGCCAGTACGACGAAGGAGCCGGCCGCGCCGCGCGCCTCCTGCGGGGTGAGGGCCCGGGTGGGCCAGGTCACCGGGCGGTCCAGCAGATGGTCGACGAGCATGCCGATGAGGTCCAGGCCGAAGACCTCCTCGATCTGCGGAACGGTCATCGCCCCGCCGAACCGGGCGGCGGTCTCGATGACCCACATCCGGCCGTCGGCACCCAGCTTGATCTCGGTGTGCGTACCGCAGTTCTCCAGCCCCAGCGCGTCGACGGCCTCACGGGCGAGGGCCACGACACGCTGCTGGGCATCGGCCGGCAGCGCGGCCGGGGTGATGCCGGCGCGTTCGGTGAACGGTTCCACCGTCGGCATCCGGCCACTGAGGCAGACCGGTCGGAACACGCCGTCGACGACGACGCCCTCGACGCTGACGTAGTCTCCCCAGCCCGGCTGGTCGAACCAGCCGTCCGCGGTGCCCGGCACGATCTCCTCGACCAGGAAGTCGGCCCCGGCGTCGGCCACGTGCAGCTCGGCATAGCCCAGTTCGGCGGATTCGGCCATCACCTCGCGGGCCCGCTGCCAGGCGGCCGGTACCTCGTCGGCGGAACGGATGATCCGGTGCGCGGTGGAGCCGGCGCTCCAGGCGGCCTTCAGCAGCACGGGGAGGCGGAGTTCGGCGACCGCGTCGTGCAGCTCCCGCTCGTCGGCCACCGGGCGGAACCGCGGCTGGGAGATGCCCTGTCGGCCCCAGGTCCGGCGCATCAGCCGCTTGTCACGGGCGAGCGCAGAGGAGGCGCCGGCGCCGGCCAGGCCGAGCTTCTCGCAGGCCTCGGCGACCGCGACGACGGCGTACTCGGAGAAGGTGATGACCGCGTCCGCGCCCACGGCCTGGGCCCGGGAGACGATCAGGGACACCAGGTCGCCCCGCTCGGGCCCGGTGGCGGTCCGTACGGACGCGCACCGGCGCTCGGCGGAGGCGGCGACGGTGGGCGGAAGCGTGCTGAGTGCCAGCAGGTGCACTGCCGACCGAGCGGCGACCCGTGACAGGGCATACCCCAAGGGCGGACCGCCCTTGGCATACACGAACAGCACCGTGCTCACTGAAATCCGTCTCCTTCACAGGCGGGGAGGGCCGTGGGAACGGCCGTTGATGACGCGGCGGCTGACGCCTCGACGCGGTACCTCCAGAGAACCAGTCCGGCGGTGCCCGATTCGCCGTCACGGGGGCCGAACGCTCAGGCAAACGCCAGAGTTGTGGAGTTCGCCGAGCCGCTGTGAAGGTTCTGTGATGCCGTATGGGGTACCGCGCCCGCCAGATCGGCCGAGAACCGGGCATACGGCGTAGCGGCGGGGGATACGCATGCCAAGGGCGAGGGGCCCGGTGCGCGAGCCGGCCGGAACGCGAGGTAGCCGAACGCCCCGCCCATCTCAACGTCTCTTCGTCACAGAGAGGCCGTCGTGGACGAGACCGGTCTGAAGTCGCTGCTCCAACACCTCCCGGTGTCCTGGTGGGAGGCCGACCGCGAACTACGGGTGATCGACAGCGGAGGAGGGGCCTTCGACGACACCCGCACCGCCCAGCGCTTCCTCGACACCGTCACGGACCAATGGCAGGCCGTCGACCAGCCGCACGTCACCGATGCGTCGCAGGTCACCGACCACCTGCGGGCAGCCGACCACACGCACGCCGGCAACCACTGGCGGGCGCGGTTCGACGGCCGGCTCTTCGACGTGAACTGGCCGCTGGACCCGCCCCGGCAGGACCGCCTCCGCGGCATCGCCGTCGAGGTATCCGGGGAGGGCCGCGAACCGGCCCCACCCCCGGCTCCCGCCGCTCCCCTTCCCGCCGCCGCCCGCCGCTACGACGCGTTCGCCGACCTCGCCCCCGCCGCGGCCTTCATCCGGGACCCCCACGGCCGCTACCTCTGGGCCAATCACGCCTACGCGCACCTCTACGGAACGACCCCGGAGCACGTCATCGGCAAGGACGTACGCGAGGTCGACGCCCCGGCCGACGCCGACCGGGTGCTCGCCCTGGACCAGGAGGTGCTGGCCCGCGGCAAACCGGTGCGGCACACCCTCACCTACCACCGCGCGGACGGTGCCACCGGACACGCGGCCGGCCACCGCTTCCCGGTACGCGAGGGCACCCAGACCTGCGTGGCCGGTATCTACATCGACATCAGCGACCACACCCGCGCCCTCCACCAGCGCCAGCAGGCCGAGGAGAACCTGTACGCGCTGCGCGACCACAGCGGACTGCCGTGTGCCCTGATCTCCGCCGGCGGAAGGATCCTCCAGGCCAGCGCGGCAGCCGCCGAACTCCTGCAGACCCGGCTCTCCGACCTGGTGGGCCGCCGGGCACACACCCTGCTCGCCCCCGCCCCGGAGTTACCCGCACTCCGGCGGAGCTGGCACGCCCTGATAGCCCGCCGCAGCCGGCGCATCCAGACCTCCACCGTCCTCGTCGACGGCCGCGGTCGCCAGCGCCGCGCCCAGCTGCACCTGACCACCGTGGGCCGGGGCCCGTCCCGCGCCGCCAGTGTCTGGGCGGTGATCACCCACCAGAGCCTCGCCCACGAACCCCACCCCGCACTGACGGCCAGTCAGGTACGTATCCTCTCCCTCCTGGCCGCGGGCCGCAGCAACGCCGAGATCGCCACCTCCCTCCGTCTCTCCCGCCAAACCGTCGACTACCACCTCAGCCGCCTGCGCGACCTCCTCAACGCCCCCACCCGATGCGCCCTGGTCGCCCGCGCCTACGTCCTCGGCATCCTCGCGCCCCAGTCCTGGCCGCCCCGCTCGGCAACGGCCGGCCATCCACAGAGCGCCACGTGAGGGGGAGAGGGCCCCGACGTGATCCCCGCCGCTGCGCTCCCGCCGCGGGACCGGCATCCTGATCCAACTCATGCGGCACTTCGCCGACTTGATTAGGACAGGATGAGGCACTCCATGGCAGTGGATCAGCACCCGACCGGCTTTCACCGCGACACCTTCACCCACGACGGAGTCACCCGCGAGGTCCTGCGTCGCGGTACCGGTCCCGCGGTCATCGTGATGGCGGAAATCCCGGGAATCACGCCCAAGGTGCTGGACTTCGCGGAACAGGTGGCCGCCATCGGCTGCACCGCCGTCCTCCCGGTGCTCTTCGGCACGCCCGGCCGCCCTGCCGACTTCGCGCCCGGCCGCCGGCTCAAGTCCGCCACGTACCTGGCCTCTTCCTTGGGGAAGGTGTGCGTGAGCCGCGAATTCACCACCCTCGCCACCGGGAAGTCCTCCCGCGTGGTGACCTGGCTACGGGCCCTGGCCGCCCATGAGCACCAGCGCTGCGGCGGCCCCGGCGTCGGCGCCGTCGGCATGTGCCTCACCGGCGGCTTCGCCCTGGCCATGGCCGTCGACGAGCGCCTCGTGGCCCCCGTCCTGTCCCAGCCTTCGCTGCCCTTGCCCGTCACCAGGAGCCGGGCCGGCGGCATCGACATCTCCGGCGAAGACCTCGCCGCCGTCCGCACCCGCTGCGAACGGGACGGCCTTCAGGTCATGGGGCTGCGCTTCCGCTCGGACCGCCTGGTGCCGGGCGACCGGTTCGCCTTCCTCCGCCGCGAACTCGGCGACGCGTTCGTCGCCGTCGAACTCGACGACGACGCCGCGAACCCCGACGCCGTGCTGCGTCCGCACTCCGTCCTCACCGAGCACCTCATCGACGCACCGGGCCAGCCGACCCGGGCAGCACTGGACGACGTACTCGACCTGTTCCGCGGCCGTTTGCTGGCGGGACACGACACCACCCCGGCCACCCCGGCCGGTTGACTCTCCCACCGTGGGAGACCCAAGGGTGGAGGGCATGCACGTCGGCGAAGACACGTTCTGGAACATCGGAGAGGTCGCCCGGAAGACCGGGCTGACGGTGAAGCTGATCAGGCACTGGTCCGACCTCGGGATCGTGCCTCCCGCGCGCCGGACGCCCGGCGGCTACCGGCTCTACGGCCCCGACGCCCTGGCCCGCCTCCAACTGGCGCGGACCCTGCGCGGGCTGGGTCTGGGGCTGGCGGCCATCCGGGACGTCCTGGAACGCGAGGACACCTTGGCGCAGGTGGCCACGACCCACATCGACGCGCTGGAGGCGCAGATCCGCACGCTGCGGTCGCAGCAGGCCGTGCTGCGCTCCGTCATCCGCCGCGACACCACTGCCGAGGGACTCACCACCATGACCGAACTGGCGCGCATGTCCGACGCCGAACGCCGCACCATCATCCAGGACTTCGTCACCGAGACCCTGGGGGAGCTGGACGTCCCCACCTACCGGAGGGGCCTGCTGGCGGCCACCCCCGACCTCCCGGCCGACCCCAGCGACGAGCAGGTCGACGCCTGGCTCGAACTGGGCGCACTCGTCCAGGACCCCGCTCTCCGGGCCGGTATGCGCCGCATGGCCCGCTACGCCGCCGAACACCGGCCAGGAGAACACGACCCGGCCGCGCTCCAGGCGGCCGAACGGCTCACCGATGACTGGCTGCGGCGGGTGGAGGCGGCGAGGAAGCAGGGGATCGCCCCCGACTCACCCGCGGCCGACCCCGTCGTCGCCGCCATCGTGACGGCATGGATCCCCACGCAGACGGCGCGGGCCGGCGATCCGCACCCGGTCGGGCCCGTCGACGACGCCCGGGCCAGACGGCTTCTCCTGGAACAGCTGGAGGTCGCCTCCGACCCGCACGTCGAGCGGTACTGGCACCTGTTGTGCCTCATCAACGGCAACACCGCGCGGCCGAGCATGGCCGCGGCCGGCCAGTGGCTGAGAAGCGCACTGCGGGCCCACCCCACACCGGGCAGTCGAGCCGCGGAACTCCACAGGATGTATGACGCCGACGCCGTGCAGCATGCCTGGGGGCCGGCCGGTGTGCTCCAGGCCTGCGACCAAGTCCTCGACGCCGTCGGCACGTTGGTCTCCGCGGTCGTCCCGGCCCGGTTCGGCCAACCGACGCCCTGCGCCGACTGGGACGTCCGCACCCTGCTCAACCACCTGGTCTGGGAGAACCTGCTCTGGACCGGGCTGGCCAACGGCACTCCCCGCTCCGACTTCACCGCCGACCACCTCGGGGACGACCACATCGAGGCGTTCCGTCTCGCCTCCCGGTCCACCCGAGCGGCCTTCCGCCGCCCAGGCATGCTCGACCAGCGTTACGGCCCCGCACCCGGGCGACGGCTCGTCGAGCAACTCGTGATCGAGATGCTGCTGCACGGCTGGGACCTGGCCCGGGCCATCGGGCGTCCCTACGACGACGTCCAGCACCTGGCCGAGCTCGCCCTCCCGGTCGTCCAGGAGATCTACGGCGATCTCCCGCGCACCGACGCAGGATCCTTCGCCCCGCCGCAGCCGGCCCCCGAGGACGCGAGCCCTCTCGACCGCCTGGCCGCCTACTTGGGCCGCAGCATCGGCCGAGGACCGGCCCTGCCGTCCCGGGCGCTGACCCGGGACGGCAGGCGTGGCGACGCGCCTACGGGCGGGCGTAGGGCCGGGTCATGATCTCCATGTTGTGGCCGTCGGGGTCGGCGAAGTAGGCGCCGCGGCCGCCGAACAGGCGGTTTATCCGGCCGGGTTCGGTGTGGTGGGGGTCGGCGAAGTAGGTCACGCCGACCGCTTCGAGACGGGCGATCATGGCGTCGAACTGCGCGTCCGGCACGAGGAAGGCGTAGTGCTGCGACTGGATCGGTTCGTCGCGCTTCTCGATGTAGTCGAGCGTGACGCCGTTGCCGAGGTCGACGGGGAGGAACGGGCCGAACGGCGTGCTGACCTCGAGGCCCAGGATCGTGGCGAGGAACTCGGCCGAGAGCCGGCGGTCACTGGCGTAGATGGCGGTGTGGTTGAGCTGGGCGACGGCGGTCGGCAGCTCGGAGGCGTGGGTGTGCTGCTGGTCCTGCGACATGCGTGAGGTGTCTCCGGGTCTGGGGAAGTGCTGGGAAGGGCGCCACATGGCGGCGCCGGAGCGAGAAGACACGGAGGAGGGGCGGGGCTCGTGCCCGCCTCGAACTCACGCCGAGGCCGGGAGCCTCACTGTGGAATGGCCCATGGCCGACCCGGCAGTCACCCGGCTGACCTTAGTGATCATCAGGGGCCCGCGCAACGTCGTTTTCGGTCCCCACTTCGGCCGCCACGCTGTGGGGTCAATCACCGCAAACGGCAACGGACTTGCGTAGCAAAGCAGGACATTTCGCTCACTTGGTGGCCATGGGGGCGATGGTGGGATCCCGTTCAGGCGGGACCGCTTGAATGATCAAAAAGCCGAGGGGTTAGCATATGAGCACCGCCTAGCTCGAAAGATAATCCTGTGACTGTCAACGACGACTCGTTCACCAACTGGATAAACCGCGAGGAGATCGCGGAGTCGATGATCCCGATCATCGGGAAGCTGCAGAGGGAGCGGGACGTCACGGTCCTGCTTCACAGCCGCTCCTTGGTGAACAAGTCGGTGGTCAGCATCCTCAAGACGCACCGGTTCGCCCGGCAGATCGCGGGTGAGGAGCTCTCGGTCACCGAGACGATGCCGTTCCTGCAGGCCCTCACCGCGCTCGATCTCGGCCCTTCCCAGATCGACCTCGGCATGCTCGCCGCGACGTACAAGGCCGACGACCGCGGTCTCTCGGTGGCGGAGTTCACCGCCGAGGCCGTCGCCGGTGCCACCGGTGCCAACAAGATCGAGCGCAGCGCACCGCGCGACGTCGTCCTGTACGGGTTCGGCCGCATCGGCCGCCTCGTCGCGCGCCTGCTCATCGAGAAGGCCGGCTCGGGTAACGGCCTGCGGCTGCGCGCCATCGTCGTCCGTGGGGGCGGCGAGCAGGACCTCGTGAAGCGCGCCTCGCTGCTGCGCCGTGACTCCATCCACGGCCAGTTCCAGGGCACGATCACCGTCGACGAGGCGAACAGCACGATCGTCGCCAACGGCAACGCGATCAAGGTGATCTACGCCAACGACCCGTCGGAGGTCGACTACACGGCGCACGGCATCAAGGACGCCATCCTCATCGACAACACGGGCAAGTGGCGCGACCGCGAGGGCCTGTCGAAGCACCTCCGTCCCGGCGTCGAGAAGGTCGTGCTGACCGCTCCGGGCAAGGGCGACGTCCCGAACATCGTGCACGGCGTCAACCACGACATGATCAAGCCGGACGAGCAGATCCTGTCCTGCGCGTCCTGCACCACCAACGCGATCGTGCCGCCGCTGAAGGCGATGGACGACGAGTACGGCGTGCTGCGCGGCCACGTGGAGACCGTCCACTCGTTCACCAACGACCAGAACCTGCTGGACAACTACCACAAGGCCGACCGCCGCGGCCGCTCCGCGCCGCTCAACATGGTCATCACCGAGACCGGCGCCGCCTCCGCCGTCGCCAAGGCGCTGCCCGACCTCAAGGCGCCGATCACCGGCAGCTCGATCCGGGTGCCGGTGCCGGACGTCTCGATCGCGATCCTCAGCCTGCGGCTCGGGCGGGAGACCAGCCGCGAGGAGGTCCTCGACTACCTCCGCGACGTCTCCCTGCACTCGCCGCTGAAGCGCCAGATCGACTTCACCACCGCCCCCGACGCCGTCTCCATGGACTTCGTCGGCTCGCGCCACGCCTCGATCGTGGACGCCGGCGCCACCAAGGTCGACGGCGACAACGCGATCCTCTACCTCTGGTACGACAACGAGTTCGGCTACTCGTGCCAGGTCATCCGCGTCGTCCAGCACGTCTCCGGGGTGGAGTACCCGACCTACCCGGCGCCGCCGGCGGTCTGATCCCGGCGGGCCGTACGGTCGCACCGCTCCGATCTCTTGGCTCCGGCCTGTCTTTCGGTTCTCCGGAAGGCAGGCCGGAGGTGTGTGGGCAGGGTGCAGCGGAGACGGCTCCGCCGCCGCTCCCCGCGGGGTATGACCCACCCCGGTGGACGGCATGCGCGATCATGAGGCGGGACATACGGACTTCGAGGGGACCGAACGTGACGGATCCGGGGCGGGGCGCGGCAGGTGGCGAGAGTGAGCGCGAGGGAAGGGAGGCCAGGGGCACACGACGTATCCCGCTCCTCCTGATGGTGGCGTGCCTGGCCTATGCGATCGACCTGTTCAGCAAACTGGCCGTGGTGGCGAAGCTGGAACACCACGACCCGGTGAACGTCATGGGTACCTGGCTGCAGCTGCGGGTGATGCGCAATTCCGGTGCGGCGTTCAGCATGGGCAGCGCGAGCACCCTCGTGTTCACGCTGATTGCGGTGGCCGTCGCCCTGGCGATCGTTCGTCTGGCGCGCCGTCTCTACAGCGTCCCGTGGGCGATCGCCCTGGGCCTCCTGCTGGGCGGTGCACTGGGAAATCTGACGGACCGCCTCTTCCGTGCGCCCGGCCAACTCCAGGGCGCGGTGGTCGACTTCATCTCGGTCAGCGGTTTCAGCGTGATGAACCTGGCTGACTGGGCCATCGTCTGCGGCGGCGTCCTGATCGTGTTCTTCACCTTCCGCGGGTGGGAACTGGACAACGCCCGCGAAGAGACGGCCGACAAGGAAACCTCCTCCGCACCCGCCTGGCCCTGACGCGCCGCTGGGAACGGCCGGGCGCGGCTCGCCGGCGGCCCGTGCGTGCGCTCGGTGGTGATTCCGTCGCCCTGAGTGATCCTCTGGGCCGCCGGGCCCGCCTCTGCGCACACTGGAAGCATGGGGCGGTCGACCGTGCGCGAGGAGACGGCGGAGCGCGACGACCTGCTGGCGGCAGCCGTCGTCAAGGCCGTTCAGGGGGCGGGCGCCTACGCCGGAAGCGTCTTCCTGCGCTCCCGCGACCGCCGCTCCCTGGTGCTCGCCGCGACCTGCGGGGTGCCGCCGTCCCTGCTGGGCGGCTGGAGCCTCATTCCGGTGAGCAGCCCGATACCGGTCGCCGTCGCGTACGGCTCCGGGCGCACGATCCACCTGGCCGACGCCGACGAGACCATGCGCCGTTTCCCCCAGCTCGCGGTGGCCCTGCCGTACGCCTTCGGCTCCTGCTCCGTACCGGTGGGCGCGGGCGGGGAGACCTTCGGTGCGCTCGCGGTCGTATGGGCCGCGCCGCCCGGCAGCGACGGGCTGACCAAGACCCAGCGGCGCCACCTGCGGGCCCTCGCCAACCGCCTCGGCGCCTCCCTGGCGGCCTGCCGCGACCGCACCGGAGACCCCCTGGAGGGCGATGCGCGCACGGCCCCGGTCGAGACCCCGGCCCCCTCCGCCCCGGCCGTACGGGCCGGCCTGTTCGACTGGAACCTGACCGCCGGCACCCTCACCGCGGACGACGAGTTCTGTGCGATCTTCGGCCTCGATCCCGAAACCTTCGACGCACGGGTGGAGACCCTCGCCGGCCGTCTGTACCCCGGCGACCGCGCGGCGTTCCGCGCCGCGGCCCGTACGGCGGCCGCCGAGGGGCGGATCGTGTCCCGGACCCTGCGCGTGCGCGAGGGTGCGGGCGCCGGGCCGGGCGGTGGCACGGAAGGCGCCGGTGAGGGGCACGGCAGCGGCGAGGGGTACCACAGCGTGGTGCTCTGGGGCCGGGTACCCGATCTGCCGGACGACGACCGGGCGCGCGCCCACCTCGTCGGGGTGGTCATCGACGCGCGGGCCGGCCGCGCGGCCGCCGCGGCGGTCGAGCGCCTGCGGGACGGGCTGTTCTCCCTCACTCCCGAAGGCCGGGTCAGCTACGCCAACCGCAGCCTGGAGCAGTTGCTGGACATCAGGGGCGAGGACGTGGTCGGGCAGTGCCTGTGGGACGCCCTGCCGTGGCTGTCCGATCCCGCGATCGAGTTCCAGCACCGGTCCGCGATGGTCTCGCAGACGCCGACGTCCTTCCTCGTCTGCCGCCCGCCCGACCAGTGGCTCACCTTCTCCCTCCACCCCGACCCGAACGGCGTCACCGGCCGGGTCGTCCCCACCGGACGCCCCGACGAAGCCGCTGACCTCGCCGAGCCGCCCACCGCGACCGCACCGCCACAGCCGGCCTCGCCGGCCGCGGCGCCGACCCCGCCGGCCCCCTCCGCCACCGTGGCCGCCGCACCGGCCCGCCTGGGCGTCATGTACCACGTGCTGCAACTGGGCAGTGCGCTGACCGAGGCGGTCACCACCCACCAGGTCTGCGAAGTCGTCGCCCACCAACTCCTCCCGGCCTTCGGCGGCCAGCAACTCGCCCTCTACGCGGTCCGTGACGGCACGATGCACCTGATCTTCCACACCGGCCACCACGAGGGCTTCCTCGACTGGCTGGACGGCATGCCGCTGCACGCACCCCTGCCCGGCACGGAGACCCTGACCTCCGGCATCCCGCTCTTCATCGAGTCCCAGCAGAGCCTCTCCGAGGGCTATCCCGGCATCCCGATCGGCGGCGTGAACTCCTGGGCGTACCTCCCGCTCATCGCCTCCGGCCGCCCCGCCGGCACCTGCGTCCTCGGCTTCGACGAGATCCACCACTTCACGGCCAAGGACCGCAGCGTCCTGACCGCGCTCGCCGGCCTGATCGCCCAGGCACTGGAACGCGCCCGGCTCTACGACTCCGAATTCGCCCTCGCCCGCGGCCTCCAACAGGCCCTGCTGCCGCACCGGCTGCCCGTCCTCCCCGACCTGCGCACGACGGCCCGCTACCTCCCCTGCACCAGCGGCATGGACATCGGCGGGGACTGGTACGACGTCATCCCGGCCGCCGAGGGCGTGTCCCTGGTCATCGGGGACGTCGAGGGCACAGCATCGCGGCCGCCGCCACGATGGCCCAACTACGCAGCGCGGTGAGGGCGTTCGTCGCCGTGGGGCACGCCCCGGGCGACGTCCTGGCGGGCGCCAACCGCACCCTCATCGACCTCGGCTCCGGCCTCCTCGCCAGCTGCTGCTACCTCCACCTCGACCCGGCCGGCCACCGCGCCTGGGCCGTCCGCGCCGGCCACCCACCGCCGCTGCTCCGCCATCCCGACGGGCACACCGACGTACTGGACCTGGAAACCGGCCCCCTCCTCGGCGTGGACCACGCAAGCCACTACCCGCCCACCCCCGTCGACCTCCCACCCGGCTCCGCCCTCGCCCTCTACACCGACGGCCTGGTCGAAGAGCGCGGCACCCCCATCGACGTGGGCATCGACCACCTCCGCAGCTCCCTGGCCCACGCCCGCGCCGACTCCCTGGACGAACTCGCCGACCGACTCCTCCAGCACGCCCAACGCTCCTCCTACCGCGCCGACGACATCGCCCTCCTGCTCACCGAATACCGACCGGCCGCGACGGGCCACCAGCCACCGAGGAGGCGTTAGGCTGGTCGGGCAGCTGGTTCGCCCTGTCCGCCGGACAGGCGCGTCGTAAGAGGGAACCCGGTGGGATTCCGGGACTGCCCCGCAGCGGTGAGTGGGAACGATTGCCGTCATACGCACTGGGCCCGGACGGGTCTGGGAAGCGACGGCCAGTAGGTGTCCGCCTGCCCGAGTTCCATCGGTGGACGTGCCCGCGAGTCCGAAGACCTGCCCGTTGCCCGCACGTGAGGGATCGCGTGCGGACATTCCGGTGACCTTCGAGGCGGGTCGGCGTACAGATCGGACAGTGGCTCGCCGTTGCTGAAATCCTGGGCTGCTCCGTCCGGTTCGTTCGTCCTTCGCGCCCCCGCTCCGTCTCCGGGATCTGTGGGAGACAAACTCGCGAAGGAGAGTTTCTTGTGACCGAGACAGCGACAGGGACCGGGGCCGGGCGGTCCGCGGCCGGGACCGTTCGGGCCACCGTGTACGGCTACCCCCGGCAGGGCCGGGGCCGGGAGCTGAAGAAGGCCGTCGAGGGGTACTGGAAGGGCCGGGTCACCGCCGGTGAGCTGCGCCGGACCGCGGAGGAGCTGCGCCGGGCGAACTGGCGGCAGTTGGCCGACGCCGGGATCCATGAGGTGCCGACCGGGGACTTCTCGTACTACGACCACGTGCTGGACACCACCGTCATGGTCGGTGCCGTTCCCGAACGTCACCGCGCCGCCGTCGAGGCGGCCCCTTCCCCCAGCTCCCGGCCTCGGCCGAGCGCGGGATGCCCCCTCGACGGCTACTTCGCCATGGCGCGCGGGACGCAGGACGTGGCGCCGCTGGAGATGACCAAGTGGTTCGACACCAACTACCACTACCTGGTGCCTGAACTGGGCCCCGACACCGTGTTCCGCGCCGACTCCGGCAAGCAGGTCACCGAGCTGCGCGAGGCCCTCGCGCTCGGCCACCGCCCCCGCCCGGTGCTGGTCGGCCCGGTCACCTATCTGCTCCTGGCCAAGCCCGCGCCCGGGGTGGCCGCGGACTTCGACCCGCTGACCCTGCTCGACCGGCTGCTGCCGGTGTACGCCGAGGTGCTCGCCGATCTGCGGGCCGCCGGTGCGGAGTGGGTGCAGCTGGACGAGCCCGCGCTGGTGCAGGACCGCACCCCCGCCGAGCTCCATGCCGCAGGGCGGGCCTACGACGGTCTCGGCGGCCTGACCGACCGGCCCCGACTGCTCGTCGCCTCGTACTTCGACCGGCTCGGCGACGCCCTGCCCGTACTCGCCGGCACCCCGGTGGACGGACTCGCGCTGGACTTCACCGGGGCCGCGGCCGGGAACCTCGACGACCTCGCCGCCGCCGGCGGACTGCCCGGCAAGCGGCTGGTGGCCGGCGTGGTCAACGGCCGGAACGTCTGGATCAACGACCTCGAGAAGTCGCTGTCCACCCTCGGCACCCTCCTCGGACTCGCCGGCCACGTCGATGTCGCCGCCTCCTGCTCCCTCCTGCACGTCCCCCTCGACACCGCCGCCGAACACGACATCGACCCGCAGATCCTGCGCTGGCTGGCGTTCGCCCGGCAGAAGACCACCGAGGTCGTCACCCTGGCCCGCGGCCTCGGCCGGGGAACGGAAACCATCGCCGCCGAACTGGCCGCCAACCGGGCCGACCTGGCCGCCCGTGCCGCCTCGCCGATCACCCGCGTCCCCGCCGTACGCACCCGGGCCGCGGCCGTCACGGACCGCGACACCCGCCGCTCGCAGCCGTACGACCGGCGGGCCGTCGCGCAGCGCGCCCACCTCTCGCTGCCGCTGCTCCCGACGACCACCATCGGCTCCTTCCCGCAGACCGGCGAACTGCGCACCGCCAGGGCGGACCTGCGGGCCGGGCGGATCGATGCCGTCGCCTACGAGGAGCGCATCGAGGCCGAGATCCAGGAAGTGATCTCCTTCCAGGAGAAGGCCGGGCTCGACGTCCTGGTGCACGGCGAGCCCGAACGCAACGACATGGTCCAGTACTTCGCCGAGCAGCTCACCGGCTACCTCGCGACCCGGCACGGCTGGGTCCAGTCGTACGGCACCCGCTACGTCCGCCCGCCGATCCTCGCCGGTGACCTCGCCCGTCCCGAACCCATGACCGTGCGCTGGACGACGTACGCCCAGTCACTCACCGAGCGCCCCGTCAAGGGCATGCTCACCGGCCCGGTCACCATGCTCGCCTGGTCCTTCGTCCGCGACGACCAGCCGCTCGCCGACACCGCCCGGCAGGTCGCCCTGGCCCTGCGCGACGAGGTCAACGACCTTGAGGAGGCCGGGACGTCGGTGATCCAGGTCGACGAGCCCGCGCTGCGCGAGACCCTGCCGCTGCGCGCCGGCGCCCGCCCGGCCTATCTGGCCTGGGCCACCGAGGCGTTCCGGCTGACCACCGGTGGCGTGCGCCCGGACACGCAGATCCACACCCACATGTGCTACGCCGAGTTCGGCGACATCCTCGCCGCCATCGAGGACCTCGACGCCGACGTCATCAGTCTGGAGGCCGCCCGCTCCCACATGCAGATCGCCGGCGAACTCGCCGGGGCCGGCTACTCCCGCGCGGCCGGGCCCGGCGTCTACGACATCCACTCGCCGCGCGTCCCCGGGGCCGACGAGGCGGCGGCCCTGCTGCGCAAGGGACTGGCGGCTCTCCCGCCCGAGCGGCTGTGGGTCAATCCGGACTGCGGCCTGAAGACCCGCGGTTGGGCCGAGGTGCGGGCCTCCCTGGAGAACCTCGTCACCGCGGCCCGCACCGTCCGCGCCACGCTCCCCGCCGGCTCCTCCTGAGCACCCGGTGAGCGGGCCCCACGTCCGGTGCGGCACGGCAACGGTGCCGGACGTGGGGCCCGGCAGCGTTGCCGGAAGAGCCCTTGCTACGCGCCCTTGGGGAAGGCGGCGCGCAGCTGAGGCCCGTTGCTGAGGAAAGCGGCCGCGGCGAGGGGGACGGCGGAGGCGGCCTGGATCAGGGCGAACCAGAGCGGGCAGATGCCGGGGATCATGTCGATGCCCACGATCACGATCGGCATGAGGACCGAGAGGATGCGCACCCGCAGATAGGCCCATCGGGTTCCCCGCGCGGCGAGTACGGTCATCCAGTAGATCACCGCGGCGCTCGCGAGCACCCCGCCCGAGCGGCCCCACATGAACGAGGTCACCGCGTGTCCGGTGAGCGCCAGGACGGCGACCGTGATGAGGACGGCCGCGCTGAGCGCACCGTAGGCCGCGACGAGGTTCTTCGCCGTGCCGAAGACCCGCTGCGTGCGCGGGTGGTGGAGGTGAGCCGTCGCGGCCGTGGAGCGGCCGGTGGTGCCCATGTCGTGCGTGCTGCTGTCCTGCGTGCTGCTGGAGTTCGTGCTGCGTGTCGTCGTCATGGTGTCGACGCTAGGGAGCGCACGAGCGGCGCGGTATGAGCCTGGACGTACTGGTGAGTGGGGCCAGACCCACTACCGGGCCGATCTGGCGGGGATCAGGCTGTGGGCAGCGCACAGTGGGAGCACTGGCGAGGAGAAGCGACAAGGGATGGTCATGCGAAAACTGGGGTCGTGGGCGGCGGATGCCGGGGTGGGGTTCGTCCGGGCGTGCGTGGTGGTGGCCGTCAGCATGCTGGTGCCGGCCGTGTGGGCGGCCGTCGTGCTGGGGGTCTGGTGGGCGGGGAACCCGTGGGCGTGGACGGCGGTGTTCGTGTGGGCGGCCATCGGCACGTTCGCCGTGTCCCGGCCGCTGTCCCGGACGGTCCGCCGGCTCGTCGCTCGGTGGACGGGCACCGTCATCCCCGCCGGGTACCGGCAGTCCGAGCCGGTGGTGCGGATGTCCACCGGATACTGGTGGAACGGGTTCTCCTACCGGCGCAGCAGCCGGGACGCCCGCCAGGAGCAGCGGTGGCGGCTCTGGTGGAGCGATCCCGCGACCTGGCGCGACCTGCGGTTCATGGTGATCGCGCCGCTCACCATGGGCGTGCTGGCGGCCGTCCCGCCGGCCGGGCTCGCGGCGGCGGTCCTCGGCCTCGGCCGGTCGGAGCTCCTCGTGCGCCTCGCCGGGATGCTCGGCCTGGCGGTGGCCGTCGTGGGCGCCCCGTACGCCTGGCGGTCCGTCGAGCCGGTGGCCGTCCGCTTCCTGCGCCCGTCGCCCGCGAGGGCGCTGGCGGACCGGGTGGACGAGCTGACGGCCCAGCGCGCGGACACGACCATCGCGCAGGCCGCCGAGATCCGCCGGATCGAGCGGGACCTGCACGACGGCGCGCAGGCCCGTCTGGTCTCGCTCGGGCTCTCCCTGGCGACCGCCGAGAAGCTGATGGAGACCGACCCTGACCGGGCCAAGGCGCTGATGCGGGAGGCACGGGCCGGCGCCGCCACGTCACTGACCGAGCTGCGCGAACTGGTCCGGGGCATCAACCCGCCGGTGCTCAACGAGCGGGGGCTCGTCGACGCCGTGCGCGCCCTCGCATTGGACAGCCCGCTGGCAGCGGACGTCGGCGCCGACCTCCAGCTCCGCCTGGACCCGCCGATCGAGTCCGCCGTGTACTTCGGTGTCGCCGAACTGCTGACCAACGCGGTCAAGCACGCCCGCGCGACCCGGGCCCGGATCTCCCTCGCCCTGGACGGCACCGACCTGGTCGTCGAGGTGGCGGACGACGGCCGCGGCGGAGCCGGTGAGCGCGCCGGCGGTGGACTCGACGGGCTGCGCCGCCGGCTCGCGGTCTTCGACGGCACCCTGGAGATCAGCAGTCCGGCGGGCGGTCCGACCTGCGCGAGAATGGTCGTGCCATGCGAATCGTTGTAGCCGAAGACCTCTACCTCCTGCGCGACGGGATGGTCCGCCTCATCGAGGCATACGGACACCAGGTGGTGGCGACCGCGTCCACCGGACCCGAGACGCTCGACGCGCTGTTGTCGTGGCGGCCGGACGTCGCCGTCGTCGACGTCCGCATGCCGCCGACGCAGTCGGACGAGGGTCTGCGGGCGGCCCTCGCCGCCCGCCGTGAACTGCCCGGGCTGCCGGTCCTGATCCTGTCCCAGCACGTGGAACAGCTGTATGCCCGCGAGCTGTTGGCCGACGGCGCCGGCGGCATCGGCTATTTCCTCAAGGAGAGCGTCTTCGACGCCGATCAGTTCATCGATGCCCTGGAACGTGTTGCCGGGGGCGGAACGGCGATGGACCCCGCCGTCATCGCCAAACTGCTCTCCAGCGGTTCCTCGCCCCGCCGCCTGGAACGGCTCACCGAACGCGAACACTCCGTGCTGGGCCTGATGGCCGAAGGTCTGTCCAACCAGGCCATCGGCCAGCGCCTCTTCCTCAGCGACAGCGCCATCAGCAAATACACCACCTCCATGTTCGGCAAGCTCGGCATCACCGACGACGACAACAGCAACCGCCGCGTCCTCGCGGTCCTGGCCTACCTGAACAGGACGTGAACGCGAGCATCGATGTGCCTACGGAGCGGCCGCGGGCCGCCCGTTCGGTCACGGACGTCGACGTCGGCTCGCCGCTGCCGTCATGAGGGATCGGTGGGAACGGCGGTCAGCAGGTCGCGGATGACGGGACCGGCCGAGCCGCCGCCGGTCACGCCCTGTTCGACGATGCAGGCGACGGCGACATTGCCGCGATAGGCCGCCAGCCAGCCGTTGTTGGGTTCTTCGTCGGAAATCTCCGCGGTGCCGGTCTTCGCGCCGATCTCGCCGGGCAGACCGGACAGGACCCGGGCCGTGCCGTCCGTGACGGTGGTGCGCAGCATCGCGCGGAGTTGGGTGACGACCTTGCGCGGCAGCGGCGTGGTGGTCGTCGAGTCCTGATTCCCGTGGGTGATCGAGGGCTGGTGGAAGGTGCCGGAGACCGCGGTGGCGGTGACCGACGCCATGATCAGCGGGTTGGCCTGGATCCTGCCCTGCCCGATCATCGAGGCGGCCTTCTCGGTCTCGTCACGCGGCTCCGGCACCGACCCGTCGTACGAGGCGATGCCGACGTGCCACTTCTGGCCGACGCCGAAATACTTGCCGGCGACGTCGCCCAGTTCCCGGTTGCCGAGCTTCCCGCGCAGGCTGATGAACGCGGTGTTGCAGGACTCGGTGAAGTCCTTCAGGAAGGTCGCGTTGCGGTGTTCGGACGTCTCCACGTTGTGGAACTCCTTGCCCACCGTGAGGTACTTGGGACAGTCGACGACGTCGGCGGGTGCGACGGCGCCCTTGAGCAGCAGGGCGCTGCTGGTGACGATCTTCCACGTGGAGCCGGGCGCATAGGTGCCCGAGACGGCACGGTTGAAGCCGGACGACGGGGAGTTGGCCATCGCGAGGATCTCGCCGTTGTCGATCCGGAGGGCGACGAGCGAGGCGTTCCTGCCGTGGGCGCCGGTGGCGAGGGCCTTCTCCGCGGCGGCCTGCCAGGTGGCGTCCAGCGTCGTACGGACGGGCCGGCGGGCCGGCCGGCCGGGTTTTTTCCCGAAGGTGGCTTCCGTGCGCTCGACCTTCCCGGTGGCCCGGTCGACGAGCTGGATCGCCCCGCGCGGGGCACCGCCGCCCGTACCGGTGCCGAGCTGGTTCAGAACGGGGCTCAGCGAGGGGAACCTGGCGCCGGACAGGGACGCGCCCTTGCGGTCGGTGACGTCAGGGGTGGTGCCCGGGGCCTCGCGTTCGAGGTGAAACTTCTTGACCCCGTTCAGCCGAGGGTGGACGACCGACAGCGACCAGTCCACCTTCCAGCTGCCGTCGCCCTGTTGGCGCAGCGGAAGCTTCGACCGGTAGGTCCAGGTGCCCAGGTCGGCTATGGGCATCGTGGCGGTGAAGGGGACGTCGACGGTGTCGTCATCGGCCTGGGTGGGCGTCGCCGCGACCGTGAGCGTGGGACGGCGTATGTCGAGCCCGGCGGTGAAGTTCCGCAGCACGTGCTGCGCCGTAGTGGGACTGGTGGTGCGGCCGGCAGCGTCCGGCAGGCGCCCGGCGGCCCAGTCCGCGAGGAACGCATGGGCCTGGGCCAGAGCCGCGGGCTCGGGCTCGGTGGCGCCCCGGGCGAAGGGGCCGAGCCCGGCCGCGTAGGACCCGCCCACGACGACCGCGCTCACCACCGCCACCGACGTGACGGTGCGCACCACGGGGCGCGGTGTGCGACGGCGGGTGGTGGCGGGGGCGCCGGATCCGGATCGGGGCATCGGAAAGTCCTTGGCTGGCAGGGTGGTGGGGAGGGTGCGGCGGGCCGGGCGAGCCGGCCGCCGTTCTTCAGAGGTGGAAGAAATCGAGGATCGTGCTGGTCGCGTTCAGCGCGGTGCTGGTGGGCCCGAAGCCCGCCGGCGGCTTGATGCGCGAGCCCGGCCAGGCATGCCCCGCGTCGTGCATGACGAGGAGCTGGACGGTCGCTCCGGGGGCCTTGAGACGCCACACGGTGCGGTCGTAACCCGCTTCGGCCTTCGTCTTGGCCGAGGTGGTCGCCCCGCCCGCGGCCGCGAACGCGCGGCGGCGCTGTCCCGGGCCGACATGGTCGGGGTGACCGGTTCCTCGCCGGCGGGGGCGGGGGAGGGGTGGGGCATTCCGGCGAGCGGGCGCACGCGGTCGGCGGCACCGTAAATGATCATCAGGGGCACCGGTCCGGTGGGCTTGACCGCGGCGTCGCCCGTGGGGAGTTCGCCGGACACCGCGGCCGCTCCCGCCAGCAGCTCGGGGCTCTGGGCCGCCACGCGCAGGGCCATCGAGCCGCCGTTGGAGAACCCGACGACATAGACCCGCTTGGGGTCGGCCCGCTCCGTGCGCACCAGTTCGGCGATGAGCGCCTTGGTGAACCGCACGTCGAGGTCCGGGTCCGGCCGCCGCCCGGTCGCCCGGGTGCCGGCGCCCCACAGCTTGCCCAGGCCCTCGGGATAGGCGATCAGCATGCCGCGGGCCCTGGCGTCCTCGTCCAGGCGGCTCTGCTCGCGCAGGTACGAGGCGGTGGATCCGCGGCCGTGGAAGGCGATGACCAGGGGCCGGGTCCGGCCGCCGGGCGCGGTGGGGCGGTGCAGCAGGTACTCCCGCGTACGGCCGTCCACCCGCAACTGCCGATGGGTGGCGTCGGTCTTGGGGTCGGGGAGTCGGCGGCCCTGGTCGGTGACGCCGGCTGCCCGGTCCCACCGCAACCGGCGAGTGCCGGTCCGAGCAGCAGGGCGAGGGCGAGGGACCAGGCGCGGACGGCGCGGCCGCGGCGCGGTGTGGGGAAGGCATCCATGTCCCGAGGACAGCAATGCCCACCGCATCCTGTCCAAGACCGATATCGATCTCGGATCGATCAATTCTCGATATGATCGCTGGCCATGGACCTGGTTCGGCATCTGGAGTGCTTCGTGGCTGTTGCAGAACAGTCACACTTCGGCCGTGCCGCGGCCGAGCTCGGCATTGCCCAGCCGCCGCTCTCCCAGCGCATCCAGCGGCTGGAGCGGGAGTTGGGGTCCGGCTGTTCGAGCGCACCAGCCGGCAGGTGACGATCACCGAAGCCGGGACGCTGCTGCTGGCCGAGGCGCGGGAACTCCTCGCCCGCTCCGAGGCGTTCATGGCCACCGCCCGCCGCATCCGGGACGGCGAGACCGGCCTGTTGCGCGTCGCCCTGCTGCCCGACCTCGCCGGCGAGACCGTCGCCGCGGTGCTGGCGGACTTCCCCCGGCACCATGCCGGCCTGGAACTGGAACTGCACGAGCTGTCCACGGCTCAGCAACTCGCCCGGTTCGCCTCGCAGGACCTGGACGTCGGCGTCATCCACCACCCCTGCGACGTCACCGGTCTGGAGCTGGGCCCGGTCCTGCGCCGCGAGTTGGGCGTCCTGCTGCCGCGCAGCGCCGCCGCGGCCGCGCTCGACGAGGTGCCGCTCGCCTCGCTCACCGGGTACGACCTGATCCTCTTCCCCCGCACCAGCGCCCCGGCGCTCTACGACGACCTGCTGACCACCTGCGCCCGCAACGGCTTCACCCCCGCCGCCGTCCGGCACGGCCAGGGCGCGAGCTTCGTCCGCGGCCTGGTCCTGTCGGCCGGGGCGGTGGCCTTCGGCCCGTACGACACCCAGCCCGCGGACGTCCGCGACCGGAGCGCGGACGCCGGATCGGGTGTCGTGTGGCGTCCGCTGGCCGGTGCCCCGCTGGCCTGGCGGCACTCCGTCGCCTGGCCGAAGGGCCGTGGTGACGCCGCGGTCGGCGCGTTCGCGGACGCGGCCACGCACGCGCTGCGCACCACCGCCGGTGCGCGGGCCGAGACGGCCCCGCGCCCGCTGCACCTTCGCCCGGCATCGGAGTACTGGCTGTGACCGACACCCCCGCCCGCATCGAGGCGGCCTTTGCCGAAGCCGGCGTCACCGGCTGGCTGCACGCCCTCGACATCGACTCCGGCGCACAACTCGGCACGGGCGCAGACCAGTTGGTCTGCACGGCCAGCGTCCACAAGCTCTGTCTGCTCGTCACCCTGCACCAACTGGCCGCCACCGGCGCTCTGGACCTCGGCGAACCCGTCGAGTGCCCGCCGGCCGGGCGCACCGCGGGCCCCACCGGACTGGCCGCGATGCTCGACCCCGTCCGGATGTCCGTGCGCGATGTCGCGTACCTGATGATGGCGGTCAGCGACAACGCCGCCGCCGACCTCCTGCTGGGCCGCGTCGGCCTGGCCGCCGTCAACCGCACCACCCAACGCCTCGGCCTCAGCGGCACGCACGCCGTCCACACCTTCGGCGAACTCCTCGCCACCATACGCACGGACGCCGGCCCCGACGGCGCCCGGGCGCTGACCGACCCGCACGTCATCACCCGGCTCCGGGCCCTGGACCCGGCGCGCACCAACCGCAGCACCCCGCGCGACATGACCCGCCTGCTCGGCGCCGTCTGGCGCGACGAGGCCTGCACCCCCGAACACGGCGCCGCCATCCGCCGCATCCTCGGCCTGCAGGTCTGGCCGCACCGCATGGCTTCCGGCTTCCCCTTCGACGACGTGCACGTGGCGGGCAAGACCGGCAGTCTGCCGACCGTGCGCAACGAAGTCGGCGTCGTCGAGTACCCCGACGGCGGCCGCTACGCCGTCGCCGTCTTCACCCGCACCGCCCATACCGCCGCCACCCTGCCCGCGGCCGACGCCGTCATCGGCACGGCCGCCCGCATCGCCGTCGACGCCCTGCGGGCTCGGTAGCCGGCCGTTCTCCCCGCGCCTTCCTGCCCGGTATTTGTCTGGACCTATCTTGTGAGGGTCCCACAACTCCGAGGCCGTCGAATCAGCCCACTTGCCGATCTTTTCGCTGCTCAGACACTGGCATGCTCGAAGCAGGTCGTTGCAGACCTTGTGCGTTTCCTATGCCCTTGGGAGGAGCGGGATGACCGCGATGGATCAGGTGCTGGTGACCGGTGTCGGTGCGATGACGCCCTTGGGCGGTGACGCGCCGTCGACCTGGGCGGGCCTGCTGGCGGGGAAGTCCGGCGTGCAGGCCCTGAACGAGGAGTGGGCCGCGGACCTCCCGGTCCACGTCGCCGCCAAGCTCTCCGACGACCCGGCGGCCGCGCTGCCCCGGCCGGAGGCGCGGAAGCTGGACCGCGTGGAGCAGATCGCGCTGGTCAGCTCCCGTGAGGCCTGGCAGGACGCCGGCGCCCCGGACGTCGACCCGATACGGCTCGCCGTCGTCATCGGCACCGGGACCGGCGGCATGCTGACCACCCTCGGCCAGGACGACCTCTTCGAGACGTCCGGCGCCCGCCGGCTCTCGCCGTTCGCGGTCCCCATGCTCATGGCCAACGGCCCGGCCGCCTGGGTGAGCATGGACCTCGGCGCCAAGGGCGGCGCCCGCACCCCGGTCAGTGCCTGCGCCTCGGGCGCCGAAGCACTGGCCATGGCGCTGGACCTGATCCGTGCCGACCGGGCGGACGTGGTGGTCGCCGGCGGGGTGGAGGCGTGCCTGCACCCCTTCACCCTCGCCGCCTTCGCCCAGATGAAGGCCCTCTCCCCGCAGCACGAGCACCCCGAGTCCGTCTCCCGGCCCTTCGACGAGGCCCGCAGCGGCTTCGTCATGGGCGAGGGCGGATGCGTGCTGGTGCTGGAACGCGCCGAGTTCGCCCGCGCCCGGCGGGCCCGCGCCTACGGCACGCTGGCCGGTGCCGGCATCACGTCGAGCGCGGACCACATCACCGCCTCCAACGCGGAGGGCCAGGTCCATGCCATCGGCGCCGCGCTGCGGGACGCCGGGGTGAGCCCCCGGGACATCGGCCACGTGCATGCGCACGCCACCTCCACCGAGTCCGGCGACCTGGCCGAGGCGCGGGCCATCGGCCTCGCCGTCGGGGACCACGCCCCGGTCACCGCGACCAAGTCGATGACCGGTCACATGCTCGGCGCCTCCGGCGCGGTGGGTGCCCTGTCGGCGCTGCTCACCCTCCGGGACGGTGTCGCACCGGCCGTACGCAACCTCGAACGGCTCGATCCCCGGGTGGAGTTGGACGTGGTACGCGGCGAGAACCGGACCGGCCGGTGGCACGCCGCGCTCGCCAACTCCTTCGGCTTCGGCGGACACAACGTCAGTCTCGTGTTCACCGTGTGACGTCGTCCGCCGTCGTCCGCGGCCGTCAGGCGGCGCGGCCGCGCCGGGTGACCACCAGGATGGCCATGTCGTCCGCGTGCACGCCCTCGGTCCAGCGGCCGACGTCGTCCGTCAGGACCTCCACCAGTTCGTCGGGGTCCTCGAACCGCCGCTGGAGGCGCTCGGAGTCGACGGGGTCGTAGAACGTGCCGTGGCGGTCCCGCGCCTCGGTGACGCCGTCGGTCACCAGCAGCAGCGACGCGCCCGGGGGCAGCCGCACCACATCGACCGACGCCGAGCCGGCCGGGGCGAGGTCACCCAGTCCCACCCCGAGGGGCAGTTGCGGGGCGGTCGGGTCGAGCCGCACGATCCGGCCGCCGTACACCAGGTACGGCGGTGGATGACCGCGGTTCACCAGGCTCAGCGCCGCACCGTCGGCGGAGACCTCGGCCAGCACGGCGGTGGTGAAGCCCTCCGTCGAGATCAGCGGGCCGCTCCGGGCCGCCTCCCTGGCCAGCGCCTCGTCCATCCGGTGCGACAGCGCGGCCAGGGTGGAGGCGTACTCGGCCTCCTGGCGGAACGCCCCGATCGCCACCGCCACGGCGGCGACGGCCGCGATCCCCTTCCCCCGCACGTCCCCGATGATCATCCGCACCCCGAAGGGCGTCTGCTGCACCGCGTAGAGATCGCCACCGATCCGCGCCTCGGCCTGTGCCGCCGTGTACCCCGCGGCCACGGCCAACGGGCCCACCTCCCGCGGTGGGTGCGGGAGCACCGCCCGCTGGACCGCCTCCGCGACATCCCTGGCCCGCGCCAGATCGCGGCCCTGCCGCACGATGAGCCGGTTGACCACGAGGGCCAGCACACCGATCAGCCCGACCACGGCCAGATCGACCAGCAACGGCGTCGCCGGGCGCTCCCGTTCGACGTCCACCGCCACCGAGACCACGCAGGTGACGCACACGACGGCGAACGCGGAGCGGAAGGACAGCGTGGCGCCCGCGATGAGCGGGGCGGCGGCCAGCAGCGGCAGCCCCGTGTACGGCTCGGGCGCCAAGAGATCCAGCAGTACGCCGGCCGCCAGCACCAGCGCCGCGAGGATCCACGGCACCTTCGTCAGCGTGGGTTGCAGGACGTTCACCGCGCCTCTCCTGCTGCCGGGCCGCGCTCGCGGACCGGAGGGTACGGGCCCGCTGCCCCGGGTGGGAGCGGGCGGGGCCCTCCTCCCGGGCAGGCTCCCTCATTCCGGCAGGCGGCGCATCTCCTCGACCCGCAGCCCGAGGTCCTGGAAGCGGGCGAGGAGCCCGTACAGATGGGCCTCGTCCGTGACCGTGCCGAAGAACAGCGTCTGCCGGGTGACCGGTTCCGTCTCCAGTTCCGGGAACGCCTCGGACAGGAGACGGGACACATCGCCGGTCACCCGGAATTCGTAGCGCATGGTCGTGTCGCTCCCCACCGCTGGGGCACCTTCAGCAGCAGCGTGCGGCCGGCGGCGGACGACGCCACCACCCGGAACAGGTGGGACCCGGCGGACCGGCACGGCGTCAGAGCACGTGCAGTTCCCTGGCCCGCTCCACCGCGTCCCGGCGCCGGGAGACGCCCAGCTTGCGGTAGACGCTGCGCAGGTGGGTCTTGACGGTGTTGACGGAGAGGCGGAGCTCGTCGGCGATCTCGTCGGCGGTCATCATCCGCTGCACGCACCCGAGCACCTCGCGTTCCCGGCTGCTGAGGGAATGCACCGGGCCGCGGAGGGCCGCGCCGCCCCGTGCCGCGAGCCAGGCGCCCCGGGCCGGTGCGGTGGTGGCGCCGTCGATGCCGCCCAGCAGATGGCGCAGCCAGGGGCCGGCGTCGGTGAAGGGCCGGCGCAGCCGCTCGGGCCGGGCGGCGTCCAGCGCGTCGACGAGCAGCTGCCGAGCGGTCGTCCGGTCGTCCGCCAATACGGCGGCATGGGCGCGTACCAGCTGGAGGGCCACCCGGTCCGGCAGGCTCAGGTCCGCCGAGCCGCCGGCACGGTCCAGCAGCTGACGGACCCGGTCCGGGCGCCCGGCGACGAGGTGGGCGCCGGCCAGAGTGATGAGGGGCGCCGGTCCGTCGGCGGGGACGTCGTGCACGGCGGCGACGGCGGCCCGGTGGTCCCCGCGGGCCAGCTCCACGACCGCGCGGGTGAGGGCGAGCCGCTGGGCGGGCCACGGCTCGTCGGCGGCTCCCGGGGCGGGGAGCGCGTCGAGGGCCGCCTGCCAGCGCCCGCACGACAGCTCCAGGCGGGAACGCAGGACGGCTGCCTCGGCGGCCAGGACCGGGTCGTCGGGCACGTCGGGGCAGGCCAGGGCCTGTTCGAGGCGGCGGTGGGCGACCTCCCGGCCGTCGTGTTCGTCCCGTTCGAGCGCGACCACGGCCAGAGCGAGACAACCGGCCCCCGAGCACCGTTCCGGGGCGATGACTTGATCGTCGGCGGGGCCAGTGCCCGCAGCGCGTGGTCCTCCGCGGACGTCAGGGCGCCCTCGGCGCTCTCGGCCAGCGCGAGCAGGCCCAGCGCCCGGTGGCGCAGCGGCAGGGTCGCCTCGGTCGCGCAGGCGTCGACGGCCTCGGCGGCGAGGCGGCGGGCCTCGCCGAGGCGACCGGCACCGAGGAACGCCCGGGCCAGCCCGTGCAGCCGCAGCGCCTCGATCTCGGGATGCGCCCGGACCAGCCCTAGCGGCAGCCGCCGCAGCAGGTCCGAGGCGGCCCGGGCGGCCTCCTCGGCTGCCCTGAGCCGCCGGTCGTCTCCGTCACCGCGCCGGCCGTGCTCCGGTCGCCGGCTTCCCTCCGGCCCGCACAGCAGGCGGAGGAGGACGTGGGTGAGCGCGACCTCCGGGTCGGGCTGTGTGCCCTGCCCGGGCAGCTGTCGCTGGGCCCTCTCCCGTTCGGCCCCGGCGAGGTGCGTACGGCAGCCCGCGCGGTCCTGCTGCGCCAGCCGGCAGGCGGCGGCCACCAGGGCCGGTTCGTCCCCCGGCACGGACGAGGGCATACGGGCGAACGCGCCCTCCACACGCTCGGCTTCCGACGTGGCGAGCAGGGTCCCGACCAGCAGCTGATGGACGGCGAGCGAGGCGCCGTACGGCCAGTCCCCGGCCTCCGCGGCGTGCTCCAGCGCCTCCGTGACACGGTCCGCCCCGGCGAGCCAGCGGGCGGCGCGGGCATGGAGGCGCGGGGCGAGACCGGGGTGCCGGATCCGCAGCTGGGTGCGGAGTACCTCCGCGAACAGGGGGTGGACCCGGCACCAGGTGGTGCCGGGCACCGGCTCGACGAAGGCGTTGTCGTGCGTGAGCCGGGCCAGGATCGCCTCCGCGTCACCCCCGCCGCCGAGGGCGTTCGCCAGATCCGGGTGGATGCGGTCGAGCACGCTGGTGCGCAGCAGCAGTTCCGTGGTGGCGGCGGACTGGGCGTCGAGCACCTCCGCGAGCAGATAGCCGGACACGGCCTGCTCGGAGCGGACGAACGAGCGGACGAACGCGGCCGGATCGCCGGTCCGGCACATGGCCAGGACGCACAGGCGCAGCCCGGCGGCCCACCCTTCGGTGCGCCGGGTGAGGGCCTGCGCGACGTCGTCGGGCGGCCGGAGACCGTGCCGGCGCAGCAGTACGGCCGTCTCGTGCGGGGTGAAGGCCAGGTCGGCGCCCCGGACCTCCGTGAGCCGGTCCTCTGCCCGGTAGCGGTGCAGCGGCAGCAGGGGATCGACACGGCTGGTGATGACCAGTCGCCACAGCGGCCCGGCATGGTCGAGGAGGAACTCCAGACCGGCCGGGACGCGCCGGCCCGCCACCTTCTCGAAACCGTCGAGGACCAGGACCACGGGTGCGGGCAGCCGCTCCGTCGCGGCGGCGAGCCGGGTGAGCAGGGAGGTGCCGGCCTCGCCGGGGGAGGAGGGCATCCCGATGCCGTCGGGCAGCCGGGGGAGGGCCCGCCGCAGGGCCTCCACGACGTAGCTCCAGAAGACGCCCGGCGTGCGGTCGTACGCGTCGAGCGTCAGCCAGGCGACCGGGCCGGGCGGCCCGCCGCTCCGCGCCCAGGCGGCGGCGAGGGTGGTCTTTCCGGTGCCTGCCGGGCCGGTGACCAGGGTCAGCGGCCCGGCGGCGCCCGCACTGAGCCCGTCGAGCAGCCGGTGTCTTGGGACGTGGGCCCGCGGGGCGGCCGGCACCGTCAGTTTGGCGTCGAGCAGGGGATCGCCGGACCAGGGCAGCGTCGCGGGCGGACCGGCGTCCGGGAGCGCGCGTCCGGTCGAAGCCATCCGATCACCACCGTGCGACAGGCCCGGCGGCCCCCGCTCCGCACCCGTCCACCACTCCGTCCACCACGCCGGGCCCGGCCGTCCCGGCGAACCCGTCATGTCCCTGCACCTCCATCTTCGCCACCACCGGCCGGTGATCGCACGACGGCCGTGCGGTGGGCCTGGCCGGTCGGGTGACACGCCCCCTGGCCAAGGGAGCGTGGGGCACCGGACGGCTCTAGGGTGCGATCAGGAGTCGCTCGCCCCTCATCGGGGAGCACCGGAACGCGGAGAGGTGCAGGCGTGCAGCGATGGCGAGCCCTGATCGTGCTCGGGACGGCGCAGTTCCTGATGGTGCTGGACACGTCGGTGATGAACGTCTCCATCAGCAGGCTGGTCGAGGACTTCGACACCGAGGTCACCGCGATCCAGGCCGTCATCACGCTCTACACCCTGGTCATGGCCGCCTTCATGATCACGGGCGGGAAGCTCGGCGACGCGTTCGGGCGCCGCCGGGTCTTCACCGTCGGACTGATCGTGTACGCGGTCGGCTCCGCCCTCACCTCGCTGGCACCGTCGCTGTGGGTGCTGGCCCTGGGCTGGTCCGTGATCGAGGGGCTCGGCGCCACGCTCGTCCTCCCGGCCCTCGCCGCGCTCGTCGCCGGCGCCTACCGGGGCAGGGAGCGGTCGGTCGCCTACGGCGTCATCGGCGGCCTGGCCGGTGCCGGCATCGCGGTGGGGCCGCTGCTGGGCGGGTGGGTGACGACGTATCTGACCTGGCGGCTGGTCTTCGCCGGCGAGGTCGTGGTGGTCGTCGCCATGCTGTGCGTGGTCCGGTGGATCCCCGATGCCCCGCCGGAGCCGGGGCCGCGCACCAAGCTGGACGCGGTGGGCGTGGCACTGTCCGCGGCCGGGCTGGCCCTCGTCGTCCTGGGCGTGCTGCAGAGCAGTTCCTGGGGATGGCTGAAGCCGCGCAATCCTCCCTTCACCCTGTTCGGCTTCGCCCCGACCTTGTTCGTCATCGCCGCCGGGGCCGTCCTGTTGTGGCTGTTCTGTTCCTGGGTGCGGCGGGCGCAGGAGCGCGGACGGAGCCCGCTGGTCCGGCTGTCCCTGTTCGCCGTACCGCCGCTGCGCTCCGGCCTGACCATGTTGCTCTGCCAGAACCTCGTCCTGCTCGGCCTGTTCTTCGTCATCCCCCTGTACCTCCAGGTCGTCCAGGGCCTCGACGCCTTCCAGACCGGGGTCCGCCTGCTGCCGGTGTCGGTCACCATGCTGCTGTCCGCCATGGCCGGCCCGCTGCTCGGCCGGATCGCCGCACCCCGCACCGTGGTGCGCTGCGGTCTGCTCGTGCTCGTCGTGGCGGCCGGGTGGCTCCTCGCGACGATCGAGCCCCGGATCGACAACCTCTCGTTCGGCCTGGCCATGGCCGTCCTCGGCCTGGGCATGGGACTGCTCGCTTCCCAGCTGGGCAACATCACCCAGTCCAGCGTCGGGGAGACCGAACGCAGTGAAGCGGGCGGCCTGCAGTACACCGCGCAGAACCTCGGGTCGTCCCTCGGTACCGCGCTCATCGGATCCCTGCTGATCGGCGCCCTGGTCAGCGCCTTCACCACGCAGATCGAGGACAACCCGAAGATCTCCGACGCGGCACGCCACCAGGCCGGCATCGCCATGGAGGCCGGGGTCAGCTTCGTGAGCACGGACCAGGTGCGCGCGGCGGCGGAACACGCCGGGCTGCCGCCGTCCGAAACCGATGCGCTCGTCGACTCCTACGCCACGGCACAGCTGAACAGCCTCAAGGCCGCCGTGCTGGCCGCCGCGGCCATCCCGCTCGTCGCCTTCCCGTTCACCCGCCGGCTGCCGGCGGAGTTGCCGGCCGGAGGGGCCGCCCGCTCAGCCGGCGGCTGACCCACGGCCCGCGGGGAGGGCGAGGGTGCCCAGGCGCCGCCAGTCCAGCCGCGGCCGCGCCGGCGGGACGCCCGGACGGTGCCGGGGCACCCGGACCCGTAGCGCGGCCGGCTGCGAGACACAGCGCACGGGAGTGGGCAGCGCCAGCGACTCGCCGTCGACGCCGACCCGCACCTCCGGCCGGTCGGCGTCGACCACGAGCGCCTCGGCGGTCACCGAGACCAGCCCCTGCGCGTGCCGGCCGCGCAGCAGACCGGCCGCCTGGACCGCACTGTCGACCGTCACGCACAGCATGCCGAGCACACCACCGTCGAGCCGGTCGCGCCGGCCCAGCCCCGCACGATCACCGACCCGGTACGGGTTGTTGCTGACCAGCACGGCCTGCGGCCCGTCGACACCGACGTCCCCGGCGCTGACCGACAGCCGCGGACCGTGCTGATGGGTCAGCACATCGGGCAGCAGCCGCAGCAGCGTGCCGACCTTGTCGTCGCGGTATGCCGGACTCTGCACGACCTCCGCGTACGCACCGAAGGACGCGTTGTTGACGAAGGCCCGTCCCCCCACCCGCCGAGGTCCACCCGGAACTCCACCCCGTCGGTCAGCGCCTCAAGGCTCAGCGACGGGTCGTCCCGGTCGAGCCCCAGGTCCAGCGCGAAGTGGTTGCGCGTCCCGGCCGGGATCACCATGAACGGCACGTCGTGCTCCGCGGCCACGGCCGCCACCAGAGCCTGCGTGCCGTCACCACCCGCCACTCCGAGCAGGTCGGCCCCACGGGCGAGGGCGTCGCGGGCGAGCCCGGCCACGTCCCCGTGGTGGGCGGCGTCGAGCAGCAGCACCTCCGCGCCCAGCGCCTCAGCCTTCTCCCGCAACCCGAAACGCCCCACCTTCCCGCCACCGGAGCGCGGATTCATCAGGAGGCAGGCGCGCTCGGGCGGCCGCACCGGACGGCCGGGGGACGCCCGCGCGACGGCATCCGCCCGCAGCGCGGCCCAGCCCGCCGCGGCGGCCAGCACCCACAGCGCCAACGAGACCAGCACGAGCCAGAGCAGACGCGCCGCCACGTACGACACGAGCACCGCCACCGGCGCCAGCACGGCCAGGACCAGCGCCACCCCGCGCGCCACCCCCGGCGGGACAGCGCCCACCATCCGGCCGCCACCGAAACCGCCAGGCCGGCCGTCCCCAGGGCCACCAGTACGAGGCTCCGGAGCCCCGCCACGGACAGCAGGAGCACCGTCGCGCCGACGCCCGCCACGATCGCCAACCGCGCGCTCCAGCGCTGTGCCACCCGTCCGGGCGCGGCGACACGTCTCATGGCACCTCCTGGGCTCGTGGCGTCTTCCGGGCTTCTCGTGGGGCCCGCGGGCTCGCGGCCGGTGTCCCCAGCGGCTCGCCGCCGGTGGTCGTGGCTTCATGGTGGCGGCCCGGTGCAGTCGGCACCGTCACCCGCAACGGGTGAGGCAGGCCGGGCGGGCGGCACGCAGAGTGGCAGTGCCGCCGGGTGCAGGCCGTACCAGTGGCGGCGGACCGCACCAGCCGTCCACCTGCCGGGCCCGCACCACAGGCCAGTCCACCACCACGGCTGAGCAGCGGGCCCGGCGTCACGGAGAGCGCGCAGGAACTGGAGCCGGATGAACGGCGGCAGACGGACCACCGACCGGTCGCGGCCGGCCCGGCCGGACGACTCGGTGATCGTGCAGGCCCAGGCGCTGTTGCCGATGATCTGGGCCGACCCCAGCACATGCCCGAGCAACTGGCCTTCTTCGCGGTGCGGCGGTTCGGTCCGCGGGCCGCCGCCGCCATGGCCCGGCGCAAGCAGCACAAACCGGAGGCCGGGGACGACGAGCTCGCCGGGGACGCCGTCGCCCACGGAACGCGGATGTCGATCGCCGGCGGCGCCGTGCTCGGCGGGCCCTTCGTGGTCCTCATGCCGGTCAGCTTCGTGGCGGCGCTGCTCTCCCAGGCCCAGATGATCCTCGAACTGGCCGCGCTCGCCGGACAGGACCCCCGCAACGAACGCCGCGTGGCGGACCTGCTGGTCCTGCAGGACGTCTACCCCTCGACCGAGGCGGCCGAGGCCGCCCTGCCCGAGGTGCCGCGCCATCCACAGGGCGGCCGGGGCCGGCTTCCCCGCCGGACCCGGTGGTCCCTGCTCGTCAGGATGGCGGCGATCCTCGGCATCACGGGGGGCGGGGAGAAGCCGAGCAGACTCCAGCGGGTGCTGTCGACGGCCCTGATCGGCGGCCTCTTCCTCGTGGGCATGGTGCTGCCGTTGATCTGGGTGCCGGCCCTCGCGTGGTTCTACCGGCAGAACTGCCTGCGGCTCGGTGCGAAGGCCGTGCAGTACTACACGCCGGGGGCCACCGGGGACCGGGTCAGGCACCGGCGCCGCATCACCCGCGTGCCCCGGGCGATCGGCATCGCCGCCGTCCTGCGCTTCCTCGCCCTGACCGTGGTGCCCTTCCTGGCCGCCGCCGCGGTCGTGCTGGCCGGGGTGCGGGTCGTCGGCGGATTCTGGGGCACCGCCCTGCTCGTGCTCTTCGCGGCCTCCCTGCTGGCCGCGGGTGCCTGGTTCGTACGGCAGCGGTCACGGCTGGCCGAGGAGGGAAGGGACGGGCCATGAGGACGGACGCACCCCACCCGACACCTGCCGAACGCGCCAGGCGCGGCAAGGCGGCGCGTGAACGCGTACCGCGCTCGTCCCACGCCGAGTTCGAGCCCGGGCCGGACCGGCCCGCTCCGGTCGACGTCCTCGACCGGCAGAGCGCCGGACGCGTGCCGGACCTCGTCCCCGTCCGCTACGAGCGGATGCTGGAGTCGCCCTTCGCCTTCTACCGCGGCGCCGCGGCCCTGATGGCCGCGGACCTCGGCACCCGCCCCCGCACCGGGATCGAGACCCAGCTGTGCGGCGACGCCCACCTGTTGAACTTCGGGCTGTACGCCTCGCCCGAACGCCATCTGGTCTTCGACGTCAACGACTTCGACGAGACCCTGCCCGGCCCGTGGGAGTGGGACGTCGAGCGGCTGGCCGCCAGTATGGCGATCGCGGGCCGCGACAACGGCTTCGCGGCCGCGCAGCGCCGGGACGTCGTCCGTGCCACCGTCCGCTCCTACCGGCAGACGATGCGCGGCTTCGCCGGCATGCGCAACCTCGATGTCTGGTACGCGCAGTCCGACACCGATCACCTGCGCGTGCTGTTCGCCGACCGGCTCGGCGCGCGCGGCCGCCGCCGGCTCGCCCGGACCCTGGAGACCGCGCGCAGCCGGGACCACCTGCAGTCCTTCGAGCGGCTCACCGAGGTCGTCGACGGCACCCGTCGGATCGCCGCCGACCCGCCCTTGATCGTCCCGCTGGGCGACCTGCTGACCGGTACCCACCGCGCCGAACTCGAAGGCCACCTCCGCCGCCTCATCGAACGCTACGGCCACAGCCTCCCCGCCGACCGCCGGCACCTCCTCGGGCAGTTCCGGATGGCCGACGCCGCCCGCAAGGTCGTGGGCGTCGGCAGTGTGGGCACCCGCTGCTGGATCGTGCTGCTGCTCGGCAGGGACGACGACGATCCGTTGTTCCTCCAGGCCAAGGAGGCCGACCCGTCGGTCCTGGCGCCCTACACGGGCCCGACGGCGTACGCCAACGAAGGCGAACGCGTGGTGCACGGACAGCAGTTGATGCAGGCCGTCAGCGACATCTTCCTCGGCTGGGAACGCGTCACCGGCATCGACGGGCGCCAACGCGACTTCTACGTACGGCAGTTGCACGACTGGAAGGGCAGTATCCGCACCGACCGGATGCCGCCCGACCGGATGCGGCTCTACGGCGAGCTGTGCGGCGCGACGCTGGCCCGTGCCCATGCCCGGTCCGGCGACCGGATCGCCATCGCGGCCTACCTGGGCGGCGGGGACGTCTTCGACCGGGCCATGGCGGAGTTCGCCGAAACCTACGCCGACCGCAACGAGCGCGACTTCCGGGCACTCGCCGAGGCCGTGCACCCCGCCCGCGCCGTCGCCCGGCGGGATTGACCATCACGGCCCACCGGTACGCCCTCGGTCACTGGCTCTTCCACTCGGGCGGGCGGCGCGCGTCCAGCAGCCGGTCCGTCATGCTCTCGCGCAGCGACGGGCGGCGGGCCACCGCCCGTTCGTACCACCGGCCGTACCGGTCGGCCAGGACGACGGACGAGAGTCCGTGCGACAGGACGCTGAGCCCGATGGTGACGGCGACCACGGTGCCCGGCCGGGCACCGGGTGCCGTTTCGGTCGCCACGAGCAGGCCGAGGACGAGGGACGGCAGACCGCGCGAACCGAACCAGGCGGTGTAGAGCACGGTGGGCGCGCGCAGCCCGCTCCCCACGAACGCCAGGGCGGTGGGCAGCAGCCGGACGACGGTCAGGCTCAGCACCGCGTAGCCGATGATGCTCCAGTTCAGCCGGGTGAGTGCGGGGCCGAGCAGTACCGCACCGAAGACCAGGAAGCTCAGTGCGGCCAGCAGCGCGGCCAGGTGCTCGGCCGCTTGCAGCGTGTCGTCCTCGCCCTCCGGCACGGTGCCGCGCCGCGCCGGCGGGCGCAGGGCGACCGAGAAGACGAACCCCGCCACCCAGGCGGCGACGAAGGGACTGCCCTCCGTGGCCGCCGCGAGCGCGGCCGCTCCGGTGGCCAGGGCCAGCGGAAGAATGCGCCGCCACTCAGAGGTCATCGCGTCCGCGGCGCGCGACCGGCGCAGCAGCCACCCCCCGAGGCCACCGACCGCCAGCCCCAGCGCGGGACTGAGCAGCAACACCCGCTCCAGGATCCCCACCACTCCCTGGTGCGCGGCCGCCGTGCCGGGCAGTCCGGCGAGGAGGACGGCGAAGAGCGGCAGGACCAGGCATTCGTTCAGGCCGCACTCGGCGTTGAGCCCGTGCCGTACGACCGCCGGGATGCGCGGGGCGAACACCGCGCTCTTGCTCACGGACGCGTCGGTGGGCGCGAGGATCACCGCGACCAGCGCCAGTTCCCAGCCGCTCAGCCCCGGGAGCAGCAGCCACGCCAGCAGGGCGCCGCCCACGATCGTGAACGGCAGTCCGACGGCGAGCAGGCGGGCGGGGAAGAACCAGCCGCTGCGGAACTCCTCGGAACGGACGGTGGCGGCGTCGGAGAACAGGACCAGCGCCAGCGCCGCCTCGACGAGGGTGAGCACCGGCCCGGCGTCGTGCTCCAGATCGAGCAGCCCGAGACCGACCGGGCCGATGAGCACGCCGGTCGCGGTGAACACCATCGGGGCCGATACCGAGCGTGCGGCCAGTCGCCGGGAGACGAGGGCGTACCCGCCGGTGACCGCGGCCACCGCAGCGACGGCCCACCCGCCGTTTCCGCTCACCTGTGCTCCTTCGGTCGCAGGGAGCGTAACGTCGGCGGCTCGCGGATCACCGCAACGAGGGCGGAGCCGGGCGGCCGAGTCCCCTGAGTGGATGCGCCGGCATCCCGGAAGCGCCCCAAGGTCACCTGGAACGAGTGATGGCTGCCCGCTCCGCACGCGGCAGGCTACGAGGGAACTCCGTCGGCCCGTGTCTGCCCGTGTTGCGGGCCGCAGCCGGGCAGTACGTACCCGCGGCCATCCGGTCGCCTCAGGCAGGGGCCGGTTCAGGGAGGAGCCGCGCATGTCCACCCCCGCCACCCCCGCCACCCCCGGCCCGGACGGTCCGGACGAAGGCCCCGACCGTCCGGCCGGCGACCGCCCCCTGAGCCCCGCCGAGCGCAAGGAGTACGAGCGGCTCCGGCGCGCGTCCCATGTGCAACACCGGAAGCTGCGCATCTCCTGCGCGGCCGTCCTCCTCGTCCTGGCCTTCCTGCTGGCCCCGCTCGGCGCCGTCGCCGCCTGGGCGCAGTCCCAGGTCTCCGACGCGAGCCGGTACGTACAGACCGTCGCCCCGCTGGCCCGCGATCCGGCGATCCAGAGCGCGGTGACCAATCGGCTGACCAACGACGTGGTCAAGAAGCTCGACGTCAAACGGGTCACCGACGCCCTCGCGAAGTCCCTCGCCCAGCGCAACGCGCCGCCCGTGATCGTCAACCAGACCAGGCGACTGGGCGGCCCGCTGGAGAACGCGGTGACGGACGCGGTCCACAAAGTGGTGGACAAGGTCGTCACCAGTGACGAGTTCGCGAAGGTCTGGGACGCCGCCAACCTGCGCGCCCACGCGGCCGTGGTCAAGGTCCTCACGGGCGAGGGCAACAGCGCCATTCAGGCCCGCGGCGACACCGTGGTCCTCAACATCGGGACCGTCGTGGACAAGGTCCAGCAGCGGCTCGTCGACCGCGGCTTCGAGAAGGCCAAGTACATCCCCGACGTCGACCGGCAGATCGTCCTGCTGAAGACGGACAAGCTGCAGCAGGCGCAGAACGCCATGATGGTGCTCGACATCGTCGGTGTCTGGCTGCCCGTGACGGTCCTGGTGCTGGTCGCGCTGGCGGTGTGGACGGCGCCGGCCCACCGGGCGACGCTGCTGACCGCGGGCGTCGGGCTCGCCGTGATGATGCTCCTGCTCCTCGTCGGGCTCGCGGTCGCGCGCCGCCAGTACCTCGATTCGGTGCCCCCGAGCGCCCAGACCCAGCAGGCCGCGGCGGCCGTCTTCGACACACTGGTGCGCTTCCTGCGGAACAGCACCTGGACGGTGTTCGTCGTCGCCGTGATCACCGCGATCGCCGCCTACCTCTACGGGCCCGGACGCCCGGCCCGCGCGATACGCTCCGGCGCCGCCAGGACCACGGGCGCGGGCGGAAGAAAGCTCGCCCGCATCGGCCTGCGCACCGGGGGAGTGGGCCGGTGGCTGGATGCCCACCGGGCCTGGACGACCGGGATCGTCATCGCGATCGGTGCCCTGGTCCTGGTGCTGTGGAACTACCCCACACCGGCCTCGGTCGCCCTGGTCCTCGGCATCGTGCTCGTCGTGCTGGTGCTGCTGGGCGTGCTCGCCGCGACCGCCACTCCGCCGTCCGGCGCTCCACCGAAGCCGGCACCGGCCGGTGCCCCACCCGGTCCCGGCCCCGGCCCCGGCCCCGGCCCCGGTCCCGGTCCTGGCCCCCGTACGGACGACACACGGCCCGGCCCGCATCCGGATGCCACGCCGCCCGGCCCGCAGACCGACGCCGCGCCGCCCGGCCCGCACACGGACGACTCCCCGCCCGACCCACCGGTTCGCCCGTAGCGGGTGATGCCGCCGACGGTGGGCGCGCGCGACGGTGAGGTCGTACCACTGGTGATCGGGCTGGTGATCAGGAGAGAGCGATGGAGTACTTGGCGTACGACTATCCGGTCCTCGGTGCCTTCTGGACCGTGATGTGGATCTTCTTGTGGATCTGGTGGCTGGTCCTGCTGTTCCGCATCATCGTCGACATCTTCCGCGACCGGCGGATGAACGGTTGGGCGAAGGCCGGCTGGCTCATCTTCGTGATGGTCATCCCGTTCCTCGGCGTGCTGGTCTATGTGATCGCGCGCGGCCGTCAGATGGGTGAACGCGAGATCGACCACGCGCGTGCACAGCAGGAGGCCATGAACGCCTACATCCGGGACGTGGCGGGAGGTCCCGCCGAGGACGTGGACAGGCTGGCCAAACTCTCCGAGCTCAAGAACAAGGGCGACATCACGGAGGCGGAATTCCAGCGGGCGAAGGACAAGATCCTCCACTAGCGAGGGTCCTCCCCATGGCGCCGCTCGCCGCTACGCCGCGCCGCGGGACGCCCGCCACATCGTGTGCTCCCGGCTGATGGCCTCCTCCGCGTCGGCCACTTCCTGCGCCCACTGCGACTCGTCGTGCACCGCGCTCAGCCGCTGGTGCACGATGCTCAGTTCGGTCGCCGCGAAGGTGTAGGCCCGGCCGAGCGACTCGTACTGCCGGACCGCGAACCACGCGGCGCAGACGCCCAGCACCGCCGCCAGCACCCCGGCCAGGTCGAACGAGATGATCTCCAGGAGGCGCAGCACGGCGGCGAGCACGCCCAGCCCCTCGACGGTGATCAAGCCGATCCGCCAGCGGCGGGCGAGGGTGGTGTTCATGGTGGCCTTGGCCCCGTACCACTGCTGCTGATCCGCGATGCGCCCGGCGAGATAGGCCTGTTTGCGGACCGCGAACGGGCTCCGGCGCAGGTCGGCCATGACGTCGGTGGCGGCCATCGAACCGACCGGGACGATGGCGTCGCTGGGCGCCTCCCGCAGCAGCACCTCCAGGCGTTGGTGGAACCTCCGCTCCGCGGTCTCCGCGGGCACGTCGGCCGGGAAGGGATCGCCGGCCACCGCGTACCGCCAGGACAGCGTCTTCGCCGACTCGGCCAGGGCACGCCCGTCGTACCAGGCCCGCTCCGGTCGTTCGGTCAGCATCCAGACCTCTACGTAGACGGTCGCCAGGAACGCCAGGAGCACCGCTGCCACCGCGGCGTCCGCGCTCGACACCGCACAGACCGCGGCGGCGATCGCCAGCAGCAGCCGCCATTTCGTGCCGCTCATGTAACGCCGCTGCCCCGACAGGGAAGCGGCGTCGGCCGACCGGAATACCGCCGGGAAGTCCTCGTCCCCGAGTGTGCGCACCTCGCCCATCCGCAGCCCGCCCCCGCGACGCAGAGTGAGTTCGAATTACCAGAGGAAGGTGAAGTCTAGAGGCGATCGGGGGCGTCCGGGCGGGAACGCGGATCGTGGCCACCGGTGGATCCAACTCGCCTCCGCAGACGCACCGTTGCGCACGCCTGTGCTGCTGAGGATGATGCGGCCAACGCGCCCTGGGGCGGGCCGGTGGCGGGTCTGACGGACGGGGGGTCCGGAATGGGTGAGGGGAACGCGGCACCGCAGCGGGTGTATCGGAACGACGCCTTCATTTCCTACCACCATGCTTCGGACAGTGCGAAGGCCGCCCACCTGCGGCGAGGACTGCAGAATTTCGCGCGCAGCTGGCGGCAATTACGCGCGCTGCGCGTCTTTCTCGACAATGCCTCGCTGTCCGCGAATCCGGGACTGTGGCCGGAGATCGAGCGTCAGCTCGCGGAATCCGGGGCCTTCATTCTGCTGGCCTGCCCGGGGTCGGCCGCCTCGCAGTGGGTGCGGAAGGAGATCGACTGGTGGCGCGCCGGGCGGGGGACGCGGCAGGTGCTCATCGTCGTCACCGGCGGAGAGCTCGGGTGGGACCAGGAGCGCGGGGACTTCGACTGGGAGCGCACCACCTGCCTGCCGCGCACCATGGCAGGCATGTTCACGGACGAACCGCGCTGGGTCGACCTGCGCTGGATGCCGGAGGACAACCCCGGCTCGCTCCGCGACCCCCGGTTCCAGAGTTGCGTGGCCGATCTGGCGGCTCCTCTGCACGGCCGTCCCAAAGAGGACCTGATCGGTGCGGATGTCGCCCAGCACCGCAAGACCCGGCGGCTGGTGCGGGGCGCGCTCGCCGTCATCACCGTCCTCGCCGTGCTCGCCGGCGTGGCCTCGGTGGTCGCGGTCCTGCAACGGAACGAGGCCCGCAGCCAGGCCCGGCTGGCGACCTCCCGGCAGCTCGCCGCCACGGCCCTGAACCTCAAGGACGGGAATCTGCGGCTGGCGTCGCTGCTGGGCATCGAGGCGTACCGCATGCAGCAGTCGCCCGAGGCCATCGCTGCCTTGAACCAACTCGCCATCGACAGCCCGTACTTGGTGGCCATGGTGTCCAGCCCCAAGGACATCAGTGCGTTCGCGTTCAGCGGGGACGACGCCGCCGTCGCCGTGGGCGACGAGGGCGGTGCGGTCACGGTGTGGCGCAGTGACGGCGGCACCGTACGTGCCCGTACCGCGCTGCCGGGCCGGATCACGGCGGTCGGTTTCAGCGAGGACGGCAAACGCCTGGCGATCGGGGACGAAAAGGGAAACCTGGGGGTCTACGACCTCGCGGCCAGGAAGCTGCGGCGGCTCGCGCCGATGCCGGGGGCGGTGGGCTCGGTGACGTTCGGCATGGCCGGAGACCTGGCCGCCGTGGACGAGGACGGTACGGTGACGCTCTACGAACAGGCCCGGACCAGGTTCCGTTCGCGGAGCACCGGCCACCACGACAGCCGGGTGGTCTTCCAGAATCAGGAGAGCTATCTGCTGGTGCGCGACCTGGTGGGGGGCGGCGCGCTCTACACCGTGCCCGACCTGCGCACGATCATGGACAGCAAGGAGATGATGGTGCCGGCCGGGCAGCACGCGCCGGCCGTGTCCCTGGGCGGGCACTGCTTCGGCTATCTCAAATTCGGGCGCTTCATCAGCACGGGCCTCCCAGGGCCAAGGGCCATGAAGCCCTCACCGACACCTGCGGAAGCTTCCCCGTCATCCCCAATGAGGAGGCGCTGATGCTGGCGCTGACCGACACCGAGCGGATGGCCGTCGGGACGGCGTCCGGCATCACGGTGGTCGACGGGGACAGTGACGACGGTCCGACCGCAGGGCAGCCCAACCAGGTGCGCACACTCACCGGTGTCGGGCGTCCCGGACTGCTGGAGTTCTCCGCCACGGGCCGCAGACTCGCCTCCGCGCACGGCCGGACGGCCGCGCTGTGGAACTTCGACCAGGCGGCCCGGACCGCACACGCGCACGGCCTCTCCCTCGCCGACGCGCAGACCGCGATCTATGCCCCGCCGCTCGCCATCGGGCCGGGCGGCCGGATCGCCTGGAGCAACCCGCTGGAGGACCAGCCGACCTCGGAATGGGAACGCGTGCTGCACGTCTGGAGCCCCCAGGACGGCACCATCGCCGGCGGAGATGCCTTGAACTACCGCTGCGTCGCCCCCAGCAACGACGGCCGCACGCTCTACGCGGGCAGCGAGCACCTGGTCCAGGAATGGGCCATCACCGGCCAACGCCTGGAGAAGCGGCGCACGGTGATCCTGGCCGGGCGACCGGAGGGCTTCCACGCGGTCCCCCTGCACATCGCCCCGCTGGCGGACGGTTCCCTGGTGGTGACCACGGGGGACGGCGCGGTCCATCTCGCGGGCCCGGCGGCGCAGTACACCCGGATCGTCGTCCCGCCGGGCTCGAACGATCCCGACGACCCCCTGCTGTCGTCACTGAGCGCCGACGGCCGTACCGTCGCGGTGGGAACCCCCAAGGGACCGTCGACCTCTATGCGATCCCCTCCGGTCGCAAGGTGCAGACGGCGCGCCTGGACAACGACGAGGCGGTCAACGCCTTCGCCCTGGCCGGCACGGGTCGTTCGCTGTTCCTCGACGGTGCCGGGAGCACCTTCGCCCGCTGGGACCTGGACGAGCGGCGGCTGAGCTGGCAGAGCGACGAGCCGAACGGCGGCCGGGTGGCGGTGAGCGACGACGGCCGTACGGTTGTCACCCTGGCCGGTAGCGGCGCCCTGACCCGATGGGACGCCGACACCGGCGACCGGCTGGGCGGCCCCCAACTGCCCATCCCGCCCCATACGTTGTCCGGAACGGGTGGTATCGGAGAGCACACCGAGTTCTCCGTCGACGACACCGGCACGCTCTGGACCGCCACCGAAGGTGGCGAGATCCTCTCCTGGGGCTTTTCCGTGGACTCCTGGATCGACAGCCTCTGCCGAATCGCCGGCCGCAGCCTGACCGCCGCCGAATGGCGCCGCTACGTGGGCACCACCCCGCCGTCCCGGCCCACCTGCGGCTGACGGCGGAAGCGGGCGTCCTCCGCACGCAACGGCCCTCCGGCAGCAGCCGGAGGGGCCATCGGGTCAGACGGTTTGCCCTCGGGCCAGTGGGATTGCATCCACCACACCGCGAAACTGATGGTCGCGGTACCGCAGGCAGAGGACGCGCCGCGCACCTGGTTCGTCAGTGAGGGGCCCCGTTCGTCAATGCGCGAAGGGCGGTTCGAAGCAACCCGACTCCGGATACGGTCCGTTGACCTGCACCTGGTAGTTGGTCTTCTGCACGAACGCGGTGACGCAGGCGTCGTTGTGGACGCGGAGGCCGATCCGGGCACCTTCGTGCGTGACGTAGTGGTCGTTCTCGAAGCGGGGTTCCATGCCCCGCACATCGAGCTTCCCGCCGAGCCGCTCCCCCTTGGCGCCGGTCCGCTGCTCCTGGTACCCCAGCGCGAGCAGCGCCGCCCGGACGCTCTTGGGGTCCCACTTCCCTTGCTTCCAGAGGCGTTTGAGGACCGGCTCGATGCGGTTCGCCTCCCTCCGCGCGTCCCTCTGGCCGGCCGGGGACATCTCGCGGGATTGCCGGCCGGCGTTGTTCTCGTGGTAGTGCGGGGCCCCGTCGTGGGCCCCGGGCTCCACGTAGGGGGAGGCGCCGGGGCCGGACGGGCTGTGGCTCGGGCGGGAACTCGCGCCGGGGGAGGTGCTCGGCGCGCCGGCCGCGACGCGCTGCTGACCACAGGCCGTCAGGGACGTGGCGGCGCTCAGGAGGAGGAGTGCGGCGGCGACGCGTCTTCGCCGTCGCGGCGCGAGGAGGGGTATGGACATGCGGTCACTCTGCCACGACCGTGGGGATATCCGCGGTCGTGTCCCTGGTTCTGCCGCCCCGGCCGTCATGCCCGGTTCCGTTGCGGCTGTTGGGTCAGTGCGGCGTCGGCCGCAGCGAGGATGTTGCCGAAGGTGCCGGTGAGGATCGGTCGTACGAGGAGCCGGGTGAGCGGACCACCGAGCAGCGGGAGGCGCACCTCGGCGCGGGTGGTCCAGCACACCTTCGTACCGCCGTCGACCTCGGTGAACGTCATGCGGCCGAGTTCGTGCCGCGACGGCGGCAGGCTGCGATCGACGACGTACTCGGTGGCGTACGGCGGGTCGTAGTGCGTGATGCGCTCCCGGAACCAGCCCACCAGCCAGAGGTGACTGCGGACCGCGCCGACCCCGTAGGGCGCGCCCGCGCCGTGCCGGGTCAGCCGGCAACGCAGCACCAGCGGTGAGCTCGTGTAGTGGGTGGTCGTGGTGAGCCAGGCGAAGACCTCGTCGATCGGGGCGTTGATGACGCGTTCAACGGTCACGGTTTCCACGGCTGGGTACTCCTCTGTCGAGTGGGCACACCGCGTCCGCGCGGTGCAGCTTGTCCGGGTTGCGCATGCCGTAGAGGCCGGTGATCCGTCCGTCGTGGATCTCGAACGCGACGAGCCAGTCGAGTGCGTCGCCGGTGACGAACCGTGCCGCGGGCATGCCGTTGTACGTGGCGGACTCGGTGCGGGTCGTGGCGGTGCTGGTGCGCACCACGCCGCAGACGAACCGGGCGACCTCGGCGGGGCCGACGATCGGGCGGCGGGCGGCGGCCACCTTCCCGCCACCGTCGGAGAGCACCACGACATCGGGCGCCAACAGGTCCATCAGCACGTGGACTTCGCCGGTCGCCGCCGCGAGCAGGAACCGCTGGATGATCTCCCGGCTGTCGGCGGAGTCGGGCGCGAAGCGGCGGCGCCGCGCGTGGACGTGCCCGCGTGCGCGGTGGGCGATCTGCCGGACGGTGGCCTCGGCCTTGCCGATCGAGGCGGCGATCTCGCCGTGGGTGTAGCCGAACACGTCGTGCAGCACGAACACCGCGCGCTCGGTCGGGTTCAGCGTCTCCAGGACGAGCATCATGGCCATCGACACCGACTCGGCCAGGATCGCGTCGTCGCTCACCTCCGGCGCGGTGCGGATGGGCTCGGGCAGCCACGTGCCGACGTACTCCTCCCGCCGCGCCTTGACCGCGCGCAGGTGGTTGAGTGCCTGCCGGGTCACCGTACGGACCAGGTAGGCGCGCGGATGCTCGACCGTGGCCGGATCGACGCTGCTCCACCGTAGATAGCTGTCCTGCAGCACGTCCTCGGCGTCGGCCGCGCTGCCCAGCATCTCGTAGGCGAGGGTGAACAGCAGCGGACGGTGCGTGGTGAAGGCGTCCTCGGCCACACCCGGCTCCTCTCTTCGGCTGCCCATCGAGACACTCCGCACCGGCACACCGTGACAGCCCGCTGCTGTGATTCGCTTCACAGGACACGCAAGCCGTGCCGGTCACCACCCGGGCACGGCCCCGGCGCCCCAACGCACCCCGTGCAAGCGCAAGTTCGCGGGAAAGTTATCGTGACGCCCATGACGGACTCCGCACTCACCGCATCCTCCTTCTGGGACGTCCCGCCGGACGCCGACGTCGTCCGGTCCGGCGAGTACGAGCTCACCCTCGTCCGGTCCGGAGCCCCCACGGACGCGTCCGGTCTCCCGGCGCACGACCCGGTCGCGGCCCGCCGGTTCGCCGCGTCCTTCGGCACCATCGACACGGTCCTGGAAGACCTGGGAACCGTCCCCGCGACCGATGACCCGTCCGCCGACACCCGCGCGGACCTGGAACTGGTCCGGGTCGGGAGCTGGGGCGGGGTCACCGAGATCACCGACCCCGGTCTCGTGCAGTGCAACGGCAGCTTTCCCGTCGAGGAGGAAGCGGAATCGCTCGCCGAGCGCTTCCCCGACGCCGTGATCATCGCCTCCTGCACGGTCGACTACTCGCTGACCTACGGCGCGTACAAGATCATCCACCCCGACGGGGTCCGGCTGTTCGCCGCCGGCTGGCACGGAGAAGGCAAGGACTACTGGGATCTCGACGGCTCACCGGCCGACGTGGCCGCCGCCTTCGGCATCACGGCAGCGGAACTGTCCGACGCGTACGTCGACCTGAACGCCGCCGCCCACGTCTTCTCCTGGCGGAGCCTGTGCAATCTCGCCCTCAAGAAGGTCGCGCCCCTCGACCACACCGGCCGCATCTCCTCCCTCTTCCGCGTGCGTCACACCGAAGAGGCCACCGGCCACATGGAAGAGATGTGGCTCGAAGCAGAGTGACCCCTGTGAGGCCGGGGAGACGGAGGCCCGAAGGCCGCTGCTCATCGGCCTAGTCAGGGACTTGGGCACCGACCTCGCGCAGCACGGCGGCCAGGTAACTCCGGGCTTCGGCATGTCCGTTGTCGGCAGCCCGGCGCAGGTGGGGGACGGCCTCCTCCGGTTCGTCGCGCTCGTCCAGGCGCACCCCGAGCTCGAACATCGCCGCGACGTTCCCGGCCTCGATCGCCTGGAGGCAGACCTCGTCGATCTCCTCCTCATCGGCGACCTCGGCCAGTACGTTGAGGTAGTTGTGGAACGACATCGAGTCGCGGCGGTCGAGGTCGAAGGCCCGTTGGAGCAGTTCCACGCCCGCACCGTGCGGTACCTGCAGATCGTGGAGTTCGAGGACGGCAAGCTCCGTCAGCAACTCGGCGTCGTCCGGCGTGACCTCCAGAGCCCCGCGGCAGCGCTCCTTGAGCTCCTCGATCTCCGCTTCTGACATCTCGTCCAGATCCACCTGGTTCCCCTTCCCCTTCATTCTCCGCCCACCGCCTCGATCCATGACTCGGGCAGTCCCAGGAAGCGCAGCGCGTCGGGCAGGGTCGCTCCGGGGACGGACGCCGAGCGGGCGGCATGTCGGTAGTGGGCCCGGGCCCCGGCCCGGTCGCCGCGGGCCTCCGCTGCGCGTCCCAGTCCGGCCAGGGCACGCACCCGGTGGCCCAGCCCCTTGATCCAGTGCGGGTCGAGCTGCGCCAGGGCCTGGGCGTAGAGCTCCTCCGCAGCGGCCGCGTCCCCTCCAGGAGGGCGAGGTCGCCCAGTGCGCGCCGGGTGGCCGCCGTGGCCGAGGCGCTGCCGGCCCGTCGGGCGAACTCGGCGGCCCGGGCGTAATCGGCCCGCGCTGCGGTCGGGTCGGTGTCGATGCGCTGGTCACCCCGGTTGACCAGCAGGTCGGCGCAGTCTTCCCACGCGCCCAACTGCTCGGCGAGGGTGAGGGCCTCCCCGGTGAGCGCGCGCGCCTCCTCACGGGCGCCGCGCGCGCCCGCGAGACCGGCCAGCGCGTCCAGGGCCAGCGCGGCACCCCACCGCTCACCCAGTGCGCGGAACCCCGTCACGGCGGCCCGGAACTCCTGATCGGCCTGCTCCCTCTCCCCGTTGCCGAGGGAGCCGAAGGCGGACACGTAGTGCGCGGCCGCGCGCACCCACGGCTCGGGGCGGTCACGTTGGGCGGAGACGAGGGCCAGGGCGGCGGGCGCGTCGCCGTCACCGGCGTTGTGCATCATCCACAGCAGCAGAGCGGCCGGATAGCGACCCGGCTCGGGGCCCGACCACGCCGCTTCCAGCGCCCGCGCGGCCGGGACTCGGTGACGGCGCCACACCTCGCGGCCCGCCGGGCCGGAGGCCGCGAGCAGCACACAGATCGCGTACGCCTCGTCGTGCCCGTCCGGCGGAGCGTCCCCCACGGCGTCGAGCAGCGCGGCCGCCTGCGGCGCCGACGCACCCGAGACACCTCGGATCCACAGGTACGTCGAGGCCGAGGCGAGCAGCTCCGCCGCGGTCCCGGTCTCGCCGGCCGCCACGGCCCACTCCACGGCCGCCACCAGGTCGGAGTGCTCGGCCGCGAGGACCGCCAGCCACGGGAGCTGCTCGTGCCGGCGCAGCCACGGATCGGCGGCGCGGGCCAGGCCGAGCAGCGTCCGGGCGTGCGCCTGCCGCACCGCCGCCGTTTCCCCCGCGGCGTCCAGCCGTTCACCGGCGTAGGCGCGGATCGTCGCCAGCATGCGGTAGCGGCCGCCCGCCCACTCCAGCAGCGACTTGTCGGCCAACGACTCCAGCGTTTCCTCGTCGGTGTCACACACCCGCAGCGCGGACTCGACACCCGCCCCCTCGGCGAACACCGCGAAGCGCCGCGCGGCCCGCGCCTCCGGCCCGGACAGCAGATCCCAGCTCCAGGCGATCACCGAGCGCAACGTCCGGTGCCGCTCGTCGACCGTCCGCGTGCCGCGCGCGGCCACGGCGAGCCGGTCGGTCAGCCGCGCCGCCAGCTCGTCGAGGCCGACCGTGCGCAGCCGGGCCGCCGCGAGCTCGATGGCCAGCGGCAGGTTGTCCAGCGCCCCGCACACCCGTCGTACGGCCTGCGGGTCGGGGACGAACCCGCGTCGCACCGCCCGGGCCCGGGCGGTGAACAGCTCCACGGCCGCCTTGTCGTCGAGCGGCCGGACCGGATGGAGGTGCTCACCGATGACACCCAGCGCCTCCCGGCTCGTCGCCAGCACCTTCAACCGCGGACACGCCGCCAGCAGGCGCGCCGCCAACGCGGCGACCTCCTCCACCAGATGCTCGCAGTTGTCCAGGACGAGAAGGAGCACCCGCCCCGAAAGCGCCGCGACCAGACGCTCCAGCGGATCCCCGTCACCGGCCGCCACATGCAGTCCCCGCTCCCGCAGGCCGAGGGCGCGCAGCAGCGCCTGCGCTACGAGGGCGCCGTCGCGCAGCGCGCCCAGCTCCATGAAGCAGACCTGCTCGGTCTCCGCCGCGCAGACCTCCACCGCCAGCCGGGTCTTCCCGACGCCGCCCGGCCCGGTCAGCGTCACCAGCCGTGCCTCGCCGAGGAGTTCGGCGATCGCGGCCACCTCGCCGGCCCGGCCGACGAAGGCCGTCAGCGGGGCGGGCGGTGCGGTGGGGGAGGGGGACGGATCGGCACTGAGCAGTTCGTGGTGCAGTCCGACGAGTTCCGCCGACGGATCGGTGCCCAGCTCCTCGGCGAGGTGCCGCCTGGTCCGCTCGAACACCACCAGCGCCTCGGCCTGCCCCCCGTCGGCGAACAGCGCCCGCATCAGCAGCCCGGCCAGCCGTTCGCGGAGCGGATGGCGGTCCAGCAGTTCACGCAACTCCGGTACGACCGCGCGGTGTTCACCCAGCCGCAGCGCGGCCTCGATCCGGTCCTCGTGCACGGAGAGCCGGAGCTCCTCCAGCCGTGCGGCGGCGGCCCGGGCCGGTTCGCTGTCGGCGGCGTCGGCGAGCGCCGGCCCCCGCCACAGCTCCAACGCCTCGTGCAGCAGGGCGGCGGCCCGCTGCGCCTCGCCCTCCCGCAGCGCCGTCCGGCCCTGCTCAGCCAGCCGTTCGAACCGCCCGGCATCGACGTCGTCGACGGGGACGACGAGGCGATAGCCCGCCCCGGTCCGCTCGATCACCGCCGCCCCGCCCAGGGCCGAGCGCAGCCGGGAGATCTGGGACTGGAGCGCGTGCGGTGACGGCGTGCCCTGCGGCCCGGTGCCGTCGGCCAGCCGGTCGGCCGGGACGACGTCCCCGGGCCGGACGAGCAGCAGGGTGAGCAGCGCGCGCCGCGCGGGTCCGCCCAGGGAGACCTCCGCCCCGTCGTCGCCCCACATCAGCGTCCCGCCGAGGATTCCGAAGCGCATGTGGGTGATTATCCACAGCGCCGACGGGTGGTGATCCACCCGGACCGGTCAGACGATCGGGCCGAGATACGTACCGCCGGAGACATCGATGGTCCGGCCGGTGATCCACCGCCCCTGCGGTCCCGCCAGGAAACCGACGACGTCGGCCACGTCCTCGGGCTCGCCGAGGCGCCCCAGCGCGGTGATCGCCTCCAGCCCGGCGACCACCTCGGGCACGGACGTGTAGGCGGCGGTCAGATCGGTCCGCACCGCGCCCGGCGCGACCGTGTTCACCGTGATCCCGCGCCGGCCGAGCTCATTGGCCAGCGACGGGGCCAGCGACTCCAGCGCCGCCTTGGTGACGGTGTAGCCGATCTGCGTGGAGACCGCGAACCGGCTGGCCGTGGACCCCATGTTGACGATCCGGCCGCCGTCGTTCAGCAGCGGCAGGGCCCGCTGGATGACGAAGAAGGGCGCGGTGACGTTGACCGCGAGCAGCCGGTCCCACTCCGCACGGGTCACCTGCGACACCGAGCTCCCCGAAGAGATGCCCGCGTTGTTGACCAGGATGTCCAGCCCCGCCCCGCGAGCCCGGCCGTCAACTCCTCGAACAGCCGTTCCACCGCGTCGTCTTCGCCGAACCGGGCCCGCACGGCGAAGGCCCGTCCGCCTGCCTCCGCTATCCGGGACACGGTCTCCCGGGCCGCCTCCTCATGACTCCCGTAGTGGACCGCGACCCACGCGCCCTCGGCAGCCAGCCGCAGCGCCACCGCCCGGCCGATGCCCCGCGATCCGCCCGTCACCAATGCCGTCTTCCCCGCCAGCGCACCCGTCGTCGCAACCATGGTCAGCCCCTCACTCGGCGGCCGGTCCTCTCTGCGGAACCGGCGATGCCCCCACACTGCCGACGCCGCCTCACCGCACGCTCACCGTCCGCTCACCGGGGCTCCGGCGCGGAAGGGAAAACCACATCCGCCCGGGCACACAAAAGTGCCCGGGCACACAAAAGTGCCCGGGCGCAGATATCTGCCCGGGCTGACAAAACTGCCCGGACACACATGTGCCCGGGCCGGGCCGTCTCCTCCGGTGAAAGTGGAAGGGCTGTCGGAGGAAGCGACCCGGCCCGGGTGGTTGTGGTACGGGCTTCAGTGACCACCCGGGTGGTGCCGTGGCTTTCGGGCCACACCCGGACGACTCCCGTCTTAGCCGGCCATGCCGCCGCCGCCGGTGTGAATGCCACCGGCCGGACGGTGGTGCTTCTTGTGGTGCTTCTTCTTCTTGTAGTGCTTCTTCTCGACGTGCTTGACGTGGTGGCGCACGAAGTGACGGTGCTCGACGTCGTGGCGGAGAAGCACCACGTGCCGAGATTCGTTGATGCAGGTGTTGCCGAAGGCCGGGTTCAGCACGCCAACGATGTCGACGGTGTTACCGCACACGTTGACCGGAATGTGGATCGGGATCTGAATGACGTTGCCCGACACCACTCCCGGGGATCCGACGGCACCACCGGACGCGTCACTGTCTGCGAACGCTGCCGACATGCCGCCCAGCGCAGTGCTTGCCGCCAGAGCGGCAATAGCCGTCACTCGCGTGAAGCGTGACATAAGCAAATCTCCCGATCGATCGCGGCGGCTCGCTGCCGCCTCCTGTCACTTTCTTTCGGCAGCTTTGGGCTTCCCGTGAAGGATTTGAGATCATTTCACTCTTTTGATTCACCCTGATGGCCCGCCTTGACGCCGGCGGCCGGCATTTCCCGCACCCGTCGTAGGTCGGATGGCCGGCCGGCGCCCGTGCGACTGACGGTGAAAACGGCCCGGGGGGCGGGTCGGGCGGGCCGATGGCGTCGAACGGGTGGATCGCCACACCTCATCGAACACCCGTCCTTATGCTGACGTCATGATCGATGTACCCCTTTCAGCGCTGGAAGTCGCGATGGTCCAAACGGGCACCCGGCCCGAGGAGACCCTGCGCGACACCGCCCCCTTCGCTCGGGAAATGGAACGGCTGGGCTACCACCGGATCTGGTACGCCGAGCACCACCACTCCCCGGCCATCGGTGCGTTCCCGCCCGTCGTGCTGACCGCGCACGCCGCCGCCGCGACCTCGGCCATCCGCCTCGGTTCGGGCGGAGTGCTGGCGCCCAACCACGCACCACTCATGCTGGCCGAGCAGTTCGGAGCGCTGGCCGCCCTCCACCCGGACCGCATCGACCTGGGCATCGGCCGCGGTCCCGGCACCTTCGACGAGACCATCGCCCGGGCGCTGCGCCGCGGAGCCGGGCCGACGACCGACGCGGAGTACCAGGACGACGTGGCCGCGGTCCTGTCCTTCCTCGTCGACGAAGTCGCACTCGACCCGCTGCCGGCACCCTGGCTGCTGGCGTCCAGCACCGCAGGTGCCGCACTCGCCGCACGCCTCGGCCTGCCGATCGCCCTCGCCCACCACATCCGGCCGGACAACACCCGGGCGGCGGTGGAGCGTTACCGGGCGGACTTCACCCCCTCCCGCTGGTGCGAGCGCCCCCGGGTGCTGGTGTGCGTGGAGACCGTCTGCGCCGAGACGGAGGAAGAAGCCGCGTGGCGCATCGGGCCGATGAACGTCGTCAAGGCCGGTCTCCTCAAGGGCCTGAGCGAGATCCCCTTCCCCACGCCCGAGGAAGCGGCCACCCACCCCTTCACGCCGCAGGAACAGCAGGCGCTGGCCGGCTTCCGCGCCCAGCAGGCCGTCGGGACACCCGAGACCGTCCTGCGCCGGCTCGCCCGACTGGCCGAGGAGACCGGAGCGGACGAACTGATGCTGACCACGCCCGTGTACGACCTCCGCGACCGCGTCCGTTCCTACGAGCTCATCAGGAAGCACGCCGAGGCGACGGCAGTGCCGTAGGGGCCGAGTGCCGCGGCTGGATCGCCCCTCACCGGCAGTCATGTACCTCCCCTACCTGAGAGCCAGTCGGTGCATGCGCTCCCCAGCGGGACGCGGGGCAAAAGGGCTGATCCATAGCTTCTGTGACCGGAAGTACGACCGGCTTCCGGTACGGAAGGATCGATCACCATCATGGCGTCCCGCCCGCGCACCAGACGTCCGCTGCGCACCCTGCTCGCCGTTCTCGTCGCCTCCGCCGTGGCGGTGCCCGTTTCCGGTGCGGCGCGCGCCCTCGGCCGTTCCGGCGCCGGTGCCGGCCCCGCTCGCGCCGTTGCGGGCGGCCACCGCCGGGGCGCTCGCCGGGCGGTACGCCGACAACCGAGCCGGGATCCGGGCGGCGGAGCGGATGGCCGCCGGCCACGGCGACCTGGCGCGGGCCGCCGCGCTGCGGGCCATGGCCTCGCCCGCACGGCAGTTCCTCGCCTTCGACGGCCGCGACGGGGGCCGTACCGTCGAGGTGTTCGGCGATCTGGCACGGGCCGGGCGGATCGCCGTGCTGGTGCCGGGCTCCGACACCGGTCTCGACACGTACGGACGACTGCGGGCCGGTGCGGCGGCGCTGCGGCGGCAGTTGGGCGGCCGGGCGGCCGTCATCGCGTGGCTGGGATACCGGACACCGGCAACGGTGAGCGTCGATGTGGTCTCGCCGGCGCGTGCGATCGCCGCGGCACCGCAACTCCGGTCCTTCGTGGCCGGGTTGAGGTCGGCGGTGGGTGCGGGAGTGCGGATCACCGTGCTGTGCCACTCGTACGGGTCGGTGGTGTGCGGCCGGGCCGCGGCGGGCTGGCGGTGGGGGACATCGTGCTGTACGGCAGTCCGGGCACCGGGGCCGACAGCGTGGCCGGGCTGCACACGCGGGCGAGGGTGTGGGCCGGCCGCGGGGACGACGACTGGGTGGCGGAAGTGCCGCACGGGAAGCTCCAACTCCCCTTCGCCACCGTTGGGTTGGGTGCCGACCCGGTCTCGCGTGGGTTCGGCGCCCGGGTGTTCGCGGCGGGTGCGGGCGGGCACAGCGACTACCTCAAACCCGGTTCGCTGTCCCTGGCGAATCTCGCGCGGATCGTCGACGGGCAGGCCCCGGTCGGGAGGGTCCGCCGTGCTGCGTGAGGCCGTCCGGCGGGCCACCACCGCCCCGCGCCACCTCGTCCGGCGGATCGACGCGGCGACCCCGGTCGGCCGTGACCGGACCGTCGACGCCCTGCGCGCCCTCGCCATCCTCGGGGTCGTGCTCGGGCACTGGACGGTGACCGCCCTGGTCGCCGACAGCGGTACGGTGCGTGCCGTCAGCCCGTTGCACTTCCTGCCCCAACTCACCCCGGTCTCCTGGGTGTTCCAGACCCTGGCGGTGTTCTTCCTGGTGGGCGGGCAGGTGGGTGCGCACAGTTACGCCGCGGCCCGGGCCCGCGGCGAGTCGTACGGGCGGTGGCTCGGCGCCCGGCTGTCCCGGCTGTTCCGGCCGGTCGCGGCGGTACTGGTGGTGTGGAGCCTGGTGATCGTTGCGCTGCTCGCCTCCGGGGTGCGGCTGGAGACCGTGTACACGCTGGGCAAGCTGGTGCTGTCGCCGCTGTGGTTCCTGCTGGTCTTCACCGCGTTGACGGCCGTGACACCGCTGGTCGCCCGGCTGCACCCGCTGTGGCCGCTGGCCGTCGTGCTGCATGTCGATCTGGTCCGGTTCGGCCTGGGCGGGCCCGGGTGGCTCGGGTGGCTCAATGTGGCCGCGGGGTGGCTGGTCCCGTACTGCCTGGGGGCGGCCTGGGCGCGGGGCGGGCTGCGGGACCGTACGACCGGGTGGGTGCTGCTGGTCGGCGGGGCCGCCGTCACTGCCGGGCTCGTCGCGTGGGGCGGCTATCCGGCGTCGATGGTCGGGGTGCCAGGTGCCGCGATCTCCAACCTCAACCCACCCACCCTCGCCGCCGTCACCTTCGGACTGGCCCAGTGCGGGGCGGCCCTGCTGCTCATCGGGCCGCTGCGGCGGGCGCTGCGCCGCCCGGCGCTCTGGGCGGCGGTGGCGCTGATGAACCTCTCGGCCATGACGGTCTTCCTGTGGCACCAGACCGCGATGATGGCGGTGACGGCGATCGGACTGCTCGCCGGTGACCCGCTGCCCGGCCTGCACACGATGCCCGACGGGGCCGGCTGGGTGCTGGCCCGGCTGGGCTGGCTGCCGGTGTTCGCGGGGGCGCTGGGCGTGTGCTGGGCGGCGTTCCACCCGTACGAGCAGGGGCGGCGGAAGCGCCGCGGCGGCGGCCGGGTCGTACGCGAGCGGCCACCCGTTCCGTCGGGGGAGTGCCCACCCGCCGCGGTGGCGGAGGACCGGCGTGTCTAAGGTGACGTCCGTGAGGACGGGGGGATGGCGCGGCCGGCGGCCGCTGCTCGGGGTGCTGCTGCGACTACGGGCGCTGCGGCGGCTGCCGCGGACGCTGCGCGAGGACCTGTGCACGACGCGGGGCGCGCCGCTGCCGCGTCTGCCGGGGCCCAGCTGGCTGGACTGGCTGCCGGCGTTCGGGACGCTGTGGGTGCTGACCGCGGCGTTCCTGGCCGTGTCCGCCGTGGATACGCTCCACGGCTGGCAAGGGATGGACGGCGCCTACGCCCTGCTGTTCGGTGGGGGCGAGGCGGTGGCGCTCGTCGTCGCGATGGTCCGTCCGGTGCCCGCCTGGTGGGTGGTGACCCTCATCATGGTCGTCGTGGCGCGGGTCTCCGAGGCGGGCGTCGACCCGGACGTGGTGTTCCCGTGGACGGCCGAGGGGATCACCGCGCAGAGCGGGGTGTTGCTGCTGCTGGCGTTCCGGCACCGGCTCCGGGTGGCGGTCGAAGCGCTGGTGATCACCCTCGTGGCGGGGGTGGCCTGCGCCGCCTTCGTCACCCGGCCGCACAACTTCGACGTCGGTCGCGCGGTACCGGTCCTGATCACCGCGGTGGTGGTCGGCGCCGCGCTGCGCGGCCGCTGGGTGGCCCGGGCCGAACTCGCCGAACAGGAGGTGCTCACCGCCGAGGAGCGGGCCCGGCGCACCCTTCTGGAAGAGCGCAGCCGGATCGCGCGCGAGCTGCACGACGTGGTCGCCCACCACATGTCCGTCATCTCCATCCAGGCACAGGTCGCCCCGCACCTGGTCGAGAACCCGTCGGACGAGCTGCGGGAGAACCTCGCGGGCATCCGGGAGAACGCCGTCGAGGCGCTGGCCGAACTGCGGCGTGTCCTGGGCGTGTTGCGCTCCGAGGAGGCTCTGGCCCACGGGGCCCGGCGCGCCCCGCAGCCCACCCTCGACCGACTGGACGAACTGATCGGCAAGGTGCGCGACGCCGGGGTCGAGGTCACCGCCGAGTCGATGGGCACACCGCGGCCGCTCGCCCCCGGAGTGGAGCTGTCGGCCTACCGCATCGTGCAGGAGGCGCTGAGCAACGCGATGCGGCATGCGCCGGGCGCGGCGGTGCGGGTGACCCTCGGCCACCACCACGAGGGACTCACCCTGCGGATCACCAACTCCGCGCCGACCGGGCCCGTCCCGCGTTCGCCGGGTTCCGGGCACGGGCTGCTCGGGATGCGCGAACGGACCGCCATGCTCGGCGGCGAGCTGGCCACCGGCCCTGCGCCAGACGGCGGTTACGAAGTCACCGCGTACCTTCCCGCCCACGCCGGCCGGCCCACCACCACCCTTCCGACCCTCGCTCCGGCTCCCGCAAAGGACATTCCGTGACGACCATTCGCGTGCTCATCGCCGACGACCAGGTGATGGTCCGTCAGGGCTTCACGGTGCTGCTCAACGCGGAGCCGGGGATCGAGGTGGTCGGCCAGGCAGTGGACGGCCTCGACGCCCTCGACAAGATCGCCGAACTCGCCCCGGACGTCGTCCTGATGGACGTCCGGATGCCCCGGCTCGACGGTATCGAGGCGACCCGCCGGATCACCACACCCGCCGGCGCCACCGTCAAGGTCCTGGTGCTGACCACCTTCGACCTCGACGAGTACGTGTACGAGGCGTTGCGCGCCGGTGCCTCCGGGTTCCTGCTGAAGGACGCCTCGGCGGCCGAACTCGCCTACGCCGTAAGGGTGGTGGCGTCCGGCGACGCGCTGCTCGCCCCGAACATCACCAAGCGGCTCATCACCGAGTTCTCCCGCGTCACCCGCACCACGCGGGCCCCGCTCAAGGCCCGGGCCGGCGATCTGACCGAGCGGGAGACCGAGGTGCTGTCCCTGATCGCCCAGGGACTGTCGAACGGCGAGATAGCCGAGCGCCTGGTCGTGGCGGAACAGACGGTCAAGAGCCATGTGGGCCGCATCCTGACCAAACTGGGCCTGCGCGACCGGACGCAGGCCGCGGTCTTCGCCTACGAGACGGGGCTGGTGCGGCCGGCGGGCTACTGAGCCGCGGCGGCCGGAGCGCCGGGCCGCTCAGCAGCGCAGGCCGCCGTGGCGTCAGCGGGTCCTGGGCCGGTCGAACCAGACCGTGGCGAACGTCGGCACCAGTCCTGCCCAGAACAGCACCTGCGGCAACGACCGTTCGGTCCAGGGGATTTCGGCGATCAACAGGGCGCACAGCACGGCCCAGGCCGCCTGGGCCACCACGACGCGGGACCATCCGTGGCGGTGGATCAGTGACCGCACGTTGAGCCGGACGCCGGCGCGCCGCCGCCGGTAGCGCAGCAGTCCGCCGACGAGCCAGATGGCGGTCATCGGCACGAGGTACCACAGGCGCTGGCCGAGCGGCAGCGGCAACTGCCGCTGCACCTCGCCGTCGACGGCGAACAGGTCCACCATCGCCCCCGCGAGGCCGACGCAGAGCAGGGCGAGCCACCGCACCCCGCGCAGCATGCGGTACGTCGCCCGGTCCAGACCGCGCTGCAGCTCGGCCGAGTCCGGTACGGCGGCGAGCCCGCCGGCGTACAGGTCGGCGGCCTCGGCGGCCCGGACGCCCGGGGCCTCGGCGGCCTTCCGGGTCTGCCGGGCCAGGGCCTCGGCGTGGGTCGGGTCGATCCGGAGGATGGCGCGGTTGAGCTGCTCGGCGAGCGTCCGGTCGCCCGAGAAGTCGGCGATCTGCTGGGCGACTTCGTGGGCGTAGACCTCCTCGGGGCCCAGCCGCAGCGCCTCCCTGGCCAGGCCGGCCGCCTCCCGCAGGACCTCGGCCATCTCCTCGTGCCTGAGTTCCCGGGCGCCGGTCGCCCGGACGTGCCGGACCATGGACATCCGGCTCACGGCGTCGGCGAGCATCGCGTAGCCGAGCCAGTGGTGCGGGTCGGCCCGGACCGCCTCGTGCAGTACGGGTTCCGCCTCGCGCCAGGCCCTGTCGGGTATCCGGGTCAGCGCCCGGGCACGCAGGATGAGCCCGCCGAAGTCCCCGGGCGCCAGCTTGAGCGCCTCGTCAGCGGCGTCCAGGGCGCGTTCCGGCTGCTGGGTGTTGAGATGGCAGTAGCCGATCTTGATCCAGGCGCCGGTGTCGTCGGGGTTCTCGGCGAGGTGCTGCGCGAGCAGGGCCAGGGCCTGGTCGTAGCGGTCGAAATCGATGAGGGCCTGGGCCTTCTCGACCGCCGGATGCACTGTGGTCACAGCTTGCGCCTCTTCTTCAGATAGGCCACCAGGTCGTCATACATGCCACCGTCGTTCGCGTACATCGCCACATTGCGGGCGGCCGCGAAACCACGGCTCGGTCGACGGCGCGATCTGCCCCGCCGCGGCCAGCAGGTCCGCCATCCCGATCATGCGTACGGTCCCGGTACGCGCCGAGTCCAGCAGCGCGTGCTCGGCCGCCGCCTCGCAGACATGGGCCAGATCGGCGCCGGACAGGCCGTCCGTGGCCTTGACGAGCTTGCCGAGGTCGACGTTCTCGATGGGCCGCTCCCGCAGGTGGTAGCGGAGGATCGCCTCCCGGGCCGGCGCGTCGGGCGGCAGCACCAGCAACGTCCGGTCCAGCCGGCCGGGCCGGCGCAGGGCGATGTCCACGTCCCAGGGCACGTTGGTGGCGGCGAGCACGAACACGCCCTCGTTCGCCTCCGCCTCGACGCCGTCCAGCTCGGTCAGCAGCTGGTTGACGGTGTTGCGCATACCGGCGCTCTGCGTACGGCTGCGCTTGCCGCCGAGCGCGTCGAGTTCGTCCAGGAAGACCACGCACGGGGCCTGGCGGCGGGCCGTCTGGAACAGCTCGTGCATATTGCGCTCGGAGTTGCCGATCCACATGTCGAGCACATCGTTGACCGACACGGACAGGAAGCTCGCCCCGAGCTCACCGGCGACGGCCCGCGCGATGAAGGTCTTGCCGCAGCCGGGCGGCCCGTACAGCAGGAGTCCGCCGCGCAGACTCTTGCCGTACAGACGGCGCAGCTCCGGATTGCGCAACGGCGCCAGGAAGGCCGCCTCCAGCCGCTCCTTGACCTGCTGCATGCCGCCCACGTCGGCGAGCCGGACGGTTCCCGGCCGCTCCACGTCCCAGGCGGCCGCCTCCCCGGGATCACCGCTGCCGTCGACGCTGAGCGGTGCCTCCACGAACCGCGGCGGCACGGCATCACCGACCTGGTCCTCGGCGGCCTTCCAGTCGAAGCGGGGACCGGAGGCCGGGGTGGGACCGGAGGCCGGGGCCGGGGGGCCGGCCGGGTGCTCGGGTGCCGGGGGCTGCGGTGCCGGAGGCTGTGGTGTCGACGGAAGCGCGGCCTCGCGGGGCTCGGGTGCCGAAGTGCCGGTGACGGCCCGGATCATCAACTCCCGTGCCTGGGGGTCGGTGGGCGCGTGCTGCAGTGCCACCGCCAACTCGCCCACCGCGGCGTCGCCGAGCCCCGAGGTCAGCAGCAACTCGGCGAGGTGCAGCCGCAGGGGTACGTCATCGGGCGCCGCGGCAACGGCCGAACGCATGCTCTGTATGAGGGGGGATTCCGCCGACATGGCCCACACTTTACGGAGCCCGTGCGCGCGGCCGGCGAGTGGCCTGGCTGAACCGGTGTCAGGGCTTGTACGTGGCCGCCGGATCCTCCCCCGTGACGAACTGTTGGGTCTGTCCCCGTGACGAACTGTGGGTCTGCCCCCGTGACGAACTCGTGGGCCTGTGCGGCCGCTTCGTCGGTGGAGACGTGCTTGCCCCCGCGAGGGCCTGCCATGCCCGCGTCGAAGATGCCCCTCCCCGTCCAGCAGGCGGCGACCCGCCGCACCGATGACCGGGCCTTGAGATAGCGGCGACTATTGACATAGCGACCACTATCCGTAGTGTGGAAGACATGAGTGCGGATGCCGATCACTCCCCGAAGCGCCGACCGACCAGGGCGGAGGCCAAGGCCCGCACCAGACGGCTGCTGCTCGATGCCGCGGCGCGTACGTACGCGCGCAAGGGGTTCGCCGGTGCCTCCGTGGAGGAGATCGCCGAGGCGGCGGGATTCTCCATCGGCGCGGTCTACTCGAACTTCGGCAGCAAGGACCGGCTGTTCGTGGAGCTGCTCAAGGAACGCGCGAGCGAGCAGGTGTCCCGGGCGACCGAGATCGTGGCCCACGCGCAGACCGGCGACGACCCGGTCCCGGCGCTCGGCCGGCTGCTGGCGAACGCCGCCGACAAGGACCCGGACTTCGCTCCCCTCCAGGCCGAATTCTGGCTCTACGCGGTGCGCAACCCCCCGCTGCTGGAAACGCTGGCGGAGGAGCTGCGCGGGCCCCGGGCCGAGCTGTCGAGCCTCATGGGCACAGCGCTGGAGCACATCGGGGCGCCGCCGACCGTGTCCGCCGATGCGGTCGCCACCATCGCGATGGCGCTCTTCCAGGGGCTGCTGCGCCAGCGCCGGATCGACCCGGCCAGCGTGCCGGACGAGCTGCTGGGCCAGGCGATGCGGTGGCTGTTCGCCGGCATCGCGGCCAACGGCACCGCGGCCGGTACCCCGCTCCCGGGGGCCACCGCAGCCGATACCCGGCGTCCCGCGGCCACCGCGCCCGGAACCCCGGTCGCGGAGGCCACCGCACCCGCGATCCCGGCTCAACCAGCCGAGCCGACACCCCCCAACTCGCCCGAGCACGACGAGGAGAACCGATGACCCACGTCGACGCCACGGCCGCACTGCCGTCACTCCAGGACCTGCTCGACCCGCGTCATCAGGCCGACCCCTACCCGCTCTACTCCCGCTGGCGCACGCAGGCGCCGCTGGCGCGCCTCGACGAGCAGCTCTTCGTGCTCACCCGGTACGAGGACTGTGCCGCGGTCCTGCGCGACGGGCGGTTCGGGCACGCGGAAACCGACGACCCCCGCTTCGCCGGCCGGGCCCGCCCGGCGCTCGAAGTGCTGGTCGATGACGACGGCCGCCCCGTGCGCGGCTTCCTGGGCCTCAATCCGCCCAGCCACACCCGGCTGCGCTCCCTGGTATCCCAGGCATTCACCCGGCGCCGGGTGGAGCTGCTGGCACCGCGGATCGAGGAGCTCACCGCCGAGCTGTTCACCGCCATGGAGCGCGCGCCCGAGCCGGTCGACCTCATCGAGGGCCTCGCCACGCCCCTGCCCGTAGCGGTGATCAGCGAACTGCTCGGCGTGCCCGATGCCGACCGCCACCGGATGCTGATGTGGTCGCACGCGGTGGCGCGTGCTCTGGTCCCCGACTTCCTCCTCCCGCCCGGCGCCGCCGAACAAGAGGCGCAGGCCCGCCGGGAGTTCACCGACTACCTGCGCGAACTCGTCGTCGAGCGGCGTCGCGCACCGGGTGACGACCTGCTGTCGGCACTGGTCGGCGTGCACGACGGCGGTGACACCCTCACCGAGAACGAACTGCTGGCCACCTGCACGCTGTTGCTCATCGCCGGCCACGAAACCACCGTCAACCTGATCGGCAACGGCACCCTCGCCCTGCTGCGCCACCCCGACCAACTGGAACGGCTGCGCAGCGACCCGGACCTGACCGACAACGCGGTCGAGGAGCTGCTGCGCTACGACTCGCCGGTCCAGCTCACCGTCCGCTTCGCCCTGCAGGACGCCGAGGTCGCCGGGGTCCCGGTGCCGGCGGGCAGCACGCTGTTGCTGCTGGTCGGCGCGGCCAACCGGGACCCCGCGGCATACGAGCACCCCGAGCGGCTCGACCTCGGACGCACGCCCGTACGGCACCTCGCGTTCGGCCAGGGCATCCACTTCTGCCTCGGTGCTCCGCTCGCCCGCCTCGAAACGCGGATCGCGCTGCGGACGCTGCTCCAGCGCGCCCCACAGCTCCGTCTGGCCGGCGAACCCGAATGGAAGGACCACATCACCCTCCGCGGCCTGCGCCGTCTCCCGCTCTCACTCGGCTGACGCCCCTCCGCCCGGCGGCTGAGCAGGCGACCCGGCATCGTCCACCCCACCCCGCCCCCTGGGCCCCCACGCCACCCCACCCATCGCTCGCTCCGCCGCCGCATCAGCCCCGGAGGCAGCCATGCCCACAACCACGCGCCACCCTCCGCCCGGCCCCCTCAACCGCGCTCCGACATCTCGGCCCGCCGCCCCGGGCCCCGGCAGGAGGCACCTGGCCACGCCCTACCTCGCCTACCTCGCCGCTGGGCTCGTGCTGGGCACCGCCTGGGCCCTGAACGAGGGCACGCCGCCCTGGGAGCACGCGGCGAAGCTGCTGGTCCTCCTGTTCGTCGCCGCCCGCTGTGGCACCTCGCCCGCCGACGCCGTACGGCCCGACGCACGGATCACCGGGCCCCGCACCGCCAGGCGCCGTCCCACCGGCCCCACCTGTCGTTCGTCCGGCTGGCCGTCGCCAAGATCTCCTTGCTCGCCCTCGCGCTCGGCGCCGGCTGGCTGCTGGACGGCTCGCTCGACCACCCCGACCTCGCCATCGCGGCCGGCCTGACCGCCGTCGTCGGCATCCTCGGGCCGCTCCTCCACCGCTTCCTGCTGGTACGTGCTCCGGACGCGAGCCCCCAAGACGTCGCCCACACCGCGCCGTGGCCAGGTCGTTCCGGGGAGACCAGGCAGCCCACTAGGATGCCCAAGAATGTAGGTAAACGCGGCTATATGTGACGGTATCGCTCCGTGAGCGGCGGTGTTCGGCCGCGCGTCCATGGCCAGGCGCGGGCGAACGGGGCACCCGGAGGGAAAGGACGCCGGTTGAGCGTGCAACGGGTGGGCATCGTCGTCCACGGAGGCCGTCCCGGGGCCGTGGCGGCCGCCGATGTCGTGCGACGGTGGTGTGAGCGCCAGGAGGTCGGCTGCGTCGCCATCGACGTGTGGGGTGAGGGTGAACAGCGGCGGGACGCGGGGGAGGAGGTCGCGGCCGCCGGTAGCCCCGATCTGATCGTCACGCTCGGCGGAGACGGCACCTTCCTGCGCGGAGCCCGCCTGGCCGCCCAGAACGACGCGCTCGTCCTCGGCGTCGACCTGGGCACCCTCGGCTTTCTGACCGAGGTCCCGGCCGACGACGTCGAGTGCGCGCTGGACACCATCCACCGCGGCCATGTGGACGTCGAGACCCGCCTGATGCTGACGATGCGGGCCTCCTGCCCGCTGGAGCTCCCCGAGGGAATGGAGACGCTGCTGCGCTACGGGCGGGGCCCCGCGTTGCCGCCTCCGCCGGTCCGCCCCGAGTGTGCCGTCGCCCTGGACTGGGGGGTGGCCCTGAACGTGACGGCCCTCAACGACATCGTCCTGGAGAAACTGGCACGCGACCGGCAGGTCGCCCTCGGCGTGTACCTCGCGGGCCGGCTGCTCGCCTCCTACTCCGCGGACGCCGTCCTGGTCGCCACACCCACCGGCTCCACCGCCTACAGCTTCGCCGCCGGCGGCCCGGTCATCTCTCCGCGGGCCGACGCGATCATCTTCACTCCCGTCGCCCCGCACATGACCTTCAACCGCTCGGTGGTCGCCGCCCCCGACGAGGCCGTCGCCCTCCGCGTCCTGCGGCATTCCGGCCGCGCGGCGGTGAGCGTCGACGGCCAATTGCGCGGCGTGCTGGGACCGGGGGACTGGATCGGTGTCTACGCGGCTCCCCAGCGTCTGCGCGTCGTGCGGCTGGGGCCCACCGACTTCTACGGCAGGCTGCGCGAGCGGATGCGCCTGACCGATGCCCCCGCGGCCGTCGACGCCGACGTCACCCCCATGTGGCCGCACACCACCCCGGCCCCCGATGACCTCGCGCACCTGCGCCTTCCGCCCCTGCCCGCGGACGTCGACTGATCTGGCCCACCCCGGCCCCCGGCGGCTCCGTGCTCCCGGCCCGCCGGCCGCCGACTGACGTCAGCCGACGGTGGCCGACGGCTCGGGCACGGTCAGGCCCGCGAGGAACCAGGCCTCGATGGCCTCGTTGACGGTCACCAGCGCCCGTCCGTCGGGAGTGAACGACACGATCTGGCGGTTCGGGTCCGCCCAGAGGATCCGGGCGGTCGAGTCGAAGAGCACCGAGCCGTCGCCGGTCGGGACGACGGCGTACGGGCCGCGCTCGGTCCACACGGCGCGGGTGCCGGAACCGGCGAGGACCGAATGCGTGCTGATCTTGACCGGGAACTCCGTCGGCCGGATCAGCTCACCGACCGTGGGTGAGGGACCGAGACTCACCACCTGGGCGGCGGGTGCGGCGTCGTCGGCCGCAACACCCACCACGAACACGACCGTCCCGTCGGGGGACATGGCGAGGGCGTGCACATGGCTGAGCCGGGTCGGAGCGGTGGCCAGCACGGCGCCGCCGTCGACCTCGCGGACCACCACACGGCCCTTCGGCGACGTGTGCACCAGCAGCCGGCCGCTCGTGTCCAGGGCGACGGGGCCGAACGCCTCCTCCTCGGCCGGAACGGTGAATATCACCTGGCCGGTCTCCGCCTCCATGACGGCGACCCGGCCCGACTCACAGGTGCCGGCGGCCACCCGGCAGCCGTCGCCGCTGAAACCGATCCGGACGGGGTCGTCCATGCCGAGGCTCCCCTCATCCTCGTCATCGTCCTCGAAGTCGTCTTCGAAGTCGTCCTCGTCCCCCTCGTCCTCGAAGTCGTCGTCCTCCTCCCCCTCCTCATCGTCGTCCCGGTCGGAGGACCCGGAGGACACCGGAAGGGTCCACAACTCCTGCCCGGCCTCGGCGGACCAGGCGTGCAGGTGGCCTTCGACAGACGTCACCACGATCCGGCCGTCCGGGCCGGCCTGCATGTCGTGGGGCTCGTCGTGATAGCGGGCTCCGTTGAGGAACCAGGTCAGCCGGTCCTTCTCCACGGTGTCCCAGCGGACGATGTCGCCGCCGTTGTGGTGCCACTCGGCCGCCGCGCCCAACGCCACCCAGGACAGGCCGGAGGGCACCGCCACCGCGGTCGCCCCGTAAGGGAAGGACGCCTCGGCGAGCCCCGTCTCCTCGTCCTCGTCCTCTTCCTCCTCGCCCACCTCGCACTCACCCTGGGAGCCATCAAGGTGTCCGAGGTGGCGCATCCCGGCGAGGGAGTGGTGTGGGCGTACGGCGCCCGCCCTCCACTCGGCCCACCAGTCGTCGGGCATCGGGCGCTGCTGCGCGGGCCAGGCCAGCACCCGCGGCGCGACCGCGGCCAGTTCCTCCTCGTCCAACTCCGCGAGGAGCAGACAGACTTCACGCCAGACCTGCTTGGTCGGGCGCGCCTTCAGCAGTTCGTCAAGGGAGCTCATCGCAACGGCGTCCTACGTGGTGCGGAGGTCAGGGGAGGGGGTGGGCGTGCACACCGTCGTCGGGTGACGCGATCACCAGGGTGCGGCCGTCGGGCGTGAGCGTGGCGGCGGTCCGCGGACCGGGGACGCGCACGGAGAGGACGGCGGAGCCGCTGGCGAGGTTCCAGACGGTGACGCGGTTCCGGTCCACGATCGGCACGCGCGGTTCGGCGCCGCACCATACGGGCCGCAGGTTGATCCGGTCGACGCGTCGATCCGTCGGCAGGACCACCGGTTCCGGGGCGTCGGCCGGGTGGTTCAGGGCGACGACCGTGGCCACCGTGTGCTCCGGGCGGACGCCCACCACCGCGAGCGCGGCACCGTCCGGAGCGAATGCCAGGCCGTTCGCCCAGGGGATGCCGCTACGGTGCTCGGCGTGTGCGCCGCTGCCGACATCCTGCACGACGACGGCCTCGTCGTTCCTCAAGAGCGAGCGACGAGGCCGGCAGAAGGCCAGGCGCGAGCCGTCCGCGCTCAGGGCGACGGTTCCTTCGCCCACCACCCGGTCGTCATACGCGAGGTCCTTGAAGGTCTCGTGGATGTCGTGGCGGACCCGCCGGGTCTGTGCGTCCCAGACGACGACGTTCCGGGTGAACGCGTTGGCGGTGGCGAACGACCGTCCGCCGACCGCGACTTGGGCGAGTGGCAGGTCGAGCGATCCACCACTGCCGGGCATGCCCAGCGGCCACCGCTCGCAGCGGTCGTCGAGCGCCCAGCGGTGGATGGAGTTGCCGCTGACCATGGCGGTCAGCGCCGACCCGTCGGGGTCGAAGAGGAGGTCGAGGACGCGTCGACGATCGGGGACGGCCAGGCGGGTCACGGCCCCGTCCGTCAGCACCAGCACCTCGGTGAGCTCGTGGAACCACGGCGCGGCCATCGCGATCGCGGTCCGGCTCAGATCCGCGGTGACCGCGACCGCGGTGATCCGCTGGGGGACCGGCGAACGCGCGGGAAGAGGCCGCGGCGTCTCCAGATCTTCGGGCGCAAGAAGCCGTCGGACCGACATGGCAACTCCGATCGGCCGTGTTGATCAACAAGTCGCCGAAAGTATAAGGACCATGACTGACAATCTCAGGCCGTCACGGAATCCCGAGGGCATCCGTGCCCGCACCCGGCCGTCGCACCATGTAGACATCGATCGGGTCCTGAGCCTCCACGGTGAATCCGTGACGCTCGTACAGCCGCCGGGCGGCGCTGCCCTGCAGGACGTTCAGGCGGACGGGCACGCCGTCGGCATCGATCCGCTTCAGCAGGGTGCGCAGCACAGCCGCCCCGAGCCCCCGGCCCTGCAAGTCCGGAGCGAGATAGAAATGCTCCAGCCATCGCCCGTCCTCGGCGGGGCGCACCGTGACGCAGCCCGCGAGGGCGTCATCGGCCACGATGACCGACGTGTGCCGCGGGGAAAAGGAATCCCGGAACCGCTGCCGGACCCGATGCGCGTCGAACCGTCCCAACCGCTCCAGGTCCGGGCGCAGCACCGTTGCCCGCAGCTCCGCGATCGGCTCGATGTCCGCCGGCCGGGCGGAACGCAGTGCCCACGCCACCCGACGGCCCGACTCGTTCCCCGGCCCCAGCCGCCCCGCCTGGCCCGGCCGTAGGACGTCCGCCCCCGCACTCGTATCCATGGCCGGAGTATGCCCATCGTGCCTGCCGCCGCAGCCCGAGAGGGGCCCGTCCGGCACGAAATAGCGCCGGCAACGCACTTCCTAACCATGCTAGGTTTCTTCCTAGAGCTCCTAGGAAAGGGCGCTCGCCCGGAGCCCGGCGGCGGAGACCGACCGGGATTCACGTCCTGGGCCCGGAACGGAACGTGGAGGCTGCATGGTGCGCGCGGGGCTCAATGCCGACAGGCTGACGCGGGCGGCCGCGGAGATGGCCGACGAGGTCGGGATGGACAAGGTCACGGTGTCCGCGCTCGCGCGACACTTCGGCGTCAAGGACGCCAGCCTTTACTCGCACCTCAAGAACCGCCGTGACCTGTGCGTCCGGGTGGCCCTGCTGGCGTCCGAGGAGATGATGGACCGGATCGCCGAGGCGGTGGCGGGCCGCTCCGGCAAGGCCGCGCTTGTCGCCTTCGCCAACGCCTACCGGGGCTACGCGCTGGAACACCCCGGCCGTTACGCGGCGACCCAGATACAGCTCGGTCCCGACGAGGTGGGCGACTCCACCGGACCGCGCCGCAGCGTCGAGCTCACCTACGGCATGCTGCGCGCCTACGACCTCACCGAGCCGGACCTGACCGACGCCGGCCGTCTCCTGCGCAGCACCTTCCACGGCTACATCCACCTGGAGTTGAGCGGCGGCTTCGGCCACCCGCGCGCCGTCCAGGAGTCCTGGTCCCGTTCCCTCGACGCACTGCACGTGCTCCTGGAGAACTGGCCGACCCGACCTGAGGGGGAAGAAGCATGAACGAACCCACCACCGGCACCCTCGACGTGCCCGGTGCCACTCTCCATTACGAACGCCGCGGCCGCGGCCCGGTGCTGCTGCTGATACCCGGCGGCGCCGCGGACGCCGGACTGTATGCGGCCATGACCGGCGACCTGGCCGCCCGCTACACCGTGGTGTCCTACGACCCGCGCGGTCTGTCCCGCAGCCGCCTCGACGGTCCGGTCACCGACCAGCGGGTCGAGGTGTGGAGCGACGACGCCCACCGGCTGCTGGAACTGCTCTCGCCGCACGAGGAAGCGTCCGTCCTCGGCAGCAGTTCGGGCGCGATCGTCGCCCTCGACCTGCTCGCCCGGCACCCCGAGCGGCTCCACCGGGTCGTCGCCCACGAACCGCCGCTGCTGGAGCTCCTCCCCGACCCCGCCCCGCACCGGGCGCTGTTCGCCGACGTACGCGAGACGTTCCGTACGCAGGGCGTCGGCGCCGCGATGGCGCGCTTCAGCGAAGGGCTGGGAGGCCGGCCGGACGACGACGGGGAAGTGACCGAACTGCCCCCGGAGATCCAGGAGATGGCTCCGCGGATGCACGCCAACCTGCCGGTCTTCCTGGAGCACATCCTGTGTCCGTTCTCGGGCTCTGCGCCCGATGTCGCCGCGCTGCGGCGGGCCGCGGGCCGCCTGGTGCCGGCGGTCGGCCGGGATTCGCGTCCGCAGGAGGCGCTGTACGGACCGGCCACCCGGCTCGCCGAAATGATCGGCGGAAAAGCCGTGGAATTCCCCGGCGGGCACCTCGGCTGCACCGAGTACCCGAAGGAGTTCGCCCAGCAACTGCTGGACGTGCTCTGAAAGAACACCCGGAGGTGCTCCGGAAAAGCAGCGGGCCGCACCATGCGCTGCATGGTGCGGCCCCGGAACTCCGCCCGAAAGCGGGCCGATCCCGCCGGGAATAGTGGAAGGGCTATCGGAGGGAAATCGGCCCGGGTCCGGTCGCGGCGCTGCCGACTACTTGCTGTGGCTGTGGTGCTTGGAGCTCATGCCGTGGTGGCCCTTCTTGTGCTTCCCCTTGAAGTCGTGGTGGTGGTAGTGCTTGACGACGCGGTGGATGATCACACGCCGCTCCAGGCCGTTGAGGCAGTTGTTGCCGAAGGCAGGGTTCAACAGGCCCACGATGTCGACGGTGTTGCCACAGACATTGATCGGAATGTGGATCGGGACCTGGATGAGGTTGCCCGACACCACCCCCGGTGAACCAACAGCGCCGCCGGCCGCGTTGCTGTCGGCGAATGCAGCCGATGTACCGCCCACAGCGGTGCCTGCCGCGAGAGCAGCCAGAGCGGTCATCCGCGTGATCCGTGACATACCGAACCTTCCGATTAATGCAAGCGACCCTTTGCCGCTTCCTGTCCTCCCCTTCGGCATACACGTGCTCAACGTGAGGCCGGTGGAGCACTTTTCACTCATCCGAGTGGGAATGCGCACGGGGCGGTGAGGGCGATACCGATGTGTCCAGGGGACGTTCACTCAGACGTGCCGAGGTGAAGACTGGCCACGACGGACCGAGGACGGACCGAGGACGGCCGGAAGGTGGGACGCGTAGTGGGATACACCGCACGGGACATAGGGGATGCGCAGGACGGCTACGGGAAGTCCTTCCGTCCGCTCGGCGACGCGGAACGGGCTCTGCTGCACGGCCTCGTGCCGGCACCGGACGGGGGCGGCCGGGCACTGGACGTCGGGTGCGGGCCCGGTGAGCTGGCCCGCCACCTGGCGGCCGACGGGTATGAGGTGGACGCGGTCCACCACGCCCCGGGCACGCTCCCGTTCGCCGCAGCAGCCCGGCCACCCGCACCGGCCGAGGCTCCGGCTCCGGCCGGCGTGCGCTTCGTTCGGGGCGACATCGAAAACGACGTGCTGGATGACCTGCGCGCCCCGTACGACCTGATCACCCTGCGCCTGTCCCTCGCGTTCCTCCGGGACCGCACGCGGGTCCTGAACCGGCTGCGCGAACGCCTGCGTCCCGGTGGCGCCCTGGCCGTCATCGCTCCCCTCGCCGATTCCGTGCCCGACGACCGGCGCGAGCTCGCCCTCGACGAGGCGGAGATCGCGCTGCTGACCGCCGGCTGGCACACCGTCGAACGCCGGGACGCCGAAGGGCTCGTCGTCCTCGTGCTGCGCACGCCGGTCTCCGGGCCGGTGCCGTACGGCAACAAGGGGCGTCCGTCCCCGCACGCGCTGACGGGCGCCGGCGTGGTGGTCACGGACGCGGCCGGCCGGGTGCTCCTGGGGCACTCCGTCCGAGGGGGCTGGGAGCTTCCGGGTGGGAAGAACGACGCGGACGAGTCGTTCACCGAGGCCGCCGTCCGGGAGTTGGCGGAAGAGACCGGGCTCCGGGCCGAGCCCGGCGACGCACGGCTGCTGGCGATCCTGATGGACTCCACCCACGGCATCCCGCGCCTGACCGCCGCCGTGCGGGTCACCGCCTTCACCGGCGAGCCGGCCGTACGGGAGCCCCAGCTGATCCGCCGCTGGGAGTGGCACGAGGTCCACGACCTGCCGGTGCTGGCCTCCGGGCTGTTCACGCCGAGTGCGCACGTGCTGGACACGGTCTGGCCAGGCATCCTGCCCGACCTGCCGCCCGTTCACCGCCACCCGCTGGTTTAGCCCCGCCTGCGGGCGTACGACAGAATCGCCGCATGACGGATCGACATCTCACCCATGCCGGCGAACCGCTGGCCGAACTCGCCCGCCGGCTCCGCGCGGCGGACACCGGAGGCTGGACCGAGGACGGCGCCCGCGCCCTCGTCGAAAGCCTGGGGCGGCGATGGGACGAGGTCATGGGCCAGACGTCTGCGAGCGGTGCCGGGGCCCGCGATGCGGAGGCGGGTGAGCTGAGGCTGCGTCCGGTCGGGCCGGCTGAGGAGCGGTATGTCGAGAAGGAGACCTATCTCGAACTCGTGGCGAGCCTGACGACGACCGCACCCCGAGCCGACGCCGCGCCCGAGCCCGACCCCGTCCGGCAGGCGGAGATATTCCGTGCCGCGAAGGACGAACTCTTCGACGAGCTCGGCGAGCCGTCGGCCATCGGCTCGTACGGTTCCACGGGTCCGTACCACGCCCCCACCCCGGCCTGGGGCGCGCCGTTCCTGCGCTGGCGGGGAAAGCAGGACACCCTCGAACTGCGGGCGGGCCGCCGCGGGCCGGAACTCGTCCTCGCGCCCACCGCGCCGGGCGAGAACTGGCTGTGGAGCCTCGGCCACGGCGAAGAGCACGCGATCAGCGGCTACTTCGGCAGCCGGCCGGGCCCTGCCAACGCGGGCCTGAGCCTTCCCGGCCGTTGGTCGGTGCGGAGTTGGGAAACCCTGACCGACGCGCTGGCGGCCTTCTTCACCACCCTGCCCGCCGAGTTCGCCGCACTCGGCATCGCCCGGGTCATCCCGGTCTACGGCCGGCTCGGCGGCTCCGCACCGATCCTGTTCGACATCGACGCCGATGACCGCCTGATGCTGGCCTCCTATGCGGAGCGCGACATCGACCCGGCATCGTTCGGCTGGGGCACCGTGGCCGAGCACCCCGAGAGCCGGGAGACCTGGCAGAACGCGTACGACCCGGAGTGGCGCTTCGACGCGGGCGGCCCCGGCGAGCCGCGGGGCCGCGCACTGGCGGAGATGGTCGTGGCGACGGCCCGTGCGGAAGGGGTGGCGTCCCCGGAGGACCTGCTGATCGGCGGCGAGGGCGAGGACATCCGCCCGTACACGGTGCGGTTCTACGGTCTGGGGCTGGCCACCGTCTGATCCCCACCGCCCCGTCCACCGCCTCAGCCGTGGGGGCCGTCGGTCTGGCCGAAGATCTGCAGGCGGTGGCGGGGCGGGGGGACGGGCGTGCGCTGGATGGCGATGAGCGCCGCGTCGTCACCGAGGTGCCCGCTGCAGTGGGCGAGGAGATCGCGGCGGATGTGGTGCAGGAGTGCCTCGGGGTCGCACCTGGGCCAGCGGGCGACGCGCTGGGCGAGGGGGTAGAAGGTGCCGTCGCGGTCGCGGGCCTCGGTGACGCCGTCGGTGTACAGCAGCAGCGTGTCACCGAACTCGAAGGTGATGTCGTCGACGGGGTGGCTGCCCGCCCCCATGCCGCCCATGCCCAGTGGGGGAGCGGGATGCGGGCTCGGGACGAGGGCGACGTGTCCCTGGCTCAGGAGCAGGGGCGGAGGGTGCCCGCAGTCGGTCATCCGGGTCGCGGGGCCCTCGTCGGGGACCTCCAGCAGCAGCGCGGTGATGAAGTGTTCGGGGAGGTCGCGGTCCGACTCGATGAAGTCGGTCAGATAGCGGCAGACGCTGCGGTCCAGTGCGGCGGCGAGGACGGGCAGCGCCATGTTCTGGTGGGCCGTCTCGCGGAAGGCGCCGAGCAGCAGGGCGGACTCGCCGATGGCGGCCAGGCCCTTCCCCCGCACGTCACCGATGATCAGCCGGGTTCCGGTGGCGGTACGGGTCGCGGTGTACAGATCACCGCCGATCTCGGCTTCTTCCTCGGCGGCCAGGTAGAACGAGGCGATGTGCAGCGGGCCGATGCGGCGGGGGAGTGGACGGAGCAGCGCCTTCTGGGCGGCCTCGGCCACCGACCGTACCTTCGCGAGCTCCTGCCGGCGTCGCTCGCGCACCACGCAGAAGAACACGATCAAGGCCGAGAGCGCGGCCAGGGCGAGCACCTGCACCATCACATTGCGTTCAGTGAAGAGCACGCCGAAGTGCAGCCCGATGTACGCCTGGGCCAGCACGGCCAGGAACCCGACGAGCCCGGTGAGCCAGGGACCGGCGAAGGAGGCGGTCAGCGCGGGCGCGACGACGAGCAGCGGCCCCAGATGGACATCGGCGGGGGCCACGATGTCGACCAGCGTGATCACCGCGATGAGGACGAGCGGAATCAGGATCAGCGCATGACTGGCTCGCCACGGCTGCCACAGACCGCCAAAGCGCCGCCGGAGGTCCACGCCTTCCACTCTGCACCCTGAGCGTCCGGCGGACGACCGCGGTCGGAGCACCCTTCCCGGGGTCAGGTGCGAGGACCTCAGGAGCGGCGGTTGTGGGTGCCCGGCGTGTACCCGAAGGAGCGGCGGAAGACGTCGATGAAGGCGCTGGTGGAGGACCAGCCGCAGCGGTGGGCGACGGTGGTGACCGGGGTGTCGTCGGCCAGCAGCCGCAGCGCGTGGTAGAGGCGTGACTGGGTGCGCCACTGCGGAAAGGTCATCCCGAGTTCCGAGCGGAAGAGGCGGCTGAGGGTGCGCTCGCCGGCGCCCGTCGCGGTGGCGAGGGCGGCCAGGGGGCGGGGCTCCGCCGGGTCCTCGTGGAGGAGCGCGCAGACGGCCGCCAGCCGCGGGTCGGTGGGGGTGGGCAGGTGAACGGGCTGCTGCGGAGAGGCGCGCAATTGGTCGCGCAGGACGGCGCGCAGGCGGCGGCGTTCGGGACCGGTGTCGTCGGGGGCCGCGGTGTAGGCGCGGATCAGTTCGCGGAGCAGTGGGCTGACGGCCAATACGGTCGGGGTGTCCAGGCCGAGCGGGTTGTCGGTGGCGGGCAGGCCGACCAGGTGCAGGTCGAGGTGGCCGTGCGCGCGGTGGGCGTGCACGGTTCCCGCCGGGACCCAGATGGCGCGGGTCCCGGGCGCGAACCAGGTGCCGGCGTCGGTGGTGACGGCCACGACACCCGAGCCCGCGTAGACGATCTGGTGGTCGTCGTGGCGGTGCGCGTCGATGATCTCTCCGGCGGCCAGCGACTGGACACGGGTGCAGGCTTCCGGCAGATGGCGGATGTTCGGCATGGATTGGCAATTTATCGGAAGCGCGACATGCGGGGGTGTCGCGACGATCGAGGCGTGACCACGACCCACCACCACACCACCGCCCCGCGCACCAGCCCCCTCACACTCCTGTCCCTGGGGCACGCCTGCGTGGACGTCTATCAGGGAGCGGTCGCCGCGCTGGTGCCGTTCTTCGTCTCCGAACGTGCCTACACCTACGCGGCGGCCTCCGGCATCGTGCTGGCCGCCTCGCTGCTGTCCTCGGTGATACAGCCGCTGTTCGGTGCGCTCACCGACCGGTGGGCCCTGCCGTGGCTGCTGCCGGTGAGCACCCTGCTGGGTGGCGTCGGCGTCGCCCTGAGCGGCATCGTCGGCTCCTACGCCCTCACCCTGGCCGTGGTCGCCGTCTCCGGCATCGGCGTGGCCGCCTACCACCCCGAGGCGGCGCGCGTCGCACGCCACGCCAGTCGCGGCAGTCACACCGCGATGGGCTGGTTCTCCCTCGGCGGCAACCTCGGCTTCGCCGCCGCCCCGTTGCTGGTCTCGGCCGTCATCACCACGGGCGGCCTGTCCGCCTCCCCGCTCCTGGTCGTCCCCGCGGTCGCCGGCGCCGCACTGTGCACGGCCGCGCTCCGTGCGACCCGGGCCCGTGATGCGGCATCAACTCACCTGAATCCGCCCGGAGTTGCGGGCCTATCCACCACCGCCGGCAGTCCGGACGGCGTGGCCGCCGGCCGTGACGACTGGGCCTCATTCGTCAAACTGTCCGGAGCCATCGTCTGCCGCTCGATCGTCTTCGTCGGCCTGAGCGCCTTCATCTCGCTCTACGTGCGTCAGCGCGGCGGCGGAGGCGACGTCTCCGGCACCGTCGCCCTGTTCGTGCTCTACCTCGGTGGCGCGGTCGGCACGGTGGCCGGCGGCAAGCTCGCCGGCCGCTACGGTCGCATCCGGGTCGTCCAGTGGTCCTACGCCCTGACCGTCCTCGCCGTGGCCGGCGTCGTCCTCGTCCCCGGCCCGCTGCTCTACGTACTGGTCGCCCTCACCTCGGCCGGCCTGTACGTGCCCTTCTCCCTGCACGTCACCCTCGGCCAGGACTACCTGCCCCGGCGCGTGGGCACGGCCAGCGGCGTCACCCTGGGCCTGACCGTCAGCATCGGCGGCATCGCCAGCCCCCTGCTCGGCGCCGTCGCCGACGCCACCTCCCTCCAGACCGCCCTCACCCCCCTCATCGCCCTGCCCGCCCTCGGCTGGCTCCTCCTCCGCACCCTGCACGAGCCCGCGATGCCGGAGGGGATCGCGGGTGGGTCGCCCTCCGGGGCGGTGTCCCCAACAGCGGCCGGGGAAGGCCGACTTCAGCCGTAGGACGTAGGGTGCCGTGGATCGCGGCGCAGCACGAGCGGATCGCGCACCACTGCGGAGTGCGGCCCCCGGCCGGAACGGGTCTGAGCGACGGCGAGGCCATCCGGCTCGCGGGACTGCGGGTCGCGCGCCGCCGACTGCGCTGGAGCCGTACCGTCCCCCTCGACACCCACCTCGCCGATATCAGCAGTCGTTCCGCGTTCCTCGTCCTCGACGAGACCGGCAACCGGGCGGTACGGCTCCGCGGCGGTGCCTGGCCGGTCACCGCCGGGCGGCCGTGATCCCCGCAATCCCCGTGACCTAACCCCAGACGGCCTGGGCCAGGGCCGCGCCGGCGAAGGCGGCGCCGAGGCCCGCCACCACGCTCGCCACGACGTTGGCCAGGGCGAAGAACCGGGCGCCGTCCTCCGCCAGCCGCAGGGTCTCGTACGAGAACGTGGAGTACGTCGTCAGGGCGCCGCAGAAGCCGGTGCCGATCAGCAACTGCATCTGGGAGGAGGCCGCCCCGGCGGCGATCGCCCCCGTGAGCAGCCCGAGGATCAGCGAACCGATCACGTTGATGGTGAACGTGCCCCAGGGAAAGAGGGTGTCGTGCCGGGCCTGTACGGCGCGGTCGGTGAGGTAGCGGAGCGGGGCCCCGACCACCGCCCCGGCTATCACGAGCAGCCAGTTCACCGCTCCCGTCCCTCCTCGCCGCGGCCCGTGTAGCGGATGACCTCGCACTCGTCGAGGATGACCAGCCCCTCGCTGACGAGCTCGTCCAGTTGTGGGAGGAAGGCGCGGATCCGGTCCTCGGTGTCGACGATCACGACGGCCACCGGGAGGTCCTCGCTGAGCGACAGCAGACGGGTGGTGTGGATCAGGGACGAGGCGCCGAAGCCTTCGATGCCGCGGAAGACGGACGCGCCGGCCAGGCCGGCCCGGTGGGCACGGTGGACGATCTCGGTGAAGAGCGGCTTGTGGTGCCAGGTGTCGTTCTCCCCGATGAAGACGGTGACGCGCAGGGCGGGGCCGGTGAGTCTCACTGCTGCCTCCACTCGACGATGCGGCGGGTCAAGGTGGCGGTGATCCAGACGGCGGTCAGCGCGGCGGCCAGGGTGAGCGCCAGGTACGCGAGCCCGGCGCCGGTCCTGCCCCGGGCCAGCAGGCGCTGGACGTCCACGGCGTACGTGGAGAACGTCGTGAAGCCACCGAGGACACCGGTGCCGAAGAACGGGCGGACGAGCCGGTGGGCTGCCCACACATCGGTGATCACGACCATGAAGATACCGATGATCGCGCAGCCGACGACGTTGACGACCAGCGTCGTCCAGGGAAAACCGCCGGGTTCGGTGGGCCACAGGAGAGCGGCCCCGTAGCGCGCGGCCGCGCCCACGCCCCCGCCGAGCGCCACGGCCGCCACGACCGGGCCCTGCCGCGGGGGGAGGCCCTTGCGGCGGACGGGGGCGCGGAGGTCGACGTCAGGATCGACGGGTTCGTTCAGCATCGAGGGTCGGGGCTTCGGCACGGACGTCTCCTACTCGCCAGGCATGGGTGGGAATGCCCACATGCGGGTCGCAAGTAGGGACCGTTGGCGGCCTCGTCGCCGCGGTTGGGGACGGCGGGCCCCACCGCCGTGACGGTGAGCACGAGGTCACCGTCGCAGGTCAGCTTACCTGCTGACCTTTGCGGGGGCGCGGGCAACGGGGCGCCCCCGCTCATCGGGCTGCTGCCGGTCCGCCTTCTCGCCGGCTGATCCCCGCTACGGTTTGATCAGCTGGTAGGAGAGCGTGTAATACGCGTCGTCCTCGGTGAACTTCATTTCCCCGAAGTCGTGGATCGGGACCTGCTCGCCGAGGAGGTCGTCGTCATCCGCATCGTCGCTCTCGTACATGCGGACCTCGGCGACGTCGCCGTCGTAGTGGAAGGTCTTGTTGATGGTGATCTTGTCGTCCTCGCCGATTCGAGCCGAGTAGACCTTCTTCCCGTTGATCGTGAGGTAGATGTCGTCCTTACCATTCCAGTCCTCCTGCTTGACGCATTCGAGCTGGCCGAACTTCACGACACCCATGGGTTCTTCCCCTCGCGGTCGGTGGTGTGACCTTGCCTGGAGGATCCTTCCGGGGGCGGATCAACGGTCGCTGAACGGGGTGTCCGGGGCGGGGCCAGGACGACCCGGCCGCCGTCAGGCGATGGCGCTCATGCGGGCGAAGACGACGACGTTGCCGAGGTATTCGTGGCGGGCCCGGTCGTAACCGCCGCCGCAGGTGAGGACGCGGAGTTCGGGCCGTGCGGAGGCGCCGTAGACCTTTTCGTCCGGGAAGTCGGTGCCGCTGAAGACCTCCACGGCGTACACCGTGAAGACCGCGGTGCGACCGTCCTTGCGGACCACGCGGATGGTGTCGCCCTGCTTCAACGCGCCGAGCGAGTAGAAGACCGCGGGGCCGGTCTTGGTGTCCACGTGTCCGGTGATCAAGGCGGTTCCCGTGTCACCGGGCGCCACGCCGTCCTTGTACCAGCCGGCCAGGTTGCGGTCGTCCGGAGGCGGGACGTCGAGGCGCCGGTCGCGGTCCAGTCCGAGTCTCATCAACGGTGCGTCAACGCCGGTGCGCGGGATCCGCACGCGCAACGGTTCCGACTCCGGAAGCGGCGAAGGCCCTGGGCGGCTGCCGGCTTCGGTGTCCGGTTGCCGGGTCAGCGATTCGGCGCGCGGGGGCTGGGGTGGTGGGGCGGAGCGATGGCTGTGCCATCCCCACACCAGGCAGGCGATGCCGGCGACGGCCAGGAAGAGGGACACGACGCGGGCGGTGCGCGGGGGGAGGGACACAGGCGAGAGGCGTTTCACGAGATGTCTTTCACGAGATGTCTTGCAAGAGATGTCTGGCAAGAGGTGTCTTGCGCGCGATGACTGGCGCGCGATGACTGGCGCGGTGGGGTGGTGACGGGGCGGAGCCCTGCCCCCCCGGCTGCCGGTGGCGGGGGCCACGGACAGGCGGTGGGGGCAGAGCTCCGGTGACCCGAGAATCGGGGTCAGCCGAGCTCCTCGCCGTCACGGCGGCGCAGCAGCCACACCCCGGCCGCACCCGAGATCAGTGCCGCGGACGACGTGAGGGCCAGGTCCGACGGACCCGACGTGGCACTCATGGCCCCGGCGCCGGCCTTCACCTTGCCGTGCGGCATGGCCTTCGGCATGGACTTCGGCATGGCCTTGGGGCGGGGCTTGGCGGGCTTGGACTTCCCGCAGGTCCGGTCCGCCATGGAGGACGCGTCGTTCCACTTCATCTTGAGCCTGCCCAGGTGGTCGCGCTGCGACCGGTCCGGGTGTCCGCCCTGATTGGTGAGGTCCCTGAGCTCCCGGTCGTAGGAGTCGTACGAGGACTTGGCCTGCTTGGCCGCGGACATCGCGCCGGAGCACGAGCCGCCCTTGGCCGTCTCGGCATGTACGGCCGGGCTGCTCAGGGCCAGCGCACCGCCGACGACCACGACACCGCAGAGAGCGGATATGGAACGCATGAGTTCCTCCAAGAGGGATGAGACTGCGGGAGGGCGTTCTCCCACCTTCAGGACATGCGTTCTCCCTTCCGCCCGCCAGTTGGCCGAAGTGCGAACCGGGCCCCTGCGGAAGGCCGCGCCGAGGAGCCTGCGCGGCGGTGCCCGCGGTGACCGGGACACGGGGTGAGCAGGGGATATCCCGTGCCTGAGCGGAGCGGTGAGACCCCGGGCGGGATCGTGCGTACCGGCGGGTTGCCGCCCCGTCATCTGTCACCCGCATGGCCGTGCGGGGCCAGGGGCGGGCCGGTCAGATCGCCATCGCCTCCTGGATCCAGCGGTTCACCCGGTACGGCAGCCACCACAGGAACGGGCCGGTGCGGCTGACCAGGCGTTCGGCCAGGAAGTCGGCGGCGATGGCTTCCGGGACCGCGGACGACGGCGCGCCGTAGGACAGCCGGGCGATCGCCTCGCGGTAGGCGGGCTCGTCGGCCGTGAAGCGGCGCAGGTCGCCCCACCGGCGGTCGCGGATCTGCACGAAACCGGGGCCCTGCCGCCACAGGCACTTGCAGAGGTAGTGCTCGTTGCGCCACTGCGTCAGCGCGGCGTCGGCATCGGCCGGCCCGGTCAGGGCCGTGGGCGGCTGGAGATGACTGAGGTCACGCCAGGCCTCGTCGCCGGGACCGGCGGGCAGCCGCAGTCGCCACTGGACGAGTACGGCGTGCGCCGTGAGGTCGCGGATCAGGCACAGCCGGCGGACGGCGTGCGCCGCGGCGTCGGGAGAATCCACCGTCGTCAGGTCGATCTCGTCGGTGAACCGCACGCGGCGGGCGCCGAGTTCCCACAACTGGGCGGCCTGTTCGTCGGCCGGGCCGGTCAGGTCCAGCCGGCCCAGGCTCATGCCGGGCAGGGTGCACGCCTGTGCGTCGTAGTCGCGCCAGACCTGCAGCGTCAGCGGTCGGTGCGCCGGGTGGGTGGCGGGGGTGAGGACGGTGGTCATGCGGTCTCCTGGGAAGTGCGAAGTGCTTGTTGGGGAGCGGAGGGCGGCGGATCAGGCCCAGACACCGGATCGGGCCCGGGCCGCAGGCTCAGACACCGGATCAGGCCCGGGCGATGGCGGGAGCCGTCGCGCCGGACTCCGGGCGCTCGGTGGCCGCCCCCTGGCTGTGCCGCATGAAGTCGAGGCGCAGCAGGTCCTCGTTGACCGCGGCCGGTGCGAGGTGGACGTACTGGCCGCCGTCGGTGAAGACCAGGCCGAGCGTCACCCAGTGCTGGAGGAGGGCGTGCACCGTGGCGGCGTCGAGGGTGTGCTCGGGCAGGCGCGCGGCGAGCTTGCGGGCCAGCGCGGCGGGCGCGTGCGGCTGGTCGAGGAGGCGGAACGCCTCGGTCTCGACCGGGTCGGTGAGTTCCCTCGTGCCCCAGTCGAAGGCGTGCCGGCGGCTGACGAGCACGATCCGGTCGCCGAGGTCGGCATGGGTGAGCCTGCTGTTCGTGTGGCGTTTCTTCCAGGCGCCCAGTGCCTCGTTGAGGGCGGTGACGGTGGGCTCGCCGATGCCGCGTTCCGGGGCCTCGAAGACGTAGGCGAGATCGAGCAGTTCGCTCTCGGGCAGGTCGTAGGTGAAGCGGTAGTGCTCCTCGGGGCGCAGCCCGGTGAAGCCGAGTTCGGGCCGGTTGAAGTACGGGCTGAAGCGCTCGATGGCGATCCGCGCGGACAGGTCGACCGGTGGGTTGAGGTGTTCCAGCGCCGGGATCTGGGCGATGACCGGCTCGTAGTCGGCGGCGGTCTCGCCGGGGAAGCCGTGCAGGTAGTTCCAGGAGACGGAGAGTCCGGTCTCGGCCCCGTCCCGGAGCATGCGGACGTTCTGGCAGCCGCTGACGCCCTTGTCCATCAGGTCGAGCACCCGGCTGTTCAGGCTCTCGATGCCCGGCTGCACGTAGATCATGCCCGCGTCGGCCAGGGTGCGCAGCTGCGGCCGGCGCATATTGGCCTTGATCTCGATATGCATCCGCAGGTCGTAGCCGCTGTCGATGATGCGGGGCAGGACGGTGCCGAGGTAGCCCATGTCGAGGATGTTGTCGACGACGTACATGTCGAGCACGCGGTGCCGGCGCGCCAGGTCCATGATCTCGGTGTAGAAGATGTCCGGGCTCTTGCTGCGGAACTGCATGAACGAGCCGTTGAGACCGCAGAAGGTGCAGTGGTGCTTCTCGCCCCACCAGCAGCCGCGCGCCCCTTCGACGACGAGCTTGGGCTCCACCCAGTTGCGGGCGACGGAGGTGGCCAGGCGCTCGAAGTAGCCGCTGTAGTCGGGCGGCAGGATGGCCGCGGGCGGCAACGGGCTGGTGCTCATCGGGTTGGCGGTGCTCGTGCCGTCGGCGCCGCGGTGGCACAGCCCCGGCACGGCCGCCAGGTCCGTGCCCTCGTCGAGCGCGGTCAGCAGCTGGGGGAACGCGGCCTCGCCCTCGCCGCGGACCACGAAGTCCAGGAAGGGGAAGTTGCGGTGGGCGGCGGCGCCCTGCTCGGCGTCGCAGTTGGCGCCGCCCATGACGGTCTTGATGTGCGGGGCGAGCCGTTTGACGTACTTGGCGGCGGCGAGCGCGGCGGTGTTCTGCTGGAAGGTGGAGGTGAAGCCGACGACATCGGGCCCGTCGGCCACGATCCGCTCGGCGATCTCCTGTACGAACTCCGGTACCACGCGGTGCAGTTGGTGCGACATGCGCAACCGCCCGGCCTTCAGCTTGCCGCGCATCGCGGCGCTGAATTCCGCCGTGCGCCACTCGGGATCATCGTAGAGCGCGGACGAGAACACCCAGTCGCCGCACCCCATGAAGTACGAGGAGAGCGCGTAGAACTGGTAGTCGTCGCCGGTGAAGTCGGTGCGCCGGGTGATCCAGTCGGTGAACTCCAGGTTGGCGTGCAGGACGTCGGCGTGTCCCGTGGTGCGTTCGTCGACGCTGCGCCGGAGGATGCCGAGCGCCAGGGACGGCAGATCGATCGGGGACCAGGGCATGTTGACCAGCAGGACGCGCATGTCGGCTCCTCGTGGGTGGTGACGGGGACGTGAGGTGGCCGGCGGACGCGAGCGGGCCGGCGGGGTGAGGTGGGCCGGCCGGCCCGGTGGTGTACCGGGCCGGCCGGTGAGGTCACTCCTCCTCGGTGTCTTCCGCGGTACGGAACGGGACGGTCACCGTGATGCCGATGCCGGGCTTGCGGTTCTCCTCGTCGCCCGCGAGCGGGTCGTTGTGGATGATGTCCTTCTGCATGACTGCATCTCCTTGTCAGTGAACGGAGTTCGGATCGTGCGATCCGGGGGCACCGGATGGGCCGGTGCTCCCGGACACCCCGCTCTCGGGGAAGCGGGGAGCTTGGTGGGCCGCCGGGGCCGGGCGCAGGTGCCGGTCGAGGAAGCCCAGGGCGCGCCGCAGGACGGCCATGTGGTCGGCGCCGGCGTATCCGTCGTGTCCGGTCGCCAGCCACATCGACTCGTGTGCCACGCCGGCCGCCCGCAGGGCGGCGAGATAGCCGCGTACCTGGCCGGGCGGGCACTTGGCGTCGAGGCTCGCGGCGATGACCAGCAGCGGGGCGCGGACGTCGGCGGCGTAGTGGAGCGGTGAACTGCGCCGGTAGCGGTCGGGGACGGTCTCGGGGGTGCCGCCGAACAGCCGCTCGTCCAGGGCGCGTAGCGCGGGGGTGCCGGCACGGTACGCCGCCGCGCAGTCGGCGACCGGTTTGACGGCGACGCCCGCCCGCCACAGGCCGGGCCGGGTGCCGAGTGCCAGCAGGGTCAGATAGCCGCCCCAGGAGGTGCCCCACAGCCCGAGGGCGTCCTCGCGGGCCAGGCCGCGGCGCAGCAGATCGGCCCGGACCGCGACCAGGTCGGCGACCTGGGCGAGCCCGACGCCCTCGGCGTACGCGGTGCGCCAGCGCGGCCCGTAGCCGGTGGAGCCGCGGTAGTTGACCCGGGCGACCGCGAATCCGGAGGCGACCAGGGAGTGCACCTGCGGGTCGTAGGCGTCGCGGTCGTGGTCGGCGGGACCGCCGTGCACGAGGAAGACCAGCGGGGGCCGCGGGCCGGCCGCCGGGGCCGGTTGGCTCAGCAGGGTGTGCACCGGTCCGTCCGGGCCGGGCGTCCACAGGTCGCGGTGCCGGCCGGGAACGGGCGCGGGCAGGCCGCCGAGCGCGGGCAGCCGGGTGCCGGCCGTGGAGCGCAGCTGCGGGGAGTGGTGGTGTCGGTCCAGAGGTAGTGCACGTCGTCGCCCGGGTGCGGGGCGGCGTCCAGCAGCGTGCCGGGTGGCGTGCGGACCGTGGTGAGGGTGCACCGGTCGAGGTCGGCGGTGGCGAGGGTGGAACGGCCGTGCCGGTCCTGCCGGACGAGGACCCGGCGCCCCGCGGGGTACCAGCGCGCCGTGATCTCGGTGTCGAAGCGGCACCAGTCATGGCTCCGCAACCCGCCGCCGGGCGTCCAACTGGCCAGCAGATAGCGCTCGTCGGCCTCCTGGACGAGCAGCAGCTCCCCGTCCACCGCCGCCCCCGGGGCGAAACCGAGTGCCCACAGCCGCCCGCGCCGTCCGGACAGCCGGGCGACCTCCGCGGCCTCCCCGTCGGAACAGCCCACGAGGGTGACCGCACGATCGGAACCGGCCGGCCCGGACACCGCCAGCAGCCGGCCCGTCGGCGAGATGCCCGTGAGCAGCGCAGCGCCGTCGACGGTCAGTACCGGACGGCCCGGGCCGCCCGTGGTGCCGAGGTGCACGGTCGTACGGCGGCCGTCCCCCAGGCCGATCGCCGCCGTCCCGGTGTCGCTGACCGCGAGGCCGTACGGCAGTCCCGGCCGGAGCCCGGCCAGGCCCGGGACGGCCGGACCGCCGCCGAAGTCCTGGAAGTACCACCGCCCCCGGCCGCTCCGGTCCTCCGCGAACCACCACACCCGGGCGTCCGCGTCGACCGCGCAGTGCAGCGTCCCGTCGCGGCTGTCGGTGACCCGGCGCGTGGTGCCCGTACGGGCGTCCCAGGTGAAGATCTCGCACCGGCCGTCGGCGTCCGCGGCGAGTGCCATCCGGGCCGGGTCGCGTGGGCAGACCTCGGGGAGCGCCGGCCGGTAGACCTGGAAGCCCGTGCCGGGGCCTGGAGTGGGCGGGCGTGTGCCGCGGACGCGTTCATGCCCGCTCCTTCGGGGTGGTGGGGGATTCCTGCGGGCCGGGGCGGGACGCCACCGTGTCGTGACGGGACGCCGGGGAGCAGGTCGCGTACAGCGCCAGTCCGGCCAGCACCACGGCGCAGCCCAGGGACATCGCGACGGTCCCCGCCTGATCGGTCACCAGCCCGGCGATCGCCGGCGCCACGGCCGCGGCCGCGCCCGACGCGGTGGCCAGCACGGTCCCGGTACGGGCCTGCAGTTCGGGCGGGACGACCTGGAGGACCCGGGCCTGGAGTGCCACGGTGGCGAGCGGGGTCAGCGCGCACAGCAGACCGAAGAGCAGGCCGAACTGCCAGGCGTCGCGGGCCACCGCCAGGGCCGCGGCGGGCGGCACGAGCAGCCAGGACACCGCCCCCAGCACCTGTGTCGCGGTGCGCCGGCCGGCCAGACGGGGCGCGGCGAGCGAACCGGCCAGACCGGCCGCCCCGGCCAGCGCGAGGACCACACCCAGCGGAGCCGCGCCCCGGCCGTGGTCCTGCAGGGCGAACACCGCCGTGTAATACAGCGCGGCGAGCACGGCGTTGACGGCCGCGATCCAGACCAGCGCCAGCCGGAGAAAGGGCTCCCGGCGCACCACGCCGAGCCCGGCCCCGGCCTCGGCGGCCAGCGTCCGCCAGGGCCGGGACGGTCCGCCGGCCGCCGGACGTCCGGTGTGCCGCGGTGACAGGCCGGCCCGCATGGCCCCGATGCAGACCGCGGCGACGACGTACGACACCGCGTCCGCGAGGAACGGCAGCCAGCGCCCGGTGTGGAAGAGCAGTCCGCCCAGCGCGGGTCCCAGGACCAGGGCGGCCCGTTCCCCCGCCTGTAATCGGGACAGGACGCGGCGGTGGTCCGCGGGGGCGCACACCAGGGCGACGGTGCCGAGGGACGCCGTCTCGTAGCAGGCGGTCGCCGACCGTTCGACGAGCACGACGGCGAGGAGCACGGCCAGCGGGGCCGAGCCAGACCATGCCGCCGCGGTGACGACGGTCATCGATGCGGCAGACACCACCGCGGAGCCCACCATGACCCGCTTGCGCGCCCCGCGGTCGGCGGGAACGGCGGCGAGCGGACCGAGCAGCAGGGTCGCCGCCGCGGAGAGCCCCGCGACGGCGCCGACCTCGGCGGGCGAGTGGCCCAGGCTCAGCAGCAACAACGGCAGGACGAGTCCGGACGCCTGGCTGCCCAGTGCGTCGGAGGTGCCGGCCCACCAGAAGAGCCGGATGTCGCGACGGGCGGAGGGCGTGCTGCCGGCGAGGGTGCCCGGCCGGGAGTCCTGAGGTAAGTCGTACGGCGCGTCGCCTGCGGAGGGCTCCGCCGGTCTTCGTTCCATGCGAAGCCACCCCACATCTGTGTGCAGATCGTGAAGATCGACACACGTTTAGGTCACCTTGCGAAGGAAATGTGCTCGAAGCGTGCCGGAGCTTAGCCACACCGTGACGCAGGCCACAAGGCCCCGAAGGGGGAGTCTTGGCGGTGCCGAACCGCCGCTGCGCGAGGAAGCCGTCCGTCCGCACCGGACGACAAAAAAGAAGGGCAAAGAGCGCATCCGCTCCTTGCCACTCTCAACATATAGCGCATGGGGGGCCTTGCGGCAAGGCCCCCGGGATGCCGCAGAATCGCCCAGCTGAAGCCAGGACCTGCGGAAACGGGGATTGTTGTGATCGACGTGATCATTGCCGGTGGCGGACCGACCGGCCTGATGCTGGCCGCCGAATTGCGGTTGCACGGCGTGCACGTGGTCGTGCTGGAGAAGGCGGCGGAGCCGACCAAGGTAGTCCGTGCGCTCGGCCTGCACGCGCGCAGCATCGAGGTGATGGCCCAACGCGGTCTGCTGGAGCGCTTCCTGGAGCGGGGCCGGCAGTACCGGGTCGGCGGCTTCTTCGCCGCCATCGACAAGCCGTGGCCCGGCCAGTTGGACAGTGCGCACGGCTACGTCCTCGGCATCCCGCAGCCGGTCACCGACCGTCTGCTGACGGAGCACGCCACCGCACTCGGCGCCGAGATCCGGCGCGGCCGTGAAGTGGTCGGACTCGGCCAGGACGACGACGGCGTGACCGTCGAACTGGCCGACTCCACGCGGCTGCGCTCGCGCTACCTCGTCGCCTGCGACGGCGGCCGCAGCACGGTGCGCAAGCTGCTCGGTGTCGGCTTCCCCGGTGAGCCCAGCACGGTCGAGACGCTGCTCGGGGAGATGGCGGTGGACATGGCGCAGGAGGAGCTCACCGCTGTGATGACCGAAGTCCGCAAGACGCAGAAGCGGTTCGGGTTCATGCCCCTCGGGGACGGGTTCCACCGCGTCGTCGTGCCGGCCGAGGGACTGGCCGAGGACCGCGCGACGCCGCCCACCTTCGAGGAGTTCAGGCACCAGCTGCGGGTGACCGCCGGCACCGACTTCGGCGTCCACGCGCCGCGCTGGCTGTCCCGCTTCGGCGACGCCACCCGGCAGGCCGAGCGCTACCGCGTCGGCCGGGTGTTCCTGGCGGGCGACGCGGCGCACATCCACCCGCCGACCGGTGGGCAGGGCCTCAACCTCGGCATCCAGGACGCGTTCAACCTCGGCTGGAAGCTCGCCGCCGCGGTGGGCGGCTGGGCACCGGAGGACCTGCTGGACAGCTACCAGACCGAACGGCATGCGGTGGCCGCCGACGTGCTCGACAACACCCGCGCGCAGATGGAGCTGATGTCCACCGAGCCGGGCCCGCAGGCGGTGCGCCGGCTGCTGGCGGAACTGATGGACTTCGAGGAGGTCAACCGGTACCTGATCGAGAAGATCACCGCGATCGGCGTCCGCTACGACTTCGGTGCGGGTCACGAACTGCTCGGGCGTCGGCTGCGGGACGTGGAGTTGAAGCAGGGGCGCCTCTACGAGCTGATGCACGGCGGCCGCGGGCTGCTGCTCGACCAGACCGGCCGGCTCTCGGTGGCGGGCTGGGCGGACCGGGTCGATCACGTCGTCGACGTCAGCGAGGAACTGGACGTCCCCGCGGTGCTGCTGCGGCCGGACGGCCATGTGGCGTGGGTCGGAGACGGTCAGCAGGAGCTGACCGCCCGACTGCCGAAGTGGTTCGGTGCTGCCGCCGGCTGAGGCGCGGTCGCGGCCCGGCAGGGGTGCGCCGTGATCGCCCCTGCCGGCCGACGTCGTCATGCGTCGGCCGGCAGGGGCGCCGGCGGTAGGGGCACCCGTTATGGGCACCCGCTATGGGAACCGGCAGGAGACGTTCGGTCGATCAGGCGTGGTGCGCCTTGGCGGCGCAGGCGCCGGAAGCGCAGGCGGTGAGCCAGGCATCGAAGTCGGCGTCGTAGCGGGTGCCGATGGTGTCGTGGTAGACGGCGTAGCCGGCCGCGTAGTCACCGGTGCGGAAGTGGCCCAGCATGGTGGCGACGTCGTTGGGGTGCTTCTCGATCATGTAGCGCGCCGCGAGGTAGCCCCAGGGATAGGTCCGGGTCACGTCGCTGTTGTCGTAGGTGCTCTCGAACAGCGTGCTCAGCTTGTAGGTGTGCTTCCCGGCCTCGCTGACCGCCTCGTCGTCGGTGATCTTGCGGTAGCCGTACGAGACGTACTCGGCGAAGCCCTCGATCCACCAGACGTCCGGCACGGACGTCTGCTTGCCGAAGTCGCCCTTCATGTCGTCACGGGCGTCGATGTAGTGCGTGTACTCGTGGTTGAGGTTCCAGATCCGGGCCGGGAAACCGTTGTCGTCGCTCCTCTGGTACATGATGGACATGGGCTTGTTGTCGGGCTTCGTCGGGTCCCCGATCATGGTGATCCCGCCGTTGTTGGTGTCGACGCCGAAGATGGCCCCGGCGTAGGTCTGATAGTCGCTGCGACTGCCGAACACGACGAGCTGAACGGTCGATTCGTACTGGTTGGGTATCGGACCGTCGTTCTTCACCAGGTCGTGGACGTACGCGTCCTGGCTCAGGACACTGGCGCAGGTGGCCTCCAGCTCCTCGGCGGTCAGCGCCTGCGTCTTGATGGTGTGCGTGGCATCGCACTCATGGGTGACCGGCAGCGCCGCCTTCGTCAGCTGGTCGGAGAGGTCGCAGACGCCGAGGTAGGAGCAGTTGTCCTTGTCGTAGGAGTCTGCCTGGGATGCGACGGTGACCCACAGGGGCGCCGTCGGGCCGGTGATCTTCGAGGCGTTCAGCAGGCCCTTCATGAGCGGCCGGACCTTGTCCCGGAGGGCCTGGTGCTCGACGTACCGCGCGACATTCATCCCGGCGTTGGAGTCGAGGTAGGAGTTGGCGGTGCCCAGCATGTCCAGGTGGGCGAGCGCGAACTTGTCGAGGGTGTCGATGATGCTCGGATCGGCCGTGACCGCTTTGACGTAGTCGGGGTTCCAGTTTCCGCGCCACAGCGGGGTGTAGACGTTGTTGACGGCGGCCAGCATGCTGGGGATCTTGTCGTAGGAGCTGTTGTAGCCGCTGAGCAGCTGCTTGTAGGTGTTCAGGTAGCGGCCTTGCTCGTTGGCGCTGTCGGTGAGGATGACGACCTCGCTCAGGACGTCTCCGTTTCCGGAAGTGACGTCCCTGGAGCGCGAGTTGGCGAAGAAGGCGTCCAGGCTCCCCTCGCTGGCCGCTGCCAGATTCGGGCCGTAGGCACCGACGTCGTCCGGATGGTTGGACTGCACGTAGTAGCCGGCGCGCAGGAACAGCACGAGCTGCAACACCTTGGTCGAGTTGTCACCGGGATAGGCCGTCGCGCCGCCCTTGAAGGCGTTGGCGACGGTGACCATCTGCTCCTCGCGGAAGACGGCGTGGGCATCGCTGCCGGTGATGCTGAACAGGGTGTTGACGCAGTCCGTCGTCGAGGCCTGGACGAAGGCGACCAGGTCCGACCCGGTGCGGCTGCCGAAGTCGCCCGGGCTGCAGGAGGCCTGGCGGCCCGGCTTCGGGGCGTGGTGCCGTCCCGTGACGGCCGACGAAACGGCGGGCTTCTGTGCGCTGAGCGGGGGGAGTTGGGGGACCTGGAGGGGACGGCGCTGCAACGCGGGCCGCTCGTTCGCGCCGACGGTCGGGCCGGTCGGCGGTACGGGGTGGGCGGTGGTGCTCGCGGACACGGCCTGGTCCGGGGCGGCCGGCGGGCGCGGAGCCGCCAGTGCCGGTGCGGTCACGAGGCCGGCAAGGGTGGCGCAGGCGGCCAGGGCACCGGTCACGCATCTGGGCAGGGGGAAGCGGTAGCGCATCCATGCTCCTTCGTGGGGGTGAGATACGCCTCGGAATGGGGCTGAGGCGTGGCTGGCACCTTCTCAGCGCGCGCCGGGCCGCGACAATACGGTGTGACATAGCACATGGCACACCATGGCCATAACCTTGGGACTCACGGACCTCAGGAACCCCAGTGGCTCATCGGGGACTTGGGCGGGCCGGTTACGGTCTGGTCGTCACGTTCCAGGTGCGTGAGGCCCAGGAACGGAAGTGCGGTGACTGCGCGATGAGCGCGCGGTACGCCGCGGCGGCGGAGGTGAAGAGGGTGTCCGCGACCTCGTCGGCAGGGCTCCCGTGCCGCCAGGCCAGCACATAACGGCACCACAAGGGCGTGCCGGCCAGCGGTTTGACGAGGACGCCGGGGATCGGCCGGAACGTCGCCTGCACGATGGAGGCCCCCAGCCCCTCGGCGATCATGTTCTGCAACTGCTGTTGGTCGCCCAGGAATTCATGCACCGCCGCCGGGGTGAAGCCGGCCGCGTCGCAGGCCGCGTAGAAGACGCCCGGCCAGCCCGCGCCGTCGTCCGGGGTGAGGAACCACGGGTCGTCGGCCAGGTCGGCGAGCGCCACCTCCTGGCAGTGCTGCAGCCGGTGCCCGGACGGCAGGGCGACGAAGCTCGGCTCGGTGACGATCCCGCGGTGCGCCACGGCGGCGGAGTGCCGCAGCTCACGTCCGGGGTAGTCGGCGGCGATCGCGGCGTCCACCTCGCCGCGCTCCAGGAGCTCGACGATCTCCGAGGACGGATACACGCTGCTCACCGTCAGCGCGAGATCGGACAGCCGGCTGCGGAGCCGGACCAGCATGCCGGCGAGCACCGGCGAGTTGGTCGCCGCGAGGCGGAGCGGCCGGCCGGCGCGCGGGCCCGCGGCCGGCAGGCGCCCTATCGCGGCCGCCCGGGCCAGGACGTCCCGGGCCTGTGCCAGGACCTCTGTGCCGTACCGCGTCAGCTCGACGCCCGAAGGGCGCCGCTCGAACAGCGGGCGTCCGAAGTGCCGCTCGATCCGCTGGAGTTGGGTGCTCATCGCCGGCTGCGAGTACCCCAGTTCCGAGGCCGCCCGGCCCACACTCCCGGCGTCGGCGATCGCGCACAGCACCCTCAGGTGCCGAAGCTCCAACTCCATGCCCGCACTCCTCCCGTCCGCTCCCGTCCGCGTGGAAGCCACCTCATCGCGCTGGAGGCGCCGGCGCCAGTGCCTGGGAACGGCTCGGCGGCCGTCGAGCGGGCGGAAACGGCCGAGCGCCCCCGCGTGAGGGGCGCTCGGGCTCGGTTCCGAGGAGGGACTACTCGCCGACCACGCCCGACTTGGCGATGACGATCTTGGCGCTCGTGGCACCGCTGCTCGAGCCCAGGGCCTCGATCTTCTTCACGACGTCCATGCCCTCGACGACCTCGCCGAAGACGACGTGCTTGTTGTCGAGCCAGTCGGTGACGATGGTGGTGATGAAGAACTGCGAACCGTTGGTGTTCGGGCCCGCGTTGGCCATCGACAGCTGGCCGGGCTTGGTGTGCTTGATCTGGAAGTTCTCGTCCGGGAACTTCTCGCCGTAGATGCTCTTGCCGCCGGTCCCGTTGCCGGCCGTGAAGTCACCGCCCTGGAGCATGAAGGCCGGGATGACCCGGTGGAAGCCGGAGCCCTCGTAGCCGAAGCCGTTCTGGCCGGTGGCGAGCTCGCGGAAGTTCCGTGCGGTCTGGGGGACCACGTCGTCGAACAGGGTGAAGACGATCCGGCCGGCCGGCTCGCCGTCGATGGTGATGTCGAAGTACACGTTGTTGTTGCTCATGGTGGCATCTTCACATCCCGCCCCTCCGGGGCGCGCGCGGGGCCCACCCTCCGCGGCGGGGGAGCCCACCGGGTGCCCTCCCGCGGCGACCCGCCTCGCCAGGGCATTCCGGCAAATCCGGCCGAGAGACGAGTACTCCGGCGTACGCCCCCTGGCAATGCATGAAATTCGGCCATGAATAGGCCGTCGAAAGTCAGACATCGGGTGCGGCCTCTTCCTGGCTGGACCGGCACTGCAGAATCCTCCCCGTGAAGAACTGTGCTCGCGTACACTTCCGGCCCGCCGGGCGGTCCCGTTGCGGCTGCCGGCCTGGGCCCTTGTTCGAACGGGCGGACGATTCCCTCGTCCCATGTGCAACGGAGGTCTCCGGGGTTGGCGGGCGTTCAAGTAAATGAGGGTAAAAGTTACCCTCGGTTAGTCTTGGTGGGGGTTGCTAGTGCGTCACCGGGGGTGAGACTGTGGCCACGTCGAACTGGCGCAAAAAGCTTCTGCAGCACGGATCGTAGAGAATGCCGAACGGTACTTGTCGGTAATACGTACTCTTCTCTCGTTCCTCCTTTCGGGCGTCGCCGGCTCGTATGTAATGGGCTGCGACGTGCCGAGGGGATTCAGGTGCGCGTCGGTTGTCAGCAGCTCTTATGTGGGGGGTCTGTGATAGCGAGCCGGGCCATGGTGCATGGGCCGCCGGGCGTCCTCGCGGGGACGCGGAGCGGGGAAAGGACCCCGCAGATGTCCGCATCGCATCGGATGTGTGCATCGAGGCGGAGGGGGTACACGGCGAGGCCCGGACGGTATCTCGTCGGCTGTCCGCGCCCGGACGCATATGCGGCCGTCGCGGTCGGCCAAAGGCACCGCCCGGCCCGCACGGCCGCATAAGACCGTCGGCCACCGGGCCGGCGCGCTGACCGGTGCGTACGCTGCGCCATTCCACCGGTGACGCCGGTGACATCGTGAATACCGCTACCGCCGTTCCGGCTGCGGTCATTTCGTCATGGGCAGCCTGGGCGACGCGGCGCGAAACGCATGCACAACGACAACTCGGCAGCCAGCAACAGGATCTGGAGTTTGCGGTGACAGTGAGTTCCTCGTGCCGTTCGGAAAGGTGCTTATCCGGCGGCATACCCGGCTGCGGACCGATAGGGGCACCGCCCCCGCGCGGAGAATGCTCCTTTTCCTGCTCCGCCCCCCGTTTCCGTCCGGCCTTCAGGGAGAAGCGGTGACCAGCAAGCAGGTGAGCCGGGCCCCTTTCGCCTTCGACGCGCTCCTCGACCGGTGGAGCACGCGGCGGGAGGCCGGTCCGGTCCGCTACGACGAGGACCAGAAGCTGTGGCAGGTGGCGGATCACCGCGGGGTCACCGCCGTGCTCGCCGACCCGGCGACGTACTCCTCCGACTTCTCGGGCCTGGTCCCCACCCAGGAGGACTTCGAGGCCTTCCGCCGGGGCAACTTCGTCGGGATGGACCCGCCGGCGCACCGCACCCTGCGGACCCTGGTCAGCCAGGCGTTCACCCCGCGCGTGGTAGCCGGGCTGGAGCCGAGGATCGAGGCCATCACCCGGGAACTGCTGGACGCCGTGGCGGACCACGACCGGTTCGACCTGGCGGACGCGCTGGCCTACCCGCTGCCGATCATCGTGATCGCCGAGCTGATGGGCGTGCCGGTCAGCGACCGCGGGATGTTCCAGGACTGGGCGACCACCCTGTTCGCCGGGGACGGCATCGGCGAATCGCTGGACATGGCGGATGTGGAGCAGGCGCTGGATTCCATCGCGCCGACCGTCCGCGAGATGAACGGCTACTTCCTGGACCACATCCGGCAGCAGCGGAAGGACCCGGGCGACGGGCTGATCGGCCGGCTGCTGGCGGCCGAGGTGGACGGCACCCGGCTGGCGGACGAGGAGATCGTCGGGTTCGTGGCCCTGTTGCTGGTGGCCGGGCACATCACCACGACCGCGCTGCTCGGCAACGCCGTGGTGACCTTCGACCAGTACCCGGAGGCCGCCGCGCTGCTGCGGGCCGAGCCCGGCCGGCTGCCGGACGCCATCGAGGAGGTGCTGCGCTGGCTCCCGCCGTTCCCCGAACTGGGCCGCCGCACCACCCGCGACGTCGAGCTCGCCGGCCGGACCATCCCCGCGAACTCCGTGGTGATGGCGAACCTGGCCACCGCCAACCGCGATGCCGGCCGGTTCGCCGACCCCGACGTCTTCGACGTGACCCGCAGCCCCAATCCCCACCTGACGTTCGGGCACGGCATCCACTTCTGTTTCGGTGCCCCCCTGGCCAGGCTGGAGGCCCGGATCGCGCTGCGGCAGCTGATGGATCGTTTCTCCGCTCTGGCGATCCCCTGTCGCGACGAGGTCGAGCTGCAGAATCCGGCCGTCATCGTCAGCGTCCGCCGACTGCCGGTCGAGGTTCAGCGGCGATAGCCCGCCCGGCGGGCCGCGCGTCATCCCTCCTTCGTCCCCGATTCCGGGAGTTCCCTTCTCATGCCGTACGCCACGCCTGCTCCGGTCACCACCCGGCAGCCGACGCAGATACGACGCCTCTTACAGGAGCGTCTGGACACCCTCGCCCGCGCCCACCAGGTGCCCGGAGCCCAACTCGCCCTGCATACGGGCGGGGTGACGTACGCGGTGCACACGGGGGTCGCGGACGCCGCCACCGGGGAACCGGTGGGCAGTGGCACCGCGGTGCCGCTGGGGTCCGTCACCAAGGTCTACACCGCGGCCGTGGTCATGCTGCTCGTCGCCGACGGCGATGTGTCGCTGACCGACCCCGTCGGCACGTACGTACCGGAGCTGGCGCGGCTGCCGCGGACGACCGTGCGGCAGCTGCTCAGCCACACCGCCGGTCTCCCGACGGGGCCCGACTCCGACGACGCGGCGGCGCTGACCCCGGCCCGCTACCTGTCCGGCCACGCCACCGCCACCGTGTGCCCGCCCGGCACCGGCTTCTCCTACTCCAACGCCGGATACGTCGCCGCCGGACGGCTGGTCGAAGAGGTGACCGGCATGTCCTGGCAGGAGGCCGTACGGGCCTTCCTGCTCGAACCCCTGGGCACCGCACCGGCCTTCCTCACCGACGCCGTACCCGCGAGACCGGTGGCGCGCGGCCACTCCGCGAACGCCCTGACCGGCCGCGTCCGCCCGGTGCAGCAGACCCTGGCGCCGGTGGAGGCACCGGCCGGCGCGCTGCTGGCCAGTGCGCTCGATCTGGTCGCGCTGGGGCGGGCGTTGACCGGCGAAGGCCCCCGTACGGTGCTGACGGAGGAGGACGCCGCGGAGATGCGCCGCCCCGTCCCCGGTGCCCACCCGGGAGTCCTCGCGGATGCCTGGGGACTGGGCCTGGCGCTCTTCCAGGACGGCGGCCGGCAGTGGTGCGGCCATGACGGCAACGCCCAGGGCACGTCCTGCTTCCTGCGGGCCGAACCGGACAGCGGCGAGGTCGTCGCCTTCACCAGCAACGCCAACAGCGGCACCGCCCTGTGGCACGAACTGGCCGACGACCTCGACCGGATCGCCGGCGTGCGCGTCCCGCCCGCCCCCGGTCCGCGCGACGGCGCCCCCGTCCGCGCACTTCCCCAGTGCGCCGGTACCTACCGCAACGGCACCGTCGACTACCGCGTCACGGCCGACGAGCAGGGTTCCCTGACCCTGTCCGTCAACGGCGACAGCCCCGCCCCGCTGGTCTGTCATCCGGACCTGAGCTGCGACCTGGTGGACCCCGCCACCGGCCGCCGGGTGCCCGGCGGACGCTTCCTCCGCGATCCGGACACCGGCGCGATCGACCGGCTCCAGATCTCCGGCCGGATGGCACGCCGCACCGACCTCGGCTGACCGCTCCCAGCCCGGCGGTTCCGCGCGCCCCCCTTCGTGCGCCGGACCCGCCCGTACCACCCCCACTCGTCCGGGACCGCTCACCCGGGCCGCTCGGCGCACCGCTGCACCCTTTCCGTCCCCGCCCCGAAGGACTGACCTCCATGACGGACCAGCCCCAGAACTCCGTACCCGCGTCCGGAACAGCGCAGGACCGGACCGTTCCGCAGGTTCCCGGGGCCGAGCCGGTCCGTCCGGTGCCGCGCTCCCCGCTCGCCGAACTGTTCGCGGCCTGGGTGGCCCGCGCCCCCGAGGCGCCCGCGGTGACGGACGGCCGGCGGACCTGGTCCTACCGCGAGGCCGACGCCTGGGCCAACCGCCTTGCGCACGAGCTGATCGCGGACGGGGTGGGGCCGGAGCGCACGGTGGCGCTGGTGCTGCCGCGCTCGGTCGAACTGATCGTGGCGGAACTCGCGGTGGCCAAGGCCGGCGGCGCCTTCCTGCCGGTCGATCCGGCCTACCCGCCGAACGCCGGGAGTTGTTGCTGTCCGACGCGGCGCCGGCGGTGGTCCTCGACGACCCGGACCGGATCCGCCGCGCGACCGGCCCGGACCACGCCCCGCAGGACACCGACCGGCTCGCCCCGCTGCGCCCCGGGCACCCGGCCTACGTCATCTACACCTCCGGCTCGACCGGCGTGCCCAAGGGCGTGGTGGTGTCCCATACCGGCCTGGGTGCCTTCACCGCCGCGGCGCAGGAACGATACGCCGTCGGGCCGGGCGACCGGGTGCTGCAGTTCTCCTCGCCCAGCTTCGACGCGTCCGTCCTGGAACTGTGCATCTCCCTGCTGTCGGGAGCGACCCTCGTCATCCCGCCGGACGGCCCGTGGCTGGGGGACGAACTCGCCGAGGTGCTGCGGGAACACCGGATCAGCCATGCGCTGATCCCGCCGGCGGCGCTCGGCACGCTGCCCGGCCCGGCGGACGGCCATCCGCTGCCGGACCTGCGCACCCTGATCGTGGGAGCCGAGGCCTGCCCGGCCGACCTGGCCGACCGCTGGGCGGCGGGCCGCCGGCTCATCAACTCCTACGGCCCCACCGAGGCCACGGTGGTCGCCTCCTGGACCGGGCCGCTGGCCGTCGGCGCGGGCACCCCGCCGATCGGCCGGCCGCTGCCCCGCACCCAGGTCCACGTGCTCGACGAGGCGATGCGGCCGGTGCCGCCGGGAGCCGCCGGTGAGCTGTACATCGGCGGCGAGGGGGTGGCCCGCGGCTACCTCGGCCGCCCGGGCCTGACCGCCGCGCGCTTCGTGGCCGATCCGTACGGGCCGGCCGGCAGCAGGCTCTACCGCACCGGCGACCTGGCGCGCCGGAACGCCGACGGCGACCTGGAGTTCCTCGGGCGGACCGACCACCAGGTCAAGATCCGCGGCTTCCGCGTCGAACTCGGCGAGATCGAGGCGGCGTTGGCGGACCAGGAGGACGTGGGCGAAGCCGTCGTCGTGGTGCGCGAGGACGAGCCCGGACGGCAGCGGCTGGTCGGCTACGTCACGGCCGCCGACCCGGCCCGCGCCCCGCGGCCCGGGACGCTGCGGACGGCGGTCGCCCGCACCCTGCCGGCCCACATGGTCCCGGCCGCCGTCGTCGTCCTGGACGCCCTCCCGCTCACCGCGCACCACAAGGTCGACCGGCGCGCCCTGCCCGCGCCCGGCCCGCTCCACGGCACCGGCCACACCCCGCCCCGGACGCCCGCCGAGCGGACCGTCGCCGCCATCTGGTCCGACGTCCTGGACGTCCGACCCGTTGGCGCCGACGACGACTTCTTCGCCCTCGGGGGCGACTCCGTCGTGGCCGTCCGCGTGCTCTCCCGCATCCGGGACGAACGGGCCGTCCGGCTGACCGTGCGGGACCTGTTCACCGCCCGGACCGTGGCCGGGCTGGCCGCCCTCCTCGACGCGGCGGACACCCACGACCCGTCGGGGCCGGTCACCGCGGCCCCGCGCACCGGCGCGCTGCCGCTCTCCCGCGCCCAGCAGCGCCTGTGGTTCCTCGACGACCTCACCCCCGGCGGCACCGAGTACCACACCGGCGTGGGATTGCGGCTGCGCGGCCCGCTGGACACCGGGGCGCTCGGCCGCGCCCTGGACCGGCTCGCCGCCCGCCATGACGCGCTCCGCACCACCTTCACGATGGTCGACGGACGCGTGGTGCAGCGGGTCGACGGCCCCGCCGCCCTGCCGCTGCGCACCGCCGACCTGCGCACCCGGCCGGCCGCCCGGCGCCCGAAGAGGCCGAGCGCCTGCTCACCGAGGAGCTCCAGCGCGCCTACGACCTGGACCAGGGACCGCTGACCCGGGCCCTGCTCGTCCGGCTCGACGAGGACGAGCACCTGCTGCTCCTGGCCCAGCACCACATCGTCACCGACGGCTGGTCGGTCGGCCTCCTCGTCCGCGAACTGGCCGCGCTCTACGCCGCGGAGGCCGCGGGGACCCCCGACGGTCTCCCCGAACCCGCCCTCCAGTACCCGGACTTCGCGCTCTGGGAGCACGGTCGGCCGGCCCCGGAGCGGCAGGCCGACGACCTCGCGTACTGGAAGCGGCAGCTGGCCGGCCTGCCGCAGCTGGACCTGCCCGCCGACCGGCCCCGGCCGCCGGTGCGCACCACGGCGGGCGCCGCCCACCGGCACGAACTGCCCGCCGACCTCACCGACCGCCTGTCCCGGCTCGCGCGGGCCAAGGGCACCACCCTGTTCACCCTGTTCTCCGGCGCGGCCGCGGTGCTGTTCTCCCGCTACACCGGCCAGCGGGACATCGCCTTCGGCACCGTCACCAACGGCCGCGACCGCCGGGAACTGGAGGAGGTGGCCGGCTTCTTCGTCAACACCGTGGTGCTGCGCAGCGATGTGGACGGCACCGCCACCGTCGACCGCTTCCTGGACGGCATGCGGGCGACGCTGCTGGACGCCTTCGCCCATGACGGGGTGCCCTTCGACCGGGTCGTCGAGGAGCTCGCGCCGCCCCGCGACCCCAGCCGCACGCCGCTGGTGCAGGTCCTCGTCGTCCAGCAGACCGCCATGGTGCCGCCCGGGCGGGCCGGCGGCGTCCGGATCGACGAGCACCCGTTGCCGCGCCCGGCCGCCCGCTTCGACCTGGTGCTGGAGTTCCTGCCGCGCGGCGACGGCTCGTTCGGGCTGACCGTCGAGTACAACACCGACCTGTTCGACGCCGCGACCGCGGCCCGGCTGGCCCGCCATCTGCACCTGCTGCTGGCGGGCATGGCCGACGGCCCGCACCGGACCGTCGCCGAACTCCCGCTGCTCACCGACGACGAGCGGCGCACCATGCTCGACGCCTGGAACACCCCGCAGGCGCCCGGCCGCGAGACGACGCTGCCGGCGCTCTTCGAGGAGCAGACCGCCCGGACCCCCGACCGCACCGCCGTGGTCTGCGGGGAGACCCGGCTCAGCTACGCCGAGGTGAACCGCCGCGCCAACCGGCTGGCCCGGATGCTGGCCGCCCGCGGCGCCGGCCCCGAGTCCCTGGTGGCGCTGGCGCTGCCGCGCTCCGCCGACCTGCTCACCGTCCTGTGGGCGGTGCTCAAGGCGGGCGCCGGCTACCTGCCGGTGGACCCCGGCTATCCGGCCGACCGCATCCGCTTCATGCTCGCCGACGCCCGCCCCGCCGTGGTCCTCACCACCCGCGAGACGGCCGGCTGCCTCCCGGAGGGCACCGAGGCACTCGTCCTGGACGAGCCAGGCACCGCCGACGCGCTCGCCGCCGGCCCCGCGCACGACCTGACCGACGCCGAGCGGGTCCGGCCGCTGGACCCCGGCCACCCCGCCTACGTCATCTACACCTCCGGCTCGACCGGCCGGCCCAAGGGCGTGCTGGTCACCCACCGCAGCGTGGCGGACCTGGCGGCCTGGGCGGGGGAGCGGTTCGGCCCGCAGCGGCTGGCACACGTGGTGGCCTCCACCTCGCTCAACTTCGACGTATCGGTCTTCGAACTGCTCTGCCCGCTGCTCTCCGGCGGCAGCATCGACGTGGTGCCCGACCTGCCGGCCCTCGCCGACGGGCCGCCGGACGCCGGCCCGCGGCAGGCCGGGCTGATCAGCGGCGTGCCCTCGGTGCTGTCCCGGATGCTCACCCGGGACGTCGCCGTGCGGGCCGGCACCGTGGTCCTGGCCGGCGAGGCGCTGCCCGCGCGGACCGTGCGGGAGATCCGCCGGACTATGCCGGCCTGCGAGATCGCCAACATCTACGGTCCGACCGAGGCCACCGTGTACGCCACGGCGTGGTTCGCCGGCGACGGCACCCCCGAGCAGGCCCCGCCGATCGGCCGACCGGTCGCCCGGACCCGCGCCTACGTCCTCGACTCCCGGCTCCGGCCCCAACCGCCGGGCGTGACGGGAGAGTTGTACCTCGGGGGCGGCGGGCTGGCCCGGGGTACCTCCGGCGGCCCGGGCTCACCGCCGCCCGGTTCGTCGCCGACCCGTTCGCCGGACCGGGCAGCCGGATGTACCGCACCGGCGACCTGGCGCGGTGGACCGCCGACGGCGAGCTGGAGTACCTGGGCCGGGCCGACCACCAGGTCAAGGTGCGGGGCTTCCGGATCGAACTGGGCGAGGTCGAGGAGGCCCTGCTGGCCTGCGACCACGTCACCCAGGCCGCCGCCACCACCCGGGAGGACGACGGACACAAGCGGCTGATCGGCTATGTCGTCCCGGCGCCCGGAACGGAGGCCGACCCGGACGCGATCCGCCGCGCGCTCGGCCGCCGGCTGCCCGACTACATGGTGCCCGCCGCGGTCGTCGTCCTGCCGGCGATGCCGCTCAACCCCAACGGCAAGCTGGACCGCGACCGGCTGCCCACCCCCGACCGGTCCGTCGGGACCACGACCGACTACGTGGCGCCGCGCACCGCCACCGAACGGGCGCTGGCCGCGGTCTGGGCCGACGTGCTGCGGGTGGAACGGGTCGGCGTCGACGACAACTTCTTCACGCTGGGCGGCGACTCGATCCTCAGCATCCAGGTGGTCGCCCAGGCGCGGCAGGCGGGCCTGGCCGTGACCTCGCGCGACGTCTACCGGCACCAGACGGTCGGCGCACTCGCCCAGTGCCTGGACGCCGCCGACCGCCCCGCCGGGCCCGCGCGCGCCGACGAGGCCGCCACCGGCGACGCCCCGCTCACCCCGATCCAGCACTGGCTCTTCGAGACCGACGCCGAGCGGGCCGGCCACTTCGGGCAGACGCTCTCCGTCGAACTCCCCGACAACCACGACGCGTTGGCGCTGGAGCAGGCCCTGCGCGACCTGGTCGCCCACCACGACGCGCTCCGCTCGCGCTTCGACCGAGACGGCGACGGCCGCCGGCGGCAGCACATCGACGCCGCGCCGCCCCACCTCGTCCTGCACCGGCACACCGGGCCCGACGACGACGCACCCCATCTGGGCCCGTTCGACCTCGCCCGGGGGCCGCTGCTGCGCGCCGTCCTGCACGACCGCGCGGACGGACGGCCCGCCGTCCTCCACCTGACCGTCCACCACCTGGTCGTCGACGGCGTCTCCTGGCGGCTGCTGCTGGCGGACCTGGACCGCGCCTACCGGGCGCGCCGCAGGGGCGAACCCGCCGCCCTGCCGCCGAAGTCCACTCCGCTGCGCCATTGGGCGCGCCGGCTGACCGACCACGCCGACGCAGGCGGCTTCGACGACGAGGCCGGCTACTGGACGGACCTGGCCGCCGGCTGCGACCCCGCGCTGCCGACCGATCTCGACGGTCCCAACACCTACGCCTCGGCCCGCTCGGTGACCGTCCGCCTCACCCCGAAGACCACCGCCGTCCTGCTGCACACCCTCCCCGCCGCCTACCGCACCCAGGTCAACGACGTGCTGCTCAGCGCGCTCGGCCGGACGCTGCGCGACTGGACCGGCCGCGACCGGACCCCGGTGGACCTGGAGGGCCACGGCCGCGAGGAACTCTTCGACGACGTCGACCTCAGCCGTACGGTCGGCTGGTTCACCACCCGCTACCCGGTCGCCCTCAGAGTGGCACCGGACGCGGACTGGGGCACCGTGCTCAAGTCCGTCAAGGAACAGCTGCGCGCGGTGCCCCGCCGCGGCCTCGGCCACGGTGTCCACCGCCATCTGCGCGGCACGGCCGGCCTGCCCGGGGCGCCGACCGCCGGCCTCAGCTTCAACTACCTGGGCCAGTTCGGTCTGCCCGACGGCGACGACGGCCTCTACCGCGGTCTGCACCGCGGGCTGTCACTGGACGCCGACCCGTCCGCGGCACGGCCACACGCACTGGAGGTCGTCGGCCAACTCAACGGCGACGCACTGGAGTTCACCTGGTTCTACTCGGCGAACCTGCACCACGAGGAGACCGTCGCCCACCTCGCCGGGCGGTTCGCCGGGGCGCTGGAGGAGATCGCCCGGCACGGCGCCCGGCCCGGGGCGGGCGGGCGCACCCCGTCCGACTTCCCGCTGGCCGACCTCGACCAGCCCACCGTGGACCGGCTGGTGGGGCACGGCGGGACCGTCGAGGACATCCACCCGCTCACCCCCACCCAGGCCGGCATGCTCTTCCACCGGCTGTCCCAGGACGACCAGGGCGTCTACCACCAGCAGCTCACCTTCGTGCTGGACGGCGTGCCCGACCCGCGGACGCTGGCCGCGGCCTGGCAGCGGATGACCGACCGGACCGAGGTGCTGCGCGGCCGCGTCGTCTGGCACGACGTGCCCGAGCCGCTGTTCGTCGTCGAACGCCGCGCCGAGGTGCCGGTCACCCACCTGGACTGGCGCGGCCTCTCGGGCGACGAACGGCAGCGGCGACTGCGGGACCTGCAGGACCGGGACCGGCGGCGCGGCATCGACCTGGACACCGCCCCGCTGCAACGCCTGACCCTGGCCCGGCTGTCCGCCACCGAAGTGCAGGTCGTGTGGTCCTTCCACCACCTGATACTCGACGGCTGGAGCCTGTTCCAGGTGCTGTCCGACGTCTTCCGCAGCCACGCGCTGCTGCGGGGCCCGGACGGCGGCGACGACGGCGCCCCGACCGACACCGGCCTGCCGGTCCGCCGGCCGTTCCGCGACTACGTCGCCTGGCTGCGCGACCGCGACCGGACCGAGGCCGAACGGCACTGGCGGGACCGCCTCGCCGGGCTCGGCGAACCCACCGCGCTGCCCTACGACCGCGAACCCACCGAGACCCACCGCGCGGAGTCCTCCGCGGCGGTACGGGTCACCCTGCCCGCCGCCACCTCCACCCGCCTGGACGACCTCGCCCGCGGCGCCGGCCTGACCGTCAACACCCTCGTCCAGGGCGCCTGGGCGCTGCTGCTGGCCCGCCAGACCGGCCGGCCGGACGTCGTCTTCGGCACCACCGTCTCCGGCCGGCCGCCCGAGCTGCCCGGCGTCGAGGCGATGAACGGCCTGTTCATCGCGACCGTCCCGACCCGGCTGACGGTCCCCGCCGACGGCACCGTGCGGGACTGGCTGCGCCGGGTGCAGGAGATCCAGACCGACGACCGGCGCTTCGACCACGTACCGCTCGCCCGGCTGAAGGCCCTCACCGAACTCCCCGAACAGGCCCGGCTCTTCGACAGCATCGTGGTGTTCGAGAACTACCCGGTCGGCGACGACCTCGCCGCCGCGCACGGCCTGCGGCTTACCGGACTCGACGGCATCGAGACCACCAACTATCCGCTCAGCCTCGTCGCCTACCCCGGGCCCGAACTCGCCCTGCGGCTCGGCTACGACCCTGAGCTGTTCGACGCCGCCACCGTCGAGCGGATGGCCGAGTACCTCACCGTGCTGCTGGCGGAGATGGCCGACGACGCCGAACGCCCGCCGGCCCGGCTGCCGGTCCTCGGCGCCGCCCGCCGCCGGCAGGTGCTGGAGGAGTGGAACGACACCGCCACCGCACTCCCCGAGGACACCGTCGCCGGGCTGTTCGCCGCCCAGGTCCGGCGCACCCCCGACGCCCCCGCCCTGGACACCGGCGACGGCATCCTGAGCTACCGCCAACTCGACGCACAGGCCGAGGTGTTGGCCCGGCGGCTGACCGCCCTCGGTGTCCGCCCCGAACGCCCCGTCGCCGTCCTCATGGACCGCTCGGCCGCCCTGGTCGTCGCCCAGCTGGCGCTCGCCAGGACCGGTGGCGTGTACGTCCCGCTGGACGGCCGCGCGCCCGAGCAGCGGCTGCGGCAGGTGCTGGCGGAGAGCACCGCGGACCTCGTCCTCACGGACGCCGCCTGGCAGGACACCGCCGCCGTGGTGGCACCCGGCGGGCGCACCCTGCTGGTGACCGACGAAGCGGGTGCCCACGCCCCGGCCGATGTGCCCGCACCCGTGGTCCACCCCGACCACGTGCTCCAGCTGATGTTCACCTCCGGCTCCACCGGGCGGCCCAAGGGTGTCGCGGTGCGCCACCGGGACGTCGTGGCGCTCGCCTCGGACCGCGCCTTCGCCGGACACGACCGGGTCCTGCTGCACTCCCCGCAGGCCTTCGACGCCGCCACCTACGAGCTGTGGGTGCCGCTGCTGCGCGGCGGCCGGGTCGTCCTGGCCCCGCCCGCGGACGTGGACGCCGCCACGGTCCGCCGGGCGATCACCGAACAGGGCGTGAGCTGCCTCTGGCTGACCGCCGGACTGTTCCGGCTGCTGGCCCAGGAGGACCCCGGCTGCCTGCGCGGCGCCCGGGAGGTGTGGACCGGGGGAGAGGCCGTACCGGGCGGGGCCGTGCGCCGTGTCCTGGAGGCCTGCCCCGGCCTCACCGTGGTCGACGGCTACGGCCCCACCGAGACGACGACCTTCGCCACCCGGCGGGTCTTCCGGGCCGGCGACCCGCTGCCCGCCACCCTCCCCATCGGACGCCCGCTGGACAACACCCGGGTCTACGTCCTCGACGGCACCCTGCAGCCCCAGCCGCCGGGCATCCCCGGCGAGCTGTACCTCGCCGGGGCCGGGCTCGCCCGCGGCTACCACGGCCGGCCCGGCGCCACCGCGGAGCGCTACCTCGCCGACCCCTTCGGCCCGCCCGGCAGCCGGATGTACCGCACCGGCGACCTCGTGCGCTGGAGCCCGGACGGCGAACTGCACTTCGTGGGCCGGGCCGACGACCAGATCAAGATCCGTGGCTTCCGCGTCGAGCCGGCCGAGATCGCCGACCGGCTCATCCGCCACGACGCCGTCGCCGAGGCGGTGGTGGCCGTCCCCGCGGACGGCGGCCGCAAGCGCCTGGTCGCCTACGTCGTACCCGCCGCGGGCGCCAGCGTGCCGCCGGTGGACGAGCTGCGCGCGGCGCTCGCCGCCGAACTGCCCGACTACATGGTCCCGGCCGCGTTCGTCACCCTGGACGCACTGCCGCTCACCGCCAACGGCAAGGTCGACCACCGCCGGCTGCCGACCCCCGACTGGTCCGCGGCCGGTGCCGGGAGCACGTGGCACCGCGCACCGAGACCGAGCGGATCCTCGCCGGGATCTGGCGCACCCTGCTGGGCGTGGAACGGGTCGGTGTCGAGGACAACTTCTTCACGCTGGGCGGCGATTCGATCCTCAGCATCCAGGTCGTCTCGCGCGCCCGGAAGGCGGGCCTGACCCTCACGCCCCGGGACGTGTTCCGGCACCCGACCGTCGCGGCCCTGGCGGCCGCGACCGGTTCCACCGCGCCCGTCACCGGCACCGGCCCGGTCGACGGGGACGTCGACCTCACGCCCATCCAGCACTGGTTCCTCGACGCCGACCCGCAGCGCCCCGGGTACTTCAACCAGTCCGTCGTCATCGAACTGGCGGAGGACCCCGACCCGGAGGCGCTGGAGACGGCACTGCACGCGCTGTGGCGTCACCACGACGCGCTGCGGGCCCGCTTCGACCGGCGCCCGGACGGCACCTGGCACCAGCACTGCCCCGGCCCAGACGCGACGGACCCGCGGCTGCTGCGGATCCACCCTCTGACCGGGGGCACCGTCGAGGAGTGCACCGCCGAGGCCGACGCGGTCATGGCCGAGGCGCACGGCGGCTTCCGGCTCGCGGACGGCCCGCTGCTCGCCGCCCGGCTCTTCACCGGGAGACGACTCCCGGCGGCACAGCTCTTTCTGACGGTGCATCATCTGGTGGTCGACGGCGTCTCCTGGCGGGTCCTGCTGGAGGACCTGGAGACCGCCTACCGCCAGGCACGCGCCGCCGAACCGGTCCGCCTGCCCGCCCGCACCACCTCCGTCCAGGAGTGGGCCCGGCGGCTGCGGGCCCACACGGAAGCCGGCGGATTCACCGGCGAGCGGGCCCACTGGGAGACGGTGGCCGAGCACTGCGCGGCCCCGCTGCCGGTCGACGCCGACGGCGGCAACACCGTCGCCGACCTGCGCTCGGTCACCGTCCGCCTGGACCCGCGGGACACCGCCGACCTGCTGCACAAGGTGCCCGGCGTCTACCGCACCCGGATCAACGACGTCCTGCTCACCGCGCTCGGCCGGGTACTGGCCGACTGGACCGGACGCCGCACCGTCGCCATCGGCCTGGAGGGCCACGGCCGCGAGGACCACCTCTTCGACGGCGTCGATCTGTCCCGTACGGTCGGCTGGTTCACCAGCCTGTTCCCGGTCGCCCTCGACGTGCCGGCCGGCGGCTGGGCCGATGCCCTCAAGTCGGTCAAGGAGCAGCTGCGCGCCGTACCCGGCCGGGGACTCGGCCACGGCGCGCTGCGCCACCTCGCGCCCACCGCCGGGATCGCCGACGCAGCCCTTCCCCCGATCAGCTTCAACTACCTGGGCCGCTTCGACTGGACCACCGACGGCGACGGCCTGGTCCGCGGCGTACGCGGTGGACTCGGCGGCGCCGCCGCACCCGAGTCCGAACGGCCGCACCTGCTCGACGTCGTGGGCCGGGTCGAGGACGGCAGCCTGGAACTCACCTGGCACTACAGCCGCGGGGTGCACCACGAGGAGACGGTCACCGCCCTGGCGGAGGGCATGCGCACCGCCCTGACGGAACTCGTGGCGCACTGCGCCGCCCCGGACGCCGGCGGCCGCACCCCCTCCGACTTCCCGCTGGCCCGCCTCGACCAGACGGCCGTGGACCGGATCGTGGCCGACGGCCGCACCGTGGAGGACGTCTACCCGCTGACCCCCATGCAGGCCGGCATGCTCTTCCACGGCCTGATGGACCCGTCCTCCGACGCCTACTTCAACCAGGTCCAGCTGCTGCTGACCGGGGTCACCGACCCGGTGGCGCTGGCCACGGCCTGGCAGCAGACCGCCGACGCCAACCCCATGCTCCGTACGCGACTGGTGTGGCAGGAGACCCCCGAACCGCTGCAGATCGTGCAGACCCGGGCCACCGTTCCCGTCACCCACCACGACTGGACCGGCCGGAGCGCCGAGCACGGCGAGGAGGCGCTGGCCGCCCTGCTCGCCGAGGACCGGGCGGTCGGCCTCGACCTCACCACCGCGCCCCTGATGCGGCTGACCCTGATCCGGCTCTCCGCCGACCAGGTCCGCCTCGTGTGGACCTTCCACCACATCCTGCTCGACGGCTGGAGCGCGGCCCAGGTCGTCGACGAGGTCTTCGAGCGGTACGCCGCGCTCACCGCCGGCCGCCGCCCCGAGGTCCCCGCGCGGGCCCCGTTCGCCGGCTACCTGCGCTGGCTGGCGGAGCAGGACGACACCCACGCCGAGCAGTACTGGCGCCGCACGCTGGCCGGCTTCAGCGCCCCCACCGAACTGCCCCGCGACCGCACGCCGTTGGAGGCCCACCGCAGCGCGTCCTCGGACACCGTGCACCTCACGCTGGACGCGGCCGACTCCGCACGGCTGCGGGAGACCGCGCAGCGGGCCGGCCTCACCATGAACACCGTGCTCCAGGGCGCCTGGGGCCTGCTGCTCGGCCGCTACGGCAACACCGACGACGTGGTCTTCGGCAGCACCGTCTCCGGCCGGCCCGCCGACCTGCCCGGCGTGGAATCCATGGTCGGCGTGTTCATCAACACCCTGCCGACCCGGGTGCGGATCGACGCCGACCGCCCGCTGCTGGAGTGGCTGCGCGAGGTGCAGAGCGCCCAGTCGGAGTCCCGCCGGCACGACTTCGTCTCCCTCGCCCAACTGCAGAACTGGAGCGAACTCCCCGGCGGCGTCGGCCTGTTCGACAGCATCGTGGTCTTCGAGAACTACCCGTTCGACCGCGACGCCCTCGCCCGGCACGGCCTGCGCGTGGCCCAGCAGCGCGAGCTGGAGCCGACCAGCTACCCGCTCAGCGTGGTCGTCGCCCCCGGCGAGCGCCTCACCATCGCCCTGGACTACGACCCGGCCGCCTTCGACGCCGCCACCATCGAGCGGCTCGGCGGCTGCCTGCGCGTGCTGCTCACCGAGATGGCCGCCGACCCGGAGCGCCGGCTCGCGGACCTGCCGCTGCTCACCGCGGAGGAGAGCGCCCGCCTCCTCGACCGGTCCGGCGCACCGGCCGCCGCGACGCCGCACCGCGTACTGCCGGAGGTCTTCGAGGAACAGGCGGCCCGCACCCCCGACGCCCCGGCCGTAGTGGCCGGGACCGCGCACCTCACCTACGGAGAACTCAACGCCCGCGCCAACCGACTGGCCCGGCTGCTGATCGCCTCGGGCGCCGGCCCGGAACGGTTCGTCGCCCTCGCGCTGCCGCGCACCGCCGACCTGCCGGTGGCCCTGCTGGCCGTCCTCAAGAGCGGCGCCGGCTACCTGCCGGTCGACCCGGCGTACCCGGCCGAGCGGATCTCCTTCCTCTTCGACGACGTCCGGCCGGACATCCTCCTGACCACCTCCGACCTCGCCGCCCGCCTGCCCGACGGGCCCACCGTCCGCCTCGTGCTGGACGACCCGGCGCTCGCCGGACGCCTCGCGGAGCAGTCCGCCGCCGACCCCGCCGACGCCGAGCGGACCGGCGCCCTGCTGCCCGCCCACCCCGCCTACGTCATCCACACCTCGGGCTCCACCGGCCGCCCCAAGGGCGTGGTCGTCACCCACGGCTCGGTGGTGGCCCTGGCCGACTGGGCGGCCACCGCGTTCGGCAGCCGGGGCCTGGCCCATGTCGTCGCCTCGACCTCGCTCAACTTCGACGTCTCGGTCTTCGAGCTGCTCTGCCCGCTGCTCTGCGGTGGCCGCATCGACCTCGTGGCGGACCTGCTGGCGCTGGCCGAACGCACCGAACCCTGGACCGCGAGCCTGCTCAGCGCCGTCCCCTCCGCCCTCGGCCGGCTGCTCGCCGAGGACACCGTGCACGTCACCGCGGACACCGTGGTCCTCGCCGGCGAGGGGCTCGCCGCCCGCACCGTCCGCGACGTCCGCGCCGCCGTCCCCGGCTGCACGGTCGCCAACATCTACGGCCCCACCGAGGCCACCGTCTACGCCACCGCCTGGACCTGCGACCCCGCCGACCCGGACCGCACCCCGCCCATCGGCAGCCCCGTCGGCGGCGCCCGCGCCTACGTCCTCGACGCCCGGCTCCGGCCGGTACCGGTCGGCGTACCCGGCGAGCTCTACCTCGCCGGCACCGGCGTGGCCCGCGGCTACTTCGCCCGGCCCGGCCTCACCGCCCGCCGGTTCCTCCCGGACCCCTACGGCCCCGCGGGCGCGCGGATGTACCGCACCGGCGACCTCGTACGCCGGGACCCCGACGGCCAGTTGGTGTACCTGGGACGGACCGACGACCAGGTCAAGGTGCGCGGCTTCCGGATCGAACTCGGCGAGGTCGAGGCCGCGCTGACCCGCCACCCCGACGTGGCCGAGGCCGCCGCGCGGGTCGTCGAGACCGACGGCCACAAGCGCCTGATCGGCTACGCCGTCGGCCGGGGCGCGACCCGCCCCGACCCCGCCGAGGTACGCGCCTTCCTCGCCGCGCGCCTGCCCGACCACCTGGTCCCCGCGGTCGTCGTCCCCCTGGACCGGCTGCCGCTGGGCACCACCGGCAAGCTCGACCGGCGCGCCCTGCCCGCCCCCGACTGGACCGCCCCCACCGGCGGCCAGGTGGCCCCGCGCACCGACACCGAGCGGACGCTGGCCGCCATCTGGGCCCAGGTGCTCGGTGTGGAGACGGTCGGCGTGGAGGACAACTACTTCACCCTGGGCGGCGACTCGATCCTCAGCATCCAGATCGTCTCCGCGGCCCGTCGCGCCGGCCTCGACCTGGCACCGCGGCACCTGTTCGTCCACCAGACCGTCGCCGAACTGGCCGCTGCCGTCGGCCGGTTGCCGGTCTCGGCGGTCCCCGCCGACCAGGGCCCGGTGGTGGGGGAGGTGCCGCTCACCCCCGTCCAGCACTGGCTGTTCGAGACCCTGCCCGGCACCGCGGCACACTTCACCCAGTCGCTCTCCTACGAACTCGCCGCCGACACCGACGAGGACGCGCTGCGCACCGCGCTGGCCGCGGTGCTGGAACACCACGACGCGCTGCGCTCCCGGTACGCACCGGACGGCGACGGCCGGTGGCGGCAGCACACCGCGGCCCCCGGCGCGGCGCCCGCCCTGGAGGTCTGCGACCTGCCCGGCCGGGACCCGAAGGACCGGGCCACGGCGCTGCGCGCGCTGTCCGATGAGCTCTGCGCGGGCTTCGACCTGGCCCACGGGCCGCTGCTGAAGACCGTGCTGTGCCGCCCCGCCGACGACGAGGAGGCCCGCCCGGTGCTACTGCTGGCCGCCCACCACCTGGTCGTGGACGCGGTGTCCTGGCGCATCCTGCTGGAGGACCTCGACACCGCCTATCGCGCGGTGCGCGCCGGGGACCGGCCCGGGCTCGGGCCCCGGACGACGTCCTTCCGCGACTGGGCGCAGCGGCTCCGGGACCACACCGCGGCCGGCGGCTTCGACGACGAACTCCCGTACTGGACCCGGGCGCACGCGCCCGCCGCCCTGCCCACCGACCGCACCGGCCGCAACACCGCCGCCTCCGAGGACACCGTGACCGTCCGTCTGGAGGCCGAGGAGACCCGCCGGCTGCTCCAGGACGTGCCCGACGCCTACCGGACCCGGATCAACGACGTCCTGCTCTGCGCCCTGGGCCGCGTACTGGCCCGCTGGACCGGGCACGACCGGGTACTGGTCGGGCTGGAGGGCCACGGCCGCGAGGAGATCTTCGACGACGTCGACCTGTCCCGCACGGTCGGCTGGTTCACCACCATGTTCCCGGTCGCGCTGGACGTGCCGCCGGGCGCCGCCCTCGCCACGGTCCTGAAGTCGGTGAAGGAGGGCCTGCGCGCGCTGCCCCGGCACGGCCTCGGCCACGGCGCCCTGCGCCACCTGCGCGGCCCCGCCGCCCCGGACCTCCCGGACGCCCCGCAGATCGGCTTCAACTACCTCGGCCAGCAGGACTGGCACGCCTGGGCGGGCGACGGCCTGCTGCACGCACCGTACGGCCCGCTGGAGGGCGGCATGGACCCGGCGGCCGAACGGCCCCAGCTGATCGACGTGGTCGGCCGGGTGACGGACAAGCGGCTGGAGTTCAGCTGGTCGTACTCGACCGAGCGGCACCTGCCCGCCACCGTGACCCGGCTGGCCGAGGAAATGGCCGCCGAGCTGCGGGAGATCGTCCGGCACTGCGCCGAACCCGGCACCGGCGGCCGCACCCCCTCCGACTTCCCGCTGGCCCGCCTCGACCAGGACACCGTCGACCGGCTGGTCGGCACCGGCCGGGACGTCACCGACCTCTATCCGCTGACCCCCACCCAGACCGGCATGGTCTTCCACGGCCTCGACGCCCCCGAGGAGGGCCTCTACGTCGAACAGGCCACCTTCGTCGTGGACGGGGTGCGTGACCCGCGGGTGCTGGCCGCCGCCTGGCAGCACGTCGTCGACCGCACCCCCGTGCTGCGCACCGCGGTGCTGCTGCACGAGGCGCCCGCCCCGCTGCAGGCCGTGCACCGCTCCGTCACCCTGCCGGTGACCGAGCTGGACTGGAGCGACCTGCCGCCGGTCGAGCGGGCGGCCGCGCTGGAACGGCTGCTCGCCGAGGACCGGGCCCGCGGCATGGCCCTGGACCGGCCGCCGCTGCTGCGGCTCACCCTCATCCGGCTCGCCCCGTCCGAGGTCCGGGTCGTGTGGACCTTCCACCACGTCCTGCTCGACGGCTGGAGCGTCTTCCAGGTGCTCGCCGACGTCTTCGCCGGCCACGCCGCGCTCACCGCCGGCACCGAGCCCCGGCTGCCGGACCGCAGACCGTTCGCGGACCACGTCGCCTGGCTCGCCGCCCAGGACCCGGCCCCGGCCGAGGCGCACTGGCGCCGGGCGCTGGCCGGGCTCACCGCCCCCACCCCGCTGCCCTACGACCGGCGCCCGGCCCCGGCGCCGCCACCCGCTCCGGCACCTGGCTGTCGCTCCACCTCGACGAGGAACGCACCGCCGCGCTCCAGGACTTCGCCCGGCGCCACCACCTCACCCTCAACACCGTCGTCCAGGGCGCCTGGGGCCTGCTGCTGTCCCGCTGGAGCGGCGAACGGGACGTCTGCTTCGGCTCGACGGTCTCCGGCCGGCCCGCCGACCTGCCCGGCGCCGAGGCCATCCCGGGCCTGTTCATCACCACCCTGCCGGTACGCGTCGACGTCAGCGGCGACACGCCCCCGGCCGAGTGGCTGCGCGGCGTCCAGACCGCGCAGGCCGATGCCCGCGGGTGCGAACACGTCGCGCTGTCGGACCTGCACGACTGGAGCGAACTGCCCGCCGGCACCACCCTGTTCGACAGCCTGGTGGTCTTCGAGAACTACCCGATCACCACCACGGCCGCCACCGCGCACGGCCTCCGGGTACGCGATCTGCACGCGCTGGAGGCCACCAACTACCCGCTGACCGTGGTGGTGTCGCCCGGCTCCCGGCTGACCGTCGAACTCGGCTACGACCCGCGGTACTTCGAGGAGGCCACCGCCGGGTCCCTGGCCGGACAGCTCGTGCACACCCTCGGCGCGCTCGCGGAGCCCGGCCCGGCGGCCTCCCTGGACGGCATCGACGTGCTGCCGCCGGAGGAGCGCGCCCGGCTGACCGGCCGGTCCGCCCGGCCGGACGGCGACGCCGTGCCGCCCGCGACACTGGCCGCGCTCATCGAGGCCACGGTCGACCGCTCGCCCACCGGGCCCGCCCTGGAGGACCCTGAACTCCGGCTCACCTACGCCGAGTTGGAGGACCGTGCCAACCGCCTCGCGCACCGGCTGATCGCCCGCGGCACCGGCCCCGGCGACCTCGTCGCCCTGGTGCTGCCCCGGTCGGCCGACATGATCGTCGCCCAGCTGGCCACCGCCAAGGCGGGCGCCGCCTACCTGCCCGTCGACCCCGGCTACCCGGACGAGCGGATCGCCCTGATGCTGCGCGACGCGGCGCCCGCCGTCACCCTGCGGGCCGCGGACGTCCGGGACCTCCTGGCGGCCGGCCCGGACGGCACCCCGTCCCACCGTCCCACCGACCACGACCGGACCCGCCCGCTCGACCTCGACGACCCGGCCTACGTCATCTACACCTCCGGGTCCACCGGCACCCCCAAGGGCGTCGTCGTCACCCACCGCGGACTGGCCGGCTTCGCCGCCGCCGAGGCCGACCACTACCAGGTCCGGCCCGGGGACCGCGTGCTGGCCTTCGCCACGCCCAGCTTCGACGCGTCCGTACTGGAGCTGTGCATGGCCCTGCCGAACGGCGCCTGCCTGGTGGTTCCGCCGCCCGGCCCGCTGCTCGGCGCGGACCTCGCCGATGTGCTGCGGACCGCCCGCATCACCCACACCCTGCTGCCGCCCGCCGCGCTCGCCACCGTCCCGCCGGACACCCCCGGCACCCTGCCGGACCTGCGCACCCTCATCGTCGGCGCGGACACCTGCGGCGCCGAACTGGCCGGCCGCTGGGCCCCGCACCACCGGATGGTCAACTCCTACGGGCCCACCGAGACCACCGTCGTCGCCACCTGGTCCGATCCGCTGCCGTCCGACGGCGGCACGCCCCCGATCGGGCGCCCGCTGCCCGCCACCGGCGTCTACGTCCTCGACGCCCGGCTCCGCCCGGTAGCCGACGGCGTCCCCGGCGAACTGTGGATCAGCGGCCCCTCCCTGGCCCGCGGCTACCTGGGCCGCCCCGGCCTGACCGCCGCCCGCTTCCTCGCCGACCCCTACGGCCCGCCGGGCACCCGCATGTACCGCACCGGCGACCTGGTGCGGCGCGACACCCACGGCAACCTCCACCACCTCGGCCGCACCGACCACCAGATCAAGCTGCGCGGCCACCGCATCGAGGCGGGCGAGGTCGAGGCCGCGCTCGCCCGCCACCCGGCCGTCCGCGACGCCGTGGTGACCGTACGGGAGGACGAGCCCGGACAGCGGCGGCTGGTGGCCCATCTGCTGGCCGCGCCCGGGGCCGACATCCCGACCGGGCCGGAACTACGGGCGTTCGCCGCCCGTATGCTGCCCGCCCACATGGTCCCCGCGGCCTTCGCCGTCCTGGAGCGCTTCCCGCTCACCGAGAACGGCAAGACCGACCGCGCCGCCCTGCCCGCGCCGGAACCGGAACCCGAAGGACCCGCCGGGCACACCGCCCCGCGCACCCCCACCGAGGAAGTCCTCGCGGACCTCTGGTCCCAGGTCCTGGAGACGGCCGTGGGCGTCGAGGACGACTTCTTCGCCCTCGGCGGCGACTCCCTGCGCAGCCTGCACATCGCCGCCCGCGCCAACGAGACCTTCGGCGTGGCCCTGACCCCCGGGACGTCCTGGTCTCCCGCACCGTCGCCGCCCTCGCGGAGCTGGTGGAGGAGCACGTCCTGCGCGAACTCGAAGACGCCGCACGCGGCGACCACGACCCCGACGAACGGTGAGGACCGACGACATGACGTCTTCGAAGGAAGGCCGCGCCGCGGCCCTGCCGCAGGACCTCCAGGAAGCCCTGCGCCGTCGCCTCGCCGGAAAGGCCGGCGGCCCGGCGGCAGGCGCCCGGCCGGGCATCCCCCGCGCCGACCGGTCCCGGCCGCTGCCGCTGTCCTTCGCCCAGCAGCGGCTGTGGTTCCTCGACCAGCTGCGGCCCGGCGACGCCCGCTACAACAGCGCGGTCGCGCTGCGGCTCACCGGCGGCCTGGACCGGACCGCGCTCTCCCGGGCGCTGGACGCCGTGGTCGAGCGCCACGAGGCCCTGCGCACCACGTTCGACGACCACGACGGCCGGCCCGTACAGACCGTGCAGCCGCCCGCCCCGGTGCCCCTGCCGCTCCGGGACCTCGCGGGGGAGCCGGACCGCGGGTCCCAGGAGAGCCCGGAGGCGGCGCTCGACGCGCTGCTGCTCGCCGAGTACTCCCGCCCGTTCGACCTGCGCACCGGGCCACTCCTGCGCGCCCTGCTGATCCGCACCGCCCCCGACCGGCACGTCCTGCTGCTCACCGCGCACCACATCGTCACCGACGGCTGGTCGATGGGCGTGCTGCTGGACGAACTCCGCACGCTCCACGACGCCTTCGCCGCGGGGGAGACGGCCGCCCTGGCGCCGGTGGCCACGCAGTACCCGGACTTCGCCGTGTGGCAGCGCGACCGGCTGTCCGGTGCCCTCCTCCAGGAGCAGCTGTCCTACTGGACCAAGCAACTGGACGGAGCGGTGCCGCTGGAGCTGCCGCTCGACCGTCCCCGCGACGGGGCGGAACCGGCCGGCGGCGCGGTGCACACCTTCCGCGTACCACCCGAGACCACGGCCCGCCTGCGGCAGGTGGCCGCCGACCAGCACACCACCCTCTTCGCCGCGCTGATCGCCGGCTGCCAGGCCCTGTTCGCCCGCTGGTCCGGGCAGGACGACATCACCCTCGGATCCCTGACCCCCGGGCGCGGCCGCACCGAACTGGAGCGCGCGGTCGGCTTCTTCGTCAACACGGTCGTGCTGCGCTGCCCCGTCGACACCGCCCGCCCCTACCGCGACCTGCTGGACACCGCGGCCGCCACCGTCCTGGATGCCTTCGCGCACGACGACACCCCCTTCGAACGGCTGGTGGAGGCGGTCGGCACGACCCGGGAAGCGGGCCGCAACCCGCTCTTCGACGTCATGGTCCTGCTCCACCCCGCCCCGCCCGCCGCCCCCGGCCTGCGCGGGCTGACCGCCGAGAACGTGCCCGTGCCCCGCCGCTCGGCCACCTTCGACCTCAGCGTGGAATTCGTGCCCGACGAGGACGGCCTCACCGGGCTGCTGGAGTACCGCACCGACCTCTTCGACGCCCCGACCGCGGCGCGGATGGCCGAGCAACTCGTCCTCCTGCTCGACGGGGTGGCCGCCGAACCCGACCGGCCGCTGGGCGAGCTGCCGCTGCTCGCCGAGGACGACCGGCGGCGGCTGACCACCGAGTGGAACGACACCGCCGTGCCGGTCGCCCCCGCCACCTACCCCGGCGTCTTCGAGGCCCGGGCCGCCCGCACCCCGCACCACACGGCACTGGTCGCCGGTGACACCACCCTGGACTACGCCGAACTCAACGCCCGCGCCAACCGGCTGGCCCACCACCTCATCCACCGCGGCGCCGGCCCCGAACGGCTCGTCGCGCTACGGCTGCCACGCACCGCCGACCTGGTCGTGGCCCTCCTCGCCGTCCTCAAATCCGGTGCCGGCTACCTGCCCCTCGACCCCGAACTGCCCGCGGAGCGCGTGGAGTTCCTGCTCGCCGACGCCCGGCCGATGCTGGTGCTCGACGAGGCCGCGCTGCGCGCCGTACCCGGCGCCACGCCCGCGACGAACCCCACCGACGCCGACCGCCTCGCCCCGCTGTACCCCGGCCACCCCGCCTACGTCATCTACACCTCCGGCTCGACCGGCCGTCCCAAGGGCGTCGCCGTCGAGCACCGCTCCCTGATGAACCTGCTGGCCGCCCACGAGCACGGCTTCGTCGCCGACGCCGGCGGCGGGCCCCTGCGGGTCGCCCTGACCGCTTCGTTCTCCTTCGACACCTCGCTGGAGGGCGTCCTGCTGATGGCCGGCGGCCATCAGCTGCACCTCGTCGACGAGACCACCCGGCTCGACCCGGCCGCGCTGGTCGAGTACGTCGTCACCCACCGTCTCGACTTCCTCGACCTCACCCCCTCCTACCTGCGGCAACTGCTGCCCGCCGGACTGCTCAGCGACCCCCGCCACCGGCCCCGGGTGCTGATGCTCGGCGGCGAGGCCGTCGGCCCCGCGCTGTGGCGGGAGCTGTCCGCGCTGCCCGACACCGCCGCGTACAACTTCTACGGCCCGACCGAGTGCACCGTCGACGCACTGGCCTGCCGCATCAGTGGCACCGGACGGCCCGTGGTGGGCCGGCCGCTCGCCAATGTGCGCGCCTACGTCCTCGACGACCGGCTGCAGCCGGTGCCGCCCGGTGTCGGAGGCGAGCTGTACCTCGCCGGCGCCCAGGTCGCCCGCGGCTATCTGCACCGCCCCGGCCTGACCGCCGCCCGCTTCACCGCCGACCCGTACGGGCCGCCCGGCAGCCGGATGTACCGCACCGGCGACCTCGCCCGCTGGACGGCCGACGGACGGCTCGACTACCTGGGCCGCGCCGATGACCAGGTCAAGATCCGCGGCCACCGCATCGAACCCGGCGAGATCGAGGCGGCCCTGCTGGCCCTGCCGGACGTCGCCGAGGCGGCCGTCGTCGCCGTCGAAAGCGACCAGGGCCACGCCCGGCTGGCCGCCTACGTGGCGCCCTCCGCCACCGGACGACCCACCCCGTCCGGCCTGCGTGACGCCCTCGCCCGCACCCTGCCCGGCCACATGGTGCCCGCCGCCTTCGTCGTCCTCGACGCCCTGCCGCTCAACAGCAGCGGCAAACTGGACCGGCGCGCCCTGCCCGCCCCCGACCTCGACGCGGCCCCGCGCGAGCGGGAGTTCGTCGCACCGCGCACCCCGGCCGAGCGCGAGCTGGCCGCGATCTGGTCCGAGGTGCTCGGCCTCGCCCGGGTGGGCGTGACGGACAACTTCTTCGAGCTGGGCGGCGACTCGATCCTCAGCATCCAGGCGGTCTCCCGGGCCCGCGCCGCCGGCTGGCAGCTGACCTCCCGGGACGTCTTCCGGCACCAGACCGTCGCCGACCTCGCCGCCGCGGTCACCCCGCGCACCGCCCCGGCGACCGCGCCCCGGCCGCGGCAGGACACCGGCCCGGCCCCGCTCACCCCCATCCAGGAATGGTTCTTCGCCACCCACGGGCCCGAGCGGCACTTCACCATGTCGATGCTGCTCGACCTGCCGCACGACCTCGACCAGGCCGCCCTGGAACAGGCCCTGCACGCCGTCGCCGCACACCACCCCGCGCTGCGCACCCGCTTCCTGCGCACCGGCGACACCTGGCGCCAGCACCCCGGAGCCGCGGTGGCCCCCGGCCTCCTGACCCGCCACGACCTCTCCGGAACCAGCGGTACCGCCCGGGACACCGCCCGCACCGAGGCGGCCGACGCCGCCCGCGCCGCCCTGGACCTGGCCGCCGGGACGCTGGTGCGCGCCGCCCTGTTCCTGCCCGGCCCGGACGACCGCCCCCAGCTGTTCCTGACGGTCCATCACCTGGCCGTGGACAGCGTCTCCTGGCGCATCCTCCTCGCCGACCTGGAAACCGCCTACCGCCAGGCCGCCGCCGGCCGGCCGGTCCAACTGGAGCCCACCGGCACGCCGTTCACCACCTGGGCGACCACCCTGGTCCGCCACGTCCAGGACGGCGGCCTCGACGACGACCTCGCCCACTGGAGCGCGCAGAGCGCCGTACCGCACACCCCGCTGCCGGTCGACCGCGACGGCACCCCGGTCGCCGGCTCGGTCCGCACCGTGCGCGCCCGCCTCGACCGCGACACCACCGAGGCCCTGCTCCGCCGGGTCCCCGGCGCGTACCGCACCCAGGTCAACGACGTGCTGCTGAGCGCCCTGGGCCGGGTCCTCGCCGACTGGACGGGCACCGACCGGGTGACGGTGGCACTGGAGGGCCACGGCCGGGAGGACCTCGGCGGCACCGAGGCCGACGCGGGTGCCGGCGATTCGGCCGCCGTCGACGCCCCCGACCTGTCCCGGACCGTCGGCTGGTTCACCACCCAGTACCCGGTCACCCTCACCCCGGCCGGCCCGGCGGGCGAGCCGGACTGGGGCGGCACGCTCAAGGCGGTCAAGGAACGGCTGCGGGCCGTCCCGCGCCGCGGCCTCGGCTACGAGGCGCTGGCCCGCCTCGGCTCACCCGACCCGGCCGCCCGCGCCCTGCACGACCGGCCGTTGCCCGAGGTCTGCTTCACCTACCACGGTCAGTGGGAGACCCCGCAGGACGCCGACTTCGCGCCCGCCGGCCCGGCCCCCGGCCGCGAGCTGGCCGCCGACGCGCGGCTCGACCACCTGCTGGACGTCTCCGCCGTAGTGGCCGACGGCGTGCTGGAACTGACCTGGCACTACAGCGACCAGGTGCACCACGAGCGCACGGTCCGCGACCTGGCCGAGGGCACGGTCCGCGCGCTGACCGGGATCGTCGCCCACTGCGCCCGGCCCGGGGCCGGCGGCCGCACCCCCTCCGACTTCCCCCTCGCCGGGCTGGACCAGGCCGGCCTGGACCGCCTCGTCGGCGACGGACACGGCATCGAAGACCTCTACCCCCTGACGCCCCTTCAGGAGGGCATGCTCTTCCACCGCCTCGTCGGCGGGGACGGCGGGGACGGCGGAAGTGGCGACGTCTATCTCGACCAGGCCACCCTGCTGCTCGACGGGGTCACCGAACCGGAGACCTTCGCCCGGGCCTGGCAGCGGGTGGTCGACCGGAACCCCGTCCTGCGCACCTCCGTCGTCTGGGACGGCGTGCCGGCACCGCTGCAGATCGTGCACCGCCGGGCCACCGTGCCGGTCGTCCACCTGGACTGGCGCGACCTCGACGACACGACCCGCGCGGACCGGCTGGCCCGCCTGCGCGCCGACGACCTCGCGCAGGGCCTCGACCTCGGCACCGCACCGCTGATGCGGCTCACCCTGATCCGGCTGCCCGGCGGGCAGCTGCGGCTGCTGTGGACCTCGCACCATCTGATCCTGGACGGCTGGAGCCTGGCGCAGGTGCTGACCGAGGTGTGCGAGGAGTACGCCGCCCTGGCCACCGGCCGGGACGCCACGCCGCCGGTCCGCCGCCCGTTCGCCGACTACGTCCGCTGGCTCGCCACCCGCGACGGCCGCACCGCCGAGGAGCACTGGCGCACCGTCCTCGCCGGCTTCGCCACCCCCACCCCGCTGCCCTGCGACCGCCCGCCGCGCGAGGCCCACCGCGCCCGCTCCGCCGCGGTCGTGGCCGCCGGCCTGACCCCCGAGCGGTCCCGCGCGCTGGAGGACACCGCCCGGCGCGGCGGCCTGACCCTCAACACCGTGGTGCAGGGCGTCTGGGCCCTGCTGCTGGCGCGCTACAGCGGGGAGCCGGACGTGGTGTTCGGCAGCACCGTCTCCGGCCGCCCCGACGAACTGCCCGGCGCCGAAGCCATGGTGGGCATGTTCATCAACACCCTGCCCACCCGGGTGCGCGTCGAAGGACACCGCACGGCCGCCGACTGGCTGCGGGACCTCCAGGACGCCCAGTCCGAGTCCCGCCGCTTCGAGACCGTCTCGCTCGCGCAGCTGACCTCGCTCAGCGACGTGCCCGCGGGCACCGCGCTCTTCGACAGCATGGTCGCCTTCGAGAACTACCCCTTCGACGAGGCCCGGACCTCCGGCGCCGGCGTGCGCATCCTGGACGTCACCTCGCTGGACGCCACCAACTTCCCGCTGGTGCTCCGCGCCCACCACGGCGACCGCCTCGGCTTCGACCTCGCCTACGACCCGGGCCTGTTCGACGAGGCCACCGTCCGCTCCCTCGCCGACCGGCTGTGCCTGCTGCTCGACGAGATCGCCGCCGGTCCCGAACGGCCGCTGCGCGACCTGGCCTGGACGACCGCCGAGGAACGCCGGCGGATGCTGGTGGACTGGAACGGCTCCGCGCACGGCCGGCCCGAGCGGACGCTGGTCGACCTGTTCGAGGCCCAGGCCGCACGCACCCCCGACGCCACCGCCGTCACCTGCTCCGGCGACACCCTGACCTACGCCGAACTCGACGCACAGGCAGGGCGGTTGGCGCACCGGCTGGCCGCGTCCGGAGCCGGCCCCGAGCGGTTCGTGGCGCTCGCCCTGCCCCGCTCGACGGACATGCTCGTGGCGATCGTGGCGGTGCTCAAGACCGGCGCCGCCTACGTACCCGTCGACCCGGAACTCCCCGGCGACCGCATCACCCACCTGCTCACCGACGCCGCCCCCGCCCTGCTCGTCACCACCACGGCGGCCGCCGGACGCCTGGCCGACACCGCCGTACCGCGCCTCCTCCTCGACGACCCCGAGGTCCGCGCCGACCTGTCCCGGCGGCCGGCCGCCGCCCTCGCGCCGGAGCACCGCCCGCTGCCGGAGAGCCCCGCCTACGTCATCTACACCTCGGGCTCCACCGGCCGGCCCAAGGGCGTGGTCGTCCCGCACGCCAACGTGGTGCGGCTGTTCTCCGGCACCCGCGACCGGTTCGGCTTCGACGCGCACGACGTGTGGACCCTCTTCCACTCCTACGCCTTCGACTTCTCCGTGTGGGAGATCTGGGGCGCCCTGCTGCACGGCGGCCGCCTGGTCGTCGTCCCGCACGACATCGCCCGTTCGCCGGCGGACTTCCTCCGCCTGCTGGCGGACGAGCGGGTCACCGTGCTCAACCAGACGCCCTCCGCGTTCTACCCGCTGATGCGCGCCGACGCCGAACACCCAGGCTTGAGTGCCGAGTTGACGCTCCGCTACGTCATCTTCGGCGGCGAAGCCCTCGACCTCGGCCGGCTCACCGACTGGTACGAGCGGCACCCGGACACCGCCCCGGCCCTGGTCAACATGTACGGCATCACCGAGACCACCGTGCACGTCACCCACGCCCCGCTCGACCGCGCCACGGTGGCCGGCGCCACCGGGAGCGCCATCGGGTCCGGCCTGCCCGACCTGCGGCTCCATGTGCTCGACGCCGGTTTCGCCCCGGTGCCGCCCGGTGCCGTCGGCGAACTGTACGTGGCCGGTGAGGGACTGGCCCGCGGCTATCTGAACCGGCCCGGCCTGACCGCCGCACGGTTCGTCGCCCACCCCTTCGGACCGCCCGGCGCCCGGATGTACCGCACCGGCGACCGCGTCCGGTGGCGGCGCGACGGCACACTGGAGTACCTGGGCCGGGCCGACCAGCAGGTCAAGATCCGCGGCTTCCGCATCGAACCCGGTGAGATCGAGGCCGCGCTGAACGCCCACCCCGCGATCAGCGCCTCGGTGGTCTCCGTGCGCGAGGACACCCCCGGCGTGCGGCGGCTGGTCGCCCATGTCGTCGGCACCGGCCCGGACGCCCCGCCGTCCGCCGCCGCGCTCCGTGCCCATCTGGAACGGACCCTGCCCGCCCATATGGTCCCCGCCGCCTACGTGCCCCTGGACACGCTGCCGCTGACCGTCAACGGCAAGCTCGACCACCGCGCGCTGCCCGCGCCCGGCCCGGACGGCTACGCCGCCGGCGAGCGGCGCACCGCCCCGCGCACCGCCGCGGAACGCCTGGTCGCCGACGCCTGGGCCGAGGTCCTGGACACCGAGGAGATCGGCGTCGAGGACAGCTTCTTCGCACTGGGCGGCGACTCGATCCTCGCCATCCGCGTCACCTCCCGGCTGCGGGCCGCCTTCGGCGTGGAGGTCTCGCCGCGGCTGCTGTTCACCCGGCCGACGGTGGCCGCCCTGGCCGCCGAACTGCCCGACCCGGCAGCGGACCGCCGGGCACCGGCCGACCCGATCCCGCCGGCCGACCGCGACAGCGCACTCCCGCTGTCGTTCGCCAGCAACGCCTGTGGTTCCTCGACCACTTCGAACCCGGCAGCACCGAATACCTGACCTTCTTCGTGCTCCGCCTGCGCGGCCGGCTCGACGAGGCCGCACTGCACACCGCCCTGGACGGCCTGGTGGCCCGGCACGAACCGCTGCGCACCACCTTCGCCGAGCAGGACGGGCGCGCCCGCCAGCAGGTCCACCCGCCCCGCCCGGTGGACCTCCCGACGCACGACCTGTCCGCCGTCCCGGCCGACGCGCGCCCGGGCGCCCTCGACGAACTGCTCGCCGACGAGGCCGCCACCCCCTTCGACCTGGGGCACGGGCCACTGCTGCGCACCCGGCTGATCCGCCTCGCCCCGGACGAGCACGTCCTGACCCTGGCCCTGCACCACATCGTCACCGACGGCTGGTCCACCGCCGTCCTCGGCCGGGACCTGGGCGAGCTGTACGCCGCGGCCCTGCAGGACCGCCGGCCCGACCTGCCCCCGCTGCCCGTCCAATACGCCGACTACGCCGCCTGGCAACGCGCCCGGTCCGCCGACGCCGAGCGGCAACTCAGCTACTGGCGCGAGCAGTTGGCGGACGTCGCGCCGCTGGAGCTGCCCACCGACCGGCCCCGGCCCGCGGTGCGCACCAAGAACGGCGCACTGCTGGAGTTCGCGCTGCCCGCCGCGCTGACCGACCGGCTGCGGGAGACCGGCCGGCGCGCCGACGCCACCCTCTACATGACCCTGCTCGCGGCCTGCCAGGTGCTCCTCGCCCGCTGGGCCGGCCAGGAGGACATCGCCGTCGGCACCGTGACCGCCGGCCGCGATCGCCCCGAACTGGAGCATCTGGTCGGCATGTTCGTGAACACCCTCGTGCTGCGCGGCCGGGTGCGCACCGAGGAGCCGTTCGACGCGCTGCTGTCGCGGGTGCGCGGCACCGTGCTGGACGCCTTCGCCCACCAGGACGTGCCGTTCGAGCGGGTCGTCGACGCGCTCCAGCCGGAACGCGACACCAGCCGCACCCCGCTGTTCCAGGTCATGGTCGCCCTGCACAACCTGGGCGGCCGGGCCCCGCAGCTGCCCGGCCTGGACGTCGAGACGGTCCAGCCACCGGGCCGGAGCGCCACCTTCGACCTCGGCCTCGACTTCGTCGAGCAGGACGGCGGCGGCCTCACCTGCTTCGTCGAGTACCACACCGACCTGTTCGACCGGGACACCGTCGAGCGGCTGACCGGCCGGCTGCGCCTGCTGCTGGAAGCGGTCGCCGACGACCCCGGGCGCCCGGTGGGCGACCTGCCGCTGCTGTCCGACGCGGAGCGGCACCAGGTCCTGGAGGAGTGGCAGGGCGCCGCACTGCCCGTCCCGGACACCACCTTCCCCGAGCTGTTCGAGGCCCAGGTGGCCCGCACCCCGCACGCCACGGCACTGGTGGCGCGGGACGCCACCCTCGACTTCGCGGAGCTCAACGCCCGCGCCAACCGGCTGGCCCACCACCTCATCTCGCTGGGGGTCGGACCCGAGCGGGTGGTCGCCGTCCAACTCCCGCGCACCTCCGCGATGTTCGTGGCGCTGCTGGCCGTCCTCAAGGCCGGCGGAACCCAGCTGTCCGTCGACCCGGAGCTGCCCGCTGACCGGGTGGCGTACCTGCTCGCGGACGCCGCACCGCAGACCGTGCTCACCCCCGAGGCGCTGCGCGACGCCCCGCTGGACCGGCAGCCCAGCCACAACCCCACCGACGCCGACCGCATCGCCCCGCTGCACCCCGCCCACACCGCCTACCTCACCTACACCTCCGGTTCCACCGGCCGCCCCAAGGGCGTCGCAGTCGAACACCGCCAGCTCGTCAACCTCTGCCACGACCACCGGGAAGGGCTGGTCGCCCCGCACACCACCGACGGCACCCCGCTGCGCGCCGCGCTGAGCGCCGCCTTCTCCTTCGACACCTCCTGGGAGGGCCCGCTGCTGCTGGCCCTCGGACAGCAGGTGCACCTGATCGACGAGGACGTACGGCTCGACCCGGCCGCCTTCGTCGCCCGGATCGCCGACCACCGCCTGGACTGCCTCAACGTGACGCCGTCCTTCCTGCACGAGCTGCTGGCCGCCGGGCTGTTCACCACCGGCGGCCACCGCCCCCGGATCGTCCTGGTGGGCGGCGAGGCCGTCGGCACCGCCGCCTGGCAGCAGCTCCGCGCGCTGCCCGGCGTCACCGCGTACAACATCTACGGCCCCACCGAGTGCACCGTCGACGCCGTCTACGGACGCTTCACCGACCACGCGACGCACCCGGTCATCGGACGGCCCGGCCGCAACCTGCGCGCCTACGTGCTCGACGGCTCCCTGCGGCCGGTACCCGTCGGCGTGCCCGGTGAGCTGTACCTGGCCGGTGCGCAGGTCGCCCGCGGCTACCGGGGCCGGCCGGGCCTGACCGCCGGGCGCTTCGTCGCCGACCCGTTCGGCCCGCCCGGCACCCGGATGTACCGCACCGGCGACCGTGCCCGCCGCCACCCCGGCGGGCTCCTGGAATTCCTCGGCCGCACCGACGACCAGGTCAAGATCCGCGGCTTCCGCATCGAGCCCGGCGAGGTCGAGGCGGCCCTCCTCGACCACCCCGAGGTGGGCGACGCGGTCGTCGCGGCCCGCACCCAGGCCGGCCGCACGATGCTGGTGGCCTACGTCGTGCCGCGCGGCGGCCGACAGCCCGCCGCGGACGCACTCCGCATCCACCTGCGCCGTACGCTGCCCGACTACATGGTCCCCGCGGCCTTCGTCCCGCTCGCGCGGGTGCCGCGGACCAGCAGTGGCAAGACCGACCGGCGCGCCCTGCCCGCACCCCCGCTCCAGCCGGACACCGACACCCCGTACGTGGCCCCGCGTACCGACACCGAGACCCTGCTCGCCGGGATCTGGGCCGAGGTCCTCGGCACGCCCCGGATCGGCGTCGAGGACAATTTCTTCGCCCTCGGCGGCGACTCGATCCTCAGCATCCAGATCGTCTCCCGGGCCCGTCAGGCCGGACTCGCCCTCACCTCCAAGGACGTCTTCCGCCACCAGACCGTCGCCGAACTCGCCCTGCGCACCGCGCAGGTCGCCGCCCCGCCGGCCGCCGACGCCACCGCCCCGGCCGGGCCCGCGCCGCTCACGCCCATCCAGCGCTGGTACCTCGACGGCCGCCGGCCCGGCGACCGGCTGCACTTCACCATGACCCAGCGGCTGGAACTCGCCCCCGGAACCGACCCGGAGGCACTGCGCCGCGCCGTCGACGCCCTGATCGCCCACCACCCGGCGCTGCGCACCCGGTTCCGCCCCACCGACGGCACCTGGCACCAGGAGGTGCTGCCCGCCGCACCCGGCGACGCCTTCGCCCACCACGACCTGACCGGCCTCGACGACCGCGCGCAGGAGGACGCCGTCCAGCGCGCGGCCGCCGACGCACAGACCTCCCTGGATCCCACCGAGGGTCGCGTCCTGCGCGCCCTCCTCTTCGACCGCGGCCCCGGCCGTCCGCCCCAACTCGTCCTCACCGCACACCACTTGGTCGTCGACGGGGTGTCCTGGCGCATCCTGCTGGCCGACCTGGAGGCCGCCCACCGCAACACCTCCGCCGGCCGCCCGGCCGCCCTGCCCCCGGCGAGCACCGGCTACCCGCAGTGGGCCGACCGCCTGCAACGGCACACCCGCTCCGGCGCCTTCGACGGCGACCTGCCGTACTGGACCCGGGTCTGCGGCACGCCCGCGGACCTCCCCGCCGACCGGCCCGGCGCCCACCCGAAGGGCGCCGCCGCCACCGTGACCGTCCGCCTGGGCCGGGACGCGACCGACGCCCTGCTGCGCCAGGTACCGGACGTCTACCGCACCCAGGTCAACGACGTCCTGCTCAGCGCCCTGGGCCGCACCCTGAGCCGCTGGAGCGGCCGGGACACCGTCCTCCTCGGCATCGAGGGGCACGGCCGCGAGGACCTCTTCGACGACCTGGACCTGTCCCGCACGGTCGGCTGGTTCACCGCGGAATTCCCGCTCGCCCTGACCGTCGACCCGGAAGCCGACTGGCGCGACACCGTCCGCTCCGTCAAGGAACAGCTACGGGCCGTCCCGCTGCGCGGACTGAGCTACGGCGCGCTGCGCCACCTCGCCCCCCACGCCCCGCTGCCCGACGCGCCGCGGCCGCGCATCGGCTTCAACTACCACGGCCGGTGGGACGTCGCCGCCACGGACCGGCCGGCGGACGACGGGCTCTACCGCGCCGCCCTGCCGCCCGCCGGACAGGACACCGACCCCGACGAGGAACGCAGCTATCTGCTCGACGTGACCGGCGTGGTCCAGGACGGCCGGCTCGAACTCGGCTGGACCTACCCGCCCGCCGTCTACGACGAGGCCTCCGTGCGCCGCCTCGCCGAGGACACCCTCGCGGCGCTGGACGAGATCGTCGCGCACTGCGCCCGCCCGGACACCGGCGGCCGCACTCCGTCCGACTTCCCGCTCGCCGGACTCGACCAGCACCAGGTGGACCTGCTCGCCGGTGACGGCCGCGACGTGGCTGACATCCACCCGCTGACCCCGCTCCAGGCCGGCATGCTCTTCCACCAGCTGGTCGACGACGCCGGTGCCTACTTCGACCAGATGGCGGTCCGGATCGCCGGCATCGCCGATCCGCACGCCTTCGCCGCGGCCTGGCAGCGGGTCGCCGACCACACCCCGGCCCTGCGCAGCAGCGTCCACTGGCACGGCCTGCCGCACCCCGTCCAGGTCGTCCACCGGCACGCCGAGCTGCCCGTCACCCACCACGACTGGCGGACCCTGACGCCCGGCGAACGCGACCGGGCGCAAGAGAAGCTGCTCGCCGAGGAACGCGCCACCGGCGTGGACCTCACCCGCGCCCCGCTCAGCCGGATCGCGGTGGCCGCGCTGCCCGACGACGAGATCGTCCTGGTGTGGTCCTCGCACCACCTGATGCTCGACGGCTGGAGCACCGGCCAGATCTTCACCGACGTGTGCGCGCAGTACGCCGCCGCGGCCCGCGGCACCACCCTCCGCCCGCCGGCCCGCCGCCCGTTCCGGGACTTCCTCCAGTGGCTGGCCGACCAGGACGAGGAGCGGGCCGAGCGGCACTGGGCCGACGCGCTGGCCGGATGCACCGCCCGCACCCCGCTCCCGTACGACCGGCGGCCCGCCGAGGCGCACCGCGCCCGGGCGACCGACAGCGTCGCCGTCGAACTCACCCCCGAGGTCTCCGACCGGCTGCGCACCATGGCCGGCCGCCACGGGCTCACCGTCAACACCGTCGTCCAGGGCGCCTGGGCGCTGCTGCTGGCCCGCTCCGGCGGCCGCCGGGACGTGGTGTTCGGCACCACCGTCTCCGGCCGCCCGGCCGAACTGGCCGGCGTGGCATCCATGGTCGGCATGTTCATCAACACCGTCCCGACCCGGGCCCGGATCGACGGCGCCCGGACCGTGCCGGACTGGCTGCGCGACCTCCAGGAGCAGCAGAGCGACTCCCGCCGCTACGACTTCGTCTCGCTCGCCCGCATCCAGGCACTCAGCGAACTCCCCGCGGGGGAGCCGCTGTTCGACAGCATGGTGGTCTTCGAGAACTACCCCTTCGACGAGACGGCCGCGGCCGACGCCGGCATCCGCATCACCGACGTGCGGGCCGATGACGCCCCCACCTTCCCGCTGTGCCTGCGCGCCTACCTCGCCGACCGCCTCGGCTTCGGCCTCGCCTACGACCCGGCGCTGTTCGACCGCACCACCGTGGAGCGCACCGCGGACCGGCTGCGGGCCCTGCTCACCGCCGTCGCCGACGGCGCCGCCCGGACCGTGGACGACCTCGACCCGCTCACCGACGCCGACCGCGCCCTGCTGGACCGGTGGAACACCCCGGCGCGCCAGGCGGCGCCCGGTTCCCCGGTGGCCCTCTTCGCCGAGCAGGTGCGCCGCACCCCGGACGCCCTCGCCGTCAGCGACGCCGGACAAGAGCTGACGTACCGTCAACTGGATGAGTGGGCGGACAAGTTGGGTCATCGTCTGCGTGCCGCGGGGCTGCCCGCCGAGGGGCGGGTGGCGCTGCTCATGGACCGCTCGGTGGCCCTCGTCGTGGCCCAGCTCGCGGTCCTCAAGGCCGGCGGTGCCTACGTCCCGGTGGACGTCCGCGCCCCCGAGGAGCGCCGCCGCACCCTGCTCCGGCAGGCGGGGGTCACGGTGCGGCTGACCGACCGGGACGTGACCGACGCCCGTGCCGACGGCCCGGCCGGCCCACCGCCGCCGGCGGTCACCGACCCCGACCGCCTCGCGTACGTGATGTTCACCTCCGGATCGACCGGTGAGCCCAAGGCCGTCGGGGTGCGCCACCGCGATGTGGCCGCGCTCGCCACCGACAGCCGCTTCCAGGGCCCCGTCTGCGAACGCGTCCTGCTGCACTCTCCCGTGGCGTTCGACGCCGCCACCTTCGAGGTCTGGGCGCCGCTGCTGAACGGCGGCCGCATCGTGGTCGCCCCGCCGGGCGACGTGAACGCGGCCCTGCTGCGGCGGCTGGCCGGCGGGGAGAGGTGACCGCGCTGTGGCTGACGGCCGGGCTGTTCCGGCTGCTGGCACAGGACGCGCCGGACTGCTTCGCGGGACTGCGCCAGGTGTGGACCGGCGGTGACGTGGTCCCGGCCGCGGCCGTGCGCCGGGTCCTCGACGCCTGCCCCGGCCTGACCGTCGTGGACGGCTACGGCCCGACCGAGACCACCACCTTCGCCACCACCCACGCCATGACCGACGCGGCCGCGGTACCCGACCCGGTGCCCATCGGACGCCCCCTCGACGACATGCGGGTGCACGTCCTCGACGCGCGGCTCCGGCCCGTACCGCCCGGCACCGTCGGGGAGCTCTACCTGGCCGGCGAGGGCGTGGCCCGCGGCTACCTCGGCCGGCCCGGAGCGAGTGCCGAACGCTTCCTCGCCGACCCCGCCGGTCCGCCCGGCACCCGGATGTACCGCACCGGCGACCTCGCCCGACGGCACCCCGACGGCACCGTCGAGTTCCTCGGCCGCGCCGACGACCAGGTCAAGATCCGTGGTTTCCGCGTCGAACCCGGCGAGGTCGAGGGAGCCCTGGCCGCCCACCCCGCCGTCGCGGACGTGGCCGTGGTGGCCCGCGAAGGGCGGTCCGGCGCGAAACAGCTCGTCGCCTACGTCGTCGGACACGACGGACTCGACCCCGACGCGCTGCACGCCCACGCCCGCCGCACCCTCCCCGACTACCTCGTGCCCACCGCCGTCGTCCCGCTGGACGCACTGCCGCTCAGCACCAACGGCAAGGTCGACCGGGCCGCCCTGCCGGCCCCGGACGCCCCCACCGGCCGGCCGCGAGCCGTCGCACCGCGCACCGACGCCGAACGCCGCACCGCCGCCATCTGGGCCGACGTCCTCGGCGTACCCGAAGTCGGCGTGACGGACGACTTCTTCGCCCTCGGCGGCGACTCCATCCTCAGCATCCGGCTCACCTCGCGGCTCGCGGAGGCCTTCGGCACCGAGCTGACCCCGCGGGCGGTGTTCAGCCACCCGACCCCGGCCGCCCTCGCCGCGCTGCTCACCGCGCCCGGACAGAGCGCCGGCCGGCCGGGCGCCGCGCTGGTCCCGGTCGGCCGCGACACCCCGCTGCCGCAGTCCTTCGCCCAGCAACGCCTGTGGTTCCTGGACTCGTTCGCGCCGGAGAGCACCGAGTACCTCACCCCGCTCGCCCTGCGGCTGCGCGGCCGACTGGACACCACCGCGCTCGCCGCCGCCCTGACCGCCCTGGCGGCCCGGCACGAATCGCTGCGCACCACCTTCGACTCCGTCGACGGCCAGGGCGTCCAGATCGTCCACCCGCCGCAGGACGTCCCGCTGCCGCTGCACGATCTGACGGAGCTGCCGCCCGGCGACCGCCCGGTGAGGCTGGCGCAGCTGCTCGCCGAAGAGCGCACCCGCCCCTTCGACCTGCGCCGCGGGCCCCTGCTGCGGGCCGGGCTGATCCGGCTCGCGGACGACCACCACGTCCTGACCCTGACCCTGCACCACATCATCACCGACGGCTGGTCGACCGGGATCCTCACCGGCGACCTGGCCCACCTCTACCGCGCCGCGCTGACCGGCACCCCCGCCACGCTGCCGGCGCTGCCCGTCCAGTACGCCGACGTCGCCCAGTGGCAGCGCACCGCGCTCACCGGCCCGGCCGCCGAGGACCAGCTGCGCTGGTGGAAGGAGCGGCTGACCGGCATCGAACCGCTCCAGCTGCCCACCGACCGGCCCCGGCCACCGGTCCGCACCCGGCACGGCGCCACGACCGGATTCGTCCTGCCGCCGGAAACCGCCCACCGGCTCGCCGAGTTCGGCCGGACCCGGCAGACCACCCTGTTCATGACCCTGGTCGCCGCGGTCCAGACGCTCCTCGCCCGGCTCTCCGGACAGCGGGACATCGCCGTCGGCACGGTCACCTCGGGCCGCGAACGCCCGGAGACCCAGCGCCTGATCGGCTTCTTCGTCAACACCCTGGTGCTGCGCTCCACCGTCGAACCGGAGCGGTCCTTCCCGGACTTCCTCGCCGACGTCCGTGACACCGTGCTGGACGCGTTCGCGCACCAGGACGTGCCGTTCGAGCGGGTCGTGGACGAGGTCCAGCCGGACCGCGACACCAGCCGCACCCCGCTCTTCCAGGCCATGGTGGTCCTGCAGAACGCCCCCGGCGCGCCGATGGACCTGCCCGGCCTCCGGGTCAGCGACATCGAGCCCGAGCGGGACGAGGCCGCCTTCGACGTCACCCTGGAGTTCGCCGAGGCGGACTCCGGCGCCCTGCACGGGCTGCTCACCTACCACTCCGACCTGTTCGACGCGGACACCGCACGCCGGATGGCCGATCAGCTCACCACCCTGCTCACCGCCCTCGCCGACGACCCCGACCGCCCGCTCGGCGCGCTCCCGCTGGCCCCCGCCGACGAACTGCGGCGCCTGCTCACCGACCGGCACGGCGACGCGCACCAGGTCCCGCCGGCCACCCTGCCCGAGCTGTTCGCACGGCAGGTCACCCGGCGGCCCGACGCTCCGGCCCTCGCCGAGGGCGACCGCGTACTGACCTACGCCGAGCTGGACACCGCCGCCAACCGCCTGGCCCACCGGCTGATCTCCCGCGGCGTCGGCCCGGAACGCCTGGTCGCCCTGGCGCTGCCGCGCGGCGCCGACATGGTCGTGGCGCAACTGGCGGTGGCGAAGGCCGGCGGCGCCTTCCTGCCCGTCGACCCCGCCTACCCGGCCGAGCGCCGGGAGTTCATGGTCCGCGACTCCGCGGCGGCCCTGGTCCTCGACGACCCGGCGGAGGTGTGGCGCCCCGACGGCCCCGCGACCGCCCCCACCGACGCGGACCGCCCGGCCCCCCTCACCACCGACCACCCCGCCTACGTCATCTACACCTCCGGCTCCACCGGCACCCCCAAGGCCGTGGTCGTGACGCACACCGGACTCGCCGGCTTCGCCGCGGCCGCCGCCGACCGCTACGACGTACAACCCGGCGACCGGATCCTCCAGTTCGCCTCGCCCAGCTTCGACGCCTCCGTCCTGGAGCTGTGCGTCTCCCTGCTCGCCGGCGCCACCCTGATCGCGGGGGAGGAGGGCCCCCTGGTCGGCGACCGCCTCGCCCAGGTGCTCGCCGGCCGGCGGATCACCCACACCCTGATCCCGCCCGCCGCCCTCGCCACCGTCCCGCCCGAAACGGCCGGCACCCTGCCGGACCTGCGCACCCTCATCGTCGGCGCCGAGGCCTGCCCGGCCGACCTCGTCGACCACTGGGCCCCGGGCCGCCGCATGATCAACTCCTACGGCCCCACCGAGGCCACCGTGGTGGCCACCTGGACCGGACCGCTCATCCCCGGCGCCGACGCCCCGCCCATCGGCCACCCCGTCGACGGCACCCGCGCCTACGTCCTCGACGCCGCCCTGCGCCCCGTACCGGTCGGCGTCACCGGCGAGCTGTACGTGGCCGGCGCCGGACTCGCCCGCGGCTACCTGGCCCGCCCCGGACTGACCGCCGCCCGCTTCCCGGCCGACCCCTTCGGCCCGCCCGGCAGCCGGATGTACCGCACCGGAGACCTGGTGCGGTGGGGCGCCGACGGCCAACTCCGGTACGCCGGACGCGCCGACGACCAGGTCAAGGTCCGCGGATACCGCATCGAACCCGGCGAGATCGAGAGCGCACTGCGCCGCGTCCCGCAGGTCCGGGACGCCGCGGTCGTGGTCCGCAGCACCGGCCCGTCCGGCGCCGAGCCCCCCGCCCCCGGCCGGCTGGTCGCCTACGTCGTCCCCGCCGACGGGCCACCCGACGCCCTGGACGTCCAGGAACTGCGCGCGGACCTCGCCCACACCCTCCCGTCCCACATGGTGCCGTCGGTGTTCGTCCCGCTGGCGGAGCTGCCCCTCACCCCAACGGCAAGACCGACCGCCGGGCGCTGCCCGCACCCGCCCCGTCCACCGTCCCCACCGCCCACCACATCGCCCCGCGCACGGACACCGAACGCCGTATCGCGCAGATCTGGGCCGAGGTCCTCGGCCTCGACACCGTGGGCGCCGACGACAACTTCTTCGCCCTCGGCGGCGATTCGATCCTCAGCATGCAGGTCGTCTCACGGCTGCGCCGCACCGGACTGCACCTCGCGACCAAGGACCTCTTCACCCACCAGACCGTCGCCGAACTGGCCACCGTGGTCACCACCGGACCCGACCGGGCCGACGACGGCCCGGTCACCGGCGACCTGCCCCTCACCCCCATCCAGCACTGGTTCCTGACCACCCCCCGCGCCAACCACCACCACTTCAACCAGTCCGCACTGCTCGAACTCGACGGCGAACCCGACCCCACGGCCCTGGAAGCGGCGCTCACCGCCCTCCTCACCCACCACGACGCCCTCCGCCTGCGCTTCACCGAACAGGAGGGCCGCTGGCACCAGCACAACCCGCCCCCGCCCGCCACCCCGGACCGCCTCCTCACCCGCCACGACCTGACCGGCCTCACCCCCGACCAGACCGACACCGCCCTCCGCACCACCGCCGACACACTGCACACCGGCCTCGACATCGGCCGGGGCCCGCTGCTCCGCGCCGCGCTCTTCACCGGCGGCCGGGACCACCCCGGCTACCTGCTCCTGGTGGCCCACCACCTCGTCATCGACGCGGTGTCCTGGCGGATCCTCCTCGACGACCTGGACACCGCCTACCACCAGGCCGCCCAGGGCCACCCGGTCACGCTCGGCGCCCGCACCACCTCCTTCCGCGACTGGGCCCGCGGCCTCGCCGCACACGTCGCCGCGGGCGCCCTGGACCACGAACTCCCTTACTGGGAAGAGGCGTTGAACTCCGCCCCGCTCCCGGTGGACCACACCCCGGAGCCCGCCACCACCGCCGAAACCAGGACCCTGACCCGCACCCTGGACGAGTCCGACACCACCGCACTCCTCCGGGCCGCCCCCACCGCCTACCGCACCCGCATCAACGACGTCCTGCTCGCCGCCCTCGCCCTCGCCCTGGCCCGCTGGACCGACCGGGACCGGGTCTCCGTGGACCTCGAAGGACACGGCCGCGAGGACGTCCTGGACGGTGTCGACCTCTCCCGCACCGTCGGCTGGTTCACCACCGTCCACCCGGTCGGCCTGCACATCCCCGACCGCGCCGACCTCGGCCCCACCCGGGACTGGCGCGCCCTGGTCAAGTCCGTCCGACGCCAACTCCGCACCGTCCCCGGCAACGGCCTCGGCTTCGGCGCCCTGCGCACGTACGGCAGCCCGGACATCCGCCGGCGCCTGGAGCGCACCGGCCACGGCCGACTCGTCTTCAACTACCTCGGCCAATGGGACGCCCGCCGCACCGGAACCGACACCGGCGGCGGCCTGATCCGCGCCGAACACGGCAGCTTCGGCCAGGACCACGACCCCCGCGACCCCGGCTCCCACCTCCTGGAGGCGGTCGGCGCCGTCCAGAACGGCCGCCTCACCTTCACCTGGCACTACCGCCCCGACACCCACGAGGAGACCACCGTCCGCGCCGTCGCCGAGGACTTCACCGAGGCCCTCCACCAGATAGCCCGGCACGCCCGCAATAGCCTCTGAACCACACCACCGTCCCACCAGAACCCTTCGACCCATCTCCACCCATCCATCCACCTCAACCCGGCTCAACCCGGCTCAACCCAAGGAGAATCGACATGGACGAGAACGCCCGCTACCAGGTCCTGCGCAACGACGAGGACCAGTACTCGCTCTGGCTCGCCGACCTGGAGATCCCCGCCGGCTGGCACGCCGTCGGCAAGGAGGGCACCCAGGACGAGTGCTCCGCCTACGTCGACGAGGTCTGGACCGACATGCGCCCCCGCAGCCTGCGCGAGCGCATGGAGAACGCCGACGCCTGACCGGCCGTCACCGGCACCGTGGGGCGCGGCACCCGCCGCGCCCCACGCCGACCGAGCGACACGTCCCCCCACACACCCCGCACCCCTCGGACATCCCTATGTGGCCCTCCGCCCGCGGCCCTCCCATCGAGACAAGGACGTCTGCCATGACCCCGACCCTGCGTACCGCACGACTGGTCTTCCTCCCCTACCGCCCCGAGGACGAGGACGTCTTCGTCGAGCTCCTCAGCGACGAAGTGGTCTGTCGCTGGATGGGCCAGGAGAGATGCTCCGAACCGGAGATCCGCACCATCTACCGCTCGATCCTCACCGACGTCTACGGCAAGAACCTCTTCGACGTGTGGGGCGTGTGGTCCGACGGCGACTACATCGGCCACGCCGAGATCAAGAAGACCGGCAACGTCGACGGCCACGAGGCCATCGCCGCCCTGGTCAGAAAACACTGGGGCCAGGGGCTCGGCGGCGAACTCGTCCAGGGCCTGCTGACCTACGCCGCGGACACCCTCGGCCTCAAAGAGGTCTACGGCATGGTCGGCGCCGAGAACACCGCCAGCCTCGCCCTCTGCGAACGACTCGGCTTCCGCCACGTGCGCGACGTCGTCTCGGACACCGGGACGGTCACGAAGATGCTGGTGGTCTCCACGGTGAACGACACCCCGGACTTCTCCTGAAGCGGCCTCCAGGGCCATCCTGCTCCGCCTGCCCGCCGCGGCCGCACCCCTTGCCGGGGTGCGGCCTTCGGCGCAGGTGCTTACGCCGGCCAGCCGCCGTACGGCACGGTGATGAGCTCCATCGCATGACCCGCCGGGTCCAGGAAATACACGCCCCGGCCACCGTCGTTGTGGTTGATCGAGCCGGGGTGCCGCTGGTGCGGATCGGCCCAGTGCTCGATGCCGCGCTGCTCGATCTGCGCGTACGCCCGGCCGAACTCCTCCTCGGAGACCAGGAAGGCGTAGTGCTGCGGGGTGATGTCGTCCGCGGGGATCGTGGCGAAATCCAGCGTGACGCCGTTGCTCAGACCGACGGCGATGAACGGGCCCCACTCCGCGGTGATCTCAAGGCCCAGCAGGTCCGCGAAGAAGGCGGCGGACTCCCGGTTGTCCCGGGCGTGGATGATCGTGTGGTTCAACTCGACTGACAAGGAATGCCTCCGAAGGCATCTCCCGACACCTCCATGCCTCACCCAGCCGGTGACCGACACGCGATGTCGCCGCAGAGCGTAGCCGACCTGTCCGCGGAGTGCGTCATCCCAGGCCCAGCAACTCCGCCAGGTTCCCGCCCAGCACCCGCTCCCGGACCTCGCCGGGCGGCGTGACCCGCTCCACGGTGGCGCGGGACAGGACCGGGTCGCCATACGGGGCGTCGGAGCCGAAGAGGGTGCGGGTGGGGAGTTCCTGGATGGCCAGCCGGACGGCGAAGACGATGTTCGCCGTGGACAGTTCCAGATAGAGGTTGGGCGTGGCCTGGGCCAGTTCGACCGCTGCCATCCAGTGCGCCCCGGCCAGTTGGCTGATCACCAACGGCACCTTCGGGTAGCGGGCCGCCAGTTCCGCCAGGGTGCGCACGTCCGCCGCCGTCGTGGGGGCGTAGCCGTGGACGACCACGGGAAGCCCGCCGTGGTCGTGGGCGGCCCGGAGCACCGGCTCGACCAGGGCCGCCCCGTCCGGGGGCGGGGTGAGCTCCCCGATGCCGTGCAGTCCGCGGCCGGCCACTTCCCGCGCCACCCACGCCGCCGTCCCCGCCCCGTCCAGGCCCAGCGGTACCGAGCCGAAGCCCAGGAACCGGGTCGGGTGGGCGGCCAGCGCTTCGTCCAACTCCCGCCACGCGGCGGCGTACCCGTCGTCACCGGCGGGGCCCGTACGGCCGTCGGAACCACCACTCAGCGCCCGTTCCAGCACGCCCATCTCGCGGCGGAGGGAGGCCAGGTCCGTCGCTTGCTCCGGGTGCGGACGCGTGGGGAAGAGGACCGTGCGGTCCACGCCCGCGTCGTCCAGCGCGGCCAGGTGGAGGTCCAGCGGGTCGTGGACGTGGCTGTGGGCATCGATGATCATGTGGGCCTTCCTGAGGTGCGGGCCACCGGCGGAATGCGGGCGGCGGGAGCAGTGTTGATCCCTGACACCGTGGGAAGGTCAAGCGAGAGGGGGAGGCCGTGCTGATCGGGGAGCTGGCCGAGCGGACCGGGACCAGCGAGCGGCTGCTGCGCTACTACGAGCGGGCGGGGCTGCTGCGGCCCGAGCGGCTGGCCAACGGCTATCGGACCTACGCGGATGCCGACACCGCCGCCGTACGGCGCATCCGGGCCCTCCTCGCGGCCGGGCTGCCCACCCGGGTCATCCGCCAGGTGCTGCCCTGCACCACCGATACGGCCGCGGTACGGCCCTGCCCCGGCGTGCTCGACGCGCTCCGGGACCAGCTGCGCACCCTCGACCGGCGGTCCGCCGAGCTCGCGGCGGCCCGCGAGGTGCTACGGGAGACGATCGCGGGCGCGGAGGGGCGGCGCGGGGCCGCCCCGCCCGGCCCTTGAACTCCTCACTCGTCGTCTTCCGCCCGGCGCTCGCCCTCCGCCTGGGAAGGCTGGGTCCGCATCGTCTCGGGGTGCTGCGGCTGGCCCGGATCCATGTCCTCCTCCAGCCGTTCGCCCTCGGCCTGCGACGGAGTCGTGTATTCGTCGTACTGGCTCATGGCCGCCTCCGCGTACTGGCTCGTGGCCGCCATTGCGGTCGGAACGCCTGCCTGCATCACGAGCGTAACGCTTCCGGTGACCGACGGCCCGTGCTGGCCGGCGGCCCTCGCGACCGGCCCCCCGCCGCCCACGCGGACACGGGGAGGAGGAGAATCGGGCCATGGCAAATAGTGCAGGGGCAAAAGCAGTTGTGATCGGAATCGCCGCGCTCGGGGTGGTCACCGCACTCGCCGTGCTGTGGCTGTTCAGCTTCTTCGGATCGGTCTTCTTCGGCTGGGAGCCCGTGAGCCCCTGAGCGGCCGTGCGGGGCGGCCGCGCAGCGTGCCTCCCCGCGACCACCCGCCTCTCCGGGCTACCGCAACGCGGTCCCGATCAGCCCCCGGATCTCCTCCTCCAGTACGCCCCCGCCGCCCAGCAGTCGGTCGAAGACCAGCCCGTCCACGCAGGCCAGCAGGGTGAGCGTGCGGCCCTCGGCATCGGCCACACCCTGCGCGGCCAGGAAGTCGCGCACGGTGTCCCGGCCGGCGTTCTCCCGCGGTACCAGGATCTCCCGCAGCTCGGGATGGCGCGCGCTCTCCAGCGCGCACGCATAGCGCGCGAGGGACCGCTGCCGCCCTTCTCCCGTGAGCCGCCGCTCCACGAACGCACCGATCTGAGCGGCCAGTTCGTCGGCGTCGCGCGGCATAGGCAGCTCTTCCCCCGCCCTCTCCAGCTCCGCCTGGTCGCGTGCGACGAGCCGCCGGACCAGCGCGGTGAGCAGCGCCTGCCGGGTGCGGAAGTACGCGGAAGTGGTGCCCGCCGGCAGGTCCGCCGCGCGGTCCACGGCCCGGTGGGTCAGTCCCCGCAGCCCGTCATCGGCGAGTACGTCGATGGCGGCGTCGGCGAGGACCGTACGTCGATCTGTGGTCACCCCTCCTTTCTACACCTGTAGAGGCAGGGGCTACGATCTTCTACATCTGTAGAAGGCCAGGGAAGGGCCTGTGCGGGAAGAGAGGGGACCGTTGTGAGCAGCAGCGCGGTGGTGGTCGGGGGAGGCATCGGCGGGCTGGCCGCGGCGCTCGGCCTGCGCCGGATCGGCTGGGACGTGACCGTCGTCGAACGCGCCCCCGTCCTCGACGACGCCGGCGCGGGCATCTCCCTGCACGCCAACGGCATCCGCGCCCTGGACGCCCTCGGCGTCGGCGCGGCGGTACGCGCAGCGGCACGGCCGCAGTACGTCGGCGGCACCCGCACGCCGGACGGACGCCGGCTGGCCCGTATGGACGGCGTCGCGCTGGAGCGCGAACTGGGCACCCCGATCGTGGGCATCCCGCGCGCGACCCTCCACCGGGTGCTCCGCGACGCCCTGCCGGCCGGGTCACTCCTCATCGGCGCCGAGGTGACCTCCGTGGACCGCTCCGATCCGGCCCGGGTGCGGATACCCGTGGGGGAGACCGTTCTCGACGCGGATCTGGTGGTGGCCGCCGACGGCATCAACAGCCGGCTGCGCGGCCAGTTCTTGCCCGGCCACCCCGGGCCCGCCTACAGCGGTTCGACCGTACTGCGCGCCCTCACCGAGCACCCGGTCGAGCTGCGCACCGACTTCGAACTGACCTGGGGTCCGGGCGCCGAGTTCGGCCACATCGCCTTCACGGACGGCCGCGCCGAATGGCACGCCGTCCTCAACTCGCCCGCCGGTGTGCGCTTCCCCGACCCGCTCGCCGAGATGCGCCGCCGCTTCGGCGACTGGCACGACCCCATCCCGGCCCTGCTGGACGCCACCCGTCCCGAGGCCGTCCTGCACCACGACATCAACGAACTGGCCACCCCGCTGCCCACCTACGCCGTGGGCCGGACCGCCCTGCTCGGCGACGCGGCGCACGCCATGACCCCGAACCTCGGCCAGGGCGCCTGCCAGGCACTGGAGGACGCGGCCACACTCGCCGCCGCCCTGGCCACCGAGCCCGGCGTTGAGGCGGCGCTGACCCGCTACGACGCGGAACGTCGCCCCCGCAGCCAGTCCGTCGCCCGCGCCGCCCGCCAGGCCGGCCGGATGGGACAGCAACTGACCCACCCCGTGGCCCTCGCCCTGCGCAACACGGCCCTCCGGCTCGCCCCGTCCCGCGCCACGGTCCGCACCATCCTGCGCCATGCCGACTGGACGCCGCCGCGACTGCCCTGACGGGACGTGGCGAGGGTCGGGGGACCGGCGCGGTACGTACCGGACGCGCGTCAGGCCGTGGCACCTGGTGGACTTGAGTCTCCAGTAAGGGGAGACGCAAAGGTAGCGACATGCACGCCGACACCCTCCGCTCCAACGATTCCCGCGACTTGAAGGATTACCACGTCTCCAACGATTCCCACGACTGCGGCGATTCCGGCAGCTCCGTCGGCGTCGGCGACGGCCTGTACTCCATCGGCGAACTGGCCAGGCGCACCGGTCTCACGGTCAAGACCATCCGCTTCTACTCCGACCGCGGCATCGTGGCGCCGACCGACCGCAGCCCGGCCGGCTACCGCCGCTACGACGCCACCGCGGTCGCCCGCCTGGAACTCGTACGGACCCTGCGCGACCTGGGGCTGGACCTCGCCACCGTCCGCAAGGTCGTGGAGCGCGAAGCCTCCCTCCCGGAGGTCGCCGCGGCGCACGCCGACGCCCTGGCGGTACAGATCCGCGTACTGCGACTGCGGCACGCGGTGCTGACGGCGGTGGCCGAGCGCGGATGCACACCTGAGGAGACCGATTCCCTGCACAAGCTGTCCCAGCTCACCGAAGAGGAACGCCGCGGTCTGATCGAGGACTTCCTCCACGCCCTCTTCGGCGACACCGGCGCCGCCCCTCCCTTGCGCGGTCCTGACGTTGACCCCGCATGCCCGGAATTCACGGCGATCGTGCGCTCGATGACCCCCGAGCTGCCCGACGACCCCGACGCCGAGCAGGTCCGGGCCTGGGTGGAACTCGCCGAACTGACCCTGGACCGCGACTTCCGGGCCGCGGTGCGCCGGATGGTCGAGGAGTACGCCGCCGAACAGCCCGGTGCCGCCGTGGGCCCGCGCCCCGACCTGGCCGCGACCGTCCGCGCGCACGTCGGTCCGGCTCTCGCCGCGGGCATCGACCCGGCCGGGCCGCCGGCCGATCCGACCGTCGCCGCCCTCACGGCGCACTACGCGACCGTGCTGGGCCGCCTTGACACCCCGCAAGGCACCCTCGACGTCCAGCGTCAGCTGCTGCGCCGCCTGGAATCCATGAACGACCCCCGCAGGGACCACTACTTCCCACTGCTCGCGGCGATCAACGGCTGGCCGGCCCCGGAGGCCCTGGCACCGGTGCTCGACTGGTCCGTCCGGGCGCTGCGGGTACGCACGTGCTCCCGGTGACGGCCCCGGTCCCCCTGCCCGTGGACGCCACGACGACGGGGCCCGCGCTCCTGCTCCGCCCCTGGCTCCCGGCGGACGCACCCGCTCTGGTCGAGGCGTGCCAGGACCCCGCTCTGCGGCGTTGGGCCAGTCTTCCCCTGAGCGACGAGGCCGACGGCCTCCGCTGGGTCGAGTCCCAACGGCAGGGCTGGACGAGCGGCGACCGATTCTCCTTCGCCGTTCTGGAAGCACAACACCTCGGCACCCACCGTCAGTTGCTGGGACACGTGGCCCTCAAAGCCGTCGCCCGCGGCAAGCCGTCAGCGGAGGTGGGCTACTGGACCGCGGCCCACGCCCGCGGACGAGGCGTGGCACCGCGCGCCCTCCAGGCCCTGGCCGACTGGGCGTTCCACACCTTCGGCGCCCACGGGCTGCGGCGTCTTGAACTCCTCCACCAGCTCGACAACCAGGCGTCGTGCCGTGTGGCGGAGAAGACCCGCTTCTCCTTCGACCGCGTCCTTCCGGCCGCCCCGCCCGCCTTCCCGCTCGACGGGCACCTGCACGTCCTGTGCTGGGATGGAGCGAGGGCTCGCGGAGTTCTCCCGCGCGCGTCCGGACGGCCGGCCGATCCGGGACGACCTGCGCACGATGATGCTGGCGCAGTGGGCATGGCCTGAGTGCCGCGCCGTCTCGGGCGGCCGGGCTATTCCGGTCGTTGCTCGCCGCGGCGGCCGGCCACCGTGTCGAACAGGCGCCAGCCGTCCATCTCCTCGGTCAGGGGATCGTCGGGCCGCCAGCCCTTGGTCAGGGCCTCGTCGAGGAAGGCGCGTACGGTCCCCGGCTCGTGCAGGTTCAGCAGGGGGCCGTCGGTGGTGCCGACCGCACCGGAGAACATGAGGTAGCCGTCGGGGACGAGCCTGCCGGGGCCGCTCCGCAACACGATGCGCAGCCGGCCGCGCGCCTTGAACCGGCGGATGACGAGGATTTCGCAGTAGCCGTGGTCCTGGCCGTTGCCCACCGCGTCGTGGGTGTGGTGCAACGACCACAGGAAGGTCTCGCCGTCGACGACGAGTTGGCGCGCTGTCTTTTCCCTGCGGGGCATCGGCAGATGGTAGCCGCATCGGCGTGCCGGCTGCCCGGCAATTGACCGGCAAATGGAGACTGGAAATCCACTTCCGTTGTATGCGAAGTGCGGCGGCGGGCACGTCGTCGGACGCGTGCGACACGCCTCGGATCTGCATATTGCCACTCCGTTCAAAATGTTGAGTTCTGAAGCATATTTGGAATGTCAAATTCCGGACGATCCGGAACCGGGTGAAACGTCCCTAGTCGAAAAAATGTCCTGTACGAACCGTGTCGGCGTGTGGCACCATTTGAGCGTCGCGGACTCGGGGGACAAGTAGGCGACAAACGGGGGGAAACCATCTTCTGCATGTCTGCGTATTGACCGGGCGCAGTGAGTACGCCCATGGGTTCTCGCAATTTCGGCCCGGGCCGCACGTCTGCGTGCCCGCACTCAACAGTGTTGGATTTCCGTGATAGCAGAAGAAATTTATGATCTGGTCTTGGATGACTTGTTCATCCGGGCCGATCATCTCGTACCTGGAAGTTCAGTCTTCCTCAAACTTGAGGGCCTCAATCCGGCAGGCTCGGTCAAGCTGAAGACGGCCATCGCCCTGGTGGCCCAGGCCGAGGACTCGGGTCGTGAATTTCCGCGTACCCGCCTCATCGAATCGACCTCGGGGAATCTCGGCGTGGCCCTCGCCATGGTCTGTGCGGCCAAGGGGTACCGCCTGACCTGTGTGACGGATCCCAATGCCAACGCGCAGTCCGTGCGGCTGATGCAGGCGCTCGGCGCAGAGGTCGTCGTCATCGACATCCGCGACGGCAACGGCGGCTATCTGCAGTCCCGTATCAACTACATCCGCGACCGCCTGGCGTGCGAGCCCGAGACGTACTGGCTGAACCAGTACGCGAATCCGGCCGGCCCCCAGGTACACCGCGACCGCACCGGGCGCTCCATCCTCGACGAGATCGGCCACGTCGACTACGCCTTCATCGGGGCCGGCACGACCGGGACCCTGATGGGATGCGCGGAGTACTTCCGGCAGCACAGCCCGGCCACCCGGATCATCGCCGTCGACGCCGTCGGGTCGGTGTCCTTCGGCGGCCCGCCCGGCCGGCGCCACATCCCGGGGCTCGGCACCAGCCGGCGTCCCGAAATCCTCGACGAGCGCCGTATTGACGAAGTCGTCATGGTGCCCGAAGCGGATGCCGTGGAAATGTGCAGGATGCTGGCCGAGGAACGTGGGCTGCTGCTCGGCGGATCCAGCGGCACGGTGCTGTCCGCGGTACGGGACAAGGCCAAGGAAATCCCCGAGGGAAGCGTCGTGGTCGCCCTTTCACCGGACTTCGGTGAACGCTACCTGGAGACGATCTACGACGACTCCTGGGTGGCCGACCGCTGGCCCGAACTCATCTGCTCGGAAATTTCGGAAGTTTCTCAGGCCGGCGCCTGAGGAGAGGTGTGTTTTTCATGTTCGACTTCGACGTGGTGGCGGGCGAGACCGTTCGCGAGATCCTGAGCGACCAACGGGCCGAGGTACTCGGCATCGTCAGCCAGGCATATCGCAGCCATGAGGCCGGGGAAAGCATCAACCCCGACAGCTATTTCCTCCGGTTCCCGGAGAAGCCCGACTCCCGGATCATCGCGCTGCCCGCCTACCTCGGCGCCGACGTCCAGCTCGCGGGCATCAAGTGGATCGCCAGCTTCCCCAAGAACACCCAGGTCGGGAAGCCCCGCGCCTCGGCCGTGCTCATCCTCAACGACTACGAGACCGGCTACCCGATCGCCTGCCTGGAAGCCGCGAACATCAGCGCCGCCCGCACCGCGGCGTCCGCCGCCGTGGCCGCAACCACCCTGCGCCCGGGCGGATTCGAGGGCACGCGGATCGCGATCGTCGGCGGCGGTGTCATCGCCCGCAACATCTGCGACTACCTCCACGCCGCGGGCGCAACCCCGGACGCCTACCTCGTGCACGACCTCCACGAGGAGTCGGGCCAGGCCCTCGTCGACCACCTGCGCACCACCCAGCAGCGCCCCGCCTCCTTCACCCCCGACCTGGGCACGGCGCTGGAGGCCGAGACCGTGGTCTTCGCCACCACCGCCCTGGAGCCGTACGTCACCACGCCGTTCAAGCCCGGCCAGCTCGTGCTGAACATCTCGCTGCGGGACCTCGCGCCCGAGGTGGTGCTCGCGGCGGACAACGTCCTCGATGACGTCGACCACTGCCTGAAGGCCAACACCTCGCCGCACCTCGCGGAGCAGCTGACCGGCTCGCGGGACTTCGTGACCGGCACGCTCGCCGGTGTCCTGAACGGCGAGGTGACGGTGTCCGAGGAACGGCCGGTGATCTTCTCGCCGTTCGGCCTCGGCGTCCTCGACCTGGCCGTCGGCGCGTACGTCCTGCAGCAGGCCCGGGCGGCCGGCTCGGCCATCGCGGTCCCCAACTTCTTCGGGGAGACCCGCCGGTGGTAACGACGGAGCAGTACACGGACCACGGGCAGCGCGCGGGAGCCCCGGCGGGCACCCGGGACGCCGAACGGCACACCACCCTCGCGATCGTGGGCGCCGGCTCGCGCGGGCTGGGCATCGTGGAGCGGCTCGTCAGCCAGTGCCTGGCGGAGCCCTTCCCGGTCACCGTCCACCTCGTGGACCCCCAGCCCCTCGGCCCCGGTTTTCACCTCCGCGACCAGCCCGACCACCTCCTGCTCAACACGGTGTGCGCGCAGATCACCGCCTTCGCGGACGACGAGATGGTGGACGGCCCCACGGGGATCAGCGGCCCGTCCCTCCACGCCTGGTGCCAGGAGAGGGACTTGCGGCTGGGCGCGGACGGCTACACCGTACGGGCGGGGGAGGGCCGGGAGATCCGGCCGAACGACTTCCTCCCCCGGAGGCTGCTGAGCGCATACCTCACCTGGGCGGCCGAGCGCATCGTCGCCGCCGCACCGCCCTGCTTCGCCCTGATGCGGCACGCCACCACGGCCACCGACATCCGCCCGGGCGAGGACGGCGGCGAGGTCGTCCTCCTCGACGACGGCACCCACCTGGAGGCCGACGCGGTCTTCGTGACCGTCGGCCACCACACCCTGCACCTCCCGGCCGCCGCCCAGCCCGAACCGCCCGCCGGCCATGGCCTGATCACCCTCCCCTACCCGCTGCCCGACGCCCTGGACAGCATCGCCCCCGGCGACGACGTCGCCGTGCTGGGCATGGGACTGACCGCCATGGACGTGATCGCCAGCCTGACGCTGGGACGCGGTGGCCGGCACGAACCGGCGGACGACGGCGGACGGCTGCGGTACGTACCCAGCGGCCGCGAACCGTGGATCGTGCTGGCCAACCGTTCCGGGATGCCCTCGCGCAGCCGTCCGCACCTCAACCCGGGCCGGGCGCGCTTCGCGCCCCTCGTCCTGACGACGGACCGGATCGAGGCCCTGCGCCGGCAGCGTGCGGACGGTCGGCTCGACTTCCTCGACGACGTACTGCCGTTGGTCGAGGCCGAGATGGAACTGACCTATTACCGCACCGTCCTGGCCCGCAGGACGGGCGATGCCGCGGGCGCGGCCGCGGAGTTCGCCCATCGGGTGGCCACCTCGGGCGGCGACCGGGCGCTGGCCGCCGCACGGGAGGAGTTCGGGCCGTACCCGCTGCACGGCGTGCTGACCGAGGAGCCCGCCGACCGGCAGTGGGCCGACGCGGCGGCGTACGCCGAGTGGTTCGCCGCCCGGGTCGCGGACGACCTGGCCGAGGCCCGCGAAGGGCTGGGCGCCAGCCCCGTCAAGGAAGCCCTGGAGGTGCTGCGCGACCACCGCGACATCCTCCGGGCCGTCATCGACCCGCCGGGCGTCGACGACCCCTCGCTGGACCACTTCTTCGGGGAGTTCAACTCCGCCGTCAACCGCCTGGTGATCGGCCCTCAGTTGGACCGGTCGGCGGAACTGCTGTCGTTGCTGGACGCCGGCGTGCTGCGGCTCGGCCCCGGGCCGCGCCCGAAGGTCATCGCCCCGTGCGGCCGGGGCCCGTGGCGCCTGGAGTCCACCTGCCTGGCCGGCCCGGAGAGCGTCGAGGTCGGACACGTCGTGCACGCCCACGTCGCCGAGCCGAGCGCGGACCGGCTGCCCACCTCGCTGCTGGGCCGGCTCGTCGCGGCCGGCCGCGTCGCCACCCTGGCCCGGCGCGGCACCCGGGTCGCCGGACTCCACGTCACCCGCGAGGGACAAGGCATCGGCCCCGCCGGGGAGGTCCGGCGCACGCTGTTCTTCCTCGGCCCGCACACCGAGGGGTCCAGCTACTACAACCACTACGTCCCCTCGCCCGGCGCGCCGTCCCGCGCGCTGAAGGACGCCGAACTCGCCCTCCGCACCGCCCTGCCGGCCCTGACCAAGAGGACATCATGAGCAACCGCGAGACCTACACTCCCTGGACCCGGGAGTACCGCGTCGAGACCCGAGCCGCCCAGGGCGACGGCTGGCGCTGCCCGACCACCGGTGCCGTGCCGCCGCCGGTGAGCATGGGGGCGACCTTCGCCCGCGACGACCAGTACCGCACCCCGGCCGGCCTCGCCTATCTGCGGGACCAGGGCACCCCGGGCTACGAGCAGGTGGAGGGCGTCGTCGCCGGACTGGAGGGCGGTTCCGACGCGCTGGTCTTCTCCTCCGGCATGGCCGCCGCCACCGCCGTCTTCCAGGTCCTGCCCGCCGGGGCCCGGGTCGTGGTGCCGCAGACCATGTACTTCGGCCTCACCAAGTGGTTGCTGGAGTTCGGGCAGCAGCGCGGCCTGGAGGTCGTACGCGTCCCGATGGACGACCTGGACGCGGTGGCCCAGGCGGTCAACGCGGCACCGACCACCCTGCTGTGGGCGGAATCCCCGGCCAACCCGACCTGGCTGGTCACCGACCTCGAGGCCTGCGCCGAGATCGCCCACCGGGCCGGCGCGCTGTTCGGCGTGGACAACACCGTCCCCACGCCGGTGCACACCCGGCCCTTCGACCTCGGCGCCGACCTGATCATGCACTCGGGCACGAAGTACCTGAACGGCCACAACGACGTGGTGGCCGGCCTCCTCGTGGCGGCCCCGGACCCGACCGAGGAGCACCAGGCGCTCTGGGAGCGGCTGCGCCTGCACCGCCGGCTGACCGGCCCGATCCTCGGCCCCTGGGAGACGTACCTGCTGCTCCGCGGCATACGGACGCTCTTCCCGCGCATGCGCCAGATATCGGCCTCCGCCATGACCCTGGCCGAGCACTTCTCCGCCCACCCGCTGGTCAGCCGGGTCGCCTACCCGGGCCTGCCCACCGACCCGGGGCACAAGGTCGCCTCCCGGCAGATGACCGGCGGCTACAGCGGCATGCTCTCGCTGCACATCGCCGGTGACTGGACGCGTTCGCTGCGCGCGGCCGAACATTGCGAACTGTTCATTCGCGCCACATCCCTGGGTGGGGTGGAAAGCCTGATTGAACACCGCTACACATTCGAGGGACCGGACAGCACATCACCCAAGGACATGCTCCGGCTGTCCATCGGCGTCGAGGACCCGGCCGACCTCATCGCCGATCTGGAGCAGGCACTGGAACGCGCCGCGAAGGACGCCCCGTGAGCTCAGACACCAGCAACACCAGCACCACCGACAGCACCAGCTCAAGTACCAGCACCACCGGCAACACCAGCACGAGCACCACCAGTAGCGAGAGCACCGGCACGACGGGCGGTACGGGCACCCCGGCACCCGCGAATTCCGGCCAACCTGCCGCCCGACGTGGCCTGATGGGCGACCTTTCACTGTCCGCGGTCCTCGCCGGATTCGTGGCCGTCGTGGTCTCGTACTCCGGCCCGCTGGTGATCGTGCTCGCCGCCGCCACGGCCGGCCATCTGAACCAGGCGCAGACCGGCTCCTGGGTCTGGGCCATCTCCATAGGCAGCGGTCTGACCTGCATCGGGCTCAGCCTGCGGACGAAGATGCCGGTCATCACCGCCTGGTCGACGCCCGGCGCGGCCCTGCTGGTCACCAGCCTGGGCGCCTACTCGTACCCGGAAGCCATCGGTGCGTTCCTCGTCACCGGTGTCGTGATCACCCTGGTGGGACTCACCGGGGTGTTCGGGTGGCTCATCCGGCAGGTCCCCACGGCCGTGGTGGCGGCCATGCTCGCGGGCATCCTGTTCTCCTTCGGCACCGGACTCTTCACCTCCCTGAAGACCGCGCCGTGGATCGCCGGGCCCGTCCTGCTGGCCTATCTGCTCGGCAAGCGGTGGCTGCCGCGTTACGCCGTGCTGATCGCGCTGGCCACGGGCGTGGTGTGCAGCGCCGTCACCTCGCGACTGCACATCAACCTGCACAGCATCGAGCTGGCCCGCCCCGTACTGACCACTCCCGAGTTCTCGGTCGCCTCGCTCATCGGCATCGCGGTACCCATGATCCTGGCCACCCTGGCCTCGCAGAACGCCCCCGGCATGGCGGTCCTCACCGCGTCCGGATACCAGCCCAAGGACCGGCTGCTGATCGGCTCGACCGGCCTGGTCTCCACGCTGCTCGCCCCGTTCGGATCGCACGCCATCAACCTCGCGGCCATCACCGCGGCGATCTGCACCGGACCCGAATCCCACCGTGACCCCAAGCGCCGCTACATCGCGGGCGTCGCGTGCGGAGCGTTCTACCTCCTGATCGGCGCCTTCGGCACCACCCTCGTGGTCTTCTTCGCGGGCCTGCCCAAGGAACTGGTCGCCGCCATCGCCGGCGTCGCCCTGCTCGGGGCGCTGGCCGGCGGCCTGACCGGAGCGGTCACCGAGGAGAAGGACCGCGAGGCCGCCCTGATCACCTTCCTCACCACCGCATCGGGAGTCACCCTCCTCGGCGTCGGCTCCGCCTTCTGGGGCCTGGTCTTCGGCGTCGTCTCGCACCTCGTCCTCACCCGCTGGCGCACCACCCGCAACGGCGCGAACACCCCGCAACCCGCCGGCAAGTAACGGCGCACGGAGCACGGGCACTCACCGATACCGCCCTGCCACCCGCCCAACGGCCGCCCCGACCACCCGGTCGGGGCGGCCGTTGCCGTTTCCTCGCTCGTGCCCGCGCCCGTGCCCCCACCGCCTACTCCTCTTTCTCGCGTCCATAACTCTCGAACCAATGGCTGTCGAAATAGCGGGCCGTGGAGAAGGGGTGCTGCCGGTCGGTGAGCATGCGGTAGATGAATTCGGTGGTCGTACCGTCGAAGCGGACCCATGAGTCGGGGATGTCTTCCGTGATGAGGACGGGCCACCTGTCGGGGTCGGTGCCTTCGGTGAGCCAGAAGAACGCGTCGGCCTGTTCCGTGCGCGCCCACTGGAGGAGCCCGCCGGGTGCGGGTACAGCTCGTACGGTTCCCACAGGCGGCCGCCTCCCGCGCTGGCCCACTCGCTGAGCCACTCCGTGTGCCGGAGGAGGTCGGTGGACTTGAAGCAGGCGCCGGGGACGTGGAGTTGGAGGTACTCGTCGAAGGCGCCGTCCCCGAAAATGTCGACCAGGCGCTTGTAGTCACTGGGCAGGCGGGTCCCGAGACGGGCCTCGGTCGCCGCCCAGTCGACCGTGCGCGTGCCGGAGGCGTTCCATCCCGTCACGGCGACGACCCCGTCCAACCAGGAAGAGCCCTCCGGTACGTCCGCCGCCGGATCCTGGCCCTCCGCGACCAGCACCACGGGCCGTATGCCCTCGTCGAAACGCGCACTGCCGCAGCCGATCCACCGGCCTCCGTGCGCCCAAGCGCGCATCTCGACGAGCCGTTCACCGAACGGGGCCAGGAGCGGCAGCCCCGTCCGCGGGGTGACGGTCGGATCGGCGTATCCGTCCATCGCCAGATTCCGCGGCTGTCCGTAGCGTCCGCTGAGCGCCTCTTGGAGCGAGGAGAGGTCAGGCCGGTGCGAAGGGTCCGATGGGTGCGAAGCTCCCGACGTGTTCACCGCGGCCGGAGGCAGCACCAGACATACGTGTCCCGCCGGATGGCCTGCCTCTTCACAGACCAGATCGCCGGTGCCCGGCCAGGCCAGGCGGTGGATGGCCGACAGGAGTGCTTCCCGGGCGGTCTGTTGTTCCCGTTCGTTCATGGCGGTCATTGAAGCGGACGCCACTGACATCGGGGCCATGAGCGACACTGAGGTCAGGCGTGATGATCAGTACGGGGAGAGGTGTGTCCATGCGCGCGATGCGGTACGAGCGGTTCGGTGGCCCCGAGGTCTTACGGGAGGCCGAGGTGCCGGACCCGGTGGCGGGGCGGGGCGGGAGCCTCGTGGAGGTGGAGGCCGCCGGCGTCAACTTCGGTGACATCAAGCAGATCGCCGGCGAGCACACCGAGGGACCGTACGCGCCGAAGGGGCCGTTGCCGCGTATCCCCGGCATGGAGGTCGTCGGCCGGACCCCGGACGGCCGACGGGTGCTCGGCTATGTGGGGCAGGGCGGTTACGCCGCGAAGACGGTCGTCGCCGACCGCGACCTGGTCGCGCTACCGGACGGGGTGAGCGCGGGCGAGGCGCTTGCGCTGCTCGTCCAGGGGCTGACGGCATGGCATCTGCTGCGTTCGGTCGCACGGATACGGCCCGGCGAGAGCGTGGTGGTCCATGCCGCCGCGGGCGGGACGGGCAGCCTCGCCGTCCAGCTGGCCCGGGAGTTCGGCGCCGGGCGCGTCATCGCCACCGCGTCGTCCGACGAGAAGCGCGCCTTCGCCCTGGAACTCGGCGCGGACGCGGCGATCGACGGTGACGCGGAGGGCTACCGCGAGCGCGTCCTCGACGCCAATCACGGACACCCGGTCGACATCATCCTGGACGCCATCGGTGGCCCCGTCCTCGACTCCGCACTGGACGCACTCGGATACCTCGGACGCCTGGTGACGTACGGTGTCTCCTCCCGGCAGCCCGCCGCGCCCCTCGCCCCCGGCCGGCTCGCGGTGGACAGCATCACCGTCGCCGGCTTCTGGCTCATCCCGCTGATCGCCGGGAAGGGGGCCGGTGGTCCGGCACTGGAGGAACTGCTCGACCTCGCCGCGCGGCGACGCCTGCGGCCGCTGGTCGGTGCCGCATACGACCTCGGGCACGCGCGCGACGCCCACGAGGACCTGCTGGCCCGCCGCACCAAGGGCAAGTTGATCCTGCTTCCTTGAGGCCGAGGCACTGTCCTTCGGACGGACGGACGGACGGATGGACGGATGGATGGATGGACGGCCGGACGGACGGACGGACGGCCGATTCGCCTCGTGTGGCGGCTGTGGTGTCACGCCGCCAGTGACGTGCCGAGCGGCGGGTGCGTGGCCGGGCGGCGGCGGTACAGCGGCGCGAAGGAGACCAGCAGGAGCGCGGCTCCGAGCGGTATGAGGTCCTTGTCGGCGAAGGGCAGGGTGGTGTCGATGAGGACGAGGACGGGCGCCCAGGGCTTGAGGATGCGCCGGACGGCGAGTTGGGCGACGAGGATGAGCTGGCCGACGAAGAAGAGCAGCGGCCCGACGTCGTAGAACGCCGGAAGTACTCCCGGTATCGCCTGGATGCGGGCGAACAGCTCCTGCATGGCGCCGTGGTCGGCGGAGACGAATCCGACGGCGAGGTCGATGAGGAACTGCACCGCGACGGCAACGGCTCCCGCCGTGCCGGTCCAAAGACCCACCGTGGCCAGCCGGTTGCGACCCGCCCACGCGCGCATCAGGCCGAAGCCCCGAACGAAGAATGCGATCCCGCCGAGGAAGCACAGGTGGCCGGCGGTCCATGCGGGGCCCGGTCCGCGGCTGCCGTCGAGGCCGTCGATGATGCGGAGCACGCCGTACCCGCCCATCAGGAGGGGGGCGGTGAGGAATGCCGTACGTGGTGAAGTCATGATCAAAAAGTACGGACTCGGCACCCTGAGCTACATCAGGTACCGACCCTGAGGCATCCCCGAGATCCGCCCCCGAGACCCCCCGAGCCCCCCCGAGGTCCACGCGCGAGACCGCCTAGGAGGGTCGCTCCCCAGGTCATGGCGACAAGCGCACGATCCGCGCTCAGGCATCGCCCCGGAGTCGCTCACGCTGGATCTGAGAGGCGAGGGTTCGCCGCGCGGCGGGTGACCCGGGGGTGGCGGTGGCGGCACCTGTGCGGGAAGCGGCCTTTGAGGGGACGTCGAGCGCCCGGCTGATCTGGTCGTAGGCCTCCCGATGGCCGCCGGGCAGCAGCGATTGATGCAGCCGCAGGTCCTCCTCGACGAGGCGACGCAGCTCATCGACGTTCTGCGGAGTGAAGCGCTTCCGGCCCCGGGCAAGGGAGTTGACGTAGCGGGTGCAGCGCGCGGTGTCGTAGCAGGCCTCCGAGATCTCCTCCGCGAGGCCCCAGAGGCGTCCTTCGAGCCATGGGGTGTCGCGCTGGTCGAGGGAGAGGTCCATCGGGGGCGGTGAGCCGCTCAGCTTCGCCTTCGTCACCTGCTTGGACACGGCGGGCTGGCTCATCTCGGTGAGCTGGGCGATCTTCTCCTGAGTCCAGCCCGAGCCGGCGAGCATCTTGATCATTTCGGTGCGCAGCGTCCGCATCTCCTCGCCCGCACGAATGACCTCGTTCATGCCGGCGAATATCCGCGCGGCCTGTTCCTCGGTGAGGGGCCGCGAGGGCTGGTGCGGGCTGCTGTCGTTCTGGTGCCCGTTGTCTTTGCCTGCCACAACACCGTTATACATCGGCCCCGTTCGCTACCATAACCAGGTTGTATAACCTGGTTATGGCTGCAAGGATGCGCATCATGCCTCTCACCTTCTCCGCGCCCGATGGCACCCCGCTCGCCTACCGCATACAGGGCGAGGGCCGGCCGGTGGTCTGCCTCCCGGGCGGACCCACGGATTCCCGCTATCTCGGCGACCTCGGCGGCCTGTCGGCGCACCACCAGATGATCTTCTTGGACCTCCGCGGTACCGGTGCGTCCGCGATCCCCGAGGACACCGCCACCTACCGCTGCGACCGCCTCGTCGACGACGTCGAGGCCCTGCGCGTACACCTCGGACTCACCCGGATCGATCTGCTGGGCCACTCCGCCGGCGCGAACCTGGCGACGCAATACGCGGCCCGGTACCCGGAGCGCGTCGGCAAGCTCGCCCTGATCGCCCCCAGTACCCGAGCCGTCGGCATCGCGATCACCGGGGAGAGCCGACGTGAGCTCGCGCAACTACGGGAAAACGAGCCGTGGTTCGCCTCGGCGTTCGCCGCCTTGGAGGCGATCACCGAGGGCGCGGGCAGCGACTGGGACGCCATCACGCCCTTCTTCTACGGCCGGTGGGACACTGCCGCGCAGCAGCACCACGTGGCCAGCCGGCCGGGCAATCAAGAAGCCGTCGCCCTCTTCGCGGCCGAGGGTGCCTTCGCCCCGGAGGCCACGCGTGCGGCACTCGCCGCCTACGAGGGGCCCGCCCTGCTGCTCGCCGGAGAGTTCGACCTGAACAGCCCGCCGCGGTCGGTCGCGGAGTTCGCGGGGCTGTTCCCCGACGCCACGCTCGCCGTGCAGCCGGGAGCGGGCCACTACCCCTGGCTCGACGACGCCGACGGGTTTGTGGCGACCACCGCGGCGTTCCTGGGGAAAGCCGCCTGAGCGCCGTTCCGCCGAAAGTCGTTTCGTGTCGTCGGGGAAGCGCCCTACTGTGGCGCGGTGGCGACTCAGGTGATCATTCTCAACGGTGGTTCCAGCTCGGGGAAGTCCGGGATCGTTCGGTGTCTGCAGGCCGTATTGCCGGATCCATGGCTGGCGTTCGGGTGTGACTCGTTCGTCGACGCCCTGCCCGCGAAGATGCAGGCGTCGGACGCGGGGATCGTATTCGCCGCGGATGGCGGGGTCAGCGTCGGGGCGGATTTCCGGGCGCTGGAGGTGGCCTGGACGGAGGGCATCGTGGCGATGGCCCGGGCGGGCGCCAGGATCATCGTCGACGACGTCTTCCTCGGCGGAACGGCGTCCCAGCAGCGGTGGCGGGAGGCGCTGGGCGATCTGGCCGTGTTGTGGGTCGGCGTGAGGTGTGAGAGTGCGGTCGCCGCGGGCGGGAGGTCGCACGAGGAGACCGCACCCAGGGGATGGCCGCGGCGCAGGCGGATGCGGTCCACCAGGGCGTGCGCTACGACCTGGAGGTCGACACGACGGGCACCGAGTCCCTGGTGTGCGCGCACACCATCGCCGCCCACGTCGGCTGACCGCCGGGCCGGAGTGATGCGTCGTGGGGCGGTCCCGGAGGTCTCCGCCTCGTCACCACGACCACGGCACCCGCTCGTCGTTGACCCGCCAGTCGTCGCCCAGCTCCCGCCGTAGGGCTTCCAGCGCCGCGTCCGACTCCTGGTCGAAGAGCTCCCTTTCCATGCTGGACCACGGAGACGGGCCGGCCGGATTCTTCCAGTCCATGGAGGACTGGAACCGCTCGCACAGTCTCGTCAGTTCGGTGCGGGTGGCCGAGCTGATCGGCAACCGTTCCAGATCGGTGGGGTAGCCGTACGGGCTGTCGATCTCGTGGGGCCACAGCGGGGTGTGCGGGACGCCGGCTTCGAAGAAGAACCGCAGGTGCTTGGACATGCTGCAGCTTCTCATGACGGATGAGGGACCCCGCCATGGGTTTCCCGCCGGCGCCAGGTCGGCCGGGCCGGCCGTCCGGGCCGGCGGTCCAGGCCGTCAGTCCGGGCGTACGGAATCCAGGAGCGTGGCGCAGCGGCCGAGCAGAGCCACCAGCGTTGCGCGCTCCTCGTCCGTGAACTCCGCGGCCAGTGCGCGCTCGACGCGGATGGCGCGCGCATCGGCGTCGTTCATCACGGCCCGGCCCTGGTCGGTGAGCCGGGTTTCCAGGACGTTCCGGTGCCACTCGTGCGGGGTGCGCTCGATGAGGCCGCGCTCCTGGAGGTTCTTGAGCACCGTGTTCATGGTCGGCGGGGTGACCCCGCAGGCCCGCGCCAGCGCGGCCGCGGAGATGCCAGGACTCTCGGCGAGGAAGAGCAGGGCCGCGTACTGCGGAACCGTCAGACCGGCCGGCTTGAGGGCCGCGTGCTTGGCGCTCTGCAGCGCCCGCTCGGCGAGCTTGAGGGAGGATCCGAGGCGCTCGGAGGCGGGCATGGACGTCATCTCCGCATCGTAACGGCTGTGTGGAGGAGGAGACCCCACGCGCAAATGAGGGTCTACATGCAAATTCGAATCTTGACGAGCATTAGAGTTCTAATCTAGCTTCGTGTTCATCGCCGGTGGGGGCCCCGCGGTTCCCGGTCCGCGCGGTGCTCCGGTCCTGACGTCCGGGACCTGGATCTCCATCTGCTACCGAGAGGCGCTCACGTTGTCCCGAGAGGTATCCACCTTCTTGTCCCGCGCCAACCGGCGCCGTCGCCATGTGCTGGGCGCGGCCGCGCTGGCCCTGACGGCCGCGTCCGTCTCCGTCACCGTCGCCGCCACGGCCCAGGCACACGTGCCCGCCTCGCGTCCGGCCGGCGCCCAGCAGGACGCCCGTGCCCGGGTTTCCGCCGCGTACGACCTGCCCGGTGACCGCGTCTATCCCGAGGGCATCGCCGCCGACCCGGTGAGCGGCGACCTCTACGTCGGCTCATACACGACCGGTGCCGTGTACAAGGCAACGCCCGGCCACCGCACCGCCGAGGTCTTCCTGCCGGCCGGTACCGACGGACGCGCCACGGCCAACGGCCTCAAGGTCGACCGTGCCGGTCATCTCTGGGTCACCGATTCGACGGCCGGCGTCGCCGTCTACGACCTGCGGAGCCGCGCACTCGTCGCGCGGTTCGACGTCACGGGGTCGGCCAAGTCGTTCGTGAACGACCTCGCGATCACTCCCGACGGGACCGCGTACCTGACGGACAGCTACCGGTCCGTCCTCTACCGGGTCACCCCGCAACAACTGGCAGCGGCCGCCGCGCACGGCCGGCGGGCCCAGCTGACCACCGCCTACGACCTGACCGGCGCGCTCGGCCCGCAACCGGCGGACGCCGTCACGCTGAACGGCATCACGGCCGACCGGTCAGGCCGCTACCTGCTGACCGTCGACATGACCGCCGGGACGCTGTACCGCGTCGACCTGCGCTCCGGTGCGGTGCGCCGGGTCGCACTGCACGGCGGGAACGTCCTCAACGGCGACGGCCTGGAGCTGCGCGGCAATACGTTGTGGGTCGTCCACAACATCACCAACACGATCAGCCGCTGGCACGTCTTCGACGACGGCGCTTCGGCGCGCCTGGAGCGCAAGGTCACCGACAAGGCGCTGCAGATCCCGACCACCCTGGTCCGCAGCCACGGGCGCACGCTCGTCGTGCGGTCCCAGTTCGACAAGGGCGGCCCCATGGGGCCGGGAACGCCGCAGATACCGTTCACCGTGGCGGTGGTCTCCGGTATCTGAATGCGGAAGCCCGCGGGTGGCGCCGGCCGACCCTGCGGCCGGCGCCGTGTCCGGGAGGGCTCAGGGGTGCCAGATCTCCTTGATGCTGTTGATCTGGCCCTCGGAGTCCAGGGTGATGTCGTAGATGTTCCCGGAGCAGGTGTAGGGCGCCTTCACGGCACCGGGGTTCGTCATGCAGTCACCGGCGTGCATCCACAGTTGGCCGACCGGAACCGACTTCGTGCGGCCCGGCCCGGTGGACAGTTCCGCCTTGACGTCCTGGGCGAAGAGGTAGTACTTGGCCTTGCCCTGACCGTGGTAGATCCAGTCGTTGGGCGTACAGACCGGCTTGGCGTCCTTGGCGGACAGCGAGCCCTTCGACGGGGGAACGGCGGGCTCGACCATCTTGTGCCCGGCCGGCAGCTTCGGCGGCGTCCCGCAGTCGCCCGGGCCGTCGGCCTGGTCCGTGGCCTTGTCGCTCGGAGCCGGCTTCTTCGACGGCTGGGCGGAGGCGCTGGCGCCACCACTGCCGGAGCCGGCGTCGTCGCCGTAGGGGTCGTCCTCCGGGCCGCAGGCGGTGAGGCCGACGCCGAGCGTGGCGACGACCGCAAGCGTGCTGATGAGTCGTTGAGTTGGCTTCATGCCGAGAGTCCCCCGTGATGCGCAGAATGACGTGATCATGATTGATCGGGAGAGTTCTACACCAGGGAGCTGTTCGAGAGCCAATCCCGGGGGCGGCGTCCGCCGGAACCCGCTTTACTCCTCCGGCACTTCGACTATCACCAGGGTGCCGTGGCTGCCCGGACGCACGGCGTGGCGGGTGTCTGCCGCCACCAGGTACATCTCGCCCGGGCCCACCGTGACCTCGACGTCGTCGACGGTCAGCGCCAAGGCGCCGTCGAGGACGAGCAGTACCTCCGGTGTGCGGTGGGCCTCTTCCTCCAGGGGGAGTTCGTTCATGCGGAGCACTTTGACGGTGGCCGTTCCCACCTCGGCCAGGGGGCGGGAGCTCCAGGCGTCCGGCAGTGCGGCCGCGGTCCGGAAGAGGTTGCTGACACTCACGACATGCCTCCCGGCGGACCCCTCCGGTGTGGGTGGGAGGAGTCCGCGCTTCGCGTTCAATGGATGCGGGGAAGCTATCCGACCTGCGACGACAAGTGGTCGACCGATCGGTAAAGCTTCATGTTCCAGTGGACTGCCGGTCCAGGGACGGAGTGATCATCGAGGCGAGGACCGAAGCGAGGTCTTCGCCGGGTAGGGGGCGCAGGGAGCGTGCCAGGCGGTCGGAGTCGTAATGCCAGTGGTGGTTCAGGTCGGGGTGGACCTCGTCCGATTCCTCCAACTCACCTGCTACGCCAAGGAGTGGGGAGAGCTCGGCGGCGAGGTCCTGCCAGGAGACGTGGCCGCTGATGGCGTTGGCCACGCCGTGGACGGGGGCGTCCAGGCAGGAGACCACCGCTCGGGCCAGCGCCGCGCCGTGCACCCAGGCGGCGCCGTACCAGCCGTGGCCGCCGGCGCCCGGACGGGGGACGGCCAGCGGCCGGCCCTCGCGGATCGCCTGGTAGAGCACTCCGGTGGCGCCCCAGCGCAACTGGTCGCGCAGTCGGTCGTGCGGGCCCCAGACCAGCGGGGAACGGACCGCGCTCGCGCCGCCCCGCCCCGCGGTGCCGGCCGCCCGGAGCAGCCGCGCCTCACAGTCGAGCTTCGCCCGGCCGTAGGGGCTGAGCGGTTCGCGCGAGGGGGACTCCTCGGCCACCCGACCGCCGTCGGGATGCCCGTACGCGTCCACGCTGCTGACGAAGACGAACGGGCCCCGTGACCAGGCGTCCACCATGGCGTCCAGCGCCGCCACGTCCACCTCGGGACGGGTGAAGGTGCTGGCCGCGTGGATGACGGCGTCCGCGCTCCGGACGGCCTTGCGCAGCCCGTCGAGGTCGGTGAGGTCGCCCTCGACGACGTCCACCCCGTCCGCCGCGACCAGGTGCGCGGATTCGGGACGGGCCAGGGCCAGTACGGGGCGTCCCTGGGCGGCGAGTTCCCGCAGAAGGAAGCTGCCGACGCCGCCGGTGGCGCCGGTGACCAGTACGGTGCCCGTCCGCGCGCGACCCGACCGTCCCGCCGCTGTCCGGCTCGTGCGCTCCGTTTGCCCCGGGCGGGTGGCCGGCCGGAGGGACGCGGCGGCGCGTTCCGCCGCACGCACGTCGAGGAGGGCGGAGACCGCGCGGGGAGTGCGGGCCTGCATGATGTCCAGGCCGGTCAGGGGCAGGGTCAGCGCACGACGCAGGCGTTCGGCGAGCTGGACGGCGGCGAGCGAGTGGCCACCCAGCGCGAAGAAGTCGTCGTCCGGGGCGGGCGTGCGGCCCAGCAGCGCCGCGAAGCCCTCACGTACGGCGTCGGCGTGGGGTCCCTCGGGTGCGGGCAGCGAGGGGAGACCGGGAAGGCGTGCCGGGTCCACCGTGCCGTCGGCGGCGCGGGGGAGGACGTCGAGCAGGGTGACGGCGGCCGGTACGAGGTCGGGTGCCAGGCGGTCCCGCAGGTGGGCGCGGAGCTCCGCGGGCGACGGGCCCCCGATCTCCCGCAGGACCGCGTAGGCGAGCAGCGGCCCGCCGGGAGGGGAGACCACCGCGGCGTCGGAGAGATGGGGGTGGGAGCGCAGGATCCGTTCGGCCGGGTGCGTGTCGCTCTCATCCAACTCAGCGGCCGCATAGGGTAGTTGGACCCCCTCCGCGTCGGGCAGTTGAGAGAGCGGCAGGTCGTCCGGGGCGGTCGCGAGTGCGGTCAGGAGGGCCGCGTAGGTGGCGCCGAGGCCGGTGGCCGCCTTCTCGTCCAGTACGGCGCGGCGGTACTGGACCAGGGCGGCCGGCCGGTCGGTGTCCACGAGGCCGAAGGAGAGGTCGAACTTGGCTTCGCCCACGCCGACTTCGACGTACTCCGCGTCCGTCCCGGGCAGACGCAGCGTCGTCGGCGCGCCGAGGACGTCCGCGGTCACCCGCACCAGGGACGTTCCGTCCGCGCCCCGCGCGGCGGCGCCGAGCCGGTCCACGATGACGTCGAACGGTACGTCGGCGTGCTGCTGGGCATCGAGCAGGGCGGCACGCACCCGCTTCAGCAGCGTGCCGAAGGACGGGTCACCGGAGGTGTCGACGCGCAGCGGGAGGGTGTTGACGCACAGCCCGACCAGTCCGCGCATGGCCGTTCCCCGGCGGTGCGTACCGGCGATGCCGATCACCAGGTCGTCCTGCCCGGTACCGCGGCGCAGGGCGGCGAACGCGGCGGTGAGCGCCACGGTGAACGGCGTGGCCCGGTGGCGCCGGCCGAGCTCGCGCAGGGCGGCCGGCACCTCGGGGGCGAGCGGTGTGGTGTGCGATCCGGTGGGCCGGGCGGTGAGGTCGGCCGGCGGGTGCGCGGGGCCGGGGAGTCGCGGGGGAGTGGCGCCGTCGAGGAGGGCGTGCCAGTGCCGCAGGCCCTCGTCGGGACGGTCGCCCGCGGCTCGGTGTTCGTGCCGGGCGAAGTCCGCGTACTGGGGCGGTCGGGGCTGCGGATGTGGCCCTGACGGGGGCTGCGGTTGCCGCTGTGCGGGGCCGGATCCGGCCACGGTGGCGGCGGCTTCCCGGGAGCGGGCGGCGGACTCGTAGAGCGCGCCGAGCTCTTCCGCCACGATCTCCAAGGACGGTCCGTCGAGGGATATGTGATGGAACGTCAGGAGCGCGGTGTGGTCCTGTGGGCCGTGTCGCAGGACGAGTGCGCGGGGCACGGTCCCTGCGGAGAGGTCGAACGGACGGCGGGCCTCCGCGGCCAGCAGCGGTGCGGCCTCCGCCGGGTCGGCCGGGACCACCGGCACCGCGATCGACTCGGGTGCCGGGAGCACCTCCTGGCACGGCTCGCCGTTCCGCTGTACGTAACGGGTGCGCAGGATCTCGTGCCGGCGGACGAGCCCGGTCAGTGCGGAGGCCAGCGCGTCGACGTCGAGCGGGCCGCGCAGCCGGGTGGCGAACGGCACGCTGTACGAAGCGCCGTCGTGACCGAGCCGGTCCATCAGCCACATGCGGTGCTGGGCGCGGGAGAGCGGTGCCGGGCCGCGGTCGGCGGAACCGGGGCCGGTGGCGGTGCGGGCCGCGGCGCGTTCCCGTGCCCGGCGCAGCAGCTCCTCCTGGAGGGCGGGGGCGGCGGTGCGGTCAGTGGCCATCGGTGTCCTCCGGGGCGTGCGGGTGAAGATCACCGTGCGCGGCGAGCAATGCCCGCTCGACCAGGGCGGCCTGGCCGGCCACGGTGGGGGAGCCGAAGAAGTCGGCGAGCGACAGCTCGACGCCGAGTTCCTCGCGGAGGTCGTCGGTGACGGCGAGGGCGAGCAGGGAGTGGCCGCCGAGGGCGAGGAAGTCGGCGTCCGGCCGGGTCACTTCGCAGCCGAGGGAGCGACTCCAGACGTCGGCGACGGCCTGCTCCAGGGGCGTCAGCGGTCCGTCCTGGGCGGACGCCGGCGACCCGTCCGACGTATCTGCACCGCCGGAACCTTCTGAACCCACGGCACTGTCGGGCCCGTGCGCGGAGAGCAGGTCGGCCAGCGCGCGGCGGTCGACCTTGCCGGACGGGTTGAGCGGCAGGTCGGCGACGACGGTCAGTTCGTCGGGTACCAGATGGGCGGGCAGGGCCGCGGCCAGCCGGTCGCGCAGGGCGTCCGGCCGGGGGACCGGGCCGGGTGCGGCGACGACGAAGGCGACCAGCCGGGCGTCGTCGGGGGAGGGGCGGTGCACGGTGACGGCCGCGTCGGCCACCTCGGGCTGCTCCCGTAGTGCGTACTCGACCTCCTGCGGCTCGATCCGGAAGCCGCGCACCTTCACCTGGTCGTCCGTACGGCCGTGGTAGTCGAGCACGCCGTCCGGGCGCCGGGAGACGACATCGCCGGTGCGGCGGCGATCGCGTACGGACCGGCGGCGGCGTCGGAGACGGATATCCGGGTGAAGGAGGACTACCACTTACTGCTACTTCAGTTGCATTAACGTCAGGATGCCATGAAGCGGCCCGGCCGGCAAGGCATTTCACGGGGAGGGCCCGGCCAGGATTCTGACGGGTCGTCATATCGGTGCCCGGGCGTCCCCGTGTCGGGGGTGGGGTGCGACGATGGGCCCGTCATGGTTGCGGGGCAGGTACTCAGGGGGCTTCGGGCCGCGGTGTTCGCCGTGGTCTGCGTGCTGCTCGCCGCGCTGGGTCACTCGGTGATGTCCGGTACGGCGGTGCCCGGGTGGATGCTGCTCGCGGCCGGCGGGGCCACCACGGCCGGCGTTTGGTGCGTCGCGGGCCGGGAACGCGGGCCGCTGCTCGTCGGCCTGCTGACCGTCGGCACCCAGACCGCCCTGCACAGCGCCTTCTCCCTCGGCCAGGCGATGGCCCAATCCGGTGGGGGGCAGGTGCCCCTGGTCCGGCAGTGGGCGGAGAGCTTGCTGTGCGGCGCCGGGGAAATGCCGGCCTCCGGGGGCGATGCCGCGGAGATGATGCGGCTGATGCACCGCCAGATGGCCGCGATGCCCGGGATGTCCGGCGGAACCCACGACATGGCAGGGATGCCGGGCATGGCAGGGATGCCGGGCATGGCGGGCATGGCGCATCCGGGCGGTGCGGCGCACGGCGGTGCGGCCGGCATGGTCGCGGCCCACCTCCTCGTCGCGCTGCTCAGCGCCTGGTGGTTGTGGGGCGGTGAGCGGGCCGCCTTCCGGCTCGTCCGGAGCGTGTCGGCCCGGCTGTTCGCGCCGCTGGCGCCGGTGCTGCGGATCGTCCTGCCCGACGCGCCGCCGGCCGTGCGCGCCGCGCGTCAGGAGCCGCGCCGGGCGGTGCGCACGCTCCTGCTGGCCCACGCGATGACGCTGCGGGGTCCGCCGCAGGTGCCGGCTGTCCGCTGACAGCACGGTCGAATTCCCGAGCCGGGGACGCGCGCCGGGCGCGCCTCCTGTCCCCGCTCCGACTTCACCGGTCACCGCCGTGTGCGGGGACCGGGTCATGCGAAGGACTCCAGATGATGAATCGTGTCCGGATGCCGGTGGCGGCGCCGCCCGTGTCCGTGGCCGGCGAGCGGGGTGCCCAGGCGGCCTCAGCCCGCGGCGGTACCTCCGGTCTTCCCCTCCTCGTAGGCGCACTCGACTCCACTCGGCCATACGGGGCGCGACCGCAGCCCGGCGAGCAGTGCCTCGACGGTCGCCGGGTCACCCCCGGCCTCCGGGGCCCGCGCGGCCTCCGCGCTCGCCTGCGCGACCCGCGCCGACAGGGCCCGGGCCCGTGCCTCCCAGCGCCGGCAGTCGGCGCAGCCGGCGAGGTGGTCGTCGAGCAGGCGTGGCGTCAGGCCGGGTGGCAGCTCCTCCCCGTCGAGGCGGGCGGAGAGGGCCGTACGGAGGGGCGCGCAGTGCATACCGCCATCCTCTCCGAAGCGCGGACCGGCGGCGAGGGGCGGTCGCGGAATGCGGGATGACGAGGCGGTGACCGGCTGGGCGCTGGCCGCCCGGACCGGTGACGAGCGGGCCGTCGAGCAGTTCGTCCGGGCCACCCAGCTCGACGTGCGGCGCTATGTGACGCATCTCAGCGGCGATCCGCAGGCCACCGACGACCTGGTGCAGGACACCTATGTGCGGGCGCTGCGCAGTCTGCCGCGGTTCGAGGGCCGGTCCTCGGCCCGGACCTGGCTGCTCACCATCGCCCGGCGGGTGGTGGCGGACCGGTTCCGGTCGCATGCGGTGCGGCCGCGGCTGGCCGCGACCGACGACTGGCAGGCGGCGGCCGAGCGGGTGCAGCCGCGCGGGCTGCCCGGTTTCGACGAGGGCATCGCGCTGACCGGGCTGCTGGCGGCGCTGGCGCCGGAGCGGCGGGAGGCGTTCCTGCTCACCCAGGTGCTGGGGCTGCCGTACGCGGCGGCCGCCGGGGTGATGGGCTGCCCGATCGGAACCGTACGGTCCCGGGTGGCGCGGGCCCGGGAGACGCTGGTGGCGCTGCTGGCGGAGGCTGAGCGGCCGGAGCCGGCCGACCGGCCGTGCGCGCTGGCGGGCGCGGTGGCCTGACGGCCGGACCGCGCCCGCCACGGCGAGGGGGCTCAGGGACGGGCGCGGCCGGTCCCTGGGCCCCGTCCGTGCGGAGTTCCCCGGGGCGTACGGCGGTGGCCCGTACGGTCCGTGGGGGGCTGTCGCGGAAGTGCAGGGTGAGGGTGAGCCGGTCGCCGGGCGCGAGCCGCGGCGGCGGGCTGATCATGATGTCCAGGGTGGCCGGCGTCATCCGCAGGGTGCCGCCGGCCGGGACGGCGGCGGTGCGGACCATGGCCATGCTGCGGGCGTTGTGGCCGATGTCGGCGGAACGGCCGAGCATCGCCCGGTGCCCGCCGGGGCCGGTGACACCGGTGAGGACGTCGTCCGCGTCGCCGGTGTTGCGGACGGTGAGGAACGCGGCGGTGGCCTCGGGGCCGGACGGGACCAGCACCCGGCCGTCGGTGACCTCCATCCGGGGGGGTGCCGGCCCGGCCGGCCGCCGTCCAGGCGGTGAGGGCGCCGAGGGTCGCCAGGCAGGTGAGCAGGGGTACGGCGACGGTGGCCGCGGGCAGCCGTGTCATGCGGTCTCCCGGTGTGCGGTGGTGGTGCGGCGGCCGGTGCTGCCGCGGCCCGGCCGGGCCGGTCCGCCGCCGGGCTGCCAGGCGCGCAGCCGGAGGCTGTTGCCGACGACGAGCAGGGAGCTGGCGGACATCGCGGCGGCGGCGAGCATCGGGTTGAGCAGGCCGACGGCGGCGAGCGGCACGGTGACGAGGTTGTAGCCGAAGGCCCAGACGAGGTTGGCCCGGATGGTGCCCAGGGTGCGCCGGGCCAGGCGTACCGCGTCGGCGACGGCCTGCAGGTCCTCGCGGACGAGGGTGACGTCCGCGGCGCCGATCGCGGCGTCGGTGCCGCTGCCCATGGCGATGCCGAGGTCGGCCAGTGCCAGGGCGGCCGCGTCGTTGACGCCGTCGCCGACCACCGCGACCCGGGCGCCCTGCTGCTGGAGGGTGGTGACCAGGGCGGCCTTGTCCTCGGGCGTCACGTCGGCGTGCAGTTCGGTGATGGCGAGGTGGCCGGCGACCGCGCGGGCGGTGGCGGCGCGGTCGCCGGTGGCCAGGACCGGGCGCAGGCCCAGCCGGCGCAGGTGGTCGACGGCGCGGTAGCTGTCGGGGCGCAGCGCGTCGCCGACCGCGAGGACGGCCTCAGGGGTGCCGTCGACGGTGACCAGGACGGCGGTGTGGCCGGCGGTTCCGGCCTCGTGCACCGCGTCCGCGAGGGGGGCCGGCAGCCCGGCGGGGTCGCCGGGCCGGGCGACCTCGACGCGGTGCCCGTCCGTGGTGCCCCGTACGCCGTGGCCGGGCAGGGCGGTGAAGTCGCTGACGGCGGGCAGGGGTTGGCCGGGGCCGCGGTCGCGGGCGCGGGTGGTGACGGCGCGGGCCAGCGGGTGTTCCGAGCCCTGTTCGACGCCGGCCGCCAGGCGCAGCGCGGTGTCCGGGCCGAGGCCGTCGGTGCGGGCGGTGACGGCGGTGACGGTCATCCGGCCGGCGGTGAGGGTGCCGGTCTTGTCGAGGACGACGGTGTCGATCCGGCGCAGCCGTTCCAGCGCCTGCGGGCCGCGGACCAGGATGCCGAGCTGGGCGCCGCGGCCGGTGGCGGCGAGCAGGGCGGTCGGGGTGGCCAGGCCGAGGGCGCACGGACAGGCCACGACGAGGACGGCGACCGCCGCGGTGACCGCGGCCTGCGGGTCGGCGCCGGCGCCGAGCCAGAAGCCGAGGACGCTGACCGAGACCGTCAGCACCGCGGGGACGAAGACCGCGGCCACCGCGTCGGCCAGCCGCTGGATCCGGGTCTTGCCGGTCTGGGCGTCCTCGACGAGCCGGGTGATCCGGGCGAGCTGGGTGTCGGCGCCGACCGCGTCGGCCCGTACCTCCAGCAGCCCGCCGGAGTTGAGCGCCCCGCCGGACGCCGCCGAGCCCGGGCCGACCTCGACCGGGCGGCTCTCGCCGGTGATCAGGGACAGGTCCAGGGCGGAGCCGCCGGTGACGACGGTGCCGTCGGTGGCGACCCGTTCCCCGGGCCGGACCAGGAAGTGGTCGCCGGCCCGCAGCCGCTCCACCGGGATGCGCCGCTCCTCCCCGCCACCCGTACGGCGACGTCCTTGGCGGCGAGTTCGGCCAGCGCCCGCAGTGCGGCGCCGGTGCCGCGCCGGGCCCTGGCCTCCATGTGCCGGCCGGCCAGCACGAACAGCGGTACGCCGACGGCGGCTTCGAGGTAGAGGTGCGCACTGCCGTCACCCGCGGTGGGCAGCAGGCTGAAGGGCATCGTCATGCCGGGCGCGCCCGCCCCGCCGAGGAACAGCGCCCACGCCGACCAGCCGAAGGACGCGGTCACGCCGAGCGAGACCAGGGTGTCCATGGTCGCGGCGCCGTGCCGCAGTCCGCGCAGCGCACGGGCGTGGAAGGGGGCCGCGCCCCATACGGCGACCGGGGCGGCGAGCACGAAGCACAGCCACTGCCAGTGGCGGAACTGCCAGCCGGGCACCATCGACAGGACCAGGACGGGCAGCGAGAGCAGGGCGGTGACCAGCAGCCGGTGGCGGGCGCCGCGGGTGTCGTCGTCCGGCGTCGTCAACTGACGCTCGCCGTCCGGTGGTTGCGGCGTCTCCGGTTCCGGGAGCTGCGCGGTGAAGCCGGCCGCCTCGACGGTGGTGACGAGGTCGTCGACGGACACCGCGTCCGGGTGCTGGACGGTGGCCCGGCCGGTCGCCAGGTTGACCGAGGCCGCGACGCCGTCCAGCCGGCCGAGTTTCCGCTCGACCCGGCCCACGCAGGCGGCGCAGGTCATCCCGCCGATGGTGAGGGTGGTCGTACGGGCGGTCATCGCGGGGCTCCCGCGACGAGCGGGCGGGGCGCGGGGGCGCCCATGCCGTGCATACCGCCCATGTCCCCGTCGTCGGCGGGCGCGTGGTCGCCGCCGCGGGTGCCGCCGGCCGGGTGCAGGCCCGGGGCGACCGGGCCGGCGAGCGTTCCGGCCGCGTAGGACAGGGCGAAGAGGACGGCCAGCAGGGCGATGAATCCGAGCACCGGCCGGGCGGGCAGCAGGCGGGCGGCGAGCGTGCGGTGCGGGGGCCGACTGCGGTCGGCCGGAGAACGGGACATCGCGTCATCGTGGCAGGTGGACGCGGGGCGGAGCGGCCGATCGGGGGGCCTTTGGCACGTGAGGTTCATCCTGTTGCGGCACCGGAACCCGGTGGCGTCACCGGCCGACTAACTGGGTTTGCCCGCACCCCCGTTCGCCCTCCGCCGCTCCCCCTTCCGCCGGATTCGCCGGCGTACGGCGGGAACTCGACGCGCTCCGCGACCGACCTCTCCCACGCCGTGCCGTTCGCGCACGGCGGTCACCGGTCAGTGCCGTGGAGGAAACACCCATGTCCAGATTGCCCGAGCCCGTCGAGCTCTACGGGGCGGACTACACCCGAGATCCGTATCCGCTGTACGCCGAGCTGCGGGCGCGCGGCCCGGTGCACCGGGTGCGGTTCCCCAGCGGGGTGTGCGCCTGGCTCGTCACCGGCTACGAGGCCGCCCATCAGGCGCTGACCGACCCGCGGTTGGGCAAGCACCACTCCCGGGGCAACGCGGCCTGGCGGGCCCGCGCCTCGATCATGCCCGAGCCGCAGCGCTCCCGGCTCCAGGTGCATCTGCTGCACCAGGATCCGCCCCGGCACACCGCGCTGCGCCGGCTCCTCACCGACACCTTCGCCCCGTCGCGCGTCGAGGCGCTCCGGCCCCGCTTCCAGGAGCTGGCCGAGGCGCTGCTCGACGGGCTGCCGGCGAGCGGCCGCACCGACCTCGTGGAGACCTTCGCGGCCCGCTTCCCCTTCCGGGTCCTCGCCGAAGTGATCGGCCTGCCGGCGGAGTTCGCGGACCGCTTCGACCGGGACTGGGGCAAGGTGGTCCAGCCGGTGGGGCCCACCGACCCGGGCCGGCCGGCGTACGAGGCGCGGCTGCGCGGGCTGGAGGGGTACATCGCCGGTCTGGTCGCGCACAAGCGCCGGGAGCGCGGCGCGGATCTGCTGTCCCGGCTGGTGGCCGCGTGCGACGACGGCCGGATCGAGCCGGCGGAGCTGGATTCGATGATCTTCCAGCTGCTGGTGGCCGGGCAGGAACCGGTCACGAACCAGATCACCACAGCTTTGGTCGCCCTGCTGCGCCACCCGCGGCAGCTCGCCGAGCTGGCCGCCCGTCCGGAGCTGCTGCCGCGTGCGGTGGAGGAACTGCTGCGGTACGACAGTGCCTTCGAGCTGACGACCTGGCGGTTCTTCGCCGAGGACGCCGATCTGCACGGCACCCGGGTCCCGGCCGGCGACTCCGTCATCGTGTCGCTGTGCGCGGCGAACCGGGACCCGCGCCGGTTCGCCGACGCCGACCGCCTCGACCTCGGCCGCTCCCCCAACCCGCATCTGGCCTTCGGCCACGGCATCCATTTCTGCCCCGGTGCCACGCTCGCCCGGATCGAACTCCAGATCGCCCTGGAGACGCTGCTCCGACGGCTCCCCGGGCTCCGGTTCGCCGCACCGGACGACCAACTCACCTGGCTCCCCGCGGTGTTGGCACGGGGCGTCGACCGGCTGCCGGTGGCGTACGGAGCCGCCGGGGACGCCGACGAGAACGCCGTCGGTACGGCCTCCGGGGGCGGCTGCCCGTTCACCGCGGGGCGGTTCGCGGACGGGGCGGACGCCGCGTGCTGACCCGCCCCGACCGGGTGCTGCCCGCCCGTCCCGCCGTTCTCCCGCCGCCCGCCGACCCCGGGGCGGTGTGCGCGGCGGTGCTCGCCGTCCTCCTGCCGTACCGGCGGACGCTGGACACCGCGGGCGGGGACGGGCCGGACGCGTTCCCCGAGCAGTACCGGCAGCTCATGGGTCCGGTGGCGGCCGGCGAGCCGATCGTGTTCACGCTCCCGGGCTTCCCCTGCAAGTCGCCGAACCCGGCCAAGGTGCTCGGCCCGCTGCCCGACGAGGGCGAGCGGCTGGCCCTGCGCTTCCTGGACGCGCTCTGCGCGCGGATCGAGGCCGTCCATCCACCCGGCGCACGGGTGGTCATCTGCTCGGACGGGCACGTCTTCAGCGACCTCATCCACGTGCCCGACCACGCCGTCGACGCCTACGGTGACGCCCTGCGCGCCCTGATCCGCGCCGAGGGGCTGACCCGGCTGGACGTCTTCGACCTGCGGGCGGTGTACGGGCCCGGGCTGTCGTACGACGCCCGGCGGGCGCTGGTCGACGAACGGTACGCCCCACGCTGGAGGCGCTGCGCGCCCGGACCCGCGGCCACGAGCCGACCCGCCGGCTGTACCAGGGCATCACCCGGTTCCTCTTCGAGGACACCGCCGCGTTCGCCGGCACCCGTTCGGCGCTGCAGCGCGACTGCCGCCGGCGCGCGTACGGGGTGATGCGGCGCAGCCACGCCTGGGGCGAGCTGGTCGCCCGGCACCACCCGGGCGCGGTCCGGCTCTCGATCCATCCGCAGCCGCGCGGCGCGGCGAAGTTCGGGATCCGGCTGCTGGCGGCGCCGGACGTCTGGCTGACGCCCTGGCACTCGTGCGTACTGGAACACCCGGACGGCAGGCGGGAGTTGCGGCACCGTGCGGAGGCCGAGCGGCTCGGCCGGCCGGTGCTGCGGGACGGCCGGCCGAGCCACTTCGTGGCCGCGGGGTGAGGGGACGGGGAGGGCGGTCGGTGTGACCTCCCTCCCCTCCCACGTCAGTTGTCCCTCCCCGTCAGCCGCACGGTGCGGGCAGCGGCGCACGGTGGTCGTAGGCGATCAGCAGGTCGCCGGTGAGGGGGTGTTCGGTCACCGCGGCGCGTACGCCGAAGACCTCGGCCAGCAGGTCCGGGGTGAGCACCTCGCGCGGGGTGCCGGAGGCCACCACCCGTCCGTCGTGCAGCACGTGCAGCCGGTCGCAGAGCGCGGCGGCGGCGTTGAGGTCGTGCAGGGAGATCAGCGTGGTGCGGCGGCGGTCGCGCAGCAGGGTGAGCAGGTCGACCTGGTGGCGGATGTCGAGGTGGTTGGTGGGTTCGTCCAGCACCAGCACCTCGGGGTCCTGGGCGAACGCCCTCGCCAGCAGGGCGCGTTGGCGTTCGCCGCCGGAGAGGGCGGAGAACCGGCGGGCCTGGTGTCCGGCGAGTCCGACGGCGGCCAGCGCGTGCGCCACCCGTTCGCGGTCCTCGTGGTCGTCCCCGGCGAAGGCCCGTTTGTAGGGCGTCCGCCCCATCATCACGACCTCGCGCACGGTCAGTTCGAAGTCGCTGCCGCGTTCCTGGGGCAGCGCGGCGACCTGCCGTGCGGTCTGCCCGGGCGTAAGTGTGCGCAGGTCGGTGCCGGCCAGCAGGACGCGTCCGGCGGTGGGCCGCAGGTGGCGGTAGACGGTCCGCAGGACGGTGGACTTGCCGCTGCCGTTGGGGCCGACGAGTCCGGCGATCTCGCCGGAGGCGGCCATCAGGTGCACCCCGGCGACGACGTTGCGGCCCGCGTAGCCGACGTGCAGGTCCTCGATCGCGACGTTCACCGGTCGGCCGCCGTCCGCCGGTCCAGCACGAACAGCAGGGCGGGCGCGCCGATCAGCGCGGTGACCACCCCGACCGGCAGTTCCTGGGCGTCCATGGCCGTACGGCACACCAGGTCCACCACGACCAGCAGCAGCGCCCCGGTCAGCGCGGACAGCGGCAGCAGCCGGCGGTGGTCGCCGCCGATGACCAGCCGGCACAGGTGCGGCACCATCAGGCCGACGAAGGCGACGGCGCCGGAGACCGCGACCAGGACGCCGGTCAGCAGGCTGGTGACGACGAACAGTTCGCGGCGCAGCCGGGTCACCGGGACGCCCACGCCGGCGGCGGTCTCGTCGCCCATGAGCAGGGCGTTCATGGCACGGGCCCGGGCCTGGAGGGCCAGCAGCCCGGCCGTGACGGCGAGCAGCGGCAGCCCCAGCAGGCTCCAGGTGGCCCCGCTCAGGCTGCCCATCAGCCAGAACAGCACGCTGCGGGTCTGCTGCTCGTCGCCGGCCTGGAGGACCAGGTAGCTGGTGAACCCGGAGAGGAACTGGCCGACGCCGACGCCGGCCAGCACCAGCCGCAGCGGCGAGAATCCGCCACCGCGCCGGGCCAGGCTCCACACCAGGGCGAACGCGGCCAGTGCGCCGGCGAACGCGGCCGCGGACAGCCCGAGCCCGAGCAGTCCGCCGGTGCTCGCGCCCAGCACGATCGCGGCGACCGCGCCGAGCGAGGCGCCGTTGGAGATGCCCAGCAGGTACGGGTCGGCCAGCGGGTTGCGGACCAGTGCCTGGGTCGCGGTTCCGACGAGCCCGAGGCCGGCGCCCACCAGGGCGGCCAACAGGGCGCGGGGCACGCGGAGTTGCCAGACGATGAGGTCGTCGGTGCCCGGCCGGGGCGGCGCGCCGCCCAGCCTTCGCAGCACCACCGACCAGACCTCCGCGGGCGGGATGGCGGTGGCGCCGACGGAAACCGCGGCGGTCAGGGCCGCCAGCAGGGCGACGCCCAGGACGAGGGCGAGCAGTCCGGCGCGCGGGGTCCGGCGCCCGGTCCGGTCGTCCGCTTCCGCCCGGCCGGGGGCGTCGGCGAAGACGGGTGTCACCGCCGGGCCTCCTTGAACCGCGCCGGGTAGAGCGTGTGCGCGATCTCCTCGACCGTGTCGGCGGTGCCGACCCCGGGGATCGTCGTGCGCTCCGAACCGATCCGCAGGAAGTGCCCCTTCTTGACCGCGGTCAGTCCCTTGGTGGCGGGGAAGCTCTTCAGGAAGGCCGCCGCCTCGTCGAAGGCGCGGGCGTTGGCCGCGGCGTCGCCCCGGTTGCGCACCCCGAGCTGGATCCAGTCCGGGTCCTTGGCGACCACGTCCTCCCAGGAGACGGGCCGGAAGTCGCCGTCGCAGCCGGCGAAGACGTTGCGGGCGCCGGCCTGGGTGAGGACGGCGTTGGCGACCTGCTTCCGGCAGACCGCGAGGGGCTGCTTGGTGCCGGCGTCGTAGTCGAAGAAGAAGTACGTCGGACGCTGCCGCTCGGGGACGCTGCCGACGGCCTGGTGCACGGCGGCGACCTTGGCCCGCATGCCCGCGATGAGCTGCTTCGCCCGGTCGGCCGTTCCGGTGACCGCGCCGAGCCGGCGGATGTCGTCCTCCACCCCGGACAGGTCCCGCTGCGGCTGCTTCGCCATGGGCGCGCAGGCGGTGGAGGCGAGGTAGAGGTGCTTGATGCCGGCCGCAGCGAACTCGTCGTCGGTGGGTGCGTCCCCGGCGCCGCCCATGTGGCCCATCGAGGCGAAGGTGTCGATGTAGAGGTCGGCTCCCGAACCGAGGAGTTTCTCCTTGGCGATGAGGTGCTTGCCGAGGACGGGCACCTTGCGGGCGCGGGCGTCGAGGGCGGCGGGCAGGGCGCCCTTGCCCGGGGGGAAGCCGGTGCCGATGACGCGGTCGCCGGCGCCCAGCCGGAGCAGCATCTCCAGCGCGGAGGCGTTGCTGGTGACGATTCTGCGCGGCGGGGCGGTGAAGGTGGTCTTCGTGCCCTTGCAGTCGGCGATCCGCACCGGGAATCCGGCGCCGCCGCGGCCGGCGTCGTCCCGGCCGGTGTCCGCTCCCCCGCCGGCGCACGCGGTGGCGGTCAGTGCCACGACCGCGGCCAGACCGCACAACTTCCCAGGACGCATGGTGCTTCTCCCCTACGCTTCCGCGGCCGGTCCGCCCGGCCGGGGGGCCGTGGACACGGCCCGGCACAGGTAGTCGGCCGGTTCGGGGGTGCGGTTCCGGGGCGGTGGGGTGCTTTTCGCGCGGCCCGGCCCGGTCAGTCGTCGAAGCCGCTGCCCTGGGGGCCGTAGAGGTCGAGCAGCCGGGTGCGGGTGCCGTGCAGCCGGTGGGAGACGGTCTCGGCGACGTAGCGGTACACCGCGCGGCCGAGGACCGGGTCGCGTTCGCACAGCTCGCGGACCGCCGGGGCGTCGAATTCGACCGCCTCGACCGGGCCGACGGTCTGCGCGCCCAGGTGCCACAGGTAGGGCGGGAACAGCCAGGACCAGCCGAGCAGTTCGTCCCGGCCGAGGGTTTCCACGACGGCGGACCGGCGGCCGGGGACGTGCTGGTCGAGGGCGACCTGGCCGCTGCGGATGATCCAGAACCGGTCCGCCCGCCGGCCCTCCTCGAAGAGCCGGGTGGCGCGGGGCAGCGTCACCTCGCGGGCGAGCTCGGTCAGCAGTCGCCGCTGCTCGGGGGGCATCGCGTCGATCAGGTTTCGCGCCGTGGCCATCTCATCCTCCGTCCGCCGCTTGGCACGATATGCGGTGGACGGCGGGGATGCCGGGAACGGCTCGTCCGGCGGTGCGGCCGTCCCCGGGGTGCGGTCAGGTCAGCTGACGGCGCACCAGGTCGTGCAGCCGGCCGCCGGTGTCGGCGAGGAGCGTGGCCGGGGCACCCTGCTCGACGATCCGGCCGTCGTCCATGACGATCACCCGGTCGGCGTCCATGACGGTGGAGAGCCGGTGGGCGATCACCAGCCGGCTGGCGCTGAGCTTGCGGGTGCTGTCGATGACGATGCGCTGGGTCTCGTTGTCCAGGGCGCTGGTGGCCTCGTCGAAGAAGAGGATCCGCGGCCGCCGGACCAGGGCCTGGGCGATCATCAGGCGCTGCCGCTGCCCGCCGGAGATCGCGCCGCCACCGGAGATCATGGTGTGCAGGCCCATCGGCATCCGCTTGATGTCCTCGGCCAGGCCCGCCATCTCGGCGGCCGCCCAGGCCTCCTCCTGGGTGAAGGACTCGGCGCCGCAGATGCAGTCCAGGATGGAGCCGGTGAGCGGCTGGGCGTTCTGCAGGACGACCCCGCACTGGCGGCGGACCGCGGCCTGGTCCAGGGCGCCGAGGTCCTGGCCGTCGTAGAGGACGCTGCCGGAGGTGGGTTTGTCGAAGCCGATCAGCAGCCGCAGCAGGGTGGACTTGCCGCAGCCGCTGGGGCCGACGACGGCGACGAATTCGCCGGGGCGGACCTGGAGCGAGATGTCGTCGAGGACGAGCGGGCCGTCGTCGGTGTAGCGGAAGGAGAGCTTCTTGGCCTCGATGGCGCCGGTGAGGGTGCCGGGCTGGGCGCTGGCGCCGCGTACCTCGGGTGCCTCGTCCAGCACCGGCCTGATCTGTTCGAACATCGGCAGGGCGGCGGCGGCCGAGACGAAGGCGCCGGTGATCTGGGTGACCGAGGTCAGCAGCATGGTGACCGAGGTGTTGAAGGTGAGGAACGAGCCGGCCGACATGGTGCCGCGGGCCGGGCCGGCCAGCAGCATGAAGAGGGTCAGCGAGCACAGCGGCAGGTAGACGGCGTTGAGGACGGTGGTGAGGTTCTTGATCCGGCCGGCCTTCTGCTGGAGCTCCCGCGACCGGGCGAACTCCCGGGCCCAGGCGGCGTAGGCGAAGCTCTCGGCCGCGGCGACCCGCAGCTTGGGCAGTCCGCGCAGGGTCTGGAACGCCTGGTTGTTGAGCTTGTTGGACAGCTTGATCAGCCGTCGCTGCCAGCGCAGCTCCCACAGGCCCATGATGAGGAAGACCGCGCCGATGACGACCAGCATGCCGAGCGCGGCGAGCGCCAGCGGCACGCTGTAGACGAGGAGCAGGACGAGGTTCATCGCGCCGACGGTCGTGGACTGCACGGCCACCGGGCCGATGCCGGACAGCACCCGCCGGATGGCGCTGATGCCCATCGCGGCGCTGGCCAGTTCGCCGGTGGAGCGTTCGGTGAAGAACTTGGTCGGCAGCCGCAGCAGCCGGTCCCAGACGGCCGGTTGCAGGGCGCTCTCTATGCGGCCCTCCATGCGGAGCACGGTGAGGCTCTGCAGCAGCATGAAGGCGGCGGCGACCACGCTGCTGATGATGACGGCCAGCGCGACCTGCACGATGAGGCCCTTGTCGGCGGCCGGGACGTACACCCCGAGGACCTTGCCGGTCGCGATCGGGACGAGGGCGCCGAGGGCGACCGTCACCAGTCCGCTGAGGGCGAGGTTGCGGACGTCGGTGCGGGTGCCGCGCAGGCTGAAGCGCATCAGCCGCCACATGTTCATCGGCCGCTCGGGCAGCGGGCGGTAGAACATGACGGCGCGGGCCTCGAACTCGTCGGCGTTGTCCTTGCCGATCCGCATCCGCAGGCCGGAGGCGGGGTTGACCGCCTCGTAGCGGCCGCGGCGCCACAGCAGCGCGACGGGGGCGCCGGACTTGGCGCGGTGGCCGACCAGGGGGCCGCTGTCGGTCCGCCACCAGGTGCCGGTGAGCCGGACCGCGCGGGTGCGGATCCGGGAGCTGACCGCGATCCGTTCGACGGGCGTGATGCGGTCGTTGACGGCGCCGCCCCTGGGGGCTCGGTGAGGGTGATCCCGGCGGCCTCGGCGACCGTGCGGCAGACCGCGAAGGTGGTGTCGTCGCCCCGGTCCGACCCGGAGCCGCCCCGCGCGGCGCGGTCCTGGCGGCCGATGGAGGCCAGCAGCGCCTGGTCGGCGCGCTCGCGGACGGCCTCACCGGCCTTGATGCCGGCCGCCGTACGGTCCTCGTGGGCGCGCTCCAGCTGCTCGATCCAGCGGTCGACGGCGGACAGCAGCCGGTACTGCTGGTTGACCATCCGCTGCCACAGCTCGGGGTCGACGAGCAGGTCGGCGGCCGCCTCCGCGCTGTAGGAGGCACCGTACTGGACGCTGCCGGGCGGGACCGGCATCCAGAGGACGTCGTCGTCGGCCACCGCCTCGTCGCCGGGCCGGCCGTCCAGCGGGGCCTCGAAGAGCACGCCGAGGCTGCGGGCGGTGCCCAGCGCGAAGGCGTGCTCCAGCGGGCCGTACGCCGCGGGGTGGCCGTAGCCGCCGGGCGCGGCGTACAGCGGCTGCGGACCGGTGTCGGCCTGCTCGCCGTACCCGCCGTAGTCCCAACGGGGCAGCTCGCGCAGCGGGATCCGGCGCACCGCGCAGTCCTGCGAGGGGCGGCCGAGCAGGGTGTGCTGGGGGCCGTCGACCGGGCCGAGGAGCAGGGCGCCGGGTTCGAGCCGGCCCAGGAAGTGCCAGTGGCCCTCCGCCGCGGCGTCGACCGCGAACAGGTCGAGCACGCCGGCGGTGACCAGCCACAGCACGTGCGGCCCTTCGAGGGGGACGCTGCGCAGTCCGGCGCAGTCGACGGGCGTGCCGAGGCCGCCGAGGGCCTGCGTCACCGCGTCGGTCTCGCCGGGTCCCGCGTGCGGGAACGGGGGCAGGGCTGACACCTCAGTGCTCCTTGACCAGCTCGGCGTACGCGCCTCCGGCGGCGACCAGGTCCTCGTGCCGGCCGCGTTCGACGACCACACCGTGGTCGAGGACGACGATCTCGTCGCTGTCGCGGACGGTGCTGAGCCGGTGGGCGATGACGACGCAGGCGCAGCCGCGTCGCCGCAGGTTGTCCATGATGATCTGTTCGGTCTGCGCGTCGAGGGCGCTGGTGACCTCGTCGAGGACGAGGATGCTGGGGCGCCGGACCAGGGCGCGGGCGATCTCCAGGCGCTGCCGCTGGCCGCCGGAGAAGTTGCGGCCGTCCTGGTCGACCCGGCTGTGGATGCCGTCGGGGCGGCGGGCGATGACGTCGTCGTAGAGGGCGGCGTCCTTGAGGGCGGTGATGACCGCCTCGTCGGGTATGGACGGGTCCCACAGGGCCACGTTGTCCCGGACCGTTCCCTCGAAGAGGAAGACGTCCTGGTCGACGAAGGAGACGGAGGCGGCGAGCGCGCTGCGGGAGAGGTCCTCCAGGCGCTGTCCGTCGATGCGGATGGTGCCTTCCCAGGGGCTGTAGAGGCCGGATATCAGCCGGGAGACGGTGGACTTGCCGCTGCCGGAGCCGCCGACCAGGGCGATCTGGCGGCCCGGGCCGACGGCCAGTGAGAAGCCGGTGAGCAGCGGCTTGTCCAGCGGGCTGTAGCCGAAGGTGAGGTTCTCCAGCGTCACGTGGCCCTTGAGCCGGCGGGTGTCGCCGTCCGAGCCCGGCCGGGTGTAGAGGCTGTCGGCGGGGAAGGACTCGACGTCCTTGAGGCGGGCCACGTCGGCGGCGAAGTCCTGGATGCGGCCGGCGACGCCGTTGAGCCGGGTGATGGGTGCGGTGAAGCGGGTGACCAGCGCCTGGAAGGCGACCAGCAGGCCGATGGAGATGTGGCCCTCGACGGCCCGCAGTCCGCCGATCCAGAGGATCAGGGCGCTGTTGAGGGTGGCGAGGGTGGGCGCGACGACGGCCAGCCAGGCGCTGGGGACGCCGAGCCGCTGCTGTTCCTCCAGGGTGGCGGCGTGCTGGCCGGCCCAGCGGCGGAAGTAGCCGTTCTCCCCGCCGGTGGCCTTCATGGTCTCGATGAGCTGCAGGCCGGTGTAGGCGGTGTTGGTGAGCCGTGCGGTGTCGGCGCGGAGTTTGGCGGTGTGAGTGGCGCGCAGCCGGATCACGATCCGCATGGCGACGACGTTGAGCAGGGCGATGCCGACGCCGATGACGGTGAGCTGGGGGTCGTAGGTCCACAGCAGCACGGCGTAGAGGACGACGACGATGCCGTCCACGCCGGCCGCGGCGAGGTCCCGGGCGAGGGTTTCGGCGACCGCGTCGTTGGACTGCAGGCGCTGGACCAGGTCGGCCGGGCTGCGCTGGGAGAAGAAGGTGACCGGGAGCCGGAGCAGATGGCGCAGGAACCGGGCGCTGGTGAGGGTGGAGGAGATGATCCGGCCGCGCAGCAGGTTGGCCTGTTGCAGCCCGGTGAGGACGGCGGTGAGCGCGACCATCGCGGCCATCGACGCGAAGAGCGGCCCCAGCAGGGAGGTCTGCTTGCCGATCAGGAACATGTCGATGTACGTCCGGCTGAGCGCGGGCACCGCGGCGCCGACCGCGACCAGCAGCAGGCTGGCGAGGAGCGCGGCGAGCAGGGTGCCGGTGGTGCCGCGCATCCGGGCGGGCACGGCGCCGAGGACGCCGGGCTTGCGGCCGCCCTTGCGGAAGGACTCGGACGGTTCGAAGACCAGGGCGACGCCGGTGAAGCTGGTGTCGAAGTCCTCCGTGGGCACGAAGCGGCGGCCCTTGTCGGGGTCGTTGATGTGCACGCCGCGGCGGCCCATCCGGCGGCCCATGCCGTCGTAGACGACGTAGTGGTTGAACTCCCAGAAGAGGATGGCCGGGGCCTGGACCTCGGCGAGCGCGGCGGTTTCCATCTGCATGCCCTTGGCCTGCAGGCCGTAACTGCGGGCGGCCTTGAGCAGGTTGCTGGCGCGGGAGCCGTCGCGGGAGACGCCGCAGGCGATCCGCAGCTCCTCCAGGGGGACGTGCCGTCCGTAGTGGGCGAGCACCATCGCCAGGGAGGCGGCGCCGCATTCCACGGCCTCCATCTGGAGGACGGTGGGGGTGCGGACCGACTTGACCTTCTTGGGTGCCGGGGGCGGGGTGGCGCGGCGGCGCCGGGCACCGGACGCGGCCTCGGGGCGGTGCCGGCCGCGGCCGGCCGGCGGCAGCCGGTCCTGCGGGGGTGCGGAGTCCTGCGATGCGGTCACGGCAGCAGCCAATCGATCGGGTGCTGCGCGGCGAGGTGGACGGCGCCGCTGGCCAGCGTCATGGAGTCGACGGTGTAGGGCGGTCCGTCGGAGGTGGACCAGGCGTAGCCGGACCTGTTCCCGGGGGCGCGGTCGAGCTGTACCAGGACGGCGACCGGCGGGCCGGCTTTGGAGAACTGCTCGCCGAGCTGGCTGCTGCCCAGGTAGGCGCCGATCCGCTGGCGGGTCTGGGCGGTCCGGCCGACGGCCTTGACCCGGCCGCGCAGCACGCCGTACTGCTGGTTCGGCACGGACTGGACGGTGAGGTCGACGGAGGCGCCGACGGGGACGGAGGCGCCGTTCTCGGCCGGTACGTACAGCGTCGCCGTCAGGGGGTCGCCGGTGTGTGCCACGCGTTCGACGGAGGCCACGTCCGCGCCGGTGGTGACGACCGAGCCGATGGTGGCGACCATCGTGGTCAGCCGGCCGGCGGCGATGGTGCGGACGACGGCGGTGCCCTGCGCGGTGCGGACCTTGAGGACCGGGGCGCCCGCGGACACCCGCTGGCCTTCTTGGGCGAGGACGGCGGTGACCTGTCCCGCGACGGGGCTCTGCAGGACGTAGCTGCCCTGGCCGTGGGTGAGGATCCCGGGTGCGGTGAGGGTGGAGGAGACGGTCCCGGTCACCGCCCATACGGCGGCGGCGAGCAGGCAGAGGACCGTGACGATCAGGACGAGCAGTCCCTGCGGCCGGGCGAAGCGGACCGGCAGATCGATTTCCTCGGGCGACTGCAGCTTGGAAAGGGCCTGTTGGCGGAACTGCACGACACTCTTCCCTCAACTGCAAAGGACTGTCAGGACTTCACGGACCCGGCGCCCGTCCCGGCCACCGCGGTGGGGCCGAGCGTACGGTGTCGGGTCCGGGGCTCGGCAGCCGGGTGCCCCGGAACCCGGCGAAGGCCTGGCGGTTCCGGGGCATCCGGCCGGCATGTCGGCAAGGAGGGGACGCCGACCTGCCGTTCGGTCTTTAGAGACCGGCGACGAGGCCCGTGACCTGGCCGGTGTTGACGCCGGTCAGACCCTCGACGGTGCCGGTGACGGTGCCGAGGGTGCCGCCGACGTTGAGGCCCGTGGCACCGTCAAGGCTGGAGGTGGCCGTGCTGGCCAGGTTGCCGACGAGGCCACCGGCCACGTTGTCCAGCTCGCTGTCGGCGATTTCCTGGGTCTGAATCTCGCGCATGATGATTCCTTTCGGATACATATCTCAAATAGCTGCGACCGAGCCGTCCACAGGGCGGTCCGGCCGCGGCAGCGGTCGCCCGGGCCCTCGAAATCGAGAACCTCCGCGCGACTTCCGCAGTGCGAAGGATCAAAGCATGCAGGTGGGTTGTGCTGCTAATCGGACTACGGCCGATCCGGACCGCTTCGAACCTCTCAATTACCTGACGTGGACGCACGTCCATGAATTGGTGGCAGCTTCTTCACAACCCCTGCGGTTTGCGTTCGCTCATCCTGTCGAAGACCCGTCAGGCGAACGGGACATTCCCGCATCAAACCGCTTACGTGCAGGTCAGCGCCGTGACGGACAGCGGGAGGGGGTGTGCCGGCTGCGCAATCGGTGTGCAGATTCCTTGAAGACACACGGTTTTTACAGCACCGATCAACGGGCGCCCGCGGAACTCCACCGAGGGCCCGGAGAACCCTCCGCCGAATGTTGCGCAAGCTTTAACGGCGCCCGATTTACCCGGAGTTACCGGGGTGGTATCAAGCCCATGGAACACCTTGCACGGATTCTTCGGCACTATCCGTACGGCATTCCCATGGAATCGGATCGACCGCCCCGAGAACGGACATAACCCCATAACGGCACACCGTCCGACTCGGCGGGAATGGGCGATTTACCGCCGGTACCGCCCGCGGGCGACGGTCCGGCCGGCGGGCCCGGTGGCAGCCGGTGTCCGCTTGCGGCACGGTGAGAGGGACCCGCGGGACCGGCGCACCCGGAAGGAGCCGTACGTGGAGCCCGTCGACGCGCTGGAGCGGATCGCGTTCCTGCTGGAGCGGCAGGGCGCGGCGACCTACCGCGTACAGGCGTTCCGCGGGGCCGCGGCCGCCCTCGGCGCACTGTCGGACGACGCGCTGCGCGAGCGGGCGCGGCAGGGCACGCTGGTCCGCCTCAAGGGGCTGGGTCCCAAGACCACCCGGGTGGTCGAAGAGGCGCTGGCGGGCGTGCGGCCCACCTATCTGGCGCGGCTGGAGGACGAGGCCGGCGCGCCGCTGGTCGACGGGGAGCAAGGGCAGCGGCTGCGGCGGGCCCTGCGCGGCGACTGCCATCTGCACTCCGACTGGTCGGACGGCGGCAGCCCGGTCGACGTGATGGCCCGGGCCGCCCGCGACCTGGGGCACGAGTGGTGCGTACTGACCGACCACTCCCCCCGGCTCACCGTCGCCCGCGGACTGTCCGCGGAACGGCTGCGGGAACAGCTGGAGCTGGTGGCGGAGGTGAACCAGCGGCTGGCGCCGTTCCGGCTGCTGACCGGGATCGAGTGCGACATCCTCGACGACGGCTCCCTCGACCAGGAACCGGAGCTGCTGGAGCGGCTCGACGTGGTGGTGGCCTCGGTGCACTCCAAGCTCCGGATGGACCGGGCGCCGATGACCCGGCGGATGGTGGCCGCGGTACGCAATCCCCTGGTGGACGTCCTCGGGCACTGCACCGGGCGGCTGGTGACCGGCCGGGGCCGCCCGGAGTCGGAGTTCGACGCCGACGAGGTGTTCGCGGCCTGCGCGGAGCACCGCACCGCGGTGGAGATCAACTGCCGCCCGAGCGCCTCGATCCGCCGTGCCGGCTGCTGCGCCGGGCGCTGGCGGCCGGGACGCTGTTCGCCATCGACACCGACGCGCACGCCCCGGGCCAGCTGGACTGGCAGATCTACGGCTGCGCCCGCGCCGAGGAGTGCGGCGTACCGGCGGAGCGGGTCATCAACACCTGGACGGAGCGCCAGTTGGCCACCTGGACGGCCACCGGCCGCACCCCGCGCTGAACGGACGCCCGGTCAGGCCGCCGACGGCGCCGGGGCGGGGCGGCCGGGCGCGGCGGGGGCCGGGGTGAGCCGCAGCGTCACCACGTAACCGACCACGACGGCGACGATCACCAGCGGCATCACGGTGAGTCCGCTGCGGCCCATCAGCAGCGTCGCCATCAGCACCGACGTCATCGGGAGCCGGAGCATGGCCACCGCCAGCGCCCCGACGCCCATCGCGAACGCCGGGGTGAGCGACAGCCCGGGCAGATGCGACAGCACCACCCCGCCGGCCGCGCCGAGGAACAGCGACGGGAAGATCGGCCCGCCCCGGAAGGCGCTCAGCGACACGGCGTACGCCAGGCCCTTGCCCAGGAGGAGCAGCAGCAGCGCCGCCATCGAGTATCCGGCGCTGTCGTGGAACAGCGTCCCCAGCGCCGACTGGCCCGAGAAGAGCAGTTCCTGGGCGGGCTTGCCGGTGGCCGCGGAGAAGCCCACCGCCAGCGCGCCCACCACCAGACCCATCAGCACCGTGGCCGGCACCCGGTGGCGGATCACCCGCGCCTTCAGCCACCGCGCCAGCCACCGGATCCCGGTGCCGGCGCACGCGGCGGCCACCCCGATGACCAGGGCCCAGCCGAACTCCGGGACGGTGGGCTCGGCGGCCCGGGGGACGTCGTGCAGCGCGAGGGAGTACGTGCCGAGCCCGGTCCAGTCGCCCAGCCCGGTGAAGACCAGTGCCCCGATGCCCGACGCGAGCAGGCCCGGCACCAGCACCACCCCGAGCAGCGGGCCGGCCAGGCCGGCGACCTCCATCAGGAGGAACGCGCCCAGCAGCGGGGACCCGAGCAGGGCGCTGATCGCGGCGAAACTGCCGGCCGATCCCACCATGGCGACCACCCCGGCGGCGTCGGTTCCCCGCCAGGTCAGCCTGGCCGCGGCCGCGGCCAGGCCGCCGCCCAGGGCGATCAGCGGCGCCTCCGGACCGAGCACCGCGCCGAAGGCGAGCGAGGCCAGGGCCGCGAGCGCGACGCCGGGCAGTGCGGAGAGCAGGGGCGGGCCGCCGAGCGCCAGCCCGTCGGCCGGTTCGTGGCCGCCGTTCCCTGGCAGGTAGCGGATGGCGAGCCCGGTCAGCAGCCCGGCGAGGGCGAGCACCGGCAGCGGCCACCACAGCGGCGTGCCGGCGAAGCCCAGCGCCCGCGGCAGGTCGACGTAGAGCAACGGTTCCAGGGCGTGCACGACGGCGAGGAAGCCGAACGCGATCGCACAGACCGGGAACCCGATCACCGCCGCGGTGAGCAGCAGCTTCGGGTAGCCGCGGGTGCGCACCGGTGCGTAGGGGTCGGGGGGCGCGGCGGCCGGCGGTGTGCCGGTGGGGCCGCCAGGGCCGGTGGGACCGCTCTGGCCGGTGGGGCCGACCGACATCGCCTCGCCTCCTCGCCGCAACCGGGACGAGCCTGCCACGGGCGGGGCGGGCGGCCCGGAAGGACGCCGTCCGGATCAGTCCGAAGCACCCGAACGCCGGTCAGCCCTGCGCGGCCGCCGCCTCCCGGAGCGCGGTCAGGACCGGGCGGAACAGCGGGTGGTCCTCGGCCCCGCGGCGTACCGCGGCGAAGACCCGGCGGGTGGGCGCGACGTCGTCGAGGGGGCGCACGACGACCCCGGTCAGGTCCATGTCGCGCAGCGCCGAGCGGGGCACCAGCGCCACCCCGGCCGCGGCCGACGCGAGCGCGACCACCGCCCGGAAGTCGTCGGAGGAGTGTTCCAGCCGCGGCTCGAAGCCGGCGTACTCGCAGGCCAGGACAACCACGTCGTGACAGGGGTTGCCGGGGTAGGGGCCGATCCAGGGGTCGCCGGCGAGGTCGGCGACGGCGACCCGGTCGGCCTCGGCGAGGCGGTGGCCGGGCGGGAGGACCGCGTCGAAGGGTTCGGCGTAGAGCGGGACCCGGGTCAGCCGGGGATCGTCCGCGCGGGGCGCGCCCCGGTATTCGACGGCCACCGCGATGTCGACCTGCCGGTCGAGGACCATCCGCAGACTGGCGTCGCCCTCGGCGTCCTGGACGCGGACCCGTATGCCGGGCGCGCAGCCGGCCAACGCGGTCAGCGCGGGCGCGACGACCAGGCCGATGCCGGTGGCGAAGGACGCGACGGTGACCGTGCCGGCCTCGCCCGAGCCGTACGCGGCGAGCTCGGACTCGGCGCGTTCCAGCTGGGCGAGGACGGCGTTGGCGTGGCCGAGCAGGATGTCGCCCGCGGGGGTCAGCCGGACGCCGCGGGCGCTGCGCTCCACCAGGCGGTGGCCGGTCTCCTGTTCCAGGGCGGCCAGTTGCTGGGACACCGCCGAGGGCGTGAGGTAGAGCGCGGCGGCCGCGGCGGTGACCGTGCGGTGGTCGGCCACCGCACGAAGGATGTGCAGCCGGCGTGCTTCGATCATGTCCCCAGTGTCCCAGGACGCGGACGGACCGGCCGGTCACTCCCCCGTGGCAGCCGCCGCCCCGGCGCTCATCGCGGCTCACGCCTCAGTGTTCACCGCGGCTCATGCCTCCGCGTTCAGCGCAGCTCACGCCTCCGCGTTCAGCGCGGCTCGCGCCGCTACGAAGGCGTCCACGGCACGGTGCACGTCCTCGGTGGAGTGCGCGGCGGACAGCTGGACGCGGATGCGGGCCTGGCCCTGCGGCACGACCGGGTACGAGAAGCCGATCACGTACACCCCGCGCTCCAGCAGCAGCTCCGCCAGCCGGGCCGCCCGGGACGCGTCGCCGATCATGACGGGGGCGATGGCGTGGTCGCCGGGAAGGACGTCGAAGCCCTCCTCGGTCATCCGGGAGCGGAACAGCGCGGTGTTGGCGTGCAGCCGCTCGCGCAGGTCCCCGGCGGACTCCAGCAGGTCGAGGACCTTGAGCGAGGCCGCGGCGATCACCGGCGCGAGCGAGTTGGAGAAGAGGTACGGCCGCGAGCGCTGGCGCAGCAGGGCGACGATCTCGGCGCGGGCCGCGACATAGCCGCCGGAGGCGCCGCCGAGCGCCTTGCCGAGGGTGCCGGTGATGATGTCGACGCGGTCCATGACCCCGTGGAGCTCGGGGGTGCCGCGGCCGCCGGCGCCGACGAAACCGACCGCGTGCGAGTCGTCGACCATCACCATCGCGTCGTAGGCGTCGGCCAGGTCGCAGATCTCACGCAGCGGCGCCACATAGCCGTCCATGGAGAAGACGCCGTCGGTGACGATCAGCTTGCGGCCCGCGCCGCCCTCGGTGGCCTCCTTCAACTGGCGTTCCAGATCGGCCAGATCGCGGTTGGCGTAGCGGAAGCGGCGGGCCTTGCACAGCCGGATGCCGTCGATGATGGAGGCGTGGTTGAGGGCGTCGGAGATGACCGCGTCGTCCGGGCCGAGCAGGGTCTCGAAGACGCCGCCGTTGGCGTCGAAGCAGGAGGAGTACAGGATGGTGTCCTCCTGGCCGAGGAAGGCGGACAGCCGCGCCTCCAGCTCCTTGTGCACCTCCTGCGTACCGCAGATGAAGCGCACGGACGCCATGCCGTAGCCCCAGCGGTCCAGCGCCTGGTGGGCGGCCGCGACGACCTCGGGGTGGTCGGCGAGACCGAGGTAGTTGTTGGCGCAGAAGTTGAGCACCTCACCGGGGTTGCCTCCGGCGGTGACGCCGACGGTCGCCGACTGGGGCGTGCCGATGACCCGCTCGGGCTTGTGCAGGCCGGCGGCGACGATCTCGTCGAGGGTGCCGCGCAGTTCGTCGCGTACGGAGTGGAACATCAGGGGTTCTCCAGGAGAGTGGGGGTGGTGACGGGCGGGACGGACGCGGTCAGACCGTGATCAGGCACTCCAGTCCAGGATGATCTTGCCGCTGCGGCCGCTCGCGGCGTCGTCGAAGGCGGCCTCGAAGTCGGTGTACGCGTACCGGCCGGTGATCACGGGGGCGAGGTCCAGTCCGCCTTCGAGCAGGACCGACATCGCGTACCAGGTCTCGAACATCTCCCGGCCGTAGATGCCCTTGATCGTGATCATGGAGGTGACGATCCGGGACCAGTCGACGGGGAAGTCCTGGGCGGGCAGGCCGAGCATGGCGATCCGGCCGCCGTGCGTCATGTTGGCGATCATGTCGCGCACCGCCTCGGGCCGCCCGGACATCTCCAGCCCGATGTCGAAGCCCTCGCGCAGCCCGAGCGTGCGCTGCCCGTCGGCGATGTCCGCCTCGGCGACGTTGAGCGCCAGGCTGACGCCGATCTTGCGGGCGAGGGCCAGGCGTTCCTCGCTGACGTCGGTGATCATGACGTTGCGGGCGCCCGCGTGCCGGGCCACCGCCGCCGCCATCAGGCCGATCGGCCCGGCGCCGGTGATCAGGACGTCCTCGCCAACCAGCGGGAACGACAGCGCGGTGTGCACGGCGTTGCCGAACGGGTCGAAGACCGCGGCGATGTCGAGGTCCACGGGAACGCGGTGCACCCACACGTTCGTCGCGGGCAGTGCCACGTACTCGGCGAAGGCACCGTCCCGGCCGACGCCGAGCCCGACCGTGGCGCGGCACAGGTGGCGGCGCCCGGCGAGGCAGTTGCGGCACTTGCCGCAGACCAGGTGGCCCTCGCCGCTGACCAGGTCGCCGGTCGCGACATCGGCCACGTCGCGGCCGGTGGCGACCACCTCGCCGACGAATTCGTGGCCGATCGTCAGCGGGGTGGCGAGCGCCTGCTGGGCCAGCCGTCCCAGGCGCGGATGTGCAGGTCGGTGCCGCAGATGCCGGTGCGGAGCACCTTGATCAGTACGTCGCCCGGGCCGATGGCCGGTTCCGGCACCTCCGTGAGCCAGAGCCCCGGCTCCGCCTTCTGCTTGACCAGTGCCTTCACCGCGACGGCTCCCGTACGTAAGAGTGCATGACGTGTCGGGGGCAGTGAGGTTCCGGCCACCCGATCTCCGCCGGAAAATCTTCCGTACGACGGGCGCCCGGTCCATCGAGGTTTTCTTAAGCGCGGTGACAGCTGATCTTCACGCCCCGCCGCGGCGGCCGCGGCGGGGCGGGCGGGCCGCGGCCCGGTTCAGGAGAAGATCGCGTGTACCTGGTCGACCGCCTCGGGCCCGTACCCGACCGTGCCGACCGGGACCGCGCCGTCGATCGCGTCGATGATCCGGCCGGCCCAGACCGGCCCGAAACCGCCGCACAGCTCGATGAGTTGGACCCCGTCGGCCACCAGTTTGCGGGCCGCCTCGACGCCCTCCTCGGGCTTGGTCACCCCGATGAACACGCTGCGGCACGCGCCGGTGTCCACGACGTTGACCTCGCCGCCGGCGGCGCTGCCGGCCGCCGTGTAGATGAACCCCCAGTGGGTGAGTGCCATGCCGTGGACCTCCCGTGGTCGTGGCGGTCACCCGGTCGTGGTGATCGCCGAGGGCACCAGCCAAGCAGAGCCGGGGCGGCCAGGGCACGGATTCGGTCACGCCGGGCCGGCCGCGCGTGAGCCGGGCGCGGGAGTGTAGGGCGTCGGGGAGGAGGCCGGCGGAATTCATCACAGGTTGAGCGGGCCTGAGCCGGGGGCGCGGCGGACTCCGTAGGACTGGATGCAACCACACACGGGGCGCGCCGCGCCGCACCACGGCGCTCCGTGTGCTCCGTTCCTGTGCGGCCCTGGAGGTCAGTGAAGTGAGCCACCGACATGTGAACAAGCGGACCGGCGTCGTCATCGGCGCCGCCGCGGCCGCCGTCATGGGCGCGGCGATCCTGCTCCCCAACGCCAACGCGAGCACGGACCGGCCGCCGGCCCCGCGCACCTTCAGCGCCTCCGCGGCGACACAGCTGGCGACGGCCCTGAAGTCGGACCTCGGCGGCGACAACGCCGCCTGGTACCTGGACGGCGCCAACGGCCACCTGGTGATGAACGTGCTGTCCAAGGACGCCGCCGAGCGGGTGCAGGCCAAGGGAGCGGTCGCGAGGGTCGTGCACAACAGCATGACCGCGCTGAAGGCGGGGACGAAGACGCTGCGCGAGACCGCCGCGGTCCCGGGCACCGCGTGGTCGATCGACCCGCGGACCAACAAGATCGTGGTGGTCGCCGACAAGACGGTCACCGGCGCGAAGATGGCCACGCTCGCCAAGGCCACCCGCGGCATGGGCGCGGGCATGGTCACCGTCAAGCGGTCGCAGGGCGAGTTCCGGCGGTTCGACGGCGGGGGGATGAGCGAGGACCCGGGGACCCCGCCGGCCGGCGGCGACGGCCAGAACGGGGGCCAAGGAGCCAACGGCGGACAGGGAGCCAACGGGGGCCAAGGGGCCAACGGGGGCCAGGGAGCCAACGGCGGGCAGGGGGCCAACGGCGGACAGGGGGCCAACGGCGGACAGGGCGGTGGGCAGGGCGACGGCGGGCAGGCCAACGGTGGGCAGGGCGGCGGCGGTTCGGCCGCGGGGCCGATCGGGGGCAGTGCCATCTTCGGCGGCAACGCCCGCTGTTCGCTGGGGTTCAACGTCACGGTGAAGGGCGCGCCCGCGTTCCTGACGGCGGGCCACTGCGGCAACGACTCCCCCACCTGGTCCGCCGACCAGGGCGGCAGCCAGCCGCTCGGCAGCGTGCAGGACTCGCAGTTCCCCAAGACCGACTTCGCGATCGTCACCTACGACGACAAGAGCGCGCAGCCGCAGAGCGCGGTGGACCTGGGCAACGGCTCCACCCAGCAGATCACCAAGGCCGCGGAGGCCGCCGTCGGCATGAAGGTGCAGCGCTCGGGATCCACCACCGGGGTGCACGACGGCACCGTCACCGGGCTGGACGCCACGGTCAACTACGGCAACGGCGACATCGTCAACGGCCTCATACAGACGGACGTCTGCGCCGAGCCGGGCGACAGCGGCGGCTCGATGTTCGCCGGTGACTCCGCCGTCGGACTGACCTCGGGCGGCAGCGGCGACTGCACCCAGGGCGGCGAGACCTTCTTCCAGCCGGTCACCGACGCGCTCAAGGCCACCGGAGCGGAGATCGGCGCCGGCGGGGGCGACGGCAGCGGTGGCGCCGCCGCGGGCGGCGACCAGAGCGCCGGCGGTGACCAGAGTGGCGGGAGCGACCAGAGCGCCGGCGGTGACCAGAGTGCCGGAGGCGACCAGAGCGCCAGTGGTGACCAGAGTGCTGGAGGCGACCAGAGCGCGGGTGCCGACCAGGGTGCCGGCAGTGACCAGAGTGCCGGGGGTGATGCGCTGAACTGATCACGAGCACGACGTCCGACGACGACGTCTGACCACGACATCTGAGAACGACGGCGCAGATGACGCCCCGCCCGCCCCCCATCCCCTGGGCGGGCGGGGACGTTGGTGGCCACGGGGTCCTGGAGTACCGGCGGAACCATAGCGACCGCCTGGGACGCGGTGTCAGAATACCGGCCCTACTCCGACCCGTCCTCAGGGGCACCATGGCGTCGAACGAACTCGATTCCCAGATCCCCGTCTTCCGCGGAGCAGGCCATCTGCTCCGTCTGATCGCCGACCTGACCCGCCGGCCACGCCGGCGGGAGTGTCCGGAACCGGTGCGGCACCGCGGCGTGGCGCAGGGCCGGGAGGGCCTGCCGGTGCTCTGCCTGGTGGCCGGCCCGGACCACACCCCGCTCGCCAAGGGCATCGGCTATTTCCTCAGCCACGCCGATCCGCGCCGGGTGCCGCACGTGCTGTACGACCTCGCGGCCGACGCGCCGCGGTCCGAGCCGGAGTCCGTCGAGCCGGTGCGGCGGACCCTGGAACGCCTCGCCCAGGGCTTCGCGCGGAGCGTCAACGGCAGCGACGGCAGGGTCCGCTTCCGCCGGTTCGGTCTCGTCAACTGGCTGACCCAGGTGGGCACCGGCAACCGCCCGGACGACCTGGGCGACATGGAGGGCACCGACCACACCCTGTTACAGGGGCTGCGGGAGCGGGAGTTCCGGCGGCGGCGGATGTTCGGGCTGCTGCGCTCCCCGGAGACCGAGCTGGCGGTCGACGGCAAGGTGCCGTGGTGGGTGTGGCTGTTCGCGGTCCATGTCTTCCCGCTCGCCTGGTTCCGGGTCCGCCGCGGCCTGGGCCGGGAGTACCGCTGGCTGCTCAACCAGCCTACCTCGCCCCGCGCGACCCGGGCACCTTCATCGGCTTCGCCGAGCGGCTGACCGCACCGCACAACCAGGTCGAGGACCCGGAGCAGTTGCGGAAGCTGATGGTCAACGCGTTCCTGGAGGATCTGCGGGTCGCCTTCCGCCGCCGTCCGTGGCGGCCCCGTACGGCCCGGCGCACCGCGTACTGCGTCGCGCTGCTCGACGGGGTCGGCCCGGACAACTGCGGTCATCCGCTGCTCCAGGCCGTCATCGACGTCCGCAACGAGACCGGCGCCTTCGACCCGCTGCTGATCATCGCCTGCGGTGCCCAGCCGCCGGCCGAGGGCAGCCGGGCCCGGGCGGACTGGGGCCGCAGCGAGCTGTGGGAGCTGACCGACCGGCTCTACGGCGGCTGGCGGGACACCTTCCTGCACCAGGGCCGGGCCCGCAACCGCGCCCCCTGGTACCTGCCGGTCAGCGTGCCGCGGCTGATGCCGCCGTCCGAGGAGAGCTACGAGCTGACCCGGCGGCTGGAAGTGGCGCAGGACGCCCGGCTGCGGATCCCCGAACCGCCGCTGTGGGCGCGCCGGGTGGTGGTCCGTCGTGGCGGTCTGCGCGGTCGTCGTCGCCCTGCTGGGCGTGGGCGGCCTGGTGCTGGGCGCGGAGCGCCGGTACCGGCAGGCGCACTGCGGGCTCAGCCGGTTCAACGCCGACGCGGACACCCTGCGCACCGCGGAGACCGGTGAGTGCATCGGGGTGGCGCGGCACGGTTTCACCTTCCACTCCCCCGATCCGTCGCTGGACCGGACCCTGCAGAAGATCTACGCCCAGAACGCGGTCGCCGAGCAGGAGCACCAGGCGGCGCCGGAGCGGCCGTTCGTCACGCTGGTGCACCTGTCCGCGCTGCTCAGCGTCTCGGGCAAGCTGTCCGGCCAACTCGCTTACGGGCGCGAGGCGTTGCAAGGGGCGGCGAGCGCGCAGTCCCGGCAGCTGCGCAGCAGCGGGGCCACCGAGCCGATCCTGCGGATCTTCCCCGCGAACGCCGGGTCGGGGATGCGGTTCGGCCCGCGGGTGGTGGAGATCCTGGACCGGCTCAAGGAGCAGGACCCGTCCCTGGTGGGGGTGACCGGGCTCGACCAGAGCCGGGAGGCGACCAACCGGACGATACGGCAGCTGACCGCGGTGGGGCTGCCGATGGTGGCGACCACGCTGTCCGCGGACTCGCTGGTGCGCCAGTCCCCGATGTACTTCCAGGTGTCACCGCAGAACGCCCGGGAGGCGGAGGTCGCCGCGGCCTACGCCGACCACGTCGTACGGACCGGTGCGGGCAAGCCGGCCCGGCGGGTGCGGATCATCGCGTCCGCCGATCCCAGCGACACCTACAGCCGCACGCTCAGCGACGACGTCGAACGGCGGTTCCGGGCGCGGAAGTTCGCGGTGGAGCGGACGTCGTTCACACCGCCCCCGCCGCCGGGCCAGGAGCCCGCCTCGGACGCCCCGGGCCCCGGCACGGTGGGGCAGCGGAGCTGTTCGTACCCGGGGGTGGTGTTCTTCGCGGGGCGCTCGGAGGACTTCGAATCGCTGCTCGGCGGGATCAACGAGTCCTGCAACTCCGCTCCGCCGGTGCTGATCGGCGGTGACGACGTGGCCCGGCTGGCGGCGGACGCGGACCGCCGGGGGCACTATCCGGGGATCCCGTACGACTTCCTGGACTTCACGCTCGGTTCGGCGCACTGCGACGGCACCAGCGAGCTGTACGCGGAGCTGAGCCGGCTGTTCCCCGAGGAGTGCGCGAAGGTCCCCAACTCCTCGCTCGACGGGCATGCGGCGCTCGGGTTCGACGCCGTGAAGCTGTATGTCAACGCGGTCAAGCAACTGCGGGAGGAGGCCGCGCAGATGCCGCTGACGCCGCCCGCGGTGTGGCACGCGATCAGCGGGGTGCACGGGGACGAGGCGCTCGACGGGGCGAGCGGGATCATCAGCTTCGGCGGGGAGGTGGACCGCCAGGTCCCGCTGGACAAGCTGCTGTCGGTGCAGCGCATCGACAAGACGGGGCGGCCGGTCCAGGCCGGGTTCTGCGGGCGGGTCGGCGGGCGGAAGCAGGCGGCGTGGTGTCCCGCGCTGGAACCGGAGGAGGGCTGACGCACCGGCCGGCCGGGTGGGCGCGGTCCGGCGGGGGTCAGGGGGCTTCGGGCGAGGTGACGGTGAACAGGCCGCCGTCGGGGTCGCGGATGACGGCCTGGCTGCCGTTGCCGTCGGCGGTCGCGGTCACCGGGGTGACGGTCCCGCCGGCGGCGACCGCGGCGGCGGTCACCTTCTCGATGTCGTCGACCGGGAAGTGCACGTGCCAGCGCGGCCGCACCCGCGGGTCCGGGGCGGCCTCCACCCCGCCGCCGCGCAGGGTGGCCACGGTGTGGGTGCCGTCGTGCACGATGACCTGGTCGTGTTCGTAGGTGACGTCGCAGCCGCCGGGCCGGCCGGAGGCCCATTCGAAGACCTCGGCGTAGAAGATGGCGGCCTCGAAGGCGTCGCGGGTGCGCAGTTCCAGGCAGGCCGGGGCGCGGCCGTGCCCGACCGACCAGGCGAGCGTCTGGCCCTCCCAGAAGCCGAAGGTGGCACCGTCGCGGTCGGCGGCCAGCGCGGCGCGTCCGGGGCCGAGCTTGAGCGGGCCGACCGCGACCGTCGCGCCGCGCTCGCGGATCCGGTCGGCGGTCACGTCGGCGTCCTCCACCGCGAAGTACGACGTCCAGGCCACCGCGACCTGGAAGCTCTGGGCGAGTGCGCCCATGCCGGCAACCGGCTGCCCGTCGGCCATCGCGACGGAGAACTCCTGGCCGAGGCTGGCCGGGCGGAACCGCCAGCCCAGCACCGCGGCGTAGAACTCCTGCGCCGATTCGAGATCGCGGGCCATCAGGCTCACCCAGCACGGAGCCCCGCGCACGGGGGTCGTGGGGCCATGGGCCGACATGACATCTGCCTCCTGTCGCTTCGCACCCCCGCCGCACCCCCTCCCACTGTGCCAGCGACGCAGCGGGCCCGCACCGGGGCGCCAGGCGCGGTGCAGCGCAGTTGTGCCGGTCTTGATCAGGCTCGATGCTGTAGGTACTGAACCGGGCTGGGTTGATGCCATGAACGCATGGAACGCGGCGGAGAGCGCCGACTTCCGTGGTCCCCTCGACGTCACCAGGGCGGCCACAGCGGTGCTCGACGCCCAGGACCTGGTCATCGGGTGGAGTCCGGCGGCCCAGCGGCTGCTCGGCTACCGGCCCGAGGAGGCCGTCGGGCGCCCCTGCGAGTCGTTCTTCCCGGCCGCCGAGGCGGCCGGTGACGCGTGGTCCGGGCAGTCGGCGAAGGCCCCGCTGAGCAGCGGCCGGCTGGCGACGGCACGGCACCGGGACGGCCGGCTGCTGCCGGTGGCGGTCACCAGCTGCCCGCTGGAGCCCGCCTCCGGCGGTTCCGTGCCGGGCGCGCCGGCCCGCATCCTGGTGGTGGCCGGGCTGGCCGCGCAGCAGGAGTGGGAGTCCCGGCAGGCGATGCTGCACGGACTGGCCACCCAGTCCCCGGTGGGGCTGGGCATCTATGACACCGATCTGCGGGTGACCTGGGGGAACGCCGCGTTCGTGCGGGAGATCGGGCTGCCGCTGCGGGAGTTCCTCGGCACCCGGGCCGAGGCGCTGTACCCGGACGGGGAGTTCGTGACGGAGGGGTACCCGCGCACGCTCGACGCGGTGATGGAGCAGGTCCTGGAGACCGGTGAGCCGGTCCTCGACCTGCACTTCGTCGGCCAGCAGCCGTCCGAGCCGGGCCCGGACCACGTCTGGTCGTGCTCCTACTACCGGCTGCACGACGCCCATGGGCAGGTCCTCGGGGTGTGCGAGGACGCCTTCGACATCACCGACCGCTACCAGGCGCAGCGCCGGCTCAACCTGCTGGTGGCGGCCGGCACCCGGATCGGGACGACGCTCGACATGACGGCCACCGCGCGGGAGATCACCGAGGTCGCGGTGCCGGACTTCGCGCGGACGGTCACCGTGGACCTGGTGCACCCGGTGCTGGAGGGCGAGGAGCCGGCGCCGGGGGACGGTACGGTGCCGCCGCTGGTCCGGGTCGCCACCCGCAGCGCCGACGACCCGCCGGACGCCGTGCCGCACGGCCCGTACCGCATCGAGTATCCGCCGGGGTCGCTGCCGTACCGCAGTCTGTCCTCCGGGGGGATGGTGCGGGCGGAGAACTCCATGGTCGTGCCGCTGCGGGCGGGCGGCGCCCCGATGGGGCTGGTCACCTTCACCCGGGGCACGCATCCGTCGGTGTTCGACAAGGGCGAGGTCGAGCTCGCCGACGAGCTGGTCACCCGGACGGCGGTGTGCCTGGACAACGCCCGCCGCTTCACCCGGGAGCACACCGCCGCGCTGGCCCTGCAGCGCAACCTGCTGCCGCAGCACGTGCCGGAGCAGTCCGCGGTCGACGTGGCGTACCGCTATCTGCCCAGCGACGACCGGGCCGGGGTGGGCGGCGACTGGTTCGATGTGATCGGGCTGTCCGGGACCCGGGTCGGGCTGGTGGTGGGGGACGTGGTGGGGCACGGCCTGGAGGCGGCGGCGACGATGGGGCGGCTGCGGACGACGGTGCGCGCGCTGGCCCAGCTGGACCTGTCGCCCGACGAGCTGCTGAGCCGGCTGGACGACCTGGTGGGCCAGCCCGCGGAGGAGGGGTCCGGCCAGGTCGGCACGCACACCGGCCCGGACGACGTGGCCACCGGCGTGACCTGCCTCTACGCGGTCTACGACCCGGTGTCGCGGCGCTGCACCATGGCCCGGGCCGGGCATCTGCCGCCGGCCGTGGTCGACCCGTCGGGCACGATGTTCTTCCCCGAGCTGCCGGCCGGTCCGCCGTTGGGCCTGGGCGGGCTGCCGTTCGAGTCGCTGGATCTCGAACTGCCGCCGGGCAGTCTGGTCGCGCTGTTCACGGACGGACTGGTGGAGTCGCCGCACCGGGACGTCGACGAGGGGCTCGCGGTCCTGGCCCGGGTGCTGGGCGAGCACCACCGGCCGCTGGAGGAGCTGTGCGACCGGGCGATGGCCGAACTGCTGCCGGACGGGCCGGCCGCCGACGACTCGGCACTGCTGCTGGTGCGCACCCGGGAGCTGGACGCGAGGCAGGTGGCGGCCTGGGAGCTGCCGGCGGAGCCGGCCGCGGTGGGCGCGGCCCGGGAGCTGGCGACCGCCCAGCTGCGGGAGTGGGGGCTGGAGGAGCTGTCGTACGCGACCGAGCTGGCGGTCAGCGAGCTGGTCACCAACGCGGTGCGGCACGCCTCGGGGCCGCTGCACCTGCGGCTGCTGCGCGATCTGACGCTGCTGACCGAGGTGTCCGACACCGGGCACACCTCGCCGCACCTGCGCCACGCGGCCAGTGAGGACGAGGGCGGGCGGGGGCTGTTCATCGTCGCGCAGCTGGTGCAGCGCTGGGGCACCCGGTACACGCCGTACGGCAAGACCATCTGGACCGAGCAGGCGTTCCCGCCGCGGTATCCGGGGGCGCCGCGGCCGGTGGCCTGACCGGGTGCGGGGGCCGCGGCCCGGCGCACGTCGTGCGGGTGTTCGGTGACCGCCCCATCATGGAACCAAGCGAGGTCCCGGCGACCCGGCGGGCGCGGACGAAGGAGGACCTGTGACGACCAACGGCAAGGAGCAGCCGGCCGAGCACCGGCCGGCCGAGCTGTACACCGGTAGCGAGCGGCCCTACGACCCGGAGGACCTGGTGCGGGCGTCCGGGCGCGAGCCCACCCCGTCGAGCCTGGCATGGGCCAGGCGGCTCATCGAGGAGGAGGGGCCGGGCGCCATCGAGCGGTATCTGCCGTGACGGCCGCACGCTCCGGGGGACGCTCCTGAGGGCCTGCTTCCGGATCTCCCGACAACCCCGCGCCGGCGGCTGCGGCGCGGGAGGCGGAGGCGCTGGGGATGGACATCGAGGTCCTGGCGGCCGGTGCGCTCGGCGGTGTGCGGGCCGAGCGCTGGGCGCGGGCACTGTCCGCGCCCGGCGGTGCGGCCCATCCGGTGCTGTCCCCGGACTTCGCGCGGGCGGTCGGCGGGGTCCGTCCGTCCGCCCGGGTCGCGGTGCTGGAGAGCGACGGCCGGTGCGGCTGGCTGGGCTTCGAGGAGCGCGGGCACGGCGTCGGCGAGGTCATCGGCAAGGGCTTCACGGACGTGGGCGGGCTGCTCTGCGAGCCGGGGCTGCCGCGGCCCGACTACCGTGCCGTGCTGGCCGCCTGCGGGCTGGCGGTGTGGCGGTTCGTGCAGGCCGAGCCGGCCGGTCCGCCGCTCGGCGGGGCGGGTACGGCGGTGCCGCCCGGGGTCCGGCTGCTGGGCCGGGTGCCGAGTCCGCTGGCGGATCTGAGCGAGGGCTACGAGGCCCATCGCACGGCCGTCCGGCGGCGCTCGCCCGCCTCGGCGAAGACCCTGCGCAAGCACGAGAACCGGCTGGCGCGCGGCGCGGTGCCGGTGCGGTACGTCTTCGACGAGCGCGATCCGCGGCTGCTGGGGACGATGCTGCGGTGGAAGTCGGCGCAGTACCGGGCGAGCGGCTGGTCCGATCCGCTGGCCGCGGAGCGCGGTTCGGAGCTGGCGCACGCCTTGGCGGGGCTGCGCACGCCGACGTGCACCGGCGCGCTGTCCGTGCTGTACCTCGGTGACGAGCCGGCGGCGATGCAGCTCACGTTGCGTTCGGCGACCGTGCTGACCTGTTGCGTCACCGCCTTCGACCACCGGTACGCGGCGCATTCGCCCGGTACGGTGCTGCTCGGCCGGGTGATCGCGACCGCAGCGGAGCTGGGGGTGACCACCGTCGACCTGGGCACCGGCGACTCGGAGTACAAGCAGGCGTTCACCACCGAGGAACGCGCCCTGCCACAGGGCCTGTTGTGGCGGCCGACGCTGGTGGCGGGCGGCGCCCTGCTGCACGACGCGGCCGAGCGCACGGCGCGGGACTTCATCACCGCCCGGCCGTGGCTGCGGTCCCGGGTGCGGGGCGCGCTGCGGCGCTACGGGGCGCTGCGCGGCTGAACGGGCCGGCGGGTGAACGGGCAAGCGGGCGAAGGGAGTTGTCCGGGTACGGGCCGCGTCATGCGGCGACGGCGGCGTCCTCGGACAGCAGGAACGCCGTGTTCACCAGCGCGACATGGGTGAACGCCTGCGGGGTGTTGCCCAGTTGGCGGCGTTGCTCGGGGTCCCATTCCTCGGAGAGCAGGCCGACGTCGTTGGCCGCCGACAGCACCCGGGCGAAGAGTTCCCGGGCGGCGTCGTGCCGGCCGGTCGCGGCCAGTGCGTCGGCGAGCCACAACGAGCAGGCGAGGAAGGCGCCTTCGGTGCCGGGCAGTCCGTCGACCGCGGCCCGTCCGGCGTAGCGGCGGTGGAAGCCGGCGTGGTCGAGTCCGTCGCGCACCGCGTCGACGGTGCGCACAACCCGGGGGTCGTCGGGCGGCAGGAAGCCGGTCTTGACGATGAACAGGGTGGCCGCGTCCAGTTCCCGGCTGCCGTAGTGCTGGACGAACACCCCGCGTTCCCGGTCGTAACCGTGCGCGCAGACGTCGGCGTGCACCGCGTCGCGCATCGCCCGCCAGCGGTTGACGGGGGCCGCGAGGCCGGTCAGGTGCGCCATCCGGACCGCACGGTCCGCGGCGACCCAGGACATGACCTTGGAGTGCACCCAGTGCCGGCGGCCGCCGCGGCCCTCCCACAGGCCCTCGTCCGGGTCCTGCCAGTGCGCCTCGATGAAGGACATCAAGGTCCGCAGCAGGCCCCAGACATGGCGTTCCATCGGGATGCCGGCCCGCAGCGCGAGGTAGAGGGTGTCGACGACCTCGCCGTAGACGTCGAGCTGGAGCTGGTCGACGGCGGCGTTGCCGAAGCGGACCGGGGCGGAGTGCTCGTAGCCGGGCAGCCAGTCGGCGGCGGTCTCGGGCAGCCGCCGTTCACCGGCGACGCCGTAGACGCTCTGCAGGTCCCGCGGGTCGCCGGCGATGGCCCGAACCAGCCACTGCCGCCAGGCGGCCGCCTCCTCGCGGAAGCCGCCGCGCAGCAGCGCGGACAGCGTCATGCTGGAGTCGCGCAGCCAGCAGAAGCGGTAGTCCCAGTTGCGTACGCCGCCGAGGTGTTCGGGCAGCGAGGCGGTGGCGGCGGCGACGATCCCGCCGGTCGGCCGGTAGGCGAGCGCCTTGAGGGTGATCAGGGAGCGCAGGACGGCCTCGCGCCATTCGCCGTCGTAGCGGCAGCCGGCCGTCCAGCGCCGCCAGGCCTCGGTGGTCTCCCGCAGGGCGCGGTCCGGGTCGACCCGGTGGGCGTTGGGCAGGTGGGAGGGCTGCCAGGTCAGGACGAACGGCACCGTCTCGCCGGCCCGTACGGTGAAGTCCGAGCGGGTGCTGGTGTCCTGGCCGTAGGTGTGCACGCCGGGGGCGAGCCGCAGCCAGGCGGAGTCCGGTCCGGCGACCGCGATGCGGTGGTGCTCGGTGCGCCGCACCCAGGGTGTGATCCGGCCGTAGTTGAAGCGGAGCCGCAGGTCGCCGCGCATCTCGACGCTGCCGCGCAGGCCCTCGACGAGGCGGACCAGGCGCGGTGACTGGTCGCGCTGCGGCATGAAGTCGACGACCCGGACGGCGCCGTCGGGGGTCTCCCAGGTGCTCTCCAGGATCAGGGTGTCGCCGCGGTAGGCCCGGCCGTCGCACGGCCCGCCGGAGACCGGGGCGAGCCGCCAGTGGCCCTGCCGTTCGTCGCCGAGGAGGGCCGCGAAACAGCTGGGCGAGTCGAAGCGGGGCAGGCACAGCCAGTCGATCGAGCCGTCCCGCCCGACCAGGGCGGCGGTCTGCAGGTCGCCCAGCAGGGCGTAGTCCTCGATGCGTCCGGGCATGGCGTCCCTTCGTGCTGTCCATTCTGCGCGCGACGGCGGCGGGGCGCGCGGGCCGCCCGTTCGGCGCACGGCGCACGGCTCCCGACTGGCCCGCTTGCGGCGGATATGGGATCGTAGGAGGCTTTTTTTGCAGCGTGGGATCCCTCGTCTGGGGAGGAGGGACGCTCCATGACGCGGCGGCGGTGGGTGCCCGAGGACACCGACCAGGACGTTCCGAACGTCGCCCGGGTCTACGACTGCTACCTGGGCGGTTCGCACAACTTCGCGGCGGACCGGGATCTGGCCCGGGAGGCCGTCGAGATGTGGCCGGACCTGCCGCTGATCATGCGCGAGAACCGGGCCTTCCTGCGGCGGGCCGTGCAGTTCCTCGCCGGGGAGGGCATCACCCGCTTCCTGGACATCGGCTCCGGGCTCCCCACGTTCGGCCCGGTCCACGAGGTGGCGCGGGTGGTGCAGCCCGAGGCGCGGGTGGTGTACGTGGACATCGACCCGGTGGCCGTGCAGCACAGCAGACTGCTGGTGGCCGATGACCCGCTGTGTGCGGTGGTCGAGGCCGACATGCGGGATCCGGCGCAGCTGCTGGCGCGGCCCGCGGTGGCGGAACTGCTGCGTCCGCGCGAGCCGGTGGCGGCGCTGCTGCTGGCCGTGCTCCACTTCGTGACGGACGAGGAGGACCCGGCGCGGATCGTCCGGGAACTGTCCGCCGCGCTGCCGACGGGCAGTGCGCTGGCGCTGTCGCACGGGGCGCGGGAGGGCCGGCCCGATCTGGTGGAGAAGCACGAGGACCTGTACGCACGGGCGTCGGCGCCGCTGACCATGCGTACCCGGGAGCAGATCGTGGCGCTGTTCGAAGGATTCCGGCTGCTGGAGCCGGGGGTGGTCTACCTCCCCGAGTGGCGTCCGCAGGATCCCGCGTCGGTGGGACCGCATCCGGAGCTGTTGAGCGGCCTGGCGGGAGTGGGGCTGAAGCCGTGAGTTTCCCGGCCGGGGGGCGCGTGGACGCCGCCGCGGTCCGTTTCCGCGACTCCTGGTCCCGGCTGTTGCGGCAGGGCCACGGGGCCGCGGTGAGCCCGGGGGTCCTGGGCCCGCTGGTGTACCGCACGGCCGAGCTGCTCAGCCGGGCCCACGGGGAGGAGCCGTTCGATCCGGGGCCGGCCGAGCGGGCCGGGGCGCTGCTGATCGACGCCCAGTTCACCGACCCCGTGGTGCTCGCCCGGGCCATCGAGCTGCTCCAGGAGTGGCCGGCGCGGGACGACCGGGGACCCGCGCTGACCGGGGCGTTCGCCGCGGGCTGGTCGGCCGCGCTGCGCGACCGGACGCTGCGTGAGCAGGAGGCGATCCGGCGCGCGGTGGACCTGGCACGGCGGGAGGCGGAGCGGGCACTGTACGCGTCGGAGGCCCGGTTCCGGGCGATGTTCGAGCGCGCCGCGATCGGCATCGGCTTCGCGGACCTGGAGGGCAACCTCCTCGTGGTGAACCACACGCTGCAGGAGATGTTCGCGGCCACCGCCGAGGACATGCGCGGGCTCAACGTCGAGTCGCTGGTCCACCCCGAGGACTCGGCCGGCGTCTGGGAGACGTACCACGAGCTGGTCCAGGGCGAGCGGGAGAACTTCCAGTGCGACAAGCCGTACTACCGGCGGGACGGCGAGGTGATCTGGACGCACCTGACGGTCTCGCTGATCCGCGACGAACAGGGCACGCCCCGTTACCAGGTGGCGATGCTGGAGGACATCACCGACCAGCACCGGTTGCAGGAACGGCTGCGCCATCAGGCCACGCACGATCCGCTGACCGGGCTGCCGAACCGGACGGCGTTCTTCGAGCGGCTGGAGGCGCTGTTCGACGATCCGGGGCCGGGGGCGCGGTTCGGGCTGTGCTCGCTGGACCTGGACGGCTTCAAGAACATCAACGACAGCCTGGGCCACGAGGCGGGGGACCAGCTGCTGGGGGCGGTCGCGGACCGGCTGCACTCCGGGGTGGCGCCGTTGGGTCACCTGGTGGCGCGGCTGGGCGGGGACGAGTTCGCGGTGCTGATGGAGCGGAGCAAGGGGCCGCAGGAGGGCATCGCGGTGGCCCAGCGGGTGCTGGGGACCCTGGCGCCGCCCTTCCTGATCGGCGATCAGCATCTGGCGGTCAGGGCCAGCATGGGGGTGGTGGAGCAGCCGGTCTCCGCGACGACGGCGAGCGCCGCGATGCGCAGTGTGGACCTGACGCTGTACCGGGCGAAGAAGGAGGGCCGCGGCCGCTGGACGCTGTTCGATCCGCAGCGCAACGCGGTGGCGGTGAGTCAGTACGCGATGTCGGTGCGGATTCCGATGGCGCTGGACCGCGGGGAGTTCTTCCTCGACTACCAGCCGTTGTGCGCGCTGGACGACGGGGCGATGGTGGCGGTGGAGGCGCTGGTGCGCTGGCGCCACCCGGAGCTGGGGGTGCTGGGACCGGACGAGTTCATCATGACGGCCGAGGACAGCGGGCTGATCATCCCGCTGGGCCGCTGGGTACTGCTGCACGCCTGTGAGCAGGCGGCGCGCTGGGCGGACCGGTTCGGTGACGCGGCGCCGCGGATGAACGTCAATCTGGCGGTGCGGCAGGCCCGTAACGCCGGGCTGATCGCGGACATCGACCGGATCCTGCGGTCGAGCGATCTCGATCCGGGCCGGCTGCAGCTGGAGATCACCGAGAGCGCGATGCTCGGCCCGCGGGACCCGGCGCTGCAGGCCCTGCACGAGCTGGTCGACATGGGGTGTCGCTGACGGTGGACGACTTCGGCACCGGCTGGTCGAACCTGGCGTACCTGCGGGACCTGCCGGTCTCCGGACTGAAGATCGACGGGTCGTTCGTGTCCGAACTGCATGCGGCCGGGGAGGATCCGGTGGGCTGGCGGATCATCGGCGGCATGGTGTCGCTGGCGCATTCGCTGGGGCTGTCGGTGACGGCGGAGGGGGTGGAGACGGCCTCGGACGCACAGCGGTTGCGGGCGATCGGCTGTGACTGCGCGCAGGGCTGGTACTACGGCCGTCCGGTGCGGCCCGGGGAGATCACCCGGCGGATCGTCGAGGCCGCGGGCGGCACCCGCGCCGACGGGGAGGGCTGAACGGCCCCACCATCCCCCGATGATAATTTCTCCGGCATTTTGGACATATCCCCTTGACTCGGCACCGAGGACCTGTCCATGATGGGGCCCTGGCACCCGTAGGCAGTGCGGGCACCGCCCCACAGCCCCAACGGACAGCACATTTGCCAGTCGTGGTGGTCGACGCTTCCAGCGTCCGAGAACGACCCGGCGTCTCATCGCCCGGGGTACAGCGACCGAGTTCCTCCGCGAGCTCCTCCTGCCTCGCGTCCCCGCAGCTCGTTCTCCTCATGGTTCACGGGTGTACCGCGCCTTCTCGAACAGGCCCCGGCGGCCGCGCCGCCGGTGTACGCCCCTCACCTTCCGGTACGCCCTGCGGCTTTCCGGCCCGGGCGTCCGTTGCCGCTTCGTGAGGCACGCTCATGAGTACCACTCTGCCCTCCGGCATGATCCAGCGCACCGTCGACGGCGGCCGCCCGCTGCGCCGCTCCAGCGACCGCATCACCAGTCCACTCCCGATGCGGCGGGAGAGCGACCTCCCACCGACCTCACACACCGTCAGTTTGGTGATCCCGGCGCACAACGAGGCCCGCAACGTCCCCTGGGTGTTCAACCAGATCCCGTCCTCGATCGACGAGGTGATCCTGGTCGACGGAGCGTCCGACGACGCGACCGTGCGGATGGCCGCGCACTGCCTGCCCTCCGTGCGCGTGGTCCAGCAGACCGGGCACGGCAAGGGCGACGCACTGCGCACCGGCTTCCTGTCCGCGACCTGCGAATACATCGTCATGATGGACGCCGACGGCAGCATGTGGCCCGGTGAGATCCCGCATTACGTGCACTTCCTCGACAACGGCTTCGACTTCGTCAAGGGCTCCCGCTTCATCGCCGGTGGCGGCTCGCTCGACCTGACGCCGGTGCGCTCACTGGGCAACCGTGCGCTGCTGACCGTCGTCAACCGGGTCTACCACGCCACCCTGACCGATCTCTGCTACGGCTTCTGCGCCTTCCGCCGCAGCTTCCTGGACGACCTGCACCCGCAGGCGCCCGGGTTCGAGATCGAGGCGGAACTGATCGCCCACGCACTGCGGCTGGGACTTCGCGTCGCCGAAGTGCCCAGCCTGGAACTTCCCCGCCGCAGCGGGCACTCGCATCTCCACGCGGTCTCCGACGGCCGCCGGGTGCTGCGGACGCTGCTCGCCGAACGGCCCGGTGGCCGGCGCACGGCGCCCCTGGGAGTGGGGAAGCGATGACCGGCCTCGGCCCGCGCACCGCAGCGGCCTGCCCCGGTCTCGCCGCCCGCGATTCGCTCTACACCCCCGCCCATGTCGTCGAGCTGGACCTGGCGGCGCCCGGTGAGCTGCGCTCACCCGGCGGCGCACCGGCCGCCGCTCCGGGTGGACGCGTGTTGGCGTTGGTGCGGCTGCAAGGACACCCGCTCGGGATGGTCAGCGCCCACGGTGTGCTCGGGGACACCACCGGCCTGTACCACGCGCTGGCCGAAGCCGCGCATCGCCAACTGACCGCACCGGCCGCCCCGGAGGCACTCCGGACCGGTCCCGGCCGTCCGGCCCGGGCCCCGGGAGCGGCGCAACCACCGGCGGTCACCGTCATCGTCGCCACCCACAACCGTCCCGGGATGCTGCGCCAGTGCCTGGACTCGCTGCTGCGCAGCCGGCACCCCTCGTACGAGATCGTGGTGGTCGACAACGCACCGCGCGACGACGCCGCCGAGCGGCTGGTGCGCGCCCGTTATCCGTCCCGGGTCAGGTATGTGAGGGAATCCATGGCGGGCCTGGCCCGGGCGCACAACCGCGGACTGCTCGCCGCCCGCGGCCGGATCTGCGCCTTCACCGACGACGACACGCTGGCCGACCCCGGGTGGCTGGACGCCCTGGAGCGCGCCTTCGACGACGGCGGCGGCGCACAGGGCGGCGGGGCACGGGTCGGCTGCGTCACCGGGCTGATCGTGCCCGCCGAACTGGTGACCGCGGCACAGTCCGCGCTGGAGTTCCACGGCGGCTTCGGCAAGGGGTTCGCCCCGCGCAGCTGGTCGCTGGCCGACCCGCCCGCCGATCCGCTCTTCCCGTTCACCGCCGGGCAGTTCGGCTCCGGGGCCAACATGGCCTTCCGCACCGACGTGCTGCGGGAACTGGGCGGCTTCGACCCGTCGACCGGCACCGGCACCCCGGCGCACGGCGGCGACGACCTGCTGGCCTTCTTCCTCGTCCTGGCCGCCGGGCACCGCATCGTCTATCAGCCCGACGCCGTCATCTGGCACCGCCACCGCCGCGAGGCGGACGCCCTGCCGGCCCAGGCGTTCGGCTACGGCGCCGGGTTCGGCGCCTTCCTGGCCGCCGCGCTGCGGCACCGTCCCGGGGCGCTGCCCGCCCTGCTGCGCCGGCTGCCGGGCGGCATCCGGCACGCCGTCGGCCGGGCCCACGACCGCTCGGCACCGACCGGTGCCTGGCCGGCCCGGCTGGCCCTGCTGGAGCTGCGCGGCATGCTCTACGGCCCGGTCGGCTATCTGCGCAGCGTCCACGCCACCCACCGGGCCGCCACCGCCCGAACGGGACCGTCATGACCCCGCACACCGCTCCCCCGGGCGTCGCGGACCTGCCCGCCGCGCCCTACCTGGTCGTGCTGCGCCGACGGGTCGGCTCCGCGCTCCGCTACGAGCCGCTGCTGCGCAACGGCCATGTCCTGGTGGCCAGTTCGCTGATGACGGCCGTGGTCGGCGCGTTCTACTGGGTGCTCGCCACGTCCTGGTACCGCCCGGAGACCGTCGGCCGCTCCTACGCCGTGATCTCCGCGGTGACCCTGCTCGCCGGCTTCGGGCAGCTGAACCTCTCCGACGTGCTGGTGCGGTTCGTCCCGTCGGCCGGCCGGCACACCCGGCGGCTGCTGCTGCGCAGCTACGCCGCGGCCGGTCTGTGCGCCGGACTGCTGGCCGGCGCCTTCCTCGCCCTGGTGCCGCTGATCGCCCCCGGACTGAACTTCCTGCGGGGCCCGTTGATCGGCCCGTTCTTCGTGGCGGGGACGATGGGCTATGCGCTGTTCATCGTGCAGGACGGGGCACTGACCGGTGTCCGCCGGGCCAACTGGGTGCTCGGCGAGAACGCGGTGTTCGCGGTGGTCAAGGTCCTGGTGCTGACGCTGGCCGCGGGCTGGGCGATCAGCTCCGGCATCCTGCTGTCGTGGGCCGGGGCGCTGGCCGTCTCGCTCGTCGTCGCCAACTACGTCCTGCTGCGGCGCGCGGTGCCGGCCCACGAACGGGCGCACGGCGACGGGCGGATGCCGCCCCGGCTGCTCGGCTACGCCGCCACCGACTACGGCGGTGCCCTCTTCCGGCTGTCCGCCTACAACATCGTGCCGCTGATCGTGCTCGACACCCTGGGCGGCGCCCGGAACGCCTACTTCTCCCTGTCGTGGGTGATCGCGTACACCCTCTACCTGGCGACCTACAACATGGGCAGTTCGCTGCTGGTCGAGGCCGCGCACGACCCCGCCCGGATCAGCGAGCTCGGCCGCCGGGTGCTGCGGCACACCGGTCCGCCGCTGACCGCCGGGGTGATCGTCCTGGTCGTCACCGCCCCCTGGCTGCTGTCGGTCTTCGGTGCCGAGTACGCCGACCAGGCCACCGGTGTGCTGCGGCTGCTGGCCCTTTCCGCCCTGCCCAACCTGCTGCTCAACGTGGCCATCGACGTGGCGCGCGCCCGCCGCCGGCTGGCCTGGGCCGTCGCCCTCCAGGCGGCGCTGTGCGCCCTGGTGCTGGGCCTGACCGTCCGGCTGATCCATCCCTTCGGCATCACCGGGTGGGCGCCGCCTGGCTGCTGGCCGAGTGCGCACTCGCCCTGCCCCTGCTGATCACACTGCCGCGCTGGCTGCCGTCCCCCGCAAGGAGCCCTCGATGAACGCGCTCCGATTCCGCCTCTTGGGCGCCGGACTGCTGCAGGCGGTCCGCTTCGTGCTCGGCATGCTGTGCAGTGGCGCGTCGACGACCGTGGGGGTGCAGCAAGCTCCGACCGCCGCGGCCCGCACCGAGCCGAGCCTGACCGTCGTCATCTGCGCGTACACCCTCGCTCGCTGGTGGCAACTGCTGGACGCCGTCCGCTCGGTGCAGCTCCAGCACTACCCGGCCGACGAGATCCTGCTGGTCGTCGACCACTGCCCCGAGCTGGCCCGGCGGGCCGAGCGCGCGCTGCCCGGCGTACGGGTGCTGCCCAACGCCGAGGCACAGGGACTCTCCGGTGGCCGCAACACCGGGGTCGCGGCCGCGCACGGCGACATCGTGGCCTTCCTCGACGACGACGCGGCGGCCGACCCGGACTGGACCGCCCGGCTGCTCACCGCCTATCACGACCCGCGGGTGCTCGGCGTCGGCGGGCTGGTCCGCCCCCTGTGGGAGACCGGCCGGCCCGCCTGGTTCCCCCGCGAGTTCGACTGGGTGGTCGGCTGCTCCTACCAGGGGCTGCCCGAACGCCGCGCGCCGGTACGGAACTTCATCGGCGCCAACATGTCCTTCCGGCGCGCCGAGGTGCTGGCCGCCGGCGGTTTCCGCACCGACCTGGGCCGGATCGGCACCCGCCCGCTGGGCTGCGAGGAGACCGAGCTCTGCCTGCGGGTCGCGGCCCGCAACCCCGGCGGGAAGCTGCTGTACGAGCCGGCCGCCGCGGTCCGCCACCACGTACCCGCCGCCCGCACCACCCGCGCGTACTTCCGGGCCCGCTGCTACGCGGAGGGGCTGTCGAAGGCGGCCGTCGCCCGGCACGCCGGTGCCGGCCCGGCGCTGGCCAGCGAACGCACGTATCTGCGCCACACCCTCCCGGCCGCGGTGGCCGACGGGCTGCGGCCGGGCGGCGAGGCACCGCCGCGCACGGTGCCGGCGCTGGTGAGCGGGGTGACCGCCACGGTCCTCGGCTACGCCGTCGGCCGGCTGCGCCGCCCCGTCGAACGCACCCGCGGCCAGGCCGCCCTGCGCGCCCTGGCGGTGCTCGCGCTGCCCGCCGCGCTGCTGCTGTGGCTGTGCACGCTGCTGCGCGGGGTGGACCTCGGCGCGATGGGCGACCTGGGCCTGGTGCAGGTCCTGCCGGTCACCTACTGGACCGGGCTGGTGCTGCTCGCTCTCGGGTTCTGCGCGGCGCTGGCCGACCGGCACAGCCGCACCTGGCAGTACACCGGTTATGTGCTGGCGCTGATCACCTTCCTGCACGCCACGCCGTTGGCGCTCTACCCCGAACTGCGATACTCCTGGGCCTGGAAGCACGTCGCGGTCACCGACGTCCTGCTGGACACCGGCACCCTGCCCACGGCGGCCGGCCGGCTGGCCGTCTACGCCCACTGGCCCGGCTTCTTCTGGCTCAACGACCTCTTCGTCACCCATATCGGCCTCACGTCACCGGGCTCGTACGCGAGTTGGTTCCCCCTGCTGATCAACGCGGCGCTGGTGGTCCCGCTGCTGATGCTGTACCGCACCTTCTCCCGCAGCCGGCGGCTGATCTGGGGCGGCGCCTTCCTCTTCTTCAGCTGCTCATGGGTGGGCCAGGACTACTTCTCGCCGCAGGCCTTCGCCTTCCTGCTGTACGTGTGCGTCATCGCGGCCGTCGCCCACCGCCTCCCGCGGCCCGGCCGGCCGCGACCGGGCCGGCCATCACTGGGCTGGGCGGTGCTGGTGCTGCTCGCGATCGCCACCATCGTCGTGTCGCATCCGCTCACCCCGGTGATGCTGATCGGCTCGCTGCTCCTGCTGTCCCTGCCCCGCCGCAACCGCCGGGTGGTGCTGCCGGTCGCACTGGTCGCGCTGGCGCTGGCGACGGCCTGGGACGCGACCGCGGCCCGGCCGTTCATCGAGGCGAACCTCCACGACCTGATCGGCGGCCTCACCACGCCGGAGTCGAACGCCGGGTCCGGGCTGCTCGGCCTCTCCGGTGCCACCAGCGGACAGGTGATGGTCGCCTGGGCCGACCGGATCCTGTCCGCGGTGGTCTTCCTCTTCGCCGGGCTGGCGGTGCTGGTGCGGCCCTCGCTGCGGCGCACCGCGCTGCCGTGGCTCGCGGTGGCACCGCTGCCCTGGGCCGTGGCCAACAGCTACGGCGGCGAGATGATCTTCCGGGTGTACCTGTTCGCGCTGCCCGCGACCGCGTTCGGCGCCGCGGCGCTGCTGCTGCCCCCGCTGCTGACCCCGTCCCGCGGGCGCGGTCTGCGCCGCGCGCTGCGGCGGGTGCGGGCCGCGGCGGTGCCGCTGGTGCTCGTGGCGCTGTTCGGCGCGCTCTCCCTGGCGTACTTCGGCAAGGAGAACGTCAACTACTTCACCGCCTCGGAGACCTCGGCAGCCAAGTGGCTCGCCACGCACGCCCCCGAGGGCTCGTTGATCGTCGGCGCCTCGGACAACTTCCCGTACGCCTACCACGATTACGAGTACCACGACCGGATCTGGCTGTCCGAGGCGGCGCCCGGCGACCAGTGGCAGGTGCGCCGCGACCCCGCGGCCGAGCTGCACGTGCTGACCGGATCGGGGCCGCCGCGCCCGGCCTACCTGATCCTCAACCGGGCCCAGGAGGCCCAGGTCACCGCCACCGGCGCGCTGCCGCCGGGCACCCTGGCCCATCTGCGGAGCGCACTGGCCCACCGCTCCGACTACCCCGTCATCCACCGCACCGCCGACGCGGTCGTCTACCGCATCCTGCCGGAGCGCACCCCAGGAGGCTCCTGAGAGCACTTCCGGTCCAGAACGGGGGTCCCGAAAGGACACCGGACATGAGCGCCGTGCCCGTCTTCCTCTACCACTCGGTGACCAGCGACCCACCTCCCTGGATCGCGCCGTACACGGTCACCCCCCGGGCCTTCGCCGAGCAACTCGACCGCATCGCGGACGCCGGGCTCACCGTGATCCCGCTGCGCCGGCTGGTCGCCGCGATCCGCGGCGGGCCCGCGCTGCCCGCCCGCTGCGCGGTGCTGACCTTCGACGACGGCTTCGCGGACTTCTACTGGTCGGTGGCACCGCTGCTCACCGAACGCGCCCTGCCCGCGACGGTGTTCATCACCACCGGTGCCGTGCATCCGCCCGGCGGCACCCCGGAGGGCAGCCTGCTGCCGCCCGCCGCCATGCTGAGCTGGCGCCAGATCGCCACCCTGGACGCACTCGGCATCGAGATCGGCGGCCACACCGTCACCCACCCCCAGCTGGACGCCCTGCCCGCGCAGCGCGTCTGGCACGAGGTCGTCGACTGCAAACGGCGGCTGGAGGACGCGCTCAACCACGCCGTTTACGCCTTCGCCTATCCGCACGGCTACTCCAGCAGCGCGGTCCGCCGCACGGTGCGGGAGGCGGGCTGGACCTCGGCCTGCGCGGTGCGCAACGCCCTGGCGACGGCCGACCGCGACCCGATGCGCATCCCCCGCCTGATGGTGCGGGCGGACACCCGGCCGGAGCTGTTCACCCAGTGGGTCCGCGGCGGCGGCGCGCCGGTGAATCCCGCCGGGGAGTCCTTCCGCACGACGGGGTGGCGCCTGTACCGCCGCACCCGCGCCCTGCTCGGCCGCCCGGTCGGCGGGCCGTCGGAATCCGGCACCCTGTCACGGGAATCGGGCTGACTCACCTGACGAGGTGACGCACCTCACATAGTCCAAAATGGATGATTGCCTCCCCGCGGAGCGCGGTCAGCGGTTGGCTGGAGCCGACATCGTCGCCCCGGCCGTCCAGGCCCCGCAACGGGAAGTGATCCTCTTGTCACGTCACTTACGCGCGTTACGCGCCCTTGGCCTCGCCCTCCTCCTCGCCACCCTGTCCCTGGTCACCGCCCCGGCCGCGAGCGCGGACACCCGCACCGCCATCGGGGGCGGCACCGGGATCATCTTCCGGCTGCAGCCGAACCCGCAGGAGCCCACCGGCTTCTACGTCTGCACCCTCACCGCGGTCGGCCGGGACGCGGCCGGCAACCTGGTGGCCCTGACCAACGCCCACTGCTTCATCGACGAGGCGGGCAACAAACTGGTCGGCGAGAAGGTCTACCGGGACCGCTCGCCCGCCGGGACGGCCTTCTCCCCCGCCCCGCTCGCCGACAGCCGCCCCGACCTGGACACCGGCGTCATCGGCACGGTGACCTACGTCAGCACGCCCAACAACCTGCTCAACTCCGGCCCCAAGGGCCTGGACTACGCGGTGATCAAGCTGGACGAGAGCCGGGTCGCGCCGACCAGCACGGTCGGCGGCGTCACCATCACCTCCCTCGGCGCCCCGCCCGCCAACGGCACCCGGATGTGCAAGGAAGGCCACCGCACCGGCCTGACCTGCGGCATCAAGCTGGGCACCCACGACATCTGGTTCACCCACCTCATCTGGACCGACGGCGGTGACTCCGGTTCCCCCGTCGTCGACGGCCAGACGCTGGTCGGCAACGCCTGGGGCGCCCAGCACAGTTCGCCGATCCTGAACATCCTCGACGAGATGAACGCCCACGGCGGCGTCGGCGCCGGCTTCCACCTCGCCACCTGAGCCCGCCCGGAGCGCACGGGCCCGCCCAGGAAGTGCCTCCGGGCCGGGCCCGTGCCCCGCGACCGGCTCAGTGCTGCCAGACCCGCACCCAGTCCACCGACATCCGGGCCGTGTGCACGCCCGGCGGCGGGAGCTCGGGGTAGCCGACCGCGAGGGTGAACAGCAGCTCCATCGGCACGTGCGGGATCTTCGCGGGATCGGTCACCCGGAACCTGAGCTCACCGTCGATGTACCAGGTGAGCGCGTCGCGTTCCCAGTTCAGCGCGAACACGTGGTGACCGGCCGGGAAGTCCACCGGTCCGAAACTCCCCGCGGTCGCCTTTTCCTTGCCGTCCGGGCCCCGCCAGTGCACCGTCATGTCGATCCACCGGGGCATCTCCAGCACCTCCGCGATGTCGATCTCCGGCGGCGTGAACCGCGAGGCCGGCATCAGCCAGAAGGCCGGCAGCATCCCGCCCTGCCCGGGGATGCGCACCGACGCCTCGAAGTAGCCGTAGGTGAAGACGGCGCGCGGGCGGGCGTTCCAGGAGCTGCGGCCGGTGGAGACCATGCCCGAGGTCCAGGGGTAGTCGCGGCCGTCCGTACCCCGGGTCGCCCGCCGCCGGGCGGTGAGGGTGAGCCGGCCGCCGCCGACCGAGACCTGCCCGGGCCGGTACCACTGGAGCTCGTCGTTGCCGCGGTTGGTGCACCCGCCCTGGTTCCAGTCGTAACACGTCGTCCACCGGGCCGGGTTGAGCCGGTCGCCGTGGAAGTCGTCGGCGAAGACCGTGTGCCAGGGCCCGGGGGGCGGCGGGCTCGGCGGCGGGACGCGCGATCCGCCGTCATGGGCGCAGCCCGCGGCGAGGGCGACCGCCAGAAAAAGGCTTGCGGCGGCCCGCACCACTCGGGAAGATCCCATCGGCCGCCTCCCCGGCGCGCTACGGAGCACTCACGAAGATCGTCCCCCAGACCGGGACGCTCCGCTACTTTCCCGCTCCGCCGCCCCGAAGCCCTGGCCGCCTCCCCGCCCGCACCCCTCCCGAAGGACCGGCATGACCACCGAACGCATCTCCCCGCCCGTACGCGCCGGCGAACGGGAGACCCTGCGCGCCTTCCTCGACTTCCACCGCGCGACCCTCACCATGAAGGCCGAGGGCCTGTCCGACGAGGACCTGCGCCGCCGCTCGATGCCGCCCTCCACGCTCACGCTGCTCGGCCTGGTACGCCATATGGCCGAGGTGGAGCGCACGTGGTTCCGCCGGGTGATCAACGGCGAGGACATCCCACTCGTCTGGTCCGCCGAGGGCGACTACCAGGCGGCCTACGACCCGGACGGCTCCACCGGGGCCGAGGCGTTCGCCGTCTGGCAGGAGGAGGTGGCGCACGCCCGCCGCATCGAGCAGCAGGCCCCCTCCCTCGACGTCACCGGCTACCAGCCCCGCTGGGGCGAGCACGTCTCGCTCCGCCTGGTCATGCACCACCTCATCCACGAATACGCCCGCCACAACGGCCACGCGGACTTCCTCCGCGAGGGCATCGACGGCACCGTGGGCGCCTGAACCGTCCGGGCGCCCCCTGGGCGGGGCGCCCGGCGGACGGTCAGCCCAGTTCCAGGCTCGTTACGCCGTACGTGCGGTGCTGGTCCGTCGGAGGGACCGGGCCGGTGTACATGCGGAGGGTGTGGGACCGGGGGGTCAGGCCGCGGCCGGTGGCCAGGGCATGGGCGCCGGTCCGGGGGCCGGGGATGTCGAGGGCGACCTCGTCGGCGGGGGCGAGGGTGGCCGTCAGGGCGTCGAAGAGCGCCTCGGCGACCCGGTCGGTGTCGGCGAAGAGCGGGCCGATGCGGTGGCCGGTGCGGGCCGGTCGCAGCACGCCGTAACCCGCGATCTCGCCGTCCCGCAGGTACGCCCGGGCGGTGTGGCCGGGGGCGGTCAGCCAGCGGGTGACGAAGCCGCGCCGGTCGGCGGGGAAGCAGCGCCGGTCGTAGGCGGCGAGCGCGTCGAGGTGGGAGCCGGTGACGGGGACGACCTCGGGCGGCGGGGTGCCGTTGCGGACCGGCCGCCCGCCGTAGCGGATGGTCTCGTGGGCGGGGGTGAATCCGGCGCGCCGGTAGGTGGCCTGCTGGGCCGGGACGGCATCGAGGCCGACGGTCCGGGTGCCGGCGTGCGGGACGGCGGCGCGCCAGGTCGCCAGGCCCAGTCCCTGCCCGCGCAGGTCGGGGTGGACGAGGTAGTAGCCGAGGAAGGCGTAGGACGCCGAGTAGTTGACGACGGAGACGGCGGAGACGGGCCGGGTGCCGCGGCGGCCCAGGAAGAAGCCGTCCGGGTCGGTGGGGTGGAAGCAGGCGGTGTCGTCGCGGCCGGGGTTCCACTCCTCGTCGGCGGCCCACTGCACCACCTGCTGCCAGTCGTGGGGCGTGGCGGTGGTGACGGTGAGTTCGTCGGTGGCAGGCATGACGGGTGATCGGTTCCCTTCCGGTGGGGCAGCGGGGTGGGGGCGGCGGCGGGCCCCGGGGCCCGGGTGTGCTGTGCGGCCAGGCCCTAGACGAGGTCCATCGCGGCGACCTCGTCCGGGCGGCCGTAGCTGACCGGGCCCTGGAAGCGCCGGCGGGCGGTGGCGAACCACCAGACGGTGGCGATGACGAGCACCACGGCCAGGGCGAGGGGCGCGTAGTTGAAGGAGGCGGGGGTGATCGGGGACGCCTGCGGCAGCATGAACAGCACGTTGCTGATCAGGATCCAGATCACCGCGATCGCCGCGACCGGCTTGCCGTAGCGGCCCAGGTGCCACGGCCCGGCCTGGAAGTCGTCGAGCCGCAGCCGCAGGAAGATCGGCACGGCGTAGGCGAGGAACAGCCCGACGACGTTGACGCTCACCACCGCGGTGAAGGCGGTGTGCGACCACCAGCCGGGCACCACCAGCACGAGCGGGCAGGCCGCCGCGAGCCAGACCGCCTTGACGGGCGTGCGGGTGCGCGCCGACACCGAATGCCACCAGCGGGAGCCGGGCATCGCCCCGTCCCGGGAGAACGCGAAGATCTGCCGGGTATTGCTGGTCATGTTGGCGAGACCGCAGAACAGCATCGCGCCGATGACGATCAACAGCAGGAACTTGGCAGTGCTTTGGCCGAGCGCGTCGATGAGAATCTGCACCGGCGGCGCCTCGGCGCCCGCCGCGTGCCGGTAGTCGCGAATCGCATAGACCAGGGCGAGCATCAGGAGCAGCCCGGTGATCGCGGAGCAGGTGATGGCCCGCATGATGCCGCGGGGCGCGTTGACCGTCGCCTTCACGGTTTCTTCGGACATGTGGAAACTGCCGTCGAAACCGGTGAAGGTCCAGCTGGTGACGAGCAGTCCCAGCATTCCGCCGTACATCGCGTTGGTGAAGCCGGTGTTGTTGACGAAGTGGGTGGCGAACGCGGGCGATTGGTGATGGTCCGGAACGAAGGTGAGCGCGCCGACGATCACCACCATGCCGATCAGCAGCCACCAGACGGAAATCCGGTTCACCAGTGCAACCAGCCGGACGGTATACGTGTTCGCCAGTGCCTGGACGAGCAGGATGGCGGCGGTGATGAGCACGGTCTGCTGCGGCGTCGGTGTGTAGGACGGCCACTGCATCGCGATGAAGGCCTGGATGAAGGTGGCGGCCGCGAAGTTGGTGGCCGCGGTCCCGCCGACCTGGCCCACGAAGTTCAGCCAGCCGGTGTACCAGGACCAGGCGCCCTGGTGCCGCTTGGCCAGCTTGCCGGCCGAGAAGTAGAGCGCGCCGCTGGTCGGGTAGGCGGAGGCGATCTCGCCCATCGCGGCGCCGACGAACAGCACCATGACCGACACACCGATCCAGCCGAAGACGAGGATCCGCGGGCCGCCCGCGGTCATGCCGAATCCGAAGGACGAAAAGATCCCGGAGATGATGTTGATGATGGTGAACGAGATGGCGAAATTGTCGAACGCGCGGAATCTCCGGGTGAGTTTCCGCGGATAGCCCATGGCGTGCAGTGTGGCGTCATCGTCGAGGGTGGCCGGGTCGACCGCGTGGGGGGATTTCGAGCGGGTTATTGACGTGCGCTCGGACACAACCGCAACCTTTCTGGGGGGAGTTTTCCGCATCATGTGTCGTGCGGTACCGGGAGACCGCAGGAACGTCTGGCTTTCGACAATTGCTCCGCCGGGTCGCCGAATGCGCTCCAGGGCATGCGGGAGGCGTACGGCCCCATCGCGGTGAGGACTTCACGCGCCTCGAATTCGTGTTTCGCCATGTACAACGCATGCGCCAGATAGGCCAGATCGAGTACCGGCGTGAAACGGTATCCGGACACCTGAGGCAGCCAATTGCGGTAGATGCCGAGCGCCGTGCTGATCCACTGGGGCTGTTCCCAGGTGCGATCGGCGAGCGGCGCCCCGGGGACGTAGTCCTCGACCAGGGCCACCAGGGGCAGCAGCCGCAGCGCCGAGGTGGCCGGCGCCCGCTGGCTGAGGAAGGCGGCCACGTCCCAGCTCGCGCTGGAGGCACCGCCGTAGCGGGGGAAGAAGAAGGACAGGAAGCGGTGGTGGGCCTCACGGTGCCAGGGGTCGAGCCGGAGGATGTGGGCGAAGAGGTACCAGGGACCGGGCGGTGCGGTCAGCAGCCCTTGCGGCGCGGGGTCCAGGGGGCGGTCGAGACGGGTCAGCGCCAGCTGGGCGACCCAGGGGGTGGGGTCCTCGGGCAGCAGTTTCGCGGCCCGGTCGCACGCCGTCCGGGCGATCCGCGCCAGCGCGCCCTGCCGCCGGTCGGCCGCGCCGGCGTCGGCCATGCGCAGCGCCCGGACCATGGCCACCCGGGCCCACAGCAGGGCGGCCTCCGGGCCGGGCTCCTCGGCCAGCCAGCGTTCGGCGAGGTCCGAGTCGGCGGCGACGGAGGCCAGGACGAGCGAGCGGTGGGCGCGGACCTCGAAATCGTCGCGGGTCTCCTTGAGGACGTCGTGTGCGCTCAGGTACCGCCCGGCGGTGACGTCCATGCAGGCCCGGGCCAGCGCCCGGTCGTCGGCCGCCGGACTCCACACGTACTGCCCCTCGAATGAGCCGGCCGCCATGGTCCCCTCCCGGTCACGAAGGCGTCATCCGCCACACCGCATTCCAGCCGCGCCGAATTCAGCTGGTCCTGCCACCGGTCGAGCAGCAGCGGGCCACACCCTACTCATCATCAACTCACCAGGAAAACAGTCGCCTGGAATATCTGGTTCCGCACCCTTTTGCTCTGGTCGAAGAGAAAGAGATTGAAAAGGAAACCACTTTCCGGCCAACTTCCTCAGGACCCCTTCTCTTTGAGCCTCGTTCAGCCCCAGCGCATTTAATTGGCATATTCGGGCGTTCACCCACCCTCCACAAGCGGAGGCCATCGACGCCCTACCCCTCCGTATCGCGCACGACTCCCCGTCCGCTCCCCGCGCCGGCCGCCGCCCCGTCGGACCGGGCACCTTGTGCGCCGACGGCCCGCACCTCTCGGCCAGTTCGCCCGCGATTTCCGGCCATGCCGGGCGGAGACCGGTTCCCGGACCGGGAAGTCGTCGCGAGCGCGGTACGCGTGCCGCTCCGGGCCTCTTCACGGCGCACTTCCAGGCGCAAACGACTCCCACGCTGATGACGGTCCCTCAGGTTCCGGCAGTTTTTCGCACCTTCGTTGAACGAAACGGCACTCCGCGCCGGTCACCACCCACCCGACGCCCCAAGGGAGTTGACGCACCGCAAGCACGGATTCGACCCAAGAGCAACCGAAATTAGCGGAAGCTACTTTCCGGAAGCGCGCGATCACATGTAGCGTTCGTCCCGACCGGAGGCCGTGGCCACGCACCACGTCATGGCCGAGTACGGGCATGGGCGCGAACGTTCTTGTGCACGGACGGAGCGATTGCCCCCGTTGGGCGCAGCCGCCTCCCACGTGCGTGTTCGCCACCACGCCCCACCACCGGAATGAACGTCGCGATGGCTGCACAGCACCTCAGCACCCTTCGAACGTCGAGCACCGCCATGTCTGTCCGTACACGCCTGCTTTGCAAGAGGAATGGGCCCAGATCATGTTTATGAACTCCTCGACGACCCCGCTTGCGTTGCGACCGGACGCCGACTTCGGCCGACCGGTCATGGCCGGGCCCGGCGAAGGGCCACCCCTGGCGGTCGACCGTCTCCCGGACGGCACCTGGCAACTGACCCTGCACGCCCTGGAGCCCGTCTCCGTGCACCGGCTGCCCTCGGACGAGGTGCACATCATCCTGGCCCCGCCCGGTGAGAACCCGCCCCGTTCCGGGGAGCCGGCGGCCGGGCCGGCCTCCCGCCCGGAGCCGATCCAGATCGACAACGCGGCCCGCACGGTCTTCATCAAGGGCCGCCAACTCGGCCTGCCAAAACTCGAATTCGACCTGCTCGCGCACCTCGTCCGGCATCCCCAGCGGGCCTTCACCCGGGAGCAGCTGATGGCCGCGGTCTGGCCGAGCTGTCAGTCGAGCACCCGCACCGTGGACGTGCACATCGCCCGGCTGCGCCGCCGTCTGGGGCCGGGCCTGCGCGATTCGATCCGCACGGTCTTCGGCATCGGATACAAGTACCACCCCGCGCCCTGACGACGGCCGGCACCCCGGCGCCGTACCTCAACCCCCGCGGAAGCGGCCGGGTTGAGGTGCGCCGGGGTGCCGTCCGAGGGCTCCTTGCGGACGAACGCCCGGCGCAGGGCGTGGTACGGCTGGTCCGGGTCGAAGAAGATCCGGTGCATACGGGCGAGTTCGTGCTCCCGGTAGGCGGCGAGCGGCCGCTCCGCCTCGTCCCGCTCCCGGGCGTCCTTCTTGGCGGCGATCCGCGGCTGGACCGCCGGCGAGGCCGCCAGCCGCCGCGCCAGTTCGGTGGTCCGGTCCGTGAAGTCCCGCGCGGCACAGTCGACGGTCCGGTCCACCAGTCCGAGCCGCTGCCCGGTCGCGGCGGTGACCGGCAGGGCGCGGGTGGTGAGCCGTTCGGCCGCCTCGCGCCCGGCCCGGCGGGGCAGGGTGTAGGTCCAGTACTCCGAGCCGTAGAGCCCCATCAGCCGGTAGTGCGGGTTGAGCACCGCGGCCGAGCGGCACCACACCTCGTCGGCGGCGAGCGCCAGCATCACCCCGCCGGCCGCGGCGTTGCCGCCGAGCGCGGCGACCACCAGCCGGTCGGTGGTGGTCAGCACGGCCTCCACCAGGTCGTCCATGGCGTTGAGGTTGGCCCAGGACTCCTCGGCGGGGTCGGCCGCGGCCTCGATCACGTTGAGGTGGATGCCGTTGGAGAAGAAGTCCCGGCGTCCGCCGAGGACCAGCACCGACGTGGGCCGGGTGCAGGCGTGGCGGTAGGCGGCGAGCAGCCGCCGGCAGTGGTCGGTGCTCATCGCCCCGCCCGGGAAGGAGAACTCCAGGAATCCCGCCGGGCCCTCCTCGCGGTAGCGGATGTCGCTCCAGGTACGGGGCGCCTCGCCCCGGTCGAGTGGTGCCGGGAGCTCGGGGAGCGGCGGCAGGCGGTCGCCCAGTGCGAGGGTGGCGGGGAGCTTGACGGTGCCGGGCTCCCCCGGCCGGCGCGGCGCCCGGAGTTCGGGGATCCACACCGCGCCGTCGGCCGTCGCCCGGCAGATCGCGCCGCACCGGGTGGCGAGAAGTTCACCCGGCCGCCCGCGCAGGGTGTCCTCGGGGTGGCCGCCGTGCAACATCCAGGTGTCGCCGAGGAGTTCGTCCCGTACGCCGGGGCGGGAATCGGCGGCACGGAGCGTGCGTACGACGGTGGCGGTGGAGTCGGAGCCCCAGTCGATCCGGCGCAGGTCCTGGCGGAACGGCGGCCGGGGCCGGCCGGGGCGCGCGCCGGCGGGCAGGCCGGCCTGGGGCTGCGGGCGGTGGGTGCCGGAGGCGAAGCGCTCGACGGCGGTGAGCACCGCCTCGACGGCCGCGTCGGCGATCTCGTTGCGGTACAGGTCGCTCTTACCCACCGCGGGGACCGGGCAGCTCGCCGAGGCCCAGATGTCGCCGGCGTCCATCTCGGCGTTGGCCTGCAGGACGGTCACACCCCAGGCGTCCGCGCCCAGGTGCACCGCCCAGTCCACGGAGGACGGGCCGCGGTCGCCGACCGGGCCGGGGTGCACGATCAGACAGGTGTGGGCGGACCACACCTCCCGGGGAACGGCCGTGGTGAGCATCGGCGCCACGATCAGGTCGGGGGCGTGGCGGCGTACGACGTCGAGCAGCGGGGTCCGCGGAGTCACCAGTTCCACGCCCACCCGGTGGCCGCGGTCGCCTAGTTCGGCGTGGACGCGCTGGGTCAGGCTGTTGAAGGCGCCGGCGATGAGCAGAATGTGCACAGCTTCACTCCCCTGGTGCGGCAACCGGTGCGGTGGGCCGGGGTGGCCGGTGGTGAGCGTTCCCCGGGCACGGCCGTACGCCGCGCGCCCGCCCGGCAGGTCCCCCGTTCGGCGACGGCCGTATGGCGCAACCCGACCGCCGAACCCCCGTCCGCCACGCCGATGACTGACTGGCCGTCAGGTAGTTCCGGGCTCCGTTCACCTCGGCGGTATCCCGCCAAAGTTGGCGCGCCGGGGCCGCCTGACACCGTTCCGGCATTGCCTTTCATTGACATTGGCTTGGCCAGCCTTTTACTTTCGGTGTGCGGCATCGACGCAGGTCAGCGCTGATGCCGGACCGTCTTCCGCACTCTCACGGAGGTTCCCATGGAGCAGCTCATCAAGAAGATGGCCCAGGACGACGTGTGGCGCAGCTGGCTGGCCGCCAACTCCGCCGCACAGGCGGCGAAGGAGGGCTGCATCAGCGCCGCACCCAAGGCCGGCTGCATCAGCGCCGCGCCGAAGGCCGGCTGTATCTCCTGATCGTCCACCGGCACTCCCCGGCGCCCGGGAGCAAGGGACGGCGGCGGCACTTCCCCCGCCGCCGGCCCGCTCCCGGGCGCCGCGCCCCGTCCCCGCGGGCACTCCCCGTTCCTCCCCGAGCCATGACGAGGGTTCCATGGATGGTCAGCCGACCGCCGAGGTCATCGAGCAGATCCGCGACATACCGCTCTACCGCGCATCGCTGGCGAAGGGCTATTTCCCGGTCCTCGACAAACCGGACATCGCCCGCGGCTTCCCCGAGAACTGGATGACCCCCCGGCTGGCCGCGGCCCTGGAGGCCGGCGAGGCGGAATACGTGCTCTCCACCGGCACCAACCACGCCCGGATGCAGCTGATCCGGCCCCCGTACTTCCTGCTGCACTCCTACTACCGGCTGTGGAGCGAGCATCCGGACATCGCCGGGACCTGGGAGTCGGGCTGCCGGCGGGTCTCGCTCACCACCGTGCTGGCGACCGAGCACGTGGCCCGGGTCGGCGCGGCCCGGCGCGGCGTCCCGCCGGCGCAGGTGCCCTCCTTCGAGGACCGGTGGCTGGACGACCGCACCTGCTACCTCAACCTGCGGCTCGACCCCGCGGGGTGGGAGCGCGACGAGGTCGTACGGATGCTCCGGGAGATCGAAGCGGCCCGGGCATCGCATCCGCAGGGCGCGTACCACCTCGACTGCTCCGGGTACCACCTGGCGCATCTGCTGCGGAAGGTCGGGGAGTGGGGACTGTGGGACGACTTCCCGCCGCCCGCCAGCATCATCCACGCCTACGAGTACACCCCGGTCAACGTCCGCCGCTTCCTGGCACAGCACTTCGACTGCCCGGTCATCGACCTCTTCGGCAGCACCGAGCTCGGCTACCTCTACTTCAGCGACCGGCGCGGCGGATACCGGCCGTACCTCGACGGGATGAGCGTGGAACTGCATCCGGTCGCCCCGGAGAGCACGATCCACGAACTCATCGTCTCCAGCGTGCGCAATCCCTTCATGCCGCTGATCCGCTACCGCTCGGGCGACTGCGTGCGCACCCTGGACGGCACGCCGGACCCGGACCGGATCGCCCAATTCTGCGGCCGCCGGAAGGAGTTGCTGCCGATGCGGAACGGGCCGGTCGCCCAGGGCGACCTCGACCGGTGCATCGGCGAGCTGTCGCCGGACGTGTTCGTCTACCAGCTGCAGCTGACCGGTCCCACCGAGGCCCTGCTGGCGTACACCACCTTCCACGGCACCCCCCTCGGGGCCGCCGAGTCCGCCGCGCTGGCGGACGCCGTCGGCGCGCTCACCGGGCGGCGCTGCCGGCTGGTGCACCACGCCCACATCCCCATCGGGAAGTCCGGGAAGTACGCCTGGCTCGTCGACGCCGACTGATCCGCGCACACTCCCTTCCGCCTGCCCGTCCGCACCCGCACAGGAGACCCATGACCAGCCGCCCGCCGCTGTCCGCCGACGCCCTCCGGGAACTGCTCGGGGAGGCGCTGCACACCGAGGTCCTCGACCATTTCGCCGCCCGCAGCGAGGCACCGCGGGAGTTCGTGGCGCGGCAGGTCACGGAATGCCTGCGCTACCTCTTCCTCGTCTCGCGGTACCGCGACCGGCTCGGCGGCCTGTTCCTCCCGGTCGAGCAGGACATCGACGAGATCTGGCACTACCTCATCCTGCAGACCCGGGAGTACCGCGCGCTGTGCGAACAGCGGCTGCCCGGGGGGTACTTCATCGAGCACCGCAGCATCGCCTACGAGGACTATCAGCAGGAGCCGGGCCGCGAGCAGGTCCTCGAAGAGGCGCTGCGCTGGATCCCGTTGTACTGCGCCGAGTTCGGGCCGTTCGACGAGGGTGCGCTGCCGCACTGGACGATCGTGCGCTTCCTCCACGAGCAACTGGGCATGCCGCTCGCGGACATCGCGGCGCTGAAGTCGCCGACACCGGTATAGGGGACCACAGGTCATGCGCGAAAGGCCGGAACAACGGCGCGTCCTGGCCGTCCTGGTGGTGGCCCAGGTCCTCAGCGGGGCCGGGCTCGCCGCGGGCATCACCGTCGGGGCGCTCCTCGCCGAGGAGATGTTCGGCTCCACCGGGCTGGCGGGCGTGCCCAGTGCGCTGTTCACCGCCGGGGCCGCGGGCGGCGCGGCCGTGATCGGCCGGCTGTGCCGCCGCTGGGGCCGGCGCCCCGGCCTCGCCCTCGGCTACGGCGCCGGAGCACTGGGCAGCCTCGGGGTGGTCGCGGCGGCCGCCGCCGGGAGCGCCGTGCTGCTGTGCGCATCCCTGCTGGTCTACGGGGCCGGCACCGCGACCAACCTGATGGCGCGGTACGCGGGCGCCGACCTGGCCTCCCCCGAGCGGCGCGGGCGCGCGGTGAGCACGGTGCTGTTCGCCACCACGCTCGGCGCGGTGGCCGGCCCCAACCTGGTGACGTGGACCGGTGACCTGGCGCGGTCCTGGGGCATTCCCCGGCTGGCCGGGCCGTTCCTGCTGGCCTGCGTGGCGTTCGCCGCGGCGGCGCTGGTGCTGGCCGCGCTGCTGCGGCCCGACCCGCTCCGGCTGGCCGCGCGCCTGGCCGCCGCGCCGGAAGGGGCGGACACCCCACCGGCCGCCGCCCCGGCGAGCGGCCCCCCGTGGGGCGACGCCCGGCGGCGCGGCCTGGCGGCCGGCACCGCGGTCATGGTCCTCACCCAGCTCGTGATGATCGCGGTGATGACGATGACGCCGGTCCACATGCTGGCCCACGGGTCGGACCCGCAGGCCGCCGGGCTGGTCATCGCGCTGCACGTGGCGGCCATGTTCCTGCCCTCGCCGCTCACCGGGCTGCTCGTCGACCGGTACGGCCGGCGGTGGATCGCCGCCGCGTCGGGCCCGCTGCTGCTGGCCGCCGGTGTGCTCGCCGCGACGGCGCCGCCGCACGCGGTTCCGCAACTCGCCACGGCACTGGTGCTGCTCGGCCTGGGCTGGAACGCCGGGCTGATCAGCGGCACGGCCCTGGTCACCGACGCGCTGCCGCCCGAGCGGCGGGCCGCGGTCCAGGGCCTGGTGGACGTCGGCATCGCGGGCGCCGGTGCGGCCGGCGGGCTGTCGTCGGGGCTGGTCGTGGCGGCGGGCGGTTACCCGGTCCTGGCGCTGGCCGGCGGGGTTCTGGCGCTGGCGGTCGTGCCCGCCGTGGGCTGGTCGGCCCGGGTGCCGCGCACCGTCCGCGGGGCGCCGGCGGCCGCAGGTACGGACGCGGAAGGGTCGTGAACTCCCGTACGCACGACGGGTGGTGCGCAAGTGCACCAGGAGAAATCTCGAAACATGGCGTCATTTCGCGTTTTCCTGCCGGAAACCTGGATGCTGCACTATGAGGGAAGGCTGTAGGCGCATGGACCTGCGACGGGGGACGAGGATGCGGAAGGACCGCGGCACACCCGGCATACCGGTGCGCGGCCTGCTCCGGGTCCCGCTGATCGCCGTCGCCGTGGTGCTGGCGTTCCTGCTGGGTGCGGTGGCCGCCGGCGCCGATGCGACCACCACGTTCGCCGCCCCGCTGCCACGCCCGCGGGCGCCCCGCCCGCCGTCAAGCCCGGTTCCGACTCCAACGAGGAGAAGACCAAACGGGACGCCGAGCGCGGCGCCCCCCGGGGGACCGCGCGCACCTCCGTCGGCGTGCCCCGGCACGCCGGCCGGCCGCTGCCGCCGTCCGGCCCCGACCGGCCTGCGCTGCCTTCCGCCGGCGGGTCCGGCGTCCCGGCCGCGGGCACTTCCACCCGGGCCGCTTCGAGACCGGCCCCGTTCCCCGTCCTGCACTGCGTCTTCCGCTGCTGAGCGCGGCCGTGGTGGCTCGCTCCACCGGCCGCATCCCGCACTTTCCCGCCACCACCCCCACAGTGGCACCACTCATCAGCAGGAGACCTCCTCGTGGAGACCTTCATCCAGCATGCCCGGGGCCTGACGGCCCGTATCGCCGAGCGGCGCGAGGAGCAGGAGACCTACGGTCGGCTCGCGGCCGGCCAGTCCCCCCTCGCCCTCTTCATCACCTGCTCCGACTCCCGCGTCGTCCCGTCCCTGATCACCGGGGCGCGTCCGGGCGAACTGTTCGAACTGCGCACCGCCGGCAACGCCGTGCCCGTCTACCGCGAGGACATGGCGGCCTGCGCGGAAGCCGCCACCATCGAGTACGCGATGCGGGTGCTGCGGGTCGCCGACATCGTGGTGTGCGGTCATTCGCACTGCGGCGCGGTCGGCGCCAAGGCCCGCGGCGAGGACCTGACCGGCGCGCCGGCCGTGCGCGACTGGCTGGCCCAGGCGCTCTCCGACGAACTGCCCGAGGATCCCGAGCCCACGGTCTCCGCCGCCGTGCAGCAGCACGTGCGCCAGCAGGTCGACCGGCTGCGCGCCTACCCCTGCGTGCGGGAGCGGCTGGCGGCCGGCGAGGTGAACCTGCACGGCTGGTTCTACGAAGTGCACACCGGCCTGGTCGCGGCCCACCACCCGGCCTCCGACCTGTTCCTTCCACTGTGAGCGCGGGGGTGACGACGATGAAGCGACTGCTCTCCTCCCGTGCGACACCTTCCCGCGCAGCGTCTTTCCGGGCCGACTTCACCGCCTCCCTGGTGGTCTTCCTGGTGGCCGTCCCGCTGTGCGTCGGGGTGGCCGTGGCCTCCGGCGTACCGGCCGAACTGGGCCTGGTCACCGGTGTCGTCGGCGGTCTGCTCACCGGGCTGCTGCCCGGCAGCAGCCTGCAGGTCAGCGGCCCGGCCGCGGGTCTGACGGTGCTGGTCTTCGAGGCCGTCAAGGAGTACGGCCTCGGGGCGCTGGGCGCCCTGGTGCTGGCGGCCGGGGTGCTCCAACTGGCCATGGGCGCCCTGAAGTTGGGGCGCTGGTTCCGGGCGATCTCGGTCGCCGTCGTGCAGGGCATGCTGGCGGGCATCGGCCTGGTGCTGATCGCCGGCCAGCTCTACGCCCTCACGGACGCCAAGGCTCCCGGCAGCGGACTGGCCAACATCGGCGGCGTGCCGGCGCTGGTCACCGCCACCGTCGGCTCGGGCACCGCGCTGTCCGCGCTCGCGGTCGGCGCCGGGACCATCGCCGTGCTGGTCCTGTGGCCGCGCTGGCGGCGCGGCGCCCGGGTGCTCCCGGCGCCGCTGGTCGCGGTGGCGCTCGCCACCACCACGGTCTGGGCACTGGACCTGCCGGTCGCCCGGGTCCGGGTCAGCGGGCTGCTGGACGCGATCCAGCCACCGGGCATGTCGGACCTGAGCCGGCTCACCGAGGTCGGGGTGCTGGGCACCGTGCTCGCCTTCGCGCTGATCGCCTCCGCCGAGTCGCTGTTCAGCGCGGCGGCGGTGGACCGGCTGCACGACGGGCCGAAGACCGACTACGACAAGGAGCTGATGGCCCAGGGCGCCGGCAACACCGTCTGCGGCCTGCTCGGCGCGCTGCCGATGACCGCGGTGATCGTACGCAGTGCCGCCAACGTCCAGGCCGGTGCGCGGACCAAGGCGTCGCGGGTGCTGCACGGCGTCTGGCTGCTGGTCTTCGCGGCGGCGTTCCCGGCCGCGCTGGGCATCGTCCCGGTGGCGGCGCTGGCGGGCGTACTGATCCACGCGGGCTGGAAGCTGCTGCCGCTGAAGTCGTGGCGGCCGCTGTGGCGCGAGCACCGCGGGGAGGCCGTGGTGCTGCTGGTCACCGCGCTGGCCATCGTCACGGTCAACATGTTCGAGGGGGTGCTGATCGGTCTGCTGCTGGCGATCGCGAAGACGGCCTGGGAGACCTCGCACGTCCACCTGGACATCCACACCCCGGACGACGCCGGGCAGCCGGTGGTGGTGCGGGCGGTCGGCAACGCCACGTTCCTGCGGCTGCCCAAGATCCTGGACCAGCTCGACGCGCTGCCCGCCCACCGGGACGTCGAACTGGACCTCGGCGGCCTGCGCCATCTCGACCACGCCTGTGAGGCGGCGCTGACCAACTGGGCCGAGCAGCACCGCCGGAGCCGCCGCGCGGTGGAACTGGTGTCCTGACATCCGACTGGCCTCGGGGCCCGGTTCGCGCACCGGACGGTGTGCGGGCCGGGCCCGTCGTCATGTCCCTTCGGTCCACCGGGCCCGGACCGCCCCGAGGGCGCACAGGCGGCGCCGGAGAGCAGGGGCGGCGACCACCCGCCACCACCGCTGGCGGGACGGCCGCGTACGTGGGCAGGCCGTCGGAGACGGTCCGGCGGGACACGACGGGGCGGCCGGGATGATTGCGTCCGCCGCGGTTGTTGAGCGAAGGTCAGGGCGGCCGCGGGCCGAAGGGCGCCGCGGCCGGTGTCATCGCCGCCGTGCAGGGAGAGAGGACGGGCGGATGCCTCTTCAGGGTGAGTACGAACCGAGCCCGACGCCGTGGGTGCGGGAGCAGGTCGAGGAGTACGAGAGCTCCGGCGGGAGACGGGGCACGACGATCCGGGGGCTGCCGGTCGTGGTCCTGACCACCCGCGGCGCCCGGAGCGGCCGGATCCGCAAGTCCCCGGTGATGCGGGTGGAGCACGAGGGGACGTACGCCGTGGTGGCGTCCCTGGGCGGCGCGCCCAAGAACCCCCTCTGGTACCACAACGTGGTCGCCGACCCCCGGGTGGAGCTCCAGGACGGCCCGGTCCGCCGGGACATGACGGCCCGTGAGGTCACCGGCGAGGAGAAGGCCGTGTGGTGGGGGCGGGCGGTCGAGGCGTTCCCCGATTACGACGCCTACCAGAAGAAGACGGCCCGCGAGATCCCGGTGTTCGTCCTGGAGCCGGCGGCCACGGCACACGGCTGAGGCGGCGGGGCCCCGACGTCCGCTAGAGCGTCACGAGCGAGACCTCGGTGGCCTTGATGCCGGTCCACACCGGCACCCCGTCGGCCAGGCCGAGTTCGAGGGCGGCGGACGGGGTGATCTCGGCGACGAGGTCGGGGGCGTGCGGCGAGGTGATGAGGATCCGCAGCCGGCTGCCGGCCGAGGTGATCTCCCGTACGGTGCCGGACCAGACGTTGCGCGGGCTGCCGGCCGGCTTGTCGAGGTGGACGGAGACCGCCTCGGGGGCGATCACGGCCAGCGCCCGGGCGCCCTCGGGCAGGCGGTCGGCGACGACGAGGTGCCCGCCGCCGGCGAGCGCGAGGCCGTCGCCGGTGGCGGTGCCGGGCCAGGCGTTGCGGCCCAGCATCCGGGCGACCCAGGGCGAGCGGGGGTGCCGGGTGACCTCGGCGGGCGGGGCGTCCTGGAGGGCGCGGCCGTCGTCGAGGACGAGGACCCGGTGGGCGAGCGAGACCGCCTCGACGGGGTCGTGGGTGACGATCAGGCAGACCCCGTCGAAGCCCGCGAGATGGCCGCGCAGCGCGTGCCGGACGTGGGCCCGGGTGGTCTGGTCGAGGGCGGCCAGCGGTTCGTCGAGCAGCAGCAGACGGGGGCGGGCGGCCAGGGCCCTGGCCAGCGCGACGCGTTGGGCCTGGCCGCCGGAGAGCTGGGCGGGCCGGCGGTGGGCGAGGTGGCCGACGCCGAGCCGGTCGAGCCACTCCTGGGCGGCGCGGCGGGCCTCGGCGCGCGGGACGCGCTGCGCGCGCAGTCCGTAGGCGGTGTTGCCCAGGGCGCTGAGGTGCGGGAAGAGCGCGCCGTCCTGGGGGACCCAGGCGACGCCGCGGCGGTGCGGGGGCAGGGCGGTGACGTCGGCGTCGCCGAGGCGCAGGGTGGCGTGGGCGCGCGGGGTGAGGCCGAGCAGGGCGCGCAGCAGGGTGGTCTTGCCGGCGCCGTTGGGGCCGACGACCGCGATGGTGGTGCCGGGCGCGGCCTCCAGGGTCAGCGCGGTGAAGCCGGTGACCTCGGCGTGCAGCGGCCAGCGTTCCGGGTGCGGTTCCACGGCGGCCTCCTGACGCTCCGTCACCATGCGCGGACCGCCGCCGTCGGTTCCGGACGGCTCGGTCTCGTCGGCGGCCGGCGCGGGGCGCGGGGCGCGGCCGGCGGGCAGCGCGCCGGTCCAGCGGCCGCGCAGGCAGATCAGCACGGCCATGGCGATGACGAGCAGCAGCAGGGAGACCGAGGTGGCGGCTTCCGGGGAGTCCTGGAGCAGCAGGTAGACCTGGAGCGGGAGGGTCTGGGTGGTGCCGGGCAGATTCCCGGCGAAGGTGATCGTGGCGCCGAATTCGCCGAGCGCGCGGGCCCAGGTGAGCGCCGCGCCGGCGGCCAGGCCGGGGGCGACCATGGGCAGGGTGACGGTGGCGAAGACCCGGACCGGGGACGCGCCGAGCGAGGCCGCGGTCTCCTCGTAACTGGGGCGCAGGCCGGCGAGCGTGCCCTCCAGGCTGATGATGAGGAACGGCATGGCGACGAAGGTGGCGGCGACCACCGCGCCCGAGGTGTGGAACGGCAGGACGATGCCGAAGGTGTCCTCCAGCCAGGGGCCGAGCAGTCCGCGGCGGCCGAAGCCGAGCAGCAGGGCCACACCGCCGACGGTCGGCGGCAGCACCATCGGCAGCAGCACCAGCGAGCGGACCACCGCCTTGCCGGGGAAGCTGACCCGGGCCAGCAGCCAGGCCAGCGGCACGCCGAGCAGCAGCGAAAGTCCCAGGGCCCAGAAGGAGACCAGCAGGGAGAGGCCGAGCGCCTCGGTGACGCCGGGACTGGTCAGATGGGTGCCGAGGTCGCTCCAGGTGGTCCGGGCGAGGATGCCGAGCAGCGGCATCAGCAGGAACGCGACGGCGACCAGCGCGGGCACGGCGAGCGCGGCCGGGGTACGGGCGCCGGGCGTGCGGCGCCGGGCGGCCGCGGGCCCGGCGGGGGTGCGGGAGCGTCTCATCGTCGGTCCTGGGGTCGGGGCGGGGTCGGGCCGGCCGGGGTGGGCCGGCCATGGTGGCGCGCACGGGGCTGTCCGCTCCCCCGAGCCGGGCAGTCCCGTGCGCGCGGAGCCCCCGTTACGGCTTCTGGAAGCCCGCGTCCTGCAGGATCTTCTGTGCCTCGGGGGTGCTCAGCCACTTCACGAAGGCGGCCGCGGCGGCGGCGTGCTTCGAGGTCTTCAGGGTCGCGGCCGGGTAGGCGGCGACGGCGTTCTGCTTGTCGGGGATGTCGACGGCGTCGACCTTCTTCGGCGCGGAGGCGGCGTCCGTCTTGTAGACCAGGCCGGCGTCCGCCTCGCCCAGTTCGACCTTGCTGAGGACGGCGCGGACGTTGGGCTCCTGGGAGACCGGCGTGACCTTGAGCTTCTGGGCGTCCAGGACCTTCTTGCCGTAGCGGCCGACCGGCACCTCCGGGGCGGCGAGGACGACCTTCAGCTTGCTGTCGGTGAGGTCCTTGAGGGTGTGGACCTTCTTCGGGTTGCCCTCGCCGGTGACGATGACCAGGCGGTTGTGGGCGATGACGGTCGGGGTGCCGGTGTCCGCCTTGAGCCCGTCCATGGTCTTGGTGTCGGCGGTGACCAGCGCGTCGGCGGGGGCGCCCTGCTTGACCTGGGCGGCGAGTTCCTGGGAGCCGGCGAAGGAGAAGTTCACCTTCGTGCCCTGGTGTTCCTTCTCGTACACCGCGGCGGCCTTCTTGAAGACGTCGGTGAGCGAGGAGGCGGCGAGGACGGTCAGCTGGGTATTCACAGTGCTGCCGCCGGACTTCCCGGCGCCCTTGTCGGTCTTGCCGTCGTCCTTGCCACAGGCGGCGAGCGGGACGAGGAGGGCGGCGGTCACGACCGCGGCGGCGGCGCGGCGTCCGGTGAGGAACTGGGGCATGGGCGGGACTCCTTGTGACGCGGGACGAGGGGATCGTCCGAGCGGATGGGCAAAGCCGCGCCGGTGGGGGCCTGCCCTGCTCAAGGACGTTCGAGAGCGGGGGGAAGGGCGACGCCGCTGGGGTGAGAGCCGGCCGGTGGGGACGGGGCGCGGTCCGGCTGTGGTGCTGCCGCGGTGGACGGTGGGGAGCCGGCCCGGGGGTGCGGGCGGACGCCGCCGCGGGGGGTCGGGGCGCGGTCGGTGGCCTCAGGAGCGGTCGATGTGCACGCTGGTGGATTTCACGCGGGCGGTGGCCTGCATGCCGACCTCCAGTCCCAGTTCCTCCACCGCTTCCCGGGTCAGCAGGGAGACCAGCCGGTGCGGACCGGCCTGGATCTCGACCTGGGCGGCGACATCGCCGAGTTTCACGGCGGTGACGATGCCCGGGAAGGCGTTGCGGGCGGAGGTGTACGAGGCGTCGTCCTCACCGGTGCCGGTCTGCGCGACCTCGATGGAGAAGGCGGCCAGATCACGGCCGTCGATGAGGCGGCGGCCGCTGTCGTCGCGATGGGTCGCGACCTTGCCGGCGTCCGCCCATCGGCGGGCGGTGTCCGGGCTGACGCCCAGCAGCCGCGCCGCCTGGCCGATTGTGTAGGACTGCATGTGCGACAACATAGGCAGCCCAGCCTGGCAGGTGCAATCCACAGGGAGGATCTCCGTAGCAAATGCCAGTCGCCTTGGAGGAAGGGACGAATTTCCTCGCGCTGCGCGGCCGGACGGCAGCGCGCAGGGTGTGGGCATGAGCCTGAGCATCCGCAATCAGTTGTCCGGGACCGTGCGCTCCGTCGCCCCCGGCGAGGTCATGGCCCTGGTCAGGGTCCGGCTGGACGGCGGGCAGGAGATCACCGCCGCGGTCACCCGCGAGGCGGTCGGGCAACTGGACCTCGCGGAGGGCACGGCGGTGCGGGCGCTGATCAAGTCCACCGAGGTCGCCCTGGCCACCGGCGGGGTCGAGGGGCTGAGCATCCGCAACCGGCTGCCCGGCACGGTCACCGACGTCTCGGCCGGCGGTGCGATGGCCGGGGTGAAGGTCGCCGTCGCGGGCGGCGAACTGACCGCGGCGATCACCAAGGACGCGGCCGAGGACCTGGGGCTGGCGGCCGGTTCCGAGGTGACCGCGCTGATCAAGTCCACCGAGATCGCGCTCGCCACGGTCTGACCGCCCCGGCCCGGGCGGCACTACGGCTGCTCGGGCGGTGCGCAGGTGCCCACCCAGATGCCGGTGATCGTGCTGATGTAGCGGGCGCCGCAGCGGTCGGAGGGGACCACGAGCTGGCTGCCCGCGGCGTCGAGGGGACGGCCGTCCATGGCCGTGGCCAGCAGGACCGGGGCGTCGCCGAAGTCGGCGTCGATCTCCGCCCAGGACAGCACCGTGTGGTGCCCGTCGCCGCCGCTGACGGCGAGCAGGTAGCGGGAGCGGTCCTTGCGCCGGGACGCGTCGAAGGCCGGGCCCGCGGCGTCGAGGACGTCCCGCAGCAGGACGCCCTCGAAGGTGTGCCGCTGCGGCCCGTTGGTGGCACAGTCGAAGACCACCTCGGCCCGGTGCCGCGGCCACCGCTCGCGCAGCTGGGCGACGGTCAGGGCGAGCGGGCGGCGGAGCTGGCCGCGGATCTCCAGCGGCCGGGGGGCGGGCGCGCCGGTGTCCGCGGGCGTCGGGCGTACGGCGGTGGTGGTGCGGGACGGCGGGCTGGGTGGGCGCATTCGAGTCCCCCTTGAGGCGATCCGCGCGGTGACTGCTCTCTGTGATGCCCGGGCCGTGCACCGTTGAATCACGGATACCACCCATCTCACCCGCTTCCCCTCGCTGATGTGAGGGAAATGGCGCCCGGTGGGCGGTATCTCCGACCGGCGGGGCGGTGTCCCCGCGCCCGCCCGGGGCCGGCCGCGGGCGACAGGGGAAACCACCATCGCCGGGGGCCGGAAATGGATGATCAACCAAGAGGGCTTTGGGCTGGATGAGCTGGCATTTACGATGCAGCTACCCACATTCACCTCGTGAATGTGAGATGCCGGGTCCGTCGCCGGCAGTCAATCGAGGAGCCAGCACATGCACGTCCACGATCTCCTGCGGGTCGACTCGCTCGACCTGACCCTGCTGTGGGGCGAGGGCCCCCTGCTCGACCGGGAAGTCCGCGGGGTCACCGCCACCGACCTGGAGGACCCGGCGCGGTTCCTGCAGCCGGGCGAGCTGGCGCTGAGCGGACTGGTGTGGTGGACGCCCGGTGACGAGCGCGCGAAGGTCGACCGGTTCGTCTCCGCGCTGGACGCCGCCGGGGCCACCGCGCTGCTGGCGGGCGAGGAGACCCACGGCAAGGTCCCCGACGTGCTCGTCGACTCCTGCCGTGCCCACGGGATCGTGCTGGTCGCGGTCCCCGCGCACACCACCTTCCGGGCCATCACGGAGGCCGTTTACCTGCGGCAGTGGGGAGAACTGAGCCGGCGCCCCACCGACCACTACGCGCTGCCGGAGAACGTCCGCGACGAACTGGCCGCGCTGCTGGCCGCGGACGCCGCCCCGGACGTGCTGCTGGACCGCGCCTTCGCCCACCTGGGCGGGCCGCCCTGCTACCTGCTGTCCGCGACCGGCCGGGTGATCGCCCGGACCCCGGCCGCGCCGCCGCTGACGGCCCGGCAGGCCGTCAAGGCCCTCGAAGCGGCCGGGACGGGCCCGACGGTGCGGATCGACGGGGACGCCGGCCCGTACGACACCTGGTACCTGCACGTGGGTGGCCGGGCGGACGCACCGCCGCGGGCGGTGCACGAGATCGCCGAGGTCGTGGACGGGTACCGCCGGCGGGCCGCGCCCCGGCAGGCGGCCGCTCGGCGGGCCGCGGACGTGCTGGTCGCCCTGCTCGCGTCGGCCGATGCCAGAGCGGCGGACGGCGCGGCGCTGGAGGCGGCGCTGCAGGCGTGCGGGCTGCCGGCCTCCGGTCCGTACCGGGTGGTGCTCGCCGCGCTGGGCGGTGCGGAGAGCGGCCACGCGGTGAGCGCGCTGACCGAGGCGCTGTGGCACTCCCCCGGCGAACGGTTCGCGGCCGGGCGGCTGCCGGGCGGCGAGGCGGTCGCCGTGGTCCACGCGGCCTCGGACGCCGAGGACTCCACCCCGCTCGCCGAGGTCTGGCCGGCGCTCACCGCCTGCCGCCCGCAGGCGCCGCTGCACGCCGGGGCCAGCGCTCCCGCGGCGGCCCCCGGCGACCTCAACTCCGCCTTCCAGCAGGCCCGTTACGCACTGGCGTCGGCCCGTGCCGCGGCGCCGGACGGCGCCCGGGTGACCGGTGTCGAGGACCTCGGCACGCTGGCCGAGCTGCTGGCCGGGGTCCCCACGGAGGTCCGTGCGGCCTTCAGCAGCCAGGTGCTGGGGCCGCTGGCACGGGCCGGCACGACGTCCCACCGGATGCTGCTGGAGACGCTGGAGGTCTTCCTCGCCCAGCACGGCTCATGGGCGCGGACCGCCGAGGCGCTGCACCTCCACGTGAACACGGTGCACTACCGCATCCAGCGCATCGAGACCCTCACCGGCCGGGACCTGTCCCGGCTGGACCACAAACTCGACCTGCACGCGGCCCTGCTCTGCCGCTGAGGGAGCCGCCCCGGCCGCGCCGCCGAGGGACGCGCCGCACCTCCCCCGCTCACTCCCGCCCGCCCGGCCGGTCGACATGCACATGGGTCGACTTCACCCGGGCGGTGGCGGTCACCCCGACCTCGATCCCCAGCTCCTCGACCGCCTCCCGGCTGACCACCGACACCAGCCGGTGCGGCCCGGACTGGATCTCGACCTGGGCGATCACGTCGTCCATCGTCACCTTGGTGACGATCCCCGCGAAGGAGTTCCGCACGGACGTGAGCACCTCACCGGGCACCGGATGCAGTCCGGCGGCGCGCTCCTTGGCGAACGCGGCCAGGCTGACCCCGTCGATGACGCGGTTCCCCCGCCGTCCCGCCGCATCCCCAGCTGACCGCCGTCGGCCCACCGCCGGACGGTCTCCGAACTCACACCCAGCAGCTCCGCTGCCTGACCAATGCTGTACGTCGGCACGGTCGCACTCTAGGGGGTGTCTCCCCCGGGCCGGCCCGGCCCCCGCGCCGACCGCGGCCACCGGCCATCCCTCCCGGGGTCCGGCGCCATCCGAACGGAGCAGCGAAATCCGCCATCGGTGCGAGCGGACCACCCCTGGCGCGCCCGGGGCGCGGCGCCGGCGGAGCACGCTGCGGGACCGCCCAACTCGACGCACGGAACGCCACGTTGGGGTGCGGAACGCTCCCTGAGCCGACGTCAAGGATGCGACGTTCATGGCGCCTGATGGGCTTTCTCCCGTTGCATCCCAAAAATCCCGATGTGAATCTGGTATCCCATTCGTCAAAGGAGTTGATCGCATGGTTACGGATCGCACAGCGCCGGTCGAGACGGCCACCCTGGCCGCCGAGGTCGAGGGACTGCTTGAACCCGCCGAGGCCGACGGCGTCTTCCGCGACACCCGCGAGTGTGGAGGTGCGCTGCTGCTGGCCGCGCTGCTCCTGATCTCGCCGCCCACCCCCCGGCCCAAGACTGACGTCCGCTGAGGGGAAAGCGTTGGCTGAACAGACGCAAGGAGCAGTCCCGCTCAGCGCTGTGATCGCCGATGCCGCAACCGGGGTCGCCCTCGCCCTGCGGGGTGAGGGCGACCCTTATGCGTTGTCCGGCATGCTGCGGCACGAGGATGCGCTGACCCCGGCCGCGGTGAGGGTGCTCGGCGCCGATGCGCTGGCGCCGTACGCCGTGGAACACCGGGCGGCACCGGCCGGCGCGGACGACGAAGCGGTGGTGCGGCAGGCACTGATGGCCTACCCACCGGGTGACGGCGCCTCGGAGGTGTCGCTGTGGAGTTACCGCGGCCTGGTCGAGGCCGCGCACGCGTTCCTGCCCGGGGGCGGCCGGCCGTGGCCGCCGGCGCCGGAGGCCGGCACCGCGTGGGTCGGCGACTCCCCCTGGCCGAAGCTGTCGCACCGGGTGTCCCAGCTGGCCGCGCTGGCCCTGCCGGGGCTGGCGTCCGGTCTCGCCGAGCAGCTCGCCGCCCGTACGGACGACCTGTCCCGCGGTTTCGTCCGGGCGGTCCGCCGCCGGGACTGGCCGCAGGCGGCCGGGGTGGGCCGTTGGCTGGCCCGGCTGCCGGACGTGCCGCGGACCCTGGGGCTGGACAGCGGGCTGGCGTTCGTGGCGCAGATGGGCGGCGCCGATCCGCGGGTGGCGCTGCACGTCGCGGCCGCCCGGCGGTTCTACGGGCGGGGCGGGTGACCGGCGAGAACGGCGACCCGGGGCTGCTGGACCACATGGTCCGGGCGAGCCTCGGGTGGCTGGACGGGGCGCGCGGGTTCTTCCGCCTGCCGCCCGACGTCACGACCGACGCCGACCCCAATCTGACCCTCAAACCGCTCGGCGAGCTGGCCGAACTCACCCAGCTGATCGGGGTGGTGCACCCGCGGGCGGAGATCCGCCGGACGGCCCGCGGGCTGTTCGCGTTCGCCTGGAACGAGACCCGGGACGGCGAACTCTTCGCCGAGCTGATCCGCGGCGAGCCGTTCGCCACCTACCCGGTGGAGCTGTACGGGGTGTTCGCGCGGGCCGGGCTGCGCCATGCCGAGGCCGACGAGCTGGTGCGGACCACCACGCGGCTGCGCGGCTGGCGGGTGGCGCGCGAGGACCACACCCGCACGCTCGGGGTGCTGAACGCCGAGCGGCGGATCGGGTTGCGGCCGCACGCCGACTTCGCCTCGGTGCTGGCGCTGACCGGGCTCGGCCGGCTGCCGGAGCCCTGGGCGCTGGACCGCAAGGCGGCCTACGGCGTCACCCACGACGTGTTCCACCTGACCGACTGGGGGCGCGACCGGCAGCGGCTGTCCCCCGAACTCGCCGGCTACCTGCGGCTGTGGCTGCCCTCCTGGCTGGAGAACTGGCTGGAGGAACAGCTGTGGGACCTGGTCGGCGAGCTGCTGGCGGTGACCGCCTGCCTGCCCCGGGCCCCGTACGATCCGGTCGCCTGGCAGCGGCTGGCCGGGGCGCAGGCGGCCGACGGCAGCGTGCCGGAGATGGGCGCGGCGCCCGGCTCCGGCGACCCGGGCGAGATGTTCACCGCCTGCTACCACTCCACCCTGGTGACCGCGTTCGCCGCCACCCTGGCCCGGACCGCCGCCGACGAGGCCGAGACCGGCCCGCGGGGCGGGCACCCGGCGCTGGTGGGCGGCCGGACGCCCGGCGAAAGCGAGAGTGCCCCGTGACCGTGACGGCCGCGTCCCCGCCCTGCTGCACGGTGTCGGCGACCGGGCCCTGTCCTGGCTCGACGACCACCGCGAGCATTTCCGGCTGACCCCCGAGGACTTCCGCTCGAACGGCGCGGTGGTCGAACGGCTCAAGCCCATCGGGGAGCTGGCGCTCAACATGCACGTGCTGTTCCGCGAGGGCGTGGCCGGTTCCCGGCAGAAGGCCCGGGCCGGGCAGCTGCTGGACTTCGCCTGGCGCGAGCTGCTGGACGGCGGCAACGTGCTGGCCCGGCTGCAGCACGACGAGCCGCTCTCCCCCGTACCGCTGGAGGTCTACGCGACCTTCCACGAGCTGGGGCACCGGCACCCGGGGCTGGAGGCGGCGGTGGAGGTGTGCCGGCGCACCGCCACCTGGAACGCGCTGGAGATGATGCCCAACCGGCGCCTCGGGGTGCTGAACGCCGAGCGCAAGCTGGGCCTCGCCCCCAGCAGCGACTTCGGGGAGGCGGTGGCGCGCACCTGGCTGGGGCAGCTGGCCGAGCCGTGGACGGTGCAGCTGCACATCGCCTACGACCTCACCCACACCGTCTTCCACCTCACCAACTGGGGCGAGGCGCCCGAGCGGATCCCGCCGGACATCGCGGACTACCTCGCGCGGTACCTGCCGGCCTGGACGGAGGACTGGGCGGACCTCGAACACTGGGACCTGATGGGCGAGTTGCTGGTCGTCGACGCGTGTCTGCCGCGGCCCACGCTGGACGCGGAGCTGTGGGAGCGGTACGCCGCCGCGCAGTCCGACAGCGGCGCGATGCCGATCCAGCGCGGGATGCCGCAGGGCGATCCGGCGCGGGTCTTCGACCTGGTGCACCACCCCACCCTGGTCGCCGCGTTCGCCTCGGCGATGGCCACCTCACGGGCCCTGTCCGCGGTCTGATGGGCACGCTCTGATGGGCGCGACGCGCGGCGCCCCGCCGGGTGACCGCCTCGCCGACGCGGTCACCCGGATCGACGCGCCGGACGTGGTGCTGGCGGTGACCCGGCGGGGCGTACGGACCGTGGTCACCGGCGGCACCGCGCTGGCCCCGCCCACCCCGCGGCAGGCCCTGCGCTATGAACTCGGCTCGCTGTCCAAGACGTTCACCGTGCTGCTGCTGGCCGAGCTGGCCCGCTCCGGGGTGCTGTCGCTGGACGATCCGCTGGTCGACCATCTGCCCGGGCTGCCGCTGCGGTACCCGAATGCGCGCCGGATCACCCTGCGGCATCTGGCCACCCACACCTCGGGGCTGCCGCGGATCCCCGCGGACCTGATCGCCGGTGCACTGCTGCATCCGTACGCCAACGGCTACGCCCGCTACGACACCGAGCGGCTGCTGCGGACCTTCGCCCGCACCCGGCCGCGGAACCGGCCGGGCACCCGCTGGCGGTACTCGAACTTCGGGCTGGCGCTGCTCGGTCCGGCGATGTCGCACGCGGCGGGCGAGGACTATCCGGCGCTGCTCGGCGGCCGGGTGCTGGGCCCGCTGGGGCTGTCCGGGACGACGCTGGCGCCCGGCGCGACCGGCACCGACGCGGTCGGGCACCGGACGAACGGGGTGACGCCGGTGGCCAGCGCCGACATGGGCGCGTTCATGGCCGCCGGGTCGGTCCGGGCCACCCCCGGCGATCTGCTCCGGTACCTGGAGGCGCACCTCTCGCCGGAGGACACCCCGCTGGCCGGGCCGCTGCGCGACGTCCAGGTCCCGCTGCTGCGGCGCGGCTGGCGGCGCCGCAACACCCACACCCTGACGTGGTACCAGCACCCGGCGCCGCGCGGGCCGTTGCTGTTCCACGTCGGGGCGACCTTCGGGCAGCAGGCGTTCCTCGGGTTCCATCCGGCCACCCACACCGGTCTGGTGGCACTGGCCACCCGGCGCGGCCGGACCTGCCGGATGATCACCACCGCCTACGAGACGCTGTACGCGCTGGCCGGTGAGCCGCCCGCGTGACCGCCCGGGGGCCGGCGGTCACAGCTCGCCGGCCAGGATCCGGGGCAGGGAGGTGCCCGGGCGTTCCTCGCTGGCCTGCCGGAAGACCTCCGTGTAGGCCCGGTCGCCGATCGCCGCGCGGGCCCGCTGCTCGCACTCCTCGCGGACCGCGCGCAGTTCCGGGGTGCCGCGCTGGGGGTGCCCGACGGTGCGCCAGAGGGCCTGGCCGCTGCCGTAGACCCGGGCGGCCGCGGCGCCGGCGCCCTGTGCGGCCAGCGCGGCGGCGAGCACGTCCAGGCCGAGCGCGATGCCGAACTTGTCGCCGATGCCCTGCTTGGCGGCGAGCATCGCCCGGGCGTGGCCGGCCGATTCCGCCGGCCGGCCCTGGAACAGCGAGATCAGGGAGAGCTGGTAGTCGGTGTAGGAGCGGGTCCAGTACTCGCCGCGTTCGACGCAGCCGCGGCGCAGTGCGGTGGCCTGGGCGCGGGCCTCGGCGAGCTTGCCGATGCCGGTCAGCGCGAAGATCCGTACCAGGTGGCAGCGCAGCCGCGCCGGTGAGTCGAAGGGGGCGTCCGGCGGTGGGCCGAGGACCTGGTCGGTGACGGCCTGGGCGGACATCGGGCGGCCGGCCATCAGGTGGGTGAGGCCGATGAGGTAGCCGGCCGCCAGCACCGCCTCGGCGTCGCGGGACGTCTGCGCGGCCCGCGCGCACTCCCGCCCGAGGGCGTCGGCCTGCGGCAGATCGCCCTGGAGGAGGACGGCGACGCCGAGCGCCCACAGGGCCCGGGTGCGGGCGCGGCTGGGCCCGTCGGCGGCGGCGAGGGCGCGGGAGAGGTAGTCGCGGGCCTCGTGCAGATGGCCGCAGCAGCTCCAGAAGAAGCCGACCGCGGCGCTGAGTTCCTGGGCCCGCTCGGGGGCGGTGACCAGCAGGTGGTCCAGTGCGGTGCACAGGTCGACGTGCGCGTCGGCGATCCTGCGGTACCAGCCGACCTGTCCGGGACCCAGCCAGGCCTGTTCGGCACGGCGGCCGTGGCCGACGAAGTACGCGGCGTGCCGGTCGGCGAGGGCGGGCGCCTCATCGAGCTCGCCGAGCCACATCCGGCCGTACTCGCGCAAGGTGTCGAGCATGCGGAAGCGGCCGCCCTCGCGGGCGAGCACGGACTTGGCGGCCAGACCGGTCAGGGCGGTGTGCACCTCCGCCTCGGTGAGCGGCCCGCCGGTGCACACCGCGCCGGCCGACTCCATGTCGAAGGTGCCGCGGAAGACGGAGAGCCGGGCCCACAGCAGCCGCTCCAGGGGGGTGCAGAGTTCGTGACTCCAGCCGATGGTGCAGCGCAGGGTGCGGTGGCGGGGCGGCAGCGGCAGCCCTTCGCCGGTGTCGAGGGTGTCGAAGCGGGTGGCCAGCCGCTCCGCGATCCGTTCGACGGAGCTGGTGGCCAGCTGCGCGCCGGCCAGCTCCAGGGCGAGCGGGATGCCTTCGAGGCGCCGGCAGATGACGTCGGCGGTGGCGGCGTGGGCGGGGTCGGTGAGGACGAGGCCGGGCGCGGCGGTGCCGGCCCGGTCGGTGAGCAGGGTCAGGGCGTCGTTGTCGCCGGTGCAGGGCAGCGGCCCGATCTCGGTGACGCGTTCGCCGTCGAGGCCGAGCGGCTGCCGGCTGGTGACCAGCACGGTCACGCCGGGCGCGGCCGTCAGCAGGTCGCCGAGCAGGTCCCGGCTGGCGGCCACGAGGTGTTCGCAGGAATCCAGCACCAGCAGCAGCCGTTTGTCGGTGAGCCAGGAGCACAGCGCGGCGGCCGGGGTGCGCGCGGTGTGGTCGGCGAGCCCGACGGCGTCGCAGACCGTGGCCAGCAGCCGCCCCTCGCCCTGTAACGGCCACAGATCGGCCCAGCCGACCCCGTCGGGGAACCGCGGTGCCGCCGCCCGGGCCGCCCTGACGGCGACCCGGGTCTTGCCCACCCCACCGGGCCCGGTCAGGGTGACCAGCCGGTGTGCCGCCAACTCCTGGTCGATCCGCTCCAGTTCGCTCCGCCGTCCGACGAAGCTGGTCGACTCCTCGGGAATGCTGCTCGCCACGGGGCCAGTGTGCCCCAGCTTCGGCCCGGGTGGCGTGGGGTGGCGTGGTGGTCCGGGGTGCGCGGGGTTGACGCCGGGCGGAAGCGGCGGCAGGGGTCAGGGCGTGACCACCGGGAACGCCGGGTCCGGGGTGGTGGCGAGGGCGAGGAGGTTGCGGAGGGGGCCGGGTTCGACGCGCGGGGCGGCCTCGGTGGCGGCGCGGGGGGTGAGGAGGTCGAGGAGCTGGGGCCTGGTGAGGGTGAGCGTGAGGTCGGGGACGCCGTCGGCGGAGGGGGCCGGCGCGCCGGGGGAAGCGCGGTGGGTGAGGGCGCCGTTGGAGAGGGTCAGCCGCCAGGTGCGGTCCTCGTCGGGGAGGTAGAGGTCGAGGGTGAGCGCGGTGTACCAGGCGCGCGGGCCGTCGATGCGCAGGGCCAGCGAGTCCAGGAGCTGGTCGACGGTGAGCGCCCGGGTGAGGTCGGGTGCGGCGGTGGCGTCCCCGATGTCGTCCCGGGCGGCGGGGGCGCCGCGCAGTTCGCCCGCACCGGTGAGGTAGACGTTGCGCCAGACGGCGTTCTCCGCGCCGTGGCCCAGGCGTTCGTAGACCTGGGCGAGTGCGCGGCGGGCCGGTACGTTGTCCGGGTCGGCGAAGACGGCGTGGTTGAGGAGGGTCGCGGCGAACCGCAGGTCGCCGTCGGCCGCGTACTGCTTGCCGGCGTCCACGGTGGCCTCGACGCCGCCGAGGGCGTGGACGTAGCGCCGGGCCTGTTCGGCCGGCGGGTGCTCCCACAGATGGGCGGGGTTGCCGTCGAACCAGCCCAGGTGGCGCTGGCTGACCGCCTTGACGTGGTCGCTGACCGAGCCGTAGTAGCCGTGGTGGGACCACACCCGCGCGAGGGCCGGCGGCAGCCGCAGCTGTTCGGCGATCTCGGGGCCGGTGTACCCGGCATTGAGCAGCCGGACGGTCTGGTCGTGCAGGTAGGCGTACAGGTCGCGCTGACCGGCGAGGAGGGCCCGGATGCGGTCCTTGCCCCAGGTCGGCCAGTGGTGCGAGGCGAAGGCGACCTCGGTCCCGTCGCCGAAGAGGGCGAGCGCCTCGTCGAGGTGGCGGGCCCAGGCCCGGCTGTCGCGGACCGCCCCGCCGTACAGCGGCAGGACGGTGTGCAGGGTGTGGGTGGCGTTCTCGGCCAGGCAGAGCGCCCGGTGCGCGGGGAAGCCGAAGTTCATCGCGGCGGGGGCCTCGGCGTCCGGGGTGAGCTGGAAGACCAGGTGGACGCCGTCCAGGATCTCCTCCTGGCCGGTGCGGGTGATGTCCACGGTCGGCGGGATCAGGGTGCGGGTGCCGGTGGACCGGGTGGTGCCGAGCCCGCAGCCGATCTGGCCGTCCGGTCCCTTCGGCAGCGCGGTGCCGTAGGTGAAGGCCGCGCGCCGGGACCTCGCGGGCCCGGCGTCGAGGTGCTCGCCGACCGCGTGGGCGAGGAAGCCGGCCGGGGCGAGGACCGGTACGGGGTCGTGCCCGGCGGGGACGACGCCGCCGGCGCCACCGAAGTGGCCGGCGTGCGAGTGGGTGTAGATCAGCCCGGTGACCGGCCGGTCGCCGCGGTACTTGCGGTAGAGCTCCAGGGCCGCGGCGGCGGTCTCGGCGGAGAGCAGCGGGTCGACGACGACGACGCCGTGGTCGCCCTCGACCAGCGTCATGTGGGCCAGGTCCAGGCCGCGGGCCTGGTAGATGCCGTCGGTGACCTCATAGAGGCCCTGGCGGCCGACCAGCCTGCCCTGCCGCCAGAGGCCCTCGTGGGCGGTGTCGGGGCAGTTCTGGGCCAGGAATCCGTAGGCCGCGGCGTCCCAGACCGGCCGGCCGTCGTCCGTGGTGATCCGCGGCGGGTCGAGCTCGGCGATGAAGCCGCGGTCGGCGTCGGCGAAGTCTTCGTGGTCATCGACGGGTGCAGCGGTCACGGGGCGCTCCCTCTCCGGGGCGGCGGCGGGCCGAAGGCTCCTGCCCCACACGTTCGATTTAACCGGCTTTGTCCGGGTGGCGCATGCCTGCCCCCACGGCGGCCGGGGGGCTTCGGCGCGGCCAACGGCGTTATGGGCAGGGCCGGGCAGGGCACAACAACGCAGGTGGGGTCCTCTCCGGGTGCGGCAATTCGGCCGGCCGGGGCGGGCCCGCCCCGAATCTTCCGGGAGGGGAGGGACGCCCTCTGTCCCCGTACGACGACCGCGCCTTCGGTGAGCTCGCCGAGTCGTTCCGGCACCATGCCGTTCCGTACGCCCGCCCCCGCACTCCACCCCGTCCCGGGTTCCGGGGTACGGCCTGGCTGCTGCCCGCCGCCGCGGCCGGCAGCCTGGCCGCCGGGATCCTGCTGGCGCACGCCCTCCTCCTGGCGGGCGGGCTGGTCCTGGCGGGGCTGTCCGGGCACCTCGCGGCGGGCCGGCGCGGGCGGCGCCGGTAAGGGGCGCCGGACCCGGGGGCGGCGCACGGCCGCCGGCCGGCCTGCCCGGGGAAGGGCAGACGGACCGGCGGTCACTCATTGCGGCCCGGTGGGCAGCGCGTCAGGTGGTGCGCCGCTTCGATGCCGCCATGACGCACAGGGCGCCCAACAGGAACGTCAGAGCACCGATGACGATGTTGTTCCAGATGACGCCCGCGTCCGCGCCACGGCCCACGATCCAGGGCGCGATGATCATCCACACGCCGATCGCGCACATCGCGCCGCTCAGCCCGTACATCCGCGCCGGGGTCACGGTGAAGCCGACCGCCAGCAGGCCGATCGCGATCCCGACGATGAGGTTGTGCGTCGCGAGGCTGGGCTGTGCCAGCGAGTAGTGGACGATCCACGGTGAGGCAGCGCAGTACAGGCCGACGAGGAAGACCGGACCGTCGACAAGTACCACATCACGCCCGCCGAGCACCCGCTCGTATCGGGCCTGCATCTCTGAAGCATCGGGGTGACCTGCGAGATCTCCCCTGGGGTGTGAGACGTCGGCCATGCGACTCGCCTCCTTCGCTCGCAAGTCTGGCCGTTATCGCGTGGCATCGGGCCACGGTTTCATTCTGCGCTTATGTCGCCTTTATGTGTAGATGAAGCAGCAGGTGAATTTTGAACGGGTACGGTCAGCTTCTCGCCCCGGGACCGTCCGGCTTCCCGCAGGTCAGCTTCCCGCCCCGCGGTCCAGCGCCCGGCCCAGACCCAGATTCCAGCGACCGCCCCGCCCGCTCAGCTCCGTCACGGTCAGCGGCGCCACGTCCAGCCGCCAGAACGCGTCCGCGGGCACCCGCAGCGCACACACCGCGGCGGCCCGCACCACGTCCGGTTCCACGACCGCCACCACCCGCCCGGCGTCCAGTGCCATCCGGGTCAGCCAGGTCGCGACCCGGTCGCAGAGCTGCCGCAGCGACTCCCCGCCGTGCCCGGCGAAGTCCGGATCGGACAGCCAGGCGGTGACCCCGAGCGGCTCCGTTTCGGCCACCTCCGCAAGGGTCCGTCCCCGCCACTCCCGATCGCGCAGCCCGCCAGCTCCGGCACCGGCCCGGCCGGCAACCCGAGCTCCTCCGCGGTGCGCCGGCAGCGCACGGAGGGCGAGGCGAAGACCCGGCCGGTGACCGGCAGCGCCCCCGCGGCGGCCCGGGCCCGCCGCAGTCCGGCCGCGTGCGGCGGGCAGTCGTCGTCGAAGCGCACCTCGCGCTGGGCGTCGCCCGCGGCCGGTGAGACCAGCATCACCCGAGTTGTCATGCTCTCTTCTTTCCTTCGTTCCCGAGACGCCAACACACCACTCCGACACGGGAGTTGACCGGCCGATGCGCCCCGGTCCGCACCCGTCCGCCCCCCGTACGGTCTTGGCCGGGTGGCCGGATCGCGGTACGTTCACCGGTGCTTGACGACGGCATGACGGAAGCCGGTGGGATCCCGGCGCGGTCGCGCCACTGTATGTCCGGTTCTTTATCAGCCCGCCAGGGGCCGGTACCGGACGAGCCAGACCCGCATGTCGTGACGCACTCCCATTTACCGGGGACGCGAGTTCCCCCAACAGGAGGTCATGCCATGGCTTCGTCCATCGCACCGCCGGCCGCCGGCACCACCACCCCCGCCCCGCTCCCGCTGAAGGCGATCGCCCCCTGGGCACTGTTCGCCGGTGTGCTGATGCTGGTCCTGCTGTACTTCGTCGGCGCGGAGCAGGGCGCCACCTCGCTGCTGTCCGGTTCGGACGTCCACGAATGGCTGCACGACGGGCGCCACCTCCTCGGTTTCCCCTGCCACTGACCCGGGCGGCCGCAGCCATGAACTCCCTCACCGTCAGAACCCTGCTCGTGCGCGGCATGATCGCCGGCCTCGCCGCCGGCGGGTTCGCGCTCCTCGTCGCCTACCTGCTGGGCGAACCGAGGATCGACGCCGCCATCGCCTTCGAGGAGGCACACAGCCACGAACACGAGATGGAAGTGGTCAGCCGTGGACTGCAGTCCACGGCCGGCCTCGCCACCGGCGTCCTGGTCTACGGCGTGGCACTGGGCGGGATCGCCGCCCTGGCCTTCTGCTTCGCCCTGGGGCGGGTCGGCCGGTTCGGGGCGCGCGCCACGGCCCTGCTGCTCTCCGGGGCGGCGCTGGTGGCCGGTTACGTCGTGCCGTTCCTGAAGTACCCGGCGAACCCGCCGTCGGTCGGCGACCCCGACACCATCGGCAAGCGCACCGCCCTGTATTTCCTGATGATGCTGCTCGGCGTCCTGCTGGCCGTCGCCGCCACGATCCTGGGCCGGCGGCTGGCTCCGAAGCTGGGCAACTGGTACGCGACGGTGGCCGCCGTCGCCGCCTTCGCGGTCGCCGTCGGGCTCGCCTATGCGTTCCTGCCGGCCGTCGACGAGGTGCCCGACGGCTTCTCCCCCGCTGCTGTGGCAGTTCCGGCTGTCGGCACTCGCCGTCCAGCTGGTGCTGTGGTCCGCCTTCGGGCTGGTCTTCGGGCATCTGGCGGAACGCGTCGTCGCGCCGCGGCCGGCCACCGAGCCGGCCGGGGCGGTGTCCGTCGCCTCCTGATCCGGATCGCCTCCCGGTCCGGAGCATCCACCGCACCACCGGTCCGGGGCCCGCGAGCACTCCTCGCGGGCCCCGGACCTGGTGCGCCCGGACCGTTTGCGGGCATGACCGTGCGTCAGAGCTGGCCCGGGATCCCGTCGAGGTGCGGCAGGTCGTGGTCGAGGCGCTCGCGCTTGGTGCGGAGATAGCGGATGTTCTCCGCCTGCGGCTCGGCCAGCAGCGGGACGCGTTCGGTGACGGTGATGCCGTACCGCAGCAACGCGGCGCGCTTGCGCGGGTTGTTGGACAGCAGCCGTACCGCGCGGACGCCGAGGTCGTCGAGGATCTGCGCGGCGGCGCGGTACTCCCGGGCGTCGACCGGGAGGCCGAGCGCGATGTTCGCCTCGACGGTGTCCAGCCCCTCCTCCTGGAGCTGCATCGCGCGGAGCTTGGCCAGCAGGCCGATGCCCCGGCCCTCGTGGCCCTGGAGGTAGACCAGCACTCCGCGCCCGGCCGCCGCTATCGCGCGCAGCGCCGCGGACAACTGATCACCGCATTCGCAGTGCCGGGACGCGAAGGCGTCCCCGGTCAGGCACTCCGAATGCACCCGGGTCAGCACCGGTTCGCCGGTGACCTCGCCGTACACCAGCGCCACGTGCTCGGTTCCGCTGGGCCGGTCGAGATAGCCGACCGCCCGGAACTCCCCGTAGGCGGTGGGCAACCGGACCGACACCGCCCGCGCCACACCGGGCAGCGGGCGGGCCGTATCGGGGGCGACGGCGAGGTCATGACCGGGGCGGGGGCCGCACAGGGCGTCGGGGTCCGTCATGGCGCGATGGTACCCACGGGGGTCGGAACCCGACAGCGATCACTCAGATACATGACAAGTATGCTGCGGCACCCGCGTCCCGACCGGCTCCCGGCGAGCCGACCGACGAAAGGCGGACCGATCCCGATGACCGCTCCCCCGCAACCGCCGATGCCCACCGGGCTGTTGCCGGCCGACACCACCGAGGACGTCCGGCGGCGGCGGCCGCGGCTGGCGGTGCTGCCGATCGGCAGCTTCGAACAGCACGGCCCGTTCCTGCCGTTGACCACGGACACGGTCATCGCCTGCACCGTCGCCCGGGAGGTGGCCGCGGCCCATGACGTCCTGCTGCTGCCACCGCTGACCGTCTCCTGTTCCCAGGAGCACGCCGCCTGGCCGGGCACGGTCAGCATCTCGGCGCGGACGCTGCACGCGGTCGTCACGGACCTCGCCGATTCGCTGCTCCGGTCCGGGATCGGGGCGCTGGTCCTGGTCAACGGCCACGGCGGCAACTACGTGCTGCGCAACGTGGTGCAGGAATCCGCCGGACGCCGCATGCGGATGGCGCTGTTCCCCGGCACCGCCGACTGGGACGCGGCCCGCGACCGGGCCGGGATACGCACCTCCGCGCACAGCGACATGCACGCGGGCGAGCTGGAGACCTCGATCCTGCTGCACGCCCATCCGGAACTGGTCAAGGACGGCTACGCCGGCGCGGATTGCCCGGCCGACGACCGCCGGCACCTGCTGACGCTGGGGCTGTCGGCGTACACCACGTCCGGTGTCGTCGGCCGCCCCTCGCTCGCCTCCGCCGACAAGGGCCGGGAGCTGCTGGCCGGGCTGACCGAGGCGTTCGCCGAGTACGTGGCGCTGCTGGGTACGGGGGCGGACGCCGATGACTGAGGTGCTGGGGACCGCGGAGGCGTGGCAGCGGCTGCGGCGGATCCGTACGGAGGAGCAGGCCCGGGCCGCCGGGCTGGTGCGGGACGGCGACGGCCGGCCGCGCTGGGAGGAGCCCGCCTCGGCCGGTGCCGCGGAGCTCGCCGAGCGCTATCTGCCGCTCTGCCTGGCCGGGCCACGGGTGGCGTTCGGGCAGTTGGGGCAGAGCCTGGACGGCTTCGTGGCGACCCGCACCGGCGACGCCGACTACGTCACCGGGACGGCCGACCGCCGCCATCTGCACCGGCTGCGGGCGCTCGCCGACGCCGTGCTGGTCGGGGCGGGCACGGCCGTGGCGGACGACCCCCGGCTGACCGTACGGGCCTGTCCCGGCGACAACCCGGTGCGGGTGGTGCTCGATCCGCGCGGCCGGGTGCCGCACGGCAGCGGGGTGTTCACGGACCGGGCCGCGCCGACGCTGTGGGTGGTGGGGCCGGACGCCGCGGTGGAGCCGGACGTCCCGGGCGACGGGGTCGAGGTGCTCCGGCTGCCCGACGCGGCGGCGTTCGCGCCGTCACGGCTGCTCGCGGCCCTGGCGCGCCGCGGCCTGGGCCGGGTGCTGATCGAGGGCGGCGGGGTGACCGTGTCGCGGTTCGTGCGGGCCGGTGCGCTGGACCGGCTGTACCTCACCGTCGCGCCGGTACTGATCGGGGACGGCGTGCCCGGGCTGCGGTTCCCCGGGACGACGGTGATGCGCGAGGCGCTCCGGCCGCCGCTGCGGCGCAGCCTGCTCGGGGAGGACACCCTCTTCGAGATGGAGCTGCGGACGGCCGGCGCGGAGGGCGGCGCCCCACCGGACGCACAGGACCACGACGCCGGGCAGGCTCGCGGCGAAGGCGAGGACGCCGTAGACGACGGCGGTGGCCAGGCCCTGCGCGGCGCCCAGCCCGGCCGCGCCGAAGGCCCAGGCGGCGACGCCCTCGCGGGGGCCCCAGCCGCCGACGTTGAGCGGCAGCGCCATCGCCAGCAGGGCGAGGACCACCAGCGGCACCAGCTCGGCGGTCGGCGCGGTGACGCCGGCGACCCGGGCGGCCAGGACGAACGTGGCGAGGTAGCCCGCGAGGACCACCGCGGAGGAGAGCGCGACACCGGACCGGACGCCGGGGGCGCCGAGGCCCTGGCGCGCCTCGGTCAGGAAGGTGCCGAGGGCGCGCCGGACGCGTGAGGTGCCGGGGCGGCGTCGCAGCCACCCGGCGAGGACGAGCGCCGCGGCGCCCACCGCGACGGCGACCGCGGCGGCGCCGGGTGTGGCCAGGGCGCGGACGACCGGTGCCAGGACCGGTGACGGCCGGGCGAGCAGCACCACGGCGCCGGCGACCACCAGCACCAGCTGGCCGGCGGTGCGTTCCAGGACCACCGCCCGCACCCCGCGGCCCAGGTCGCCGGAGGCCCGGCCGTGCCCCACCGCACGGTGGACGTCGCCCAGGACGCCGCCGGGCAGCGCCGCGTTGAGGAACAGCGCCCGGTAGTAGTCGGCGACCGCCCGGCCCAGCGGCAGCCGCAGGCCCAGCCCGCGGGCCACCAGGCACCAGCGCCAGGCGCTGCCGAGGGTGGTCAGCAGGCCGAGGGCGAGGGCCGCGAGCAGCGCTTCGGCGTCGATCCGGCGCAGCCCGTCCAGGAAGGCGCCGGAACCCAGGTGCCACACCAGGGCCGCCAGGATGCCCGCGCCCGCGAGCAGCCGCAGCAGCGCCCAGCAGCGCCGGTTCATCCCCCGTCCCCGGACGGCGGACCGGGCAGTGCCAGCAGGTCGGTGTGGTGCAGGGTCACGCCCAGTTCGCCCGCCGCGCACTCCTCCAGCCGGCGTTCCAGATAGGCCGTCGCCTCCGGTGCCAGCGCGGGCCGCTGGGCCTGTGCGGCGCCGACCCAGCCGCGCAGCCATTCGGCGGTCAGCGCGGACTCCGCGCAGCCGAGTCGCCAGGGGCTGGACCGCAACCGCACCGTCCAGCCGTGCCGTTCGAACGCCGTGACCGCCGCCGCGACCGCGTCCGGGCCGAGCAGCCCGCGGCCGCCTTCGGTACGGCGCTGGTGGTCGTTGAAGGCGCCGGCCAGCTCCCCGTCGAGCGGGTCGGGCGGGGTCAGCTCCACCCGCCCGGAGACCGAGAGCGCCAGCAGGACCGGGCAGCCGGCACCGGCACAGGCCGCGGCGAGCGCCTCGATCTCGTCGAGGGTGAGCAGGTCCAGCAGGGCGGATCCGGTGACCAGGGAGGTCCCGGCGAGGTCGGCGTCGGTGAGGGCGGTCAGGTCGCCGCGCTCGGTGGTGGCCGTGACGGGCGTGCCGTCGGCGGCCGTTGCGGGCATCCGGGAGCCGGCCTCGGCGAGCAGCACGGGGTCGTGGTCGTGCAGGATCCAGCGCTGCGGACCGGGCAGCCGGACGGCGAGCCAGCGCGCCATGGAGCCGGTGCCGCAGCCCAGGTCCCGGATGGTCAGACCGGGCGGGCCGGGCCGTCCGGCCAGCGCTCTGCGCAGCGGGCGGAGGAGTTCGGGGGCCCGGGCCGCGGCGTCGGCGCGTTCGCGCAACTCCAGCCAGCGGGGGGCGAATCGGGGGCTGCCGACGGCGGTCATCGGCTGCTCCGGGGCTCGTGCCGAAGCCGTTCCAGCGCTTCGGCCAGGCTGTGCGACGTCATCTCCCACCCCTCCAGCATGGCACGCCGTCCGCGCGCGGCTTCCCTCAGCCGGTGCCGCAGCGCACGGTCCGCCAGCCAGTCGCGCAGGGCGCCGGAGAGCGCCGCGGGCTCCCCGGAGGGGACGAGCAGGCCGGGCGGGGTGCCGTCGGGGGCCCGTCCGAGGGCCTCCGGTACGCCGTCGACGGCCGTGGCCAGAACGGGAATTCCGCGCGCCAGCGCCTCGGTGATCACCATGCCGTAGGTCTCGGCGTACGAGGCGAGGACCAGCAGGTCGGCGGCGGCGTAGTGCGCGGCCAGCTCGGCACCGGTCCGTGGTCCGGCGAAGTGGACCCGGTCGCCGATGCCCAACTCACCCACCTGTGCGTGCAGTTGAGCGGCGTAGCCGGGGTCGCCGCCGGGGCCGCCGACGAAGGTGCAGTGCCAGGGCGGATCGGTGATGGTCGCCAGGGCGTCGAGCAGCCGGCGCTGCCCCTTGCGCGGGGTGAGCGCGGCGACGCAGAGCAGCGCGGTGCCGGCGTCGGTGCCGGGGGCGAGCGGTGCGGGGTCGGTCCCGGGCCGGGCGAGGTGCACGCGGGCGGGCGGCAGGTGGTGGTGGGCGGTGATCCGGCCGGCGGCCCAGGCGCTGGTGGCCACGACGGCGCCGGCGGCGTGCAGGGCGCGGCGTTCGCGGGCGTCCAGGTCGGCCGCGTCGCGGGGGGCGAGCCCGGTCTCGTCGGCGAGCGGCAGGTGGACGAGGACGGCGAGCCGCAGCCGGGCGGCCTCGGGCTCCAGGACCTCGGGGACGCCGCAGCCGACCAGCCCGTCGAGGAGGACCACCGCGCCGTCGGGCCGGGCCGCCAGCACCCGGGCCAGTTCCGCGCGGTCGGCGGCGCCCGGCCGCGGCCAGGTGCCGGGCAGGGCGTACGGGCGCACCCGCCACCCCGCCGCCGGGAGGCCCTGGCACACCCGGCGGTCGTAGGTGTTGCCGCCGCTGGGCACCGCCGGGTCGTCGACGCCGCCGGGCAGGACGACGTGCACCGTCCGCTCCCCCGCCGGGGCGGCGCCGGGGGTCACAGCGCGCGCTCGTAGCTGGCCCAGGCGATGTGCGATTCGTGCAGGGTGACCGATATGCCGGTCAGTTCGCGGGCGCCCTCACCGAGGTTGCCGGCGTGCACGCGATCGGCGAGCCGGTCGGCGATGACCTTGGCCAGCGCCTCCGTCGAGGTGTTGGTGCCGGCGAAGGCGGGCTCGTCGTCGAGGTTGCGGTAGTTCAGCTCGCCGACCACGCCGGCGAGTTCCTGGGTGGCCAGGCCGATGTCGACGACGATGTTGTCGGCGTCGAGCTCGGGCCGGCGGAAGGTGGCGTCCACGATGAACGTCGCGCCGTGGAGCCGCTGCGCGGGGCCGAACACGGCACCGCGGAAGCTGTGCGCGACCATCAGGTGATCGCGGACGGTGATGCTGAACAAGGCCGTTCCTCCGGTGTGATGTCGGTCTCAGTGACGGTGTGGTGGGGGGGCGGATCCGGGCCGGCGCGCGGCGCCTACCGGCCGTCCGGCGGTGCGTACCGGATGCGGTGGCAGAGCGCCGGGAGGTCGCCGGAGGCGAGCCGGGGCAGCACCTGCGGCAGCTCCTCGAAGGCTGACTCCCGGTGATCAGCGCGTCGAAGGCGGGATCGGCGAGGAGTTCGAGGGCCAGCGCCATCCGGTCCGCGTAGCCGCGGCGGGCCCGCCGGGCCGGGGAGACGGTGCCGACCTGGCTGCTGCGCACGACCAGCCGGCGGGAGTGGAACGCCTCGCCCAGCGGCAGGCTGACCCGCCGGTCGCCGTACCAGCTCAGCTCCAGGACGGTGCCCTCCGGCGCGAGCAGTTCGAGGGCGCGGGCCAGGCCTTCCTCGGTGGCGCTGGCGTGCACCACGAGGTCGCAGTCGCCCCGGGCGTCGGCGGGCAGCGCGAAGTCCACGCCGAGGGCCTCGGCGGTGGCGGCGCGGCCGGGATCGGCGTCGACCAACTGCACCCGCACCGCCGGGTAACGGGCGAGGAGGGCGGCCACACTGCATCCGACCATGCCGCCGCCGATCACCGCGATCCGGTCGCCGATCAGCGGCCCGGCGTCCCAGAGGGCGTTGACCGCGGTCTCGACGGTGCCGGCGAGGACGGCGCGGGCGGCGGGCACGGTGTCCGGTACGGGGGTGACGGCGTGGGCCGGGACGACGTAGTGCGTCTGGTGCGGGTACAGGCAGAAGACCGTGCGGCCGCGCAGCGCGGGCGGTCCCTCCTCGACGACACCGACGTTGAGGTAGCCGTATTTGACCGGCGCGGGGAAGTCGCCCTCCTGGTAGGGCGCCCGCATCGCCGTGTGCTGGCTCTCCGGCACCCCGCCGCGGAAGACCAGGGTCTCGGTGCCGCGGCTCACCCCGGACCAGAGCGTGCGCACCAGCACCTCGTCGGGACCGGGCCGGGACAGCTCCGCCGGCCGGATCCCGCCCTGCCCTGGGGCGTTTGTCCAAAAGGCACAAGCGGCGCGCGGCAACGGGATCCTCCTGGACGCTACGGCGAGGAGTCCTCGATGCTGGGGATCAAGGACGCCGTCACCCTACGCGGCGCCCCCCGACTCCGCCACAGGTCAAAGGAGGCATGGTGGCCGTACAAGGGCACTACGACACAAGAGCCTTGGGGCCGGACACCACGGCGGGCATGGGCGTGCAGCTGCTGGTGCTGGAGGTGTTGTGCCGGGTGGTCGGGCTGGGCACCGCGGGGTGGCTGACGGGTTCCGCGTTCGCGGTGGTGACCTGGGCGGTGCTCACGCTGGCGCTGCGCCGGTCGTGGTCCGGTCCGTTCGGGCCGGCGAACCGCGTCACGCTGGCCCGGGCGATCCTGGTGGGCGGGGTGACCGCGCTGGTCGCGGACTCCTTCGACCGGCGGGCCCCGGTCGCGGTGCTGACCGCGCTGGCCACGGTGGCGCTGATCCTGGACGCGGTGGACGGCCAGGTGGCCCGGCGCACCGACACGGCGACGCGGCTGGGGGCGCGCTTCGACATGGAGGTCGACGCGTTCCTGATCCTCGTGCTGTGCGTGTACGTCGCGATGCCGCTGGGCGTCTGGGTCCTGGCCATCGGTCTGATGCGGTACGCGTTCGTCGCGGCGTCCTGGGCGTGGCCGTGGTTGCGCGGTGAGCTGCCGCCGAGCATGGCCCGGAAGACGGTGGCCGCGCTGCAGGGCATCGTGCTGGTGGTGGCCGGTGCCGGGATCGTGCCGCGGGAGGTGGCCGGCGCTGCGGTGGCCGGCGCGCTGGCGCTGCTGGTGTGGTCGTTCGGACGGGACGTCAGGTGGCTGTGGCGGGCCCGGCCGGGGACCCGGGGAGCGACCCCTACGTGCCCGCGTGCCGTCCCAGATAGACGACCAGCGCGAGAAAGAGCAGCAGCAGGTTCGTGACGAGGACGGAGAGCAGGACCCGGCGCAACAGGCCGGTGCGCGGCGCCCGGTGGGTGATCAGTACGGCGCCGGGCAGCCGGGCCAGCTGGAGGCCCGGGCGGAGCGCGGTGGTGCGCGGGCGCCGGACGCCGCAGCGCGGGGAGGCGTGGTGACGGGCGGTCGGCTGGGGGCAGCCGCGGCCGTGTCCGTGGGGGCGGCGCAACGGCCCCCGGGCCGGCGGGCGCCCGCGGCAGGGCCGGCCGGCACCCGGGCCGGAGGGCGCCGGTATGCAGGTGCGGGAGCGGACCGCCCGCCAGGGCGGCGGTCCCTTGCGCCGTGCTGCGCCGGACATCGCGCTCACCCGGTCCCGGTGGGGTGTGACCGGGCGCCGCTCATGTCCGCGCCCCTGCCCGGCCCGCACCGCGGGTCTGGTGTGCCCGTACCGACTCGGCGAAACCGCCCACGCATGGTCCTCCGCGTTCAGGCCGCACGGCCGTCGCGTCATCTGTTGAATTGCGGATTTCTGCAACTGTAGACGACGGGGGTGCCCGACCTGAATGGGTGGGCCGGACAAACCGGGTGCGCTCCCGGCGCGCAATCCCGGTGGACAGGCCCGGGACCTCCGCAGACACTGACGCGCATGAGCTCACTGATACGGCACATCACCGTCGACTGCACCGATGCCCACCGGCTGGCGACCTTCTGGGCCGAGGTGCTGGGCGGTGCGCTGGCCGAGGACGACTTCCCGGGGGATCCGGAGGCCACGGTCCGCACCGCGGCCGGTGCGCTGCTGTTCGTCGCGGTGCCCGAGGCCAAAGCCGGGAAGAACCGGCTGCATCTGGATCTGCAGCCGCAGGACCGCGGCCGCGACGAGGAGGTCGAGCGGCTGCTGGCGCTCGGCGCGACCCTGGTCGCCGACCACCGCCGGCCCGACGGGACGGGGTGGGCGACGATGGCCGACATCGAGGGCAACGAGTTCTGCGTGGAGCGCAGCGCGGCGGAACGCGCCGGCTGAGGCGGGCGGTCAACTCCCTTGCGTGCGGGCTGCGTCGAGGCGGCCGGGGGTGGTCCCGCAGGAGGTGGACGGGCCTACTCGGCCGGTCGGCGGAGGTAGGTCCGCAGGTGGCGGGCCGTCAGGGTGTCGGCGGTGGTGACAAGGTCGGCGGGGGTGCCTTCGAAGACGATGCGGCCGCCGTCGTGGCCGGCGCCGGGGCCGAGGTCGACGATCCAGTCGGCGTGGGCCATGACGGCCTGGTGGTGTTCGATGACGATGACGGTGTTGCCGTCGTCGACGAGCCGGTCGAGCAGGTCCAGCAGCTTGTCCACGTCGGCCGGGTGCAGTCCGCTGGTGGGTTCGTCGAGGACGTAGAGGGCGCCCTTCTCGGCCATGTGGAGGGCGAGTTTGAGCCGCTGCCGTTCGCCCCCGGAGAGGGTGGTGAGCGGCTGGCCGAGGCCGAGGTAGGCCAGGCCCACGTCGGCGAGCCGGTCGAGGACGGTGCGGGCCTGGCCGGAGGGGAAGAACTCCCGGGCCTCGGCGACCGACATCGCGAGCACCTCGCTGATGTTCTTGCCGCGCAGGGTGTAGGTGAGCACCTCGGGCGTGAACCGCCGGCCCTCGCACTCCTCGCAGACGGCGGCCACGCCGGCCATCATCGCCAGGTCGGTGTAGACCAGTCCGATGCCCTTGCAGGTGGGGCAGGCACCTTCGGAGTTGGCGCTGAACAGTCCCGGGCCGACACCGTTGGCCCGGGCGAAGGCGGTGCGCACCGGGCCGAGCAGGCCGGTGTAGGTGGCCGGGTTGGAGCGCCGGGAGCCGCGGATCGGGGACTGGTCGGCGGTGATGACGCCGTCCCGGCCGCTCAGTGAGCCGTGGACGAGGGAGCTCTTGCCGGAGCCGGCCACGCCGGTGACGACGGTGAGCACGCCGAGCGGCAGGTCGACGCTGACGTCCTTGAGGTTGTGGGTGGTCGCGCCGGTGACGGAGAGGAGGCCGGTGGGCCGCCGGACCTGCTCGCGCAGCCCGGCGCGGTGGTCGAGATGGCGGCCGGTGAGGGTGCCGGAGGCCCGCAGGCCTCCGACGTCGCCCGTGTAGCAGAGCCGTCCGCCGGCCGGTCCGGCGCCGGGGCCGAGGTCGACGACGTGGTCGGCGACGGCGATGGTCTCGGGTTTGTGCTCGACGACCAGGACGGTGTTGCCCTTGTCGCGCAGCCGCAGCAGCAGGTCGTTCATCCGCTGGATGTCGTGCGGGTGCAGGCCGACGGTGGGCTCGTCGAAGACGTAGGTGACGTCGGTCAGGCTGGAGCCGAGGTGGCGGACCATCTTCACCCGCTGGGCCTCGCCGCCGGAGAGGGTGCCCGACTCCCGGTCCAGGCTCAGATAGCCGAGGCCGATCTCGACGAGGGATTCCAGGGTGTCGCGGAGGGTGGCGACCAGCGGGGCCACCGACGGGTCGTCGATGCCGCGGACGAAGTCCACCAGATCGCTGATCTGGAGGGCGGAGCAGTCGGCGATGTTGCGGCCATCGATGCGGGAGGCGAGGGCCGCGGCATTGAGGCGGGCGCCGCCGCAGGCCCCGCAGGCGGCGAAGGTCACCGCGCGGTCGACGAAGGCCCGGATGTGCGGTTGCAGGGATTCCCGGTCCTTGGCGAGATAGGTCCGCCGGACCCGGGTCAGCAGTCCTTCATAAGTGATGTTCGAGGTGCCGCGCTTGATTTTCGTGGCGGGTTTGTGCAGGAAGTCGTCCCACTGCGCGGGGGTGAAATCCGCGAGTTTCACGTCGGGGTCGAAGAATCCGGAGTGCGCGAGGGTCTGCCAGTACCACGAGCCGACGGTGAATCCGGGGGCGCTGATCGCGCCCTCGTTGAGCGAGCGCGAGGTGTCCACGAGCTGGTCGAGGGCGATGGTGGAGACCCGGCCGAGCCCTCGCACTCGGGGCACATGCCCTCGGCGCTGTTGAAGCTGAACGCGGTGGAGGTGCCGGCGTGCGGGGTGCCCAGGCGGCTGTAGATGATCCGCAGCATGGTGTGGGCGTCGGTGGCGGTGCCGACGGTGGAGCGCGCGTTGGCGCCCATGCGTTCCTGGTCGACGACGATGGCCGCGCTGAGATTGCGCAGGGCGTCCACGTCCGGCCGGCTGCGGGCCGGCATGAAGGACTGCACGAAGGCCGTGTAGGTCTCGTTGATCAGCCGCTGGACTCGGCCGCGACGGTGCCGAAGACCAGGGAGGACTTCCCGGATCCGGAGACCCCGGTGAAGACCGTGAGCCGGCGCTTGGGTATGTCCAGGGAAATGTCGGCGAGATTGTTCTCCCGGGCGCCGCGCACCTCGATCACGCCGTGACCGTCCGCCGCGTACGCGGTCTCCTGCTCTGGCTTTCCTGCCTGCTCGGCCCCCATGTCAGCCGCCACCCCTCCTGATATCCTTACACCGTAAAGAGTTCGCCGGGTGACGTTACTTTATGGCGTAAGGAGACGGCAAGTGGTGGTATTCGCCGGCCAGGGCGACCCCCGTCGGTCGATGGCTCTGCTCTGGCGCGACGAGCGCCCCGGCGGGGCGCGTACGCGGCAGTGGCCGGGCCCCAAACCGGCCCTGAGCGTCGAGGTGATCGTCCGGGCCGGGATCGCGGTCGCCGACGCGGAGGGCATGGCGGCCCTGTCCATGCGCGCGGTCGGCGAGCGGCTGGGACGCACCGCCATGGCGCTGTACACCTACGTCCCGGGCAAGAGCGAGCTGGTGGACCTGATGTACGACCAGGTGCTGGCCGAGCTGCCGCACGACTACGACCCGGCGGCGGGCTGGCGGGCCGCGGTGACGTCCTGGGCCGAGGACACCTGGGAGTTCTACCTGCGCCACCCCTGGGTGCTCCAGGTCTCCCAGGCCCGCCCGGTGCTCGGCCCGCACGAGTACCGCGCCCTGGAGACGCTGCTCCGGCTGCTGTACGCCACCGGTCTTGACTCCACGGAGCTGCGGCGGGTGGTCGGGACGCTGGTGCACGTCGTGCGCGGGGCCGCGCGGACCGTCGCCGAGTCCCGGGTGGCCGCGGCCTCGACCGGGGTGTCCGACGAGGACTGGTGGCTGGCGCGGTCCGGGATGCTGGAGGAGGTGGTGCCCGACTTCGCCGAGCGCTTCCCGCTGCTGGTCCGGCTGGAGACCGAGGGCGCGGTCCCGGTCACCGACGACTCGGTGCCGTATCTGGAACGCGAGGCGCGGGCGGCCTTCGAGGGCGGGCTCGCGGTCGTCCTGGACGGGGTCGAGGCGGCGATCCGGCGCGCCCGCTGAGCCGGGACCGGACACACCCGCCGCGCCGCGGAGGGCCGTTGGGGTGATGAAGGGGGCGTCCGGCCCCTTGCCGGGTGTCGTCGGCCGGGCCCCGCGCGTTGGTCTGCCATGACCGTCTTCCGCGTCCGACCGTGGTTCCTGCCGGCCAGCCTCACGGCGTTCCTGACCGAGGTGTGGCCGGACGGGCCGGCTGACCCACCGTCGGACGCCGGGCCCGGGGACCGTGCGGACACGGCATCCGATACCCGGTCAGGTGAGTGCCGGCCGGGCGATCCGCCGACCGGCACGGGGAGCCGCGCCGAGCATCCGGAGAACCCCGCTGACCGGCCCTGATGCGCGGCCGGGCGGAAGGCCGGCCAGCGGACTTGACGGCGTGTCGGACGCCGGCGGGCGCACCCTCGGCCGTCATCGGGTCACCACAAATGGCGAGCGGGGTTGATCGCCCATAGCTTCGCCTCATGGCCCTACAACAGATGACACTCCTGGGCTGCGTCGCCGCGGTGATGGCCGGCGGACTGGGCGCGGCACCCCCCTCCGATGCCCCGGGACGGCATGTCGTCCGCCCGGGCGAGTCGATCCAGCAGGCGGTGGACGCGGCCCGGCCGGGTGACACCGTCGTCCTCCGGCCCGGGGTCTACCGCGAGAGCGTGCTGATCACCACGCCGTGGCTGCACCTCGTCGGGGCCGGCAAGAAGACGGTGATCCGCCCGTCGGCGAAGCGGGCGGCGAACCGCTGCGGCAAGGAAGGCAACGGCATCTGCGTGCTCGGCACGCGGAACCGGCTGCTCCGCGGCGTCAGCATCCGCGCGTTGACCGTCTCCGGCTTCCAGCAGAACGGCATCTGGGCCTCCGGCACCGACCGGCTGTCCGTGCTCGGGGTGACGTCCCGGAAGAACGGGGTCTGGGCATCGCGCAGGAGAAGTCCCTCCGCGGCGTGATCCGCGACAACTTCGTCACCGGCAACGGCGATTCCGGCATCTTCCTGGCGAACACCGTCAAGGAGGAGGGCGGTGCGACCGACACCCGGGGCGCGTCGATCACCGAGAACCGGATGTCCCGCAACCGGATCGGTGTCACCATCCGCCGGGTCAGGAACCTGACGGTGGGTCACAACACCGTCGTCGGGAACTGCGCCGGGGTCTTCATCGTCGGCGACGAGTCCCGCCCCCGGGCGGGCGCGCTGACCGTACGGGACAACGACGTCTCCCGGAACAACCAGCACTGCGCCGCCACCAAGCGGCTGCCGTTCCTCCAGGGCTCGGGCATCGTGCTCACCGGCACCGAACGGGCGCTGGTGCGGCACAACCTGGTCCGCGACAACCGGGGCACGTCGCCGCTCTCCGGCGGCATCGTCCTCTTCCACAGCTTCGTGGGCGCGCTCAACGAGCACAACACCGTCGTCGACAACATCGTGCTGCGCAACAAGCCGGTCGACCTGGCCAACCGGGACCCCAAGGGCCGGGGGAACAGGTTCGTCCGCAACGTCTGCCGGACCTCGAAGCCGGCCGGGCTGTGCTGACGGCCCACCGGGCGCACCCGGTGCCACGGGTGCACTCACCTACCACGGGAGAATAGAGGCGGAATGACCACCGTAAGTCCCACGCCCCAGTCGGCCATGCGGCTGCGGGAGCTCGTCTTCGGAGCCGCGTGCGCGGCGGCGGTACGGGCGGCGGCGCGACTCGGCGTCGCCGACGCGCTCGGCGACCGGCCGGCCTCCGCCGAGGAGCTGGCAGCCGAGGTGAAGGCCGAACCGCGGCCGCTGGAACGGCTGTTGCGCGCGCTGTCCTGCTACGGGATCTTCGCCGAGACCGACGACGGGAAGTACGTCCACACCGACATGTCCCGGATGCTGCGCGAGGACACCCCGAACAGCCTGCGCTACATCTCCCTGTGGTGCACCGAGCCGTGGACCTGGGAGGCGTGGCCGCGGCTGGACGAGGCGGTGCGCTCCGGGCGCGATGTCTTCGACGACCTCTACGGCAAGAGCTTCTTCGAGTACCTGCACCAGGACGCCACCGAGTCCGCCCAGGTCTTCGACCGGGCCATGACGACCTCCAGCAAGCAGTCGGCCGAGGACGTCGCCCGCCTGCTGGACCTGTCGAAGGCGCGGTCGGTGGCGGACATCGGCGGCGGGCAGGGCCACGTCCTCGCCAGCCTGCTGGAGAAGTACCCCGCGCTGGAGGGCACCCTGCTCGACCTGCCCACGGTCGTGGCGCAGCCGGACCCCCGGCTGCGCGCGGGCGGCCCGCTCGCCCCACGGGTGAAGGTGGTGCCCGGCGACTGCCGGGAGGACATCCCGGTCCGGGCCGACGTCTACATCATCAAGAACATCCTGGAGTGGGACGACGACTCCACCCGCCGGACGCTGCACAACGTCAAGGCGGCGGCCCGGCCCGGCGCCCGGGTCGTGGTCATCGAGAACCTCGTCGACGACAGCCCGTCGATGAAGTTCACCACCGCCATGGACCTGCTGCTCCTGCTGAACGTGGGCGGCGCCAAGCACACCAAGGACAGCATGATCCGCCGGATCTCGGACGCCGGGCTGGAGGTGCACGACGTCCTCGTCGTCAACCCGTACCTGCACGCCTTCGAGTGCACCGTTCCGGCCTGAGGACGCGGCCGCCACGATGAACCCGTGCGCGCACGGCCGGCCGCCCGGCGGGGAGAGCTCTCCCCGCCGGGCGGCCGTGCCGGTTCCCGGGCGGCGGCCGGGGCCCCGGGGGATCGCCCCGGCCCGGCCCGCGCGTCAGCGGCTGCCGTCGCGCTCCCAGCGGTAGAACTGCTGGGCCATCGCGTCCTTCGGGCTCCGCCAGGTCTCGGGGTCGTAGGCGCTGACGAAGGCGGACAGCTTGTCGCTCACCGCGCGGAACTCGGGGTGCCCGGTGACCTTGGCGATCTCCGGGCCGGGCGGCCGGTCCGATTCGATGAGGTGCAGGTACACGTCACCGAACTGGAACAGGGTCCGCCGCGAGACACCGACCAGGTGCGGCAGTTCCGTACGGTCGGACTCGCGGAAGACGTCCGCGATGTCCGGTGCCGAACCGGGTTTCATGCGGGCGACGATCAGAGCGTGATGCATCGGGAAGATCCCTTCGTTGCCGCCGGAGGGCGGTCCGGACGCGGCCCGGCGGGCCGTCAGCTGACCGCGGCGGACCGCAGCTCACGGTCCCGCTGCTCGATCTTGTCCCGGATGAGCTCCATCTGGATCCGGGAGTTGCGGTTGATGAGCTCGGTCATGCCCTTGTCGTCGACCGGGGCGTCCGGCTTCATCGCGAAGTCCTGGGTCCAGTGCATCGAGGTGCCGCCCGGGATCTCGGAGTACTGCCAGTGGATGTCCATGTGCGCGAACGGGCCGGTCTCGACCCGGCGGGCGCGGACGGTGCGGTGGGCGCGGTCGACGACCCGCTCGGAGACCCAGCTCCAGACGGTGCCGTTGTCGTCCGGGTGCATGGTCAGCCGGAAGGTGGTCTTGTCGCCCTCGCGGGACAGCACCTCGACCGCGGCGTACTCGCTGAACAGCTGCGGCCAGTTCTCGATGTCGTTGGTGATGTCCCAGACGAGGTCGAGGGGCGCGGCGATGGTGATGTCGTTCTCGGTGTGGCCGGGCATGTCAGGCTCCTGTCGTAGGCACTTTGTCGGCTTCCATGGGGGCTTTGCTGGGGGTGTTCACGAGGGCGAGGAAGTCGCGCGGCGTCTTGCAGCGCTCCGCGTCGGTCGGCATCGGCCGGCCGCGCCGGTTCTCCAGCTCGCCCACGATGCCCAGCAGGCCCAGCGAGTCCAGGCCGAACTCGGCGAAGGTCGAGTCGGCCCGGTTCGCCAGGTCCTTCGGGTCGACGGTCAGGCCGGCGGCGGACTTCATCAGCGCTGCCAGCTCGTCGAGGGTCAGTTGAGCGGTCATGTGCGGTTCTCCTTCTCATGAGGGGGACGGCGGGCCCTGCCGCAGCACCATCGCCGCGTTCGAGCCCATCAGTCCCCGGCTCAGCACCAGCGCCGTCCGCAGTTCGGCGGGGCGGGCCCGGCCGGTCACGACGTCAAGGTCGTGGCACACGTCGACGACGTTGGGGGTGGGCGGCACCACACCGTGTTCCATGGCGAGCACCGCGGCCGCGATGTCCAGGACGGGGGCACCGCAGTACGCCCGCCCGGTGCCCGTCTTGGGCGCGGTCACCGGGACCTGGGTGGCCTGCCGGCCCAGGGTGTCCGCGAGGGCCAGCGCCTCGGCCCGGTCGGCCGAGGGGACGCCCAGCGCGTCCGCGAACACCACGTCGATCTCGTCCGGGGCGCACCGCGCGTCCTCCAGCGCGCCGCGGATGGCGTGGGCGAGTCCGGCCCGGGACTCCTCCCAACGGGAGGCGCCGGTGAAGGTCGCGGTGTGTCCGGACAGTTCGGCCCGGACGGGTGCGCCGCGGCCCTCGGCCGCCGTCGCCTCCTCGACGACCAGCATCGCGCCGCCTTCGGCGGGCACGAATCCGCAGGCGCCGTCGGTGAACGGACGGTAGGCGCGGACCGGGTCGTCGAGCGTGCTCAGATCGTCGTAGCCGAGCTGGCAGACGACCGAGTAGGGGGCCAGCGGTGCCTCGGCGGCGCCCACGACGACCGCGTCGGTGCCGCGCCGCACGGTGCGGCAGGCATGCGCCAGGGCGTCCAGGCCGCCCGCCTCGTCGCTGGCCACGACTCCGCAGGGGCCCTTGAAGCCGCCGCGGATGGAGATCTGTCCGGTGCTGGCGGCGTAGAACCAGGCGATCGACTGGTAGGGGCCGACGTACTTGGAGCCCTGGCCCCAGAGCCGTTGCAGCTCGCGCTGGCCGAACTCGCCGCCGCCGGATCCGGCGGCCGTGACGACGCCCACCGCGAACGGCGAGTCGGCGTAGTCGGCGCGGCCGAGACGGGCGTCGTCCAGCGCGAGGTTGGCCGCCGCCATGGCGAAGTGGGTGAACCGGTCGGTCTGGACGAGGTAGCGCTCCTCGATCAGGTCCGCCGGGTCGAAGCCGCGCACCTCACCGGCGACCTTGAGCGGCAGGTGCTCGCAGCCCTCCCGGGTCACCCGGTCGAGGACGCTGATGCCTTCCTTGGTCGCCTTCCAGAAGGCGTCGGTGCTCACCCCGTTGGGGGCGATCACCCCCATGCCGGTGACGACGGAGCGTCGTTCCTTCGGGGAGCTCATGTTGCCCTCCCACCCTGTCGGGTCAGTACCACCGCTGACTGGAATCCGCCGAAGCCGCTGCCGACCGAGAGCACCGAACGCAGCGGCAGTTCCCGCGCCGTCCTGGGCACGTAGTCGAGGTCGCACTCCGGGTCCGGAGTCTCGTAGTTGGCCGTCGGCGGCACGACCTGGTGGGTCAGTGCCAGCACGCAGGCGACGATCTCGATGGCGCCGATCGCGCCGAGCGAGTGGCCCACCATGGATTTGATGGAGCTCATCGGCACCTTGTGGGCGTGTGCGCCCAGCGACCGCTTGACCGCGGCGGTCTCGTGCCGGTCGTTCTGCTGGGTGCCCGACCCGTGCGCGTTGACGTAGTCGACCTGGGTGGCGTCGAGCCTGGCGTGGTCGAGGGCGCGGTTGATCGCCTCGGCCATCTCCAGGCCCTCCTGGGTCAGCCCGGTCATGTGGTACGCGTTGCCGAAGGTGGCGTAGCCGCGGATCTCGCAGTGCACGGTCGCACCGCGGGCCCGGGCGTGCTCCAGCTCCTCCAGGACGAGCACGGCGCCGCCCTCGCCCATGACGAATCCGTCGCGGTGGGCGTCGAACGGCCGGGAGGCGTGGGCGGGGTCGTCGTTGTTGGCGGAGGTCGCCTTGATCGCGTCGAAGCAGGCCACGGTGATCGGGGAGATCGGCGAGTCCGACGCACCGGCGATGCAGACGTCGACCTTGCCCTCCTCGATGGACTGGAAGGCGTAGCCGATGGCGTCGAGGCCGGAGGTGCAGCCCGTGGAGACGGTCTGCACCGGGCCGTGCGCGCCGACCTGTTCGGCCACCGCGGAGGCCAGCGAACTGGGCGAGAAGGCCCGCTCCAGATAGCGGCCGGCCGGCCGGTGGTCGACGTCCCAGCGCTTGCCTCGGTCGCTCACGGCGACGTAGTCGTGTTCGAGGCGGGTGGTGCCGCCGACGGCGGTGCCCAGGGAGACCCCGATGCGCCAGGGGTCCTCCCGCTCGGGGTCGAGGCCGGCGTCGCGCAGTGCCTCGTCCGCGGCGACCATGGCGAACTGGACGTACCGGTCCGAGCGGGCGACCTGTTCCGCGCTCAGGCCGTGCGCCGCGGGGTCGAAGTCGCATTCGGCGGCAATGCGCGAGCGGAATCCCTCCGGGTCGAAGAGGGTGATGCCACGGGTCGCCGTACGGCCGGCGGACAGCAGGTCCCAGAAGGCGGGCACTCCCACCCCGCCGGGCGCGACGATCCCGACTCCGGTGACCGCCACGCGGCGACTCATGACACCGGCTCCGTGTGTTCGGGCGGGGCGGCGGGGCTGCTCTCCTCGGTGCCCTCGGTGTCGACGTGCCCCAGCTCGGGGCGGGGCGCCAGGGGGCCGAGGTGGAAGACCATCCGGGCCTCGACGTCCCCGACATTGCGGAACCGGTGCCGCATGTACGGCGGGATCAGCAGCCCCTGGTCCGGGCGCAGCGGGTGCGGCTCCCCGTCGAGGTCCACTTCGAGCGCGCCCTGGACGACGTACACGAACTCCTCGGAGTACGGGTGGTAGTGCTCGCCGATGCGCTCGCCGGGCTGTACGAGGGCCATGCCCATGAAGCCGCTCGTGGCGCCCACCGCGCTGGGCGTCAGCATGGCGCGCAGATCACCTCCGCGCCGGCGGTTGGGCTGGGTCTCGCTGAGGTCCACGATGCGTGGGCGGTGCGTGGTCATGGCTGATTCCTCCAGGGGCGTGAAGCCGGCGGTGGGTTGGGATGGGACCTGCTGCGGGCGGACGGTTTCAGGCGCCCGCGGACCGGCGGTCGGTGATCAGGGCCATGTCGCAGCGCGCGAGGAAGCGCGCGAGCTCGCGGTCGTTGGACAGACCGCCGGCCACTTCGGTGTCGAGCAGACGGCGCAGCACCGCCGTCTTGCGCTGACCGCGGATGCCGAGCGAGAGCAGCGGGTCCTGGTCGAGCGGGATCCGCATGTCGACGAGCCGGACGACGACGTCGTCGCGCTGGAAGATGGTGCTGCCGGCGACGGGGCAGTCCGGGTCGTCGGCGGCCAGCTCGTCCTGGCGGGCCAGCATCCTGGCCAGCGCCATGCCGCAGCCTCCCTTGGCGGGGTAGAACAGGGCGTGGCGCCGTACGTCCTCGGGCCGTGCGCTGCCGGAGGCGACGTGGTGCACGGCGGGCAGGGCGGCGCGGGTGAAGAACACCCGGGCGGAGTTCGCGTCGCTGAGGTCGCGGTCCTGCTCCAGGTAGGGGTTGATGGCCTCCTCGACGGCCCGGACCTCGGGCTGCTGGGAGACGTGGCGGAGCGCCGCGACCAGGTCGCCCTGCACCTCGACCGCGCGGACGACGCGGTTGCCGTGCATGAACAGGGAGGTGCGGCGCAGCCGGGTGGTGTCGTCGACCCGGGCCTCCGGCGAGTCGTAGCCGGCCAGGATCTCGGCGACCTTGTCCTCGCTGCCGGGCTTCACGGTGAAGGTCAGCGCGTGCCGCACCACACCGTCGCCGACCCGGGGTTGGCCTGGAGCCGGCCCTTGGGGGGCTCGGGGGCCCGGGCGGCGATGTTCGAGGTCTCGCGCAGGACGCTGAAGCGCAGCGAGCGGGTGTCGCGGACGCAGGCGTGCAGCGGCTGGACCATCTTGACGTGTTCCTCGCTGTTGACCCAGGCGAGGAAGGGGGGCGCGCTCTCCCATTCGCTGGTGATCAGCCACTGCGAGGGGTTCTCGATGGACTGGCACAGCTGGTCGGTGAGGTGCCCGGGGACGGACGCGACCTGGTTGCGCAGGTGCTCGTAGGCTTCCAGGAACTGCTGCTGGGCTCCGTCATGGAGGTCCAGGAGCAGTACGACCCTGAGCCGTGAGCCGTCGAAGGCTGACTGGGATATTCGTTCCGACAGCGTTGTCATCGTCTACGCATCTCCTTCGGTGCCCGTTGGCCCCTGTGGTGCGTCGTCAGTTCCGGTGCGATCCGGGTGACTGAGCCGGATGGTGGGGCCGCCCGCCCCGGTGTCCGGGGGGCGTCCCGGATTCGATCGTGGCCGGGACGTACGGGCGGCGCGAGATCTGTGAGCCATGCAGGTGAACCGTGATCGAACAGGTCCGCGGCCGGGCATTCGTGCTCCATCTGCCCTCAATGCGCCTTGGAGCTGGAGCACGCCATGAATCCCACCCCCCGAGAACGGGTCCCGGTACTGGTCGTGGGCGGGTCCCTGGTGGGCCTGTCCGCCTCGCTGTTCCTGGGACGGCTGGGTGTACGGCACCTGTTGGTCGAGAAGCACTCGGACACCTCCCATCACCCGCGCGGGCGCGGCAACAACGTCCGCACGATGGAGCTGTTCCGGGTGGCCGGCGCCGAGCGGCCGATCCGGGAGGCGGCCTCGACCCTGGCCGGCAACCACGGGATCCTGCAGGCCCGTTCACTGACCGGCGACGAACAGGAGTGGCTGTTCAAGGAGATCGACCCGGGCGGCGGGCTGGCCCGGATCAGCCCGGCCGGCTGGTGTCTGTGCAGCCAGAACGACCTCGAACCGGTCCTGGTGCGCTCCGCCCGCGAGCTCGGCGGCGATCTGCGCTTCTCCACCGAGCTGGTCTCCTTCGAACAGGACGCGGACGGGGTGACCGCGGAGCTCAGGAGCCGGGAGACCGGCGAGCGGCACACCGTGCGCGCGGACTACCTCATCGCCGCCGACGGCCCCCGCAGCCCGGTCCGCGAGCGGCTGGGCATCGGGCAGACCGGCCCGGGCGACCTGTTCCACAACGTGAGCATCACCTTCCGCGCTCCGGAGCTGGCGGAGGTGGTGGGCGACCGCCGCTTCATCGCCTGCTACCTGACGAACCCGGAGGCCGACGGCGCCCTGCTGCCGGTGGACAACGAGCGGGACTGGGTCTTCCACGCGCCCTGGCACCCCGACCAGGGCGAGACCCTGGAGGACTTCACCGACGAGCGGTGCATCGACCACATCCGGCGGGCGACCGGTGCGCTGGACATGGCGGTGGAGATCACCGGCAAGGCCCCGTGGCACGCCGCCGAGCGGGTCGCCGAGCGGTACGGCGCGGGCCGGGTCTTCCTCGCCGGCGACTCGGCCCACGAGATGTCGCCCACCGGCGCGTTCGGGTCGAACACCGGCATCCAGGACGCCCACAACCTGGCCTGGAAGATCGCCGCCGTCCTGGACGGTGCGGCGGGCCCGGAGCTGCTGTCGACGTACGAGGCGGAGCGGCTGCCGGTGGCCCGGGAGACCAGTGCCCGCGCCTCGGCCCGCTCCGCGGAGCACAGCCACCCCGGGTACGCGCCGACGCCCGGGGCCGGCGGCGGCCGGCAGCGCGGGGTGCTCACTGTCGCGCTCGGCTACTGCTACCCGAGCGGCGCGGTCGTCGGCGCCGATCCCGAACTGCCGGTGGTTCCGGACCAGTTGCGGATGACCGGCGAGCCGGGCACCCGCGCCCCGCACATGTGGCTGACCGGCCCCGAGGGGCGCCGCTCCACCCTCGACCTCTACGAGACGTCGTTCACCCTGCTGTCCGGCTCCGACGGCGACATGTGGCGCACCGCGGCCAAGGGCGCCGTCCAGCGCTTCGGGGTGCGGCTGAACTGCTACCTGATCGGCACCGAACCGGACGACGACCTGGCCCCGGAGGAGGGCGCCGACTGGGCCGAGAAGCACGGCACGACACCCGAGGGCGCGGTGCTGGTGCGGCCGGACGGCTATGTGGCGTGGCGGGCGGAGGGCCGGGTGGCCGATCCCGAGGCGGCGCTCGCGGAGGTCCTGGAGGCGCTGCTGTGCCGGACCTGATCCCGGCAGAACCGCCGAAGACGCCCCTGTCGGCGCGGCCGGTGGTGCGGAGGTGAGCGAAGGGGCCGGCGGGGCGTCCGCCGGCCCCTTCGCTCCGGGAACGTATCTTCTGCCCGTCACCACCGCAGGGGCATCTGCGGGCCGCCCCGGCCGCGTCCCGCAACCCGGGCGCCGATTTCCGGTTGAGTCCGGGCATGGATGTCAAGAAGCCCGCCTCGCACCCTTTTCAGCGGATCTCGCTGTCGCACCGGCCCCCGTCGCTGCCGCCGCCGCCCGCCCCGCAGGCGCGCCGGCCGCCCGAGGAGGACACTCCGATCTTCGACCAGCTGCTCAAGGAATGGCAGGCCGGCACCCTGCGCCCGACGGTTTCCTGGCCCACCGACGATCCGGGGAAGATCAGGGCGGGCGGCACCGTTGGGAAGAAGGATGAGGGCCGTCCCCGTCCGCGTACCCGTGAAGAGGAGCATGACCGTGAGCCTGTACGACATCCCGCTGCGCACCCTGACCGGTGAGCCCGCCTCGCTCGCCGACCACCGCGGCAAGGCACTGCTGGTGGTCAACGTGGCGTCCAAGTGCGGGCTGACCCCGCAGTACGAAGGCCTGGAGCGGCTGCAGCAGCGCTATGCGGACCGGGGCTTCTCCGTGCTGGGCTTCCCCAGCAACCAGTTCGCGGGCCAGGAGCCCGGCACCGCCGAGGAGATCGCCACGTTCTGCTCGGCGACGTACGGCGTCAGCTTCCCGCTGTTCGAGAAGGGCGACGTCAACGGCGCCGGCCGGCAGCCGCTGTACGCCGAGCTGACGGCCACCGCGGACGCCGAAGGGACCGCCGGCGACGTCCAGTGGAACTTCGAGAAGTTCCTGATCGACACCGAGGGCCGGGTCGCGGGCCGCTTCCGGCCGCGTACCGAGCCGGAGGCTCCTGAGCTGGTCGCCGCGATCGAGGCGACCCTGCCGGCCTGAGCCGGAGCGGGCCTCACGCCACAGCGATGTCCGCGCCCCCGGCCGCTCCGGCACCGTCGCCGGCGGGGCCGGGGGCGCCGTCCGGCACGAGCTCGAAATGACCGGTCAGTCCGGTCATCCGCAGCAGTCGTCCGACGCTGCCGCCGTCGGTGACCCCGGCCAGCCGCAGCCGGCCGCCCCGCTGCCTGGTCCGGCAGCGGGCGCGGCTGAGCAGCGAGAGCCCGGCGCAGTCGATGAAGGCCACCGCGCGCAGGTCGAGGACGAGATCGGCGCCCTGCGCGCCGGTGAGCTCGTCCAGCCGGGCGGAGAGCACCGACACGGCGAGGATGTCGAGCTCGCCGTGGAGCTCCAAGACGGTCGCGCCGTCCGCGGCGCGACCGGGTCCCACGATTCTCGGGTAGTACTGACGTTCGTCCATCGGCCCGGCCCACTTTCGTGCCGCGGCACCGGAAACGGCCATGGGCCACGGCGGAGTCGTACAAGAGAGGTGGGGGGCGCCCGGCGCGATCCGGGCGGGGTCGGCCCGTTTCCGGGGCGTCGTTGCGCTTGAGTTGCCTACGGCTTACCCGCCGTCCCGCCGCCTCAACTCCCCGGCGTACGCCGCCTCGCGAGGTTGTCTCAAAGTCGCCCCTCGGCGCACGGCGGACGGTATCCGCACCCCGCACGCCCTCGGCTGCCGACCGTCGTCCCGAGGTCCGGCGGCGCGTCCGCGCACCGGGTCCCCCGCCGGGCCCGGAGGATGGTCCTGCGGGAATCGCTTGACCTCAATATTGGTTGAGGTCCTAGGTTCCTTTCATGTCGCCGGTCACGTACGGCGATCCCGTGACGACCCGGCACACAGGAGGCCACCATGGACATGGAAGTCACCGCCTGGCACTCGCTGCACAGCACGATGACCGCGCAGCAGGGCCGGCACCGCTTCTCCCGCGGCACACTGCGCCGCATCGCGGCGTTCGCCCGGCCGCACCGCCGGCATCTGATCTGGTTCCTGCTGCTGAGCACGGTGACCGCGATGCTCGCGGTGGCCACCCCGCTGCTCGCCGGCCGGGTGGTGGACGCGATCGTCGGCGGTGACTCGTCCGCCCTCGTGGTCGGACTGTCCGGTCTGATCGCCCTGATCGCGGTCGCCGAGGCGGGCCTGGGACTGCTGACCCGCTGGCTGTCGGCGAGCATCGGCGAGGGACTCATCCTGGACCTGCGGACCACCGTCTACGACCACGTCCAGCGGATGCCGATCGCCTTCTTCACCCGCACCCGCACCGGCGCCCTGGTCAGCCGGCTCAACAACGACGTGATCGGCGCCCAGCGGGCGTTCAGCGACACCCTCTCAGGGGTGGTCAGCAACATCGTCACGCTGCTGCTCACGCTTGGCGTGATGCTCACCCTCTCCTGGCAGATCACCCTGATCGCCCTGGTGCTGCTGCCGGTGTTCGTGCTGCCCGCCCGCCGGGTCGGCCGCCGGCTGGCGGCACTGCGCCGGGAGGGCGCCGACCACAACGCGGCGATGGGCACGCAGATGACCGAGCGGTTCTCCGCACCGGGCGCCACCCTCGTCAAGCTGATGGGCCGCCCGGCCCGCGAGTCCGCCGAGTTCGCCGTCCGCGCCCGCCGGGTCCGGGACATCGGCGTCCGCTCGGCCATGGTCCAGACGTACTTCGTCACCGCGCTGACCCTGGTCTCCGCCCTGGCGCTGGCCGTGGTCTACGGCCTGGGCGGCTTCCTGGCCCTGCGCGGGCAGCTGGAGGCCGGCGCGATCGTCTCGCTCGCGCTGCTGCTCACCCGCCTCTACGCCCCGCTGACCGCGCTGTCCGGCGCCCACATCGAGGTGATGAGCGCCCTGGTCAGCTTCGAGCGGGTCTTCGAGGTGCTCGACCTCCGACCGCTGATCGCCGAGAAGCCGGACGCCCGCGAGGTCCCCGACGGCCCGGTGTCGGTGGAGTTCGACTCGGTACGCTTCGGCTACCCGTCCGCCGACAAGGTCTCGCTGGCCTCCCTGGAGGAGGTCGCCACCCTCGACACCCGCGGCGGCGAGGAGGTGCTGCACGGCATCTCCTTCCGCGCCGAACCCGGCCAGATGGTCGCCCTGGTCGGCTCCTCGGGCGCCGGCAAGTCGACCGTCGCCCAGCTGCTGCCGCGGCTGTACGACGCGGACTCCGGCGCGGTCCGGCTCTCCGGCGTGGACGTCCGCGACCTGACCGCCGCCTCGCTGCGCGGGGCGCTCGGCATGGTCACCCAGGACGGCCACCTCTTCCACGACTCGATCCGCGAGAACCTGCTGCTCGCCAAGCCGGAGGCGACCGAGGACGAGCTGTGGGACGCGCTGCGCCGGGCCCGCCTGGAGGAGCTGATCGCCGGCCTCCCCGACCGCCTGGACACCGTCGTCGGCGAGCGCGGCTACCGGCTCTCCGGCGGCGAACGGCAGCGGCTGACCATCGCCCGGCTGCTGCTCGCCCACCCCCGGGTGGTGATCCTCGACGAGGCCACCGCCCACCTGGACAACACCTCCGAGGCGGCGGTCCAGGAGGCGCTCGGCGAGGCCCTGGAGGGACGTACCGCGCTGGTCATCGCCCACCGGCTGTCGACCGTGCGCGCCGCCGACCTGATCCTGGTCGTCGAGGGCGGACGGATCGTGGAACGCGGCACCCACGAGACGCTGCTGGCGGCCGACGGGCGGTACGCGGAGCTGTACCGCACCCAGTTCGCGGAGGCGGCGGCCACGTCATCCGGCGCCTCCCCCGCGGGCCCGGACTCCGAGTCCGCGGCGGGCCCGGACACCGGTGCCGCACCGGCCGGCCCCGGCGACGACCTCCTGGTGGACCCGGCGCTGGTGAACTGAACACGGCATGCGGAAGGCCCCCACCTCTTGGCGGGGGCCTTCCGCGTGGCGAAAACTGAGGAGATGACGCAGCGCGCGGAACACTCCATCGTCATGGACCGGCTCGCCCTGGACGATCTGGTCACCGGCTACGCGCTCGCCGTGGACGACGGCGACTGGCCGGGCTACCTGGCCCTCTTCGCCCCGGACGCGCGGGTCGACTACCGCTCGGCGGGCGGCATCGAGGGCAGCGCCGAGGACGTCGCCGCCTGGCTGGCCGAGACGCTCCGGCACTTCGTGATCCGCCAGCACCTGATCGTCAACCGCCGGATCACACTGGCCTCGCAGGACGGCGCACCGGGCGACACGGCCGGCATCCGGGCCGACTACCTCAATCCGATGCGGCTGGCCGGCCCGGCGACCGACGCCGACGGCGGGCCCACCGCCCCCAACTACACCTGCGCCGGCCGCTACGACTTCACCGCCCGCCGCACCCCGGACGGCTGGCGGCTGACCGCGGTCGTCGTACGGGAGAAATGGCGGGAGGTGCGGCAGCCGAGCGGCTGACCCCGGGCGGTCCGCGGCCGGGTGCGCCTCGGCCGTCCCGGCGAGGGTCCGGCTCCCCCGGGCGAGGCCCCCTTTCCTTGATCGCACCGCCCGCGCACACTGGGCGTCCGGCCGGTCCCGCGCGCCCGGCCGGACGGACGAACCGGCACCCGGCAGACCGTGGAGACCGTATGGACAGACCGCTCGGCCCCCGGACGCGGTGGCTCGGCTCCGCCTGGGGCCGCGGAGCGACCGCCGCGCTCGCCGGGGCGCTGCCGGCGCTCACCTTCCCCGCCCCGTCGTGGTGGTGGCTGGCGTACGTGGCGCTGGTGCCGTGGCTGCTGCTGGTGCGGACCGCGCCGACGCCCCGGCGGGCGGCGCTGGACGGCTGGCTGGGCGGGGCCGGTTTCATACTGGCGGTGCACCACTGGCTGCTGCCGAGCCTGCACGTCTTCATCCTCGTCCTCGCCCTGCTGCTCGGTGCGCTCTGGGCGCCCTGGGGGCTGCTGGTACGGGCCCTGCTGGGCGGCACGCCCGGCGCCGGGCGGAGGTCGGCCGCACTGGTGCTGGTGCCCTCGGGCTGGCTGATGGTGGAACTCGTCCGCTCCTGGGAGTACTTGGGCGGCCCCTGGGGCCTGCTGGGCGCCAGCCAGTGGCAGGTCGCGCCCGCACTGCGGCTGGCGTCGATCGGCGGGGTCTGGCTGCTGAGCTTCCTGATCGTGGTGGTGAACACCGCCCTGGCCGAGCTGATCGCCCGCGGCTCCGCCTGGCGGCCCGCGGTCGCCGGTCTGCTGGTGTGCGCGCTGGCGGGCGGCGCCGGATGGCTCGTGGCGCCGGTCCCCCGCCCGGCCGGCACGGTGCGGATCGCGGTCGTCCAGCCCGGCCCGGACGGCACCCCGACCCAGCGGCTGGCCCGCAGCGCGGCCCTCACCCGGTCACTGGCCGGCCGCGGGGTGCACCTGGTCGTCTGGGCGAGAGCAGCCTGTACCAGGACCCGGCGGACCGCCCGGCGCTCGCCGCCCGGCTCGCCGCACTGTCCCGGGAGACCGGCGCCGACCTGCTGGTCAACGCCGACTCCCGGCGCGCCGGCCGGCCGGGCATCTACAAGAGCGCGGTACTGATCGGCCCGCACGGCCCGACCGGCGACCGCTACGCCAAGAGACGGCTGGTCCCGTTCGGCGAGTACATACCGTTCCGGTCCGTACTGGGCTGGGCGACGAAGGTGGGCAAGGCGGCCCGCACCGACCGGATACGCGGCACCCGCCAGGTGGTGATGCCCGTCGCCACGGCCGGCGGCCTGCGGATCGGGCCGCTGGTGTGCTTCGAGACCGCCTTCCCCGACCTGAGCCGCGCGCTGGCGCGCGGCGGTGCGCAGGTGATCGTCGCCCAGTCCTCGACGTCCACGTTCCAGCACAGCTGGGCTCCGCTGCAGCACGCCTCCCTGGGCGCCCTGCGGGCCGCTGAGACCTGGCGGCCGATGGTGCACGCCACCCTCACCGGCGTCAGCGCGGTGTACGGCCCCCGGGGCGAGCGGATCGGCACCACGCTCGGCACCGACCGCAGCGCGGCGGCCGTCTACGACCTGCCGCTGGCCACCGGCACCAGCCCGTACACCCGGTTCGGCGACTGGGTGGTGTACGGGGCGGTGGCCGCGCTGGTGGTCGCGGGTGCGTACGGCGGCGGGCGGAGGATCAGAGGCCGGGTGGCCCGGTCCGGTCGCCCCGACGGCCGGACCGCTCCCTCCGCTCGGCTCAGCGGGCGTGCTGCTCGATCGCGTCGGTGATGACGCGCTCGCACAGCTCGTGGGTGCGCAGCGCGTCCCGGGCGGACGGCTGCCGCCCGGCCCGTACGTCGTCCAGGAACGCCAGGACGATCTGCTCGATACCGCGCTGGCGGGCGACCGGCACCCAGTCGCCGCGCCGCCGGATCGTCGGCTGCCCCTTGTGGTCGATGACCTCGGCGAGGTTCACGACCTGCCGCCGGGTGTCCTGGCCCGAGACGTCGAGGACCTCCTCCGCGGAACCGCTGAGGCGGTTCATGGTGCCGATGGCGGTGAACCCGTCACCGGACAGCTGGAGCACCACGTGGTGCATCAGCCCGTCCCGGATCCTGGCCCGGACGTCGATGTGGTCCGGCTCGCCCGGCAGCAGGAATCGCAGGGTGTCGACGACGTGGATGAAGTCGTCCAGCACCAGCGTGCGCGGGTCCTCGGGCAGCCCGACCCGGTTCTTGTGCATCAGGATCAGGTCGCGGGCGTGCTCGCGGCACTGCGCGTAGGCCGGCGCGAACCGGCGGTTGAAGCCGACGGTCAGGCCCACGCCCCGGTCCTCGGCCAGCGCCACGATCCGCCGGGACTCGGCGAGTTCGTAGGAGAGCGGCTTGTCGACGTAGGTCGGCACACCGGCCTCGATGAGCCGGGTGACCAGCTCCGGGTGGGCGGCGGTCGCCGCGTGCACGAACGCCGCGTCCAGGCCGACGGCGAGCAGCGAGTCCAGGTCCGCGTGGAGCTGGTCGCCGGTCAGCCGGTGGGCGGCGCCGACCCGTTGGAGGGTGGCCGCGGTCCGGGTGTGCAGATGGAGTTCGGTCCCCGGCAGGCTGCCCAGCACGGGCAGGTACGCCTTCTGCGCTATGTCGCCGAGTCCGATGCAGCCGATCTTCACTCTTGCTCCTCGCGTCGTGCCGCGGTCCTGGTGCCCCGCGCCCCGGCAGCATACGTGCCGGCCGGCGGCCGCCAGTCGGCGATCCCGTCGAGGGCGCGCAGCGCGAGATCGGGCGCCAGACGGGCGGTGGCCGCCATCAGCCCGGCGCGCAGGGCACACGCGGGCCGGGACCGCCAGGTGCTGAGCCGGCCGATCCGCTCGGCGCGGCGCACCACCTCCATGGTGCGCGGCAGCCGCTGCCGGGTGTACGCGGCGAGCGCGGCGCCCAGATCGGCGTCCGGCGCGGCCTCGTGCGCCAGCACGACGGCGTCCTCGACGGCCTGGCAGCCGCCCTGCCCCAGGTTGGGCGTCATCGGATGGACGGCGTCACCGAGCAGGGCGACCCGGCCGTGGTGGAAGGCGGGCGGCGGAGTCGCCGCGGTGTACACGTCGTTGCGCAGCACCTCGGCCGGGCCGACGGCGTCGAGCAGCGCCGGCACGGGGTGGTGCCAGGCCCCGAAACGCCGCAGGAGTTCGGCCCGCTCGTCGTCCACGGCCCGGCCCCCGGCGGGCACGGCCGCGGTGGCGTACGCGTAGATCCGCCCACCGGCCAGCGGCACGGTGCCCCACACACCGCCGGGCCCCCAGGTCTCGTGCGCCACCCCGCGCACCCCGTCGGGCGCCGGGACGACGAACCGCCAGGCGGTGAATCCGGCGTAACGGGGCGCGGGGTGGCCGGGGAAGACGGCGCGGCGGACGGCGGAGTGGATGCCGTCGGCGGCGACGACCAGGTCGGCGGAGAGTTCGAGGTCGGGGGCGGGGTGGGGGTGGGTGGCGGGGGTGGTGTCGGGGTGGGTGGCGGGGGTGGTGTCCTCGTCGTTGCCGTTGGGGTCGGCCCTGGTGTTGTCCCTGTCGTTGGTGTGGTGGTCGGCCGTGGCGTTGCCCCCGTCGTCGGCGTCGGCCGTGTTGGGCACGGCGATGCGGACCCGCGCCGGGCGGCCGCCCGGGCGGGGGTCGCCCGGGTCGACGAGGGTGGCCGTGGCGTGCGTCCGGACCGCCCCTTCGGGGAGCCGGGCAGCCAGCAGGGCGACCAGTTCGGCGCGGTGGGCGATCACCACCGGCCCACCGAAGCGCCGGACGGCCGCGGTGTTGTCCGTACGGGCCAGCCGACGGCCGCCGGGCAGCCGGAGCTCCCCGCCCCTGCCAGTCGGCCCTCGCGCGCACCGCGTCTCCCACCTCGATCGTGTCCAGCGCGCGCTGGGCGTTCGGCGCCAGCGCGATGCCCGCCCCGACCGGCTCCAGCGCGGCGGCCCGCTCGACGACGGTGACCGACCACCCCGGCGGTCCAGGGCCACCGCGGCGGTGAGCCCACCGATCCCTCCACCGATCACCAGCGCGGTGCGCGGCTGCTCCATGTCGTCTCCGAGTCCGTCCGAGGTCCTGACAGCGCCAACTACAGCCGTAGTTGCCACTTGGGCCAACTACAGCCGTAGTTACCGCTCGACCGGAGACTACACCTGTAGTCAGACGCGGTCACCGCAATCACTACACCCGTAGTAACCCCGCTAGGCTCCCTTCCATGACCGCCCGTGACGCCCGCCCCCGCCCCTCGGCTACGACCGCCACCAGCACCCCCTCGCCCACCCCCGCCTCTGGCCGCGCCCAGCTGATCGCGGATGCGGCAATTCGCCTGCTCGCCGAACGCGGGATGCGGGGGCTCACCCATCGGGCCGTCGACGAGGCGGCCGGTCTGCCGTTGGGATCCACCTCGAACCTCGCGCGGACCCGGGAGGCCCTGCTGGAGGCGGCGGTACGGCGGCTGGCCGAACGGGAGGCCGCGGTACTCACGCCGGCGCACATGCCGGCCGCCCCCGCACCCACCACCGGCGACGAGACGTCGGCCGCCGCCTCGGGGCCTCCGGAGGCGGACACCGGCCCGGAGGCGGACACCGGTCCGGAGGCGGACACCGGTCCGGGGGCGGTCGCGGGTCCGGGGGTGGACACCGGTCCGGGGGTGGACACCGGTCCGGAGGCGGTCGCGGACGTCCTCGCCCTCGCGCTGCACCGGTACCTCTCACGGCACCGGCAGCTGCTCCTCGCCCGCTACGAACTCGCGCTGGAGGCCACCCGCAGGCCCGCACTACGGGAGATCTACGACCGGGCGGGGCGGGCCTTCCGCGAGCCGATGATCGCGATGCTGGCGGCGGCCGGCTCCGCCGCGCCCGAACGGCATGCGCTCACGATGGTGGCCTGGTGCGACGGCGTGCTGTTCTCCTGCACCGCCGGGCAGTTCCACACCACCACCCCCACCCGCGCCGAGCTGCGCACCTCCTGCGCGGAACTCCTGACCGGCATGCTGCGCGGCCAGGACGCAGGGCGCTAGGGGGTACGGCCGGCGGCCCCGCCGAGCTGGAGCTCCAGACGATGGATCGCGTCCCGTAGCCCCTGGCGGTATTCGCCGTCGGCGAGCGCATTGACCGACGCCCGGGCCCGCAGCAGCTGGGCCCGGGCGTCGGCCGGCCGGTCGAGCGCCGCGTAGTCGGCCGCGATGTTGAGATGCAACGAGGGGAAGAACGCCCGCAGCGCGACGAGGGGGTGGTGCCGGGGCCCGGGGCTCCCCTCCGGCGCGGCGGCCACACCGGACTCACCTGCGGCGGGCACGGTGCTCGGACGCCGCTCGGTGACGAATCCCTCGGCCGCTTCCAGGGCCCGCAGGTCCCAGTCCAGTTCGTCCTGCGGGTCGTCCTGGGTATCGGCCATGTAGTGCGCGAGGGCGCAGCGGTGAAAGGCGTCGCCCTGCGGCCCGATCTCGTGCCACAGCGCGGAGAGGCGGTTACGTGCCTCTTCGCGGTCGCCGGCCCGATGCAGCATGATCGCCTGGCCGATCCGGGTCAGTACCCCGTCCTCGGAGACCGCCTCCCGCCGCTCCTCCACCACCGCGCACTCCCCGTATCCGCTCACCACCGCTGACGTTTCCTCGACGCTAACCGCCACCGGAGAGCTTCGCTCGGTGTGCGCGACGCACCGGGTGGCAGCCGGACGAGCACGGGCTACGCCTACGGCCGGCCGGGTGGCAGCCCGGCGAGGGCGGGCACCGTCCCCGCCAGGCGGAAGCCGTACGAGGACGGGCTACGGCCCCGGCCGGGCGGCAGCCGCACCAGGGCCGGCTACGGCCCGGCCGGCCGCTCAGCCCAGGTCCGGGATCCGCCAGTCGATCGGGGCGTGGCCGTGCGCGGCGATCGCGGCGTTGATCTGGGTGAACGGGCGGGAGCCGAAGAACTTCTTCGCCGACAGCGGGGACGGGTGCGCGCCCTGCACCACGACATGCCGGTCCTCGTCGATCAGCGGCAGCTTCTTCTTGGCGTAATTCCCCCACAGCACGAAGACCGCCGGATCGGGCCGGGCCGCCACCGCGCGGATCACCGCGTCGGTGACCTTCTCCCATCCCTTGCCCTTGTGCGAATTGGCCTCCGCCTCGCGGACCGTCAGGACGGCGTTCAGCAGCAGGACGCCCTGCTGGGCCCACGGCATCAGATAGCCGTTGTCCGGAATGGGGTGGCCCAGCTCCTCCTTCATCTCCTTGTAGATGTTCCGCAGCGACGGCGGCGTCTTGACCCCGGGCTGCACGGAGAAGCACAGGCCGTGGCCCTGACCCGCGCCGTGATACGGGTCCTGGCCGAGAATGAGCACCTTCACCTGGTCGTAGGGCGTCGCCTCCAGCGCCGCGAAAACCTGCTCGCGGGGCGGATAGACCGGGCCCTGGGCCCGCTCCTGCTCGACGAAGTCGGTGAGCTCCTGGAAATAGGGCTTCGCCAACTCCTCGCCGAGTACCCCACGCCAGGACTCGGGCAGCATGTCGGTCACCACGTCAACAACCTCCGGTGTGTGTTGCGTTCTCACTCACAGAACCTACCGGCGACCACTGACAACACCGCCCACGGGCCAATTCCTTCCCGGGGGCGGAGCGGGGGCGGGGGCGGGCGGACCAGGCTGGTGCGGCAGCCGCTGCGGCGTGGCGAGGCGAACCAGGCTGGTGCGGCAGGCCGCCGCAGCGTGGGGAGGCGGACCAAGCTGGTGCGGCAGGCCGCCGCAGCGTGGGGCGGGCGGACCAACGGTACGGGGCACGGGCCTCCCTTGCCGAGCCCCGGCCTCCCCCCGCCAAGCCCCGGCCTCCACCTGCGGCCCCCGACCTCCCGTGCCGAACCCCAGCCGCCGCCTTCGAGCCCCGGTCTCCCGCGCCGAACCCCAGCCGCCGCCTTCGAGCCCCGACCTCCGCCTTCGAGCCCCGGCGGCCTTTCCCGCCCCGCCGCGGCTTCCCCCGCCCCCTCCCCCTCTCCCCCTTCGGGGGAGGGGGCGGGGGGTGGGTTCGGGGGTGGGGGGATGGGGCCACCTCCACGCCGCCCACCAAAGCCGCACCCCATCCCCACCTCGCCCCCATCCCCACCTCCCCCCATCCCCGGCCCAGGCTCCCCCAAGCTTCCCCCGGGCCGGTTCCGGCTGCTGCCCGTCCTACGCCCCGCCCCACCCTTCACGCCGTATCCAGCCGAGCCCTCTGCACCGGGTCCAGCGGGAGGTCCAGGGCCGCCAGGCACTCGTCCAGCTGGGCCCGCAACCGGTCACGCCCAGTACGGGCACGACCGGTTGCGGGCCGCCCATGAGCCAGGCCAGGACCACCTGGTTCACCGTGGCGCCGCACTCCGCCGCGACCTCCGCCAGTACGCGCAGCCGCGCCACCGACCCGGGGTGGTCGTAACGCTCCGGCGGCGGGCGGTCCGGGCGGGCGTAGGCGCCGCCCATCAGCGTCCCGCGGGCGAGCAGCGTCAGGCCGGGGTGCGCCGCCACGTAGTCGAGCAGTTCCTCGTCGGTCTCCACCTGGTGCTCCGGCGGCAGCCCCCGGCGCGGCCGCAGATACGTGTACCGCTGCTGGACTGCCCGGAAGCCGGGCAGTCCCCGCCCGGCGGCGAGCAGCCGGGCCTCGGCGAGCCGCCACGTCCGGTGGTTGGCGGCCCCGAGGACCGCCACCGTGCCGTCCCGCACCAGACCGGCCAGCGCCGTCACGGTTTCCTCCGGGGGAACGCCGCGGTCCTCGGTGTGGACGTAATGGTGGGCGAAGGAGGGGGCGTAATACAGGTCCACCCGGTCGGTGCCCAGCCGGCGCAGGCTGCCCTCGATCGCCGCCCGTACGGCTACGGCGCCCAGACCCTCCGTATGGGCGGGCCACCGCCCTCCGCGAGCCGGGGCGGGCCGGGCGCCGGCCGTAGTGGCCACGACCGTACGGCCGGCGGCACGGCGGCTGCGCAGCCAGCGGCCGAGCAGCAGCTCGCTCTCGTCGCCGGTGGCGCCCGGCACCCGGCAGCCGCAGGGGTTCGCGGTGTCGACGAACGTACCGCCGGCCTCCGCGAACCGGTCGAGGATCGCGAACGCGGTCGCCTCGTCGACGGTGGTACCGAACCGCCGCGTGCCCAGGCAGACGGCGCTGATCCGGGGCCCGTGGCCGCCCCCGAGCGTGCGGTGGTGCATGGCATGTCTCCCGACGGTCCGCTCACGCGAGTGGTGCCGGCCCCTCGGGGACCGGCACCACGGACTCTGCCTCTTGGAGCGCACACCAACGCAAGCCGGCCGACGGGCTCGGCGACGCGGGATCGGCCGGGGCCTACCGCTCCGGGCCGGCGCTCACGCCCCCGCGTTGAGGAACAACCCGCCGTCCACGACCAGCGTCTGGCCGGTGATCCAGCCCGCCGCGTCGGACAGCAGGAAGGCCGCCGCCCCGCCGATGTCCTCCGGGACGCCGAGTCGCGCCATCGGGTAGGCGGCCGCCGCCTCCTCCTCGCGGTCCTCGTAGAGCGCGGCCGCGAACTTGGTCTTGATCACGGCGGGTGCGATGGAGTTGACCCGCACCAACGGCGCGAACTCATGCGCCAGTTGCTGCGTCAGGTTGATCATCGCGGCCTTGCTGATGCCGTACGCGCCGATGAACGGCGAGGCGCTGAGCCCGGCGATCGACGCGATGTTGACGATGGCGCCGCCGTTCTCCTTCTGCCACGCGTGCCAGGTGCGCTGCGCGAGGCCGAGCGCCGAGACGACGTTGGTCTCGAACACCTTGCGGGCGACACCGAGGTCGAGGTCGGCGATGGGCCCGAACACCGGGTTCGTTCCGGCGTTGTTGACCAGGTAGTCGACCCGGCCGAAGGCCTCCATCGCGCGCTCCACGGCGACGGCCTGGTGGGCCTCGTCGTGCGCCTTGCCCGCGACGCCGAGCACCCGCTCCGCGCCCAGCTTCTCGACGGCCTCCTTGAGGGCCTCCTCGTTGCGCCCGGTGATGACGACCCGGTCACCGCGGGCGACCAGCGCCTCCGCGATGCCGTAGCCGATCCCGCGGCTGGCGCCGGTCACCAGCGCCACCTTGCCGGAGGGCTCCGGGAGCCCGCTTGCCTGCTCGGTCATGTCCTGTACTCCTGTGGTCGGTGGGCGGTCAGTTGAGCGGGCCGCCGGCGACGTACAGGACCTGGCCGGAAACAAACCCCGCCGCTTCGCCGGTGAAGAAGGCGATCGCGTTGGCGATGTCCTCGGGCCGGCCGACGCGCTGGACCGGGATCTGGGTGGCGGCCGCGGCCTGGAAGTCCTCGAAGCCCATGCCCACGCGCTCGGCGGTGGCGGCGGTCATGTCGGTGACGATGAAGCCGGGGGCGACGGCGTTGGCGGTCACGCCGAACTTGCCGAGCTCGATGGCGAGGGTCTTGGTGAAGCCCTGCAGACCGGCCTTGGCGGCCGAGTAGTTGACCTGGCCGCGGTTGCCCAGCGCCGAACTGGAGGAGAGGTTCACGATCCGGCCGAACTTGGCGTCCACCATGTGCTTCTGGCAGGCGCGGGACATCAGGAACGCGCCCCGCAGGTGCACGTTCATGACCGTGTCCCAGTCGGTGTCGCTCATCTTGAACAGCAGGTTGTCGCGCAGCACACCGGCGTTGTTGACGAGGATGGTCGGCGCGCCGAGCTCGGAGGCGACCCGGGTCACCGCCGCCTCGACCTGCTCGGAGTCCGAGACGTCACAGCCGATCGCGACGGCCTTGCCGCCGGCCGCGGTGATCTTCTCGACGGTGTCCTTACAGGCCGCCTCGTCGAGGTCGATGACGGCGACGGCGCGGCCCTCGGCGGCCAGGCGTACGGCGGTGGCCGCGCCGATACCGCGGGCCGCGCCCGTCACGATGGCGACGCGCTGCTCGGTGGTGGACATGCGGGTTCTCCTCACCTCGAAACCTCGACAAGCGGTCCGCCGCACCGATATCCCGTGGGTGAGCAACCGCTTAGTAGCCTGAGCAGGGCTGACGCTAGAAGCCCGGCCACCCGCTGTCAACGCCCCACCACCGCGCCGTTGCCGAGCTCACCTGCACCGCCCCGGCGGAGGCGAGGAATCCGGACGGACGGAACAAAGGGGCGCCCGGCCCGGGAGACGGGCCGGGCGCCCCTTACGGATACATCCGGGTATCGGCGCGAAGTCCAGCGATCTACAGGATTCAGGCGGCTGGCCGGGTCATGCGGAAGCCGGCTCAGCGGACCAGCAGGTCCAGCAGCCGCTCCGCCTCGATGGCAGGGTCGGTGGTCAGCCCGGTGTGCACCGGGCCGGGCTGGACGATGGTGCTGCGCGGGGCGATCAGCCAGCGGAACCGGCGCCCCGCGTCGTCCGCCGCGGCCTGTCCGGCCCGTTCGCCGCCCGCGCAGATCCCTTCCACGGCGCCGAGCGCGGCGCGCACCCCCTCGACGTCGACCGTCGGATCCAGCGCCAGCAGCCGGGCCTCGTCCAGATGGGTGCGGGCCTCGACGAAGCGCCTGGCGCGGCAGTACACCACCACCCCGGCATTGATCATCTCGCCGCGCTCCACCCGGGGCACGACCTTCAGCAGGGCGTACTCGAAAACATCGCGTCCGTTGTGCAGACCGCTCACTTCACTGCCCTCCGAGGCAACTTCCCGGCCAGCCATGCCGGCGCCTGCGAGGGCTTGTCCTTGGTGGGCTCCCCGACGGTGATCTGATCGCTGATCGTACGGGCGCGCGCCAGCAGCGTCTTCACGTACGCCTGGCGCAGCACGTCCGGCGAGTCGAATCCGGGCTCGTCGACGAGCCATTCGTCCGGCACGTCCGCGGTGATCTCGGTCAGCAGTTCCTCGGTGATCCGCGGCGCGAATTCCTCGGCCGCCGCCGCGAGGTCCGGACCGAACGTGGCGAGTACGTGGTCGGAGGCGTTGTACGGCCGGCTCGCGGCCTTTTCGGCGGTCGGCCAGTTGTGGTGCCAGATCATCGCGGCGCCGTGGTCGATCAGCCAGAGTTCGCCGTGCCAGACCAGCAGATTGGGATTGCGCCAGGACCGGTCGACATTGTTGATCAGCGCGTCGAACCAGACCACCCGGCCCGCCTCCCGGGCGCTCACCTCGAACGCGAGCGGATCGAATCCCAGCGATCCGGGGAGGTAATCCATGCCGAGATTGAGCCCGCCGCTGGCCTTCAGCAGCTCCTGGACCTCCTGGTCGGGCTCGCTGAGACCGATGACGGGGTCGAGCTGCATCCGGACCAGATCCGGCACCCGCAGCCCGAGCCGGCGGCCCAACTGCCCGCAGATCACCTCGGCGACGAGGGTTTTGCGGCCTTGCCCGGCACCGGTGAACTTCATGATATAAGTTCCGAGATCGTCGCCCTCGACGATTCCCGGGAGCGATCCGCCCTCACGCAACGGCGTGACATAGCGGGTCGCCATGACTTCGGTCAACATCCCCACAGGCTACGGCAGCGTTCCGCCACCCGTTATTCCTTTTCCGCCCGGTCCGGTACCGGTGCTCCGCGCTGCGCGGATTCCGGCGGAAAGACCCGGAAAAAGCTCCCCTGGAACGTCCCGGCGGAATGCCCGTGGAACGCCTTGGAAAACGCCTCGTGGAACGCCCCCGCGGCACCCCCGGGATGACAGTGCAGCACACACACTGGAGGACAGCATCGTGAACGACCGTCCCCTGGACGACCGAACCTCGGCACACCGCACCGCCGGCCCCGCGCCCCTCACCGACCCCACCCCTGCCGTCAACTCCGCCGCGTTTCCACGCCAGTTCGCCCGCACCCGCCGCTTCTCCCTCGGGGTGCCCCGGCATGTCACCGTCTCCCCGGACGGCCGCCGGGTGCTCTTCGTCCGGACGGGTTCCGGCACCGACCCCGTGGGCCGGCTGTGGCAGTACGAGGACGGTGCGGAACGGGTGCTGGCCGATCCGGTGCTCCTCGTGGGGGACGCCGCCGAATCGCTCCCCGAGGAGGAGCGGCTGCGCCGGGAGCGCGCCCGTGAGAGGTCGGCCGGGGTGGTCTCCTACGCGACCGACGACGACGCGCGGCTGGTGGCGTTCGCACTGTCCGGTGCGCTGTGGGCGGTGCGGACGGACGGGGGCGCGCCGTTCCCCGTCCCGGCGGCCGGTCCGGTGGTCGATCCCCGCCCCTCGCCCGACGGGCGGTCCATCGCCTATGTGAGCGGCCGCTCCCTCCACGTCGTCACCCTGGCCGGGGACGACCGTCAGCTGGCCCGCGCGGAGGGCCCCGACGTCTCCTACGGCCTCGCCGAATACGTGGCGGCCGAATCCATGGGCCGGCTGCGCGGCTACTGGTGGGCCCCGGACAGCCGCCGCCTCCTGGTGGCGCGGGTCGACACCGGCCGGGTGGCCCGGCGTTACCTCGCCGACCCCGCGGATCCGGCCAGGCCGCCGCGGACGATCCGGTACCCGTCCGCCGGTACCGCCAACGCGGACGTCACGGTGCAGCTCGTCGCGCTGGACGGCAGGCGCGTGGAGGTCACCTGGGACCGCACGGCGTACGAGTACCTCACCGAGGCCGGCTGGGACGCGCACGGCCCGTTCCTGGCCGTGCAGAGCCGAGATCAGCGCACGGTCCGGCTGCTCGCGGTCGATCCGTCGACCGGGGCCACCGAGGTGCGGCACGAGCGGACCGATCCCGCCTGGGTGGAGCTGATACCGGGCACTCCGGCCCGTACCGCCTCGGGCGCGCTGGTGCTCCCCGAGGACGACGGCGGCACCCGCTATCTGACCGTCGGGGGCCGGCGGGTCACCCCGGAAGGTCTCCAACTGCGCGCCGTAGTGGGGGTGGAGGGAGAACGGGTGCTCTTCACGGCGAGCGAGGATCCGCTGGAGACCCATGTGTGGTGCCATGAGCCCGGCCGCGGCAACCGGCGGCTGAGCCGGGGGCCGGGCCGGTTCACGGGCACGGGGCGGGGCGGCACCGTGGTCGTCGAGGGGCAGACCCCGCACGGCCACGAGGTGAGCGTGGTGCGCGAGGGCGAACCCGCGGCGGGCATCACCTCGCTCGCCGAGACCCCGGCGGTCACCCCCAGGCCGGTCCTCCTCACCCTGGGAGAGCGGGAGTTGCGCGCCGCCCTCCACCTGCCGTCGTGGCACAAGGAGGGCGCGGGCCGGCTGCCGGTGCTGCTCGCCCCGTACGGCGGGCCGGGGCTCCAGGTGGTCGGGCGGGCCCAGGGGTGGTCCGCCTGTGTGGCGCAGTGGTTCGCCGAGCAGGGCTTCGCCGTATTGGCGGCCGACGGGCGGGGTACGCCGGGCCGGGGGCCGGCCTGGGAAAAGGCGGTGCACGGTGACCAGCTCGGACCGGCGCTGGAGGACCAGGTGGACGCGGTACGGGCGGCCGCCGCGCGGTACCCGGACCTGGACCTGTCGCGGGTGGCGATCCGCGGCTGGTCGTTCGGCGGGTTCCTGGCCGCCGCCGCGGTGCTGCACCGCCCCGATGTGTTCCACGTGGCGGTGGCCGGCGCCCCGCCCACCGACCAGCGGCTGTACGACACCCACTGGAAGGAGCGGTTCCTGGGCCACCCGGAGGAGCGTCCGGACGCCTACGCGCGCTCCTCCCTGGCCGGGCACGGCCATCTGCTGACCCGTCCACTGCTGCTCGTCCACGGGCTCGCGGACGACAACGTGGCGGCCGCGCACACCCTGCGCTTCTCGGCGGAGCTGCTCGCGGCGGGCCGGCCGCACAGTGTGCTGCCGCTGCCGGGGGCCACCCACATGCCGACCGACGACGCGGTCAACGAGCAGTTGCTGCTCTTCCAGCGGGACTTCCTCCGGGACGCGCTGTCGACCGTCGGAGTGTGACGCGCCGACAAGAACGTGCCCGGGTTTGAACGCGGCCGCCGAGGCCTCCGTATGGAGCTTGTGCAACGTCCATGGACCAGATCGCGCACCGAAGGCACCACCAGGAACCGGAGGCAGACCATGGCACGACAGGCAGCAACGGGGCGGACGGAGACTGCGGCAACGGAGACGGAGGAGACGGTTCCGGCACGGCCGTGCTGCGGAATGGCCCGGCGGACCGTAGTGGCGGCCGCCGGCGCGGCCGGCCTGACGGTGGCGCTCGCGGCCTGTGGCAACGATATGGCCGGCTCGGGCAGCGGTGACAAGGCGGCGGCCGGCGACGGCGCCACGGGAGCGGGCGGTTCCGAGGCCGGCGGTGGCGCCGGCCCGGCCGGCAAGGAGCTCGCCAAGGCGGCGGAGATCCCCCAGGGCGGCGGCAAGATCTTCAAGGCGGAGAAGGTCGTGGTCACCCAGCCGCAGAACGGCGAGATCAAGGCGTTCTCCGCGGTCTGCCCGCATGCCGGCTGCGTCGTCAACGAGGTCTCCGGCGGCACCATCAACTGCCCGTGTCACGGCAGCAAGTTCGACATCACCGATGGCAGCGTGAAGCACGGCCCCGCCACCAAGGGCCTGCCGCCGGCCAAGGTGAGCGTCAAGGGCGGCGCCGTCACCCTGGGCTGACAGCGTCGCCATCCAGCCGTCCGCCGGGGCCGGAGCCCCGGCGGACGGCCGGCACCTGCCCTCCTGCCTTCCGCTCCCCCTGGCGCCCCTCACACCTCGCCGTGCCGCAACAACGCGCGCAATACCGCTTCCGCGTGCGTCCAGAGCAGCAGCCCGCCGGCGTGCCGGACGATGTAGCGGTGGGCCAGGGGCAGGTCACGGACGAAGGGCTCGCTCAGGTGGTGCGAGTGGAACATGCTGGCGTCGTCCTCGCCGTACCAGAGGTCGACCGGGACGGTGATGTCGGTGAGCGTGAACGGCCAGCGGCCCATGGTCAGTACGGTGTCGCGGGCGAAGCCGCCGGGGCCCTGGGCGAAGCCCCTCTCGATCGCCCGGCGGAAAGCGTGGGCGAAGGCCGGGTGGCGGAAGACCGCGCGGTCGGCGGGGGCGCAGCCGGCCGTCACCATGTCCCACATCGAAGCGGCGTCCGCGGAGGCGGCGACCGTCGCTTCGGCGCCCTCGGGGTCGCGGGCCACGGCCGTCACCATGGCCCGTATGTCCGGCGAGAGGGCGTCGGCCAGTTCGGGTGCCGACGGTTCGGCGCTGCCTGAGACGGCCGATACCGCGGTCGCCAGGCCGTGGGCCGCGCAGGCCAGTGCGAAGGGGACGCCCTGGGAGTAGCCGACCAGATGGGGGCGGCGGATGCCGCGGGCGGCGAGGAGGGCGGCCACGTCGTCGGCCCAGTCGGTCAGGGTCCGACCGGGCGCGGGGTCGGAGGCGCCGAGGCCGGGGCGGTCCACGGAGAGCAGGCGGACGCCCAGGTCGTCGAGCAGATGCGTGCCGAAGCCGAGGGTCCGACCGGTGGCGCCCCCGGGGCACAGCAGCACCGGCCGGCCCTCCGGCGGCCCCCATTCCGCCCAGGCCAGTCGGCGGCCGTCGGGCAGTGCGGTGCGGCCGAGCCGGGCGGGAGCCTCGATGCCCAGTGGGGGCCCTCCGTCCGCGGCGGGGGTCATGCGAGGGCCACGAGGTCGGCGTACTCGTCGCCCCACAGGTCCTCGACGCCGTCCGGGAGGAGGATGATCCGCTCCGGTTGGAGGGCGTCGACGGCGCCCTCGTCGTGCGTCACCAGGACGACCGCGCCGGTGTAGGTGCGCAGGGCACCGAGGATCTCCTCGCGGCTGGCCGGGTCGAGGTTGTTGGTGGGCTCGTCGAGCAGCAGGACGTTGGCGGAGGAGACGACCAGGGTGGCGAGGGCGAGCCGGGTCTTCTCGCCGCCGGACAGGACCCGGGCGGGTTTGTCCACGTCATCGCCCGAGAAGAGGAAGGAGCCGAGGACCTTGCGGATCTCGGCCAGGTCCATGCCGGGCGCGGCGGTGCGCATGTTCTCCAGTACGGTGCGGTCGCCGTCGAGGGTCTCGTGTTCCTGGGCGTAGTAGCCGCACTTGAGGCCGTGCCCGGGGATCACCTTGCCGGTGTCGGGGGTGTCGACGCCGGCGAGGAGGCGCAGCAGGGTGGTCTTGCCGGCGCCGTTGAGGCCCAGGATGACGACCCGGGAGCCCTTGTCGATGGCGAGGTCGACCTCGGTGAAGATCTCCAGGGAGCCGTAGGACTTGGAGAGGCCCTCGGCGGTGAGCGGGGTCCGGCCGCACGGTGCGGGCTCGGGGAAGCGGAGTTTGGCCACCTTGTCGGCGTGCCGCTCGGGCTCCAGGTCCTGCAGGAGCTTCTCGGCGCGGCGGGCCATGTTCTGTGCGGCGACCGCCTTGGTGCCGGCGCGCAGCCGGTTGGCCTGGTAGCTGAGGGCCGAGGCCTTCTTCTCGGCGTTGGCGCGCTCGCGCTTGCGGCGGCGTTCGTCGGCGGCCCGCTGGGCCTGGTACTGCTTCCACCCCATGTTGTAGACGTCGATGGCGGCGCGGTTGGCGTCCAGGTGGAAGACCTTGTTGACGACGGTCTCGACGAGGTCGATGTCGTGCGAGATGACGACGAACCCGCCCTGGTAGGTCTTGAGGAAGTCGCGCAGCCAGAGGATGGAGTCCGCGTCGAGGTGGTTGGTGGGCTCGTCCAGCAGCAGGATGTCGGCGTCGGAGAAGAGGATGCGGGCGAGTTCGACGCGGCGGCGCTGGCCGCCGGAGAGGGTGTGCAGGGGCTGTTCGAGTACGCGGTCGGGCAGGCCCAGGCTGGCGGCGATGGTGGCGGCCTCCGCCTCGGTCGCGTATCCGCCCTTGGCCAGGAACTCGGTCTCGAGCCGCTCGTACCTCTTCAGCGCCTTGTCCCGGGTCGCGCCACGGCCGGTGGCGATCCGCTCCTGGCACTCGCGGATGGACCGGAGCACGGTGTCCAGGCCGCGGGCGGAGAGCACCCGGTCGAGCGCCAGCACGTCCAGGTCGCCGGTGCGCGGGTCCTGCGGCAGGTAGCCGATGTCGCCGGTGCGGGTGACGGTGCCGTCGGCAGGCAGGCCCTCCCCCGCGAGGACCTTGGTGAGGGTGGTCTTGCCCGCGCCGTTGCGGCCGACCAGGCCGATGCGGTCGCCGCGGGCAACGCGGAAGGACGCCGACTCGATGAGGACGCGAGCGCCGGCGCGCAGTTCGAGACCGGTGGCGGTGATCATGAGAAGTGGGGCTCCAGGGCCGTAGTTCGGGTGGTACGAGGAGGGGGCGCGCGACGGCCGGTGCGTGGTGTCGCTCCGGCCGCCGCGGCCCGTCGGGGCGGGGGGTCAGGTGAGCGCGGGCGTCACTTGACCGCGGTGACGATGGGCAGTACGCCCTGCGGGCTGTAGCGGATGTCGGCGACGCTCAGGCCGGCGGCCGCCAGCTGGCCGCGTACCTCCTCCTCGCTGGAGAAGTTCAGGTAGGTGGCCTGGATGATGTCGCCCATGATGGACAGTTCGCGGCGCAGATCGGCCTCGGCGATCTGGTACTTCTGCCAGGCCGCGGCCTGCTCCGGGGCCTCCCACGGGGGCGGGGGCGGTGGGGTGAGGAAGCTCAGCAGCAGCCGGCCGCCGGGGCGGAGGGCCTGGTGGAAGCTGCGGTAGAGGTCGGTGAGCCGCTGCGGGTCCGACTCGTACATGTTCAGGCCGTTGCTGACGATGAGGTCGAACTCGCCCTCCACGCCGAGGTTCCAGGCGTCGCGCACGTGGAATGCGGTGTGCTCGGCGAGGCCGCGCTCGGCGGCGTTCTTGCGGGCGTAGCCGATGGATTCCTCGTCGAGGTCGATCCCGACGAGGCGGAAGCCGGTGACGCCTTCGTAGTCCTGCTGGAGGAGGTCGTCCATCACGCCGCAGGGGACGGAGGCGAGGGTGGCGCCCTCGGTGATGCGGGCGGCGATCTCCTCCTTGAAGCGGTGGTAGCGCTCACGGGCCTGGCACAGCAGGGAGTTGTTGAGCAGCCAGTGCTCCAGCGGCGTGGTCGGGCCGGTGGGCTCGTTGCGGAAGATGTAGGAGGTCCAGTAGCCGTTGAGGCCGCGGTTGTGCAGCAGGAAGCGGCCGAGCTCGAACTGCGTCAGCTGCGCGAGGAGTTCGAGCGTCTCGTCCAGCGGCAGTACGAGCCTGTCGGCCTGCCGGAGGCGCTGCTCGATTTCCGCGGCGATTTCCTTGGTGCGCCGGTCGTCGTCGACCTTGGTGGCGGTGTGGTGCGAAATCGTGGAATTCATGATGTTCCTCGTCGGTCCCGGTACGGGTGGAAGGGTGGGCGGTGCGGGTCAGACGGTCCAGCCGATCCGGGTGAAGCCGGCCCGGACGGAAGGGTGGTCGAGCATTCCCGCGTTGCGGAATGCACGGAGGACGTTCTTGACGATCGGCACGTCCGGGGTGATCTCGAATCCGGCGTAGAGCGCTTCCACGGAGGTGCGGGCCTGCTCGCGGTCCTCGATCAAGGAGGCGAGCAATTCGATGTTGAAGAGCTTCTCCGATTCGACGGAGAGGTACAGCAGGATGAAGTCGGCGAGGTGGATGCCGATGGCCTGCCGGTAGTCCTCGGGGACCTCGGCCCACAGGTAGATCATCAGGTCGTAGAAGAACGCGTAGTGCCGGGACTCGTCGTTCATGTGGTCGTTGACGTAGTACTTGATCGACGGGTGGACGCCGGGGCTGTTGAAGAATTCCACGAGTTCGCGAACGAGCGTGGTCTCGAAACAGCAGTTGGCGAGGATCTCGAAGACATCGTGATACTTCGGGTCGAGGTGTTTCTTGGTCTCGATGACCGCGCGCCGCGAGTCGGATATGGGGTAGTCGAGCGGCTTGAGGTCCGGGTGCTGCTCCTGTAGCTGCAGGATCATGTCCTGGGCGATGTACACGTGGTAGTACTCGTCGATGATCACCGAGTAGGTGTTGAGCTTGGTCTCCTCGGAGAACTCCACGGGAAGGTCCGCGTAGAGGATTTTCGAGCAGGCCGCGACGATTTCCTTGATTTCCAGGTTCACGATGTCGTGCAGGTACTTGTAGAAGGACTGCACGAGGATGTCGTTCTTCGCCTTCCCACCGAGCGAGGCGACCTCGTCGGCCAGCAGCAGCGGCTGCTTGTCCTCGGGGAAGAAGTAGCCCTCCTCCTCGAAGTCGATGGTCTTGCGGGGGCGGGTACGCACGGAGGAGCGGGACTCCCAGCGGACGGTGTACTCGCCGGTCAGGCTGGACAGCGTCCGTCCGGTTTCGGGGGTTTCCTGGCCGTTGGCGTTCATGACGGGCCTCTTTCCGGGCGCGGGGTATCGCGATGCGGCCCCGCGCCCCTGGCGCGGGTGCGTCCGCACGACGGCTGCCGGTGGGCGCCGCCGTGCGGACGAGGGGAGGAGAGAAGGAAAGGTGGGAAGCCGAACTTCCCGTCGGTGGACGGCGGTTGTCAGCCGGCCTCGGGCACCGGCTCGGCTTCCACCTGGTCCGCTGCGCTCTGCTTCGGCTTGACGAAGGCCAGGGGCGCGGCGACGACCACGGCGACGGCCATGACTCCGGCGGTCACGATCGAGTCGCCGGTGAACAGGCTGCTGGCGACGCCGGTGAGCAGCGTCACCAGCAGCGCCCGTCCGCTCATGTTCAGCGAGGACGCGGCGCCCTGGAGTTCCGGGAAGACCGCCAGGGAGCGCCCGAAGATGACCGGGTAGACCGCGGCGAAGCCGACGCAGAAGACGGCGATGGGGCCGGTGGTGGCCCAGGCGCCCGCGCCGAACACCAGGAACAGGGCGATGCCGATGACGGTGGCGGCGATGCTGTAGACCACCGTGCGTTCCGGGCCGCCCAGCACCCCGATGAGCTTCGAGGCGAACAGGCTGGTCACGGCGAACGAGGCCACGATGATCAGCAGATGCCCGGCGAAGCCGATCGTGGACAGCCCGTAGGTGTCGGTGTAGAGGAACGAGCTGGACGCGATGAACACCATGTAGGCGGCGAACAGCAGGCTGGGGACCACCGAGGCCGCAAGGAACTCCTTGCTGGACAGCAGCTTGCGGTAGTCCTTGGCGACCTGACGGACGGTCACCTTGACTCGTTCGCCCTTGGTCTCGGGCAGGAAGCACGCCATCAGCAGCAGGGAGACCAGCGTGATGCCGCAGACGGTGGCGTAGTTGCCGCGCCAGCCGATCGTGCGGTTGATGACTCCGCCGAGGGCGGGCGCCGCCGTCATGAACGTGGACATCGCGGCGTTGGTGAGTCCGAACATCCGGAACAGCGCGCTGCCTTGGTAGACGTCGCCGATGATGACGAAGACCAGGACCACCGAGGTGCTGGCGCCGACGCCCTGGACGAGCCGGGAGCCGAGCAGGAACTCGATGCTCGGCGCGATCGCGCAGCCCAGCGCACCGGCCAGCATGATCGTGTTGCCGATCAGCATGACCTTGCGCCGGCCGAACCGGTCCGAGAGCGGGCCGTAGGCCAGGGCGCCGAGGCAGTAGCCGAAGAAGTTGTAGGTGATCGTCAGCTGTACCGAGGACTCGGACGCCGTGAGGCTGTGGGCGATGTCCGGGAAGCTGGGTACGGACATGTCGAGTTCCATGATCGTGCCGATGAGCGTCACGACCAAAAGGGCAGGCAGATATCTGTGTTGTTTCATGGCCTCATGAAGGACGGACCTGATGGGAAGAAGGGATTGCGGGCACGCTGAGCAGAGCCGTGCCGGGTTCGGCAGGCTCTGCGGTGCGGCTATGGTCTTCGGACCAAGGGCCACCAGGTGGCGTGGGCATTGAGAGGCCGTCGGCTCGCCCGTTCACCACCTGCGGCACGTAATGCCGGCTGCAACGTGTCCCCTTCTGCGTCAAGGCTGTCGTCAAGCCCATCGTATGGGCGTGGTCGGATGGTGCGGCAACTCATTTATGACCTGCGTCGATGCGGGCCAACAGCTCCTTGGCGAACAGCTCGGGGGCTTCCAGATGGGGCATGTGTGAGGCCCCGCGATGACCGCGGTGTCGGCGCGCGGTATCGCCCGGGCGTACGCCTCGCCGGCCCGCGGCGGTACGAAGTCGTGCTCGCCGCAGAGGATGAGGGTGTCGGCCGACAGACCCCCCAGCCGGTCGGTGCAGGTGTACGACCGCAGATTGCCGGTCACCCGGAACTCGGTCCGGCCCCACATGGTGTCGCGCACCGCGGCGGCGGTGTCCATGGTGGCGTCCAGCAGGGTGTCCGGCCATTCGGTGCGGCACATGTGCCGCTCGGCGAAGACCATTGCGGCGTCGACGTACTCCGGTGTGTCGTACCGGCCCGTGCGCAGGGCGTCGGTGAATCCCTGGGCGGTGTCCGGCGGCAGCCGGAACAGCAGCTGCCGCATGTCGTCCTCGTACTTGCGGACGCTGAGCACCGGGGAGACCAGCACCAGCCACTCGGGTCGGTGCGGGCCGCCCCGCAAGGCGTACTCGGCGGCGATCATCGTGCCGAAGGAGTGCCCGAGCAGATGGAATCTCGGCAGGTCCAACTCGGCCAGGAGGGCGGCCAGTTCGTCGACGAAGCGGTCCAGCCGCCACAGCGACGGGTCGGCCGGCCGCTCGGAGCGGCCGCAGCCCAGCTGGTCGTAGACGACCACGGGGTGGCCCGGCAGCAGGTCGGCCAGCGGGCGCAGATAGTCGTGCGGCGTGCCGGGACCGCCGTGGACGGTCACGACCGGCGTGCCGGGTGCGCCGGGGTTGAGGATCTCGTACCGGATCCGGCCGCCGGGGACGGCGCACAGTGCCCCGTTCGTCTGCTCACTCACCGTCTTCTCCCTGGGTCGTTGCGAGGTGGGCGCCGACCGTCGCGACGTGCGGCAGCCCGTTCATGCTGAGGTGGTTTCCGGGCACCGGCACCTCGGTCCAGCCGCCGGCGGCCAGCCGGCGCCAGTGCCGGGCCTGGCCCGCGGGGAACTCCGGGATCTCCTCCTGGTGCGCGAAGTACACGAGGTCGCCGGCGTAGGGACGCGGGACGTATCCGTGCATGGCGCGGCCGTGCCGCTGCCAGGTGCGCAGGTAGCGGGGCAGGAACTCGGCCGAGAGCATCTCCTCGAATTCGGTGCCGCGGGACTTGTCGGCGAGGTAGGCGATCTTCTCGTCGAGGGTGGGCAGCGCTTCGAGCTCGGCCACCGGGAAGTCCAGCCGGGCCAGGCCGTAGCGGAACAGGTAGTCCAGGATGTCCTCGCCGGACATCTCGGCGGGCAGGTTGCCGTGGGCGGGGCTGTCGATCAGCACCACCTCGGGGCGGTACCCGTCGCGCGCGTCGAGCAGCTGGGCCATTTCGTAGGCGACGATGCCGCCGAACGAGGAGCCGCCGAGCCGGAACGGGGCCTGGAGGCCGAATTCCGTGAGCTGCTCCAGATAGTGCGCGGCCATCTCCTCGATGGTGCTGAGCTCCGCGGTGCCGTCCAGCATGGGCGAGCGGAGTGCGTACACCGGCTGGTCGTCCGGCAGGCAGCCGGCCAGCTCGCGGTAGAAGTACACATCGCCGCCGATCGGGTGGACCAGGACCAGGGGCGGCCGGGACTGCGGTTCGCCCTTCTTGACGACGACGACCGACGGCGCGGCCGCGGGGGCGAACCGGTTCGCCAGGTGTGCGGCCAGGTGCTCCGCGACGACCTGGGGAGTGTGCCGTTCGAGGGCCATGAACTCCAGGCGGACGCCGGTCCGTTGCCGGATGCGGGCGACGAGCTGTACGGCGGCCAGCGAGTCCCCGCCGCGGGCGAAGAAGTCGTCGTCGGGCCGGACGTCCCGGACGCCGAGGACGGCGCGCCAGGCTTCCGCGACGACGGTGCTCACCTCGTCCTCGGCGACCGCCGCGGCCGGTTCTTCGGTCGTCGGCCGCGCCTCGGCCGGGGTGGCCCTCGACGGGGTGGCGGCCGCGGTGCCGGAGCGGTCGAGCCAGTGTTCGTGCCGCTGGAAGGCGTAGCCGGGCAGCCGCACCCGGTCGCGGTCGGTCAGGCCGTGGAACGCGGCCGGGTCGACGTCGACGCCCGCGGCCCAGGCCGTGCCCAGGGCCGTCAGCGCGGTGGCCGGTTCCTCCCGGCCCGGACGGCCCGCGGCATGGCCGGGACCACCAGGTGGTCGGTGCGCGCCTCGTGGCCGCGCGCCGACCTGGTGAGGATCCCGCCGGGGCCCAGCTCCAGCAGGACCGCGCCCCGGGTACGCGCATCCCCGTACAGGGTGGTGAGCCCGCGGTGGAACTCCACCGTGCCGCGCAGCTGCGCCGTCCAGTACTCGGGGCGGGTCACCCGGTCGGGGTCGGCCCAGTCACCGGTCAGGTTGGACAGGAACGGGACGGTGGGCGTGCGGAGTTCGGTGCGTGCCAGCACGGCGGCGAACTCGTCCAGTACGGGGTCGAGCAGCCGGGAGTGGAAGGCGTGCGACACCGCCACCCGGCGGCCGGTGATCCCGTCGGCGGCAAGCTCGGCGGTCAGCGCCTCGATCCCCTCGGGCGGGCCGGAGACCACGCAGCTCGTGGCGTCGTTGACCGTGGCGAGGTCGAGGCCGTGCCGGTGCGCCACGGGCCGGATCCGCTCGGCGGGCAGCGGGACCGCGAGCATCGCCCGGGCCCGGTGCCGGCGAGCAGTCGGCCGCGCTCCAGGATCAGGGTCAGCGCGTCCTCCAGCGAGAACACCCCGGCCAGGCAGGCCGCGACGTACTCGCCCAGGCTGTGCCCGATCATCGCGGCCGGCCGGACGCCGAGGCCGGTGAACCAGCGGGCCAGTGCGTATTCCACGATGAACAGCGCGGGATGGGTGTGGCGGGTGTCCCCCACGCGCGCGGTGCGGCCCAGCAGATCGGCCTCGTCGACGCCGTCGGGGAGGCGCGGCCGGAGGATCTCCAGGCAGCGGTCCACCTCGGCCCGGAAGGCCGGTTCGCTGTCGTAGAGCGCCCGTCCCATCTCCTGGTACTGGGCCCCCTGGCCGGGGAAGAGGAACACGGCCGGGCGCCCCTCCTGCCAGGTGATCGGCTCGCGCTCCTCGGTGGCGAGCCTGCCGGCCAGGTCGGTCCGGCTGTCGCCGACCACGACCCGGTGGTGCCGGAAGCGGTGCCGGGCGGTGTGCAGGGTGTACGCGAGCCGGTCGAGCGGGACGTCCGGGTGGGCGGCCAGGTGGTCCGCCAGGTCCTGCGACCGCTGTGCCAGCGCCTCCGGGGAGTGCGCCGACAGCATCAGCAGCTGCTGCGAGCGGGCGGGCGGCTCGGTGGACGCCGCGGCGGCCGGTGCCTCTTCCAGGACGACATGGGCGTTGGTACCGCCGATCCCGAAGGAGCTGACGCCGGCCCGCAGCACGGGGTGCTCGCTGGTCCAGGGCGTACAGGCGGTGTGGACGTAGAAGGGGCCCTTCTCCAGCTCCAGGCGGGGGTTGGGGGTGGTGTGGTGCAGCGTGGGGACCAGGGTGCGGTGTTCCAGGCACAGCACGGCCTTGATCAGCCCGGCGATGCCGGACGCGACGTCGAGGTGGCCGATGTTGGTCTTCACCGAACCGAGCGCGATCCGCTGCGCGGGCAGGTCGGCCTCGGCGAACGCCTCGTGCAGGGCGGCGACCTCGATGGGGTCCCCGAGGGCGGTGCCGGTGCCGTGGGCCTCGATGTAGCCGATGGTCGACGGGTCGATGCCGGCCTTCCGGTGGGCGGTGCGGATCACCGCGGCCTGCCGCTGCCGGCTGGGCGCGGTGTAACCGATCTTCTGCTGGCCGTCGTTGTTGATGGCGGTGGCCTTGATGACGGCGCGGATCGGGTCGTTGTCGGCGAGCGCCTGGTCGAGCCGCTTGAGGACGACGATGCCGACGCCCTGTCCCTCGATCGTGCCCTGGGCGGCCTCGTCGAAGGCACGGCAGGAGCCGTCCGGGGAGAACACCATGCCGTCCTGGTGGACGTAGCCCTCGGTGCCCAGTTTGCCGATCGAGACGCCGCCGGCCATGGCGATGTCGCAGTCCCCGGCCAGCAGTGCGGTGCACGCCTGGTGTACGGCCACCAGGGAGGTCGAGCAGGCGGTCTGCACGGTCACCGCGGGCCCGGTGAGGTTGAGCTTGTAGGCGACCTTGGTGCACAGGAAGTTCGCCTGGTTGTTGATCATCGCCTGGTAGCGGGTGGCCAGGTCGGCGCCCTCGAAGCCCGGCAGGACGTGGTCCAGGGCGTAGTCGTTCTGGCCCGCGCCCGCGTAGAGGCCGATGTCGCCCTCGTAGGTGTACGGGTCGCAGTGCGCGTCTTCGAGGGCGTGCCAGGCGCATTCCAGGAACACCCGGTGCTGGGGGTCCATGGTCTCGGCCTCGCGGCGGGAGTAGCCGAAGAACTCCGCGTCGAAGGAGGCGATGTCCCGCAGCCGGCTCTGTGCCCGGACGTATCCGGGCTGGTCGAGCTCGGCCTCCGGTACGCCGGCGGCCAGCAGCTCTTCCCAGCTGTAGTGGACGACGGATTCATGACCGGCCGTCAGGTTGCGCCAGTACTCCTCCAGGGTGTCGGCGTCCGGGAACCGGCCGGCCATGCCGATGACGGCGATGTCCTGCCCGCCGGGCTCCGCGGTGCCGCGCGCGGCCGGTGCGCGGTCCGGCCGGGCCTCGCCGTCGCGCGGTCCGTCGAGGTGCGCGGCGAGCGCGGCGACGGTCGGGTACGCGAACAAGTCGGTGAGGCTCAGCGTGCGCCGGATGTCCTCCGGCAGCCGGGCGTGCAGCTTGGTGAGCAAAATGGAGTTGCCGCCGGCCTCGAAGAAGCGCTGGTGGACGCCGATCTCGTCCACACCGAGCACCTCGCACCAGAGCCGGGCGAGCAGCTGCTCGGTCTCCCCCTCCGGGGCCACCGGCCGGCCGGTGCTCCTACGGGCGGGCCGCGGCAGCGCCTTGACGTCCAGCTTGCCGCTGAAGGACAGCGGCAGGGCGGTCAGGTGCACCAGCGCGGCGGGCCGCATGTGCTCCGGCAGCAGGCCGGTCAGGTGGGCCCGGAGCGCCGGCTCGTCGAGGGCGGTGTCCGCGACGTAGTAGCCGATCAGGCTCTGGGCGCCGGCCGAGGTGTCCGGGCCGCCGTCCAGGGTCCCGACGATCGCCGCGCTCTGCCGCACCCCGGGGAAGGCGGCGAGCGCGCTCTCCACCTCTCCCAGCTCGATGCGGTGGCCGCGCAGTTTGACCTGGGTGTCGATGCGGCCGACGAACTCCAGCTCACCGTCGTCCAGCCAGCGGGCCAGGTCGCCGGTGCGGTACAGCCGGCCGTGCAGCGGGCTTTCGAGGAACCGCGCCGCGGTCAGTTCGGGGTCGTGGAAGTAGCCGCGGGCGAGCCCGTCGCCGCTCAGATACAGCTCACCCGTCGCGCCTACCGGAAGCGGCCGCAGCCGGGCGTCCAGGACGTGGGCCCGCTCGTTCGGCAGGGCGCGGCCGAGGGTCACCTCCGGGCGCTCCTCGACCGCGGCGAGGTACTCGCGGGAGGTGGACCAGATGGTGGTCTCGGTGGGGCCGTAGACGTTCACCACCCGGGGGCAGCGCCCCAACGCGGCGTGCAGCAGGTGCCGTTCGAGCTTCTCCCCGCCGACGAGCAGCCGGGTGCGGTCGAGACCGCGCAGCGCGTCCAGCTTCATCTCCAGCAGGCTGGGCGTCAGCTGCACGAAGTCGTACGCCGAGCAGTCCAGTTCCGTGAAGAGGTGGTCGCCGACGACCATGCTGCCGCCGCCGAGCAGCGTCAGCCCGTATTCGAGGCCGAAGATGTCGAAGACGTAGTTGGTCATGCTGAAGGTGTGCAGCGGGCCGGCGCCGGGGAAGTGCCGCTCCCGCATGGCCGCCGTCGTCGCGGTGTACGCGCGGTGTTCGACCATCACGCCCTTGGGCGCTCCGGTGGTGCCGGAGGTGAAGAGCACATACGCCAGGGCGTCCGCGGTGACCGGCAGGTCCAGGTTGGCGGCGTTTTCCGCGGCGCAGTCGGCGAGGGTCCGCGGGTCGTCCAGGGCGAGCACGGTCAGGTGGGGCCAGCGCGCCCGGACCCGCTCCCGGTGCCGGGAGTGGGTGAGCAGCAGCCTGGCGCCGCAGCTCTCGACGATGCGGGTGGTGCGCTCGTCCGGGTAGCCGGGGTCCAGCGGTACGTAGGCCGCGCCCGCCTTGAGCGTCGCGAGCAGTCCGACGAGGGTGTCGGCGCCGCGGTCGAGGAGGAGCAGAACGGGCTCCTCCGGCGCGGTCGCCACGTGTCGGCGGGCCACCCGGGCCAGCCGGTTGGCGGCCGCATTGAGCTCTGCGTAGCTGAGCGTGCGGCCGTCGTGGTGGACGGCCGGGGCGTCGGGCGTACGGGCGGCCTGGGCCTCGAAGGCGCGGTGGATGACGGGCTCGGCGGGTTCCGCGGTGCCGGTGTCGTTCCACTGCCGCTGGCGTTCCAGGTCGGCGTCGCCGGCCGGGGCGAGGTCCGCCGGGGAGCTGTCCGGGGCGTCCGCGAAGCGCCGCAGCACCGACTCGACGCCGGCCAGCAGCCGTTCGGCGGTTCCGGGCGCGAAGAGTTCACCGGCGTGGTCGAGGGTGAGCTGGACCTCGTCGTCCTGTTCGGTCACCGAGACGACCAGTGGGTAGTCGCGCTTCTGGTGCCGGGAGACGAACCGGGGGCGCAGCAGCCGCTCGTGCTCGGTGTCGGTGACCTCCGGGTAGTTCTCGTAGATGAAGAGGCTGTCGAAGAGCCGGCGGCCGCCCGACTGGAGGGCCGCGAGGTCCACGACGGGCCGCCGGCCGATCTCGTGGATGTCCTCCTGCAGCCGCTGGACCTCCTCGATCAGGCTGTCGGCGCCGGTGTCGTGGCGGGCGATCAGCGGCACGGTGGAGAGGTAGAGGCCGACCGAGGTGTCGATGCCCTCGACGGGGAGGTCCCGGCCGGCGAGGACGGTGCCGACGACGGTGGTGTCGCAGTGGCCGTAGACGCTCAGCACCTTGTGCCAGGCGTACTGCAGCACGGCGTTGGTGGTGACCCCGTGCTGCTGGGCCACGGACCGCAGCGCCGCGAGCAGTTCCGGACGCAGCGGGAGGGTCCGCTGCTCCTGTCGGAGCAGGTGCTTGTACGTGCCGAGGTCGACGTGCCGGGAGCTGCTGTTCAGCAGTCCGCCGAGGTCACAGCCGTTCTCCACGCCGGCCACGTAGCGCCGCCAGAACGCCTGGTGGTCGTCGGCGTGCCGGTGCAGATGGCGCTGGATCTCGGCGTAGTTCTCCGCCGGGAGTACGGCCGGCTCACCGGCGCGCAGCGCGAGGTAGCAGGTGTGCAGCGCCTGGAGCAGCAGCGGGCTGCTCCAGCCGTCGAGGATGGCGTGGTGGGTGTTGAGGACGCAGGTGAAGTGGTCGGCGGCCCGCTTGACGAGGTGGACCCGGAACAGTCCGCCGGCGCCCAGGTCGTAGGGGATGCCGCGGTCGCGCGCCAGCAGTGCGGCGAAGGCCGCGTCGGGGTCGTCGTGGTCACTGAGGTCGACGTACTGCCAGGTCAGCCGGGATTCCCGGTCGACGACCTGGACCATCTCGTGGCGCCAGTCGAAGCGCAGCCGCAGCGCGCTGAACGCCTGCTGGGTCCGGGCCCAGGCGGCTCGGTAGAGGGCCGGGTCGATCTCCGACGCATAGTCCCAGACCGCCTGCACGCGATAGGCGTCGTCGACATCGCCCTGGGTGAGGGCGTGGTGGATGAAGCCCTGCTGGAGGCCGGTGGCGGCGAAGACGCCGTCGAGCTCACCGTGCTCCTGCAGCCGGTCCAGGTGCTCCTGCGGCAGCAGTCCGCCGATGTCACTGGGCGTCAGGTACGTGCGCGGGCTGCGCGCCGTCGCCTCGACGAGGTCGTCCAGCCGTCGGGCGAACGCCCGGGCGAGCCGCTCGGTGTCCTCCTGCGGCAGCCGGGAGTGGAGGGTGCACCGCAGCCGTCCGTCACTGACCATGGCGACCGCGCTGATCATGTACGACAGTTGGTTGTCCGGGTCCGACCAGTCACCGGACGGTTCGCCGGTGGGCTCCCAGAGGCTGTCGCCGGCCGTGTCGAGCCGGCCGAGGTAGTTGAAACAGGCCCGCGGCAGGGCCCGGTCGTAGCCGAGCAGCGGACCGTAGCCGAGGCCCCGGTCGGGCACCGCCCGGAGGGTCTCCTTGACCGAGGTCAGGGCGGCGGCCGGTTCGTCGGACGCGGTCAGCCGCACCGGGTAGAGGGTGGTGAACCAGCCGAGCGTACGGCTGATGTCCGTTGCCTCGTCCGGTTCCTCGCGGCCGTGCCCTTCGACCATCAGGTGGCTGACGGTCCGGCCGGTCAGGTCGGACAGTGCCTGGGCGAAGGCGGCGAGCAGGAACTCGTCCACGCGGGTGCGGTAGGTGCCTTGGCAGCCGTCGAGCAGCAGCGCGGTGCGCTCCTCGTCGAGGGTGAGCTCGGTTTCGACGGGGACGCCGGTGTCCTGCCGGAGGACGGGCGGCTCCCCGAGGTCGGCGAGTACTTCCTGCCAGTAGGTCCGCTCGTCGGCCGTCCGCCCGGCCTGCGCGGTCACGGCCGCGCTCCATTGGCGGTAGCTGGTGCCCTTGGCGCCGAGTTCCCCGCCCTCGTACAGGGTGCGGAGGTCCTCGGCGAGGATCCGCCAGCTGACGGTGTCGACGAGCAGGTGGTGGAGGGCGAGGAAGACCCGGCTGCTGCCGTCGGCGTAGCCGTGCAGATAGCCGAAGGCGTACGCCGGTCCGGCCGTCAGGTCGAAGCCGGCCTGCCAGTCGGTCAGTGTGCGGTGCAGCGCCGCGTCGCGTTCCGGTGTGCCCTCACCGCCCGGCAGGTCGCGCACGTCGAGCACGTGGAGGGCGGGGACCGGGGCGGTGGTGTCGTAGTGCTGCCGCGGCCCCTGGGTGCCGGTCGTGTCGTGGCGCAGCCGGAAGGCGTCGTGGTGGTCGACCAGTGCGCGCAGACAGGCCTCCAGACGCGGCAGTTCCAGTTCCGGGGTGCGGATCAGGAAGGACTGGTTCCAGTGCGCCGGCCGGGCGAGGTCCTGGGCGAAGAACCACGACTGGACGGGCAGCAGTGGCACCTCGCCGTCGAGGGTGCCCTGCTCGGCCCGTACGGCCGGTCCGGTGGGCGCGCCGGCGGCGGCCACCACCCGGTCGTGGAACCGTTCCACGGTGCGGTGGGTGAACAGGTCGCGCACCTGGGCCTGGATGCCGAACTGCTTGCGCAGGCGGCTGACCAGGCGGATGGCGATGATGCTGTCCATGCCGAGCCGCATCAGGTCGTCGGTGATGCCGAGCCGCTCGGCGGGGATGCCCAGCACTTCGGCCCAGGCGTCCCGCAGTTCCCGTTCGCGGTCGGTGCGCGGCGGTACGTGGTCGGCCGCGGCCACCGCCTCGGGTGCGGGCAGCGCGTCGCGGTCCAGTTTGCCGTTGGGGCTCAGCGGCAGCTCGGACAGGTGCAGCAGGACGTCCGGGACCATGTACTCCGGCAGGCCGGCGGAGAGCTGGGCGCGCAGCTGGGCGGGGTCGAGGGCGGTGTCGGCGACGTAGTAGCCGACCAGGGTCTGGCGGGGGCGGACGGCGCCGGTGTCGTCCTCCTTGACCAGGACGACGCTCTGCGAGATCCGCGGGTCCTGGGTGAGGACGCTCTCGATCTCGCCGAGCTCCACCCGGTAGCCGTTGAGCTTGACCTGGAAGTCGTTGCGGCCGATGAATTCCATGTGGCCCGCGCGGGACCACCGGCCGAGGTCGCCGGTGCGGTAGAGCCGGCCCAGGGTGGGGTGTTCGACGTACCGCCGGTCGGTGAGTTCCGCGTCCTGCCAGTACCCGAGGGCGACGCCGGCGCCGCCGATGTGGATCTCGCCGATGACGCCGACCGGACAGTGTTCGCCCTGGTCGTTGAGGACGTACATCCGCTGGTTGGGCATGGCCACGCCGTAGGGGATGCTGCTCCAGGACGGGTCGACCTCGTCGATCTCGTACCAGATGGACCAGATGCTGCCCTCGGTCGCGCCGCCCAGGCTCATCACGACCGCTTGGGGGACAACGCGCGGATGCGGTCCGGCAGGCCGGTGGGGATCCAGTCACCGCTGAGCAGGAAGGCGCGCAGGGAGTCCAGCTGTCCGCCTTCGTCGACGAGGAGTCCGGCGAGCTGCGGCACGCTGTTCCAGACCGAGACCCGGTGCCGGGCCACCAACTCGGCCCAGTGGGCGGGATTCTTGGTCTCCTGCTGGGTGGGGAAGACAATCGTGCCGCCGGCGGCGAGGGTGCCGAACAGATCCCAGACCGACAGGTCGAAGCTGAGCTCGGACAGTGCCAGCACCCGGTCCTCGGCGGTGATGCCGAAGCGTTCGTTGACGGCCAGGAGGGTGTTGACGGCCCCGCGGTGGCTGATCGTCACGCCCTTGGGGCGGCCGGTGGATCCGGAGGTGAAGATGACATAGGCGACGTCGTCGGGGTGCACCTCCGGCAGGGTGTCCACCGGGTCCGGGCGTTGGTCGAGCAGGTCCTCGATGACCAGCAGGCGGGCGTCCAGGGCGCGTACGTCGGCCCGTTCGTACTGCGCGCGCGAGACCAGGAGCGTGCGGACCCCGGCCTGGTGGAGGATCTCCGTGACCCGGCCGGCCGGCCAGTCGACGTGCAGCGGCAGATAGCCCAGACCGGCCTTCATGACCGCGGCGGTGGCCAGCACCTGGCCGTAGCCCTTCTCCGCGAGCACGCCGACCAGCCGCTCCCCGGCGGGCTCGGTCAGCTCGCCGCGCAGCCGCAGGGCGAGGGTGCGTGTCTGCTCGGTCAGCTCGCCGTACGTGTGGGTGCGGCCGGTGCCGGCGTCGATGACGGCGGGCGCCTCCGGCCGGCCCTCGGTGCGGTACCGGTCCTCGTAGAGGCCGAACAGGGTGTGCTCGTCCGGTGCGGCGTCGGCTGCGTTGGCGGCGGCGATGAGGGCCGGTCGGCGTCCGGAAGATAGGCGTCGCGGGGCAGTCCGGCCGCCCAGTCGCCGTCCGCCAGGCGCTCGATGAGCAGGCAGTAGAGGGCGTTGAGGTGGTCGATGGTGGCCTCGTCGAAGAGCTGCTCGACGTAGAGCCATTTGCTCATGAAGCCGCCCGCGACCTCGATGGCCTGGAGGTCGATCCACGCCTGTGAGGTCTGCGCGCTCCAGTGACGGTCCTCGATCAGCTCGCTGTCGTCCAGGTACGCGCCGCGTTCGAAGTCACGGGTCTCGTTGCCGACGACGCCGGTGAAGACGATCGGGGACACGGCCTTGGTGGTGTCCAGGCCGTGCAGCTTGCTCAGGTCGCGCTGGACCTCCACACCCGAGTAGAGCGCATGGCTGATGTCCTCCCACAGCACGTCGTGGGTGCGCCGGGTCAGTTCCTCGATGTCGGCGCCCCGGTCCGCGTAGTGGAAGAGCACGGTGGAGGTGAAGTTGCCGAGCAGCGACTCGGTGCCGTCCAGGACGGGGTAGCGGTTGAACAGGGTGAGGGTGAGCGGGAATTCCGCGGCACCGGAGAAGTACGAGATCACGCTGCCGAAGAGGCTGAGCAGCGCGGAGGACGTGGACACCCCGTGCCGGCGCGCCTGCTCCTTGAACCGCTCCCACACCTCGGGTGCGACATGGCGGGTGTGCTCGCCGAAGCGGGGGTGATCGACGGTGTCGGGCGACTGGGCGAACGGCAGCGTGCAGCGCAGCGGGAGGCCGGGCAGCTTGCGCTGCCAGTAGGCGCGGTCCGCCTCGTACCAGGCCGAGTTCTTCAGCAGGCCGGTGTAGTCCTGGTAGTCCTTGAAGCTGGCCCGGGGCAGTTCCGGGCGCCGGTCGGTGCCGCGGTAGAGGTCGTCGAGGCGGCGCAGCACCGCGAGCCTGCTCTGCACGTCGAGGATGATCAGGTCCCAGCTGATGTGCAGCACGCTGCGGTCGCGGAAGCGGCTCACCTCGAAGCCGAACAGCGGGAACCGCTCCGGGTCGTACAGCTGGTGGGAGAGCCGTTCCCGGATCTCGGTCAGCAGCGTCGGGGCGTAGTCGTGCGCGCTGAAGTCGTGGACCCGCACGTGGAAGCGCGGGACGTCGGCGGCGTCGAGGACGCGCTGCTGGAGCCGTTCGTAGCTGAAGACGGTGCGCAGTACGTCGCATTCGGCGATGAGCCGGTTCACCGACTCCTCCAGCCGGCCGGTGTCCAGCTCGCGGTATACGTGCTCGTGTAGACGTGGTTGGCGACATTGCCGATCTCGTAGTTGCCGAGCCGGCCGACGAGGTAGGCCTTCTGGATCTCGGTCATGTCGAACCAGCCGGCCGGGTCCGCGCCGATGCCCGGCGGCAGCGCGGTCAGGTCGGCCTCGCCGGTGACCTCGCGGAAGTCGCTGGGGGTGTAGCGGACCGCGGTCCGTGCCGTGCAGTGGCCGATGATCTCGACGAGGGCCGCTTCGAGGGAACGGGCCAGCGTCCGGGTGGTGTCGGCGTCCAGCCGGCTGTCGACGCGGAGGTGCAGCCGGCCTTCGGTGACGTACGCGAAGACGGAGACGAGGGCGCCGGAGGCGTTGTCCGCCGGCACGGCCTCGCCGGCGTCCTCCATCACCAGCCGCCAGTCGTCGTCACCGGACCGCTCCCCGTCCAGCTGGCCGAGGTAGTTGAACCAGATGCGGGGCAGCGGCCGGTCCCGGTAGCCGACCAGCGGGCCGAAGCCGAGGCCCCGGTCGGGCACGGCGCGCAGGCTCTCCTTGACGGCGCACAGGCTCGTTCCGAGGTCGTCCGCCAGGGGCAGCCGGACCGGGTAGAGGGTGGTGAACCAGCCCATGGTGCCGCTGACGTCGAGCGCGGCGCCGATGTCCTCGCGGCCGTGCCCTTCGAGCAGGACGTGGTGGGTGCGTCCGCCGTCGACGGTTTCCAGGGCCCGGCCGAGCGCGGTCAGCAGGAGGTCGTCGATGCGGGTGTGGTAGGCGTGGTGGGCCGCGCCCAGCAGGTCGCGGGTGTGCTGCTCGTCGAGGGTGAATTCTTCGGCGCGGGCGGGCCCGTCGGGCGCCCGCTCGGGCTCGTCCGGCCGGAAGTCGGCCAGCAACTCCTCCCAGTACGCCCGCTGTTCCGGCCGTGCTTCGGCGTACTCGGCCACCGCCCGGCTCCACTGCCGGAAGCTGGTGCCCTTGGCCCCGAGCTCGCGGCCGTCGTGGAGCGCGCGCAGGTCGTCGGCGAGGATCCGCCAGCTGACGGTGTCCGTGATCAGGTGGTGCAGGGCGAAGAACACCCGGCTGCTGCCGTCGGCGTAGCCGTGCAGATGGCCCAGGGCGCAGACCGGCCCGTGCGTCAGGTCGAAGCCGCGCTGCCAGTCGGTGAGCGTGCGGTGCAGCGCGTCGGTGAACTCGGGGCTGCCCTCGGTGCCCGGCAGGGTGCGCACGTCGAGCGCGTGGACGCCGGGGAAGGGCGCGGCCGGGTCGTACTGCTGGACCGGGGCCGTGCCGGCGGTGTCCCGGTAGCGCAGCCGGAAGGCGTCGTGGCGTTCGACGAGGGCGCGGAGCGCCGCGGTCAGCCGCTCGTGGTCCAGCGCGGGCGTACGGAGGAGGAAGGACTGGTTCCAGTGCTCGGGGCGGGCGAAGTCCTGTGCGAAGAACCACGACTGGATGGGCAGCAGCTCCAGCTCCCCGTCGAGCGTGCCCTGTTCGGTCCGGGTCTCGGTGTGCGGGCCCGCGGCGGCCTGTTGTTGCTCCGCGACGAAGTCCGCGAACGCCTCGACGGTGGGCAGCGAGAACAGGTCCGGACGCCGATCGCGACCCCGAGCCGCTGGCGCATCCGGCTGGCGAGCCGGATGGCGACGATGCTGTCCATGCCCAGCCGGGTCACGTCGTCGCGGATGCCCAGTTCGCCTTCGCCGAGGCCGAGGCACTCCGCCCACAGCGCGCACAGCTGCGCCTGGAGCTCGGTCTCCGGGGCGACGCGCTCGGGGGCGCCGTCGTCGGACACACCGGGGTCCGGGAGCGCCTTGCGGTCGAGCTTGCCGTTGACGGTGACCGGCACGGTGGTCAGGTGCACCAGCGCGCCGGGGACCATGTAGGACGGCAGGGTGGCGTGCAGCGACCGGAGCAGCGCGGCCTCGTCGAGCGGCCGGTCGGCGAGGTAGTAGCCGACCAGTTGCTTGTGTTCGGGGCGCTGCGGGTCGGGCTGGCGGACCAGAGCGATGCCCTGCCGGACGCCGGGGCAGCGGGCCAACGCGGCCTCGATCTCACCGAGTTCGATGCGGTAGCCGCGGATCTTGACCTGGAAGTCGTTGCGGCCGAGGAATTCGACGGTGCCGTCGGGCAGCCGTCGTACGAGGTCGCCGGTGCGGTAGAGCCGGCCGGGGCCGAAGGGGTTGTCGACGAAGCGCTCGGCGGTCAGCTCCGGGCGGTTCAGATAGCCGCGGGCGAGGCCGGCGCCGCCGAGGTACAGCTCGCCGATCGCCTGCGCGGGCAGCGGCCTGCGGGCCGGGTTCAGCACGTACACCTGGGTGTTGTCGATGGGCGTGCCGATCGGCACGGTGTCGGCCACCGGGCCGGTGCAGGGGTGGTGGAGGACGTCGATGGACGCCTCGGTCGGGCCGTAGAGGTTGTGCAGGGCGGCGCCGGGCAGCAGCCGGTGTGCGGCGCGCACCTGCTCGGGCTTGAGCTCCTCGCCGCTGCAGAAGACGTAGCGCAGGCCGGCGAGTCCGTCCGGCGCGGGTCCCGCGGAGGTCTCCAGGGCCTCCAGGAAGACGCCGAACATCGACGGCACGAAGTGCACCACGCTGATCCGCTCGCGCTCGACGAGGCCCATCAGGGCGTACGGGTCCTTGTGGTCGCCGGGTCGGCGAAGACCACGGCCGCTCCGAACCAGTTGGCCCACAGCAGTTCCCACACCGACACGTCGAAGACGTACGGCGTCTTCTGCAGCACCCGGTCGTCGGGACCGAGCGGGAAGGCCCGGTTCATCCACCGGATGCGGTTGACCAGCCCGCCGTGCTCGCACAGCACGCCCTTGGGGCGGCCGGTGGTGCCGGAGGTGTAGATGACGTACGCGAGGTCTGCGCCGGTGAGCGGCAGTGCGAGGGCGTCGGCGGGCTGCCGGGCCAGCTGGTCCGCGGTGGCGGTTCCGTCGACGGATGCCACGGGTACCGGCAACCCTGCCTCGGTGCACCGGGAGAGGTGCCGCTCCTCGGTGAGCAGCAGCGGGCTGCCGGTGTCGGAGAGCAGGAAGCGGAGCCGCTCGTCGGGGACGTCGGGATCGACGGGCACGTAGGCGCAGCCGGCCTTCATGACGGCCAGGACCGAGATCAGCATGTGCTCGCTGCGGTCCAGGAGCAGACACACCAGGGTGCCGGGCGAGACCTGGTGCTCCGCCACCAGCCAGCGGGCCAGGCGGTTGGCCCGGTCGTCGAGCTCCCGGTAGCTCAGCCGCCGGTCGCGGTGGATGACGGCGACGGCATCGGGTGTGCGCCGCACCTGCTGCTCGAACATCTCGACCGCGGTGCGTACCGGCCCGTGGTCCAGCTGGGTGGCGTTCCACCCGTCGAGCTGCCGCAGCCCGTCGGGGCCCACCAGGTCCAGGCCGTCGGTCGGGGCGTCGGCCCCCGCTTCGGCGACCGACCGCAGCACCCTGAGGTAGGTGTCGAAGAGGCCCTCCACGTAGGCGCGTTCGTAGCGCGCCTCGGCGTAGGTGACGGTGAAGGCCACCCGGTCGCCGTCCTCCTTGGCGATGACCGAGATGCCGAACTTCTCCGCGAGGTCGCGGTAGGGCAGCACGCGGTGGCCGGGTGCGGCAACGGACCGGGCGGGCCGGGTGAAGTTGTGCATCGTGAAGAGGACCTGCAGGGCGTCGGCCAGGTCGGCGACGCCGCCCGGCAGCGCGTCGGTCAGCATGTTCAGGTTGAGCTGGTGGTGCTGGTTGAGCTCGACGACGTCGTCGTTGACCCGGCGGGCGTTGTCCAGGAAGCGGTCCTCGCCGCGGAACTCCGGTATCAGCGGCAGCGTGTTGATGAACGGGCCGATCGCCGACTGGAAGGCGGGCGGCCGGTTGGCAACCGTGATGCCGACGGCGAAGTCCCGCTGCCCGCCGGCGAAGCTGCCCAGTGTGTGGTACAGACCGGTGAACAGCAGGGAGTACAGACTCAGCCGATGCTGCCCGGCGAGCTCCTTCAGTGCCCGGCAGGTCTCGGGCGGCAGCTCGTGGACAAGGGTCTCGGCCCGGTTGTCGGCCCCGCGGGCGGGGCGCCGCTTCAGGCGCAGCTTCTCGGCGGCCGCCAGCCGGCCGGCGAGCCGCTCGCGCAGTGCGGTGTAGGGGGGCCGGGCGATCTCGGTCTGCTGCTGGGCCACGAGGTCGAAGTAGTTCGGCTCGCGGGCGGCGGCGGATGCGCCGTTCTCCGCCTCGTGCAGCGCCGCGAGCCGGTCGGCGAGCAGCTCCATCGAGTAGGCGTCGGACAGCATGTGATGATGCGTCAGCCCGACGACGACGGCCGGGCGGTCGGTGAGTTCGATGACCTCGGGCCGGACCAGCCGCCCGTCGGCCAGCGGTAAGGCCGTCCGGGCCCGCTCCTCCCGCAGCGCGTCCAGCTCCCCGCGGCGAGCCGGGTCCGGGCGATGTCGTACGAGTCCGCCGGCAGCAGCTCGTACGAGAGATCCTCGTGGACGCGCATCCGCAGCACCGGCTCCGTGGCGAGCAGCGCCCGCACCGCGCGTTCGGCCGCGTCCGCGTCGATGCCGGTGAGCTCGACGAACAGCGGGATGGTGTAGGTGTACCCGAGCTCGTCGATGCGGCTCTGCAGGTACATGCCCTGCTGGATGGAGTGCAGCGACCTGTCGTGGGCGTCGTCCGGCAGCCTGTAGTGCGTGGTCTGCCGGGCCTGTTCCTCGGAGTCGATGCCGTTCAGCGCGAGCAGGGGCAGCAGCCGCTGCTTGCCCTCCTTGACCCGGTCCTTGAGCTCCTGCGGGAAGCCGGTGTCCTGCGGGAAGGAGAAGCCGAGCCGGTCCTCGCCCTTGTTCCAGACGAGAACGCGAGCGGCCCGGAGGTCGTTCAGCAGTTCCAGCTCGGGGTTCACAGCTCTCCTTCTTCGCGGTCGGCGGCCACCTCGGCGGCGCCGACGTGCTGCGCAAGCTTGATGATCGTGTCGTTCTGGTAGAGGTCCCGGAGTCTTAGCTCGATCCCCAGGTCCCGCTGGAGCAGGCGCACCAGCTTCATGGCGGCGAGCGAGTTGCCCCCGACCGAGAAGAAGCTGTCGTTGGCGCTGAGGGCGGCGGCGGGGCGGCCGAGGATCTCCGCCCAGACCGCGGCCAGGGCGCGCTCCCGGTCGGTCGACGGCTCGACGTGGACGCCGGCGAACTCGACGGGCGGGAGCCGGTCGGCGGCCAGCTTTCCGTTGGCGCTGAGCGGCAGTGCGTCCAGTACGGCGTACCCGCTGGGCAGCATGTAGTCCGGGAGGGCGCGGGCGAGTTCCTCGGTGACCGCCGCGGTCAGCGTCAGCGGCTCGGCGGGGCTGTCCGGTGCGGTGAACGCCGCCTCGTCGACCGCGCCCGCGGCCATGGTGTAGACGCCGCCGTCGGTGATCCGCAGACCCAGTGGGCAGGTTCCCAGGCCGTCGGCCCGCAGCCGTTCGCTCAGCCGCTGGAAGAGGAACCCGGCCGACAGATCGGTGGCGAGGTCACCGTCGGCCGGACCGCTCTCCAGCGTGAGCAGGCACCGGGCGCGGCGCAGGACGGCGTAGACGTCGCTGACCCGGTCGAAGACGGGCAGACGGTCCGGGTCGTAGCGGCGCTCACCACCCGCTTCGACGTATTCGGCGCTGTCCATCTCCCTTATGAAGCACGTGAGTTGGAGAGGCAGGGGACGGAAGCCGTGGCCGGTTCCGCCGTCGTGGTCACCGTCGCTCAGGACGATGCGGCAGAGCAGGCTGTGCTCGTCGTCCAGTCGGCGCTCCTCCGGCACCACCCGGTACGGGATGCCGCGCGCGTCCAGGGCCTCGGTGAGCAGGGCCAGCATGTGCCCGGCCTCCAGCCGCGCCAGCCGGTCCGACCGGTCGCCGTACAGCGGGGCGATGGCCGGCCGGTGGAGGACCAGTTGGAGCTCCTCCGTCCCTTCCCCGGGCCGCACCTTGAGGTCGTCGAGGCGGTGTGCGCACAGCTCGCCGGTCAGGGGGTGGTGGTAGAGGTGCTCGCCCTCCCCCGCCCCTTGCAGAAAGGTGCGCACCGCGTAGCTGCTGCCCGCGGACGGGTAGCGGTACTTCGGCAGCGCCCGGTCCGGAAGGTCGACCGCGGTCAGCACACTCAGCAGCTGCGCCCAGTCGCCCGGGCCGAGCCGGGCCCGGCCGCGCGGCGGGCGGGCCGTGGCGGACGCCAGGACCTCGGCGTAACGGTTCTGCGGCAGTGCGGGGTCGACCGCCGCATCGAGGAAGTGCCGGTAGCTCTTCGCCCGGACGTACGCCGCCGGGTCGGGCCGGTCGGCCGCGGGGACCCGGGGCTCGGCGGTCGCCAGCACGCCGGGCGCACCCAGCAGGAACGCCTCCTTGTCCAGGTCCGGGTCGCCGCCCCCGGTCAGCGGCCGGTGGTCACCGGCCGGGACCAGGTAGCCGACCAGCCGGTCGTGCTCCTCGCCGGACTGGATGCGGGCGACCGCCCGGTCGACGCCCGGCAGCCGGGTCATCTTGGCGGCGATCTCCTCCAGCTCCACGCGGTAGCCGTTGAGCTTGACCTGGAAGTCGTTGCGGCCGATGAACTCGATGTGGCCGGCGTCCGACCAGCGTCCGAGGTCGCCGGTCCGGTAGAGGCGGCCCAGCCGGGGATGCTCGGCATAGCGCTCGGCGGTCCGCTCCTCGTCGCGCCAGTAGCCCAGCGCCACGCCCGCACCACCGATGTGGATCTCGCCGATCACCCCGACCGGGCAGTGCTCGCCCTCGGCGTCCAGCACGTACATCCGCTGGTTCGGCATCGCCACGCCGTACGGAATGCTGCTCCAGCCCGGGTCGACCCGGCCGATCTCGTACCAGATCGACCAGATGCTGCCCTCGGTCGCGCCGCCGAGGCTCATCACCACCGCGTCCGGCGCCACGGCCCGGATGCGGTCCGGCAGACCGGTGGGGATCCAGTCACCGCTGAGCAGGAAGGCCCGCAGGGAGTCGAGGCGTCCGCCCTGGTCGACGAGGAGTCCGGCGAGCTGCGGCACGCTGTTCCAGACCGAGACCCGTGCTGCTCGACCAGTTCGACCCAGTGCGCCGGGTTCTTGGTCTCGGCCTGTGCCGGGAAGACGACGGTCCCGCCGGCGGCCAGAGTGCCGAACAGGTCCCACACCGACAGGTCGAAGCTGAGCTCCGAGAGGGCCAGCACCCGGTCCGACGCCGACACGCCGAACCGCTCGTTCACCGCGAGCAGCGTGTTGACGGCGCCGCGGTGGCTGATCGTCACGCCCTTGGGGCGGCCGGTCGACCCCGAGGTGAAGATCACGTACGCCACGTCGTCCGCGGCCACCACGGGCAGCGCCGGCCCAGCGACCGGCTCCCGCTCCAGCAGGTCCTCGATCACCAGCAGACGGCACACCGATTCCAGGGCGCGCACATCCGCGCGCTCCCACTGCCCTCGCGAGACCAGCAGCGTCCGGGTACCGGCCGATTCGAGGACCTCACCGATCCGGGCGCCGGGCCACTCCACGTTCATCGGCACGTACGCCGAGCCCGCCTTCATCACCGCGAGCGTGGTGACGACCTGGAGGTAGCCCTTCTCGGCGAGGACACCGAGGGTGTCGGCCCGGCCGGGCGGTGTGCCGGGGGCCGGCAGCGCCCCGGCGAGCCGGGTGGAGTCGTCGTGCAGCCGGTCGTAGGTGTACGTCCGTCCGGTGGCCGCGTCGACGACGGCGGTGCTCTGTCGGCGCCCGGCCTCGTCCAGCCGGCTCTCGTAGAGGCTGAACAGGGTGTGCTCGCTGGCCGGTTGGTGGGCGGCGTTGGCCGCCTCGATCAGCGCCAGGTCCTCGGCCGGCACCGGCAGCGACGGGAAGCGGCCCGTCTCCCAGTCCAGTGCGGCGAGTTGTTCGATGAGCCGGCAGTAGCCCTCGTGCATGGCGTCGATGACCGCGGGGTCGAAGAGCTGCTCGACGTAGTCCCACTCGGCGACGAAACCCTCGTCGGTCTCGTACGCCTTGTTGTCGAGCCACACCTGCGGGGTCTGTGAGATCGCGTGGTCGATGCCCAGGTAGCCGTCGTCCAGGGGCAGTTCGAACATGCTCGCGTTGCCCTTGGCGCCCAGGGTGCTGGTCAGCACGACCGGCGCGACGATCTTGCTGACGGGTATGGCATGGCGGGTCTTCAGCAGCCGCTGGAAGTCGACGCCGTCGAAGAGGTTGTGGTCGACGTCCTGGAGCAGTTCGCCGTGCGTCCGGCGGAGCTTGTCGGCGATGCCCAGCTCGCGGTCGATCCGGTAGTCGAAGAGTTCGAGGACGGTGAAGTCGCCGATGACGCCGTTGATGTCGGGGTGCAGCGGCAGCCGGTTGAAGAGCGTGAGGTTCATGCACAGCCGGTCCTGGCCGCTCCACTGCCCGAGGACCCGGCTGAAGAGCTCCACGACGAGGGCCGTCGGGCTGATGCCGTGCCGGACGCATTTCGCCGACAGCGCGTCCCACACCTCGGCGGGGATCACCTTGCTCTTCCGCCGGAAAACGGGGCTGCCGATGTCCGAGGGGCGGGCCCGCAGCGGCAGCCTGAGGTCGAGGTGGTAGTCGTCCGCCTTGGCCTCCCAGTACTCCTGGGACTCGCGCATCAGCGGACTGTCGCGGACCCGCTCGTACTGCAGCACGTAGTCCCGGTAGCTGATGCCGAGGTCGGGCAGACAGCGCTGCGGGTCGGCGTAGAGCTGGGCCCACTCGTCGAAGAGGATGTCGAAGCTGCCCATGTCGATGATGAGCGCGTCGAAGCTGATGTGCAGGCGGTAGATGCCGTCGAGGCGGCTGAGGACGACGTCGAAGAGCGGGTACTCCTCGGGGTCGTAGAGCTTGTGCGAGTAGGTGCCGCGCAGCCGCTCCAGGGCGTCCTGGTCCGGCAGTTCGTGGTAGGCGATCCGGTAGCGGGGGACCTCGTCCTCGGCGAGGAAGCGCTGCTGTCCGTCGGTGATGACCGTGCGCAGGGCGTGGTGGCGCCGGATGAGGCGGTGGTACGCCTCCTCCAGCCGCGCGTGGTCGACATGCCGGTACCGGAACTCGCTGTAGACGTGCGTCGAGACGCTGCTCAGCTCGAAGCTGTTGAACCGGCCGAGGTAGTAGGTCTGCTGGACGTTGGTGAGCGGGAACGGTGCGTGGAGCCCGGCGGCGTCGGTGCCGTCGAGCACGAAGTCACGGTAGGCGAAGTCCCCGAGGCTGCCGGCGACCAGCGGCGCCAGGCTGCGGATCGTCTTCTCCCGGAACAGGTCCCGGATGCGGATGTCACAGCCCAGCACACTGTTGATCTTGTTGACGAGCTTGATGCCGAGGATGCTGTTGCCGCCGAAGCCGAAGAAGTCGTCGGTGACCCCGACGGCCCGGCCGCCCTTGGCCGTGACGCCGAGGACCTCGTCCCAGATCTCGCACAGCCGGGTCTCGAGTTCACCGGACGGTGCCAGGTAGCCGCCGGTGAGGTACGCGGACGGGTCCGGCAGCCGGCTGCGGTCGATCTTGCCGTTGACGTTCAGCGGCATGCTCTCCAGGTGGATGAGCACGGCCGGCACCATGTAGTCGGGAACGCGGTCCGCCAGATGCTGCTGGAGCTCCTCCTGCGCCACCGGTTCCGCGGCGACGTAGTGGCCGACCAGGAAGCGCGCCTCGTCGCCCTGGGCCGCGGCCGGTTCGTGGACGGTGACCAGGCTCTGCTCGACGGCGGGGTGGGCCTGGAGCGCGCTCTCGATCTCACCGAGTTCGATCCGGTGGCCGCGCAGCTTGATCTGGAAGTCGTTGCGGCCGATGAACTGGAGGTCGCCGCTCGGCAGCGCGCGGACCAGGTCGCCGGTGCGGTAGATGCGCTCCTCGGGTACGGACGGGCCGTCGCCGGACGTTGCCGGCGGCGGGGTGAGGAACCTGCTCGCGGTCAGTTCCGGCGCCCCGAGGTAGCCGCGCGCCAGCCCGCTGCCACCGATGTACAGCTCACCGGCCACGCCCGGCGGAAGCGGCTGCAGTTCCTCGTCGAGGACGTAAGCGCGGGTGTTGGCCACCGGCCGGCCGATCAGCGGCTCGGGGGCGTCGGGCGTCAGCAGGTGGCGGGTGGACCAGACGGTGGTCTCGGTGGGCCCGTAGACGTTCCAGCAGACGTCGACGGAGGCCGCCAGCACGGCGGCGAGCTGGGGCGACAGCGCCTCGCCGCCGCACAGCGCACGTACCGGCAGCCGCTTGCCGTCGAGGCTCTGGGTGATCAGGTGCCACAGTGACGGGGTCGCCTGGACGACCGCCACGCCCTGTTCGATCAGGTCGATCAGCTTGCCGACGTCGAGCAGGTCGGCGCGGCCGGCCAGGACCACCGTGCCGCCGTGCAGCAGCGGCATGAAGATCTCCAGGGTGGAGATGTCGAAGGCGATGGTGGTCACCGCCAGCATCCGCTCCCCCGGCCGGAAGTCGATGCACCGGCCGATGTCGTCCGCGATGTTCAGATAGCTCTTGTGCTCGACGGCGACGCCCTTGGGCCGGCCGGTCGTGCCCGACGTGTAGATGACATAGGCGAGGTCGTCGACGGAGACCGGGGTGTCGAGGTCCTCATCCGACAGGGACGGGTCCGGGTCCGCCGCCCATACGGCGAGGAGATCATCGGCGTCCATGGCGACCACGGAGGCGCCCGCACTGCTCCCCGCCAGCCGCTCGGCATGGGCCCGGTCGCTGACGACCAGCGCGGGCGAGCTGTCGGCCAGGATGCCGGCGGTGCGCCGCAGCGGGGAATTCAGGTCCAACGGCACATAGGCACAGCCCAGTTTCAGCGCCGCGACGGCCGCGATGAGCAGGTTCTCGGTACGGTCCAGGTACAACGCGATCAGATCGCCGGGTGCCACCCGGTACCGGGTGTGCAGCAGCCGGGCGAACCGGTTGGCCGCCGCGTTGAACTCCCGATAGCTGAGGGTGGTCCCGCCGCAGACGACCGCGGCCGCATCCGGGTGGCGGGCGGCCTGCTCCTCGATCAGCCGGTGGATGGGCCGGTCGTCGCGGTAGGGGGCGTCGGTGCGCACCCGTTCCTCGTCGAGCCGCGCACGCAGCTCGACGGGCAGCGCCAGCAACGCGCCGAAGGGGAGGGCTCCCTTGGCGACTTGGTCCACCGCGCCGAAGAAGCCGTCCAAGTGCTCCGGCAGCACGGCGAGGAACGGCAGCTCCGCCGGAGCCACGACCTCCAGCACCCCACCGCCGTTTTCGGCGCGCAGGCTGAGCAGCGCGCCCGCACCCCCATCGTCCGCCTCGACGCCTCGCGGGACGTCCCAGCACACCTCGACCCGCGGATTCCAGCCGTCACCGAAAACCGCGCCGAAATCGTAGAAGGGATTGCCGCAGACGGCCGGGCGGCCCGCGGAGATACGCTCACCGAGAGCGTCGGCCCGCAGCGCCCTTTCCGCCTCCAGGTAGCGGCGTATCCGGCCCTGCGGGGTATGCAGCTCATATCCATAGAGCCCGGCCTTACGGGAATTGAGCACCATCTGCAGAGCGAGGGCGAGCCATTCCAGACGGGTCGCGTCGAAGGCCGCGCGATGCCGCTCCGGAATCTCGTACCGCAGGGTCGTCATGGACGGGAGACCGTCGCCCGTTTCGGCGCCCAGGAGCTCCGCAAGGTCACAGCGCTCCGGATGCCGTTCCGCCGCCCGCGCCGCGGCGGCGAGTTCCTCCGCCGTGGCTGCCATCTCCAGGTAGGCGGCCAGGTCATGGGGCGTTCCTGGTCCCGCGGAACGAACTCCAGCTGCTCCGCGCCTTCCCGGGAGAGGTGGATCACTGCGTCGACGCAGACGTCCAGCAGCGCGCGGCGCAGGGCGCTGAGCGAGGGGGCGCCCAGGACGGCGGTGCTCCGCAGCAGCGCCTCCTGCCGCGGAGTCCGCAGATAGCAGTCGACGGCCGGCGTCTTTCCCAAGGCCTGAATTTCCGGCGCCAGAACCGGCGCCGCGACTCCCCGCAATGCACCGGAGAGACCCACCACACAGTCGATCTGCCGACCGGCCAAACCGTCTTCGTCGACCACGCTCGCATTGTGCGTGAAGTGCTTGCGCCACTCCTCCGACCCGACCGGGTCGCCCGCCAGGAGATAGACGAAGTGCCCGGCATCCGCCAAGTACTCGGCGATCTCGGGCCCGAGCGCACCTAACTCCGACCCGACCAGCACATGGAGAATCTTCATTTACGGATCTCCCCCGCTCCCATGACAAATGCAGCGCACAGGACGGGTCCGCAAAGAGCCCCCCGCACACTTCTACCCGTATCAAGAAAGGAAACGTAGAAACGTAGAAACGTAGAACAGCTACATGCTCAATCGGCCCAGATGAGCTCACGCATGGCACTCAATACCACACGGAACGGCCGACCAGACGTTCATCCCACCCGCTTCAAAGGCGCCAAGGCAGGTCCTCCCCCGCTTTCATGTCCGCTTTTAGGCAATCACCAGGCGCTACGCGGTGTCAAGCGCTGCCTAATGGTTAAACAAAGGCACTTCCTCGGTATAAGGAGTTATTAGCGACAGCAATAGGGAGGCTTATCGTCGGACCCCGGGCGCCCCGGCCCGCCGACGGCCCGCCCCCACCCTCGGGAGCCCCCAACACCCGCCCCGCGCCCGGCTGACGTGCACCTTTCCCCGTACACCCAGGCCGGCCGCGCGCCCAACAGGCCGGCATCACTTCCGCGCCGGGAGAGCCGCGACGAGGGGGATACCTGCCGGATGAGGGGACACCTGGGACGCACGGGAGCTCCACCACCCCCTCCGCCTTCCTCGTTCCGGCCCGCCGACCGAGATCGGGCACCCCGCATTTCTGGTCTATGCGGTCGGTTTTCCGTCCGGCCTATCGGGCATCCACCCTGCCTATTGGGCAAGGGACTTCGGGCATTAACCAAAGGGCAGGCCGGACCGGAAAGGCCGGGAACGCTGCCGCGCCCGCGAAGGGTCAGCACGAAACCCCGGGGACGGGCAGCAGCCGGTAAGCGCCCGCCTCTGCGGTGACAAGGCCGGTGGTCGGCGACGGCCTCCCTCGAACCGCACGGAGAAAGCCATCCGGCATCGGATAACTGACGAACCGTCCGGACCATGGGCGGACCAACGCCCCGCCGACCGTCCACCACATCGTCTGTTTCAGCAGACCGGCACCGCTCCGAAGGCTGTACCACGGACGAGCTGACTGCCGAGTCGGCCCTTCTCCCCAAGATGGGCGCCCCGTCGGGAGGATCCGGGGAGTGGGGGCACCTCCTGGGGAGCCCGGGAGGAGAGTCGACCGCACCATGCGGCGCTGCCCCCGAATGACGCCGAGGTCTCCGGCGGACTCTCAACTCCCCTTGTCCGGCCGGCCCGTCCACCGGTCCGGCCCGTCAGCGGGCGCGGCGCGGTCTCCGCCAGCTGGTGAGAACGCCCTCCGTAGTGGTGACGGTGGCGACCAGGGCGAGCGTGTTGCGGATCATCGCCGGGGTGTAGTCGGCGGGCACCCCGGCGATGGCGTCCGCGGGCACCACCGCCGTGTAGCCGAGGTTGACCGCGTCGAACACCGCATTGGGGATCGCTACGTTCGCCGACACCCCGGTGACGACGAGCGTCCGGCAGCCGAGGTTGCGCAGCAGCGCGTCCACCTCGGTGCCGGCGAGCGGCGACAGGCCGTGCAGCCGGCGCACCACCAGGTCCCCCTCGCCGACCGGTACGGGATCGGCGATACGCACCGCGGTGGACCCGGCGAGCTGCTGGACGGGCAGCTTCTCCGCGGCCCTGAACAGGCGCGCGTTACGACTGGCGCCGCGCCCGTCGGGGCGGCGCTCGGCCACCGCGTGCATCACCTGGACGCCCGCCTCGTGTGCGGCCGCCACCAGGCGGGCGATGTTCGCCAGCGCCCCTGAGGTGCGGGCCACGTCGGCGAGTTCGGGCAGTGCGCTCTCCGGGCCGACCACGCCCCGCTGGCACTCGACGGTGAGCAGCACCGTCGAGGCCGGGTCGAGTTGCTCGCCGAGCCGTACGGCGTCCGAGGGCATGGCAGGTCCTTCCGGTTCCGGTGGCCCGTTGCTGGCGGTCCGTTGCTGGTGGTCCGTTGCTGGTGGTCCGTTGCTGGTGGTCCGTTGCTGGTGGTCCGTTGCTGGCGGTCCGTTGCTGGTGGTCCGTTGCTGGCGGTCCGTTGCTGGGACCGTTGCTGTTGGTCCGTTGCTGTTGGTCCGTCGGTGGCGGCGTCCTCCCCTGGCGGGCAGTCTCTCCTGCCGGGGCTCTTCGAGGCGGGTGAGGGTAGCGGGCATTGCATCCACCAGGAAGAGCGCCGATGATTTCTGACGCCCAGTCAGGTAGTCCCGGGCGGGCGGTTCCCGTCGGGGCGGTCGCAGCGGAGGCGATGGCGGATGACCGACACACAGCGGCGCTGGCGCCGGATCATGATGACGACGGGCGAACGCGACGGGTTCCTCGCACAGCAGCGTACCTGCCGGGTCGCGACGGTGGGCGGGGACGGGGCGCCGCACGTCGGGGCGCTGTGGTTCGTCTGGGACGGTGCCGCACTGTGGCTCTATTCGATCACCCGCAGCAAGCGGTGGACCCAGATCCGCAAGGACCCGCGGATCGCGGTGGTGGTCGACGACGGGCACGAGTACGGCGAGCTGCGCGGCGTGGAGCTGTCGGGCCGCGCGGAGTGCGTCGGCGAGGCGCCGCGGACCGGTGAGGCATGTGCCGAACTGGACGCTCCGGAGCGGCTGTTCGCGCGGAAGTACTTCGGGATGACCGCGATGCCGCACGACGGCCGGCACGCCTGGCTGCGGCTGACGCCGGACTCCGTCGTGTCGTGGGACTTCCGCAAGATGCCGGGCTGAGCGCCGGGCGCGGCGCGGCAGCAAGGCGGAGTCACCCGCGGTGATCGCCGGATCTCATCGCGTTGTCAGTGGTGTCTGCGAGAGTGGTCTGCGTCAGCCCGTTCCGCGCCCGAGCATGGTGCGGAGGCGGGGCGGCCCGGCCGGGCGCGGCCGGGTGCCGACCAGACGAAGGAGATCCGGTGAACGTGCTCTTCCCCGCACTGCGCGAGGGTTCGCCCGCCCCCGCGCTGCGCTTCGGCGACCGCACGCTGAGCCATCGACAGCTGGCATCGGTGGCGGGCGCGCTGGCCGAGCGGATCGCCGGTGAGACCCGCATCGCGGTCTGGGCGACGCCGACGCTCGACACCTCCGTGGGGGTGGTGGCCGCGCTGCTCGCCGGTGTGGCGGCCGTACCGGTGAATCCGAAGATCGGTGAGAGCGAGCTGGCGCACATCGTCGGCGACAGCGCCCCCTCGCTGGTGCTGGCCGGGGCGGACGACGAGCTGCCGGGCCCGCTCGCCGCGCTGCCCCGTATCGACGTCGACACCACCGAGGCACCCGAGGAGCCCGGGCCCGCGCTGCCGGTGGAACCGGCCGCCGAGACCCCGGCGCTGATCGTCTACACCTCCGGGACGACCGGCCCGCCCAAGGGCGTGGTCCTCCCCCGCCGCGCCATCGCCCACACCCTCGACGCCCTCCAGGACGCCTGGCAGTGGACCGCCGACGACGTCCTGGTGCACGCCCTGCCGCTGTTCCACGTGCACGGCCTGATCCTCGGCGTCCTCGGACCGCTGCGCCGCGGCGGCAGCGTCCACCACCTGGGGCGCTTCGATACGGACGCGGTCACCCGGGAGCTGTCCGGTGAGGGCACGATGCTCTTCGGCGTCCCGACGATGTACCACCGCCTGGCCGTGGCGGCGGGCCGCGATCCGGCCCTGGCGAAGGCGCTGTCGCGGGCCCGGCTGCTGGTCTCCGGTTCGGCGGCGCTGCCGCTGACCGATCACGAGCGGATCGCGGCGGCCTCCGGGCGGCGGGTGATCGAGCGGTACGGCATGACCGAAACCCTGATGAACACCAGCGTGCGCGCGGACGGCCCGGAGGCCACCGGCACGGTCGGGGTGCCGCTGCCGGGGGTGTACGTCCGGCTGGTCGACGACGCCGGCCAGGCCATCGAGGGCGGGGACGGCGAGACGGTCGGGGAGATCCAGGTCCGCGGCCCGAACCTCTTCGTCGAGTACCTCAACCGCCCCGACGCCACCGCGGCCGCCTTCGACGGCGGCTGGTTCCGTACCGGCGACATGGCGGTCCGGGACGCCGCCGGCAACTACCGCATCGTCGGCCGCCGGGCCACCGATCTGATCAAGAGCGGCGGTTACAAAATCGGCGCGGGCGAGATCGAGAACGCACTGCTGGCGCACCCCGGGGTCGCCGAGGCGGCCGTCACCGGCGTCCCGGACGAGGACCTCGGCGAGCGGATCGTCGCCTGGGTCGTGGCCGAGCGCGGCCCGGACGCCGGCCCGCCACCGTCCGCCGAGGAGCTCGCCGACCATGTCGCCCGCCAGCTCGCCCCGCACAAACGGCCGCGCACCGTGCACTTCCTGGACGCGCTGCCGCGCAACGACATGGGCAAGATCCTGAAGCGAGAGCTCCATGCATGAGGGCGGGGACGGCGGTGGAAGCGGGGGCGGCACGTCCGGCGCGGGTGCGGGCGCCAGAGGAGCGGGTGCGGGCGGTGGCTCGGCGAAGCCGTGTGCGCGCCTGACGGCTCGTCAGGCACTGGCGGCGGTCGCGGATTCGTACACCGAGTTGCCGGCGCCGTCGGCGACGGCGCCGTCCGTCCCGGACGGGCCGCTCGGCTGGCCCGGCTATGACGCCGCCCGGGCCCGCGCCCGCACGGCGACCGGCGAGGACGAGTCGGTGGTCACGGCCGTGGCCGACCTCGGTGGGGCCGAAGCGGTCGTGATCTCCTTCGAGTTCCGCTATCTCGGCGGCTCGCTGGGCGAGCGCACCGGCGACCGGCTGGAGGCGGCCTATGCCGCGGCCCGGGAGCGGCGGCTGCCGGTCGTCTCGCTGATCGCGACCGGCGGAAGCCGGATGCAGGAGGGCATGCGCGCCCTGAGCCAACTGCAGCGGGTGGCCCGGCAGTCGGCGCTGAACCGCGCCGCCGGACTGGCGCAGCTCGCCGTGGTCCGCGATCCGACCACCGGCGGCGGCTGGGCCACGCTCGGGGCGGGCGCCGATGTGATCCTCGCGCTGCCCGGGGCGCAGATCGGTTTCGCCGGCTCGCGGGTGCGCCCCCGGGACGCCGACCCGTACGCATACTCCGCCGAGGGGCAGTTCGCCGCCGGCCAGGTCGACGCGGTCGTCCCGCCCGACCGGTTGCGGGGCACCCTCCAGCGGTGGCTGCGGCTGCTCGCTCCCACCGGCCGCCCGGCCGGCGCCGATGCCACGCCCGCGCCCCCGCCGGCCGCGCTCGGCGTCCCGGGGCTGCCGGAGACCGGCTGGGATGCGGTGGTGCGGGCCCGAGCGGCCGGACGGCCGCGCGCCGAGGCGTATCTGCGGGCGTATTTCGACGAGCGGGAGGAGATCAGCGGCGACCGCTGCGGCGGCACCGACCCCGGAATACGCTGCGGTTTCGGCCGTCGCGAGGGCGGGACGATCGCCTTCGTGGCCCAGTGCGGCACGGCCACCCGCCCGGCCGGCTTCCGCACCGCGGCCCGGCTGGTCCGGCTCGCCGACCGGCTCGGCATACCCGTGCTCACGCTGGTGGACACCCCCGGCGCCGCCAACGACGCGGCCGCCGAGCGGGCCGGTGCCGGAGCGGCGATCGCCGACGCCTTCGCGGCGCTGGCCACCGCCGGGGTGCCGGTGACGTCCCTGCTGATCGGCGAGGGCGGTTCGGGCGGGGCGCTGGCCCTCGCCGCCCCGGGCCGGCTCTGGGCCACGCCGGACAGCTACTTCTCGGTGATCGCCCCGGAACTGGCCGCCGCCATCCTCAAACGCGACGAGGGGCAGGTGCACGACACCGCCGAACAACTCCACATCCGCCCCCAGGACTTGCTGGACCTGGGCGTCATCCGCGGCATCGTGCCGACGACCGGAGACGGCGCGACGGACCGCGGCGACTGAGGCCGCCGACGCCCACGTTCAGTCGGCCTCGACCTGCTCCGCGGCCGTCCGCAGCGCGTCCACCGCGGCCCGGATCGAGGGCCTGCGGTCCGCGTCCGCGCGCCAGATGGCGTACACATGCCGGCGCATCGTGTGGCGTACGGGCACCACGCTCACCCCCTCGGGCACCGGACCGCGGCCCAGGCGGGGCGCCACCGCGACGCCGAGCCCGGCCGCGATCAGGGCGAGCTGGGTGCCGTGCTCCTCCGCCATATGGGCGATGCGCGGTTCGATGCCCTTGCTGCGCAGCGTGAACATCAGCCATTCGTTGCAGAACTCCCCCTGCGGCCAGGAGATCCACTCGTCCTCCGCGAACTCCTCCAGCTCCACCGAGCTCCGCCGGGCCAGCGGATGCGTGGCCGGCATCGCCACATCGGCCGGGTCGTCCAGCAGCGGCGATTTCGCCAGCCCGTCGGGGAGGGACAGCGGGCGGTTGTACCAGTCCAGGACGACGGCCAGATCGATGTCGCCGCGCACCACCCCGCGCACCGACTCGTCCGGCTCCATCTCGGTCAGATGGGCGCGCAGTTGAGGATGCGCGGCGCGCAGCCCGGCGAGCGCGGCGGGGAAGAGGCCGCGTGCCGCAGTGGGGAAGGCGCCCATCCGCAGCTCGCCGACCGCCTGGCCGCGGTGCGCCTCCAGCTCGGCCTGGGCGAGTTCGACCTGGGAGAGGATGCGCACCGCGTGGTCGGCGAGCAGCCGTCCGGCGTCGGTCAGCCGCACCCCGCGCCCGTTCTTCGCCAGCAGCTGCTGCCCGGTCTCCCGTTCCAGCTTGGCGATCTGCTGGGAGACGGCCGAGGTGGTCACATGCAGCCCGTCGGCGGCCGCGCTGACCGATCCGTGGCGGGCGACCGCGCTCAGCGTCCGTAGGCGATCAAGGTTCAACATATAAGCAATGCTACGCGATACCTACCACGAAAACTCGCTTGTGCTACTAAATTGCATCCGCCATCTTGGGTGTCATGACCAGCGCCACCAGCACTCCCGTCGCCTCCGGCAGCCCCGTCGCGGCCACGGCAACCACCTCTCCCACGCCCCAGCGGCCCGCCGCCGTGACCCGGCCGCGCGCCCGCGGCTGGCAGGTCCGGTTCGCGATCCTCGTCCTCATCTGGGGCTTCAGCTTCCTCTTCATCAAGGTGGGCACACAGGGCTTCGCGCCCCTGCAGGTCACGCTCGGCCGGGTGACGTTCGGCGCGCTGGTGCTGCTGGCCATCCTCGTGATCAAGCGCGAGCGACTGCCCCGCTCCGCCCGCACCTGGGGGCACCTCGCCGTCGCCGCGTTCTTCCTCAACGCGCTGCCGTTCTCCCTCTTCGCCTACTCCGAGCTGACCATCCCCTCCACCCTGGCCGGCATCTGCAACGCCGCCTCGCCGCTGTGGGGCATGGCGCTGTCGGTCGTGGCGCTCTCCGAGGACCGCCCGACCCGGCGGCGGGTCGCCGGTCTCGGCATCGGCTTCCTGGGCGTGCTGACCGTGCTCGGCGCCTGGCAGGGCTTCACCGGTACGGATCTGACCGGCACCGCGATGGCGCTCGGCGCCTCGCTCAGCTACCCCATCGGCTGGATCTACGTCCGCCGCACCCTGGCCGGCTCCGCGCACTCCCACCTGTCGATGTCCAGCACCCAGCTGCTCCTCGCCACCGCCCAACTCGCCGTCGTCACACCGCTGTTCACCGCCGCTCCCGCCAGTTACCCGATCCTCCCGCTGCTCTCGGTCTTCGCACTCGGCGCGCTGGGCACCGGCTTCGCCTTCCTCCTCCAGTACGGCCTGGTCGCCGAGATCGGCCCCACCACGGCGCAGATGGTCACCTACTTCGTCCCCGTGATCGCCACCGCCGCCGGCGTCGCCCTCCTGAACGAGCGGCTCAGCTGGAACACCCCGGTCGGCGCACTGATCGTGCTGGCCGGCGCGGCCCTCACCCAGAGCAAGCCGCGGGCCTCGGCGGCCCGGCGCTCCACCGTCACCGACTGACACCCCGGCCGGCCCGTCGTCCCTCTCCGGAGCATCAACGGGCCGACCTTCTGCGGCAGTTCGCGCGCCGCGCCAAGCGCACGGGTGAGGGACACGCCCTGGGCGGGAGCGCGAACGGGGGCGTCGTGGACGGGACGAGCGGGACGTCCGGCCTGGCCGGCCTGCTCAGCGAGCTGAAGAACCGGGCCGGCGTCAGCTATGCGGCGCCGGCCCGTTCGACGTACACGACGCGGTCGAGCCGGCACCGCTCCTGCACGGGCGAAAGCGTGCCGCGCGACTAAACGGTGATCGCCGCCATCGCGCACCACTGCGGCACCACCCCGCACAAGCTCAACGAGCTGCTACGGCTGTGGACGGCGGCGACCACGGCTGCTCCACGGGAGACCGAGCACGGTGGCGGCCACGGCAAGTGGGTGCAGGTCCACAACGGCCAGCACTACTACATCAAGCAGGTCACCTGCTGATGCTGGCGGCGGGCCTGACCCGCATCGCAGTCGGTCGCCCGGGCAAAGAACCCGGGCGGTCCTGCCAAGCCCCCTGCGCTACGGCCGAGTTGCAGCCCATCGGCCCCGGCCGAGCGGCCTCTCCCCGGACCACCTTCCCTATTCGTATCGTCGCAGCTCACCCGCCCCCGTGGCCGCGGCGACGGCGTCGGCGACCGGTTCGATGTCGTCGTGGGACAGCCGGGAGACGGTGATGCGGATTCCCGGTGGGGAGAGCAGCCGGAAGCGCGCACCGGGGGCGACCGCCCAGCCGGAATGCAGCAGCCGGGCCACCGCACCGGTCTCGTCCGGAACCGGCACCCAGACGTTCATCCCGCTGCGCCCCCGCGCCGGCACCCCGCGCTCGGCCAGTGCCCGTATCAGCGGATCCCGGCGCCGGCCGTACGCGCCGGCCACGGCCGCCGGATCGACCGCGGACGTCTGCCACAACTGCACGACCGCGTCCTGGAGCAGATGGCTGACCCAGCCGGGGCCCAGCCGCTGCCGTCCGCGCACCCGGTCGACGGTCACCGCGTCGCCGGTGAGCACCGCCAGGCGCAGGTCGGGGCCGTAGGCCTTGGCCGTCGAGCGGACCAGCGCCCAGTGGTCGGTGACACCGGAGAGCGGATGGAGCGGGAGATCGACGATGCCGTGGCCGTGGTCGTCCTCGATGAGGAGGACGCCGGGGTGGTCGGCGAGGAGCGCGCGGAGCTCGGCGGCGCGGGCGGCCGTCACGGCGGCGCCGGTCGGGTTCTGCGCCCGGTCCGTGATGACGACCGCACGGGCGCCGTCCTCCAGTGCCCGCGCCAGCCGGGCGGGGAGCGGCCCTTCGTCGTCCACGCCGACCGGCGCGGGACGCAGTCCGAGCGCCGGCACGAGATCCAGCAGACTCCCCCACCCGGGATCTTCCACGGCCACGCTGTCACCGGGCCGCAGATGGGCGGCGAGCACCCGCTCGATGGCGTCGAGTGACCCACTGGTGACGGCGATCGGGCCCTCCGTCACGCCGTCGTCGGCGAAGGCCGAGCGGGCCAGCGCGACCAGCTCCTCGTCGATGGCCGGGGTGCCGTAGAGCACCGGTCGCCGGGAACTGCGCGCCGCGGCGGCGGCCAGCGCCCGTTCGAGCGGGGGCAGCAAGGACGGGTCGGGGTTGCCGTCGGAGGCGTCGCGGACCCCCGGGGCACCTCCACCCGCAGCGCCTCGCGGGGCGTACTCGCGGGGCGCGGACGCACCCGGCTGCCGCGGCGGCCCGCGGTTTCGATCACTCCCCGGTCGCGGAGCGTGCGGTACGCGGCCGCGACCGTATTCGGATTGACCTCCAGATAGACGGCCAACTCCCGCAGCGGGGGCAGGACTTCGCCCGGTTGGAGCTCGCCCGCACCGATGGCTCGCTCGACGCTGGCGGCAATGTCCGATGCGCGCCGCCCTTCGATCCGATACTCTCCTAGCACAAACTTGATTATGCACTAGTGCAATGGAGCTGGCAATGGCCTCTGCCGAGTCGTACGCGCCGAGCGACCTCACGACCCCGACCCGCGCCCGCGAGCGCGCCGCCTACGACCACGAGACGGTGCACGCCATCCTCGACGAGGGCTACGTCTGCCACCTGGGCTTCGTCCGCGACGGTTCCCCGGTCGTCCTGCCGACGCTCTACGGCCGGGTCGGCGACCGCCTCTACCTGCACGGTTCGACCGGCTCCCGGCCGCTGCGGATGGCCGGCGGGACCACGGACCCGGGGCTTGAGGTCTGCGTCACCGTCACCCATGTCGACGGCCTGGTGCTGGCCAGGTCCGCCTTCCACCACTCCATCAACTACCGCTCGGTGGTGGTGCACGGCACCGCGTACCAGGTGACGGACGCGGAGGAGAAGACGGCCGCGCTGGACGCGCTGGTCGACCACGTCCTGCCCGGCCGGGCCGCGGACTCCCGCCCTGGTAACGCCAAGGAGCTGGCCGCCACCGCCGTGATCCGCCTGGACCTGCGCGACGTCTCCGCCAAGATCCGTACCGGCGGCCCCAACGACGAGCCGGAGGACCTCGCACTGCCGTATTGGAGCGGTGTCCTTCCCGTGGCTCCGGTGTACGGCGCCCCCATACCGTCCGACGACCTCGCGCCCGGCATCGCGGAGCCGGCCTACCTCACCGCCCGTTGAGGAGCACCCGTGCTGATACACCCCTGGGACGCCCCCACCGACGACGCCGAATGGCAACGCTGGCTCGCCGCACACGACTTCGGCCAGCTGGCGGCCAACGGGCGGCCCGGTGAACCGCCACTGGTACAGCCCCTGCACTTCGCCTACGACCCGGACCGCGGCGAGGCGGTGACGCATCTGGCCCGACCGCATCCCCTCTGGGAGGCGCTGGCGGTCCGTCCGCAGGTGCTGCTGAGCGTGGTGGACGACTACACCTTCATCCCCGGCCCCTGGCAGGCCGAGGAGGGCAAGCCGTCCGAGCACGGCGTCCCGACGAGCTTCTACGCCGCGGTCCAGCTGAGCTGCACGGCCCATGTCGTGGACGATCCGGAGGAGAAGGCGGCGCTGCTGCAACGGCAGATGGGCCACTTCCAGCCGGAGGGCGGCTCGGCCCCGGTCACCGCCGGTGAGGCACCGTACGGGCGGTTGCTCTCCGGCATCCGCGGCCTGCGCCTCGAAGTGCACGACATCCGCGCCAAGTTCAAATACGGGGGCAAGCGGAGCGAGACGGTCCAGCACCGGATCTCCGGCCGCCTCGCCGAGCGGAACGGCCCCGGCGACGCAGCCGCCCGCGCCCACCAGCAGCGCCGCCTGGCGGCGGCGGCCGGTGCGGTCCCGAGGACACCCGCCCCCTGACCCGGATGTCCTGCAGACCTGGGGGGGAGCCCGGCCGAAGCCACCGGCCGGGCTCCGCCTCGACTCCTCGACGCGCCCAAGGCGCCGTCGCACCAGCCCGGCACCGTCCCCTCAGCGGGCCCCCGTCGCCATGGCCGGCGCGGCCGTCACGACGTACGGATCGCTGCCCCAACCCCGTCCAGCCACCGGATTGACCAACCTCATCGCGGCGCAGCCGGCTGCCAGTGGCAGGGCGTAGGCGAGACCGGCAGGAGGGACGGTCGCGTCGCCCTCTCCGCCGAGGAGAAGCCACCTCCAGCCCGGCCCTCGCTCTGATGACGGCCAGGGCCATGCCCGTTCACGAGCGTCCCCAGGACGCGGCGGCGCAGCAACGTACGCAGCGCGAGCAACAGGACCCGGCCGCCGGAGATGCGCCAGAAGACCAGCAGCGATCGGGCCCGGGCCGCTGCCTCGGCAGAGAGGGAGCGGCCGCGGCGGCCGCCGCCCGCCCTACGCGGCAGGAGCGGACGACACGGCCGCAGGCATGATCGACACCTATGCGGCGGGCGATCCGGGCGGCACGCCGTCCCCGGCACCCGTCGGCGCACCTGCCGGGGTCGCTGCCGCATCAGCGCCGGACGGGTCCGCACCGCCGCGAGTGCCCGGACCCGTGGCCTGAACCGAGCGGGTTGCCTCCCCGGGCCCCGCGCCCGCCACGACCAACGACTCGGTCGTCTGCGGTTTGGCCAACTGCGCGATGAAGGCACCGATGAGGACGACCACCCCGCCCAGGATCTGCGGAGCGGAGAGGTGTTCGCCGAGCAGTACCCAGGCCAGTACGGTCGCGATGACCGCCTCCAGGCAGGCGACGACCCCGGCCACCTGGGGCGAGAGCCGGCGGATCGACACCACTCCGGTCAGATAGGCCGCCACAGTCGCGACCAGCACGATCCAGGCGAGCAGCAGGACGGCGGGCACCTGGGTGCCGTTCATGTCCGCACCGCCACCGAGGACCGTCCAGTCGAGTTCCCAGGGGCGCGCGATCGCGGTGAGGACGACGGCGCCGAGCAGCAGGCCGTACGCGATCACCCCGAGCGGGTCCACCGTGTCCTCGCCGTCGCTCCCGTGGTCGGAGAGAACGAAGTAGCCCACCTGGCAGCAGGCCGCCCCGAGCGCGAGCGCCAGGCCGAGCACGTCGAAGCTCAGCCCGGACCAGATCTCGACGACACAGGCGAGGCCGCCGACGGCGAGCACCACACCGAGCGCCGCGGCACGGGTGACCGGCCGCTTCTGCACGAAACGGACCCAGCCGAGGACGAGCGCCGGCGCCAGGTATTCGATCAGCAGGGCCACGCCCACGGGAATGCGGGAGAGCGCGGCGAAGTAACACGCCTGCACACCGGCGACGGCGAGCAGACCGTAGCCCGCGAGCAGGGCGGGCCGGCGGCGCGGCAGATCGCGGTGGCGCCAGGCCACCGGCAGCATGACCAGCGCCGCGCCGGCGACCCGGAGCCAGGTGACGTGCAGCGGTTCGAGACCGGCCGTGATCAGGGGTTTGGCGGCCACGCCCGAGCCGCCGAAGGCGAGCGCCGACAGCAGGGCGATGCCGACGCCGGCACCACGGCCCCGCGGCGCGCCGCCCCGGCTCCCGTCGGGCGCGGACGGCCGCTGGTCCGGCCAGGACCCTGGAGTTCCCTGGCCCGGGCCGGCCGCTCGACCTGCCGGGCTCCCTGATGACGCGTGCATCGGGTCATCATGACAGCCGCCGTCAGCAGCGCAACCCCCGAGACCCCTGTCAGTCCTGGCCGGGGCGCTCCCGGTCCAGACGGGCGGCGAGCCGGCCGGTGTCGACGGAGGCTCGGCGCAGCACCTCGACGGCTCGCGATTCGGGATCGTCGACGAGAGCGGCGAGCAGATCGATGCAGCCGGCGCGGGTGTCGTAGCGGGCGTGCGCACGGTCGAGGGCGCCGTCCATGGCGGCCGCCGCGGCCGGTGACCATCCGGGGACACCGCCTTCGGTGACCATCGGAACGGCACCCGAGTCCTCTACGGTGCCGTGCCATTGGAGTCCGTAGCCGATGCTGCGCTGGACGAGATAGCCGAGCAGCCGGGCGACCTGTGGCCCACCGTCGAAGGCCGCGCGTACCGCGGGGTCCGATTCCAGCAGACCGTGCAGCAGATGCGCGGTGTCCACCTGCCGGTCACCGTCCCGGGTGGCCCGCCTGCGGGCCGCGGAGACCACCGATGCGAGCTCGACGGTGAGTCTGCTGCCGAGGTCCTCCTGGACGGAGTCGTCGGTTCCGCTATGGGCAGTACGGTTTTGCACATCCCCACCCCACCAGCCCCTGAACGCCCGGGCATCCCCGCCGGGAAGCATTTGCGCATCCCACGCTGGTTGCGGATGCCACCCGGCGGCCTCCTCCTCAGGGAGGAGATGCGACGGAGAGAATACGCAGATTTCGTGGAGGTTGGACATTCGAGACCAGCAGGTTCTCCCTCCCACGAGCCCCCGGCGACGACAACAGGATCTTCCCCTCCCGTACCACCGACCAGCCAGCTGACGGGCCATCAGAATTAGGCGTCGCCGGTATTGAACCTTCCTCCCCACCCGGCTACCTTCCGCGGCACCAGCCAGGACCGTCACCGGAGGGGTGATCGCATGGCCGAAGTCACCGCACAGACCCGCATCGAGGCACCGGCCGAGAAGGTCTGGGACCGACTCACCGACTTCGATGCGTACGGGCAGTGGAACGCCACCCACACCTCCTTCCCGAAGGGCGGCCCGGAAACGCTGGTGGTGGGCGCGGCCTACGAGGAGAACATGAAGCTGATGGGCTTTCCCGCCGAGGTCACCTGGACCGTACGGGAACTGGACCCGGGCCGGTTGCTCGACATCACAGGCAAGGGCCCCATGGGCGTCAATCTCGGGATGCGCTACTCCCTCACCCCGGACGGCGAGGCGACCACCGTTCAGGTCGACGGGACCTTCACGGGCGCCGCGGTCTCCCTGATGGCAGGCAAGCTCAAGGACTCGGCGAGCACCGCACTGAACGAGTCACTGCGCAAGCTCGCCGGCCTGCTCGCCTGAGCCCCCCGGGCGCCCGGCGCCCGGCCCGACGTCAACCCACTCAACGAGAACCCCGACACCGGCCCCCTTCCACAGGGGGCCATGTGGCATCAGTCCTCTTCGGCGAGGATCAGATACAGCTCCTTACGGGCCTTGTTGACCACCGCCATGGCCTTCTCCCGCTGCTCGGGACTGCCGGTGGCCCACACCTGCCGGAACGCCTCGACCAGGCCGCCGCCCGCCTTGCGTATCTCATTCATCGCCTCCCAGTCGACACCGCGGCCGGCATCCTCCCAGGGGGCGTCCGAGCCGCTGTCGGCTTCGGCGCGTCCGGCCTCGGTCAGCGAGAACAGCTTCTTGCCGCCCTCACTGGCACTGGCGATCAGCCCCTCGTCCTCGAGGAGTTGCAGGGTCGGGTAGACCGAGCCGGGGCTGGGTTTCCACGCCCCGCCACTGCGCTCGGCGATCTCCTGGATCATTTCGTAGCCGTGCATCGGGCGGTCCTTGAGCAGCGCCAGTATCGACGCGCGCACATCCCCTCGCCGCGCTCGGCCGCGCGGGCCGCCACGACCCCGGCCACCACCGAAGGGCGGGCCTCCGAACGGCGGGCCGAAGGGGCCGAAGGCGGAGCGCCGCCGCTCCCAGCCACCCCCGAAGTCGCCCCGACCGCCGTGGCGCCCGGGTCCGTAGTGCTCGTGCCGGTACTCGTGTCCGTGATCGTTTCCTTGGGAACGCATGGCGACGTCCTCCATTCCTATCGTTGATCGGTCGCGATGCTTCAACGATATATCGGGACTGTTCGCCGAAGCAAGACCCGATCCACGTCCGATTCGACGAGAAGCAGGGCGCAGCGACGCGAGCACGGTCGGCGCGGGCACACCAGCGCATCCGCCGCCTCCGCGCCGCGAGAGACTCCACTCCGGCGCGACCGCGCGTGGTGCGGATCCGGCCCGTTTCCACCGGTCCGCCCGGTTCGCCGGCTCCCCCTCACAGTCCAATTTCCCGGGTTTGGCCTTGGCCCGCGCCTCTGTGGCCCCTCTACGCTCACGCTCATGAGGATTCGTATCGTCGACGCCTTCAGTGAGCGTCCGTTCGCCGGTAACCCCGCGGGAGTCGTGCTCTTCGACTCCGGCGCCTTTCCCGAAACGTCCTGGCTGCAGCGGGTCGCCATGGAGGTCAACCTTTCCGAGACCGCCTTCGCGCACCCGCTGCCGGAGGGCGGCGACGCCGACTGGGCGCTGCGCTGGCTCACCCCGGCCACCGAGGTGAACATGTGCGGGCACGCCACTTTGGCCACTGCGCACGTTCTGCACAGCACGGGGAAGGCCACCGGTACGGTCCGCTTCCGTACCCGCAGCGGGGTGCTGACCACGACGGCCGGCGACGACGGCGCGATCACCATGGACTTCCCGACCGCGCCGCTCAGCCCGGTCGAGGTGCCACCCGTGGTCGCGGCCGCGCTGGGTGTCGACATCCTCTCGGCCCACGACACGGGCCCGAACGTCGGGGATCTGCTGGTCGAGCTGGCCGACGAGAAGTCCGTACGGGCCTTGGCCCCGGACCTCAAGGCACTCGCCGGGCACGGCGGGCGCGGGGTGATCGCCACCGCGCGCGCCGAAGACCCCTCCGGCGGCTACGACTTCCTCTCGCGCTGCTTCTTCCCTGCGGTCGGCATCGACGAGGACCCGGTAACGGGCAGCGCGCACACCGCGCTCGCCCCGTTCTGGTCGGCACGGCTGGGCCGCCACTCACTGGTCGGCCTGCAGGGCGCGGCCCGCACCGGCTACGTACGGACCGAACTGCGCGGCGACCGTACGCTGCTGACCGGTTCCGCGGTCACGGTGATCGACGGCGAGTTGCTGAGCGGGGCCTGAGCGGCCGTCTTGCGCTGAGCGTCTCGGCCGGGCCGCAGGGCCGCGATGTCGAGGCCGGCCCGGCCCGTCCGTCGGACGGCGGTTCAGGCACGCTCCGGAAAGACCCCTGCGGCCAGCCGCGCCGGACGCGGGCTCCGAGGATTCCGCCCGCGCACGCGCGAAACCTCACGACTCCCCCCACCCCGAACCCACCCCCCGCCCCCTCCCCCGAAGGGGGAGAGGGGGAGGGGGCGGGGGAAGCATCGGCGGGCCGCAAGCGACCGCCGAGCGGCGGCCGGCGACCAGCAACCAGCAACCAGCAACCAGCAACCAGCAACCAAGCCTCCCCACCCCCTACACCGGAGCCTCACCCCGTAGGCAACCACCCCACCCGCCCCGCCAATACCGCGTAGCCCACGAACGCGACGGTGTCGATGAGGGCGTGGGCGGCCACGAGGGGGCCGACGCGGTGCCAGCGGCGGTAGAGGAGGACGAAGATCGCGCCCATCACCATGTTGCCGAGGAAACCGCCGATGCCCTGGTACAGGTGGTACGAGCCGCGCAGCAGCGAGCTGGCCACCAGGGCGGCCATCGGGGTCCAGCCCAACTGGCCCAGTCGACGCAGCAGATATCCGACGACGATGACCTCCTCCAGTACGGCGTTCTGCACCGCGGAGGCGATCAGTACCGGGATCTTCCACCACACATCGGGCAGCGCCTCGGGGACCACCGTCAGGTTGACGCCGGCCGCCCGCGCGCCCAGGTAGAGCAGCAGGCCGCTGCCGCCGATGGCGGCCGCCAGGCCCGTTCCCCGGCCGAGGTCGAAGCCGGGCCGCTGCCGGTCGAAGCCGATCGCGCGGAGTCCGCCTGCCCGTTCGCGCATCAGGAGATGCGCGACCAGCACCACCGGCACCAAGGCGGTGGCGATCCCGAACAGCTGCCAGGCGAGATCCAGCCACGGCCGGCCGGGCGCATGGGAGGCGTTGAGGGTCGCCGCCTGGTGTTTGAGGCCACCGGGCTTGGTCAGCGACCCGATGAAGCTGATCAGTGACGACACCGCGCTGGCGCCCACGGACAGGGCCAGCACGATCAGCGTCTCACTGCGCAGGACGCACCGGGCCGGCGGCTGGGCCGCGGCCGGTCCCGCGCCGCCGCCGACACCCTCCCCCGGAACGTCCGCACCAGCCCCAGGACTTGTATCCGACTCCACGCTTCCTCCACTTCTGCATTACCGCCTCTTCGCCACCACCGCCCCGCTAGGGTCTCGACAGCAGGTACGAAGATCGCGCGCGACAGGCCGGGGACGGGCGCCATCCACGTGGCGCATTTCCTCCTCCCCATCGATTCACGATCGAGCTCCGAGAAGGAGAGGCGCTACCGCAATGGGACGACACAGCTTGCCCGACCGCCCCACCGCGCAGCCCACCGGGGCTCGCCCCGGCCCCCGGCGCCGCACCGTCGTCCTGTCCACCGCCCTCGTCCTCGCGATCGCCGCCGGCTCCGTAGTGGCGCTGCGCAGCGGCCTGTTGCCCTTCGGAAAGCGATGTGACGGCCCATCGGTGCGGCTCGATGTGGCCGCCTCGCCCGATATTGCGCCGGCCGTCGAAGCGGTGGCGGATACGGCCCGCGAGAAGGCGACGCGTACCGACGGCAGGTGTCTCGACGTCCGGGTCATCGCGCGGCCCTCCCACGAGCTCGCCGACTCCCTCGGACAGCGGCCCGCCGACCCGGAGTTCCAGGTCTGGATACCGGATTCGAGCCTGTGGGTCGACCGGGTCGAAGGGGAGAGTGGCACCCCGCTGACGGCCGCCGGCTCCGTCGCCTCGTCACCCCTGGCGCTGGGCGCCGTCCCCAAGGCGGCCAAGTCCCTGGGCTGGCCGAACAAGCGCTACACCTGGGCCGGTCTCACCGAGAGCGCGACCTCCGGCGATGATCTGCGCCTGGGTGTCGCCGATCCCACCCGCAGCGCCACCGGGCTGCTCGCCCTGGCCCGTATCAGCGCCGCCAATACGGAGGACGCCGGGGACGGGGACGAGGCAGACACCCGTACGGCGGCCACCGCCAAGCTCCTCTACCAGCGCGTCGCGGACGGCGACGGTCAGGTCATGGCCACGTTGCCGCGCGACGACTCCGGTGCCGAACAGGGCAATCCGCGCCGCAACCAGGCGCTGCTGCTGTCCGAACAGGCCGCGTTCGCCCACAACGAGGGCCCGGACGGCGGCCCGGACCTCGATCTCTTCTACCCGGAGGACGGCACGGCCCGGCTCGACTACCCGTACGCCCTGGTCGACGAGGACGAGATGAGCCCCGAACAGTCGCGGGCCGCCAGCCGCTTCATGACGCTGCTGGGCGAGCCCGGCGGGCAGCGCGCGCTGCGCGAGCGCGGCTTCCGGTCCGCGGACGGTACGGCGGACGCCGAGGTGGTGGCGGCCGCCGGCGGGCGCGATCCGCAGCCGTACGCCGCCGCACCGGCCGACGCTCCGACGACCAAGCAGCTCCAGGCCCTGCTGGGCATGTGGACGATCACCGTGCAGAGTGCCCGGATCTCCACCGTGGTGGACGCCTCGGCGTCGATGGGCAACCTGGTGCCGGGGCGGGGCGGCCAGACCCGGATGGACCTCGCCCGGAATTCGCTCCTCCAGGCGCTGGCCACGTTCACGCCCGAGGACGAGATCGGGCTGTGGAGGTTCGCCACCCACCTGGACGGCGAGAAGGACTACCAGGAGCTGTCCCCGACCAGTCGTCTCGGCGACCGGGAGGGCGACAGTGGCACCCACCGTGACGCGCTCGCCGCCGCGTTCGGCTCGCTGGCCCCGGTGCCCCACGGCGCCACCGGTCTGTACGACACCGTCCTCGCCGCCTACGAGGAGGCCCGCCGGACGTACACGAGCGGGAAGTTCAACGCGGTGGTGCTCGTCACCGACGGCGCCAATGACGACCCGAGCGGTCTCGGGCTCGACGCCTTGGTCACCGAGCTGGGGAAGTTGTCGGATCGGGGGCGTCCGGTGCCGCTGATCGCCGTCGCGATCGGTCCGGAGGCCGACGTGTCGGCGTTGGACCGGATCGTGGCACCCACCGGCGGTTCGGCCCACCGGGTGGACGATCCGTCGCAGATCCATCAGGTGATCCTCAAGGCCATCATGGCGGCGGGCAGCAAGGCGCCGCGCTGAACCCGCGCGCCGGCCTCCCCGGCCTCGGCCCCCGGTGGCGGCTACGCCCCCTCGGTCGCCGCCTGGCGGGGACCCGGCACCACGGTGCGGGCGCCGAGCGGCCAGGCGACCGGCCAGGTGTGCACCGGCTGCCCGGTGTGCATCAGTTCGCGGTAGCGCCGGGTCATCGCGGCGAGTGCGGCGTCCCGGTCCAGGCCCTGCCGGCGGGCGTGGTGGTACGCCGCGGCCTGCCAGGAGGCGCCGTTGACCCGCCGTCGGCAGCGCTCCTCGATGATGCCCAGATAGTGGTCGCGGTCGGCCGGCTCCACGCCCCAGGCGTCCAGTCCGCGCGCGGCCAGCGGCAGCAGCTCCTGGCGCACCAGCCGTACGGCCGGGATGTCGGCGAGGGTGGTGGTCCGGCCGGGGCGGGGCCATTGCAGGGTGGCGTCGATGCCGTACCGGCAGGCGGTGTCGAAGTTGCCGGCCGCGGCGGCGAACGGGAGGCGGGTCCAGATGGGGCGCGGTTCCTCGGCCAGGGCGCGCACCAGACCGTAGTAGAACGCGGTGTTGGCGATGGTGTCGGCGACGGTGGGGCCGGCCGGCAGTACCCGGTTCTCGACCCTGAGGTGGGCGATGCCGTCGGCGACCGCGTAGACGGGGCGGTTCCAGCGGTAGATCGTGCCGTTGTGCAGCACGAGTTCGGCCAGGTCGGGTACGCCGCCCTCGGCCAGGACCCGCAGCGGCTCCTGCGGTCCGCACACCGGGAGCAGGGGCGGGAAGTAGCGCAGGTTCTCCTCGAAGAGGTCGTATGCGGACTCGACCCAGCGTTCGCCGAACCAGGTGCGCGGGCGTACGCCCTGTGCCTGTAGTTCCGGTGCGCGGGTGTCGGTGGCCTGCTGGAAGACCGGCGGCCGCGACTCCCGCCACAGTTCCCGGCCGAAGAGGAACGGCGAGTTGGCGCCGACCGCGATCTGCGCGGCGGCAATGGCCTGCGCCGCGTTCCATACGGCGGCGAAGCGTCCCGGAGTCACCTGGAGGTGGAGCTGGACGGAGGTGCAGGCGGCCTCCGGCGCGATCGAGGGGGACCGCGCCACCAGATGCTCGACGCCCTGGATGTCCAGGACGAAGTCCTCGCCGCGGGCCGCCCGCATCTGGTCGTTGAGCAGGACGTAGCGGTCGTTCTCGGAGAGGCTGGCGACGGTCAGGTCGGCGGCGTCCAGGGTCGGCAGAATGCCGATCATCACGATTCCGGCGGCGACTTCGCGGGCCTTTCTCTCGGCGTAACTCAGGCCCGTGCGGAGTTCCTCGGCGAGCTGGTCCAGGACGCGGCCGGAGAGCCGGTGCGGGAGGATATTGACTTCCAGATTGCACTGGGCGAGTTCGGTCTGGAAATCCTGGCTGGCGATCCGTTCGAGAACTTGGGAGTTCAGCATGCGGGGTCGCCCGTCGGCGCCGGCGAGATTGAGCTCGATCTCCAGGCCCATGAGATTCCGGGGCCGGTCGAACCGCTTCTCCACGAGGAGCCTGTGCAATCCCTCGAGACAGTCGTGTAGCTTTCTTCGATAACGCTCCCGGTCCGCCAGGTCGATCCCGTCCGCGGCGACCTTCTCCCCCATCGAAAGGGTCCCTCCTCCAGTGAACGGCCCGCGGCCACGGGCCGCTTGGGGGCGAACCCGGGCACGCCGGGGCTCGCGCTACGGTCGATGATGCCCCGGCAATCTGATCGATAACGCCTCCGGGGCGGCCGGGTGCCGATAGGCTCGAAGTGGTACGGCGCCCGGCATCTTCCACCGGCATATCTCAGCGGCGATCGCCGTCCGCATTTCGCTCGTGAGATTCACCGACGAGATCCGGCCTACCGCATCGGCGAGGCAATACGAGGTGGCGCGACAAAGGCTCCGTACAAATTGGAGTAAATCACCTCGCGGACCGGTCCGGATTCCGCCTTGCCGGAAATCCGCAAGGCCGGTAGCCGAAACATTTTCAGAACATACGTCGTATAAACTCCGCTTACGAGGCAGAGACTTGGCGCCCCGTGTCGCGGTGTTCCCGCCCGTGCCGTGGTTCGACGACAGGCCCTGATTCCCCACGCCGGGCCGCAGCCCCGGCCGGCCACGCTCTGACCCCGCACGCAAACAGCGCCGTTTGCACCTGCCACGCTCCACCGTGTCTCCGAAGTGAGAGGCGACCCACCATGCCGCTGCACGTTGCCCCTGCCCCCGCGCCCGCCCTGCGCAGCATCCTGACCGCCCTCGGCTCGCCCACCGCCGTCCGCGAGGCCCCGGTCCCCGCCCTGCGCGCCCATCAGGGCCCGCTCAGCCCCGACCACCCGCTGCCCCTGCACGTCTGGGACGACGTGAGCCGGGCCGACGGCACGCCGCACACCCGGCTGGCCGGCTGGCAGTTCCTGGTCCGCGGCGGCGAGCGAGCCGTGGCGACCGCCGAGGCGGTGCTCACCGCGGACGGCTGGGCGTTCGGGCGGTTCTGCGGAGGCCCCTACGTCGCCTCGACCGAACGGGCGCTGGCGCAGTCCGAGGCGCTCACCGCGTCCTACCAGCCCCGGCTGCTGTCCGTACCGGAGCTGTACATGCTGACCCTGTGGCTGCATCACGACCTCTCCTCCGACGGGGCCGCGGGGCTGCCGGCGGCCGATGACCTGTTGGTGCCGCTGGCGCCCGCCCCGCCCGGCATCGCCGCCCACCGCACGCACCACGTCGCGGACCTGCTCCCCCGGCTCACCCTGCGTCTGGCCTCCGCGCCCCTGGAGCTGCGCGAACCGGCCTGAGCCGCAAGCCGGCGGCGTCCTTCCGGGTACCCGCGCACCGGCGCACCACGCCCCTCACGAGCGTGCCCCGTGACCCCTTCCGGTCACGGGGCGCGCCGGCGTGCTCACCCGCGCGGCCTAGCCCGCGGAGACCACTGCCAACGCCCTTGGAGAGGATGGCAATTGGGAGCAACCGCCCGCACGGGTGACGCGTCGATATCGAGTGAGTACCGCTGCTGCGAAATCCCTGCGGAATCCCTTCCGTAGGGCAACACTGGGACCGACCGAAGAAACGGGGGAGCGGCCATGGCCATCTCATCGAGCTCATCGAGCCGCACGACGACGTTCACCACACCGCAGCGAAAGACAACTTCCATGTGTCAGCACCAACCACCTTGCCCCTCAGCGGATTCCACCGACCGGGAGGCCGCACACCTTGTGGCACACCACCCGGAGCAGGGCTGGAGCCTGCTCTGCAACGGCGTCCTGCTCTTCGAGGACACCGGTGAGCTGCTGCCTGACGGGCAGGTCATCGCCCCGCACCGGGCCCGGGTCACCGCGGCGGCCTGACCCCGCGCACCCGGTAGAACCACCAGGGCCCCCGGCAGAACGCCTGCCGAGGGCCCTTGCTGTTGCCGTGGAACGGCTCAGCCGTCGTACGCGTCCAGCGGCGGGCAGGAGCAGACGAGGTTGCGGTCACCGAAGGCGCCGTCGATGCGGCGCACCGGCGGCCAGTACTTCTCGGCCGCCACGACACCGGCCGGGAAGACGGCCTCCTCGCGGGAGTACGGGTGGCTCCACTCGCCGCCGAGCGCGCCCGCGGTGTGCGGGGCGTTGCGCAGCGGGTTGTCGTCCTTGTCCCACTCCCCCGTGCCGACCTTCTCGATCTCCGCGCGGATGGCGATCATCGCGTCGCAGAAGCGGTCCAGCTCGGCGAGGTCCTCGCTCTCGGTCGGCTCGATCATGAGCGTGCCGGCCACCGGGAAGGACATCGTCGGCGCGTGGAAGCCGTAGTCGATCAGCCGCTTGGCGACGTCGTCGATGCTCACGCCGGTCGCCTTGGTCAGCGGCCGGACGTCGATGATGCACTCGTGCGCCACCAGGCCGCCGGGGCCGGTGTAGAGCACGGGGTAGTGCGGCTCCAGGCGCTTGGCGATGTAGTTGGCGCTGAGCACCGCGACCTGGGTGGCGCGCTTGAGGCCCTCGCCGCCCATCAGGCGGACGTACGCCCAGGAGATCGGCAGGATGCCCGCGGAGCCCCAGGGAGCCGCCGAGATCGGCCCGACGCCGGTCTCCGGGCCCGCGGTGGGCTGCAGCGGGTGATTGGGGAGGTACGGCGCCAGATGGGCGCGGACGGCGACCGGGCCGACACCGGGGCCGCCGCCGCCGTGCGGGATGCAGAAGGTCTTGTGCAGGTTGAGGTGCGAGACGTCGCCGCCGAACTTGCCCGGCTCGGCGAGGCCGACCAGCGCGTTCAGGTTGGCACCGTCGACGTAGACCTGGCCGCCGGCGTCGTGCACCGCGGCGCAGATCTGGGTGATGTGCTCCTCGAACACGCCGTGGGTGGAGGGGTAGGTCACCATCAGGACCGCGAGCTCGTCACGGTGCTTCTCGATCTTGGCGTGCAGGTCGTCGGCGTCGACCTCGCCGTCCTCACCGGTCTTGACGACGACGACCTTCATGCCGGCCATCACGGCGCTGGCGGCGTTGGTGCCGTGCGCCGAGGACGGGATCAGGCAGACCGTGCGCTGCTCGTCCCCGTTGGCGCGGTGGTAGGCGCGGACCGCCAGCAGGCCGGCCAGCTCGCCCTGGGAGCCGGCGTTGGGCTGGATGGAGACCTTGTCGTAGCCGGTGACGGTGGCGAGGCGCTCCTCCAGCTCCTGGATGAGCGTGAGGTAGCCCTGAGCCTGGTCGGCCGGGGCGAAGGGGTGCAGCTGGCCGAACGCGGGCCAGGTGACCGGCTCCATCTCGGTGGTGGCGTTCAGCTTCATCGTGCAGGAGCCGAGCGGGATCATGCCGCGGTCCAGCGCGTAGTCCTTGTCGGCGAGGGTGCGCAGGTAGCGCAGCATCGCGGTCTCGGAGCGGTGCTCGTGGAAGACCGGGTGGGTGAGGTAGTCGTCGGTGCGCAGCAGCGACTGCGGAAGCGTTTCGTCGGTGGTCGCGTCGAGCTTCTCGATGTCGGCCTGCACGCCGAAGGCGGCCCAGACCCCGGTCAGCTGGGCGCGGCCGGTGGTCTCGTCGCAGGCGATGCCGACCAGGTCCGCGTCGACCTGGCGGAGGTTGATGCCGGCCTCGCGGGCGGCGGCGACGACCTCGGCGGCCCGGCCGGGCACCCGCGCGGTCAGCGTGTCGAAGTACGCGCCGTGGACCAGTTCCACGCCGCCGGCCCGCAGGCCCTCGGCGAGGATGCCCGCGTAGCGGTGGGTGCGGCGGGCGATGGTCCGCAGGCCCTCGGGGCCGTGGTAGACGGCGTACATGCCGGCCATGACGGCGAGCAGCACCTGCGCGGTGCAGATGTTGCTGGTGGCCTTCTCACGGCGGATGTGCTGCTCACGGGTCTGCAGCGCGAGCCGGTAGGCCTTCTGACCGTCGGCGTCCACGGAGACGCCCACGAGGCGGCCGGGGAGGCTGCGCGCGAACGGCTCGCGCACCGCCATGAAGCCGGCGTGCGGCCCGCCGAAGCCCATCGGGACGCCGAAGCGCTGAGTGGTGCCGACCGCGATGTCCGCGCCGAGCTCGCCGGGCGAGGTCAGCAGGGTCAGTGCCAGCAGGTCGGCGGCGACGGTGACGACCGCGCCGAGCTCGTGGGCGCGCTCGATCAGGGCGCGCGGGTCCCGGACGGCACCGGAGGCGCCCGGGTACTGCAGCAGGACACCGAAGACGCCGCGCTCGGCGATCTCGGCGGGGATGCCCTCGGAGAGGTCGGCGACGACGACCTCGACGCCGGTCGGCTCGGCGCGGGTCTCGATCACGGCGATGGTCTGCGGCAGGCAGTCGGCGTCGACGAGGAAGACGCCCTGCTTGACCTTGCCGACGCGGCGGGAGAGCGCCATCGCCTCGGCCGCCGCGGTGCCCTCGTCCAGGAGGGAGGCGCCGGAGGTGGGCAGTCCGGTCAGCTCGGCGACCATCGTCTGGAAGTTCAGCAGCGCCTCCAGGCGGCCCTGCGAGATCTCCGGCTGGTAGGGGGTGTACGCCGTGTACCAGGCCGGGTTCTCCATGACGTTGCGGAGGATCACCGGCGGGGTGAACGTGCCGTAGTAGCCCAGGCCGATCATGGAGGCCAGCACCTGGTTGCGGTCCGCGAGGCCGCGCAGCTCCTGGAGGACCTCGGCCTCGGTACGCGCCTGCGGCAGGCCGAGTGCCTCCGCGCTCTTGATCACGTCGGGTACGGCGGTGGCGGTGAGCTCGTCCAGCGACCCGAAACCGATGTGCGCCAGCATCTTGGCCTGCGCCTCGTGGTCGGGGCCGACATGCCGGTACTCGAAGGGGGTGCCGCGCTCCAGCTCGGTCAGGGAGATGCGGTGGGTGGTCATCTGCGGGGGCCTCCTGGTCGGTACGACCTACGAGGGGCACCACGGCGCGGGTGCCCGGACGGCCTCCCCCTCTGTCATCTCAACCTGAGAGCTTCACCGGCCCGCGCATGGCGGCCCGGCTTTCACCGTCGGTGAGGAGGGGTCCCGGAGCTGTGCCTTCCGCGGCCCGCCCTGCTTTCCAGAGTGACCTCGTCCGTGCGGTACGTGTGCCTGAGAGATTCCGGGGAGGATTTGCTCCTTCGGCGCCCTGGTCGCGTTAACGACAAAGGACTCTCCCGCACGGGTTCTGCGGCCATTCGCCAGCCTACCAGCGCGCCACTCGAAGGATCCTTCGAGTGGCCGGGGCATGAAATGTGCCGTTTGGTAGTTGTCACAGGGCAGTTGCGACCAATTGGAGGGGCCGTGCAAACCGATATCGATCCCCGGAGCCTGATCGGCCGCAAAGCGTTCGACCGTAACGGCGCGAAGATAGGCACCATCGACGAGGTCTATCTGGACGACGCGACGGGGGAACCGGAGTGGGCAGCCGTACGCACCGGGCTCTTCAGCCGGGACGCGTTCGTCCCCCTGGAGCCCAGCAAAATGGTCGGCGAGGGACTGCACATCCCCTACGACCGCAAGCTGATCAAGGACGCCCCGGACTTCGGTGTGGGCCGCCATCTCTCCCCTGAGCAGGAACTCCAGCTCTACCACCACTACCGCCTGGATATCTCCTCCCCCGGATCCGACGCCGCATCCCCCGGCGATTCGGGCACCTCCGACACCGACTTCGGCAAGATCGCCGGATCGGAGGACTGATCCACCGCGGGCCCCCCGCCCACCAGCGGCAGGGGCTCCCCCGGCCGCAGCGCCGGGTCCTCGACGGCGAAGGTCCGCACCCTCCCCGGTGCGGACCACGGCGTCTCGAAGCGGACGGTCACTCTCCCCAGCCCGCTGCCCTGTACCCACCCGGCGCCGTACTCGTCGTGGATCACGTCCACGCCCGGGTGCCAGCGACGCGGCCGCTCCTCCTCGGGCGCCTCCTCGGCCGGCTCCGCCCCGGCCCGCTCTTCCGCAGCCCGCGCCAGCTCCTCGGCCTCCCGCTCCGTCGTCAGCTGGGCGAAGAGGTCCTCCTGGGTGAAGTCGGCCAGCCCGCTGACCCCCACGCCCAGCAGCCGGACGCCGCCGGTGGTGTCCACCAGCTCCAGCAGCCGCACGGCCGCCTCCCGGATGACCGCGGGGTCGTCGGTGGGTCCGCGGAGCGTCTCGGAGCGGGTCAGCGTCGAGAAGTCGTAGTTGCGCACCTTGATCACCACCGTGCGCCCGGAGCGCCCGGCCGCCCGCAGCCGCTGGACGCAGCGGTCGGCCAGCCGCAGCACCTCCGTCCGCACCCGCGTCCGGTCGGTAAGGTCGACCTCGAAGGTGTCCTCGACGGAGATGGACTTGGCGTCGCGCTCGGCCACCACGGGCCGGTCGTCCTGCCCCAGGGCCATCGCGTACAGCCCGGCGCCGTGCGCCTTCCCCAGGAGCCGCACCAGCTCCGCCTCGCCGGCCTCCGCGGTCTCGGCGATCGTGTGGATCCCGGCCCGGCGCAGCGTCTCCGCCGTCGCGGGCCCCACCCCGGGCAGCGTCCGGACGGACATCGGGCCCAGCAGCTCCCGCTCGGTGCCGGGCGGAATGACCACCAGGCCGTCCGGCTTGGCCTGCTCGGACGCGATCTTCGCCAGCATCTTGGCGCCGGCCAGCCCCACCGAACCGGTCAGGCCGGTCGCCGCCCGGATGTCGCGCCGCAGCTGCTCCCCCACCGCCCGCACCGCGGCCGTCTCCGGGGCCACCCCGCCCGCCTCCAGGTCCACGAACGCCTCGTCCAGGCTCAGCGGCTCCACCAGCGGCGACAGCGCGTGCAGCAGCCCCATGACCGTTTCACTCACCTGGCGGTACAGGGTGAATCGCGGACTGAGATAAGCGGCGTTGGGGCACAGCCGCCGCGCCTGGGCCGTCGGCATCGCCGAGCGCACCCCGAAGACCCGGGCCTCGTACGACGCCGTGGCGACGACGCCACGCGGCCCGATCCCGCCGACCACCACCGGTTTCCCGCGCAGGCTCGGCTTCGCCGCCTGCTCAGCAGAGGCGTAGAACGCATCCATGTCCAGATGCAGGATCGTCGGCGCGGGTCTCACATGTCCGATGCTGCCGCATGGCACTGACAATCGACCCGTCGCCGGGCCGGGGCCCGGAGGCGCGGCTCAGCCGGCCCGGTTGCGCCGCCGCGCCAGCTCGTCGTGCGGGTTCTTCCCGACCAGCGTCTCGCCAGTGTCGACGCGCTCCCCGTGCAGCTGCGAGAGGGCGCCCTCCACGTCCCGCCACACCACCCCGACGGCGATCCCGAAGACCCCCTGGCCGCCCTGGAGCAGGTCGACGACCTGGTCGGGCGAGGTGCACTCGTAGACCGTCGCGCCGTCGCTCATCAGCGTCATCCGCGTCAGATCCGCCAGCCCCCGCGCGCGCAGGTGCTGGACGGCGGTGCGGATGTTCTGCAGCGAGACCCCGGTGTCCAGCAGCCGCTTGACGATCTTCAGGACGACGACGTCCCGGAAGCTGTAGAGCCGCTGGGTGCCGGAGCCGTACGCCGGCCGGATGCTCGGCTCCACCAGGCCGGTGCGCGCCCAGTAGTCGAGCTGCCGATAGGTGATGCCCGCTGCCGCACAGGCGGTCGGGCCGCGATAGCCGATGTCCTGCGTCTCGCAGTCCCCCGACACCGCCGCGGCCGGTGCCGGGGCGTGGTTCGCCGTTGCCCCCGCGTGGAGCGGCAACGCCCCTTCCGCCGCCATACCGTCGCCGGTGATTGCCACGCCGCCCTCCGTCCTCCACGTCCCGGACGGGACCTGCCATATCGACGGTATGCAGTCACTCGGGGTGCGTCAACGATCGCCGCGCTCGCCACGCCGAGTGATAATCACCCTACGAGTGGTTTCTCGTGACCTCGCGCGGGGAATGGCTAAATAGTTTGGCCGGAATCAGACCCTTCGACCGTCCGGCCGCACCGGCTACTGGCTGTTGGTCCCGAAGTCCTCGGGTGAGATCTGGTCGAGGAACTCGCGGAACTTCTCCACCTCGTCCTCCTGCTCGTCCGGGATCGCGATCCCCGCGTCGTCCAGCACACCGTCGGTGCCGAAGATCGGCGTTCCGGTGCGCAGGGCCAGCGCTATCGCGTCGGACGGACGGGCACTGACCTCCACCCCGCTGGCGAAGACCAGTTCCGCATAGAAGACCCCCTCGCGCAGGTCGGTGATGCGGACCTGCGTCAGCTCCTGCCCCACTGCCTCCAGCACGTCCTTGAAAAGGTCGTGCGTCAGCGGCCTGGCGGGGACCATGCCCTGCTGGGCGAAGGCGATGGCGGTGGCCTCACCCGGCCCGATCCAAATGGGCAGGTAACGGTCGCCCCCCACCTCCCGCAGGAGCACGATCGGTTGGCTGGAAGGCATTTCCACCCGGACACCCACGACGTCGAGCTCGTTCACACAGCAACCCTAGGACGTGCCCGGCAGGTTTGGGTAGTCGGGCACTCTTTTGCTCACTACGGCCGGCCCCGCAGCGCGCTCTGGACCAGCGCCGCGTGCAGCCGTACGGAGAGCGTGGCGAGCTCCCTGGCGGTGGCCTCGGCATGGGCCCTGGTCTGCGGATTGCGGTGCCGCCGAAGGGGTGCAACGACCTGCTCCACCAGGCCCGCCTCGCGCTCCGCGGCCGCCTTGACGACCCGCAGATGCCGTGGTTCGAGGCCGAAACCGCCCAGGTCGGCGACAAGTTTGGCGACCGTGACCGCCTCGATGTCGTATCCGCCGTCCGCATGGGGGACGATGAGTCCGTACGACTCCCAGTCGGCGAGCGCCGCCTCGTCCACCTCGGCGGCGGCCAGCAGCTCGGCCCGGCCGATCCGGGCAGCCGTGGGGGTTTCCTCGCCCGCTTCCGGGACGCCCTCGATCAGATCGCGGACAGGCGCGGCGGGCGCCGGCAGCGCGACCTGCTCACCGCGCTCGATGGCGTCCAGATGCTCGCGGATGACCTTCAGCGGCAGATAGTGGTCGCGCTGCATCCGCAGGACGTTCGCCAGCCGCTCCACGTCGGCCGGGGTGAATTTCCGGTACCCGGAAGGCGTGCGCTTCGGCTCGACCAGCCCCTCGGCCTCCAGGAAGCGGATCTTGGAGATGGTGACCTCGGGGAATTCCTCGCGCAGCTGGTTGAGCACCGTGCCGATGCTCACCGGCCTGCCGTCCGAGGAGGCGGTGCCGGAATCTCCGGCACCGCCTTTCGGTGTATGGCGCATGTGCCTTCCCTGGCCGGTCAGATACCGGCGCCTCGCTGGCTCGCGTAGAAGACCAGGCGGTACTTGCCGATCTGGACCTCGTCGCCGTTGGTGAGGGCGACGGAGTCGATGCGCTCACGGTTGACGTAGGTGCCGTTCAGGCTGCCGACGTCGGAGACCGTGAACAGGCCGTCCGGGCCGCGACGGAATTCCACATGGCGGCGCGAGACCGTCACGTCGTCGAGGAAGATGTCGCTCTGCGGATGCCGGCCCGCCGTCGTCAGCTCGCTGTCCAGCAGGAAGCGGCTGCCGGAGTTCGGACCGCGGCGGACGATGAGCAGCGCCGAACCCAACGGAAGGGCGTCGACGGCCGCCTGGGCCTCCGGGGACAGCGCGGGCGAGAGGTTCTGGCCCGTCGTCTCCGAGTCGTAGGCCTCGAGCCCCGAGATGGAGATCGTCGACGTCGTCTCGGACGCCCGCTCGGGCTGCGCGCCCGCGCGCAGCGGCGCGCCGCAGTTGGAGCAGAACCGGCTCGCCTCGGCGTTCCGGTGCCCACACCTCGTACAAACCGGCAAGGCCGAACCTCCGCCCGTGGGTGCGGCTGATGGTTCCTGGGAACCTATGCGGGCGGCACCGGAGGGGTCAACAGAACCCGCGCCCTGCCCCCCGGACGGACCGCCGACCTCGTCACGGAAGAGCGGACGGTTCTCGGCCGCGCCACTCTCGTCGGCCCGGCCCGCGGCGCGATGCCGCGCGGAGCCGCTGGCGCCCTCCTGGCGCGCGCTCTTGCCGAACAGCTTTCCAAACAACTTCACGGGCGATTCCCCTTGAACGAAACAGACCCGCCCGTGGGGCAGGACGAACCCTCGATGCACACACCGGCCCATCCGGACATCCAGTGAACGTCCGTGGCCTCCAGACAGTTTCCACCACACACCACACGCACGGTGCGTCGACCCCCGCTACCTCATGCCCTCCTGGGGCACTCGACATACCTGTACGCCTCACTGCGATGACGACCGAGCGTAGTCAGGCCGCTTCGCCGCTCGCAAGGCGTCCACAATGATCTTCTTTTCACGGGTCACAGACACCTTGGCCTGCTCCTTCTCCAGTGTCTGGACCACTCCGCCGGGGATGTTCAGCGCCGGTTCCAGATCCTCCGGCTTGCCGAGGACCTTGAAGCGGTACGGCTGCGTGACGCGCGTGCCGTCGATCTCCACCCCGCCCCGGAGGTCCGAGAGGGAGGTGTTCGCGACGACCCGGACGTCATTGACCTGGATCGCCTCGGCGCCGGCCGCCCGCAGTTCCTGGATGGTGTCCAGCAGCTTGTCCGCCTCCACGGAGTGCGTCGGGTCGTCGATGGTCAGGTTGATGCCGGGCCCTTGCGCCGCGACGGTCCCGGCCAGCACGCCCAGCTGCTGTTCCTTCTCCACGGTCTGCTTACGGGCCTCCTCGGCCTGGTCCGAGCTGTTCGCCAGCTCGGTCTTCTGCCCTTCCAGGCGCCGCTGTTCGTCCGTCAACCGCTGGGAGCGGTTGTCCAGCTCGTCCAGAATGCGCACCAGGTCCTCCTGGCGCGCACCTCGCAGCGCACTGCTGTCACTCGTGGAACGTACCTGAATCGCCAGGCCGAGGCCGAGAATGAACAACAGCAGGGCAACGATCAGTTGAGCCCGGGTCAGCCGCGGCGGCCACAGGCTCGCCACCAGCCGCTCCCGACCGGTCTTCGGGCGTTCCGCGTCCCCGCCGCCGATGTCCGCCGCCGGGGCCGAGGAGTCTGCCCCGTTGTCGGGCTTCTGTCCAGTCGTGTCCGGTTCCTGAATTTCCGCGTCGTCCGCGGACTTCGCCGGTTCCGGGGCGCTCCGGCTCTCCGGCGGCATCGGCTGCCGGCCGGCCGCACCGGGTTCCTGCTCCGGATCCTGCTCGGGCCGTTCGGGCCGCTCCGGCCGTTCGGGCCGTTCGGGCCGCTCAGGCCGCTGCTCCGGCTGCCGCTCCGGCCCAGGGGTCTCGTCCGTTGCCATCCGCCTCACGCCCGGAAGACGTGCCGGCGGATCGCCGCGGCGTTGGAGAAGATGCGGATGCCGAGCACGACCACGACACCGGTGGAGAGTTGGGCACCGACGCCCAGCTTGTCACCGAGGAAGACGATCAGCGCCGCGACGACGACGTTCGACAGGAAGGAGACCACGAAGACCTTGTCGTCGAAGATCCCGTCCAGCATGGCCCGCAGACCGCCGAACACGGCGTCCAGCGCGGCGACGACAGCGATCGGCAAGTAAGGCTCGACCACCGTCGGCACCACGGGCCGAACCACCAGCCCGACCACGACTCCCACGATGAGGCCCAGTACGGCGATCACGATGTGCCCTTCCCTGTGTCGGTGCCGTCCGGCTTGGCGGCACCGGCCTGCGGCTTTGCGGTACGTACGATCAAGCTGGGCGCGGGCGGCAGCGTCAGCTCGCTCTCGGCGGAAATCCTGGCGCGGACGCCGTAGTTCTCCTGCAGAATGTGCAGGTACTGACCGTCGGCGCTGTCCTGGAACGCGGTGCTCAGCCGCTGCCCGTCCCCCACCGCCAGCACCGTATAAGGCGGCACCAGTGGCTTGTTGTCGACCAGTATGGCGTCTCCCGCGGCTCTGATCGCCGAGAGTGACGTAAGCCGCTGTCCATTGACGGAGATGGCCTCCGCGCCCGAGGCCCACAGGCCGTTGACGACGCGCTGCATGTCGCGGTCCCGCACCCGCCCGGTGTCCGAGAAGTCGCTGCTCTCCCGCGGCCCGCCGCCGCTGGACTCGGCCCCTTGGCGTCGTCCACGACGAGCTTCACGCCGGGCCCGGTGGCCTGCGTCGAACCGGCCAGCAGGGCGAGCAGTTCGGCCTTGCCCCCACCGTGCTGCTTCAGCGCCTCGCGCTGCATCCGGCTGACGTCGTCCCGCAGCGCGTCGACGCGCTTCTGCTGCCGGTCCGCCTCGCCGGTGCCCTTCTGGATGCGGTTGATCAGCTCCGTACGCTCCTTGGCGAGCGTCGGTGCGGATATCCGGGCCTGCGCCGCCCCGACGGTCACCACGAGCGCGGCCAGCACCAGACCGGCCGCGAGGCCCAACTTCGCCCGCAGGGTGCGCGGCAGACCGCGCACGCCGGCCTCGGACTTGCGCGCGGCCGCCTCGGCGTACCCGTCGTCGAGGCTGTGATCCATCACGTTGGTCAGCAGCGACATGGACGCGTCGGGGCGCGCGGCCGGTCTGTTCGGTGTGCTCCGATCGGGGCGCTGCTGCGACATGCCGCACATCGTCGCACGTCGGCTCGGCAGTCTCCCAATGGCCCCACCGGCGTGCCGATGCCCGGCCCGCCGGTGGGGTCCGGATCAGCGTCCGGCGCTGTCCACCACAGCCGCCCACTCGTCCAGCAGCTGCTGGGCGGAGGCGTCGTCCGGTCCCTCCGCCCACAGGTGCGTGACCGCCTCGGCCGGGTCGGGCAGGACCAGGATCCAGCGGCCGTCGGACTCCACGACCCGGACGCCGTCGGTGGTGTCCACGTCGCGGTCGCCGGCCGCCTCGACGACGTGCCGCATGACCAGGCCCTTGACCGCCCAGGGGGTGGCCAGGTCGCGGCGCAGGACGTGGGCCCGCGGGATCCGCGCGTCGATCTGGCTGACCGTGAGCTGGGTGCGGGCCACCAGGCCGATCAGCCGGACGAAGGCGGCGGCGCCGTCGAAGACGCTGCTGAACTCCGGGATGACGAAGCCGCCCATGCCGTCGCCGCCGAAGACCGTGCCGTCCTCCCGGCCCACCCGGGTCAGGTCGTCGGGCGAGGTCGTCGTCCACTCCACCTGCGTGCCGTGGTAGGCGGCCACCTGCTCGGCGATCCGGGTGGTGGTCACCGGCAGCGCGACCCGGCCGGTGCGCCGCTCGGCGGCGATCAGGTCCAGCATGACCAGCAGCGCGCGGTCGTCCTCGATGATCCGGCCGCGTTCGTCCACGAGGGACAGCCGCTCGCCGACCGGGTCGAAGCGCACACCGAAGGCGGCCCGCGCCGAGGCCACGATCTCGCCGAGCCGGACGAGCCCGGAGCGCCGGGCGTCGGCGGTCTCGGTGGGCCGGGACTCGTCGAGACCGGGATTGATGGTCAGGGAATCGACGCCGAGCCGGCCCAGCAGGCTGGGCAGGACCAGACCCGCACTGCCGTTGGAGGCGTCCACGACGACCTTCAGCCCCGATTCGGCGATGCCGGTGGTGTCCAGGGACCGCAGCAGCGAGCCGGTGTACGAGTCGAAGACGCTGGCCGGGAACGCCAGGTCACCGATCTCGCCAGGGAAGGCACGGCGGTACTCCTGCCGGGCGAAGACCCGGTCCAGCTTGCGCTGCCCGGCCTGCGAGAGGTCGGCGCCCCGCTCGTCGAAGAACATGATGTCGACGGAGTCGGGCACACCGGGCGTCGTACGGATCATGATGCCGCCGGCGCTGCCGCGGGCGGTCTGCTGGCGGGCGACCGGCAGCGGGACGTTCTCCAGGTCGCGTACGTCGATGGCACTGGCCTGCAGTGCCGAGATCACCGCCCGTTTGAGGGCACGCGCACCACGCGAGTGGTCCCGGGCGGTGGTGACCGTGGACCCCTTCTTCAGCGTGGTGGCGTACGCGCCCGCGAGCCGCACGGCGAGTTCCGGAGTGATCTCCACATTGAGGATCCCGGTCACGCCGCGCGCGCCGAACAGATGCGCCTGGCCGCGGGATTCCCAGATCACCGAGGTGTTGACGAAGGCACCGGCCTCGATGGTCTTGAACGGATAGACCCGCACATTGCCCTGGACGATCGATTCCTCGCCGATGAGGCATTCATCGCCGATGACCGCGCCGTCCTCGATCCGGGCGGCCCGCATGACATCGGTGTTCTTGCCGATGACGCAGCCGCGCAGATTGCTCTGCTGCCCGAGATAGACGTTGTCGTGCACCACGGCCCGGTGCAGGAACGCCCCGCTCTTGACGACGACGTTGGAGCCGACGACGGTGTGCTCACGAATCTCCACACCGGCCTCGACCTTGGCGTAGTCACCGATGTACAGCGGACCGCGCAACACGGCATCCGGGTGCACCTCGGCGCCCTCGGCCACCCATACGCCCGGCGAGATCTCGAAGCCGTCGATTTCCACATCGACCTTGCCCTCGAGCACATCGGCCTGGGCCTTGACGTAGCTCTCGTGGGTGCCGACGTCCTCCCAGTAACCCTCGGCGATATAGCCGTAGATCGGCTTGCCTTCCTTCATCAGCTTCGGGAAGACGTCACCGGACCAGTCGACGGACACGTCCGGCTCGAAGTAGTCGAAGACCTCGGGCTCCATGACGTAAATGCCGGTGTTGACGGTGTCCGAGAAGACCTGGCCCCAGGTCGGCTTTTCCAGAAAGCGCTCGACCCGGCCGCCTTCGTCGACGATGGTGATACCGAACTCGAGGGGGTTGGGGACCCGGGTGAGGCAGACCGTGACGAGGGCGCCCTTTTCCTTGTGGAACCGGATCAGATCGGTGAGATCGAAGTCGGTGAGGGCATCACCGGAGATGACGAGGAAGGCGTCGTCCTTGAGGGCCTCCTCGGCGTTCTTCACACTGCCGGCGGTGCCGAGCGGCTTTTCCTCATTGGCATAGGTGAGCTCCATTCCCAGCTCTTCGCCGTCACCGAAATAATTCTTGACGAGCGAGGCGAGGAATTGCACGGTGACCACGGTCTCGTTGAGACCGTGCCGTTTCAGCAGCCGCAGGACGTGCTCCATGATCGGCCTATTGGCCACGGGAAGCAGCGGCTTGGGCATGCTGGACGTCATGGGGCGAAGGCGTGTTCCTTCGCCGCCGGCCATCACAACGGCCTTCATGTCGGAAGCGTCCTCCTCTGAGAGACGACGGTCTTGCCGACTTCACTCGCCCAGAGCGCCCGCTGTTCCTGTTCTTACCTACGGGCGCCGGGCCCTGGCACCATCTGCCGGTTCGAAGAGCTCAGTCGGCGGTGGCGTCCGCCCTGATGAGCCGGCGAACCTGGACCACGTAGAGGATCCCTGCCCACCAGTACAGCGCCGTACCCCATCCTGCGAACGCCCATCCGAAAACAGCAGCGAGTGAGTGAAGCCAGCCATCTCCGTCGCTCAGCAAGAGCAACGGGAAGGCATACATCAAGTTGAACGTAGCTGCTTTGCCCAGGAAGTTCACCTGGGGAGGGCCGTACCCGTGACGCCCGAGGATTCCCACCGCGATGAGGAGCATCAGTTCCCGCGCCAGCAGGGCAGCGGTGAGCCAGATCGGCAGGATGTCGCGCCACGTCAGACCGACGAGCGTGGACAGGATGTACAGGCGGTCGGCCGCCGGGTCGAGGATCCGGCCCAGCTTGCTGATCTGATTCCAGCGCCGGGCCAGCTTGCCGTCCAGATAGTCGCTGACGCCGCTCAGGGCGAGGACGAGCAGCGCCCAGCCGTTGGCAGCCTTCGGACCCCCGAATTCAGGCCACAGGATCAGCCACAGGAACAGGGGCACGCCGACGAGGCGAGCCATGCTCAGGATATTCGGGATGGTGAGGACGCGATCGGTCTGGACCCGCGTCTCCTGGACCTCCACCGCGGGGGCCTCCTGTGGGAAATGTGCCAACGATGCCCCTTGACCTTACCTGTCCCGACGACCGAGCCGCGCCGCGGGTCCCAAGATCACCGACAACGCAGAAAAGCCCCGCCGGAACCAATGGTTCCCACGGGGCTTTTCATAAAGTTAGTTCGGCGGCGTCCTACTCTCCCACAGGGTCCCCCCTGCAGTACCATCGGCGCTGAAAGGCTTAGCTTCCGGGTTCGGAATGTAACCGGGCGTTTCCCTAACGCTATGACCACCGAAACACTATGAAGTTAACCAACCGGAGCATGACTCAACGGTCGTTACTTCAGAACCTACACAGTGGACGCGAGCAACTGAGGACAAGCCCTCGGCCTATTAGTACCAGTCAACTCCACCGGTTACCCGGCTTCCATATCTGGCCTATCAACCCAGTCGTCTACTGGGAGCCTTACCCTCTCAAGGAGGTGGGAGCCCTCATCTCGAAGCAGGCTTCCCGCTTAGATGCTTTCAGCGGTTATCCTTTCCGAACGTAGCCAACCAGCCATGCCCTTGGCAGGACAACTGGCACACCAGAGGTTCGTCCGTCCCGGTCCTCTCGTACTAGGGACAGCCCTTCTCAAGACTCCTACGCGCACAGCGGATAGGGACCGAACTGTCTCACGACGTTCTAAACCCAGCTCGCGTACCGCTTTAATGGGCGAACAGCCCAACCCTTGGGACCGACTCCAGCCCCAGGATGCGACGAGCCGACATCGAGGTGCCAAACCATCCCGTCGATATGGACTCTTGGGGAAGATCAGCCTGTTATCCCCGGGGTACCTTTTATCCGTTGAGCGACGGCGCTTCCACAAGCCACCGCCGGATCACTAGTCCCTACTTTCGTACCTGCTCGACCCGTCAGTCTCACAGTCAAGCTCCCTTGTGCACTTACACTCAACACCTGATTGCCAACCAGGCTGAGGGAACCTTTGGGCGCCTCCGTTACCCTTTAGGAGGCAACCGCCCCAGTTAAACTACCCACCAGACACTGTCCCTGATCCGGATCACGGACCCAGGTTAGACATCCAGCACGACCAGAGTGGTATTTCAACAATGACTCCACACCAACTGGCGTTGATGCTTCAAAGTCTCCCACCTATCCTACACAAGCCGAACCGAACACCAATATCAAGCTATAGTAAAGGTCCCGGGGTCTTTCCGTCCTGCTGCGCGAAACGAGCATCTTTACTCGTAATGCAATTTCACCGGGCCTATGGTTGAGACAGTCGAGAAGTCGTTACGCCATTCGTGCAGGTCGGAACTTACCCGACAAGGAATTTCGCTACCTTAGGATGGTTATAGTTACCACCGCCGTTTACTGGCGCTTAAGTTCTCAGCTTCGCCATGACGAATCATGACTAACCGGTCCCCTTAACGTTCCAGCACCGGGCAGGCGTCAGTCCGTATACATCGCCTTACGGCTTCGCACGGACCTGTGTTTTTAGTAAACAGTCGCTTCTCGCTGGTCTCTGCGGCCACCACCAGCTCAGAGTGCAAGACTCATCACCAGCAATGGCCCCCCTTCTCCCGAAGTTACGGGGGCATTTTGCCGAGTTCCTTAACCATAGTTCACCCGAACGCCTCGGTATTCTCTACCTGACCACCTGAGTCGGTTTAGGGTACGGGCCGCCATGAAACTCGCTAGAGGCTTTTCTCGACAGCATAGGATCATCCACTTCACCACAATCGGCTCGGCATCAGGTCTCAGCCTTAACGTGTGACGGATTTGCCTACCACACGGCCTACACCCTTACCCCGGGACAACCACCGCCCGGGCTGGACTACCTTCCTGCGTCACCCCATCACTCACCTACTACAAGTCTGGTTCGTCGGCTCCACCACTCCCCTACGCTCCGAAGAGCTCAGGGCGGCTTCACGGACTTAGCATCGCCTGATTCAATGTTTGGCGCTTCAAAGCGGGTACCGGAATATCAACCGGTTGTCCATCGACTACGCCTGTCGGCCTCGCCTTAGGTCCCGACTTACCCTGGGCAGATCAGCTTGACCCAGGAACCCTTAGTCAATCGGCGCACACGTTTCCCACGTGTGTATCGCTACTCATGCCTGCATTCTCACTCGTGAACCGTCCACAACTCGTTTCCACGGCTGCTTCACCCGGCACACGACGCTCCCCTACCCATCACAGCAGACGTTGGTCCTAATGCTGCAATGACATGACTTCGGCGGTGTGCTTGAGCCCCGCTACATTGTCGGCGCGGAATCACTTGACCAGTGAGCTATTACGCACTCTTTCAAGGGTGGCTGCTTCTAAGCCAACCTCCTGGTTGTCTCTGCGACTCCACATCCTTTCCCACTTAGCACACGCTTAGGGGCCTTAGTCGATGCTCTGGGCTGTTTCCCTCTCGACCATGGAGCTTATCCCCCACAGTCTCACTGCCGCGCTCTCACTTACCGGCATTCGGAGTTTGGCTAAGGTCAGTAACCCGGTAGGGCCCATCGCCTATCCAGTGCTCTACCTCCGGCAAGAAACACACGACGCTGCACCTAAATGCATTTCGGGGAGAACCAGCTATCACGGAGTTTGATTGGCCTTTCACCCCTAACCACAGGTCATCCCCCAGGTTTTCAACCCTGGTGGGTTCGGTCCTCCACGAAGTCTTACCTCCGCTTCAACCTGCCCATGGCTAGATCACTCCGCTTCGGGTCTTGGGCACGCTACTCAACGCCCTATTCGGACTCGCTTTCGCTACGGCTTCCCCACACGGGTTAACCTCGCAACATACCGCAAACTCGCAGGCTCATTCTTCAAAAGGCACGCAGTCACGAGAACAAGGCAAGCCTTGTTCCGACGCTCCCACGGCTTGTAGGCACACGGTTTCAGGTACTATTTCACTCCGCTCCCGCGGTACTTTTCACCATTCCCTCACGGTACTATCCGCTATCGGTCACCAGGGAATATTTAGGCTTAACGGGTGGTCCCGCCAGATTCACACGGGATTTCTCGGGCCCCGTGCTACTTGGGTGTCTCTTAAACGAGCCGTTGACGTTTCAGCTACGGGGGTCTTACCCTCTACGCCGGACCTTTCGCATGTCCTTCGCCTACATCAACGGTTTCTGACTCGTCCCACAGCCGGCAGACTGCAGAAAAGAGATCCCACAACCCCAACCACGCAACCCCTGCCGGGTATCACACGTGACTGGTTTGGCCTCATCCAGTTTCGCTCGCCACTACTCCCGGAATCACGGTTGTTTTCTCTTCCTGCGGGTACTGAGATGTTTCACTTCCCCGCGTTCCCTCCACACTGCCTATGTGTTCAGCAGCGGGTGACAGCCCATGACGACTGCCGGGTTTCCCCATTCGGACACCCCCGGATCAAAGCTCGGTTGACAGCTCCCCGGGGCCTATCGCGGCCTCCCACGTCCTTCATCGGTTCCTGGTGCCAAGGCATCCACCGTGCGCCCTTAAAAACTTGGCCACAGATGCTCGCGTCCACTGTGCAGTTCTCAAGCAACGACCAGCCACCCACCACCCCAACCCGAAGGCTGAGTTCACTGGGGCCGGCATCGCGAAGGTCCGGACTCACAGTCCGTACCCTCAGATACCCAACAGCGTGCCCGACACCCTTGACCAACGAACCGCGTTCCACGCCGAAGCAGTACTAACGCTCGTTCTCTCAAGTGTGCCGAGTAGTCAACGTTCCACCCATGAGCAACCAGCATCAGACACTCGCTGATGTACTGGCCTCTGACCCGGACAAGTCCGAGTAAGAAGTGCTCCTTAGAAAGGAGGTGATCCAGCCGCACCTTCCGGTACGGCTACCTTGTTACGACTTCGTCCCAATCGCCAGTCCCACCTTCGACGATTCCCTCCCACAAGGGGTTGGGCCACCGGCTTCGGGTGTTACCGACTTTCGTGACGTGACGGGCGGTGTGTACAAGGCCCGGGAACGTATTCACCGCAGCAATGCTGATCTGCGATTACTAGCAACTCCGACTTCATGGGGTCGAGTTGCAGACCCCAATCCGAACTGAGACCGGCTTTTTGAGATTCGCTCCACCTCGCGGTATCGCAGCTCATTGTACCGGCCATTGTAGCACGTGTGCAGCCCAAGACATAAGGGGCATGATGACTTGACGTCGTCCCCACCTTCCTCCGAGTTGACCCCGGCAGTCTCCTGTGAGTCCCCATCACCCCGAAAGGCATGCTGGCAACACAGAACAAGGGTTGCGCTCGTTGCGGGACTTAACCCAACATCTCACGACACGAGCTGACGACAGCCATGCACCACCTGTACACCGACCACAAGGGGGACCCTGTCTCCAGGGTTTTCCGGTGTATGTCAAGCCTTGGTAAGGTTCTTCGCGTTGCGTCGAATTAAGCCACATGCTCCGCTGCTTGTGCGGGCCCCCGTCAATTCCTTTGAGTTTTAGCCTTGCGGCCGTACTCCCCAGGCGGGGAACTTAATGCGTTAGCTGCGGCACGGACGACGTGGAATGTCGCCCACACCTAGTTCCCAACGTTTACGGCGTGGACTACCAGGGTATCTAATCCTGTTCGCTCCCCACGCTTTCGCTCCTCAGCGTCAGTATCGGCCCAGAGATCCGCCTTCGCCACCGGTGTTCCTCCTGATATCTGCGCATTTCACCGCTACACCAGGAATTCCGATCTCCCCTACCGAACTCTAGCCTGCCCGTATCGAATGCAGACCCGGGGTTAAGCCCCGGGCTTTCACATCCGACGCGACAAGCCGCCTACGAGCTCTTTACGCCCAATAATTCCGGACAACGCTTGCGCCCTACGTATTACCGCGGCTGCTGGCACGTAGTTAGCCGGCGCTTCTTCTGCAGGTACCGTCACTTTCGCTTCTTCCCTGCTGAAAGAGGTTTACAACCCGAAGGCCGTCATCCCTCACGCGGCGTCGCTGCATCAGGCTTTCGCCCATTGTGCAATATTCCCCACTGCTGCCTCCCGTAGGAGTCTGGGCCGTGTCTCAGTCCCAGTGTGGCCGGTCGCCCTCTCAGGCCGGCTACCCGTCGTCGCCTTGGTAGGCCATCACCCCACCAACAAGCTGATAGGCCGCGGGCTCATCCTTCACCGCCGGAGCTTTCCACACGGAGGTCATGCGACCCCGTGTCGTATCCGGTATTAGACCCCGTTTCCAGGGCTTGTCCCAGAGTGAAGGGCAGATTGCCCACGTGTTACTCACCCGTTCGCCACTAATCCCCTCCCGAAGGAGGTTCATCGTTCGACTTGCATGTGTTAAGCACGCCGCCAGCGTTCGTCCTGAGCCAGGATCAAACTCTCCGTGAATGCTTCCGGGTACTCCCGGTGAACACTCGCGTTGAGCGGAACCAGAGGGAGGAATAATCCCTCGGTTCACAGCGTCCTCGCTGTGTTTTTCTTCAAAGGAACCTCGTCACCAGACCATCCGGTCCGGTAGACGGGGTATCAACATATCTGGCGTTGACTTTTGGCACGCTGTTGAGTTCTCAAGGAACGGACGCTTCCTTTGGATTCCCTCTCGGGTTTCCTCCGGGCGCTTCCCTTCGGTGTTTCACACTCTATCAGGCCTTTTCGGGCTTTCGAACCGCCGCTTTTCTGCAGGCATGCAGAATCACGCAATTCTTGAGTCGCGATCAAGACGCTGAGGAGTGCCGCCCACCTCAACCGGGCCGCAGTTGATTGCGACTGGCTGTCCGGGGCAGGTCTCAGACAGTACAGCTCTGCTGTGGGCGAGGCAAATCGATTCAGCGGGACTCGCGGGGTGCAACCGGCGTCTCTCATGCGGAACGGCCGATTCTTATGACTTACGCTCTGAACGGTGCGCCGTCCAGGACAGGTAGTGACGGCGGCCTGATGAATCTCCACCCCTGGGAGGCTTCCCATGACCACCGTGACGTCCCCGCTCGCAGGACGCGCCATCGGACTCGCGGCCGTGCCCGACCCGGTGTTCTCCGGAGCGATGGTGGGTCCCGGTACCGCCATCGACCCCGTCCGTGAGCCGTCCGCCGCCGTCTCCCCCGTGGACGGTGTTGTCGTCTCTCTGCACCCGCACGCCTTCGTCGTCGTGGACCCCGAGGGCCACGGCGTGCTCACGCACCTCGGTATCGACACCGTTCAGCTCAACGGCGAGGGCTTCGAGCTGCTCGTGAACAAGGGCGACAACGTGACCCGCGGTCAGGAGATCGTGCGCTGGGACCCCGCCGCGGTCGAGGAGGCCGGCAAGTCCCCGGTGTGCCCGGTCGTCGCGCTGGAGGCCACCGCCGACGCGCTCGGTGACGTGCGCGAGGACGGCGATGTGAAGGCCGGCGACCAGCTCTTCTCCTGGCAGTAGGCCGGGTGCCGTCGCGGACGGCAGCTACGACATTCATCGCGGCGGCCGGGCCGTCGCATCACAACCGGAGACGGGTGCAATGGAGACAACGCTGCGGGGCGTCGGGGTGAGCCACGGTGTGGCCATAGGCGAGGTGCGGCACATGGGCACGGCGGTGCTGGAGCCGCCGGCCAAGCAGATCCCGGCGGAGGAGGCGGAGCGCGAACAGGGGCGCGCCCGCCAGGCCGTCGAGGCCGTGGCCGCCGACCTGATAGCGCGCGGGAACCTGGCCGGTGGTGAGGCGCAGGCGGTGCTGGAGGCCCAGGCGCTGATGGCGCAGGACCCGGAGCTGATGGCGGACGTCGAGCGGCGGGTCGCGGTGGGCAGCACCGCCGAGCGGGCGGTCTACGACGCGTTCGCGGCCTACCGGGCGCTGCTCGCCGGTGCCGGTGAGTACCTCGCGGGCCGTGTGGCCGACCTCGATGACGTGCGGAACCGTATCGTCGCGCGGCTGCTGGGCGTGCCGATGCCGGGTGTGCCGGACAGTGACGAGCCGTACGTGCTGATCGCGCGGGACCTGGCGCCGGCGGACACCGCGCTGCTGGACCCGTCGCTGGTGCTCGGTTTCGTGACCGAGGAGGGCGGGCCGACCAGTCACAGCGCGATCCTCGCGCGGGCGCTGGGGGTGCCTGCCGTCGTCGCGCTGCCGGGCGCCGGTGAGCTGGTCGAGGGCACGGTGATCGCCGTCGACGGCAGCACCGGGGAGATCTTCGTGGAGCCGAGCCCGGAGAAGCGGGCGGAGCTGGAGCGGGCCGCGGCGGAGCGGAAGGCGGCGCTGGCCGCGTCGTCCGGTCCGGGGGCCACCTCCGACGGGCACAAGGTGCCGCTGCTGGCGAACGTCGGCGGCCCGGGTGATGTGGACGCCGCGGTCGAGGCCGGTGCGGAGGGCGTCGGGCTGTTCCGTACGGAGTTCCTGTTCCTGGACGACAGCAAGCAGGCGCCGTCCGAGGAGAAGCAGGTCGAGGCGTACCGGAAGGTGCTGGAGGCCTTCCCGGAGGGGCGCGTGGTCGTGCGCGTGCTGGACGCCGGTGCCGACAAGCCGCTGGACTTCCTGACGCCGGCCGACGAGCCGAACCCGGCGCTGGGCGTGCGGGGTCTGCGCACCCTGCTCGACCACCCCGAGGTGCTGCGGACGCAGCTCTCGGCGCTGGCGAAGGCCGCCGAGGGGCTGCCGGTCTACCTCGAGGTCATGGCGCCGATGGTGGCGGACCGGATCGACGCCAAGGCGTTCGCGGACGCCTGCCGTGAGGCGGGGCTGCGGGCGAAGTTCGGCGCGATGGTGGAGATCCCGTCGGCGGCCCTGCGGGCGCGGTCGATCCTGCAGGAGGTCGAGTTCCTTTCGCTGGGGACCAATGACCTGGCGCAGTACACCTTCGCCGCGGACCGTCAGGTGGGCGCGGTGTCGCGGCTGCAGGATCCGTGGCAGCCGGCGCTGCTGGATCTCGTGGCGCTGTCGGCCGAGGCCGCGAAGGCCGAGGGCAAGAGCTGCGGTGTCTGTGGTGAGGCGGCCTCGGATCCGCTGCTGGCGTGTGTGCTGACGGGTCTCGGTGTCACCAGCCTTTCGATGGGTGCGGCGTCTCTTCCCTATGTGCGGGCGACGCTGGCCAAGCACACGCTGGCGCAGTGCGAGCGTGCGGCGGCCGCGGCGCGCGCGGCGGACACCGCCGAGGACGCGCGGGCGGCCGCGCAGGCGGTGCTGTCCGGGGAGTGAGGCCGGGCGGCGCGCGGCGCCGCACGGGCCTGACGGCCGTCCCGCCCTTGTGGCGGGGCGGCCGTTCGTGTTTTCCAGCACCGGGGTGTTGCGGTGGCCGGTCAGGGGTGGCAGGGGTGGTCGGGCGGGGGTGTCACGGGCAGGCCGGGGGCGTAGTTGACGCCTGGTTCGGGCGGGACGGGCTCGCCGCTGTCGGCGTCGGTGCAGTAGGCGGTGAACACCTCGCCGGCGCTGAGGGCGTGTGGCCAGGCGTCGCGCAGGGACCAGCCGCGGACCGTGTCGCGGACCATGGCGCGGGGTGTCCCGTGGGATGCGTCGGTGGCCGGGGCGCGGGATGCGTCGGTGGCCGGATCGTGGGCGGTGTCGTGTGCGGTGTCGTCGGGGGCGGGTGTGGTGCGGGAGACGATGCCGCCGGGGGTGCGCAGGGCGAGGCCGGCGGCGAGGACCGTGCAGAAGACCAGGGCCTGGTGTTCGTCCAGTTGGGGGCGGGCGCCGGGGCTGCGGCCGGCGTGCAGGACGGCGAGCAGGGGTGGATCGCCGGCGGCGATGGAGCAGACGAGGTGGTGGGTGCCGTCGCCGAGGGCGTCGAGGAGGCGCTGGACGGCCTGGCCCGCGCGGGTGAAGGCGGCGTGGGCGAGGTCGGCGCCGCAGCTCTCGCAGCGGCCGGCGCGGGTGAGCAGGGCGGTGGCGTGGTCCCAGGTCGCCTGGCGGTCTGCTTCGGCGACGAGTAAGGGGAGGAGCTTGGTCAGCGGTTCGCCGTCGTAGGTGACGGTGGCGCCGGTGCGGGCCACTTCGGCGGTGTAGCGGCTGCGGCTGTCGGGCCGGTCGGGGTCCAGGGAGCGGTCGGCGCAGTACTGCGCGTAGGCGGCCGGGTCGAAGAGGCCGACGGTGGTGAGGACGCCCTGGCCGGCGAGGGTACGCAGCAGGGTCTCCATCTGGCGGAGGTAGCCGGCGTGGTCGTCGAACGGGAAGCTGGCGTACCGGCGCATGGCGGTGAAGTCGCGCTCGTCGGCGAGGACGGCGGCGGCACTCGGGATTTCGCGCCGCAGGCTGCGGCGGGCGGCGGCCGGGTCGGTGGGCCGGGATGTGGTGGTCATGGTTCCCCCTCGGGTGTCTCGGTCTGCGGTGGACGCCGGGCCGGGCGGGTGCACGGCCCGGCGTCCACTCGTCACCGAGAGTAATCGGGGGTCTGACAACGGCGGTCCGGCGCCGGGCCCGGACGGCCGTGCCGGGTCCGGCGCTGACCGGTGGTTCTACCGGGTGCGGTCGCGGGCCACCTGCTCGTAGAAGTGGAGGAGTTCGAGGTTGTCGACCGAGCCGGGGTTGACGGCCTTGTCGAGCGGGGTGCCCTGGAGGAGGCGTTTGACGGGGACTTCGATGCGCTTGCCGGTGAGGGTGTGCGGGACGCCGGGGGCCTCGATGATGTCGTCGGGGACGTGGCGCGGGGAGAGCTGTTCGCGGATGGTGCGCTTGATGCGGTCGCGGAGCGCGTCGTCGAGGGTGCTGCCCGGTGCGAGGTGGACGAAGAGCGGCATCCAGTAGCCGCCGTCGGGGAGTTCCAGGCCGATGACGAGGGACTCGCGGATCTCGGGGAGGCGTTCGACGGCTTCGTAGATGTCGGCGGAGCCCATCCGCACGCCCTGGCGGTTGAGGGTGGAGTCGGAGCGTCCGTGGATGATGACGCTGCCGCGGGAGGTGACGGTGATCCAGTCGCCGTGCCGCCAGACGCCGGGGTACATGTCGAAGTAGCTGTCGTGGTAGCGGGTGCCGTCGGGGTCGTTCCAGAAGCGGGTGGGCATGGACGGCATGGGGTTGGTGACGACGAGTTCGCCGACCTCGTCGATGACGGGCTTGCCCTGGGGGTCCCAGGCCTGCAGGTCGGTGCCGAGGCAGGGGGCCTGGAGTTCGCCGATGTGGACCGGGAGGGTGGGGACGGCGCCGGCGAAGCAGCTGCAGACGTCGGTGCCGCCGCTGACGGAGGCGGTCCACAGGTCGGCGCCGCTCTCCGCGAAGGAGTCGTGCAGCCAGCGGAAGCCGTCCGGGGGGAGCGGGGAGCCGGTGGTGGCGACGCAGGTGACGGCGGAGAGGTCGAGGTCGCGGGCGGGGTGGATGCCGGCCTTGCGGCAGGCCATGACGTACGCGGCGGAGGTGCCGAAGACGGTGGCGCGGGTGGCCTCGGCGACCCGCCACTGGGCGGCGATGTCGGGGTGGCCGGGGCTGCCGTCGTAGAGGACGATCGTGGAGCCCACCAGGAGGCCGGCGACGAGGAAGTTCCACATCATCCAGCCGGTGGAGGTGTACCAGAAGAACCGGTCGTCGGGGCCGAGGTCGCAGTGCAGGCCGGTCTGCTTGAGGTGTTCGAGGAGGATGCCGCCCTGGGACTGGACGATGGCCTTGGGGAGGCCGGTGGTGCCGGAAGAGTAGAGCACCCAGAGGGGGTGGTCGAAGGGGACCTGTTCGTAGACCGGTTCGGTGTCGTTTCCGGTCAGGTCCGACCAGTTGAGGGCGCCTTCGGGGGCGGGGGTGCCGAGCAGGGGGATGTGGACGACGGCGCGCAGGGTGGGGAGTTCGGCGCGGAGTTCGGTGACGGTGTCGCGGCGGTCGTGTTCCTTGCCGCCGTAGCGGTAGCCGTCGACGGTGAACAGGACGACCGGTTCGATCTGCTGGAAGCGGTCCAGGACGCTGCGGGCGCCGAAGTCGGGGGCGCAGGACGTCCAGACGCCGCCGACCGCGGCGGTGGCGAGCAGGGCGACGACGGCCTGGGGGACGTTGGGAAGGTAGCCGCTGACGCGGTCGCCGGGGCGGACGCCGAGGCGGCGGAGTTCGGCGGCCAGCGAGCCGACCTGGGCGCGCAGCTCGCGCCAGGATACGGGGGTCGGTTCGTGGGTCTCGTCGACGTAGAGCAGCGCGGGCTCGTCGGCGCGGGCCGGGTCCTCGGCGGCGCGCAGGGCGTGTGCGGCGTAGTTGAGGGTGGCGCCGGGGAACCAGCGGGCGCCGGGCATCGCGCGGTCGGCGAGCACGGTCTCGTAGGGGGTGGCGAAGCGGACGTCGAACCAGGCGGCGACGGCGCGCCAGAAGGCGGGGAGGTCGTCGACGGACCAGCGGTGCAGGTCGGCGTAGCTCGCGGCAGGGTCGCCCGGGGTGGGGGCGGGGGCGCCGTGGTGGGCGGCGGCCCAGGTGTGGAAGCGGGTGACCTGTGCGCCGGCGATCCGGTCCGGGCCGGGCTGCCAGAGGGGTTCCGGCCGGTGGGCGGAGTGCGGTGCGGTGGTCATGAGGCGGCTCCCGGGTGGTACGCGGCGTATGCGCCGGGCGCGCACCATGGTGGGGGTCTCCCGGCCTGACGTGTGCGCGTGACACGGCTTGTCTGGACGATGCCATGTGATCGTCTTGTGCACCAGGGCCGACCGCCCATATTCGGGGGGTGGGGGATGTGGTGTGCACACGTGGGGGGGCGGCTCGGGCGCATTCCGGCCACCGGCCGTCCCACCCCGGCCTCGGCGTGGCCGAGCGTGACCCCGTGCAGGTGAACGGCAGTTGAACGATGCCCGCCCACCCGGGCGTCAATGGCAGGCTGACCGGCATGGACGGGCGTGATCTGGTGCGATCGGTACGGGTGGTCAGGGCGGTCGGGCCGGCGCAGGGGCTCCGCTCCGTGCGCGCGGCGTGGCGGGCGCGGCGGGCGGATGCGGTGGCGCTGCCGACGCGTGCGCCGGAGCGGGCGCGGGTGCCGGGGGCGGCCACGGGGGCGGAGCCGCAGCCGGGCGGCGGGGTGATCCATTTCGCGCGGTCGTCGCTGCGGGTGCGGGTGGCGACCGGTGGTGCGGTGTTCTGCGGCTGGGACGGTGCCGGGCCGGAGCCGTCGTACGCGCTGGCCGGGGCGTGTCCCGAGGTGGACGCGCGGGCGGTGCTGGAGCCCGATACGGAGGGCGGCTGGCGGGTGGTGTCCGAGCGGGTGCTGGTGGCGGTGTCCCGGCACGGCGCGGTGGAGGTGCGCACGCCGGGCGGGGCGGTGCTGCGGCGCGAGCTGCCGCCGCGCTGGTGGGACCGTACGGCGGGGCCGGACGGGGCGGGCGAGCGGGCCGGGCGGCCGGAGGGCAGTGACGGGTCGCGGTGGGTGCAGCGGTCGGAGGTGGCGGCCGATGCGCGGTTCTTCGGGCTGGGCGGCCGGGCGCACGGGCCGCGGCTGCGGGACGGCGCCTACCGGTTGTGGAACACCGATCCGGGCGGCGCGTTCGTGCCGGGGGACGATCCGCTGTCGCTGACGATGCCGGTGCAGTTGGTGGTGGCGGACGCCGGAACACATCTGGTTTTTCACGACAATTCGTGGGACGGCCGGGTGCTGCTGCGCGAGGGGGCGGAGGGCGCCGGTTCCGGGCACGACCGGCCGGGCACGTGTGAGGTGCGGATGGACGGCGGGCCGCTGCGCTACTGGGTGCTGGCCGGAACCCCGGCCCGGGTGCTGCAGATGTGGACGGCGCTGACCGGTGCGCCCGCGCTGCCGCCCCGGTGGGCGCTGGGGTACCAGCACGCCCGTTGGGGGTTCGGCGGCCAGGACGAGGTGCGCCGGATCGTGGCCGGCTACAAGGAGCGGGAGCTTCCGCTGTCGGCCGTCCATCTGGACATCGACCACTTCGACCGGCACCGGGTCTTCACCGTGGACCGTGCGCGCTATCCGGATCTGCCGGGCCTGGCGCGGGAGTTGCGGGCCGACGGGGTGCGGCTGGTGTCGATCGTGGATCCGGCGGTGAAGGCGGAGCCGGGGGTCGCGGTCTACGAGGGCGGGGCGGCGGCCGACGCCTTCGTACGGGACGCGCGGGGGCGGGAGGTGCGCGGGGTGGTGTGGCCGGGTGAGTCGGTGTACCCGGACTTCACCGATACGCGGGTGCGCAAGTGGTGGGGTGCGCTGTACGCCGAGCGGCTGGCGCAGGGGTTCTCGGGCTTCTGGCACGACATGAACGAGCCGGTGTCGTTCGCGCCGTTCGGGGAGCAGACGCTGCCGCGTTCGGCCCGGCACGCGCTGGAGGGGCGGGGCGGGGACCACCGGGAGGCGCACAACGTCTACGGGCTGGCGATGGCCCGGGCGGGCTTCGAGGGGCTGTGTGAACTGCGGCCCGACGAGCGGCCGTTCCTGTTCTCCCGGGCCGGCTGGGCGGGGCTCCAGAGGTACGGGGGCACCTGGTCGGGGGATGTCGCGACGGGCTGGGAGGGACTGCGGGCCTCGCTGTCGCTCGTCCTGGGGCTGGGGCTGTGCGGGGTGCCCTACAGCGGACCGGACGTCGGCGGGTTCTCCGGGGCGCCGTCGCCGGAGCTGTATGTGCGGTGGTTCCAACTGGGCGCGTACCTGCCGCTGTTCCGGACGCATTCGGCGGTGTGGGCGGGCCGCAGGGAGCCGTGGGAATTCGGCATAGCCGCGCTCGGCCACGCCCGGGCGGCGCTGCGGGAGCGGCAGCGCCTGCTTCCGTACTTCGTGACGCTGGGCCAGTTGGCGCGGCTGGCGGGGGCGCCGTATGTGCGGCCGGTGTGGTGGAGTTCGCCGCGGGACCGGGCGCTGCGGGACTGCGGGGACGCGTTCCTGCTGGGGGACGCGCTGCTGGTGGCGCCGGTGCTGCAGGCGGGGGTGACCCGGCGGGCGGTGCGGCTGCCGCGCGGGCGGTGGTACGACACCGCGACCGGGCGGGCGTACGAGGGTCCCGGGCAGGTGTGGGTGGACGCGCCGCTGTCGCGGATCCCGGTGCTGGCGCGGGCGGGGGCGGTGCTTCCGGTGGCGGACGGGGACGGGGGGACACAGCTGGAGGTGTGGGCCCCGGTGGCCGGCCGGGAGGGCGGCGGGCTGGTGGTTCCGGACGCCGGGGACGGCTGGCAACGGCCGACGGTGGAGCGCTTCGTGACGCGGCGGGAGGCGGACGGCCGGGTGGTCGTGGAGCGGCGGGACGGTGGCGCGGTGGGGTATCGCGTACGGGTGCGGGGGCTGGCGGAGGAGGTGCCGGCGGGGGCGGACGGGTGACGGGGGGCATCCCCGTCCCGGGACGTGCGGGCCGGTGGGCGGGGTCTTCCGCGGAGCCGCCGCTCCTGATAGACGGGGGCCATGCCGAGACCGATACGCGCTGCCGCGCTGCGCGGCGCCGCCACCGCCGCCGCTGCCGCCGCCCTGCTGGCCGTCACCGCGCTCTCCCCCGCCGCGGCGGCCCCGACCGCCCGGCCCGCTCCGCCGTCGGCGCCGGCCCACGATCCCAAGGCGCCCGAGGAGTTCGTCGCCCTGCGGGACGTCGATCCGACCGTCCTCCAGGAGATGCGCTACCCCACCCCGCACAACTTCATGGGCGTCCCGGTGACCGGGTACCGGGCGCCGATGTGTCTGCTGACCAGGGACGCGGCGCGGGCGCTGCACCGGGCGCAGCGTTCGTTCCTGCGCCGCGGCTACTCCCTCAAGGTGTACGACTGCTACCGGCCGCAGCGTGCCGTGAACCACTTCGTGGCGTGGGCCAAGGACCTCGGCGACCAGCGGATGAAGGGCGAGTTCTATCCGCGGGTCGACAAGTCGACGTTGTTCCGGGACGGCTACATCGCCGAGAAGTCCGGGCACAGCCGGGGCAGTACGGTCGATCTGACGCTGGTGCGGCTGCCCGCGGCGCCGACCCGGCCGTATGTGCCGGGTGAGCCGCTGACGCCCTGTTACGGGCCGCGGGCGGCCCGCTTCCCGGACAACTCGCTGGACATGGGCACCGGGTTCGACTGCTTCGACACCCTGGCGCACACCCTCGACCCCCGGATCACTGGGGTGCAGCGGGCGAACCGGCTGCTGCTCAAGGACGGCCTGGAGCGGGCGGGGTTCGTCAACTACGCGGCCGAGTGGTGGCACTACACCTTCACCCCGGAGACGTTCCCGGACACCTATTTCGACTTCCCGGTGTCCCGCCGGTCGCTGACCGGGCACCGGCCGCGCGGCTGAGGTAACGGACGTGCCCGGGCGGGGCGTTCAGGAACCGTCCCGGCCCGGGCGCAGCAGGGCCGGGTGCAGCAGGGCGGCACCGCCCGCGCGGTAGAGACGGGCCCGCGGGCCGCCGCGGGCTCCCCCGCGGGCCGCGGTGGAGCCGGTGGGCTCGACGAAGCCGGGGACGGAGAGCACCTTGCGGTGGAAGTTGCCGGCGTGCAGCGGGCTGCCCAGACGGACTCGTAGACGCCGCGGAGTTCGGCGACGGTGAATTCCTCGCCGAGGAAGGCGGTGGCCAGCGGGGTGTACTCGATCTTGGCGCGGGCCCGGTCCAGGCCGTCGGCGACGATCCGGGCGTGGTCGAAGGCGAGCGGCAGCGGGGCCGGTGTTTCCGGGCCCGGCGCGGCGGCGTCGGGGGTCCGGGGCACGGAATCACCCCCGTCGATCCCGTGCCCCGGACCCTGTTCTGAGGGACGCGGGCGGGCCGCGTCCGGTTCGCCTACGGTCCGGGCCGTACGGTCCCGGTCCGCGGCATCGCTCCCCGGGGCCGCCGCCCGGTCCGTAGGGCCGTCCCGGCGCGCGCCGAGGTCGAGCCGGGAGACCGGGATCCAGGCCGCGGCGGTCGCGTCGCCGCCGCCGCGGGCCTCGGGGAGGTCGGGGGCGAAGGCGAGGTAGGCGACGGTGACGACCGGCATCCGCGGGTCGCGCGCCGGCTCGCCGTAGGAGCCGAGCTGTTCGAGGTGGACGCGTTCCAGGTGGGCGGCGTCCAGGCCGGTTTCCTCGGCGAGTTCGCGGGCCGCGGCCGCGTCGAGGGACTCCCGGCCGGCGCGGACGAAGCCGCCGGGCAGGGCCCAGGCGCCGCGGAAGGGGCGGCCGCCGCGTTCGACGAGCAGGACGTGCAGTGCGCCGCCGCGCAGGGTGAGCGCGACGATGTCGACGGTCACCGCGATGGCGGGGAAGTCCCGGGGGTCGTAGGCGGCCAGGAAAGCGCCGTCGTCGTCCCCGGCGCCAACGCCCTTGGTGCGCCGGTCCTTTCCTGCCATGGCAATCCCCTCCCCCGCGGTCGCGCAGTTGTTCTCACTCTGAGTTTTTCTCGGAGCGAGAACAACATAGCAACCGGCCGCGGACCCGGTCCAGTCCGTTCCCGGCGCATCGCACGTCCCGGGCCCGGTCGAACGCCGTGTGTGCATGGCGGGGACCGTCGTCCGCACGCTCCGGAAGGATGCGTGAACAGTGCGTTAATCAGACATCCCGATGGGTCACGGAGGGGCATGCTGCTGCCCGTGCCTGCGTGGACGGACCAGCTTCGCTTCGCCTTCCAGCCCGTGGTGAACCTCTCGACCGGTTCGGTCGCGGCGATGGAGATACTCGCCCGCCCCGAGCCGGGTGCGGCCGACGTCCTGACGTCCGCGCGGCGCTGCCCGGACCTGGACGCCGAACTGGCCGCGCTCGCGGTGCGGGCGGCGTCGCACCAGGAGACCCTGCTGCCGCTGCACGTCAACGTCTTCGCCGGCACGGTCGCCGAGCTGCCCCGGCTGACGTCGCTGACCAAGGCCGTGCACGAGGTGGGCCGGCGGCCCTGGGAGGTCACCCTGGACATCGGCGGGCCGTTCCTCCACGTACCGGGCGCGGCGCTGCTGGAGTCGGTGGCGGTGCTGCGTGAGGAGGGCTTCCGGATCTGTGCGGACGGGGTCGGGGACGGCGATCTGCCGCTGCGGCTGCTCGGCGCGCTCGCCCCGGACCTGGTCAAGCTCGACGCCTCGCTCTGCGCGGGGCTCGACTCCGACCGGGGGCGGCAGGCGGTGGTGGCCGCGATGCGGGAGCTGTGCGAGCGGACCGGCGGGCTGCTGGCCATCGAGGGGGTGGAGACCGAGCGGCAGTACGCGGCGGTCCGGGACGCCGGGGTGCAGCTGGCGCAGGGCCATCTGTTCGCCCCGCCGGCACGGCGGCCGGCCACCGACGTGTATCTGCCGCCGTCGGTGTCCCCGGTGGTGAGCGGGCCCGCCGCGGCGACGTACCGTCCGCCGTCCGGGCCACCGGTGGCGCAGTTCCTGCAGCCGGCCGCGCTGTTGCCGATGACGGCGTCGGCGGGCGCGGTGCGCAGCCATCTCACCGGCTTCCCCGAGGTGTCGGGGGTGCTGCTGGTGGACACCGACGGGGTGCCGGTCCGGGCGATCGACCGGGACCGGTTCCTGCTGTCGCTGTCCGGGCGGTACGGGCACGCGCTGTACGCGGACCGGCCGGCGCTGCGGCTGGCGGACCGGCCGCGGACGGTCGGCGCGGACGCCACCGCCTGGCAGGTGCTCGACGTGATCGCGGAGGGCGACCGGGACCGTACCGGGGACGACGTGGCGGTGGTGGACGAGCGGGGCCGGTGCATGGGCGTGGTGCACCTCGCGGACATCCTGCGGGCGCTGGCGGAGAGCCGGGTGGAGGAGGCGGCCCGGCTCAACCCGCTGACCCGGCTGCCCGGTTCGGACGAGGTCAACGCGGAGGTGGACCGGCGGATCGCCGAGGGGCGGGCATTCGCCCTGAGCTGGCTGGACGTGGACGGGTTCAAGCAGGTCAACGACGGTGCCGGGTTCGCGGCGGGCGATGAGCTGATCCGGTCGGTGGGGCGGACGCTGGCGGGGGTCGCGGCGGACGAGCCGTCCTGCCGGGTGGGCCACATCGGGGGTGACGACTTCCTGGTGCTGGCCGAGCCGGGCGGGCTGGCGCCGTTCGCGGCCGCGCTGCTGGACGTGGTCTGGGAGGCGGGCGGACGGCCGGTGACACTGTCACTGGCGACGGTGGTGTGCCCGCCCGGCAGCGTCGGCGGGCACCACGAGGCGGCGGCGGCGCTGGCCCCGCTGAAGAAGGAGGCCAAGGCGCTGCCGGGGGCGAGCTGGGTGGTGGGCCGGCCGGGTTCGGTGTGTACGGAGGTGCGCCGGGGGATGGCCCGGGTGCCGGATCAGGCCGGGCCGGAGGGGCTGCGGGCGCGGGGCTGACGGCCGTCGGGCGGCGCGGGGAAGGCTGCCGTCCGCGGTCAACATCCGCTGTGGTGGGCGACCTTGACGCCCCCTCAGCCCGGGTGAACACTTCCCCGTGCCAAGTCGGCACCGCCGCACTCAGGCACCCCGGCCGGGTGGCAGCGGCTGCCCGCTGCCCGCCGGTGGCAACGCACCCTGCACGGAGGACCGGGGGACGTCCCCGGGCCAGGGACAAGGAGCCGCCATGTATTCCAATGGGGACATCGTCGTCGGTGAAGTGATCGGTACCGCGATCCTGATCCTCTTCGGCGCGGGGGTGTGCGCCGCGGTCACGCTGCACCACTCCAAGGCACGGGCGGCCGGCTGGGTCGTGATCGCCTTCGGCTGGGGCATGGGCGTGCTGGCCGGGGCGTACACCGCGGCGCCGCTGTCCGGCGGGCACCTCAATCCGGCGGTGACGGTCGGCTCGGCGGTCGCGGGCGGGACGCCGTGGTCGAAGGTGCCGGTGTACGTGCTGGCGCAGATGGTGGGCGCGGCGATCGGGGCGGTGCTGGCCTGGGCGCTGTACTACGCCCAGTTCGCCGCGAACGCCGACCGGGACAAGGCACAGCCGACGCTGGGGGTCTTCTCCACCGCTCCGGAGATCCGCAAGCCGGCGGCCAACCTCGTCACCGAGGTCATCGCCACCGTCGGCCTGGTGCTGCCGCTGCTGTTCTTCGGCGAGAACAAGGGCATCGGGATCGGGCAGGTGCCCGGCGAGCGGGCCGGGGTCTACGGCTCGGGCATCAATGTGCTGCTGGTCGCGCTGCTGGTGGTCGGGATCGGGCTGTCGCTGGGCGGGCCGACCGGTTACGCGATCAACCCGGCGCGGGACCTCGGTCCGCGCGTGGTGCACGCCCTGCTGCCGATCCCCAACAAGGGGTCGTCGGACTGGGGTTACGCCTGGATACCGGTGGCCGGGCCGCTGATCGGCGCGGTGCTCTCCGGACTGGTCTACCGGGCGGCATTCTGACCGGTGCGGCCGCACGAAGGCGGGCGCACCACGGGTGCGACCCGGGTACCCACTCGGAGCCAGGAGGCCTGACGGCATGAACCAGCACACCGAGAAGTACGTCGCCGCGATCGATCAGGGCACCACGTCGAGCCGCTGCATCATCTTCGACCACGACGGGTCGATCGTCGCCGTGGACCAGCGCGAGCACCGGCAGATCTTCCCCCGGCCCGGCTGGGTGGAGCACGACGCGACGGAGATCTGGACGAAGGTGCAGGCCGTGGTGGCGGGTGCGCTCACCAAGGCGGGGCTGCGCGCCGACCAGCTCAGCGCGCTGGGCATCACCAACCAGCGGGAGACCACGGTGCTGTGGGACCGGGCCACCGGCCGGCCGGTGCACCACGCGATCGTCTGGCAGGACACCCGGACCTCGCAGCTGTGCGCGGAACTGGGCGGCGCGGACGGCCAGGACCGCTTCCGCGAGGCCACCGGCCTGCCGCTGGCGAGCTACTTCTCCGGGCCGAAGGCGGCCTGGCTGCTGGACGAGGTGCCGGGCCTGCGGGCGCGTGCCGAGCGCGGCGAGATCGCGTTCGGCACCATCGACTCCTGGCTGATCTGGAACCTGACCGGCGGTATCGACGGCGGGGTGCACGTCACGGACGTGACCAACGCGGGCCGCACGATGCTGATGAACCTGGCGACCCTGCAGTGGGATCCGGCGATCCTGTCCGCGATGAACGTGCCCGCCGCGATGCTGCCGGAGATCCGGTCGTCGGCGGAGGTGTACGGCTCCGCGGTGGGCCAGCTCCAGGGGGTGCCGGTGGCGTCCGCGCTGGGTGACCAGCAGGCGGCGGTCTTCGGGCAGACCTGTTACGGCGTCGGCGAGGCCAAGAACACCTACGGCACCGGCTCGTTCCTGCTGCTCAACACCGGCAACCGCCCGGTGGCGTCCAAGAGCGGGCTGCTGACGACCATGGGCTACCAGCTGGGCGGTGAGGACCCGGTCTACTGCCTGGAGGGGTCCATCGCCATCACGGGCGCGCTGGTGCAGTGGTTCCGCGACCAGCTCGGCATCATCTCCTCGGCCGAGGAGATCGAGTCGCTGGCGGCGAGCGTCCCGGACAACGGCGGGGCGTACATCGTGCCGGCGTTCTCCGGTCTCTTCGCGCCGTATTGGCGCTCCGACGCCCGCGGGGTGATCACCGGTCTGACCGGTTTCGTCACCAAGGCGCATCTGGCCCGTGCCGTTCTGGAGGCGACCAGCTGGCAGACCCGGGAGGTGGTGGACGCGATGTTCCAGGACTCCGGGGTGCGGATCACCCAGCTGAAGGTGGACGGCGGGATGACCGCCAACAAGCTGCTGATGCAGCATCAGGCGGATGTGCTGGGCGTGCCGGTGATCCGGCCGGTGATCTCGGAGACCACCTGTCTGGGCGCGGCCTACGCGGCGGGCCTGGCCACCGGTGTCTGGCAGGACCTGGACGAGCTGCGGAGCCACTGGAAGCGCGACACGGAATGGGTGCCGCGGATGGACGGTGCGGTCCGGGACCGCGAGTACGCCAACTGGCGGCGGGCGGTGGAGCGGAGCTTCGGCTGGCTGACCGAGGACGGCTCGGCGGCGTCGTAGCGGCGGGCGGCGGACGTACGGCCCGGGCCCCGGACGGCGGGGTGCGGGCCGTACCCGTGCCCTGGCTCCCCCGGTCAGGGCAGTGCGGGCTCCGGGCGCCGGCCGCGGGTCCGCATCGCGTGCTCGACGACGGCGATCAGCACGTCCCGGGCCGAGTCCCGCTCCCGGGCGTCGCAGAGCACCACCGGCACGTCGGGGTCGAGGTCCAGGGCGTCGCGGACCGCCTCGGGCGGGTAGCGGTCGGCGCCGTCGAAGCAGTTGACGGCGACGGTGAAGGGCAGTCCGCGGCGCTCGAAGTAGTCGATCGCGGCGAAGCTGTCTGCGAGCCGGCGGGTGTCGGCGAGGACGACCGCGCCCAGCGCACCGCGGGCGAGTTCGTCCCAGAGGAACCAGAAGCGGTCCTGTCCGGGGGTGCCGAAGAGGTAGAGGACCAGCTGGTCGTTGACGGTGATCCGCCCGAAGTCCATGGCGACGGTGGTGCTGTTCTTGGCCTCCACCCCGTGGAGGTCGTCGACCGGGCGGCCGGCCTCGGTCAGCCGCTCCTCGGTGCGCAGCGGTTTGATCTCGCTGACGGCGCCGACCAGTGTGGTCTTGCCGACCCCGAAGCCGCCCGCCACCAGGATCTTGAGCGTCACCGGATCGGCGGCGGCGGTCTGCTGACGACGGTCGGAACGCCCGAAGACCATGGGTACCTTCTCCTGAATTGCCGGGTGTGCGGGCGGTGCTCACGTCTGCGCCCCCGGGCGTGGTGGGGAGCGGGCAGCAGGCGCACAGGCACCGTACAACGTGCTCGGCGCGGCGCCCACTTGAGATCCGTCACGCTTGGGACACGGCCACCGGCACGGCCGTTCAGCGCGGGGCGAGGGTCTCCGGCCGGTCCAGGAGGCCCAGCAGGCTCACATGGCCGGCCTCGATGAAGGCGCAGAGCTCCTCCTCGGTGCCGTGCTCCGCCATCTGCCAGGTGATGGCGGCCTCTTCGGCGAACGCCATCCAGGCGCGGGTGGCGACCTCCAGCCGCGGGGCCTGCGGCAGGCCGAGCCGCCGCTGCCCGTCGCGGACCCGGCGGGCGATGGTGGCGCGGGTCCCGTCGACCAGGTCGGCGACCGCGGGGTGGCTGCCCGCCGCGCCGCGGACCAGGGCGAGGTACACCTGCCGGTGTTCCAGGACGTAGGCCACGAAGCCGGCGATGAAGGCGCGCATCCAGGCGACCGGCTCCAGGCCGGCGTCCGGTTCGGTGGCGGCGGTGAAGCGGTCGCACTCGGCGCGGACCACGGCGCGGTAGAAGTCGCGCTTGGAGTCGAAGTAGTGGAAGAGCAGCCCGCGGGAGATGCCGGCGCGCCGGGCGACCTCGTCGGTGGACAGTTCGTCCAGGGTCCGGTCGGCGAGCATCTCCAGCCCGATGCCGACCAGTTGCTCCCGGCGCTGGTCGGGGGTGAGTCGGGTGCCTCGCTTGCCGGACATGCCCGCAGTGTACGGCGGTGCCGGGCCGGGTCCGCGGGGCCGCGGCGGCCCGGCCTGCCGTCAGACGTGCCGGGCGAGGTGGTCGAGGATCGCGGGCGTGACGAGCCCGGGGACCTCTTCGGGGAGCCAGTGGCTGGCGCCCTGAAGGGCCTCGAAGCGGTAGGGGCCGTCCACCCACTCCCCCGTCGACTCGGCCGCGCCCCGGCCCAGGGCGACGTCCTCGCTGCCCCAGAGGAAGAGGGTGGGCACGGCGATCCGGCCGGCCGGCACCGAGATGACGGACTCCGGGGCGCGGTACCAGTTGAGGGTGGCGGTGAGCGCGCCCGGTGCGGAGAGCCGGCGGACGTTGCCGTCGACCAGCGCCTGGGGGACCTTGCCGCCGTAGACGGCGCGCAGCCGGGCCGCGTCGTCGGCGAGCAGGGCCCCCTCGGCGGCGCCGTCGTCGCGGCGGAAGAAGCGGACGTAGTCGAGCCGGTGATGCTGTGTCGGGTCCTCGGCGGCGGCCCGGTTGAGGGCCTCCGGGTGCGGGGTGGCCAGCACGCTGAGGGACTTCAGCCGCTCGGGGTGGGCGCCGGCCAGCGCCCAGGCGACCATGCCGCCCCAGTCGTGGGAGACCAGGTGGAAGCGGCCGGCGCCGTGGGAGTCGGCGAACGCGAGGGCGTCGGCGACGAGTTCGGGCACGGCGTAGTCGGCGATCCGGGGCGGGCGGGCGCCGGGGGCGTAGCCGCGCTGGTCGACGGCGACGGCCCGGTAGCCGGCCGCGCCGAGGGCGGGCAGCACCTCGCTCCAGGAGTCGGCGAACTCCGGCCAGCCGTGCAGCAGCAGGACGAGGTCCCCGCCGGCGGGCCCGCAGGCCAGGGCGTCATGGGTGTGCGGCCCGACCTGGATCTCCAGGCGCTCGAAGGGGGCCGGGTCCGGGGTGGCGTCGGTGGCCATGGCGGTGCCTCTCGTCCGGTGGCGGCCGGCTGCGGTGACGGCTGAGCACGGCCGCGATGGCAACGGAACAACTGATCACCGACCCTAACCCGCTGTTGACCGTTGCTCAACAAGGCTCGGCGGTGCCCGCCGGGCCGGGCGTAGGGTGAGAACGGACGCGAGCCGCATCCGGAGCGGAGTGCGCGATGAACCGACGCCGCGGCACCGGGCCGTCACCCGAGGAACTGCTCGCCATCCTCGGCCGGCTCACCGGCCAGGTCATGGAACGGATCAAGCTGCAGCAGGCACGGGTGGCACTGGCCGTGGAACTGCAGCGGCACATGCTCCCGCCGGAGCTCCCGGGCCTGCGGGGGCTGACCACCGCGGCCCGCTACGTCCCGGCGCAGACCGGGCTGGACATCGGCGGGGACTGGTACGACGCCTTCGCCCTGCCGGACGGCTCGCTCGGCTTCGTCATCGGCGACGTCCAGGGCCACGACGTGGAGGCCGCCGCCTTCATGGGCCAGGTCCGCACCGGCCTGCGCGCGGTCGCGGGCGCCACCACCGACCCCGGCGACGTTCTGGAGCGGGCCAACAACCTGCTGCTGTCGATGAGCTCCGACCTCCTGGCGACCTGTACCTTCCTGCGGTTCGAGCCGACGTGCGGCGAGCTCGCCGGCGCCCGGGCCGGACATCTGCCCGCGATCTGGGGCACCGCCGCCGGCGCGGAGGTGCTCACCGACCCGGGCGGACTGCCGCTGGGGGTCTTCCCCGACCAGCGCTACCCGGTCACCCGCCGCCGGCTGGACCGGACCGGGGCGTTCGTCCTGCTCACCGACGGGGTGGTGGAGGGCCCGAGGTTCCCGATCGAGCAGGGGCTGGCCCGGGTGACCGGCATCGTCGGGGCGGCGTACGGGGCCCCGGCCGACGACCTCGCCGCCCAGGTGGTCGCGGTCGCCGATCTGACCGGCCACACGGACGACGCCGCCGTACTGGTGCTCCGTCACGACGGCGGCCCCTACGGGTAGGCGGGCACGGTGGACGGGCGGACTCCGAACGGCCCCGGCAGCCCCGGCAGCGGGGCCGGGCGGATGCTCGCGGCCACGGCGGGGCACCGGGCGCTCGCCGTGCAGATCCTGGCCACCGCGGGTGTCTACTACGGCGGCGCCCGGCTCGGTCTGCTGCAGGAACTGGTCCGCGGGCAGGTCACCCCTCTGTGGCCGCCGACCGGGATCGCCCTGACCGCACTGCTGCTGTTCGGGCCGCGGGTGTGGCCGGGCATCGCCCTGGGCGCGTTCCTGGTCAATGTGTCGCTGGGGCCGTCGTTCCTCGTCGTGTGCGCCATCGTGGCGGGCAACACGCTCGGTCCGCTGCTCTCCCTCCGGCTGCTGCGCCGGGTGGGCTTCCACACCCGGATGGACCGGCTGCGCGATGCGGTGGCGCTGGTGGGTCTCGGCGCGCTGACCGGGATGCTGGTGAGCGCCACCGTCGGCAGCGGGGTCCTGGTCCTCTCCGGGGCGCTGACCGGCGCGGACTTCTGGCCCACCTGGGCGGTGTGGTGGACCGGCGACGCGATGGGGGTACTGGTGGTCACGCCGGTGCTGCTGCTGTTGAGCACGTTCCGGTGGCCGCCCGGGGCCGCTTCCGCCCCTACCGGTGGGCGGAGGGAGTGCTGCTCGGGGTCTGCACGTTCGCCGTCACCGAGCTCGCCGTGAGCAGCTCGATGAACCTGCTCTTCCTCGTCTCGCCGTGCCTGATCTGGGCCGCGTTCCGCTTCGAGCGGGCCGGCGCGGCTCCGTGCGCGCTGCTGGTCTCGACGGTGGCGATCGTGGCCGCCGCCGAAGGCTCGGGGCCGTTCGCGCACCACGACCTGTTCACGAACATGGTCATCCTGCAGGCGTTCAACGGGATCACCGCGCTGACCGCGCTGCTGCTCGCCGCGGTCGTCACCGAGCGGCGCACCACCCACCAGCAGATCCAGCAGGTGGTCGCCCAGCTGACCGAGGCGCTCGCCCGGCTGGAGCCGGGCCGGGCCGGTGAGCAGTGGCCGCCGCCGCGCCACACGGATCAGGGCGACGGCGACGGCTGACGTCGTGGCCGGTCACAGCGCCCGCAGACCGTCGATCACCTCGCGCAGCACCTGCTCGTCCGGCAGTTCGGCCGGCGGTACCGGCCGGCTGACCCGGACCAGGGCGGCGTCGAGCAGATCGCCGATCAGCACCCGGACGACACCGACCGGCAGGTCGAGCTCGGCCGCGAGTTCGGCGACCGACAGCGGCGCGTCCCGGCACCACTCGACGATCTCGACGTGCTCCGGCGACAGCGTCTGGTCCTCGACCGTCTCCGCCGCGCGGCTCTCGGCGATCACCTGGGCGATCAGGTCGAGGCGCCCCTCCGCGGCGGTCCGCGTGCGCCCGCGCGTCATGGCGTACGGCCGGACGACGGGACCCGCTTCGTCGTCGAACCAGCGGGCCGCCTCCCGGTCGCGCGCCGCCCGGCCGTCCTGATCGCTCATGGTGTCACCGTCGTCTGGCTCAGCTGGCCGGACCGGACCGGGGCAGCGTGCCCAGGTGCGTACCCACGCGCTTGACCAGCAGGGTCATCTCGTAGGCGATCAGCCCGACGTCGGAGTCCGCGTCGGCCAGGACGGCCAGACAGCTGCCGTCGCCCGCCGCACTGACGAACAGGAACGCCTCGTCCAGCTCGACCATGGTCTGCCGGACGTGTCCCGCGCCGAAGTGCCGGCCGACGCCCTTGGCGAGGCTGTGGAAGCCGGAGGCGACCGCGGCCAGGTGCTCGCCGTCCTCCCGCGTGAGGTCCTTCGAGGCTCCGGTGGCGAGCCCGTCGCTGGAGAGGACGAGTGCCTTGCGGATCGCGCCGACCCGCTCGACCAGGTCGTCCAGGAGCCAGTTCAGCTCGCCGGATCCCTTCGCCGAGCCCGGTGTGGTGAACGCTGCTGCCTGCGGTTCGGTCATGGACCGTCCCCTCCCGATGTGGTTCCTGGTGGTGCTGTGGTGCCCGGGCCGGTGCCGTCCTGCGTGGCGCCGTCCGGGGCATCCGGATCTGTGGTGTCCGCGGCGGCCGGTGTCCCGCCGGGGTCGTGCGCGTCGTGGGGTGTGCCGTCCGCGCGGGCCTCGTCCTCCTCACTGTTGTGGCGGCGGCCGCGCTGCCAGCCGCGCTGGAGCGAGGCCATCCGGGCGCGTACCGCCTCGGCGTCGCGGTCGTCGTCCGCCGCCGGCGTGGCCGGCCGCTCCGGTCCGGGCCGGCCGCCGCCGCCGTCGGCCTTGAGCTGCGGGGCGAGGCTGGCCTGCCGCACCCGGCGGGGCAGCCCGGTGGACGTGGTGGCCGGGGGTGCCTCGCCGGGCGGCGCGGCGCCGTCGGCACCGTCCGCGGATTCCCCGGCGGAGCCCTGGGCGGCGGGCCGCTCGCCCCGGTCCCGGCCCGGTCGCGGTGCCGATCCCGGCCCCGGTCCTCGTCCCGGTCGCGCTCCCGGTCCCGGTCGTCGACCGTTCTGCCGTGGTCGGAGACCAGCACCGGCGGGCGGGGGCGGCGCGGCAACGGGGCGAGCTCGCCGCCGGGCGCCTGGTCGCGGGTCTGCTGGTGCTGCTCGCCGTCGGGGACCGGCGGTACGGGGGCGATCCCGGCGCGCGGTCCGCGCTCCCGGCCGCGGCGCGGGCCGCCGAAGAGGGCGTCCTCGTCGTCGAGCGGGCCGAGTTCCTCCGGCCGCAGCGGCGGTTCCAGTTCGACCGGCCCGTCGACGAGGCCCCGCCGGTCCCTCGGGGGGAGCGGCACCGGCACCTGCGAGAGGGCGGCCAACTTCCCCGCGGCGTGGTCGAGTTCGTCGTCCACCGGGACGCCGGCGAGCGGTCCGGCGCCGTCCCGGCCGCCGCCCGTGTCCCCGGTCTCGGTGAGGATCGCGCCGGGGAGGAAGACCACGGCCGTGGTGCCGCCGTACGGCGAGGGCTGCAGGGTGACCCGGACGTCCTGGCGCTGGGCGAGCCGGCTGACCACGAACAGGCCGAGCCGGTCGGTGTCGGACAGCTCGAACTCGGGGGTCTCGGCGAGCCGGAGGTTGGCCTCCAGCAGCTGGTCGGGGGGCATGCCCAGCCCGCGGTCGTGGATCTCCAGGGTGTAGCCGTTGGCGACCCGCTCGCCGAGCACCTGGACGGCGGTGTGCGGCGGTGAGAAGACGGTGGCGTTCTCCAGGAGTTCGGCTATCAGGTGGGTGAGGTCGGAGACCGCCGGGCCGTCCACCGCGAGCCGGGGCAGCCGGCGCACCTCGACGCGCTCGTAGTCCTCCACCTCGGCGACCGCCGCGCGCACCACGTCCATCAGCTGGATCGGTTTGCGCCACTGCCGGGAGGGCGCCGCACCGGAGAGGATGACCAGGCCCTCGGCGTGCCGCCGCATACGGGTGGTGAGGTGGTCGAGCCGGAAGAGGTCGGCGAGCTCGTCGGTGTCCTCGGTGCGCCGCTCCATGGCGTCCAGCAGCGTCAGCTGGCGGTGCAGCAGCACCTGGCTGCGGCGGGCGAGGTTGACGAACACCTCGGAGACCCCGCGGCGCATCTCGGCCTGTTTGACGGCGGCCTCGATGGCGGCCCGCTGCAGGGTGTTGAGCGCCTGCCCGACCTGACCGGTCTCGTCCGGGCCGAATTCGAGCCGGGGCGCCTCGGTCTCCACGTCGACCTGTTCCCCGGCGGCCAGCCGGCGCATCACGCTCGGCAGCCGCACGCCGGACACCTCGTGGGCGGTCTTGCGCAGCCGGGTCAGGTCCCGGACGTGCCGGCGGCCGATGCGGAAGGAGACGATGACCGAGACCAGCAGGGCCACGAAGCCGAGGACGCCGGCGGCGACGGCCTTGAGCACGATGCTGGTGGCGGCCGGCGCGACCCGCTCCTGGTAGCGGTCGCCGGCCTCCTTGCCCATCCTGGCGAGGTCGCCGAGCACCTTCCGGGCGGTGGTGTGCCAGCGTTCGGCGTTGACCGCGTCCGGCCCGGCCCGGTCGCCGGCGGCGATCACCCGGTCCTCGTAGGAGGTGAGTTCACGGGCGGTGGCGGAGCGCCAGTAGTCCTCGTAGAGGCCGCGGTCCCGGGAGGGCAGCAGGGGCAGGTTGGTGCCGTAGAGGACCCGGCGCTCGGCGACCCGGTCGGACAGCTCGCGCACATCGCGCCGGCTCATGCTGCCGGAGGCGAGCACCGCGGACATCAGGGCGTCCTCGCGGGCCAGGGCCTCGCGGGCGCGGGTGACGTTGACCAGGGCCCGGCCCTGCTTGTCCATCTCGACGTTGTCCAGGGCGTGCACCGCGGCGAGGAAGTCGTAACCGGGATCGACCAGGGCGTCGTAGGACTCCATGGCCTCGTCGCGGGTGACGGTGTTGTCCTCGACCTGGGTGCGCAGCGAGCGGAGCGAGGACAGGCCCTTGAGGAGGGTGGTCATCCGGTCGCCGACGCCGGCGTTCAGGTCCTCGCGGACATCGCGGCCGGCGGCGTCGTGGCGGAGCCGGGCGACCAGGACGTCGGTGACCCGGGTCCGGGTGTGGAGTGCGCTCAGCGCGTCGGCGCCGCGCCGGTCGGCGAGGTAGAGCAGGCTCTGCCGGCGCTCGCGCTGCAGGGCCTGGATGACGTCCTCGACGGGATAGCCCAGGTTCTTCACGACATTGCCGACGTCCAGCAGCTGGTTGGCCGAGCGGCCGGTGACATAGGTGGTGACCGCCCACATCGTCGTCAGGGACACCAGCGGTACGAGCAGCAACGCCACGATCTTCCGGCGGACCGACTTCCCGCGAAAGCGCATGGCCTCCCCTACGTCAACCCCGGCGCACGGGGGTGGTGTTCCGTCAACAAACGGCGCGAGCCTACTACTCTCGGGGGACCAACCCGTAGGGCTCTCCAGGCCTGGTGCCGCGGCCCACGGCAGGGTCATCCCGAGTTGTCCGCCGATTCCCGGACAACCTGCCCGTATTTGCGAGCCGGAAGCGTGTACCGGCACCGGAGAGCACGGTGGGGTGGTTGGCCGGTTTTGCTCTACCCCGGGGAACCTCGCGGTGCTTCCGTGCGTGCACCATGGGGGTGGACGGGTCCGGCAGCGGGGAATCTTCCGGTGGAACCCGGGCACTCGGCAAGGAGCGGACGCGCGGGGTGAATGCGGGGAGTGTGACACGGTCATGGACACCGGCAGGGAGCCGTTGTGGCAGGAGGAGCCGGCGGCCCGGCCCCGGATGGCGGAGCCGGTGCGGACCGCCGCGGTGCGCGCCGTCATCATCGTGGCGGTCACCCTGATCCAGGCCATGGTGGCGTTCCTGTGCACGCTGTCGGGGTCCTGGCTGGCGTTCCCCGCGGTCCTCGGCACGGTCGCCGGCACGGTGGTCGCCACCTGGGCGGTGCTGGACGTCTGGGTGACCCGTCAGGTCTGGGTGCAGCGCCACGGCGTGCGGTCGCAGCCGAGCAGTACGGCCCGGGAACTGCGGCGCGAGCGGCGGCAGGCGCGCCGCCGGCAGCGGCGGGAGCGGCCGGCGACGCCGGCGGACCGGGCGGCCGCCTGAGCGAGCGCCGCGGCCGGCCGGCCCGCGAGGCCGTTATGCCACCGCCTCTTCCCTGACGGCCGGCCGGACATGGACCATTCCGTCGAAGACGCCGACCTCATGGGTGCGTACCGGGTGCCGGGCCGGCAGGCAGGTCGGGGCGCCGGTGCGCAGGTCGAACAGCGCGGCGTGCAGCGGGCATTCGACGAAGCAGCCCTCGGCCCAGCCCTCGGAGAGCGACGCGTCCTGGTGGCTGCAGGTGTCGTCGACGGCGTAGAAGCCGTCCTCGGTGTGGAAGACCGCGATGGCCGGCGTGGTCTCGTCGATCTCGATCCGTACGGACCCGCCCTCGGGCAGGTCCTCGGTGCGGCAGACGGGAATCATCTGGCCCCCTCGCGCTGATCGGTATCATGTGTTCTGAATAACGCATCGCAGAGCGCGATGCGCAACAGAATCCAAGGCGTGGAGCGGGCCGTCAAGGGCTTCCGGGAAGATGCCCTCGCACGGCCCCTCGGGGCCACCGGGTGGTGAACGAAGACCCATGTCGAATACGAGCGGGACCTCGGACGAACGGTCCGAGGAGCGGCGCGGCGGGGCGGGTTCCGTCCAGTCCGTGGACCGTGCGGTGAGCGTGCTGGAGATCCTCGCCAAGCTCGGCGAGGCCGGGGTGACCGAGATCGCCGAGGAGCTGGGCGTCCACAAGTCGACCGCCTTCCGGATCCTCGGGGTGCTGGAGGGCCGCGGGCTGGTGGAGCAGGAGAAGGAACGCGGCAAGTACTACCTCGGGTCCGGGGTGCTGCGGCTGGCCGGCGCCGCGGCGATCCGGCTGGACATCTCGCAGGAGGGCCAGCCGGTGTGCCGGGCGCTGGCCGACGACACCGGGGAGACCGCCAACATCGCGGTGCTGGACGGCGATGCCGCGGTCAACATCATGCAGGCCAGGGGCGCGGCCGCGGTCACCGCGTACAACTGGCTGGGCCGCCGCACCCCCTTGCACGCCACCGCGAGCGGCAAGGTGCTGCTGGCCCATCTGCCGCGGGAGCGCCGGGAGAGCCTGGTGACCCGCAAGCTGCCGCGCTTCACCGAGCACACGCTCACCACCCGCGGCCGCCCTGCGCGCACAGCTGACGGCCGCGCGGGAGGACGGCTTCGCCTGCACCGGCGAGGAGTTGGAGATCGGGCTGAACGCGGTGGCGGCGCCGGTGCGGGCGCACGACGGCGCGGTGATCGGCGCGATCGGCGTCTCCGGCCCGGCGTACCGGATGGCGCACGGGCTGCTGCCGGAGCTGGCCGAGCGGTCCGTGAAGGCGGCCGTCGAACTCTCCCGCCGCATGGGCTACCCGGGGTGAACGGGGCCCTCTACGGCCGCGGGGCGGCCGTCGCCGGGATGCGGCGCGGGGAGGTGCCGCGGCCGGAGGCGGTGCCCTGACCCGTGGCGCCCCGGCCGCAGCCCCGCGGGTCACCCGGCGTCCGCGCCCTCCTCGGCGGCCGGCTCCTCCGGGCGGCGGTACATCCGCGTCGCCGTGATCTGGCCGTGCACCGCCTCGCCCGACGGGTCGGGCTGCGGCAGGCCCGGCCGCAGATGCTCCTCGACGCTGATGTACTTCAGCCCCGCCCGCAGGTCCGCGTCGTTGCGCAACCGGATGACCAGCGGGAACTCGGCGAGCGCGGTGGTGTCGAACAGACCGGTGGTGTACAGCAGCTGGACGCCCAGCGCGTCGGCGACCGCCCGCTGCAGCTCCAGCAGATAGGTGGCGTTGGCACGGCCGATGGGGTTGTCCAGGAACAGCGTGCCGGCGTGCCGCTGCTTGTCCCGGCCCCGGTCGTTGCTGCGCAGCGCCGCCATCGTGCAGTACAGCGCGATCGCGGCGGTCAGCAGCTGGCCGCCGGAGAAGACGTCGCCCATCTGCCCGACCGGCACCCGCTCGGCGCGCAGCACCGCGTCCGGCTTGAGGATCTCCACCGCGACCCCGCGCGGCTGCAGCGCGGCGCTCACCCCGCGCAGCAGCAGGGACATCCCGTCCCGCCGCAGATCGCTGTTCTTCTTCACGGCCGCGCGGGTCGCCTCGTCGATGACCTCGCCCAGCCGCTCGGTGAGGGTGGCCTGGTCGGGGTCCTCGAAGCGGATCCGCAGGAACTCCTGGCCGGACCACTCCCCCAGCCCCTCCGGGAGCCGGGACAGCCGCTGGGCCGAACGGAGCGTGGTGAGCGAGGACTCGACCAGCCCGCGCAGCCGGTCGACGATCGAGTCGCGGTTGCGCTCCAGCTGGGCCAGCTCGTCGGTGAGCACCCGCAGCCGGGGCGCGAACGCCTCGGCCCACTTGGCGGCGTGGTCCGGCAGGGCCGCGGCGGGCAGTTCGCGGATCTGCTGCCGGGCCGGGGTGCGGACCTGTTCGTAGCGGGTGGAGTTGGCGTGCCGGACGAGGATGTCGGAGGCCTCGCGGACCGCGGACTCCGCGGTGGACAGGTCCGCGGCGCAGCCGCGCAGCGAGCGGCGGGACTCGGCGGCGGCCTGCCGGGCGGCGTCGAGGGAGCCGGCGTAGGGCTCGATCGGCGCCGGCGCCCCCTCCTCGGTGTCGTGGTGGTCCCGCAGCAGATCGCGCAGCAGGGCGGCGGTCTCGTCGAAGCCGCCGGCCGCGTCCTCGGCGGCGCGGTGGGACCGCAGGAGGTCCTCGTGCTCGGTCCGGGCGGTGGCCAGCGCGTCGGTGGCGGTGGCCAGTTCGCCGGACGCGGTGCGCAGCAGCTCCTTGGCGCGGTCGGCGTCGGCCGGCACCAGCTCGTCGGGGAGTTCGGTGTGCGCCTCGCCGTCCGTCGGCGCGAGCCGCTCGGCCTCGCCACGGAGCCGGCCGAGCTGCTCGCTGGCCGCCGAGGCACGGCTCTCCAGCATCTGCACCAACGATTCGGCGCGGGCCGCGGCGGCCTGCCGGGACGGGCCGTCGGCGGCGTCCGGGCTCTCCAGGAGCGCCTCGGCGCGGGTACGGACCTTGTTGGTGAGGCGGTTCAGCTCGGCCAGCGCGGCGGATTCGTCGCCCTCGGCGCGGGCCTGCTCGGCGCGCAGGTCCGCGCCGACACCGACCTTCTCGTAGAGCTGGGAGGCGGCGCGGTAGGCCTCGCGCAGCGCGGGCAGCGAGGTGCTCGGGGCCTCGGGCGCCTCGCCCAGGTCGTCCGGGACGCCGGCGATCTCGGCACGCTCGGCGCGCAGCGCACGGGCCGTCCGGCGGGCGTCGTCGGCGGCCCGCTGGGCGGCCCGGCGGTCCTCGTCGGCGGCCCGGGCGCGGTCCACGCACTCCTCGGCGCGGGCCTCGAACTCGGCGGCCTCGTCGGCGAGTTCGCGCAGCCGGGACTGCCAGGAGGCGCGCTCGCGCAGCCGGTGGGCGAGCCCGGCCAGCAGGTCGGCGGCGCGGCGGGCACGCTGCGCGGCCTCCTGCCGCTCGTCGCGCACCCGGGTGGCCTCGGCGGCCGTCTCGTCGGCCTCGGCCCGGGCCGTGCGGGCCTCGGCCAGCTCGGCGGCGGCCTCCTCGGCGGCCGTGCGGGTCTGCTCCGCGGCGTCGGCGAGCTCGGCGAGCCGGCCGGCCGGGCAGCCGGTGCGCCAGGAGCCGAGCCGGGCGGCGAGCGCGCGGTCGCCGGCGAGCCGGGCGGCCAGCACCCGGATCTCCTCGTCGCGCTCTATGGCGCGGGCCCGCAGCGCCTGCCGCTCCTCGTCGGCGGCGGATTCGTCGTGCATCGCCGGGTTCGGCGGGACGAGAAAGACGGCCGGGTCCCGCTCGTCGGCGGCGGGGGTGGGGGCGAGCAGCGCGGCGGCGGTGCCGACCGCGACGGCGGAGCGGGGCAGCAGCGCGGCCTGGCCGAGCACCTCGCGGGCCCGGGCGTGCGAGTCCGGGTCCGTGATGATCACGCCGTCGACGAGCTCGGGGCGGGCGGCCAGCACCCGGGCGTGGTCGGCCGGGTCGACGGCCTGGGCGAGGTAGCGCCAGCCGGGCAGCGCGGGCACGCCGTGTTCGCCGAGGTACTCGACGGTGGCCAGCACGTCCGGTCCGGGCGGCAGCAGGCCGCCGTCACCGAGGGCGCCGAGGATCCGGGCGTCGTCGGCGGCGGCGGTCCGCAGCTCGAAGAGCTGCCGCTCGGCGGCGGCGACGCCGTCCTCCAGCAGTTCCTGGAGCGCGTCGGCGTTGCGGTCCAGCTCCTCGGCGGTCAGCGGGCCGGCGCCGGCCGGGCGGCGCTGGGTGCCCGGCTCGGCGGCGCCACCGGCCGTACGGGGCCCGGGGACGCCGACGGTGCGGCCCTCGGCCGGCGGGAGGCCGAGGAGGTCGGCCAGCCGCGGTTCGGCGCCGATCGACTCGGCGGCCCGGCGCTCGGCGTCGAAGGCGCGCTCGGCGGCCTCGGCGGCGTCCACCGCGCGGGCCGCGGCGAGTTCGGCGGCGGCGTGCCGGGCGGTCGCCTCGCGGGCCCGGTCGGTGGCGTGGCCGGCCGCCTCCCGGGCCACGTCCCAGGTCTCGACGGCGGCCTTCTCGGCGTCCGAGGCGGCGAGCGCGGCGCGGGCCGGGTCGGCGTCCGGGGCCGCGTCGTCCAGCCAGCCGGCCCGGACGGCCTCCGCGGTCTCCTCGGCGACCTCGGCGAGCCGCTGCCGGAGGTGGTCGGCCTCGCTGCGGGCGCGCTGGGCGTGGGTGGCGGCGGCGGTCGCGTCGCGGTGCGCGGACTCGCCGGCCTCCTGGAGGGCGGCGGAGCGCTCCTCCTCCTCGTTGGCGATCCGCTCGCCGGCCTCGGCCGCGGCGTGCAGGGCGCGCACGAGGTCGGCGGCGGCGGTGGCGCGGGCGGCGAGCGCGGGCGCGGCGTCCCGCTCGGCCTCGCGGATGGCGGCGGCGACCCGGGCGGAGCGGTCGGCGGCGGCGCGGTGCCGCAGCGCGGTCTCGGCGGCCTGCCAGGCGCTGTGCAGCGTACGGGCGTCGTTGAGCTCGCGGCGCTGGGCGGCGGCGCCCTTCTCGGCGGCGGCCAGCGCCAGCGAGGCGTGCCGGTAGGCGAGTTCGGCGGAGACCAGGGCGCGGCGCTCGCGGACCCGCTCGGCGTCGGTGACGCGGTGGGCCGCGGTGGCGACCTGCTCGGCCAGCTCGGCGGCGCGGCCGCGCTCCTCGGTGCCGCGGGCGTGCAGCCGCTGGGCCAGGGCGCGGGTGCGGCGCTCGGCGCCGGCGTGTACCTCGCGGGCGCGTTCGCGCTGTTCGGCGGCGTCGGCGATGCGGGAGAGCAGGTCGAGGGAGCCGGCGGTGAAGTCGCGTTCGGCGGTGAGCTCGGCGCGCCGGCCGAGCTTGTGGGCGAAGCCGTGCACGAGGTCGGCGAGGCCGTCGGTGTCCCGGGTGTCGGTGACGGCGCGCAGCAGCAGGTCGGTGAAGTCGGAGTCGTTCTTGACCGCGAAGAGGCCGGCCGCCTCGCCCTCGTCGGCGTTCATCTCGCGCTGGTAGCGGAAGAGTTCCGGGTCCAGGCCCAGCTCGCCGAGGTGGACGTTCCAGCGCTCGTGGCCCTCCTCCCAGACCACGTCCAGATTGGGGTAGTTCTTCCCCGCCTCGGTGAGGACGTCACGGAAGCCCTTCATCGTGCGGCGGCGGCCCTGGGCGCCGGAGCTGCCCTCGGCGCCCTCCTGGCGTGGCCGGACGACGGTGGCCTCGGCGACCGGCAGCGAGTCCAGGCTCATGCCGGGGCCGGGGCGGAAGCTGTACCACGCCTCGGCGAACTTGCGGGGGTCGTTGGAGACCTGCCGGCCGCGCCATTCGCTGACCTTGCCGACGACGACGGACTCGCCGGTGAGGACGTGCTGCCACTCCAGGGCGACGTGGCCGCAGTCGTCGGCGAGCAGGAATTTGCGCAGCACGCCGGAGCTGGCGCCGCCGAGGGTGTTGCGGTGACCGGGCAGCATCACCGAGAAGATCAGCTTGAGCAGGACGGACTTGCCGCCGCCGTTCTCCAGGAAGAGCACGCCCGCGGGGGCCGGCCGGCGCGGCGGCCCGACCGGCTCGTCCTCGAAGAAGTCCGCCTGGGCCGGGGCCGGTCGGGGCACGGGCGCGCCGACTCCGCGCAGGTCCAGCACGGTGTCGGCATAACGCGCACCGGCGGGCCCGATGGAGTAGAGACGGACCCGGGACAGCTCGTACATGGCGGACTTTCGTTGTCGGGGCGGGAGGCGGCGGGGCGGGGCGGGCGGTCAGCCGGAGTGGAAGGGCAGGCCGGCGTCCGCGACCAGGTCGAGGGCGTCGGTGTCCTCGCCGGGCAGCAGCGAGGCGCTGCCGTCGGCGACCGGGACGATGCCCAGGTCCAGGAGCTCGGCCATGGCGGCGCTGCCGGCCATGTCGCGGACCTGGAGTTGGTAGCGGGCGGTGGTGCGGTAGGCGCCGCCGGCGTCGTCGCCGGTGCGCTGCAGGAAGCCGGAGTCGACGAGGAAGGTGACGGCCTTGGCGATGATGCCGGTGGTCGAACCGGCCAGCCGCCGGGCGTCCTTGGTGGCGCCGGTGGCGCTGCGCCGCGCGTAGATCCGCCAGGCGGATTCCAGGCCGGGCGCGTCGGTGGCCGGGTCGGTGTTCTCGCCCTGCTGCTCGGCGCGCTCCTCCAGGCGGCGGCAGGTCTGCCGGACGAAGGCGTCGACGCCGTTGACGGTGATCCGGCCGATGTAGCCGTCGTCGGCGAGGTCCTCGGGGCGCGGGAAGGCGAGCGCGGCGACCGCGAGGTGGGCCAGGCCGTGCAGGAAGCGGTCGGCGGAGTCGGCGGAGGCGCGGCGGGCGTAGTCGCCCATGCGGACCGCGAAGACGGAGTCCTCGGCGGCGGTGACGGCCATGCCGGCGCGGGTGGAGACCTCCAGGACGACCAGGCCGAGGCCGGTGGCGACGGCGTCGGCGAGCCGGGCGAAGGCGGGGTCGTCGCGGTAGCGGCGCAGGAGTTCGCCGTAGTCGGCGTCGCGGGCGGGCAGCAGCTTGGGCTGGAGTCCGAAGGAGACCAGCCGCGCGGCGTCCGCGGCGTCGGCCGGGGTGACGGGGGCGTGGCCGGTGGTCTGCCCGGCCGGTGCGCCGTCGGCGGCGGGCGCGCCCCGGTCCGGTTCGCCGGGCGGGGACGCCAGGTCCGGCTGCGGCGTCTCGTCGGCGTCGTACGGGGTCACGGGACAAGCTCCTTGCGGGGGACGGTCGGGGGCGGTGCGGGCGGGGTCGCGGGCGTCATCAGGCGACCTCCGAGCGGTCGGCGGCCATGCCCGCGGCGTCCAGCAGGGCCGTGCCGACGATGAGGTCGGCGCCGCCGAACTCGGGGTCGGCCAGCTCGGTGCCGTCGTCGACGGCGAACAGCAGCTGCTGTTCGCCCTGGCGGTAGGCGGTGCCGACCGGGGGCTGGCGGCGTGCACCGCCAGCAGGGCGACGAGGTAGGGGAGTTCGGGGTCGCCGCGGCGGGCCTCGGCGAGCAGGCCGGAGAGCCGGCGGGGCGCGTCCGGCGGCAGGTCGAGCAGGGCCATCGCGGCGTCGAGCTGGGCCTCGCTGAAGCGGCTGTCGTCGGGCGTGGCCACCAGGTCGGGCTCGGGCATCTCGGCGCCGAGGTGCTCGCGCTCGACGGGCGGGGTGAGCAGCACCTCGACGAGGTCGCCGACGCGGACGGCGGCGGGGGTGCGCAGGCCGGTGCCGTGCGCGAAGAAGGCGTCGGTGACGCGGGTGGCGTGCTCCACGGGGAGCGGCAGCACGGGGGCGACGAGCTGGCCGTACAGGTCGAGGCCGGCCCGGGCGACGGGGGTGGCGAACGCCTGCCGGTCCTGTTCGGCGCGGAAGAGCGGGCCGGCCTCCAGCAGCCGCGACTGGAGCTGGGTGTGGCGGCGGATGCAGTCCTTGACGATGTCGACGAGCTCGGCGGCGCGCCGCTTGTGCTCGGGTTCCTCGGCCTCGTCGCGGGCCTTGCGGATGTTGGTGAGGATGGCGTTCTCGTGGCGGTAGCGGTCCGCGACGTGGTCCAGCGCCTCGTTGATCATGTCGGGGACGGTTTCCAGCCAGTCGACCGCGCGGACGTTGCGCCGGGTGGCGTCCAGGGTCCGGCGGAGGGTCTCGGCGTACTGGACGGTGCGGTAGCGGGCCTGTTCGGCGGCGAGCTGGGCGTCGGCCAGCCGGCCGCGGCTGATCAGCACCTCCAGCTTGACCTCGGCGGCGATCTGGGCGCTGGTGACATCGGTGTCGAGCGCGCCGACCAGGACGTTGACCGCTTCGTCGGTGGCGCGGAGGTAGACGGTGCCGCCGGCGCCGGGGACCTCTTCGATGAGCTTGAAGTCGTAGTCGCGGCGGATGTACTCGCCGTCGGTGGTGAAGGTGCCGTAGACGGCGCGGAAGCCGCGGTCGACGCTGCCGACGTTGATGAGGTTCTCCAGCACCCAGCGGGCCACCCGCTCGTGTTCGGCGGTGGGGCGGCCGGGGGTCTGGGCGGCGACCCGGGGGAGCACCTTGGCCACTATTTCCTCGTGGTCGGCGCCGGTGTCGAAGTCCATGTTGAGCGTGACCAGGTCGATGACGGCGAGCGCCACCTCCGCCATGGCGTAGACGCCGTACTCGCCCGCGAGGTTGGCCTTGCGCGCGTCGAGGTCGTGCAGCGGCGCGGTGCAGGCCAGGGCACGCAGCCGGCGGGCCAGGCCTTCGTCGGCGGCCGGGCCCGGCGCGGGGCGGTTCACCCCGTTGAGCTGGGGCGCAGCGGGCCCCTGGGCGGGAAAAGTCACGTCGCACAGAGTAGGCGCTCGCACTGACAACGGACGAAACGGCGCGGATCCGCTCATGGGTGGAACGGCTGCCGGATCCCTTGACGGACCGCGGGCGGGCGGCGTTTCGGCCGGTCGGCCAGTTTACGGCGTGGCCGGCCGCGGCCGGGCGTCAGGCCCCTTTGCCGGTCACGTCCCGAAAGGTCCGTCGCCGGCCGGCGGTCCGTCCAGGGCGAGCACGGCGAAGGTGGCGAGCCAGTGGTCGGCGGTGAAGTCTCCGGTGACGGTGTGCGGGAGGCCGGCGACCAGGTGGTCGCGGGCCGCGGCGGTGAGGACCGGGCGGCGCGGGTCACCGTCGGGCAGCGCGGCGGCGATCCGGCGCAGTGCGGCCGCCCGGCTCAGCGAGAGGCCGATGAGGTGGCCGATCTGGGGGTCGGCGGGGTCGGAGACGGTGGGCGGGCCGAGCAGCGCGGCCGGGGCGCGCCGGTCGAGGCCGGGCAGGAAGCGGCCCAGCCAGGCGGCGAATTCCGGGCCCGGCAGGACCCGGGCCATCGCCTCGGCCTCACTGAGCGCCGGGGAGAGGAAGTCCTGTCCGGAGGGCTCCCAGTGGGCGGGCGCGGTGTGGTCGTCGGTGAACCAGCGGCGCAGCGTACGGGCGACCGGCCCGGCCAGCGCGGGGCGGCCGGCCGCGGCGGCGCTGTCCAGGACCAGGCCGAGCGCGAAGGCACTGTTGGTGTGGGTGCCGTGGCGGACGGGATAGGTGGCGCGCGGCAGCCAGGCGCGCAGCAGGGCGTCGACGGTTTCGGCCGCGGGCGCCAGGGCGGCGGCCCAGCGTTCCCCCTCGGCGCCGCCGAGCGCCCGGCATTCGGCGGCCAGGGCCAGCAGCCAGGCCCAGCCGTAGGGCCGCTCGAAGGACGGGTGGGCGCGCAGGTAGGCGGCTTCCGCGGCGAGGTGGGCGGGGGTGAGGTGGGCGTCGAGGACGGCGGTCACCGCCGCGCGGGGGACGCGCCGGGGGCAGCGGCGCAGCAGCCGGACGAGCAGCCAGTGCATGTGGACCGCGGAGTGCCAGTCGTACGCGCCGTGGAAGGCGGGGTGGTGGGTGCGGGGCGGCACCAGGTCCTCGGGTCCGGCGAGCAGGTGCATCGGGGCGTACGGGTAGGCGCGGGTCACGTTGGCCCGGGCCAGGTCGGCGAACCGCTCGGCGTGCGCGGCGAGTTCGGTGGCGTGGGCGCCGGTGGCGGTGCTCAATGGGTGGCTCCGCCGGCGATGCGGAGGTCGGTGCGGGTGCGGGCCGCGGTGGCGGTGATCTCCCGCAGCGCCCGGGCGACCGCTTCGACCGGGAGGGACGGCTGGGCGCGGTCGGTGACCTGCTCGGGGGCGTAGGGGACGTGCACGAATCCGCCGCGCACGCCGGTGAGTTCGGTGGCGATGAGGTGGGCGAGGCCGTAGAAGACGTGGTTGCAGACGAAGGTGCCGGCGGTGTTGGAGACCGAGGCGGGCAGGCCGGCGGCGCGTACCGCCGCCACGCAGGCCTTGATGGGCAGGGTGGAGAAGTAGGCGGCGGGGCCGCCGGGCACGACCGGTTCGTCGACGGGTTCGGCGCCCGTGGCGTCGGGGATGCGGGCGTCGTCGACGTTGAGGGCGACGCGTTCGACGGTGATGTCGGGGCGGCCGCCGGCCTGGCCGACGCAGAGGACTATCTCGGGGCGGGCCTCGTCGATCGCGGCGCGCAGCACGGCCACCGACGCGCCGTAGACGCAGGGCAGTTCGACGGCGGAGGCCTCGATTCCGGGCGGCGGTTCGGCCGCGGCGGCGCGTACCGCCTGCCAGGAGGGGTTGACGGTTTCCCCTTCGAAGGGGGCGAATCCGGTCAGCAGTACCCGGGTCATACGGTCGTCCTCGGTGCGGGTGGGCGGAGGGGGACTGCGCGGGCACGGCGGTGGGGGCGCCGTGCCGCGGCGGGGCGGGCCGGTTCAGAAGGCGAACAGGGCCATGATCACGATGTTGCAGCCGAGCAGGACGCCCGCGGTGGGCAGTTGGGCCTTGATGGGCCCGTACTGGTCCTTCAGCTCCAGCAGGGCGGCCGGGACGATGTTGAAGTTGGCGGCCATGGGCGTCACGAGGGTGCCGCAGAAGCCGGCGAGCATGCCGACGGCCAGGACGGCGGCGGGGTTGCCGTGGAAGTGCCCGATGAGCACGGGCCAGCCGACGGCCGCGGTCATCACGGGGAAGGCGGCGAAAGCGTTGCCCATGACGATGGTGAAGGCGAACATGCCCACGCAGTACAGGGCGATGGCGAGGTACAGGGAGTCCTTGGGCAGGACGGAGGTGGTGAGTTCGCCGACCCGGTCGCCGACACCGGAGACCTGGAAGATCGCGCCGAGGGTGGCCAGCATCTGCGGCAGCAGCATCGCCCAGCCCATCGCCTCCAGCATGGAGCGGCCGGCCTGGACGGGCACCGCGATCCGCTTCTCGCGCAGCATCACCATGCCGACGACGAGGGCGGAGACGGCGCCGATGCCCAGGCCCAGGATGGTTTCGCTGCCCTCCTGGAGGACCGGTTCGCCGCCTATGGAGAGGTGCTTGACGCCGATGGCGCAGGCCATGGCGACGGCCGGGATGGTGAGCGCGGGGACGAACAGCTTGTTGCCGAGCCGGGCCGCGCTGGCCGTGCGCTCCTCGGGGGTGGTGGTGCGCGGGGTGCCGCGTCCGGTGAAGCCGAAGCCGGCCAGGCAGGCCATGACGAGCACGGCGACGCCGAGCGGTTCGGCGGGTGCCTGCTTGGTGACGACCCAGCTGCTGTAGACGAAGCCGGCGCCGATCAGGCCCCAGAAGGCGCCGGTGCCGTACCGCTTGGGGTTGCTGCGGTCGGTGAGCATCTGGGCGGCCATCACCAGGAAGCTGAGGCCGACCAGCCAGTAGAACCATTCCGCCTTGATCACTGGGCTGCCTCCACTGCGGTGCCGGACGGGACGGGGGCGGTGCCGAGTTCGCGCTCCAACTGGCGGTCCAGGCGCAGCAGTCGCCAGCCGTGGACCAGGAAGGCGCACACCGCGGTGGGGATGGCCCACAGCGCGAGCTGCAGCGGTTCGAGGTGGGTGCCGTAGGTGGTGTTGACGAAGCCGGTGATCAGCAGGATCGAGCCGACCGCGAGGAAGACGTCCTCGCCGAAGAACAGGCCGACGTTGTCCGCGCTGGCGGAGAACGACCGGATCTTCTCCCGGGTCCGTTCGGGCAGCCCGCCGTACTTGCGCTCGGCGGCGCCCTCGGCCATCGGGACGGCGAGCGGGCGGACGGTCTGGGCGTGCCCGAAGACGTTGGTCAGTCCGACGGCGGCGCCGATCTGCCGCAGGCCCAGGTAGAGCGCGAGGTACCGGCCGGTGGTGAGCCGGCCGAAGCGGGCGATGAGGGTGCGGGCGCGTTCCTGGAGGCCGTAGCGCTCCAGGAGGCCGATGACCGGGAGGGTGATCGCGAAGATGGTCACCGCCCGGCTGCCGGCGAAGCCCTCGCCGAAGGCGGCGAGGACCTTGCCGGGGGACAGTCCGCCCAGGAGGCCGGTGGCGATGCCGGCCACCGCGACGACCAGGAGCGGATTGCGTTTCGTGGCGAAGCCGATCACGACCACGAGCACGCCGAGGAGCACGATCATGGGTCCGCCTTCCGCGTACGGGACCACAGGGGGTCCGGGAGAGGGGTGAAGAGATTGCAGCGGAGGCTAGGCGATTGTTCAACGATCCGACAAGGGGTCTGCGCGGACGAACCTCGGATCGCGCGTCAGTCCCGGGCGATGTGCTGGGCGTACGCGCCCGACAACTGGCTGCGCGAGTCCTCCAGGTAGGACAGCAGCAGCCGTTCGGCCTCGACCGCGTCGCCGGCCTGCAGGGCTTCCACGATCTGCCGGTTCCGGGTCAGATAGGGCGCGTGGAACCGCCGGGGATCGGCCATGACGTGGAAGACCAGCCGCAGTTCGGCCAGCACGCCGCGCATCAGCTCGTCGGTGCGCGGGCTGCCGGCCAGCGCCACGATGCCCTGGTGGAAACGGATGTTGGCGGTCGACAGGTCCTGCCACGCGCGGTCGTGGGAGGCCGCCTCACCGGCCCGCACGGCCGCCTCGATCGCGGCGACGGCAGCGGTCGTCCGGTCGTCGTGGGGCCCCTCCCCCAGGCCGCGTACCGCCGCGCACTCGACGAGCATGCGCACCCGGTAGATGTCGTCCAGGTCCTCGACCGTCACCACCCGCACGAACACCCCCCGGTTGAGCTCGTGCACCAGCAGCCGCTCGTGCGTCAGCAGCCGGAAGGCCTCGCGCAGGGTGTTGCGGGAGACGCCCAGCGCGCCGCCGATGCTCTCCTCCGACAGCCGGGCGCCGGGCGGGAAGTAGCCCTCGGTGATCCGGTCACGCAGGATGTCGGCGACCCGCTCCGCCGTACTGGCGCGGCCCAGCAGGGCCCGGTCCCGTTCCAGTCCCGCGACCTCGGCGAGCCGCCGCTGATCGTTCTTCGCCACTCCGCCGGCCATCTGGCTCCCCGCTCTCGTGCCGTGCCCGGTGGCCGTCCGGGCCGTCCGGGCGTCGTGTGGACGGAAGTCAATCCCAGATCCGGGGACAAGACAACGGAACCTCCTCCGGGGCCCGCACACCTCTTGTCGGATCGTTCAACGATCCTCTACGTTGTCCCCCAACGCCGGTCGGCTCGAGTGCCCTCGGGGGAGAGTCACTACGGATACGGGCCGACCGGTTCGCCCCCGCCGTCCCTCCCCCGCCCGCAACCGGGCCGCCCCGGCCCGCCCGGCCGGCACCGAGCACCCTGGAACGGAGCGACATGAGCGACGCGGTGGACTCCCCCGGCGACGCCCCCGTCATCGACCTCAACGCCGACCTCGGCGAGGGCTTCGGCCGCTGGCAGCTCACCGACGACGAGGCCCTGCTGTCCGTGGTGACCAGCGCCAACGTCGCCTGCGGCTTCCACGCCGGCGACCCGGCCACGATGCGCCGGGTCTGCGCGCTGGCCGCCGAGCGCGGCGTGGTCATCGGCGCCCAGGTCTCCTACCGCGACCTGGCCGGCTTCGGCCGCCGCGCGATGGACGTGCCGCCGGACGAACTCGCCGACGAGATCGCCTACCAGATCGGCGCCCTGGAGGTCTTCGCCCGGACGGCCGGCGCCCGGGTCGGCTACGTCAAACCGCACGGCGCGCTCTACAACCGCTGCGTCCACGACGCGGAGCAGGCGGGCGCCGTGGTCGCCGGCATCCGCACCGCGGGCGGCGGACTGCCGGTCCTCGGACTGCCCGGCTCCCGGTTGCACGAGGCCGCCCGGCAGGCCGGACTGCCGGTGGTCGGCGAGGCGTTCGCGGACCGCGCCTACACCGCCGCCGGCACCCTCGTCCCGCGCCGCGAGCCGGGCGCGGTCGTCCACGACCCCGACGAGGTCGTCAAGCGCGCCCTGGGCATGGCCCGGGACCGCGCGGTCACCGCGATCGACGGCCATCGGGTGGAGATCACCGCCCGCTCGCTGTGCCTGCACGGCGACACCCCGGGCGCCGCCGGCCTGGCCCGGCGCGTCCGGTCCGAGCTGACCGCGGCCGGGGTGCGCCTCCGGAGCTTCGTATGAGGCCGCTGCCGGTCGGCGAACACGGCCTGCTGATCGAGCTGGACAGCGCCGAGGAGGTCGGCGCGCTCCACGCCGAGCTGCTGCGCCGGGCCGCCGACGGCACCCTGTCATCGGTCGGGGGCACCTCCCGGACGACGTTCGGGGGAGAGATCGTGCCGGCCGCCCGCACGGTCTTCCTCGGCGGCCTGGCCGACCCCCGCGGGCTGATCGCCGAACTCGCGACCTGGGACGTCCCGCCGCGCCCCGCCGACGACCGGCCGGCCGTCGAGATCCCGGTCCGCTACGACGGCCCCGACCTCGCCGACGTCGCCGCCCTGTGGGGCACCACCCCCGACGAGGTCGCCCGCCGGCATTCCGGCACGACCTTCCACGTCGCCTTCTGCGGCTTCGCGCCCGGCTTCGGCTATCTGACCGGGCTGCCCGAGCCGCTGCACGTGCCGCGCCGGGACACCCCCCGGACCAAGGTCCCGGTCGGCTCGGTCGCGCTGGCCGGCCCGTACACCGGGGTCTATCCGCGCTCCTCCCCCGGCGGCTGGCAGCTGATCGGCACCACCGACGCCGTGCTGTGGGACCCGCGCCGGGAACCGGCCGCGCTGCTCACCCCCGGCACCCGCGTCCGCTTCGTCCCGCTGGAGACCACCCGATGACCGACCGCGCCCTCGCGGTGGTCCGGGCCGGTGCGCTCACCACCGTGCAGGACCTCGGCCGCCCCGGTCACGCCCACCTCGGGGTGCCGCGGGCCGGCGCCCTGGACGGGCCCGCGCACCGCCTCGCCAACCGCCTGGTCGGCAACCCCGAGACGGCCGCCACCCTGGAGACGACGCTGACCGGCTGTGCCGTACGGGTGCGGACGGCCACCACGGTCGCGGTCACCGGCGCGCCCTGCCCGGTGACCGTCGACGGCCGCCCCGCCCCCTGGGGCGCCCCGGTGCGCGTCCCGGCGGGCGCCGTCCTGGACGCCGGGCCGGCCGTGCACGGGCTGCGCTCCCACCTCGCCTTCGCGGGCGGGATCGACACCGAGGAGGTGCTCGGCAGCCGCGCCGCCGATCTGCTCTCCGGCCTCGGCCCCGACCCGCTCACCGACGGAGCGGTGCTACCGCTGGGCGCCCCGTACGGCCCGCCCGCCGCCGCGGACGCCGTCCCGCACCCGGGCCCGGTGACCGAACTGTGCCTGCCGTTCCTGCCCGGCCCGCGCGACGACTGGTTCACCGGGGCCGGGCTGCGCACCCTGACCACCGGCCGCTTCACGGTCTCGGCGGCCAGCAACCGCATCGGGCTGCGCACCGAGGGCCCGCCGCTGGAACGCGCCCGGACCGGTGAACTCCCCAGCGAGGGCATGCCGTTGGGCGCCCTGCAGGTCCCGCCGAACGGCCTGCCGGTGCTCTTCCTGCACGACCACCCCACGACCGGCGGCTACCCGGTCATCGGCGTGGTGCCCGAGCGTTTCCTGGCCCCGGCGGCACAGGCGGTGCCGGGCACCCCGGTCCGGTTCGTGCGCCTCGGCCGGCGGCCGGCCCGGGTGGCGCACTCCGGGTGACGCCGGCGCGCACCGCCGCCCGAAGTGGGCACCGTACGCCGGCCGTTCGCGCCCGGCGCTCCACCTCCGCCCGCGTCGCCGGGGAGACCGCTGGGCACGTTCCGTAGCGGATCAACCGCTCCGAGTGACCAACTCGGGCTTCCGCACGGAAGGAACTGTCACCACCATGCGTCTCGTCCCGCGCCTCGCCGCCGCACTCAGCGGTCTCGCCCTCGCCCTCGGCGGCGTCGTGGCCGTCGCCCCGGCCGCCCACGCGACCCCGCAGGCCTGCTTCTACACCGTCCTGGAACAGCATCCCGAAGCCGACCCGGAGGTGGTGGAAGGGGCCTGTCTCATCGGCGCCGAGGGCACCCCCGAGGCGGTGCGGGCCTGCTACTTCGAGCTGCGGCGGAACTTCGTCCCCGCGGTGATCGCCTTCGAGGCGTGCCGCCGCGCGGCGGAGGAGTAACGGCCGGCCCGACCGGCGCGCGGCCGGCCGTGGACCGCGGACTCCACGGCCGGCCGCGTGTCACGGCTCCCCGTAGCCCCCGCCCCGGGCGTCCGCAGGACCAGTACGTCGTCCACCCCGGCGTCCGCCGCGTCACAGCCCCGGAGCTCCTCGCGGCTGCCGTCGGCCCGTTCGATGAGGTTGGCGCCCAGCGCGCCCGGGGCGCCGCCCGCCATGCCGTACGGCGGGACGCGGCGGTGGTGGGTGAGCAGGGCGAGGGTGACCGGTTCCAGGAAGCGCAGCCGGCGCTCGACGCCGCAGCCGCCGTGCCAGCGTCCGCGGCCGCCGCTGCCGGTCCGGATCGCGAAGGCGTCGACCCGGACCGGGTAGCGCCACTCCAGGACCTCGGGGTCGGTCAGCCGGGAGTTGGTCATGTGGGTCTGCACGGCGTCCGCGCCGTGGAAGCCGTCGCCGGCGCCCGAACCGCTGGCCACGGTCTCGTAGTACTGCACCCGGTCGTTGCCGAAGGTGAGGTTGTTCATCGTGCCGGAGCCCTCGGCCTGGATGCCCAGCGCGGCGTAGAGCGCGCCGGTGACCGCCTGGGAGGTCTCCACGTTGCCCGCGACGGTGGCCGCCGGGAAGACGGGGGCCAGCATCGAGCCCTCGGGGATGCGGACCTCGACGGGCTTGAGGCAGCCGCTGTTGAGCGGGATGTCCTCGGCGACCAGGGTGCGGAAGACGTACAGCACCGCGGCCATCACCACCGAGGTGGGCGCGTTGGCGTTGCCGGGCTGCTGCGGCGAGGTGCCGGCGAAGTCCAGCACCGCGCTGCGGGCGTCCCGGTCGACGGTCAGCGCGACCCGGATCTCCGCGCCACTGTCGGTCTCGTAGCGGTAGCTGCCGTCCGACAGCCGGGCGATGATCCGGCGGACCGATTCCTCGGCGTTGTCCTGGACATGGCCCATGTAGGCCCGTACGACGTCCAGGCCGAACTGGTCGGTCATCCTGCGGAGTTCCTGGATGCCCTTCTCGTTCGCGGCGATCTGGGCGCGCAGATCCGCGAGGTTGGCGTCCGGCGAACGGGACGGGTACGGGCCGGAGGTGAGCAGCTCACGGGTCTCGCGCTCGCGCAGCGTCCCGTCCCGCACCAGCAGCCAGTTGTCGAAGAGGATGCCCTCCTCCTGGATGGTGGTGCTGAACGCCGGCATCGAGCCGGGGGTGATGCCGCCGATCTCGGCGTGGTGGCCGCGGGAGGCCACCAGGAACAGCAGGTCGTCGCCGTCGGCGTCGAAGACGGGCGTGACGACCGTGACGTCCGGGAGGTGGGTGCCGCCGTGGTACGGGTCGTTGATCGCGTAGACGTCGCCCGGCCGCAGGTCGCCCCGGCGCCGGCGGAGCACCTCCTTGATGGACTCCCCCATCGAGCCCAGGTGCACCGGGATGTGCGGGGCGTTGGCGATCAGATTGCCCTCGGCGTCGAACAGCGCGCAGGAGAAGTCCAGCCGCTCCTTGATGTTGACGGAGTGCGCGGTGTTCTCCAGCCGGACGCCCATCTGCTCGGCGATGGCCATGAAGAGGCTGTTGAAGACCTCCAGCATCACCGGGTCGGCCTCGGTGCCGACCGCGACCCGGTCGCCGCGCGGGCGGGTACGGGTCAGCAGCAGGTGCCCGCGGTCCCCCCTCTCCGCCTGCCAGTCGGGGTCGACGACGGTGGTGGCGTCGGCCTCGGCGACGATCGCCGGGCCGGTGAGGACGTCACCGGGCCGCAGTTCGGTCCGCCGGTACAGGCCGGTGTCCCGCCAGCGTCCGCCGGCGTACATCCGCACCGTCGCGGCGGGGGTCAACTCCCCTTCCCTGCCGCCCGTTTGTGCCTCGTAGCCGCGGGCGCCGCCGGACTCCCCGCGGGCCTCGACCGACACCGCCTCGGCGACCAGCGGTTTGTCCATGGTGAAGGCGTACCGCGCGCGGTGCGCCCGGACGAACTCCTCGGCCATCGCCGCGGCGTCGCCGAGCGGGACGCCGAGGGGGGAGTCGGTCCCGGCGTAGCGGACCAGCACCCGGGAACGGGTGGTGATCGACGCGTCCGGCACCCCGTCGTCGAGGAGTTCGCGGCGGGTCTGGTCGGCGAGCGCGGCGCACACCTCGTGGACGTGGTCGAGCGCGGCGGGGTCGGAGAACTCCGCCTCGACGGCCTGTTCGCGCATCGCGGTGGCGTCCGCGACGCCGATGCCGTACGCCGAGAGGACGCCGGCCAGCGGCGGGACGAGGACCGTGTTGATGCCCAGCGCGTCGGCGACCGCGCAGGCGTGCTGGCCGCCGGCGCCGCCGAAACTGGTGAGGGCGTAGCGGGTGACGTCGTGGCCGCGCTGGACGGAGATCTTCTTGACCGCGTTGGCCATGTTGAGCACGGCGATGTCCAGGAACCCGGCGGCGACCTCCTCGGGGCCGCGGTCGTCCCCGGTCTCGGCGGCGGCCCGCTCGGCCAGCTCCGTGAAGCGCTCCCGGACCGTCTCGTCGTCCAGCGGCAGGTCGCCTTCGGGGCCGAACACCGCGGGGAAGTGGGCCGGCTGGATGCGGCCGAGCATCACATTGGCGTCGGTGACGGTCAGCGGGCCGCCGCGCCGGTAGCAGGCCGGTCCCGGGTCGGCACCGGCCGAGTCGGGGCCGACCCGGTAGCGGCGCCCGTCGAAGTGCAGGACGGAGCCGCCGCCGGCCGCGACGGTGTGGATGTTCATCATCGGGGCGCGCATCCGGACGCCGGCGACCTCGTTGCCGAAGACCCGCTCGAACTCACCGGCGTAGTGCGACACGTCGGTGGAGGTGCCGCCCATGTCGAAGCCGATCACCCGGTCGTGGCCGTCACCGGCCTCGGCGGCCGTCCGGACCATGCCGACCACGCCGCCCGCGGGGCCGGAGAGCACCGCGTCCTTCCCGCGGAAGTGCGCGGCCTGGCGGAGCCCGCCGTTGGACTGCATGAACATCAGCCGGATGCCCGGGAGCTGGGCGGCGATCTCGTCGACGTAACGGGCCAGGATCGGCGAGAGGTAGGCGTCGACGACGGTGGTGTCGCCGCGCGGCACCAGCTTCATCAGCGGGCTGACCTCGTGCGAGCAGCTGACCTGGGGGAAGCCGGCCTCCCGGGCCAGCTCGGCGACGGCCTGCTCGTGGTCGGAGTGGCGGTAGCCGTGCAGCAGGACGACGGCGGCGCTGCTCAGCCCGTCGGCGCGGGCCTCCCGCAGCGCCTCGCGGACCCGGCCGGCCTCCAGCGGCCGGACCACGTCGCCGTGCGCCCCGATCCGCTCCGGCACCTCGATCACCCGGTCGTAGAGCGCCTCGGGCAGCACGATCCGGCGGTCGAAGATCCGCGGGCGGTTCTGGTAGGCGATCCGCAGCGCGTCGCGGAAGCCCTCGGTGATGAGCAGCACGGTCGGTTCGCCCTTGCGCTCCAGGAGGGCGTTGGTGGCGACCGTGGTGCCCATCTTGACGACGGAGACCCGCTCGGCGGGCACCGGTTCGTCCGGGCCCAGGCCGAGCATCATCCGGATGCCGGCCACCGCGGCGTCCCGGTAGCGCTCGGGGTGGTGCGAGAGCAGTTTCCCGGTGACCAGCCGCCCGTCCGGGCGTCTGCCGACGACGTCCGTGAAGGTGCCACCGCGGTCGATCCAGAACTCCCAGCGTCCGGTCGTCATCCCGTCATTGTCGCAGCGCCCGGCGCGCACGCGGCGGCTTTCGGCCCGGGGAGGGCGGCGAGCGCGGCCCGCGTGGTCCGGTCGGCCGCGGCGTCCAGGAGGCGCCCGGTGCCCGCGAGGGAGTGCCGGTACTCCCGGGCCGCGAGGGCGAGGAGACCGGGCAGCAGGTCCGTGCAGCGGGCGACGACCCAGCGGGTGCCCTTGGTGGCCATCCACAGGGCGGAGCCGGTACGGGTCGGCGGCCGGCCGTCGAGGGTGAGCGCGGGCGGCGGGCCCACCGGCAGGCCGGCGGCGGCGAGCTGCGCGTGGAAGCCGCGGGCCAGCAGCCGGTGGCCGCGTTCGCTGGGGTGCAGCCGGTCCACGCTCCAGGAGGCGCGGTCGGTGACCCAGGGGTGCTCGGCCAGATGCAGGTGCACGCCCCCGTGGCGGGCGGCGAGCGCGTGGGTGACGGCGTTGACCGCGCGCATCCGCCGGGCCAGCGGCCTGGCCAGCGGCGCGGGCAACCCCAGCATCCGGCCCGGATCGGGCAGACAGGCCGTCAGGACCACGGTCCCGTCGCCGCTCAGCGCGCCGTACGCCCGGTCCAGAGCGGCCGCGACCCGCTCGATGGCGAAGGCGGCCCGCAGGGTGTCGTTGGCACCGACGACCAGCGACGCGAACCGCGGCCGGTGCGCCCGCGCGGCGGGCAGCTGCCGCTCGGCCACGTCCGCCGCCAGCGCCCCGCTGACCGCCAGGTTCACCAGCTCCACGCTCTCCGGCCGCTCCCCCAGCGCCGCGGCGAGCAGCACCGCCCAGCCGCGCCAGCCCCCGCCCGGCAGGGGATCGCCCAGCCCCTCGGTGAGCGAATCGCCGAGCGCGACGAAGCGGACGGGTTCCCCGCCCAGAGCCGCTCCCGGCTGTGCCGCGGGCGGCCTTCCGGTGGGCGGCTGGGTCGGTATCGGCCCCGTGGTGGACCGCACCGTCACCACCCGCCCCGGGGGCCCGCCGGATGCGGCGCGGCCGGTACGGCGGTGACGGGCCGGGGCAGTGGCACGTCGGCGTCGTGCGCCGCCAGGAAGGCGTCCACGGCCGGCTGCCAGCCGTAGCCCTCGGCCTGCCGGCGGGCCGCGGCGCGCCGGGCCGCCTCGGGCCGGGCCAGTACCCGCTGGACGGCGTCGGCGAAGGACGGCCCGTCGTCGAGGGCGGTGTCGCCCCCGGCGCCGACGAGCCCGGCCAGCGCCGAGGCCGCGCTGGCGACCACCGGGGTGCCGCAGGCCAGCGCCTCCAGGGCGGCCAGCCCGAACGTCTCGGCGGGCCCGGGCGCCAGCGCGACATCGGCACTGGCCTGCAGGGCGGCCAGCCGGTCGCGGTCGGCGAGGTGGCCCAGGAACGCCGCGGGCAGCCGTTCGGCCCGCGCGCGGGCGGCCAGCCGGGCCCGCAGCGGCCCGTCACCGACCACCACCAGCGCCGCGTCGATCCCGCGCCGGCGCAGCTCGGCGAGCGCGTCCAGGGCCCGCCCGGGCCGCTTCTCCTGGGAGAGCCGGGAGCACATCAGCAGCAGGACCCCGGCCCGGCCCGCGCACCGGAGGCGCAGCTCGGCGCTGCCGCAGTCCGGGTGCCAGGCGGCCAGATCGACCCCGAGCGGGGCGCGTACGACATTGCGCGCACCGGCCCGGGTGAACTCCGCGGCCGCCCACTCGGTGGTGCACACCACCCGGCTGTAGGCGTACGCGGTACGGCGGTTGAGCCGGTCCGCGGCGGCCCGGGCGAGCGGCCGCGGCACACCCCAGGTGTGCAGCACCCCGTCCACGCTCTCGTGCGAGACCATCACCGCGGGGACCCGGGCCCGGCGGGCCCACTCGCCCGTCCAGCGCAGCGTCGTACGGTCCGAGACCTCCAGCCGGTCGGGAGCCAGTTCCGCCAGCAGCCGCTGCACCCTCGGGCGGTCGGTCAGCATCCGGTAGCCGCCGCTGCCGGGCAGCGCGGTCCCGGGCAGGGTGAACACCCGCCCCTGCGCGGTGAGTTCCTCGTGCGTCCGGTCGTCGCCGGGCGGCCCGGGCACGATGAGCACCGGTTCGTGCCCGGCGGCCCGGTAGCCGGCACCGAGCGCGGCGAGCGCGGTGCGCAGGCCGCCGGAGGCCGGGGTGACGAAGTTGGCGATCCGTACGATCCGCAGGCCCGTCGTGCGGGCCGGCCGCCGGTTCACACCGCCACCGCCGTCCGGTCGGCGAGCACGTCCTCGTAGTGGCCCAGCAACTGGTCGCCGACCGCTTCCCAGGTGCGGTCCGCGACGGCCCGGCGGGCCGCGGCGCCGTACCGCACGCGCAGTTCGGCACCGCCCGCCAGCAAGCGCACCGCGTCCCGGAACGCGCCGCCGTCACCGGGGGTGACCAGGAGCCCGGTACGGCCGTGGTCGACCAGATCGACCGGGCCGCCGGCCCGCGGCGCGACGACGGGCACGCCCGAGGCCATCGCCTCCTGCACGGTCTGGCAGAAGGTCTCGTAGGGCCCGGTGTGCACGAAGACGTCCAGGGAGGCGTACAGCCGGGCGAGTTCGTCACCGGTGCGGCGGCCGAGGAAGCGGACCTCCGGGAGGGCGGAACGCAGTCCGGCGGCGCTGGGGCCCTCGCCGATGACGACGGTGCGGACGCCCGGCAGCCGGGAGGTCTCGGCCAGCAGCCGGACGTCCTTCTCCGGTGCGAGCCGCCCCACGTACCCCACCAGCAGCTCCCGTCCGGCGGTGAGCGAACTGCGCAGCACCGCGTCGCGCCGCCCGGGGTGGAAGCGGGTGGAGTCCACGCCGCGCGGCCAGAGGTGCACCCGGGGCACGCCGTGCTCGGTCAGGTCGAGCAGCGCGGCGCTGGAGGGCGCGAGGGTGCGGTCGGCGGCCCCGTGCACGGCACGCAGCCGCCGCCAGGCGGTGGCGGTGCCGCCACCGAGGTAGGTGCGGGCGTAGCGGCCCAGGTCCGTCTGGTAGACGGCGATCGCGGGCACCCGCAGGCGGGCCGCGGCGGCCATGCCGCGGGCGCCGAGGACGAAGGGGCTGGCGAGGTGCACCAGATCGGGCCGGTGACCGGCCAGCGCCGCGGACAGCCTTCGTCCGGGGAGCGCGATCCGCACCTGCGGGTAACCGGGCAGCGGCATCGACGGCACCCGTACGACGGGGCAGGGGCTGTCGTGCGTACCGGTTCCGGGCGCGGCGCCACCGAGCGGCGCGATGACCAGCGGATCGTGCCCGCGGCGGACGAGGTGGCGGGCGGTTTCCAGGGCGCAGTGAGAGACGCCGTTGACATCGGGCGGGAAGGATTCGGTGACGATGACGACACGCATACGGCTGTTCTCGGCGCACCGTGCGTGGAGCGAGCCACGTGGATCTTTCCAGCCGGCGAACATTCCGCTGCGCTTTGCGGTGCCTCCCACGTACCCGTCTCTCCCACGTACCCGTCTGTCCCGCCGCGGGGCTTGCTCGCCGTTGCGCTTTGCGGCGCCCCGCACATACCTGTCTGCGGCGCCGCGGTTGTTGTTCGCCGTTGCGCCTGCGGCGGGCTGGGTGATGGTCGGGTGCGGTGCCGGTCCTCCAGACTTCGTCCTCCGGCCCGTCCCCTCCTGTTGGGGGGAAAGTTAGGGCCGGTGGGGGTGCACGTCATGCCCACGCGCCCGCAGGCAACAGACCAGGCCCGCCCCCAACCAGCTCAGCAACTCCCACTCACGGGAGGGGCTGGACCGGAGGACGAAGTCTGGAGGGCCGGCACCGCACCCGACAACACCACGCCCGCCGCCAGGCGCAACGGCGAACAACACCCGCGGCGGGAAAGCCAGGTACGTGGGAGGCGCCGCAAAGCGCGCAACGGCGAGACGACCCGCGGCGGGACGGCCAACTACGTGCGGGGCGCCGCAAAGCGCAACGGCGAGCAAGCCCCGCGGCGCCGCAGACGGGTACGTGGGAGGTCAAACCGCCGACGCATCGGGACCGAATCTGCTGCGCACCGCCGTCTGGACCTCGGCCTCCTCGGCGGGGTCGGCGGCGAGTCGGCGGAGTTGTTCGACGACCCGGTCGTCGCCGGTGGCGGCATGCCGGGCGGCCAGTTCGCGGGTGGTCTCCTCGCAGTCCCAGAGGCACTCGACGGCGAAACCCGCCGCGAAGCCGGGGTCGGTCGCGGCGAGCGCGGCGGCGGCCCGGCCGCGCAGGTGGGAGGAGGACGTCTCGCGGTAGATGTGCCGCAGTACGGGCGCGGCGCAGGCGACGCCGAGGCGGCCGGTGCCGTCGACCAGCTCCCACAGGCCGGCGGCGTCCGGGCCCTCCTCGCGGACGGTGCGGCGCAGCGCGGCCAGCACCAGTTCGGCGTCGCGCTGCGTGCCACGGCGGGCGAGCACGGCGGCGGCCGACGCACCCAGCCGGTCCGTACGCGGCGCCCAGCCGCGGGCCCGCTCGACGGCAGCCACGCTCCGCATGCGTTCGAAGGCGGCGAGTCCGGCGGTGATCAGCGACTCGGAGGAGAACGGGCAGGTGACCGCGGCCTCGATCAGGTCGAGGACGTCCGGGTCGCCGCGCTCGGCGAGGTGGTGCAGCACCACGGCGCGCGCCGCGTCCGGGCCGCTGCGCGCCGCCCGGAGCAGCTCGGGGCGGTCGTCCGGGCCGACGACGGCGGCCAGGCAGCGGGCGGCGGCGAGGTACCGGTGCTCCGCGTCCTCCAGTTCCAACCCCTGCTCGGCCCACCGGAGGACCTCCGTGACGCCCCAGCCGGGGCGCGGTCCGCGCGGTCGCAGCTGACGCTGCCAGCGGTCGAAGGAGCCCTGTTCACCGGCGGCGGCCAGCCGCGGGCCGTACCGGGGGTCCTCGGCCCACAGCCGCCAGGGCCGGGGCTCGAAGGCGTCCCGGACCGCGGTGGCCAGGTCGGCCCGGCCCTGCTCGGTCTCCGGGAAGCGGGCGAGGACGGCGGGGGCGAGCGACATCAGCCCGGCGTCGTCGTCACGCAGCGCGAGCTCGTCCAGGGCCCAGCGCCAGTTGCTGCCGACCGCGGCGTAGCTGCGCAGCAGCAGCCGCGCGGCGTCCCTGCCGTACGCGGCGAGGTGGCCGAGGACGGCGAGGGCCAGGCCGGTGCGCTCCTCGCCGGTGTCGGTGCGGTCGTCGGGGTGGAAGAGGTGCCGTTCGATCTCCTCGAGCCCACCGTCGAGCTGCATGTAGAGGCGCGCGTAGTACAGCGAGCGGTTCTCCACCTGCCAGTCGCGCCGGGGGTCGCGCAGCACGCTGTCGTTGAGCGCGGCGAGCGCCTCGGCCCGCGGCGCCGCGAGGGCGTGCAGGGTCCCGTCGCCGCGGCCTCGCTGCAGGAGGCCGAGCAGGGTGCCACTGGGCGCTATGTCTGGATCGAACATGAGGTCAGCATCCGGTGCGGGGGACGGGCTGGCAACGGGATTTCCGCTGACCGGCATTCTTGCCGGTGACCACGGGCCGTATGCCTCGTTCCCACCATGGATCGGCAGCAACGCCTGCAGTACGGCGGCCGAAGCCTAGCCTGGAACCTGTGATTCCGCCGATTCCCCCGGCTTGCCAAGGGAGGCCGGAGGCATATGTCAGGTGCACCACCGTATCGGGTAGTGCCAAATCCCTTACGCACGGTCGCCGCCTGTGCAACAGTCGTTACCGGCCCTTCAGCCCGGCGCCGCCTGATCACGGAGTACGTCATGCCGTCCCCTCTCTTCGCGGACCACCCAGCCGACCGGCCCCCCGAGCGCGACACGGTCGAGGCCCTGATCACGCAGGCGCGCCGCTTGCGCGGCGGCCTCGACGCGGTGCGCCGGGAGTCCACGGTGGACACCGGCCTCACCCCCGACCCGCAGCTGCGCTGGCAGCGGGCGCTGTGCGATCTCGCCGTACACCACCTCGACGATCTCGGGGGCCATCTCGACCAGCTCAGAGAGGGCCTGCCCACAGAGAGTGACGACGCCCCGGAGCCGGCGGCCGAGGTACCGGAGGTCCCGGCCGAGCTCGGGCCCCCCGCGCGCGGTGCGCTGCTGCGCCGGGTGGGCAGCGCCGAGTGGAATCTGCTCACGGACGAGGCCAGCTGGTCCGACGAGCTGTTCGCGATCTTCGGCCGGTCCCCCGCCGAGGGCCCGCTGACCCTCGACGAACTGCCGTCCCTGGTGCACGCCGAGGACCAGGAGGGGCTGGCCACGATGGTCACCGACTGCCTGGTGGACGGCCGGCCGATCGACGGCGAGTTCCGCATCGTGCGCCCGGACGCGAGCCTGCGCACGGTGCACATGGTGGGCGAGCCGGTGCTGGAAGCCGACGGCAGTACGGCCTGCATGTGGGCCGTACTGCGGGACGTCAGCGAGCTGCGCCGGAGCCAGCAGGCGGTGCGCGAGACCCGTGAATCGCTGCACCGCGAGCGGCAGATCGCAGAGACCGAGCACCGGCTCGCGGTCGAGCTGCAGGAGGCCGTGCTGCCGCCGTGGCGGGGCTCCCTGCGGTTCCCGCAGGACGGCAGGGTCACCCTCGACCTCGCGGGGCGCTATCTGCCGTCCGGCACCCACACGCTGATCGGCGGGGACTGGTACGACGCGATGCAACTCCCGGACGGCCGGACGCTGTTGAGCGTCGGCGACCTCACCGGGCACGGCGTCGCGGCCACGTCGGGGATGGCGATGGTGCTCGGCGCGCTGCGCGGTATGGCGGTCGCCGGCCACCGGCCGGAGCAGTTGATGGGGCTGCTCAACCAACTGCTGGACACCGCCGCCCAGCCGGCGCTCGGCAGTGCGATGTGCGGCACGTTCGATCCGGCGACCCGGACGCTGGAATGGGCCCAGGCCGGGCACCCCGCACCGCTGCTCTTCCGCGGCGGCACGGGGCGCGCGCTGGACCCGCCCGAGGGCGTTCTGCTGGGGGCGACGTCGGGGGCGGCGTACACCCAGCGCACCGAGCAACTGGAGCCCGGTGACCTGCTCGTGCTGCACACCGACGGACTGGCGCCCTGCCGGGCGTACGGCACCGGCGCGGGCCTGGAGAGTGCCGAGCGGCTCCTGGCACTGGCACCGCGGTTCGCCGCGGCCCGCAGTGCGCAGGAAAGCGTCCGCATCGTCGTCGAGGAGTTCGGCAGTGCCGAGCGCGAGGACGACGCGTGCGTGCTGATCGCCAGGGTCGGCGACTGACACACACCGCGGTAGCCGAGGGCGGACCGGCGTCAGGTGAGCCGGCCGCCCCGCACGCATGAGGCGGGCAGCCGTCGGGGGACGGACCCGTGACGCATGAGGTCGTCGGACCCATGAGCCAGGGGGCCGTCCGACCCGACCCGCAAGGGGCCCTGGGTCGACGGAGCGGGGTCAGCGGCGGTCGGGGGAGGTCAGACCGAGAGGTTCGGCCCCAGGCCCGTGCCGATGCCCGGGCCCAGCCGTGATTCCTTGGACTTGGGCCTGGGCTTCGGCAGGACATGCTGGATCTCCTCGCGCAGGTCCTGGATCTTGGCGTAGTTCGCGTACTGGCCCGTGAGCCGGAACATTTCGCGGAGCCGGTCCCAGGTGCGGTGGGAGGAGTTCTCACCGATGGACACCAGGGCCAACCTGGCGTAACGGTCGGCCTGTTCGGGGTCGTCGCCGATGAAGCAGGCCGAGGCCATGGAGATGTAGTCGAAGATCTGCGACCGCTGGCGGCCGCCCTCCCGCAGGGCCAGTGCCTGCTTGGCGTGGTGCTGGGCGATCTTGGCGGCCGCGGGGTCGTGATCGGCGAGGGTGCGGAACGCCAGGGCCTGCATGCCGTGCAGGTCCGCCTCGTCGAACATCTGCATCCAGCACGGGGGCGGAACGTCGCCCTTGTCCGAGACGAACAACTCCTCGGCCTCGCCCAGGGTGCGGCGCATCGCCTGGCCCTGGCCCTTGGACGCCTGCGCCCAGGCCTCGATGGTGTGCAGCATGGCGCGGGTGCGGGGCAGGGTCTCCTCGCCGGAACCGGACTTGGCGAGTTTCATCAGGTCCAGCGCGTCGTCCGGGCGTCCCAGGTGGACCATCTGACGGGCGGCGCGGGAGAGGGCCTCACCGGCGCGCGGGCGGTCGCCGCCCTCGCGGGCCGCATGGGCGGCGATGATGAAGTACTTCTGCGCGGTGGGCTCCAGGCCGACGTCGTGCGACATCCAGCCGGCCAGCACGGCGAGGTTGGCGGCCACGCCCCACAACCGGCGCTGGAGGTGGTCGGGATGGCGGTAGGCGAGCATGCCGCCCACCTCGTTGAGCTGGCCCACCACCGCCTTGCGCTGCAGCCCGCCGCCGCGGGCCGCGTCCCAGGCGCGGAAGACCTCCACCGAGTGCTCCAGCGCGTCGATTTCCTGCGACCCCACAGGGGCCGCCTCATAGCGGTCGAGGCCGATCTGGTCGAAGTCGTCGAAGGAGTCGGAAGCGAACGGGTCGTCGTGGCGGGAGGCGCCGGTGGGGGCCGGGTCGGTGTGCAGCCAGTCGTGCATGGCGCCGGTGAGTGCGGAGCCCGCGGCGAGCGCCGCGCCCGCACCCACCAAGCCGCGTCGGTTGAGCATGAGGTCCATTCCCGTGAATTCCGTGAGGACCGCAGCGGTCCGTTCGGGAGCCCACGGCAGACCGTCCATGGCCTGCCGCTTCCCCGAGCGACCGGTTCTGGCGAACCCGAGGTCCTCGATGGTTACGACACGGCCGAGGCGCTCGGTGAACAGCGAAGCCAGGACCTTGGGCACGGGATCCCGGGGGGTCTCCCCCATGTCGATCCAGCGCCGCACTCGCGAGGTATCGGTCGCCAGCTGCGGATGGCCCATGGCCGCCGCCTGCCGGTTGACGAGCCTCGCCAGCTCTCCCTTGGACCAGCCGGCCAGGCCGAAAAGGTCCGCGAGACGGGTGTTCGGCTGCCTGTCCACGTCAAGCCCCCAGGTTCCTCGACTGAGTTGACAGTAACGGCCGGTGACATGCACCGGGTCCATTCGCCAGGGTTCGCCACCCTGCGCCAGATGGTCTGCCACCCGCAGCCGAGTGTTCTGTAGACGTGCCGCCCCCGGCCCGGTGGCGGGACCGCATTCCCCAGGGTGCGCGCCCTTCACAGGGACCCTGGATCGGCCTCCTGCACGGGGCCCGTTCACGGGTTCCCTCCACCGGGCCGGGGAGCGCACGCAACTCGTCGGCGCACGAAGGGATCTGTCTCACCCATGTATGCAGCATCGTCCGCCGTGACCGCCCCCGCCCGGCCGCACCGCCCGCACCCGACGGGGAGCGGGCCGTACCTCGCCCCCGCTCCTTCCGCGGGGGCGGTCCCCGGTATGTCCGGCGGCCGGACCCGGCGGGCACAGGGGACGGGCACCCAACCGCTCAGCGGGAGACTCGACTTGTCCGGGCCCCAGGGCGCACAGCTGCGCGCCGCGGTCGCCTCGGTGCACCGCATCTGTCCGGAGTTCAATCCGGTGCAGGTGCTGCGCCGGAGCGGGAAATCCGTCCTCCTCGTCGGCACGACCGGCCGTATGACCGCGGTCGCCAAGTGTTTACTGGACCAGTCCCCCGCGTGGGCGGAAAGGTTCCGGCAGGAAATAAGCGCATACCGCGCATTCGTCCGGCATCGTCCGCCGGTACGGGTGCCGCGGCTGGTGGCGGCGGATCCCGACAACTGCACGCTGATCATCGAGCGGATGCCCGGCCGGGTCGCGGCCATGACGCGCCACCCCGCCGAGGCGCCGCCCCGGGCCGACATCCGCGCCGCGATCGGCGCGGTCTGCCAGCTCAACCACTGGCGTCCGCCGGCCGGGCTGTTCGACGCCCCGCTGGACTACGCCGGCCGGATCGGCCGCTACCACGACCTGGGGCTGCTCACCGACCGCGACCTGGGTGACCTGCAGAAGCTGATGCACGGTCTGTCGCACGTCCAGGGCCAGTTCAACCACGGCGACGCGCTGCTGAACAACGTCCTGCTGTCGCCCGCCGGCCCGGTGCTGCTGGACTGGGACAACGCCGGCTGGTACCTCCCGGGCTACGACCTGGCGACCCTGTGGTCGGTGCTCGGCGACGCCCCGGTGGCGCGCCGTCAGATCAGCCAGCTCGCCCAGAACGCCGGCCCCGCCTCGCGGGACTCCTTCCTGGTGAATCTGATGCTGATCCTCACCCGGGAGATCCGGCGCTACGAAACCGCGGTCCAGCGGACCATGCGCGAACCCACGCCGGCGGTGACTCCGGGCCCGGGACAACCCGGCGTCCCTTCGGCGGGCGAGGAGCAGCGGCTGCTCCTGCGCCGGCTGCACGACGACTGCCAGATGGCCCGTCGTGCGGTACGGGCGGCGGTCGGCACCCGCTGACCGCCCGGGGGGAGTGCCTCGTCTGCGGGCACTTCCCCGAGGGGGATTGTGAGCGGCGCACCCGGTTTGCGGGAGGCGCCGCTCACCCATGTGCGCCGCGCGGTCATTGGTCCATTCCACTGACGCCCCGCAGGCCGGGCGGCGGTCCGGGAAGGCTCCTCTGGAGATGCTCTGACATGCGAAATCCCGAACCGACGCGGTAGGTGACGGGCCGTCGGCCCAGCTATGGCTCTGCGGCCCCACGGGGCTCTACTCTCGGGTCCATCCCGTACGGCCGTTGGTGCACTGCACCATCCGTCACACCGCCCGGCTCGGGCCGGCTCGAGGAGGCTGCTTTGCGAGGATCCGCCCCGGAAGACAAGAGAACCCATCGCCCCGCCCTGCGCAGGTCCACCACCGCGGTGGCGGCGGCGGTGCTGCTGCTGCCGCTCTCCGGAGCACCGTCCGCGAGCGCCGGGCAGCCCCGGACGGACGCCCTGCAGCGGGCCTTCAGCAAGGCCGCGGCCCGCTTCCATGTGCCGCGCAGCGTGCTGCTCGGCGTCTCGTACCTGGAGTCGCGGTGGGACGGCCACGGCGGCGCGCCGAGTGTCTCCGGGGGCTACGGCCCGATGCATCTGACCGACGCCCGGACCGCGCTGGCGCGGGCGCCGGAGTTCAGCGCGGGCGCGGAGGACGCCCGGGGCGACGCCTCGCGTGCCCGCAAGCGGGTCCCGGAGGGCGCGGCGCAGCAGGCCGCGCTGCCCGCCGAACTCCCGGCACGGCTGCGTACGTTGCCGGCCGCGGCCCGGCTGACCGGGCTGCCGGCCGAGCGGTTGCGTACCGACCCGGCGGCGAACGTGCTGGGCGGGGCGGCGCTGCTCGCCGCGGAGCAGCGCGGGCTCGGGCTGTCCGCCGGGGGCGGTCCGGCCCGCTGGTACGCGGCGGTGGCGCGTTACGGCGGTCAGGACGATGCGCGCGCCGGCAAGGCCTTCGCGGACGAGGTGTTCTCGGTGATCCGCCGGGGCGAGGCGCGGACGACCGACGCCGGGCAGCGGGTCAGGCTGTCCGCGGCCCCCGGGCTGGTCCCCGACGCCGGGCAGCAGAAACGTCTCGGCGGCGCTGCCACCAGGGCCTCGGCGCCCGGTGGCGACCACGGGCCGGAGTGCCCGGGGGACGTGGCCTGCGAGTCGGTCCCGGCGCCGTACGAGGAGTTCGGCGACCACGACTACGGCAACCACGACAAGGCGGACCGGCCGCGGGACCAGGAGGTCGACACCATCGTCATCCATGACACCGAGGGGTCGTGGGACGTCACGCTGAAGCTGATCAAGGACCCCACGTACGTGTCCTGGAACTACACCGTGCGTTCCTCGGACGGGCTGATCGCCCAGCACGTACCGGGCAAGGACGTCGCCTGGCACGCCGGCAACTGGTACGTGAACTCGCACTCCATCGGCGTCGAGCACGAGGGCTTCCTGGCCTCTCCGGACGCCTGGTACACGGAGGCGATGTACCGGTCCTCGGCCCGGCTGGTGAAGTACCTGAGCCGCAAGTACGACGTGCCGCTGGACCGGCAGCACATCCTGGGCCACGACAACGTGCCCGGTACGACGACGTCCACGATCCCGGGGATGCACACCGACCCCGGGCCGTACTGGGACTGGGCGCACTACTTCGAGCTGCTGGGCAAGCCGTTCCACGCCACGGCGGGCAAGCACGGCGGACTGGTCACCATCCTCCCGGACTACGACCGCAACCGGCCGCGCTACTCCGGCTGCGCGAAGCCGGGGGACGCCTGCGCGCCGCACGGTTCCGCCGCGGTGCGGCTGCACACCGCGCCGAGCGAGAGCGCTCCGCTGGTCAAGGACGTCGGGCTGCATCAGGACGGCAGCGACTCGACGGACGGGGTGAACGACACCGGCGCCCGGGCCACGACGGGGCAGCGGTTCGCGCTGGCGGGCCGGGACGGTGACTGGACCGCGATCTGGTACCTCGGGCAGGTCGCGTGGTTCCGCAATCCGCACGGTGCGCCGACGGCGGTGAACGCCAAGGGGCTGGTCGCCACGCCGAAGTCCGGCCGCGAGGAGATCCCGGTGTACGGCCGGGCGTACCCGGAGAAGGCCGCCTATCCGGCGGGGGTTCCGTACCAGTCGGTCTCCCCGCTGCCGTACACGATCGCGGCGGGGCAGCGGTACGCGGTCGGCGGCCGGGTCACCGGCGAGTACTTCTACGCGCCGACGTTCGACGTCTCGAAGCACACGATCGTCCAGGGCGAGGACGTCTACTACGAGATCCAGCTGGGGCACCGGGTGGGCTATGTGCGGGCGGCCGACGTGGACGTGCGGCGGTCGCATTCCTAGCCGGGTGACCGGGTGGCACGCCGCGCCCGGCGGACGGGCTTCCGTCCGCCGGGCGCGGTCCGTTCGTGCGCGGGGTGTCAGCCCTGCTGGAAGAGTTCCGCCGGCAGCGGCTTGAGCAGCGCGTAGAGGTCGTCGGTGATCGGCCGGTCCCAGCTGGCGATGGTGACCAGGACGCCGTCGCTGCGGTCGAACTGGGCGCAGGAGATGCGGCTCTCGGAGCACTTGATGCGCTTGACGATCAGCAGGTTGTCGTCGTGCATCACGGGGGTGTCCTCGCTCTCGACGACCGTGACCGGTTCGTCGTTGCCGAGCGCGGCGAGCAGCTGGGCGACCTCGAAGGGCACCTGGTCGTCCTCCAGCTCGCGGGCCGGGGAGCCCTCCGGGAGGTTGCCGATGATCATCGCGGGGCCGCGGCCGCCGAAGAGGTCGTAGCGGAGGAAGACGCCCTGGCAGCTCCCGTCGGGTGCGGGCAGCAGCCCGGCGCCCAGATTGCCCGGCCAGTCCCCCGGGTCCATGGCGAGAACGTCGAAGTCGGGACCGGCGGGCGTGGCTGCGCTGCGGCGGCGGAGGAAGGACATGCCGCCATCGTACGTGGCCCGGCCGGGCCCGCCGCGCCGGACGTCGGGGTGCTGGGCGGCTCGCGGACGGGCCGGGCGGGCGGGGTGCGGGGCGGGCGGGTTCAGGCCCGTCCGGCCAGTTCACCGAGGCGGCGCAGTGCCTCGTCGGCCGCCTCGTGGGGCACGAAGAGGTGATCGTGGTGGAAGCCGGCGACGACGTTGCAGCTGAGGCCGGCGTCGGCGAGCGCGGTGGCGACGGCGGCGGTGAGCCCGACCGCGTCCAGTGCGGAGTGCACCCGCAGGGTGATCCAGCCGGCGACGTAGTCGTACGGCAGGCCGGTGCGGTCGGCTTCCTCCTGGCGCAGGACGAGGGTCAGTCCCTCGGGTTCGGCGACGGTGACGACCGGGGCGAGTCCGGCGGGGATCGCGCCGCGCACGGTCGTGAAGACGTACCGGCCCTCGTTCAGCTCGGGGCGCATCCCGCTCAGCAGGGTCACAAGGTCGCGTTCACCGGTCATGCCGCCACCTTACGAGGGGTCGCGCCGTCCTTCCTTGTGCCGCTCGTGGTGGCGGGCGACCCGGGCGCGGTTGCCGCAGGAGGGGCTGCACCATTCCTGGCGGGCGTGGTCCTTGACGAAGTAGCGGACGCAGCGCGGGGCGGGGCAGGCGCGCAGCCGGTCGCGGTCGGGGCCGGCGAGGAAGGTGAGGGCGGCGCGGGCCAGTGCGGCCGCGATCCGGTCGGCGGCGGGCGGGGTGCCGTGCGGGTGCAGCCGCAGTGCGGGCGGGGCGCCGGGCTCCCAGCTGAGCTGCGGGGAGGTGGGGACGAGGGCGGCGGCGGTGTTGAGCCGGTGCAGCGCGGTGTCCTCGGGGAGGAGCCGGTGGGCGTCGGCGGAGCTGGGCGGTCCGGGGCGGACGGCGCGGGCGAAGAGCGCGCGGACCGCGGCGCGCAGTTCGCGTACGGCGGTGTGCAGTGCCGGGTCGGCGGTGACGGGTTCGGCGGCGCAGTCGAGCAGGGCGGCCCGCTCGGCGATCCAGGTGGTGAGTCCGTCCGGGTCGGCCAGGTCGTCGGTGACACCGCCGTGGCCGTCGTGGCGGATGGTGACGGCGAGATCCAGTGCGAGCCGTGTTGCGGTCATGAGGCTAATGGTAACCTCACCGGCAACCATTAGGTCCGGAGGGGGAACCCCTGGGGAAAAGCTGCCCGCTGTCCGTCAACTGCGGTGCGGAGTCCAGGTGTTGAGCACCCGGTCGGCCCGCCTGCCGGACCGGCGAGCACTGGACGAAGGAGCTGCTGTGGCAGTGACGAAGGAACCCACCTTGTCGGCCGAGACCGTCCGGGAGGCGATCGAGGCGGGCCAGGAGCGGTTGCGGGCGCTGCTGCCCGGTCTGACGGAGGCCGCGGTGCGCGCACCGAGCGCGCTGCCCGGCTGGTCCCGCGCCCATGTCCTCGCGCACATCGAGGGCATCGCCCGGGCCACGGCCCGGCAGGCCCGGTACGCGCTGCGCGGTGAGCTGGTGGAGCTGTACGACGGCGGGCGCCCCGAGCGGGCGGCCGGGATCGAGGCCGGTGCGGTGCGGGACGCCGCGGCCCTCCGGGACGCGGTGGGCGCCGCGCTGGACGAGTCCGCGGCGGCCTGGGCGGCGGTCGGCCCGGCCGACTGGTCGCGCCCGGTGCGCTACCGGGACGGCGATCTGCGCACGGTGCAGTGGGCCTGGTGGCGGGAGCTGGAGATCCACACCGCGGACGCCCGGCTCGGCCTCGGCCCGCAGGACTGGTCGCACGGGCTCTGCCACCACCTGCTGAGCCATCTGGCGCCGCGCGCCCCGAAGGACGTGCACCTGGTGCTGGCGGCAACGGACGAGGCGTTCCGGCGGGAGTACGGTGCCACCGGCGCGCCGGAGGTGACCGTACGCGGCCACCTCACCGACCTGGCGGCCTGGCTGGCCGGGCGCGACCCGCACCGGGCGCTGGAGTGCCGCCGGTCGGATCGCCCCGCCGCGCTGCCGGAGCTGCTCGACTGGCCGTAGGGGAACGGGCCTCCGCCCCTCCGGCGTGCCGGCCGCGCCGCACCCTCCCCCGTCTTCGTCCTCGTCCTCGTCCTCCTGGAGGGACTCCGCATGCTCGCCTCGCCCCGCACGCTCAACTTCTGGAAGGCCGGGCTGAGTTCGGTGCCGCCCGAGGTGTGGCGGCGGGACGACTGGGAGGTGCTGATCCTCGCCGACAACGCGCTGACCTCGGTTCCGGGCGCGCTGGGCGGGCTGCGGGCGCTGCACACCCTCGACCTCGGCCACAACGCGCTGGCCGGGGTCCCCGAGGAGATCGGCGAGCTGACCGGGCTGACCCGCTACCTCTATCTGCACGACAACCGCCTCACCGCCCTGCCGGACGCCCTCGGCGGGCTGGACCGGCTGGGCTACCTCAACGTCGGCGAGAACCCGCTCGGCCGGCTGCCGGACACGCTGGGCGGGATGGCCGCGCTGGTCGAACTCCGGGCCCGGAAGGCCGGATTGACCGAGCTCCCGGCGTCGCTGGGGCGGCTCGGGCGGCTGCGTGAGCTGTGGCTGGGCGGCAATGCGCTCACCGGGCTGCCGGCGGGCGTCGACGCGCTGCAGGAGCTGCGGGTGCTGGAACTGCGCGACAACGCCCTGCCCGGTGTGCCGGGGGCGCTGCGCGCGCTCCCCCGGCTGGCCCGGGTCGATCTGCGCGGCAACCGGATCGCGGAGCTGCCGCGGTGGATCACCCGGCTCCCGTCGCTGGAGAAGCTGGATCTGCGCTGGAACGCCGTGGACGACGGTGCGGAGCCGGTCCGGGCGCTGCGCGCGAACGGGTGCGTGGTGCTCACCTGACGGCGGCCGCCCCGCCCCCGGGGCTACGTGAGGTCGAACTCCCCGTCGCGGGCGTCGAGGACGAAGGCGCGCCACTCGGCGGGGCTGAAGATCAGCGCCGGGATCTCCGGGCTGCGGCGGTTGCGCATCGCGATGTAGCCCTCGACGAAGGCGATCTGGACGTCGCCCACGCCCTGGCTGCTGGACTGCCACTCGGCCTGGGTCAGGTCGAGGTCGGGCCTGGGCCCGCCCGCGAGCCGCTGCTCGGTGATGCTGTCGGCCACGTCGCCGCTCCTCCCGGTCCGGTCGTCCGCGGTCAGCCTAACCACTGTGCCCGGGGACGGACAGAGGACGTGGCGGGGCGGGTCGGTGGTGCCGTCAGGTGGCGGGCGGTTCGGCGCCGACCAGCCACATGGAGAAGAACTGCGAGCCGCCGCCGTAGGCGTGCCCGAGGGCCCGGCGGGCGCCGTCGATCTGGTGCTCGCCCGCCCGGCCGCGCACCTGCAGGGCCGCCTCCGCGAAGCGGATCATGCCGGAGGCGCCGATCGGATTGGTGGACAGGACGCCGCCGGAGGGGTTCACCGGGAGATCGCCGTCGAGCTCGGTGACGCCGGACTCGGTGAGCTTCCAGCCCTCGCCCTCGTCGGCGAAGCCGAGGTTCTCCAGCCACATGGGTTCGTACCAGCTGAAGGGGACGTACATCTCCACCGCGTCGACCTGCCGGCGCGGGTCGGTGATGCCGGCCTGGTGGTAGACGTCGGCGGCGCAGTCCTTGCCGGCCTGCGGGGAGACGAAGTCCTTGCCGGCGAAGAGGGTGGGCTCGCTGCGCATCGCCCCGCCGTGCATCCAGGCCGGCGGGTGCGGGGCGCGCGCGGCACCGGCCCGGTCGGTGAGGATCATCGCGCAGGCGCCGTCGGAGGACGGGCAGGTCTCGGAGTAGCGGATCGGGTCCCAGAGCATGGGCGAGGCCTGGACCTTCTCCAGGGTGATGTCGTGCTCGTGGAGGTGGGCGTAGGGGTTCTTGAGGGCGTTGCGGCGGTCCTTGTAGGCGACGAGCGAGCCGACGGTGTCCGGGGCGCCGGTGCGGCGCATGTACGCGCGGACGTGCGGGGCGAAGAAGCCGCCGGCGCCGGCGAGGAGCGGCTGCTGGAAGGGGACCGGGAGCGACAGGCCCCACATCGCGTTGGATTCCGACTGCTTCTCGAAGGCCAGCGTCAGCACGGTGCCGTGGACGCGGGCCGCGACCAGGTTGGCGGCGACCAGCGCGGTGGAGCCGCCGACCGAACCCGCCGTGTGCACGCGCAGCATGGGCTTGCCCACCGCGCCGAGCGCGTCGGCGAGGTACAGCTCGGGCATCATCACGCCCTCGAAGAAGTCCGGCGCCTTGCCGATGACCACGGCGTCGATGTCGGCCCAGGTCAACTCGGCGTCCGTGAGCGCCTGTTGGGCCGCCTCCCGGACGAGTCCGGCGATCGACACGTCCCGCCGCGCCGCCACGTGCTTGGTCTGGCCGACTCCGACGACGGCCACGGGTTCCTTGCTCATCGCGGATCCCCTTCGAGTACGGCGACCAGGTTCTGTTGCAGACACGGGCCGGAGGTGGCGTGGGCGAGCGCCCGGTCCGACGCACCGCGGTGGATCGCGGCGGCGGCCTCACCGAGGCGGATGAGCCCCGCGGCCATGATCGGGTTGGCGGCGAGGGCGCCGCCGGACGGGTTCACCCGTACCTCGTCACCGAGCCGCAGGGCCTTGCGCAGCACGACCTCCTGCGAGGTGAAGGGCGCGTGCAACTCGGCGGAGTCCACGGGGCGTTCGAAGGCGCCGGCCTTCTCGGCGGCCAGGCGCGTGGAGGGCGAGTCGGTCAGGTCGCGGACGCCCAGGCCGTGCGCCTCGATGCGGTGGTCGATGCCGCGGATCCAGGCGGGCCGCGCGCACAGCTGACGGGCCCGCTCCCCCGCCGCGAGGATCACCGCGGCGGCCCCGTCGCCGATGGGCGGGCAGTCGCCGGTACGCAGCGGATGTACGAGGTAGTCGCCCTGCGGCACCGAACCCCTCAGCTGGGCACGGGGGTTGGCCTCGGCGTCCGCACGGCTGCGGGCCCCGATCGCGGCGAGGGCGGGCTCGTCCGTCTCGCCCGCGTCGATGAGCGCCTGCGCCTGGAGCGCGGCGAGCGCGACGGAGTCCGGCCACAGGGGCGCGACGTAGTACGGGTCGAGCTGGCGGGTCAGGACGTCGCGTACGGAGCCGGGCGAGGACTTGCCGTACGCGTAGACGAGGGCGGTGTCGGCGTCGCCGGTGAGCAGCTTCGTCCAGGCCTCGTACAGGGCCCAGGCGCCGTCCATCTCGACGTGCGACTCGGAGATCGGCGGCCAGGCGCCCACCCCGTCGAGGGCCATGGTGAAGGAGAAGGCGCGACCGGCGAGGTAGTCGGAGGAGCCGGAGCAGGTGAAGCCGATGTCGCTGGTCCGCAGGCCGGTCCGGTCGAGGACCTCGTGCAGCACCGGGAGGAGCATCTCCACCTCGGAGAGCTCGTCGCTGGTGCGCCGGTGGTCGGTCTGGGCGAAGGCGACGACCGCGATCTCACGGGTCACAGCAGCTCCTTGTAGGTGTCGTACTCCGCGTCGGGTTCACCGGTCGGCCGGTAGTGGTCGGGGTAGCGGCCCCCTTCGGTCCACACCGGCTCGACGCGCAGGCCCATCCGCACCTGGTCGTAGGGGATGCCGCCGATCCGGCCGTGCAACGCGAGGCCGGCGCCGTCGAGGGCGATGTGGGCGTAGACGTAGGGGACCTCGATGTCGAGATTCGCCGTGTGCGCAGCCTTGATGTTGACGATGCAGTAGGTGGTGACGGTGCCGCGCGGGCCCACCTCGACCTGTTCGGAGGTGGCGACGCCGCAGGTGGGGCAGGCGCCCCTGGGCGGGACGTAGACCTTGCGGCAGGAGGGGCAGCGTTCGCCCACGGTCCGCCGGCCGGAGAGGGCGTCGATGTAGCCGGACTGGGCGCGGCCGGGCGAGTAGACGTAGTCGAGGCGGGCGGGGGCGATGATGCCGGTGACCGGGTCCTCGAAGGTACCGGTGTGTCCCGTGGGTGCGGCCGGGTCGCCGTCGTACGGCTCGAAGCAGGCGAGGTCGGTGATGGCGCCGGTGCGTTCCTCCGCCCAGCGGACGCGGACCCGCATGCCGGTGTGCACCGCCTCGGGGCCGGGGGCGTCGAGGGCGTGCAGCAGGGCGGTGTCGGCGCCGTCGAGGCGGACCAGGACCCAGGCGAACGGGGTGCCGAGGGGCTGGCCGCGGCGGGGCTCGGGGTTCCAGGCCCAGGTGGTGACGGTGCCGGTGGGGGCTACTTCGACCAGGCCGCCGAGGCCGCCGGGGTCGCCGAGCTCCTCGGCGGTGACCGGGTCGTACTCGACCGGCGGGACCAGGGTGCGGCCGTCGCCGGTCCGCACGCCGAGGACGACGCGTTCGCGCAGGCCGGTGAGGAAGGCGCTCTGGACGGGGCCGAGGGAGCGGGTGAAGGGGAATTCGACGACGAGCGGGGCTTTGAGGACTGCGGGCATCGGTGGCTCCTCGGGTCAGGCGCGCTTGTACACGGGCGGCCGCTTCTCCGCGAAGGCGCGGGCGCCCTCCTTGGCGTCGGCGGTGTCGAAGACCGGCCAGCCGCGGGTGAGTTCGGCGGCGAGGCCGTCGGTCTCGGTCAGCTCCGCGGTCTCGTACACCGACGCCTTCACGGCCTCGACGGCGAGCGGGCCGCAGGCGTTGATCCGCTCGGCGATCTCCAGGGCCTCGGCGAGCGCGGTGCCGTCGGGGACGACATGGCCGATCAGGCCGATGCCGGCGGCCTCGCGGGCGGTGTAGGGGCGGCCGGTGAGCAGCATCTCCAGGGCGTGGGTGCGCGGGATCTGGCGCTGCAGGCGGACCGTCGAGCCGCCGATGGGGAACAGGCCGCGCCTGACCTCGAAGAGCCCGAAGGTGGCGGACTCCCCGGCGACCCGGATGTCGGTGCCCTGGAGGATCTCCGTGCCGCCCGCCACGCACGCCCCCTCGACGGCGGCGATCACCGGCTTGCGTGGGCGGTGGTGCCGCAGCATCGCCTTCCAGTGCAGGTCGGGGTCGGCGGTGAGCCGGTCGCGGTACTGCTGTCCCGTCATGCCCTTCCCGGCCAGGGCCTTGAGGTCCATCCCGGCGCAGAACGCTCCGCCGGCGCCGGTGAGCACGATCGAGCGGATCGCGTCGTCCTCGTCGGCCGCCAGCCAGCCGTCGTAGAGGCCGACGAGCATGGGGAGCGAGAGTGCGTTCTTGGCGTCGGGCCTGTTGAGCGTGAGCACCAGTGTGGCGCCTTCGCGCTGCACGGTGAGGTGTTCCGTCCCACCCATTGCGGTCTCCCGTCTGCAGGAACGAGAACAGGTTGCAGTAGCCGCACGGTGAGTTCAAGGCTTTTCTGACAGGTAGTCAGATTACTTGCGCCGGGCCCCTTCCCTGCTCCCGCCCGCGGCGCTCTAATGACCGCCGGGGTCCGGACCCGCGGGCCTCCCCTGCGCCGACGCCGCCCGGTCTGGAGGAGACGTGGAGTACAACCTTGCCGACCTCTTCGAGTCGATCGTGGACACCGTTCCCGACCGCGAGGCCCTGGTGTACCTCGACCACCCGGGGACCGGCGCGGAGCGGCGGCTGACCTACGCGGAGCTGGACCGCGCCGCCAACCGGCTGGCCCACCACCTCGCCGGCCGGGGCATCGGCCCCGGGGACCACGTCGGACTGCACCTCTACAACGGCGTCCCCTACCTCCAGGCGGTGTACGCCTGCCTGAAGATCCGCGCCGTGCCGGTGAACGTCAACTACCGCTATGTCGAAGAGGAGTTGGTGTACCTCTACCGGGACGCGGACCTGGTGGGACTGGTCTTCGACGCGGAGTTCACCGAGCGGGTGGCCGCCGCCCTGCCGCGGTCGCCGCGCCTGCGGCACCTGGTCCGGGTCGGCACCCCGCCGGAGGGCGCCCCCGAACCGGCCCTCGCGCCGGTCGCGCTCGCGGACGCCGAGGCGTCCGGCTCACCGGCGCGCGGCTTCGGGCCGCGCTCCGCCGACGACCAGGTCGTCATCTACACCGGCGGCACCACCGGTATGCCCAAGGGCGTGATGTGGCGGCACGAGGACCTCTTCTTCTCCGGCATGGGCGGCGGGGCGCCGACCGGTGATCCGGTCACCCGGCCGCAGGAGCTGGCCGAACGGGTCGCGGCCGGCGGCGAGGGGATCGTCTTCTTCCCCACTCCCCCGCTGATGCACGGTACCTCGACCCTGACCGCGTTCATCGCCTTCCACTTCGGCCAGAAGGTCGTCCTGCACCGCAAGTACGTGCCCGAGGAGGTGCTGCGGACCGTCGAACGGGAGCGGGTCACCAGCGTCTCGCTGGTGGGCGACGCGATGCTGCGCCCGCTCGTCGACGCGCTCGCCGGGCCGCTCAAGGGCACCGACTGCTCCTCGCTGTTCAGCGTCAGCAGCTCCGGCGCGATCCTCTCCGAGACCGTACGCGCCCAGTTCACCGCGCTGGTGCCGAACGTGGTGCTGCTCAACAACTTCGGCTCCTCGGAGTCCGGCTTCAACGGCACCGCCACCGACGACTCGGGCCCCGCCAAGGGGTTCCGGCTGCGGGTCAACTCCCGTACGGCCGTGGTGGATCCGGCGACCCGCGAGCCGGTGCCGGCCGGCGAGGTGGGCCGGCTCGCGCAGTGCGGTCACGTACCGCTGGGCTACTACAACGACCCGGCGAAGACCGCGGAGACCTTCTTCGAGGCGCGGGGCGACCGGTGGGTGCTGCTGGGCGACATGGCCACCGTCGACGAGGAGGGCATCGTCACCGTCCTCGGCCGGGGCTCGCAGTGCATCAACTCCGGGGGCGAGAAGGTCTATCCGGAGGAGGTCGAGCAGGCCCTGAAGGCCCATCCGGACGTCTACGACGCGCTGGTGGCGGGCGTCCCGGACGACCGGTGGGGCAACCGGGTCGCGGCGGTGGTGCAACTCCGCGACGGCAGCGCCCCGTTGGACCTGGCCGCCCTCCAGGACCACTGCCGGACCCGGCTGGCCGGCTACAAGGTCCCGCGCGCGGTGGTCTTCACCGACCACATCCAGCGCTCCCCGAGCGGCAAGGCCGACTACCGCTGGGCGAAGGCGGTGGCGGCCGGCGAACGGGCGGTGTGAGGGCCGCGGGGCGTCCGCCCGGGCCGTCCTCCCGCCGGTGTGCGGGCCGCCGTTCAGCCGGCCGCCCCGCACACCGACGCCAGCGAGCGGGCCAGCGCCACGGTGTGCAGCGGGTCCAGGTGGCGTGCGTGGCGCACCCGGGCGCCGGCCACGGTCAGCAGCGGGCGGCAGGACGGTGCGGAGCGGGCCGGCGCGGAGGCGGCGATGGCGCGCACCAGTTCCGCGTTGATGCGGTTGATCTCCTTGCGGACCTCGTCGAGGTCGGGGCGCTCGGCCGGGGCCTGGGCGGGATCGGCGTCCCAGCGGTGGTGCAGTCCGCGCTGCACGATCTTGTTGGCCTCGATCTGGTCCCGGAAGATCCGCACCGTCGCGGCCGGGTCGGCGCCGAGCTGCCGGGCCTGCTCCGCCACCGCGTCCAGCACCTGCTGCTCGCGGGCCGGATCGTCGATCGGGCTGCCGGTGCCCCACTTCGCCGCGGCCACCAGGTCCCCGGTGGCCAGCCGCTCCGCGGACAGCGCGGCGAGCGGGCGGAGCCGGTCGTACGGGGAGTGCGCCCGGACGGCGGCCGGGGCCGCGGGGGCGGGGGCCGCGGGGGCGGGGGCGGCGGGTGCCGCGACGGCGCCGCCGGCCCCGGTGAACAGCAGGGTCGCGGCGGCGCCGGCGATCAGCGCACGGCGCATCGAACGGGTCGGCTGCACGGTCGGCCTTTCTCGAACCTCGGGCCGGCCGGCGGGAGTTCGCACGGCGGGCCGTACGCGGGGAGGCGTACGGCCGCGAGCCTAAGGGACGGGCGCGCCCGCCGTCCCGGGTCCGCGCGGCCGGCTACCGCGGGGCCGGCAGGAACGAGGTGACCGCGGCGAGGAATTCGCCCGGGCGCTCCTCGTGGACGAGATGGCCGGCGCCCTCGACGGTCACCAGGCTGGCGTCGGGGATCACGTCGGCCATCTCGGCGAGCTGTTCCTGCGGGATGTGGCTGGTGGGGCCGCCGGCGATGACGAGGGTGGGGGCGGTGATCCGCGGCAGGCACTCCCACCACTGCGGGTCGGGGGCGTTGCGTTCGGCCACCACCGCGGTCTTGGCCCGCCAGTCGAACGCCTGCGGGCCGGCCGGCTGCTCCGGTGCCTCCTGCGGTGGGGCGGCGGGGAGCGGTGGGGCGGCCTCCTCCAGGACCAGCCGGTCCACCAGCTCGGGCCGGTCGGCGGCCACCAGCAGGGCGGTCAGGGCGCCGGCCGAGTGACCGATGAGGGTCACCCGCTTCAGCCCGAGCGCCTGGAGGAAGCCGATCGCGTCGTCCCGCCAGCGGGCGAAGCCGTACTCCCCCGGCCAGTCGCTGCTCCCGTGGCCGCGCTGGTCGAGGGCGAAGACCCGGTGGGTGCCGGCGAGCCGGCCGACCACGCCGCGCCAGTCCTCGCCGTCCTCGCCGAGGCAGTGCAGCAGCACGACCGGGGGCGCGTCCTCCTCTCCCCACACCCGGTATGCCAGCCGAACGTCACCTACCTGCACTTTCCGGACGTCACTCATGCGCTGGACGCTACCCGGGGGCCGGCTGCGCCACGCCCCTTGACGTGTTCGCCGCGCGCTGATTACTTGGATCAGCATGCAGCTACCGAATGATCGGTAGGGAGATGAGGCGGTGACACTCCATGCCGGAAGCGGCCACGGGCGGGGCGACGGACAGCACGGCGTTCGACGACGCGGAACGGCTCTCGCCGGACGCCCTGCGGGACCTCCAGCTGACCCGGCTGCGCGCCTCGTTGCGCCACGCCTATGAGCACGTGCCCTACTACCGCGCGGCGTTCGACCGCGCCGGGGTGCGCCCCGAGGACTGCCGGACCCTCGGTGACCTGGCCCGCTTCCCGTTCACGGTCAAGGACGATCTGCGCGCGCAGTACCCCTTCGGGATGTTCGCGGTCCCCAAGGAGGAGGTGCGGCGCCTCCACGCCTCCAGCGGCACCACCGGCCGCCCGACCGTGGTCGGCTACACCGAACGCGACCTCGCCCACTGGGCGGACGTGGTCGCCCGCTCGATCCGCGCGGCCGGCGGCCGGCCCGGCCACACGATCCACATCGCCTACGGCTACGGGCTGTTCACCGGCGGGCTGGGCGCGCACTACGGCGCGGAGCGGCTGGGCTGCACGGTCGTCCCGGCGTCCGGCGGGATGACCGGCCGGCAGGTGCAGATCATCCAGGACTTCCGGCCCGAGATCATCATGGTCACGCCGTCGTACATGCTCACCCTGCTGGACGAGTTCGAGCGGCAGGGCATCGATCCGCGGTCGACCTCGCTGAAGGTCGGCATCTTCGGTGCCGAGCCCTGGACCGAGCAGATGCGCCGGGAGATCGAGGAGCGGTTCGCGATCGACGCCGTGGACATCTACGGGCTGTCGGAGGTGATGGGCCCGGGGGTCGCCCAGGAGTGCGTGGAGACCAAGGACGGGCTGCACATCTGGGAGGACCACTTCTATCCGGAGGTGGTCGACCCGCTCACCGGCGAGGTGCTGCCGGACGGTGAGCACGGCGAGCTGGTCTTCACCTCGCTCACCAAGGAGGCGATGCCGGTCGTCCGCTACCGCACCCGCGATCTGACCCGGCTGCTGCCGGGCACCGCCCGGCCGGCCTTCCGCCGGATGGAGAAGATCACCGGGCGCTGCGACGACATGATCATTCTGCGTGGGGTCAATCTCTTCCCGGCGCAGATCGAGGAGATCGTGCTGCGCACGCCCGGTGTCGCCCCGCACTTCCAGCTGAGGCTCACCCGCGAGGGCCGGATGGACCATCTGACCGTACGCGCCGAGGCCCGCCCCGGTGCCACCCCCGAGGCGCGCACGGCGGCCGTGGGGCTGATCGCACGCGGGGTCAAGGAGGGGATCGGGGTCTCGGTCGCCGTGGAGATCGTCGATCCGGAGACGCTGGAACGCTCGGTCGGCAAGATCAAGCGGATCGTGGACGCCCGGCCGCGGGACCCCGCCTGACCGCTCAGGTCATCTCCGGGTCCCCCTTGATCAGGGCGAACGGCGCGCCGGCCGGGTCCGTCACCATCGCGAGCCGGCCGATGCCGGGGGCGCTGACCGGCGGGATGAGGACCGTGGCGCCGTGGTCGAGGGCGGCGGCGAAGGTCGCGTCGCAGTCGGTCACGCCGAAGTACGGGTGCCACTCCGAGGCCGAGCCGGCCGCCAGGTTCTCCTCCGCCAGCTGCATCACGCCGCCCTGGCCGGTGTCCTCGCCCTCGCCGCCGCCCGGCGAGGAGACGATCGAGTAGAACCGGTCGCCGCCCATCGGCAGGTCCTGGAAGCTCCAGGAGAACACCGAGCGGTAGAAGCCCTTCGCCGCGGCCACGTCGGTGGTGTAGAGCTCCGTCCAGCACAGCGTGTTCGGCTCCATGACCAGCTCCAGGCCCGGGACGTCACCGGGCTGCCAGACCGCGAAATCGGCGCCGGTCGGATCGGTGTACGCGGCCAGCCGGCCGGCCGTGAAGACGTCCATCGGCGGGACCCGCACCGCGCCGCCGGCCTGCTCCACCGCCTTGGTCGTGGCGTCCGCGTCGCCGGTGTGGAAGTACGCCGTCCACGCCGGGCTCGCGCCCTCCTCGGTGAGCGGGCCGACGGCGCCGACGGTCTTCCCGTCGAGCTGGAAGAAGCCGTAGCCGCCGGACTCCGGGCCGGCGGACTGCACGCGCCAGCCGAAGACGGCGGAGTAGAAGGCGACGGCGGCGTCGACATCGGGCGTCCCCAGGTCGAGCCAGTTGGGGGTGCCGGGGACGTAACGGGTGGTCAGCATGGTGTCCTCCGTCGTGCGGAACGAGACGTGCCGTGCGGAACGAGACGTGCAGGGCCGTCGGCCGGCTGTTCTCCGGCCACGTTTTCAGGATGGCAGGGGGCACTGACAGTCGCCCTCCGCGCGCCGCCCGGCGCGTCCCGCCCCCGCTCGCCGCGTCCCGCCCCGCCCGGCTCAGGACGCCGCGAACCGTTCCCGGAGCTCCCGTTTGAGGACCTTGCCACTGGCGTTGCGCGGCAAGGCGTCCACGAACACCACCCGTTTGGGGGCCTTGAACGGCGCGAGCCGGGCCCGGGCCGCCTCGATCAGCTCCTGTTCGCCGACCATGTCCCCGCCCGGACACCGTACGACCACGGCGGTCACCGCCTCGATCCAGCGCTCGTCGGGCAGCCCGATGACCGCGACCTCGGCCACCTGGGGGTGGGCGTAGAGCGCGTCCTCCACCTGGCGCGAGGCGACCAGTACGCCACCGGAGTTGATGACGTCCTTGACCCGGTCCACGACGGTGAAATAGCCCTCCGCGTCCCGGACGGCCAGGTCCCCGGAGTGGAACCAGCCGTCGCGGAACGCCTCGGTGGTCTCCTCGGGCTTGTCCCAGTAGCCGGTGCACAGCTGCGGGGAGCGGTAGACGACCTCGCCGGGGGTGCCGTCGGGCACCTCGCGGCCCGACTCGTCGACCACCCGCGCCTCGACGAACAGCACCGGGCGCCCGCAGGAGTCCAACCGGCCCTCGTGCTCGTCCGGTCCCAGCACGGTGGCCAGCGGGCCGATCTCGCTCTGCCCGAAGCAGTTGTAGAAGGCCAGCCCGGGCAGCCGGGCGCGGAGCCGTTCGAGGACCGGCACCGGCATGATCGAGGCGCCGTAGTACGCCTTGCGCAGGGCGCTCAGGTCACGGTGGGCGAACCCGGGGTGCTGCGACAGGCCGATCCACACCGTGGGCGGTGCGAACAGGCTGTCCGCCCGGCCCGCCGCGACCAGGTCGAGGATCCGCTCGGGGTCGGGCGCGTCGAGGATCGTGTTCTCCGCGCCGACCGCCAGGTAGGGCAGCAGGAAGACGTGCAGCTGCGCGGAGTGGTAGAGCGGCAGGGAGTGGACCGGGCGGTCGCTCTCCTTCAGGTCCAGGGCGGTGATCGCGCTGACGTACTCGTGCACCAGGGCGCGGTGGGTCATCATCGCGCCCTTGGGCAGTGCGGTGGTGCCGGAGGTGTAGAGGAGCTGGACCAGGTCGTCTGCGTCCGGCGCCGCGGGTTCCGGGTCCGCGGGCGCGGTGCGCAGCCGGGCCAGCAGCGCGTCGTCGGTGTCGCGCAGCGGCAGGACCCGCGCGGAGTCCGGCAGCCGCCCGGCGAGCTGCGGATCGGCGAGGACGAGGGAGCTGCCGGACTGCTCGACGAGGTAGCGCAGTTCGTCGCCGGTGAGGTGGTGGTTCATGGGGACGTGGACGAGTCCGGCGCGGGCGCAGCCGAGGAAGCCGATGAGGTAGGCGTCGGAGTTGTGGCCGTAGGACCCGACCCGGTCGCCGGGGCGCAGTCCCGTCCCGCGGAGCACCGCGGCCGCGGCCGACACGGCCTCGTCGAGTTCCCGGTAGGTCCAGGTCCGGTCGCCGTACCGGACCGCGGTGCGGTGCGGCACCCGCCGGGCGCTCCGCCGCAGGATCCCGTCCACCGTGCTGCTGCGCACATCAGTCATGGCGGGATCCTGCGGGCGGCCCGGTGCGAGGTCAAGTACCGCTACACGGCGCGCTCCCGGCCCTCCCAGTAGGGGTCCCGGAGCCTGCGCTTGTAGAGCTTGCCGTTGGGGTCGCGGGGCATGACGGCGATGAAGTCGACCGACTTGGGCCGTTTGTAGCCGGCGAGTTGGCGCTCGCAGTGCGCCAGGATGTCGGCGGCGAGAGCGGGCCCGGGCTCATGGCCCTCGGCGGGTTCGACGACGGCCTTGACCTCCTCGCCCCAGTCGTCGTGCGGGATGCCGAAGGCCGCGGCGTCGGCGACGGCGGGGTGGCCGAGCAGGGCGGATTCGATCTCGGCCGGGTAGATGTTCACCCCGCCCGAGATGATCATGTCGATCTTGCGGTCACGGAGGAAGAGGTAGCCGTCCTCGTCGAGGTAGCCGAGGTCGCCGACGGTGAAGAAGTCCCCGATCCGGTTCTTCCGGGTCTTGCCCTCGTCCTTGTGGTAGCGAAAGCCGCCGGTGGTCATCTTCATGTAGACGGTGCCGAGTTCGCCGGGCGGCAGGCGGTTGCCGTCGTCGTCGAAGACGGCCAGTTCGCTGATCGGCCAGGCCCGGCCGACCGTTCCGGGTTTCTTCAGCCAGTCCTCGGCGGTCGCGAAGGCGCCGCCGCCCTCGCTCGCCGCGTAGTACTCCTCGACACAGCCGCCCCACCAGTCGATCATGGCGCGTTTGACGTGGTCGGGGCAGGGCGCGGCGCCGTGGATGGCGTGCCGCAGCGCGCTCACGTCGTAGGCCGCCCGGGTCGCCGCGGGGAGCGCGAGCAGCCGGTGGAACTGGGTGGGCACCATGTGGGTGTGGGTGCAGCGGTGCCGGTCGATCAGGGCCAGCATGCCCTCGGGGGTCCATTTGTCCATCAGGACGACGCGGTGGCCGAGGTGCAGCGAGGCGCCGGCGAACTGCAGGACGGCCGTGTGGTAGAGCGGCGAGCAGACCAGGTGGACGTTGCCGTCGAACGGCTTGATGCCGAAGATGCCGAGGAATCCGCCGAGATGGGCCTGCTCGGGCGGGGTGCCGGGCAGCGGGCGGCGGATGCCGCGCGGCCGGCCGGTGGTGCCGGAGGTGTAGTTCATCACCCAGCCCAGCGTCCGGCCGTCGGGCGCGGACTCCGGCTGTCCGTCGAGCAGTTCGCGGTACGGCCGGAACCCGTCCGCCGTGCCGACCAGATAGCGCCGGGCGGCCGGCAGTTCCGCCTCGTCCGCCGCCTGCCGGGCCGCGTCGGCGAACCGCTCGTGCGCGATCAGCACCTTCGCCCCGGAGTCGGCGACGATCCAGGCGATCTCCGGACCGACCAGGTGGTGGTTGACCGGGACGAGGTAGAAGCCGGCCTGGGACGCGGCGAGGTAGGCGGTGAAGAACTCCACGCCGTTGGGGAGGACCACGGCGAAGGCGTCGCCGCGCTCCAGGCCGGCCGCGCGCAGCCCGTGGACCAGCCGGTTGCTCGCGGCGTGCAGCCGGCCCGCGGTCCACTCCTCGCCGTCCGGAGCGATCAGCACCGTGCGGTCCGGGTCGGCGGCGGCCTGGGCCCAGAAACCTTTGGGCGGTGGGGAGTTGGTCATTCCGCTGTCCTCCTCGGGTTCATGCGCGTCCGGCGATGCGGTTGATGCGGTCGATGGCCCGCTCGAAGCCGCGGGTGAGGTCGTCGAAGACGGCCTGGACGCTGCGTTCGCTGTTCATCCGGCCGACGATCTGGCCGACCGGGGTGCCCAGCAGCGGCTCGACCTCGTGCCGCTGGATGCGGGAGTTCGCCTCGGCGACCAGCAGTCCCTGCAGCGGCATCGGCAGCGCGCCGGGTCCGGCCGGGTCGTCCCAGGCGTCGGTCCACTCGGTGCGCAGCTGACGGGCGGGTTTGCCGGTCAGGGCGCGGGAGCGGACGGTGTCGCCCGGGCCGGCGGCGAGCAGTTTGGCGGTCAGCCGCCGGGAGTGGAGTTCGGCCTCCCGGGTGGTCAGCCAGATCGAACCGAGCCAGACGCCCTGGGCGCCCAGGGCGAGTCCGGCGGCGATCTGCTCGCCGCTGCCGATGCCGCCGGCCGCGAGCACCGGCAGCGGGTCGACGGCGGCCACCACCTCGGGGGTGAGGACCATGGTGGCGATCTCGCCGGTGTGTCCGCCGGCCTCGTAGCCCTGGGCGACGACGATGTCGATCCCGGCGGCCTGGTGGTGCCGGGCGTGCCGGGGGCTGCCGGCCAGCGCGGCGACCGGGATGCCGTGGTCGTGGGCGCGTTGGACGACGTCCGGGGGCGGTGAGCCGAGGGCGTTGGCGAGCAGCTTGATGGGGTAGTCGAAGGCCACGTCGAGCTGGGTGCGGGCGACCTCTTCCATCCAGCCGGTGATCCGCCAGCCGGACGCCTCGCCCTCGGCGAGCGGCGGTACGCCGTGTTTGTCGAGGAGTCCGTCGACGAACCGGCGGTGCCCGTCCGGGATCATCGCCTCGACGTCGGCCTCGCTGACGCCCGCCACCTTCTTGGCGGGCATCACCACGTCGAGCCCGTACGGCAGCCCGTCGGTGTGCTCCTGCATCCAGTCGAGGTCGCGGGCGAGGGCGTCCGGCGCGGTGTAGCGGACCGCGCCGAGCACCCCGAACCCGCCGGCCCGGGTGATCGCCGCGGCGACCGCGGGGAAGGGGGTGAACCCGAAGACGGCGTGCTCCGCGCCCAGCCTGTTGCTCAGCTCCGTCTGCATGCGCGCAGGATGCCGCAGGGCGCCGTGCGAGGGAAGAGATTTTCTGATGCTGCGTCAGAAAACTGCCAGGGGACCGGGCCGGCCCGGGATCCCCGCGCCTTCTCGGGCCGTCACACCCTGCTTGAGCACCGTTCCTCCAGCACCGCCATCGCCGCGTTGTGGCCGGGGATGCCGCTCACGCCGCCGCCGCGCACCGCGCCCGCGCCGCACAGGAGGACGGCGTCGTGGCCGGTGGCCACCCCCCAGCGCGCCGCCGCGCCGGCCGGAACCTCCGGGTCCGCGTACGGGAACGCCAGCTCGCGGTGGAAGATGTTGCCGCCCGGCAGGCCGAGTTCACGGTCCAGGTCGAGCGGGGACTTGGCCTCGACGCAGGGGCGGCCGTCGGCGTCCAGGGCGAGGCAGTCGGCGAGGGGTTCGGCGAGGTGGGTCTCCAGTTCGGCGAGGGTGGCCGCCAGGAGGCGGTCGCGGGTGGCGGCCTTCTCGGCGGAGTCGTCGGCGAACAGCCGCGCGGGGTGTGCAGGCCGAAGAGGGTGAGCGTCTGGTAGCCGCGGCGGACCAGGTCGGCGCCGAGGATGGACGGGTCGGTCAGCGAGTGGCAGTAGATCTCGGAGGGCGGGGCGGCGGGCAGGCTGCCGGCGGCGGCCTGCTGATAGGCCCGTTCCAGCTGGTCGTAACCCTCGGCGACGTGGAAGGTGCCGGAGAAGGCCTCGCGCGGGTCCACTCCGGTGTCGCGGAGGCGGGGCAGCCGGGTGAGCAGCATGTTCACCTTGAGCTGGGCGCCCTCGGCGGGCGGCGGCGGGGCCTCGCCGAGGAGGCGGGCGAGTTCCCTGGGCGAGGCGCCCACCAGGACCCGGCGGGCGCCGATCGTGCCCCGCTCGCAGGTGACCTCGGCGGTGCGGCCGTCGGTGGCGAGGGCGGTCACCGGGCAGCCGGTGACGATCTCCGCGCCGGCCCGGCGGGCGGCGTCGGCCAGGGCGTCGGTGAGGGCACCCATGCCGCCGAGGGGGACGTCCCAGTCGCCGGTGCCGCCGCCGATGACGTGGTAGAGGAAGCAGCGGTTCTGGCGCAGGGACGGGTCGTGGGCGGTGGCGAAGGTGCCGATGAGGGCGTCGGTGAGGACCACCCCGCGCACCAGGTCGTCGCTGAAGGTCTCCTCGACCAGCTCGCCCAGGGGCCGCTCGAAGACGGCGTGCCAGGTGGCGTCGTCGTCGACCCGGGCGCGCAGCGCGGCGCGGGTGGGCAGCGGTTCGGTGAGGGTGGGGAAGACCCGCTCGGCGAGCCGGCGGGTGGTGCCGTAGAAGCGCTCCCAGGCAGCGAACTCCCGGTCGGATCCGGTGAGTTCGGCGAAGGAGCGGCGGGTGCGGGCCTCGCCGCCGCCGACCAGGAGGCCGGTGGGGCGGCCGTGGCGCACCACGGGGGTGTAGGAGGAGACGGTGCGCTTGCGGACCGCGAAGCGCAGCCCGAGGTCCCGCACGATCTTCGGCGGCAGCAGGCTGACGAGGTAGGAGTAGCGGGACAGCCGGGCGTCGACACCGGTGAAGGCCCGGGTCGACACGGCGGCACCACCGGTGTGGTCCAGCCGCTCCAGCACCAGCACGCTGAGTCCGGCGCGTGCGAGATAGGCGGCGGCCACCAGTCCGTTGTGCCCGCCACCGACGATGACCGCGTCGTACGAAGTCCGTTCCGGCATGCCCTTGGTAGCACGCGGTGATCGCGGAGGCCAGGTGCACGCGGCTGAAACCTCCACTCCTGGCGGTGCGGCTTCTTGACCGGGTCCGGGGCTGCTCCTAGCGTCCGGCCGTGCTCCACCTCGGCACCGCCCCGGCTGTCCCCCGTCAGGCCGTCCCGCACACCCGTGAGGTGACCCGTGTCCCGTCCTTCGGTACCCCGCATCGGCCGCACCGTCGCCGGACTCACCGCCGTCGCCGCCTGCTCGGCCGGGCTGCTGGCCGCCCCGGCGCCCGCCTCCGCCACCGCCGACCCGGGCCGCGCGTCCGGCGCGGCGCCCGCCGCCGGCCCGTACCCGAACCTGGCCCCCACGCCCCCGATGGGCTGGAACAACTGGTCGTACTACACCTGCCACGTCGACGAGAAAGTGGTGCTCGACAACGCCCGGGCACTGGTCCGTTCGGGGCTGGCGCACCAGGGCTACCGGACCGTCACGGTCGACGACTGCTGGATGGCCAGGCAGCGCGGCCCCAAGGGCGAGCTGCTCCCGGACCCGGTGAAGTTCCCGCACGGCATGGCCTACATCGGGCAGCAACTGCACGCCCTGGGGCTGAAGTTCGGCATCTACGAGGACGTCGGCACGCTCACCTGTGAGAAGTACCCGGGCAGTCTCGGCCACTTCGCCCAGGACGCGAAGCTGTTCGCGAGCTGGCAGGTGGACTACGTCAAGGCGGACGGCTGCAACGTGCCCACCACACCGGGACACAGCAAGGAGGAGACCTACCGGGACCTGTACGGCCAGATGAGCCGCGCGCTGCGGGCCAGCGGCCGGCCGATCACCTTCTCCCTCTCCGCGCCGGCCTACTTCCAGTTCGACGGCGACAGTCTCTGGCACCGGGTCATCGGCTGGTCGTCCGAGCTGGGGAACCTCTGGCGGGGCGGCAGGGACGTGGCGCTGCAGCAGAGCACCCCGGCCGCCAAGTGGTCCTCCATCGTCTACAACTTCCACTACAACGCGAACCTCGCCGATCTGCAGCGCCCCGGGCGGTGGAACGACCCGGACTTCCTGCTGGCCGGGGACTCCGGGCTCAGCCGGGACGAGATGCAGAGCCAGATGTCGCTGTGGGCGATGATGGCGGCGCCGCTGATCTCCAGCACGGACATCGGCAAGCTCTCCCCCGAGGCCCGCGCGGTACTGGGTAATGCGCACGTCATCGCGGTCGACCAGGATGCGCTGGGGATCCAGGGGCGCATCGTCGCGCAGGACGACCACTCGGCCGTCCTGGCCAGGCCGCTGAGGAACGGCGACCGGGCGGTGGCCCTGTTCAACTCCGGTGACGCGCCACGCACGCTGTCGGTCACCGCCGGCGCGGCCGGGCTGCCGGAGGCGTCCTCGTACCGGCTGCACGATCTGGTCACCGGTCACCGCAAGCACAGCGACGGGGACATCGTGGCGAGCGACGTGCCGGCGCACGGCACGGTGCTCTACCGGGTGACACCGGCGGACTGAGCGGCCCCCGGGGCGGTGCGACGGGTCAGCGGCGCGGAGCCGGCCATGACCCGTCGGACAGGCCCTGGCGGCGGTGCGTCGCGCGCTCGCGGCGGAGGGCGGCGATCCGGCGGTGCAGGGCGGCCGCCTCGTCCGGGCGGCCGAGTTGTTCCAGGCACTGGGCGAGGTCGCTCTGGCTGGCCAGGGTGCCGGGGTGGGCGGCGCCCAGGGCCCGGGTGCGGGCGTCGGCGACCCGGCGGTAGCGGTCCAGCGCGTCGTCCCAGCGGCCCAGCCAGCCCAGGGCCACGGCGGTCTCCCGGAGGCTGACCAGCGTGTCGGGGTGGTCCGGGCCGAGCACCCGCTCGCGGGCCGCGGCCACCTCCTTCGCCTCGGCGAGCGCCTCCGGCCAGCGGCCCAGCCGCCCGAGGTTGACGCCGAGGCCGTGCCGGGCGCGCAGGGTGTCCGGGTCGTCGTCGCCCTGGGTGCGGGTGCGGGCGGCGACCAGGTCGTGGTAGAGCGTCAGCGCCTCGGCGCTGCGGCCGAGCCGGCCGAGGCCGATGCCGACCTCGGAGCGGGCGTCGAGGGTGTCGGGGTGGTCGGGGCCGAGCTCGGCCGTACGGGCCGTCGCGACCTCCTGGTGGGTGCGCAGCGCCTCGGCCCACTTGCCCAGCCGGCCGAGGACGTGGCCGAGTTCGTAGCGGGTGGTGAGGGTGTCGGGGTGGTGGGCACCGAGGACCCGGGCGCGGGCGGCGGCCACGTCCCGGGTCATGGCCCGGCAGTCCTCCAGCCGGCCCAGCCGCCCGAGGTTGCGTGCGAGGTGGTGCCGGCAGTCGAGGGTGTCGGGGTGGTCGGGCCCCAGGGTGCGTTCCTGGGCGGCGAGCACCTCGGCGTAGATCTGGTGGGCCTCGAAGTACCGGCCGTCGTCGCCGAGGGTCCGGCCGGACGCCAGCCGGGCGGCGAGGGCGGTGCGGCGGTCGTCCGGTGGTGCGGGGCTGGCGATCCCGGCGGCCACGGCGGCGTCGCCGGTCCGGGGGTCGCCGCCGGTCCAGGCGTCGGTGAGGACCGTGAGGGCGCGGTCCGGTACGGAGCGGGGCGCGCGGCGGGCGGAGCCGGCCGGTGCGCCGGGGGTGATGCCCTCCGTCCAGGCCGGCGGGGCGGGGACGGAGGCGCCGGGGTCCTGGCGGGCGTCGGCGAGGCGTTTGGCCAGGTCGTCGGCGTCGCGGGGCCGCTCGTCGGGGTCCTTGGCGAGCAGCTGGAGCACGATCCGCTGGTAGGCCTCGGGCAGGTCGGGCGGAGGGAGCGCGGCGGGGCGGGGGCGGTGTCACGGTGTCCGACGAGCACCGCCCAGGCGTCACCGAGGTCGAACGGCGGGACACCGGTGGCGAGTTCGTACAGCACACAGCCGAGGGAGTACAGATCGCTGCGGTGGTCGACGGGGTGCGCGCCGATCTGCTCGGGCGACATGTAGTGCGGGCTGCCCATCGCGACGCCGGTGCCGGTGAGCCGGGCGGTGAAGCCGATGTCGTGGCCCAGCCGGGCGATGCCGAAGTCGCAGATCTTGACCGTGCCGTCGGCGGTGCGGACGATGTTCGCCGGTTTCAGGTCGCGGTGCACCACGGCTTGGCCGTGGGTGTAGGCGAGCGCGGCGGTGACCTGTTCGGCGATGTCGATGACGTCCGGGACGGGCAGCGGCTGGCGCCGGTTGTCATCGAGCAGCTGGCTGAGGTTGCGGCCGGTCAGCAGCTCCATGACGAGGAAGAGGGTGCCCTGGTCCTCGCCGAAGTCGTGGACGACGGTGATGCCGCGGTGCTGGAGCGCGGCCGCGACCCGGGCCTCGCGGCGGAAGCGCTCGCGCAGGACGTCCAGGAACGAGGGGTCGTGCCGGGGCCCCAGCGGTTTGAGGCACTTGACGGCGATCTGCCGGCCCAGCGACTCGTCGCGGGCCCGCCAGACCTCGCCCATGCCGCCGCGCCCGATGGTGCCGAGCAGCCGGTACCGCCCCTGGATCAGCCGGTTCTCCGCCATCGTCTGCCGTCGCCCCCGTCCCCGCGCTCGCGATCAGCCGCGCCGCTCCCCCTGCCCGTCCATTATTGCGGCGGCGCGGCGGAGCTTGTAGGCCGACGGGCGGGTGTCGGGCCCGAGTCGTTCGACGGCACGCAGGATGTGCCGGGGCGGCAGCTGCCAGCGGACGGTGGGCGGAATGGCGCGAAGCAGGCGGCCGGTGGCGCGCAGACGGCGGGTGACGGCGGCGGGCGGCGGCGCCGGGCGCCCGTAGAGCCGGTGGGCGTACGCCGGGAGGGCGCCGTAGGCGAGCCGGGCGATCCACGGCCAGAGCACCGCGCGGGCCGGGACGAACACGGCGGGCGTCGGCGGACGGCGGAGGAACGCATCGACCTCCCGGGCCTCCGGGGTCAGCGCGAGGTGGGGCCGTACCCGTGCGAAGTACGCGGCGAACGCGGCGCGGTCGCCGGGGACCCGCGCCGGATCCAGCCCGACGAGCCGGCCGCTCTCGCGCTGTTCGCGCAGGTAGGCGTCGGCCTGGTCGTCGGTGAGCGGACAGCCGGAGCGGCGCAGCACCTGGAGGTAGGAGTCGACCTCGGCGCAGTGCACCCACAGCAGCAGCTCCGGCTCGTCGATGCGGTACCGCTCGCCGGTGGCCGGGTCGGTGGCGGTCAGCCTCCGGTGCAGTCCGCGGACCGCGGCACCGGCCCGTTCGGCGGCGTCGGTGGTGCCGTACGTCGTCGTGCCGACGAAGTTCGCGGTGCGCATCAGCCGGCCCCAGGCGTCGCGCCGGAAGTCCGAGTTCTGCAGGACTCCGCGCACCGCCCGCGGGTACAGCGCCTGAAGGTAGAGCGCGCGGATCCCGGCGATCCACATCAGCGGGTCGCCGTGCACCTGCCAGGTCACCGACGAGGGGCCGAACAGTCCGGGGTCACCTGCGGGAGGGGTGTCCACGGCGTCAGGCTAACGCCGCACCCGTGGCATCCCCAGGCCGATCCAGGAGATGATCTCGCGCTGGATCTCGTTGTTGCCGCCGCCGAAGGTGAAGATCACCGCGGAGCGGTAGCCGCGTTCCAGTTCGCCGTGGAGGACGGCGCCCGCCGAGCCCTCCTTGAGGGCGCCCGCGGCCGCGACGACCTCCATGAGCCAGGCGTAGGCGTCCCGCCGCGCCTCGGAGCCGTACACCTTGACCGCGGAGGCGTCCTGCGGGGTGAGCGTGCCCTCCTGAAGGGCGTTCACCATGCGCCAGTTGAGGAGCTTCATCGCGTCCAGCTTGGTGTGCGTCTGCGCGAGGCGGCGGCGGACCCAGGGCAGGTCCACGACCCGGCGGCCGTCGGCGAGCTTGCTCTCCGTCGCCCAGCGCTGCACGTCGTGCAGGGCGCGGATGGCCATGGTGCCGTGGGCGGCGAGCGTGACGCGTTCGTGGTTGAGCTGGTTGGTGATCAGCCGCCAGCCCTTGTTCTCCTCGCCGACGCGGCGCGAGACGGGGACCCGGATGTTCTCGTAGTAGCTCGCCGTGGTGTCGTGCGAGGCGAGGGTGTTGATCAGGGTGCAGGAGTAGCCGGGGTCGGTGGTCGGCACCAGGAGCATGGTGATGCCCTTGTGCGGTGGCGCGTCGGGATCGGTACGGACGGCCAGCCACACCCAGTCGGCGGTGTCGCCGTTGGTGGTCCAGATCTTCTGGCCGTTGACGACGTAGTGGTCGCCGTCCCGCACGGCCCGCGTCTTCAGCGCGGCCAGGTCCGTACCCGCCTCCGGCTCGCTGTAGCCGATGGCGAAGTCGAGCTCGCCGGAGAGGATGCGCGGCAGGAAGTACGCCTTCTGTTCCTCCGTGCCGAACTGCATGAGCGTCGGGCCGACGGTGTTCAGCGCCATCAGCGGCAGCGGGACCCCGGCCTGGGCGGCCTCGTCGAAGAAGAGGAACTGTTCCATCGGGGTCATCCCCCGCCCGCCGTACTCCTTCGGCCAGCCCACGCCGAGCCAGCCGTCCGCGCCGAGCCGGCGGACGGTCTCGCGGTAGAACCGCTTCTGCGCGGCAGGATCGGCGTACCGGGCGTAGGCGTGGTCCGGCACCAGTTCGGCGAAGTAGGTGCGCAGCTCGGCGCGCAACTGCTGCTGCTCGGGGGTGTATTCGAGGTGCACGGCCCCTCCAGATCGTCCGGTCGTCCGGGTCGTCCGGCCGGCGGCCACGCGTTTCTGACGGGTCGTCGGTTCACGGATCGGGGGGCAGAGTAGAACTTGTTCCAGTAATACGGAAGAGCGCGACCCGCCGGACCGCGGCGCCCCGGGGATGCCCTCGCGCGCCGCCGGGGCCCCGGCCCGCCCCGCCGGGCGGGCGCACGAAGGCCCGGTGCGGCACCTTCGGGTACCGGACCGGGCCTGGGTGCCGGGCGCCATCAGCCCACGGCGTGCTTGGCCGCGTTGTTGTGGGGCATCATCCGGCCGCGCTGCACTTCCTTGCAGTACTTGACGTTGCCGGTGTTGGTCACGTACTTCGCCGCGATCCAGGTCCCGCGCCCCTCGCCGGTCAGGTACCAGACGCTGTTGCCGCCGACGGACTGGGTGCGCACCTTGCACACCAGGGTGACCTGGGTGCGGTGCCGGAGGAAGCCCTTCACCGAGGCGTCGGTGCTGGGGTACTGACGCTCACTCAGCCCCATCTTGGTGGTGACGACGCCGTACGGTTTGGCGGTCGGGGCGGGTGCCGCCTGAGCCGGGGCCATGGCGGACAGTGTCGCTCCGAGGGCGACAGCCGTGGTCAGTGCGCCCGCGCCGGCCGCGAGCTTTCTGCCGCGGACCGCGAGAAATTCGGTCGTGGACATGGGGGTCTCCTGTTCTTGACGCGCGATGCCACCCATTGGTGCGAAGTGGACATTACGCGCAAACCACCCCAGAAATGTGGTGAAACGACGAACAGGCCGCCGATCGTGTGACGGTCAGCCTTCGGTGCCCGCGCGGTGGATACCGAAGGAGGCTCCCTGCGGATCCCGGACCACCGCGATCCGCGGGCCCTCGGGGACGTCCGTGGGAGGCACCAGCAGCATGCCGCCGGACTCCGCGGCCCGGGCCGCGGTGTCGTCCACGTCGGCGACGGCGAAGTACGGCAGCCAGTGCGCCCGCACGTCGTCCGGGTAGAACTCGTCCAGCGCGCTCAGCCCGCCGAAGTCGGCGCCGTCGATCCCCCACTGCGGATAGTCCTCGTGGGTACCCACGGTCCAGCCGAAGACCCGGGTGTAGAAGTGCTTGGCGGCCTCCTCGTCGCGGGTGGCGAGCTCCACCCAGCCCAGCGAACCGGGCGCGTTGAGCAGCGCCGCGCCGGGGAAGTCCCGGGCCTGCCACACCGAGAACACCGCCCCCTCCGGGTCCGCCAGCACCGCGAAACGGCCTTGCTGGAAGACGTCCATCGGCGCCATCACCTGCCGCCCGCCGGCCTCGGTGACCGCCGCGGCCAGCGCATCGGCGTCCCGGGTCGCGAACGAGACGGTCCAGGCGGTCGGCTGGCCGGGGGCGTAGAGGGGGGTCACCGCGGCGACCGGTGCGGTGCCCAGGTGGAAGACGGTGTAACCGCCGGCCTCCGGGCGCGGGTCGGTCTCCGCGCGCCAGCCGAAGACCTCTCGGTAGTACACCGCGGCGGCGTCGACGTCCGAGGTGCCCAGCTCCACCCAGCAGGGCGCGCCGGGGGTGGGCTCGGTGATCTTCACGGTGGGTTCCGTCTCCGTGCGGTGCCGTCGCTGTCCGTACGCTGCCGATCGTCCGACGGGCGCGCGGGGGCCGCAACCGGAGCTCCGCGCACCGGGCATCGGGCCGCTACCCGTTCCCAGCCGTCCTCCGCAGGTGGCGCAGCGTGCCCTCCGGGGCGTCCGGGGCGAGGGCGTTGGCCAGGCCGCGGGCGGCCCCCTCGGCGGCGTCGGCGGAACGGGGCAGCAGCACGGCCTCGTAGGCGCGCAGCGCCGCGTCCCGGTCGGCGTGTTCGACGAGGGCCAGGGCGAGTTCGCTGCCGTCGAGCATGGCGAGGTTGGCGCCCATGCCGGAGAACGGCGTCATCAGGTGGGCCGCGTCGCCGAGCAGCGTCACGCCGGGGGTGTGCGTCCAGGTGTGCGGCACCGGCAGGGCGAACAGCGGCCGGTTGACGAATCCGCCGTCGTTGTCCGTCAGCAGCGCCAGCAGCCGGTCGTCCCAGCCGGCGAACCGGCCGAGCAGCGCGGCGCGTACCGCCTCGGTGTCCGTCATCGTCACCCCGGCCTCCAGGGCCCAGTCCTCCGAGCCGCGGAAGGCGGCGTAGCCGCGGAGGTGGGCGTGGCTGTTGCGCTGGACGATCAGCGCCCGGTCGGCGGCGGACGCCATCATGCTGCCGTCGCCGACCAGCCGGGCGAGCGCGGGGTGGCGGGCGTCGGCGTCGTCGAGCGAGAACTCGACGAAGGTGACGCCGGAGTAGTGCGGGGTGGCGTCGGAGAGCAGCGGGCGAACCCTCGACCAGGCGCCGTCGGCGCCGATGACCAGGTCGAACTCCTCGGTGTGACCGTCGTCGAACTCCGCCTTGTGCCGGCCGCCGCCCAGCGGGTGCAGGGCGCGCAGGTAGTGACCCCAGCGGACGGTGCCGGGCGTGAGGGAGTCCAGCAGCAGCCGGCGCAACTGCCCCCGGTCGATCTCGGGGCGCTCGGTCGTGTCCGCGGCCGGGGCGTGCCGGAAGAGCAGGGTCGCGTCGTGGCCGTAGAGCCGCATCTCCTGCCCTTCGGGGCGGGCCAGGGCGGCGAACTCCTCGGACAGGCCGGCCGCGCGCAGCGCCGCCTGGCCGGTGGCCGGGTGCAGGTCCAGGGTGCCGCCCTGCGGGCGGGCCCCGGCGGAGGCGTCCCGGTCGAGGACGGTGACCGGCAGGCCGTGCCGCTGGAGCACCCGGGCACAGGTCAGCCCGCCGGGGCCGGCTCCGATGATCGCGATGCGGGGAGAGGTGGTGGGAGGCATGCAACCCAGAAAAGCACATCCGATTCGAAAGTACAACGACTGCACTTTTCGTGTTGCTGCACCTTCGGTACGGGTCTCCCGGACGCGGCCTCACGCGGCCCCGGGTGCGGCTGTGTGGTCGCCGTAACGACGGATGATCGCCACGTGTGACACGTGGTTAACGGGCCCTTCGTAGGGTCGGTGCCCAGCTTCCGACCACGAAGGGGACCGTCCGTGACCGCAGCGGAAACACCGGCAGAGCGCCTCACGCAGGTGCGCACGGCGTGCCAGTACTGCGGTGTCGGCTGCGGGATCGTGCTGGAGGTCGCGACGGACGGGGACGGCCGGCGGACCGTGCGCCGGGCGAGCGGGGACAAGGCCCATCCGGCGAACCACGGCCGGCTCTGCACCAAGGGCGCGACCAGCGCCGAACTGCTCACCGCGCCCGGCCGGCTGACCGGCGCCGTGGTCCGCGGCAACCGGGGCGACGAACCGGTGCCCACCACCATGGACACCGCGATCAAGCAGACCGCCGCCCGGCTGCGCGAGATCGTCGACGCGCACGGCCCGGACGCCCTCGCCCTCTACGTCTCGGGGCAGATGACGCTGGAGGCCCAGTACCTGGCGAACAAGCTCGCCAAGGGGTTCGTCCGCACCACCCACATCGAGTCCAACTCCCGGCTGTGCATGGCCAGTGCGGGCAGCGGCTACAAGCTGTCGCTGGGCGCGGACGGCCCGCCCGGCTCCTACGAGGACCTCGACCGCGCCGACGTCTTCCTCGTCATCGGCTCCAACATGGCCGACTGCCATCCGGTCCTCTTCCTGCGGCTGCTGGAACGGGTCAAGGCCGGCGCCAAGCTGATCGTGGTCGATCCCCGGCGCACCGCCACCGCGGCCAAGGCGGACCTCTTCCTGCAGATCGCGCCGGGCACGGACCTGGCGCTGCTGAACGGGCTGCTGCACCTGCTGGTGGAGAACGGCGACCTCGACGAGGAGTTCATCGACGGGCACACCGAGGGCTGGGAGGCGATGCCCGCCTTCCTCCAGGACTACCCGCCCGCGAAGGTCGCCGAGATCACCGGGATCCCGGAGGCGGAGCTGCGCCGGGCCGCCGAGTGGATCGGCGCGGCGGGCGAGTGGACCAGCTGCTGGACGATGGGGCTGAACCAGAGCACCCACGGCACCTGGAACACCAACGCGCTGATCAACCTGCACCTGGCCACCGGCGCGATCTGCCGCCCGGGCAGCGGCCCGTTCTCGCTGACCGGCCAGCCCAACGCGATGGGCGGCCGGGAGATGGGCTACATGGGCCCGGGGCTGCCCGGCCAGCGGTCGGCGCTGGTCGCCGAGGACCGCGCGTTCACCGAGGAGCTGTGGGGGCTGGCACCGGGCACGGTGCGGGCGGACGACGGCGGCCAGGGCACCGTCGAGATGTTCCGGCGGATGGCGGACGGGGACATCAAGGCCTGCTGGATCATCTGCACCAACCCGGTCGCCTCGGTCGCCAACCGCCGCACCGTCATCGAGGGCCTGGAGGCCGCGGAGTTCGTCGTGGCGCAGGACGCCTTCGCGGAGACCGAGACCACCGCGTACGCCGATGTGGTGCTGCCGGCCGCCATGTGGTCCGAGTCCGAGGGCGTGATGGTCAATTCGGAGCGCAATCTGACGCTGGTGGGCCGGGCCGCCGACCCGCCCGGCGAGGCCTGGCCGGACTGGCGGATCATCGCGCGGATCGCCTGCGAGATGGGCTATGCGGACGCCTTCTCCTACGACAGCGCGGAGGAGATATTCGAGGAGCTCAAGCGGGCGGGCAACCCGCGGACCGGGTACGACCTGAGCGGGGTGAGCTATCCGCGGCTGCGCGAGACGCCCGTGCAGTGGCCGAGCGCGGCCGCCGACGGGCCGGACCGCAATCCGGTGCGCTATCTGAACGACGGGGCCGGCCGGGAGCCGGTCGTACGGCCGGACGGCAGCCGCCCCCGGCTGGTCTTCCCCACGGCCAGCGGGCGGGCCGTGTTCTTCGCCCGTCCGCATCTGCCGGCCGCCGAGCTGCCCGACGACGACTTCCCGTACCTGCTCAACACCGGCCGGCTGCCGCACCAGTGGCACACCCTGACCAAGACCGGCAAGGTCGCCAAGCTGGCCAAGCTGAACCCGGGGCCGTTCGTGGAACTCCATCCGCAGGACGCCGAGCGGCTCGGCGTCGAGGAGGGCGATGCGCTGGAGGTCGCCTCGCGGCGCGGACGGGCGGTGCTGCCGGCCGTGGTGACCGACCGGGTGCGGCCGGGGAACTGCTTCGCCCCGTTCCACTGGAACGACCTGTTCGGCGAGTACCTCAGCGTCAACGCCGTGACCCATGACGCGGTCGACCCGGTCTCCTTCCAGCCCGAGTTCAAGGCGTGTGCGGTCGCGCTGACCAGGGTGCCGGGAGGTGCCGGCCGCCCGGAGAGCGCGGCGCTCCCGGGCGCGGCGGAGCGGCCGGACGCGGAGACGGGCGGCCCGGCGGACCGGACGGGGGACGGTCCGGCGGGCGGCCCGGGAGGCGGCGGGGCGTCGGGTGCGGTGGCGGTCCTGACCGACCTCTTCCGGCTGACCGACCCCGCCCCGCCGGCCCTGGCCGAGCACGAGCGCCGCTATCTGTCCGGCTTCCTCACCGGGCTGGCGTCCCGCCCGTCCGGCGGTACGCCGGTGCTGCCCGCCCAGGCGCCGTTCGGCGCGGACACCGCGCTGTGGGTGAACGGCGTGCTGGCCGGGATGTTCTCGCGGGCGGAGGACGAACGGGCCGGGGCGGCGGCGCAGGGCGACCCGGCCGATGAGGCTGATGGTCCGTCAGACTCCGTTGCCCGTACGGTGATCGTGCTGTGGGCCTCGCAGACCGGCAACGCGGAGGAGGTCGCCGTGGACGCCGCCCGCCGGCTCCAGGGCAGCGGACGGGAGGCGACGCTGGTGAGCATGGCCGACAGCACCCCGGCCACCCTGCCGCGCACCGCGGACCTGCTCATCGTGACCAGCACCTTCGGCGACGGCGAGGCCCCCGACAACGGCTCCGGCTTCTGGGACACGCTCAACGCGCCGGACACCCCGCGGCTGGAGGGCCTGCGCTACTCGGTGCTGGCGCTGGGCGACTCGTCGTACGACGACTTCTGCGGCCACGGGCGGCGGCTGGACGCCCGGCTGGCGGAGCTGGGCGCGGTCCGGCTGGCGCCGCGCACGGACTGCGAGCCGGACTACGCGCAGCCGGCCGGGCAGTGGCTCGACCAGGTGCTGCGGGCGCTGGAGGAGGGCGGAACGGCGGAACCGGCGGCCGACGGGCACACCGGGACGCCACCGGCCCCCGCCGCCCCCTCCGCCCCCGCCAAGGACCCGACCGTCACCGCGCGGCTCGTCGGCAACGATCTGCTCAGCCGGGACGGCGCCACCAAGGAGGTGCGCCGGTTCACCTTCGACACCCGGGACGCCGACGGGGTGCCGCTGGCCTACGAGGCCGGTGACGCGCTCGGGGTGCAGCCGCTGAACTGCCCGGAGCTGGTCACCGAGTGGCTGGATCTGACCGGTCTGGACCCGGCGGCTCCGGTCGACCTCGACGGGGCGGGCACGGTGCCGTTCGGCGAGGCGCTGCACCGCCGTCTCGACATCACCCGGATCACCCCGGCGCTGCTCCGGCTGGCCGCCGAACAGACCGGGGACCGGACGCTCCGGAAGCTGCTGCGGCCCGGCAACAAGGGCGAGCTGGACCGGTGGGCCTGGAGCCGGCAGGCCGTCGACGTGGTGGCCGAGCACCGGGTGCGGGCGGACGCGCAGGAGTGGGCCGCGCTCCTCCCCCGCCTGCGGCCGCGGCTGTACTCCATATCGTCGAGCCCGCTGACCGATCCCGCGCTGCTCCGGCTGACGGTCTCCGTGGTGCGCTACGAGAACCGGCAGGGCCGCCCGCGCAAGGGCGTGGCCTCCGCGTTCCTGGCGGATGCCGAACCCGGCAGCCCGGTGGAGATCTTCGTGCGGCGCAGCGCGCACTTCCGGCCACCGGCCGACCCGGCCACGCCGATGGTGATGGTCGGGCCCGGCACCGGCGTCGCGCCCTTCCTCGGCTTCCTCGACGAGCGGCGGGCCCGCGGTCACCGCGCCCCCAACTGGCTGTTCTTCGGCGAGCAGCGCCGCGCCACGGACTTCTACTACGAGGAGGAGCTCGGCCGGCTGCACCATGAGGGGCTGCTCACCCGGCTGGACACCGCCTTCTCCCGCGATCAGCGCGCCAAGGTCTACGTCCAGGACCGGATGCGCGAACACGGCGCCCAGCTGTGGTCCTGGCTGCAGGACGGTGCGCACTTCTACGTGTGCGGCGACGCCTCGCGGATGGCCAAGGACGTCGACCGCGCGCTCCGCGAGATCGCGGTGGCCCACGGCGGTCTGACCGAGGAGGCCGCCACCGGGTACGTCAAACAGCTCGCGGCCGAGAAGCGGTACGTGCGGGACGTGTACTGACGGCCGGGCCGCTCCACCCGGAAGGCCGGGCCCCGCACGGCTCCGCACCCCTCTCCCCCTTCGCTCCCCTTCCCCCCCGCTCCCCCGCTCCCCCGCTCCCCCCGCGGACGAGGTTTCTTTCCCCCTGCGGACGAGGTTTCCGCCCCGAACGGGCCGAGTACCCGCATGGGACGCAGGATGGAGAGGAAGGAGAGCACTATGACCGTTTTGAGCACTGAGCCCGAGCCGAAGGGTCCGGGGCCCGTACCGAGCGAACCGGATCCGCTGCCGCGCGACCCGGTGCCGGCCGAGCCGGCACCCGAGCCGGAGGAGCCGGGCACCGCACCCGCCGAGCCGCCCGGGGCCGAGCCGGGAGAACACCCCGCACCCGAGCCGCCCGACTGAGGCGACCGCCCAGGTCACGCCCCGGTTGCCGGCCCCGTTTCGCCACAGCAAGGTGTGTTGAATGGTGCAGATCGGATACACAATGATGACCGAACAGGCGGGCCCGCGGGCCCTGGTCGGTCATGTCGTCGGCGCCGAACGCGCCGGCTTCGACTTCTCGGTGACCTCCGACCACTACTTCCCGTGGCTGGACTCGCAGGGCCACGCCCCGTACGCCTGGAGCGTGCTGGGCGCCGCGGCGCAGGCCACCAGCCGCATCCCGCTGATGACCTACGTGACCTGCCCGACGACCCGCTACCACCCCGCGGTCGTCGCCCAGAAGGCCGCGACCATGCAGCTGCTCTCCGGCGGCCGGTTCCGGCTGGGGCTGGGCTCCGGCGAGAACCTCAACGAGCACGTGGTGGGCGCCGGCTGGCCGGCCTCACCCGTACGGCTGGACAAGCTGGCCGAGGCGATCGAGATCATCCGCAGGCTCTTCGGCGGCGGTGAGGTCACCCACCACGGCACCCACTTCGACGTGGTGCACGCCCGGCTGTGGGACCTGCCCGACGAGCCGCCGCCGATCGGGGTGGCCGTCTCGGGCGAACGCTCCTGTGAGATCGCCGGCCGGCTGGGCGACCTGGTCATCGCCACCGAGCCCAAGGCCGAGCTGCTGACGTCCTTCGACCGGCACGGCGGCACCGGCAAACCCCGGGTCGGCCAGCTGCCGGTCTGCTACGACCCCGACCGCGACGCGGCCGTCGCCCGGGCGCACGACCAGTTCCGCTGGATGCTGGGCGGCTGGCAGGTCAACTCCGAACTGCCGGGGCCGAAGGGCTTCGCCGGGGCCACCCGGTACGTCACGCCCGAGGACGTCGCGGAGGCCATTCCGTGCGGCGACGACGTGGGCCGGTTCGTCGAGGCGGTGCGCCCGTACGTGGACGCGGGCTTCACCGAGGTCGCGCTGGTGCAGATCGGCGGCGGCCACCAGGAGCCGTTCCTGGACTGGGCGGAGACCAAGCTGCTGCCCGCGCTGCGGAACCTGTGACCCCACCGTCCGTTGCACGCCACCATCGTGAGGAGCTGAGCATGTCCGACGCGCACGCCCCGGCAGCGCCCGGAACGGGGCAGTCGGCGGCACCCGGGCCGCTGGACGCCGCGGAGCTGCGCGCGCTGGACGCGCACTGGCGGGCCGCCAACTACCTGTCCGTCGGGCAGATCTACCTGATGGCGAACCCGCTGCTGGAAGCGCCGCTGCGCCCCGAGCACATCAAGCCCCGGCTGCTGGGCCACTGGGGCACCTCCCCCGGACTGAACCTGGTGCACACCCATCTGAACCGGGTCATCAAGGCCCGTGATCTGGACGCACTGTGCGTCTGGGGGCCGGGCCACGGCGGCCCCGCCGTGGTGGCCAACTCCTGGCTGGACGGCACCTATGCGGAGACCTATCCCGACGTCACCCGGGACGGCGAGGGCATGTCCCGGCTGTTCCGGCAGTTCTCGTTCCCCGGCGGGATCCCCAGCCATGTCGCCCCGGAGACGCCGGGGTCGATCCACGAGGGCGGTGAGCTGGGCTACTGCCTCACCCATGCCTACGGCGCGGCCTTCGACAACCCCGGCCTGCTGGTCGCCTGCGTCGTCGGCGACGGCGAGGCGGAGACCGGCCCGCTCGCCGCGTCCTGGCACGCCACCAAGTTCCTCGACCCGGTGCACGACGGCGCCGTCCTGCCGGTCCTGCACCTCAACGGCTACAAGATCGCCAACCCCACGGTGCTGGCCCGGCTCCCCGAGGAGGAGCTGGACGCGCTGCTGCGCGGCTACGGACACGAGCCGGTGCACGTCACCGGTGACGACCCGACGGCGGTGCACCAGGCGCTGGCCGCCGCCCTGGACCGCTGCCTGGACCGGATCTCCGACATCCAGCGCCGGGCCCGCCACGACGGCATCACCGACCGCCCGCGCTGGCCGATGATCGTGCTGCGCACGCCCAAGGGCTGGACCGGCCCGCACGAGGTCGACGGGAAGCCGGTCGAGAACACCTGGCGCTCCCACCAGGTCCCGCTGGCCGGCGTGCGCGACAACCCCGGGCACCTGCGGCAGCTGGAGGACTGGCTGCGCTCGTACCGGCCCCAGGAGCTCTTCGACCCGCAGGGCCGGCCCACCGCGGAGGTGCTGGCCTGCGTCCCCGAGGGGCCGCGCCGGCTGGGCGCCACCCCGCACGCCAACGGCGGCCTGCTGCTGCGGGACCTGCCGGTGCCGCCGCTGGAGCGGTACGCCGTCGAGGTCGACAAGCGCGGCACCGTGCTGCACGAGCCGACCCGGATCCTGGGCGGACTGCTGTCCGGCATCATGGCGGCCACCGCCGAGCGCCGGGACTTCCGGGTGGTGGGCCCGGACGAGACCGCCTCCAACCGGCTGGAGGCGCTCTACGACACCACCGGCAAGGCCTGGCAAGCCGAGACGCTGGACACCGACGAGCACCTCGCCCGCGACGGCCGGGTCATGGAGGTGCTCTCCGAGCACCTGTGCCAGGGCTGGCTGGAGGGCTATCTGCTCACCGGGCGGCACGGCCTGTTCTCCAGCTACGAGGCGTTCGCGCACATCGTCGACTCGATGGTCAACCAGCACATCAAGTGGCTGCGGACGTCCCGCCGGCTGCCCTGGCGGCGCCCGATCGCCTCGCTGAACTACCTGCTCACCTCGCACGTCTGGCGCCAGGACCACAACGGCTTCTCGCACCAGGACCCCGGCTTCGTCGACCACATCCTCAACAAGAGCCCCGAGGTGGTCCGGGTCTACCTGCCGCCGGACGCCAACACCCTGCTGTCGGTGGCCGACCACGCGCTGCGCAGCCGGGACTACGTCAACGTGATCGTGGCCGGGAAGCAGCCCAGTTTCGACTGGCTCTCCCTCGACGAGGCCAACGCGCACTGCGCCCGCGGCGCCGGCGCCTGGGAGTGGGCGGGCACCGAGGACGGCAGCCGCGAGCCGGACGTGGTGCTGGCCTGCGCGGGCGACGTCCCCACCCAGGAGACGCTGGCCGCCGCCGACCTGCTGCGCCGTCATCTGCCCGAGCTGGCCGTGCGGGTGGTCAACGTCGTCGACATGGCCCGGCTGCTGCCGGCGGGGGAACATCCGCACGGCATGGCGGACGCCGAGTACGACGCGCTGTTCACCCGCGACAAGCCGGTGATCTTCGCGTACCACGGCTACCCGTGGCTGATCCACCGCCTCGGCTACCGCCGGGCCGGCCACCCCCACCTGCACGTCCGCGGCTACAAGGAGGAGGGCACCACCACCACGCCGTTCGACATGGTCGTCCGCAACGACCTCGACCGCTACCGGCTGGTGATGGACGTCATCGACCGGGTGCCCGGCCTCGGCGTCCGCGCGGTCGCGCTGCGCCAGGCGATGGCGGACGTCCGCACCCGCCACCACGCCTGGATCCGGGAGTACGGCACCGATCTGCCCGAGGTCGCCGACTGGACCTGGTCGGGCTGACCGGCCGCCCGCTCGCGCCGCGGGCCCCGACGGAGTAACGCGCGGCGCGGTGACGGGGCGGCCGGGTCGCCGCATGTGAGCCTGAGGCCCGGGTACCCGGTCGGCAGGGAGGTGGGTGGCGGATGGTGCGAGCGCTGACGGCCGGGGCTGAACTCCTCGGCTGGTGGGCGGCGTTGACCCTGCTGTGGATCATGCTGATCGGTCCCGTCGACACCCTGGAGTGGGCGGTCGGTGCGGGCGCCGGACTGGTCGCCGCGGCGGCGGCCCGCGGGGCCCGGCGTGCGGCCGGCGACCGGTGAACGGGTGGACCGCCGCGGGCACCGCGCTGCTGCTGTGCGGCTTCGCGCCGGCCGCCTGCGGCGTGGCCACCGGGCGGGCCCGCCGGCGGGTGCCCGCGCAGAACGTGGCGACCACGCTCCTCAGCCTGGTCTTCCTGCTGCTGGCGCAGGGCTTCGCCCGTCCGGCCTACGTCGACGCCGCGCTGATGCTCTCGGTGCTGGGCCCGGCCGGGACGCTGCTCTTCGTGCGGCTGCTCGCCGACCAGTTGGCGGACCATCCGCCCGGGGAGCGCCGGCTGCGGGTACTGACGGCGGTGAACTATGTCGCGGTGGCCGCCGTGGTGCTGCCGCTCTGCGCCGCCACCGGGCCCGGCCGGGCGATGGTGAAGCTCCTGATCATCGGGGTGCTGCTGGCGCTGGGGTCCTGGGTGGCGACCCGGGCCGTGCACGCCGCGGCGGCCATGGGGCACGGGCGCGGCGCCCCCGCGGAGGGGATGTCCGGTGACCGGTGAACTGCCGGTGCTGCTGGGCCTGCTCCTGGTGGCCGCCGCCGGGACCGGGGCCGTCCTGGTGCGCGATCCCGTCCGCCAGTCGTTCCTGCTGTCCCTGCTCGGGCTGTCGCTGGCCGCCCTCTTCCTGCTGCTGCAGGCGCCCGACGTGGCGCTCTCCCAGCTCGCGGTCGGCTCGGCGCTGACGCCGCTGATGGTGCTGCTGTCCGTGCGCAAGGTGCGCCGCAAGGCCCGCAGCGAGCGCCGGGAGGAGCGGGAATGACCATGCGGCTGCGGTTGTGGGTGCTGGCCCTGGGCGGGCTGGGCGCGGCGGTGCTGTACGTCCTGGCCTGCCTCGACCTGCCGTCGTTCGGCGGCCAGTGGCACCCCTACGGTGACCGGGCGGTGCGGGCCGCGCTCGCCCGGCACACCGCCAACACCATCTCCTCGGTCAACTTCGACCAGCGGGCCCTGGACACCCTCGGCGAGGAGTCCATCCTCTTCGGTGCGGTCCTGGGCACCGTCGTCCTGCTGCGGCAGACCCGGGACGAGGACCGGCAGCAGCCGGAACCGGCCCGGGTCGCGCCGCCGGTGCGCCGCTACGCGCTGTTCGCCCTGCCGGTCACCCTGCTGATCGGGCTGTACATCGTCGCGCACGGCCAGCTCAGTCCCGGCGGCGGTTTCCAGGGCGGGGTGGTGGTGGCGACCTCGCTGCACCTGCTCTACATCGCGGTGGACTACCGGGCGCTGGAACGGATCCGGCCGCTCGGGCTGTACGAGGTGGCGGACGCCGCGGGCGAGGCGGCGTACGTCCTGGTGGGCGCGGCGGCGCTGCTGGCGGGCTGGGCGTTCCTGGGCAACTTCCTGCCCTACGGCACCTTCAACACCCTCTCCTCGGGCGGCACCGTCCCGCTGCTCAACGCCGCCATCGGCGTGGAGGTCGCCGCCGGGGTGGTGGTGCTGCTGGCGCGGTTCCTGGACCAGGCGGTGGAGATCGCGAGTACCGACGAGGAGGCGGAGGACCGGGCATGAGCGCAGCGCCGTACGTGGTCGCGGGCTGGCTGTTCCTGATGGGGTGTTACGGGCTGGCGACCAGCCGCAACCTCATCCACGCGGTGGGCTGCCTGGCGGTCTGCCAGTCGTCGACCTACGTCCTGCTGCTGGCCGTCGGCTACCGCTCCGGCGGCACCGCGCCGGTGTTCTCCGACATCGCCCCGGGCTCGCGCCCGGTCGTCGATCCGGTCGTCCAGGCGCTCACCCTGACCGACATCGTGATCGGCGCGACCGTGACCGCGCTGCTGCTCTCCCTGGTCATCCAGGTCGCCAAGCGCCACGGCACGGTGGACCCGGACGAGCTGTCGGAGCTGCGGGGGTGAGCGTCGCACAGACCCTGCCGCTGATCGTGATCACCCCGATGTTCGGCGCGGCACTGCTGGTGGGGGCGGGCCGGCGGCTGCCCCGGTTCGCCGCGGAGACGCTGGGCTGCCTGTTCGCCGCCGGTACCGCGGTGCTCGCCCTGCTCGCGCTGGCGGCCACCGGGTCGTCGGCCGGGCAGCCCGCCGAGTGGGTGGGCGGCTGGCGGCCGCACAACGGAGTGAGCGTGGGCATCGTGCTGGTCGGCGACCGCACCGGCCTGGGGCTCGCCACCCTGGTCTCCCTGCTGGTGCTGGCGGCGCTCGCGTACGCCTGGCGGTACTTCGCCGAGCCGCCGCGGCGGCACGCCGGTTCGTTCCCCGCGCTGGTGCTGCTCTTCCAGGCGGGCATGTGCGGGTTCACGCTCACCGGCGACCTCTTCAACGCCTTCGTGTTCTTCGAGCTGATGGGCGTGGTCGCGTACGCGCTGACCGGCTACCGGGTGGAGGAGGCGCGGGCCGTCCAGGGCGCCCTGGTCTTCGGCGTCGTCAACTCCCTGGGCGGCTACACCACGTTGCTGGGCATCGGCCTGCTCTACGCGCACACGGGCGAGCTGGGCTTCGCGCAGATCGGCAACGCGCTCGCCGGGTCGCCCGGCACCCCGGACGCGCTGCTGATCGCCGCCTTCACCCTGGTCGTGACCGGGCTGCTGGTCAAGGCGGCGGCGGTGCCGTTCCACTTCTGGCTGGCCGACGCCCATGCGGTGGCCCCGACACCGGTGTGCATGCTGATGTCGGGCGTGATGGTCGAGCTGGGGCTGTACGGCGCGGCCCGGGTGTACTGGACGGTGTTCGCCGGTCCGGGCGGGGTGCCGGCGGCGGACGCCCACCGGGCGCTGCTGGCCCTGGGGGTGCTGACCGCCGTCCTGGGCACGCTGATGTGCTGGCAGCAGCGCCACCTGAAGCGGCTGCTGGCGTACTCCACGGTGGCGCATGCCGGGCTGTTCCTGGTCGGTCTCGCGGTGCTCAGCCCGGCGGGGGTCGGCGGGGTCGCGGTGTACGTCCTGGGGCACGCCGGGGTGAAGGCGGCGCTGTTCGCGTGCGTGGGCATCCTGCTGGACCGGTTCGCCAGCGTCGACGAGCACCAGCTGCACGGCCGGGGGCGCGAACTGCCGTGGGTGGGCGCGCTGTTCGGGGCCGGCGGCCTGGCGCTGGCCGGGCTGCCGCCGTTCGGCACCGCGCTGGGCAAGGCGGTCACCGAGGAGGCCGTGGGCGGCTGGGCGACCGCGCTGTTCGTGCTGGTGTCGGCGATCACCGGTGGCGCGGTGCTGCGGGCCGGGGCCCGGGTGTTCCTCGGTCTGGGCACCCGGCCGGCCGACGCCGGTGAGCACCCGGCCGACGAGACGACCGGTGAGGAGGAGCCGGAGACCCGGGGCGGTCTGCTCTCCCGGATCCCGGACACCATGCTCACCGTGCCGGCGGTGCTGCTCGCCGCGGCCCTTGCGGTGGGGCTGGTGCCCGGTCTGCGGACCGGGATCGGCCAGGCCGCGGACGCCTTCACCGACCACGCCGGCTACCTCGCGGCGGTGCTGCACGGCCGGGCGGCGGAGCCGGTGCCCACTCCTCCACCGCACTGGACCGCCTCCGGGGTGCTGTGGGGCCTGGTGGCCACCGCACTGGCCGCGGGGCTCGCGCTGTGGACCGTACGGCGGCCGGTGCGCGACGACGTGGCCCGATGGACCGTTCCGCTGCGGCGGGTGCACTCCGGTCACGTCGGCGACTACATCGCCTGGTTCCTCGCGGGCGTCACCCTGCTGGGAGCCCTGATCGCCTGACCGCTGCCGCCGGCCGCCGGGGGCTCCCGGCCGCCTCAGCCGTCCGCCGCCGCGCGCACGTCGTCCACCACGGACTTGTCCAGCGCGGCCCGTACCAGCGCCGAGGCGAACGCCGCCAGTTCGTCCTTCCCCACCAGCCGCGCCAGCTCGCGGCCGTCCCCCGGGAGGCCCAGCCGCTCGGCGCCCTGGACGGCCTTGCCGTCCACCCAGGGGGCGAGTTCGGGCCAGATGCCCTGCACCTCGCGCAGGAAGATGTCGCAGCCCGCGGGCCCGAGGCCGGGCACCTTGCGCAGCGCGGCGCGCAGCTCGCCCGCGTCGCCGTCCGCCGCGTCCCGCATCCGCCGCAGATCCCCGCCGTACTCGTCCAGCAGCACCTGGGCGGCGTCACCGAGCTGGGTGGCGGTCCGCTCGTCGTAGCGCCGGTAGCCGCCCTCCCCCAGCGCGTCGACCCGCTGCTGCCAGGTGGCGTCCGCCATCCGCCGCGGCGTGCGCAGACCCGCCTCGAACAGCGCACGCGCGGACGCCACCGCCACGGAGGCGCGGATCCGGGCGCTGAGCAGGTGGGCCAGCACCAGTACCTGGTAGAGCGGCTGCGGGGTGTTGCGCAGCCGGATGCCGCTCTCCTCGGCGTAGGTCGTGCCGTGCCGCTCCAGCAGCGTACGGGCAAGGGCCCGGTCGGATGGTCCGCCCATGGCCGGCTCCTCGGTCGTCGGGGTCGGGGGTCTCCGCCGCTTCCAGGCTGCCCCCTCCGCCGGGCCGGAACCAACCGGTGGGCCCGGGTGCGCGCCGGGCCGCGGGCGGCTACGCTTCGCGTCGGCCGGCCGACCGACCACCGGAGGCACGTGGTGTCGAACGGGACTCAGGACGAGACGCAGGACCAGAGGCACAACGGGTCGCAGGACGGGGCGGACGCCAGGACCGCGGTCACCGTGTTCGTGGCGCTCGGCGCGAACCTGGTGATCGCCGTGGCCAAGGTGGTCGGCGGGCTGATCGCCGGCTCGCCCGCGCTGCTCTCCGAGGCGGCGCACTCGGTCGCCGACAGCCTCAACGAGCTCTTCCTGCTCGCCTCCCTCAAGCGCAGCACCCGCGCGCCGGACTCCCGGCACCCGTTCGGCTACGGCAAGGAACGGTACTTCTGGTCCCTGCTCGCCGCGGTCGGCATCTTCGTCATGGGCGGCTGCTTCTCGTTCTTCCAGGGCGTCGAGGCGCTGCGCTCGGGCGGTGCGGAGAGCCGTACGGGCTACACGGTCGGGCTGGTCGTCCTGCTGGTCGCGCTGCTCGCCGAGGGCTCGTCGCTGCTGCGCGCGCTGGCGCAGGTCCGCGGCCAGGCGCGGCAGAGCGGCCGGACCATGCTGGGCGCCATCCGCGCGGGCGACGACCCGGCGTTGCGGACGGTGCTGGCCGAGGACGCCACCGCCTGCTTCGGCGTGGTAGTCGCGATGGCCGGGGTGGGGCTGCACCTGCTCACCGGCGAGGTGGCGTGGGAGGGCTGGGCGTCGCTGGTCATCGGGGCGCTGCTGATGTACGTCGCCTACCAGCTCGCCAAGGAGTCCCGCGGCCGGATCATCGGTGAGGCCGCCGACCCGGCGCTGCGCCAGGCGATCGCGCGGTTCCTGGACCGGCAGCCGGAGATCGACGCGGTGACGACGCTGCTGACCATGCGGCTGGGCACCCGGTCGACGCTGATCGCGGCCCGGATCGACCTCGTCGGCGGGCTGGACAGCGAGGAGGTCGAGGAGGTGCTGGTCCGGGTGAAGACGGAGATCCGGCGCCGCTGGCCGGTCGCCGACCAGATCTTCCTGGACGTCACGGAGGCCTCGGCCGGGGACCGGGAACGGGCCCGCCGGGAGCGCGAGTTGCTCGACGAGGCGGTGGTCGCCGACCGCGAACGGCACGGGGCGCGACGAGACGCCGAAGGAGGGCCCGCCGTGCCGCACGCGCCGGACGGCGGGCCGCCGGCGGACTGACCGGGCCGACGGCCCCTCAGCGCAGGGCGTCGAGCCGCTTGCGGGCGGTGCGCAGCGACCGCCCGCGGGCCGGCACCGCCGACCACGGCCGGGCCCGCGCCTGCTCCACGACCCCCGCCATGTCCTTCAACGACCAGCTGCGCGCGGTCAGTTCGGGGTCGTCGAGCTGCTCGTGGCGGATCGGCACGGCGGCCGGGGCGCCGGACCTGGCCCGTAGCGACCAGGGGGCGACGGCCGTCTGTGCGTAGGCGTTGCGCTGGACGTCCAGGTAGAGCCGGTCGCCGCGGGCCTTCTTGCGCACGGCCGTGGTGAGCCGGTCCGGATGGCGTCCGGCCAGCACCTCCGCCACGTCCTGGGCGAAGCCGCGCACGGTGTCGAAGTCGGCGCGGCCGTCCAGCGGGACGATGACGTGCAGTCCGCGCGAACCGGTGGTCATCAGCAGGGTCGGCAGCCCGAGTTCGTCCAGCAGCCCGACGAGTTGCCGCGCGGCCTCCCGTACGGGCTCGAAGCCGGAGCCCGGCGGGTCGAGGTCGAACACCAGCCGGTCCGGGTGGTGGGGCCGGCCGGTCCGGGACAGCCAGCGGTGCAGCGTGAGGCAGGCCTGGTCGGCGAGGTAGAGGAGGGTGGCCTTGTCGTCGCAGACGGGGTGGGTGACGGTGCCGCCCTCCTTGGCGACCTCCTCGCGGCGGATCCAGTCGGGGTAGTGGTCCGGGGTCTCCTTCTGCATGAAGTGCAGCCCCTCCAGCCCTTCCGGGAGCCGTTCCAGCATCAGCGGGCGGTCCCGGAGGTGCGGGACCATGGCCGCGGCCACCTGGCGGTAGTAGTCGACGACATCGGCCTTGGTCAGCCCGTCGTCCGGGAACAGCACCTTGTCGGGGCGGTGCACCTCCACGGTCCGGCCGCCCGCCCGCAGCGTGTGCGTACCGCCCTTGCGGGCCTTCCCGGCGGCGCCGCCCCGGCCGGTCCTGGTCGCGCCGGTATCCGTGTCCCTGTCGGTGGCCTCCATGCGGGCGGGGGTACCCGCTGCGGGCCGCCGTACGCTCCGGCGTCCGGGTGGTGACCGCCCGCCACGTCGCATGCCGGGCACGAAAACGGCAACAAGGGTGGTGTGCCCCAGGGGCCTCAATGGGGCACCGATCGCCCGTGGGGCCGAAGCGAAGGAGGTCTCGTGCCGGATCTCGTACCGGACGCACCATGCCGCCAGTGGGGGCGCGCAGCGCGCGACCCCGTACCACCGACGCCGGGCCCGGGGCCCGGACCACCCGGACCCACGCCAGGTCCGCGCCCCGGCCCGGTCCCCGCCCCCGGACCGGATCCGGTGCCACCACCGGTACCGGCACCCGAGCCGGATCCGATCCCGCCGCATCCGGCACCGCCCACGCCGGGACCGGAGCCGGGCCCCGCGCCCGATCCGCTGCCCGCGCCGGGCACCGCGGAGGCGGCCACGGCGCCGCGCCCCGGGGGCGGCCGGCGCTGATCCCCCCTCAATGCGGGCTCCTCACCCTTGACATGCGGCCGGCCGGTCCCTGTGGAAACGTGGAAACAGCGCATGACCACATGACCACCGTCGGGATCGCGCCGGCGGCCGGCCAGGTTTCTCATGTGAGGAGTGAGCCATGGCCACGCAGAAACCCACCATTGTCGGGGATGGACGGCCTTCGCGGGCGTCCTGATGATTTTCGGTGGCGCGATGACCCTCCTGGAGGGCATCTCCGCCATCGCGAAGGACACCGTCATTCTGACGACACGGAACTACGTGTTCTCGTTCAGCCTCGCGGGCTGGGGATGGATCCACCTCATCCTGGGCATCGTGATCCTGGCCGCGGGCGTCGCCCTGATCGCCAGCGGGGCGACCTGGGCACGCGTCCTCGGTGTCATCCTCGCCGGTCTCGGCGCACTCGCGAACTTCCTGTGGATCCCGTACTACCCGTTCTGGGCCCTGACGCTGGTCGCCATCGACATCTTCATCATCTGGGCGCTCTGCGCGGGAGACCACCGGCACCCCGTGACGTGACCTGACCCGACCCAGGGGCCGCCGGGATCCGGCGGCCCCCGGGACCGCCCTCCGACCCGATCGGGCCATGCCCGGTATGCACCGGGATGTACGGTTCGCCCGGCCCGCTTAGCATGGAGCCGAACGCACCGATGAAGGCGGCCCCCATGCGTCCCACGGCGAAGTTCGCCATCAGCTTCGGCCTGGTCACGATCCCGGTCGCCGCGTACAACGCCACGGAGAGCTCCGCGTCGGTCAGCTTCGTCCGCATCCACACCAAGGACGGCGGGCGAGTGCGCAACCAGCCGGTGTGCTCCCTGGAGGGCGCCGAGGTCTCCCCCGACGAGATCGGCCGCGGCTACCGGCCCGGTGGCGGCGAGACGGTCGTCCCGCTCAGCGACGAGGACCTGGAGGCCCTCCCGCTGCCGACCGCCAGGACACTGACCATCCTCGCCTTCGTCGCCGGCGGTGACATCGACCCACTGCAGCTGGGCAAGGGCTACTACCTGGGCATCGACGGCCCGGCCGCGGCCAAGCCGTACGTGCTGCTGCGCGAGGCGATGGAACGGCACCAGCGGGTCGGCCTGGGGAAGATCGCCCTGCACGGCCGGGAGACGCTGGCGATGATCCGGCCGATGGGCGACGTCCTCGTGATGCAGCAACTCCTCTGGCCGCACCAGATCCGCCCGTTGCAGGGGGTGCTGCCCGAGCGCGAGGCGCCGGTGCACTCCAATGAGGTGGCGGCCGCCGAGGCGCTGATGGACTCCTTCGGGGGACTGTCCGAGGAGGACGTGCACGACCACTACCGGGAGGCGCTCGAAGAGCTGGTGGCGGCGAAACTGGCCGACCGCGAGCCGGAGTTCGAGACCGGCGAGGAGCCCCCGGCCGGACAGGTGATGGACCTGATGGCGGCGCTGCAGGACAGTGTCCGGGCGGCGAAGCGGTCGCGCGGCGAGGACGAGGAGACCGGCCCGGCCGCGACCGCGAAGAAGACCGCGGGGCGGAAGACCGCCGCGAAGAAGACGGCCTCCAAGACGGCGGGCGCGAAGAAGACCGCCGGCACGACGGCGGGCACGAAGAAGACCGCCGCGAAGAAACCGGCCGCGGCGAAGAAGACCGCGGGCCGCGGCGGCCGGCGCGCCGGCTGACCACCCGGCCGGCTCCGGCCCCTCCCTGACGCGCCTCGCGCCGGACGTCAGCCGTGGCACGGACATAAGGCCCCCGCCGCCGGGTACCCGCATTCTCAACAGACCTGACCGTCACACCAGTTATGGAGGCACACACCATGGGTATCGGCGGGTGCATCGGTCTGCTGGCCGTGGGGGCGATCCTCACGTTCGCCACCGACTGGCACATGGCCGGGATCAATCTCGACCTCGTCGGCATCATCATGATGATCGTCGGCATCATCGGGCTCGCGACGTACGTGAGCATCCTCAAGCGGCGGCGCACCCAGCCGCCCTCCCCCGGCGCTCCCGTGGTCGACGTCGAGGACAACCGTTACTACCGGAGGTAGTCCACCGGACCGCCGTCCACCGGACCGCTCAGCCGCAGCTGGTGTCCGGCTCGGGCAGCACGCCGTCCATCAGGAACCGGTCGACGTGGTCCTGGACGCAGGTGTCGCCGGTGGCGTAGGCGGCGTGCCCTTCCCCGCGGAAGGTCAGCACGACGCTGGAATTGCCCAGCGCCCGGGCCATGTTGAAGGCGCCCTGGTAAGGGGTCGCCGGATCGTTGGTGGTGGCGACGAGCAGCATCGGCGGCGCGTCCGGCGCCGCGACGTCGCGGGAGGAGTCGTCGCCCGCGGTCGGCCACGCGTAGCAGTCCAGCAGGGTCGGGGCGATGTCCGGCCCGAACAGCGGTGAGGCCCGGGTGAGTTCGCGCTCCGCCCGGGGGTAGTCGGCGGCGCCGTAGCGCTCCGAGGTGTCCCGGCAGGAGATCGCGCGCAGGGCCAGCTGGTCCTGCGGCGGCAGTTCGTCGTCCTGCCCGGTCCGCCGCGGCGGGATTCCGGCCCGCGGCGGTACAGCAACAGCCGTGCCGCCGCGGGCCTGCTCGCCGTGGGGAGCCCTGCCGCTCTCGGGGGCCAGGCTGCCGCCGCTGTCACTGAGCCGGAGGATGCCCGCGCCGTCGCCGCGCCGCAGCTGGGCCAGGGCCTGCCGCAGGGCCGGCCAGTCGCTGCGGCTGTAGAGGGCCTCGCGCAGCGCGTAGACATAGGTGGTCTCGTCCACCGCACGCCCCGCACCGTCAGCGGCGTATCGGTCAACTGCCGGTACCAGCGGAGCAGTTGGTCCTGCGCCCGGCCGTCGTCCGTACCGAGCGGGCAGTCCGTGGCACGGACGCAGTCGGCGGTGAAGTCGTCCAGTGCCCGCTGGAAGCCGCGGGCCTGGGCGAGCGCGGTCTGCCAGGTGTTCTTGGTGGGGTCCTCGACGCCGTCCAGCACCATCCGGCCGACCTTGTCCGGGAATTCATGGGCGTAGACCGCGCCGAGCTTGGTGCCGTAGGAGAACCCCAGGTAGTTGAGCTTGTCGTCGTGGACCGCGGCGCGCAGCACGTCCATGTCCCGGGCGACCTCCGTGGTGCCGACCCAGGGCAGCAGCCCGCCGGAGTACCGCCCGCACGCCTCGTTGATGCGCTTCTCCTTCGCCGCGAGGGTGTCGTCGGCGGCGTTGCCGGGCGGCGGGGCGAGCCGGCTGCCGCAGGAGACGGGTTCGGTGCGGCCGGTGCCGCGCGGATCGAAGCCGACGAGGTCGTAGCGCTGGTTCGGGCGCGCGAAGGCGCTGCCGCTGCCGATCAGGTAGTCGACGCCGGAAGCACCCGGGCCGCCGGGGTTGAGCACGAGGGAGCCGAGCCGCTTGCCGGGCCCGGTGGCTCGCAGCCGGATCAGCTGGACCCGCAGTGCGGTCCGGTCGGGGTGGTCGTAGTCCCGCGGTACGGTCAGCCGCGCGCACTCCAGCCGGTCGGCGAAGCCCGGCGGCGCGGTGTCACCCTGGCTGCGGGCGCTCTTCTGGACGTCCGGGCCGCACCGCGCCCAGGAGAGCCGCTGCTGGTAGAAGCCCGCCGGCCCGGGCCGGGGGACGGGTCAGCGGCGGCCGCCGGCACGGGAGTTCCCGCCAGGGCGGCGGGCGTGCCGGCCGGCACGCCGAGCAGGGCCACCACCGCCGCCACGGCCGGCAGCCGGGCCGCGGCCGCCCACCGGCGGGCACGCCGCGCTCCCCCGGCTCCCACACGGTCTGCTCCCGCACGAGGCGGGGCACGGCGTGATCCCGGCATATTCCGAGCCTAGGACCGTCCTCTTCCGTCCGCATACGTGCCGGCCGGCGGCAGGACGGACACCCTGCGGCTTTTTGACCGCTTTTTGACCGCATCGACGCCACTTTGACCGCCCCGCGTGTTTTTCTTCCGGACCGCCGGTAACCCGTAGAACGGGCCGCCCGTAACGGCGAGCGAACCCGCCGTCCCGGCCTGCCCACGGGGCGCGACCGCGCCCCGCATCCGCGAGAGGCGCCCGAGATGCGCAGGTCACCACAGGGATCACTCTGGAGATATGGCGCCGATCGGCCGGCTGCCCAGGAAAAGGTGACACGTCCATGAACGAGAGAACGAAGATCATGCTCGCCGCCGCCATGGCCGGCGGCTATGTGCTGGGCCGTACCAAGAAGGGCCGGCTCGCCCTCACGGCGGCGTCCTATCTCGCCGGGCGCCAATCCGGTCTCGACCCACGTCAGCTGGTGTCGGACAGCGTCCGCAGGCTCGGGGAGATACCCCAGGTCGCGGAACTGGGCGACCAGCTCCGCGGTGAGGTGATGGGCGCCGGCCGCAAGGCCCTGGCGGCCGCCACCACCCGCCAGCTGACCTCGCTCGCCGAGACGCTGCAGGACCGGACCCGCCGCCTCCAGCTCGGTCCTGAGGAGTACGAGGACGAGGAAGAGGAGGAGTACGAGGAGGAGCCCTCCGACGAGGAAGAAGAGGAGGAGGAACCCGAGGAAGGGGAGGAAGAGGGCGAGTACGAGGACGAGGAAGAGGAGCCGGAGGAGGAAGAAGAGGAAGAGGAGGAGCGGCCCCGCGGCGGAGCGCGCGCGGAACGGGCCCCGGCGAAGAAGTCTCCGCCCAAGAGGGCCCCGGCGAAGAAGACCGCCGCCAAGAAAGCCGCCAAAAAGGCCCCGGCAAAGAAGGCTGCCGCCAAGAAGGCCCCGGCGGGAAAGAAGACCGCCAAGGCGGCCAAGAAGGCTCCGGCGAAGAAGAGCGCCGCCAAGAAGACCGCGTCGCGCGGCAGAGGCGGGAGGTGACCGGTCATGGTTCGAACGGGAACGGACGTGGACGCGGGGCTGGACCGGGTGCGTGACGAGCTCGGCAACCTCATGACGGCATGGGTGGGGAGCCTCGCCGAACGGGCCGGCGACAAGCTGACGGACATGACGGACCGGCTCACCGATGTCGCCGAGCACGGCGGATCCCTGGGCAAGGAGATCGGCCTGGGCCTGCTGGGCGGCAAGTCCCCCGCCAAGGCGGTGCTCTCCGGAACGGCGAAGAGCGTCAAGGACAGTCTGCTCGGCAAGGCCAAGGAGGCCTTCGGCGGCGGAAAGAAACGCGCCTCGGGCGACCGGAAGGTCACCAACATCATCGAGGTCCTCGACGTCGGTGTGCCGGTGCGTACCGCCTATGACCACTGGACGCAGTACGAGAAGTTCACCCGCTTCACCAAGGGCGTGCGGAACGTGTCGCCGCACGACGAGACGACCAGCGACTGGAAGGCCAAGGTCGGGCCGTCGACCCGGGGCTGGAAGGCGACCGTCCAGGAACAGATACCGGACGACCGGATCGTCTGGACCTCCGAGGGCGCCAAGGGATCGACCCGGGGCGCGGTGAGTTTCCACGAGCTGGCGCCGAATCTGACCCGCATCGTGCTGGTCGTCGAGTACTACGCCTCGGGCTTCTTCGAGAAGACCGGAAACATCTGGCGCGCGCAGGGACGACGGCTGCGGCTGGACTTCAAACACTTCCAGCGCTACGTGACCCTCACCAACGAGGAGCCGGAGGGCTGGCGCGGCGAGATCCGCGACGGCGAGGTCGTACGGACCCATGAGGAGGCCGTCGAGGAAGAGGAGAGCGAAGCCGCCGAGGAAGGCGAGGAAGAGGGCGAAGAAGGAGAAGAAGAGGCGGCGGAGGAAGAAGAGGGCGAAGAGGGGGAGGAAGGCGAGGAATCCGAAGCGGAGGAGGAGGACGAGGAAGAGCCCGCCGAAGAGGACGAGGAAGAGACCGAAGAGGAGTGAGGCTGATGCGGCTCTCCGCGCGGTACCCGAAATTCGCCGTCCTCGCCCCGGGTACGGGCGTCCTTCAAACCGCCACCGGTTCCGGTGGCGACACCGGCACGCGGAAAGGCGTCGCGGCCCGCACCGAGGCCACCTTCCTGCGCTCCCTCGACGAGCTGGGCCGCCTGGAGCAGCTGGACCGGGTGATCGGCCCGCTCCAGCGGGCGGTCCGCGGACTGCCCCTGGGGCGCTGGCGCGATGTGCTGCACGGACTGCCGATCGGCCATCCGCTGCACCCGGCGCTGGTACAGCTCCCGCTGGGCTCGTGGCTGTCCGCCGCGGTGCTGGACCTGGTGCCCGGCACCCGGCGCGGGGCCCGGGTGCTGGTGGGCGTGGGCGTGCTGTCCGCCGTACCGGCCGCGCTGGCCGGCTGGGTGGACTGGGCCGAGCAGCACGAGGACCAGATGCGCACCGGGCTGGTGCACGCCGGGTCGATCGCCGCGGCCATCGGCCTGTACGCGAACTCCTGGGTACAGCGCGGCCGCGGCCGTACGGCCCTGGGCAAGGCGCTCGGGCTCGCGGGGCTGTGCGCGGCCGGTACCGGCGGGCTGCTGGGCGGCCACCTCGCGTACCGGCAGGCCTCAGGCCCCAACAAGGCCCAGCCGGTGCCGCACCTGGTGGCGGCGGGCTGGCACACCGTGGGCCGGGTGACGGACTTCCCGGTCGGTGAGGCGGTGCGCCGCGAGCTGGGCGAGGTGCCCCTCGTGGTGGTGCGGCAGCCGGGCGGCCACATCCATGTGCTCGCCGACCGGTGCAGCCACATGTCGGGACCGCTGTCGGAGGGGAAGGTCGCGGACGGCTGTGTGGAGTGCCCCTGGCACGGCAGCGTCTTCCGGCTGGCGGACGGCGCCAACGTACGGGGGCCGGCCACCGCGCCGCAGCCCGCGTTCCAGGTGAGCGTGGAGTCCGACGGCACCGTCCGGGTACGGCTGCCCGACGCCGGCTGACCCCCGGCCGAGGCCGGGATCCTGGCGCACCGGTCCCCGCCGCCCGCACGGAGACACGGGCGGCGGGGACCGGTGTGGGCCGGGGTGGCCGGGCGGCAGGCTCAGTGCTTCAGGGTGTGCCGGCCCTTCTCCACGGCCTGCTTGACCTTCCCCATGGCCTTCTCGGCCTTGCCCCGGTGTTCGAGCCCGGTGTCACCGCGGGCTTTGCCGGCCGCTTCCTTGGTCCTGCCGATCGCTTCCCTGGCCTTTCCGGCGGCGGTGCCGCCGAGCTCCCGGGTCTTCTTCTTGATGTCCATCTCGCGCTCCTGTCGTGGTCCTTGTCGTGCTCCTTGGTGGTGCGGCCCGGTCCGGGCCGCAGGTTCGGGACGGCGTCCGGTTCGGGACGGCGCCGGTCAGGACGGTGGTGGCAGCAGGGTCCCGAGGGGGCCGAGGTCCAGATTGAGGTCTTCCAGTGACAGGTCGTACCGGGCGCAGAGGTCCACCATCCGGCTGTGCAGGATCATCAGCGTCTCGCCCAGCCGCTCCTCCTGCTCCTCGGAGAGGTCCCCGGCGTCGACCCGGTGCAGGGCCTGGCGCTCCATGAGTTGCCGCAGCAGCTCGACGAGGGTGAGGACGAGCTTCATGAGGTCGCGTTCCACCGTGTCGGGATCGGTGGCGATCCGGTGTGCGGGCCGGTGCGACGGACCGCCCGGCGTGCGCAGGAGGTCGTCCTCCGGTGCCGCGGGCAGCAGGCGGAAGGCGCGCGCCGCCGCGTCGGCGACCTCGTCGAAGCGGGCGCCGGCCGGCCACCGGGCGTCCTCCGTCATGGTCCGCCCTCCGGGAGCGTCCGGTCCTCCCGGTACGTCAACTCGTCGCGCTGCGCCAGTTCCTCGCGCGAGGGCCACGGGGAGGGGTTCGCGGCGCTGATGGAGACGACCAGCGCGCGCAGTGTGATGCGGACGAGGTCGATGTCGGCGATGGAGAGCACCACGTCGCCGGTGAGCACCACACCGCCGCTGAGCAGCCGGTCCAGCAGGTCGATCAGCGCGATCTGCTGGTTCGGCAGCGGCTCGTCCGCCCTGGCCGGCGGCCCGCCCACGGGCCTCACGGCGCGGCTCTCCGCACGGGTTCGGCCTCCGCGGGGACGGCGAAGGAGTAGGGCGCCCAGGGCCCGGTGACCTCCACCCGGACGCCGGGGAAGCCTTCGCCGGCCCGGAGGACGTCGGTGCGGAAGTCCTCGGCGTCCTGCTGCGGCACGAGATAGGCGTCGTTGACGACGTTCTCCCCCGGGCCCTGGGCCAGTTCGCCCTGTTGTGCCCGGTGCCTGACCTGGTCGACGGCGTACGTGCGGGCGGTGTCCTCGACCCGCCGGGCGGCCTCTTCGGCGTGCCGGTAGGCGTCCTGGCGGGCGTGGCGCTGTGCCCGGCGCCGGCTGAGGTAGGCCCGTCCGGGACTCACGTCCTCGGCGGACGGTTCCTCGGGGGCCTCGGGGGCCGCGGCCTCGACGTAGATCTTGACCCCCCACTCGGTCTGTGCGGCCAGTTCGGTGAGCCGGTCGGCGAACGCCCGCCGGCGGTCCGCCAGCATCAGCCGGACGCTCTCGTCGTCGACGTAGACGGTGGCCAGCCGCAGCGGCAGCACGGTGCTGCGGGCGGCCAGTGCCTCGATCACCCGGTGGTGGGCGCGGGCGACGACCTCCAGCCAGTCCAGGTCCTCCAGGTGGGCGCGCAGGGCCTGCTCGTCGAAGTCCGCCGCGGGCACCGCGCTGACGGCGACGACCACATCGGCGTCGTCGCCGGTGCGCACCAGGCGGACCGGTGCGTCGGCCACCCCCGGGAGCCCGGACAGCTCCGCTTCCAGCGATCCGTCGGCGTCCCGCGCGACCGCGTAGGCATAGCTGATGAGCTCGGTCATGGCTCGTCCCGCTTCTTGCCCCGGGGGCGCGGTTCGGCCCGCTTGCGTGCGGTGCCGGAGGTGCGGGCCCGGCCCGACGTGCCCGGGTTGCCGCTCACGCTGCGCCGGCCGCGGGCGGCCGGGCGGTCCGTGCGCCGGGCCGCCTCGGCCTGCCCGGTCGGCTCGGCCCGTTCGGTCGCCTCGGGTCGCTCGGCCGGCTCGGGTCGCTCGACCGGCTCGGCCCGCTCGACCGGCTCGGCCGCCTTGGCCCGCTTGGCCCGCCCGGCCTGCCCGGCCTGCCGGGTCACCGCGGCCCGCTCGTTCGCCCGGACGTTCTCGGCCTCGTCGGCCTCCTCGGCTTCCTCGGGCCGCTCCGCCGTGTCGCCCGGCGGCAGTTCGTCGCCCGCGGGCCGGCCGCGCGCGGCGGCGAGTTCGGCCCGCAGCCGCCGGTTCTCCTCGGCGAGCGAGCGGTAGCCGTCGGAGGCCCGGGAGGACAGTGCCGGGTCGTGCTCCCACCAGTCGATGCCCATCTCCTTCGCCTTGTCCACCGACGCGATCAGCAGCCGCAGCTTGATCGTGAGCAGCTCGATGTCCAGGAGGTTGATCTGGATGTCACCGGCGATGACGAGGCCCTTCTCCAGGACCCGTTCCAGGATGTCGGCGAGGTTGGCCGAAGTGCCCTGGCCGCCGGGCGGGGCGGCCCTGGACGGATGGTCACCCAGCCTCCTGGCGAGGGGTTCGCTCACGGCCCTGCACCTCGCTTCCCTGCCGTTGCGGCGGCCGGGCGGCCCGGCTCAGCCGCCGGCGCCCCGGATATGGGCGCGGATCTCCTCCAGCCGGTCCAGCAGTTCGTCCTCCCGCCGGTCGAAGGTCTCCTCATCGATCTCCCCGGCCAGCAACTGCCGCTCCAGAGCGGCGAGTTGCTGCTCCACCGGAGCGGGGTCGTAGTACTCGTTCTCGGCTGCCTCGACCACCCGCTCCATGACCCAGACGATGCCGCGCACCGGGGCGATCGGAAGGGTGGCGATCTGTCCCAGCAGACCCATGGGAACTCCCTGGACGAGGCCGCGGGCCGGACGCCCGGAAGCGCCGGACGACCGGCCGGGCCGGACGGATCAGACGAAACTGTAGACGGGGAGCGGACCGCGCAGCCGCAGGTCGAAGTCCTCGCCCAGTTCGTCCGCGATCTTCTGCACCGCGCTGCGCAGGCGCTCCTCCTGCTCCTTGTCGACGAGGAAGGACATGCTGAGGAAATCGTCCCCGGCCGGCTTGTAGGTGCTTTCCTCGCGGGCGAACCCGCCGAGCGCCTCGGAGACCGCGGCGGCCAGCCGGTCCTTGCGTGCGTCGACCTCCTTCGAGACCAGTTCGCCGAGCGCGAGCGGCAGGTCCGGGCCGGCCCGACCGCTCCTGACCTCTTCGTTCATCCGGCGGGCCTGGTCCGATTCCGTGAGGATCTGGCGCAGCATCGCCTCCTCGTCCTGGGCGACCTTGAGGTGGTACTCGACGCAGCCCTCCAGGGCCTGCAGCCGCTCGGCGAACTCCTCCGCGCGTTCCTCCAGCACGGTCCGTACCGCGTCCTCGTCGTCGGCCGTGAAGCCGAACTGCAGCGGCAGGGCCGTGCCGTCGGCCATCAGCCGTTCCTGCACGGCCTGATGGGCGGCGAGGTCGCGGCGCTTGGGCCGTAGCTCCTCGGGGGCGTCACTGACCACCGCGGTCAGCTTCTCGCCGACCACCGTGCGCAATTCTGACGGTGGGTCACCCACTCCGTGCAGACCGTCGAGCTTCTGCGGATGGCTGCGGGAGACGATCGAGTAGACGTAGACGGGCATGGCTCAGTCCTTTCGGTGCCTCACCGGTCGCTCGCGCTTGGCCGCGGGCTCCTTGTGCCGTTCCTCGGACTCCTGGACGCCGGCCTTCAGGGCGTCGGCCACGGACTCCGCGACGCCGCTCAGCGCGCCCTTGGTCTTGCCGCGCGCGCCGCCCTCGGTGACCTCGCCGACGACGTCCGTCAGCTTGGACGGGGCCTTGCGCCCGGACTCCAGGTCGAGGCGGTTGCAGGCTTCGGCGAAGCGCAGGTAGGTGTCCACGCTGGCGACGACGATGCGGGCGTCGACCTTGAGGATCTCCAGGCCCACCAGCGAGACCCGTGCGAAGACGTCGATGACCAGACCACGGTCCAGGAGCAGTTCCACGACGTCGTAGAGGTTGCCGGTGGCCTGTCCGCCACCCGTCGCCACGGCGCCTCCTCCTTGCGGCACTACACTCACGGTGCCTCCCTTTCACCGGCGCACCCCGGATTCCTCCGGAGTGGCCGTGTCGTTCACTTGGCGAACGGTGATGGCGGCGCCACCCGGCCTAGCTCTGGCCGATCTGCCCTTTGGTGTAGCGACGGGTGCGCTCGTAGGACATCAGCTCGCCCTCTTCGTCGAGCGTCACCCGGTAGCTCGCCATCACGCTGCTCGTTGTGGGGACGCGTTCGAGTTCCAGGACCTCCACGTCGGCCAGCCAGCCGTCCTCCGTCGGTTGGACCGCGGAGACGGACTCGGGGGCCCGGCCCAGGAGCTCCTGGAGCTGCTCGGCCGCGTAGCGCATGGCCCGCGGCGCGGAAACGCGGCGGGCGGCGCGCTCCGTTCCACTCTCCTCCGTTTTCCGGCTGCCGGAAGGTGAATCGCTGCCCTTCCCCGCCGTCTTCTCGCGGCTCGGGCGCCGGTCCGGTGCTTCGTCGTCCTCTTCGTCTGCGGCCATGTTTCCTCTCAGGATTCGGAGGTGACATGCGGCCCGCGCCATGTTCAAGAGGCGCCATTACATGATATACGGCGGTTTGTCCCATCTCGCGAGCCAGACGGCCCGCAGCCGCCCGGGCCCCTGCGAGCGCCCCGCCGCGGGCCGGGCCACGGCGGGGCGCTCGCATGCCGTGATCCGGTCGTCGGCGTAACGTCGGCACTGTTCCGGACGGACGGCGGGCCGGACCGGGTCATCCATGCCACGACGACAGCGGTGTGAAGGTGCGAGATGAGCGGCGGGACCGGAACCGACCCGCTGGACCGGGCACTGCTCCGGGTGATGCTGGACGCCGGGGCCTCCGTGGGCGGTGTGTACGTGCTCGCGGACGACGAGCCGGTGCTGCAGCTGACCGTCATGAGCGGGGTGCCCGCCCCGTTCCTGGAGCCGTGGAGCCGGGTGGCGCTGGCCGCCCCCATCCCGGTCGCGGTCGCCGTCCGCCGCCGGCACCTGGTGTGGGCGGGCAGCCATCAGCAGCTGGTCCGTGACTTCCCCCGTACGGCGGTGGCCGTGCCGTACGACTTCGCGCTGGCCGCGGCGCCGATCGGCGACCGGGACGAGGACGGAATACGGGGCGCGCTGCTGCTCCTGTGGCCGGCCGGGCATCCGCCGCACCTGTCGGAGGACGAGCGGGCGCGCGTCGAGCACGGCTGCCGGCAGCTCGCCGCGGTGCTGGCGCGGCACCCCCGGGGGTCCGACGGGCACCCGCCGCGGCCGGTCGAGCCGCGGGTGCTGACCCCGCCACCGGCCCGGACCGTCGGCCCCGAGGAGGCGCAGGCCGCGGTCGATTTCGCCGAACGACTGCCCGGCGGCGCGTGCGCGCTCGACCTGGACGGCTCCATCACCCTGGTCACGACCGGCGCGGCGGAACTGCTGGACGCGGAGCCGGACCGGCTCATCGGCGCGCGCCCCTGGGACGCGCTGCCCTGGCTGCGTGACCCGGTGTTCGAGGACCGGTACCGCGCCGCGGTGATCAGCCGTCAGCCGATGTCCTTCGTCGCCCTCCGCCCGCCCGACCGGTGGCTCACCTTCCGGCTGTTCCCGGACGGCCGCGGCCTGAGCGTGTGGATCGTGCCCTCGGAGGTCCCGGCCGGCAAGGAGTACGGCCCGCTGCCGGTGCCCGCCCCGGGAGAGGCGGTGCCGCCCCGGGCCGGGCAGATCTACCACGTGCTGCACCTGGCGGCCGCGCTCACCGAGGCGGTGGGCGTCCAGGACGTCGTCGACCTCGTCGCCGACCAGATCGTACCGGCCTTCGGCGCCCAGGGCATGCTCATGTACGCGACGGAAGGCGGCCGGCTGCGGACCATCGGCCACCGTGGTTACCCCGCCGAGGCCATCGCCGCCTTCGAGGGACTCGCGCTGGGCGCCGCGAAGAGCCCGGCGGTGCACGCCCTGTCGACCGGCGAGCCCAGCTTCTACACCACCCCCGAGCAGATGGAAGGCGAGTACCCGGGGCTGCCGCAGCTGACGGGCAAGGCGGCCCGGGCCGTGCTGCCGCTGATCGTCTCCGGCCGCCCGGTCGGCTGCTGCATCCTCTCGTACACCCGCCCCCGCACCTTCAGCATGGAGGAGCGCCAGGTCCTGACCTCGCTGGCCGGGCTGATCGCCCAGGCGCTGGACCGGGCCCGGCTGTACGACGCGAAACAGCAGCTGGCCCACGACCTGCAGGCCGGACTGCTGCCGCACGGTCTGCCGCCGGTGCCCGGCCTCGCGGTCGCCGCCCGCTATCTGCCGTCGACCCGCGGCATGGACATCGGCGGCGACTTCTACGACCTGATCCGCCTCGACGAGGACAGCGTGGCCGCGGTCATCGGTGACGTGCAGGGCCACAACGCGGCGGCGGCCGCCCTGATGGGGCAGGCCCGTACCGCCGTGCACGCCCACGCGACGGCGGGCGCCTCCCCGGGCGAGGTGCTGGCCCGGACGAACCGGCTGCTGACCGACCTGGACCCCGACCTGTTCACCAGCTGCCTGTACGTCCACATCAACCTGCGCTCCGGCCGGGCCTGTCTGGCCAGTGCCGGCCACCCGCCGCCGCTGCTCCGTCATCCCGACCGGCACACCCGGGTGCTGGACGTGCCGCACGGGCTGCTGCTGGGCATCGACCCCGACGCCCGGTACGAGGCCACCGAGATCGACCTGCCGCCGGACTCCGTGCTGGCGCTCTACACCGACGGGCTGGTGGAGCAGCCGGGGGTCGACCTGGACCGTGCGGTCGACGAGCTGGCCGGCCGGCTGAGCGCGGCACCGCCCCGGCACCCCGACGCCCTCGCCGACGTCCTGCTGGAGAACCGGTACTCCGGGGCGGACCGGCAGGACGACGTGGCGCTCATGCTGCTGGCCCCGGACACGATCGGACCGGACGGGCCCGCTTGACCGCTCCGCCGCGGGGTAGCCGCCCTTCCCCCGGGACCGCCCGGCCCCGGTATGTCCGACCCGAACAGGAGTGACCAGATGTCCGGTGTCTCACCGATCCGCCCGGTCCTGGCCGGAGTTGACGAAGGAAGCGACCAACGGACGGTGGTCCGGCACGCCGCGCGGCAGGCCGGGCTGCACCACACCCCGCTGCATCTGCTGCACGTCGTCACCGGCCACCCGGACGACCCTGCCGACACCGCCGCGGGCGAGGACGGGCACGGGCCGCCGGCACCGGAGGCCGCCGTCACCGAACGGCTCGCCGAGCTCGCCCGGTCGGAGTTCCCCGGCATCACGGTGACCACGGAGACGGTCCCCGGCCGGCCCGCGCCGGTCCTGCTGGAGCACTCCGCCGAGGCCGCCTTCCTCGTGCTCGGCCACCGCGGCAGCGGCGGCTTCCCGCGGCTGCCACTGGGGTCGGTCAGCCAGCAGGTGGCCACCCACGCCGACTGCCCGGTCGTCGTCGTACGGCCCGGGGAGACCCCCGCGGACCCGGACAACCGGGTGGTGGTCGGGGTGGACCTCGGCGACATCGGGGCGCGGGCCCTGGACGTGGCGTACGAGGAGGCGGCGGCGCGCGGGGCGAGCCTTGAGCTGCTGCACGCCACCTTTCACCCCGGCGAGGTGCCGACCGGCCCAGCCTGGTCGCGCCGGACTACGAGGCGCTCGACGCGGCCGCGCTGGAGATCCTCCGCACGGAGGCCGCCAAGCGCCTCGACCGCTTCCCCGAGGTCACGGTGCACGCCCGCGTCGAACGCGTCCGCCCGGCGGCGATGCTGACCGAGGCGTCCCGTGACGCGGCCCTGCTGGTCGTCGGCACCCACGGCCGCGGGGGTCTGCGCCGGCTGATGCTCGGTTCGGTGAGCGGCGAGGTGCTGCACCGGGCGGCCGCGCCCGTCCTGGTCGTGCCGGGACGGGACGGCGACCAGCAGGCGGCATAGGGCGGCGCACCGCGCGGGGCGTACCGCGTCGTCATGGACGGCGCCGGCGCGCCACGGCCCGGCCGGGGGTCACGGCCAGGTGCCGGCGTGGAGCGGGGCGCCCCGGCCCAGGGCGCGCCGGCGGCGGGCGAGCAGGCTGCCCGGTGCGCGGCGCAGGGCCGCCCGGGCCGCGTTGGCCCCCGGTGCGCCGTGCACCCCGCCGCCCGGATGCGCACCGGCCGAGGCCAGGTAGAGCCCTCGACGGGGGTTTCCGGACGTCCCAGGCCGGGCAGCGGCCGGAAGAACAACTGCTGGTGGACGGCGGTGGTGCCGCCGTTGATCGCGCCGCCGTGCAGGTTGGCGTCCATGGCCTCCAGGGTGGGCGGGGCGAGGATCCGCCGGGCCTTGATCCGCGCCCGGAAACCGGGGGCGAACCGCTCGACCTGCGCCTCCACCCGGTCCGCCATCGTCTCCTGCTCCCCGGGGTCCCAGGCGCCGGTGATCGTGCCCCGCTCCGCCGCGTCCCCGCGGACCCGGTGCGGTACGTGGGTGTAGGCCCAGGCCGACTCGGTGCCCGGCGGCGAGCGGGTGGGGTCCGCGGTGGTCATCTGCCCGAACAGCGCGAACGGCCGGTCCGGCACCTGCCCCATGGCGATCTGGGCGGCGAACCGGGTGAGTTCGTCCATCCCGCCGGCGAGGTGCACGGTGCCGGCGGTGGCGGCGGCCTCGGCCGCCCACGGCACCGGACCGCCCAGCGCCCAGTCCACCTTGAACGTGGCGAAGTCCCACTGGAAGCGCCGCAGATCCGCCAGCAGACGGCCGGGCAGCTCACGCGGGTCGATCAGCCGGCCGTAGAGCGCCGGGACGGACACATCGGCCAGCACCGCCCGGCGCGCCGGCACGGTCTCGCCGATCGCGGTGCGCACCGCCACCGCGCGCCCGGCCCGGACCACGATCCCGACCACCCGCTCCCCGCAGCGCAGCACCCCGCCGCGCCGCTGCAGCCGCCGGACCAGCGCCCAGGTCAGCTGCTGCGCCCCGCCGGCCGGCGCCGGGAAGCCGTAGGCCTGCGCCAGCATCGACATCAGCCAGCCGATCCCACCACTGCCCGCCGCTTCCGGGGCGAGGTCGGCGTGCAGCGCGTTGCCCGCCAGCAGCAGCCGCCCGGCCTCGCCGTGGAACTCCTCGTCGCCCAGGCGCCGTACGGGCAGCAGCAGCTGCCGGGCCAGTCGCAGCCCGCCCGCCGCGCGGAGCCGGGCGGCCAGCCGGGCCGTCGCCCGGACCGGGGGGAAGGGGGTGAACAGGGCCCGGATCAGGTCCGGGCCGATCCGGTCCCAGATGCCGCACAGCCCCTGCCAGGCGACCCCGTCGCCGGCGCCGAACGTCTCCAGGGCCGCCGCCGTGTCCCCGGGGGAGCGGTCCAGCACCGCGCAGCGGCCGTCCGTCAGCGGGTGGGCCAGCACCCGGGGCGCGTGGCTCCACACCAGCCCCTGCTCGTACAGGTCCAGGCGCGCGAGGACCGGGGAGGCGGCGGCCAGGGGGTAGAACGAGCTGCACAGGTCGCTGACGTAATCGGCGTGCACGCCGCGGTCACTGCGGACCGCGCCACCCGGCTCCTCCTGCTCCTCCAGCACCTCGACCGTCCACCCGGCGTCGGCCAGCAGGTTCGCCGCGACCAGCCCGTTGGGCCCGGCACCGATCACCACTGCGTCCGGCATCGCCGTCTCCCGTCAGGAAACCGCCCCTCCGCCTCAGGAAGCACCGGCGCGGCTCACCCGCCGTGCTCCACCAGCTCCTTGAACTGCTGCAGATCACTGCGCAGGCCCCGCTCGATGACGGCGGCCTGGGCGAAGCCCTTGGGCCCGCCGAAGGTCTCGGTGATGGTCCCCGGCTCGTACTCGAACCGGGCCTGCAGGCGGGTGTGGTCGTCGTCGAGGGACAGCAGCGAGAAGGCGCCTCCCAGGGTGGGCCCGCTCGTGGTCCGCCACGTCATCACGTTCTCCCCGCCCCGGTCGGTGATCCTGACCTCGAACTCCCGGGTGCGGCCGCCCGCCTCGACGTCCAGACGGGTCCGCTCCCCCTCCGAGCGGGCCGCGCGCACCCCTTCCAGGAACCGCGGATAGGTCTCCGCGCGATGCAGGCATTCCCACGCCGTATCAAGGGGAACGCTGATGTCGATGTGTTCTTCGAGAGTGCTCATCAGGCACCTCACAGCTCGGCTCATGGCACGCGATTACGCTTCCAGAGTGCCCCGCCCGGACCGGGGCGGCGACCCGGCCGAGGGGCGCCGCGCGCACCGGACTTCCTACGTCCGCGGGGCGGCGAAGGTCTGTTCGCGGACGAAGTCGCAGGAGCGGCGCAGCAGGCGGGAGATGTGCATCTGGGAGAGGCCGACCCGGTCGCCTATTTCCTTCTGCGTGAGGCCCATGAAGTAGCGCAGGTAGAGGATGCGCCGCTCACGCTCCGGGAGCATCCGCAGGCCCGCGGTGGCCGCCGCGCGGTCGTCGACCAGGGCCAGGGCCGGGTCCTCCTGCCCGACGAGTTCGCCGAGCGTGTCGGAGCCGTCGCCGCCCAGGGGCCGTTCCAGGGACAGCGTGGTGAAGGTGTTCTCGGCGTCGAGGCCGAGCAGGACCTCCTCCTGGGTCAGGCCGGTGTGGGCGGCCAGGTCGCCCACGGTGACCTCCTGCTGACCGGCGCGGGCGACCAGCTCCTCGCGGGCGCGGAAGACCTTGGTCCGCAGGTCCTTGACGCTGCGTGGGACGTGCACCGCCCACATCGCGTCGCGGAAGTGCCGCTTGAGCTCGCCGACGATGGTGGGCACCGCGAACGCGCCGAACGGGGTGTCCGCCCGCGGGTCGAACGCGTCGATCGCCTTGAGCAGGCCGAGCGCGGCCACCTGCCGCAGGTCCTCGTCGCTCTCCCCGCGGCCGGTGTAGCGCCGGGCCAGCCGGTGGGCCATCGGCAGCCAGGCCCGCAGGATCTCCTCGCGCAGCCTCTCCTTGCGGTCACCGTCGGCCAGTACGGCCAGTTCCTCGAAGGCCGGCCCGGTGTCCGGGTCCAGGTGCGCGTACCGGCCGGAACCGGCACCGCTGGTCATCGCCCCTCACGCCTCCCGATCAGCCATTTCTCCCTGCCCGCGGGCTGCCCGCCCGCCGCTCGTCCAGCTCATCGTTTCCACTGTGCGGCCAGGGGCCGATGCGCGCGAGACGACCGGGCCCGCCTTGCCGCGCCGCCCGTGCCGGGGCCCCTGGTGGGAGAATGGAAGGGAGGGCGAGCCGCACCCCGGGTCCGCAGGCGGTGGGTGAGGGAACCGCCGCGGTGCCCCCGGTGAGGAACGGCTCGGCTCAGCGGCCCCCGTGCCGGGGATTCCCCGGCACGGGGTCGGCCGATCGGCCCGCGCGCCGGACTCCCCCGGCCCGGCCGCGCCGCCGGTCTCACCGTGCCAGGGCCGGGATGACGCCGCCCGCCAGGACCGCCCGGCGACGTCCGGGCGAGAGCCGGTGATGGACCGGATACTCCTCGTCGCGGGTGGTGTTGCGGACGCGGAGGGCCGGCGGGCTCTGCTCCGCGAGCGCCTCGTGCAGCCCGGTGAGCCGGAGCCGGTCGCCGGGCCCGATGCGCCCGTAGTCGGCCGGATCGTCGAATTCCAGGGCCAGGACGCCGAAGTTGGCGAGGTTCTGCCAGTGGATCCGGGCGTACGACTTCGCGATGACGGCACGTAGGCCGAGATAGCGCGGAGTGATGGCGGCGTGTTCCCGCGAGGAGCCCTGGCCGTAATTCTCCCCGGCGACGATGAGGTGACCGCCGTCGTCCTGGGCCGCTTTCGCGCGCCGCGGATATTCCGGATCGAGCCGGGTCAGGGTGAATTCCGCGAGTTTCGGGATGTTGGACCGGTAGGGCAGTGCCTTGGCGCCCGCCGGGGAGATCTCGTCCGTGGAGACGTCGTCACCGGCCTTGAGGAGAACGGGGAGTTCCATCTCGTCCGGCAGCGGGTCGAGTTCGGGCAGTGCGGAAATGTTGGGGCCGCGTTCCAGCTCCACCCCGAGGGCCTGGTCCGGTGGCAACGGCGGTTCCAGCATGGCGTCGTTGACCGATACCGGGTCCGGGGCCTCGGGCGCCGGGCGGTCCACGGCGCAGCGGGCGGCCCATTCGCGGGGATCGGTGATGGTGCCGGTCAGCGCGGAGGCGGTGGCGGTTTCCGGCGAGCACAGCCAGACCGCGTCGTCGTCGGTGCCGGAGCGGCCGGGGAAGTTCCGCGGGAAGGTACGGAGCGAATTGCGCCCCGCGGCCGGCGCCTGCCCCATGCCGATACAGCCGAGACAGCCCGACTGGTGAATTCTGGCGCCGGCCGCGATCAGCGCGAAGGTGGCCCCGCACCGGGTCAGGTCCTGGAGGATCTCCCGGGAGGTGGGATTGATGTCGAAACTCACGCGGGGGGCGGTCTGCCGTCCCTGCACCATGGCGGCGGACACCGCGAAGTCGCGGAATCCGGGGTTCGCCGACGATCCGATGACGACCTGGCCGACCGGCTCGCCGGCCACCTCCCGTACGCGGACGACCTTTCCCGGCGAGGTCGGCCGGCGATCAGCGGTTCCAGTGACGTCAGGTCGATCTCCTCCGCCAGGTCGTAGGCGGCGTCCGGTGCCGCGACGATCTCGGTGAAGTCGGCACCCCGCCCGACCGCGTCGAGGAATGTCCGTACGGCGTCGTCGGCGGGGAAAACGGTGGTGGTGGCGCCGAGTTCCGCGCCCATATTGGCGATGACGTGCCGGTCCACGGCGGTGAGGGAGGCCAGTCCGGGGCCGTGGTATTCGAGGATGCGGTGGACGCCGCCCTGGACGCCGTGGCGGCGCAGCATTTCCAGGATGACGTCCTTGGCGCTGACCCACGGCGGGAGTTCGCCGGTCAGCCGGATTCCCCAGATCTCCGGCATGGTCAGGTGCAGCGGCCCTCCGGCCATGGCGAGGGCCACTTCCAGCCCGCCGGTGCCGATCGCCAGCATTCCCAGGGATCCGGCGGCACAGGTGTGGGAATCCGAACCGGCCAGGGTTTTTCCGGGAATTCCGAAGTGCTGCATATGCGTCGGATGGGAGACGCCGTTCCCGGGCTTGGAGAACCACAGGCCGAAACGGCGGGCCGCCGAGCGGAGGAAGAGGTGGTCCTCCGCGTTGCGCTCGTCGGCCTGCAGGATGTTGTGGTCGACGTACTGCACGCTGACCTCGGTCCGCACCCGTTCCAGCGCCAGCGCCTCCAGCTCCTGCATCACCAGTGTGCCGGTGGCGTCCTGAGTGAGCGTCTGGTCCACCCGCAGGGCGATCTCCTCGCCCGGTTCCATGCGGCCGGACACCAGGTGGTCGCCGATCAATCGCTGCGTCACGGTCCCATGCGAACGCCCCATTTGTTCATGTTAGCCCTCCCCCGCCGTGCCGGCCCCGCCCCGCCGTCGGCCGACACCGGCCACCGGCCACCGGCCACCGGCCACCGGCCACCGGCCACCGGCCCATGATCCTCCGCGCGTGGGGCAGACTTGTCGGACAGGGTGGGACGCCGTGGGAGAGGGAGATCGACATGGCCGGCAGGCAACCGCAGCGGCGACCGGTCGTCGCGCTCTACGAGCGCATGGTCGAGGCGGTCCGGGACGGCACGTACCCGCCGGGCTGCACCCTGCCGACCGAGCCCCGGCTCGCCGCCGAGCTGGGCGTGAGCCGGCCGGCGCTGCGCGAGGCGCTGATCCTGCTCCAGGAGGACGGCGTGATCAACGTGCGGCGCGGGGTGGGCCGCACGGTCAGCCACCACCTGCCGCCGCGCGGCTTCGAGTACCTCAAGCCGGTCGAGGAGCTGCTGGGCGAGGGCCGCCAGGTCGCCACCACCGCCCTGGCCCGTACGTACGAGGAGCCGACCGACTTCTCCACCCAGCACCTGCTGCTGCCGGGCACCTGCCGGGTGCGCTTCTGGGAGAGCCTGGTCGAGGTGGCCGGGCTGCCCTCGTGCCTGACGCAGGAGTGGGCGGCGCGGGACGAGCTGCTGGCGGAGCTGCTGCCGGCGGCGGTGGAGGCGTTCGACGGGCCGGCGGCGGGCTCGTCGTCGATGCTCCGGCTGCTGCTCGGGGCCGGGCGCGGGCTGCCGCTGACCGGCGGCAGCACGGTGGTGGCCACCACCCTGGGCCGGCAGCGCGGGGCGCAGCTGGGCCGCCCGGCGGACACCCCCGCGGTGCTGATCACCCAGGTCGTCCGGCTGGACCGCACGCCGCTGCTGGCGGCCAAGCACATGCTGCCGCCGGGCGCGCCCGCCCTGCCGGTCTGGCAGGCCCGGTAGCCGGCCGGCGCTCCTTCGGCCACCCTCGCCCGCCGGGACGCGTTCGCCGTCCCCGGGAAGTCGTGTCATACTCCCGCCCCATGACCTTGTCTGACAAGCTGCCGCTGGCGGCTCCCCATGTCCTCGATGAGCAGCAGATCCGGCGCGCCCCCAAGGTGCTGCTGCACGACCACCTCGACGGCGGCCTGCGCCCCGCCACGGTCATCGAGCTGGCCGAGCACATCGGGTACCGGAACCTGCCCACCAGCGACCCCGCCGCGCTGGGCCGCTGGTTCCGCGACGCCGCCGATTCGGGGTCGCTGGAGCGCTACCTGGAGACCTTCGCGCACACCTGCGCGGTCATGCAGACGCCGGAGGCGCTCTTCCGGATCGCCGCCGAGTGCGCCGAGGACCTCGCGGCCGACGGCGTGGTCTACGCCGAGGTGCGCTACGCCCCCGAGCAGCACCTGGCCGGCGGGCTGTCCCTGGACGAGGTCGTGGACGCGGTCAACGCCGGCTTCCGGGAGGGCGAGCGCCGGGCCGCGGCCGCCGGCCACCGCATCCGGGTCGGCACCCTGCTCTGCGCCATGCGCCACGCGGACCGTTCCCCGGAGATCGCCCGGCTCGCGGTCGCGCACCGCGACCGCGGGGTGGCCGGGTTCGACATCGCGGGCGGCGAGATCGGCAACCCGGCGAGCAACCACGCCGAGGCGTTCGACTACCTCCGCGCCCAGGGCGCCCGGGTCACCATCCACGCCGGTGAGGCGGTCGGCATGGACTCCATCCACGAGGCGGTGCTGCGCTGCGGTGCGCACCGCATCGGCCACGGCGTGCGGATCACCGACGACCTCTCGACCGGGCCCGACGGCCGGGTCACGCTGGGCCGGCTGGCCTCCTACGTCCGCGACATGCGGATCGCGCTGGAGGTCTGCCCCACCTCCAACCTCCAGACGGGCGCCGCCAGCAGCTACCCCGAGCACCCGATCGACCTGCTCCGCCGGCTCGGCTTCCGGGTCTGCCTCAACACGGACAACCGCCTGGTCAGCGGCACGACGATGACGCAGGAGTTCCAGCACCTGGCCACCACCTTCGGCTACGGCGCGGCCGAACTGGAGGAGTTCACGGTCAACGCGGTCAAGGCCGCCTTCCTCCCCTTCGACGAGCGCACCGCGCTGCTGAACGAGGTCGTGCTGCCCGGCTACGCACGGCTGCGCGCCGAGGAACTCGGCCGGGTCCCGGCCGGCGCGGGCAGCCTTGTCTGACAGCTAATCGGCGGTCAGCGGGGCCGCACTCCCCCACGGCCCGCGGCCCGGGCAGCCGCCCGGGCCGCCGCCTCGTCCGCCGGTACGCCGTTCCCGCCGCCTACCAGGACGACTTGGTGACCCCGGGGAGGAACCCGGCGTGCGCCTGCTGCCGCATCCGCACCCGGGACAGGCCGAACTTCCGCAGGTGCCCGCGCGGCCGGCCGTCCACGCCGTCCCGGTTCCGCACCCGGGTCGCGCTCGCGTCGCGCGGCTGCCGGCGCAACTCGGCCTGGGCGGCCGCGCGTTCGCCCTCAGTCGACGAGGGCCGCCGGATGACCTCCTTCAGCTCGGCGCGCCGGGCGGCGTACCGCGCGACGATCACCTTGCGCCGCTCGTTCTTCGCGATCTTGCTCTGCTTGGCCATCAGACCTTCCCCCTCGCGCGCGGATGCGCGCCACCGCGGCCTCGACCCCGATGACGTCGACCGTCCTGATCCCCTTGACGCCGAGGGTGAGCCGGACGTGGCGGCCTTCGCTCGCCAGCCAGTAGCGCTTGCGCTGGATGTTCGGGTCGAACCGGCGGGACGTCCGGCGGTGCGAATGGGAGATGCTCTTGCCGAAGCCCGGCCGGGCGCCGGTCAGTTGGCAGTGGGCGGACATGCGGGGACTACCTCTCGTCGATCTCGGTCTCTCGTCGGCACCACTTAACGGTAATGGAAACCATTATCAATACTAGGGCATGCGGGCGGGCGTCGCGAGAGCCGGTCGGGGGCAGTCGGGGGTAACCGGGAGTAGCCGGCGCGCCACGTCGACGGCGGGGTGCGCGTCAGCGGGGGGTGACCACCATCCGGAAGCGGGCCGTTCCGGCGAGCATCTTCCGGTAGGCCTCGTCGGTCCGGTCCAGCGGCGCGGTCTCGATCATCGGGTGGATGCCGTGCAGCGCACTGAAGGCCATGGTGTCCTGCACGTCCTGTGCGGTGCCGGACGGATGGCCGCGGACGGCCTTGCCGGGAATGAGCAACTGCAGCGGGCTGATCCCCAACGGGTCCGAGGAGACGCCGATGACCACCAACTCGCCACGGTGGGACAGCCCGTCCACGGTCGCCGCGATGGCCTCGGCGCTGGCCGCGGTGGCCAGGACGACCTTGGCGCCGCCCAGGGACCGCAGGGCGTCCGCGACGGGGGTGTCCGCCGTGCTGTCGACGTAGTGGTGCGCGCCGAGCTGGTTGGCGAAATCGGCCTTGGCCGGGCCACGGGCGATGGCCACCGTCTCGAAGCCCATCGCGGCCGCGTACTGCACGCCCAGGTGGCCGAGGCCGCCGATGCCGAGGACGGCGACCAGATCGCCCGGCCGGGCGGAACTGCGCCGCAGCCCGTTGAACGTGGTCACCCCCGCACAGGCCATCGGCGCCGCCTCGGCGGCCGGGAGCGCCTCCGGGATGCGGGCCAGCGCGTCGGTCGGCACGATCGCCGCCTCCGCGTAACCCCCGTCGTACGCCCAGCCCGGGACCTTGAGGTTCTCGCACACGATGAAGTCGCCCTGCCGGCACGGCCGGCAGTGGTGGCAGCTGCCGCCGAACCAGCCGACGGCCACCCGGTCGCCCACCTGCCAGCCGGCGTCCACGTCCTCGCCCAGCGCCTCGATGCGCCCGGCGATCTCGTGCCCGGGGACCAGCGGAAACCGTACGCCCGGGACCTGGGCGTCCACGAAGACGACATCGCTGTGACAGACCCCGCAGGCGTCCACGGCCACCCGCACATAGCCGGGGCCGGGCTCCGGCACCTCGCGCTCGACGATCTCGAACGACCCTCCGGCGCCGGCGACCTGGGCGACGCGATAGCTGCTCATACGGCTCTCCGGGGACGTGCGGCGGGACGTACGGACGGCCCCCGTTCCAGCAGACCACCTCCCGGCCGATCACGCGCGCCGAAGCGCCCGGCGCGTGCCGGTGCCGTCGGCGGCGCCGCGGGCCGATACTTGAACCGCCGGACCGGCCCGCCCACCAGGAGGTACCCGTGAAGATGCTGATCAACGTGCCGGAGACCGTCGTCGAGGATGCGCTGCGGGGGATGGCCGCCGCGCATCCGGAGCTGGTGGTGGACGCCGAGAACCGGGTGGTGGTGCGGCGGGACGCGCCGGTGGCGGAGAAGGTGGCGCTGCTGTCCGGGGGCGGCAGCGGGCACGAGCCGCTGCACGCGGGCTTCGTCGGGCCCGGGATGCTGGACGCGGCCTGCCCCGGGGAGGTGTTCACCTCGCCCGTGCCGGACCAGATGGTGCGGGCGGCGGCCGCGGTGGACAGCGGGCGCGGGGTGCTCTTCGTGGTGAAGAACTACACGGGCGACGTGCTCAACTTCCAGATGGCGGCGGAGCTGGCGGAGGACGAGGGGATCCAGGTCGCCAGCGTGCTGGTCGACGACGACGTGGCGGTGACGGACTCGACGTTCACGGCCGGGCGGCGCGGCACGGGCGCGACGCTGTTCGTGGAGAAGATCGCCGGAGCGGCGGCCGAGGAGGGCATGCCGCTGGAGCGGGTGGAGGCAGTGGCCCGGCAGGTGGTCCGGTCCTCGCGCAGCTTCGGGGTGGCGCTGAGCGCGTGCACGACGCCGGCCAAGGGCAGCCCGACGTTCGATCTGCCCGCCGGGGAGCTGGAGTTGGGGGTGGGCATCCACGGCGAGCCGGGGCGGGAGCGGCGGCCGATGATGACCTCGCGGGAGATCGCGGACTTCGCGCTGGACGCGGTCCTGGAGGACCTCGAACCGCGGCTGCCGGTGCTGGTGCTGGTCAACGGCATGGGCGCGACACCGCTGCTGGAGCTGTACGGGTTCTCCGCGGAGGTGCGCCGGGTGCTCGACGAGCGCAAGGTGGCGGTGGCCCGTACGCTCGTCGGCAACTACGTGACGTCGCTGGACATGGCGGGCTGTTCGGTGACGCTGTGTCAGGTGGACGGGGAGCTGCTGCGGTTGTGGGACGCGCCGGTGCAGACGGCCGGGCTCCGGTGGGCCGGTAGCGGATCCCCCGGGGCGGCGCCGGTCCGTTTACCCGTCCTGGTGCTCGTGTATGTAGCTGGGTACCCGTTGCCGCAGGTGAACCGAGAGCAACTCGATCTGAGGAGAGTGGTCCGTGTCCGGAACGGCCCTGGATGCCGCGTTCTTCGTACGCTGGATGACGGCGGCGGCCGCCGCCATCGACCGGGAGGCGGAGCGGCTCACCGAGCTGGATTCGGCCATCGGTGACGCCGACCACGGCACGAACATGCAGCGTGGTTTCGCGGCCGTGGTGAAGGTGGTGGAGGCGGAGCCGCCGGCGACACCCGGGGCGGTGCTGACCACGGCCGGGCGGCAGCTGATCTCAAGCGTGGGCGGGGCGTCCGGACCGCTGTACGGCACGCTGCTGCGGCGCACGGGCAAGACGCTCGGCGACGCGGCGCAGGTGTCCGCGGAGGAACTGCGGGCCGGGCTGCGGGCCGGCGTGGACGCGGTGGGGCAGCTCGGCGGGTCGGCGCCGGGCGACAAGACGATGCTGGACGCGCTGGTGCCCGCAGTGGAGGAGCTGGCCACGTCGTTCGCGGCGGCGGCCGAGGCGGCCGAGGAGGGCGCGCGGTCGACGGTGCCGATGCTGGCCAAGAAGGGCCGGGCGAGCTATCTCGGCGAGCGCAGCATCGGGCACCAGGACCCGGGGGCGACGTCCTCGGCGCTGCTGTTCGCGGCCCTCGCCGAGGTGGCGAAGTGAGCAGCGGTGGCGAGGTGAGCGGCCGGGGCCCGGCCGGCGGCGCGGAGGCGCTGGTCGGGGTGGTGCTGGTGTCGCACAGCGGGCCGGTCGCGGAGTCCGTGGCCACGCTGGCCGTCGGGCTGGCCGGGGGCGGGGCCAAGGCCCGGTGGCCGCCGCCGGCGGCACCCGGACGGCGGGCTGGGCACCAGCGCGGAGCTGATCACCGAGGCGGCCCACCGGGTGGACCGCGGGGCGGGGGTGGCGCTCCTGGTCGATCTGGGCAGCGCGGTGCTGACCGTCAAGGCGCTGATCGCCGAGGGGGACGAGCTCCCCGAGGGCGCGCGGCTGGTGGACGCCCCTTCGTGGAGGGCGCGGTGGCCGCGGTGGTCACCGCCTCGGCCGGGGCGGACCTGGACGCGGTCGCGGCGGCGGCCGGGGAGGCGTACGGGTACCGGAAGGAATGAGCGGGCGGGGCGGCCCCGTTCGGCCGCTTCCGGCCCCCGGTACTCCACGCGTCAGGGCTTGCGGGCGATGGCCGCGTAGCAGGCGGCCTCGGCGTCGGTGACGTGGGTGGCGTCGGCGGGGTCGTCCGGTCGCCACTGGTGGGAGAGGGTGACGCCCGGTTCCAGCAGGTCCCAGCCGTCGAAGAAGCGGAGGAACTCGGGGCGGGTGCGGAACTGCAGGCGGGTCCCGGCGTCGCCGTAGATCTTGATGATCTTCCGCATCGCCTCGGGGTCGAAATCGGCGGTGGCGTGGCTCATGGCGAGCATGGAGCCGCTGGGGAGCGCCGCCTTGAGGGTTTCGACGATGGTGTGGGCGCGGTCCCGGCCGTCGTCGGGGACGAAGTGCATCAGCGCGTTCAGGCTGAGGGCGACCGGCCGGGACAGGTCGAGGGTGTCGAGGAGTTGCGGCGCGGTGAGGATGCCCCCGGGGTCGGTGACGTCGGCCTGGACGTAGGCGGTGCGGCCCTCGGGGGTGCTGAGCAGCAGGGCCGCGGCGTGCGCGAGGACGATCGGGTCGTTGTCGGTGTAGACGACCGGGCGTCGGGGGCGCTGCCCTGGGCGATGTCGTGCAGGTTGGGCGGGGTGGGGATGCCGGTGCCGATGTCGAGGAACTGGCGCAGGCCGGACTCGGCGAGGAAGCGGGTCGCGCGGTGCATGAACTCGCGGTTGATGCGGGCCGCGACCAGCGCGGCGGGGAAGACCCCGAGCACGCTGCCGGCGGCCATCCGGTCGGCCAGGAAGTTGGTCTTGCCCCCAGGAAGTAGTCGTAGATCCGGGACGAGTGGGCCCGGTCCAGCTGCAGGTCCACCACGGGCTCGTGCTCGTTCATCGTCCGCTGCCTCCCCAGGTACGGCTCACCACTCGGGTACAGCGCCGCCGGGCGGGGCGGATCGGGGGCGCATGCGAAGGAAGCGTGCGCCCCCAGCGCGCGCTTTCGGCCGTTGTGCGCTGGACTGTGGGAGCTCTGCCCGGTAACGGCCGGATCATGCGGGGCGCACACCCGCGCAGACGGTGACAGCCCGCCAGGTGAGTGTCACGATTCGTCACATGCCATTGTCACGGGTAACCATATGAATACGCAGCGGAAGATTTTTGCGCCCCTCGTGCCACAAATGGGCCCTGTTTCCTGTTCATTGGAGGGTGAGGGCAAACCGTCCTCCCGCTGTCCTCGGGACCCCGCCACCCGGCCAGCGGCGCATGGCGAACGGAACGAGGACTGCTCGTGAGCGCAGACCGGGACCGACTTCTACCGGCGTGCGCCCCGGCGCACACCTTCATCACGGAGTTAGCCGCGCTCCCCCGGTGCACGCTTCCGTCCGTCACACCGGCCCGGTCCGACCACCAACTGTCCATAACCTTCGAGGCGTTCCTCGCCACCCATGCCCGCAAGTGGCTGACCTACGCCTATCTGCACACGGGCAGCGAGGCCGCGGCCCGCGAGGTCGCCCTGTCCGCCTACGAGCAGCTCGGCCGGCTGTGGCCGCACGCGCTGCGGCAGGCGTCGGTGGAGGCGTACGCCTGGTCGGTCCTCAAGGAGCGGGTGGTGGAGTGGCTCTACGACCACCAGCAGCCCACCGCCCTGACCGAGACCGCCGCCTTCGCCGTCGTCACCCATGCCCTGCTGCGCGAGTGCCAGCAGCAATTCGCCATGCTGGAGAGCCAGTTGGGGCTGTACGCGGCGATCGCCAGACTGCCGGAGCGGCAGTGCGACGTGATCGTGCTCCGGCACGTCATCGGCTACAGCGACGCCCAGATCGGCGCCCTGCTCGGCGTCGACGAAGTCACCGTCCGCTCCTACGCGAGCCCGCGGCAAGCGCAAGCTCGCTGCGGCGCTCGGTATCGATCAGGGAAATCCCAGGGGGAACTGACCATGTCGCACACCCATTCCGCCGGCCGACGGGAGACCGTCGAGACCCTGCTCAGCGCGGCGGCCGCGGTCGCCGGGATCGACGGGCCGGCGGGCCTCTACGGTCTCGGCGGGCCGACGCCGCCCGGCGGCCCCCACCGGATCGGGTCCCCGTACCGGCGGGCGCCCTCGCGGCGGACGGAGCGGGGCCGGCCGGGCTTCCGGGCCGGGCCGACCGGGCGGCGCCGAGCGGCTATCCGAGCGCCCGGGACGAGGCCACCCATGAACTCCAGCTGGCCTGCGCGCTGGTGGTGAACGCCGCGGCGGCCGCGGCCAGCCTGGAGCGGCTGGTCGACGACCACCGCATCGACCCCGAGGGCGCGCTGGTCTTCGCCTGTCTGCTGCACATCACGGGCCGTACCGACGCGGCGCACTTCTGGTGGCACTTCGGCGCCGGCGCCGGCAGCCGGACCGCCGCCTACTGCCTGTACCTCTCGCACCGCCGCAACGGCGAGTACCGCGACGCCGCGTACTGGCGGGAGCAGGCCGCGCACGGGCCGGACGAGGAGCGTCCGTCGGTGGCCGCGTTCGACGAGAAGCAGCTGCTCCCGGACGCGGCCCGGCACAACCTCCTGGTCCAGTGGCACAGCGGGCTCGCCCCGACCCTGCCGGCCGCCCTGGAGCACGTGATCAACCAGCTCGTCGTGGACAGCGACGACGAGGACTTCGGGGAGATCCCGCGCCCCTCCCCCACACTGGTCCGGGACCTCGGCCGGACCCCGTAGCCGGGCGGCCGGGGTCACAGGAAGCTGACGCCCTGGGCGAGCGGGAGGTCCGCCGAGTGGTTGACGGTGTTGGTGGACCGGCGCATGTAGGCGCGCCAGGCGTCGGAGCCGGACTCGCGTCCGCCGCCGGTCTCCTTCTCCCCGCCGAAGGCGCCGCCGATCTCCGCCCCCGACGTGCCGATGTTGACGTTGGCGATCCCGCAGTCTGACCCGTCGGCGGCGAGGAAGCGCTCGGCCTCGCGCTGGTCGCGGGTGAAGATGCTGGAGGACAGCCCCTGCGGCACGTCGTTGTGCAGCGCGAGCGCCTCGTCGAAGGTGCGGTAGGTCAGGACGTAGAGGATCGGGGCGAAGGTCTCGGTGCGGACGAGCTCGGTCTGTTCGGGCATCCGCACGATCGCCGGGCGCAGGTAGGCGGCGTCCGGGGCCTCGTCCGCCAGGCAGCGCTCGCCGCCGGTCAGCAGTGTGCCACCGGCCCGCCGCGCGGCGGCCAGCGCCTCGGTCATCGCCGTGCCGGCGGCCGGGCCGATCAGCGGGCCGACGAGGGTGGCCGGGTCGAACGGGTCGCCCAGCGGCAGCTGTTGGTACGCCCGCACGATCCGCGCGAGGAGGGGCTCGGCGATGTCCTCGTGGACGATCAGCCGGCGCAGCGTCGTACAGCGCTGGCCGGCGGTACCGGCGGCGGAGAAGACCACCCCGCGGACGGTCAGGTCCAGGTCGGCCGACGGGGTGACCACGGCGGCGTTGTTGCCGCCGAGTTCGAGCAGGCAGCGGCCGAACCGGGCGGCCACCCGCGGCGCGACCTCGCGCCCCATGCGGACCGAGCCGGTGGCGCTGACCAGGGCCACCCGCGGGTCGTCGACCAGGTGTTCCCCGCAGTCCCGGGCGCCGAGCAGCAGCCGGTGCACACCGGCGGGCGCGCCCGTGTCGGCGGCGGCCCGGGCGAGCAGCGCGTCGCAGGCCAGCGCGGTGAGCGGGGTCAGCTCGGACGGCTTCCAGACCACCGGGTCGCCGCAGACCAGGGCGATCGCGGTGTTCCAGGACCACACGGCGACGGGGAAGTTGAAGGCGGAGAGCACGCCGACCACGCCGAGCGGGTGCCAGCTCTCGGAGAGCCGGTGGCCGGGGCGTTCGCCGGCGATGGTGCGGCCGTAGAGCTGCCGGGACAGGCCGACCGCGAAGTCGCAGATGTCGATCATCTCCTGGACCTCGCCGAGCGCCTCGGAGCGGATCTTGCCGGCCTCGATGGTGACCAGGTCGGCGAGGTCCTCCTGATGGGCGGTCAGCAGCGCGCCCAGCCGCTTGACCAGCGCCCCGCGCCGCGGCGCGGGCACCGTGCGCCACTGCTGGAACGTGCGGTGCGCCTCGGCGACGGCCGCGTCGATCTGCTCCGGCGTGGTGGCGGCGAGCTCGGCGAGGGTGCCGCCGGTGAGGGGCGTACGGGCGGGGGAGGGTCTGGCCGGTGCCGGCGGTGACGGCGTCGAGGTCGGCGCCGCAGCGGCGCAGGGCGGTGGCCGCGCGGGCGCGCAGCTCGGCGGTGGCGGGGAGCCGGGGCCGGCGCGGGGTGGCGGCGGGCATGTCGCGCTCCTGGGGTGCGAAGGGGCCAAAAGGGTTCAGGGGGCGGGGACCGGTTCCGCGTCGATCAGTTCCCCGTGGTCCAGGGCGCGTAGCGCGGCGCCGCCCGGAGGGTGAACAGCGCCTTCCGCAGGGAGCGGTCCTGCTGCTCGGCGTAGCCGGCGTACGGGTCGGCCACCGGGCGGCCGATCGCCTCGGACAGCCGGTGGGCGTCGAAGGGCGCGCCGGCCAGGTCCGCGTCGTGGCGGCCCGCCCGGTCAGGTTGGAGCGAAAGATGCCGGCGGCGGAGCGCGCAGGAAGTCCTCGTAGACGATCGGGCGGGCGGTGAGCCAGCCGTGGGTGAGCAGGCCGGCCAGGTCGGCGGGCGGGCGCCGGCCGTCCCGGGGCGGGCCGGCACCGGACGGTAGGTGAAGAACGCCAGGTGGGAGACGGCGAGTTGGTGTTCGGTGCCGGGGAATCCCTGGAGCCAGAGGCAGCGGGCGGTGCGCTGCCGGTCGGCGCCCGGGCGCAGCACCGTCCGGCGGTCGGTCTCGGCCATGAGGTGGTCGTAGCGGGCCCGGCCGGCGCGGGTGAGGGCGATCCCGCGCGCCTCGACCTCGCCGAACCGGACGCGCAGCGCGCCGCGGGTGAGCCGGCCGTCGGGCTCGCGGAAGGTCCGGGTCTCGGCCAGGGCCCGGAAGGAGGTCTGGCGCAGCAGGACGTCCGGTCCCTCCCAGCGCGGGGGCCCCTGGATGCGGTCGATCATGGTGATACCGCGTTCGCCCATGCGGCGGTGGAGGACGTCGATGTCGAGGACGCGCGGGGTGAGGTGGTTGAGGTGGGTGGTCGTCACCCCGCCGATGTCGGCGGCGACCGCGGAGACCCGTTCCAGTTCGGCGTACCAGGCGCGGTCGACCGGCTCCGGTGAGAGGGCGAACGCGGCAGCGGCGAGGGTGAGGAAACGTTCGGCCTGGGGGTCGGGAGCCCGCCCTCCGCCTCGGCGCGGGCGGCCAGGGTGAGGAGTTCGGGCGGGAAGAGCTGCCGGCGGGCGAGGAAGGCGTCGAGCCGGGCGGCGAGGTCCGGGCCGAAGAAGCGGCGGTCGGAGGTGGTCAGGAGGGAGGTGAAGACCCGGAAGGGGTTGCGTTCCAGTTCCTCGGGGTCGGTCGGCCGGAAGGCGGTGGAGACGACGGGCACCGCGCCCTCGCCGCCGTCCCGCAGGTCGTAGAAGCCCACCGGGTGCATGCCGAGCGCCGCGAAGACCTGGGCGGCCTGCCGGAGTTCCTCCGGTGTGCCCACGCGGATGGCGCCGTGCCGCTCCACGCCGACCCGGCCGGGGCCGCCGAGCCGGGCGGCCTCCGGGTCCCGGCCGTGACCTCGTCGTTGATCTGCCCGGTCACCTCCAGCAGCGTGGTGTACGCGGGGACTTCGGTGCCGTACATGCCGGACAGCCGGCGGGCGAACGCGGCGCGCAGTTGCCAGGTGGGGACCATACGCAGCTCCGGGGGACGGGGCGGGACGGGTGCGGGCGGGTCAGATGATGTGGGCCTCCGGGCGGGCCGTGGGCGCCGCGCCGTCGTCGAAGCGGCTCGCGGCGAGCGGGCCGATGTCGAGGAACGGTTCGCGGCCCAGGTAGAGGTCGCGGACGAGTTCGCCGACGGCCGGGGCCTGGAGGAAACCGTGGCCGGAGAAGCCGGTGGCGTACAGGAACCGGCCCGGGCGGGTGGTCTCGCCGATGAGCGCGTTGCGGTCGGGGGTCATCTCGTAGAGGCCGGCCCAGCCGTCGACGACCGGGAGGCGGGCGAGGTCCGGGGCCCGGCGGGCCGCGGCGGTGCGCAGCGGCGCCAGCCATTCGCGGCTGAACTCCCGCCCGAATCCGGGTGGTTGGCGGGGATCGGAGAGGCCCATGAGCAGTCCGCCGGCGCCGTCGTTGTGGAAGTAGAGGGTGGAACCGAAGTCGAGGGTGAAGGGGATCCGGGGCGGGGCGGGGTGCAGCGGGCCGGTGAAGGCGATCTGCCGGCGCAACGGGGTGACCGGCAGGGCGACCCCGGCCAGCGCGCCGACGGCCCGGGACCAGGCGCCCGCGCAGCAGATGACGGTGGAGGTGCGGACCGTGCCGTGCGGGGTGCGCACGGCACGGATCACGCCGCCCTCGGTGTCGACGGCGGTCACCGGGCAGCGGGTGCGGACGGTCGCGCCGAGCCGGCGGGCGGCGCGCAGGTAGCCGGTCACCGCGGCGCGGGGCAGGGCGTGGCCGTCGGTGGGCGAGTAGGCGGCGGCGACGATGCCGCGGGGGTCGACGTAGGGGCACAGCTCCCGGGCGGCGCGCGGGTCGAGGAGGCGGCTGGGGACGCCGTGCCGGTTCTGGGTCTCGACCCCCTCGGTGAAGACGGCCAGTTCGCGGTCGTCGGCGAGGAGGAAGAGGTAGCCGACGGTGGTCAGGCCGATGTCGGCGCCGGGCCGGCGGGCGAAGTCCCGCCAGGCGGCCAGACTGCGCAGGCCCAGCCGGATGTTGAGCGGGTCGGAGAACTGGGCGCGGACGCCGCCGATCGGTTTGCCGGAGGACCCGGACGCGGGCCGGTCGCGCTCCAGCAGGAGCACCCGGGCGACGGCCGCCTCGGCCAGGTGGAAGGCGATGCTCGCGCCGATCACCCCGCCGCCGACGATCACCACGTCGGCGCGTCCGGGGAGGGGCTCTGCGGCCGTGGCCGGTGCCGCGGTGGAAGCCATCCGGTCCGCCTTCCCGTGTCGAGGTGCGGGAGCCGGTGCCGGTCGGGCACCGGTGGTGCAGGGGATGACGGGCGTGCCGTCGCGCGTCCATGGGGCGGGCCCGGACGCGGTGTTCCGGGTTCCGGAACCGCGCGGTTCCCCGGTCCCAGGGTTCTGGGCGGGGCGGGGTTGCGCAAGGTGGCCGTCTGCTCCGGGCGCGCGGTGCGGTCACCCCGACGGGGCCGGTCAGCGCGCCCGCCGGGACGCCCTCGCGCACGCTGGAGCGGCCCCCGTCGTGTCCGCCTGGAGGTACCGGTGCCCGCAGCCGCCCGCTCCCGCACCCTGGCCGTGCTGCTCGCCGCGGGCGTCGGCGCGGCCCTGCCGACCGCGCCGGGGGCGCCCGCCGCCGCACCGGTCCCGGAAGCCGGCCGGGTGCCGCCCGGCGGGCGCTGTTCGAGACCACGGATCTGGCGGTGTCCGGGCAGGGCGCGCACACATACCGCATCCCCGCGCTGGCCACGCTGCCGGACGGCACGCTGATCGCGGCGTACGACCGGCGGAACGACAGCGCGGCCGATCTGCCGGGCGACGTGGACGTGATGGTGCGGCGCAGCTCCGACAAGGGACGCACCTGGAGCGCGCCGCGGGCGGCGGTGGACTACGACGGCGGGGTGGGTGCCGGGGACCCGAGCCTGCTGGTGGACCGGACGACCGGGCGGGTCTTCCTCTTCCATGCGTACGCGCCCAAGGGGGTCGGCTTCGGCACCGCGGGCACCGGCAACGCGCACGACAGCACCAGCGTGCTGCACACCGATTGCAGCTACTCCGACGACGGCGGCCGCAGCTGGCGGCACCGTCGTCTCACCCGCGCCCTCAAGGACCCGTCCTGGCACGGCATCTTCGCCTCGTCCGGTTCCGGCAGCCAGCTCTCCGGGGGCGGCTGCTGCAGCAGTACGCGTTCCGCAAGGCGGACGGCAGCATGTGGGCGGCGAGCGCGTACAGCGACGACCACGGGGCGACCTGGCGCCTGGGGACGCCGGTGGGCCCGCGGATGGACGAGAACAAGACCGTCGAACTGGCCGACGGGCGGGTGCTGCTCAACAGCCGCACCGCGAGCACGCACCGGCGGCTGGTCGCGCACTCGCGGGACGGCGGGCTGACCTACAGCGCCCCGGCGGCCGACGACGAGCTGCCCGATCCGGCCAACAACGCCTCGATCCTGCGCTACGACCCGGCGGCGCCGGCCGGCCACCCGCGGGCGCACTGGCTGCTGTTCAGCAATACGGCGAGCGCCCGGGCCCGGGAGAACCTCACCGTGCGGGGGTCGTGCGACGACGGGGAGAGCTGGCCGGTGTCCCGGACCGTGGTGCCGGGGCCGGCCGCGTACTCGACGCTGACCCGGCTGCCGGACGGCACGTTCGGGCTGCTCTACGAGTCCGGCCCGTACCGGAAGATCACCTTCGCCCGGTTCGACGGGGCCTGGCTGGGGATGCGCTGCCCGGGGCCGTCACCCGGGTGAACGGCCGCTTCACACGGACGGGTCGTCGACGGCGGCGGCCAGGCCGGGCGGGCTCCGTCGGGGACGGCGGCCAGCGCATGGCCGACCGTCGGGTAGCAGGAGAAGACGCCGAGGGACTGGGTGCCGACCAGCAGCCGGAGCATCCGTACGCCGAGGGACGCCAGCAGCAGCCGGCCCTCCAGGCGGCGGCACAGCCACTCCAGGGCCAGCAGACAGCTGAGCCCCCGGGAGTCGCAGAAGCGCAGTGCGGTCAGGTCCAGCACGAGGAAGCGGTGCCCGGCCGAGACCACCGACCGCGCCTCGGCGAGGAACGCCTGCTCGGTGCGGAGGTCCAGTTCCCCGCTGACCCGCAGCACCGCGCACTCCTCCGCCTCCACGACCGAGGTGACCGCCAACGACCGCATCTCCGAGCTCATGCCGTCCAGACTATGCGGCGCCGCCGCCGGCACCACCGCTGCGGGCGGCCGGAAAGGATCGGGCGGTCCCGGTGGGCCACGGGCACCCCCGGGAGCGTTACGGGCAGCCGCCGGGGGGCCCGGCCGGTAAAGGAGCGGTCTGAAGCGGGCAGAAACGGGCAGTTTTTCTGTCACGACGGGCAGCACTCCGGTCAGCCCCGGTTGCTATAAACCTGATGCGGGCGGAAACGGGCAGGCCCGTGACCGAACGGAAGCCACCGGAAAATGCCGGACCACCGGGCAGGAGTGAGCCATGAGGGCCGAGGAACGCCAGCAACGCATCCTCGCGCTGGCCCGGCAGTCCGGCCGGGTCGAGGTCGCGGACGCCGCGTCCGAGTTCGGCGTGGCCCGCGAGACCGTCCGCCGCGACCTGAGCGAGCTGGAGCGCCGCGGCCTGGTCCGGCGGACGCACGGCGCGGCGTACCCGGTCGAGAGCGCCGGTTTCGAGACCACCCTGGCCCGGCGGGAGACCCAGCAGGTGGCCGAGAAGCGGCGGATCGCCGCGGCCGCCGCGGAACTGGTCGGCTCCGCCGAGACGGTGTTCGTCGACGAGGGCTACACCCCGGAGCTGGTCGCCATGCTGCTGCCCACCGACCGTCCGCTGACCGTGATCACCGCCTCGCTGCGGACCGCTTCCCTGGTCTCCGCCGCGGAGTCCGCCACCGTCCTGCTGGCCGGCGGCCGGGTGCGCTCCGGCACGCAGGCGACGGTGGGGTCCTGGGCCCGCGACATGCTCTCCGGGTTCGTGATCGACCTGGCGTTCCTCGGGGCGAACGGCATCTCCCGGGAGCACGGGCTGACCACCCCCGACCCGGCGGTCGCGGAGGTGAAGGAGCAAGGCCGTCCCGCTCCTCGCGGCGGCGGGTGCTGGTCGGGGTGCACAGCAAATTCGGCGCCAGCAGCTTCTGCCGGTTCGCCGACGTGAGCGACTTCGACACGATCGTCACCGACGCGGGACTGTCCGCGCCGGAGGCCCACCGCTACTCCCTCCTGGGGCCGCAGGTGCTCCGGGTCTGACCCAGGACCCGGCCGGAACCGGTCCGCACCACCACACCACCAGCCGCCGCCGAGGCCGCACCGCACCGCGGGCCCTCGTGCGGTTCCCCCACCGTGCCTCGGCACGACTCCGTATCCCCTATACGCCGACATGCAGTGAAAAAGAGAGGTATGAGCCGTGCGAGCACGATCCCCCGGGCCACACCGCGGCCCCCGCGCGGCGGGGCTCACCGCCCTGGCCCTGGCCCTGTCGCTGTCCACCACCGGCTGCTACCGCGGCGCCGGTGACGCGGGCAACGACGGCCACAACACCCTGAACGTCCTGATGGTCAACAACCCGCAGATGGTGGATCTCCAGAAGCTCACCGCGGAGCACTTCACCAAGGAGACCGGCATCAAGGTCAACTTCACCGTGCTGCCGGAGGACGACCTGCGCGACAAGATGAGCCAGGACTTCTCCAGCCAGGCCGGCCAGTACGACGTCGCCAGCGTCAGCAACTACGAGACCCCGATCTACGCCCGCAACGGCTGGCTCACGGAACTCGGCACCCGCGCCGCCAAGGACCGGACGTTCGACCAGAACGACGTCCTCCCGCCGCTCCGCAGCTCCCTCACCGCCGCCGACGGCAAGATCTACGCGGAACCGTTCTACGGCGAATCGTCCTTCCTGATGTACCGCAAGGACCTGCTCAAGGCCGCCGGCCTGACCATGCCCGCCCACCCCACCTGGCACCAGGTCGCCGCCCTCGCCGCCAAGTTGGACGGCTTCCGCACGGGCATGAAGGGCATCTGCCTGCGCGGCCAGCCCGGCTGGGGCCAGCTCGCCGCCCCGCTGACCACCGTCGTCAACACCTTCGGCGGGACGTGGTTCACCAAGGACTGGAAGGCGCGGGTCGACAGCCCGGAATTCACCCGGGCCACCCGGTTCTACGTCGATCTCCTCCGCAAGCACGGTGAGGCGGGCGCCCCGCAGGCCGGCTACACCGAGTGCCTCAACGACATGCAGCAGGGCAAGGTCGCCATGTGGTACGACGCCACCGCCGGCGCCGGCTCCCTGGAAACCGCCGGCTCCAAGGTCGCCGGCAAGATCGGCTACGCCCCGCCCCCGTCGAACGCACCCGCAACTCCGGCTGGCTCTACACCTGGGCCTGGGGCGTGCAGAAGGCCAGCACCCACCAGGACGCGGCCTGGAAGTTCATCCGCTGGGCGTCGAGCGCCTCGTACGAACGCCTGGTGGGCCACGAACTGGGCTGGTCGAGGGTGCCCGGCGGCAAGCGGGCCTCGCTCTACCGCAACCCCGAGTACACCCGGTCCGCCGGCGCCTTCGCCGCGGCCACGCAGCACGCCATCGGCTCGGCCCGGCCCGGCGACCCCGGCGTCCAGCAACGCCCCGCCCCGGGATCCAGTTCGTCGGCATCCCCGAATTCTCCGACCTCGGCACCAAGGTCTCGCACGAGATCAGCGCGGCCATCGCCGGCAAGCAGAGCGTGCCCGAGGCCCCTTACCGCGAGCCAGCGACTGGCGCAGGAGGTGTCCGATGCCTACGCAGACCACTGAGCCGGCCCGGGAGGCCGCGAGCCCGGGAGCACGGCCCGCCGGTGCGACGGCCGCCCGCGCCCGCCGCACCGAACGGGCCAAGGACTGGGCCCGCCGCGCCCCGCTCCTCCCCGCCCTGGTCTTCCTGATCGTCGTCACCCAACTCCCCTTCGTGGCGACGGTGGTGATCTCCTTCACCCGCTGGAACGCGCTGGCCCCCGACCACCGCGGCTTCGCCGCCTTCGCCAACTACCGGGCGGTCTTCACCGATCCGGCACTGCGGTCCTCGGTGGGCACCACGGTGCTGCTGACCGTGACCGTGGTCCTGGTCAGCCTGCTGCTCGGGCTGGGCCTGGCGCTGCTGCTGGACCGCAGCTTCCGCGGCCGCGGCATCGTCCGGACGCTGCTCATCACGCCGTTCCTGGTCGTGCCGGTGGCCTCCGCGCTGCTGTGGAAGCACGCCCTCTACAACGCCTCGTACGGGCTGATCAACGGCTCGCTGACCTGGATATGGGGGCTGTTCGGCAGTGACCACGCGCCGCAGCCGGACTGGATGACCGCGGTGCCGCTGGCCTCTGTCGAGGTGTCGCTGATCTGGCAGTGGACGCCGTTCATGATGCTGATCCTGCTCGCCGGGCTGCAGAGCCGGGCCGCCGACGCGGTCGAGGCGGCCCGGATGGACGGGGCCACCGCCTTCGACATCTTCCGCTACCTCACCCTGCCGCACCTGCGCCGCTACCTGGAACTGGCCGCGCTGCTGGGCACCGTCTACGTCGTCCAGAACTTCGACGCGGTGTTCACCATCACGTCCGGGGGGCTGGGCACCGCCAACCTCCCGTACACCATCTACCAGACCTTCTACCAGGCCCACGACTACGGACGGGCGTCCGCGCAGGGCGTCGTCGTGGTCGTGTGCTCCCTGCTCGTGGCGACCTTCGCGCTGCGTACCGTCTCGTCCCTGCTGCGCGAGGAGGTCACCCGATGAACCGCGCACCCCTGACCCGGCGCCAACGGCGGACCGGGAGCCTGCTCGGCCTGGCCGCCTGGCTGTGCGGCATCGCCTTCTTCCTGCCCGTCGCCTGGATGGTGCTGACGTCCTTCCACAGCGAGGCGGACGCGGCGACCAACCCGCCGAGCCTCGGCGCGGGACTGAGCCTGCACGGCTACCGGGAGTTCTTCGGCGCCGACAGCGGCGTCAGCCCCTGGCCGCCACTGATCAACTCCCTGACGGCCTCGGTGGTTTCCACCCTGCTCGTGCTCGCGCTCGCCGTCCCGGCCGCGTACGCCCTGGCCATCAAGCCGGTACGGAAGTGGAGCGACGTCCTCTTCTTCTTCCTCTCCACGAAGATGCTGCCGCTGGTGGCCGGGCTGCTGCCGGTGTACCTCGTCGCGCAGAACACCGGGCTGCTCGACAGCGTCTGGCTGCTGGTCATCCTCTACACCTCGATGAACCTGCCGATCGCGGTGTGGATGATGCGCTCGTTCCTCGCCGAGGTGCCGGTGGAGATGCTGGAGGCCGCCTCGATCGACGGGGCCGGGCTGACCACCACCCTGACCCGCATCGTGGCGCCGGTCGCCCTGCCCGGCATCGCGGCAACGGCGCTGATCTCGTTCATCTTCAGCTGGAACGAGCTGCTGTTCGCCCGGGTCCTGACCGGGATCGTCGCCGGTACCGCCCCGGTCTTCCTGACCGGACTGGTGACCAGCCAGGGCCTGTTCCTGGCCAAGGTGTGCGCCGCCGCCACCGTCATCTCGCTCCCGGTGCTCATCGCCGGGTTCGCCGCCCAGGACAAACTCGTCCAGGGCCTGTCGCTCGGAGCCGTGAAGTGAAGGGAAACGTGAAATGAAGGCCGCAGTGATCAGCGCGCCCGGCAAGGTCGAGGTCACCACCGTCGACGACCCCACCCCCGGGCCCCGCGAGGTCGTGGTCTCGGTCGCCGCCTGCGGGCTGTGCGGCACCGATCTGCACATCCTCCAGGGCGAGTTCGCCCCCACCCTGCCGGTCGTCCCGGGGCACGAGTTCGCCGGTACGGTCGTCGCCGTCGGCGGCGCGGTCACCGAGCTCGCCGAGGGCGACCGGGTGGCCGTCGACCCCTCCCTGTACTGCCACGAGTGCCACTACTGCCGGATCGGCCGCAGCAACCTCTGCGAGCGCTGGGCCGCGATCGGGGTGACCACGGCCGGCGGGGCCGCCGAGTTCGCCGTGGCCCCGGTCGCGAACTGCGTCAAGCTGCCCGACCACGTCCGCACCGAGGACGCGGCCCTGATCGAGCCGCTGTCCTGCGCGGTCCGCGGCTACGACATCCTGCGCTCCCAGCAACTGGGCACCCAGGTGCTGATCTACGGGTCGGGCACGATGGGCCTGATGATGCTGGAGCTGGCCAAGCGGACCGGTGCGGCCGGCGTGGACGTCGTCGACATCAACCCCGAGCGGCTGGCCACCGCCCGCACGCTGGGCTGCAGCAACGCCGCCGGCTCCGCCGACGAACTGGACCGGCCGCGCGGCTGGGACGTGGTCATCGACGCCACCGGCAACGAACGCGCCATCCAGGACGCGCTCGGCCGGGTCGGCAAGGGCGGCACGTTCCTCCAGTTCGGCGTGGCCGACTACGCCGCCCGCGCCGTCATCGAGCCGTACCGGATCTACAACCAGGAGATCACCATCACCGGCTCGATGGCCGTCCTGCACAGCTACGAACGCGCCGCGGAACTCTTCGCGGCGGGCGTCCTCGACCCGGAGGTCTTCATCAGCGACCGCCTCCCCCTGGGGGACTACGCCGAGGCGCTCGGCCGGTTCCGGGCCGGGCAGGGCCGCAAGATCCAGGTCTGCCCGTAAGAGGTGTGGGGCCCTCACTCCGGCAGGCGGGCCGGTGCGAGCTCGCCGCGCAGCAGCGCGCTGCCGAGCGGGGTGAGGGCATGGACGACGCAGCCGCCGTCGCGCCGGCTGCGGGCCAGGTTGGCCTCGCGCAGCGCGCTGACGTGCTCGCTGGCCGACGGCGCGGAGACCCGTAGCCGGCGGGCCAGTTCACCGGTGGTGGCGGGCGCGTCGAGGGCGGCGAGGATCCGGGCCCGGGTCCGGCCGAGCAGGGCGGACAGGGCCTCCGGGCGGCAGCTGCGGGTCGCGGCCGGCACCCAGGAGGTGGGGTGTTCCACCGGGTGGACGAGGACCGGCGGCAGCCCGGGGTCGGCGAGCGCGATGGGCCGGCGCCAGCAGAAGTGGGACGGGATCAGCCGCAGCCCGCGGCCGCGCAGATACAGCTCGCGCTCGTACGGATAGTCCACGGACAGCACCGGTGGGTCCCAACGCGCGGACGGGAGCAGGGAGTTGAGCATGCCCTCCACTCCGCCGCGGCAGAACGCGCCGGTCCGGGCGCCGCGGTCGCAGCCGACCGTGGCGGCCACCTGCGTCCAGTCGGGCGCGACCACCGCACGGTGCACCTCCTTCAGGGCGGTGGCCAGTTCGTCCAGCGGCTGCCGGCTGCCCGCGGCCAGCGCGCCGGTCCAGCGCGGCAGCCGGGCCGGCAGCGCGGCCCGGGCGGCCTCCGCGAGCAGCCGCTCGGCGGGGGTGTCGCGGAGCGCCGCCAGACCCGCCGCGAGCCCGTCGCGGGCCGCGTCGGGGGTGAGGAAGTCCGGGAAGTAGCGGGCGCCGGCCGGGGCCAGGGCGCTGATCAGCCGGGCGGCCCGGGCCAGCCCGCGTGCGTCCAGTTCGCGCCGGGCCCGGGCCCGCCAGGCCGCGTACACCGGCACCGTGGGACCGGCCGGCACCAGCTGGTGCATCGCCAGCACCGTCTCCCAGAGGGGATCGGGTTCCGCGGCGATCTGCACCCGCGCGACGTCCCGGTCCTCGAAGTGGATGCGCAACATGCGGCCCCCGCGGCATGCTCATGACCCCGTTGCCGGAGCCCGCCGTTCCGGGCCTCCCCCAGGCCCCGCCGTCAGACTGCCGGTCCGGGCACAGGGTGTCCAGGGCGACAGAGGGCCTGGCGTGTGCACAGGTGGTGAAGGCGGGGAGCGCGGGGCGCGGTCCACGGCGGCCCGGCGGCCGGTTCCGGCCAGGGGGCACCCGGCCGGTTCCGGCCGGGTGCCGGGCGCACTCCGCGGGCCCGGAGGTCAGTCGCCGGCCGTGAGCCGGTCGGCGAGGCGTTCCAGGAACACCCGCTGGCCCGTCACCAGCCGCCCGTGCGCCTCCTCCGGGGAGAACCACGCCACCCGGTCGATCTCCGGGAAGCTGCGGACCGTGCCGGAGCCACGCGGCCATTCCATGGTGAAGGTGCCGGGCACGATCCGTTCCGGGTCGAGATCGCCCTCGACGGCCCACACGGTCACCACCTTGCCGCCGGCCTGGCGGGTCTCCCCCAGCGGCACGCAGGGGCCGTCGGGCGGCGGCACCCCGAGCTCCTCCTCGAACTCCCGCCGGGCGGCGGCCCACGGCTCCTCGGGCGGCAGGTACTCCCCTTGGGCACGGTCCAGGCGCCCGCGTCCCGCCGGGCCCATAGCGGTCCGCCCATGTGCGCCAGCAGCACCTCGACCCCGGTCCCGCCGCCCCGGTACAGCAGCAGCCCGGCGCTGCGCCGCGCCGCCACGGCCTACGCCTGCCCGCCGGGACGCGCGGCGAGGACGGTGCCCACCGTGTCCGCCTCCGCGGCCGTCTTGTCCTCCCGGTAGCGCAGCACGCGCGCGAACCGCAGCGTCACCCCCGCCGGGTAGCGCGAGGACGTCTGCAACCCGTCGTAGGCGATCTCCACGACCAGTTCCGGCCGCACGGTCACCACGTATCCGTCGTCGGACACCGCGAGCTCCCGCAGCCGCTCGGTCTGCCAGCTCAGGACGGCGTCGGTGAGCCCCTTGAAGGTCTTGCCGAGCATCACGAACCCGCCGTCCGGGTCGCGGGCGCCCAGGTGGAGGTTGGACAGCTTCCCGGTGCGCCGGCCGTGCCCCCACTCGGCCGCGAGCACCACCAGGTCGAGGGTGTGCACCGGCTTCACCTTCAGCCAGGCGGCGCCCCGGCGGCCCGCGCTGTAGGGGGCGTCGAGCGCCTTGACCAGCACGCCCTCGTGGCCGCGGTCGAGCGTCCGGGTCCAGAACTCCTCGGCGGCCGCGCGGGCCGCGGGATCGGCCGGGTCCTCGACCACCCGGCGCCGCACCCGCATCGGCTCCGGCACCAGCCGCGCCAGCTCCGCATGCCGCCGGGCGCCCGGCAGTTCCAGCAGTTCCCGGCCGTCCACCGCCAGGACGTCGAAGAAGACCGCGGAGAGCGGCAGCGCGGCCCGCGCGGCGGCGACATCGACCCGCGACCCGAACCGGCCGGCGACCTGCTGGAACGGCACCGGACGGCCGTCCGGGCCGAGGGCGATCACCTCGCCGTCGAGGATGAAGCGACCGGCCGGCAGCTCCTTGGCGGCGGCGGTCACCTCGGGCAGCCGGCCGGTGACCTCGTCCAGCGTGCGGGTGTAGATCCGTACGTCCGGGCCGTCCCGGTGCACCTGCACGCGGATGCCGTCGAGCTTCTCCTCCACGGCGCAGGCCCCCAGTCGGTCGATGGCCTCGGCCACGGACTTCGCGCTGTGCGCCAGCATCGGCCCGACCGGCCGGCCGACGGTCAGCCGGAAGCGGGTCAGCGCCGCCGGCCCCTCCGCGAGCAGCGCCCGGGCCACGTCCGGCAGCGAGCCCGCGAGCATCACCGCCCGGCGGACGTCCCCGGCGGGCACCTCGGTCGCCGCCGCCAGCCCCTCGGCCGCGAGGGCGTCCAGCGCGCCCTGGCGCACCTCGCCGGTGAGCAGCCCGACCAGGAACCGCTGCTCCTCGGCGGTCGCCGCGCCCAGCAGCTCCCGCACCCGCCGGCGCCGTTCCGCCTGCGCCCCGGCCCCGGCGACCCCGGCCAGCCCGGTCAGCGCCGCGTCCGCCTCCCGTACGGTCAGCGTGGCGCGGTCCGCCGCCGGCACCGGCTCGCGCAGCACGCTCCAGCCGACCCCGATCCGCCCCTGGGGCAGCCTCCCGGCCAGATACGGGATGACCACCGGGACGTCCTCCGGCGCCGCGGCCCGGAACAGCCCGGCCAGCAGCGCGATCTTCCGCGACCGCGCCGAGGTCGCGGCCACCTCCCCTGACACCTGCGCGAGAGCGGCCAGCAACATAGGGCCATGGTGCCTCCGGACGGCCCGCGGCGCAGGTGGGCCGCCGTGAAGTGGCCGCACGCACAAGCAGTTTCCGACCCGCACCTCCCGCGGAGCCGGGCGCCGGCGCCCGGGACACCCGCGGCCCCGGGCGGACCGGCCCGGTACCTGGGTGCCCGTCCGGTTCGTGGACGGCCTCCTCACTCGTACATCACGTACTCCGGCTGCGGCCTGAGCGCCAGCACCTCCTTCGGCGTCATCAGGCGGCCGCCGCCCTGCGCGTCCTCCTCGTAGAAGAGCTTGAACCCGGTGTGCAGCCCGTCCGGCAGTTCGCGCACCAGCCGCCTCCAGGTACCGCGTTTGAGCCCCGGTGAGCCGATGCCGTCGGCGCTCTTGACCAGCGCCACGCCCGGCTGCGGCCGCAGCGCCGACTGCTCCCGTACGACGGAGGTGGCGACCTGATGGAAGACCAGCGGTTTCTCCGGCAGATCGTGCGCCTCGACCAGCCCCGACAGATAGCGGGCCACCGAGGTCAGCTCGTGGCCGTCGGTCCGGCCGAAGGAGTCACCCGGCACCTGGCCGGGGCCCATCTCCCACTCGGGGTCCAGCGCCACCCCCACGTCCGGGTGGACCAGCCACTCCCGCAGCGCCTTGACCTCGTCGAGCACCGCCGCCCGCCCGGGCTGGACGTTCAGCAGCAGCATCGCCCGCCGGCGGCGCGCCAGCCGGTGGAAGCGGGCGATCGTCGCGGCGGGCGTCCGGGAACGGTAGGTGCCGTCCGGGCCGGGGGTGGAGTTGGCGACCACGGCCAGCAGCTCCAGTACGGGCAGCGGTTCGCGCCCCGCCGCGAACCGGCGGGCCGTCTTCTCGATCTCGTCGGCGCGCTCCGCCGGGTCCCCGGTCCCGAGCCGGCCGAGCGCCGCCGCACCGGGCAGGCCGCAGAAGCCGACCATCCGGTACCGCGGGAACAACTCCCGTCCTCCTCGGGGGAGTTCTGGCCGGGGCCGGTGCGGGCGGTGGGGTGTCCGGGCCGGGGCGGGGGAACCGTGCGGGCCGGATGAGCCGGGTGTGCTGGAAGGGGTGGGCGAGGTGTGCGAGGGCCGGGGGGCGGGCTTGGCGTCCGAGCGGCCGGGGGACGGCTCCTCCCCGCAGCCGGTGAGCAGCGTGAGGCCGGCCGCCGCGGACGCCGCGAGCATCCCCCGGCGACCGACGCCCGCCGCCCTCCCCGGTACCTCCGTTGTCCTCCGTGCTGCCCCGTCCGTTCCGGTTCCTGCCGCGGTGTCCGGCACACTGCCTCCGTCCTTCGGGCGACCCTGTCCGTCCAGTGCGCTTCTCCAGCCGATACCGCGCAAAACCCGCGCCGCCGCCCTCCTTTCGCCGACCCGTCCGGGTCAGGCCATTTCCGGCCCCGGGCGCACGCACGACGGCGGCGCACGCACGACGCCACGTCCTGCGCGTAGCGTGAAGACGTGACCAGGCCCCGACGCCTCGACGACGCCACCGCCCGTCCGGACGGCGCATGCCATCCGTGCCGTCCGGACGGGGCGTGTCACCTGTGGTACGCCGCCTACGGCTCCAACATGCACCTCGACCGGCTGACGTACTACCTGGCCGGCGGCCGCCCGACCGGCGGGCTGCGCAGCTATCCCGGCTGCCGGGACCCGCGCCCGCCCGCCCGTACCGAGCCGGTCATGCTGCCCGGCCGGATGTACTTCGCCACCACCTCGCAGGTGTGGACCGGCGGCCGCGCCTTCTACGACCCCGACCACCGCGCCCCGCGGCCCCCGCACGGCGACGACGGCCGGGCCCCCGAACTCCCCGCGCGGCTCTACCTCCTGACCGCCGAGCAGTTCTCCGACATCGCCGCCCAGGAGATGTACCGCGAACCGGGCGGCGCGCTCGACCTCACCGAGGCGCTGCGGGCGGGAAGGGCGCGGATCGGCCCGGGCCGCTACGAAACCCTGGTGTGTGCCGGGCGGCTGGACGGGCTGCCGGTGCTGACCTTCACGGCCCCCTGGCGCAGTGACGACGGCACCGTCGACCTGAACCCGCCGTCCGCGGCCTATCTGCGCCACATCGCGGCCGGGATCATCGCCTCCCACGGGTGGAGCGCGCGCCGCGCCGCCGACTATCTGGCGGGCTGCCCGGGCGCGCGCGGCCACTGGACGGCGACGGACATCGCCGCGCTCCTCAGCGGCCCAGCAGCTCCGGCAGATCGGCGAACGCGTCGATGACCCGGTCCGGGGTCCCGTCGGCCGCCTCGACGGCCTCGGTCTGGTACTTGCCGGTCCTGACCAGCACACCGGTGATCCCGCAGCGCTGGGCCGCCAGTACGTCGGACTCGACGTCGTCGCCCACCATCAGCGTGTCGGAGGCGGACGTGCCCAGATGCGCCAGTGCGGCGCCGAAGAAGGCCGCGGACGGCTTTCCGGTGACCACGGCCTCGACCCGCGCGGCCCGTTCCAGCCCCAGGAGGAAGGCGCCGGTGTCCAGGTCCAGCCCCTGTGCCGTGCGCCAGTACAGATTGCGGTGCATGGCGATGAGCCGGGCACCGGACTGCAGATGCCGGAACGCCGTATTCAGCGCCGTATAGCCGAATTCCTCGCCCGCCCCACCGAAGACCACCACCTCCGGCGCCGCCCCGGTGTCCGTCTTCGGCCGGTCCCGCTCCGGCCGGTCCGACTCCGGCCCGTCCGGCTCCGGCCCGTCCGGCTCCGACACGAGGTCGACGCCCTCCAGATCGGCCCGGACGTCGCCGCTGTTGATCAGCAGACAGCGTGCGCCGGGATGGTGTTCTCGCAGGTAGGCGGCGGTGACCGCGGGTGCGGTGAGGATGTCGTCGGCGCTGACCGGGAACCCCTCCCCGGTCAGTCGCCGGGCGATCTCCGCGCGGGTGCGCGAGGTGGTGTTGGTGACCAGCGCCAGCGGAAGGTCCGCGGCGCGCAACCGTTCCATGGCCTCGACGGCGCCCGGCAGGGCCTTCCAGGACACCGTGAGCACCCCGTCGATATCGATCAGCACCGCCCGGATGTGTTCCATGTGCACGACGGTAACCACGGTCGGCGGTGTACTGCCGACGGCGGCCGGCCCGACTTGCGTCCGCCCCCCACTTGCGGTTACGTCGGAGACAGGTGTACGGGGTCCGAGACAGGTATGGACGTGACATCCGTCCCCTGGGCAGGGGGTGCGCATCGTGCTGTTCACCGACCGCGTCGACGCAGGTCAGCGCCTTGCCGAAGCGCTGACGCAGCTGGCGGAGGAAGAGCCCGTGGTGCTGGGTCTGCCGCGGGGCGGGGTTCCGGTGGCCTTCCAGGTGGCGCGGGCGCTGAACGCGCCGCTCGATGTGATCGTGGTCCGCAAGCTCGGCGTCCCGTACCAGCGGGAGCTGGGATTCGGTGCCATCGGTGAGGGCGGCGTGCGGGTGATCAGCGACGACATCGTCCGCCGCGGCCACCTCGGCCAGGCGGACCTGGCGTCCGTCGAGCGCACCGAGGAGGCGGAACTGGTGCGCCAGGCGGAGAAGTTCCGCGCCGGACGCCCCCGGCTGTCCCTTGAGGGGCGGACCGCGATCCTGGTGGACGACGGCATCGCCACCGGCTCCACGGCGGCCGCCGCCTGCGAGGTGGTACGGGCGCAGGGCGCGGCCCGGGTGGTGCTGGCCGTGCCGGTGGCGCCTCCGGACGCGGCCGATCGGCTCCGCGGCAGCGCCGATGAATTCGTCTGTCTCTCCACGCCGTTCGGGTTCTCCGCCGTGGGCGAGTGGTACCAGGACTTCTCCCAGACCCCCGACGACGAAGTGGTCTCGCTGCTGGCGCAGGCCGCCGCGCGGTCCGGTACGGGTGGCGGCACGACCGCCGACGGGAATCCGGGCGCGGGGGACGACCTGGGCCCGGAGGAGGGTGCGGCCCCCGTGGCGGACGTGGACGTCGAGGAGGAGGTGGCCATCGACGCCGCCGGGGTCCGGCTGGCCGGCGATCTGACCTTGCCGGCGGGCGCCAAGGCGGTCGTGATGTTCGCCCACGGCTCGGGCAGCAGCCGGCACAGCCCCCGTAACCGCCTGGTCGCCACCGCCCTCAACCGGGCGGGTCTGGGCACCCTGCTCTTCGATCTGCTCACACCGGCGGAGGAGGCCAACCGGGCGAACGTCTTCGCCATCGAGACGCTGGCCGAGCGGCTGACCGACGCCACCGAGTGGCTGCGCGGCCGCGTTCCCGTGCCCATCGGCTACTTCGGCGCGAGCACCGGGGCGGCCGCCGCGCTACGGGCCGCCGCCTCCCCGAGTGCGGACATCGGCGCCGTGGTCTCCCGCGGCGGCCGCCCGGACCTCGCCGGGCCGCTGCTGGCCGGCGTCCGCGCTCCGACCCTGCTCATCGTCGGCGGCAACGACCCGCTGGTCCTCGACCTCAACCGCGAGGCGGAATCCGCCCTGCGCTGCGAGACCCGCCTCGACGTCGTGCCCGGCGCCACCCACCTCTTCGAGGAGCACGGCGCCCTGGACCAGGTCTCGGAACTCGCCCGGGACTGGTTCCTCGACCATCTGGTCGGCTGACGGCCCGTCAGTCGATGGCGAGTTCGCCCATTGCGCTCCAGCCGTGGGCGCCTTCGATGGTGGTGCTCACGATCTCGGGGGTACGGCGCAGCAGCGGGCGCATGGTTTCCAGACCGGCCCGGAAGTGGTCGGAGTTGACGTGCGCCTCGCCGGCGTCGTCCTGGAACGCCTCGACGAGGACGTAGGTGTTGGGGTCCTCCAGGCTGCGCGACCACTCGAACCACAGGTTGCCGGGCTCGGCGCGGGTGGCACCGGTGAAGGCGTGGACGTGCTGCGGCCATTCTTCGGCGTGCTCGGGCTTGACGGGGAACTTGACGACAATGAAGATCATCCGTCGATTCTAGATCACATGCTGATGTTTCCTGTTAGCCGGGGGTTTCGGCGTGAGTGTCATGGTCTGTGACGCCCTTTCGAGCGGCGCCATGGAGCGTGATCACGGCCGGGCCGGGGCTGTCTCAGGGGCGGATCAGGGACAGATCAGGGACGGGTCGGGGAAAGCCCTGACGGAATCGCGGCGGACTTTCCTCATGCTGAGTCACATGAGTTCTTCTTCCTTGTCCCGCAGGGCAGTTGTGGGTGCGGCGCTGTCCGGTGCGGCGGTCCTGGCGGCGTCGGGCACCGCCCGGGCCGCCGGCCGCGTGCCCGGCCCGCGGCCGGCGCACCGGCCCGCGCCCGCCGCCTCGTCCGCCCCTCCCGCTCCCCCGGTGCCGCCGTTGAACGTCCCCGCGCTGCGGGCCGCCATCGGTGATCTGGAGCATCCGCAGCTGACCGCGGCGCAGGTGCGGGTGAGCGGCTCGGCGGGCCGGTGGTACGGCACCGCGGGCGTCGCCGACCGGGACACCGGCCGGGCGGTCCGGGCCCGCGACACCTTCCGCATCGGGAGCATCACCAAGGTCTTCGTCGCCACGGTGGTGCTCCAGCTGGCGGCCGAGGGACGGGTCGCGGTGGAGTCGCCGATCCAGCGCCAGCTGCCCGGACTGCTGCCCGCCGGGTTCCCGCCGATCACGGTGCTGCAGCTGCTGAACCACACCAGCGGACTCCCCGACGAGAAGGGCGCACCGGATCTGTCCACCCCCGAGGCCGTCGCCCGGCACCGCTACGACCGGTGGACGCCCCGGCAGATCGTCGCCCTCGTCCCGCCGGGCCCGATGAAGTTCACGCCCGGCAGGAAACAGGAGTACCGCGGCATCAACTACGTCCTGCTGGCGCTGCTCATCGAGCGGCTGACCGGACGGCCATACGGAGAGGTCGTGGCCGACCGCATACTGCGCCCGCTCGGCCTGTGCCACACCCGCGTGCCGGGCAACGACCCGCGGATCCACGGCCCGCATGTGCACGGCTATCTGAAGATGACGGACGGCACCCTGCTGGACATCACCGATTTCGACCAGTCGGACGCCTGGGGCGAGGGCGAGATGATCTCCACGACGGGCGATCTGGACCGCTTCCTCACCGCCCTGTTCTCCGGTGAGCTGCTGCCGCCCCGGGAACTGGACCGGATGTTCACGCTGCCGCCGGAGGAGGTGCGGATGCTGGACGGCACCCCGGCGCGCTACGCCGCTGGGCTGCAGACGGTCACGGTGAACGGGATCACCTTCTGGGGGAAGACCGGCGAACGCTTCGGCTACGCCTCGGCGATGGTCGCCACGCGGGACCAACAGCGGCGCGTGGTCCTGTCGTTCAACCCGGTCCGGCGCGACGCCACCCAGGTCCAGGCCACCCTCCGGATAGCCGACGCCGTGTCGAAGCCCTGACCGGGCGCCGACGCGGGCCGGCGAAGCCGCGAGGGAATGTCCGCCATGACCCGCCCCACGAAGGCGTAGCCGGCGCCCCGCGGGGTTGACGGGGTCGTCCCCAGGGGTGCGCCGGCTACGGACGAGGGCGGTCGTGCCCTCAGTTCAGCACTGCGGCCGCTTGCCGTGGTTGGCTCCGCTCTTGCGGCGTGCCTTCTTCTTGCGACGGCGCTTCGAGGACATGGCGTCTCCCTTCTCCCTGGCGGCTCATCGATGGTTTCGCCGAATTTCTACCACTTCGGCGCGGTATCCCGCCCGGCGATCATGAGGCCCGTACCCAGCGTTCCGGGGCATCACCCTCCGGCTCCCTGTGAGTCACACCACCGGAGCCGTCCCGCCCGGTCCGCCGGACGGCGCCTCACAGATCGGCCTCCTCGCCGAGGTACAGACCGGCGAACGCCTCGGCCGCCGCACGGGAACCCAGCAGCCGGCGCAGCCGGGCGGTGGCCGTGCCGGCCCGGAACCGGTCGCCGGACGAGGCGCCGTGCAGCACCTCGGAGAGCCACTGCGAGAACTCCAGGTACTGCCAGACCCGCCGCAGGCAGGCGTCCGAGTAGCCGGCCAGGCCGGAGTCGTCGCCGTGATGGCGCGCGATCAGCGCCTCGGCGAGCAGCAGGGCGTCGTTGAGGGCGAGGTTCATGCCCTTGGCGGCGATCGGCGCGACCAGATGTGCGGCGTCGCCCGCCAGGTAGAGCCGGCCGTACGCCATGGGTTCCACGACGTAGTTGTGCATGTCCAGGACGACCTTCTCCCGCAGCGGCCCTTCGGTCAGGGGCGGGGTCCCGGCGGCGGCGAGCCGGGTCTGCAGCTCGTCCCAGACCCGGGCGTGCGGCCAGTCGTCCGCGTCCGCACCGGGAGGGACCTGGAGGTAGTAGCGGGTGACCTCGGGACTGCGGGCCATGTGGGCGCCGAACCCGCGCTCATGGATGCCGAAGACCACGCCCTCGGCGGACGGCGGGGCCTCGGCGAGCAGGGCGAGCCAGGCGACGCCGTGGTCGTAGCGGGTCAGGACGGTCCGTCCGGCGGGTATCGCCGCGCGCGTCACGCCGCGCGCGCCGTCACAGCCGGCGATGACGTCGCAGGCGATGTGGTGCCGCGCGCCGGTCCGCGGATCGGTGTACGACACGGCGGGCCGGTCGCCGTCGATGTCGTGCAGCCGGACGTCGCGCACGCCGAAGCGGGCGTCACCGCCCGCCTCGTCGACGTATGCCGCGACCAGGTCGGTGACCAACAACGGCTGGGGGTAGACGAAGTGCCGGCGGCCGGAAAGTTCGCCCGTCCGGAAGGTGTGCCGCCGCCCGTCGAAGCGGAACTCGAACTGTGCCTGGGTCTCGGCCGTTTCGAGCAGCCGGCCGGCCAGACCGTGCCGGTCCAGGGCGTGTACCGCCCACTCCTCGATGAAGCCGGCGCGCGGCCGTTGTTCGATGAACTCCCTGCTCTCCGCCTCCAGTACCACGCAGTCGACGCCGGCCGCGCGGAGCAGATTCGCGACGGTGAGCCCGGCGGGCCCGGCGCCGACGACGGCGACCGAGGTGCGGGTGAAGGAGGCGGAGGCAGGCGGGTTCACGTCGTGCGATTCCCTTCGGGCGGGGAGAAAGATCGCACGCAGTATGACGGTTGGTCAGGTCGCCCCGCCCGGCGGGGCTCAGTGCTGCCAGACCCTCACGTAATCGACCTTCATGTCCGCCGGCAGGACGGTCGGTCCGCCGATCGACGACGACACGGTGTGGTCCATGATGAGGTACTGCGGGGACTTGGTGATGCCCGTCGCGATCCGGCCGACCTTCACGCCGTCGTAGTAGTAGGTGACGCTGCCCGGCTCCCAGTCGGCGCCGAAGGTGTGCCACCCGCTCAGGTTGCCGGGGGCGCAAGCGCCGGGGCCACCCGAGGGCGAATGGAAGTGGAAGCAGGCCTTTCCGCCGAGCCCCTCCATCGTGTCGTTCTCGCCGTCCGTCGGCCAGTTCTGGCCGTTGGACCACAGGGCGGGCCAGTTGGCTATCTGCGTCCCGGCGGAGGGGAGGTACGCACGCCACTCCACGGCCCCATAGGTATAAGAGAACCGGCCGTTGCTGCTGACCAGCGCCCCGGTGTTCGGCTTGGTCTGCCCGCCGCAGGTCGAACGGCCCGCCTTGACCTTCAGATGCAGGGCACCGTCGCCGGGCAGCGTGGCATTGCGGGAGTCGTAGCAGGCCTGTTCCTTGCCGTTGACCGGCTTGGTGACCCCGGTGCCGAACCAGCCGGGCGTCCAGGTGCGGGACAGCGTCGTCCCGTTGAATTCATCGGCGAATTTCGTCGTCCAGCTGCCGGGAATTCCGGCCGGCCCGGCCGATGCGGGCCGGGGCGCGGTGGCAGCCAAGGGGCTGGTGGTGGACGGCTGGGACGAGGACTTCGCGGCGCCCTCGGCGACCGCCGGGACGGAGACGAGTGCCCCGATGCCCAGTGCGGTCACGGCCACCTTCAGACGATGCACGATTCTGCTGCCCCTCTCGGAAAATCCCCCAATGAATACGGAATTTCGACAAAGAAATGCGGATACGGGATCTCGATGATTGCGCTGCGCTATCGGCACACCACGGCGTAATCCCGGTCACTCCACCCCGAAACCGGGTGAGAGCGAATACCAGGCATACACGGAAAGAGCGCGTACCGGCCAGATTCACCGACCCGATGTGCGGGGTCTCACATCGGGCCTCTCCCGCCTCGCCGGCTCACGCCTGGCGCGTGGGCAGCACGATGGCCTGGCGCAGGTTGACGTGGCGGGCACGGCTGGTCGTGTAGGCGATCAGATCCGCGATGTCGTCCGCGGACAGGCCGATCAGGGCGTCGAACATCCCGTCCAGCTGGCCGGACAGCTCCGCGTTGTCGATGTGGCCGCCCAGCTCGGTGTCCGTGAGGCCCGGCTCGATGTTGGTGACGCGGACGTCGCGCGGGCCCAGTTCCGTGCGCAGGGACTGCGAGAGGTACGTCAGCGCGGCCTTCGTCGCGCCGTACACCGCGTAATTCGGGAAGGGGACGTGCGCGCCTATCGAGGAAATGTTGACCAGGTCCGCGGTCCGGCCGGACTCCGCCACCGCGATCAGGTCGGGGGTGAAGGCGCCGATGACGCGGAGCGCACCGGTCACGTTGGTGTCGAGCATGCGCTGCCATTCGTCGGCGCGGCCCTCGGTGATCGGGTTCGGCAGCATCACCCCCGCCGCGTTGATGACCAGGTCGACCTGGCCGTACGCGGCGTGCACCCGCTCCGTCGCCGCCGCCACGGACGCCGGGTCGGTGACGTCGGTGGCGACCGCGAGGGCCTGCCCGCCCGCCGCCTCGATCTCCGCGGTCAGTTCCGTCAGCCGCTCGGCCCGGCGGGCGAGCAGGGCCACCCGCACGCCGTGCGCGGCGAGCAGCCGCGCGGTGGCCTCGCCCATCCCGCTGGCGGCTCCGGTGACGACGGCGGTACGGCCGGTGAGGGTGTCGTACGACATGGGGACTCCTGGTGAGAGGTGGTTGCCGCCGGGCGTCTCCCGGCGATGCCCCCACCTTGCTGCGGTCCGCCGCCCTTACCCAGGGTTGCCGTTTTCCTGGGTCTGGCAGTACCAGGAGCAGATCGGCTCCGGCGCCTAGGATCACGTCATGGACATATCCTCGGACCGGGAACTCGGTGACTTCCTGCGCTCGCGGCGCGCCCGTATCCAGCCCGAGGAGGTCGGACTGCCCGGTCACGGCAGGCGGCGGGTGCCGGGCCTGCGGCGGGAGGAGGTCGCCCAGCTCGCGGGCGTCAGCGTCGACTACTACATCCGCCTCGAACAGGGCCGAGGCCCTTCCGTCTCGGATGCCGTGCTCGACGCCGTCGGGCGCGTCCTGCGCCTGGACGACACCGAGCAGGAGTACCTGCGTACGGTGGCCAGGCCCGCCGCCCGCCGCAAGGCCGCCGCCGTCGCCGCGCCCCAGAAGGTCCGCCCGGGTCTGCGCCTCCTCCTGGACAGCATCGACAAGGTCCCCGCCTTCATCCTCGGCCGGCGCATGGACGTGCTCGCCTGGAACGCGCTGGGCGATGCCGTCGTCGGCTTCTCGCAGATGCCGCCCGGGGAGCGCAACATGCCGCGCCAGGTGTTCCTCAACCCGCAGGCGCGCGAGGTGTACCCGGACTGGCCGGCGGTGGCCGCGGAGACCGTGGCCTATCTGCGCCTGGACGCCGGCAGCCATCCGCACGACCGGCAACTGGCCACGCTGGTGGGTGAGTTGTCGCTGGGCAGCGAGGACTTCCGCCGGCTGTGGGCGGACCACCTGGTCAAGGAGAAGACCGCGGGGGCGAAGCGCATGCGGCATCCCGTGGTGGGTGAACTCACCATGCCGTACGAGACCTTGACGGTGTCCGGAGAACCGGACCAGATGCTGGTGGTCTACACGCCGGAGCCCGGTTCGCAGACCGAGGAACGCCTGCGGCTGCTGGCCAGCTGGGCGGCGACCCCGGCGGTCTGACCCCGGCGGCCGGAGCCGTGCGGGCGGGCCTCACCGGGGCCCGCCCCCACACCCGCGCTCAGGCGGCGATCGGCTGGCCGGTCACCACGGGCCGCACCTTGGTGAGCATCAGGTCCAGGAACTGGTCCGGGTGGCGGAACGACGCGAAGTGGCTGGCGTCGCGTATGAGCGCGAAGTCCTTGACCGGTGCGGTGACATCGTCGAAGAACCGCCGGGCGGGCTCGGGCGGGGTGAGCACGTCGCGGTCGCCCTGGAAGAGGAAGAACGGGATCTGGAACGCGGTCCCCTCGGCCCATTCGTCGATGCCCATGGCCTCGGGCCCGAGCTGCTCGGAGAAGCTCATGCCCTTGAAGTACGTGCGCAGCTCGCGGAGGGTGTGCAGCGGGGAGAACCAGAGCGAGCGGACCACCACGGTCTTCATGGTGTCGTAGGTGAGGGGGTCGGACGTGACGACCAACTTGGCGTACTGCGACCACTGTTCGGCGCTCCAGGCGGAGGCGTCGGGCCCCATGGCGGTGGCGGCGGCCAGCTCCTTGCGCTTGCCGGATTCCCGGAGCCGCTCGCACAGGGCGCGGTAGGAGGGCAGGTCGCGGCCGCCGGCGACGATGTTCTGGTCGGTGCCGACGTAGCCGGAGAACAGCTCCGGATTGCCGCGGGCCAGGCGGAGCCCGACGAACGTGCCGAAGGAGTTGGCGACCAGCAGGACCTTGCCGACGCCGAGCCGGGCACGGAGGTGCTCGGTCAGCTCCAGGGCGTCGCTCTGCAGCCGCCGCAGGCTCATCTCGCCCTGCCCGGCCGGGCCGCCGCGGCCGAAGGTCTTGGCGGCGCCGCGCATGTCCCACCGCACGATCGTGAAGTGCTTCTCCCAGGCGCGGGTGCGCGGGGCGAAGACCAGGTTGGAGGCGCCGGGGCCGCCGTGCAGCTCCAGGACGACCGGGTTGCGGCGGTCCTCGCCGCGGATGGAGACGTACTGGTCGAGGCCTCCGATGCGGACGAAGCCGGCCTCGTCGATCCCCCCGGGCGCGGTGATGTGCAGCCGCCGCGCCAGGGAGGCGCGCTTGACCTGGCGGTATCCCAGCAGCCCCGCGGCGGGCCCGGCGACGGCGGCGGCAGCAGAAACCCCGAGAACGGTTCCAAGCATGGTGAGTGTTCCCCCTAAACTGTTTATGCCATCAGCAGTGAGCTTTACGGTATATACAGTTGCTGCGGACGTCAACCGGCTTCCGTCGACTGCGAGGAGAAGGAGGACCGCCGTGGCCAGGACCACCAAGGCCAAGGAGGCGCGGGACGTGCGCGCGAGCCTCGCGCTGCTGTGGGGCGAGCAGGATCGGCCCACGCGGGGGCCCAAGCCCAGCCTCACCCCCCACCGCATAGCGGAGGCCGCCGTGGCGCTGGCCGACGCCGAGGGCCTGGAAGCCGTCTCCATGAACAAGGTCGCCGGCACGTTCGGCGTCTCGGCGATGGCGCTGTACCGCTACGTCCCGGGCAAGGCCGAGCTGGTCGAGCTGATGATCGAGGCCGTACTCGCGGAGCGGCCCGACCTCTCGGCGGCGGGAGACGGCTGGCGGCCGCGGCTGACCGAGTGGGCCCGCCGGTCCTGGGGTGTCTACCAGGCCCACCCCTGGCTGCTCACGGCCACCGCGATGCGCCGCCAGGCCATGGGACCCCGTCAACTGGACTGGCTGGACGCCGCGTTGGCGGCCCTGGAGCCGACCGGCCTGACCGCGGCGCAGCGGCACCAGGTCTTCCTGCTCGTCGTCGGGCTGATCCGCAACCTCGCGCAGCAGCTGCTCGACTTCGACGAGGAGCAGGACCAGGAGTGGAACCGCCTCACCGGCGAGCTCCTGGACCGGCACGCCGACCGATTCCCCGCCCTGACCAGGGCCGTCGCGGCCGGCGCCTTCGGCCCGGCCGCCGAGGACCCGCTCACCTTCGGCCTGGACCGCATCCTCGACGGGGTGCAGACCCTGATCGACCGCGAGGGCCCGGGCGCCGGCTAGGCATGCCTAGCCGGCGGCGAGCTTCGCGTGGTCGGTGTCGGGCAGCCAGTCGCGCCGGGGGGCGTAGTCCAGCCAGCGGTGGGCGCGGCCGGTTTCGGTGAAGCCGCGCAGCAGGGTGTCGAGCTGCGGGTGGCGGGCGGACTCGCGCCAGGCCAGCGACCAGGCGTACAGCGGGACCGGTTCGACGAGCGGGACGGCGCGCAGGCCCGCGTGGTCCGGGAGCGGGGCGTCGGCGGGGAAGAGGGTGAAGCACCCGGCATCGCCGCGGAGGTGCTGGACGAGGTGGTCCAGGCCGAGGTTGGGGCCGTCCTGCCGCCGGGCGATGCCGAAGGCGTCGGCGAAGCGGCGGAGGAAGTCCAGCCGGGTGAGTTCGGCCGGGCACCACAGGGTGTACTCGCGCAGGTCGGCCGGGCGCAGCGCGTCCGCGCCGGCCAGCGGATGGTCGGGGCCGACCACCGCGTCGACGGGTTCCAGCCGCACCAGCCGCTGGGTGAGCCCGCGTCGCGGCCGCCGGGCAGCGGGTGCACCCGGCCGAAGCCCAGGTCGGTCCCGCCGTGCAGCAGGGCCTGCGCGACGGAGGGCCAGTCGCGTCCCGGGCCGGGCTCCAGCCGCACCGGCCCGAGCGCCCGCGCGGCCTGGGCGACGGTGCGCATCGGCGCGTAGAGGTGGCCCCAGGTGTCGATCCGTACGGCCGGGCCGGCCCCGCTCACCGCCGCGACGGCGCGCTCGCCCGCCGCCAGCGCCTCGTGCGCGGCCGGCAGGAACCGCTCGCCCGCCCGGTCAGCCGGACGCCCCCGTCGCGCACGAAGAGCCGCACGGCCAGCAGTTCCTCCAGCCGTGCGATGCGCTTGGACAGCGCCTGCTGACTGGTTTTCAGCTCCTCGGCGGCCCGCCCGAAGTGCAGCGTCCCGGCGGTCGTGGTGAACGCGCGGACCAGGGCGAGGTCGAGATCCATGCCGCTGACCTTATGCGACAACCGTGCGTTGTCGGCCGGGCGGTCCGGTTGTTGGCCGGGCCGCGGCACCGCCCGGTCAGATGGTTCCCGACGCCGCACCAGGCGCCGCACCGGGGACGGCCCCCGAGGCCACCGAGGAGGAGCGACCACGATGAAAGCCCTGATACCGACCGGGGACCCCGCCGAGCCGGTCGTGCTCGCCGACGTCCCCGAGCCGAGCCCGCGTCCCCATGAGGCGCTGGTCAAGGTCGAGGCGTTCTCGGTCAATCGGGGCGAGACGTTCAAGCTGGAGCGGCCGGTGGCCGGCGAGCGCCCGGGAAGGACGTCGCGGGGCTGGTGGTGCAGCCGGCCGCCGACGGAAGCGGACCGTCCGGGATCACCCGGGTCGTCGGCCATCCCATGGCGGGCGGCTGGGCGGAGTACGTCGCGGTGCCGACCGACGCGCTCGCCGTGCTGCCGGACGGGGTCCCGGTGCTCCAGGCCGCGGCGCTGCCGCTGGCCGGGCTCACCGCACTGCGGCTGCTGCGCGCCGCCGGGCCCGTGGTGGGCCGGCGGGTCCTGCTGACCGGTGCGTCCGGCGGCGTGGGCCACTACGTGACCGAGCTCGCGGCCGCGGCGGGGGCGCAGGTCACCGCCGTGACGCGGGACGCCGAACGCGGTGCCCGGCTGGCCGGACTCGGCGCCGCCGAGATCGTCCACGACGTCGCCGACGCGAGCGGTCCCTACGACCTCGTGCTGGAGTCGACCGGCGGCCGGAACCTGCCGCTCGCCCTGGCGCGGCTCGCCCGGCGCGGCACGCTCATCTGGTTCGGCCAGGCCAGCCGCACCCCCGCCACGCTCGACTTCTTCGACTTCTTCCGCGGCCCCGAATCGGCCGTGCTCCGGCACTTCCACTACCTCGACGCGGACACCCGCCTCGACGACGACCTGGCGGCGCTGGTCCGGCTGACCGACGAGGGCCGGCTGCACCCGGAGATCGGCAGCGTCACGGACTGGGCCGGCACCGCGGCCACCCTGACCGACCTGCGCGAGCGCCGCATCCGCGGCAAGGCCGTCCTCACGCTGTCCTGAACGCTCTCCCCGGAATCCCTCTCCGCCGGCCGGACCCCGGCCGACGCACGCACACGAACGAAGGAGCACCACCATGAGCACCCTCACCGACCCCCGGTCCGTCGTCATCCGCTACGTCGAGGCGGTGCGCGACGGCGACGCGGACGTCATCCACGACAGCTTCGCGGAGGACGCCACCTGGCACTACCCGGGCAGCCTGCCGGTCTCCAAGGTCTGGCAGGGCCGCGACGCGATCATCCATGACTTCCTCGGCGGCATGGGGCCCGCCTTCGTCCCCGGCACCCTGGAGATAGCGCTGGTCGGCACCGTGGCCGAGGGCGACCGGGTGGTCGCCGAATGGACGTCGAAGGCCACGACCGCGCACGGCGACCGGTACGACAACCGCTGCCTCGGCGTCTTCACCGTCCGCGACGGCAGGATCACCTCGGTCGTCGAGTACGCCGACACCCACCATGTGGCCCGCACCCTCTTCCCGGACGACGCCAACTCCCGCCCCGCCGGCGGCGCGTGAGCCGCGCCCACCGACGCGGCGCCGCCTCGCTCAGTCGGCGCCGCCGTCGTCGGCCTGTGCGCCGATGAGGAGGAGCGCGACGTCGTCGTGGAGCGGCGAGGGGAGGCCGGCGCGGCGGAGGAGGTCCTCGGCGAGGGTCTCCATGGGCAGGGTCCCGGAGCGTGCGAGGTGGCCGGCGAGCTCGGCGATCTCCTCCTCGATGTCGCCGCCGGGCGATTCGACGAGTCCGTCCGTGTAGAGGGCGAGCACACTGCCGGGCCGGAGGGTGATCTCGGTCATCGGGTAGTCGGTGTCGGCGTCGATGCCGAGCAGCAGACCGGGCGGCAGGGTGAGGATCTCGGTTTGCCCGTCCGGGTGGCGCAGCAGCGGGGGCGGATGGCCGGCGCTGGCCAGCCGGGCGCGGTGCTCGGCGAGGTCGAGGTGGACGTAGAGGCAGCTGGTCAGCAGGCCGGCGTCCAGGTCGGTGAGCAGGCGGTTGGTGCGGGCGAGGACCTCTCCCGGGGGCGCGCCGGCGGTGGCGTGGACGGCGGTGCGGACCTGGCCCATGAGGGCGGCGGCATTGACGTTGTGGCCCTGGACGTCGCCGATGGCCGCGGCGGCGGTGCGGTTCCCGAGGCGGATGAGGTCGTAGAAGTCGCCGCCGATGTCGGTGACGCGGCCGGCCGGGAGGTAGCGGGCGGCGACGTCCAGGCCGGGGATCCGGGGCAGGGCGGTGGGCAGCAGACCGGCCTGCAGGCTGCGGGCGAGCCGGTGTTTGGTGTCGTAGAGCAGGGCGCGGTCCAGGGCCTGGGCGACCAGCCCGGCGAGCGAGGTCAGCATGGCGCGCTCCTGGGGGGACCAGGGGAAGGGCCGGTCGTGGGCGAGGACCAGGGAGCCGACGGGGGCGCCGGAGGCGATCAGCGGCAGGAAGGCCCAGGCGGCCATGTCGTCGTGCAGGACGGCGTCGGGGTAGGCCCGTCTGAGGTCCTCGAACGTGTCGAAGAAGCTGGGGACACCGCTGCTCAGGACGCGTACGACCGGGGTGTCGGCGGTCAGCGTCAGGCCCTCGAAGTGGTCCAGGACGCCGGCGGTGAAGCCGCGGTGGCCGACGATGCGCAGCCGGCCCTCCGCGGCGGTCGTCAGGGCGAGGGCCTGGATGCCGAAGGCGGGCATGATCTGGTTGGCGACCCGTTCGGTCACGTCCTGCACACCGACCGCTTCGGTCAGCGCGGCGGCCAGGTGCAGCAGGTGGTAGAGCACGTCCGTCCGGCTCGGTGCGGCGGGCCCGGCGGGCCGGCTCCGCCCGGGGCCGTCCGCGGGGCGGTCCGCGTCGGTGGGCCGGTCCGCGGGCCCGTCCGCCGGCAGGTCCGTCGGCTGGTCCGTGGGTGCCGGGGCGATCAGGACGCTGATGCCGCCGTCGTCCGGGTGCAGGTGGAAGGACAGCCACCGGTCCGGCGGGCGCAGCGCGGTGAAGGACACCGGTTGCCGGCTGATGACCGCGGCCCGGTAGTGGTCCTCGAAGACCGGGTCGTGCAGCCAGGGCAGCGCCTCCCACGGCAGCGCGCCGCGCAGCTCGCCGACGGTGGCGCCGACGAGCTCCGCGGCGGTGGCGGTGAGGAAGGTGATCCGGCCGTCGAGGTCCAGTGCGCAGCAGCCCTCGGGCAGCCGCTCGGCGAAGTCGAAGGCGGCCAGCGCCTCGGCGGTACCGGGCGCACGGGTCCGCAGTGCCGGGATGATCCGCGGCTCGGGGCCCGGGAGGACCGGGTGGCCGGTGTCGGCGGCGTGCTGCAGCAGCAGTCCCAGGTGGTGGCAGCAGGCGCGCAGGCTGTCCTGCTCGCGCGGGGAGAGTTCCGGCGGGTGCGAGCCGGGCCAGAGCAGCGCCAGGCCGCCCCATTCGGTCCCGTCGGCGGTGATCGGCGCGGTGGCCACCGCGAAGGCGTACGGCAGGGCGAGGGCGGCCCGGGGGTAGCGGCGGGCCATGTCCTCGTGTCCGGCGACCCACACCAGGCGCCGCTCGCGGACCGCGTCCGACACCGGGACCGCCCCGGCCAGCCGCATCCGTTCCCAGGGGGCCACGATCCGCTGGGAGATGCCCGTCATGACGGTCAGGTGCAGCCGGCTGTCGCCCGGGGGCAGCAGGAACACCATTCCGGCGGAGGCCCCGATTCCTGGACGGCCTGGATCAGGGGGGCGTCCAGCAGCATGTCGGAGCCCCCGGCGGCAGCGGACCCGAAGAGCTCCGTCACCGCGTCAGCCTCCCCGGCCGGTTGCCGCCACTGCGCCCCGCGCATGGACCATATCGGGACGATACGCCCGTGATCGGTCGTGCGCCTGCGTCCGGCCGGGCGGGCCGCCGGAGCCGTTCCGCGGCGCCGCTACAGGGTCTTCCCACGGCTGGTGATGAAGTCCCTGGCCCGGTCCACCAGCCCGAGCCCCGGCGCGAGCAGCTTGTTCGCCGGCGGGGTGGTGGGCGCGGAGGGGTGCGGGCGGGTGGGGGCCAGCTTCTTCGCGGTGCGGATCCGGTCGCCGAGGGTGTCCAGGGCGTCGGCGGAGCAGACCGCGCGCAGCTGGGGGAAGAGGGTGGCCTCCTCGTCCTGGACGTGGCGGGTGACCGAGTCCTTCAGGGTCATGAAGAGCCGGTCCAGCTGCGGATCGTCGGCGGAGCAGCCTTCGAGCTTCTTGAGGATCTTCTCGACCTCGGTGTGGTCCTTGATCTCCTTGTCGGCCAGCGCGCCGCCGTCGGCCACGTGCTCGCGGACCGCCGGATACAGGTACTGCTCCTCGGCGACGGAGTGCCGTACGAGCTCGATGGTGAGCTGGTCGATGAGGTTCTTGCGGTCCTTGTGGCCGCTGGGCACGGCCTCGATCCGCCGGAAGAGGTCCTCGACCTCGCGGTGGTCGCTGGTCAGTTCCTCGATGATGTTGCCGCCGTGCCCCATGAGTGCCTCCTGAAACGGTGGGTCGTGCTGCCCGCGCACCTGCGGCGGACCTCACCACGGGTTCCCGGGCACCTCGCTCCGTAACGGGCGGAGGGGCGTCTTGGCCCTGGTTGGCGCCGTGTTGTCACCCGGAGGCGGGGACGGGGAGGCGGGGACGGGGAGGCGGCCGGGCCGGGGACGCCGACGGCGAGGGTGACGGGCTGCCGTCATGGCGAGGGGCCGAATTTCGAGGCTTTCGCGTGAGCTGCGTCATTTCGCCCGATTGGCCGGGCCCCTAGGCTTCCGGAGGCCCGGTTCCGCGGGCCGCTTCCCCTCCCCGTTCCGCGCCCGAGGTGCCGGAGCCGCCCGAGACGCCGGCGCTGCCGGCGCCGCCAGAGAAGGGACCCCCTGCCGTTGTCCGCCGACATCTCGCCGGTCATAGCCGCCACCGCGCAGTGGCTGCTGCGCTCCTACCCCGTCACCGGCGGCGCCCTCGACACGGCCCTCGCGCAGGCCCAGGCGCGACAGGCCGTCACGGTCGCCGCCTGGCTGCGCTACCCCACGACGGCGGACGCCGCACTGGTCGCGCTGGTCGGCCCCGGCGGCGCGGCCCGGCTGGACTGGCTCACCGGTGCCGACGCGTCCGGTCCGGACGCCCCCGAGGAGGCCTGGCGGAGCTGGGTCGACGAGGTCGTGGCCAGCTGGGCGGCCTGCCTGCTCACCACCCCCGGGCTCGCCGGGGACGCGGTGGCCGCCCTCGCGGACGGTGAGCACGTCACGGGGGTGTCCCCCGACTTCCGCCGGCTGACCCACCCCGACGAACGCGACCGGCGCGCCGCGGCCCTGCTGCGCCACCCCGACCTGCTCGCCCCGGTCGCCGATCTGCACCGTGACGCGCTCGTACGGCACCTCGACGGCGACCGGCTCGACGCGGACCGCGCCTAGCCGACGGCCCCGGGCCTTACGGCCCGAGCGGTGGCGAGCGCCCGCGCGGCGCCTGACGGACCGGCGGGCGATAGTGGACGTGTGCCGGTGTCCGACTGCCGCCGGAGGTCCGGATGGACTTGATCCACTTGCGCATGGTCATGCCGCCCGCACTCACCCAGCCGGCCGTCGACCTGCTCAGCTCGGACGACCGCGTCCTCAACCTCATGGTCGTGAAGTCGGCACACCTGCCGGCGGGCGACGCGCTCGAATGCGACGTGATGAAGGGCGCCGCGAACGGCGTGCTGGGCGACCTGCGCCGGCTGGGCGTCGACCGCGCCGGCTCGATCGCCGTCGACGGCGTCGAGATGATGTTCTCGCACCGCGCCGAGCAGGTCGAGGCCGACCAGCCGAGGGCGCTGGTCCACGCGCCGCTGTGGGCCACGGTCGAGGCGCACATCCGGTCGGAGGGCACCTACCTGCCGTCGTTCTACCTGTTCCTGGTGATCGCCGGCCTGATCAGCGCGGTCGGCATCATGACGAACTCGCAGATCCTCATCGTGGCGGCCATGGTCGTCGGCCCCGAGTACAACGCGATCACCAGCATCGCCCTCGGCCTCGACCGGGGTAACCGGCGCCGGGTCCGGGACGGGGTCCGTGCGCTGACCGTCGGCTTCCTGCTGGCCATCGTGGTCACGCTGGGTTTCGCCGCGCTGGCACGGGCCGCACACCTGCAGTCCGAGGCCTTCGACCTGGGCCTGCGGCCGGTCTCCCACCTCATCGACACACCGGACTTCTTCTCGGTCGTCGTCGCCTTCCTCGCCGGCGTGGTCGGCATCGTCTCGCTCACCGAGGCGCGGGGCACTGCCCTGCTCGGCGTCTTCATCTCCGTGACGACGATCCCCGCCGCCTCGGACGTCGCCGTCTCGCTGGCCTTCGCCGAGTGGCACCAGGCCTGGGGCTCGCTGCTCCAGCTCCTGCTGAACGTCGTCGTGCTCGTCGTGGTCGGCGTCCTCACCCTCCGCATGCAGCGACGTCTGTGGCGCCGCGCGGCCCGGCGCGCGACGGCGAGACCCGGGCCGTAGGGGCGGTGGCTCCGCGGCCGGCGTTCCGTGGGCGGCCCGGGCTCGGCGCGCCTCGGCCGGGGCCCCGCCTTACGCTGGGCGAGGGGACGGCATCCGGGCGGATCGCCGGCCGAAAGGGGCGTCCCGATGGACGACTACCCACTGATCGAGAACCACGGTCTGCTGGGCGATCTGCAGACCGCGGCACTGGTGACGACGGACGGGACGGTCGACTGGCTCTGCCTCCCGCGGTTCGACTCGCCCAGCATCTTCGGGGCACTGCTGGACAAGGACAAGGGCGGGCACTGCACGGTCCGGCCGCTGCACGCGACGCACGCGACCAAGCAGTTGTACCTTCCCGACACCGCGATCCTGGTCACCCGGTTCATGACCGAGGCGGGCGCCGGTGAGGTGCTCGACTTCATGCCGGTGACCGGGACGACGGTCACAGCCCGCCACCAACTGGTGCGCATGATCCGCTGCGTGCGCGGCAGCATGTCCTTCGAGGTCGAGATCGCCCCGCGCTTCAACTACGGGCGCACGGCCCACCAGTTGCACATCACGGAGCACGGAGCGCTGTTCGCCGCGGACGACGGCACGGAACTCACCGTGCACCCCATCCGCGAACCTGACGACGAGCAGCTGGTCGACGTCCGGCCGGACCGGGAGAACGACCTGCACTTCACGCTGAACCTGCAGGCGGGCCAGCAGCGCGGGCTGGTACTGGCGTCGGCCGCGGACGGGCCGCCCAGGGAGATCCGGCTCGCCGCGTACCAGCAGCTCTTCGAGGACACCGTGGCGTTCTGGCGCAACTGGCTGGGACAGTCGCGCTACACCGGGCGCTGGCGGGAAGTGGTGGAGCGTTCCGCGATCACGCTGAAGCTCATGACCTACGCACCCAGCGGTGCCTTGGTGGCCGCCCCGACGGCGGCCCTCCCGGAGCAACTGGGCGGCGAACGCAACTGGGACTACCGCTTCACCTGGATCCGTGACGCCTCCTTCTCCGTGTACGCCCTGCTGGGACTGGGCTTCACGGAGGAGGCCCGGGCGTTCATCGTCTGGCTGAGCGACCGGGTCAAGGAGCGGGCCGGCGGCGGGGGGACCACGGGCCCGCTCAACATCATGTACAAGGTCGACGGCTCGGCCGACCTGGACGAGCAGATCCTCGACCACTGGGAGGGTTACGCGGGCTCCGCGCCGGTACGGATCGGCAACGGCGCCGCGACGCAGCTCCAACTGGACATCTACGGCGAGGCGCTGGACAGCATCTACTTCGCGCACCAACACGGTTTCCAGGTCGGGCACGGGGGATGGACCTCGATGCGGGAGGACCTGGACTGGCTGGCCGACCACTGGGACCAGGCGGAGGAGGGTATCTGGGAGACCCGCGGCGGGCGCCAGGACTTCACCTACGGCCGGGTCATGTCATGGGTGGCGTTCGACCGCGCGCTGCGCCTCGCCGAGTCGAAGGGGTGGCCGTCGGCGTCCGGGCGCTGGCACACCGAGCGGGACGCCGTGTACGAGCAGGTCATGGCCAAGGGGTGGAGCGAGGAACGGCAGGCCTTCGTCCAGCACTACGGCGGTGACGTACTGGACTCCTCGCTGCTGCGCATGGCGACGGTCGGGTTTCTCACCCCCGAGGATCCGATGTGGGCATCGACCCTGGACGCCATGGATCAGGAACTGGTCAGCGACAGCCTGGTCTACCGCTACAACCCCGAGGCCTCGCCCGACGGCCTGCGTGGCTCCGAGGGCACCTTCTCGCTGTGCACGTTCATGTACGTCGACGCCCTGGCGCGCGCGGGACGGACCGACAGGGCGCGGCTGGTGTTCGAGAAGATGATGGGGTACGCCAACCATCTGGGCCTGTACTCCGAGGAGATCGACCCGACGGGGCGTCAGCTCGGCAATTTCCCCCAGGCGTTCACCCATCTCGCCCTCATCGACTCCGCCATCACCCTGAACGAGGCTCTCGACCGGCGCTAGCCCGAACCAGCTCAGCCGGCCGGCTCCGTCCCCGTCGCGGTCGCCGGTCCGAGGAGGATCAGCGTGTCGCCCTCCCCCGCGGTGACCGGCAGGGCGGCGGTGACCGGTGCCAGCCGGCCGTCGCGCCGGACGACGAACAGCGTCGCGGAGCCCGGTGGGGGCGGGACGGAGGCGGGCTGTACGAGGAAGCGGGCGCCCTGCCCGTGCCGGGCCACCAGGGCGTGGCGGAGGAGTCCGGCGCCGAAGAGGGTGTCACCGGCCGCGTAGGGGGCGACGACGCCGCGGCCGTCGGGGGGCGGGCCGATGCGGTAGACGGGGCCGTCGACGCTGTCCCGCATGACGATCGAGGCGAGGGCGTTGAAGTCGTCGTCGTCGGTCAGCAGGAACGCCGCGGTGACCCCCTCCAGCCGGGCCTGCGGATCGGTGGCCGCGGCCATCAGCTCCCCGGCCGCCAGCTCGATGCCGGCTTCGGTGATCCGGTCCCGCTCGTGGGCGAGGCCGGCCCACATCAGCACGTCGAGGCCGGCGGTGCGCAGCGACCGGGCGAGGTCGACGACCCAGGGCTCGCCGCCCACCAGGAGCGGACGGGCCCGGGTGGGACGGGCGAGGCCCAGCCCGGCGGCCACCGGCCTGGCCGTCAGCGCGTAGACCAGGACCGTTCCGACGATCACCAGGAAGGTGACGGGGAGGATCGTGCCGGCGCCGCGCCGTCCCGCGGCGGTGAGCGAGGCCGAGAACGTCGTGGCGGTGGCCGCCGCGACGATGCCGCGCGGGGCCATCCAGCCGAGGAAGGCCCGTTCCGGGGCGGCGAGTTCCGTCCCCGCGGTGGACAGCACCGCGATCAGGGGTCTGACCAGCAGGACGAGCACGGCGACGAGGGCGAGGGTGGGCAGCAGCACGGGGACGACGGACTTCGGCGTCACGGTCGCCGAGATGGAGACGAACAGCAGGCCGATGATGAGCTGGACGAGCGTCTCGAAGAACGGCCGGCGGGCGGGCATGGCGAAGCCGGGCAGGTTCGCGACGATCAGCCCGGTGACGATCGCGGCGATCAGCCCGGTGTCGTCGAAGACCATGTCGCAGCCCGCGGCCACCACGACGACGGTCGCCAGTTGGGCGAGCGTGCCGAGCGTCTCGCCGAGCCGGAGCCGGCGGAGGGTGAACCACAGCAGCGCGGCGCCGGCGAGCCCGCCCGCGAGCCCCAGGGCGAGCCCGGCGAAGAAGTAGGCGGACCGGAAACCGTGGCCGGTCCGGAAGCCGCCGGAGATCAGCGAGTGGAAGACGACGGCACCGAGGATGCCGCCCACGGGATCCACCAGGGACCCCTCCCACATCAGCACCCGGCGCACCTTGTCCGACGGCCTGACGTGGTCGAGCAGCGGAGCGACGACGGTCGGCCCGGACACGACGAGGATCACGCCGATCATGCAGGCGATGGCGAACGGCACGCCGTACAGGGCCGGTCCCAGGGCCATGACGGTCCCCGCGGTGAGCAGGACGCCCAGCACGATGAGGCGCACGACGACGCTCCGCGTCGCGCCCTTGAGGTGGCGCAGATCCAGTCCGAGGCCGGCGTCGTAGAGGATGAGCGCCACCGACAGCGACACCAGGGGCGAGAAGGCCGGGCCCATGAGCTGGTCGGGACGGACGGCGTCGGTGACCGCCCCGGCCGCGAACCCGGCCGGCAGCAGCACGATCAGGGAGGGGATCCGCAGCCGGCTCGCGAGGATCTGGGAACCGACCGCGAGGGCCACGGTCAGCCCGACGCCCAGCAGGATCTCGTCCGCGCTCATCGCGCCCTCACCCCTGGGCGGGCGCCCTGCGGTACCCGGCCGCCACGGGGGTCAGCCCTCGTCAGCGGCGCCCGGCCGCCGCAGGTCGGCGTCGGTGAGGCCCTCCAGTTCGCCACGGGTGTCCAGCCAGTAGAGCAGGGCGACCGCGGGGACGATCAGCACGAGGGCCACCAGGGTGACGAGCCCGAGCCAGCGCAGCGTGGTGTGCGCGCCCGCGCCGTCGGCGACGGTCAGCGAGGTCGGGATGAGGTACGGGCGCTGGGCCATGCCCCAGCCGAGGACGGCGGACGCGACCACACCGGCCGCCGTCACCCGGGACCAGGCCCCGGAGGGGCGGATCAGCAGCCAGGCGGTGGCGAGGGTGGCCAGTGCCGACACGACGACGAAGACGAGCCCCACGCCGTGGGTGAGCCCGTGCCAGACGTGGGGCGCGTCCCCGTGGGTGACGAACAGGGTGATCACGGCGAGGACGGCGACGACCGCCAGGGCGGCCAGCGCCCGCCGCCGGAAGTAGCCGTCGAGATCGGGCGCGGCGAAGCGGCGGGCGTCCGCCGCGAGGAAGACCGCGCCGAGCAGCGCCGTGGTCGCGACGGCGAGCAGGCCGAAGAGGACCGAGGTGGGGTTGGCCCAGGCGTCCGTCGATGCCGTGGTCGCCGCGGTGACCCGCCCCGAGGCGACCCCGCCGACCGCGGCGCCGAGGAAGAACGGCGTCAGCAGCGAGGAGACGGCGAACATCGCGCCGTACAGGCGCCGTCCGGCCAGCCGTCTGGCGGGCTTGCGCAGGGCGAAGCCGGCGCCGCGCAGCACGATGCCGACGGCGGCCAGCGCCAGCGGCAGCCACATGGCCGTGAACGCGCGCTGGAAGAAGACCGGGAACCCCGTCCACATGATCACCAGCACGAAGATCAGCCAGACGTTGTTGACCTCCCACACGGGAGCCATCGCATGGTCGATCAGCCGGCGCGGGCGCTCGCCGCGTGCCGCGCCGCCCGCGGCCAGGTCCCAGAACCCGGCTCCGTAGTCGGTGCCGCCGGCGCAGGCGTAGGCGGCGACCGCGAGCAGCAGCACGACGGCGATCACCCCGGCGATCACGGCCGGCTCCCCGCGGAGCGCGGCCCGTACGGCGTGTCCGTCTCCGGGGTCTGCGTCTCCGGTCCGCGCTCCGGCGGCGGTCCCTCGCCCGTCGTCCCGTCGGCGAGCCGCCAGCGGGTGCGCATCTTCAGCAGCACCGCGAGGAACGAGCCGAAGACGACCAGGTACACCACGACGACCAGGCCGAACATGATCCACAGGCTGGTGGAACGGGTCGACGTCACGGCTTCGGCGACCCGCATGTTCTGGTAGACGATCCACGGCTGGCGGCCCACTTCGGTGGTGATCCAGCCGCATTCGACGGCGACGACGGAGGCGAGACCGGCCACGGCGGCGCAGCGGAAGAACCACGGGGAGGCCGGCAGCCTGCGGCGGCGCAACCGGATCAGGGCGTACCAGAGGGCGAGCAGCACCAGCAGGGAGCCGATGCCGACCATGATGTCGAAGGTCCAGTGGATGAGGGTGGCCTGAGTGGCCGTCGGCCGGTCGGCCGCCGGGACGGAGGTCAGACCGGTCACCTCGGTGTCCGGGCGGAAGCCGGCGAGGATGGAGTCCAACTGCGGGATGCGGATGCCGCCGGAGATGCTTCCGTCCGGGTGCATCCGCCCGAAGAGGTATTCCGGCACATGGGTGTCGGTCTTCCACACGATCTCCATCGCGGCGAACTTCACCGGCTGCTTGTGGAAGACCTGCCGGGCGATGGCGTCGCCGAGCACGAACTGCACCGGCGTGAAGACCGCGGCGAGCGTGAAGGGGATCGTGAACCCGAGCCGGTGGTAGCGGTCCCGGCGGCCGCGCAGCCAGCCGACGGCGTAGACGCCGGCGACGACGTAGCCCGCCGTCACGAGCATCGCCACGACGAAGTGCCAGTACTGCGGGCCGAACATGGGCGTGAAGATCGCCTTCCAGATCTTCACGTCGACGGGGTTGCCGGCCGGGTCGAGGGAGAAGCCCCGCGGGGTGTTCATCCAGGAGTTGGCGGCCAGGATCCCGAAGGCGCCGAGCAGGGCGACGGCGGGCAGCGGCAGGCCGAGCAGGAAGTGGGTCCGGGAGGGCAGTCTGCGCCAGCCGTAGAGATAGATGGCGATCAGCACGGCTTCCAGGAAGAAGGCCCAGGCCTCGACGCCGAAGCCGATGCCGAAGACATCGCCCCACCGGCCCATCATGCCCGGCCACAGCAGCCCGAACTCGAAGGACAGCACGGTGCCGGTGACCACGCCGATCGCGAACTGGACCGCCATGACCGCGGACCAGCGCCGGGCCAGCAGCAGGGCGGTCGGGTCGTTCCGGCGCAGTCCGTAGCCGTGCATGATGAGCGTGATCAGCGGCAGCGCCACGCCCAGGGGCACCAGGATGATGTGCGAGGCGAGCGTGAAGGCCATCAGCGATCTGGCCGGGAGCAGCTGCGCCGGCGCGTCCGCCAGCAACGAAACCGCTGTGTGCATGGGGTTCTCCTCGGGACCGACGTGCGCGAGGGCCGGCGTGCGCGGGGTCGGTCAGCCGCCGGTGGCGAAACCGGGGAAGAGGGTCATCCCGCCGTCCACGTAGAGGGTGGCGCCCACGACGTAGTCCAGGAGGTCGGAGGCGAGCGCGACGGCCGCGTGGGCGATGTCCTCGGGGACGCCGACGCGGTCGTAGGGGATCAGCCGCAGGAGGTCCCGCTGAGCCTCGGGGGTGTCCCAGGCGTCGCGGTTGATGGGGGTCTTGATGGCGCCGGGGGCGATCGCGTTGACGCGGATCTTCTTCGGGGCGAGTTCCTGCGCCAGCGTCTCCATCATCATCTGCACACCGCCCTTGGACGACGCGTAGTTGACGTGCCCGGCCCACGGGATGATCTGGTGCACCGAGCTCATGCAGATGATCTTGCCCGCCGCCCGCGACACCTCCGGGACCACCCCGCGCCGCAGGAACTCCTTGGTCGCCTCGCGGGCACAGAGGAACTGCCCGGTGAGGTTGACGTCCAGGACCTTCTGCCACTGGGCGAGGGTCATGTCGGTGAACGCCGCGTCCCGTTGCAGTCCGGCGTTGGCCACGAGGATGTCGACGGTGCCGAACTCCTTGACCATCCGGTCCGTCATGGCGACGACCTGCTCCTCGTCGGAGACGTCCGCCTCGTACGCGGCGGCCCGCACCCCGAAGGACGCGATCTCCCCGGCCACCTTCTCGGCTTCCTCACGGCCGGCCACGTAGTTCACGACCACATCGGCGCCGGCCCGCCCGAGGGCGATGGCCGTGGCCCGGCCGATCCCCGAATTCGCGCCGGTGACCAGCGCCTTCTGGCCCTTCAGCAGATTGCCGGGGATCACGTCCTGGGGTGCGCCCTCGGGGGAACTCACGATGACTCTCTCCTCCACTGCCTGACCCGGAATCAGCCGGGCCGTGGCCCGGAGGTGCAGGCGTCACACAATCACCGGGGAGGGGCGACGGCGCGGCGGAGGGGGCCGCTTTGCGCTGCCCGACTGACGATCTTCGCCCGGTCGGAGGCGCGTCGCCGTGGGCCGGTCAGCCGAGCCGCGCGAGGAGGTGGTCGCCCACCCGCAGGGCGTTCGCGATGGCCGTCAGGGACGGATTGACCGCGCCGATGCTCGGGAAGAAGCTCGTGTCGACGACGTAGAGATTGTCCAGGTCGTGGGCCTTGCAGTGAATGTCCAGGGCCGAGGAGGCCGGGTCGTCGCCGAACCGCACGGTGCCCGCCTGGTGGGCGGTGGCGCCGATCGGCATGCCCTTGTGCAGGTAGATGCTGTGGGACAGCAGCTGGTGCTCGTGCATGCCCAGGTGGCCGAGCAAATGCTGGAGCTTGTGCCGCAGGCGGGTCAGGCCGGCGATGTTGTTGGTCTCGTCGAGGGCGAGGTGGATGCGGCCGTCGGCGTCCAGGGTGACCCGGTTGTCCGGCCGCGGCAGGTCCTCCCCGCACAGCCAGAAGTCGACGGCGTGGTGGGCCAGGACCTCGAAGGGCATGTCCGGTACCACCGCGCCGGCCCAGCGCGGGGCCTCGCCGTGGATCTGCTCGGCGTCCGACTTGCCGAGCATCTGGATGCCGCCGAGGGGGTAGTCCCAGTCGTCCGCGCCCAGGTACCAGTCGTGCAGGGCGAGGGTCTTCTGGAACTGGGTGTCGTTGGGCTCCTTGGAAATCGCCATCAGGGCGAGGTTGTTGTGCCGCATGTAGTGGCGGCCGACCACGTCGGAGCTGTTGGCCAGCCCGTGCGGGTGCTGGTCGTTGGCCGAAGCGAGCAGCAGGGCCGCGGAGTTGACCGCCCCGCAGGCCACGACCACGATGTCGGCCGAGAAGCGGGCCTGCTCCCCGTCCGGGAGCTCGGCGACGACCGCGGTGACGCTGCACCCCGTCGGATCGGTCTCCAGCCGCGTCACCCGGGCATGGGTGAGCAGCTCGACACCGGGGTGCCGCAGTGCCGGTTCGACGCAGATGACCTGGGCGTCGGACTTGCCCCGGACCAGGCAGGGGAAGCCGTCCACCCGGTTGCAGCGGATGCAGACACTGGAGGGCGCCGCCCGCCCGTTCTCGTCCTGGGTGAGGTCGACCCCGATGGGCAGGTGGAAGGGGTGCAGTCCGCGCTTCTCCAGGTCGTCGCTCAACTGCTGGATGCGCGGCTCGTGTGCGACCGGCGGGTAGGCGTACGGTGCGCTGCACGGCCCTTCCCAGGGGTCCTCGCCGTGCCGGCCGTGCACCAGGTAGAGGTGTTCCGCCTGGGTGTAGTACGGCTCCAGGTCCTCGTAGCGGAGCGGCCAGGCGGGCGAGACGCCGTCGTGGTGGCGCAGCTCGCCGAAGTCCTCGGGGCGCAGCCGGAACAGCGCCGCGCCGTAGAACTTGGTGTTGCCGCCGACGTAGTAGTTGACCTCGGGCGGGAACGTGTTGCCGTGCCGGTCCAGCCAGAACTCCGGGGCCCGGTACTTCGCCTTGACGAACACGGCGGTGGAGTCCCAGTTGTCGCGTTCGCGCGGCAGGTACCCGCCGCGTTCGAGGAGCAGCACCCGCTTGCCTGAGGGGGCGAGCCGGTGGGCGAGCGTGCCGCCGCCGGCGCCGGTGCCGATGATGATGACGTCGTAGTGGGAGGAGCCGCTCACGCGACCACCGTCCTTGCCGTCGCGGTCCCCGGCCGCCGCCGGGACCTGCCGGTAGCCTTCTCCGCTTCTTCGAACGTATACGCCCGGGGGCGGCGCGGCACCCGGAGCGGGTCGCTCGAAGGGCCGCGTCCCGGCCCGGTCACCGGACGGCGATCGGGTTCACAGGACGGCGATCGGGTTCACCGGGGACCCGGTGGCCGCCGGGAACCGCAGCGGGGCGACCACGCACAGGAAGTGCCAGCGGTGCAGCTGCTCGCACACCGGTAGCAGTTCCTCGAAGTTCAGGTAGTCCATCAGGTGCAGCCCCAGGGCGTTCATGGCCAGTACGTGCACCGGGAACGGGACCTCGGCGACCGCGCCGGGAGCCGTGTCGTTGTTGCCGTCCGACCCGAGGGCGGCCACCTGCCGCTCGGCGAGGAAGCGCATCGCCGCCGGGTGCAGGCCGGCCCGCCGCCGCGCCGCGTCCCAGGCGCCGAGGCTCCGGCGCCGGCGGCGGTGCCCGACGCGTACGAAGAGCAGGTCGCCCGGTCCGACCGTGACGCCCTGAGCCTCCTCGGCCGCCATGAGGTCGTCGGCGGTCACGTGGTCGCCGGGCTCCAGCCACGGCACCCCGCGCAGGCGCGGGACGTCCAGCAGCACACCGCGGCCGACGATGCCGTCGCGCACCAGCTCCGACGTGAGCGCGCCGGCCCCGTCCGGCGTCACGCTGCTCGCCGGGACACCGCCGTAGAGCTCGCCGTCGTACATCACATGGCACAGCGCGTCGAGGTGGCTGTCGGCGTCCCCGTGGACGTTCATGGCGAACCGGTCGAGGGCGAAGTGCAGTCCCGGGGCGCCGGCTTCGCCGGGGGCGGATGCGGTCATCCGGTGCGCGGCGGGCTGCGGGTTGTCCGGCCCCGGTGTGGTCTCGATGGGGGCGGCCAGTGACACGGTCCGGCCGGCGCGCACCTCGGTGGCGGCGGCCACCACCCGCTCGGGGGTGAGGTGGCCCAGCGCGCCGCGCCCGGGATCCGTGCCGTCCCGCGCCTGTGCGCGCAGCCGGCGGTAGAGGGCGCGGAAGGCCTCCTCGGACATGCGGGTCCGAGCCCCGGGCGGCGACGTCGCGCCGTGCTGCGCACGATCCGCCACGTGAGCTCCTCCTCGCTCCGCTCGCCGCTCCTCGTCGGCTCCGGGCCCTGGTCCCAGGGTCGGCCTCCCCCGCTCGCCCCGCATCCCGGAAGCGGTGCCGCGGTGTCGTCAGCCGTGCCGCGGCTTCGTCGGCCCGGCGTCCCAGCCCGGAATCGTCGGCAGCACCTTCTCGGCGACGCGGAGCAGCGCCGCGTCATCGGGCATCCCCTCGTCCTGCCGCCAGACGACGACCTCGAACGAGCCGCCGCCGTCCTTCGCGTTCCTGGCGACCTGCAGGCGGCGGGCGATGCCGCCGGGCGCGGTGTCGGCCTTGCCGGGCTTGCCGCCGTCGAACCGGAACCGGATGGCGATGGTCCGGTCCGAGGAGAGCACCGCGGGACGCCCCAGAACCGTTCGCTTCTCCGCCGCGCTGCCCAGGAGTCCGGCCATCCCGGCCACCGTGAAGTCGTCGTAGGACGCCGAGAGCTGCACGGTGTAGGTCTTCAGCGTGACCTTGGCCTCGGGGGTGACGAACGTCGTGCCCCCGGCGAGCTTGGTCGAGCTCTCGCTGCCGTCAGCGGACTCCGCACGCTCCGCCGGTGTACCGAGGAGCTCCGGCAGGTCCGAACGGTTCAGCGCCGTGCACAGCTGCGCGCCCGAAACACGCTTCGACGGCCGGGCGGCCTCGTGGTCGGCCGAGCAGGCGGCCGGCTTGACCTCCTCGACCTCCTGCCCCGAGTCCTTCGCCATGACCCACATGCCCCCCGCGAGTCCCCCGACCAGCACCACCGCCGCGAGCGCCTGGGCTCCCGCGTTGATCCCCTTCTCGGGTCCGGTCCTGGGTACGGTCATCGATCCGGTCTCGGATCTGTCGAATTCGCCGTCCATGTCCCCCACTTCCCCCACCTGCTGATTCGCGCCCCTTGTGCGCCGGGGGAGCCTAACCGGTGATCGTTCCGCGGTACAGCGCCCTCCGGCGGGGCGGCCGGCGCGGACCACGGCGCTGCCGGGTCGCGGGTGCCGCTCCTGGCAGCATCGTCCCTTCCGCCAGACTGCTCGGGTGATGGACGCGGCCGGGCCCTCATGGTGCGCACGCGCACCCCCGCGCCCGGAACTATGGCGTCCCACCACATGTGCCACTGACCTGCGCGTTCCTACGGTGTGGCGACACATCGACGTCCCCGTAGCCTTTCGGAAGTGGTGCACATGGCCCGCGCAGCAACCGCTCCCCCACCACCGGCCGACCTCAAGCGCATCGTCGCCGCCAGCCTGATCGGGACCACCATCGAGTGGTACGACTTCTTCCTCTACGGATCCGCCGCCGCGCTGGTCTTCAACAAGCTGTTCTTCCCCGGTTCCGATCCGCTCGTCGGGACCCTGCTGGCGTTCCTGACCTACGCGGTGGGGTTCGCCGCGCGGCCCGTCGGAGCGCTGGTCTTCGGGCACTTCGGCGACCGGCTGGGCCGGAAGAAGCTGCTGGTGCTGAGCCTGGTGCTGATGGGCGGCGCCACGTTCGCGATCGGGCTGCTGCCGACACACGCCACGATCGGTACGGCGGCGCCGGTGCTGCTGACCGTGCTGCGGCTGGTCCAGGGGTTCGCGCTGGGCGGTGAGTGGGGCGGCGCGGTGCTGCTGGTGTCGGAGCACGGTGATGCACGGCGGCGCGGGTTCTGGGCCTCGTGGCCGCAAACCGGGGCGCCCGCGGGGCAGTTGCTGGCCACCGGCGTGCTCTCGCTGATGACGGCGCTGCTGCCGGCCGCGGCGTTCGCCGCCTGGGGGTGGCGGGTGCCGTTCCTGCTCTCCGGCGTGCTGGTCCTGGTCGGGCTGTGGATGCGGCTGTCGGTGGACGAATCGCCCGTGTTCCGGGCGGCGTTGGAGCGTGCCGAGGCCCGCCGGGCGCAGGGGGCGGCCACCCGCGCGGAGAAGCCGCCGCTGCTCGCGGTGCTCCGGCACCACTGGCGCGAGGTGCTGATCGCGATGGGCGCACGGATGGCCGAGAACATCTCGTACTACGTCCTCACGGCGTTCGTGCTGGTCTACGCGACCTCGCACGCCGGAGTGGCGCAGCAGACCGCGCTGAACGCGGTGCTGATCGCCTCGGCGCTGCACTTCGCGGTGATCCCCGCCTGGGGCGCGCTCTCGGACCGGATCGGGCGCCGGCCGGTCTATCTGCTGGGCGCGGCCGGCGTCGGCGCCTGGGCGTTCCCGTTCTTCGCGCTGGTGGACTCCGGCCGGTTCGGTCCGCTGCTGCTCGCGGTGGGCGTCGGGCTGTTCTTCCACGGCGCGATGTACGCCCCCCAGGCGGCCTTCTTCGCGGAGATGTTCGCGACCCGGATGCGGTATTCGGGCGCCTCGATCGGGGCCCAGTTCGCGTCGGTCGCCGCCGGTGCGCCGGCCCCGCTGATCGCGACCGCGCTGCTCGCCGACTTCGGCGGCCCGGCGCCGATCGCGCTGTACGTCATCGCGGCCGCCCTGTTGACCCTGGTCGCGGTGGGTGTGGCCCGGGAGACCCGCAGCCGGGACCTGGCGGCGGTGGCGGAGGACGGGCCGCGGCCCGCCTCCGGCAGGGCCGGCGACGGGCAGCAGGTGGGGGTCTGATGTGCGGCGGGGGCGCGGCGGGCCGTGGGACGCTCCGGGAGACGGGGCAAGCTCGCCCGCCGCGCCCCCGCCGGACGTCAGGACCGCTCGGTCCTGCGCTTCAGGGACTCCTTGGTGCCGCGGATGTTCTCCCCGGCGTCGTCCATGGTGTCCTTGGCCTTGCCCTTGGCCTCTTCCATCCGGCCTTCGGCCTTCAGCCGGTCGTCACCGGTGATCTTGCCGGTGACCTGCTTGGCCTTGCCCTTCATCTTGTCCTTGGCGCCCTTGCCGGCCATGTCCAACTCCTTCGTGCGTGATCTGTGACCCGTGGTCCGCGGACGGGCGGAGAAGCCACGGGACGTACGGAGCACTCGCGGAATGGAGGGCTCCGGATCCAGGCTGCCGCACGCCATACGGGGGCGCACCCGGAGCGACGGGCCCGTTACTCCTCCGTTTCGCCCGCGCCACCGGCCCGTCCACCGCCTCCGGCCCGTTCGCCGTGCCGCCCCCGCTTCGCCGCGCCGCTACCGCTCGCTGCCGTGCTCCACCGCGGACGAGAGCTGGTGCAGCCGCAGCGCCAGTTGGAGCTCCAGGGCGCGCGCCGGGCTCTGCCAGTCGGGTCCCAGCAGCCGGCCCACCCGTTCCAGGCGCTGCGCGACGGTGTTCACGTGGACGTGCAGCTCGTCCTTGGTGCGGCCCGGGCTCATCCCGCAGGCGAAGTACGCCTGGAGTGTGCGCAGCAGCTCCGTCCCGCGGCGGGCGTCGTAGTCGGCGACCACGCCGAGCGTACGGCGCACGAACCCGTCGACGTCGCGGGTGTCGGCGAGCAGCAGTCCCAGGAAACCGAAGTCGGCGGCGGCCGCGCCCTGACCGGCCCGGCCCAGCACCCGCAGCGCCTCCCGGCAGCGCCGGGCCTCCGCGTACGCGTCGGCGACCGCCGCGGGCCGTCCGGCGGGAGCCGGGACCGGGGCCGAGGCACCGACGGTGACCGGTACGTGGAGCGCGGCGCCCAGCCGGGCGGCGATCTCCCGGGCGTGCCGCGCCGGATCGCCGTCGGGCCCGAGCGGCAGCAGCAGGACGGCCCCGCCCTCGCGGACCGCGGCCAGGCCGTGCCCGGTGGCGGCGAGGTGGGAGGCCGCCGACCACAGGCGCCGCCGGTCGCCGGCGACGTCCTGGGCGGCGGGGGCGTCGACCCGGGCGGCCAGGACGACCTGCGGTGCGTCGAGGTCGGCGCCGACCCGGGCGGCGCGTTCCCGCAGCAGCCGGGGGTCGCGCCCGGAGGCGTCCAGGAGGTCGTCCAACAGCTCGCCGCGGACCCGCTGTTCGGCCTCGCCCGCGGTCCGGCGGGCGAGCAGCAGCAGCGAGGTGACCACGGCGGCCCGCTCCAGGGTCCGCTGGTCGACCGGGTCCAGGGCCGGGTGGCCGCGCAGGACCAGCGCGCCGAGGACCTCCCCGCCCGCCGATACCGCCGCGACCCAGTCGGCACCGTCCCGTACGGCGTGCCCGTCGGCGCGGGAGCGGTCCAGGGCGGCGGCCGGGGCGTCCGCGGGCTCGGTGAACTCCACCTCGCCGTGCAGCACTTCGGCCACCGCGGCCGCGACGTCCTGCACGCCACCGCCGCGCAGCACCAGTTCCGTCAGCCGGTCGTGGATGTCCGAGGCGCGCTCGATGACCGCACTGCGGTCGCGGATGATCTCGTTGGCCGCCTCCAGTTCGGTGAGCGCCTTACGGGTCTCGGCGAGCAGGCGGGCGGTGTCCAGGGCGACCGCGGCGTGCGCCGCGTGGGCGGCGAGCAGGGCGATCTGGCCGGGTTCGAAGACCCGCTCGCGGCGGTCGGCGGCGAACAGCACCCCGATGACCCCGCTGCCCAGCATCAGTGGCACGCCCAGGATCGCCACCAGGCCCTCGTCGCGGACCCCGGCGTCGATGGTGCCGGTGTGCCGGAACCGCCCGTCGTGGAAGTAGCTGTCGGTCACGTACGGCCGGGCGGTCTGCGCGACCAGGCCGCCCAGTCCCTCGCCCATGCCGAGCCGCAGTTGCTGGAAGCGCGCGGAGACCGAACCGTCGGTGACCCGCATGTAGGTGTCGCCGGCGGCCGGGTCGTTGAGGGTGAGGTAGGCGACCTCGGTGCCCAGCAGGGAGCGGGCCCGGCGCACGATGGCCCGCAGGACGGCGTCCAGGTCGCGCAGTCCGGCCAGGTCGTGCGCGGTGGCGTAGAGCGCGGACAGTTCGGCCTCGCGCCGCCGGCGGCCCTCCAGTTCGGTGCGTATCCGGAGCGCCTGGCGCTTGGCCCGCTCCAGGGCGGCGAGCCGGCCGGGCGCGGCACCCTCGGCACGGGCGCGCAGCACCGGCCGCTCGTAGTCCTCCGCGGGGGCGTCGGCGGCGAGCAGGGCGAGGAAGGGGGCCTCGGCCGGTTCGGTGGCGGACGGGGACGGGGCCGGTTCGGTGGCTGGCGCGGACGGGGACGGATCGGTGGGCATGGTCACAGGGATACCTTCGGGTCGTCGCCGTGCGCCAGGGGCGCGGGGTGTCTCCCCTGGCGCCGCTGCCGCCCCTGGACCGTCAGTGCGCGGTCCAGCCGCCGTCCAGGGTGAGCGAGACCCCCGTCACGAAGGACGCCTGCGGGGTGCACAGGTACGCGACCGCCTCGGCGACCTCCTCCGGTTCGAGCAGCCGCTTGACGGCCGCGTCGGCGAGCAGGACGTCGGCCAGCACCCGCTCCCCGGGGATGCCGTGCGCGGCGGCCTGGTCGGCTATCTGCCGTTCGACGAGCGGGGTGCGGACGTAGCCGGGGTTGACGCAGTTGCTGGTGACGCCGTGCGGGGCGCCCTCCAGGGCGGCGGTCTTCGACAGGCCCTCCAGACCGTGTTTGGCCGCCACATAGGCGGACTTGAACGGTGAGGCCCGCAGCCCGTGCACGGACGAGATGTTGACGATCCGGCCCCACCCCCGCTCGTACATGTGCGGCAGGGCGCCGCGCAGCAGCCGGAAGGGTGCCTCCAGCATCACGGTCAGCACCTGGTGGAAGACCTCGGGCGGGAACTCCTCGATGGGGCGCACGAGTTGCAGGCCGGCGTTGTTGACCAGCAGGTCGGTGCCGGCCGCGGCCCGCTCGGCGGCGTCGAGGTCGGTCAGGTCGAGGGCCCGCGGCTCGATGCTGCCGCCGGTGCCGTCCGGGAGGTCCGCGGCCAGCGCTTCCAGGCCGGCGGCGTCCCGGTCGACCGCCCGCACCGTGGCGCCGGCCGCCGCCAGCCGCAGGGCGCAGGCGCGTCCGATGCCGCCGGCCGCGCCGGTGACGAGCGCGGTGCGGCCGCCGAGGTCGAGGGATACCGGGCCCGGGGTGCCGATCGTGGTCATGCCCGCACCCTAGGCAGGGGCGGGCGGGGCACCGATGTGCCGCGGCACCACAGTTCGCGGGCGGGACATGGGGCCCGGCCACCCGGGTGGCCGGCGCAGGACGGCGGGCCGGGAAGCGGGCGGGCGCGACGCGCCGGATCACCTGATCGGCCGCTCCGGTTCGCCGCGCCCCCGCCGGGCTCCTAGCGTCGTACGACGCAGCGCGCCGCCTGCACCGCCGCCACGAGGGAGTCCCACATGCGGAGGCTGATCACCGTGCCGACCGTGCTGCTCGCGCTGACCGCGGCGGGCTGCGCGGACGAGGACGGCGACGGGACCCGCTCGTCGTCCACCGGGCCCGGTCCGCAGCGCACCGGCGAGGGCTCCCCGGCTGTGCCCGGTCAGCCGGTGAGCTGCGGGCGGCTGCACGACGCGCTGGGCCAGGAGGGGGACGTGGCGCTGTACGCGGATCCGACGGCCGCGGGCACGGTGCCGTGCGCCGAGGCCCGGGGCGTGATGACCGAGTTCTTCCTGCGGGCGCCGCGGGAGGCCGGTGACGACCGCGGCACGCTGTCCGTACGGGGCTGGTTCTGCCACTACGAGAGCGGGCCGACCGGCACCTGGATCTCGGCCTGCAGCAAGAACGAGCGGGAGATGCACACGGAGGAGGCGGACGACCAGGACACCGGACCGGACGCCCCCGGCGGGCCGGACGAGCCCGACGCCCCGGACGGCTCCCAGCTGCCCCCGCTGCCCGGTGATCCCTCCGCCCCGATGGACGACCCCTCGACGGAGGAGCTGTAGGGGCCGGTCTTCCGGGCAGGCCGCCCTTCTGGTCCTCCCTGGTCCTCTCTAGTCCTCTTCCGCCATGCCGTGGAACCACGTCGGGCCGGCCGCGACGGCCCGGTGGATGCGGGTCAGCGCGTACGTGTCCAGCTCGGGAAGGGCGTCCATGGCGAACCAGCCGACCTCCAGCGACTCGTCGTCGTTGACCCGGGCCCGGCCGCCGACCGCGCGGCAGCGCAGCGTCACGTCCATGAACTGGCAGACGTCGCCGTTGGGGTACCGCGTGGGCGGCATGGCCTCGACGAGGACCACCCCCTCGGGGACCACCCGTACCGCGGTCTCCTCATAGACCTCGCGCACCGCGGTCTCGGCGGGCTGCTCACCGGGCTCGGGAATGCCGCCGATCACCGACCAGCCGCCGGTGTCGGCCCGCTTGCCCAGCAGGACCCGTCCCTCGTCGTCGAAGACGACCGCGGTCACCCCGGGCAGCCACAGCAGCTGCCGGCCGATGGAGCTCCGGAGGTCACGGATGAATTCGGGGGTTGCCATGCTCCGACCCTACGGGACGTCCCGGAGAGCTCCCCGATCCCGCGGCACGGTCCGCTCCGCACGCCCCAGGGCAGGCTCAGGCGCCCGCCGGGCTCCCCTTCCGCGGCCGCAATCGGCCGCGGACGGCCCGGACCGCGCCCTCGGCGTCGTCGACCGTGATGGTGAAGGTGCGCCCGTCGCCGAGCCGGAGGACCACGGCCTCCCCGCGGCGGACGACCACCGCCGTGCCCTGGTCCGGGCGCCAGCGGTAGCCCCAGCCGCCCCAGTGGCGGGGCGTGACCTGGGGCGCGAACTCGGCCCCCACGACGGTGTCGAGGGGGATCCGGCGGCGCGGCACACCGATGTGGCCGCAGCGCACTTCCAGGCATTCCTTGTCGACCCGGACCGCGACGTGGACGAAGGCGAGCGTGCCGAACAGCACCAGGAGGCCGGCCGCGACACAGCCGACCACCGCCATCACCAGCGGCGCCAGACCGGAGGTCCAGCTGCTGTCGACGGCCAGCTCGATGCCGAGTGCCAGACAGGCCGCCCCGATAGCGGCCAGCAGCCACTGGATGCGGTTGGTGGCGCTGCCGTGCCAGACCTCGGGGATCTCCGCGTGCGCGCCACTGGGCACGCGTCCCGGCCCCGCCGGCCGGCCGGTGCCGTCGCTACCGCCGTCCGTGCTGCCGTCTGCGCCGGGGGCTGCTGCCCCCTCGTGGGGGTGGTCCCTCATGAGACGCAGCGTACGCGTCTTCACACGCTGCGGCAGGGTGTCGAACGCCCGGTTCAGCCGCTCAGCGCCCCGGCGGTGTCCGTACGGGACCGCGCCAGCAGCCGGCCCTCGGCGTAGGCGAGCGTGGCGGCCGGGAGGTCCGCCGTACGGCCGCTGAGGAGGACGGTGAGTCCGCCGGCCGGGGTGGCCGCGGGCGCCGGCTCGGCACCGATACGGCGCAGCGCCTGGGCGGCGACCGCCTCGGCCGAGCCGTGCAGGACGAGCGCCGGGGCGCCGGGCTGCTGGAGGGCGGCGCGGATGCGTTCGGCGACCAGCTCGTAATGGGTGCAGCCCAGGACGACGGCCCGCACGTCGCGCGGGGTACGGCCCGCGGCGACGGCGATGGCCGCGTCGATGGCGGCCTCGTCGGCCTGCTCGACCGCGTCGGCGAGCCCCGGGCAGGCGACGCCGGTGACGTCCACGCCGCGCGCGAAGCGTTCGATCAGGTCCCGCTGGTAGGGGCTGCCCGTGGTGGCGGGGGTGGCCCAGATGGCGACCGGGCCGCCGCCGGTCGCGGCGGGCTTGATGGCCGGGACGGTGCCGATGACCGGGACGGCCGGTTCCAGTTCGGCGCGCAACGCGGGCAGGGCGTGGACGGACGCGGTGTTGCAGGCGACGATCAGCGCGTCGGGGCGGTGCGCGGCGGCCGCCCGGGCCACCGCGAGGGCGTGTGCCGTGACGTCCTCGGGCGTGCGCGGGCCCCAGGGCATGCCGTCGGGATCGGAGGAGAGGACCAGATCGGCGTCCGGCCGCAGTCGCCGTACGGCCGCGGCCGCCGCGAGCAGGCCGGTTCCGGAGTCCATCAGCGCGATCTTCACCCGGACACTTTACCGGGCGGCGGGTCCGACTTGTCATACCGGCCCGGCGAGCGAGTGGCCCGCACGGCGGGCCCGTCCGGGGCGGGACACGTCCGGGCGGGGCGGCGTCGGGGACGTCCGGCACGGGGGCCGGTGGGGCAGACTGCGGCCGTGGGAGCGATGGAGTGGATCGGTGCCGGGTCGCTGCTGGCCTGGGTGTGGCTGCTGCTGGGCCAGGGCTTCTTCTGGCGGACCGACGTCCGGCTGCCGGAGCGCCGGGACCCGGACCGCTGGCCGTCGGTCGCGGTGGTGGTGCCGGCGCGGGACGAGGCCGCGGTGCTGCCCACGAGCCTGCCCTCGCTGCTGGGCCAGAAGTACCCGGGCCGGGCGGAGGTGTTCCTGGTCGACGACGGCAGCAGCGACGGGACCGGCGCGCTGGCGCGGGAGCTGGCGGCCGCGCGCGGCGGGCTGCCGCTGACGGTCACCTCGCCCGGGGAGCCCGGGCCGGGGTGGACGGGGAAGCTGTGGGCCCTGCGGCACGGGATCGCGCTCGCGCGGGAGCGGACCGGGCCGGACTACCTCCTGCTGACCGACGCGGACATCGCCCACGCCCCGGACAGCCTGCGGGAGTTGGTGGCGGCGGCCCGGTCGGCGGACCTGGACCTGGTGTCCCAGATGGCGCGGCTGCGGGTGGTGACGTGGTGGGAGCGGCTGATCGTGCCGGCGTTCGTGTACTTCTTCGGGCAGCTGTACCCGTTCCGCCGGGTCAACCGGCCGGGGGCGCGGACCGCCGCGGCGGCCGGCGGCTGTGTGCTGCTGCGGCGGGAGGCGGCGGAGCGGGCGGGCGTCCCGGAGGCGATCCGGCACGCGGTGATCGACGACGTGACGCTGGCGCGGGCGGTGCAGCGGTCGGGCGGCGCCATCTGGCTGGGGCTGGCGGACCGGGTGGACAGCGTGCGGCCGTATCCGCGGCTGGCCGAGCTGTGGCGGATGGTCTCGCGCAGCGCGTACGCCCAGCTGCTGCACCAGCCGCTGCTGCTGCTCGGCACGGTCCTGGGGCTGGCCCTGGTCTATCTCGCGCCGCCGGTCGCGCTGGTGGCGGGGCTGGCCGGCGGTGGGGCGGTGCTCGCGGCACTGGGCGGGGCGGCCTGGGCGGTGATGTGCGGGACGTACCTGCCGATGCTGCGCTACTACGGTCAGCCGCTGTGGACCGCGCCCCTGCTCCCGTTCACGGCGCTGCTCTACCTCCTGATGACCGTGGACTCGGCGGTGCAGCACTACCGGGGGCGCGGCGCGGCCTGGAAGGGCCGGACGTACGGGGCGCCGTGAGCCGCGCCCGCCGGTGTGCGGTCACTTGCTGGCCGGCGACCAGTTGAGCCCCCAGCCGTAGGCGTGGTCGACGGTGCGCTGCGGGCTGACGCCGGGCTGGGGGACGAGGTAGCGGGCCTCGCGCTGGACGACGAGTTCGCCGCCGGAGTGGGTGATCAGGGCCAGTGCGCAGACGTTGGACGGGACCGTGCAGGCGTCGAGCGTGAAGTCGACGGGGGCGCCGTGCTGCGGCTGGAGGGTGACCGTCGCGTCGAGGCCCTCGAAGGTGCGGGCGCCGGCATAGACGGTGACGAAGATCAGGATGCGTTTGATGCGCGCCTGGTGGTCGAGGTTGATGGTCATGTTCTCGCCGGCCGCGACCGCGCCGGTGCGGTCGTCGCCGTCGAGCTGGATGTACGGCGGGGCGTGCAGGGCGCCGAAGTTGTTGCCCAGCGGGTGGATCACCCCGGCCGCGCCGTCGGTGAGTTCGTACAGCGCGCACAGGTCGAGGTCCAGCTCGCCGGACGGGGGCAGCAGGGCGCCGCGGGCGCCCATGGCCTGCATCGCCTTGCGGCCGAGCTTCTGGGTCAGCCGCTTGCCGGCGCTGCCGGCGCTCCAGTTGAGGTTCACCCGCATCACCCCGGAGGTGCCGCCCTGCTTCGTCAACGAGACGGCGGGGGCCTCCTTCGTGAGGGTGACCTTTGTCAGACGAACGGCAGGGGGCACGGGGACCGGCGCGGGCTGCCCCGGCGGGTACGCCCTTGACGCCGCCGGTTGACCGTCCGGCAACGGGGGCGCGAAGGCCGCGGGGGGCGGCGCGACCGGGGGCGCGGGCGCCGCGGCCGGGGGCGCGGCGGGCGGCGGAACGGGCGCCGCGGGGGCGGCGGCCGGAGCCGCGGGCGGCTCCTCGACGCTGATGCCGAAGTCGGTGGCCAGACCGGCGAGTCCGCTGTCGTAACCCTGCCCGACCGCGCGGAACTTCCACGCCCCTTGGCGCCGGTAGAGCTCCCCGAGCACGAACGCGGTCTCCGTGGTCGCGTCCTGGCTGTCGAACCGCGCGAGCTCGGTGCCGTCGGCCGCGTCCCGTACGCGGATGTGCAGCCCGGGGACGCTCCCGAAGGTGCCGCCGTCGGCGGAGGCGGCCAGCACCACCCTGTCGACGGCCGGCTCCACGGCGCCGAGGGTCACGGTCAGGCCGTCCGTCAGGGCGCCGTCCGCGGCGCGCTTGCCCTCGTGGCGCACCGCGCCGGAGGCGTGCACGGGCTGGTTGTAGAACACGAAGTCGCCATCGTCACGGACCTTTCCGGACGAAAGGAGGAGCGCGGAGGCATCGACGTCCGGTGTGCCGGGGCCGGCCCGCCAGCCCAGTTCCACCCGGACCGCCGGGGCCGGGACCGGAACGTTGCCGCCTTTGGGCATCGACATGCTGCGCCTTCCTCTCGTCCGCCGTGCCGCGTGCGTGGGGGCACACCCACCGATCGGCGCGGCATTCCTCAACCTAACGTGCCCCGAACCGCGCCGAACGTCCGTTGTTCACCCGCGAGAAGCGAGGTCTTTACACGAATCCAACGGGCGATCGCGACCGATTTTCCCAAGTTCGCTCGCATTGGGGATCCATGGCCACTCCGCACACGTAAAACAACCTTCTTTTCAGGCTCCCCAATCGACACATCGTGGGCTTAACTTATGACGCATGACCTCCCCCCGCTCTACCTACGGCGGCGGCTACTACGCTTCGCCTTCCTTCCCCGACACCCCGATCTACGACAGCCTCGTGGCCGAGCGCGGCACGCCGCAGATCGCGCCGATCAGGGTGAACCCCTCGCCCTACGACACGGGCTCGTCGTATCTGCCGGCGCTGCCCTCGGCGCTGCCGGCACTCCCGGCCGCTCCGTCCCACTCCTCGCCCGCCCAGGGCTACCCGGCTGCCGCCTCGCATCCGGTCGCCCCGCTGCAGCAGGCGCCGGCGCCCTACATCCCCCAGCAGGCGGGTGCCCGCGGCGGCTACCAGCCGCAGCAGGCGCCGCAACCCCAGCGCCCGGCCCCGGGCATGGGCACGGGCTACGAGGCGATGCGGCCGGCCGCGCCGGTCGCGCCCCGGCCGGCCCCGGCGTACGACGATCCGTACGGCCGGCAGTATCCGCGCGGGTACTGACCCGGTCACCGGATCCGCTGTCAGAGGTGCCTGGCAGGATGGAACGCATGCTCAAGCCTGCGCTCCAGTCGATCCATCTCTATCCGGTCAAATCCATTGCGGGGTCCGGTCCCGGCGAGGCGGTCGTGGAGCCGTGGGGGCTCGCCGGGGACCGACGGTGGCTGCTGGTGGACGCCGAGCGCCGGCAGATCACCCAGCGGCAGCAGCCGACGCTGGCGTTGGCGCATGCCGAGGGGCTGCCGGGCGGCGGCCTCCGCCTCACCGCGCCCGGCAGGGAGCCGCTGACGGTCGAGGTGCCCGAGTACACCGGGACCCTCCCGGTGGAGGTCTGGCGGGACGTGGTCGAGGCGGTGCCCGCGGGTGCCGCCGCCGCGGAGTGGTTCAGCGCGTATCTGGGCGTCGAGTGCCGGCTGATGTACCTGGACCTGCCCGAGAAGCGCCGGCCGGTCGATCCGAAGTACTCCGAGCCCGGTGACACGGTCAGCTTCGCGGACGGCTTCCCGCTGCTGCTGACCACGACGTCCTCGCTCGACGCCCTCAACTCCCTCATCGCGCAGGGCGACCACGCCGACGAGGGTCCCCTGCCCATGAACCGTTTCCGGCCCAATGTGGTGGTGGACGGCACGGCGCCCTGGGCGGAGGACGACTGGCGCCGGGTCCGGATCGGCGAAGTGGACTTCCAGGTCGTCAAGCCCTGCTCCCGCTGTGTCGTCACCACCACCGACCAGCTCACCGCGGAGCGCGGCAAGGAACCGCTGCGCACCCTCGCCCGGCACCGCCGCTTCGGTGACCGCCTGGTCTTCGGCCAGAACCTGGTACCCCGCGGCGTCGGCACGATCCGGATCGGCGACCCGTTCGAGATACTCGACTGACGGGCCGGCGCGGCCCTCACCCGGTCGCGCCCGCCGCCGGCGGAGGGCGACGGGAGACGAAGAGCTGCGTGTCGATGCCTGCATACGACCCCTGGAGCGACCATCTCCTTCCCGTCCAGCAGCTGCGCCCCGGGGACCACGCCTTTGTGAGTTACGGCAATGACGAGGTGCGCTGGGACGTGGTCACGGCGTTCGTACGGCTCGGGCTGGCCCGCGGCGAGAAGGTCCTGGTGCTGCCCTCCCCCGACGTGCCCGAGGAAGAGGTGCTGGCCCGCATCGACTTCCCCAGCCGCAGCACGGTACGCGCCCGCCGCCGCGGGCAGTTGGTGGTGAGCTGCATGCGCGAAGTGATCCACCCCGACGCGGAGTTCACCGCCGCCCGCCAGATGGGCCGGCTGCACGCCGAGACGGACCGCGCGACGGCCGAGGGGTACGCCGGGCTGCGGGCGTTCATCGACATGGGCTGGGTGCGCGCGCTCGGCGCCGGCGTCGAGACGATGATGCACCGCGAGACCGGCGCCGAGGCGCTCTTCGCCGGCCGCCCGTACACCGAGATCTGCGCCTACGACCGCCGCCGGTTCGCCCCCGCGGTGCTCACCGCCATGGAACGGGCGCATCCGCGCGCGCTGCTGGAGCGGCTGGGCAGCCTGCGCTGGGGGCGCGAGCCGGACGGCGCGCTGCGCTTCGTCGGTGAGGCGGACGCCGCCCGGCAGGACGCCTTCACCCGGGCGCTGCAGCTCGCGCTGGCGCACACCGCACCGGCCCGGCGGCTGACGGTGGATCTGACCGGGCTGCACTTCCTGTCGGTGGGCTGCGCCGTCGGCCTGCTGATGCTGGCCCGCGGTGCCGTGAGCCACGATGTGGTCGAGGTGCGCTGCGACCGCGGGCAGCGCCGGATGCTGCGCCGGCTGGGCGGCGACGAACTGCCGCGGCTGGCCTGGGAGGAGGTGGTACGGCCGTGGTGAACGCGGATCCGGCGGACCCGGTCGAGGGGGCCGGGCGCCGGCTGCTCCAGCGGCGGTTCACCGCCCGGCTGCTGCCGCAGTTGCGGCTGCTGGTCGAGGAGTGCGCCGCCCGGGAGGGCCTGGGCGAGCCCCGGCGGGGCGAATTCGTGCTCGCCGTCGACGAGATCGCGGGCAACGCCGTGGAGCACGCGGGCGGCTCGGGGCGGCTGGTGCTGCGCCGGATCGGCGACGAACTGGAGTGCCGGATCAGCGATACCGGCCCCGGGTTCAGCGAGGCGGTGATCCCCGAGCTGCTGCCCGGTCTGGACGGCGCGCCGAAGGGGCGCGGGCTGTGGCTGGCGCGCCTGGTGGCGGACCGCTTCTCGGTCGCCTCGGGGCCGGCCGGGACGGGCATGCCGGGGGCCGAGGTGACCCTGGCCGTCCGGCTGCGCTGACCCCGCCGGCGCCGTACGGCGGGCCCGTGCCGCACGGCCGCACCCCCCTTCCGGCCGCGGCCGGACGTTGCTTTCCATTGGGCGTGATGTTGCTCTCTCTTCGCACAACCCTCGCGTGGACCGCCCCGGATGCGGTATTCAACGGACACGAGAGGGGCGACGATGCGCGCGATGACAGGAGTCTGGCGCTGGCGGCGGAATCCGCTGCGGCGCCGTACGGACCGGATCGAGGCCTGGGCGGCCCTGACGACCGCGCTCCTGATCGTCCTCGCGGCGCCCCTGGCGGGCTGGTTCACCGGTCGGGCCGCGCACGGCGCCCTGCTGGAGACCGTACGGCTGCAGCACCAGCAGCGGCATCTGGTCCGGGTCACGGTCGACCGGCTGGTCTCCGGCGCCCCGCTCGACCCCGATCCCGAGACGTCGTCGCAGCGCGATGCGCACCTCCGGGTCATCGCCCGCTGGACCGCCGTCGACGGCGGTCCACACATCGGGCAGATCGCGGCGCCGCATCCGGTGGAGCCCGGCGACGGGTTCCGGATCTGGACGGACGGCCGGGGCCGGGTGATGCCGCGCCCGATGGACGTCAGCACGGCCGGTACGCATGCGGTGCTGGCCGGTCTGGGCACCACCGCCGCGGCCGGCGGACTGATCGAGGCCGCCCGCCGGCTGCTCGTCGGGCAGCTGATGGCGCGTCGCTTCCGCCGGTGGGACGAGGAGTGGGAGCGCGCGGGCCAGACCTGGGGCCGGGCGGACGCCGGGAGTTGAGGCTGCCGGCCGCGGCGGCTGACCAGCATCTGACCGTGTCAACTGCCGCCCTCCGGGCGCGCTACGGTGGTGGCGCCAGCCTCCCGGCTGGGGCCCGGCGGACCCGAATGCGGACATCCGCGGACGGAGGGTGCCGGGCCGACATCAGCCGCACGAAGTGGGGACACGACAGCGCCATGGCACAGGGCTCGGTCCAGGTGACGCACTCCGGCACGTCGCGGTGGCGGCGCCGTACAGGGGAGTACAGCTCGCTCGCCGCAGCCCTGGAGGCCGCCGGGGACGGTGATGTGCTCACCGTCCCGGCCGGAACGTACCGCGAGAACCTGGTCCTGGCGCGCGCGGTGACGCTGCGCGGTGCGGACGGGTCGCGCGGCTCGGTGCGGATCGCGCCGCCCGACGGGGTGGCGCTGACGATACGGGCGTCGGCGAGCGTGCACGACCTCCATCTGGAGGCCACCGATTCGGCCGCGCCCGCGCTGCTGGTGGAGGACGGCGCCCCCGAGCTGTCCGGGCTGCGGGTGGTGACCCGGTCCGCGTCCGGCATCGAGGTGCGCGGCGGGGCCCGCCCGACGGTCCGCCGCTGCACCGTCGACAACGCGGGCGGCGTGGGCATCAGCGTCCTGGACGGCGCCGGCGGGCTCTTCGAGGACTGCGAGGTGATGGCCGCCGGCCAGGCGGGCGTCACGGTCCGCGACGGGGCCCACCCCCGCCTGGAGAACTGCAAGGTCCACCACGCCTCGGGCGCGGGCCTGGCGGTGAACGGCGAGGGCAGCGCGGTCGAGGCGGTGGGCTGCGAGCTCTACGAGATCAAGGGCACCGGGATCCAGGTGGCGGCGCGGGCCACCGGCCACCTCACGGACTGCACGGTCCACCGCACCTCGGCCGACGGCGTCACCCTGGACACCGACGCGGTGCTCACCCTCGCCGACTGCGACATCCACGACATCCCGGAGAACGCGGTCGATCTGCGGTCCCGTTCGGTGCTGACGCTGACCCGCAGCACGGTGCGCCACTTCGGGCGGAACGGCCTGTCCGTATGGGACCCGGGCACACGGGTGGACGCCAACCAGTGCGAGATCCACGACAGCACGGGCGACTACCCGGCGGTGTGGGTCAGCGACGGCGCCACCGCCGTACTGGACGCGACCCGGGTCCACGACGTACCGGACGCGCTGTTCGTCCTGGACCGCGGCTCCCGGGCCGACGTGGTGGACTGCGACCTCGCCCAGGTGCGGAACACCGCGGTGTCGGTGAGCGACGGGGCCACCGTCCAGCTGGACGACTGCCGGATCCGGGAGGCCGCGACCGGCGCCTGGTTCCGCGACCACGGCAGCGGCGGCACGCTCGCCAACTGCACCATCGACGGCGCCCAGACCGGCGTGATCGTCACCAAGGGCGCGGACCCCACCATCGAGGGCTGCACGGTCAGTTCGCCGGCCGAGGCCGGGTTCTACGTCTCCGCCGAGGGGCGCGGCACGTTCCACGGCTGCCGGGTCACCGGCAGCTCCGGCTTCGGCTTCCACGTGATCGACGGCTGCCGTACGACGCTGACCCGGTGCCGTACGGAGCGGTGCGCGCGCGGCGGCTACGAGTTCGCCGAGGGCGGCGCCGGGCAGGGCGACGGGCCGACGGTCCAGGACTGCACCAGCGACGAGAGCCGGGCCGTCCCCGCGCCCGGAACCGGCACCCCGCCCACCGTGCAGCATGCGACGCAGACCGCCGGACTGCTGGGCAACGTCCCGGCGCAGAGCCCCCCGCCGGCCGCCACCCCGGCCCCGGAGCCGGCCGTGCACAGCCGGCCGTCCGACGAGGTACTGGGCGAGCTGGACACCCTCGTGGGGCTGGACAGCGTCAAACGGGAGGTGCGCAGCCTGATCAACATGATCGAGGTGGGCCGCCGCCGCCAGGAGGCCGGCCTGAAGGCCGCGTCGGTGCGCCGCCACCTCGTCTTCACCGGCTCCCCGGCACCGGCAAGACCACGGTGGCCCGGCTCTACGGCGAGATCCTGGCCGCCCTCGGGGTGCTGGAGCGCGGCCATCTGGTCGAGGTGTCCCGGGTGGACCTGGTCGGCGAGCACATCGGGTCGACGGCGATCCGTACCCAGGAGGCGTTCGACCGGGCGCGCGGCGGGGTGCTGTTCATCGACGAGGCGTACGCCCTCTCCCCCGAGGACTCCGGGCGGGACTTCGGCAAGGAGGCCATCGACACCCTGGTGAAGCTGATGGAGGACCACCGGGACGCCGTGGTGGTGATCGTGGCCGGCTACACCGCCGAGATGGAGCGCTTCCTGGCGGTCAACCCCGGTGTGGCATCGCGTTTCTCACGCACCATCAGGTTCGGCGACTACGCCCCGGAGGAACTGCTGCGGATCGTCGAGCAGCAGGGCGAGGAGCACGAGTACCACCTCGCCGAGGGGGCCGGCGAGGCGCTGCTGAAGTACTTCACCGTGCTGCCGAAGGGCCCGTCGTTCGGCAACGGCCGCACCGCGCGGCAGACGTTCGAGGCGATGGTCGAGCGGCACGCGGGCCGGGTGGCGCAGCTGACCGACCCGAGCACCGACGACCTCACCCTGCTCTACGCCGAGGACCTGCCCGAACTGCCCTGAGCGGGGCGGCCGTCGGGGTGGCCGCCGGCCGGCCGCTGCTCCGGCATCCCCGGCAGCCCCGGCCCGAGCCGGGCGATCAGCTCGGCCCGGACGGTCTCGAAGACCGGGTCCGCCTGGTAGTCGCCGTGGCCCAGTATCTGGGCCGGCAGCGGGTTCTGCAGCGTACGGCCGAAGGCGAGCGGGTCGCGCAGCGGACCCTCGTCGACCCGGCGGCCGTCCTCACAGGTGAGCCGGATCGGCCCGCCGATCGGGTCGGTGAACCGCCACAGATTGCGCCAGTCGTCCATCTCGCGGTGGAGTCCGGTGAGCGCGGGCGGCCCGAAGAAGGCCGGGAACCAGCGTCCGTAGAGCCGCTCCAGCGGGCTGCCGTACGTCAGCAGCGCGACCCGGCTGCGGGTGACCAGGTCCAGCTGCCAGACGGCGGCGGCCGCGAGCACGCTGCCCTGGGAGTGCCCGGAGATCACCAGCCGGCCGTCGAACCGCTCGGTCCAGGTGGCCATCCGCCAGGTGAGGTCCGGTACGGCGCGCTCGGCGTAACAGGGCGGCGCGAAGGGGTGGGCGGCACGCGGCCAGAACGTGCCGACGTCCCAGAGGATGCCGATGGTGCGGCGCGCGGAGTGGTCCCGGTAGGCGCGCCGCCCCATGGCGAGCAGCAGTATGACGCCGGCGCTCATCAGCCAGGAGCCGAGGGACTCGGCGGTCTCGGCGGCGGCGTGCAGGACGGGCGGTGCGCCCTCGGTGGCGCGGCCGGGCGCGCGGTCGGTCAGCCAGGCGCCGGCCACCGCGCCCGCGCCGAGGACGAGGGTGACCGCGGAGGTGGCGGCGACCAGGACGGGCGCGGCGTCGGTCAGCCCGGCCCGGGCGATGGTGCCGGCGATCGCCCGGGTACGGCGGTGGTCGGGGTGTTCACGCGGGTCGTAGAGGCCGGGCACGTCCTCGGCGACCCGGCGGCGGACGATCAGCACGCGGACGGCGGCGAGCACCGCGACGACCGCGCACACGACCAGCAGGGCCGGGATGGCCGAGGCCTGCCAGGACAGCAGCACCGGCGGCCCCGGGATGGGCGCGTGCGCCTGGCCCGGCGTCGCCCCGCCGTCCATCCAGTCGGCGAAGCGCTGGGCCACTCCCCCGGAGAGCACCCCGCCGACCGCGCAGGCCAGCAGGGCGACGGCCGGGCCGCCCATGCCGCGTAAGGCAGTGCGCGCGTCGTCCCGGGCGGCGCGCTGCAGCACCCAGGCGGTCAGCGCGAGGGCGAGGACCAGCACGCCTGGAAGACGGCGATGCCGCCGAAGGCCGCGGCGCCCGGCAGCGGCCCGTAACTGTGCGATCCGGGCCGCGCCCAGGCGGAGTGCACGGCGATCAGCCCGAGCACCACGAGGGCGGCGTAGGGCAGCGCGCGGACGACGAGCCGGTCGGACTCCTCGTCCGGCGCGGCCTCACTGCGCGCGGTGCGCCAGACGACCACCAGGGTGGCCGCGGCGAGCAGGACGACCAGGGCGGTCAGCACCCGCCCGGTGACGGCGAGAACGGAATAGTGGCCTCCGGCCCCGTCCGCCTTCGCCCCGGCGGCGAGCAGCACCGCCGCGATGGTGAGCACCCCGCGGTGGTGTGCGCGGCACGCAGCCGGGCGACCAGCCGGCGGCCGTACCAGAAGCCCTCCAGGCTCAGCGCGGTGCGTTCGGCGTCCGGGGTGTAGCGCGAGCTGCCCGGCACCCGTGGGGGCGGCGAGGCGGATTCGTAGGCGCTCCAGGTGCAGTGCGAGAGCCACCACAGGAAGCCGATGACCAGCAGCGGCACCACGGAGGCGAGCGCCAGCCGCCGGCCGGGGGCGCTCCACCAGCCGCCGTTGTCCGGGCTGAGGAACCCCAGCCAGGACTTCCCGGCCACGCAGACGGGGGTTCCGGCGCACTGCCAGGCCGTGAGGTCCAGGGCGACCTCACAGGCCGCGGCGGCGAGCAGGACGGTCAGGGTGAGGGCGAGCATCCGCACCAGCAGGTCGTAGATCCGCTGCGCCCGGTGGTCGGGTGGTGCGGCCGGGCGCATCCAGTGCGCGAGGTTGGCGACCATGAACGGCACCAGGATCAGCCACAGGGCGCGGGCCCCGTTGCCCGAGGTGAGGTTGGACCAGCAGTACGCCTCCCGCACCGGCTCGCCCCGGTAGTCACCGGGCCGCTCCTCGGCGTCGGCATCCTCCGTACGCCGGTAGCAGGCGGCGGTGTCGTCCCCGGTGATCAACTGCACCCGCGGATCACCGAGCATGTCCTGGGCGGTGGTACCGCCCACGCCGTGCACCAGCAGCTCCAGGGAGAGCTGAGGCGCGCCTGCCGGTGGATCAACCGGCTTGGCTGCGCGGGTGGTTGACGGATCGCGTTCGAGCGGGTCGGTCGGTGTGGGTTCCGCGGTCTCCACTGGTGTCCCCCGATGTCCGTGTGGCGCGGCCGGCCGCGATGTGGCGGGCGCGGTGCACGTGCGGTGTGGTCTGGTGTGTGGTGTGTGACGCGTCGCGTGTGGTGGCTGTTGTGCGTGGTGGTCGTTGTACGTGGTGGCCGTTGTGCGTGGTGGTCGTTGGCCGGCGCTCGCGGTGCGGCGCACCAAGGATTGTCCCTTTCCGGCGAGGGCACATCCACCCGAACCGCGCCACGGACCGGCGTGGCGGCCCGCTGACGGCACATCCGCGCATGGCGCGTGGGGCAGGTGTGCCTTGAGCGGCAGGCGGTAGGGAGGCGTCCAGTGGCGTCACCGGCCGCCTCGGCCCGGAAGGTGTTCGGCGGGGCAGGGGTGATGTCAGTGGCTCGTGCGAGGATGAGGGCATCAGTGATCGCAGGCGGGAGCCGGCGCGTACGACCCGACATGGCGAGCCGGGCGGAAGGGACGGGCGGGGTGAGCGACAACCAGAACCTCCTCGCGGAGCAGCGGCGGGCCCTGATTCTCGACGAGGTCAGGCGACGCGGCGGGGTGCGGGTCAATGAGCTCACCCGCAAGTTGAGCGTGTCCGACATGACGGTCCGTCGCGACCTGGACGCGCTGGCCCGCCAGGGCATGGTGGAGAAGGTGCACGGCGGCGCGGTGCCGGTCAGTGAGCCGAGCGCCCATGAGCCCGGGTTCGAGGCGAAGTCCGGGCTGGAGCTGAGCGCCAAGGAGGACATCGCCAAGGCGGCGGCCCAGATGGCGGCGCCGGGCAGCGCGATCGCGCTCGCGGGCGGCACGACCGCCTTCGCCCTGGCGCAGCAGCTGCTGGACGTGCCCGATCTGACCGTGGTCACGAATTCGGTCCGGGTGGCCGATGTGTTCTACACCGCCCAGCGGGCAGCGGCCAGCGGCGGCGCGGCGCCCCGGGCGGGGGCCGCGACGGTCGTGCTGACGGGCGGGGTGCGGACGCCGTCGGACACGCTCGTGGGGCCGATCGCCGATGCCGCGATCCGCTCGCTCCATTTCGACGTGCTGTTCCTCGGAGTACACGGCATATCGGTGGAAGCCGGGCTGTCGACCCCGAATCTGGCGGAAGCGGAGACCAACCGGCATTTCGTGCGGTCCGCGCGGCGGGTCGTGGTGGTCGCCGACCACACCAAGTGGGCCACGGTCGGGCTGAGTTCGTTCGCGACGCTGGACGAGGTCGATGTGCTGGTGACGGACGCGGGGCTGCCCGCGGAAGCCCGCGCCGAGTTCGCGGAGCTGCCGCCGGAGCTGGTCGTGGCGGGCGAGCTCCCGGAGGACGGAGACCTCTGACGGCCGGCGGCGGAGAGGGACGGACGCGCGCACGGAGGCACGGACGGAGACCTCTGACGACTGCGGTGCGGTCCGGGGCGGCGAAAGACTGTTCACCTGACGGGGCGTCAAGTACCGTGTACGTCCCCGTCACCTCGCCCACCATCACCCGCACCGTGCCGCCCCGTCACGCCCGTCACGCCCGTTTCATCCCACCCGACCCGCCCGTCCGCCCGGCCCATCTCCCAGGGGGTGCTCGTCCATGGCACGCCGACTCCGCGCCGTCGAGCTGGACTTCGTCGAGTCCGCACCGCTGCGGCTGGTGTTCACCGGAGAGGTCGCCGCGCCGCCCCAGGCGGTCTATGCGGCGCTCGCGGACGATGTGGCCGGGTGGTCCTCCTGGTTCACGGGGGTGGCATGGGCGACGTCGACGCACGACGGCCGGGGCCGCGAGGTGCGGCTCACGGGAGGTACCCGTTTCACCGAGACGGTACTGGCCGCCGAACCGGACGAGCACTACGCCTACCGCGTCGACACCACCAACGCCCCTGGTTTGGGAGCCCTGTTGGAGGACTGGCGGCTGACACCGGCGGGCGGCGGCACCCGTGTGCGGTGGACGTTCGCGACGGACGGCCCGGCTCCGTTCCGCTGGGTGATGGCGCTGGCCAGGCCCGGACTGGGCCGGGCCTTCCGGGAGTCGGCGCGGGCACTGGACCGCCGCCTGGCCCGCCCGTAGCCGACGTCGGCGCCGTGGCGGACGTCAGCGGCGTGGCGGACGTCAGCGGGGCGTGGCGGACTTCATTCCCATAGCCGACGTCGGCACCGTGCCCTCACCGTCGACCTCGTGCCGCCCCTCGCCCCTAGCCCCTCGTCACCCCGCCCCCTCACCCCGAAGTGGACTCAGGAGGCGCGCCCCGCGCTGGCCTCAGTCAGGCCAGCGCCCCGTGGCCAGGAACGCGTCGAGGGTGCGCGCGTAGGGCGTGATGTCCAGGCCCTGGGCGGCCAGCCAGTCGTCGGAGTAGTACTTGTCGAGGTAGCGGTCGCCGGGGTCACAGAGGAGGGTGACGACGGATCCCGTACGGCCCTCGGCGACCATCTCGGCGACGATCCTCAGGGCGCTCCACAGCCCCGTTCCGGTCGAGCCGCCCGCCTTGCGGCCGATCGCCGCCTCCAGGGCACGTACGGCGGCGATGCTGGCCGCGTCCGGGACCTTCATCATCCGGTCTATCGCACCGGGTACGAAGCTCGGTTCCATCCGCGGCCGGCCGATGCCCTCGATGCGGGAGGCGGTGGCGCAGTCGGTTCCGGCGTCGCCGGTGAGCCAGCCGTCGAAGAAACAGGAGTTCTCCGGGTCGGGGACGCAGATCCGGGTGTCGTACTGCATGTAGTGGACGTAGCGGGCGATGGTCGCGGAGGTGCCGCCGGTGCCCGCGGTGGCCACGATCCAGGCCGGTTCGGGATACCGCTCCAGCCGCAGCTGCTGGTAGATCGACTCGGCGATGTTGTTGTTGCCGCGCCAGTCCGTGGCCCGTTCGGCGTAGGTGAACTGGTCCATGTAGTGGCCGCCGGACTCCGCCGCGAGGCGTGCGGAGACCTCGTAGACCGTCCGCGGGTCCTGGACGAGGTGGCAGCGGCCACCGTGGAACTCGATCAGCCGGGTCTTCTCGCGGCTGGTCGTGGCCGGCATGACCGCGATGAAGGGGACGCCGATCAGCTTGGCGAAGTACGCCTCGGAGACCGCCGTGGAGCCGCTGGACGCCTCGATGACGGGCTTGCCCGGGCGGATCCAGCCATTGCACAGCCCGTAGAGGAACAGTGAACGGGCCAGTCGGTGCTTGAGGCTGCCGGTGGGGTGCGTCGACTCGTCCTTGAGGTAGAGGTCGATGCCCCACTTCTCGGGCAGCGGGAAGCGCAGGAGGTGGGTGTCGGCGGTGCGGTTGGCGTCCGCCTGGACCTTGCGTACGGCTTCTTTCAGCCAGGCACGGTAGTCCGGATCCGAGCGGTCGACATCGACGGTCGGCATCGGAGCCTCGGCCGCGACCGCGTCGCCGGGCCGGCTCGTGGGCTGCTGTGCGGTACTCACCGGCGCACTCCTCAGACGGTTGCGAGCCCGCGCACGACGTCGGGCCTGATTCCGACTATAGCCATCGGTCGCACCCTTCTCACCTGCATAAACATCACTTTGAGAGACCCCAAGGCAGCCCTGGGGCGGGTCCTTGGCGGTGGGGTTGACGGTGGAGTCGGCGGTGGGGTTGACGGTGGAGATTCCGATGGATCGTCCGGCGACAGGGGACGGGACACCGGCATCCGGTGAGCGTCGGACCGCCGCGGCCGGCGTCCCCGATCGAGCGCGCTCCTGCCCGGTGACCAGTGGCACTGGTGCGCCGGGCGCCCTCCCGGCAAACTGCCCACTAGGGGCGGTGGAGGGGAACCGCCCGTCTCACCGAGGAGGTGCCGGCCATGGCGGAGCCGGAGTTCACCGCGAGCGGCGTACGGATCGAGCGCTCGCTGCGGTCGCTGACCCGTGCCGGGCAGGTGGTCATCAGCGACGGCCGGCTGGTGCTGCTGACCAGCTACGGCACGGAGATCGACAGCGCCCCGCTGCAGTCGGTCGAGGCTCACAAACCGCTGTTCGCGGCGCGGGACCGGGCGCTGGCCACCCTCAACGGCCACCGCTATTCGCTCACCCTCGACACACCGGAACTCTTCCTCAAGGCCCTGGAAACGGCCCGGCCGCCGCGTTCCTGACCCGCCGCCGCGACCGGTGAGGTGCGGTTGCGGGAGCGCACCGTCTGACTGACCCTGGACTCGTATCACTGAGGGTTCACCAGCGGTGACGCTGTGGTGCAGTGGGCATCGCTGGATCCGATCTTCGCCCTGCCAGGAACGGGGGGCGCCCGGCCTCATCAGGGAGTCGCGGTCGTGATCACGCAGCCCAGCAGGCACTGCACGGTGGAGCTCCACGCCGTTCCGGCACGCATCGGACATGTGCGAAGAATCGTTTCCGCCCAGCTGCGGCGCTGGCATCTCGACGCCCTGATAGACCCCGTGGCGCTCGGCGTGACCGAACTCCTCGCCAACGTCCACCGGCACGCGAGCCCCAGCAAGCGCTGCACCGTCGAACTGTGCCTCCTCCTCGGCCAGTTGACGGTCTCGGTGCACGACGACGATCCCCGGCTGCCACGGATCCGGACCGCCGGCAACTGGGAGACCTGCGGTCGCGGCCTGGCGCTGATCGCGGCGCTCAGCGAGAGCTGGGGGATGCGGGCGGAGGGCGGCGGGAAGGTCGTGTGGTTCACCCTTCCGGCCCTGACCGCCGCACCCGGGGAGGTCCGTGCGGTCCGCTCCCGTTGGGACTCGTTGCCGCTGGACGGCGACCCCGCCCGCACGCCCGCCGAGGCCGCGCCCCGAAGCGGCGTACGGGGCGCACGGGGCGCGCGGGTCGGCTGACCTACGGGGCAGGCCCGCGGGGCAGGCCCGCGGAGGCCGAGTGGCCCGAGCGGGCTCCGAACCGGGGCGACCGGCGCTGCCGTTCCGGCCGGTGCCGCCGTTCCGGTCGTTCCTGCCGCTCTGCCCGATCCAGCCCGTCCTGCCGCTCCGCCCTATCCGGCCGCTCCAGCCCGTCCGGCCGATCCGGCCAAGGCGACAACCGTCAACTGCCCAGAAGGAAAGGCGGAAACGGCGCTCAACTCGCTGCCGCCCGGCGGCCCATACTGGCCCGGCGCCCGGCCGAGACGGCCGCCGAGCGCCGGACCCCCCGGCCGTCCGGGGTGGGAGCGGAGACGCCGGGGCGTGTTACGCCGCGCCGCCCTTGGGGCCGCCGGTGGCGAAGTGCTCCTCCAGGACGGACAGCCGGCGCCAGTACTCCTCCTCGTCGATCTCGCCCGCCGCAAATCGGCGCCCCAGTACGGCGATCGGGGACGGGACGTCCGCGTCGGAGGGGCCGGCGGTGCTGCCCGTACGGGCGGCGGACCGCGGGCCGCCGCCGAAGCGCGGACCGGGTCCGCCGTGGCGCCAGATCGTGCGGCGCAGCACGGTGACCACGCCGAAGACCGCCAGCGCCCAGAGGAACGGGACGAAGAGGATCCAGGGGCCTGGGCCGCCACCGGACCAGGGGTGGGCCAGCTCGAACATCGCAATCAGCTCCTCGGGAGGACGGGACGACGGGACCGCCCCCGTGCGGGACGGGTGTCGTTGCCCTTCCGAGCCTGGTCTCCCGGCGGTCGCCCGTCGTCGTACGGCCAGCGGCTTCGCCGGTACCACGGGGGGAGTACGCGGGGGCGACGGGGCTGCTCCGCCGGTCGCAGTGCGACTCCCAGGCGCCCTTCCCGACCCAAGCCCCCCTCCTTGATTTCTGTAACTACTGGTATGTACAGTCCTGATCATGGAGACTCAGGAGCACCCGACCGCCGCTCCGGCGGGGCAGCAGCGGCTCGGCGCGCAGGAGCGGCTGGTGCGCAGCACCCAGGAGCTCCTCTGGGAGCGCGGCTATGTCGGCACCAGCCCGAAGGCGATCCTGGAGCGGGCCGGCGTCGGACAGGGCAGCATGTACCACCACTTCTCCGGCAAGTCCGACCTCGCCCTGGCGGCCATCCGGCGGACCGTCGAGGACATGAAGGCGGCCGCCGAGGAGTGCCTGGCCGCTCCCGGTGCGGCGTACGACCGGGTGGCGGCCTATCTGCTGCGCGAGCGGCGGGTGCTGCGCGGCTGCCCGATCGGGCGGATGACACAGGACCGCGACGTGGTGCGTAGCGCCGAACTGCGGGCCCCGTTGGACGAGATGTTCGGCTGGCTCCAGGAACGGATCGCCGAGGTCCTCACCGAGGGGGTGCGCCGCGGCGAGCTGGCCGCGGGACTCGACCCGGAAGCCGTCGCCGCCACCGTCGCGGCCGTCGTTCAGGGCGGATACGTCCTGGCCAGGGCGGCCGACGACACGGCGCCGTTCGACGCGGCGGTACGCGGCGTCCTGGCCCTGCTCGCGGCCCAGGCCACCGGGAGCGCCCCCGGTCCCGCTCCGGCCGCCCCCGGCCCCACCCAGGCCACCGACGGCCGGTGACCTCCCGCCGTCCGCCGCTCCCCGCCCGTACAGAGACCTTGGAGACCCCGATGCACGCCATGCAATACGCCGTCACCCTGCCCGCGGACTACGACATGGGGATCATCCGGGAGCGAGTGAGGTCCAAGGGCCACCTTCTGGACGGCTACGAGGGGCTCGGCCTCAAGGCGTACGGGATGCGGGAGCGCGGGGTCGACGGCTCGCCGGTCAACCAGTACGCGCCGTTCTACCTCTGGGCGGCCCCGGAGGCGATGAACCGCTTCCTGCTGGGCGACGGGTTCCGCGGTGTGGTCCGGGACTTCGGACGGCCGGTCGTCCAGCACTGGCGGGGGCTCCTCCACCGGCCCGGCCCGGCGGCCGGTGCCGTCCCCCGGGCGTACACACGGCGGACCGAAATCCTCCCCGAGGACGCCGACCTGGCCACCGTGGTGGCGAAGGCGGCCGCCGAGCAGGAGGAGTTGGCCTCGTCGGACGGGGTGCACAGCGCCGTGGTGGCGCTCGATCCGCGGCACTGGGAGCTGATCCGCTTCACCCTCTGGGCGGACGCCGCGACGGACGTTCCGCCGTCCGCGGGCGATCGCTTTCAGGTGCTGCATCTGTCCGCCCCCGGCATCGCCGGGCTCGGCGCGGGGCGGCAGTGGTGAGCGGGCCGGCGATCCGTACGGTCCTGGGTGACCTCTCCCCGCCGATCTCGGCGTCTGCAACGCACACGACCACCTGTTCCTGCGCAGCCCCCAACTGCCGGGGCAGGAGCTGGCCGACGCCGGTGCCGCGGCCGCGGAACTGGCCGCGTTCCGGGCGGCCGGCGGCGCCGCGGTGATCCAGTGGACGCCGTACGGCATGGGCCGGGGAGCCGCCGAACTGCCGCGGCTGGCACGGGAGTCGGGGGTCACGGTGGTCGCCGCCACCGGGCTGCACCAGGCGGCGCACTACGCACCGGAGATCGTGGAACGCGTCCGTCCGGGGCTGGCCGAGTTGTTCGTCACGGAGCTGACCGAGGGGATCGGCGGCACCGGGACGCGGGCCGGGATGATCAAGGTTGCCGGCGGGTTCCACGGGCTGGACCCACACGCCCGGTACACCATGGCCGCGGCCGCCGAGGCCCAGCGGGTGACGGGTGCGGCGATCGGGGTCCATCTGGAGCTGGGCACCGGGGCACTGGACGTACTGGAGCTCCTCTGCGGCCAGTTGGCGGTGCCGCCGGAGCGGGTGATCCTCGGGCACCTCAACCGCTCGCCCGATCTCGTGGTCCACCGGGCGGCCGCCGAGGCGGGCGCGTATCTGGCGTTCGACGGGCCGTCGCGGGCGCACCACGCGACGGACTGGCGGCTGCCCGAGGCGCTGGCCGCGCTGGCGGAGGCGGGCTTCGGTGACCGGATCCTGCTCGGCGGGGACACCACGACGGCCGCCGCCCGCTCGGTCGACGGCGGCCCCGGCATGCCGCATCTGCTGCGCCGCCACCGGGCCCGGCTCGAACTCGCCCTGGGCGCCGACCTGGTGACCCGCTTCCTGACGGACAACCCGGCGCGGGCGTTCGCGGCGGAGTGGGGGGCGGGGGCGGCTGCGGCCTCGGCTTAGGTTTCCGGCGCGGGGGGCGACATTGTGGCCGCGGTGATTCTTTCCGCTTGCCCGCTGCGCTTCTTGCCGGTTGCTCGCTTGCCCGTTTGCTTGCTTGCCCGTTTGCCCGTTTGCCTGCTTGCCCGCTGTGTTTCTTCCCGCTTACCCGCCGCGATTCTTTCCGCCCCGATTTTTCCCCGCCGCCCACCCCCCTTCGGGGGGTGGGCGGGTCTGGTGGTCCACTTCCGTGCCTCGGGGGCGGGATGTGGTGCTCCGCTTCCGCGCCGCGGCGGGACGGTCTGCTGTGGTCCATCTCCGCGCCTCGGGTGGGCGGGTCTGGTGGTCCACTTCCGTGCCTCGGGGGCGGGATGTGGTGGTCCGCTTCCGCGCCGCGGCGGGACGGTCTGCGGTGGTCCACCTCCGCGCCTCGGGGGACGGTGTGCGGTGGTCCACCTCCGCACCACGGGTGGGCGGGTCTGGTGGTCCACCTCCGCGCAGCGGCCCCCCGCGACCGCTGCGGGGGGAAACCGCCGATGCCCCGATCGCTACCGGTATCGCGATCGCTACCGGTAGCGGTAGTGGTAGCGGTAGCGCGATCGCTCCGATACCGCGATCGCTACCGCTCCAGCACCACCAGCGGATCGTCCAGCACCGGTTGCCAGGCCAGTTCCGCCGCGCCCACCAGGCTGTTGTAGTCGAGGGTGCACGGCAGGATCGGTACGCCGCCGCTGCGGCCCCACAGGCTGCGGTCGGCGACCACCGCGCGCAGCCGCTCCGGGTCGGCCTCCAGCAGAGAACGGTGCAGCCCGCCGAGGATGATGCGGTCGGGGTTGAGGATGTTGACGAGACCGGCGATTCCGAGGCCGAGCCGGTCGACGAGGAGGTCGGCGGCGGCGCGTACACCCGGGTCGGCGTACTCGTCCCGGATCAGGTCGGCGGCCTGCCGGAGCAGCGAGACCTCGGGGCCCGGTTCGCGGCCGGCCGCGACGAGGAAGGCGAGCGGGTCGGCCTCGACGTCCAGGCAGCCGCGGCTGCCGCAGTGGCACGGCGCGCCCTCGGGGTTGACGGTCAGATGACCGACCTCCAGCGCCAGCCCCGAACTGCCGCTGTGCAGCCGCCCGTCGAGCACCAGCGCCCCGCCGACGCCCCGGTGGCCGGAGGCCACGCAGAGCAGATCACGGGCGCCCCGGCCGGCGCCGTGCCGGTGTTCGGCGAGCGCCATGAGGTTGACATCGTTGCCGGTGAAACCGATCGCCTCGGTGACGCCGGGGATGCCGGCATCGGCGAGCGCCTGGAGGAAGAGTGCGCGTACCGGCGCGCCCGAAGGCCACGCGAGGTGCAGCGGGTTGAGGGCCTCGCCGTCCGGTTCCGCGACGGCGGACGGCACCGCCAACCCGGCGCCCAGGCAGCGCCGCCCGGTCTCACGCAACAGGTCCGAGCCGGCCGCGACGGCCTCGGCGAGCACCACGGCCGGATCGGCGGGGATGGTGCCGCAGCCGCTCGTCGTCGCCACGATGCGCCCGCCGAGGCCGACCAGGGCGACCCGGTACCCGTCGGCGTGGATCTGTGCGGCGAGCACCACCGGGCCGTTCTCGTTGACGAACAGCCGGTGGGACGGGCGCCCTTGAGAGCCGGCCGAGGCGGTCGGCCGGGAGTCGACGGTGATCAGGCCGAGCGCTTCGAGCTCGGCGGCCACCGCGCCCGCGGTCGCCCGGGTCACGGCGAGTTCCGAGGTCAGGACGGCACGGGTGGGCGCGCGTCCGGTGTGTACGAGCTCCAGTGCGGGTCCGAGGGCGCCACGGCCCCGCTCCAACCTGGTTGTCCGATTCTGGGTCACCCCCCTATTCTGACTTTGTGCCGACGCTAAACAAAATACGGTGGGCCTGGAGGAAGCAACACGGCCCCGCCACCGCCGATCGTCACCCGACCCCGTCCCCCTCCGATCCGTCCCACACCGCCCTGACCCGACTCCGCCTCGCCCTCACCGCGTTCTTCGCCATGGACGGCTTCCTGTTCGCCGGCTGGGTCGTCCGGATCCCCGCGATCAAGCAGCAGACCGGCGCCGGCGCCGGTGCGCTCGGGCTCGCCCTGCTCGGCGTGTCGGCGGGCGCGGTCGCGTTCATGATGCTGACCGGGCGGCTGTGCCGCCGGTTCGGCAGCCACGCCGTGACGACCGCCTCCGGGGCCGCCATGGCGCTGAGCATCGTGCTCCCGCCCCTCACCCACTCCGCCACCGCCCTGGGCCTCGTCCTGCTGGTCTTCGGCGCCGCCTACGGCTCGCTCAACGTCGCCATGAACAGTGCCGCCGTCGACCTGATCGAGGCACTGCGCCGCCCCGTGATGTCGAGCTTCCATGCGGCCTTCAGCCTCGGCGGCATGCTCGGTGCGGGCCTGGGAGGCCTGATCGCGGGTTCTCTCTCCCCCACCGTGCACCTGCTGCTGCTCGCGGTGATCGGCCTGCTGGTGACGGCCGTTGCGGGCCGCGTCCTGCACACCCACCCGGCCCCGTCGTCCCCGAACGGCTGCCGGCGTCCACGGACCGCCCGCCGAGCGCCGGCCCGTCCCGGGGGCGCCGTCTCGTCGTCGTCTTCGGGCTGATCGCGCTCTGCACCGCCTACGGGGAGGGCGCGATGGCCGACTGGGGTGCGCTGCACCTCTCCCAAGACCTCTCCGCCGGGCCGGGGCTCGCGGCCGCCGGCTACGCGGTGTTCGCGCTGGCGATGACCGCGGGGCGGCTGTCGGGGACCGCGGTGGTGCAGCGGTTCGGGGCCGCCCGGTCGCTGATCGCGGGCGGGACGACGGCGGCCGCCGGCATGCTGCTCGGCGCGCTGGCCCCCACCGCCTGGGCCGCGTGCCTCGGCTTCGCCGTCGCCGGGATCGGGCTCGCCAACATCTTCCCGATCGCCATCGCCCGGGCCGGTGAGGCCGGCGGGTCCGACGGGGTCGCGGTGGCCTCCACGGTCGGCTACGGCGGCATGCTGCTCGGCCCGCCCGCCATCGGGTTCCTCGCCGAGACCAGCACGCTGCCGGTCGCCCTCACGACGGTCGCCCTGCTCGCCGCGGTCGCCGCGGGAATCGCGTATGCGACGCGGCGGGCGCACCGCCCGGGGCGCTAGGAGCTCCCCCGGCCCGCGCGGCTCCGGCCGGCGGGCGCACCGGTCGGCCGGCGGACATCCCGGTCGGCGGGTGGGCACACCGGTCGGCCGGTGGGCGCCTCGGTCGGCCGGGTGGAGCGCGTGCGTGGACCGCGCCCGCCATGCCCTCCTCCCTGCTCGGGGCGGTGGACCCGCGCCGGTCCGTTGTCAGTGGCGGCTGGCACACTCGTGGGCATGGAGATCACTGAGTTCGTCGAAACGCTGCGTCTGGACGGCGGCCTGCTCGCCGACGCCGCCCAGGAAGCCGGCCCGGACGCGGCCATTCCGGCCTGTCCCGAGTGGCGGATGCGGGACCTGGTCGTCCATGTGGGGCGGGTCCACCGCTGGGCGACGGAGATCGTGACGCAGGGCCTGCAGCAGCCCATACGGCCCGCGGAGGCACCGGAGCTGACCGACGACGAACTCGTGCCCTGGCTCCGCGAGGGCCACCACCAGCTCGTCCTGGCGCTGCACGGCGCCCCGCGGGATCTGGCGGCCTGGACGCTCCTGCCGGCGGACTCCCCGCTGGCGTTCTGGGCCCGCCGGCAGGCCCACGAGACGTCGGTGCACCGCGTCGACGCCCAGCAGGCGGCAGCCGCCTCCCTCACGCCCCTGCCGTCCGCCTTCGCCGCTGACGGAGTAGACGAACTCCTGACGGGCATTCACTCCCTGGAGCGCAGCAAGCTGCGTACGGACGTCCCACGGACGGTTCGGGTGCGCGCGACGAACGTGCCCGGCGCCGACTGGACCGTCCAGCTCTCCGACGCCCCGCCGCGCGCGATCCGTACGACCCCGGCCCCGGGTGCCCCGGTGAACGAGCCGCCCGCCGACGTCAAGCCCGCCGACTGCACGATCGAGGCCCCCGCCGAAGAGCTGTACCTCGCCCTGTGGAACCGCCTGCCGTGGGACGCCCTCACGGTCACCGGCGAGCAGGCCCTGGCCGAGCTGTGGCGCGAGAAGGGGGGCATCTGAGAGGGGAGGGGAGGGTATGTCGCCCACCCGTAGCCGCGCCGAGTGTGACGCGATGACGTGAGTGTTGCGCGCCGACCGTACGTCGCGACCGGCGGGCGGCCGAGTGCGCGGGACGTCGTGTGACCGTCCGGTCAGCCCAGCCAGCCGGGCCGTACCAGCCCCGACTCGTAGGCCAGCACGACGAGTTGGGCACGGTCGCGGGCGCCCAGTTTGACCATGGTGCGGCTGACGTGGGTCTTGGCGGTCAGTGGGCTGACGACCAGGCGTCGCGCGATCTCCTCGTTGGAGAGGCCGATGCCGACCAGCGCCATCACCTCGCGCTCCCGCTCGGTCAGCGCGGACAGGGCGTCGGCGGCGGCCGGTTCCTTGGAGCGGGCCGCGAACTCCGCGATCAGCCGGCGGGTGACGCCGGGCGAGAGCAGCGCGTCACCGGCCACGACCGCCCGCACGGCCCGCAGCAGTTCGTCCGGTTCGGTGTCCTTGACCAGAAAACCGGAGGCGCCCGAGCGGATGGCCTCGAAGACGTACTCGTCCAGCTCGAAGGTGGTCAGCATGACGACCTTGACGTCGGCCAGTTGCCGGTCCTCGGTGATCCGCCGGGTGGCGGCCAGCCCGTCGAGCACCGGCATCCGGATGTCCATCAGGACGACGTCCGGGCGGTGTTCACGGACCGCGGCCAGCGCCTGCTGCCCGTCGTCGGCCTCGGCGACCACCTCGATACCGGGCTGGGCGTCCAGCAGCACCTTGAAGCCGGCCCGGACCAGCAACTGATCGTCGGCGAGCAGTACGCGGATCACGACTCCTCCTCGGTGGCGCGGGTCGGCTTCCGGTCCGGAGTCGGCTCCGGGGCGGGGGCCGGTTCCGGGGCGGGGGCCGGGGACGCGGTGGGGGCCGGTTCCTCGGTGGGGGCCGGTTCCGGGGCGGGGGCCGAGGACCCGGTGGTGGCCGAGGACCCGATGGTGGCCGAGGACCCGGTGGTGGGTGCGCCCTCCGCCGCAGCGTCGGGCAGCGGGATGCGGGACCGGACGCGGAAGCCGCCGTCCGGGCGGGGGCCGGCCTCGACGGTGCCGCCGAGTGCCGCGGCCCGCTCCCGCATTCCGACCAGCCCGTCGCCGCCGCCGCTCGGCTCGCCCGCGGTGGAGGTCGCCGGACCGTCGTCGTCGACCCGGATCTCCAGTTCCCCGGGCGCGTAGCGGAGCCGTAGCCGGGCGGTGCGCGCACCGGAATGCCGGACGATGTTGGTGAGCGCCTCCTGGACGATGCGGAAGGCGGCGAGGTCGGTGCCGGGCGGCAGCGGGCGCGGGGTGCCCTCGGTGGTGACGTCCACGGCGAGGCCGGCGTGCCGGGCCTGCTCGGTGAGTTCGGGCAGCCGGTCCAGCCCGGGGGCCGGGGAGCGCGGCGCGGCACCCCGGGTGCGCAGGGTGTCGAGCACCTGGCGGACCTCGCCGAGCGCTTCCTTGCTCGCCGCCTTGATGGTGGTCAGCGCGGTGCGCGCCTGCTCCGGATCCTGGTCCAGCAGCGCCAGGCCGACGCCCGCCTGGACGTTGATGACGGAGATGCTGTGGGCGAGGACGTCGTGCAGCTCGCGGGCGATCCGCAGCCGCTCCTCGTCGGCCCGGCGGCGTTCCGCGGCGGCCCGCTCGGCCCGGGCCCTGGCGAGCTGCTCACGGCGTACCCGGACCAGTTCGGAGAGGGCCACGACGGCCACCACCCAGGCGGTGACGAAGAGTTCGTCGCCCCAGGGGGCGGGGCCGTCGTGCGGGGGCGGCAGCCAGCGGTAGAGCCAGTGGGTGACGAGGAGGTGGGTGGCCCACACCCCGCCCAGCGCACACCAGGCGACCGCGCGGCGCCCGGCGACGAGCGCGGCGAAGGCGCCGAGGGCGAGCGTGAGGAAGACCGGCCCGTACGGGTAACCGGCGGCGAGGTAGGCCGCGGTGGCCGCGGCCGTGCCGAGGGCGACGGTGCGGGGGGCGCGGTGCCGGAACAGCAACAGGACCGCGCCGACGACCAGGAGTGCGCGCCCGAACGCGTCCAGCGGGGCTCGGTCCGGCTGCTGGTGCGCGGCGAAGCCGGAGCCGACGGTCACGAAGACGGCCACGACCAGCGTCGACAGCCAGGGCAGCCGGGCGGCCGGACGACCGTGCGGGGGGCCGGGCGGGGTTGCCAGCCACCGCTCCCACGCCGGGCCGAGGCGGCGCCGCGCCCATGGCGCCCGTGCGTTCTCCATGCCGCAACGCTAGACCGCTGCGGGGCGCGACGGCGCCAGCCGGACGCAGTGGCCGGCCGTACTCCCGCGGGAGTACGACGCAACAGCGAGCGGTCCGACGGCGACCGGCGCGACGGCGAGCGGTGTGACGGCGTACGACGCCATGGCGTGCGGCGCGACGGCCAACGGCGTGCCGGAACGGCCCACGCTCCGGCGACACGACCGCAGCGGGGAAACGGCCGACGGGCCGGCGGCACCGCCGCAGCGCCGGAAGGGCCCATGCCGCGGCACGACCGCGGCGGTACGACGACCCTGGGACGCGCAGCCGTACGACAGCCCCGGGACGCGCGCAGCCGTACGACGGCCCCGGGACCAGCGCAACCGTAAGACGGCCCGCCACGGTGTCCCAGGCACCCCATCCGCCCCCCGGAACGCTCCCTGAGGATCCCACCGGGGCCCCGCACACTCCCCGGAGATCCCACCCGGGCCCCGCACACTCCCCCGGCAATCCCACCCGGGCTCCCGCACACTCCCCCGGCAATCCCACCCGGGCTCCCGCACACTCCCCCGGAGATCCCACCCGACCCCGGGGCACCCGCCCAGGACGGGCTCAGCCGGCCCGCGTCATCCCCGGTCCAGTGCCTCCAGCGCGCGGCGGGCCACACCGTTCGTGCGGACGATCTCAGCGAGGGTGGTCGTCCCCCGGGTGATCTTCGCGAAGGCGTGCCAGGCCGGCCGGAAGCCGGTGACCGCGGCGTGCATCAGGCCGGGGCGGCGGGAGAAGACCTGGAGCATGCGCCGGCCCACGCCCATCTCCACCCCGAGGCCCGCCTTGATCGCGAAGGCGTAATTGAGCGCCTGGCGCCGGGCGTCGACCGCGTCGTGCGCCTCCGCGACCCGGACCGCCCACTCCCCGCGAGCCGCCCGGACCGCAGGGCGAACGAGATGCCCTCCCGGGTCCACGGCTCCAGCAGGCCGGCCGCGTCGCCGCACACCAGCACCCGGCCGCGGGAGAGCGGCGAGTCATCGGCGCGGCAGCGGGTCAGATGGCCCGAGGAGATGCTCGGTTCGAAGCCCGCCAGGCCCAGCCGGCCGATGAAGTCCTCCAGGTAGCGCTTGGTCGCCGCGCCCTCGCCGCGCGCCGAGATGACGCCGACGGTGAGCGTGTCGCCCTTGGGGAAGACCCAGCCGTAGCTGCCGGGGAGCGGGCCCCAGTCGAGGAGCACTCGGCCCGACCAGTCCTCGGCGACCGGCTCGGGCACCGGAATCTCCGCCTCCAGCCCGAGGTCGACCTGGTCGAGCTTGACCCCGACGTGCGCTCCTATCCGCCCGGCGCTGCCGTCCGCGCCCACGACGGCGCGCGCCAGCACCACCTCGCCGTCGCCCAGCACCACCGCGACCGTACGGCGGTCCGGGACCTCGGCGCCGTGCTGCTCGACCCGGGACACCGTGACGCCGGTACGGACCACGGCGCCGGCGTCCTTGGCCGACTCGACCAGCCGGGCGTCGAACTCAGAGCGGTTGATCAGCCCGAAGAGCATGTGCTTGGAGCGGCGGGTGCGGCTCAGCCGGCCGTTCAGCGAGAACGTCACGGCGTGCACGCGATCGCGCAGCGGCAGGTCGAAGCCGGGCGGGAGGGAGTCGCGCGAGGGGCCGATGATGCCGCCGCCGCAGGTTTTGTAGCGCGGCAGATCGGCCTTCTCCAGGAGGAGCACGCGGCGCCCCGTACACGCCGCGGCGTGTGCGGCCGAGGCGCCCGCCGGCCCCGCGCCCACCACCACGACGTCCCACACCTGCTGGTTGCCCTCGGCTGCCCGCTCGCTGCTCACCTGTGCTTCTGCTCCCATTCGATGCCTGGCTGCGTTCGCCCTCGCATCCTACGGGCCGCTGTTGCGCACGAGGCCTGTGGGAAGATCGGTGGAATGCACACCCGCAGGGCCCCTACGGGACACCGGGCCCTGCGTCCGGCCCGGCCGGCTCACGAGGCCGGGCGGCCGGTCCCCACACACCGCGCCCACAAGGAGCGTTCCATGTCCGACAGCCCGCTCGCGCAGACCGTCGCCGCGCTGCAGCCCCGCGCCAGGACCGAACTGGCCGAGCTGGTGGCCTTCAAGTCGGTCGCCGATCCGGCCCAGTTCCCCCCGAGCGAGTGCGAAGCGGCCGCCGAGTGGATCGCCGCGGCGCTGCGGGCGGACGGCTTCCAGGACGTGGCACTGCTCGACACCCCGGACGGCACCCGATCCGTCTACGGCTACCTGCCCGGCCCCGAGGGCGCGAAGACCGTCCTGCTCTACGCCCACTACGACGTGCAGCCGCCGCTGGACGAGGCCGCCTGGATCTCCCCGCCGTTCGAGCTGACCGAACGGGACGGCCGCTGGTACGGCCGCGGCGCCGCGGACTGCAAGGGCGGCCTGATCATGCATCTGACGGCGCTGCGCGCGCTGAAGGAGCACGGCGGGGTCCCGGTCAACGTCAAGGTGATCGTGGAGGGTTCCGAGGAGCAGGGCACCGGCGGGCTGGAGCGGTACGCCGAGGCGCACCCGGAGCTGCTGGCCGCGGACGCCATCGTCATCGGCGACGCCGGGAACTTCCGGGTCGGTCTGCCGACGGTGACCGCGACGCTGCGCGGGATGACCCTGGTGCAGGTCCAGGTCGACACCCTGGAGGGCAATCTGCACTCCGGCCAGTTCGGCGGCGCGGCCCCGGACGCGCTGGCGGCACTGATCCGGATCCTGGACTCGCTGCGCGCCGAGGACGGCTCGACGACGGTGAACGGGCTGACCGGGGACGCGGCCTGGGAGGGCCTGCAGTATCCGGAGGAGGAGTTCCGCCGGGACGCCAAGGTCCTGGACGGCGTCGAGCTGATCGGCAACGGGTCGGTCGCGGACCGGCTCTGGGCCCGCCCGGCCGTCACGGTGCTGGGCATCGACTGCCCGCCGGTGGTCGGCGCCACCCCGTCCGTGCATGCCGGGGCGCGGGCCCTGGTGAGCCTGCGGGTCCCGCCGGGCACGGACGCGGCGGCGGCCACGAAGCTGCTGGCGGCGCATCTGGAGAACGCCGCTCCGTGGGGCGCGCGGGTGGCGGTGGAGCAGGTCGGCCAGGGCCAGCCGTTCCGCGCGGACACCAGCAGCCCGGCGTACGCCTCGATGGCGGCGGCGCTGCGGGAGGCCTATGACGGCACGGAGATGCAGATCTCGGGCATGGGTGGCTCCATCCCGCTGTGCAACACCCTCGCCGGGCTCTACCCCGACGCGGAGATCCTCCTCATCGGACTGAGCGAGCCGGAGGCGCAGATCCACGCGGTGAACGAGAGCGTGTCGCCGGAGGAGCTGCGGCGCCTCACCTTGGCTGAGGCGCTGTTCCTTCAGCGGTACGTGTAGCTGCGCTTGGCTGGCTTCCCACGTACCTGGCTGTCCCGCCACGGGGCTCGCTCGCCGTTGCGCTTTGCGGCGCCCCGCACGTAGTTGGCCGTCCCGCCGCGGGGCTCGTTCGCCGTTGCGCCTGGCGGCGGGCGTTTGTGTTTTGGGTGCGGTGCCGGCCCTCCAGACTTCGTCCTCCGGTCCAGCCCCTCCCGTGAGTGGGAGGTAAGAGCTGGTTGGGGGCGGGCCCTATCCGTTGCCTGCGGGCACGTGGGCATTACGTGCACCCCCACCGACCTTCACTTCCCCTCTCACGGGAGGGGACGGGCCGGAGGGGCCGGTTGTGTGGACGTAAAGCGTCAGCAGTCCACACAACCGGCCCCGCAGGCCCGTCACCGCACCCACCACAACCCAGCCCGCCGCAGGCGCAACGGCGAACAACACCCGCGGCGGAACAGACGGGTACGTGGGAGGCGCCGCAAAGCGCACAACGGCGAGACGACCCGCGGCGCCGCAGACAAGTACGTGGGAGGGACAGACAGACACGTGGGGTCAGACAGGAACACCCGCCTCAAGGTGAATCGGGCATCCCCGTTCCCGCGCGCGTAGCGCCCAGTGGAGGCGGTTCCAGCGGACCGGGGCAGCAGTGTCTCCGCCTCGGCTTCGGTGACGAAGCGCCATGCGCGCAGTTCCGCGCCGGGCAGCAGCAGCTTGCTGATCCGGTCGTCGCTCAGCGTGCCGCCGTCGTAGAGCAGCCGCAGGCCGCCGTAGCCGGGCGGGCGGGGGGCCTCCCAGTCGAGCACCAACAGGCGTGGCGCGCACGGGAGTTCGATGCCGAGTTCCTCGGCGACCTCGCGGACGCCGGCGTGGGTGGGGGCCTCGCCGCGTTCCACGATGCCGCCGGGGAATTCCCAGCCCGCCTTGTAGGTGGGGTCGACCAGCAGTACGCGATCCTGGTCGTCGAAGAGCAGGACGCCGGCGGCGAGGGTCTCGGCGGTCGGTTCGGGGGTCTGCACGATGTCGCAGGCGCCGGCGCCGGTGCGGAGCGCCTCGGCGACGCGTTCGGCGGTCTGCCGGGGCGTCAGGTGGGTGGTGTCGACGACGTGGGCGTCGGACGTCAGCCAGGGCAGCGCGTCGGCGTACGGGCCGAGGTGCGCCAGGCACCAGCGGCGGACGGACGCAGTGGCCGCGTCGTCTTCCGGTGTTTCCTCCCGGTGCGCTATCCGCGCACGCAGGATCGTTTCCTCCGCATGGAGGAGAACGTGCCGTACGGGTATCCGGCGGGCGGCGAGGGCGCCGAAGATCTCATCGCGGTATTCCTGCCGCAGCAGCGTCATGGGGGTGACCAGCGGGCCGGGGACCTCGGTGAGCAGCGCCGCCGCGGTGTCGACGACCATACGCCGCCAGGACGGCAGGTCCTGGTAGTCGTCGACCTCCTCGAACCGCTTGGCCGGCAACATCAACCGCAGCCCGCTGCCCAGGAGTTCGGGGTCGTAGAGCGTGCTTCCGGGAAGCAGGTCGAGCAGTTCTTGAGCCGCAGTGGTCTTGCCCGCACCGAACGTGCCGTTCAGCCAGACGATCACGGTTTCCCCTCTTCCCCTAGACCCAGGTGAGTTGCCCGCAACACCCTGCCACGGAAACGCTCGGGGTCACGGGCCGCGCGCACGGCCGGGAGCGCGGCCTGTTCGACCGCCGGTCCGGCCGGGGAGGCCCCGGCAAACAAGCGCTCCCCAGCCCCTCCAGCACCGAAACCCTCACCCGCACACCCGGTGCGCGTACCTGCGCGGAACCACCGGAATCCGCATATGACGGGGGCGCATCGTGCCGGGTGCCGGGTGCGTACGGCGTCAGCCCTTGCTCGCGCCGAGGGTCAGGCCGGCGATGAAATGCCGTTGCAGGAGGAGGAAGACCAGGACGGTGGGGAGGGCGACGAGGACGGAGCCCGCGGCGAGCAGGTTGTAGTCGGTGAAGAACTGGCCGCGCAGGTTATTGAGGGCGGAGGTGACCGGGAGTTTGTCGCCGTCCGAGAGGAAGACCAGGCCCCACAGGAAGTCGTTGTACATCCAGGTGAATTGCAGGGTGCCGAGCGCGGCGAGTGCGGGCCGGCACAGCGGGAGGGTGACCTGCCGGTACTGCGTCCAGACGCCGGCGCCGTCGACGATCGCGGCTTCGAGGATTTCCTGCGGCAGGGTGCGCATGAAGTTCGCCAGGACGAAGACGCAGAATCCGAGCTGAAAGGCGATCTGCACGGCGATGACGGCCCAGAGGGAGTCGTAGAGCGTCATCGAGTCGGACATCCAGTACGGCAGCGGGACCTTGTTGAACAGCACGTAGAGCGGGGTGACGAGCACTTGCTGGGGCAGCAGATTCCCGGCGGTGAAAACCATCAGCAGGGCAGTACCACCACGGATCCGGAGCCGGGACACCGCGAACGCCACGAACGACGCGAGGAAGAGGGTGAGCAGGACTCCGGGGACGGCGATGACGAGCGAGTTCAGGAAGTACTTGCTCATTCCGGAGTCGACGAATGCCTGGCGGTAATAGGCGAAGGAGAGGTGGCGCGGGAGGGAGAAATAGCCGTAGCGCGCGGTCTCTTCGTAGGGGCGCAGGGAGGCGTAGACGGCCAGCAGCAGCGGGGCGAGGAAGGCCAGCGAAACGGCGGTGAGGAAGAGGTGCACGCCGAACCGGCCGCGGCGGGCCGGGCCGGTATGCGCCGGCGCCGGAGGCGGGGCGGTCGATACGGTCATCGCTGCTGCTCCCCTCGGAGTTCCTGGACGAGATAGGTCACGATGAATCCGAGCGAAACGAGGAGCAGGACGACGGCGATGGCCGAGCCGAAGCCGATCCGGCCGGCCTCCCCGATGATGTTGTCGGTGACGAGCACGGACAGCAGTTCCAGGCCGTTGCGGCCCTTGTTGACGGCGTAGACGATGTCGAAGGCGCGCAGCGATTCGATGACGGTGATGACGCCGACGATGACGTTCACCGGCCGCAGGGTCGGCAGCACGACCCGGAAAAACGCCTGCCGTTCGCTCGCGCCGTCGAGTGCGGCGGCCTCTTTGAGGCCGGGGTCGACGGATTTCAGGCCAGCGAGATAGAGAATCATGACGTATCCGGTGTGCCGCCAGCAGGCCGCCAGCAACACCATCCAGATGTTGAGTCCGGGATCTCCCAGCCAGTCGGTGGGGTCCTTTCCGCCGATTACGGCGTTGAGCGCGCCCTGGTCCCGGGAGAGGATCAGTTGGGCGATGAAGCCGACGACGGCGAGCGACAGCACGACCGGCAGGTAGAGGGTGGACTGGTAAAAACGGCTGAAGCGGACGCCGCGGTCGATGAGGACGGCGAGCAGCAGTCCGAAGGGGGCGGCGAGCAGGCCGAGGAATGCCAGCCACAGCAGGTTGTGGCGGACCGCCGGCCAGAACGGCGGATAGTCGGTGAACAGATTCCGGTAGTTGTCCAGCCCGGCCCCTTTGATGTCGCCGACACCGTCCCAGGTGGTGAAGGACAGTCCGACGGAGGCCAGCGTCGGGCCCCAGATCAGGGTGAGGTCGAGCAGGATCGGCAGGCCCAGCAGCGCGCCGAGGACGGCGAGGTCGCGGCGGGTGTGCCGCCGCGGCCCCGGTCTTCCGGCGCGCCGGGTACGGGTTTTCACCACGGCGGTTCGCTCCCCGTCATGTCTCGCGGTGGATCGCTCGGTCGGTGACCGGGGTTCACCCGGCAGCGAAGATCTGCTTCTTCTGGCGTTCGATGTCGTTGACCAGGCCGTCGATGTCATCCGGATTGTTGAGGAACTGCTGGATCGCCTGGATCATCACGGTCGAGGCGAAATCAGGCCGGGTGTCGCGGTCCATGAACTGCGAGATCTGCCGGGCGCCGGCGACGAGGTGCACGGCTTTCTTCTGGAGTGCGGTGTAGGCGGCGGTGTCGGCGCCGCTGTTGACCGCGATGTTGTTGGGGTCGTACCTGAGGTAGGTGTTCTCCGCCTCCGGGGTGGCGAGGAATTTCAGCAGGTCTCTGGCGCCGTCCTTGTCCTTGGCCTTGCGCGACATCAGGAATCCGTCGATCGGTGCCTCGACCGCGTCCTGGCCGTGCGCCGGGTCGATTTCCGGGAAGGGGAAGAAGTCGAGGTCCGGGCGGTCGGCGGCGCTGAACTGCTGGCCGGGGTGGGGAAGTCCGAGGACGGTCATGCCGGCCTTCTTCTGCGCGAGCGTCTGTGCGGCCTCCTGCCAGGTGCGGCCGTTGGCGCCTTTCTGGTGGTACGGCAGCAGCCCGCGCCACAGGTCGAAGACCTGCTTGACCTGCGGGCTGTTCCAGGATTTCTGGCCGCTCATCAGCGCGATGTGGAAGTCGTAACCGTTGGCGCGCATGTCGAGGTAGTCGAAGGTGCCCATCGCCGGCCAGCCGTCCTTGTCGCCGAAGGCGAACGGCACCAGCCCGTCCTTCTGCATCTTCTTCGCGAGTGCCCGGTACTCGTCGAAGGTCCGGGGTATCTCGTAACCCCTTTCCCGGAACACGCTCTTACGGTGGAAGACGGCCCAGGGATAGTAGTAGTACGGCACGAGGTACTGCTTGCCGTCCCGTCCCGTCGACTGCTTCTTCAGCGCCTCGGTGAATCCATCGAAATCCCGCCACAGATCGCTGATGTCGGTCAGCAGGCCCTTCTGGGCGAAGTACTGCATGCGGTTCCCGGCGAACCACATGAAGACGTCGTCGGGAGTGCCCTGGAGATAGCGGTTGATGTTCTCCTGGAAGTTCTCGTGATTGACGGTGTTGACCTTCACGGTCTTCTTGGACTTCTTCTCGTACGCCGTGAAGGCCGCGGCGAAGGCCTTCTTCGGTACGGCGTCCGAGGCGTTGGAGCCCATCGTGATACCGCCGGGGCCGCTGTCGCAGGCGGTGAGCAGGGCCGGCAGGGCCACCGCCCCCGCGCCGAGCGCGGCGCCCCGGAGCAGCGTCCGGCGGGACATCCGACGTCCCGCCACTTCCCCGTACGCATCCGAACCGCTGAACGGTGACTGGGCCATGTCCCCCTCCTCAGGGGTGGAACCAAACAGAAACGAACGCGAGTGGTGGGATCTCACTCCGAACTGCTGGGTGCGTCAAGGGCTTTGGCAGGCGGAGCACCAACCGTTACCGCTCCTCTTCCAACAGAGTCCAACAAGCCCTACCGTAAACACTCGCCAGTGGCAGGTACTCGACCTCACCCCACCTCTCGCGAAGACGGAGGACGCGAACCATGCGCGTTCGTATCCGCTCCATCCGCCGGACAGGCCACCGAAGAATCGTCGGAGCGCTGTCCCTCGCCCTGCTCTGCGCGGCGGGGGCGACCGCGCCGCCCGCCGCGGCCCGTACCGCGGACACCCCCGCCGCGGCCCCGGCCGCCGCCCCGCGCCCCGCGCCGCGGCTCCCCGGCGGGCTCGCCCTGACGCCCCCGATGGGGTTCAACAACTGGAACTCCACGCACTGCCGCGCCGAGTTCACCGAGGACATGGTCAAGGGCATCGCCGACCTCTTCCTCGCCAAGGGACTCAAGGACGCCGGATATCGGTACGTCAATCTCGACGATTGCTGGGCGCTGCCCGCACGCGACGCGAACGGCAAGCTCGTACCGGATCCCCGGCGATTCCCGCACGGCATCAAGGCGGTCGCGGACTATGTCCACGCCAAGGGCCTGAAGTTCGGCATCTATACCAGTGCCGGCACCAAGACCTGCAATTCCGCCGGATTCCCCGGCGGGCTCGGACACGAGAAGTCCGACGCCCAGCAGTTCGCCGACTGGGGCGTGGACTACCTCAAGTACGACAACTGCAATAACCAGGGCGTGGACGCCCGGCAGCGGTACCGCGCGATGCGGGACGCGCTGCGGGCCACCGGACGCCCCATCGTCTACAGCATCTGCGAATGGGGCGAGAACAAGCCCTGGGAGTGGGCGTCGGACGTAGGACATCTGTGGCGCACGACCGGCGACATCAGTGACTCCTGGTCGAGCATGCTGGCGATCGCCCGGCAGAACCTGCCGCTGGCGCCGTACGCCGGCCCGGGACACTGGAACGACCCGGACATGCTGGAGGTCGGCAACGGCGGGATGACGGACACCGAGTACCGCAGCCACTTCTCCCTCTGGTCGATGATGGCCGCACCGCTGCTGATCGGCTCCGATCTGCGCAAGGCCGGCCCGGAGACGTTCGAGATCCTGGCCAACAAGGACGTCATCGCCCTCGACCAGGACGCCCTGGGCAAGCAGGCCACCGTGCTGGCGTCGGAGTCCGGCCGCTGGACGCTGGTCAAGCAACTCGCGAACGGCGACCGGGCGGTGGCGCTCTTCAACGAGAGCGACCGGCCGCAGCGGATCGCCACCACCGCCCGGGCCGCCGGCCTCCCCAGGCCGCCGGCTACCGGCTGCGCGACCTGTGGCAGCACCGCGACACCCACACCACGGGCACCATCGCCGCCACCGTCCCCGCACACGGCACCACCGTCTACCGGGTCGCCGCCGACACGAACTGGTCGGCCTACCCGCCGGCCGTCGAAACCGGCACCGACCGCGCGCCCCTGGTCGAGGCCGGAGCGTCCACGGACCTCCGCTCCACCGTCCGCAACCTGGGCGGCACCCCCGCCCGCAACCTGACGGTGACGCTCAAGACCCCGCGGGGCTGGCACGCCACGGCCACCACCCCCGCCACCGCCCGCGCCCTGCCCGGCGGCCGGACCCTCACCACCACCTGGCGGATCACCGCACCGGCCGGCGCCGCCCCCGGTGCGTACGACCTGCCGCTGACCGCCGACTACCGCTCACCGCGCGGCGAACGGGTCACCACCACCCTGCCCGGCACCGGCCACGTCGTGGTGCCGCCGCCAGCGGGGACCACCTACGCCGCCGAACTGCCCTGGCTGACCGCCACCAACGGCTGGGGCCCGGTCGAGAAGAACACCAGCGTCGGGGAGGAAGCGGCCGGCGACGGCGGCCCGCTCCGGATCGGCGGCACCGGCTTCGCCAAGGGCCTGGGCGTGCATGCGCCCAGCGAGATCACCTTCTACACCGGCGGACGGTGCTCCGCGTTCAGCGCGCGGGTCGGGATCGACGACGAGGTCGGTGACCGGGGTTCGGCCGGCTTCGAGGTCTGGGCGGACGGCACACGGGTCGCCGGGAGCGGGACCGTGACCGGCACCGACGCCGCCCGGGAGCTGACCGCCGCGGTCGCCGGCGCCGAGACCGTGCGCCTCGTCGTCACCGACGGCGGCGACGGGATCGACTACGACCACGCCGACTGGGCGGACGCCAAGTTCAGCTGCTGAAGCGGAAGTTGAGCGCCCGACCGGCGCTCACGGGCGGGCGGGTTCCCGGACTCTGCCACCGGGCCCCGCCCGCCCTCCGCGCTCCGCGAACGGCCGTCAGCAGACCGGCAACCCGGGGACGGGCTGGTCGTTCGCCCCGCCCTTGAGGTAGACGACGCTGATGTAGACCCCCGTGTTGCCACTGTCGTCGTCCGTCTTGGCCCACCAGACGTTCGTCCACTTCCCGTAGGTCTCGCGGCGGCCCAGCTTCGCCTGGCAGTGGAAGTAGTTGGTGCCCATGTTCAACGTGCCGACCTGCTGGAACGACGCGGTGTAGGAATTCGCGGTGCGCCAGACGTCGCAGTTGGTCTTGCCGCCACCGGCGGACACGCAGGACGTCGGCGCCGGGGTCGGGTCTCCGCTGCCACCACCGCCGGAGGCCCCGCCGTGCGTCCCGCCCGCACCGCTTCCGCCACCGCTGCCGTCGTGGCCGCCGTCCGCGGCTCCGCTCCCGTCATCGCCCGAACTCCCGCCCGTTCCACCGGGTTTGGAGTCCTTGCCCTTCGACGTAGGACCGTCCGAGGGCCGGCCGGACGCGGACGCGCCCGCCCCGCCGTCCGCCCCCGCGTCCTGTGCCTTCCCCTTGTCCTTGCCCTTGGCGTCGTCCTTGCCGGTGGCCGTACTCGGCGCACCCGGTTCGCCGGGCGTCGACGCCGGATCCGGCGACTGCCGGCCGCGGTCCGCGACCGCATCGCTCGGACCGCCGCCGACCAGTGCGTACGTCACCCCGCCACCGGTGGCGAGCACCGCCAGCACCGCCGCCACGGCCAGCGCCACCCGACGGCGGCGCCGCGCGGGCAGCCGCTCGGTCTCCCGCTCACCGGAGTTCGCCGGGTAGGGGTGGGTGCCCGTACTGCCCACCGACGGGCCGGCCGTCACACCGGGCGGGTCGAAGGCCACACCCGGGGTCGCGTAGGAGAAGCCGGGCTGCTGGGCGGCGGCCGGGGGCGGGGTGTGGGGGTGGTGCGCCTGGGCGGGGCCCGGGGCCTGGGACGGGGGGTTCTGTGGTCCTTGCCCCTGGGGCCGCGGCGGTGGTGGGAGTTCCTGCGGCGGGGCCGGCGGGGTGAGCGGCCGCAGATCGGTCGCGGTGGGCAGATGCGGTGCGCCGGGCGCCGGGGCGGGCGCGGGGTCCCGTCCCTCGGCCACCGCCCGCAGCATGCTCCGGGCCTCCGCGGCGGACGGCCGGTCCGCCGGGTTCTTGGCCATCAGGGCGTGCAGCACGGGCGTCAGCGGGCCGGCCCGGCGCGGCTCGGGCAGCGCCTCGGTCACGATCGCGGTGAGCGTGGACCACACCGACGTACGGCGGAACGGCGCGCCGCCGCCCTCGACCGCCGCGTACAGCGTCATGCCCAGCGACCAGATGTCGGAGGCCGGGGTGGGGCCCTGGCCCTGTGCTCGCTCCGGGGGCAAGTAGTCGAGCGAGCCGACGAGTTCGCCGCTGCGGGTGATGTTCGTGGACGCGCCGTCGCCCGGGGCCTCGATGCTGGCGATGCCGAAGTCGGTGAGCACCACCCGGCCGGTGCGGTCGAGCAGCACATTGCCCGGCTTCACATCGCGGTGCAGCACGCCGACCTGGTGGGCGGCGTCCAGCGCGTCCATCACCTGGGCACCGATCCGGGCGATCTCCCGCGGGTCGAGCGGACCGCGCTCCGCCAGGGCGTCGTCCAGCGACGGCCCGTCCACCAGCTCCATGACGATGACCGGCCGGCCGTCCTCGTCGATGACGTCGTGGACCGTGATCACGCCGGAATGCCGGATCCGGGCCGCGGCGCGCGCCTCGCGCTGCATACGGGTGCGCAGATCGGCGAGCTCCGGCGCGGAGGCGTCCGTGTAGGCGCGCAGCACCTTGACCGCGACCTCGCGGCCCAGCACCTCGTCCACGGCCCGGCAGACCACGCCCATGCCGCCGCGGCCGATCCGGTCGGTGACGCGGTAGCGGCCGCCGAGCAGCCGTCCGGTCAGATCGGCGTCGGTGCCGCGCCGGGGACCGCTCGCCTCGGCGGCGCGGGGCGCGCCCGGGGCACCGCCGGCCGGGCTGCCCGGTGCCGCGCCGGCCGCGTCACCCGCGTCCTGGGACGGGGCTCCGCCGGGCTCCCCTGGGACGTTCGCACCCTCCGCCCCCTGCGCCCCGCCCACCCCTGGTGCCTCGTCCGGCCCGCGCTGCTCACGCTCCCCCGATGTCACCGTCGCCAATCCCCTCGGTACCCGTGTCCGTTCCGTACGCCGGGCACCTCACGTGTGCCGGCGCACGGCCGCCGGCACGTCGTCGTCCGGCGCGGTCGGCACCAGACTAAGGGGCGCGCGGGGGCCCGTGGTGAGGTCAGGGTGCGGCGGCGAAGGCATCGAGACGGGACTGTTGCGCGGCGGCCGCGGCGGCGCCCACCACCCCGGCGTCCGTGCCCATTTGGGCAGGTACGACGGTCAGGTCCGCGACGAACGACAGCGTCGCGTACTCCCGCAGGGCCGAGCGCAACGGGGCGAACAGGATGTCTCCGGCGCCCGCGACTCCCCCGCCGATGACCGCGATGTCGATCTCGACGAGCGTGGCGGTGGCGGCGATCCCGGCGGCCAGTGCCTGCGCGGCTCGCTCGAAGGAGCGCAGGGCGACCTCGTCACCCGTCCGTGCGGACGCGGCGACAGCGGCGGCGCTGGTGTCCCCGTCGGGGCCCGGACGCCAGCCGTTGGCCAGGGCGCGGCGGGCGATGTGGGGGCCGCTGGCGATCCGCTCGACGCAGCCCCGGCCGCCGCAGGGGCAGGGGTCGCCGTCGAGGTCGACGCTGATGTGGCCGATGTGGCCGGCGTTGCCCGTGGGACCGGGGTGCAGCTGCCCGTTGAGGACCAGCCCGCCGCCCACTCCCGTGGAGACCACCATGCAGAGCGCGTTGGCGTGGCCGCGCGCGGCGCCCTGCCAGTGTTCGGCCGCGGTCATCGCGACGCCGTCGCCGACGAGTACGACGGGGCGCCCGCCGACGAGTGCCCGTACGCCGGCGACGAGCGGGAAGTCGCGCCAGCCGGGGATGTTGACCGGGCTGACCGTGCCGGCCCGGGCGTTCACCGGGCCCGCGCTGCCGATGCCGACCGCCGCCACCCGGCCCCAGTCAGGGGCCGCGGCCAGCTCGCCGACCACCTCGGCCACCGCGCGCATCACCGTCGCCCCGTCCTGGTCGGCCGGGGTGGGCCGGGCGGCCCGTACGAGCAGTCTGCCGCGGGCGTCCACCAGAGCGCCGGCGATCTTCGTGCCGCCAATGTCCAGCGCTGCGCTGAGGTCCGTCTGCATCGGTGTGGAATCTCCTGGTGGGCCCGGGGGCCGGGGCTGCCGGCCCGGCGTGAGAACGCCAGTCTTCCCTCGTTTGACAACGTTGTCTAGAGGCTATGCTCGACGCCACACCCAGGCGCCGAGAGAAACAGGACCGCGAACCGTGACCGACACCGCGCGGGGCACGTCCCGCCGCTATGGCACCCGTCCCACGATGAAGGATGTCGCGGCGCGCGCCGGGGTCGGCCTCAAGACGGTCTCCCGCGTGGTCAACGGCGAGGCGGGGGTCACCCCGGACACCGAACGCCGCGTCCAGGAAGCCATCACGGCCCTGGGCTTCCGGCGCAACGACTCGGCGCGGATCCTGCGCAAGGGCCGCACGGCCAGCATCGGTCTCGTCCTGGAGGACCTCGCCGACCCCTTCTACGGCCCGCTCAGCCGCGCCGTGGAAGAGGTCGCCCGCAGTCACGGAGCGCTGCTGATCAACGGCTCCAGCGCCGAAGACCCGGCCCGCGAACAGGAGTTGGTGCTGGCGCTGTGCGCACGACGGGTGGACGGACTGGTCATCATCCCGGCCGGGGACGACCACCGCTATCTGGAGCCGGAGATCACGGCCGGGATAGCGACCGTGTTCGTCGACCGCCCGGCGGGCCGGATCGACGCGGACGCGGTGCTCTGCGACAACTTCGGCGGCGCGCGGGACGCGGTGGCCCACCTCATCGCGCACGGCCACCGCCGGATCGGCTTCATCGGCGACCAGCCGCGGATCCACACCGCGCGGGAGCGGCTGCGCGGCTATCGCAGCGCAATGGCCGCCGCGGGGCTGACCGTTGACGACTCCTGGGTGTCGCTCGGCTCCACCGCCCCCGAGCGCGTACGCTCCGCCGCCACGGCCATGCTCGACGCGCCGGAGCCGGTCACCGCGCTCTTCGCGGGCAACAACCGCGTCACCGTCACGGCCGTGCGGGTCCTCGGCGCATCGCCGCGACCGGTCGCGCTCGTCGGCTTCGACGACTTCGAACTCGCCGATCTCGTACGGCCGGCGGTCACGGTCGTCGCCCAGGACCCGGCCCTGATGGGCCGTACGGCTGCCGCGCTGCTCTTCCGCCGCCTCGACGGCATCACCGAGCCGCCGCACCACACGGAGATCCCGACCCGCCTGGTCCCCCGCGGCTCCGGCGAAATCCCCCCGACGGAAGGCTGATCGCCCGCCTCCGCCGGGGCATGACGGCAGGCGTGCCGGCCCCCTGGGGCCGGCACCCGACCAACACGCCCTCACAGCCGCCGTCCCGCGCCCTCGCCTCATCAGCTCCCCCCGCTGCACTCGTTCCCTGCCCCCGGCCCGAAAGACCCTCCTCCGCCCACGGCCCGCTCCGCCGCGGTCGTTCCCCTGCGGCGCGCCGCTGTGGTCGCTCCCACTGTGGCCGCTCCTACTGTGACTGCTCCCGCTGTGGTCGCTTCCGGCTGCGGTCGTTCCCGCCGTGTCGTCCCGGTCGTTCCGCAACGCACCGTCATGCTCGCACGAGCCACTGACAACGCCGGGGCGGAGGAGGGCCTTTCGGGCTGCGAGCGGGAGCGGTGACGGGCGGGGGCGCAGCCGCAGCGCAGGAGCGGTGACGGGCGGGGCGCGGCCGCGGCACAGAGGCCGCACAAGCGGCGCTCCGCGCTCTCCCCCGCCCCCTCCCCCTCTCCCCCTTCGGGGGAGGGGGCGGGGGGTGGGTTCGGGGGTGGGGGGATGCGCACGGGCGACTTCGGGCCCCTGGCGGGATGCCCGCAGGCGACGTCAGGGCTTCGGGGCCGGGGTGATGCCCACGGGCGAAGTCAGGGCCTGGGAATGCGCACGCGCGGCTTCGAGGCCGGGGTGATGCCCACGAGCCAAGTCGGGGCCGGGGTGATGCCCACAGGCGACTTCGGGGGCGAGGGGATCCACACAGGCGACTTCGGGCACGGGTAATGCCCACGAGCGAAGTCGAGGCCGGGGGGATCCACCCAGGCAACTTCGGGCGCGGGTGACACCCACGAGCAAAGCCGGGGCCGGAAGGATCCGCACAAGCGACTTCGGAGGCGAGGGACTCACGCGCGGATTCGGGAGCGCGCGCCATACCCACCGGCAAGTTCGCGCCCTCCGACGGCGCGCCCCGCGCCCCGCCCCCGAACCCCCTCAGACCCTCTCAGCCCCCTCAGGCCGCCTTCGCCACCCGGCCCGCCAGCGAGTCCAGGTCCGTGCGCGTCAGGCCCGTGAGGCGGGCGACCTCGGCCGTGTCGACGGCGCCGCAGTCGAGGCCACGGAGGAGGTAGCCGCTGAGGGCCTTGGCGGTGGCGGGCTCGTCCATGACGTCGCCGCCGGCCTTGGCCACGTACGCCGCGAGCCGGGCCGCGGCCTGTTCGAGGCCCTCGCGGTAGAAGGCGTAGACGGCCGCGTAGCGGGTCGGGAGGTGGGCCGGGTGCATGTCCCAGCCCTGGTAGTACGCGCGGGCCAGCGAGCGGCGTACGAGGCCGTGGTGGAGCCGCCAGGCGTCGTGCACCCGGGCCGTCGGGCCGACCGGCAGGACGTTCGTCGAGCCGTCGGACAGCCGCACCCCGGTGCCCGCCGCGGCGACCTGCATCACGGCCTTGGCGTGGTCGGCCACCGGGTGGTCGAGGGACTGGTGGGCGGCGCTGACACCACAGGAGGCGCTGTAGTCGAAGGTGCCGTAGTGGAGGGAGGTGGCGCGGCCCTCGGCGGCCTCGATCATCCGGGAGACGGTGGCCCGGCCGTCGGCGCCCAGGATCGCCTGCGTGGTCTCGATCTGGATCTCGAAGCCGATCCGGCCGCTGTCCAGGCCGTGCGCCTTCTCGAACGCCTCCAGCAGCCGCACCATGGCGGTGACCTGCTCGACGTAGGTCACCTTGGGGAGCGTCAGCACCAGGCCGTCGGGCAGCCCGCCGGCCGCCATCAGGCCGGTGAGGAAGATGTCGAGGGTGCGGATGCCGCGGTCGCGGACGGCGGCCTCCATGCACTTCATCCGGATGCCCATGTACGGGGCGGCGGTGCCCCCGCGGTAGGCGGCCGCGACCAGGGCCGCGGCGCGGGCCGCGGCCTCGTCCTCCTCGGCGTCCGGGCGCGGGCCGTAGCCGTCCTCGAAGTCGATCCGCAGGTCCTCGACGGGCTCGCGGGTCAGCTTGGCGCGGACCCGGTCGTGCACGTCGGTGGCGAGCTCGTCCGGGATGTCCAGTACGGCGGCGAGGGCGGCGGCGTCGGGGGCGTGCTCGTCGAGGGCGGCGAGTGCCTGGTCGCCCCAGGAGCGCAGGGTGTCGGCGGCGAAGACGTCGCCGGGGACATAGACCGTGTGCACCGGCTGGCGGGTGCCGGGGTCACCGGGGTAGCGCCGGGCCAGATCCGCGTCCACCTGGGCGAGCGCGGCGCCGATCCCCTCGCGTACGGTGTCCGCGAGGCTCGTCGCCACGGTCTCCTGCTGCCCCATTCGTTACCCTCCCGGTGCTTTCGCCCGATGCTGCCACCGGGCGTTTTCCGCTGAACGGAATCAACAATCCGTAGAGCGAAGTTAACCGGGGAGATTGCCGAGGTCAACACCCCACCGCGGGAGGCGGCGCAGGTCACCGCCGCCGGCACCGGCCCGCGAAACCCCGTGGCGCCCGCCGCGCATCGCCGCCAGACTCCCGGCATGACGTGGACCGCACCCTCCATCCAGCGCAGAGACTTCCCGACCGTGGCCGGCGAGCGGGAGATGCTGCAGGGCTGGCTCGACTTCCATCGCGACACCCTCCTCGCCAAGTGCACCGGGCTCACGGGCGAGCAGCTCGCCGAGGCGGCCAACCCGCCGTCCACCCTCACCCTGCTCGGCCTGGTGCGCCACCTGACCGACGTCGAACGCTCCTGGTTCCGCCAGCGCTTCCTCGGCGAGCAGATCCCCGACGTGCACATCACCGAGGAGAATCCGGACGCCGACTTCGACGACGCCGACCCGGCCGCCGCGGAGGCCGACGTCGCCGCCTTCCGCGCCGAGACCGCGGCCTGCGACAAGGCGGTGGCGGACCGCGGGCTGGACGAGACCTTCACGTCCCCGCGCGGCGTCCGGCTCAACCTCCGCTGGGTCTACGTCCACATGATCGAGGAGTACGCGCGCCACAACGGCCACGCGGACCTGCTGCGCGAGCGGATCGACGGGGTGACCGGCGACTGAACCGGACTATTCTCGGCAAGATCACTCACCGGTGATCACATCCGTCCGTGACACCCCAGGAGGCCCCGTGCCCGTCGTCGTCGCCACCATCCGGACCGAGCCCGGCCGCCGCGAGGACGTCCTCGCGGCGTTCCGGCGGCACACCCCGGCCGTGCACGCCGAGCCGGGCTGTCTGCTCTACGCGGTGCACGCCGGCGAGGACCGGGTCACCGTCATCGAGAACTGGGCCGACCAGGCGTCCCTCGACGCCCACTCGGCCGGCCCGGCCCTCGCGGCCCTGGGCGCGGAGATCGCCGAGGCGCTCGCCGCGCCGCTGGACGTCGCCGTCGTCGAGCCGGTGCCGTTCGGGGAAACAGGCAAGGACCGGCTGCCGAACACCTGAGAGCCCGGCCCCGGTTGGGCCCCGGCACGCACGAGGCCCCGTACGCACCACGCGTACGGGGCCTCGTGCGGTTCTGCCGGATCCGGCGGCGCCCGGAAGGCGCCCGAGAGGCTCAGCCCTTGCGGGACTTGACCTCGTCGGTGAGGGCCGGGACGACGTCGAAGAGGTCGCCGACCACGCCGTAGTCGACCAGGTCGAAGATCGGCGCCTCGGCGTCCTTGTTGATGGCGACGATGGTCTTCGAGGTCTGCATACCGGCACGGTGCTGGATCGCGCCGGAGATGCCCGCCGCGATGTACAGCTGCGGCGAGACGGACTTGCCGGTCTGGCCGACCTGGTTGGTGTGCGGGTACCAGCCGGCGTCCACCGCGGCGCGCGAGGCACCGACGGCCGCACCGAGCGAGTCGGCGAGCGCCTCGATGACCGGGAAGTTCTCGGCGCCGTTGACGCCGCGGCCACCGGAGACCACGATCGCGGCCTCGGTCAGCTCCGGGCGGCCGGTCGACTCGCGCGGGGTGCGCGAGACGATCTTGGTGCCCTTGGAGGAGTCGGCGACGGTCACCGCGAGCGGCTCGACCGTACCGGCGGCCGGCGCGGCCTCCGGAGCGGCGGAGTTGGGCTTGACGGTGATGACCGGGGTGCCCTTGGAGACACGGGACTTGGTGGTGTACGAGGCCGCGAAGACGGACTGCGTGGCCACCGGGCCCTCGTCGCCGGCCTCCAGGTCGACGGCGTCGGTGATGATGCCGGAGCCGATGCGCACCGCGAGGCGGGCACCGATCTCCTTGCCCTCCGCGGAGGACGGCAGCAGCACGGCGGCCGGGGAGACCGCGTCGTAGGCGGCCTGCAGCGCGTCGACCTTGGGGGCGACGAGGTACTCGGTGAACTCGGGCGCGTCGGCGGCGAGCACCTTCACGGCGCCGTGCTCGGCGAGGACCTTCGCGGCCTCGTCGGCGTTCGGGCCGAGGTGGACGGCCACCGGCTCGCCGATGCGGCGCGCCAGGGTGAGCAGTTCGAGGGTGGGCTTGCGGACGGCGCCGTCCACGTGGTCGACGTAGACAAGGACTTCAGCCATGGGATTGCTCTCCTGCGGGAAGAATGAGGGCGGTGGGAAGGGCTGCGGCTCAGATGAACTTCTGGCCCGCGAGGAACTCGGCGAGCTGCTTGCCGCCCTCGCCCTCGTCCTTGACGATCGTGCCCGCCGTACGGGCGGGACGCTCGGTCGCGTCCTCGACCTTGGTCCAGGCGCCTTCGAGGCCGACCTCGTCCGCGTCGATGTCCAGGTCGTCCAGGTCCAGGGACTCCACCGGCTTCTTCTTGGCGGCCATGATGCCCTTGAAGGAGGGGTAGCGCGCCTCACCGGACTGGTCGGTGACGGACACGACGGCCGGCAGCGCGGCCTCCAGCTGCTCGCTGGCGGTGTCGCCGTCCCGGCGGCCGGTGACCTTGCCGTCGGCGACGGACACCTCGGAGAGCAGGGTGACCTGAGGGACGTTCAGCCGCTCGGCGAGCAGGGCGGGCAGCACGCCCATCGTGCCGTCGGTGGAGGCCATACCGCAGACGACCAGGTCGTAGCCGGTCTTCTCGATGGCCTTGGCGAGCACGAGCGAGGTGCCGAGCGCGTCGGTGCCGTGCAGGTCGTCGTCCTCGACGTGGACGGCCTTGTCGGCACCCATGGAAAGGGCCTTGCGCAGCGCGTCGTTGGCGTCCTCGGGGCCGACGGTCAGGACCGTGATCTCCGCGTCGTCGGCAGCTTCCTTGATCTGCAGGGCCTGCTCGACGGCGTACTCGTCGAGCTCCGAGAGCAGACCGTCCACGTCGTCACGGTCGACGGTCAGGTCCTCGGCGAAGTGCCGGTCGCCGGTGGCGTCGGGCACGTACTTCACACAGACAACGATCCTCAAGCTCACGCCGGCTCTCCTACCTGCTTGGTCTCTTCAGAACTGCCTCGTGCTGGCAGCATAGGCGCCTCTCGGGGCGGCTCCCGGTCGGATGCGGTTCCCCACGCCGACCGCCATATTACTCGCCAGTACATCCACTCTGGTGCCCCGAATCAAGGCCGTCGAAATGTGACCTTCCCAACGGCCCTGATCGGGTGAGGAGCGCGGGTGAGCAGCAGGCCGCGGCGGGCGCGTCAGTCGCGCAGCGCGTTGAAGCGGCCCTGGTGGTAGAGGAGGGGGCGACCGGGCCCCGCGGGGTCGCCGACGACGGGCTGGGCGAGCACGATGCGGTGGTCGCCGGCCGGCACCCGGGCGACGACCTTGCAGACCATCCAGGCCAGGACGCCGTCCAGGAGGGGCACGCCCTCAGGGCCGGTGCGCCAGGAGGTGCCGGGCCCGAAGCGGTCCGCGCCGCTGCGCGCGAAGGTGGCGGCCAGGTCCGCCTGGTGCTCGCCGAGCACATGGATGCCTATGTGGTCGGCCACGGAGACGGCCGGCCAGCTGGAGGCGCCGGTGCCGATGCCGAACGAGAGCAGCGGCGGCTCGGCGGCGACGGAGGTGAGGGAGGTGGCGGTGAAGCCCACCGGGCCGGAGCCCTGGGCGGTGATCACGGCGACGCCGGCGGCGTGCCGGCGGAAGACGGAGCGCAGGAGGTCGGGCGAGGCGGTGCGGGGCGTGCCGAGGTCGGGCGAGACCGTCATGGAGTTGTCCTTCTGCTGAGGCGGACGAGCCGGGGCGGGGCCGCCGGCGCCCGTACGGCGCCCTGCGGCGGTTACGTCGTCGTTGCTCACACGCCCGGACAGCGGGCGCTGGAGGTCCGCAGAAGGTCGACATGGGCGCGTCCGTAGAGAAGGGTTCCTGGCCGCATCACGTCAGACTGACGATGCGCGCCCCGCAGCGTCAAGGGCGGCCCGGTATCTGGGAGATCAATCACGGACCGCCGCCCCGAGCGCCGCGATGACGTCGGACTTGCGGGGCTGCCCGGAGGCGCGGCGGACGATCGCGCCGTCCGCGTCGAGCACCAGCACCGTCGGGGTGCGCAGCACGTTCAGCTCCCGTACGAGGTCGAGGTGGGCCTCGGCGTCGATCTCCACATGGGCCACCCCCTCGACCATGCCGGCGACCTCGGCGAGGGTGCGCCGGGTGGCCCGGCAGGGCTGGCAGAAGGCGCTGGAGAACTGCAGCAGGGTGGCCCGCTCCCCCAGCGCCGTGCCGATCTCCGCGGCACCGAGCCGCGCCGTTTCGTCCCGCTTGCGCACCGACAGTCTCCCGTTGCGGCGTTGGTGCCACACGCCGAAGAGGCTCGCTGCCGCGAGCACCGCGAGGCACACCATGAGTCCGGTCATCGAGGGGTGCAGCGTTCACAGGACCGCAAAGATTCCCGGCACTCCGTACGGGCCTTTCCGGGGGAAGGTAGGGGGCATGACGAGCGACAGGATCGACGACCGGATCGACGTACGCGGCCCCCGGTTCGGGGCGGCGCTGACGGCCGTGGTGCTGGCGGCGGTACTGATCAGCGGGAGCGGGTGGCTGCTGGCCTGCCAGGCGCTGGTCTTCGCCGTCGGGGCGGGGGCCGGGGTCCAGCGGTCGCCCTACGCCTGGCTGTTCAGGGTGGCGGTGCGGCCGCGGCTGTCCGCGCCGGCGGCGTTCGAGGACCCGGCCCCGCCGCGCTTCGCCCAGAGCGTCGGGCTCGTCTTCGCGCTGGTGGGTCTGGCCGGCTTCGCCGCGGGGGCGCAGTGGCTGGGGCTCGCGGCCACGGCGGCGGCCCTCGCGGCGGCCTTCCTCAATGCCGCTTTCGGGTACTGCCTGGGGTGCGAAATGTACCTTCTGCTGCGGCGGGCGGCCGGCTGAGCCGGTCCGGTACGTGACGAGGATCTCCCGCCCGGGGTGGTCGGCGCGCTGGCCGCGGCGGCCGCAATCGGGCACGATCTCCCGAAAGCCGCAGTGACGACGGCGTAGGTTTCCGCCGGGAGAACCCTCCCCAGGCATGGAAAAAGGGGTCCTCCGGACAATGGCAGAGCTCGTCTACCCGCCCGTGATCGGTGCCGCGCGCACGCTCTTCAAGGCGCTCGACCTGAAATTCGACATCGCCGGGACGGAGAACGTTCCGCGCCGCGGCGGAGCGGTGCTGGTCAGCAACCACATCGGGTACCTGGACTTCGTCTTCGCGGGGCTCGCCGCGCGTCCGGCTAAGCGGCTGGTGCGGTTCATGGCGAAGGAGTCGGTGTTCCGGCACAAGGTGTCCGGGCCGCTGATGCGGGCCATGAAGCACATCCCGGTGGACCGCGCGCAGGGCATGCACGCCTACAAGCACGCGCTGACGGCGCTGCGTTCGGGCGAGATCATCGGGGTCTTCCCGGAGGCGACCATCTCCGAGTCGTTCACGCTGAAGTCCTTCAAGTCGGGCGCGGCGCGGCTGGCGCAGGAGGCCGGCGTGCCGCTGCTGCCGGTGGCGCTGTGGGGCACCCAGCGGCTGTGGACCAAGGGCCACAAGCGGGACCTGGGGCGGAACCACATCCCGATCACGATCCGGGTGGGCGAGCCGGTGGCGGCCGATCCGGCCGAGCAGGCCGAGAAGATCACCGACCGGCTGCGGGCCCGCGTCCAGGACCTGCTGGAGGCCGCCCAGCGCGCCTACCCCGTACGGCCCAAGGGCCCGGACGACACCTGGTGGGTCCCGGCCCACCTCGGCGGCACGGCACCGGCGGCGCCCGGCGCGTGACGCCGGCCCGCGGCCCGGCCGGGCTCCGTCGGCCGGCCGCTATGCGGTCCGGATCCCGCCGAGCTCGACCCGGGCGCCGGGGCAGCTCTTCTGCAGCGCCTCGGCCAGTTCCTCACCCGCGGCCGCGAGGTCGTCGAGGGACATCGGAGCCATCCGTTCCAGCAGGAACAGGGCGCTGACGGAGTCCTCGGTCAGCCGGGTGCGGACGCCCTGGCGCCAGTTCCAGCGACGGCAGGTGACGCCCTCGTCGTCGCACCACACCACCTCGCCGGCGTCGGGGTGCTCGATCACCTCGGCGCCGCCGGCCGCGGTCGCGAACGGCTCGTCGCCGGCTGCCCGGACGAGTCGCATACCGCCCCGGATGCGGTCCAGGTCCTCACCGCCGACGGGGACGAGGTGGGCGACGCTGATCGCGTTGTAGAGGTCGACGAGGCGGTTGATCCGCGGCAGCCCGCCGTCCGCGAGGGCGCGCCGGGCCAGCGCCTCGGCGGAGTTGCGGGTGCGCGAGGGCTTGGCGCCGAAGGCGGTGTACGCGGCGCGCCAGGCGGCGAGGTGCGGGTCGTCCTGCGGTGCGCGCCCGTCGAGGCGCCGGACCAGCCGGCGGGTGGCCTCGTCCAGCAGTGCGGCGCTCGACGCGTCACTGGGCCCGTTGGTCAGGCCGTGGGCTTCGACGGCGAGGTGGGCGAAGCCCGGCGCCAGGGCGCGTACCTCGTCGGAGACGTACAGGGATGTGGGCATCGGGCCGTTCCTCGCGGGTCGTGGCGGTGGCTGCCGGTGGCGCGGCCGGTCGGGGCCGTCCGGCGGCATTGCAGCACGACACGGCGCAGTAAAGCAAACCGTACTGCGAAGTTCATTGTGATGTACTGGCGGTGCCGTCGTGACCGGGCCGGAAAAGAGCCGCGCCCGGCCGGCGGTCACGTCATGACCTCCGGCCGGGCGCGGGCCCGTCGGGTCCGGCGTCAGCGGGCGATTTCCTCCCGGAGCGCGGCGAGGAAGCCGTCCACGTCCTCCTCGGTGGTGTCGAACGCGCACATCCAGCGCACATCGCCGGCCTGCTCGTCCCAGAAGTAGAAGCGGTAGCGCTTCTGGAGGCGTTCGCTCACGTCGTGCGGCAGCCGGGCGAAGACCGCGTTGGACTGCACCGGGTAGAGGATCTCCACCCCGTCGATCTGCCGGACGCCGGCCGCCAGCCGCTGCGCCATGGTGTTGGCGTGCCGGGCGTTGCGCAGCCACAGGTCCTTGGCGAGCAGCGCCTCCAACTGGACGGAGACGAAGCGCATCTTGGAGGCCAGCTGCATGGACAGCTTGCGCAGGTGCTTCATCGCGCGCACCCGGTCGGGGTTGAGCACGACCACGGCCTCACCGAAGACCGCGCCGTTCTTCGTGCCCCCGTAGGAGAGGATGTCGACGCCCACGGCGTTGGTGAAGGCCCGCATGGGGACGTCCAGCGTCGCCGCGGCGTTGGCTATCCGCGAACCGTCCAGATGGACCACCATGCCGCGCTCATGGGCGTGTTCGCAGATGGCCCGGATCTCGTCGGGGGTGTAGACCGTGCCGAGCTCCGTGCTCTGGGTGATCGAGACGACCTGCGGCATGGCCCGGTGCTCGTCGTCCCAGCCCCAGGCCTGGCGGTCGATCAGCTCGGGGGTGAGCTTGCCGTCCTCGGTCGGCACGGTGAGCAGCTTCAGCCCGCCGACCCGCTCGGGCGCACCGCACTCGTCGACGTTGATGTGTGCCGTCTCGGCGGCGATCACCGCGCCCCAGCGGTCGGTCACGGCCTGGAGGGCGACGACATTGGCGCCGGTGCCGTTGAACACCGGGAACGCCTCCGCCCGCTGCCCGAAGTGGCTGCGGAACACCCGCTGGAGGTGTTCGGTGTAGTCGTCCTCGCCGTAGGCGATCTGGTGACCGCCGTTGGCGAGGGCGAGCGCGGCCAGCACCTCGGGGTGGGCGCCGGCGTAGTTGTCGCTGGCGAAGCCGCGGATCTGCGGATCGTGGTGCTGCCGGGCGTCGGTCTTCGCTCCGGTCACGGCTCGGGGGTCAGCCACAGACGCTGTCCATTCACTTCCTGGGCGGGCCGGTCCCAGACCCCGGCGATGGCCTCGGCCAGCTCCGAGACGTCCGTGAAGCCCGCGAACTTGGCGTTCGGTCGCTCGGCGCGCATCTGGTCGTTGACGAGCGCCTTGACGACCAGGATGGCAGCCGCGGCGCGCGGTCCCTGCTCGCCCCCCGACTTGCGGAAGCCGTCCGCCATGGCGAGCGTCCAGGCCTCGGCGGCGGCCTTGGAGGCGGCGTAGGCGGCGTTGCCCGCGGTGGGCTTGCTGGCGCCGGCCGCGCTGATCAGGAGGAAGCGGCCGTTGCCGCTGCGCTCCAGGGCGTCGTGGAAGGCGAGCGAGGTGTGCTGGACGGTGCGGATCAGGAGCCGGTGCAGGGCGTCCCAGTCCGCCAGGTCCGTCTCGGCGAACGTGGACGAGCCGCGCCAGCCGCCGACGAGGTGCACCAGACCGTCGATCCGGCCGAATTCCTTCTCCGTGCGGTCCGCCCATTCGCGGGTCTGCTCAAGGTCCAGGAGGTCGACGGTGTCCCCGATCACCGTGGCGCCGCCGTGGGCGTAGCGGGCCGCGTCCACGGCCTCGGCGAGCCGCTCGGGGTTGGCGTCCGAGCCGACCACCACGGCGCCCGCCTCGGCCAGCCGCAGCAGCGTGGCCCGGCCGGCCGGACCGGCCGCCCCCGCCACCGCGATGACCGCACCCTCCAGCGGCCCGTGACCGCCCGTCGAAGTCACCATCTCCGTCGCCTCCTCGTCCTGCTCCTGGACGGCCGTGGGCCGGTTGTCACGGTCGGTGCTCATGCCGCCGCCAGCGTGTCGCTGTGGGCGGTGATGCCCTTGGTCGAGGCGATCACGGAACGCAGCTTCTTGGCGAGCGCCTCGTAGAACATGCTCAGCGGGAATTCGTCGGCGAGCACGTCGTCCACGAGCTTGCGCGGCGGCTGGTCCAGGTCGAGGGCGTCCGGTCCCTTGGCCCAGACCGAGCCCGGGTGCGGGGCGAGGTAGGTCGAGACGAGGTCGTACGCGGCGAACCAGTGGACCAGCTTGGGGCGGTCGATGCCGTCGCGGTAGAGCTTTTCGATCTCGCCGCACAGCTCGTTGGTGACCTTGGGTGCCCGCTCCCAGTCGATGTGCAGTGTGTTGTCCGTCCAGCGTACGACGTCGTGCTTGTGCAGGTAGGCGAAGAGCAGCTGGCCGCCCAGACCGTCGTAGTTGCGGACCCGGTCGCCGGTGACCGGGAAGCGGAACATCCGGTCGAAGATCACCGCGAACTGCACGTCGCGGGCCTGGGAGTAGCCCTCGGCCTCCAGCTTCACGGCCTCCTTGAAGGCGGTGAGGTCACAGCGCAGCTCCTCCAGGCCGTACATCCAGAACGGCTGGCGCTGCTTGATCATGAAGGGGTCGAACGGCAGGTCGCCGTGGCTGTGGGTGCGGTCGTGGACCATGTCCCACAGGACGAACGCCTCCTGGCAGCGCTCCTGGTCGGTGAGCATCTCGCGGATGTCCTCGGGCACTTCGAGGCCGAGCGTCTCGACGGCGGCCTCGGTGACCCGGCGGAAGCGGGCGGCCTCGCGGTCGCAGAAGATGCCGCCCCAGGTGAACCGCGCGGGGGCCTCGCGGACCGCGATGGTCTCCGGGAAGAGGACCGCGGAGTTGGTGTCGTAGCCGGCGGTGAAGTCCTCGAAGGCGATGCCGCAGAAGAGGGGGTTGTCGTAGCGGGTGCGCTCCAGCTCGGCGAGCCAGTCCGGCCAGACCATGCGCAGCACCACGGCCTCGAAGTTGCGGTCCGGGTTGCCGTTCTGGGTGTACATGGGGAACAGCACCAGGTGCTGGAGGCCGTCGGCGCGCTGCCGGGCGGGCTGGAAGGCGAGCAGCGAGTCCAGGAAGTCCGGCACGCCGAAGCCGTCGTCGGCCCAGCGGCGCAGGTCGGCGACGAGCGCCTCGTGGTAGGCGGCGTCGTGCGGGAGCAGCGGGGCGAGCTCCCGGACGGCCGCTATCACCCGCTCGACCTCGGCGCGCACGGCGTCCGCGGTGGGCGCGCCGTCGGCCGCGAGGTCGATCGCACCGTCCTTGGACTGCCAGGGCCGGATGGTCTCGACGGCGTCCTTGAGCACGGGCCACGCCGCGTGGTCCACCACGCGCTCCACGGTCCCAGTGCCTCCCGGGACACCCACAGGCGAAAGAATTTCCGTCATGACTGCCCTCCGGCGGTAGATCGTGTTGTCAGCACACGGTAACCAGCCAAGGATCGTCCGCTCAAGTGGGGGATCCGAAAATTATTCGGCCGGCACCCCGTCCCTACCCTCATTTTTCCTGTCGGAGCGCGATCCCGCGACACTTACTGCCCGTAGCGGCAAGGGATTTGGCACTTTCTCCGGTTGCGGCAGGTGTGGCATATGCCACACTCCCCCGCCCTCGCCGGTGAACGGAGTGAGGGCCTCCGGGGGTCGCCCGGTGGCTGTCGCGTCAGCGGTGTGGGGGCGCGCCCACGTGTGGGTGACAACGGGTGGAGGCGGATATGGCGGGTACGGGTACTGGACACACCGCGGGGTCGTTCGGCAACCGGTTTCGGGACGTACGGGCCGTTAGGCTGAGCGCCGTTTCGCACGCCGTTGCCGACGGTCGACGGTCGACACCGGCAGTGAGCCGACAGCACTACCGAGCCGACAGAAGCGAGGCAGCCTTGTCCTTTCTCACCATCGGGCACCGCGGGATCATGGGCGTCGAGCCGGAGAACACCCTGCGCTCCTTCGTACGTGCCGAGCACGAGGGCGTCGACGTCATCGAGCTGGATCTGCATCTGAGCAAGGACGGCGCGCTGGTCGTCATGCACGACGCGGACGTGGACCGGACCACCGACGGGGCCGGGCCGATCGCCGAGCGCACCCTCGCCGAGCTGCGCGAGCTGGACGCCGGCCAGGGCGAGCGCATCCCGGTGTTCGAGGAGGTCGTGGACGCGGTCAAGGCGCCGCTGCAGGCCGAGATCAAGGACGTGGCGGCCGCGCAGGCGCTGGCCGAGGTGATGCGGGCGCGCGATCTGACCGGCCGGGTCGAGGTGATCTCCTTCCACGACGAGGCGCTCGCGGCGATCCGCACGCTGCTGCCCGGGGTGCGCACCGCCCTGGTCGGCAGCCGCTACGGCGCCGACGTCGTCGACCGCGCCCAGGCCGTCGGCGCGTACATGCTGTCGCTGAACATCCGCCGGCTCACCCTGGAGCTGGTCGAGCGGGCGCACGCCGCGCAGCTGAAGGTCGTCGCCTGGACGGTCAACACCCACGACCAGCTCCGGCTGGCCCGCGGCCTCGGCCTGGACGGGGTGGTGACCGACCTCCCGGAGATCCGGCGAGCGGTGCGCTTCACCGCCTGACGGACCGCCGGACGGGAAATCCGCAGTTCACAGCCGCGCAACAGGCTTCCAGCATGCGGACGTTTTCCCGATGATCTCGACAGACGGCCCCGCGCACTGCCACTCTCCCGCCATGCGCCTCGTCAACCGCCCTCTTCGCCTGGCCACTTGCGCCGCCGTCGTGCTGCTCACCGCGGCCGTCGGCTGCGCCCCGCAGGACGAGTCCCCCGGTGGCCCGCCGGCCACCGGGCAGGGCAAACAGAGCTGCGACCGCGGCAAACTCGCCACGGTGCAGGCCGGGAAGCTCACCGTCGGCACCGACAAGCCGGCCTACGCGCCGTGGTTCCAGGACGACGACCCGGCCAGCGGCAAGGGCTTCGAATCGGCCGTCGCCTACGCCGTCGCCCGGCAGCTGGGCTACGACAAGGCCGCGGTGGACTGGCAGACCGTGCCGTTCACCAACGCCTTCGCGCCCGGCGCGAAGAAGTTCGACTTCGACATCAACCAGATCTCCATCAGCGCACAGCGCAAGCACGCGGTGGCGTTCTCCTCCGGCTACTACGACGTGCGCCAGGCGGTCATCGCGCTCAAGGGCTCCAAGGCCGCCCGTGCCAAGAGCATCGCCGACCTCCGGCACGTCAAGCTCGGTGCCCAGGTCGGCAGCACCAGCCTGGACGTCGTCAACGACACCATCCACCCGGACCGGACCGCCGCGGTCTTCCAGAAGAACGACTACGCGAAGACAGCCCTGAAGAACGGCCAGGTCGACGCGATCGTCACCGACCTGCCGACGGCGTTCTACATCACCTCGGCCGAGGTCAAGGAGGCCGAGGTGGTGGGCCAGTTCGCGGACACCGGCAGCGCGAAGGAGCAGTTCGGGCTGGTGCTGGACAAGGAGAGCCGGATCACCGGGTGCGTGACGGCCGCGGTCGACGCGCTCCGGAAGGACGGCACGCTCGCCGCGCTGGAGAAGAAGTGGCTGACCGACGCCGTCGACGTTCCGGTGCTCAAGTGACGTACGAAAAGGGGCCGTTGAAGACCCCGGAGCGAGCCGAGGAGCCGGACGGGGACGGCTATGTGCCGTCCGCGCGGCGGATCGAGCGGGAGCGGTTCAAGCGGGCCAGG